>NZ_QLYR01000010.1 GCF_003268275.1 Hydrogeniiclostridium mannosilyticum
ATACAGTTATGCTTCTGCATGGTCTTGCAGTGCGTGCAGCACTCCGGTATGTTCACGCCGCTTTTCTCCTTTCGCCCTTCCTCATTGCCCGAATCTTACAGCGGGCCCTCCTGCGCTCCCGGCGCTCACATATCCAGGCCACAAGGGCCATCAGTGCAAACACCGCAGAGAATATGTACAAGGTGATTAGAAAGTTCATCGCTTGTCCTCTCCTTGATTGAACATTGGGCCTCTGCCGAACATCCCTAAAATTTGCTCATCGGAGAATTTTAGAGCCTCAATGATATGCCGTAAGTCAGCTGTTTTTATGTTGGCTGGATTTGAAAGGTGTTTACTTACAGTTTCTTCTTTAACTCCAAATATGGGGCACAAATCAGCTTTGCGACGGTAGCCGTATAATTCCCGGTTTCCATTAACAGCAGCCCGAAAAATACTGTTGGCAAGCTCGTACTTGTTTTGACGTAGCTTAGGCATTACAATCGCCTCCTCTCAAACAATCATTTTGAAATAAAACGCAATCATGGCGGCAACAAGCGCCAGCAGCAATATGCGGAAGCTCCATTCAAAGACAGCTTCGATGTGTTGTTTCATCGCTTTCCCTCCATCATTCTTCGTATTCCACGCCTTTGCGCGCAAAGTAATCTCTCGCTTGCTGTTTTGTTTTGCATTTCTTTAAGAGCTTACCTCCAACTAGCACTCCTGTTGGAGTGCGCCTTTCATAACTCCTCGCTTCGTAGTGCGATTCCATACTTCCGCCTCCGAATTCACACCTGCGTTCCACTGTATAGATCACTTTTCTCTCACCTCCCTCCTAAAATTTTTTCCCCATTCCTCATAAAGTCCTGTTTAATGGACAGATAGGGTGGTATTATTTAATTGGGGGGTGAACGGTTTTCCGGGTTGATTCAAAATATTCGATATCTCTGTCGCTAACCCTATAATCGCGTCCAATTTTAATAGCTGGTAATTTCTTTTTGCGAATCCAATCCCATACGGTAATGACTTCAACTCTGTATCGCTCTGCAATTTCTTGACAGGTGTATAACTGTAACACTGCCCCACCTCCATTCACGTGATATATCTGGATTTTCTTCCTTATACAATCTGTCTATACATCACCTCTATTCTTTGTGTGGTTTGATAGTTGTGTTTTGTTTGGTATTGTGATATTATCTGATTACAAGACAAACGATCTGTGTGTTCAAGTCCTAATAGTTACACATCTACTCTTTTTGAAATGTGTGTTTTGTTTGGTATATGTATACTATAACACACTAAACACACAAAATCAATAGTTTCAGTTGTGTTTTATTTGATTTGTATGCATGCACAAAAAAGAGGTTATTTTATGGATGAAGTGTTAGAAAGAATTGTAAAGTGTATCGGCCCAAGACATGGAGCTAAAAAAGAACTTGCAGAATATTTGAATATCCACCCCAATGTGATAACCAACTGGCTTAATGGGCGGAATAAATCTTACCGTAAATACCTACCACAAATAGCTTATTATTACAATACTTCTATTGACTATCTTCAATTTGGCAATGAACGAAAAGAAGAGCCCACTGCCGATAGCAGTGAGCTTGATAAAGAATTGAAAGGAATTGATTTTGCGTTATACGGCGAGGTCAAGGAATTAACCGACGGTCAAAAGCAGGATGTTTTGGACTTTATTAGATTTAAGAAAGCGCAGGATCAAAATAGAGGGAAGTAAGATATGACCCTTTTACAGATTTATCAATTTGCAGAAAAACAAGGAATTTCTATTGATGAGCTTAATATGGGACACTCTGTTGCTATATCCCTTCCTCAAGGTTGGATTGCAATAGATCTAAAACGCTTGCCAACACAGGTTGAGAAAAAAGAATGTCTTGCCCACGAACTAGGACACGTGGAAACAGGGGCGTTTTACAACGTCGATAGTCCGTGCGATATAAGGGGAAAACATGAAAATAAGGCTAACAAGTGGGCAATCCAGCATTTAATCTCTGAATCAGAGCTTGATGAAGCAATAGCTAATGGTTATACGGAAATATGGTCCTTAGCCGAATACTTTGATGTCACCGAAGATTTTATGAAAAAGGTGGTGTGCTGGTATACATACGGAAATTTAGATACGGAATTGTATTTTTAGGAAAGTATATGGAGTTGATTTTATGGGTTTTCTCAAAAGAAAAAGGCATGTCAATTCATACAAAGACGGGGACTATTGTTTGCAAATGATTATTGATAACTACGATGTGGGTAATTCTGAAAGACATGCTATTTTAGAAAGAGTGTTAACCGAGGCTCAGAAATACAATGATTCTTTACACATATTGGCTTGTGCTTATGCATGTCATTTTTCAACAGCAGAGTATAGAAAAAAAGCTATAAATTATTTCGAGCTTTATTTGCAAAATCCTCAAGCAGTTAATTTCCCTCAATTTAGCTTAAGTCAGATCTATAGCGATTTAGGAAAGGATTATGAAGCGGAGCATAATTTTATAGATGCGGAAAGAAGTTACAGTCTTTCAATCCAAAATCATGAACCTAGGCATTACAGTTCTCTTACTGAACAATGGGACATATTCCCTCAAGAAATTATGCTCGGAAGATTATATTTAAAAATAAGCACTCAAAAGGCAGTTGATTACTGGAAGGGGCTTATGGAGCGAGAGGAATACAAAACAGGAGATCCGGATAGCGCAGGATTTAGACGGAGTGTAGATGTAGAATATAAAAATGCTTCAGTAAAACATGAAAAAGGCTATGTTTTCAGGCCTCGTAAAACAGCAAAACAGGAGGAAAAACAGTGATTGATTTTCAAAATGCAAGCTTCATGAAATTGAAACCAGTTCCTCAATCAGATTTTGAGGGAATGGTATCTCCGATGTTCGTGGCTGGAGAAACCATTCTTGGAACATTTCGCGGAATCCGTGATGGCGTAGTGTTCACTGACAAAAGGATTATTGCAATCAATGTACAGGGGATGACTGGGAAAAAGAAAGACTTTACGTCTTTACCCTATAGCAAGATTCAAGCTTTTTCAGTTGAGACAGCTGGAGTTCTGGACATGGACAGTGAACTTGAATTATGGTTTAGTGGACTAGGCAAAGTCAAATTCGAGTTCGTTTCACAAGCGAATGTCTCACAGATTTGTAAGATGATCTCCGAAAGAGTTCTTTAATAAAAAGCCGCCCCTCCCGGCTGCAACCAGGAAGGACGGCTCGAAATAAAGCGGCTTACTCCGAAGGAATAGGCACACCCCACACAGTGTGATTATACCACCTTCAGGGCAGGCTTTGCAAGTCATATCTTTAGGAGGTAATAATCATGGCAAAAGCGAAAAAATTACCCAGCGGGAACTGGAACGTCAAGGTATTTTCTCACATTGAGAACGGCAAACGGAAATATGAATCCTTTACCGCCGAAAGCAAAGCTGAGGCCGAGTATTTGGCAAGCCAATTCAAACATGAAAAAGAGGAGCGCCAATCCGGCAACATCACCGTAAAGGAAGCGATGGACCGCTACATAGAAAGCCGCAAAAATATTCTCTCCCCTTCCACATATCGAGAGTATAGTAAATCTGTGGAAAGAGATTTAACAGCCCTTCACAACGTCAGAATACGAGCTTTGACCAAGGAGCAGGTACAAAAAGCAATCGACCAGGAAGCAAAAGAGCACAGCCCAAAAACGGTGCGCAACATGTATGCGCTATTTGCTGCCTCGGTTAAAATGTTTGACAGCAAGGTTGATATAAGCGCAAAGCTGCCCAAAAAGCAGCGAATCTCAAGATATATCCCTACCGACGCAGATATTAAGAAGCTGCTTGAATACGTTGCAGGAAAGCCAATAGAGGCCCCTGTCCTTCTGGCTGCAACCGGGAGCTTACGCCGCTCGGAAATCGCCGCCCTAAAACCTGATGATTTAACAGATTTGGGCGTTATTGTTAATAAGGCGATGGTTGAGGACATTAATAAGCAGTGGGTGATTAAGCCGCCTAAAACAAATGCCGGTTATCGTTTTTCTCCCCTACCGCCGAACGTAGTTGAGCGGGTACGGAAAGGCTTGCCGACCCCTAACCCTACGATCATTTACCATCAGTTTTCAAACGCATTAAAAGCTTGTGGCCTGCCTCATTTTCGTTTTCATGATCTGAGACATTATTACGCCTCGACACTCCATGCATTAAATGTACCCGATAAATACATTATGCAAAACGGCGGATGGGAGTCTGAGCAGGTGCTGCATAATGTTTACCAACACACATTATCCAACCGGGCAGAACAGGAAAACGAGAAGGTTATAAACTACTTCGAGGCGATAGCCGGGAAAGACAAAACGCCAAAAATGCAACACGAAATGCAACACAAAGAGAAATCAATATAGTATTAATGGGCGTTTAACCGTTTTTCTTAAAGGTTCAAGTCCTGTATCGTCCACCAAACCGGAGCAAAGTTCGCTTTGCTTCGGTTTTTTTGTGTATAAAAAACCCCGATTGCTTCAGAAATTCAGAGAAGCAGCCGGGGGAATTTTTATATTGCCGTTTACGGTTTCAAAATTTTTGCCGAGGCTCATTTCGCGGCCTGTTGCAGCACCGCGCCTGCTACGCCTCCGGCAGCCTGAATGCCCGATCCGCCCTCCTCAACGACCACGACAAAGGCATAGGGCGTGTCCTGCCGCTGAGAAAAACCGACTATCCAAGCGCTGGGCTCCTTTTCCCCACCGACCTCCGCGGTACCGGTTTTCGCGCAAATTTCAAGGCCCGGAAAAAGGCTTTCACCATAGTAGCTGGTTACATTGTTGCGCATATACCCCTTCAGCCGTTCGGCGGTCTGCGCCGTCATCAGAGAATCCCCCTGAATAGCATGCCCACTTTGGGTAACCAGGCCGAAGCTGGTGGTAACCGACTTTATAAAATAGGGCTCTACCGGCGTGCCGCCGTTGGCAATTGCCCCCATCAGGCGCGCCATATGGTAGGGGTTCGCCAGGTCCGTGTATTGTCCAATACCGCTCCAGGCCAGCCCGTCGCTTGTGGCGTCCTCCACATCGTAGACACTGGCGGCTGTTGTTATGCCATCGATGCTGTACCGCTTGCCGAAGCCGAGCTGTTCAGCCGTCTTTTGCATAGCCTCGCTGCCCAGCTCCACCGACAGCTCACCAAAGGCTACATTACAGGAACGCGCCAGCGCCGTTTTAAAATCAATCTGGCCATGTGTGCCTGTACAATTGATCTTGTTGCCGTTAATCACTACACTGCCGTTGCAGACAAAGGTCTTTTCATCCAGATTGCTGATGTTTTCAATCGCCGCGGCAGCGGTGACGATTTTAAAGGTAGAACCCGGCGTATAAAGGCCGGAAAGCACATTATTCAAATAGACGCCGTCATACTTTCCCGTCTCATCCGTATCCAGATCCGCCGGCGGGGAAGCGGGATCAAAGGTCGGGGAGCTTACCATACAGACGATCTCTCCGGTCTTGTAATTATAGACCAGCACGGATCCTTTACGCCCATTCATGGCATTATAGGCTGTTTTGCACAGCTCTGCATCCAGCGTGAGCTGGATTTTGCTGCCGTTCCCGCCCCCGGTGGGCGAATACAGCCCGGTTACCAGGTTGTAGCCGGAAAGCGGGGCACGATATACATACTGTACAGAGGTAGAAATATAACCGCGCGTGTCGCCTACCGTCTGAAGCATTGCGCACCGCACCGCCGGGTCCTCGTTATAGATGCGCTCCCCGTTGCTGCTTTGCGCCAGGACGGTATTGTCCCGGTCCGTAATAGTGCCGGACACTCCACCCTGCGTAATATGCTTGTTAAACGGCTGTATCGCCCATTCCCCGCCCTGAAAGGCAAATTCGGCCAAAAAAAAGCCTAAGCCTGCTACAAACAGCGCGATTAAAAAATATAGGACCAGCGAACGCTTTCCTGTCGTCTTCAACGCAACCGCACCCCTTTCATCAGCTTAAAAATATCATCGGTTCTTTTTACTTCTGCGCGCCGCATAGGTCCGCTCATCGCTCGCCTTGATAAACGCGAGCAGCCCCCATACCGCGGCCATGCTGGAGCCGCCGGCGCTAATAAAGGGCAGCGTCACACCCGTAAGCGGCAGCACGTCGGTGGCGCCGAAGATATTCAGGCAGGTCTGGAATAGCAGCAGCCCCGCGGCCGAACACGCCGAGATGGAGTAGAACGTCGAGCGGCTCTTGGTCGCATCCGATCTGGCATAGAAAACCAGCAGCGCAATGGCCGCCACGATGATCACTGCCATCAGCAACCCCAGCTCCTCCCAGGCCATACCAAACACCAGGTCGCTCGTCGCCGCAAAGACAGGTTTTCCGCTTTTTCCGCCGGCCAGGGCGCCCTCGCCCAGGCCCACGCCAAAAAGCCCGCCGCTTGAGCCATAGCTGAGCACGCGCGTCTGCTGGTAGCCCTGGCTGTCGTTGGTATATTCCCAAACATGGCGCCAGCCCTCAAAGCGGCTGACTACATGCGGCCGGAATGTCAAAATTAGAAACAGCCCCAGCACCGCCGCGGCAATTGCCAGCGCCACAGTACGAACACTACCCGAGCGCATAAAAGCCACGAGCAGAAAGGTGACAAAAAAGATACAGGCAGTGCCGAAGTCGTTCATTAAAAACAGGCACCCGAGGCAGGCGGCGGAGAACAGGATAAATCCGGTAAGGTTGCGCGCTGTTTGCAGCCTGTCCAGCGTAGAGGCACCCACAAAAACAAACGCAATTTTAATAAATTCCGACGGCTGAATACTAATAGGCCCGATATAAATCCAGTTTCCCGCACCGTGGCTGGCATTGCCGCGCGCAAGCGCCAGGTTGGCTGCAAAAAGCAGGATTGCGCCGATGGCGATGAAGGTGCGGAACTTCATGACACGTTCCAGGTCGTTCATAAACCAAATCAAAAAGCAAAAGATCAAAACACCCAGCAGCAGCGTAATCACCTGCATATAGGTGGTTTTCATCAGGGAAAAATTAAAAATGTCCATTGGCCCAGGCGCTTCCGCACCCTCGGGCAGCGCCGCCCGCGTTCCGGAAAGCAGCATAATGCCAATGCCAGACAGCAGAAATCCAATGGTTTCCAGCTCAAAGCTGACATGGTTCAGGCCACGCGTGGAGTAAAAAAACATCCCCCACTCAATAACCGTCACCAGCACAAAGGGCAAAACCGGCAGCGCGGAAAATTGGCCTCCAGAAAAACAGGATTGTACCAGCAGCAGCAGGTGGATGAAGGTTGTCAGCAGCAAAAGGCCTGTAGGGTTAGCGGCCCGGCGCACACGGCGCTTAGGGGTACGGATGGGCGCATCGGTAACGCGCTTGAGCATAAGCGATGTAGAACCCATATTCAGCACATCACCGGGAAAAACCGGCGCATCCTTTGTAACCTTTTTGCCATTGATCCGCGTCCCGGATTTGCTGTCGGTATCGGTCACCACCCAGCCGCTCTCCCGGCGCATGAGCACCGCATGGTCCCGGCTGGCGGTATTGTCCGGCAGAACGATATCGCAGCTTTTGCTGCGTCCAAGCGAGTTTTCCCAATACAGGACGGGAATCCGCGTTTTGCTGACGACATCCTCCAGCACAATGACCGGCTCCTCTTTTCTCTGGCCGGCCTTGAACGATAAAAAGCAGCGTGCCACAACAACCAGGGAGAGCAGCGGTGTAATGATACGCAAAATAAACAGGACTCCGGTGATAACACCTTGTACTGCGGGTGAATCCATTTTATTCCGTCCTCCTCTTCTCCACTTATTCTTTCTAAAACAGAGCGCGCCATACTGTACACGGCACGGCTTCTCATAATTAACCGGGTATGCTGAACCATTATTTTAATTATTATAACGTCTTTTCAAAAAGAATGCAAAAGGTCTTTTTCCGTCGCCGAATCCAAATACGCAAGCCTTACAGAATCCTGAGTTTTATTACGATATTGTAAGGTTTTATCTCTTGAAATTCCGGCCGGAAACCATTATGATAAAAGTATTGGAAGATCTTTATTTTATATTAAAAGCAAGGATTATTCCTAAACAAAATGGGTAAAATAGAAAGTGGGGTTATGAATTATGAAAAAATTATTGGCTGTTCTCGTTTGTCTCGCCGGCATTGGCGCTTTGGTATATACCCTGGCCCAGCATTTCCTGCCCTTCACCTGTTACTCCTGGTGCAGTAAAATAACCCCGGCCCTGAAGCCAAAGCAGTCAAAATAAGAAAAGGGGGCCGCGTTCCATATGAAGCGTTTTTTCGCCATAACCGCCGCCTTGGCAGGCGTCATTGCACTGGCCTGCGCCGTTCTTCGCAGGAATGGGGCGCTGCAGCAGCCCGGCCGTTCGGGGGTGGAGCTTGAGGTAAGAACCCCCTCCTCTGTCACCGTAGCAGGGCGCGCTACGCCCTTGTTCCTGCTGGAGCTTTGGAGCAAGCTGTCCGAATCCCTGTGTACATTCGCCACAGCAGCCGCGCTTCTGTGGCGGAATAAAAAGCACGGTTAAACCCTCCGCTATTAATTCTATGCAACGAAAAACGCATTCCGGTTCAGAACAACCCGGAATGCGTTTTTTATTGCCCCTGGGCAATCATTCACCGGCGGGGAGGAGCATGGAAATGCCCTTTTCCAAATTGCTCTGGGTGAGCATCCCCTTGGCCCCAGTGACGATGTAGCCGTCTGCATCAATAAAATAAGTGGTGGGAAAGGCCTGTATGCCGTAAGCCATAACGGCCTCCTGGTCCACGTCAAAGCACGCTGGGAATGTGTACTTCTGCTCCTCAAGATATTGACGGCCGCTTTCCTCGGTTTCGCCAAAGGCGCCGATAGAATTTACCATGACAAAGTGGATCTGATCCCCATATTCTTGGTAGGCCTCCTGAAAGTCCGGCATCTCCTGCCGGCATGGCCCGCATTTGCTGGACCAAAAATTGAGGACTACCGGCTTGCCGCTTAACGCTGAAAGCCGCACGGGATTCCCGTCCAGGCCAACAGCCTCAAAATCAGGCGCCTTTATCCGGCTGGCACTGCTTGCGCTTTCGCTCTTACTGCTCTGAGCCTCCAGCAGCTCCGGCGTATATTGCGCGCTGAACAGCTGATATACAACAGCCGCACCCGCCAACACTACCACCGTCGCCACAAGGGCGAAGACCCATTTCATTTTTGAAGACATATTCGTCCCTCCTCAGCTGAGTAATGCCAGCAGCTGCCCGAGCATGCCGGTCATCATAAAAATTCCTACCACAATCAGCAGCACACCCGAAACCACATTGATTACCCGGTAATGCGCTTTAATCCAAGCAAACGTAGACTTCAGCTTCTGAATCAAAATAGAGCTGAGCAAAAACGGAACGCCCAAGCCCGCTGAATAGCACAGCAGCAGTCCTATTCCCTGCCAAACGGACGCCTGCTGAGAGGCCAGCATTAGGGCGGAACCCAGAAAAGCGCCCACGCATGGGGTCCAGCCGACAGAGAAGACCATGCCGAAGACTACCGCGGACCAAAACCCCATTGCTTTCCCTTGGCTCCAGCGCATGCTGCCCTTGAACAAGGCGAGCTGGAACACCCCAAGAAAATGTAAGCCAAAGAAGATGACAATCAGCCCGCTGACAATATTCACCACAAGCTGATATTGCTGCAAAAGCAGGCCGACCGAGCCCGCGAACGCACCTAGAACCAAAAAGACCAAGGTGAAGCCCAACACAAAGCCCAAAGCGTTTTTCAGCGCTGCATGCTTTTTTTCCGGCTCCTTACCGCCGGCAAAATAAGAGATATAAATGGGCAGCATCGGCAGCAGGCACGGGGATACAAAGGTGATGAGCCCCTCTAAAAAAGTAATCAAATAAGTCATCTGTCGTTTTCGCTCCTTCCATTTCGATACCCCGCACGGCAGCATAGAGCCGTGTTATTACGCCTGTAAAGGCAGCTTAGATGCCTTTGGGGATATTAAGACTTTCGGCACTAAAACTGCCAGGGCAGGCGGTTTATATTTTTCGCCTTCAAAATACCACTTAACTATGTAAAATTTCAAAGCCAAATACTGCCCGCCTGGACGATTTTTTCCTTAAAATCACACAATACTATCCGCGGCAGCGAGAGAGATTTTTGATTGCTGGGCACATCCCAAACCCCCGGCATAGATTAGCGTTCATTTGCTTATAAAGCATATTCAGAATGAAATATAATTTCTTTTCCATTTTCTTTGGCGTATTTTATTTCTTCTCTTGTCATACTTCCTATATGTCCTCCAATATCCACTACATATATAGCATCTGAAAGATCTATTCTTTTTAGGTGCGCCTCCTCAAGGATATCCAAATCAGCCGGTGTTAATTCACTCTTTTTCAATCCGTAAACGCATTGCAATACATTAAATCTGTGCTTTACCTCCAGTTCAAATGCTATCCTCTGCATTTCCTTTTCAAATCTCATACTCCCGCAAATTGTAATCGTTTGCATATCATACCCCGCACATTCATTAATTTCAAATATACTCGTATTATAGCACATCCAGATATAAATTTTCTATTATTGCCCGGTTCATGCGGCGAGCGAAAACAAGCGCTTTCGCGCTTTTATAACAGGTGTCCCCTTATAGCCGGCCGTGTCGTTTTATTTTACCATCGGAAAGCCGGGCGCCATTTAAGCACCAAAGCACCAAAAACGCTGCTATTTTAGGGTCTGTAACAGAGAACGAAGGGAGTCCGTATTTTCAAGGAGCTTCACGGTTTCAGCCTTTGTAGCGCCGTAAATTCAAGTTTTTTATAGTATATCCTCTTTTATACTGGTTTTCTGTGACCATGTTACATTTATTTCCCCGCATATACAAAACAGCGTGCCGGATTGTTTTTCAATCCGGCACGCTGTGCTTAACGCACCTCTGTCCTGTCCCCTACCTTAGACTCCGAACTGGAAGCGCTGCTGATTTTTCCCGCCAAAAAGCTGTCAATCTCTTTATTCCAGCTTTGACGAAGGAGCTCCAGCGCCACTGAGTCCGTGCTTTCTCCCTGTGCCAGCTCCCCGAAGCCGGAGAGGTCATTGGGCGATTGCATGCTGACAACCTCATAATCACGGTCCCACTCGTCCAGATGCCCCGCCAGATAGGAGAGGATTTCGTCCGTACTCATGTCTAAATTATGATACCCGTCGCCAAGCAGGCTCTGTAATACGCCGAACTGGGCGTCCATATCCATGTCCTGGGCTCCCTGGAGTATTTTGCGAATAAACGCCGTGATCGTTTTTTCCTGCTGGCCGCAGAGGATGCGGTAATCATTGAGCTGTTCCTCCAATGTCACCTTTCTGGATGGCGAGATAAAAAGATAGTCCATCAGTTCATAGGGCTCCAGCGTCCCTGAAAAATAGCCGGTGATTTCCGACATCAGGCTGTATTCCTCCTCACTGACCACGATATCAAGCGGATAAAGCATGTTAGCCGTTGCCAGCAAACTGGATTGGGGAATAAGGAAAACGCCGCTTAGCTTTTGCCCCGTATAACTTTCCCATTGCTGCTGGGTTACATCCAGGAACCCTTCTATTTCCTCAGGGGCCCCTTGGCCCCCGAAAGGATACAGCGGGCTAACAGCACTCATCATTACCTCACGGACAAAGGAAATCTCCTTAATCTGCCTATTCTCTTCATCCATAGCAACCAGGCAGGCCGCAGGCAGATATTCCTGCCATACATCTGTATCCGGCACCAAAAGCACCATAAATTTAGGCATATCCTCTGTTTGAGCAGAGGACTGGACCAGGGCCGGATTCCGCTCCGGCTCAACCGGAACCAGCAGCTTATCCAGCAATTTGGGCCCGTACACCACCGCTGCCGCCAGCAGCACCAAGGCTGCGGCAGCCCGCAGCATATGCTTCAGCACCGGATGCCGCCCCTGGGAACGCCCATTCTGCCCGCCGTTCTCCGCGGCCCGCATGACCTTAGCCCTCAATGCAGGCTCCGGCTCTATACGGTTTACTACGTCCTTGAGCATTTTTTCTCTGGGTTTCACCGGGCTCCCTCCTTCTCTTCTTCCAGCTCCAGCTTCAACAATTTTCTTCCTCGGAACAAGTGAACCTTCACATTATTTTCCGACATCTTTGTCATCTGGGCGATTTCCTTAATTTTATACCCCTCTATATAATGGAGATGCAACACAATTTTATATTTATCCGGCAGGCGCAGCAGGCCCTCGAGCAAGTCCCGCTCCTCCGGCGTCTGAGCCACTTTTTCCGCCTCTTCCAGGTCTGCACGCCTTCTCCAGAACAAGGATCTCCGCAGGTCCCTGCTTTTGTTGGTCGCAACCCGAATCAGCCAGGCCTTCTCATGCTCGCCGCTCTCGAACACCGGCTTGGCCCTGAGGTAGGAGCAGAATGTTTCCTGAACCGCATCCTCCGCATCTTCCCGGTTGCACAGGAGCACCATGCAAAGCCGGTACAGCATGGCGCCGTAGCAGCCGTATACCCGGGATAGCTCCTCTTGCGCCCCCTCGTTTACCACTCTTATCCCTCATTTCCCTGATCCTGTTTTTAGGGCGCCGCCGGCGCCCCCGCCAGCTTATCCCCGGAAGAGCCCGCCCCAGGCTCTATACTGACCGCCTGGCAGTATAACGCCTCATAGCGCTGTTCAAATAAAGCGCGGTTATAGACCATTTCCCCCTCAAGGGGGTCGCAGACCGAGACGGTTGCCGGCGTGTAGCCTGTCAGCACATAACAGTGCTCACCAGTAACCCAATGAAACCACTTTCCGCTTTCTTTGTCAATCCATCCATACTGTGTAAGGCTCTCGGGATCTGCCAGGCCAATGGTCGCCCATACCAAAACCGGCTCCCCGCGCGCCACCTTTTCATAGCACGCTTCTATACCGGCGCCGGTTAAGTCAACCGCTTGCAAACCGCTCCCCTGTTCCGCCAAAAAGCGGTTTGCTGTTTTTACAACCACCGGCGCATAGCACCCAAAGCGCTGTGTGTGCGGTTCCCCGACGAAGGTCCGCCATGGGTTTGCCGCATAACGGGTTCCGTTTACATAATAGATATCATTATCATAGGGCAGGTAGTCGCTGGCCAGCACCTCCTTGCTGACGGAGAAGCCCCTGTAATTCAGCAGCATCGTCAACGCTGTAACCTCACAGCCGGAGGGCAGTTCCGGGTTTTGCAGAATAGGATTTACGCCGGAAACGGATGCCGCAGCAGGCAGCGGGTCCATGTCCTCACGGACTCCCGCGGCCGGGGCAGGCGCCTGCTTCGCGGCGGACACCTGGCTGTAATATGCCAGTACACACCAGCCAACGCCGATGAACAGCGCCGCCAGCAACAGGCCGCGCCCCCTTTTTCTGTTTCTTTTTTTCTGCCGTGGCATAACGACTCACTCTCCCTTACCTATTCCGCGCTCATTTCTTACCCGCTTGGCGCCTTTTAGACGGCGCCCGGTTCATCCCGCCAGCCGGCAAGCCTCCACCCGCTGCAGGGCCGGCCCTGCAGCAGATTGCTCCGTTTTTGTCTGCTCCGCCTCAATAGGGCCGGGCGCCGCCGGGCAATGGCGCTCTTCTTCCTGAACCAGCACTACGAGTACTGTTTTGTTTTCCAGGATTGCCTGAAGTGCAACAGCTTGCGTTTCTTCTCTGTTTCTGATTCCCAGCCGCGCCGGCTTCTCCGGGGAGAAAAAATGTTCTCTTCCTATTTCGTCCCGGTTCACCGAGTGGAACTGCTGCACTCCAATAAAAACGGCTAAAAGCAGCAGTCCGCCGGCTGCAACCACCGCTGCCGTAAAGCGGCGCTTAACATGCATATCAACAGCTCCTTTCAAGGAATAACCGTGTTTTTCTGAAATTCATTTCACCAATAAAACGTCCATTAACACAAAAAGGTTACAGCGTTATTTATATTTTTGGGGGACACCCGGCTCTCAGCGCCGGGCAGGCTCTTCTTTTTATGAAAAATCTATTTCGAGCAAAGGCACCTGTCTTTTTGATTCCTCTGTAAAGCCGGTATCCTCTGCTGTAAAGCTGGTACAGTCCGGGCCGGAGCACCAGGTCAAATTCCCCAATATATTCAACCACAAAGCCGCCGAAACCTCTTTTAAATTCATAGACGCCATAGTTGGGAGAATCTTTTCTGAAGTCGCCGCTGATGCCGCCAAAATCGTAAAGGCTCAACTTTTTCTCCATCGAAAACATAATCATATCCATCTGTAGCTTATATTGCGCCATGAGCGGCATATAGTGAGCGTAGGCGCCGCCGTATACATAATTCATTCTGTCCGCATCCAGAATAAACACTCCTGCCGACAGAGGAACCCGCGCGCTGTTTTCCCTTTTTACCTGTTCATAAAGCTTGTCCTGCACATGGCCCTCTAAATACTGTTTTCGGTCAAGATACACCATGACCATCTTTACCCGGTCCCCTAAATGGCGTTTCAGGCTCAGATAATACTGCTTGGAACGATCAAAGCGATTTTGCCGGGCGGCTGTGTGCGCCATAATGGCCTTAAAATCGTCAATATTAGACGCATCCACATCTACCGTCGTCAAGGGGTATTTCTCCGCCTTGCGGATGCACCGCCTGCACCGTTGATCCATTCCAGCCAACACCTCTTCCCGCGATTTTCTAATATCCAGGCAGTAGCTCCACCGGAATTGAGCCTCGGGAGAATAACCGACCGTAAAGCCCTGATGCCTGTAGCCCAGGTTTATCAGCTGAAGGCAGATGCCCTTGCCTGCGCTTTTTTCCGGGCCCATACACTCCCTGTATGCAACCAGGGGATCTATCTTCAGCAGGATTCCCCGCCCCCTGCCCTTTAAAAATTTTCCGAGCTCGCCTGTGAAAAAGGACAGCAGCTCCTCGTCCCAACAATCCAGCAGCGGGCCGCGGGGAGCATAATACATTTTCCTTCCCATAAAAAGTTCCTTTGACAGTATCAAAGCACAGGCCGCCAGCTTTTCACCCCGCAGGACGCCTACATAAAAACAACTCCAGCCGTTTTCTGCCTTGACCCCGGCCCACCCCACCGTTTGGTAAAAAGAGCTGCCCGGCATTCTATCCTGGACGCTCTTAAATTCTTCTTCTGACAGACAAATAAATTTCATAATCCATCCTTCTTCTTTTTTAATTGAATGTTTAGGCAGCAATTACCTGCCGCCATCAGCCGGGCTCGTTTTCTCCTATTGTCTATACGTTCGGACGGGTAAAAAGGTTACAGCGGCCTTTCCGATTTTTTGCAGGCGGATAAAAAAGGCACCCGGCCGTCTGTCACACGCCGGATGCCCTATAAGCGGCTTTTAAAGTAACGCCTTACTTCTGTGCATTTAAATAGTCTATGTACTCCTCCAAGCACATGCCCAGACGATTCATCTCCTTAGCATGCTCTACCCCCACATAGCGGTAATGCCACGGTTCAAAGCGAATACCGGTAACGGACTCCTTATCCGCGGGGAACCGGAGAATAAAACCAAAATCTTCCGCATTTTCTTGCAGCCAGCGGTACTCCGCCGTCGTGTCAAAATCCTCCGTAACGCCGTTCAGATCCACCGCCAGCCCGGTATTGTGCTCACTTCTTCCCGGACGCGCTATAGACTTGGCGGCGGTTGCATCCGCCAGCTCCCAGTCCATACCTTTTGCAAGGTTTTGCTGAACCGCACGGTCAAACAAAGCCCGCTGGCGATCCACACTGCGATAACCTGAAGAAACATAAATGGATACGCCGTCCTGCTCCCCCGCCGCAATCATGTTTTGCAGCGCTCCGGCAATCCGTGTGTCAATGGTTCCTCCGCTCACCTGGGAGCAATCCACGGAAAAGGACTCCGGCAGCGGATGGTCCTCGTTTACAAGAATCAAGTTCCAATCTCCGTCGTCCTGCAGCGGCTGCGAGACGTCCGTTTTCGGCGGCTGAGACTCATAGACGGCCTTTTCCGGCTGCCTGTCGGCCGGTACGCCGCACTGGGTCAAGGCAGCCGTTAACGCCGTGCCTATTAAAAGCCCCGCAAATATCTGAAAAAAGTTTCTTGCCCGCAAGCCCTGTGTCTTTTTCATGGTTGAAGCTCCTCCTGTTAACCTGTGTTAAGCTGTAAATAGCATACTTTATAGATTCGTATATAGAAAAAACGGACAAAAGGGTAAAAAGGTTACAAAGATTCCCTTCCTTTTTCTCGCCCTGTCAAAAGCTTCCCGTGAGGCCTGCCGCTGTCTTTGGCGTCAAGGCGTCCGGGCGTAAAAAAGCATTATCAGCCAGGCAGTAAAATCCGGCATGAAAGAAAAAGGCGCTCCCCATAGGCAACCGGCATGCGATGCAAAAAGGAGGCCTTCCCGGCCTCCCTGCAATGTGTCTTTGATATTACAAGGCTGTCAATACGCTTTTCCCCAATAAACCATTGATTTTGCGGGCCTGCCGCAGCAAACGCAGACATCGCCCACCTTTTCCTGCTCAAACGGGATGCAGCGCGAACTTACGCCGGCAACCTCCTTCAGCTTTTCCTCACAGGCCAGTTCTCCGCACCACATGGCCTTGATAAAGCCCGGCTTTTCATCTGCCGTACGCTTCATCTCCTCCAGGGTCCCCGCCGCATAAGTCATGCTCTCGCGGCGTTCCAGCGCGCGGTCGTACATCTGCTGCCGGACAATATCCAGCTGCTCCGCGATGCGGGCCTCCAGCTGATCAAGCGGAACAAAAATCTTCTCCCGGTCTGTTCTGCGAACCAGCACGCACTGGCCCTTTTCCATATCCTTGGGTCCGATTTCCAGCCGGAGCGGGACGCCCTTCATCTCATATTGAGCGAACTTCCAGCCGGGGCTCTGCTCGCCGTCGTCTACCTTGACCCGGAAAGAACCCTTTAAGCGGTCACGCAGCTCATAGGCCTTATCCAGCACGCCCGGCTTATGCTGGGCAACCGGCAGCACAACCACCTGAACCGGCGCGACCGCCGGCGGCAGCACCAGGCCGTTATTGTCGCCGTGCGTCATGATGATGCCGCCGATAATGCGCGTGCTCATTCCCCACGAGGTCTGGTGAGGATAATTAATGGAGTTGTCGCGGCCCTGGAAGGTCACATTGAAGGCACGCGCAAAGCCATCGCCAAAATAATGGCTGGTACCGCTCTGCAGCGCCTTACCGTCGTGCATCATCGCCTCGATGGTATAGGTTGCCTCTGCGCCTGCGAATTTTTCCTTGTCCGTCTTGCGGCCCTTGATGACCGGGATAGCCAGCTGCTGCTCGCAGAAACCGGCATAGACGTTGAGCATGCGCTCCGTCTCCGCCTTTGCCTCCTCGGCGGTCTCGTGCATGGTGTGGCCCTCCTGCCAGTAAAATTCCACACTGCGCAGGAATGGGCGGGTCGTTTTTTCCCAGCGCACAACGCTGCACCACTGGTTATAGAGCTTGGGCAGGTCCCGCCAGGAATGAATGACCTTGGCGTAGTGGTCACAGAACAATGTCTCCGAGGTAGGGCGTACACAGAGGCGTTCCTCCAGCTGTTCGCTGCCGCCCATCGTCACCCAGGCCACCTCCGGCGCAAAGCCCTCAACGTGGTCCTTCTCCCGCTGAAGCAGGCTTTCCGGGATAAAAAGCGGCATTGCCACATTCTCATGGCCCAGTTCTTTAAAGCGGGTGTCCAGAAAATGCTGAATATTCTCCCAAAGTGCAAAGCCATACGGCTCTATCACCATACAGCCGCGCACACTGCTGTAATCCATCAGCTCTGCCTTTTTAACAATATCCGTGTACCATTGGGCAAAGTCCTCCTCCATGGGGGTAATTGCCTCGACCATCTTTTTTTGTTCTGCCATTTACGCTCACCAGTTTCTTTATAGTTTCATTGGGGATATTCCCTGCAAATTATTCTTCTTTCTTCTTTGTAAAACGGTTCAGAACCACAATGAGCAGAAAGATCAACACCATGACAATGAAGATGCCCAGCATGCCTTTGCCCATCAGCTCTAAAGATTTCCAAATATCCTCGCTCTGTACGTCGCCCAATATGCTGCGAAACGCTGTCGCCAGCGCAAAAAAATTCATCATATCCTTACACCTCCGCCGTTCTTACATCATGCCCCAGAGGCGCGCAAGCGAAAGGATAATCCCGCCCGCTACCACGGAGCCTATCTGACCTGCGACGTTCGCGCCGACCGCGTGCATCAGCAAATGGTTCTGGTTGTCCTCCTTCAGCGCCATTTTCTGAATGACGCGCGCCGACATGGGGAACGCTGAAATTCCGGCGCCGCCGACCATTGGGTTGATTTTCTTATTTTTCGGCAGGAAAATATTAAGCAGCTTGGCAAACAGCACCCCGCCGACCGTGTCGAAAATAAACGCAATCAGCCCCAGGCCCATAATCATCAGCGTGCCCACTGAGAGGAACTTGTCGGCCTGCATCTGGAAGGCGATGGTGACGCCAAGGAATATGGTAATCAGGTTTGCCAGCGGCCCCTGCGCCGTCTGCGACAAATTCTCCAGGCGCCCGCATTCGCGGATCAGGTTACCGAACATCAGGAAGCCCACCAGCGCCAGTGAATCGGGCGCAATCAGGCCGGCGATAATTGTTACAATGATCGGGAAGAGAATCCGCGTGGACTTGCTCACGTGCGAAGGATTATAAGGCATGCGGATGGTGCGTTCCTTATGCGTAGTCACCAGACGGATTGCAAACGGCTGGATGATTGGAACCAGCGCCATGTACGAATAGGCTGCCACCGTAATCGCGCCAAAATACTCGCTGCCCAGCTTTTGGGCCACCATAATGGAGGTCGGGCCGTCCGCCGCGCCGATTACGCCGGCGCTCATTGCATCCTTCAGCGGGAACCCCAGCAGCACCGCCAGCACCACCGTGAAGAAAATGCCAAACTGTGCCGCGCCGCCAAACAACAGCATGCGCGGGTTGCTGAGCAGGGGGCCAAAGTCGATCATCGCGCCGATGCCCACAAACAAAAGCAGCGGAAATGCCTCCGAAGCGGCAATTCCCTTCTCATAAAGCCACTGCACAATGCCGTTTTCTCCCAGCACACCCGGCAGCGGCAGGTTGACCAAAATGGCGCCGAAGCCCATCGGCAGGAGCAGGGCCGGCTCAAAATCCTTTTTGATCGCCAGCCAGATCAGCAGCCCGCCAATCAGCCACATGACAAGGGTTTTCGGGTTGTTGACCACAAAGGTAACGCCGTCGGTTAAAAAACTAAATTCACCCAATGCTTTAACACTCCTTTTTTATTGTGTTGGCTGCCTGATATTGCTGCGGAACGGGAATGGGCGCCTCCCGTCTGGCCAAGCCGGCCGAACCTACATTTTCGCATGGCGCCCAGGCTGCCCTACAAGCGCGCGGCTTTTCAAAGGAATCTCCGGCCCTTTTTCTGCACCCTTCTGCTGGGGCGGCGCAAACCGAGAGACAATGCTCCGGGTAGCAGGGCCAAAAGCTTCAAAGCAATCATTTTCCCGTTTTCAAAAAAATGATCCCCCGAGAAAAAATTTTTCGGTATGCCGAAGCCTAAACCTTCCCTCCCCCAGCTTTTCATCGTCCGGGTAACCGGATGCCAAAAATAACCGGAAATAAAGCTCTTTCATTATATCGGATATACCGGCACATTTCAAGTAAAAAAATCCGCTGTACAAATTGTACAGCGGATTTTTACAGCCCAGCGCCAAGCCGGGCCGCAACCGTATTTTCGCAGGACGGAACCCGGCAGCCGGTTCCCGTTTTAGGCGTGTTCTTCAATATACTTTACAAGCTCACCGACTGTCTTGATGTTGTCAATCTCCTCGTCGGGGATTTCAATCTCGAATTCGTCTTCAATCGACATCAACAGGTCCACGACATCCAGAGAATCCGCTCCCAGGTCATCGGCAATCAGGGTTTCAGGAGTAATGGTATCCTCTTCCACGTCAAACTGCTCGCTTAATATTGCCTTAACTTTCTCCAGTACCATAAGTTTTCCCTCCTTCACCATAAAATTGTAAAAACACACAGAATCCACTGCGCGGGCACAAGCCCATAGACAAAGCTTGTTAGATTTGGTACAATACACTTCTAGAGTTGCCTGTTAAAAAGGCAGCTCAACGCAAGCTGTCTTATCCACATATTATTAGCAAACTCCTTCTTTGTCAATATATATTTTGAAATTAATACTATTTTTATGTGAGGCGATTCATCTTGACAAATCGAAAATTTGCCGTTATAGGCCACCCAATTGAACACTCCATGTCCCCTTTTCTCAACGAGCGCCTTTTTGACCTGTACGGAGCTCCCGCGGCCTATGAAACCATGGACATTGCGCCGGGCGCCCTGGCGGGCGCTTTGCCGAAGCTACGGCTGCTGGACGGCTTTAATGTAACCATTCCCCACAAGCAGGCAATTATCCCCTTACTTGACGTTCTCGATGCAAAAGCCGCCTTCTTCGGCTCTGTCAACACGGTAAAGAAGGAAAACGGGCGTTTGGTGGGCTATACCACCGACGGCGCCGGTTTTCGCTATGCCCTGGAGCATGCTGGCGTTGCGCTGGCGGGCCATATCATGGTTCTGGGCTGCGGCGGCGTTTCCCGTGTGATGGCCTATGAGGCCGCCACGGTTTGCGCCGAGCCGGACATTACCCTCGTCACCCGCGAGAACAGCCTGTGGAAGGCCGAGGCCCTGCGCGACGACCTTGAAAAGGACCTGCGCATCCGCGGAAAAAAAGGCCGTCTTAAAATTACCACCTTTGACCGCCTTGAGCAGGGAAGATGGGCGGCGAACGGCCTGCGTGAAGACGGTTACGACCTGCTTGTAAACGGCACCAGTGCCGGCATGTACCCGCGCAGCGACGACACCCCTGTCAGCGAAACCGTTGTCAGGCACTGCAAAGCCGTATTTGACGCCGTCTATAACCCGCACAACACCCGGCTGCTGCAAATAGCCGGGCAATACGGCATTCCCGCCGTACACGGCATGGACATGCTGGTCGGGCAGGCTGCCGCGTCGCATAAAATATGGGACGGCGCCTCCTATGAGGATGGGGCGCTCGTTCAGCTTGGCAAGGATGCCCTTGCACGCATGGAGCAGCTTTTTGGCCAAAAGAACGGAGCCTCCCAATGAAGAATATTGTCCTGTGCGGTTTTATGGGGTGCGGCAAAAGCACGGTTGGCCGCAGGCTTGCGCAAATCCTGAAAATGGATTTTATTGACATGGATCAATGGATTGAAAAACGGCAGGGGCGGCGGATTTCAGCCATTTTTGCACAGGAGGGAGAAGCTTTTTTCCGGAACCTGGAGCGAGAGGCCTGCCGCCAGCTTTCCGGGCAGCAGGGCCTGGTGCTCTCCACCGGCGGCGGAACCCTGCTTTCAGCAGAAAACGCAGGCGTACTGCGCCGGACCGGCACCATCTTTTTGCTGGACGCGCCGCTTGCCGCTATTCGAGAACGGTTGAAAAACGACAAATCCCGTCCGCTTTTACAGCGCCCCGACCGGGATGAGGCAATCCTCCGGCTTTACACAGAGCGCCTTCCGCTGTACCGTGAAGTGGCCGACCACATTGTCAACGCCGCGCAGCCCATCGGAGCGGTAGCCGGCGAAATCGCCGCTTACTGCTCCGACGCCAAGGACTGCCGCCGCCAAGCCGGTTCTTAATTTTTTCTTGACAAAGGCCGCCGCCCTGTATTATAGTAAAAGTAGTAAACGATGTTTGATAGGAGTATTTTATGCATTTGACAGCTTTGGACACTCGATTTACAGGCTATTTTTATCCCCGCTATTTTGCGCGGGATTTTTCTGCGTGTAAAAAAAGCTGTTCAAACTCCTTGCAAGCCCATTAACAGCAGCACGGTTTTAAAGCCGTAAGCTGAAACAGACGATTATCATCGGGCAACGGAGCTGGCAACAGCCCCGTTGTTTTTTTATAACAATTTTCCGCAAACTGATGATTGAACTGCTTATGAAAAATTGAATGATGGAGGAAAGCACTTATGATTATTGTCTTAAAACCCAACTGCACCAAGGAACAGCTCGTGCATTTTACAGAGGCGCTTAAGCGCGACTACGACGTATCCGTCAATACCTGGGTGGGTACTCAGAGCACGGTTCTGGGCCTTATTGGCGACACCACCGCGATCGATATCGACTATATCTCCGCGCAGGACTTTGTCGAAAGCGTCAAGCGCGTGCAGGAGCCTTACAAAAAGGCCAACCGTAAATTCCACCCGGGGGACACCGTTATCACCCTGCCCGGCGGGCAGAAAATCGGCGGAGGCGGGCTTTCCATCATCGCGGGTCCCTGCTCCGTTGAATGCGAGGAACAGATCTGCGGCATCGCTGAGCGCGTCAAGGCCGCCGGCGCCCAATTCCTTCGCGGCGGCGCCTTTAAGCCCCGCACCTCGCCCTACTCCTTCCAGGGCCTGAAGGCAGAGGGGATTGAACTGCTGCAGGAGGCGCGGGCAAAAACCGGCCTTCCAATCGTCACAGAGATTATGAGCATCAACCACTTACCCCTTTTCGAGGATGTCGATATCATTCAGGTCGGCGCACGCAATATGCAGAACTTCGAGCTGCTGAAAGCGCTTGGAAAAATCAACAAGCCTATTCTGCTCAAGCGCGGCCTGTCCAGCACCATTGAGGAGCTGCTGATGAGCGCCGAATACATCATGGCGGGCGGCAACGAACAGGTTATCCTGTGCGAACGCGGCATTCGCACCTATGAGACCTATACCCGCAACACACTGGATATCTCCGCAGTGCCGATTTTAAAAAGGCTTTCTCATCTGCCCGTGGTTGTAGACCCCAGCCATGCCTCCGGCATCGCCTGGCTGGTCGAGCCGCTGGCGCTGGCCGCCGTAGCCGCCGGGGCAGACGGCCTGATCATCGAGGTGCACAACAACCCCGCCAAGGCACTCTCCGACGGCGCGCAGTCCCTAACGCCGGACCAGTTCGATCATACGGCCGCAAAAATCTTTGCCGCCGCCAAGGCCTTTGGCAAGCAGGTGGACTGAGCCATGAACACCACCGGCTGCAAAACCGTTGCTGTTGTTGGGTTAGGCCTAATTGGCGGCTCTATTGCCAAGGCCTTTCAAAAATACACGCCCCACCGTGTTCTAGGCCTGGACCGCGATACTGCCGTTATGCGCGAGGCGCTTGACTGCGGCGCGATTGACGAGGCTATCACCCCCGCGCAATTGGCGCAGGCCAGCCTGATTTATCTCTGCCTCTACCCCCAGGCCGCCATTGATTTTATTCGGGAATACGGCTGTTTTATCGCTCCCGGCTGCATTGTCACAGATACCTGCGGCATCAAAACGGAAATTTGTGCCCAAATGCCGCAGCTGGCCGCATCCTACGGCTTTACCTTTATCGGGGCCCATCCTATGGCCGGACGGGAACGGAACGGCTTTGTCATGAGCGATGCCGATCTGTTCTTGGGCGCCAGCTTTATCCTGACCCCCTGCGGGGCTGCCGCCGAAGCGGTGGCGGAGCTGAAGCGCACGACCATGCCGCTCGGCTTCTCCGCCTCGGTTGAAACCACGCCGGAGGACCACGACCGCCTCATTGCCTTTACCAGCCAGGTGCCGCACGCGCTCGCCTGCGCCTATGTGATGAGCCCCTGCTGTCCCCGGCATAAGGGCTTTTCAGCGGGCAGCTACCGGGATGTCTCCCGGGTGGCAAATATTAACGAGGAGCTGTGGAGCGAGCTATTCTTGGACAATGCTGCCCCGCTGTCCGCAGAGCTGGAAACCCTGATCCGGCATCTTTCGCTCATCCGGCAAGCGGTTGACAGCCGTGACCGCGACCGGCTGCGGGAGCTGCTCCGGCAAGGCCGGCTGGTCAAGGAAGAGCTCGGCGAATAAAGCCGGCTCGTAATGAGCATTCTGCTCTTGAAAGGAGCTTTTATATGGAACTTCTTGTCAACACCTCCTCCCCCTATAAAATTCTGATTGAACACGGCTGCCTTTCCCATGCGGGGAAGCTCTGCCGTTCCCTCTTTGCCGCAGGGCGCCGGGCCGCCGTAATTGCAGACAGCAACACCGCGCCGCTCTATGCCGCCGCCCTGCAAAAATCCCTGTCCGAAGCCGGCTTTCTGCCCAGCCTTTACACCTTTCCCGCCGGGGAGGGCAGCAAGCAGCTTTCCACCGTTGCGGGGATGTATGCGTTTCTCGCCGGGCAAGGCCTGACGCGCACCGACTTTATTGTGGCCCTGGGCGGCGGCGTGGCCGGAGATATGGCAGGCTTTGCGGCCGCTACCTATCTGAGAGGCGTTCCCTTTGTGCAGGTTCCCACCTCGCTGCTGGCCCAGGTGGATTCTTCCGTCGGCGGAAAAACAGCGGTGGACCTGCCCCAGGGAAAAAACCTCGTCGGCGCCTTTCATCAGCCTGCGCTGGTGCTAATCGACCCGGATACGCTTACCTCTCTGCCGTCCGCCTATTTTGCCGACGGCCTGGGCGAGGTTATTAAATATGGCTGTATCCGCAGCCGTTCACTATTTGAGAAACTGCTTTCCGGCGGTGTCCGCGCGGATTTGCCTTCTGTTTTATATGAATGCGTCGATATCAAACGGCAGATCGTAGAGCACGATGAATTTGACACCGGAGAGCGCATGTTGTTGAATTTCGGCCATACCTTCGGCCATGCGCTTGAAAAATTCTATCATTTTGAAAAGCTTTCACATGGTTTTGCAGTGGGCATCGGCATGGTGCTGATGGCAAGGCTCGGCGAGGCCGCCGGCCTTACCCAGGCCGGCACGGCTAAACAGATTGAAGGTCTTCTGCAAAAATACGGCCTTCCCGTGCGGGATCCCGCGCCGCTGGAGGCCTTACTTAAAGCCACAACCTTGGATAAAAAGAGCACCAGCTCCACAATCCGCATTGTCCTGCTGGAAAAAATCGGTGTGTCGTTCGTCAAGGAGCTTTCCCACGATGAATTTTACCGCCTCGCCGAAAAGGCCCTCGCTTAAACCTGGCAGTAATCTTGCAGAAAGGTCGTTTTTTTATGACAGAGCTAAGCCATGCAGGCCCGGCGGTCTGTTCTCCCGCCCGCCTAGAGGGCATTGTCCCTGCCCCGCCCTCCAAGAGCGTTGCCCACCGGGCCATTCTTTGCGCCGCCCTGGCTGCGCTGAATAAGGAGCCCAGCCGGCTGGCCCCGATTGACCTCTCAAAGGACATCTCGGCCACGCTTGGCGCGGTGTCCGCTCTAGGTGTCAGCAGTGCCGTCAACCAATGGGTTTGTACGATTGCCCCGGAGGTGGGCTTTGTCCGTCAAAGCCGTACCATCGACTGCTGTGAGAGCGGTTCCACGCTCCGTTTTTTGATTCCCATTTTCGCCGCATTGGGGGTAGAGGCCCGCTTTACCGGACAGGGCCGCCTGCCGGAAAGGCCCGTCGGCGTTTATACGGATCTGCTCCCTCTCCACGGGGTTGCCTGCCGCACCCAGGGAGGGCTCCCGCTTTCCATCAGCGGCAAGCTGGAAGCCGGTGATTACCGGCTTCCAGGCAATATCAGCTCTCAATTCATCACGGGGTTACTGTTGGCGCTTCCCCTGCTTGATGGGGAAAGCCGCATTCATTTGAGCACGCCGCTGGAAAGTGCCGCCTACGTCGGCATGACCATTGATGTCATGAAGGATTTCGGCGTCACTGTTGAACCCACGGAGGACGGGTGGCGGATCCCCGCCGGGCAGCACTACCACGGGTGCGTCTACACCGTGGAGGGGGATTGGTCCCAAGCCGCTTTCTTTCTGGCAGCCGGGGCGCTGGGTTCCAAAATCGGCGTTTCCGGGCTGAATCCTGTTTCCCGCCAGGGAGATCGTGCCATTGAGGCGCTGCTGGCGCAGTTCGGCGCACGGCTTCGCTGGGAGGATGGCGCCCTTTTTTGCCTTTCCGGCGAGCTAAACGGCCTCACCATTGACGCCGCTCAAATTCCGGACCTCGTACCGATTCTATCCGTACTCGGCGCCTATTGCCAGGGCCGAACCCATCTTGAAAATGCCGCCCGCGTACGTCTGAAAGAATGCGACCGCCTCGCGGCAATGGCCGAGGGCCTGCAAAGGCTTGGCTGCCCGGTTACACAGACGCCGGACAGCCTGGCGATTGGAGCCCCGGGCCGAAACACCCTGGCAGGCGGTAGTGTGAACGGATATAACGACCACCGCATCGTCATGTCCTTTGCCATTGCCGCCCTGAACGCCGCCGGCCCCATCTCCATCTCGGACCCTGCCAGCATCCAAAAAAGCTACCCCGGTTTTTTCCGGGATTACACATCGTTAGGAGGAAACGCCCATGTCAGCAACGTCGTCCTGGGGAACTAATATCAAGCTATCCATCTTTGGTGAAAGCCATGGGCCGGCCATCGGCGCCGTGCTGGACGGTCTTCCCGCCGGCGTTCCCCTCTGTATGGAGGATATCGAGGCCCAAATGGCCCGCCGGGCTCCCGGGCGGGACAAAAGCTCTACGCCTCGTAAAGAAGCCGATACGCCGCGCTTTGCCAGCGGCGTGCTGGATAATCATACCACCGGCGCACCGCTCTGCATACTGATTGAAAACACGAACACCCGTTCACAGGACTATGCCAACCTTGCCCTTGTCCCTCGCCCCGGGCACGCCGACTACACCGCCTTTTTGCGCTATGGCGGGCACAATGATGTCCGCGGAGGCGGGCATTTTTCCGGGCGCCTGACCGCCTGTCTCTGCGCTGCCGGCGCCGTATGCCGCCAGATTCTGCTGCAGCGCGGTGTGCATATCGGCGGGCATGTGCTTTCCGTCGGCAGCAGCTTTGACGAGGCCTTTCCGGAAGTAGAAATTCCGAGCTCGCTGTTGGACCGTCTCTCTCGGGAGTATTTTCCGGTTATTCGCCCGGATGCCGAAACCCAAATGCGAGCCGTCATTGAGGAGGCCCGCATGGCTCGAAACAGCGTCGGCGGCACGGTTGAAATCGCTGTTTCCGGCTTCCCCGCCGGCATCGGCGGCCCACTATTCGGCGGCGTGGAGCCCGTACTCTCCTCCATCCTGTTTGGGATTCCTGCTGTAAAGGGCATCGAGTTCGGCGCGGGCTTTCAAGTAGCAAAGGCCCGCGGCAGCGAAAACAACGATCCGTTCTATTACCAGGACGGCCAGGTACGCACCAAAACCAACCATGCCGGCGGCATCCTGGGCGGCATTACCACGGGTATGCCCCTGTTGTTCCGCCTAGCCCTGAAGCCGACCTCCTCCATCAGCCTAACACAGGAGAGCATCAACCTCTCCACACAGTCCAACGAGGCCCTGGAGGTTCACGGCCGTCATGACCCCTGCATCGTCCCTCGCGCCGTCCCGGTTGCGGAAGCCGCCGCGGCTGTGGCCCTGCTGGATTTGCTTTTAACCGCCGGCGACCAGCGCACCCTGTAAACAGCGGCGCAGGACCATCAAAAAACCTTGGAGGCATTTATAGATATGGAGCTGAATGAAATTCGTCTGAAAATCGATGAGATAGACAAGGCCCTGCTGCCGCTTTTTTTAGAGCGGATGGCCTGCGCCAGGCAGGTAGCAGCCATTAAAAAGGAGCGGGGGCTGCCGATTTTAAACACCGACCGTGAAAACGAAATTTTAGACCATGTTGCGAAGCAA
Organism: Hydrogeniiclostridium mannosilyticum; assembly: GCF_003268275.1. Taxonomy (GTDB): domain Bacteria; phylum Bacillota; class Clostridia; order Oscillospirales; family Acutalibacteraceae; genus Hydrogeniiclostridium; species Hydrogeniiclostridium mannosilyticum. Next base: position 27,492 of record NZ_QLYR01000010.1, read on the forward strand.
GCCGGGGATTATGCCGGAGAAGCACGGCTGCTGTACACCCATATCATGGAGCTCAGCCGCGGCCTGCAGCATAACTTACTGGAGGATGGCAGCAGGCTGCGCGGCCTTCTTGAAAGCGCCACGCCGCTGCCAGAAGGCAGCTTTACGGTGGCCTGCCTCGGCGACCCGGGCTCCTTTACCCGTGCCGCGGCCGGGGAGCTTTTTCCGCAAGGGGTCCAGCTTCCCTTTCACACCTTCAGCGAGGTTTTCTCAGCCGTCGCTCAGGGCAATGCTGATTTTGGCGTAGTTGCCGTTGAGAACTCCTCTGCCGGCTCCGTAAGTGAAGTCTATGACAACATCCTGAAGTACCGCTTCTTTATTGTCGGTGCGGAAACCTTTCGCATTCACCAGTGCCTGGCGGCCCCGGCCGTTCCCACCGCACAGCAGCCGCTTACTGCCGTTTATTCGCACCCACAGGCGCTTTCACAGTGCTCGGAGGTCATATCCCAGCTTGGCCTGGAGCCCGTCCCCTGTTCCAGCACCACCGAGGGAGCCTTCGCCGCCAAAGAGCATGGCGCCGGGGCCGCGGCGATTTGCTCGCTACAGGCTGCGGCAGACGCCGGCCTGACCGTCCTGCGCGAAAATGTTCAGAATGCGGAAAACAACCGGACGCGCTTCATCATCATTAGCCGCAGCCTGTATATTTCCAGTGAAGCACAAAAAATAAGCCTCTGCTTTTCCCTGCCCCACCGTACGGGCTCCCTTTACAGCATATTAGCCCGGTTTGCTGCTGCCGGGCTGAACCTTACGAAGATTGAAAGCCGTCCCATTGCCGGACGGGATTTTGAATATGATTTTTACCTGGATTTTACCGGATCCATTCATGAGAAAAGGGTCGCGCAGCTCCTGTGTGCGCTTTCCGCAGAGCTGCCGCGTTTTTCCTTTTTAGGCAATTATTGTGAAAAAGAATAACTATAACCCGCCAAAGAGGCCTCAGCGGAACAAGTTTTTCGCTGAGGCCTCTTTTTGCGTATGCCGCCATTCAGTCTGTTTTTTCTGCAAAGCAGGCCCGCAATTCCTGAATCAAATAGCGCTCTGCGTCTTTACAGAGCAGATCCTGCTCCGGGGAACGGCGTTCGTCGCCCTCATATTCCGGGCGGTTGACCTCAATAAAACCATGCAGCGCCTTTGGATATTCCTTTATCTTTACCGGTACCGCCAAATCAATCAGGCGCTTGGCATAGGCAATCCCCTGAGCCCGCAGCTCATCAATGCCGCAGATGATAAAAATGGCCGGGCTGAGCCCCGCCAACCGCTCGTCCGCCGCAAGCAAAGGGGAATTATACGCCGTTCTGTCCGCACCGTCCGGGAATGCAAACGGGAGCCATTCGTCCGTATCCTTCGCCGTGACGTCTGTCGCCGGGTACACCAGCATCTGGCAAGCCAGCCGGGTTCCCCCGTCCCGGAGCATCAACGCAGCCCCCGCGGCGATCTGTCCGCCTGCGCTGTGTCCGCCGACAGACATTTTCTCAGCCGCAATGTCATATTCCTCCGCATGAGCAGCGAAATACGCCACTGCGTCACAAACCTCCTCCATCGCATATGAAACCGGCTCCACATCTGCCTTGGTGTAATTCACATTGACAATAAACGCAGGAATCTCATTGGCCAGCTTCACGCAAAAGCTATCCATCAACACCGCATCCCCGCCGACCCAGGCCCCGCCGTGCATGTTGAACAGCACTGGAAGCCGCTGCCCTGCCTTGCGCTCCTTCGGTTCATATAAAATAACGTCCACGCCTCGTTTTCCCGCCCTGGGGACAATAAACCGTTCTCCTGTAACTGCCCGCTGGGCATACGCCTCACGCGCTTTTTTTAATGCTTGCAGCATCTTCTGCCTCTCTGTTTCCGCCATCGCGCAACCCCTCCTATTTCAGGAGCTTTCCCACAATGCATGTAAGGAAGCCCCTCTCTTCTGTTAGTTTACCATGCTGTGCGCAGATGTCAATGGGGTAAAATATTCTGGACGGTACGCGCAGATAAAACGCCGGGGAGCCACCTGAACGCGGAAGCAGCCAGCGTTCTATAAGGTTTTGCTGAACAAAGCCGGCCCCTCCGTATGAGCAAATCATACGGAGGGGCCGGCTGTTTTTAGGCATAGCCCTTACGGATAAGAGCCATTATGAGGCGCCGGTGATTATTTCTCGCCGGCATCCAGCAATGCGTAAATATTAACCGCAATATCCCTGGGCGGAATAACCATGCCGCCGTAATTTCCAGTAACCGCATTGTGCGTGTCCGGGAAACAGCCGTCAAAGGCCCCCTGCGCATAGCGTTCATAGGTATCGGGCAGGTTATGCGGCAGCCATTTTTCCTCCCTGTGGTCGAGCATCCAGCGCATACCGGCTTGGGTGATGCCGCGCTGATAGGTACGCCAATCCACTTCCGGGTCAATTTGTGCCCAGTCGTAACCGAGCTCATAGGAGGCGGCAAACACGGTAAGGACCTCCCACTGCACATGGTCGCGTACCCAGTTGGCAAAAAACCAGTCGCTGGAGCAAAGGCAGGGCTTTGTATTATAGAGCATGGGCTTCCCCTTTGGCTCCCATAGATGGGTAAAGGGCAGCAGCGTGCGAATCCAATAACGGGCTTTTTCCAAATAATCCGCGCGGTCCAGCACACGGTAGGCCATATAATAGGCAATCGCCGCGTGGCCCGCTGCCAGCAGGTTCGGCGCATGCAGAGGAGTCTCCCAGAAGTCGCCGGCCTCCGGGCGCTCCATATCCACACAGAAGTCCAGCGCCTTCTCCGAAGCCTTCCGCAGCCTTTCCTGTAGCCCCGTATCCTCTACCTTTTCCGCCAGCTCCAGCATATTCTGTGCGGCAAGCGCGCAAAAATCGATCGCTGTATCCTGGTTCTGCCCCATGGGCTCATGAAACGCACGGGCAACCACAAAATCATCCTTTGTGTAATGGCGGCCATCCGGGTCAAAATAATAGGCGCCGTCTTCCCGCTGCCAGGCAAGCCATTGCTCTGCTTCCTGCACAATATCCGCTTTGGGGCCGGCTGCTTTCTGGCTGTCGCACCAAGCGATTTTCTCCAGCAAGCTCCTGCCGAGCGCCGTCTCCCTGTGCTCTTCAGCATACCGCTTCAAAAAAGCAGGGTAGACAGGCTGCGGGCGGGCCTCCCCCTGACGAACGCCGAAGCCCTCGCCTGCCTCAAAAAGACGTTTGTCATAGGTCTCGGCAATGACGTCCAGCGCCTTCTCAAGCGGCCAGCGCGGCGCACCCGGGTCGGGCAGCCCCTTACGGCTCAGGTCCGCCAGAATTGCATCCATACTCGTTCCGCGCGCTAGGAAAATCTCCGCCTCAAAGTGAATCTTTTCATCCAAATGCAGCTCAAGCGGTACGGAAGAAATCAACTCGTTCTCCTGGGCCTCGATCTCCACATCCGGCAGCTTCAAGCCCATAAGGTGGTTATCCATCCGCTCAATGAAGTTCGGTGAGGCAAAGACTGGCTGACTGTACATTTCACGATAGTTAAACCACCGTGCAGCACGCTTGTTGGGTTCATAGGCCATACCAATAGCCCAGCCGTCATGGCTGACCGCCATCACCGGAATCGCCACCTTGCTGCGGTAGGGGATGGACTTGGAGGCCCAGGGATCTTTAAACCAATCCTGTCCGCTGGACCACTCCCGGCCCACATTCCATTCAACCCCGGGGAAGATGGCATCGTGCTTGTCAACGCCGAAAGAACCTTCGCCCACCTTGAGCCACGGCCCCTTAATATAGCTGGCATATAGGTTTTCATCGGCCTTAAACTGGTAATCCAGCTTTAGGGACGTGTCCGCCAGCTCCAGCGCCACCTCACCGGAAAGGCACTTTTCAAACGGATAGCTCATCCAGTTTTCAAAGCTGGAGCCCCTGAGCATCTGTGGAATATTCTGGCTTTTAACGGCAAAAACCAGCCGGTTTCCATCCTGCTTGTAGCTATCGCTTTCCATGCGCAGCGGGATATCAAAGTCCCTCAGCTTTACCTCGCCGAAATGGTCGAGGACGCCCATCAGCTTACCGTCCGGCGTATAAATTTCAACAAAACCCCAGCCGCTCAGCCTTTTGTAGACAACCGCCTTCATAAAGCTGTTTTCCAGCGTAACCGACTCTCCTGTAAAGCTTGCGTGTTGATAACCAGGCATACAACTCCTCCTTATTTTAACCGCCCATCCTTTGCCTCACAGCAAAGAGCCAAGGACGGCTTATTTGCAGGCCGTCCACACCGGGGCGGCATGCAGGCCGTTGCCGATCAATCCATAGCCCCTGGTAAAATGGTCTCCCGTCGTCATAAAGCTGTCCGGGCCGTAGGCAAAGGCGACAATCGGCAGCTCATGCAGCGGGCCGAAGGTGTTGCGGCGGGTCAGCACAACCTGGACATCCAGCGTACCGTCTTCATTAGCCTTCACACAGGCCTTGTAGGGCATAAAGGAGATGGTCTGCCCCGCGACATTGACACAGGCTCCGCCAAAGCCCTCCAGAGAAATTTCACCCTCTCCGGCGCCCTCCGGCACACGGAATTTATAGGTGACCTTGCCGGAATAGCACGGGAGCCCTTGCTCGACAATTGACCCCAGCTTCAGCACCTTGGGCAGCTCGGTCAGAACAGAGGTGCCGCCCAGCAGGTGGACGCCGCCGTAAAGATGGCGTGCGCCCGGCGCATAGGAGACCTTCTCCACAGCTGGCAGGCTCTCGCCGCGCGTTTCCAGGCGGACGCCGAAGCGGCCCAGCAGATACATGGCCTCCAGGCCGGAGTCACTGCAATAACGGCCCTTCAGCACAACCGTGTTTTTACCGGTTACAATGGCATTGTTCGGAACATGTACCTTCTGGAAGCAGGGATCCACCCACCAGCCGTCCGGCGTCATGTCAAGTTCAACCCCGTTAAAGGCAACGCTGTAACGCTCCGGATGCTCCAGTGCCAGGCAAAGCGGCGACGACGGCACTGTTTCCGCCTCAAAGGCAAAGCGCAGCTCAAAGGCCGTGCCCTCCTCCTTGGGCTTCTCCTTCATGAGCAGCTTGGCGTACCAGGGCTGCAGCATGGAGCCGCCGCGGTACGGCAGGCCCAGAATGTCGCGGATACGCCGGTCCGCCTGGAGAATTTCCATCTCGTCGCTCCAGCCGCCGTTTTCCACACGGTATTGCACCATATCCAGCACACATACGTTGTCCTCGTCCAGCTCATATGCAATGGGATCGCCCAAGCTCACGCCCTGAGCCTGCTGTTTCTCTGTCTCCACGCTCTCTTCACCACACTTACAGCCGCAGTCGGGGCAGGTTTTGGCAGATACCCGGAACAGATGCTCCTGGCCGGGCTGGAAGAACACCTTCATGGTTCCGTCCGCATTGCGGCAGACCGGAGTCTGTTTCCCGGTACGGCAGCACAGCTCTGTAACAGCACCCTCCGGCAGGTTAATGACGGTCTCGACAGGCTCCTCCACCATGTTGAGGAACATGGCATAGTACTCGTCGCCGTCTTTGCGCATCTGCAGATAGATCTTATCAGAATCGCAGCGGGCCGCCGCCATATCCAGCTTTGCCAGCAACGGCTCTCTCTCAAAGGCTACGGAGCTGCCGAAGTCGTAGGTCCCCGCCTCAACCGGGAGCGCATCGAGGTAAGCTGGCTTTTCCCCTGCGAAAATGACCCGGCCGCCGGCATTTTCAAAGGCCTTTAGAAGCTTCAGTGTCTCGGAGCGCATGGTAACCGCACCGCTGACCAACACGGTCTTATAGACAGACTGGCCTACGCGCAGCAACGGGGCGCCGTTTGCAGCCTTTTCTACGGCGCCCATACGTTTGAGGAAGTCCTCATCGCCGTAATCAAAGTCCACATGGCCCTCGCACAGCCAGTAGAACAACTGGGTATACTGGTCCTCAAGCTTTTTAATCTCGGGCGCCTTCGGGCCCAGATTCTCCGCCCAACCAATATGGACCTGGCACCACACGCTCTCAATGGGGTTCAGCACCAGCAAATCGCAAACCGGGTCGCCCTGCTTCATGACCAGGCCGATTCTGGCATAGTAGTCCTCAAGGGATTTATACTCTTTATACCATGGGGACTGGAAGAAGATGCTGGCCGGGTAGTCGCGCTTTGCCTCGCCCTCCATGGTGTACCAGGAAAGATGCGGGCAGCGCAGGTTGATGCCGAACAGCGCCTGCCAGTCGCCGGCAAACTTATAATCCTCCAGGCGCATCTGCCAGCCGCTGCAGCCGTAGAGCTCAGACAGCAGAACCTTTTTACCGGTTTGACGCGCGGCAGATTCAATTTGCTTAGCCACCCAGTAGCATTTGTTATAACCGGAAAGAATGTCGATGCCCGGGTAGGTCATGTGCTCATAATTGCGCATCATCGAGCCATTCATAACCGTTTGTGCGGTGAGGCAGTCCTCATGCAGCACATGGCCGGTAAAAATCATATTGTTTTCATCGCACCACTTATTGAGCGGTTCCATGAAGCTCTCCAGAAACAGCTGCTCGCAGAGCTCGACAAAGTGCTGCTTAACCTGGGCCACGGAACGGCCCTCCGGCTTATAGTAGATCTCTGCCAAATGCGGGATTAAATCATAGCCAAAGCGTTTTTTAAACTCCTCCGGAATCCGGGCGCTCCAGGGAATGCGTGCCAAATCGCCGCCGGTGCCGAACGCATCCATCAGCGTACCGCGGTGCGGCTCATCCGTGAAAATACCGAGGATAGAGTCGCCCAGGCGTTTGCCGCACTTCTCCTTATACTGCTCGTGCGTCAGCTCAATGTAATACTGGGTTGCCTCCGGATTCATGGTGTCCACATAGGTGTAGCCGTTGTAGTTGGGGTCCTTTTCCATTTCAACCGAACGCATCAGAAGCAGCGTCTTATCTGTTTTGTCGCCGGGCTTCAGCTGCTCGCAGTCGTAGAGGTCCACCTCGTTTTCCAGCCGGCAGGCAAAGGCCGCTACCAGGTTTTCCTCACCGGCCGGCACACTGCCGCCCTGCAGAACCTGCATACGCAAAGAGCGCATGCGGTAAGCCGGGTTCTTGGTCACCCGGCCGCCGGCGATGCCGGAGGGCCAGCGGTCCTCATCATAGAGCCAGGCCTCCAGGCCGCGTTTCTTCGCCTCATCCGCGCACTCATTGGTCAGGCGGAACCAGTCTTCCCCCAAATATTCCGTCTGAAGCCCGGTACGGGAATGCATGAAGAAGCCCCCGAAGCCCATATCTTCCAATACGTCGATTTGTCTCATCAATTCCTCGGTCGTCAGCTCACCATTCCAAGACCAAAACGGTTTGGCCCGGTGTTCTACCCCAGGATTTTTAAACTCTTTGTCGATTTGGCGCATCTAATTTTGCCTCCTTAAAAAATTTTGCAATTGACAATGTCAAAGCGCTATGATACTGTTTATCCTGAAAAGCGAGTAGGCGATGGCTCGCTACACGCTGATCATACACAACCAATTTATAAAAAGAAAGCGGGGAACCCTCCATGGCCCTCACGCGAAAGCTGCACAACGGCGCAATACAGATGTGCGCCAGCGCCCATATTTACGGGCAGGAAACCGCTCCGCGCTCCCGCCGCAACATCATGCTCAGCTCGCTGGTCTACAACGTCGTTTTCAATATCATCAACGGCACTTACCTGACAGGCTTTTGCCTGGCCATGGGCGCAGATGCAAACTATGTAAACATCATTGTTGTCATCATGTCCATCTGCAATATGTTCCAATTGGTGTCTCCCTTGATCTTTGAGCGTTTGAAGCAGCGTAAAAAGCTCATTATCCTTCTGCGCGCCGCCGCGCACGCCATCAATCTGCTGGTGATTCCGCTTATTGCGATGAGCGGGCTTGCCGTTGAAACGCTGCTGCCCGTCATTGGCGTGCTGTTCGGCGCCGCACAGCTTATTAACGCGCTGATCGCTCCGGGGCTGCAGGTTTGGCACATCGGCTGTATCCCAGAGGAAAAGCGCTTGGGCTACTTCAGCCTTTTCAGTGTGCTCAACTGCATCATTACCTACGGCAGCCTTTTTCTTGCTGGAATTTTCGCGGATATTCTCGTCCGCTCGCTGGGCGACCATTACGCCCTCCCAACACTGCGGCTGGTTTTTCTAATGCTGGCAGCGCTAGATATTCTTTTCCTCACCAGAATACATGAATACCCCAACCCGCCCAGCGCAAAGCCTTCCCTTCGCCAGATACTGCGCTGCATTCCCGCCTGCCCTGCCTATATGAAGATTATTGGCATCGCCGCGCTGTGGAATTTCGTCGCCAATGTTCCCAGCCAGTACTACACAACCTATCTGCTTGACAACCTGAACCTGAGCTATACCTTCATCAACAGCGTAAACCTGTTCAATATCGTCGCCGTCATCCTGCTGACGCCGCTGTGGAAAAAACTAATCCAGCGCAAAGGGCTGCGCGGCACACTGTTTCTTGCCCTGCTGTTCTACGCCCCCCACGCCTTAGGGCTCTCGCTCGTCGGCACGGAAACGGTGTTTTTATACCCGCTCTCCAGTCTATATGGCATCGTTTTCAGCGTCGGGTTCACCCTGTGTTTTACACTGGTTCCTTACATAGACCTGCCTCACGAAAACCGCACTGTCTACATGGCGCTCTATAACACCTGCTGTGCGCTGGCAGCCCTGCTGGGAGTCCTAGCCGGCAGGCTGATTTACACGCTGTTTGGGAGCATGGCGCCCATTATTCTGTTTGGCACAGAGATCGCTCCCGCACGCCTGCTGGTCATCGGTTTTTCGCTTTTTCTCTTTCTGGCCGCGTTTCTCTCACGGGCCATGCTTAAGAAACAGCCGGAAAGCACGGCCTGATTTTAGCGACGGGCAAATTATAGCATTGACCACCCCGCTTGTCAATAAATTCACCCTGGCCAAAAGATTATCATCGCTTACCACAAATAAACGCCCGTGTTTTTATATAAATATCATAGAAAAGAGAGGACCCCAAAATTATGGATCTGCACACTCTTTACCAGGGCAGATGCCCTGCCGGCGACTATGACCAATACATGAAATTCATCGACCTTGTTTTCCGGTTTGAGCCGGGCCCGGAAAGCGGTTTTCTGCATATATTGCCCAAGCTCTACAAGCCCTGCTACCACCCCTGTGAAAATGCAATTGTCCTGAAGGAAAACGGCAGGATTCTTGCCGCGGCCGGCATCTTTCCCATGGAAGCGCACATCGGCGGCCAATCCTTGAAGGTCTTCGGCATCGGCAACGTCTCGGTGCACCCGGAAGCACGTTCCCGCGGCTATATGAAGCAGGTTATGAACGCGGCCCTTCGGGAAATGATTGCACAGGGCGGCGCATACAGTGCGCTCGGCGGCCTGCGCAGCCGCTACCAGTACTTTTCCTATGAACGCTGCGGGCAATCCTTCCGATTCTTTGTCACACCGAACGGTATCCGGCATCAAATTGGCGGCGTTGCCCCCCTCGCCCTGCGGGAGGTGCTGGAGCCAGGGCCGGCGCTGGATGAAATCAGCCGCCTGCAAAGCGCGGCGCCCCTCCATTTCTGCCGGGGAGAAGGAACGGAAACACTGGATGTGCTCCATTCCTGGGGCTCCGTTCCCTATGCCGCCTACAGCGGCGGCGAAATCGCCGGTTATATCGTCTATCAAAAAAATCCAGCGCAGATTTCTGAATTTCGTGTAAAGCCCGGCTATGAGGATGCCCTTTTATCCGCATGTGTCGGCGCCTTTGGAAAAGAGGACGGCCTCTCCTTCCTTTTTCATCCTTACGACACCGGCTACCTGCCCTACTTTTTCAGCCGTTGCGAGTCCTACACTGTCGGCGACAATGAAAATTTTTCCGTCTTTTGCTTTGAGGCCGTACTGCGTGCTTTTCTTGCCCTGGAAAGCCGTTTCCATCCGCTGGCGGATGGGACTCTCTCCGTTCTGATTCACGGGATTGCCGGTGATGAGGCGCTGACACTGCGGGTTACACATGGCATCGCCGAGGTAAGCAAGGGCCTTTCCCAAGAAGCAGGCGCCCCTTTTATGGAGCTTGACCACCTGGCTGCCATGCGGTTTTTCTTCCGGGGCCACGCGGCGGAACGCAGTGCGCTGCCGCTGCAAATTGCCGCCTGGTTTCCACTGCCGCTGGCGCAACCGCATTTAGACGAGGTATGACCCTGGCCCCCCCTTCTCGTTGTGATAAGGCTTTTTAAAGTACAGCATAAAAGCGCTGCCGCCGTGTATGGCGACAGCGCTTTTGTTTTATGGCATATGCCTTGATTCGCTCAAATATCTTCCAGGTCAACGACAGTTTTATCCTCTGTTGATGCATATTCCAGCTTTTCAACAATCGTCTTCGTGTCCCGTGCAATGACAAGTTCCTCGTTTGTGTTGATGACGTAAACCGGGACATGGGAGTCGAACGCAGAGATTTTCCCCTCTTTGCCGCTGACCATCTGGTCGTTGAGCTCGCCGTCGATTCGGACGCCCAGGTACTTCAGCCCACGGCAGACGCTATAGCGCAGATGCGGCTGGTTTTCACCCAGGCCGGCGGTAAAGACGATGCAGTCCAGGCCGCCCATCGCCGCCGTATAAGCGCCGATGTACTTTATAATCTGGTAAGTCAGCATCTCATGCGCCAAAATCGCCTTGGGGTCCCCCTCAATTTCCGCCTTGGTCACATCGCGGTCGTCGCTGTACCCGCAGATGCCCAGCATGCCGGACTTCTTGTTCAGAATATCATCCATTTGCTCCGGCGTAAGGCCCTCTTTTTCCATGATAAAGGTAACGATGGACGGGTCCAGCGAGCCGCTGCGGGTGCCCATCATAAAGCCGTCAAGCGGCGTGAGGCCCATGGTCGTGTCAATGACCTTGCCGTCACGAATAGCGGCAATGGAAGAGCCGTTGCCGATGTGGCAGGTAATCATCTTGATATCCTCAAGGGGCTGGTGCATAAGATGCGCGCAGTGTGTGCTGACATAGCGGTGAGAAGTGCCGTGGAAGCCATAGCGGCGAATCTGATACTTTTCATAATATTCATAGGGGATCGCATACATATAGGCCTTGCGCGGCATAGTGGAATGGAAGGAGGTGTCGAATACAACGCACTGAGGGAGGTTCTTCCCAAACACCTGCTGGCAAGCCAGAATCCCCTGCAATTCCGGCCCGTTGTGCAACGGAGCGAGCGGAATCAGGCTTTCAATGCCCTTCAGTACCTCATCATTCACCAGCAGGGATTTGCGGAACATCGCACCGCCCTGCGCCACACGGTGGCCGACTGCTGCAATCTCGGACAAATTTTTAATAACGCCGTACTCTTTGTTGGTCAGCGCCTCCGTCACCAGCTGGAAGGCCTCTGTGTGGTCCTTCATGGGTGCATCGTGCTTTGTTCCGCGGCCATCCGATGTCTTATGGCTGAAGCTTCCGACTTCCTGCCCAATTCTTTCACAGTTTCCCTTTGCAAGCATCTCTTCGTTGTCCATATCAATCAACTGATATTTCAGCGAGGAGCTGCCGGCATTAATAACCAATACCTTCATGTCGATCCTCCTGTTTTCAATAAATCCCGTCTTGCATGATAATCTGTTCGTACTATATAATAATACAAAAGTACAATGATTTCAAGGAGTTTCGAGAAATGCTTATCGCCGGAATCGTCGCGGAATACAATCCCTTCCATAAGGGGCACGGCGCCCTTCTGCAATATTGCCGCGAGTGCGGCGCCAGCCACGTTGTTGCCGTAATGAGCGGCAATTTTGTCCAGCGCGGGGAACCGGCATTGCTGAGCAAGCACGCCAGGGCTGAAATGGCCGTGCGCAACGGTGTGGACCTCGTCATTGAGCTGCCCGTCTACTGGGCCCTGTCCGGTGCAGAAAATTTTGCGCTCGGCGCCGTTTCCCTGCTGGCGGCTGCCGGCTGCCAGCGCCTTTGCTTTGGCAGCGAGTGCGGCGATGCCGGCCTGCTGCAAGAGGCGGCCGCCGCCCTTTTGCAGCAGGATTTTATAACCGAAACCCGCGAGCGGTTGAAAACGGGCCTCTCCTTTGCCGCCGCCCGAAACCAGGTTTGGGCGGAACGCTTCGGCGGCCCGTTGGCAGGGCTGCTGCAAGCCCCCAACAATATTTTGGGCGTCGAGTACTGCAAGGCGCTTATCCGTCTCGGAACGGCCATGCAGCCCTGTTCCATGCGGCGCGCAGGCCCCGGCCATCACGACAGGGCGCCGCTGGCCGGTATTGCAAGCGGGACTCTTTTGCGAAGGATGATTACAGCCAATGAAAATTGGGAAAACTATCTTTCAGCCGAGAGCGGCATGATTGTGCACCGGGAAATTTCCCTTCTGCACGCGCCTGCCGCAACCGGGCGTATAGAAAACGCTATTTTAGCGGCTCTACGCAAAATGTCCCCCGCCGGTTTTTCCCGTCTGCCGGATATCAGCGAGGGGCTGGAAAACCGTCTTTACCAGGCCGCGCAGGCCGCCGTTTCTCTGAACGGCTTTTACCGGCTGGTAAAATCAAAGCGGTACGCGCTTTCCAGAATCAGACGCCTGGCGATGTGCGCTTTTCTCGGCATAGAGGCCCAGGCGCCTTTTACCCTGCCCCCCTACCTGCGCGTGCTCGCTATGAACCCGCAGGGCGCGGCTTTGCTGCGCGCCGTAAAGCTGCGGGGAGAGCTGCCCATCCTCACGCGGGCGGCGCAAGCAAGCCAGCTTTCACCTGCTGCCCGCGCTCTTTGGCTGCAGGAACAGCAGAGCTGTAACCTGTATAATTTATGCTTGCCGCAACCGCTGCCCTGCGGAACAGATCTGACGCAAAAATTATTTTATCTGCCAAAAATTCAGCCTTAAGAAAGGAGCCGGTGCCGCCCGTGGCCATCCAAATAAACGAAACGGATGATCCCATCTTGGGAAAATGCGTCTATATTCAAAACAGCCTCCTCCGCATCGTGGTATCCATCTCCTATGGACCGCGCATCTTATCCCTTGGCTTTACCGGGGAGGAAAATATTTTTTGGTATGATTCTGGACTCACACGTAAAACTGCTGCCGCGGAAATGGCTGAGGCCTATGGCCCCGGCGCATGCTTCTACGAGTACGGTGGACACCGGCTCTGGGCCGCGCCGCCGCGAATGCCGGAAACCTACTACCCGGACAACGACCCCGTCACCTATACCATCCGCCCGGAGGGGGTGCTTTTTACTCCGCCGCCCCAGCGCCGCAACGGCCTGCAAACAAGCCTGGAGCTTGTGCTTTCCCCGGAAGCGCCTAACCTGATGGTTATTCACAGCGCGGAAAACCTGGGAAAAGAAAAGAGCCATCTTGCCCTGTGGCCGATTACCATGCTGCGCCCGGGAGGCACTGTGGTGCTCCCGCAAAACAACGAGGAAACAGACGGGAACCTGCCCGACCGGGTGCTCACGCTATGGCCCGGCAGCAATATCTGCGACCCCCGGCTTACTCTTGGCAACCGTTATATTTTAATCCGCCATGCCGCCATGCCGGGTGAGCATCCGCTTATTTTAGGCACCAATAATACTTCGGGCTGGTTGGCCTATGCGCTGGAGGGTACGGTTCTCGTGAAACGTTACGTACACAACCCCAATATCAGCTACCCCAACCACAATTGTTCCTGCCGTGTATACGCCGGCGACAGCTTTGTTCAGCTTGAAAGCATCAGCCCCATGTATGGACTTGAGCCCGGCCAGGCAATCCGCCATGTGGAAAACTTCACCCTGTACCATTCAGACGCATTGCCGCAAAGTCCGAAAGAGTCAGCAATTCAAAGTTTTATTGATAATCTGCGTTAAAAATATTTTTATTTCGCTTAAAAATCCGTTTTTATCATTAATTCTGCCGGATCTTCCCGCATAGCGCCAATAGCGCCAAACGAATAAGGCTGCTTTAAGTACACAGGCCCCGGTCCTTTTACGGCAAAATTCCCGGAGCGGACCGGCGGCTAATCCTCCGGACGGGCCAGGAGCAATTCAAAGCTCTGCGCATACGTCTTCATCGCCCGGCATGCCGAATCGCCATCCCATAGCCATCCGCGCAGCTCCTGGGGAAGGCTCAGCTCAACGCTCCAACCAGGCGGTACCGTACAGGCCAGGCGGAAGGCTCTGCCGTCCGGGCTATAATTCCATGAGACTGCAAGAGGCCCGCAGGGTGTCTGCTCGCTGCCCTTGGCCCATTGCAGCCCACAGGGGTGCGGCGCGACGCGAACCCGCTTTTCCTGAAGATGAACCTCGCCCAGTCCCAGAATGTCGCGGGTCAGGTGAACGCCCACATGCGCGTTGAAGCCATGTGACAAGCTGCCGGAGGTGTTGACATTTTCATAAAGCGTTCCCGGTCCCCTGTTCAGCTGGGGCAGAAAAATAGCCCTCAGCTCCTCCAGCAGGCGCCCGTATTCACCCAGCTTAGCCAGCATGTCAAGCCGGATGCAGAGGCCAATAAATAAATTTGCACGGCCGACACTCGGAGAGGTCAGCGTTTTAGGCGCCGGGCCCATTGTGTTGACAACTGCCTGTATCATGCCTGGCTCACTATTCCGGTCGAACAGCTCGGACCAAATATCTGTATACAACGCGGCCTCGGTGATGTACTCCTTGGTTTTCAGCGCGCCGTTTTCCAGGTAGGCGGTGTCAGGGTAAAGCTTTTCCTCCGTAATAAAGGTTACCGCGCCCATTGAGCGAAGTACACCGCGAATGGCTTCGCCCCATTTCACCCATTCCTCACGCCCATACAGCTTGCCGATCTCGTAGAGCATATAGGCGTAAAGCGCATTGGCAGGCAAGCAGATCGGCTGGGTGTGGTCCGCCTGGTTGGACTGGGACCAATCCAGGAAAATGGCGGGCATATTCTCCAGCAGGCCGCTCTCCCCAATAAAGTCCCGCGTTCCCCGAATGAACGCCTCCACGCGCGGAAGAGATTGCTCCAGCAGCTCCCGGTCACCGGTACGGCGGTAATACTCACAGAACTCCAATATCAGCCAGAACGACCAGGTGGTAATACCGGCCATTTCTTCGTAGGAGTCATGATGCGAGGGAAAAACCTCCGGGAAAAAAGCATGGCCGTACTTCGCCGGGTCGGTGAGCATAAAGTTCTGTAAAAATGCCTTTTCTACAGACACATCCCCCAGCATTTGCCAGGCTGCGCGGGCAGTCCACAGTGAGTCGCACAGCCAGCCGCCGCGCTCGCGCTCGGCGCAATCCATAAAGATGTCCAGCGTATTCATCAGCAGCGTCCGCCGCGAAGCGTCATAGATGCGGTTGACGTCGCCGTCGCTGCAAAGAAATGAGCCCCTGCGGCTGTCGGGATACCAGTAGGTCACCAGGGCGGCACTGTTCAGGCATACGGTTCCCTGTGTACGGAAAACCAGCTTCAGATGGCGCAGCACATAGGGTTCAAAGGTAAGCAGCCGGTACCGGCCCGGTTCCAGGCAGTAACGGACCATGTTATTGGTCTGGGTGATCCTTCCTTCATCCTCCAATCCTTCCTGGTGGAAGATATCGAAAACACAGGCCTTCTCCACCTCCAGGTCAAAGCCGAGGAAGCCGACATAATTGTTGCCGAGGTCAAACTGCAGGTAACACGCTGGCTGCTTACCGGGCTCTATACGCCACCCCTCGCCCATGCACTCCAGCTTGCCCTGGAAGGGGACGTTTTCATCGCGCCGGGCTTGCTTGACAACACGCTCTGTCAGCTGCCCGTACCAGTGGGTGTGCAGCGTTTCGTTCAAGTGGTCTGCCATATCCGGACCCCTCTTCTCCTCACCGGCAGCAATCCCGCCAAGCTCCACCAAATTGAGCACTGGCAGCGTCTCCATTGCTGGCAGGCGGCTCCCCCGCGGCAGCAGCAGCGGCTGTTCATCGAGAACCCGGCAAGGCTGATAAGTGTTCAAATCCTCCGTCACCCAAGACAGCGTATCGGGCCCCAGGTCATAAACCTCGATTACCTCCCGGCAATGAGAGAGCATCTCCGCACGGCTGCGGCGGTGTGTCAGCTGCCGGCACAGCCAAGGCGATTCCGCCTTGGCGCCCGTAGCCGCCAGCACCTTTCCTGCACACTGAACCTCACACCAGAACAGTCCCGGTTCCAGTGTAATGTCATTGGAAACATGGTCCGGCGTGTCATAGGCGGCCACCTCTGCCGCCAGCCTAACCACGCCGGCCTTTTCCACCGGAATTTCCAGCTCATCCACGCGCACATAGCCATGCGCCGTACGAGCCGGGCCGTGCGCCGCCATTTTCCCATCCACATAAAGACGGTAAAAGCTGCGTGCCGTTACCGCGATTTTCAGTACGCCGGGCGCTTCAACCCATACATCCGAGCGAAAACCGGCAAATTGATTGTACGGCTCCGCGGCCCCCTCTATAAAAACCGGCTTTGCCTTCTGAAAAAAATGGTTCATACAACAATCCCCCTATATCATTTTTATAATTGCGGATGCGCAATGCTCCGCAAGCCTGTATAAAAGAAAAGAGCGCCTGTGCGCTCGTCCGCTTCAGAAGCCCCTTCAGGCCTCCTGCTTTTGAAATACCTTGCCCTTGGGAACGGGGCCACCCTTCGACAAATAAGCCAATATTTCATCAACCCCCTCCCGTGAGCGGGAGTTGACCCAAAAAACGGTTTTACAGCCAGCCAGCCGCAGCCAGTTTTCCGCACGCTCCGGGTTACCCCCTTCACAGTCCACATGAGTTACAATGCCAATAACATCGCGGTTCGCCATGCAGGTGATATTCGGGCTGTAGAGGGAATAGGGTTCCGTCGCGCTTAACAAAAGGCCCACTACGTCGGCCTCATAGGCGTAAAGCGCAAGCGCCCTCCCCAGCTCCTTGCTCTCGATATATTCGCCTGGCGTGTCAATCACCACGTCGTGGTAATTGACATATTGCGTTTTATGATAATGGATATTCTCTCCGCGCAGCGCCTGGGTTAAGGTGGTTTTTCCGCAGCCGGTGCGCCCCATCAGAATAATTTTCTTCATTGCTCGCCCCGCCGGGCCCTCAGGTTCTGGTAATGTCACAAACCGTAAAGCCCAACGCAGCAGCGGCGTAATCCACCAACGCGCGCAATGCGGCCTCTACGTCGGAAACCGTTCCGGTGACAATCAGCGTCCCGCTGAAGCGGTCGACAAAGCCCAGCTCTATGCCGGAGGCCTTCGTGGCAATATCCCCGGCTATAATCGCCGTCTCACTGGGGCTCATGGTTACAATACCGATGGCGGACTGCGAATAATCCACCGCCGGGTCAAGCCCCAGCTTTTGGTACAATATTTCATCCGGATTGGCAATGATGTGCGCAATGGTGATCTGCTTACCGGGAACAATTTCCTGAATAATCCGCATCTTGCCATCCTGCTGCTGATTGGGCAGCTGCTCATATAAATTCAAAAAAGGCCCTTCTTTCAACGCTTCATTCATTATAATGCGGCGCTCAGACTCGCCGGTGTATTCGCCGGCCCTGCATGGCCCGCATAATTATTTAATTATTATTAGTATAGCATTATTTCGGCAAAAAATAAAGAATAAAATTGCGGATTGGAGACACCGCACCAGCAGAAATGCAGCAAAAAGCCACCGGGCGGCAGAACCTCCCCGGCGGCTTTGGCGGCTATTATTTTGTGTTTGTAAAGCCCTTAAAGCTTTTAATAAAGGCTCTCCAGCCAATTCTCAAATTCATAATAGAAATAAGGAGAGCTATTGGCGGCCACAAGCACGATAATCAGCATAATAACGATAATCGCAAGTGTGATTGCGCTGGTAACAATGCCGGCAACGGCCATACCCTTACCATTGGCATTGCGCTTCATGCCAATAATGCTGAAAATCAAGCCGAGAACTGCCAGCGGAAGGCCTATGTAATAGAAGCAGCAGGTCAGCAGGGAAAGAATACCGCAGATCATACCGGCAATGGAGAGGCCGGGTGTGCTCGACTGCGGCGGATAGGGCTCCGCCGAATAGGTGGGCTGGTTATAGCTGTTCTGCTGATAATCCGGGTAATAGGACGGAGCAGAAGCAGGCGGAATCTGCTGGTAAGCGCCATTGCCCTGCGGCGGCTGGTAGGGCTGCTGATTCTGTGGCGCCGCATAGGGTTGCTGGTCGACAGGCTGCGGCTGCGGTTGTTGCGGCGGCTGTTCCGGCTGCGGCGGATAATTTGGAATTTGAGGATCGTAGTCCATAACGAATTCTCCTTTATTTCAGTTTACATTCAGTCGTTTTTATTATTATATCCTAACGTTTGCTTGTCTGTCAATTTGATTTGTCAAAATAACAGGATTTTCCCGTACTGAATTTGCGGGGGCTTTTTTGGCCAATTTGATGGAGAAACAAGCGGCCTGTATCTCCTTATAAAAGATGAAAATTGTGCGTATCTTCCTGCTCATAAGGAGCGAACGCCTCATTATGCCCTTCCTCTAAAAACATGGGCAAATACTGCTCAAAGTGATTTTCACTGTGAATCTCTCGGAGCTTTTCAATCGGCAGCCAATAAACGCGCCCCTCCTCTGTCTCTGGAAGCAGGTTCCCTTTAAAGTCAGCGGTTTTATACAAAAAAACAAGGTAACGCTCGTTGGTACGGGTATTGCACCAATGAATGACCCCGCAGCTTTTTAGGTTCCAAACATCCAGGCCGGTTTCCTCCTTAACCTCCCGGACAGCGGAAGCCACAAAGCTTTCGCAGGGCTCCACATGCCCGCCGGGAAATGAAAGCCCCTTCCAGCTGACGACACGCTCCTGCACCAATGCGCAGCCAGTGTCCTTGTCCTCCACCATCACCATGTTTGTCAGCTCAACGCCGGCCATACTTTCACTGCCCTTCTTTCCTATTCCCACAGGGCATCCTGCTTTTTCTTGAGGGCAGCGCGGCGTTGTTTGGTTTCATCCAGATCCACGGAGATCCTGCCCTCGTCGTCAATCAACAGAATGGTTCCCTCAGCGGCATCGCCCGGCAGCTCCTTTGTCTCGATGCCGAAAAGGCGCACTTCCTTATTTTTTGCCCTTGTTTTTTTTACCCCCGCATCCTGGTCCGCCAACTCCTCACAAATGGCAAAATTTCCCTCGAAACGGTCAATTGAAAGCTTTCTCATTGTTCTTTCCCCTTTCCTTTATTCTGCTGGCGGCGCCTTTTCTCCCGACGGACATCCGGTTTCCTTCCCCCCCGGGGCTTTGGCGTCTTGGGCGGCCGGGCGGCGTTAACCAGCTGGTGTGTCCCGCCGCCAATCAGGTCCGGCCGGCCGGCATCGATCAACGCCTGAACCACCTGTTCCTTCTTTTTCGGGTCATAATATTGAAGCAGCGCGCGCTGCTGTGCTTTCTCACGGTTTGTGCGCGGGACATAGACCTCCTTCAGGGTATAAGGATCCAGCCCGGTATAAAACATACAGGTTGAAATCGTCCCCGGTGTCGGGTAAAAATCCTGTACCTGATCGGGGTGGAGATGTTCCCGTTTCAGGAAAAGCGCCAGCTCCACCGCATCCTTAAGCGTGCTGCCGGGGTGGGAGGACATCAAGTATGGCACCAGGTACTGCTCCTTACCCAACCGGCGGGTAAGCTGGGCAAAACGCCGCTGAAACTCCACGTAGGCCTCTATATGCGGTTTTCCCATGCAGTCAAGCACCCCGGCGGCGCAGTGCTCCGGTGCAACCCGCAGCTGCCCGCTCACATGATATTCTACCAGCTCCCTTAAAAAGTCTGGGTTTTTGTCCTCCAATAAATAATCATAACGAATACCCGAGCGAATAAACACTTTTTTTACGCCGGGAACCGCCCGGATTTTCCGCAGCAGTTCCAGATAATCGCTGTGGCTGACCTGAAGGGCGGGGCAGGGCTTCGGCGCTAAGCATTTCCGGTCCGGGCAAAGCCCCTGGGTCTGCTGCTTTTTGCAAGAGGGGAGGCGAAAGTTTGCCGTTGGGCCCCCAACATCATGAATATACCCCTTGAAATTCGGCTGTTTTGTCAGGAGGCGCACCTCGCGCAAAATACTCTCCTCGCTCCGCGCCGTAATGGCCCGGCCCTGATGAAAGGAAATAGAACAAAAATTGCAGGCGCCAAAACAGCCGCGGTTGTGGGTAATGGAAAACTCCACCTCCCGAATTGCGGGCACCCCGCCCATTGGCTCATAGCAGGGGTGGTAGGTCCGCATATAGGGCAGCTCGTAGACCCAGTCCAGTTCCTGCTGGCTGAGCGGCGGCATAGGCGGATTCTGTACCAGCAGCAGCTTGCCGTGCTTTTGAATAACCTTTTTACCGCGTACCGCATCCTGTTCCATCTGCTGTTTGCGGCAGGAAACGGCATATTCTTTTTTGGACGCGCAGACCTGCTCGTAGCTGGGGCAATCCACGGCTGGCCCAGGCTGATACCGGGCCGCGGGGATCAGGTAGCAGGTACCCCGAATGTCCGTCATTTCGGAAATATTTTCCCCGCTGTCCAGGCGCCGGGCAATTTCTACCGCCTGTTTTTCTCCCATCCCGTAGGAGATCAGATCCGCCTGTGAATCCAGCAGAATAGAGGGCAGCACCTTGTCCGCCCAATAATCATAGTGAGCAAAGCGCCGCAGGGAAGCCTCCAGGCCGCCGATGATGATGGGAGAATCCGGATACAGCTTTCGGATCAGCCTGGAGTAGACCGTGACCGCACGGTCCGGACGAAGGCCGGCCCGGTTGCCCGGCGAATAGGCGTCGGCCTCCCGCCGCCGGCGCGCTACCGTATAATGCGCCACCATACTGTCAATGTTTCCGGCACTGACCATAAAGCCCAGCCGCGGCTTGCCAAACCGGGTAAAATCCTTTTCTGTCCGCCAATCCGGCTGTGCGAGAACGGCTACCCGGAACCCCTTCGCCTCCAAAACACGGGAAATAATAGCGGGGCCAAAGGTGGAATGGTCCACATAGGCATCGCCGGTGACAATGATAAAGTCCGGGCACTCCCAGCCCAAGCTCTGTATTTCTTCTTTCGTAATTGGTAAAAACGGCATGGTTTTGTCCTTATCTCAACTGACCTTTATTCCGGCTTAACCGATGGTTCGTCCGGCTTCTGCATATTCATTTCCAGCCACTGCTGGTAGGTAATCAGCACCTGGCGGGGCTTGCTCCCCTCATGCGGGCCGACAATCCCCATCTGCTCCATTTCGTCGATCAGCCGCCCAGCACGGGCATAGCCCACGTGCAGCCGCCTTTGCAGCAGAGAGGTGGAGGCCTGCCCCGATTCGACCACGCATTTCACCGCATCGGGGATCATCGGGTCCGTGTCTTCAGAGGCTATGCCGCCTTCTGCCTTCCCCTTATCTTCCACCGCATTCTTTTCAATTTCCTCAATGATTCCGGCATCGTACTCGTGATTTCCCTCGCTCTTCATAAAGCCGGCGATGCTCTCAATTTCATTGTCGCTGACAAAGCAGCCCTGTACCCGGATGGGCTTTTGGCTGCCGATGGGGGCAAACAGCATATCACCGCGCCCCAACAGCTTCTCAGCGCCGCCCATATCCAGAATCGTCCGCGAATCCACCTGCGACGAGACGGTCAGGGCAATCCGGCTTGGAATATTCGCCTTAATCAGCCCGGTAATAACATCCACAGAGGGCCGCTGCGTGGCAATCACCAGATGCATTCCAGCGGCACGGGCCATCTGGGCGAGGCGGCAGATGGAATCCTCCACTTCATTCGGCGCCGCCATCATCAGGTCCGCCAGCTCGTCCACAATAATGACTATCTGCGGCATATGCAGCATGGGCTGCCCCTGGTCATCCGTATAATTGCACGAGGCCGCCAGCGCATTGTAGCCGGACAGGTCCCTTACATTGCAGTCGGCAAAAATTTTATAGCGCTTGAGCATCTCGGTAACGGCCCAGTTCAGCGCCCCTGCCGCTTTACGCGGATCGGTGACAACGGGCACCAGCAAATGCGGAAGGCCGTTATATACCCCCAGTTCAACCACCTTGGGGTCAATCATCAGAAAACGTACGTCCTCCGGCGTGCTCTTATAGAGCAGGCTGATAATCATCGCATTGATGCAGACGGATTTACCGGAGCCCGTGGTGCCCGCAATCAGCAAATGCGGCATTTTGGCAAGATCCGCCACGGTGACGCTGCCGGCTATATCGCGCCCGAGCACCACCGTCAACGGGCTCTTAGCTGTCTGGAAGCTGTTGCTTTCAATCAGCTCGCGCATACGCACAGTCGTGACACGCTGATTGGGCACCTCAATGCCGACGGCAGCCTTTCCGGGGATGGGGGCCTCGATGCGCACACCGGTGGCGGCAAGGTTCATGGCAATATCATCCGCCAGATTAGTAATCTTGCTAATTTTAACACCCGGTGCCGGCTGAAGCTCATAGCGGGTAACGGACGGGCCGCGCGAAATGTCAATAATCTTAGTCTGTACGCCGAAGCTCTTCAGCGTCTCCGTCAGCATCCGCCCGCTTGTCTGCAACTCATTAGTCACGTCCCCTTCGTCTGCTTCCTTGGTAGCCTCCAGCATGGAAACCGGCGGAAAATGAGGGGACGAGGTCGGCGCCTGGGAAGCCGGCTCGTTGAGCAGCTCCTCCGGAACCGGCGTGCCGATTACGCCCTTTTCCTTTTTCTTTGCCGCCTCTTTTTCCTCCTTGGAGGCCCGGCGGCTCAAAAAGCTGCCGGCAGCGGCGTCCTCGCCGTTCTCTCTGGCCACGGCGGGCGCCTGCTCTGCCCGGGCCTCCTGAACGCCTGGCTGAATTTCCCGCTGGGGCTCTGCCGCCGGCGCTCCGGACGGCTTGTTGATGTCAAAGACCTTTTCCAGCTTCTCCAGCTTTTCATTTTTTGTCTTAGGGGACTGCACCGGATGCATGGGCAGCTCATCCTTATCGAGCGCGATGTCAATATTGGTCTGCCTGCGATGGATTTCCTGGCGGCGTTCCCGCGCAGTCCCCACAGCCGTACCAACCATTGCCGCCGGTTTGGCAACAGCGCGGAACAGTTTAACCATGCTGGTGCCTGTTAGAATCATCACCGCTACGAAAAGCAGCAGAATAATTACAATTTTGCCGCCGATTGCCCCCAGGCCCAACACCACCGGGTAACCGATCAGCCCCCCGAAGAACCCGGCGCCGCGCCGGGCGGAGCCGTCCGTGTACAATTTGACAATCAGCTCGCCGAAGCCCAGCTCACCGGGCTCATAGGAGAAAATATAGACAGCCCCGCACAACAGCAAAATGATAACAACCATCAAAACAATCTTTGCACTCATCTTATTGCTGTAGCGCTCAAAGGCCGTCACGATAGATATGTATAAAAGCAGAACCGGCCACATGATTGCGCAGACTCCAAAGAGCCCCATGATCTGCACATGAAGCCAGTTCCAGATGTTCTCACCCGGAATTAGTACAACGCACGCCATTAGAACCGCGGCGGCAAAGATGACCACCGCCATAATCTGGTTACGCTGTTTAATGAGCTCCAGCTCCCGCATTTTTTTCTGCATGGCCTCTTCCTTCGTCATGCGGGGCTGCTGCTGTTTAGGCCTCCGCGCCGCGCCGCCGGACTTCGGCGTCCGTTTTGCGGGCGGACTCTTCGGGGCTGAACCGCTTTTTTTTCGTTGCGCCATATTCTTTCCCTCTTTTTCACATCCTCAAGCCGGTAAGACCGGGCCGCCTTTATTCGTTATGCTCATATTTCTCCTGCCGCCGGGGCATTTACCGGGGCAGCATTACCGCAAGTGTGTCCCCCGTAAAGAGGTTGCTGCCGGTGCCCTGTTCAATAAAGCTGATGACCAATACAGCGATGCCCAAAACGGCGGTATAAATGATGAACGGAAGCAGCTTGTTGCTGGCAACCATCCAGCGCAGCAGCTTAATGGCAAAAAAACCTACAACCGCCGCTACCACAACACCGATTATCATCGGCAGCACCGGAACCTCGGCACCCTCTATCAGCGCATCCTTAAGCTCCAGCACCGCCGCAGCCAGGATAGAGGGAATCCCGATGACGAAGGAATAGTCCAGCGCCGCCTGGCGGTTGATGCCGCGCAGCAGGCCGGCCGAAAGTGTGGATCCGGAACGGGAAAGGCCGGGCAGTATGGCCGCAAAACACTGTGCAAGCCCCACGCTGAGCGCATCAATTACATTAAACCTACGGCGTCCAACCGGATGATGCTTGCCCTGTTTGGGCTCCGCCTCAAAGCGGGCGACCATTTTTTTACTCTTCATCAGGCCGAGCGTCAGCAAAATGCTGGTCAGCAGCAGCGAGAACCCGACAATCATGATGGATTGGCCGTTGGCGAAGCTCTCGCCGATGTCCTTGAGATTCATGCCGGTTCCGGGAATGGGAATGAACAGTAAAAACAGCGGCAGAAGGCCGATAATCAGCATCATAACCAGGTTCCTGTCCCCGTTCATTTCACTCCATTTGAATTTGCCGGTAAAGAGGTCGCGGACCATGCGGCAGAACTCCTTAACCAACCGCCAGATCAGCTTGTGGTAAACGAGCAGTACGGCCGCCAGGGTGCCCAGGTGCAGCATAACGTCGAACAGCAGGCCCGAAAGCCCCGAGGTGTGGCTGCCCATTAAATGCTGTGACAAAGCCAGATGGCCGCTGCTGGAAACGGGCAGAAACTCCGTTGCCCCCTGAAGAATGCCTTGGATGATGGCCTGAAAAATTTCATTCATAAGCTATGTAAACCTCCAAAATCTGTGTAAGCCTAAATACGGCCGCAAAATACGCCGGTATGTAATCCCCGCCGCCGGGGATTGGTAAAGGGTGCGCCGTAAGGCTCAGGGTGTTTTTTTCTTTTTTCTGTTTGTCTGCTTTCTGCGCTTGTCAATCATGCCGTAAAGGCAGTCAATGGCCTCGGAAAGCGTGCCCAGGGAGTCGATCAGCCCCTCCTCAACAGCGTCGGCCCCATCTAAAACCGTGCCGACATCCATAACAAGTTCCTGTGTGTTCATTGCCAGCTCGTAAAACCGCTCGGAAGAGATGTGGGAATTGGAGGTGACAAAACGGGTGATGCGCTCCTGCATGCGCTGAAAATAGTCCAGCGTCTGCGGCACCCCCAGCATCAGGCCGCTCATCCGTACAGGGTGAACCGTCATGGTAGCGCTCGCGGCAATAAAGCTGTGCTTTGCCGCAACCGCCAGCGGTACGCCAATGGAATGCCCGCCGCCCAGCACCAGGCTCACCGTCGGCTTCTTCATACCGGCAATCAGCTCGGCAAGCGCCAGCCCAGCCTCAACGTCACCGCCCACCGTGTTTAAAATCATCAGCAGGCCGTCGATTTTCTCGTCTTCCTCAATGGATACCAGCTGCGGGATAACATGCTCATACTTCGTTGTTTTATTTTGCGAGGGCAGCACATTATGCCCTTCGATTTGGCCGATGATGGTCAGGCAATGAATCGAATGCTCATTGTCCCCGGTAATAATGGACCCCGTGTCAACAATCTGCTGCACCTGAAGCTCATCCTTTTCCTGCTTTTCCATATCGGCAGAATCGCCCGTGTAGTTTTTCATTATTACACCGCCTCCTGGCTTTAGTTTGTCTCAGCCGGAGGAAAATCATACACAGCCGGACGGAGAAAATTGGAGGCCGCCCTGTTCTCTACTGGCATGATTATGTGCGTTATTTTATTATTATAACATTGTAAATTTAATCCATCAAGGTCTCAGCGTTTTTTCCCGCTGCCCGCGCTGAAAAAAACAGCCTCATCAGCCGCCGGCAGGCCTTGCCGCTCCCCGTAAGCGGCGGTTTCATGTGGTTTTTTTCAGAGAGGCCTCGGCTTTGGGCGGGTTTCTTCGGTTTAAATATCTAAAACAGCGGGCCAAAAAAGAAGAATTATTTTACGAATAATCATTGTCAATAGATTGACAATCTTTCATTTTTGGCCCATAATAATTTATATTTCATCTTATACCTATTTAAAATATCTCTGTATCAGGAGGAATCTGCTTTATGGGACTTACCATTGCCCAGAAAATCATTCAAAATCATTTGGTGTCCGGTGAAATGAAGCCGGGCTGCGACATCGGGTTAAAGATTGACCAGACCTTAACGCAGGACGCAACGGGAACAATGGCTTACCTTGAGTTTGAGGCGATGGGCGTCCCCCGCGTAAAAACGGAGAAAAGCGTCGCCTATATTGACCATAACACCCTTCAGACCGGTTTTGAAAATGCCGACGACCACCGCTTTATCCAAAGCGTGGCCAAAAAACATGGCATTTGGTTCTCCCGCCCTGGAAACGGAATCTGCCACCAAGTGCATCTGGAGCGCTTCGGTGTGCCCGGTAAGACCCTAATCGGCTCCGACAGCCATACACCCACCGGCGGCGGCATCGGCATGCTGGCAATGGGTGCGGGCGGCCTGGACGTAGCGGTCGCAATGGGCGGCGGCCCTTACTACATCTCCATGCCGAAGATGCTGCGGGTAAACCTGACCGGCAAGCTCAGCCCCTGGGTTTCCGCCAAGGACGTTATCCTGAAGGTGCTGCAGCTGCTCTCCGTCAAGGGCGGCGTGGGTAAGATTGTGGAATACAGCGGCGAGGGCGTCAAGAGCCTTTCCGTACCGGAGCGCGCCACCATCACCAATATGGGCGCGGAGTTGGGCGCAACCACCTCCATTTTCCCCTCCGATGAAGTGACGCGCAGCTTTTTACAGGCGCAGGGGCGCGGCCAGGATTGGGTAGAGCTTTCCTCCGATCCAGACGCCGTCTACGACGAGGAGGTCTCCATTGACCTCTCCGCGCTGGAGCCGCTGGCCGCCTGCCCGCACAGCCCCGACAATGTCAAGAGCTTAAAGGAGATCGGCGCCATCAAGGTCGACCAGGTCTGCATCGGCTCCTGCACCAATTCCTCTTATCTCGACCTCATGCGCGTGGCGTCCATCCTGAAGGGAAAAACCGTACATCCGGACGTGAGCCTCGCCATCGCCCCAGGCAGCAAGCAGGTTTACAACATGCTTGCCATGAACGGAGCGCTGGCAGACATTATCGCGGCGGGCGCCCGTGTGCTTGAGTGTGCCTGCGGCCCCTGCATCGGGATGGGCCAATCGCCCAACTCCAAGGGCATCAGCCTGCGTACCTTTAACCGCAACTTTGAGGGCCGCTCCGGTACGGCGGACGGGCAGATCTACCTGGTCAGCCCGGAGACCGCGGCAGCTTCCGCCCTTGCCGGCGTGTTGACCGACCCCAGAACGCTGGGCGAGGAAGCCCCCATCGCGCTGCCGGAGCATTTCCTGATTAACGACAACATGGTCGAGGCGCCGGCCTCCGAGGCTGAGATGGACTCCGTGGAGATTCTCCGCGGCCCCAACATCAAGGAGTTCCCGGTTACCGGCCCGCTGGAAGAAACCATCGCCGCCAAGGCGCTGCTGAAGGTCGGCGACAATATTACAACCGATCACATCATGCCTGCCGGCGCTAAAATTCTGCCCTACCGCTCCAACATCCCCTACCTGTCCAATTTCTGCTTCGGCGTCTGTGATAAGGAGTTCCCGGCACGCTGCCGTGAGTACGGCCCCAGCGTCGTCGTCGGCGGCCAGAACTACGGGCAGGGCTCCTCCCGCGAGCACGCGGCGCTGGTTCCGCTCTACCTTGGGGTCAAGGCCGTTCTGGTCAAGAGCTTTGCCCGCATCCACTGTGCCAACCTCGCCAACGCCGGCATCTTGCCGCTGATCTTCAAAAATGAGGCCGATTACGACAAAATCGACCAGATGGACGAGCTGGAGCTGAAGAATGTCCGCAAAGCCATTGAGGACAACGCGCCGGTTATTGTAAGCGACAAGACAAAGGGCATCGAAATTGAAACCGAGGCCGTGCTCTCCCAGCGCCAGCGCGAGATGGTGCTGGCCGGCGGCCTGCTGAATTATACGCGTGAGCAGAACTGAAACGGATGGAGGCGAAAGGAATGGATAAAATACAGATGAAAACCCCGCTCGTCGAAATGGACGGCGACGAGATGACCCGGGTGCTCTGGCAGCAAATTAAGGACACCCTGCTGACGCCCTACATCGACCTGAAAACAGAGTATTACGACCTGGGCCTAAAGCACCGGGATGAAACCGGCGACCAGGTCACCATAGACAGCGCCGAGGCAACCAAAAAATATGGCGTCGCGGTTAAATGCGCGACCATTACCCCAAATGCCGCCCGCATGGAAGAATACAACCTGCATGAGATGTGGAAATCCCCGAACGGAACCATCCGCGCCATTCTGGACGGCACCGTATTCCGCGCGCCGATTCTGGTCAAGGGCATTAACCCCTATATCCCCACCTGGGAGAAGCCCATCACGCTAGCCCGCCACGCCTATGGCGACGTTTACCGCAACACCGAGCTGCAGGTTGCCGCCGGCTCTAAGGCAGAGCTGGTAGTAACTGATGCCCAGGGCAACGAAACCCGGGCGCTGATTCACCAATTCAAAGGTGGCGGCGTCGTTCAGGGGATGCACAACCTTGACGGCAGCATCACGAGCTTTGCGCGGGTATGCTTCGACTATGCGCTGGACACCAAGCAGGATCTTTGGTTTGCCACCAAGGACACCATCTCTAAAAAATACGACCACCGCTTCAAGGATATTTTCCAGGAGATTTTTGACGAAGAGTACAAGGAGCGCTTTGAAGCGGCAGGGCTCGAATATTTCTACACACTAATAGACGATGCTGTATCGAGGGTTATCCGTTCCAGAGGCGGTTTCATCTGGGCCTGCAAGAATTATGACGGCGATGTTATGAGCGACATGGTGGCCACAGCGTTCGGCAGCCTGGGAATGATGACCAGCGTGCTGGTTTCTCCGGATGGTGCTTACGAATACGAGGCGGCCCACGGCACGGTAACCCGCCATTATTATAAATATCTGAAGGGTGAAAAAACCTCAACCAACCCCATTGCGACTATTTTTGCCTGGAGCGGCGCCCTGAGAAAGCGCGGCGAGCTGGACGGCCTGCCGGATCTCTGCCGCTTCGCCGGTATTTTGGAACAGGCTTGCAAGGACACCATTGAGGCTGGCGTAATGACCGGGGATTTGGCAGCCCTCTCTACCCTGGCGGAAAAACGCGTGGTTGATTCTGAAGTCTTTCTGGCAGAAATTAACCGCCGTTTGGCTGAAAAGCTGTAAGCCGTTCTCTCAGCACGTGAACAAAACCGGCTTTATTCCCCTTGCCCAGCGCCCTTTTCGGTTCCGGGCGCAAAGCAAGCCGTTTCCGAGCCCCGCTACTGCGGAGGCCTGTGGATGTTCCGGGTTGAACCGATGACGATTGAACGAAAGATTTGATGCACGGTATTTTGGGGAACCCGATGCGGTATATGATGGAGAATGAATGGAGGAACACAACACTATGGCAAAACGAGAAAATATTTCCATGTCGGTCATCCGCAGACTTCCTCGTTATTACCGCTTTCTGCGCCAGCTGAGAGAAACAGGTGTGACAAGGATTTCTTCCACCGAGCTTTCGGTCAAGCTGGGTCTCACCGCTTCGCAAATCCGGCAGGACCTCAACTGCTTCGGCGGATTCGGCCAACAGGGCTACGGATATATTGTAGATCAGCTCTGCCTGGAAATTGGAAATATTCTAGGCCTGAAGGGCGGGTATAAGGCAATATTGGTCGGCGCCGGGAATTTAGGCCAGGCCATCGCCTCCCATATGAACTTTACCGAGGACGGCTTCGAGCTGGCCGGCATCTTTGACAGCTCCCCGTTTAAAATCGGAAACCGCATCGGCAATTTAGAGGTCTCCGACACATCCGAGCTGGAGGCCTTCTGCGCTGAGCAAAAACCGACCATGGCGGCGCTCTGCGTCCCCAGAGAGGCAGTCGAAAAGCTGAGTGACCAGCTTTATCAGCTCGGTATCCGCAGCTTTTGGAACTTCAGCCACTATGACATCTCTGTAAAATACCCTGATGTAATTGTTGAAAATGTTCATCTCAACGACAGTCTGATGACACTGTGCTACCGTATACACAACGCTAAGGAAAGCTGAGGACCTCAGGTATTAAAAGGATAACGCCATAAAACAACAAAAGCGCCCGCCGTGGAATACAAACCCACGGAAGGGCGCTTCTGTTGTTGAGGCTCACAGCACCCGAACGCCTTGAAAATATCCATCGGCTCAGGCAGAAGCGTCTCCTCCTCTCCCGCACGTTCTTTCTTATACGCCCGGTAGGCCGCTGTCGTTCCCCTGGAAGCTTTAGCCTGGGCCGCATATCGAGCCAATCTTCTTTTGATTAAAACGCCTCTCCCGCTGTAAACGGGAGAGGCGTTTTATTTTCAGCGGTTCGACCGCCGCCAAATATGCATTTTTTCCGCTTCGGCAATCAGCTGCTCACGGAAATTCGGGTGCGCTACAGAAATAATTGCCTCTGCCTTTTCCCATGTAGACAGCCCCTTTAAATTAACCTTGCCGTACTCGGTGACCAGATAATGGATGTTTGCCCGGGTATCTGTAACAATGGAGCCGGGGTCAAGCGTCGGCAGGATCCGTGACTTCAGCTCGCCGTCCTTGGTTGTAAAGGTAGAAGAACAGCAGATGAAGCTCTTGCCGCCCTTCGAAAGATAGGCCCCCAGCACAAAGTCAAGCTGCCCGCCTGCGCCGCTGATTGGCTTCGTACCGGCGGATTCCGCATTGACCTGGCCGAACAGGTCCAAGTTCACGGCGTTGTTGATGGAGATAAAATTATCCAGCGCGGCAATCGAACGGACATCGTTGGTATAATCCACCGGAACGCTCATCAGCTCAGGGTTGTCGTTCAGGTAATCGTACATTTTTTTGGTACCGGCGCCAAAGGCAAAGGTCTGACGGAAGCGGTCGATGCTCTTTTGAGAGCCGTTGATTTTGCCTGCCAAGGCAATATCTACAAACGCATCCACGTACATCTCCGTATGAACACCTAAATTCTTGAGGTCGGAGTCCGCTATCATTGAACCGACGGTATTCGGCATCCCGCCAATCCCCAGCTGCAGGCAGGCGCCGTTTGGAATTTCCTCCACAATGAGCTTCGCCACTGCCTGATCGACCTCGGTGGGCGCTCCGCCCGCGCCCATTTCGGCAATCGGCGGGTTGCCGCCGGTAACAATCATATCGACCTGAGAAATATGGATTCCCTCCTGCATGCCGCCGAGGCAGCGGGGAAGGTTGTTGTTGACCTCAACAATGATGATCTTGGACTTTTCGCAGACAGCCGCCATATGAGACGCATTCGGGCCAAAATTGAAATACCCGTGCGCATCCATAGGCGCTACCTGAAACATTGCCACATCATTGGGCACAATATTTTCGCGGTAATAGCGGGGAAGCTCCGAGTACCGGATTGGTGAATAAAAAACCAGGCCATCCTTAACAAGCTTGCGCTCTATACCGGACATGTGCCAGGAATTCCACGTAAAATGCCTGGCGGCATCCGGCGCCTTAAAAATCTCCGGAACGCGCAGCAGGATGCCGCCGCGCAGCTTAACGTCGTGCAGCTCTTCCGCCCGGGCCGCCAGGGCCTTATCGAGCGCATAGGGCGTCGCGGTACACCAGCCGTAATCAACCCAATTACCGGATTGAACCACCTTTACCGCCTCTTCTGCCGTCGTCAGCTTTTCCTGATATTCCTTTTCAAAGCTCATAGATAGGAGGACCCCCTTGTTAATTATTTATCATTTTCTTCTATTATAAATGTACCTGCGGGGATAATCAAGCAGATCCTGTGCAAAAGGCAATTTTTTACGAAAAACCAGCGGTTTCCCCTGGAAGCTTCCGCAAAAAAAATTCTTTTGCACTTCCACAAAAATATTTTGAGGGCCTTCAATCATAAATACCGTTTTTTGGTGCATGCTAAAGGCGGAGGTGTATCAGAGATGATTAATGACGTTGAATTATTGCAGGATATCTGTGAAAGCTCGGAGATGGGCAGAGACTCCATCATGCATGTCATCAAGTTAACAGACGACCCCGGTTTTCGCAAAACCCTGGAAACGCAGCTGACGGAGTTTGCAAACATGTATGACACCGCGGACAAAATGCTGCAGGAGCGCGGCAGCCGTCCCTCCAGCATAGGTCCGGTAGCAAAGGCGGCCTCCTATGTAACGGCAACCATGAAGACGCTGAAGGAAAACACCCCCTCCTGCATTGCAGAAATGATGATTCAAGGCAGTACAATGGGCATTACCAAGTTGACCCGCCAGCTCAATGAATATGACGGCAGCGACGATTCCGCCGCACGTCTGGCCCAAAAGCAGCTGAAAACCGAGCAGGCAAATATTGACGAGATGAAAAAATTCTTATAAAAAGCATCCGCCAAACCATTTTACAGACTTAGTTCCCTAGTAAAAACAAACTTGACAAGAAAGGAGCAGCTTCAGCATGGAAGAAGCCTATACCCTTACAGACCTTTTGCGGAACGACACAAAAGCAATGGAGTTTTATGACAAACTGCCCGACTATGTGCAGGAGGCTATTGCACAGCGGCCGGAAGGCGTCGGCTCCTTTGAAAGCCTTCGCCATTACGCAGACAACCTGCTGGCAGGCGACCGTTAAGCATGGAAAAAGTGGATTACCTGGCTAACCCTGAGCTGGGCGAATACTTCGCCGCGCTTCCGCCCCGGGTGCAAGACTTCATTACCAGTTCAAACGCCGAAATCAGCACCTTAGGTGAGCTGATGAAAATAGGCGAGCATTTTAAACAAGAGCTTTAGGCAGTTTGTGAAAACGGGGAAACGCTTGCAAAAGCGTCTTCCCCGTTTATTGAAGGGCCAAGGAAATTCCTTTAATAATAAAGCCGCTGCCAGCGCACCCATTTTACTCTTTGTAAACCCGTGCATCCACGGAAGGCAAGCGGTATTTTTACAAAACGGCTGTCTTTTCCAACCGGCTTTGTCCGCAGGGAATCTACCGGGAATGTGTATATTTACCCTGCGGACAGGCCAGAATACCGTTGGAGGTGTAAGATGATGGATCACTATTCAAAAAACAAAAAAAATACAAAAGGCTTTTATATTGCGCTGGGCGTTTGCCTAATTGCGGTCGGCGTCGCCGCATGGACAACGTACGACAGCGTGTCTAATTTCATTTCCCCTGCCAACGAGAGCTCGCAATCCAGCACGGCGCCAGTCAGCTCATCCGGAGACAAGGCCGTGGACAAAACAATCAGCGGCGTACATGCCTCCTCTTCATCTGCGGCAAGCTCCCCAGCCTCTTCCGCGGCCCCTAAGAAGCCGGAGTCGCAGGCCTCCTCCAAGGCAGAGGAGCCGGCGTCTTCCAAACAGGCGCAGCCCACCGATGCGCCTGTGGTACAAACGCCCGATTCCCTGGCCTATCCCGGCGGCAAAACAATCATTAAAAACTTCAGTGAGGACCCGATTTACTCAGAGACAATGAAGGATTGGCGCGCGCACACTGGAATGGATTTTTCCGGTGCGGAGGGTGACGAGGTCAAGGCTGCCGCGGCCGGCGCCGTCAAGCAAATTTACACCGATGACTTCTACGGCGCTACTGTGGTCATCAGCCACGGGGAGCTGGAAACCCTTTATGCCGGGCTCGACCAGATTTTAGTCAAGGAAGGCGACGAAGTCAAGGCAGAACAAAAAATCGGCACCCTGGGCATGATTCCCTCTGAAAGCGCGGACGGCACTCATCTGCATTTTTCCGTACGGCGTGGAGAAAAGTGGATTGACCCTGCCACTCTGCTAAAATAATACGCCTATTTTGCCGTCGTTCCGCATAAAAATAGGATAAGACCGCCAGCCCTCGGAATGGATCTCGTTTAGGGGCGAAAAGTTGCCGGTTGACCTTTTCAGGTTGGCACGGCTTCTTTTTTGCGCTTTTTTACGTAAAAAGAACTGCGAAATAACAATAATAACAAAGATGTAACTGGTATTTTTCAGGATTGTGATATAATGATTATAGGAAGATGAAACAAAACCCGACGTTTTTCCTTTTTACAATTTGTTAATCTATTATACACGGCTTGTTTTGGAAAACATAGGTGAAGCAGTTATAATGGTGATAGTGGCGGGTGGCGCACAGAAAAAGCCAACACACATTAAGGTAGAGCCAAAAGAACTGTTTCCACCATTGCGGCAGCAGCGCGGCAGAAGCCGGGGTGGAGTTAAAGGACAATGAACGATTATAAAGCGTGTTCCAATATGGGAAAGGAGACCACAACTATGAAAAAGAAAACGGCGGTGCTTGTTTGTGTGACAGGCCAAAGAGATTGCGACCGTTTAATAAAGGCAGGCAGAAAAATTGCGGACCGGGAGGGGCTTTCGGTACAGGTGCTCTGTGTCCTGCCCATCCAGGCCGGCAGTAAGGATTGCAGCGAAGAGCTGGAGCATCTGCGCCAAACAGCCCGGGATGCCGATGCGGAAATGACTGTATTTTTCCATGATGACCCTGCGCTGATGGCCGTGGGCTTTGTCAAGCAAATCGGTGCAGTCCACATCGTCACCGGCATGGCAGAGGCCCCCGTCAATGGGTTTGTCGACGTCATCCATAACCTTCTGCCAAAAATTCCGATTGCCATGGTCGGCAAGGACGGCACCGTGTATAACCTGCTTCCGGAAAGTAACAGAACACCGGTGGTTCAAGCCCTGGCATAGCAGCAGCCGGCGGCCTGCTCCCCTATTAACCAATAAAAGGGCCCGGGCTTAATCGCCCGGGCCCTTGCCGCCTCTTCCGGTATTTTTAAAAAAGCATTAAATTGTAAACGTGAGCGCCCTTGAGCGGAAAATCTCCGCTGCCAGCTCTAATTCCTCCTGCGAAGGCTCCGGGGCTTCCGCCAGCGAAAACGGGAGCTTCATTGCCTTCCATTTATATGCCCCCAGCTTATGAAATGGCAGCAGCTCCACCTTTTGCACGCAGGTGAAGGGCTTGATAAAGTCCGCCAGCCGTTCCAAGCCTTCCCGGGTCAGTGTAATACCCGGTACCAGAACATGGCGCAGCCAGACCGGTTTGCTCCCCCGCTCACAATAGCGCAGTAAATTCAGCGCCTCGGTGTTGTCCCTGCCTGTCAGCGCTTTACAAAGCGCGGGTTCCAGCGCCTTGATATCCAGCAGCAGCAGATCGGCCTCATCCACGGCCTTACGGCAGTGTTCCAGGGGAACGGCTCCCGAGGTATCCACCGCCGTATGCAGGCCCTCCGCGCGGCAGAGCCGCAGCAGCTCCGCACAAAACTCCGGCTGTGCCAGCGGTTCGCCGCCGGAAAGGGTCACGCCGCCCTTCTGAATAAAGCTGCGATAACGGCTGATTTCCGCCATCAGCTCCGGCGCTGTAAGCGTCCGCCCCTGCTGAAATGCCCAGGTATCCGGGTTGTGGCAGTACCGGCAGCGCAGAGGACAGCCCTGCATAAAGACAACAAAACGCACCCCCGGGCCGTCCACCGTGCCGAAGCTTTCCAGCGAATGGATAAAGCCCTGTATCTCCTGCCCGGGTTTTACCTCAAAATCTTTCATGGAAGGTTCTGTGGATAACTTCCATCTGCTGTTCCCGCGTCAGCTTAATAAAGTTCACGGCATAGCCGGAAACACGAATGGTAAGCTGCGGGTATTTTTCCGGGTGGTCAACCGCATCCAGCAAGGTCTCCCGATTCAACACATTGACGTTGATATGGTGCCCGGTCTCCATAAAATATCCGTCCAAAAGGGTCACCAGGTTTTTCTCCTTATTATCCTCATCCTTGCCGAGCGCCTTGGGCACAATAGAAAAGGTATAGGAGATGCCGTCCTCACTGTAATCGTAGGGCAGCTTCGCCACGCTCATCATGGAAGCAACGCAGCCGTTGCTGTCCCGCCCATGCATGGGGTTGGCGCCCGGTGCAAATGGCTCGCCCTTTTTGCGGCCGTCCGGTGTGGAGCCCGTCTTTTTGCCGTAAACCACATTTGATGTAATGGTCAAAATAGAAAGCGTAGGCTTCGCTCCCCGATAAGTCCGGCATTTTTCCAGTTTTCCCATAAAACGCTTGACCACATCGCAGGCAATGCTGTCCACGCGCGGGTCGTTATTGCCGAACTTCGGGAAATCCCCCTCGGTAATAAAATCTACCGCCAGACCGGTCTCGTCCCGTACCGGCTTCACCTTTGCATAGCGGATGGCGGAAAGGCTGTCCGCCACTACGGACAGGCCCGCAATGCCGCCGGCCATGGTACGCAGCACATTGTCGTCATGCAGCGCCATCTGCAGTTTTTCATAGCAATATTTATCATGCATGTAATGGATGATGTTAAGGGTGTTGACATATAGCTTTGCAAGCCAATCGCACACAGCGTCGAATTTTTTCAGCACCTCGTCATAGTCCAGATATTCGCCGCCCGCAGGGGAAAACTCCGGTGCGACCTGCTCGCCTGTACGCTCGTCCCGCCCGCCGTTAATGGCATAGAGCAGCGCTTTGGCCAAGTTGGCGCGCGCGCCGAAAAACTGCATCTGCTTACCAGTCCGCATAGCCGAAACACAGCAGGCGATGGAATAGTCATCCCCGAATTTCGCGCGCATCAGGTCGTCGCTCTCATATTGGATAGAGGAGGTTTCTATCGACACCTTTGCGCAATACTCCTTAAACGCCTCCGGCAGGCGGTCGCTCCAAAGTACGGTGAGGTTCGGCTCTGGGGCCGGGCCCAGGTTCGTCAGCGTATGCAGGAAGCGGAAGCTCATCTTCGTGACAAGCGGACGCCCGTCGGCGCCGATGCCGCCAATGGATTCCGTCACCCAGGTCGGATCACCGGAAAACAGCGAGTCATACTCCGGTGTGCGCAGGAACCGTACCAGGCGCAGCTTCATTACAAAGTGGTCTGTCATCTCCTGGATCTCCGCCTCGGTATAACGGCCCTCCTCCAGGTCCTTGCGCGCATAAATATCCAGGAAAGTGGAGACACGGCCCAAAGACATCGCAGCGCCGTTCTGCTCCTTGACTGCCGCCAGGTATGAGAAATAGACCCACTGGAAGGCCTCCTTGGTGTCGCGCGCGGGCCTGGAAATGTCATAGCCATAGGACTGCGCCAGCCGCGCCAGCTTTTTCAGGGCGCGGATTTGCTCCTGAAGCTCCTCGCGCAGGCGGATAGCCGGGGAATCCATCACGTCAAAGGTCATGCCGTCGAGGGATTTTTTCTTCTGCTCAATGAGAAAATTCGTTCCATAAAGCGCCGTGCGGCGGTAATCGCCGATGATCCTTCCGCGGCCGTACGCATCCGGAAGGCCGGTGATAATCGCGTTGTGGCGGGCTTTGCGAATTTCATCGGTGTAAACGTCAAACACGCCGTCATTGTGTGTCTTCCTGTACTGAAACACCCGCTCAACCTCGGGATCCATAGTTCTGCCATAGGTCTCCAGCTCCTTGCGGACGAGCCGGATTCCGCCAAACGGCATAATGGCACGCTTGAGGGGGGCGTCGGTCTGAAGACCGACAATTTGCTCCAGATCCTTGTCAATATAACCGGGCTGATAGGCATCGATGTCCGAAATGGTGTGCTCATCAATATCCAAAACACCGCCCGCCTCTCGTTCCTTGGCAAGCAAATCGGTAATTTCAGACCAAAGCTTAACGGTCCGCTCTGTCGGCGGCGCTAAAAACTCCGCGCCGCCCGTATAAGGCGCGTAATTGCGCTGAATAAAATCCCGCACATCAACCGCATCGCACCAGTGCCCTTCAATAAACGTCATATAAAACCAACCAATCCCGGCCGCCCACGGTTTCCTTCTCCCCAGGCCGCAGCCGTTAGCCGGGGAGAAGGGTGATTCCTGCAATCAGTAGCCGAATGAGCCGGCCATGGATTCATCATTTTGAATCCATTCGTCCACATAGACCTCGGCAAACTCCCCCTTGGTCTTGCGAATAACCACTCGTTCGATTCCCGCATTGATGACCAGGCGCTTACACATAGAGCAGGAGGATGCATTTTCCACATAATCGCCCGTTTTCGCATCCTTGCCCACCAAATAAAGGGTTGCGCCCAGCATGTTTTTGCGCGCCGCGCTGATAATGGCGTTGGCCTCCGCATGTACGGAGCGGCACACCTCATAGCGCTCGCCGCGGGGGATGCCGAGCTTTTCCCGGATGCAGACGCCGGTGTCGATACAATTCTTCCGGCCCCGCGGCGCGCCGTTGTACCCCGTCGATACAATCTCGTCATGGTTGACGATAATGGCCCCAAAATTTCTACGCAGGCAGGTACCGCGCTCCGATACAGTTTCCGCAATATCCAGGTAATAATTTTCTTTGTCCGTCCGCAAGATTTGACATCCCCTCTCAAAATATGATTTCTTACTTTATAATCATAAAAGATATTCAAAAAATAATCAATGGTAATTACCGATGGATTATGTTATAATAACTTCATCAAATACTGGTAAAATCGTATATATAGTATGTTCATCTGCAAAAATCCCATAATATAGGATGTTTTATATGTTTTGTTTCGCAGTCCGGCCCCCGCAGGCCCGGCCCGCGAAACCGGGGCTCAGCCGGAGAGCAACACCGCGCTGGGCAAGAGGGAGGTTCCATGAATAACTTAGCAGATCCGGGCGTAATCAGCGATATTCTCAAGCGGCACGGCTTTACGTTCTCAAAGGGGCTGGGGCAAAACTTCTTGGTCAACCCAACCGTCTGCCCCCGAATGGCAGAGGCCTCCGGGGCCGGTCCAGGCGTAGGGGCTCTTGAAATCGGCCCCGGCATCGGCGTGCTTACCGCGGAGCTGGCCAAACGCGCCGACCGCGTTGTCAGCCTGGAAATTGACCAGCGCCTGCTCCCTATTCTACAGGAGACGCTCGCCGGGTTTGAGCAGGTGAAAATTTTGAACGCGGATGTTTTGAAAACCGATCTTCACCGCCTTATCGCGGAGGAATTTGCGGGCCTGGAAGTCGTAGTCTGTGCAAATCTGCCGTACTACATCACCTCGCCGGTCATCATGAAACTGCTGGAGGAAAACCTTCCGGTAAAAGCCGTTACCGTCATGGTGCAAAAGGAGGCGGCTCAGCGCCTGTGCGCCCTGCCCGGCACCCGTGCGTGCGGAGCCGTCAGCGCCGCCGTTCGTTTTTACGCGGAGCCGGAAATTCTCTTCCCCGTCTCCTGCGGCAGCTTCCGGCCCGCGCCGAACGTCGATTCTGCTGTTATTCGCCTGCAAATCCGAAAAGAGCCGCCGGTGGAGGTCCTCAGCCGAAAAAAATTTTTCGCAACCGTTAAGGCGGCCTTTGGCCAACGGCGCAAAACCATTCTCAACGCGCTCACCTCTCTGCTCGCTCTTCCCCGCGACCGGGTTGCACAGGCCTGCCAGGCTGCCGGCCTCCACGCCTCTATGCGCGCCGAGCAGCTGTCGTTGCAGGATTTTGCCGCTTTGTCAAACGCCCTGTTCCCCGATAGCTACGATTAAGCATAATCAAACGAAAGGTGGTTTTACTTTTGACAGACAGCAAACTGGCCTTTATCTTTTTTGAAATTGGTACCGCTCTGGCTGTGATCTCCATGATCCTAGGGCCGTTCAACATCAAAAGCTGGTCCATTGCCTGCGCCATTATCGCCAGTTTTATGGCCCTTGCCGGAATTTACCTTGCCGTCAACGGCTGGAATGAGCCGGACGAGCCCACCCCCTCGCAGCCCACTACTCCCGATTCCCCGCCTGTTTTACCAGAGGCGGACCACCGCCGGGAGGAGTTATGAAAAAGAACGAGAAAAAGCTCCGCAAAAAAATCAACTGGGGAAAAGTCGTTGCCATTGCGGTTTTTGCGACTCTGCTCTCCTCCATTCTCTTTATCGCTATCGCCATGGCGATGGCACCCTCTGAACCAAACCCCGCGGAGCCCTACCGCCGGGTCAAGGGGGATTATGTGCTTATGCTGCTGCAATGCATTGTCGGCGTGGCCGCTATGCTGCTGCCCAGCCTGCTAAAGCGGACCCTCAACCTGGTTATTCCCTCAAAGATGATGCTGCTGTTTGCTGTTTTTCTCTACTGCGCCATCTATTTAGGCGAAGTACGGGCCTTTTACTACAATGTGCCGCATTGGGACACTATCCTACACACCTTCAGCGGCGCCATGCTGGGGGCGCTTGGCTTCTCCGTCATCAATTTTTTGAATAAGACCGACCGCGTCCCCATGAACCTGAGTCCGCTTTTTGTGGTTGTTTTCGCCTTTTGCTTCGCGCTGGCCCTGGGCGTCGTCTGGGAGATCTATGAATTTACCGCCGACGCGCTGCTGCACACCAACATGCAAAAATTTGCGCTGGAAAGCGGCGAGCCCCTGGTCGGACGGGACGCGTTAATGGACACCATGAAGGATCTCATTGTCGACACGCTCGGTGCGCTGGCGATGAGCATCATCGGCTATATTTCATTAAAGTACAAAAAAGGTTGGGTTGAAAAACTGCTGCTGCATAGGCAGCGTAAGGCTGAAAAGACAACCCCGCCGCAATAATGCCGGCCGGTAAGGCTGCTTGTACCCGCCTTGTCTTTGCGGCGCAGCGGAACCGGAAACGCCATGCAAACCATCTTCAACCATCAAAAACGGATACCCGTTATGGGTATCCGTTTTTGATTTTAAACATCGGGTAAACAGCGTCAGGCGCACCGCTCAAAGCCCGCTGCCGAACCGTTCCCCCGCAAATTTCATGTTGACTAAAATGCTTTATCCATAATTTTACCGCAAAGATATTCATTGAAAGCGCGATATTCCTTTGGAGAAATCGGTTTAGGATAAGTCATTACCACAAGGCTGTGCCCGCTGTTTCCCCTGTGATATGGAGGATGCACATGCCGATACGGATTTTCAACAAAACCGCATCGTTCATAAAAGCCTTTCCGCCGCTCAGAAACGCTGTCCGCCGGCGGGTCAATTTCTAAAATTACCGTCTTATGCCGGGCCTTCAAGGCGGATAATACCTGCTCTCCATACTTTTTATTTCTTAATTCCGGTAAAATACATAGATGCTCAATGTAAATAGCGTCATCTGTTTCCCAATATAAAACCAAGCCTATAAAAACGGATTGATCGCATACCAAACAAAAATGGTATTCCCGGTCAAGTAAAATCCTTTCCTGCGACGGCAGCTCTCTTTGCTCGTGTAAAGGAAAGCTCAGCCGGTATAATGCCAGCGCCTTCTGATACATCGGATGCGCCGCATCTGTTACAGCTTCTAAATTCATCTTACCTGCCCCCAAAAATCACGTCCAAACCTCCGCCGTACTGCCGCCGTTTGCCGTCTTTCGCACCATAATCTGAGCGGCTATCCGGCTCTTGAGCTCACTCACATGGGAGATGATCCCCACCATTCTGCCCGTGCTCTGCAGCTGTGTCAGCGCTTTCATCGCCGTATCCAGCGTTTCCTGGTCCAGGCTGCCAAAGCCCTCGTCAATAAAGATGGAATCCAAGCGGACCCCGCCCGAATAATTCTGCACCACGCCGGACAGGCCAAACGCCAGCGAGAGCGAAGCCAGAAACAGCTCCCCGCCGGAGAGGGTTTCCACCGCGCGCACACCGCCTACCTGCGCATCCAGCACCTCAATATCCAGTCCGGAAAGCGCGTTGCCCCCTATAGCATCCCGGCGCCTGGTCAGGCTGTAGCGCCCGCCGGAGAGGGTGGCAAAAAAACTGTTGGCACAGGTGAGGACGTCGTCCAGCATCACCCCCAGCACAAAAAGCTGCAACGGAATTTTTCGCGCGTTCTTTCCGGAAAGCAGCTGAGCCAGCCGAGACGTCCGCCTCTGGCGCTGCTCAAGCGCGGCGCCGGCCTCTGCCTGCTGGCGCCACTCCTCCAGGGAGCTGATCCCGTTTTCTAATTTCTGGCGCAGTGCGCCGGTTTTCTGTGCATAGGATGTATTTTCCCGCTGGATTTGCTCAAAGCTCTCTTTAAGGGGCCCCAGCTCGGGAGCCTCCCGGCCCGCCAGCTCCTCAGCCAGCTCCAAAAGGCGCTGCTGCGAACCGGACAAATCACTTTTATAGGCCTCCAGCCGGCCTCGCCACTGTTCCAGCACCGCCGCCTCGACCATAATCTTTTCCAGATCGGCCTTTAACCCCAGTGATTCTGCCGCACCGGAAAGCTGCGCCTCAATTTCCTGAAGCGCCTGCTGGCTTTCGCGGCCGGCCTGCTGCGCCGCAAGCATTTTGGCGGTCGTGTCGGCAAGGCTCTTCTCAACCGCGGCAGTGTGCCCCTGCGCCTCCTCAAGGGCCTGACGGGCCTGCTGCTGCTCCGCATGCCGCTGGCGTAAAAGCGCCTGCGCCTTCGGCAGCTGTTCAGCCGCCTTCTGTGCCTCTCCCAGCCGCAAACGGATTTCCTCTAAATCCGGTGAAACCGCCGCCGGCCGGGGGTGGTGAACCGCCCCGCATACCGGGCACGGTTCACCGTCCGCCAGTAGGGAGGCCAACGAGGCCGCCGCGTCTTGCTCCAAGCGCTTTTGAAGCTCGCCGTTTAAGGCCGCTACCCGGCCGGACTCCGTCCGGCATTGCTCCACATAGGCCTCCCCCAACACACAACGCTTTTCCGCCTCCTGCAGGGCTGTCTTCGCCGCCGCTGCCTGCCCCATCCAACGCTGCCGCTCGCGCGTCTGCGTCTCCTGCGCTTTTTTACAGGACTCATATTCCCGGCGCTTCTCCTGAAGCGATTTTTTCAGCGCGGTATAGTGCGGAAAAACAGATTGCGCCTGCTCTGCCAGCCGGACGGTTCTTTCAAGCCTATCCATCTCCGGCCCGTCCTTGCGCAGCCGTGTCAGCCGTTTTTCAAGCTGCTGGCGTTCGGTAAATTTTTGTGCCAGCGCCTGGGCAGCCGTGTACTTCTGCGCGGCGGCCTGCAGGCTCTTCTCCAGCACGGCCAGCTTCCGCGTTTGCTCCTCCAGCTGCCCGCGGTACCCGGCAATATGCTCCTCCAGCTGCTCCGGGTTCTCTACCCCGTTCTGCCGGAGAATCGTATTTTTGAGGTCCTCTACACGGCTGAGCTGATTTGTCAGCTCCCGGGATTCCGCCACAAACCGCCGGGTGACCTCCTCCCACCGTGCGGTCGAGAACAATGTCTGAAAAATCTCCGCTTTTTCCCGGGAGCTGGACAGCAGCAGCCGCAAAAACTCTCCCTGCGGCAGCACAATAACCTGGGAGAATTGCTCGCAAGTCAAGCCCAGAAGCCGCTGGGCAGCCTCCCGGACACGGCTTTCCGCGCCGGAGACCAGCAGCGTCCAGGCTTCCTCCCGCCACTGGTAGCAGGCATGCTCCTCCCGGCTTTTCAGCTCCTCTGTTCCCCGGCCCTTATAAAAGCTGCGGCTGCGGCAAAAACGGTAGCGCTCCCGCCCGAGTGTAAATTCAAATTCCACCAGGGTTTCCTGCTCCGGCGGCGCCCCGGCGGCCCGCATACCGGCCCAGCTTCTCCGTCCACCGGTGGCGCGGCAGTAAAGCGCGAAGCACATCGCGTCCAGCAACGTCGTCTTACCGCCGCCCGTCGGCCCGCTGATAAGAAAAATCCGGTTTTCCCCGAGCCTCTCAAAATCGATCTCCGTGCGGTCGATATAGGAGCCAAAGGCCTGCAGCGTCAATTTCAACGGCTTCATGCTTCTTCCTCCTCACAGGCCTTCATCATCTGCACAAAGAGGTCCTGGTCCTCCTGGTCCGCCTCCATGCCGCAAATCTGATTGAAAAATTCCCGCAGCACCTGGCCGTCGCTCGCACGGTGATGCAGCAGCTGCTCCTTCAGCTCCGAGACTTCTCCCTGTCCCGCCCGGGAAAGCCACTGGCTGTGCAGCCCCAGCATATTGGGGTAGTAGGCGCGAAGGCGATCCATGGGCATATAAACAGGGCCGTCGTCCTCCAGCTCGGCAAACAGGTAATCCTCGCTGGGCGCCTGCCGGCCCTGCTCCAAAAGCGCGTCGAAGCGGCCCTGCAGCACCCGCAGGTCGTGAAGCGGCTGAAAGGTTCGTTGGCTGCGCTCAAGCCGCTTGCCGTCCAGCTCTAAAACCGTGATTCCCTTCCTTTGCCTGGCCTCGTCAAACGAATATTTCAGCGGGGAGCCCGCATACCAGCCTGTTTCCCCGGCCCGCTGGGGCGCG
The DNA here is from genome assembly GCF_003268275.1 of Hydrogeniiclostridium mannosilyticum. Classification (GTDB taxonomy): domain Bacteria; phylum Bacillota; class Clostridia; order Oscillospirales; family Acutalibacteraceae; genus Hydrogeniiclostridium; species Hydrogeniiclostridium mannosilyticum. The sequence goes on from NZ_QLYR01000010.1 coordinate 71,385, forward strand.
TGCAAATGCCCGAGCGCCACATAGTCGAACCCCGCAAACAGCGGCGAGGCCACCTCCCCGGTCCCCCCCACGTAAATGGGGCTTTCCGAAGCCGACGCCACACTTCCAGCAACAAAGCAGTGCGCTGCCAGGATGTTAACCGCCGATGGATCCAGCTGCGCACGGAGCTTGTCCAACAGGGCGCCGTACGCCTGCGAAAAGGTCCGCAGCTCCGGGTCCCCCAGCAGCTCCCGAAGCCGGGCCGGTTCACAGTAAGGCAGCAGGTATACATGCGCCTGTACTGCGCCCTTTGCCAGGCGGACCGGCTCAAAAATGCCGCCTGGGTCACCCGCGATATAGACGCCGCTGCTGCGCAGCAGCCCGGCGCCTACCGACATCCGCTCCGCGCCGTCATGGTTCCCGGCTATGACTGCCAGCGGGACGCCGAGCGTGTGCAGCTCCACCAGAAAATGGTCGAACAGCTGGATGGCCGCAACAGGCGCTACCTGGCGGTCAAAAACATCCCCTGCCAGAAGCACCAGGTCCGGGCGCTCTTCCCGCACCAGCGGCAGAAAACAACGGTTGATAAAATCCGCCTGGTCCTCCAGCATGGAGCGCCCATAAATATTTTTTCCCAAATGCCAGTCGGCCGTATGAAAAATTTTCATGGCTCCTGCTCCACCGGGAGGATTGCCTGGAAAACAGAATAATTCTTCATGGACAGCTTACGGTCGATGTGCAGGCTGCCAAAAAACCATTTCCGGTAAGTAATTTTTTTTGAGAGCGTTTCAAAATAGGCCTGAATCTGATTGTGAATATCGGGGGAGCCCGTCAAATTGGCCTGCATATGCGGGGGAGGCGAATGGGTGACAATATAGTCCACTTTCATCCCGGCCTCCCGCAAATGGGCGGCCCCCTCCTTCATCTCCTCCAGCGTAGGCATTTCACGTTCCCACCATTTTCCGGCAGCCTGGTACATTTGCTTTTCCGTGCTCTCCCCTCCGCCGAAGGTAAAGAAGGTTTTTTCCTCTATGGAAAAAACCTGTCCGCGCATCAGGTGGTACACGTTTTCATTGAGCTTATGAACGCTTCCGCCGTTCCATTCCTGCACCGGGTATTGCTCCAGCAGGTCAAAGTTTTCATGTGTGCCGTCCACAAACGCAATGGTATATTTTTTCTCTCCCAATTTTTTCAGGAGCTTTTCCTCCTCTTCCCCGCCTTCCCACAGCATGCCGAAATCGCCGCAGACTATCAGGGTATCCCCCTTTTTCAGCCGGCGTGCCGGCGCACCGAAGCGGCGAATATCCCCATGGACGTCCCCTGTTATGTAGACCATTGAAAATCCCTCCCTGGAAAATAAAAGCCCCACAGGCCCCGGGGCCTGTGAATCCTACAAAAAACTTACGGTTTTTATAATTTGCTTTATCTTTTACCGGAATACTGTTATACTAAATACACCTAATATTATTAATCATACCACAACGGAGGAAAAAGTGCCATGAAAAAAAAGCTGATTTCCCTGTTCATGGTTGTGGTGGTGACAGTCGTCAGTTTGCCGGTTTTTACCGCCTATGCCGACAGCGCCGCCGCAACGGATGGCTTTTCAATTGACGGGGACACGACAACGACACCGGCGCTCCTGCTGCTGAACCTGGACCTGAACACCGTGGTTTACGCCAAAAACCCGGACCAAAAAATGTACCCGGCCTCTACAACAAAAATTATGACCTACATTGTGGTCAGTGAATATATGAAGGAACATAACCTGGACCCCGACCAGGAACAGGTAACCATTGAGCAAAAAATCATTACCGAGCTGTCCGGCACGGGAAGCTCCATGGCAAACCTGCAGGCGGGCGACGTTTTTACCGTGACCCAGCTGCTGCACGCCATGCTGATCCCCTCCGGGAACGACGCCGCTCTGGCGCTGGCCTCCTACATTGGCCAGGGAGACGTTCAGGCCTTTGTGGACCTGATGAACCAAAAGGCCGAGGCGCTTGGCTGTACAGGCACCCACTTCATGAACCCACACGGCCTGCACAACGAGGAGCATTATACCACGGCGCGGGACCTCGCCGCCATTGCCGCATATGCCATGAGCTTTCCTGGATTTATGGACATCTGCAATACGACCTATGAGACCTACTCGCCTGTTGCCGGGCCAAACGCCGGCCAGGAGCGCGAGCTCTTCACCACCAACCTGCTGATTAAGAAAAACAATTCCGACTACTACTACGGCAAGGCCAAGGGCATAAAAACCGGGTCCCACGACCAGGCCGGCTACTGCCTGGTCTCCAGCGCCTTTGACGGCTCTTATAATTACCTGTGTGTGGCGTTGGGGGCTCCCTACCGGGATGAAAACGGCGAACGGATCTATGACCGCGCCGAGATGCGCGACAGCATCTACCTGTACAACTGGGCCTTTAATAACCTGGAGAGCAAACAGGTTGCCGATGTCAATGATGCCGTCACCAGCGTAAAGCTGGAATATGCCTGGGACAAGGACAAAATGCTGCTGGTTCCGGCGGAGGAATTTTCCATTCTTCTGCCTAAAGACGTCTCTGCCAGCAGCATTATTGCCACGCCCGATGTTCCGGAATCTATTGAAGCGCCGGTGAAAAAGGGGGATGTAATTGGAACCGTCACCTATAGCTATGCCGGGCAAAACCTGAAAACCGTCGACCTCGTCGCCACTGAGAGCATCGAGCGCAGTGAATTTTTGAAAAGCGCAAACAGCATCAAAGAGGTCGTGACCTCTCCCTGGTTTCTGCTTATCATCGGCCTGATTGTGCTCCTGGTGCTCGTCTATATTGTTCTGGCCGTCATCTATAATCGAAAAAAGAAGAACCTGCGCAAGGTGAAAAAATATAAGGATCTGTGAGGAGGATGCCTGCGTGACAAACCAATCTCCCGCCGTCTACCCGGCGCTGCTCTTTGACGCAGACGGCACCCTGCTGGATTTCGACCGTTCGGAATACCGCGCATTAACTCGGGTATTTCAGCGCCACGGCTACCCGTTTAATGATGAAATTTTCCAGAAATACAGGGCGATCAACAGCCGGGCCTGGGCCCGCTATGAAAAAGGCGAGATTGAAAAGCCCATCATTCACTCCACCCGCTTTCAGCAATTATTCGACGAGGCCGGCATAACCGGGGACGGCGCAGGCTTCAACCGGGAATATCTGGAGGCCCTCTCTGAGGAGCCCTGGACCATGCCGGGCGCGCTGGAGCTGTGCCAAAAGCTCAGCAAACACCGCACGCTCGCCATTGCCTCCAACGGCGTCTCCTTTGTACAGCGGCGCAGGCTGAAGGATTCCGGCCTCCTGCCCTGCTTCAGCAAGCTCTTTATTTCAGAGGAAATCGGCGTTATGAAGCCGCACGCTGGCTTTTTTGACCATGTGCTGGCAGCGTTTCCGCAGCTGCCCCCTCAGAAGCTGCTGATCATCGGCGATTCCCCGACCTCTGACATTGCGGGCGGCAGCCGGGCCGGCCTGGGCACCTGCTGGGTCAACTTCCGGCACAAACCGCTGCCGCCCGGCATTCCTCAGCCGCTTTACGAGGTAGATTCTCTCGAAGCGCTGGGCCCGCTCCTGCTGGAAGCCCCCGCTGCCGCCCGCAAGTAAACCGAAAAGCTCCCTCAATCAACATAGAAAGGAGTCCACAAGCATGGCAAATATCTGGCACGACATCAACCCCTCCCGGATTAGTCCAAGCGATTTCATCGCAGTAATTGAAATTGAGAAGGGGTCCAAAAACAAATATGAGCTCGACAAGGAAACGGGCTCTATTATCTTGGACCGCATTCTTCACACCTCCACGCATTACCCCGCCAACTACGGCCTGATCCCCCGCACCCTGGCAGACGACGGCGACCCGCTTGACGTGCTGGTACTCTGCAGCGAGGTCATCCACCCGCTTAGCCTGGTACGCTGTTACCCCATTGGGGTAATCAAGATGCTCGACAGCGGTAAGCTGGATGAAAAAATTATTGCCATTCCCTTCAACGATCCTACCTACAGCTCCTATAAGCATATTGATGAGCTGCCCGGCCATATTTTCAGTGAAATGCGCCACTTCTTTTCTGTTTATAAGAGCCTGGAGGGCAAAGAAACCGTCGTGGACGAGGAAGAAGGGCCGGAGGAGGCCCGCCGGATTATCACCACCTGCCTTGATAACTACATCGAGCATTTTTGCCGCTGACAGCCCGGCAGACAGGAGCCCTATGATGCGCGTTTGTTTTCGTTATTTGGAAAAGGCGGCCTTCAGCGTGTATGCCGCCAGCCTCTTTCAGATCCTTGCTGGTAATATGTCGGCCATTGCCCCAACCGGCAACCCCAGAAGCAAGGACTATGCCGCCTGGAAGCGGGCGGTTACGGAAGGACTCAACAGCACGGCACGGCGGATCATTTTGATTTATGCAGGGGATCCGGAGCATATCGTTGGGTATTTTCAATATTCCGCGGACAAAGAGCTTTTTATGATGGAGGAAATTCAGATTGCCGCTCCCTATCAGCATAAACACGCCATCTTCAGAAGGCTCTACGCCTATGCGCTGGAAAATTTAGAGGAAGAGCCCGCTTTCGTTGAGGCGTACGCCCATAAAAACAACCTTAAGTCTATGGGTATATTAAAAAAGATGGGGCTTGAGGAGATTGGCCAGAATAAGAACGGAACCTCTTTTCTCTTTCGCGGAAGCTTCCAATCCCTGCTCGACTGGTCGCACACCCGGTAAACCTGATGCCAAGCCCGGCGTCTATTTGGGCCTCGGCCAATCAAAAATGCAGGGCCGTCCCGCGCCCGGAGAGCCTGGTTCCTTCCCGCGGCGTCCCCAGAGCGCTCCGGCGGTAACCGCGCCACAAGGCGGCTTTCCTTGTTAAAGGGCTATGAAAAGGATATTCTCCAATTATGAATGATGGAGCTGAACACTCGCAGCCCCAAAAAGGTTTGCAGCGGCCGGAGCGCCGCGGGCGTATTTACAAACGAACAGCAAAGGCGCTGCGCGACCTTTTTCGGAAAAAAGCCGCTGTGGAATAAGCGCATCTGCAGTGTGCCGGCTCTATATGGATTTTTTCCCTGTTCATAGCCATGGCTTGACGCGCAAATAAAGGCCGGTGGATTTTTCATCCACCGGCCTTTGTTGTTTACCGGGCTTTTCCTGCCTCAGACGCATGGCCGCCTTCACCGCCCGGCGCCTCCTTTGCTTTCAGCAGAATACCGCTGTAAGCCGCTATGCGAACACGGCAACCCGCTTGCCCCCGCACCGGCTCCGGGGCAAGCGCCTTAACATCAGGGCAACCGCCACCAAAGACAGCCGCTTCCGTATAAAGTATAACCTCATAGCCCGAGGGCCGCGCAGGCAGAGTGAGCCATTGCTCCTGAGCAGAGAAATTGAGGCCCACCTGCAGGGCCGTTTCCCCTGCTCCCCGCCGGTATTGGAACACACAGGCCCGCGGCCCTACCGCCTCCGGTTGTTCCTGCCACGCAAAGCTGCGGGCATCATAATCGCCGCGGTAAAGCGCTGGCTGCTCTAAATAGCAATGCTGCAAAGCCGAAAAAAAGCGGGTAAAGCATTGGTGGGCCGGATAATCCGTCAGGTTCCAGCCCAATTCCTTCTCCGCATCCCATTCCCGGAATTCAGCCAGCTCATTGCCCATAAAATTCAGTTTCTTGCCGGGGCGGGTGTACTGGTACAGATACAGCGTACGAAGCTGGGCGAATTTCTCATCATAGGAGCCATACATCTTATCAATGATTGTTTTTTTACCGTGCACAACTTCGTCGTGGGAAAAGGGCAGCAGAAAAATATCCTGGTAAAAATAGCGCATGGCGTGCTCAAAAAGCGCTCGTTCCTGCTCCCGCCGGGCGGGCGGAAGCGCCAGGTAACGCAGGGTTTCATTCATCCAGCCCAGATCCCATTTATAGTCAAACCCCAGCCCGCCATAGGCCACCGGAGCCGTCACCTTCGCAAACAGGGAGGAATCCTCTGCAATCAGCATTGCGCCGGGATGGCGCTGCTGCAACTGATAATTTGTGTTTTTTAAAAACCAGATGCCCGCCTCATGCCTGCCCAGCTCCTCGCAGCCCTTTACATAAAGCAGGTTCGAGACGGCGTCGTAGCGTATGCCGTCAAAATGGTAGACCGTCAGCCAAAAATCCAGCGCCGACTTTACATAGCTGACCACATGCGGTTTGGTAAAATCAAAATAGACCGTCCCCCACTCGCTGTAACGCGCATCTGCCTGCTCACTTTCATATAAACAGCTGCCGTCGAACTGCTGAAGCGCATAAAAATCCGGAATAAAATGGGCGGGAACGAAATCAAGGATAACGCCGATCTTCTCCTGATGGCAGCGGTCTACAAAATACATCAGACCGGCGGGCTCTCCATATCGGCTGGTGGGGCTGAAGCAGGAGGACATCTGGTACCCCCATGAGGCATCCAGCGGATGCTCCGCCAGCGGCAAAAATTCAATATGTGTAAAGCCATTCTCCTTCGCATAGGGGAGCAGGGTGTCCGCAAGCTCCGCATAGGTGTAAAACCGCTCGCCGCCGCGCTCGCCATGTATTCTCCAGGAGCCGGCATGCACCTCATAAATGGACAGCGGACGGTCAAAGCCCTTGGCCCCTATATCCTTATGCGCCGATCGCCAGGCCTGATCCTGCCAAACATATTGACTGAGCAAATAAATGCTGGAGGCTGTATTAGGGCGCTTTTCCGCATAAAAAGCCATTGGATCCGCCCGGTCGAAGCTTTCGCCCTGCGCGGTCGTAATACGGTATTTATAGAGGTCCCCCACGCGCGCGGAAGCTGACTCCAGCACCCAAAAGCCAGTGGGCAGCCGCTTCATCGGCTGAGGACGCCAGCCGTTAAAGGAGCCAATTAAACCCACTTGCTTAGCCGCTGGCGCATATACCGTAAAGCGGATCCCGGCCTGTGCTGCGCCCATCGGCTGAGCGCCCAAAAAGCGGTAGGCTGTACAGGAGTCTCCCTGCAAATAACGCTGGGCCTCTTCCTCAAAGGCAGCCACAGCCTCCGTCCGCAAAGGTTTCAGTACCTCTGGCACACCGCAATAAAGGCGCACCACACGCTCTGCCTTTTTCGCCAGGTAGCAGCAGGCCCTGCCGGTCTCCTCACGCCAGCGGCGTTCAAAGGCATCGATGGGCACGACGCCGCAGCCGATTTCGTCGCACACAATCACAATCTCCCGCCGCGCCAGCTCCTCCGCCACCGGCATAACCGCTTTTCCGTCCTGGAGCAGCCTGCGGCAGAGCAGGTGAAAATGGTTCAATATGGGCTTTCCTGTTAAAACGCCATCGTCGACCAACTGCTCCGGCGTCCCCTGGCAGCCGGACTGTGAAAGCGCATAATCAAGCTTTCCCTGGCCGGTACCGCCGATTATCAGTTCCAATGCCTGTCCCCCCTTTTTAAGCTTACCTCGCCCCGGCCTGCCGGGAAAAGCCAAAGCTTCTATTGTTTTTATAAAATCAGCACGAAGGTTCCGGCTGCAATCAGCGCGCTGCCAAGAATCACCTTCCAGGAAATGGCCTCATGAAGGAAGATGAAAGCCAGCAGAATCGTGATGACCAGGCTGCTCTTATCGACCGGCGCTACCAGCGAGGCATCGCCGAGCTGCAGGGCCCGGTAATAAAACAGCCAGGAAGCCCCCGTTGCCAGGCCTGAAAGCGTCAAAAAGATCCACGCGCGGGGTGTTATGCCGGAAATTCCCTGCTGCGCGCCGGTTAGGAACACCATTCCCCAGGCCATGACCAGCACCACTACGGTGCGGATTGCCGTTGCCAGGTTCGAGTTGACCCCATCCATACCAACCTTGGCTAAAATTGTTGTAAGCGCTGCAAAACAGGCTGAAAGCAACGCGAAAACAAACCACATTCTGTTTTTCCTCCCCGCCTTTTCCATAAAGCTCCTCTTTTTCGCAACTAATTTCCATTCATAGCGGTAAAAAGCCGGGCAACCTCCGCCCGCAGCCCCGCGTGCGCTTTTTCCTCCAGGCCCGGGTCGGTCCGCAGAAGCTCCTGGGCTGCCTGCTGAGCCTGCTTCAGGGCCTCCATATTCTCCATCATATTGGCGATTTTCAACTCCGGCAGGCCATGCTGGCGTGAACCGAAAAAGTCGCCCGGCCCTCGCAGCTTAAGGTCCTCATCGGCAATTTCAAAGCCGTTGCTGGTCCGGCACATAGTTTGCAAGCGTGTTACCGCCTCCTGATTCTGCGCATCTGAGACCAGGATGCAGGTCGATTTTTCCGTGCCCCGCCCAACGCGCCCACGCAGCTGATGCAGCTGTGACAACCCGTAGCGCTCCGCGTTTTCAATCATCATAATCACCGCGTTGGGCACATCGACCCCCACCTCCACCACGGTGGTGGAAACCAGCACATCCAACCGCCCCGCGGCAAATTCATCCATCACGGCATCCTTCTCCTTGGGCTTCATCCTGCCGTGAAGATGCCCAATCCGTGCAGCGGGCATCAGCTTCCGCAGCCGCTGGGCATAGTCCAGCACACTTTTTCGGTCCCCAGCGGCGCCGTCTTCGCCCGCATTGTCAATCATCGGGCAAATAATATACCCCTGCAGGCCCCGGTCAATATGCTTTTGCAGGTAGCCAAGCGCCCGCAGGCGTTTTTCGCTGGTAATGGCGTAGGTTTCAATTTTCTGCCGGCCCGGCGGCAGCTCGTCCAAAATCGAAAGATCCAGATCCCCGTAAATCATCAATGCCAGCGTGCGGGGAATAGGGGTCGCGCTCATGACGAGCAAATGCGGGTTGTCCCCCTTTGCCGCCAGCGCCGCCCGCTGTTCCACACCGAAGCGATGCTGCTCGTCGGTGATCACCAGCGCCAGCCGGTGAAAGGCAACCTGCTCTGAAAGCAGCGCATGCGTGCCCACAAGCAAGGAAATCCCCCCCTGTGCAAGCGCTTGCAAAATCTCCTTTTTCTCCGCCGCGGGCGTAGAGCTCGTCAGCAGAGCAACCTGAATATCCGCTCCCATCATTGAAGCCAGCGTCTGGTAGTGCTGGCGGGCCAGCAGCTCTGTAGGCGCCATGAGCGCCGACTGAAAGCCGTTGCATGCCGCATTGTAACAAAGGGCGGCGGCTACCGCCGTTTTACCGCTGCCCACATCCCCTTGAACAAGCCGGTTCATCGGCCTGCCGCTTTGTAAATCCATCATTGCCTCGCCAACCGCCCTCTGCTGCGCGCCCGTCGGCTGAAAGGGCAGTAAGCGGTAAAAATCCGGGGTGAAATTCTGCGTAAAGCGCAGGCTGCTTTCGCATCTCGCACGCCCCTTCATTTTCAACAGCCCCAGCTGCAATACAAAAAGCTCCTCAAAAACCAGCCTTTTGCGCGCCCGGAGAAGCGCCCCCTGGGAGGGCGGGAAATGTATTTCCTCCAGGGCGGTGCGCAGGCTGCATAAGTCGTACCGCGTGCGCAGAGGCTCCGGCAGCGGGTCTTTAATCTCTGACGGCAGCAAAAGCAGAGCATTTTTTACCGCGTTTTGGATCAGCCTACTAGAAAGCCCCTCTGTCTGCCGGTAGACGGGCCGAATGGCAGGACAGTCCGCTGCGGGAAAAAACTCCGGCGAAGCCATCTCCTTTTTTAAAAAGCTGGCAGTTACCTTGCCGTAAAAGATATACTCCTCTCCCGCTTTTAATAGGTTCTTAATATACGGATTATTAAAAAAGGTGAGAAACAAATCGCTCTCCCCATCCGTAATGGTGCATTTATAGAGCGTCATTCCACCGCGTATCCTCGTCTCGGCAGGCCTTTGCAGCACCGTCGCCCGAACAGCGCTTACCTCGCCTGGGCAGGCCTCGCGGATAGAGAGGGGACGGCTTAAATCCTCATAAGCGCGCGGGTAAAAGCGCAATAAAGCGCCAACGGAAAAGACGCCCAGCTTTTGAAAAAGCCGGGCGCGTTTTTCGCCGACGCCCTTTAAATCTTGAATCGGTTTGCCGTAAAGTGACATGGTTATTCTACAGAGACCATGAAGTAATAGACCGGCTGCCCGCCGTTGACCAGCGTTACCTCAATGTCGCTGCTGATCTTATTCTTAATACGGTTATAGGCATCATTTGCCTGCTCCTCAGTAACTTCCGCGCCGTAAATAATCGTGATAAAAGAAGTGGTCCGCGAAACCATGGATCTTGTCAGCTTGCTGCACGTGTGGACAATATCCTTTTCAATCAACGTGAGCTTGCCGTTTTCCAAGCCGAGGATGTCGCCTTCCTTGATTTTATGCCCGCCAAACTCAGAATCGCGGGCCGCAAACGTGACCTGGCCCGTAGCAACATTACCGGCGGCCTTCATCATGGTAATCGTATTTTGTTCAATGGACATATCCGGGTCATAGGCCAGCATAGCGGAAAGCCCCTGCGGCACCGTACGGGTCGGCAGAACAATCACCTTGCGGTCCGTGACCAGCGGAATGGCCTGCTCCGCCGCCATAATGATATTTTTATTATTGGGCAGCACCAGCACATTTTTTGCCGGGGTTGCAAGCACCGCGGCCACAATATCGTTGGTGCTGGGGTTCATGGTCTGTCCGCCGCTGACAACCTGTGCGCAGCCCAGATCCGTAAACAGGGTTTCAAGGCCCTCCCCGGCAGCCACCGCGACAAAGCCGATCTCCTCTGCCGGCTCCACGCGCTCCAGCTCCTTCTTGGCCTTTGCCTTGGCCTCCTCGTTAGCCTCCGCCGCCAGGCGGTGCTGCTCCTTCATATTCTCAATTTTGACCGTCAGCAGCTGTCCGAAGGTCAGGCCGGCCTGCAGCGCGTTGCCGGGATCCTCGGTGTGTACATGGACCTTGATAATCTCGTCGTCATCGACTACGACGACACAGTCGCCGATCCCCTCCAAATAAGCGCGGAGCTCCTGGGGCTCCTTGGCACACCCGGCATCGCGCCCCACAATAAACTCGGTGCAGTAGGTGAAGTTAATCACCTGGTCAAACTCAGCAGCCGCATTGCGGAAGAAATCGTCCCTGCCGGCTTCGGCGGCAGGCTCCGCGGCATCGCTTGCGACCACTACGCCATCCTTAAAGACACTCATCATACCGTCAAAAATATAACACAGGCCCTTTCCGCCTGCATCCACAACCCCTGCCTTCTTCAAAACAGGCAGCAGCTCCGGCGTTTCTTCCAGGGCCTCCGCCGCGCCCTTGCAAATGGCGCTCCATACATAGACGACGTCGTCGTCTATTTCCGCAGCGGCCTTGCCCTTTTCGCAGGCAACACGGGAAACCGTCAGTATGGTGCCCTCCGTCGGCTTCATGACTGCTTTATAGGCAGCCTCAACCCCCATGCCCAGAGCATTGGCCAGATCGGAGCCGCTGGCGGCCTCCAGCCCCTCCAGGCCCTTGGAAAAGCCCCTGAATAAAAGCGAGAGGATGACGCCCGAATTTCCGCGCGCCCCCCTGAGCAGTGCCGATGCCGCCGTATGAGCCACCGCTCCTACCGTGCCGCCGTCGCTCTTGACAAGCTCTTTTAGGCCCGCAGTCATCGTCATGCTCATATTGGTTCCTGTGTCCCCGTCCGGAACCGGGAAAATATTCAGCTCATCCACCTGGGTTTTATGCCCCGCGATATTGTTGGCACCTGAAATAATGGCGTTTCTCAAATCATTTCCATTAATCACCGTCAGCACTCCCTTGCTTTCATTAATATTAATCTATTTCTGAAAAAGCGGCTGGATTACTACCGCTAACTATTTATTTACTTTGAAATTATAACATATTTAACCGGGAACATCAATCTAAATTTATCATTCGCCTCCGGTTTAGCCGTTGACAGGACCAAGATAACATTTTACAAAAAAGTCAAGCCCTACTTTACATAATCTAAAATAAAATTTTATGATTCCTGCCTGCAAAAAATAGTTTTGAACATTTTCCACCGAGTTTTCAACCATATTTAAGCGTGGAACCCGCATAAATATTATTTTTTTCTGTTCAGAAGGGTAGTTTTCAACATTTCCCACCGAAATATCCCCCAATCAAATTGGTTTACATAAAACCCAAGTGAATCACTGGTAATTTGAGCCCCCTCCTACAAGCTCCGGCAAATTCCGGCCCCCGAAGGCAGAAAAATGCTTTAAATTTGATTTTTGCAAATTCCCCTCTTTACGGCGTTCACGCATGGGCGTATAATGGGCCTATATCAAAGCGACGCAGAAAAAACAGGGAGGAATACAATGAGAAATGAATGGACCGGAAACGGCCTGAACGGTTCCTGGTGGGTCCGCCCGCAGGCAACCAGCACACGTGAGCAACGGGCCGCCTATTTCCGTTTGGAGTTTCAGCTGGCTGAAAAGCCGGAAACAGCGGTGGTAAACCTGAGCGCCGCCGACCGCTACCGCCTTTATGTAAACGGCAGGCCTGTCTGTGCCGGGCCGGCAAAGGGAGACCACTTTAACCACTATTACGAAACGCTTGACCTGGCCCCCTATCTGACAAGCGGCCTGAATGCCATTACCGCGCGTGTGGTTGCTTTCGCCGGTGAGGCAACACAGTCCATGGCGCGCGCCACTCCATCCGTTTTTTCCACCGGAACCGGCCCGGCTTTTTTGCTGTGTGGACATGTGGCCGGTAAAAGCGGAAGCTGTCAGGACCTTTCGACCGGAACTGCCGGCTGGACCGCGGTTCCCGACGAGGGCCTGTTTCTGCGCACCCACACCTTATATACCTTTGACTGGGAGCGCAACGACCTCGCCCAGAGCCCCGCAGGCTGGCGTACCGCGGAGCCGCTGGGCTGGCCGCGGACAGAGCGCTTTTTTGAGGCGGGCGTCAACCCCTATGGTGAGCAATCCTTTATCCCGCTGGAGCCACGCCCCATTCCAAACATGTATGAGCAGGAGGCCGGCTTTGTCCGGGAGATGCCCAGCCACGAAGGGGAGCAGCGCCTTGTCTTCGATGAAAAGGGCTTGGCTGTTGTCGAGCCCCACACCCGGGCCGTCCTGGAGCTGGACGCCGGCTGCGAGAGTACCGCTTACCTCCGTTTAGCCGCACAGGGAACCGGCGGACGGATTTTACTCTATTGTGCAGAGCGGTATTTCCCTGCCGATGAAGCCGTGCGCCCGGGAAGCTTTGCCCGCGACAACTCGCAAGCGGGCGTGCTCTTCGGCGCCAGCGGCCGCCCCTCCATTGCAGGCATGGGCTGCGAGCTTCTCCCCTCTGCCGCCTGGACCGAATGGGACAGCTTCTGGTTTATGACCTTCCGCTTTGTACGGCTTGAGGTCATTGCCGGAGAGGTGCCCGTCACTCTGCAAAGGCCGGACATGATCTGCACGGGCTATCCGCTTGACATTCAGGCACGGTTGCAGCTTCCCTCTGATGAGATGAGCCAGCTCTGGGAAATTTCCCTGCGCACGCTCGAACGCTGCATGCACGAAACCCACGAGGACTGCCCCTACTATGAACAGCTGCAATATATTATGGACACCCGCCTGCAAATTTTATTTACCTATGCCGTGTCCGGCGATACCCGCATGGCACAGCGTGTCCTTTGGGATTTTCACTGTTCTCAGCTGCCGAACGGGCTGCTGCAATCCCGCTACCCTTGCGCGCGGACGCAGGTCATCCCCTCCTTTTCCTTCCATTGGATCTTTATGCTGGAGGATTATCTGGTTCAAACACAGGACACCGGGACCGTTCGTTTTTACCTGCCCACCATGGATCGTATTCTCGCTTATTTCGACCGCCGCGTAAACAGCGACGGATTGATGGAAAAGGCAGGCTTCTGGGATTTTTGCGACTGGGTACCGGAGTGGGACAAAGACCGCGGCACACCGTCTGCCGTGGCAGCCGGCCCCTCCACCGTTCACAACCTTACCTACGCGCTGGCGCTGCAAACAGCCGCGCAGCTTGTTAAGGCCGCAGGGCGCGCCGCTCTTGCCGCCGAATACACGGAGCGCGCCGATGCCGTCTGCTGCGCAGTGAAAAGGCTTTGCTGGAACACTGAAAAGGGCCTCCTGCGGGAGGGGCCGGGCTTTGAGCAGTACAGCCAGCACGCACAGGCGCTTGCCGTATTAACCGGCCTCATTCAGGGCCCGGCTGCCGCAGAGCTGATGGACCGCGCGCTGAGTGCTGAGGGGATCCTGGCCTGCACCTTCCCATGGCATTTCTATCTCTTCCGCGCATTGGAGAAGGCGGGACGTTACGAGCGCTGTGCTTCTATCTGGGCCCCCTATCGTGAGATTCTGGCCCGCCATCTCACCACCATGCCGGAAACGCCGGGGGATAGCCGCAGCGACTGCCACGCCTGGAGCGCGGTGCCGCTGTTTGAATATGTCCGCATGAACCTGGGGGTTCAGCCTTCGGCGGAAAAAGGATGGGAGGAAATTGTCATACGCCCCTATCCCTGCGGCCTTTCTTCCCTGTCCGGCACGGTTCCCACCCCGAAGGGGATGGTCTCTGTTTCCTGGCAGATGGACGCCGCCGAAAATGCCCTGCACATTCAGGTAAAAGCTCCTGCGGTACCGATTCGTGTGCTGCTGCCCGACGGCACGGAGCTGACCACTGCCTCCGGTGAGCTGCAATGCTGATAAAGCGGAATACAACTAAAGAACCTATAAAATATGGGATCCGATCGTCTTTTCCAAGCCGGTAATTCTTCTCCCTACCGGCAAGACCCACCGTGCTTCCCATTCCTATTTTTACACATCCATTAAATGATTGGCAAAATGAGCCTTTAAATGAAAAAGGAGCGGCTGCACACGTGCAGCCGCTCCTTTTTTGTCTAATTTTCAGTCAGGAATTTCTCAAAAGGCGCCTGTTTCCAGACGCTCACCCCCGGCTGTCCGCTCCAGCCTGAACAACGGTATGCGGGATCACCAGCTCGGCAAGGGGCCGCTTTGGTACATAATGGACGTCGTTTTCATCCCGGTAATAGGCTGTACTGCCATCCTCCGGCATACCAGTCAACACGACGGTTTCATCGGGTTTTCCCACCGCCACAATCAGTTGGGGGACAAGCGTCTCCGGGAGCCCCAGGGCCTCGCGTATGCTTTCCGGTACAAAATTGCCGACCATGCAGCCGCCAAGGCCCTTTTCCGCCGCCGCAAGCAGCATGGTCTGTGCAGCGATTCCAACATCCTTTAAAAAGGCGTTCAGCGAGGCACTGATTTGGATATCCTGGCAAATGACGATAAACGCCGGCGGATAATGCCCCGCATGCGGCAGCGTCACCTGCTGGAGGGCGCCGGCCCATTTTGTCAGCGCCTGGATGGCCGCAGTCTCTTCCTGCTCCCATGCCAAATAGTACTTGAGTGGCTGCCGGTTCATAGCGGACGGCGTTAGGCGGGCGCAATCCACCAATTCCAGCAGATCCGGCTCCGTAAGCCGGTATGAGGGGTCATAGCCTCGAAAGCTCCTGCTTTTTTCCACTAAATCTCGAATCATTAAATTTCCCTCTTTTCCAGTAGGCAAAAATGGTTTTATACGTCCAGCTGGTAGACCTCCAGTTCTTCCCACAGGCACTCGGCATTGCGGGCAACAAAGCCCACTCTGCCGGAGGCCTTATCCAGCAGGGGGAAGCTCTGCACCAGCAGACCGTCCACATACAGCTCTGCCATTACGCCGCGCACAAAGAGCTTGAACCCATGCAGCGCCCCGGCATCCACACCGCGCAGCGTCGCACAGCCCTCGCCGGTTACGTCCAAAACCTCGTTGTGCACGGTTAACGCTTCCAGGGTCAGCGTCTCCACCGTGGAGGTCCGATGATAGGGGTGCCCAAGCTCAAGCAGAAACGCCAGCCCCGAAGCGCGGCCTTCATATTCAATGTAGAGGCCAACCGCGGCATTCCGCCAGCAATCCGGCCAGGCATTTTCGCCCATACCGGCAGGATTGATCGCCGCCGTAAAGTTCCCCTGGGCCAGAATGCCCTGCTCCAGGTCATATTCCGCCGTCTGGACCGCCAGCGTATAAGCATCCGTCAGGGCAAACCCCGGGTGATCCCGATCGGACGCAATGAGCAGCTCCGTCCTGGACCGCACCTCAAGCCTGCCGCCCTCTCCTGTTCCTCTCCGGCCCGGGCGCTCGGTGATCAGGGTGTTATAGCAATTTTCCAGTGGCAGCGGCCTGCCCTTAGCCCGATCATTTTTCTCCCAGTAGCCCAGGTGCAGGTGGCCTTCTTCATCTACTACCACGCTCCGCATCGGCAGCAGCCAAACATTTCCCGTGCCGCCGGCATCGAAAGCGTTGCTGACCAGCAGCTCACCGTTCTCACCCCGGCAGAAAGCCGCCAGGTTCTGGGTGAACACCCGCCCCGGCAAACGGTCGAAACCGCAAAGGCGAAACGCCGTTTCATCCGGATAAAACGGCCCCGTGGGTGAAGCAGAGCGGAAGGTATAGAGGCCATAGCCGCCATTGCGCGCATAGCCGCCGGCGCCTCCGATATAATAATAGCTGTCTCCAATTTTCTCACAGCCACCGCCTTCCAGCATACCGATTTCAGGCAGCTTCCCCCACTCAATCACAGGCGGCGGCAGGATCTCCCAGCAATAGCCATCCGGGGATTCCAGCAGGCCCCAGGCGGAATGGTACTCCGGAAGAGGGGTGGCAACTACATAACCCCAGTAGCCCGCTCCATCATCCTTCGGCGTCACATACATATGGTCCCAGCGCCCGGAGGCCTTATACCAGCGGCTGTCGGGATGGTTTTCCAGGAACTCCGTCCAGGTCCTCATATCCTCCGACTCACAAAAATACAGTGTGTCATTGTCCTTTCCGGGGATTGTACGGCTGGAGCCATAGTTGATCAGGCATTTGTCCCCGCAGATATAGGCAAACATCTTGTAGACGTCATGCTCTGCCGTCAGGACACAGCCCACATCCTTCCAGTGCACGCCGTCCTCCGACTCAGCGGCCCACATGCCGTCCCATTTTTCACTTTCCGGGCGGAAATACATGCAAAGCGCATAGTACTTCCCCTTAAAGTACAAGACCGAGGGGTCCCATATTCCCCCTTTTTCCGGTTTATAAAACATAGCCTTTCCTCCCTTTGCGGCCTGGCTGCACCAAGCTGACTGTACCTGCTATTGTACGGGATCCCGGCAGCGTTTACAAGGGGCATACTGATAATTTCTCACAAAAGAACCGCCTGCTCCAGGAGCGGGCGGTTCTGGTTCACAGCCGGGCAGCGTTGCCGGTTCTCTTTTTCATTTGCTACCGGATCTCGACCGTATATTTATCCAGCAGGGCGACAGGATGGTAGGAAAGCTTTGAGGTCCGCAGCCCTTCATCGCCAACGTCCTCCTCCCGGTTGACGTAAGCCACCTGCGGGGTGACAAAGGCCTTGGCAAACTGGTTGACCAGCATCTGATAGCTCCCCGGGTAGCGGCGGCTTGCCTTTTCGATGTGAACATAAAGCGTGTCCGCAATAATTTCACCCATCGACATCCCAATGACCTCGTCCTCACCAAGGAGCATACCGCCCAGCATTCCATAGGCCTCATAATGCTCCAGCACCTCCAGGACCTTGCGCGCCTCCTCACGGGCCAGGTCCGACTCCTTCGCATATTGGCCCTCATAGGCCAGGAAGAAGTCGCGGGCCGCTGCCAGATTTTCCGGCTGTATTATTTCAAAGCGCCAATTTGGGCAGGCCTTTTCAAACTTATGCATATTATTCCGCTGGCCGCTGAACCTTCTGCCCGCAAAGCAGGCCATATCCGCGCTGTTGTATAAATAGTCCGACCAATCCCGCTCTGCGTGCATATCTAGGCGGTCCTTCCCAAACACCTCCTGCAAAATCTCCAATTCCTCCACCGGAACTGTGCAAAAGCGGACCGGCAGGCCCTTTTCCAGGCAGTAGGCGGTAATCCGCTCGTAACCCAGCCGTCTGTCAGGACCTAACGGGGGCGTAAACGCCGTTTCATGGTCTAAATAATTCGTCTTAAAATAAAGGGTATCCTCTTCAACGGCAAACTCAGCCGAAAAATAATCCCGCCACATAAATATCCCACCGATGGTTGCGTCACAGGTACGGTACGGCCAGCCTTTCAAGTAACGCCGCACCTGTGGGATTTGCTCCAATCCCAACGGCTGAAATGAAAGTGCCGGGCGGCCCAGCCGTTGCGAAGGGGCTGCTTCTTTTAACATGCTGTAAAACTCGCTTTCTTTTGCTTAATGTAAATTTTCGAGGGCCCCGGCTCTTAAAAGCACCAGGGCCCTCCTGCCAAACAGCCGCCCTTTCCATGGAAAAATGAAAATTTTTCTGGGGAGGCGCGGCATTTTAACCTTATAGATAGTATAACCCAAACTATTGTTTCATAGCAAGTGTAATTTATAAAAGGATGGTAAATTTTATGCTGCGCGGCACTCCAGCAGCCCTTAGAAGCACAGGTTGAGATGCTCGGCTGCCAGCGGGGCAATCCGCCCGTCGTTCAGTGCCGTCGGGTCGCTGCCGTACAAAAGCTCAAGGGGCATAAAATAGGCTAAGGTTGACCAGCCCCAGAACGGGTTGAGCCCCTGTCCGATGCCGGTTTCGGCATTATAGAACTCGCGCACCTCTTCCTCCTGGCTAACCATTTCAAAGCTCTTTAAGGCCAGCTGCTCCGCTTCCGTCTTATAGCCATAGCGCACCAGACCATGCATAGCCATATAATTGATTGGTACCCAGCAGGCGCCCATCCAGGTGCATTCACCCGATTTTCTCTGCTGGTAATAGCCCTTCTCATTTTTAGCCCAGGAAGCCAGCGGGTATTCCAGCCAGAACTCCTCCGGGTTGAGCAGATGCCGTTCGATTAGGATTTTCGCCTGCTCCTCCGAGGCGACCCCGGCCCACAGCGGTGTCAAGGAGGAAGCCGATTTATAGCGGATGCGCTCCCCAGTCCTTTCATTCCGGTCATAATAAAAGCCGTCCTGATCATCCCAAAGAATGGTGTTGATGCAGTCTCTGAGTTTCTCCGCATGCTGCCGGAAGGCCTGCGCGTCGGCGGCCTCGCCCAGCTTATTCGCAATGATTTCCATCGCCAGCAGCTCACGGTACAGATAACAGTTCAAGTCCACCCCCTCGGCAATCTGCGCATCGAGCGACCCCGCTCGCAGAACCTGGTTATCCATCCCCGTATGGTCGGCACTGTCCCAAACCGCCAGCCCGTTTTTATCAAAGTCCAAATACCAGAACCAATAATCCAGGTACTTTTTAAGCCTTTGATAATAGCGGTCCTTCACCCATAGGATGTTCTGCCCCTGCTTCAGGCCTAAAAGCACAACCTGCGCCAAAAAGGGTTTAAAATGCTGGCGCATACGGGGTGAAAGCAGGGTTCTGGCCACAAAGCCACACGCAAGCTGCTGGTCTAAAAAGGCCTCTACATTATTGCGGCAGTACTTCGCCACACCGAAATAAGCCATATAAATATTTTCAAAATACAGGTCCCAGTCATAAAACTCGCCGTAAGCATAGCCGGTCAGCAGTTCGCCCATCGGCAAGTACAGTTCGCTGACCCTTGTGCCCAAAATCCCCTTGGTACGAATGTTTCGGTTGACCTTTTCCAGGCTTTTCCGCAAATGCTCCCGATCAAGCTTTTCCCACCAGCCGGCAACTGTTTTTTCCATGGTTCATTCCTCTTTTCCTTTAATACATTTTTGTTTGGGATGAATCCCGCTGAGCCCTTCGGGCCCCGGCAAAATACGCCCTCCACGAAAGGCGGCACAGATAGAAAAGCCGACAGCAGAAGCCCGCTGACATCAATCAACGGGCTCCGGCCAATCAGGCTGCCAGCCGCAAAAGCACGCGCGGGCCGGCAAACGGTTTATGCAAGATAAATTTTGAAGGTTTTAATCTCAAACGGACGCATGGAGAGGGTTAATTCCTGCTGCTCAAAGGTTTCTCCGAGTCCCTCTTCCAGCAGGTTGCAGCTCTCTACCTTTTTCCAGGCAAAATCAGAGCTCAGCGTAAAGCCGACGGTACTGCCGTGGCATTCATGCAGCCGTACAACCAGGCAATCTTCATCCTCTGCCTTCTTCACAACATCCACCAGCACGGCATTGGTCGAAACCTTTACAAGGCGGCGGCTGTCCTTTGCCGTGCTGCCGGCAACTGTCAGCGCGGGCAGGTTCAGGCGGTTGGCCTCTTCGATCACCATGCCGTCGAGGAAAGTGCCGGCATGGGGCAGCAGCGCATAGGTAAAATCATGCTCGCCCATATCCGCAGACGTGTCCGGATATTTCGCACTTTTGAGAAGGCTCAGCTTCATGGCGTTATCCTTAATATTATAGCCATACTTACAATTGTTGAGCAGGCTCACGCCGTAGCCGGTCTCTGAAAGGTCCGCCCACTTGTGGCCGCAAACCTCAAAACGTGCCCAGTCCCAGCTGTTATTCCAGTGAGTCGGCCGCTCCACATGGCCAAACTGGATATCGTAGGTTGCCTTGGTGGAACGGATATCCGTATAAAAGGCCGTTTTCAGCAGGCGGTGGGATTCGTGCCAATCCACATGGGTTTTAAAATCAATCCGTCTGGAATCGCTGTAGACAGTCATATCCTGGCAGATCTCCGAATCATTGTAGCGATAAGTGAACCGCAGCACAGTCTTCAGCGCCCCCTGCTCCACCAGCTCGGCCGGCTTAGACAGGCTGACAATCTCTTTTTTCTGCTGGTAGAAAATATCAATATCCCAGGCATCATAGTCGATGGGCTTATCCTCAAAAATTTCCAATACGTTGCCATACTGGTGATCCTTCAGTACGGAACGCTGATTCTCCTTGTCAAAGAGACGGCTGAGCATACCGCCCTCTTCCCAGCCAATGGAGTAGAACGGCGTTTCCAGCGTACGTGCAGCCAGGTCTACCTGGAAGGCAGACTCCGGCGCCCTGACCTGAGCCGGGCGGAACTCAATGGTCTTCAGCGCAAAGGGCGTCATATCCACCAAGACGTCGTAACCACCGGCGGACTTCTGAGCAGGCAGCTGCTGCGCTCCGTCGTAGAAGGCCCCCTCGCCCGTCACGGCAAGGTGAACCAGCTCCTTGCCCGCAAAGCTACAGGATGAGAACACGGTAAAGCTGTTCTCCCGGTTTTCCGTCAGGAAGGTCAGGGCCATGCCGCGCGCGGCATCGGCCTTCTGCTCCGCGGCCTCATAATTTTTGTGGGAATCTTCGTAAACTTCATGAATAGAGGAACCCGGAATAATATCATGGAACTGATGCAGCAGCACGCATTCCCAGCTGTCGTTGATAGCCTCCTGGTCATAGCTGCCGCCCAGGATATAGGCGATGGAGGACAGGCACTCAGTCTGTGCCAGCTTATTCTCCAGCCGGCGGTTCATCTTTTTATTGTACGCCTGAGAGGTGTAGGTGCCCCGGTGATATTCCAGATACAGCTCGCCGTCCCAGGTGTGCACATACTGGTCCGTGTTCTGCACATCCTCATGGATTTTGTGGAAGAACTCCCGTGCCGTATCCGTTTTGACATGGGGCAGGCCCGGCAGGCGGTCCATCCTTCTGCGCATCTCCAGCATATCCCTGGTGACGCCGCCGCCGCCGTCGCCATAGCCGTAGGAAATCAGCACATCCTTGCTGAGCTCCTTATTTTTGAACTTTTTCCAGGACCCCAGAACCGAATGCGGGGTCAGCAGGCCGTTATATGTGGCATAGCGGGTCGAAATATCCTGACCCTCGCCGGGGGTGTCCACAAAATAGGTCAGCACCTCCGTGCCGTCAATGCCGCGCCAACGGAAGAGATCATCCGGAATCTCGTTATACTGGTTCCAGCTGATTTTAGTCGTCATAAAGGTCTTAATATTGCAGAGCTTCAAAATCTGCGGCAGCGCCCAGCTATAGCCGAACACGTCCGGCAGCCAGAGGTACTCGCATTTTTTCCCGAACTCCCGCTCAATAAAGCGCGTTCCATGCAGGAACTGGCGCACAAGCGCCTCTCCCGAGGAAATGTTGCAGTCGGCTTCTACCCACATGCCGCCGTCCGGCTCCCATTTACCTGCGGCAATACTCTTCTTCATGCGTTCATAGAGCTCCGGGCAGTCGTTTTTCACATATTTGTAAAGCTGGGGCTGCGTTTGCAGGAAAATATATTCGTCGTACTGTTCCATCAGACGCAGTACGGTGGAGAAGGAGCGCTGCGCCTTTTCACGGGTATGCTTCAGCCGCCACAGCCAGGCGACATCAATGTGGGTATGTCCAACCACATGGACGGTAACCTCGCTGTTTTTCTCCAGTTTATCCAGCTCATCCATCAACAGTGCCAGCGCCTGCTCAACGGTCCTGTAGAAGCAGTCGTCATCCCAATTGATAACCTTCAGCGCGCGCTCCAGCGCCGCCATCAGGTTGACTCTGTCCGTGTTTTCTTCCGGCAAAAGCTCTACCGTCTGTGTAATTGCGCGGGCAAAATAATAAAAATCATCTGTCGCCTGATGCAAATAAGCCAGGTCTGCCTGCTTCAGCTGATGATGGAACGTCCTGTGTTCGCCGCCGCCTTCCAGGCCAGTCCAGAGCAGGAAGGTCAAGCGGGCCTTTTGCCCCTCCAGTCCGTTGAAAAACACCTCATTATGATAGGTGTCGACCCCCTGGTACGGTTTACCGTCCAGGTAAAGCAGGGATTCAAAACCGGAATTGAAGCCGCCCCCGGTCTCGCCAAAATCAAATAAACCAATGACCGAGCAGCCTTCTTTAGCCGGAAGCAGCTCAACGTCCTTTTCTGCCCACAGGTAGCGGTCGCGCCCAATGAATAAATCGTTCAGGCCAAAGGTACCGCCCTCAATTTTATTGGGCACCTCACGGTAGGACTCGTCAACAGGAAGCGTCCCTGGCATTGAGACAAACGGGGCAATGGTACGGTTCCCGAAATAACGGCGTTTGCTCAACTCTTCTACGCGGCGTTGAAATTTTTGCAGCGTCATCAAAAACATAGCTCTTTCTCCTTCTATTATTGGGATCTTATGGCAGCCGCCAAATGGACGCCCTGTCCTGTCAGCTGCCGTTCAATTAAAAAACTTTTTGGCCATGTAGCTTATTATAGCATCTTCCCGGCAACATGAATAGGGAATATTTTCTTTTTCATCAGAAAAAATTAACAGGTTTTCCCTCCGGTGGTTTTTACGCCCGCAATCAGTATACCCGCCTCTTTGGACGGCACTCTTACCCTTTATATTTTATCCAGCATTTGATGCTTTCTATCCGCCCAACTGAAAACAACACAAAACTAAAACAAAACCAGCCATAGAACCACAGTAAAACAAACGCGGGCAAAGGACGGCGCTGCCCGCAACGGACAGCGGGCCTGCGGCATGAAAGCCAGTATACCGCCCTTATCAAATCGGAGAACTCCGTTGATAAAGCTTATACAATTGGTAATATTTTGTCGAAACCATCAATATTGTAATCAAAATATTGCAATCTTTGCTGTTTCGGCTTAATCTCCGGATATTCCGCAAGCCAAAGCAGTGCACGAAGCAGGCAGAACGAGTCTTTCCCCCGGTTTGTGGGCAGCGGAGAGTCTGTTCCCTTTGATCTACAGTGTTCGCCTCTAAATAGGCCAATATTCAATCCAAATAGTTTATATTTTCTAAAAATATACAATAAGTATTTATTATTTCTCGATTTCGACTGTTTTTCCCACACGCTGCTTACACGGCCTGTCTGACACGCCCATCACTTCACCTAAGCCGGCGTAAGGGTGCGACACCGTAAGCAGGGAGCTCCGCCTCTCCACAGAGGACCTCGCCGGTAAAACAATTCTCCATTGGCACATGAACCCGCGCCCGCCGCACTTCTCCCTGATAATTGAGTAAAAACAGGGTCTCCTGAACGCCTTCCCCACGCACCGCTACTTCTACATCCCACGGTACACTGACAAGCGCCCCGAAGGTCTCCGCTAATTCCAGTTTTTGCAGAAAGACCGCTGCGGTTTCACGGGTAAATGCCGCTCCATAGTAATAAACACGCCCTTTTCCCAGTTCACGAACCGTCAGGGCGGGTTCGCCGTCATAATAGCTGCCACAGAAGTGCCCCAGCACCTTTGTCCCCTCTAGGGGCACAAGTATTTCATGAAATTCTGGTGCAGGCAGCTGCTCCCCATCCCAGTCCACAGTTTCCGGTTCATCGGCCGGGGACTGAATTGTAAAGTCTTCTACTTTTACACCCGCCAGCTGCATGGCATAGCCTGGCATTGGCCGCATCGGGCAGCGCCCATACTCATCCTTGTACCCCGTACGCACACCGAAGACCAATATTCCGCCGGCCTCCACATACCGGCGCAGCAGTTCTGCACGCTCACTGGTCAAGATAGCGGGGTGCGGATAAACCAGCAGCTTGTAATGCAACAGTTCCTCCAGCTCCACGGTACGCTGGCTTCCGTCCTCAGGCAAATAGACAAAATCCATCGGCGCATGGCAGACCTGTGAGGCCTCATACCAGCCGGTGTCACTGATTGCATCCTGATGCCGCCACTCATCCAACTCGCTGTCCCATTGATTTGAATAATCCTTGAGCATGGCAATAGCAGCACGGTACTTCGTCCCGGCCAGATCTGCCAACCTGCGGGCCTCGGTTGAAACCTGAGCCAGCTCACGCAGCCGGCGCGTAGGTTCATTGCTGTAATTCAGCAGGCCATGCCAATAAATTTCCGTTCCCACCGGGGCGGTACGCCAACGAAAATAGGAAACCGCATCCGCACCATGGGCAAAGCTCTGCCAGGTCCAAAGGCGCATTTGCCCCGGCTTGGGCGAAGGCTGACGCATACGGCTGACCCAGCCGCCGGGGCCGGACTGCTGCTCCATAATGCCAAAATTCGGGGAGATCGAGCGGCAGCGTGTCAGGCTCCAGGAGCTTCTGCGGTCGTTGAAAGCGCCAGGCTCCTTGGGGTTGCTGTTTCCGTCAAATGCAAAATTCGGGTAGCTGTCATAGGTCATAAAGGAAAGAGTGGTTTCCGTCAGTTCATGACTGTCCAAATTACCGAAAATGCCATTTGTGGTGATAAAGGCCTCTTGTGGGATATAGCGCCTTAATATCTCTGCCTGCCGTTTGCAATAACGGATAACTGCTTCACTGATAAAACGTTTTTCCATTAATTTCAGGTGCGGGTTATAGCCTTTTGACGGCGCCGGGCGGGGCAGAAAAATTTCTTCCCAGCTGGTATAGGTCTGATTCCAAAAAACCGTTCCCATTTTTTCATTCAAATTCTCCAGCGTTTGAAACCGGGCCTTGAGAAAAAGCCGAAACGCCTGCTGATCACTTTCGCTATGGTACTCATTGACCTCACAATTAAACTCGTTATCAATCTGCCACCCGGCCACTGCCGGATGACGGCCATAATGAATGGCCATTTGGGTGACGATGCGGTCACAAAACGCAAGGTAAACCTCGCTGGTGTAGTTGTGATGCTGACGCAGCCCATGGCGATAAAAGACACCGTCCTCCCGCGCATTGAGCACTTCGGGGTATTTTTCCGTCAGCCAGGCAGGCGGCGTGCAGGTCGGCGTACCGAATACTACCCGCATATGTTCTTGTTGGCACAGGTCTAAAAAGCGGTCAAAAAAGCT
Organism: Hydrogeniiclostridium mannosilyticum; assembly: GCF_003268275.1. Lineage (GTDB taxonomy): Bacteria > Bacillota > Clostridia > Oscillospirales > Acutalibacteraceae > Hydrogeniiclostridium > Hydrogeniiclostridium mannosilyticum. The sequence goes on from NZ_QLYR01000010.1 coordinate 96,860, forward strand.
AAAGTCAAAAACACCCTCGCGGGGTTCTATTTTGCTCCAGGCAAACTCTCCAATCCGCACCACTTCAATCCCGTGTTCCTTCATGCGGCGCAAATCCTCCGCCCACAGCGAAGCCTCCCAATGCTCTGGGTAATAACAGACGCCCAGCACCAAATGTGATAGATTTAAAGATTTCTCCATTTCGACAAAACCTCCCCCTAAAGCAAAATTGCCCCGCTCAACGGGGCAATTCCATCCTTGATTATTCTCTTGCTAATTTAGTGATCAGTCTCTTGCTAATTTAGTGATCAGATCGTAAGCAAATTCCAGCTCCTCAAGCGAGCAGTGATCCTGTACAAAATGAGTGGTACAGCAAATCCAGCGTTTCCCCTTCAGCAAGCTAAATACCCGGCGTATTTCTTTTTCCAGGCGGTCATAATCGCCAAAACCCAAGGTAGTCTGAATACAGATTCCTCCCAGGATGGCAAATTTATCAGCGTATTTATTCAAATACAGGTCGTAGGACATGCCGGCAGACTCCTGCCAGGGATGGACAACATCATAGCCAAGCTCACAAATACCGTCAACCGCGTCCACAATACAGCCGTCAGAATGCAGGCTGAGGAAAGCGCCGGCCTTTTTAACGGCGTCAGCTGTAATTTTATGGTTGGGATAAATCAAATCCCGCCAGAGCTGCGGGCTGAACATCAAGGATTTCTGCGCGCCCCAATCATCGGAAACATGAATCATGTCCACACCGAGCTCAATCGCATTCAGTGCAAACTGTTTGTTCCACTCAGCCTGACGATGATAGACCTCCGCGATCTCATCGGGGTACAGCAGCATATACATCAGGTGGTTTTCAATGCCGAAGGGATCATTCAGGCATTCAAAAATACCGTTGGACTGAAGGTAGCAAAAACGATCCCGCTGATGGTGAAAGTCCAGCTGCTCTACAATGTTCTGATACTGGCTCATATCGTTTGGATCCGGCAATGGATAAGAGAGCAAAACCTCCGGAGTAATTTCCTCACCGGCATCACGCAATTTAGCTACCTCAGGATTGAGGCAGCCGGGACCGCCAAAAATATGGGACATATCAAACTGATAGTGATCCTCAAAATTACGCACACTGCCGTACTTCTTGGATATCACATCGCTGAGATTGGCCTCTACCCAGCCATAAACCGGGGTACGGCCTGGATTTTCTCCCTTTATTGTCTTAATCACCAATTCCTTTGAAGTCATTAAAACCGTCACCTTTCATCATTCAAAATCCTGTAGCCCTACTATACATGAAACGCAGAAAAAATTCAATCCTAATTACCAAACAAAATTCGGAGACGGGTATTGTTTTTCCCTCTGGTTAAGATTGACATTTTTTCTAAAAGCTATATAATATTTATTAGGACAAGAACTACTGTTTGAAGCATTCATTTTGTGTGATGGTTTTCAAGCAGTTTGTTTTGTATGAACCAAACTTAAGGAGGACAACAATGAGAATGTCCATAGAAAATAAGTGGATAAAAAAAACAATCCTCTTTTTGTGTGCATTGCTAGGTACTATTGCTGTTTCCGCGGACCGTACAATTGAACTGACTTCATATGATAACTTCGTTGAGCATATGGGCGCTAATCATGTATTTTCACTAATTGTACTCGTTGCACTATGGTTGCTACTATCAAAGATCTTATTTATTCCTCATACGAAAAGGGTTCAGCATTTTTCCGTATTTTCGGCTGCGCTTTTTGCACTCATTGCATACTTTGGTTTTAACATTGACCGCTATTCTTCACTGTTCGCTCCCCACGGGATTAATAAATATGTTATAATTGATATTTTCTTACTATTAAGCGGGTACTTCTTATTATTTTTTCCTGCAATTCGTTGGTTAATGATCAAGGCACAGGATTATTCGTACTCTTCTATCGGAAAAGAGAGAGCTTGGTTTACTGGAAATGCTCGATCTATTTTTTTAGTAACTGTGGTTATTTCTGTGCTTTGGCTCCCCTATTATTTTATAAACTTTCCGGGGGTTGTTACATGGGATTCGTATTATCAAATTAATCAAGGGCTTGGCTTTGTCCCATTAAGCGACCATCAGCCTTTTGTTCATTCGCTAATACAAGGTCTAGTTCTCAAGATTGGTATTGCGCTTTTTGGAACCATAGATCAAGCTATTGCCTTATGTTCTGCATTGCAAATATTAAGCTTCGCTCTCATCTTCTCCTTTATTATTTACTGGCTTGCCCGTTGCGGCGTGAGCAGTCGAATCCGTCTGTTAGTTCTTGCTTTTTTAGCTCTAAACCCTTTAATCGGCTGGTATAGCGTGACTTTATGGAAAGATATTTGGCTGGCCATGTTTATCCTTCTCTACGGAACTGCATTATATATTTTTTGTGGTGAACACACGCTTTGTTGTAAAAGCAGGATCCACACGACTGTATTATTATTAATTTCTATATTAGGAGTTCTTTTCTTTAAAAAGACCGGAATTTATATTATTGTTTTAACGGTACCTTTTTTATTTTATTATGGAAAAAAACATCGGCGTCGGATTCTGCTAACCGTATTGGCGGCTTTTGCTGTTTATGGTGGTATCTACACAGTTTGTATGAATCAGCTTAACATTCAAAAAGGAGATATGCGCGAAGCATTATCAATTCCGATGCAGCAAATTGCGAGAACTGTTAAATATCATGAGAGTGATATAAGCGAAGAGGACAAGCTCAGCATTAACCGCTTTCTTCCTTACGACCAATTGGGTGAATTATACAATCCTAAAATCTCTGATAATGTAAAATCAGAGTTCAACACACAAGCTGTTAAGGACGATATAGGTTCATTCCTCACTGTTTATTTTAAATTAATGATCCAGCATCCCAAGACTTATCTGGAAGCATTTTTAGCTAATTCCAGTGGCTATTGGTATCCATTGACCGACTACTGGATGATTTCCACTAACAGCTACCAACATATGCTTTCCTTCTATAATGAAAATCAATGGACTATTTATGATGAAAATTATTTATCGTATCAAACAAATCCCAGTCAATCCCAACTTCAACTACACGCCGAACATTTTGTTAATCAGCTTCGTAAAATACCAATTATCTCTTTATTTTTCGGCATAGGCTGTTACACTTGGTTATGTTTGCTTTTATTTTTTATCGGTATATTGAAAAAAAACAAAAGTATACGCCCCTTGTGTGTTCTAATTGGGGCAGTCCTCCTAACCTGCCTAATCTCCCCTGTTTATGCGGAAATGCGCTATGCATACCCAATCTTATTACTGACCCCCATTCTAACCGTTTTACTTTTCAGGAATCAACGAAATGATCATCAAGAAAGGGATATACAAAATGGATAAAATAGCGATATTAATTCCCTGCTATAATGAAGCTAAAACCATCCGAAAGGTGGTTGCCGACTGGAGAAAGGCTCTCCCTGAAGCAGTAATATATGTTTATGATAACTGCTCAACAGATGGTACCGCAGAAATCGCCACTCAGGCTGGGGCAATTGTACGCCATGAATATCAGCAAGGAAAAGGGAATGTTATTCGCCGTATGTTCCGCGAGATTGATGCTCAATGCTATTTAATGGTCGATGGAGATGATACTTATCCAGCTGAATATGGCAGGAATATGGCAGATTTAGTTCTAAATAAAAATGTTGATATGGTTGTTGGCGATCGTCTCTCTTCCACTTATTTTCAAGAAAACAAAAGGCCGTTTCATAATTTGGGTAATAGCGTTGTACGAAGTACAATTAATCGGTTATTTAAAAGCAAAATTAAAGATATTATGACTGGTTATCGAGCATTTAGTTATTTGTTTGTGAAAAGTTTTCCCGTTCTTTCTCAAGGTTTTGAAATAGAAACAGAAATGAGTATTCACGCTGTGAATAAAAACATGATGGTTGAAAATGTAATAATTGAATATCGGGATCGTCCACAAGGCAGTGAATCCAAGCTAAACACTTATAGCGATGGCTTTAAAGTGCTTAAAACTATTTTTCGCTTATACAAAAATTACAAGCCTATGGGTTTTTTGGGGTTCTATCGCTTATCCTGCTTCTTATCTCTGCCGGTATGTTTATTCCTGTTTTCTATCTTTTCTTAATAACAAACCGTGTTGATAATTTTCCAACATTAATAGTCAGCGGTTTTATTGCGTTAGCAGCAATTATTTCATTTTTTGCTGGATTGATTCTTTCTACCCTTGTCGAAAAAAGCCGTCAGGACTTTGAATATAAGCTTTGTATAATTGAAATGGAATGGAAAAGACTATTATACCATGAAAAAACTAATTAAGCAGGCAATAAAATTCGGCGCAGTAGGATTATTATGCTTCGGTATTGATTATGGGATTTTGATTTTCCTTACAGAGCAATTTCTAATAAATCCTTTAATCTCCAGTGCGATATCTTTTTCTCTATCCGTAATTATCAATTATCTTCTCAGCATAATTTTTGTATTTGATACTCAACGAAATACAAAGGCATTAACCAGCTTTCTAATATTCATTGGGTTAAGCATAATCGGCCTGCTGATTAATCAACTAATTATGTGGTTCATGGTCGACTTATTCCTTATCCATTACATGATCTCAAAGCTTGTAGCAACAGCTATTGTTATGGTGTACAATTTTATTTCAAGAAAGCTTCTTCTTGAAAGACGCTAAAGTAATTTATTCGATCTTTCTTTACAACTCCTCTGCAATAAAAACATATCTATTTCCAGGAATTTATTACAGGTATCACCATCGCGTGTCCTCCGTCTACTTCCATGTAAACAGGTGGCAATAATAGCATGCCCCATGCAATGTACTTGTTTTTACTATTGCGTATATATTTTTCAAATCAAAACCAAATTGATGCTTTTTTTACTTTACCTAGGTTAAGCCCGGGGCTTCGCTTAAGTGGAAAATAAAAAACTATTATAATATATGAAACAAAGTACATCAAAAATTAACCAAAAATATCCTAAAAAGAATACTCCGGGAGCATTCTGCAATCTTTACTCCAAAAGAACCATCCCCATCCTCTCCCTCCTCCTGCAATAAATTTGTCAAAATTATTTTTATAAAATAAGGAAGTACTAACACCTGATATTTTGAACGCTCACACTCACACGCCTCTATTAAATCGACCGTCCACCTCTTCATGTTCTAGCATTCTCATAGCCTATAACTGATTACAAAATAATTAAGCTATACAAAAAGAAAAAGATATAGCTTAAGCAAAAACTTAAACTATATCTTTTTGGCTCCCCAAGTTGGACTCGAACCAACGACCCTGCGATTAACAGTCGCATGCTCTACCGGCTGAGCTATTGAGGAATATAAGTGTTGGCATCCTCCTATTGTCCCGGGCCGTCACCAGCCAAGTATCGTCAGCACGTGCGAGCTTAACTTCCGTGTTCGGAATGGAAACGGGTGGACCCTCGCCGTCATCAACACCAACTCCAAAGTCTTCTAACTTTGTTCTCTATTCTCTTTTCCCTCTTGCTCCCGGTCTCCTCCTCGGAAACCCTTTGGTGACCCGTGCGGGAATCGAACCCACGTTTGCGGCGTGAGAGGCCGCCGTCTTGACCGCTTGACCAACGGGCCGTCTTCCGCCAGCCAGTCTCTTACCCCCAGCCGGCGCTTTCCTTTGGTGCACCATCAGGGACTCGAACCCGGGACACCCTGATTAAGAGTCAGGTGCTCTACCAACTGAGCTAATGGTGCAAAGCACATAATCTCTTCAGAAAACATACCCTGAAAACTGAATAAAGGGACCCGCAGATAAACGAACCAAACCTACAATCTCAAAGGCTTTCCACAGTTACCTATGGTCAAGCCCTCGGCCTATTAGTACTGCCAAGCTCAATGTGTTGCCACACTTACACACGCAGCCTATCAACCTTGTAGTCTTCAAGGGGCCTTACTAGCTTTCGCTATGGGATAT
>NZ_QLYR01000011.1 GCF_003268275.1 Hydrogeniiclostridium mannosilyticum
TCGAGGTTTTCCAGGAGCCGGAGATGCTGAACCTGATCAAGAACACGCTGGAAATCAGTATCATGCGTTTGTTCTGGGGCTTCTGGCCGCCGATTTTGCTGGCCATCTGTATTTTTGACATCCTCACCCCCTGGTACAAGAAGTTCTGCCAGACCATGGTCTACATCCCCTACTTCTTCTCCTGGGTTATCGTTTACGGCATTGTCTTCGCGTTTTTCTCCGGCAATGGCCTGATCAACAGCATTATGAAGGATCTGGGCATGGGGAATGTCGACTTCCTGACCAGCAAGGATGCTTTCCGCCCGCTGCTGATTGGCTCGCAGGTGTGGAAGGGCGTCGGATGGGGCACCATCCTCTACTTCGCGGCGCTTACCAACGTCAGCCCGGACCTTTACGACGCGGCCAAGGTGGACGGCGCGGGCCCGCTGCGCAGAATTATGGCTATCACCCTGCCGACCATGATGCCTGTCATCACTTTCCAGCTCATTATGAGCTTGGGGCAAATTCTGAACAATGACTTCGAGCAAATCCTGATGTACTACAACGCCGCTGTTTATGATGTTGCCGACATCATCGACACCTGGGTGTACCGTGTCGGCCTGGGCAAAATGCAGTACAGTTTAGGCCAGGCAGTCACGATGATGAAGGCGGTCATCGGTATGGTCCTCATCATCGGCTCGAACTATGTATCCAACAAAGTCGCCGGACGCGGCATGTGGTAAGGAAGGAGGAACGAATATTATGGCTTTATTTAAGAGAAATCCGAATAAAATTAAGCTTACCCATGCGGAGCGTCTTTATCAGGCGATCATCATCATCATCGTCGGCCTGGTCACACTGACCTGCCTATTCCCACTGATCTATGTCATCGGCATGTCTTTTACCGGCCAGGCGGAGATGGTTGAAAAGAATTACTTTGTCATCATCCCGGAAAATCCGACCCTCTTGGCTTATCAGACGATTTTAAAGAAATCGAACTTTTGGAGCTCCTTTTTGATTTCGGTTTTCCGCGTATTACTCGGCGTTCCGGCAGCTCTGCTGCTGACGGTGCCCGGCGGCTATGTGCTCGCCAACAAGCAGATGCCCGGCCGCAGATGGTTTATGATTTACTTCATCATCACCATGATCCTCGGCGGCGGCACCATTCCCACCTACCTGCTCATGCGCGACCTGCACCTGCTGAACACCTTCTGGGTCTACATTGTGCCTGCCTTCGGCGGCGCGTTTAATATGCTGATTGTCAAACTCTTTGTGGAGGGTATTCCCACGGAGATCATCGAGTCCGCGGATCTGGATGGCGCTTCTGAAATGCAGAAGATGCTGCACATCGCGGTGCCGCTGCTGGTTCCCACACTGTGCGCTCTCGGTTTGTTCGCGGCGGTCGGCCACTGGAACTCCTGGTTCGACGCCATGCTATACATACGTGACGAAAATCTGAGAACTGTACAGTATGTCATCCGTGAACTGCTGCTTTCCAGCGGTTCTGCAGAATCTTTGGATAGTCTCGGTAATACAACTTTGGTTATTACCGGCAAGGTCACCTCGGAGGCACTCAAGATGGCGTCTGTGGTCGTGGCATTGATCCCAATCCTCTGCGTCTATCCGTTCCTGCAAAAATACTTCATCTACGGCATGTACACCGGCTCTGTCAAGGGCTGAGCATACATACTCAATAGCCTTACGGCTTGAAAACAAAAAACTCATTGGCCAGCAGGCAAAAGCTGACTTCTATCAAATGTGTTTCGGATTAAAGGCGGAAAGCCTTAATCATATCGGGGTTGTATCAATTCAGGCTGGATAGCCTGAAGGGCTATGCGCTGAAAAGCAACAAACGAACTTCTTTAAGGAGGAAGAGAAATGACAAAACGAGCACTTGCACTTATGCTGGCGCTGAGCATGTCGGTGGGCATCGTTCTCTCCGGCTGCACGGATTCCGGCAGCACGTCTTCAGCCGGCGGCGACACAGCTTCCGGTGGCGGGGGATCTTCCGGCGCCACGGATGTCGGATCCTTTGACGACATTGAGTTCCCGGATTCCCTGCCTACCACCATCGTCATGGGCGACGGCTTCGACTACAGCTATGACGACATGACCGAGAAGTACAGCATCGAGATCATGTCTACAAGCTATGGTAAATCTCCTTTGCCGGTTGAAGAGGACCCGGTCAACCAGTGGCTGAGCGACAAATTTAACCTGGATATTACATTGACTGCACCGGCTGCGGACGATTATCAGACGCTGGTTTCCACCCGCTTCTCCGCAAATGAATATCCGGATATCCTTCAATTGCCGAGCCGTGAGTACGGCTTTACCCTGTCCGATCAGGGCCTGCTGGTGGATGCGAAGAACATCTATCCGTATTTGCCGCTCTCCAACAACTACACCACAAAGAACATGATTAAGTGGAGCACCAATACCAGCAACGGTGAAATCCCGTTCATCACCAAGTACGCCATTCAGGACGGCGTTTGGGGCTGGGTTATCCGTCAGGACTGGCTGGATGCGCTGGATATGGAAATCCCGACCACGAAGGAAGAGCTGCTCGAATATGCCAAGGCTGTTACCTTTAACGACCCCGACGGCAACGGCAAGGACGACACCTACTTCATGACCGGCGGCGGACAAGGCAAGGGCTGGGGCAACCTGGACGGCTTTGCCACTATGTTCGGCAACCCCGCTATCTATGTGGAAAACGGCGAGCTGCAGCATCCGTATTTCAACGATGTAAGTAAAAATAGGCTCAGCTTCTTTAAAGAGCTGATTGACGCGAAGGTTATGGCCCCCGACTGGTTCACTAAGAACTGGGATCAGGCGTGCGCTGATATGGCGAATTACCAGGTCGGTATGGCCTGGTTCCCGGCCGGTACATTTGAAGCGCAGATTGTCACCAACTTCAGTACAGTCAGAGAAACGGACCGTTTCGTGTGGACTTATCTGGAGGATTCCCCGACCGAGGAAGGCAAATACCCTGCTAACGGCAACCCCGGTTACATGTGGGCGTTCCTGAAAGAGAAGTTCGATGGCCAGGACGGCAAGCTGAAGAGAGTCGCGCACATGATCGACACCATGACCATGGGCGGCGAAAACTACTTCCAGACCATTCAGCAGTCCATTCCTGAGGTTTATGAGGCCGCAGGCATTGAGGTTAGCGGCAGTGAGCGCCCCCATGGCTACACCGACGATAACAAGTCGTTCTACATTCAGGATGCCATGCAGGCCGGCTTCCTCACGCAAGACGAGTTTGATAAATATGAGCCCTCCGGTATTTGGCAGATGTGGGGCCTGTGCACCTCCTACCAGATCGACTATGAAGATCCCGATGCCGATGAATTTACCAAGGCGTATGTCGAATCTGGCAACAACGGCAGAGCGGCTATTGCTGCTAATGAAAAATGGCCGAACGACGGACTGCTGGTTACCCTGACTGGGGAAGCCGCCGAGTTCCAGACCAGCAATGCCGACTGGGTTATGTCTCAGGAATATGCTTTTGCTACCGGCGAAAAGAGTTTTGACGATTGGGATTCCTTCACGAAGGAATGGCTCGACAAGGGCGGTAAGCTCGTTATCCAGCAAGCCGCAGAGCAGCTCGGTGTTGAGGTTCCCGATTACGCAAAATAATCCAAGCTTATAAGCTCAAAGCTTTAACTAAAAGCCCCTGAACCCCTTTTATTGTATGAAGACGGCGCACATACAATAAGCAAAAGGCTGTTTCACAATTACTGTGAGACAGTCTTTTTGTTTTACGCTTGTGCCTGCTGAAACGGCAGGAGTTTCAGGCTTTTTTCATTAAAAAGCATTGTGTTCCCGGCGTGCTTATAGTAAAATGTGTTTGATTTCTATTCGGTGGGAACTCGGCGTGAAAAAGCCCTGTTTCCCGATAAAGGAGGAGTAAAGATGAATTTTAGACAGGTGCATGCCGACTTCCATACCTCAGAAAAGATACCGGACATAGGCGCGCGCTTTTCAAAGGAGCAGTTTCAGGAGGCCCTGAAAACCGGCTGTGTAAATTCCATAACCGTTTTTTCAAAGTGCCATCATGGCTGGGCCTATCATCCGAGCAAGGCCAATGAGCCACACCCGCATTTGAAAATAGACCTGCTGGGCGCGCAAATTGAGGCTGCCCATGAAATCGGGGTAAAAACACCGGTTTACCTTTCCGTTGGCTTTGATGAAAAGCTGGCGCGCCGTCACCCGGAGTGGCTGGCAAGAAACCGGGATGAAACGGTGGTAGGCACTCCGGATTTTGCCAGGCCGGGCTACCATAAGTTCTGCCTGAATACCCCTTACCTAGAGATAGTGCTGGCTCAGATTAAAGAGGTGGCTGAAAGCTATGACGCGGACGGGATCTTTCTTGATATTGTCGGCGTACAGCCCTGCTACTGTCAAAGCTGTATCCATACCTTGCTGGAGCGCGGCCTGGATCCCTACGATGAGCAGAATATTTATAAGCTGGCGGAGGAGGTCTATGAGACCTATGCCCGGCGCGTCAGAGAGACCGTGGACGCGGTTAAGCCGGGCTTGCCGGTGTTTCATAATTGCGGGCATATTAAGCGCGGGAATCGTGCGGCGGCCCATTACAGCACCCACCTGGAGCTGGAGAGCCTGCCGACAGGCGGCTGGGGCTATGACCACTTCCCACTGTCGGCCCGCTACGCCCAGACCCTGGGGATGGAGTACCTCGGCATGACGGGTAAATTCCATACAACCTGGGGCGAATTTGGCGGCTACAAGCATAAAAATGCCATTCGTTATGAGGCCGCGCTCAGCGTTGCAAATGGAGCGAAATGCTCTATTGGGGATCAGATTCATCCCAGTGGGGCGATGGATTTAGCCACCTACAAGCTAATAGGGGCAGGCTACCGGGAGGTAGAACAGAAGGAGCCCTGGCTGGACGGCGTTGTGCCGGTAACAGACATCGGCCTGCTTTCGGCCGAGGCGATGCAGTCCGCGGGTGGAACCGTCCGTGATGAGAATACCACCGCGCATGATGCGGGCGCCGTCCGTATTTTGCTGGAGGGAAATTATCTTTTCAATGTAATCGATGCCGAGGAGGATTTTTCGCATTACAGGGTCCTGATCTTACCGGACGTTATTACAATTTCTGCTGCGCTCAAAAATAAGTTGAATCGTTTTGTCCAGCAGGGCGGTAAGATATTGGCGGCCGGAAAATCCGGCCTTTGGGAAAATAAGACGGATTTTGCGCTCGATTTCGGCGTCAGCTATGAGGGGGTATGCAGTTTTCGCCCATCCTATTTTCATCCCTTTTTTACACCGGAGGATATGGAGGAGGCCGCCTACATTTTCTATGCGGAGGGGGAAAATATTAAGCTGCGGGGCGGCCGGGAGCTTGGCCGCCGGGAACTGCCCTATTTTAACCGTGAGACGCTGCGCTTCTGCTCCCATCAGCATGCGCCGGACAGCGGGGAAAACGGCGGACCCGGCATGGTACAGGGCAGGGACGGTATTTATATTGCCTGGCAAATTTTTGAGGATTATTTTGAAAAGGGAAGCCTGATTTTGAAAAAGACGGTTTGCCATGCGCTCGACCTGCTTTTGGGCGAGGACAAAACCTTAACGACAAACCTGCCCGCACAGGGAATTGTAACCCTGATGGACCAGCCCAGGGAGAGCAGGCTGGTGAACCACCTGCTCTATGCGGCGCCGGTGCGCCGCGGGCAAAATGTTGAGGTGATTGAGGACATCATTCCGCTTGTCAACATTCAGGTGCGCCTGAAGACCAAGCGCGCTGTCCACAAAGTGTACCTGGCGCCGCAGATGCAGGAAATACCCTTTACTCGGGAAGGGGACTTTATTTCTTACCTGGCGCCGCGGCTGGAATGCCACCAGATGGTGGTACTGGATTATACGGACCCCCGCGAACAGAAAGGAAAAACAGATTAATGGAAAAAACAGTTTTGGTGGTTCTTCCGCTGCAGGCGCATCACCGCGCGCTTTTAGAAGAGAGCGCCCCGGGCTATGCGTTTACTTATGCGGCAAAAGAGGCGGTAACGGCGGAAATGGTGAAGCAGGCAGACGTTATCATCGGCAATGTTCCGGCCCAATGGCTGCGGGCATCGCCAAGGCTGGCGTGGCTACAGCTCGATTCAGCGGGCGCGGATGCTTACATAGCACCCGGCGTTCTCGCGGAGCACACGGTTTTGACCTGTGCGACAGGCGCATACGGAAAGGCGGTAGCGGAGCATCTGTTTGCAATGCTGTGGATGCTGCAAAAAAAGCTGCACCTGTACCGCGACCACCAGAACCGGCACGAATGGACGGATGAGGGCCCGGTGACATCGGTCGCGGGGAAAACAGTCCTGGTGGTGGGGCTGGGGAATATCGGCCTTTATTTTGCCCGTCTGGTTAAAGCGGTGGGCGCCCATGTAATTGGGGTAAAACGCCGCCCCACGGAGCAGCTGCCGGATTGTGCCGACGCGGTTTACCAGATGGACCGGCTGCAAAGCCTGTTGCCGCAGGCGGACGTTGTAGCCTCCGTACTGCCCGGCACTCAGCAGACCCGGCGGATATTCGGGGCATCGGCCTTTGCGGCGATGAAACCGGAGGCGTTTTTCCTCAACGCCGGGCGTGGAATCAATGTGGACACCGATGCGCTCTGCAGCGCGTTGAAAAGCCGCCAAATTGCCGGAGCAGGCATTGATGTGACCGACCCGGAGCCGCTTCCCGCCGGGCACGCGCTTTGGTCCTGCCCCAATGCACTGATTACCCCGCATATTTCCGGGCAGTTTCATCTACAGGATACCCTTGAACAGATTGTGCAGATTGCGGCTGAGAATTTAAGACGCTTTGCGAATGGACTGGAGCTGAAAAGTGTAGTGGACTTTGAAAGCGGCTATAGCCGTTAAACCCATGCTGCGCGCTTTGTGCGCGGCAGGCTTTAGTATGGCCGCGAATGACGCCGCACTGGTTTTAGAAGGCTACGGCTTCGGGAGATCGGCCTCCTTGCCGCGAAGTATGAGTACTGCTCGTGAAATATAAGCTCCTTATCGCTTGGTAAAAGGCGCTGAGAAAGCTTCGCCTGGGGGAAGCGGCTTAAATCGCCTTTTTGGCGGAATTGGCTTGGCTCCCCTGCAATCATAAACAAAACCCGCTTATGGAGTGTTAGTCCATAAGCGGGTTTTTATCGTTCTACCGGCTTCTTCGCTCGTAAGGGAGGAAGCTTTATTTCAGGTATACATTAGGGGAAGAGAGCAGCCCGGTGGGCTTCAGCTGATATTCATAGCTCCAGCGGCTGCCGGTGGTGCGCCAGGAATCCGGGCCGAACCAGCGGTAAACACTGTCGAAGAGGTGAACCTCGCCAAAGGTATTATAGCGGTTGCCAAAGGCCGTAATATCCAGAACGTGGCGTCCTTCAGTAATGGGACGGCTTTCACAGGTATAGGGAGGAATAAAGATTCTGCCCAGGTTTTCACCGTCAAGCGCAGCGCTTACGAGTGCGCCGCGGAAATGTGTGGCCTCAAGCACCAGCCGGCCCGCCTCGGTTTGCAGGTTGACATGGTAAATGATATTTCCGCCGTAGAAGGGCAGGCCCTGCGGCACAATGTCCGTAAAGCTCAGGAAACGCACCGGCTCAGTGATGGTTTTGTCACGCCCGGCAACACGGACGCCAAAGTCGCCGAGAATATAGCACCACTCAATGTTGGTCCGGCGCCCGAAGGGGATGGAAACTTCAAGGACGTTGTTGCCCTTGACGATTTTCGGCAGGGCAACGGTTTTAATGGCGTGGTCCACGTACCAGCCGGTTACATTGGAGGGCACTTTTTCTCCGTTGAGGCGGATAGCGACGGTTTCCGCATCTTCAATGGCCAGCTTGGCGCCGCACACCTCGACCTCACTGTCAAAGGTAAAGCGGAGCGTTACCTCATGGGTGATTTCTTCCTTTTCGATAACCCAGGGTTGGGCAACAGCGCTCTTGCGGTCCGGCCAACCGAGCTTTTCACGGCAGATATTGTCGGCGATCAGGAGCTCCTCCACGGGGTGGAAGGGTTCGCCGTCAAGCGCATATTCGGCCATGTCAAGCAGGAGTACGTTCGGCTCGCAAAGGGTGACCGGCACGCGGTCCGGAATCTGGACTTTTTTCATCGGCATCATGGTCGCGCCGCTCCTATCTGCATCGCCCTTGGTTTCATCGTTTTTAGGCGTGAATTGGATGAGCAGGCTGTCGTAGTCGAAAAATTCACAGGGGATGACGGTCCTGCCGTTTTTGTAGTAGCAATCGAGGGGCTTGGTCTCGCCGGTCAAGGTATCATACAGAACCGGCGTGTACAGGCCTTTCAGGTTAATAAGCAGGTCCTGCTTATTGACAACATCCTTGTTGTAGGGCTCGGTGCCGTGCGCGACGAAGAGCCACAGCTTGTCGCCGTCTTGACGAAGCTGATGCAGCAGGTTCTGCGTATAGGTGCCGTCGCTGTTGCGGATGTCGAGTAGACGCAGGCCCTCTAGGGATTGCAGGATCGCCGCGCGGGAGAACGGGATATTTTCAGCTTCGGCCGCAAGCCTGGCGGGCTCGTCATTCTCAACCGCATCCATCAGGGTGGGAACGCTGCCCATGAAGATCAGCTTGCCGCCCTGGCGGCGAAATTCCTTCAGGCGCTCGACTGTGCTGGCGCGCAGCGTCTCACAGCCGGGGACAATGATGGCATCGTATTCCATCTTGCCGACACGAAGCGGGTTACTGCCAGCCTCGCACTGCGCCGGCAGCAGGGACTCGCAGATAAAGTCAAAGTCGATGGAGCCGAAGAGCAGCCATTCCGTAATGTTCTTAAAGTTTTCGTCGAGCTGTTCACGCACCAGAGAAGTTTGCTCAGAGGGGCCCCAGTGCAGCCAGTAGCTTTCGATGGGATGAACCACACCGACCTTGACCACCGGCTTACCGCGGGTCATTGCCGTGTTGACACGGGCAAAATGGTCCTCAATCAGCGGATACTCACGGAACCAGGGAGACTGGTAGTTGATGGAGGCCGGATAGTCACGCTTGGCTTCACCCGCCATGGAGACCCAGGAGAGGTGGTGCACGCGGACGGTAACGCCCAGCGCTGCCTGCCAGTCGCCATGCAGCTTGTGGCTGCGGAAGTCAAAGTCCCAGCCGGTTACGCCGTACAGCTCGGAGAGCATGCCCTCGTAGCCGTATTGGTGCACCGCGGACTGTGCCTGCTTGGCTGTGGTGTACTCAAAATAGGCGCAAAGCATATCGATGCCGGGCAGGTCAAAGGAGCGGTAAGACCGCATGGCCTCGCCCAGCGCGGCAGTCTGGGAGCGCAG
Source organism: Hydrogeniiclostridium mannosilyticum (assembly GCF_003268275.1). Classification (GTDB taxonomy): domain Bacteria; phylum Bacillota; class Clostridia; order Oscillospirales; family Acutalibacteraceae; genus Hydrogeniiclostridium; species Hydrogeniiclostridium mannosilyticum. Next base: position 9,280 of record NZ_QLYR01000011.1, read on the forward strand.
CGTGGGCTCCTCCATCATATGGCCGGTCAGCTTCAGGCCGTTTTCACGGCACCAGCCTCCGCAGGTGTCCGCAAAGGCGGAGGCAAAGCGCTCCGCGATATGGTCGTGGTAGTGGTAACGGATCAGGGACGGTTTGCCCTCGGGCAGGTCCCAGAAAAGCTGGGGAATATTGGCCATAAGATCCTCGCCATAGGCTGCGGAAAAGGTGTCTGCCAGGTCATCGGTCCAGGGAAGGGTAACATCGTTGGCCTGGGTGGCAGAGGCAAGGGTGGTTTTGTGAGAGAACTGAGGTTCATCGGTAAAAATGGCAGGAATGGCCTTGCCAAATTCATCGCCGACCTCCCGCTTATAGGCCTCGTGGGTGACCTCGATAAAGCGGTCGATGGCCTTCTTGTCCAGCGTGTTTACATAGGTCTGATTGTTGTACCAGGGGTTGGGGGCGGGCATCTCCAGGTATGCGTACCATTTTGTACCCTCGGCGGCGTCCTTTTCGCCAATCTGGCGGTACGCCTTCAGGGAACCGTCCTCGTTCAGCTGAACGTCGTAGCAGGCCAGCAGGCGGCCGTTCTCGGTCCGGACCGCCCGGGCGCTTGAGTCGTCTGTACTGGGGCCGCCGTCGTCGTTCTGGCCGTAAGGCTCACAGGTAAAAAGGAGGTAGCGCGCACGGTATTGCTCGTCCTTGGTGACAAAGCCGCCCGCCGCGCCGGAGGGCCAGCGGTCCTCATCGTAGAGCCAGGTCAGCATCTGCTCTTTCTTGCCCTTTTCAACGCATTCCTTAATCAGGTTCATATATTCTTCGCTGAGATATCGGGTATCCATACCGGTACGGACATGAATGTGGTAGCCGCCCATACCCATTTCCTTTAAGTACTCGATTTCTTCCATGAGCAGCTCCGGCGTAAGGCTGCAGTTCCACGCCCAGAACGGCGTGCCCCGGTATTCACAGGTAGGGTTCTGGAATAGCTCTTGCGAAAGCTCCCGGCTTCCGTTTTTTTCATATAGCATTGACATGGCCTCCTCTGTAGGCTGCTGTATTTTCTCCCCGTTTAAGCGGGCGCTTAAGGCGTTCCGGCTTTGGGGCTATAGTGATTATAAGCGATTCCCCCTGAAAAGTATAGAGGATTTCAAGAGTTTTTTATGGGAGAGCCGATGAATTTTTGCAGCGGTTTTTGTGGAACTCTCACACTTTTTGTTATGGTACGGCAAGGCCGTAAAGAGGCAGCCTGCGGCAAGAAAAAAGAGCCCGGCCGCTTTCCTGCGGCAGGCTCTTAGAAGGGCTTCTCCCCGCGGGGGCCGCCCGTTATTTTTTATGGCTTTCGGGAATATCCCTTTCATAAGCGGAAAACTCGCTTTTCGGCCCCGCCAGCTTTTCGACCTCGGCGGTCAGCTCCAGCTCCTCGTGGCCTTTCCCGTTGCGGAAGGCGACCTTGAGCAGAATGGGGGCTATAATGGTGGTGGCAACTACCGTAATGATGACCGGGCCAAAGAACTGTTGGGACATCAGCCCCAGCGTCATGCCCTTTGTGGCGACGATGAGGGCCACCTCACCGCGGGAGATCATGCCGGTGCCGATTTGAATGGACTCACGGTTAGAAAAGCCGCAGAGCTTAGCGCCCAGACCGCAGCCAATTACCTTGGTGAGAACGGCGACAATGACCAGCAGAATGGAGAAGACAAGAATGGAGGCCGTCATCTCGGGCAGCTGCACCTTCAGGCCTATGCTGGCAAAAAACACCGGCGAAATTAGAATATAGGAGAGGGTCTCAAACCGCGAGGCAATGTAGGGGGTGCGCTGTGTGTTTGAAATCAGGATGCCGGCGATATAGGCGCCGGTGATGTCGGCAACGCCGAAGAAATATTCCGCGCAGTAGGAGAGCAGCAGGCAGAACACAAAAGCAATGATGACAAAGCGCCGCATATCCTTGTGGTAATGCTCCTGAAATTTCTTAAAGAAGCGGTAAAAGAGATAGCCGGCCACGGCGGCAACCACAAAGAAGGCGGCAATTTTCAGCAGAACAACGGCAATGTTGACGCTGGGGTCCGCCATGCTGGTGATAATGGTCAGGGCAATAATGCCGAGCACGTCGTCGATGATGGCGGCGCCGAGAATGGCGTTGCTTGCCTTGGTGTTGAGCTTGCCCATTTCCTTCAGGGTTTCTACCGTAATGCTGACGGAGGTAGCGGTCAGCACAACGCCGATAAATACATTTTGCAGGAACGTGGAGGCCAGCCCCGCTTCGGCGGGCCCGTTATTGAAGAAAAACGCCAGCCCTGCCCCGCCGACCAGCGGCACAATCACGCCGATTAAGGCGATGATAAACGAGGCCTTACCCGTCTTTTTAAGCTCCTTGACGTCTGTTTCAAGGCCGGCGGTGAACATTAGAACAATGACGCCGATTTCGGACAGCTTGTCAATAAATTCTGTTTCCTTTAAAACGCCGAGCATCATGGGCCCGAGGATGACGCCTGCCAGCAGCGCGCCGACCACCTGCGGCATCTTAAATCTTCTGGTCAAAAGCCCCAGCAGCTTTGTGCTCAGCAAGATTAGGGCCAGGTCAAGTAAAAAGTTATAAGATTCCGTATCAATCGCCCCTTCATAATCTAATTTATTATATCCTTCAAAACGGTCTAAGTATAGTATGTTTTGTCAAAAAACACAAGGTATAATTTGTATAAAAATACCCTCTGGCCCTTCGCGTTTTCTTTTGATTTTGTTTAGTCGAAATGGGGCTGCCGCCAGAACTCCTCCAGGCTTTTCCGCAGCTCCTCCGTGCTGTAGATGCGCCGGGCACCCGACCAGTGCACAGGAAACAGGGCGCGGTAATCCCGGCGGGAAAAGCGGCTGTCAACCAGCAGCACGACGCCGCGGTCCCGCTCTGAGCGGATGAGCCTGCCAGCAGCCTGCAGCACCTTGTTCATGCCCGGGTACTGGTAGGTAAAGGCAAAGCCGTGGCCGCGGCTTTCCTCGTAATAATCCCGCAGGATCTCCTGCTCCCGGTTGACCTGGGGCAGCCCCACCCCAACCACGGCGACCCCAATCAAACGGTTCCCCTGGAGGTTGATGCCCTCGGAGTAGATACCGCCCAGGACACAGAAGCCCAGCAGCGTGGTTTCGGGCGCATCCTGGAACCGGCTGAGGAACTCCTCGCGGGCGGCCTCATCCATATCGGCGGTTTGCAGCAGCGTCTCCACCTGCGGGTATTGCTCGTGAAAAAGCTCGTAGGCCTGCCGCATGTATTGGTAGGAGGGAAAATAAACCATATAGTTTCCGGTCTGGGCCCGAACCATTTCGTAAAGCAGCGCGCAGAGGCCGTTCAGGCTCTTTTCCCGCTCGGTGTATTTGGTACTGATGTGGCAGGCAGAGAGCAGGCACAGGTTTTCACGCGGAAAGGGGGAGGGCAGCGCGGCGTAGCGGGCCTCCTCGCCGCCCCCGAGTACGTCGATGAAATAACCGGCGGGGGAGAGAGTCGCGGAAAAAAGGACGGCGGCTTTTCCGCGCTTCATGGCGTTGTCAAGAAATGCGGAGGGGTCCAGGCAGAGCAGCTTGGGCTGCACCTCGCTGCCCTTGCGGTAGACGCAGGTAATATAATGGCTGTCGTAGAGCTCGGTGATTTTTAAATAAAACCGCACCTCAAAATAAAGCGGCAGCAGGGCATCGTGCGCCGCGCCGTCACGGTGGTCCTCCAGCCAGGCATCGCAATAGGCGGAAAAGCGCGCCAGCGCACGGTTGAAATCCTCCAGGGGCTCCTTGCTGGTAAAGACGGCCTCATCCCCGCACTGCTTGCGTAGGGCAGCCATGGCAGTGTTGAGGCGGTTCAGGGCGCGTGCCAGGGGAGCATCGCTTTTGCCGATCGCCTTTTTTAGCTCCAACACCTCGGATTTTTTGAGGGAAGCCGTGTACATATCCCGCGCCCGGTCCAGCAGGTTGTGCGCCTCGTCAATGAGAAACACATAATCCTGCGGGCCGCCGTCAAAGAAGCGGCGCAGGTAGACGACCGGGTCGAATAAGTAGTTATAATCGCAGATGATGAGGTCGCACCACAGGGAGAGGTCCAGCGCCAGCTCAAAGGGGCAGACCTCGTGGGCCGCGGCAGCCTGTTCAATGGCCTCGCGCGTAAAAAAATCCTCCCCGCGCAGCAGCCCGCTCAGAACCCCCGAGATCTTATCGTAGTAGCCAGCGGCGTAAGGGCAGGCAACCGGGTTGCAGTCGGTTTTCGGCATCGGGCAGATCTTTTCCTTTGCCGTCAATGTGACTGCTTTCAAACGCAGGCCGCCGGGCCGTAGTATAGACAGGGCCTCCTGAGCTGCCTGGCGCGTAATGGTCTTGGCGGTGAGGTAAAAGATGCGGCCGCTTTTCCCCTCGCCCATGGCCTTCAGGGCTGGGAAAAGGGTAGAGAGCGTTTTGCCGATGCCGGTCGGCGCCTGGCAGAAGAGCCTGGAGCCGCTTGCAATGGCGCGGTAAACCCCGGCGGCCAAGCGGCGCTGTCCGGGGCGGTAGGCCGGAAAGGGAAAGGCGAGCGCCTTTAAGGATTGTGTGCGAAGCACAGCCCAGTCCCGTGTAAGCTCGGCCCAGGGGCGGTATTTTTCCAGCAGTCCGTCGAAAAAAGCCTCGAGCTCATCAAGGGAATAGGTGCGGCGGAAACGCTGAATCTCATCCGTGTCGGCCTGGTAGTAGGTGAGCTGGACGCCAATGGCGGAAAGTGTGTTCTGCCGGGCGTAAAAGCAGGCGTAGCACATGGCCTGTGCCCAATGCAGCGGTTCGTAATCCGCGCGGATATGCTCCATCGGCACAGTGACGGTTTTGATCTCGTCGATGACAAAGCCGCCGGGTTCCTCAAAGATACCGTCGGCACGCCCCTCAATGATGTAGGTGAACCCGTCCCGTTCCACTGTGCGGGAAAGAAATACCTCGGCTGCGTAGCCGGCGCCGGCCTCCTTTTGCAGCTTTCGGTGGATGCGGGAGCCCTCTCCAGCGCGGTCGGCGCCGGCGTAGCGGTTGTCGATGCTGCCGTGCTGCAATAAAAATTCGACGAGCGTTCGCACGGATAGGCGGATGGCGTTGTTCATACGGGTTGTCCTTTCAGGTTGTTTGCCGCGGTTCCAATTTTAACGGCAGGGTGATGCTTAAATTATATCAATAACGCCAAATAATTACAAATGCCAATGCGGCTATTGTTTTTTTACGTCGGATTCATTATAATATTTTTATATGTTATTTTCGGGTCCTTACCTCCAAACCGCGGGACGCCGGCAGAGCAGCCGGGCGGGGTTTGGCGGCAAGGGCCGTCCATTTTTTTGTTGTTTTGGGAAGTATATAAAAGGATTAGGGAAGGCGGAATCATGAAAGCATACGGATTTGACAATGAAAAATACCTTGAAATTCAGTCACAGCAGATTCAAAAGCGCATCAATATGTTTGACAATAAGCTTTACCTGGAGATGGGCGGAAAATTATTTGACGATTATCACGCCAGCCGGGTGCTGCCCGGCTTTTTGCCTGACAGCAAGGTCAAGATGCTTTCGCAGCTTGCCAGCCAGGTCGAGATTGTCATTGCCATTAATGCAGGGGATATTGAAAAAAATAAGGTGCGCAGCGACATCGGCATCACGTATGACGCGGATGTTCTGCGGCTGATAGATGCCTTCCGGGGCATCGGCCTTTATGTGGGCAGCGTGGTTTTAACGCAGTACGCGGGCCAGCCCTCCGCTGATGCCTTCCGCAACCACTTGGAGTCGCTGGGCGTTAAGGTGTTTCTGCATTATCCGATTGAGGGATACCCTTCCGGCGTTTCCCGCATCGTCAGCGAAAATGGATTTGGCAAAAACCAATATGTCACCACCAGCCGACCGTTGATTGTGGTGACCGCGCCGGGGCCGGGCAGCGGTAAAATGGCGGTCTGTCTTTCTCAGCTTTACCATGAATATAAGCGGGGCATCAGGGCGGGCTACGCAAAATTTGAAACCTTTCCCGTGTGGAACCTGCCGCTGAAGCATCCGGTGAACCTGGCCTACGAGGCCGCCACGGCAGATCTGAACGACGTGAACATGATCGATTCCTTCCACCTGGAGGCCTATGGGGAGACGACCGTTAATTATAACCGCGATATCGAAGTGTTCCCGGTTTTAAACACTATGTTGGAAAAAATTTGCGGCGAGAGCCCTTATAAGTCGCCCACCGATATGGGCGTGAATATGGCGGGCAAGTGTATTTTTGACGATGAAGCCTGCCGGGAGGCTTCCCGGCAGGAGATTATCCGCCGCTATTATAAAACGCTGTGCGCCCACCTGCAGGGGCGCGACAGCGAGGAAGCGGTCATGAAAATTGAACTGCTGATGAACCAGGCGCACATTACGCCCGACATCCGGCGCACAGTAGCGGCTGCCATGGAGCGGGCCGCGTCAACGGGAATGCCTGCCGCCGCGATCGAGCTTGAGGACGGGCGGATTATCACCGGGAAGACCACCTCGCTGCTCGGCGCGTCTGCGGCAGTGCTGCTCAACGCGCTCAAGGTTATGGGGAATATCCCCCATGAGCAGACTTTGATTTCACCGACGGTTATTGAACCGATTCAGGAATTAAAAATCAAGCATCTGGGGAATCATAATCCTCGTCTGCATACAGATGAAATTCTGATCGCCCTTTCCATCTGCGCGGCGACGGATGCCACGGCGGCGCTGGCGCTGGCGCAGCTGCACAAGCTGCGCGACTGTGAGGTGCATTCCTCCGTGATTCTATCTTCCGTGGATGAGACCACCTTCCGCAAGCTGGGCATGAACCTGACCTGCGAGGCGAAATATCAGACAAAAAAGCTTTACCACCCATAAGTAAGGAGGCCTATTTTGAACCAGCCCATCATTCATTCGTCCGTTTTTGTAGCGCCTGGCGCTTTCGTCACCGGCGACGTCGTCATTGGAGAAAACAGCTCTGTTTGGTATAATGCGGTTCTGCGCGGCGATATGGCGCAGATTATTATTGGAAAAAACACCAATGTGCAGGATGGCTGCATCCTGCACACGGACCCCGGCAGCCCGCTGCGGCTGGGCGATTATGTGACCGTGGGCCATGGGGCCATCCTTCATGGCTGCACCGTTCAGGAGGGCAGCCTGGTGGGGATGGGCGCAATTATCCTGGATGGCGCCGTCATTGGCAGAAACTGCCTGGTTGGGGCAGGCGCGCTGGTGACGCGCAGAACAGCCGTGCCAGACGGTTCCCTGGTCTTGGGCAACCCGGCAAAAATTAAGCGCAGCCTTTCCGCCAAAGAGCTGGAAAACCTGCGCGACAATGCCTATGAATATATTGCGCTGTCTCAAAAAATGCTGAAAGCAAACGCATAGCCCCGTCAACCGGGAAAGACAAATTGAACGAGCACCATGTACAGGATCGTGCCCCCGCCGATGCTGAGCATGGTGTTCTTTTTCCATAAGTGCAGGCCGGCCACCGCCGCAACGGAAAGAAGCTCCGGCAGGGCAAAGGGAAAAGCCGTGAAAACGGCGCCCTTGAGGCAATAGACCACCAGCAGTGCAATCATGGCGGGGGGCAGATATTTGCCCAGGTACAAAATAAAAGCAGGCTGCTTTTTTTTGCCGGGGAACAGCAGGAAGGGCAGCGCCCGTGTGGCAAGGGTAACGGCGGCGACCAGAAAAATTACGCCGAGGGCCTCCCAGGTGCTCATGCGCCGTCACCTCCCCGTTCAAGCCGCCTGCGGCAGAGCAGCAGCGCGGCCAGAATCAGCAGCAGCGCCGGCAGCAGAAAATTGTCCGCCCCAAATACCAGCAGGCATAAGGCTGTAAGGCCTAGTCCGCAGAGAGCGGGAAGATGCTGTTTGCTTTCACGCCACTGGTTGACAAAAATCACGACAAAAAGCGCGGTCATAGCAAAATCGATGCCCTTGGTGTTAAACGAGAGCAGGGCGCCCGCCAGGCCGCCGAGCGCGGAACCGGCGACCCAGTAGACTTGGTCCAGCAGGGAAATGAAGAAGTAAAAGAGCCCGCGGTCGACCCCTTGAGGCGGATCCGCCGAGCACAGCAGCGAAAAGGTTTCGTCCGTCAGTGAAAAAATCAGGTAGGGCTTTTTTTTACCTGTTCCCCGGAAGCGCTCCAGCATGGAAAGCCCGTAAAATATATGGCGGATATTGACCATCAGCGTCATAAAAATAATGGAGAGGACCCCCACGCCCGGGGTCAGGAAATTGATGGCTAGAAACTGCATGGATCCGGCGTAAATAACGGCGCTCATCAGGATGGCCCAAAAAACGCCGTAGCCGTTTTTTTGCAGGAGAACCCCGAAGGCGACGCCCAGAAAGAGGTAGCCGACCATAACGGGGATGGTAATTGGAAAAGCGGCCGCTAAGGCCCGTTTTGCTTTTTGCAAGATGGATTTCCTTCCTTTTTTACGGTTTGCTGTATAAAACAGTCGAATAACACGGCTGCCGGGTGTTATTATAGCATAAAAGGGCCGGATATACAACGAAAAGGAAACGCCGCCGGGCTCCCTGTGAGTGGGAACCGGCGGCGTTATTAGAAAATTCGGTTTTTGAAACGGCCCGGGGCGATAAGCTATTTAGCGGACGGCTTTTTTTGCGCCCTCCGTTGCCCGGAAAAGAAAAAGAACAGAGCGGCTGCCAGCAGAACGGTAAAAATAACGCCGATCGGCAGGTATTTTACCAGCACAGGCGACGCCAGGCTTGAGAAGAGGAAGAGCGCTGCAAGGACGAGCGAAAGCAGGTTGCAGGCTCCGGCTGCATAGGCGTAGGGACCTTTTTTCCAGGAGTAGAGCAGCGCGCAGATAATTTGTACGGCGCTCAGCACTGCTGCGGCCCAATAAAGCGGCGCCGTTACCGTAGGGGTGGGGGCAAGCTCTGCCGCAGCCGTCTGGATGCCCGGCAGAAGCACGGCGATGCAGACAATTTGCAGCACAGCCTGAATGACCAGGAGCACGGCGGTGAGCAGGCGGTGCAGCTCCACTCTGGAAAGGCGGCCCTGCGCCTGGCTGACCACGCCCAGGTACATCTTGTTGCGCTCCAGGGATTTGCGTACCGCGATGGAGAGCGGTACGGCGACCACATCGGCAATGACGGCGTTGACCAGGGTGGCGAGCAGTTTGGTTGTAAGCAGCACGGCGATAGCCTCCTGCGCGTTGCCTAGAAGGGAGGCTTCAATCAGCGACTTGGTCATATAGAGGACGCAATAGGTCAGGGAGCCGCTTACAGCACCGAGGATGATCCGGCCGGCCTTGCGGCCCTCGCTCTTGCCGGACCAGGCGATTGCACCACAGACAAAGGCCATCATAAATTTGTTGATCAGGGTGGTTGGCGCGCTGGTAGCCCAGCCGCCGATGAGGTCAAAGACCCCGGAACCGATGCCCGCTGCCGCTCCGCCGTATATCGGGCCCAGCAAAAGGCCGGAAAGAATGCAGAATACATTGCCCAGGCCAATCATGGTGCGGTCGCCCAGGACGGGAACCGGAATATTCAAAAAAGTACCCACAATGACAAGCGCGCCCATCAAGCCTGTCAATGCAATGTTGACGGTTGTGTTCTTTTTAGTGGCGTTGATATTTAAGCCCATATTCATACCCTCTTTGTCTTATTTTGCAAGCAAAGGCACCGGTACCGTTGATTTGCGGTATAGATTCTGTTATTATAATAGCAGAGAACTGTGCATGTAAAAATACACAGTTTATAAAAAAATAAAGGACACAGATGGTTATGCTTTACGACTTTTTACAACTAGACCGGAAGAGCAGGCTTCCCCTTTACCAACAGCTGTACAGTTCCCTGCTAACGGCTTTGGAAAAAGGGGGAATTCATAAGGGCGAGCGCCTGCCGTCCATCCGGCGGCTGACCGAGGACCTGCAAATCAGCCGGACAACGGTGGAGGCCGCCTATCAGCAGCTTTGTGTGGAGGGCTACCTCCGCAATATTCCGAAAAAAGGCTATTTTGTGCTGGCGGAGGGCGGCGGCAGTAAGGCGATGCCCCGTCCCGCGGCTGAGTGGCACACAGCGCGTGCGCGCTATGACCTGGGAACGGACCGGGTCGACAGCCGCTACTCCGACATCAAAATCTGGCGCAGGCAGCTGCGCGAGGTACTCAACACACAGGAGTCCATTACCTCCTACGGCGAGCCGCAGGGGGAAAGAAACCTGCGGCTACAGCTTTCATCCTATAGCCATGGCGCGCGCGGCGTTTTTGCGCCGCCGGAGTCCATTGTGGTGGGGGCGGGCCTGCAGCCGCTGCTCTACCTGCTGTGCGGGCTGCTGGGCAGAGAAAGGGTGGCAATGGAGGATCGCGGCTTTCCGCAGGCACAGCAAGTCTTTTCCGATTGCGGCGTAACGTGCCGGGTGGTTCCATCCGATGAAAACGGAATTTCGATCCGCGCCCTTCGTGAGAGCGGCGCCAAAATCGTTTTTGTACGCCCGTCAGCTTCCGTACCCGGGGCATCGGCAATGCCAATGCCCCGCCGCATGGAGCTGCTGGCGTGGGCGCGTGAAAGCGGCGGCCTGATTATTGAGGATGACTATAACGGTGAGCTTCGTTACACCGCGCGGCCGATCCCGGCCCTGCAGGGGTTGGCGGGCGGCGGAGCGGTTGCCTACCTGGGGTCCTTTTCCAAGCTGCTGCTGCCGTCTGTGCGTGTGAGTTACATGGTGCTGCCGGGTTCCCTGCTGCCCGCATACCGCCGCCGTGCGAACCGTTATAACCAGACGGCTTCAAAAATCGAGCAGCTGGCACTGGCGGAATATTTAAAAAGCGGGCGGCTGGAGCGCCATCTTCGCCAGCTCCGAAAGCTATATGCCACAAAGAGCGCTTCTCTGCTCGCCTGTATGCGCAGCAGCTTCCCTGGCCTTTCCCTGACCCTGCAGGAGACCTCGCTTTATCTGAGCTTTCCGGTGACGGACAGCGGCGCCCGGCTGCTCTGCGCCGCCGCGGAGGCCGGCGGCGTGCGCCTGCGGGCCCAGCGGGATGGTTCCATGGCCCAGATTCTGCTGGGGTTTTCGGGCATCCCGCTGGAGGAGATCCCGGCGGCGGTGCAGGCTTTGAAAAAGGCCTGGCCGGCAGAGCTGCTGGCGCGGGCCTGCGCGCATAGGGGCGCATAAAGAAAACCGCACGCAGGGCTTACACCGTGCGTGCGGCTGGGGCCTGGGAGCGGAATCAGCGTACCAGAATGCCCTCGTCACTTTCGACGATAATTAGGATCTGTTCCTCGTACCCGGTGCTCGCGTTGATATAAACCAACACACGGTCGCCGTTTTCGCCCGTGCAGTGAAATTCATAGGTGAGCACTTCATTTAAGCCCGGCGTCGGAATCAGGGCCAAACCGCCTTTTTCCACCTTCAGAAGCGGGCTGACCTGCTTTTGCGCCTGCTCCAGAGAAAATGCGGGAGCCTGCGGCTTGCGCTCGGTGTGGTTCATCAGATAACCGGAGGCATTGTATTCGACGACCTCGCCGTTGTCCAGCGCCACGGAAATTTTAATCAGGTCGGGATAATAAAGAACGCCGTCCTTCGCATAAGCATAGTTAATGGTGCAAATATTGTCATTGATGACATAGTAGCTTTCCTGCATATCCGCCAGCCCGCGCTGCTCCATGAACGCACGGGCCGCCTGGCTGGCTTCCTCGTAGCCGAGCTCCGCGCTTTCGACTACCCGGTCCTTGATGAAGCTGACGGCATAGCCGCCGGCCTTGGAGATGGAGATGCGCAGGCCCTCGCCGCTGAAATTATAGGTGGGCAGGTTGCCAGCACTGTCCGTCTCGTCCTGCAGGTCCGAGCTGTTCAGCTCAAGAAACCCGGCGGCCTTTTCCCGGGCCTGCTTTTTGCCGGTTTCCTGTTGATCTTTCAGAAAAACGGATTCCCGCTCCATAATATGGTCGGAGAAGGGGCCGTCGTAAATGAGGGAGGGATAATCCGAGAAATCGTCGGAGATGTCCTTAAAATTACTTTTTAGGGAATCTTCATCGAAGTTCGGCGCCGAATAGGTGAGGTTCCCCCGCAGGGATTTCGCATATTCCTCCAGGCTGCGCAGCTGCTCCAGCTCCTCCTCTGAAATAGATCCGCCCGCCGAGACCTTTGCGGAAAGCGCCATGGCGAAGTCGCCGGTCTGCGCGATGAATTTGCTGACGTTGGTCAGGCTTTCATCGTCGACGGGCAGAACGGCCAGGGAGGCCTTGGCCATGCTTGTCTCCCGCATGAGCTTGGCGGCGAGGCCGCTTTGCTGGGTAGCCGTGTTGGCGTAAATCCCCTTATTTAATGTGGATTCAATGGAGCTGACACAGTCGTTCAGATCCGTAATGGCCCGTTGATAATTGTACTCCAGGCTGGTCCGGTAGCGGGCTGCCTGGGCATAGCCGGTAAAGGTGGTGCTGCCCAGCGCAATGATGGCTGTAATTAAAAGAATAAAAATGAGTGTACGCCATTTTCGTTGCTTCACTATTTTTTCCATACTAACTTTCCTTTTCCAAAAATAGAGTAAGTTTGTTTCTTAGTGTAACCGCTTCGGGCATGCGTATTCTTAAAGTTGTGCGGTGGCTTCACGGTAAGCGATTTTTTATTGGGATGTCTTTTGCGGCATTGTTTTGCGGGCACAGTGGCAAAACAGCGGCGGAAAAATCAGCGAAACGTTTTTATTTTTTTATGGGGATTGTATTTTTCCCCAATATCCGATACGCTGGAACCAATGAGATTTTTTGTTTGCTCCAGCAGAGCAGACGGCGAAAGGTTAGGGGGAATGATGATGGCAAGGCCTGTGATAGGAATTACGCCCGGATTCAACGGTGCGGTGACGGCAAACATGACTTATATCAACGCGATTGCGGCGGCCGGCGGAGCGCCGTTGATCCTGCCCGTTTTGGAGAATGAGCAGGCGATGGCGGAGGTTGCCCGCGTTTGCGACGGCGTTTTGTTTTCAGGAGGGGGTGATATCAACCCGCTTCGCTATGGAGAAGAGCTGCTGCCCGGAGTGGGGGAGATGTCCGCGCCCAGAGATGCGGCGGAGTTCCTGTTGATGAAATGCCTGCAGCAAATGCGGCAGAAGCCGGTATTGGGCATTTGCCGGGGCATACAGGTAATGAATGTGGCGCTCGGCGGAACCCTGTACCAGGACCTGCGGGCACAGGGAGCCGCAACGCTGGAGCACCGGCAGGGATCGGCCTACGAGCGTCCCTGCCACCGGGTAAGGGTTGAACGGGGGACGCTGCTGCATCAGATCTTGCAGAAGGATGTGCTTGAGGTCAACACCTCTCACCACCAGGCGGTCAAGGAGGTCGCGCCCACACTGTGTGCGGGTGCGTTTGCCACGGACGGCGTCATCGAAAGCGTTTGCAGCAGGGACGGGCGCTTTTTCCTGGGGGTACAGTGGCACCCGGAGTGCATGGCGGAGCAGGATGCGGATTCTCAAAAGCTTTTCCGGGCATTTATTTCGGCCTGCCGGTACGAGGGTTGATATTTTGGCAAAAGAACCGTATAATAAGGGCATAGCTTAAGAAAATGTGAGGCCGCGCGGCGGCCTCTGATTTTGAAACGGAGCGGGGGAAATCATGAATAAAGTCGAGAACCGGGCAGAACGTTTTTTTCAACAGATGCAGGGGAAACGCGTGGCCTTTTGCGGCATTGGCGGCAGTAACCTGCCGCTGATAAAAATTTTTGCCCAAAGGGGCGCGGTTGTTTCGGCACGGGACCGCCGCGGCTATCAGCAGGTGCAGCAGGCCGCTGAGCTGGAAAAAATGGGCGTTCGGCTGGTTCTGGGCGATGGCTATTTGCAGGACCTGACGGAGGAGGTTGTCTTCCGCACACCGGGCATGCCCTATCATCTGCCCGAGCTGGAGGCCGCCCGTAGGCGCGGCGCTGCCGTTACCTCTGAAATGGAAGTGTTTATGGACCTCTGCCCCTGCAAGGTTTACGGCGTAACAGGCAGCGACGGTAAAACCACAACGACCACCATCTTGGCAAAAATGCTTGCCGCCGCGGGGAAAAAGGTTCACTTGGGCGGAAATATCGGCCGTCCGCTCCTGCCCGACATCTGGCAGATCGGCCCGGACGATGTAGCGGTGGTGGAGCTTTCCAGCTTTCAGCTGATTTCCATGCGCCGCAGCCCGGATGTGGCGGTGGTGACCAACATCAGCCCCAACCATCTGGATGTCCATAAGGATATGCAGGAGTATGTGGAGGCAAAAGAGAATATTCTGCTGCACCAGAATGCCTTTGCCCGCACGGTTTTAAATTTGGATAATGCATACACGGCCGGTTTTGCCGGTGATGTCCGCGGCAGCCTCTACGGCTTCAGCAGCCTGCAAAGGCCGGAGCGCGGCGCTTTTTTGTCGGCTGAGGGCTTGCTGGTCATGACGGACGGCGGGCAGGAGTTTCCCGTGCTCCGGGCAGAAGAAATCAAGCTTCCGGGCCGGCACAATATTGAAAATTACCTGGCGGCATTCTGTGCCCTGTGGGGGGATGTGGCACCTGAGACCATGGCGCAGGTCGCACGCAGCTTTGCAGGCGTGGAGCATCGCACGGAGCTGGTGCGGGAGCATCGCGGCGTACGCTGGTATAATGATTCGATAGCGACGACCCCTTCCCGCACGGTGCAGGGAATGCTGTCGCTTTTCCCACAGAAAATTTTGCTGATTGCCGGCGGCTATGATAAAAAGGTGCCCTTTGAGCCGATGGGACAGCCCGTGGTGGAAAAGGTAAAGACGCTGGTGCTGATCGGCGCAACGGCCCCGGCTATTGAAAAGGCGGTGCGCGAGGCGCCCGGGTACAGGGAGGGCGCGCCCGTGATTCTTCATGCCGCCACTCTGGAGGAGGCGGTCCGGCTTTGCGGCAAGTATGCGCAGCCGGGGGATATTGCGGCCCTTTCCCCAGCGTGCGCCAGCTTCGATATGTTCCCGAATTATGAAACACGCGGAGATTTATTTAAAGAATACGTACAAAAATTACCTTGAATATGAATAAAAGAGGTGTTTGCATGGAGGATCTACAAAAGCTCAAAAAGCTGCTCGTTGACCTGTGCAGCGCGGCAGGCCCCTCCGGCGCTGAGGAAGGCGCCGCAGACGTGGCGTTGGCGGCGTTGGCGCCCTATGCGCAGGCAGAGGTGGACGCAATGGGGAACGTCCGCGCGCACCTGGGCAGGAAGGGGGCTGCCAGGCATATTTTATTGGATGCGCATAACGACCAAATTGGATTGATTGTGACCGGCATCGACGGAGACGGCTTTTTGAATATAGCGCAGGTAGGCGGCGTAGATCGCCGGATTTTGCCCGGCTGCCCGGTGACCGTGCTGGGGCGTGAGCGGCTGACGGGAATTGTCTGCTGTGTGCCGCCGCATTTGAGCGACGGCGGGGACAAGCTGCAGGAAATTAAGGACATGCATGTGGATGTGGGCCTGCCCAAGGAGGAGGCCGAGCGCCTGGTTCGCCCGGGCGACCGCATTCTGCTGCATTACGAGCCGGTGGAGCTCCTGAACGGGCGGGTATCGTCCGGCGCGCTGGATAACCGCAGCGGGGTTGCTGCGCTGATTCGCTGCGCGCAGCTGCTGCACGGCGAACCGCTCGATTGTGAGGTTACCCTGCTGCTGAGCAGCCGTGAGGAGGTCAACGCGGCGGGCGCGCAGACGGGAACCTTTGCTGAGAACCCCGACGAGGCGATCGTAGTGGATGTGGACTTTGCAGTGCAGCCTGGCCTTGAGGGCAGGGTCAGCGGCAGACTCGGCGGCGGCCCGATGATTGGCTGCACGCCCGGCGTAAACCGCAGGATGACCAGCCGGTTGGTCGCGCTGGCGAAAAAGCTGGATATGCCTTATTCGGTCGAGGTAGCCGGCAGCGACAGCGGCACCAACTGCGCGGTGGTGATTCCATCGCGCGCCGGGGTGCAGACCGCGCTGGTGTCCATACCGCTGCGCTATATGCACACGGCGATAGAGGTGGTAGATGTGGCTGACGTGGAAAAAGCCGCCCGGTTGCTTGCGGAGTATATCAAGGGGGTGCGTGAAAATGGCTGATTGGTCGCTGCTGCGGAGGCTCTGCAATACCTCCGGGGTATCCGGCGCGGAGGATCAGGTGCGTGAGATTATCCTGGAGGAAATCAGGCCCTACGCAGATTCGATTGAAATAACGCCGCTGGGGAACCTGATCGCGGTGAAAAAAGGCCGGGAGCGCGCCCGAAAAAAGCTTATGCTTGATGCCCACATGGACGAGGTTGGCTTTTTGGTCACCTTTATTCGTGAGGACGGGCTGCTGAAGATGACGGCAGCCGGGGGAATCAACCTGCAGGTGATGCCCGGCCGCCCGGTGGCGATTGATACGGTCCACGGCTTGGTTCCCGGCGTTATCGGCGCTAAACCCATCCATTTGCTGGATGAGGAGGAGCGCGGCAAAGCAGTGCCGCTCAAGGATTTGTATATTGATATTGGCGCCGCCAGTAGAGAGGAGGCAGCAGCGTTGGTTTCTCCCGGCGACCGGGTGGTGTTCCGTTCGGTCTGGGACGAAAGCCATGGACGCCTCAAAGCGCGCGCGCTTGACGACCGTGCCGGCTGTGCCCTGCTGGTGGATTTGATGAAAAAGGACCTGCAATATGATATGACCTTTGTTTTTGCCGTCCAGGAGGAGACCGGGCAGAGCGGATCCAGGACAGCGGCGCACATTGTGGCCCCGGATGCCGCAATTGTGGTGGAAGCCACTACCGCCGGGGACTCTGCCGGAGTGCCGGAGGAAAAAAGGATATGCAGCCTCGGCAAGGGGCCTGTCGTGACCTTTATGGATCACGGCGCCATTTACGACCGGGATTATTACCGCCTTGCTTTTGAGGCGGCCGCGGAGGCGGGCGTCCCCTGCCAGAGCAAGCTGGGGGTTGCGGGCGGCAATGATGCCAGGGTCATCCATGCTTCCGGCGAGGGGGTCCGTCCGGTGTCCGTCAGCCTGCCCTGCCGCTATATCCATTCAGCGGTAGGGATGATTTCGCAACAGGACTACCATGACACGCTGGCCATGCTTCAGCGTCTGGCGGAGAAAATAGCCGGCGGGGAGCCGGCTGCGGCGGAGTGACGCCCGCATATGGTTCAGGCTGTTACAGTGTCCGAAATGTTGTATGGGCATGGGCTGGAGGCGGATTTTTTCGGCTGCCGGATTGTCGCATTGGCTGGAGCCTATGGCCTGGCTCAGCCGTTTGTGCGGTTTTGGCGCCAAAGCCAGGGCGCCTACCTGGCCTGCCTGGATGGATCGGCGGTGCTTTCGGGCACAGGAACGGCAGATTGGGAGGAACTCCAGGCCTTTTTACCCGCCGCTGGGGTGCGCTCCGTTCTGTGTGATGCGGCTGTCGCCGTCCATTTGCCGGCGTTTCCAGTACAGGCCGATGGCGTGGTGCTGGCACGCATGCGGGAGGGCGGCGCCGCTGTGCCCGAGCATGAGCTGAACCCGGGGCCCCGGGAGTTATATAGCTTGCTGAAGCAGTGCGAGACCAATACCTTTCGGGCGCCGCCGTTTGAGGGCTTTTACTTGGACCTTTCCCACCGTACCCGGCATGGCGCGGCGGTCAGCGTTGCGGTACGAGAGAACGGCGGAGAACTGGCGGCCTGTGCTTTCAGCACGGTGCAGACCGCTTCCCTGGCGGTAATCTCTGGGGTTGCGGTCCGCCCTGGCTGCCGCGGCAAGGGCCTGGGCAGCCAGGTGGTGCGTGCGCTGCAGGCGCACCTTTCGGCTCCGCGCGTGTGTGTTTACCGGGCGCGGGGGGAGAACGAGGCTTTTTATCGGGCGCTCGGCTTTCAGCAGAGCGCCTCCTTCGTAGAATTGCGGGTACTGCCGGAACAGCCGGAGCGATTGATGAGAAGATTGATAGAGTAAGGAGTAATAGAGCTTTGCAGATTCATCCTTTTTTTGAAATAGACCCCAGCATCATCCAAAATGCAGAGGCCGCGGCGGCAAGACTGGCGCCGGTATTTGCGCGTATTGATGAGACAACGGACTATAACCAGCAGAAGATGCTGGCGGCTTTCGGCAATGCCGGTGTCAGTGAAAGCCATTTTGCCGCCAGCACCGGCTATGGCTACGGGGACCGGGGACGGGAGGCGCTTGACAGCGTCTATGCTTATGCCTTGGGCGCGGAGGATGCGCTGGTGCGCCATAACTTCGTCAGCGGCACCCATGCCCTGACGGTCGCGCTGTTTGGCATTTTGCGCCCGGGCGACACCATGCTTAGTGTGACGGGAAAGCCCTATGACACCCTGCAGGGTGTCATAGGGCTTACGGGTGACGGCAACGGTTCGCTGAGGGAGTTCGGCATCCGCTATGAGCAGCTGGATCTCCTGCCCGGCGGTACGCCTGATTATGCGGGAATGGAGCAGCGCATCCATCCAGGCATTCGCATGGTGTACATACAGCGTTCACGCGGCTATAGCCTGCGCCCCTCCCTGTTTGTTGCGGAGATTGAGCGAATCGCGGCGGTTGCCAAGCGCTTAGCGCCGGACTGCATTGTCATGGTGGATAACTGCTATGGGGAATTTGTTGAGAAAGATGAACCGGTCAGCCGGGGAGCCGATCTGATGGCGGGTTCGTTGATCAAAAATCCAGGCGGCGGCGTTGCGCCTACCGGCGGGTATATCGCGGGCCGGCGGGATCTGGTAGAGAGCTGCGCCTACCGGTTGACCACCCCGGGCCTCGGCAAGGAGGTGGGGGCAACGCTTGGCAATAACCGCGAGCTTTTTATGGGCGCCTTCCATGCACCGCATGTGACTGGCGAGGCTTTGAAAACGGCGGCCTTCGCGGCGGCGTTGTTCAGCGGCTTCGGCTATGAGGTTACCCCTCGCTGGGACGAGCCGCGGGCGGATATTATCCAGGCGGTGCTGCTAGAGAAGCCGGAGGCCCTCATCGCCTTTTGTCAGGGTGTGCAAAAGGGAGCGCCGGTGGATTCGTTCGTGTTACCGGAGCCGTGGGATATGCCCGGCTACGACAGCCCGGTCATTATGGCGGCGGGCGCCTTTACGTTGGGCGCATCCATCGAGCTTTCGGCCGACGCGCCTCTGCGTGAGCCCTATGCGGTGTGGCTGCAGGGCGGTTTAAATTTTCACAGCGGGCGTCTGGGCATCCTCCTCGCGGCACAGTCCATGCTGCGCCGGGGCCAACTGAAGCAATGATATATTTATTTACAAAAGGCGGGCGGATTTTTCTGCCGCCTTTTGTCATTAGGGGTCCGGAAGGACTCATAGGGTGGGGGATAGGATGAAAAATTGTGCGGTTATTAAGCAGGGGGAAGCTTTTTTGCTGGATGTGGACGGGCGGACGCTTCCGCTTTACGCCTACATGACCTACCAGCCTGAAAAGGGGCGCTACCGGGATTTTTTGGACGCGGGCGTCCGGTTGGTGTCCGTGGCAGTGTACGCCGGGGACAGGGGGATTAACCCCTCATCGGGTATTCGCCCGTTCCGGCCTGGTTTTATGGCCGGCCCGGGCGTCTATGATTTCCAGTGGGTGGAACAGGATTTTAGAAAGGCGGTCTGTGGGGAGCGCCCGGGCGAGGTGTTTATCCTGCCGCGCCTGATGCTGGAAATGCCCGGTTGGTGGGAAAACGCGCATCCGGAGGCTCAGTGCCTGGATGCCTCCGGCGCGCCGGTCCGGTGTTCCTTTTCATCGCCGGTCTGGCTGGCGGCCTGTGAGGAGGCAATGGATCGCTTCGAGGCTTGGCTGCGGGAGAGCGGCTGGGCGGATTATGTGATTGGCTGGCACCTGGCTGCGGGTTCTACCGAAGAGTTTATCCGCCCGGTATTGCACCCGCTGCAGTACTGTGACTACTCTCAGGCTGCCTGCGCCCATTACCGGCGTTGGCTTGGGGAGCGCTACGGCTCCGTCGAAGCGCTGAACCGGGCCTGGGGCAGTGCCTGGACCGGCTTCGCGGCCATAACTCCGCCGTCGCCGGCGGCGCGCCGCTACAGTGGGAAGGGCGTTTTCCGTGACCCGGCAAGAGAGCAGGAGCTTCTTGATTTCTATGCCTTTCACAGCGAATCGCTGGCCTGGTTTATCCGCGAGCTGAGCGCCCGGGCAAAACGGATTTTGAACCGCTCCAAATTGGTGGGAGTGTTTTACGGGTGCATCAATATCGTCGATCCCGAGCTTGCCCACAACGCTTTGGAGGGGTTGCTGGACTGCCCGGATATTGATTTCTTTGCCAGTCCGTTCTGTTACTCAGAAAATCGCTCCACAGAGGTGGACTGGCCCTTTCAGGCCGCGCTGGAGTCGGCTAAGCTGCATGGAAAGCCCTGGTTTGTGGAGGCGGATGTACGCACCTACCTTTCCCGGCCCATCAGTCAATGTATGGCCTTTGCCAATCCAGCGGCGAACGACCTGTATGAGGGGCCGGTCTGGTGGGGGCCGGAAACACAGGAAAAGTCGCTGCATGAGCTGCTGCGCGCCTTTGCGCGCGTACTAAGCCATGGTGCGGCGGTGTGGTGGTTTGATATGTGGGGCGGATGGTATGATGACGAAGCCCTGCGGGCCTTTCACCGCTGGGCCTTTGATTATTACCAGCGCGCCGTGCGCGGCTCGTTGATCTGCCATGCGCAGCTTGCGGTCTTTCTCGATGAAAAGGCGCTCAACGGCATAAACGATGCCGGTTTTGCAGCGGTTCTTGTGCATCAGCAGCTTATTGAGGCCGGTTGGTGCGGAGTACCCTATGACGTCTATCTCCTGAGTGATCTGGAAGCGGTAAATCCTGAAAAATACCGTGCGGCGCTGCTGCTTTCCCCAGCAGGGCTGACGCCGGCCCAACAGGTGGGACTGTCGCGGTGGAAGAGCGAGGGCCGCACGCTGATGTTTACCGGGCTTCCCGGCTACCTGGGGGGCAGGCCCGGGGAGGGGACGGGTATAGGCTGTGAGCTGTCCGGCGGCATGATGCCTCTTCAGGCCCGGTGGCGGGAGGGCGTGTACCCGCCGCAGCCCTTTGACGGGCCGTGTGTATCGCTGAACTGCGCAGATGGAGACGTGCCTCTTGCCAGCTCGGAAGAGGGGCGGCCGGTGGCGGTTCTGCGGCGGTTGAGGGATCATCAGGTTTTCTGGAGCCTGGCGCCCTGCATCCCGCAGGAGCTGTTGCGTGAACTGCTGCTGATCTCCCGCGCCCATGTCTATACCTATTCGGGAGACTGCATCTATACGAGCGGGGATAATATCGCCATTCACGCCTGCTCTGAGGGTGCAAAGCGGGTGTACCTGCCCTACAAGGGCCGGGCGGTCGACGTACGTACCGGCGAGGAGCTCCCCGGTACAGAGGTTTTCTTTGAACTGCGCATGAAAAAAGGCGAGACGCGCCTTCTCCGTATTGTATGGGCGAAATAAACGGTGCTGTGTAGAGTAAAGGGGTTGGAGTCTTGATTATTGGTATTGACGGCGGCGGAACTAAGACCGAGGCAGTGCTTGGCAGGGAGGACGGAACGGTGCTTGCCTATGCCGCGGCAGGCAGCACAAACCCGGTAGATATAGGCGTTCATACCGCGGTTGAACGCCTGAATAGCCTGCTGAAGCAGCTCTTATGTTCCTGCTCCTGCGGAGAAAATGAAATATCGGCGCTCTATGCGGGTATTTCCGGGGCAGCGGGCAGAGAATTGAGCGCACAGCTGCGTGATGGCATGGCTGCTTGCCTGCCTCACGCTGAGCGGATCATTTGTACCAGCGACGCATTGAATGCTTTTTACGGTGAACTGGGAGGGCGCGACGGCGTAGCGCTGATTGCCGGGACAGGATCTTCAGCCTTTTGCGTGCAGCAGGGCCAGGCTCTACAGGTAGGCGGCTGGGGTTATCTTATTGATGACGCGGGCGGTGGTTTTTGGATTGGCAGCTCGGTTCTGCGCGCCGCATTTCGTGCGGCGGATGGACGGGGGCCTGAAACGGCGCTGAGAGGGCTGGTGCAGGAGAAGCTAGCTTTGCCCCTGCAAGAGGGAATCGGTCGAATCTATGCGGGAGGGAAGCGCTATGTGGCCTCCTTTGCACCCCTGGCCTTTGCGGCTGCCGGGGCGGGGGACACCACTGCACGGGCGATTGTTGAAACGGCTGCCGTGGAGCTGGCGCTGCTTCTGGCAGCCTGCGCCCAGCGGTTTCAGGCTGGCGGGCAAATTGACTGTGTTCTTTCCGGCGGCCTTTGGCGGGCGCCCTTGCTGTGCACGGCCCTTAAGCGGCAGCCGGGCGCAAGGGGCTACCGCTTTGTCCATGCAAGCCTGCCGCCGGTTTATGGAGCGCTGACTGCCGCTGCCGCCTGTACCGGCGCGGTACAGCAGGAGGAATTTCGTACACGGTTTTCCGGGAGCCTGGCAGGGTTCCGGGCGGCCTGTGACGGTCAAACCTAAAGGAGGAGTCGACAGACATGAATTATCAGGCGCTTTCAACGGAGGAATCCAATCCCAAAAGTGAGTTTCTCGACCAGATGCCGGCATTGGAGATTGCAACACTGATGAATACGCTGGATGCCACGGTTATAGAGGCAGTCCGGCAGGCATTACCCCAGATTGCCGGGACTGCGGAAGAAGCAGCCCGCAGGATAGCGGCGGGCGGACGGCTGTTTTATGTGGGGGCAGGCACGTCGGGGCGCCTGGGGGTGTTGGATGCGTCCGAGTGCCCGCCAACCTTTGGCGTCAGCCCGGAAACAGTCGTTGGCATTATGGCGGGCGGCAATGCCGCGTTGCGCAATGCGGCTGAAGGAGCGGAAGATGATGCCGCGATGGGCGAAGAGGACCTGCGGAGCCATATGCTTTGCAGCCGGGATATAGTAGTGGCTATTTCTGCCAGTGGGTCGGCGCAATATTGTATTGGCGCGCTTCAATATGCCGCCGCGGTCGGTGCATTTCCGGTGGCAATGTGCTGCAACAGCGGTGCGCTTCTTTCAAACTATGCACGAATCGCGATTGAAATGCCCACCGGGGCCGAGGTGCTGTCCGGGTCAACCCGGCTGAAAGCGGGGACCGCAACAAAGCTGGCGTTGAATATGGTTTCAACAGCGGCGATGGTACGCCTCGGTAAAGCCTACGGGAACCTGATGGTGGACGTGCAGCCCTCCAACGCAAAGCTTCGCAACCGCGCGCATAGGATTGTGATGAAGGCCTGCAAAATTACTGAGCCCGAAGCAAAGGCGCTTCTTCAGGCCGCAGGCGGTAATCCCAAGCGGGCCATTGTCATGAAGCTGGCGGGGACAAATGCCGGCGCTGCGGAACAAGCCCTGGAACAGGCAGGGGGATTTGTACGGACGGCGATTAAGAAAATAAAAGAAGAGGATTCGGCTAATGGATAAATGCGGGTAAGTACATCGAAATAGGGACTTGCAGAAAACGCCTTTATCCTGTATAATAATTATACAAGGCAGAATGCTGGTCTGCCTGTTATTTGCGGATATGGTGGAATTGGCAGACACGCCAGATTTAGGTTCTGGTGCCGTAAGGCATACAGGTTCAAGTCCTGCTATCCGCACCAAATCGGAACGAGTTATGCTCGTTCCGATTTTTTTCTTGTTGCCCTTAGGCTTAAGAACCCCCCTGGTTCTACCAGGGGTAAATAAAAAAAGCCTTGGTAAATAAAACCTCCATGCTACAATCGAGATGGTTGGCAACCGCATCACGAAAGAGCAAGGAGGTTTTATGCAAGTGAAAAATGAGGTAAAGCATACAGCACACTCCAGTTATCGGTGCGAATACCAGATGGTATTCGCACCGAAGTATCGCCGGAAAGTAATCTACAAGGCAGTGCGCAGGGACATCATTGAAACCATCAAAAAGCTATGCAAGGAGATGAAAGTAGAGATTATCGAGGGCGAGGCATGCCCGGATCAGATTCATCTTCTAGTGAGTATTCCACCGTACATGAGTATCTCCCATTTTATAGGACGTCATACCAAACCGGAAGAAACCATCCGTTGATTTCGTGCAAGCAAAAACAACCATCTGTTGAGAATAAGGTCAACCTCTGGTTGTTTTGCTTCAAACTATTGAGTTTTAGGCGTTTTTGCCGAGCACCTTCACGATTTCGCCGATATAAGCGGTGTGCAGGTCGTTGCCCGGATAATTTTGCTTCAGCAGCGCGGGATCCGCGAAGCTTTCGGCGGCCATGTCCTGATGGTACAGCTTTTTGCAGAGGAGGACGAGCTCTGCCTCCTCGTAATAGGGAATACCGTCGCAGAAGGCGGTGGTCAGCTGGCAGGCCTTGGCCTTGTCGCCATCCCGCCCGCTGTGGCTGCCGCAGTAATTGAGCGCGGCGCGGTGGCTTTCATCAAAAAAGCAAAGGGAATAGCCAGCCTCCCGGTCGAGAAATTCCTTTGTATAGCGCTGGGGGCGAATGAAGATAAAGGAAACGGGTTTGTTCCAGATAAAGCCCACGCCGCCCCAGCTGGCGGTCATGGTGTTGCTTTTCTCCTCACTGCCGGCGGTGACGAGCATCCACTGCTTACTGATTTTTGTGAAGGGGTTGAAGGAGAGCTCCTTCCAGTCCATTTCATGAAAGCTTGCCATATTGCAGGACCTCCTTGTTTTCGTTTATTCAGGGGCTTTCGGTTTGTACCGTGCTGAATTTCAGCTGCTTCTGCGGGAAAGTAAGCGCTGCTTTGGGTTGCCAAAAGCACAGGGAGAAGGGCCTCCCTGTTTATTGATATGTGCCGGGCCTCAGGTTTACGCCGGGGCCCGGTATTTTAATTTACCGGCCCGGCGGCCTACAGTGCCATTATAGCATAACCGGCCCCGGATTTACCAGCCTTAATTCACCGTTCAGGCGGAAAAAGCCCGCAAAGTGCACAAGCAGCGCTGCTGGACAGGTGAAAATTTATGCGGAACAAATAATCGTGAATAAATATTCATCTAATACTTGATTTTTTGCATAATCGGTGTATAATAAAACACAACGACGGTTAATCATTATAGGCCCTCATCTCATGATAAGGCCGGAAAGATAAGGGGTTTAAACATATGGAGCAGAAGATTAAAAAGGTAGTGCTGGCGTATTCCGGGGGTCTCGATACCTCCATCATTATTCCGTGGCTGAAGGAAAACTATGACAACTGCGAGGTTATTGCCGTGGCGGCGGATGTCGGGCAAGGCTCCGAGCTGTCGGGGCTGGAGGAAAAGGCGAAAAAGACCGGCGCCTCCAAGCTGTATATCGCGGACCTCAAAAAGTCCTTTGTAGAGGATTACATCTGGCCGACGCTGCAGGCCGGCGCCGTCTATGAGAACAAATACCTGCTGGGCACCAGCTTTGCCCGCCCGCTGATCGGCAAGCGCCTGGTGGAAATCGCTAAGGCGGAGGGTGCGGACGCCATCTGTCACGGCTGCACCGGCAAGGGCAACGACCAGGTTCGCTTTGAACTGGCGATTAAGGCCTTTGCACCGGATATGAAGATCATCGCCCCTTGGCGTGTTTGGGATATTAAATCCCGCGACGAGGAGATCGATTATGCCGAGGCGCACAATATTCCCCTGAAAATTACCCGTGAGACGAATTACTCCAAGGATAAGAACCTGTGGCACCTCTCCCACGAGGGCATGGACCTGGAGGACCCCGCCAATGAGCCGCAGTATAATAAGGAGGGCTTTCTGGAGCTGGGCGTTTCCCCGGAGCAGGCGCCCGACGAGCCGGCCTATGTGACCATTCATTTTGAGAAGGGCATTCCGGTGGCGCTGGATGGGCAAAAGCTGTGCGGCGTCGACATGGTGGCAAAGCTCAATGAAATCGGCGGCGCAAACGGCATCGGCATTGCCGACATCGTCGAGAACCGGCTGGTGGGCATGAAGTCCCGCGGCGTTTACGAGACGCCCGGCGGCGCTATCCTCTACCATGCGCACAACAAGCTGGAGGAGATTTGCCTGGATAAATCCACCTACCACTATAAGCAGCAGGTTGCCATTAAATTTGCCGAGCTGGTCTACGACGGCCTGTGGTTCACCCCGCTGCGCGAGGCGCTGACCGCCTTTGTCGATTCTACCCAGCAAACGGTAACGGGCGATGTTAAGCTTAAGCTCTATAAGGGCAACATCATCGACGCGGGCGTCACTTCGCCGTATTCGCTGTATGACGAGGATATCGCAACCTTTAGCGAGGATGAAGTATACAACCAGGCTGATTCGGCCGGATTTATCAACCTCTTCGGCCTGCCCGTCAAGGTTCAGGCCATGAAGAAGCAAAAATGGGCTGAAAAGGAATAATAAAAGCCGGGGTTCAAGCAATTGAACCCCGATTTGTATTTGACGGCGCGCGCCGGCGCTTGCATTGGCTCCGGGCAGCAGGGGAAAAGGCCCGCTTCGTGCGGGGAAAATCATCATTAGGAGAGAGTAGCATGAAGCTTTGGGCAGGACGTTTTCAAAAGGAAACCGACCAGAAGACAAATGATTTTAACAGTTCAATTTCTTTCGACAGCCGGATGGCCAGGGAGGATATAGAGGGCAGCATTGCGCATGCGGCGATGCTCGGCGCCTGCGGGGTGATTGACAAGGACGAGGCCGGTAAAATCTGCATTGGCCTGGAACAGATTCTGCGGGACCTGGAGTCCGGCGCTCTGCAGATCGATCCCTCCGCCGAGGATATCCACACCTTTATCGAGGGGGAGCTGACCCAGCGGCTGGGCGACGCGGGCAAGCGCCTGCATACGGCCCGCAGCCGCAACGACCAGGTGGCGCTGGATGTCCGCCTTTATCTGCGAAAGCAATGCGACGCGCTGAGCGGCCAGCTGCGTGACCTGACGCAGGTTCTGTGTAAAAAGGCCGCCGGATATGCCGAAGCCGTCATGCCGGGCTACACCCATCTGCAGCGGGCTCAGCCCATCACCTTTGGCCACCACCTGATGGCCTATGCGGAGATGTTCCTGCGCGATCTGGACCGCTTGAGGGACGCCCGGAAAAGGATGAATTTCTGCCCCCTGGGCAGCGGCGCGCTGGCGGGAACGACCTATCCGCTGGACCGCGGCATGACGGCCTCGCTGCTGGGGTTTGACGGCCCCACGCACAACAGCCTGGACGGCGTTTCGGACCGGGACTTCTGCATGGAGCTGGCTGCTGCGGTTGCTATTACCATGGTCCACCTTTCGCGCTTTTCAGAAGAAATCATCCTCTGGTGTTCCTGGGAGTTTAAGTTTATTGAGCTGGACGATGCCTTTTCCACGGGCTCCAGCATTATGCCCCAGAAGAAGAACCCGGATATCGCGGAGCTGGTCCGCGGTAAGGCAGGGCGCGTAATTGGCGGCCTGACGGCGCTGCTGACGATGATGAAGGGGCTGCCGCTGGCGTACAACAAGGATATGCAGGAGGATAAGGAGGCCGTCTTCGATGCGGTGGATACCCTGTCCATGTGCCTGACAGCCTTTGTCCCGATGGTGGAAACCATGAAGGTGCTGCCCGAAAATATGCGCCGGGCGGCGGCCCGCGGCTTTATCAACGCCACAGACTGCGCCGACTATCTGGTGGGCAAGGGGCTGCCCTTCCGGGACGCCTACAAGGTGACGGGCTCCCTGGTGGCGTACTGTATTGAGCATGGCCGCACACTGGAGGATTTGCCGCTGGAAACCTACCAGGCGTTTCACCCGCTGTTTGGCGAGGATGTCTACGAGGCCATTTCCTTGGAACGCTGCGTAAATGGGCGTAAGGTATTGGGCGGCCCCGCGCCCGAAAATGTCCGCGCCGAGTCCGAGCGTGTGCTGGCCCTGCTGAGCGCCTGCGAGGAACAGCCGGAAGCCGTACCCGGCGGGGAGCTGTGGCTTTAAGCGATTTTGTAAGGAAAGGGATTTTTAAGCATGGAGAATAAAAAGATCAAGGCCGGCGTAGTGGGGGCGACCGGGTATGCAGGCGCAGAGCTCTGCCGTATTTTATGCGGGCATCCGGGCGCGGAGCTGACGGCTATTAGCTCGGTCAGCTTTGAGGGGCAGAAGCTGTCGGACGTTTACCCGGCTTATTTTAAGATGTGCGATCTGGTCTGCGAGACGCAGGAGGCGGTCGTGGAGCGCTGTGATGTGATCTTTGCGGCATTGCCGCACGGGCTCTCGCAGGAGCTCGCCGCACAGTGCCAGACGGCGGGCAAGGCGTTTATTGACCTGGGCGCGGATTTCCGCCTGGAGGATGAGGATGTTTACCGGGAGTGGTATGCCGGGGAATTCCTGGATAAGGGCCTGCATCAAAAGGCAGTTTACGGCCTGCCGGAATTTTTCCGGGAGCAGATCCGCGGAAAGCGGCTGATTGCCAACCCGGGCTGCTACACCACGGCGGTACCGCTGGCTTTGGCGCCCGCGCTGGAGGCCGGGCTGGCGGATACGCAGGGCATTGTGGCCGACTGCAAGTCCGGTGTGACCGGCGCGGGCCGCAAAACGACGCAGAACACCCATTACCCCGAGCTGAACGAGGGCTTTACCGCCTATAAGGTGGCGGCGCACCGGCATACGCCGGAGATGGAGCAGACGCTGAGCAGGCTTTCAGGTACGGATATCCGCCTTACGTTTGTGCCGCATTTACTGCCGGTCAACCGCGGCATTCTGGCTACCTGCTATGCCCGGCTGAAGCCGGGCGCTACCCTCGCACAGCTGCGGGAGGCCTACCGCTCGCGCTACGACGGCGAATTTTTTGTCCGGCTGCTGCCGGAGGGGCGGGTGGCGGATATCCGCAATGTGCGCTACTCCAATTTCTGCGACCTCTCCCTGCACGTAGATGAACGTACGGGGACGCTGGTGGCGGTTTCGGCGATTGACAACATGGTCAAGGGCGCTGCCGGGCAGGCGGTCCAAAACATGAACCTGGCCTTCGGCCTGGACGAAGCAGCCGGACTCAAGCTTTTTCCGCCGGCGTTTTAAGCAGGAATTGCCCCGGGGGTATTTGGAGGAAAAATAAATTGAAGGTATTGATTTTTTACGCAATGGCGGGCGGCGGGCATAAAATGGCGGCGCAGGCGCTGGCGGACGCGCTTGCGGCGCAGGGGGATGAGGTTTGCCTGGACGACTCGATGAAGCGCGCCGGCCGTTTTGTGAACTGGTTTTGCTGCGATGTCTACAAGTGGCTGGCAAAGCATTGGCCCTGGGCCTTTGGCTTCGCCTACCGCTGCTCGGATAAAAAAACCGGGTTTGGGCGCTTTGTGCCGTGGGTGACGGCTAAGCTGAGTAAACGGCTGCTGCCGCTGCTGGAGGAATTTAAGCCGGATGTGGTCGTTTCTACGTTCCATTTTGCGGCGCAGATGATCTCCGCGCTGCGGGAGCAGGGCCGGACGGATGTGCCGCTGGTGTGTATGCTGACGGATTATGCGCCCTGTATGCCCTGGATTTGTAAAAACCTGGATGCCTACATCACTGCGGCGGAGGATATGCTTCCGCAGATGACGGAGCGCGGCGCCGCGGCCGAACAGGTTTATCCGTTTGGAATCCCGGTGCGCGCCGCCTTTTTACAGAAGGAAGAGAAAAAAGCGGCGCGGCGGCAGCTGGGGCTGTCGGAGAACCTGCCGGTGGTTTTAATAATGGCGGGGAGCTTTGGGGTCAAAAAAAGCCTGGGGCTCTATGAGCACCTGGCGGCGGCAGAGCTGCCGGTACAGTTCGTGGTCATCACCGGTAATAACGAAGCGCTTCGGCAGGGCTTTACCGAAGCGGCGGCCCGCTATCCGAATGTGCGTACGCGGGTGGAGGGCTTCCGCGCCGACGTTCAGCATTTTATGTTCGCGGCGGATCTACTGGTGACAAAGCCCGGGGGGCTGACGGTTTCAGAGGCGCTTGCCTGCGGCCTGCCCCTGGCGGTGTTCGACGCGATTCCCGGGCAGGAGGAGGAAAACGCCTTCTTCCTGGAAAAGCGGGGCATGGCGATCCGGCTGGAGGCAGGGCGATGCGGCGAACAGATCCGTGCGCTGCTACAGGAATCGGGGCGGCTGGAAGAGATGCGGGCGGCGTGCAGGGCCTTTGACAAATCCGATGCCGTCCCCAGAACCCGCGCGCTGCTGGAAAAGCTGGCGGGCGGACGGAAAGAGCCAAAAAAGAACCCGGATGGTTTCAACAAGGAATAATACATAGAGGTGGATATCATGAAATTTATTGACGGCGGTGTTACGGCGGCAGAGGGGTTTATTGCAGGCGGAATGTATTGCGGCATCCGGCATAACCGCTCTAAGCCGGATTTGGCGATGATTTATTCTCAGGTTCCGTGCGCGGCGGCGGCGGTGTATACGAGCAACCTGGTCAAGGGCGCGCCGATTCAGGTAACGAAGCGGAACTTGAAAAACGGCAGGGCTCAGGCGGTCATTTGCAACTCCGGCAACGCCAACACCTGTAACTTCGACGGGGAGGAAAAGGCCTGGCGCATGTGTGAAATTGCCGGAAAGGCCCTGAACATCCCCGCGGAGGACGTGGTTGTCGCGTCTACGGGCGTCATCGGCCAGGTGCTGCCCATTGAGCCGGTTGAGCAGGCGGCGCCTCAGCTGGCGGCTTCCCTCAGCAGGGAGGGTTCCGCAGCAGCGGCCCGGGCGATTATGACCACCGACACCGTGGAAAAGGAGGTTGCCGTTGAGCTGGAGCTGGGCGGCAAAACCGTGCGGCTGGGCGGCATTGCCAAGGGCTCCGGGATGATCCACCCCAACATGGGCACCATGCTCTGCTTCCTGACCACCGACGCGGCGGTCGCCGGGCCGGCGCTGGACCAGGCCATTCGTCTGGCGGTGCGCGATACCTTCAATATGGTGAGCATCGACGGCGATACCTCCACCAACGACACCCTGGCCATTTTGGCCAACGGCATGGCCGGGAATGAACTGCTGACGGAGAGCTCGGCGGATTACCCCGCTTTCTGTGAGGCGCTTAAGGGCCTTTGCGCCCGCCTGGCGCGCATGCTGGCCAAGGACGGCGAGGGTGCTACCAAATTATTGGTCGGAAAGGTGACGGGCGCGGAGACGGACGAAATTGCCCGCACGGTCGCAAAGAGCGTGATTTGCTCCAGCCTGGTCAAGGCGGCAATGTTCGGCGCGGATGCCAACTGGGGCCGCGTGCTGTGCGCCATCGGCTATGCCGGCGTCGAGGTGGACGTCAACCGGGTGGATGTGTCCTTTACCTCCCGGGCGGGGACCATCCCGGTCTGCCGCGGCGGCGCTGGGATTGCATTCAGCGAGGACGAGGCGAAGAGGATTCTTACGGAGGATGAAGTCGACATCAATGTGGAACTTCATGCGGGCAGCGGCAGTGCCGAGGCCTATGGCTGCGACCTGACCTATGACTATGTAAAAATCAACGGGGACTACCGGACCTGAGCCGGAGAAACGGAGGAGAAGCGATGACCATGAATATTTCCGATGCGGACCGGGCAAAGGTGCTGGTGCAGGCGCTGCCGTATATTCAGAAATATGCGGGCAAGACCGTAGTGGTAAAATACGGCGGAAACGCGATGATCAACGAGGGTCTCAAGGATGCGGTGATGAGCGACATCGTGCTGATGCAGCTCGTTGGCATCAATGTGGTGCTGGTGCATGGCGGCGGGCCGGAAATTAGCTCCATGCTGAAAAAAATCGGCAAGGAGAGCCGCTTTGTCAACGGTATGCGCTATACGGACAGCGAAACCATGGATATTGTACAGATGGTGCTGGCAGGTAAGGTCAACAAAGACCTGGTTCAGCTGCTGGAGCAGCATAGCGGGCGCGCCGTCGGCCTGTGCGGCCTGGACGGAAAGATGATCCTGGCGGAAAAAATGGCCTCCGCGGAGGATTTGGGCTATGTGGGCGAGATCACTGAGGTAAATACCCAGATCATTAAGGACGCGACGGACCGGGGCTATATCCCCATCGTGGCAACCGTAGGCGGCAGCCGCAGCGGGGAGATCTACAACATCAATGCAGATATTGCCGCCGCCCGTATTGCGGCGGAGCTCGGCGCGCTGAAGCTGATCCTGATGACGGATATCCGCGGCCTGCTCCGCAATAAGGAGGATGAAAACACGCTGATCCCGGTTGTCAATGTAAGCGAGGTACCCAAGCTTCGCCATGAAGGGATCATCTCCGGCGGAATGATTCCTAAAATCGACTGCTGCGTCGAGGCCGTCCGCCGCGGCGTGGGCCGGGCCCATATTATCGACGGGCGCATACCGCACTCAATTTTAATTGAGCTGTTCAGCGATGAGGGCATCGGCACCATGCTGTATTGACCACGCCGGATGCTTATATGAAAGGGGCATGTCTTGATGACGTTTGAAGAAGTAAAAGAACAGGACAACACCTATTTTATGCCCACTTACGGGCGTTTTTCCGCCGCGCTTGACCGCGGTAAAAACGCTACCGCCTGGGATGTGGAGGGCAAGGAATATATTGATTTTACCAGCGGCATCGGGGTGAACGCCCTCGGCTGGGGCGATGAACAATGGGCGGCGGCGGTTGCCGCCCAGGCCGGCCGCATGCAGCACATGTCCAACCTGTATTACAGCCCGGTGTCCGCTGCGCTGGCAGAAAAATTGTGTAAGGCTGCCGGTTATGCCAGGGTGTTTCTCGGCAACTCGGGCGCGGAGGCCAACGAGTGCGCCATCAAGCTGGCCCGGAAGTACGGAACGGAAACACACGGCGAGGGCCACGATGAAATTGTGACTTTGGTCAATTCTTTCCACGGCCGTACGGTGACAACGCTGGCGGCTACGGGTCAGGATGGCTTTCACCAGTATTTTATGCCCTTCACAGAGGGCTTCGTCTATGCGGAGCCGGCGCTGGAGAGCGTAAAAGCGGCTGTCGGGCCCAATACCTGTGCGGTCATGGTGGAGTTCGTCCAGGGCGAGGGCGGCGTGCTGCCGCTGGATCCCGGTTTTGTGCAGGCGCTGGCCGCCTTCTGCGCGGAGCGGGATATCCTGCTGATTGCGGACGAGGTACAGACGGGGGTCGGCCGCACCGGAACCCTGTATTGCTGCGAGCAGTACGGGGTAAAGCCCGACGTGCTCACCAGCGCAAAGGGCCTGGGCGGCGGCTTGCCGGTTGGCGCGTGCCTTTGCACCGAGCGGCTGGGGGCCGTCCTTTCCAAGGGCATGCACGGCTCCACCTTCGGCGCGAACCCGGTTGTGTGCGCCGGCGCGCTGCAGGTGCTTGAACGCGTGGCGCAGCCGGGTTTTCTGAAAACGGTGCGGGAAAAAGGCGCCTATTTGCGCAGCGGCCTGGAAAAGCTGCCCGAAATCGGCGAGGTGCGCGGCATGGGCCTTATGCTCGGCGCGGTGTTGAAAAAGGGCGCGGCCGCAGAGGCCGCCGCGGCCTGTGTGGAAAAGGGCCTGCTGGTGCTGACGGCTAAAACGCTGCTGCGCTTCCTGCCGCCGCTGACCATTACCTATGAAGAGCTGGACAAGGGGCTTGCTATTTTAGCGGAGGTCCTGAAGAATTTGTGATTTTTCTCCCGTGGGAGATTTTGATAAGGAGAGCATGCAGATGAAACATTTATTAAAAATGCTGGATCTGACCGGCGAGGACATCAATGAGATTTTGAATTTGGCAGACCAGCTCAAGTATGAGCAAAAGCATAACATTGAACATCGCCGCCTGGCGGGCAAAACCCTCGGCATGATTTTTGAAAAGGCCTCCACCCGCACCCGTGTTTCCTTTGAGGTCGGTATGTATCAGCTCGGCGGCATGCCGATTTTCCTCTCGGCCAACGACCTGCAAATTGGCCGCGGCGAGCCGGTGCAGGACACGGCGCGCGTTCTTTCCCGCTACCTCGACGGCATCATGATCCGTACCTATAAGCAGAGCGAGGTGGATGCCCTGGCACAAAACGGCACGATTCCGATTATCAACGGCTTGACGGATTTCGCCCACCCCTGCCAGATCCTGGCGGATTTGATGACCATCCGTGAGTATAAGGGCAGCCTGGACGGCCTGAAGATGTGCTTTATCGGCGACGGTAACAATATGATGAACTCGCTCATTGTCGGCTGCCTGAAGATGAAGATGGAGGTTGCGGTGGCCTGCCCGGCAGATTACCGCCCCGCGGCTGAGGTACTCGATTTTGCCGTACAGCATCCGGCCTTCAGCATGACGGCTGACCCGGTTGAAGCCGCCAAGGGCGCAGATGTCGTCATTACCGATGTGTGGGCCTCCATGGGCCAGGAGGAGGAGGCCGTCAAGCGCCGCAAGGCCTTTGAGGGATACCAGATCAACGACACCGTCATGGCGGCCGCCAAGCCGGACGCGATGGTCCTCCATTGTTTGCCCGCACACCGCGAGGAGGAAATCACCACCGCCGTGTTTGAAAAGCATGCCAAGGAAATTTTTGACGAGGCCGAAAACCGCCTGCATGCACAGAAAGCAGTATTGGTCAAGCTGCTTGGCTGATGAAGCCGTTTTCATAGAATGACTGAAAAGCCCGCTGGAAACAGCGGGCTTTTCTTGCGTGAATCCCTTGTCAATAGAACATAAATCCTCTATACTGAATACATACCGGAGAAGAAACAGGGCTTATATTCATAAGAAGAGCGCTTTAGGGGCGGGGCCTCTTTGCCTGTAAGCGGATGAAGCGCATGAGTTAATAGGGGTGAAAGCATATGAAGATTTTAGAGGGGAAATCCTATGATGTGCTGGTATGCGGCGCGGGCTGTGCGGGTTTCTGTGCCGCGGTACAGGCGGCGCGTGCCGGAATGAGAACGGCCCTGGTGGAGAAATATGGGATGCCGGGCGGCATTATGACGGTGCTGGGCAACCAGGATGTGGCCCAGTTCAATGCACATGGCAAGATGGTGATTGAAGGGATTGGCTGGGCGTTTTTGAAGGAATTGGAAGCGCAGGGCTATGCTGAGATTCCCGACATGAGCGTGAAGGGCCTTCCGCACCCGCTCTATGGCGTACGTGTCAATATTGTGGCGGCTGCCAAGCTGATGGACGATTATTTCCAGCGCGAGGGAATCGACCTGTATTACAACCAGCCGGTGGTCTCCGTAGAAGTAGAGGAGGAAACGGACGGCGCCCGGATTACAGGGGTTTTGATAGCCTCCAAGCAGGGAATCCGGCGCTTGAAGGGAACCGTGGCGGTCGATTGTACGGGCGACGGTGATGTCTGCGCCTGGGCCGGTGCGCCGTATGAGTGCGGCGGGGAAAGCGAGACCGACCTGCAGCCGGGCACCCTGCGCTATTATTTGGACGGCAGCCCTTCGCAGGAGGGGCTTGCGGCCCTCTCTGCCGGGGTGGAGCGCGCTTTGCAGGAGGGACGGCTGCTGCCGGAGGATTTTGCAGGGCACAGCCTGGGCAATGTTTTGGAGGCCCGCGGCGACAACATTAACCATATTTCTGGTTTTAACGCGGCGGACAGCGATAGTAAGACCGCGGCCGAGATTCGCGGCCGCCAAAGCGTGCTGCGTATGCTGGAGGCCTTCCGGCGTTCCGGCGCAGGCGTGACAATAGCAGGCTGCGCACCGGAGGTAGCGCCGCGCGAGAGCCGCCGTATTCTGTGCGACGGCTATATCACCGGCGAGGATTATGTCTCGGCGCGGCGTTATGCGGATGCCATCTGCTATTCCTTCTATCCCATCGACCTGCACCGCAGTGGGGCCAACGGTATTTACCAGGTTTTTCTGGAAGAGGGCAGGGTGCCTACTATTCCGCTTTCCGCGCTTCAGCCCCGGGGCCTTGTCAACGCTTATGTAGCGGGCCGGTGCGCTTCGGGCGACCGGCTGGCAAATTCAGCCTACCGGGTAAAGGCTTCCTGCATGGCAATGGGACAGGCCGCGGGCGCTGCGGCTGCGGTGGCGGTGCAGGAAAACGGCGGCAGGGCGCGCGGCTGCCGTCTGGAGCATATCAAACAGATTTTGCTGGAAAACGGCGCGATTGTGCCCTGAGACAGCTTGGATCAATAAAAGGAGCGAATGAGAATGAGAGCCTATGAGCGGCTGCTGAAATATGTGGCCTTTGACACAACTTCAGATGAGGATAGCCCCTCCTGCCCCAGCACTCCAAATCAACTGCTGCTGGCGCAGGCATTGGCAGACGAGCTGCGCGGCCTGGGGGTTGCCGATGCCCGTGTGGATGCGTATGGCTATGTGTACGGCAGCCTTCCGGCGACGGCGGCGGACAGCGGTCCGGCGCTGGGCTTTATCGCCCATATGGACACAAGCGCGTCGGCGCCCGGGGCCAATATCCGGGCGCGCATTGCACCGTGCTATGACGGAGGGGAGCTTGTGCTCAACAAAGCATTGAACATTGTGCTCAGTCCGGAACGGTATCCGGTTTTAAAGGACTACATCGGTCAGGATCTGGTTGTTACCGACGGCTCCACCTTGCTTGGGGCCGATGACAAGGCGGGAATAGCGGAGATTATGACGGCGGTTGAGCGCATCCAGCGGGAGGCACTGCCGCATGGCAAGCTCTGCTTTGCCTTTACCCCGGACGAAGAGATCGGCCGCGGCGTGGATCATTTTGACGTGGCGGGCTTCGGCGCTCAGTTCGCCTATACGGCGGACGGCGGACGTCTGGGAGAGATTGAATACGAAAACTTCAACGCCGCCTCCGCAGTGGCGACGATCCGCGGTGTCAGCATCCACCCCGGGGATGCCAAAGGAAAGCTGAAAAATGCGATTTTGATTGCAATGGAGTTCAACGCCATGCTGCCCTGTAATGAAATTCCTGCGGCGACAGAGGGGTATGAGGGCTTTTACCATCTGCGTTGGATTGAGGGCGATGAAGAGAAAACAATCCTGAAGTATATTGTGCGCGACCATGATGAAGGCCGCTTTACAGAGAAAAAGGAGCGGCTGAAAAAGATTGCCGCCTATCTGAACGACCGGTACGGCGCAGGGACCGTAGAGCTAGAGCTCACCGATTCCTACTATAACATGAAGAGCAAGGTGGAGCCCTATCCGTTTCTGATTGAAAACGCAAGAAAAGCGCTGGAGGCTGAGGGTGTGGCGCCCGCGGTCGTGCCCATTCGCGGGGGAACGGACGGCGCAATGCTCTCATTTATGGGGCTGCCCTGCCCGAACCTCTGCACAGGCGGGCATAACTACCATGGAAGGTTTGAGTTTATCCCTGTGCAGAGCATGGATGTCATGGTGAGCGTGCTGGTACGACTGATGGAGCAGAACAGCAGTGCACGGGATTTCAGCTCATGAGGACGCCAGAAGAAATTTTAAAGCTTGCCAGGCTGGCAAGGCTCTCCGTCTCGTCGGAGGAGCTTCCGCTTGTAGCCAGGGAACTGGAGCTGCTGCTGCGATTTGCAGCGGAACTGCCGGCTGGCCTGCCGGAGATTTCATCAGAAAATCCGATGGAGGCGGCTCAGACGCAGACGGAATGGCGGGAGGATGAACCAGTACAGGGCCTCTCTCAGCAGGAGGCGCTGCAAAACGCATTACACCAGGCGTCGGGGTTCTTTCTGGCATTGGACAGTACGGCGGAAGGAGAGGACCCATGACGATAACGGACTGCTGCCGGGCGCTCGAAAACGGGCGCTGTACCAGCCGGGAATTAACCCGGCAGTTCCTGGCGAGGATTGAAGAGCAAAATCAAACGCTGAACGCCTATGTAACGGTCACAGCGGATCATGCCCTGGAGAAAGCCCGGCAGGTGGATGAAAAACGGGAGCGGGGGGAAGGCCTTTCGGCCCTGGCGGGTATCCCTATGGCGCTTAAGGACAATATCAGCACGCGGGGAATCCGCACCACCTGCTGCTCGCGTATGCTGGAAGATTATTGCCCGGTCTATGATGCGGATGCCTGGTCGGCGCTGGATCAGGCAGATGCCGTTTTGCTGGGAAAGAATAATATGGATGAGTTTGCGATGGGCTCCTCCTGCCGGGACTCCTGCTTCGGCCCAACCCGGCACCCGGACGCTCCGTCTCGGGTGCCGGGCGGGAGCTCGGGCGGGACTGCCGCCGCAGTACGCGCCGGCCTGGCGGTCTATGGCCTGGGGTGGACACGGGCGGCTCTCTTCGCCAGCCGGCGGCCTTTTGCGGGGTGGTGGGCTTTAAGCCGAGCTATGGCACGGTTTCCCGCTACGGCCTGGTTGCCTACGCCTCAAGCTTTGACCAGATTGGGCCGGTTACTGCCTGCGTAGCCGACGCGGCACAGGTGTATGATGTGATAACTCGGTGCCGCTCAGGGGATGCGGCCTGCTCCGGCCCGGTACAGTCCACTGTGCGGACGCTGCGGCGGAGCATCCGAGGGCTGCGGATCGGGGTGGATGAGACGATGCTGCGCTATGCGGATGGATCCGTGATCCGGGCAATAGAGAAGAGCATGCGGGTGCTGCGTGAGGCTGGGGCGGAGCTGGTTCCGGTGTCGCTGCCGGAGCTTTCCGGGTGCCTGCCGGTTTATTACATTCTGGCATGTGCGGAAGCCTCTTCCAACCTGGGGCGCTATGACGGCTTGCGCTATGGCGGAGGCTCCGGAGAGGCTGCAGGCTATGAAGAGGCGGTCTGCCGGACGCGCAGCGAACGCTTCGGGCCCGAGGTGCGGCGCCGGATTCTGCTGGGCACCTATGTGCTGAGTGCGGGGTATGGGAAGGCCTATTACCAGCGGGCACAGCAGCTGCGCAGGCAGTGGTGCGGGTACTTTCAGCAGGTGTTTGAGCAATGCGGAGCGCTGCTGATGCCAGTGACCCCCTCGGTGGCGTTTGCGCAGAGCTGGCGGCCGGTAGACCCCGCCGGGCAATACCGGCAGGATATTTACACGGTTCCGGCGAACATCGCGGGGCTGCCTGCCATTAGCCTGCCCTGCGGGACGGGGGAGGCTGGCCTGCCGGCTGGCATCCAGCTGGTGGCGCCGCGGTTTGCGGATGCCCGGCTGCTGAACGCCGCCTGGTGTTTTGAACGGATAGCCGCTTGCGGTACAAAGGGGGAGGAGGCAGATCCGGGTGGAATATGAATTGATCTGCGGGCTGGAAACGCATGTGGAGCTAGCGACTGCAAGCAAGCTCTTTTGCGGCTGCGCGGCCTCCTTCGGCGGGGAACCCAATACCCGTTGCTGTCCGGTTTGCCTGGGCTTGCCCGGGGCGCTGCCGCGGCTTAACCGCCGGGCGGTCGGCTATGCTGTACGGACCGGGCTGGCGCTGAATGCACGTGTTATGCCGGTTTCGCGCATGGCCCGAAAAAACTATACCTATCCGGATCTTCCCAAGGCCTACCAGATCACGCAATATGCGGAGCCGATCTGCCGGGGAGGAGGCCTGCGCCTTTTCAATGGACGCGTGGTCCCCATTGAACGCATTCAAATAGAAGAGGATGCGGGCAAGCTGATTCGCCGGGATGGAAAGCTGTGGGTTGATTACAACCGTGCCGGTGTTCCGCTGCTGGAAATTGTGAGCCTGCCGGCGATCTACAGCGCGGAGGAAGCACGGGACTATCTGGAGCGAATGCAGCAGCTCGTGCGTGCCATTGGGGTATCCGACGGCAGAATGCAGGAGGGCTCCATCCGCTGCGATGTCAACGTTTCGGTACGCCCTAAGGGCAGCACGGAGCTGGGAGCGCGTACGGAAATTAAAAACATGAACTCACCGGCCTTTATGGTCCGGGCTATTAACTATGAGTACCGGCGGCAGGTGGAGGTGCTGCGGGCTGGGGGCGCGGTTGTACGGGAAACACGCCGCTATGTGGAGCAGAACGGTACAACAGCGCCGATGCGCGGTAAGGAGGCGGCAGATGATTACCGCTTTTTCCCTGAGCCGGATTTGCCTCCCATTTTTGTGACGGCGGAAGAGCTCGAGGCGGCCCGGGCAGCCCTGCCGGAGCTGCCGGACGACCGTTGCCGGCGTTTTGTCACACAGTTTGGCCTGACGGAGGAGGAGGCCGGGCTGTTGGTGCGTTACCGTCGGGTGGCCGATTATTTTGAAGAGGCCGCCGGGGGGCTGAAAAACCCGTCACTGGTGGCGCGGTGGCTTCTCGGCCCGGTGTACAGCCGCATGAGTGGAGATGCAGCGCGGGAGAATTTTGCGCCGGCCGTGTCCGCCGCACAGCTTCATGAGCTTGCCGGGCTGGTGGAGGGAAGAGGCCTGAGCACGCATGTGGCCCGGCAGGCACTTGAAAAAATGCTGGACACAGGCGAGCCCTGCAGGCGCTTTTTGACGGAGCAGGATTTTGCCGGACTGGATTCAGCGGCCCTGCGTGAGATTTGCCGGGTAGTGCTGGCGCGGGACAGCCGGGCGGCAGCCGACTACCGTCAGGGCAAGGAGCGCGCGCTTCAAGCACTGCTGGGCGCGGTTATGCGTGAGACCAGGGGCCGGGCAGAGCCCGCCGCCGCGCGGCAGCAGCTGCTGAGCTTGCTGCGGGAAAACCCCTGAGAATATTCTAAAGGAGAGAATCATGGAGAAAAGAGAGGCACGTTTCAAAAAGATAACCCCGGTCTACCTGACGCTGTTCTGGGCGGTGCACCTGGTACTGGGCTGCTATTATACCGCCCGGGGCCTGCCGTATTATGCGGTTTTAGGCTTCTGCGGGATTTTGTTCCCCCTTGCCCTGCGCCTGGTCTATAAAATTTGCCGCTTCAGGCCAATTTACCAGCTTGACTTTCTGCTGACCCTGTTTTTCTTTCTGCTCTACACGGTGGGCCTGGATTTAAGGGGGTATTCAGTGATTCCCTATTACGACAAATTTGCCCACACGCTGACAGGGGTTGTGTTTGCCCTGATCGGGCTGATTGTGTTCTATTACCTGAAGCCGGAGAAGAAAATTTCGGAAAAGGATCTACCGCTTGTCTGCGTGTTTGAAATTTGCTTTTCCCTGGCCATTGCCGCTCTGTGGGAGCTCTCGGAGTTTACCGTAAGCCTTCTGTTTGGGACCGACCCGCAGAACGTGCTGACAACGGGTGTGACAGACACCATGCTGGATATCCTGGTCTGCCTGATCGGCACCCTTGTGGTATTGATTCCGGTGTCCTTCTATTTCAAGAAGAAACGGGCCTCGCTGCTGCTGGGGATCTTCGATGTGATGTTTCACCGTAATATTGTCAAAGAAGAGGAGAGCACCGGGCAGCAATAAGATAAGAGCAGGTAAACAGAACCTGCTTACCGCCGTGCGGAAAAACGCTTCATGCGGCGGTTTAGCGCTAGGCCGCGAGATTTTGAGGTAAACGTGCAATTTCAGGGCTTCCGTTAACGCATAAGAGACGCCGGGCCGCCATGTCGGCGGCCCGGCGTCTCTTATGCGTTAGGCATGTTCAATCCTTGAACCCAAATTGCTTATTTAGCCATGCCAGGCTCAGATCCACCCATTTGCGGCTTTCCGGGTTGGGGGAGCCGACCTCCTCGTTACAGGTGGAAAGGCCATGCGGCCCACCGGCAAAAAGGTGCAGCTCAAAGGGAACCTTCGCCTGCCGCAGCGCCGAGGCAAAAAGCAGGGCGTTTTCCACCGGTACGCCGTCGTCGGTAACGGTGTGCCAAATAAAAGCGGGCGCGGCGTCTGCCGGGACATTTTTCTCTAAAGAGAAATAATCCCACAGCGGGCAAGGGGTTTTACTGCCGCTGACCCATTCAATGGAAGGCCGGTGCGCCCATGGCCCCGCGGTGATAACCGGATAACATAGGATCATGGCGTCCGGGCGGTTAAGACCGTTTTTGGTGTCCATTTCGGCGCGCAGCTCCGGGCTGTTCCAGCGCACGCCGAGGCTTGCGGCCAGGTGCCCGCCTGCGGAAAAACCGGCAACCGCGACGCATTTGGGGTCTATGTGGTAGACGGCAGCCTTTTCACGGACCGTCATGACAGCGGCAGAGAGCTCCTTCAGCGGGTGCAGTCCGCAGGCCCTCTCCTTCAGGGAATACATTAAAATAAAAACATTATAGCCGCGGGAAAAAAATTCCAGCGCGGGCGGATCCTTCTCGCGGTCGGAAAGAATTTCATAGCCGCCGCCCGGGCAGAAGATGACGGCCGGCCGGCTGGCGCGGTGTGGCATTTCAGGGCTTGCATCGTGCAGGTAGCCGGTTAACTCGACTCCATATTCCGTAAGCTTATCCAGTGTTTTGACCATGTTATTCTCCTCTTTTGCTTTAAATTGTTTCTGCTGTAGTCCATTATAGCATTCTGGGCGGAAATCACAAGAAATCCCTGAAAGATTTCTTGAATTTATCTGGATTTTTTCAGGACTTTGCGCTATAGTTATCTGAAAAATTTAGAGATGATTGACCTTTTTATTTCTTTGTTCTATACTTGATTTGTAAATATCCTGAACACGGAGGGATTACGGTGAAAAATTTTGTCATTACCATCGCCCGCGGTTATGGCAGTGGCGGGCGTACAATTGGTAGGATGCTTGCCAAGGAGCTGAATATACCATATTATGACCGTGAGCTGCTGCGGCTGGCCTCGGATCAAAGCGGGATTAACGAAGCGCTCTTCGCCAATGCCGATGAAAAGATTAAGGGAACCCTTTTATTTAAGAAGGCCCGTGCGGCCTATATGGGGGAGTTGATTCCTCCGGACAGTGAGGATTTTGTCTCCAATGACAACCTGTTCAACTTCCAGGCAAAGGTTATTCGCGACCTGGCGGCAACAGAATCCTGCGTGATTGTGGGCCGCTGTGCGGATTTTGTGCTGAGGGGCCAGCCCAATGTCCTGCGGCTGTTTGTACATGCTCCGTTTGATTACTGCGTTGAGCGGGCCCAGGAGGTTCACCCTTCCTTGTCCAGGGAGGAGGTTAAAAAGCTGATTATCCGCACGGATAAACGGCGGGCAGATTACTACCAGTACTTTACAGGGAAAAACTGGAGGGACGCCGATAATTATGACCTGTGCATAAACAGCAGCCTGATGAGCTGGGAAAAATCTGTAGCGCTGGTGAAGGCTTTTCGGGACATTAATCTGGCCCCCTAAAGCAGCTTCAGAAGCACCCGGTAAAAAACCGGGTGCTTTTTTGAATTTGCTCTTGAATTTTGCCGCAGAATCTTTTATAATAATTAAACATGGTTAAAGTTGAATATGCGCCCGTAGCTCAGT
Organism: Hydrogeniiclostridium mannosilyticum; assembly: GCF_003268275.1. Lineage (GTDB taxonomy): Bacteria > Bacillota > Clostridia > Oscillospirales > Acutalibacteraceae > Hydrogeniiclostridium > Hydrogeniiclostridium mannosilyticum. Next base: position 52,086 of record NZ_QLYR01000011.1, read on the forward strand.
TGGATAGAGCGTTAGACTCCGACTCTAAAGGCCACTGGTTCGAATCCAGCCGGGCGTACCAGTCGAGAGCCTCGACACGCAATTCGCGTGCGGGGCTTTGTTTTTATCTATAGTCTTGTGCGCGCGCTTATAGTTGGCATCTTTTTTGTAGCGTAAACCCACACCTGCGGTAAGCAAGCTGCGCACCGCAGGTTTTCTATATTTAAAGCTTTTCCGCCCGCATTTGTAGCGGGCATCTTTTTTGTAACACGAGCCCATGAAGGTTCGGTAGAAATAAATGTACTTTTGTCTGTTTTTACTTCACTTTTTTGATATATTGGAGATGTTTCTAAATTCTCTGTAGTTTGTTTTTGTAAATTTCTTGTGAATAATTTTCTAAAGTTGCATGGTTCTATGCAACTTTTGCTCGCTTTTTCCCTATTAGTGAAAGGATTTTTTCCTTATCATGAAATAGGAGATGGTTTAAATGTATATCCAGAAAGCATGTGGTTACGTTTTGCCATATGGTAAGCTATCACCCGTATCGAAATCTTTGCCAGCTCTGCCAGGAGTTAACGGCAGTTATCACAAACGATGGTCCGCTTTCCTCGTTGTTCAGAAATCTGCTGTGCCCAGCTGGATTCAGTGGACACACCATTCAGAAGGGAAAACCCATTGTGATGAGTGTTTAAAGCTAGATGGATGTTGGTTTCTGGAAAGCAAGTCGCCCACGTGGCCGCATCATCCTTTCTGCCACTGTACTTTAGACCCAATTGATTACGCGGTGGTTTTAATGGATGCAACGACATACAGTGAATACAGTAAATTTGATCCTTACTTATTTGACCCTGACAACGTTTATAAGCATGGAAAGAACAGAGCCTTTGAAAGCTGGGGCTATACAGTTACCGACGCACGGTGGCTGCAAGCCGAAATAGAAAAGCAGGCTCTTGAAAAGTATATTGCAGGAGATTATACTTTAGGAAAATTAAATGAGCACGGGCAAAGAATTAACATTAGAGTTACCATTCCAAGAAAAGATGGAACTAGCGAAGTATCGTTTATGGCGGGATGGATGGTAAAGTCAAACGGTAAGTTGAAATTAAATACGCCATATGGAGGTAAATAGCATGAAAGAAATGGATTGTGTCGAAGTAATTAACGAAAAAGACAGATATGTGAAAGATGGTGTACACAAAGGGATGCAGGGATGGATCTGTGATCCGGACTTTATTAATGGGACTTGGCTGGTTAACTTTCCGCAATATGGTGAAAAAGATGACATCGCAGAAATCCCCATTTTAGAAGAAGATTTAATGCTGCTGCCGAATGGGATGGATGCTCGGGTAAATGAGCGGATCAAAGCGCAGTTTGGGGATTGATGCAAACGTATATGTCGCAACAGTTCTTTCGTGATGAGCTCACCAGCCGTTTTTCATTCAGCTGCTTGACCAGAAGCGGGCCTCTTTTTTTGTAACCTAAACCCACATCGGGACGAGTTATGCTCGTTCCGATTTTTTATTTCATAAAAAATTAGTCACCGGATCCGCTGCTCCTCCTTCTCCGCAAAGAGTCACGCCGCGCCTTTGCTGTTCGCCTGTAGATGCGTTCACAACGCTTTTCGTTTTTACTTTTTTCATAGAAGGTTCCCTCTGTGCAGAGGTCTAAATTGAATAGAATCGGTGCCTTATATTTCAAAAGATGACAGAAAATTTATAAAATAATTGATTTTTGATGTTTAATATATTAATATAATTTTATTAGAGTTCAATTAATTTATGAAATTAGTAGAAAGGGTGTTTCCGATGTTTTAATTATTTGCAATATTATGAGTTGCCGTGGTGTAGTACCTTATTTAGTTACACACAGATGGACCGGGCCTGTTGAATTTAGAGCGCACGCGTCCAATTGGGGTCTAAGTTCGACTTCAATTAGCGGAACTGTTGATTTAGGCTAAGGCTGATATTGTCAGGGAATATTTTTGGACGGAATATTCCCTGACACTTAAATAAATGGAGGGCACAAATGGAAAAGCATGGGAATACCGGCATCTTTCGTATGCAGTTGGTTCGCATGGCGACCCGGGCAGAATTTAAAATTGCTTGTGTATTGAGCTTTTTATTTATCGTATTAGCTTTTGTTGAGGAATGCTGCTCGCAATGGGGCGCCGACCAGTCGGATTTATACACGGCGGCATCTGGTTGGGTGGGTAATATTACACAGGTGATGGGGGTCACTTTACAAGCTTTTTATCTGCTGGCAATCTCCTTAATCGCGGCGTTACCCTTTGCTGATAGCTTTTTAGAGGATCGGAAAAGCCACAATCTGGCGTCGGTGCTGGTGCGCACAACGTGGGGGGCATACCGCCGGACTGGGATTTTTTTATCCTTTGCCGGGGGTTTTTTGGTTATTTTAGCGCCGTTGCTTGTGTCGCAGCTGCTGTCATTTTTATTGTTTCCCGCTACAGGAGGGAAAATAGAAGGTTATGCTAGTTGGGGTGCGTGGATGTTTTCTCCTACATTATCGGAGGCCTACGTGTTTCCATATTTGCTGCTGAACCACCCTTACCTCCATAATCTTGTTTTCATATTCTATGCTTCTCTGTTCGGGGGCATGAACGCGGTAGCCTCTTACTTGCTTTCTTTATTAGGTGTTCATAAAAAACTGTTGGTTTTGGGCCTGCCTGCTGTTTTTTGGTTGTGCTATGATTTGCTCCTTACATTTATCAATCCCTCTTTGATTTTCGAGATCTACTTATACCCGAATGACAGCGTTTTTAAACAACCATGGTTTTTCTTCGCCCTACCGCTCTGTATGCTGGCGGTTCTACTGCTTGGCGCCGCCGCGGCTAAAAGGTACAGAACGGAGGCGGCGCTGCAATGACACGGGAATATCTGCGGCTGCTAACCAAGCGCTGCAGCCAATGGTTGTTTCTAGTTTCTTTGCTGGTGATACAAGGAGCCGAGTGCCTGAGTACGCCATATGGAGAAAATGCGGCCGAGGCCTTCATGTCTATTCGTAGCCTTAATAAATTTGGACTTTTATTTACCCCGCTGTTCTGCCTTTGGAATACGCCTGTTTATCAGGTGTGCAGCGAGACAAAGCTGACGGTGCGCATGGAGTCGCCCTTCGGGTACATTGCCTGTTATGCCCGGCTGTCGGCAGTGAGCTCGCTGTTGTACGTGTTTATGTCCAACTGTATAGCGGTACCCCGGGCACTGCTTTTTGCTGGGAGTGCGGAAGGCGGAGAAAAATTATTGCCGCTGCTGTTTCTTCAGCTGCTCTTTTACATGAATTGCTCGCTGATTTTTTATTTGGTTTCAGTTATTGGCGGCGGTAAAACTTATCTGGGCTTTTTGGCTGTTGTTGGCTATGGTGTGCTGGATTATGCGGTCTCCAATTTAACGTGGTTTTTTGTTTCGACTTTCTATGTTGTGTGCAGCCCGGAGGTTTTTCAGAGCCCGCCGCTGCTGCTGCGCAATTTTTCGGTGCTAACCGGCACCCTTTTGTGCCTGATATTGATTGATGTTTTTGCAACGGATAGGCGGGATTTTATGGAGCGGGGAAAAGCGGATGCTTAGAAAGCGATGGTTATGGAAAACGTTTCTGGCTGCCGCCGTTTATGGCTTTTTGCCTTGCTGGGCGGCATTGCTGCGGCATGGCGAGAATTTAAATGAGTTTATACTCTATGTCCTGGGCGGAAAGATCTTCTCACCGCTGAATAACCCGCCGGTGCTGCTGTTCGCATTCATTCCCACGGTGCTGCTGCTTTTTTTATTCAGTGATTTTATTTCCGGGGATTTTGAAGCGATGGCTGTTTATATTCTGACCCGCGCGCCGCGCCCAATGCGCTGCTTTGGTCCCAAGCTGCTGTACCTGGCGGGGTGCATTGCGCTTTACAGCGTTTTAGGAGCGGCGGCATCCCTATGTGCCGGCTTGGCATCGGGCGCATCGCCGGAGGAATTCAACTGGCGGATGTTTACCGTAGAGGTAATATTGTTTTTCTTAAATAACCTGATGCTGGTTGGTCTGGTCAGCATCAGTGCGCTGAAAACCGGAAGCTTCTACGCCTTTTTGGCGGTAGCGGCTCTGCATGTAATTAGCATTCTGGCGGCGACCTTTTCCAGCGGCTTTCTGAAAGAGCTTTTTTGTTATGCCAACCCGTTTTGTCAAGGGATATATGCCTGGCATGAAGAAGCGTCTGCCGGATTTTATGAACCGCATGGAAAAACGGTGTTTCCGCCTGCCTTTTATTCCGTAGTCTATTTACTGCTCATAGCGGGCGTAGAATATTTGGCCCTTCGGCATTATCTGAAGCGGGCTGATTTTTTTTAAAGGGGTGGAGGAAGATGGATCAGATTATTGTACGTAATGTGACAAAAGAAATAAAAGGAGCGCTGGTGCTGGATCATATCAACCTGGAGCTGGACCGTGGCGGCATATACGGCTTTATTGGAGTGAACGGCTCGGGTAAAACCATGCTTTTTCGGGCAATTTGCGGTTTGATCCGTCTGACCGAGGGCGAGGTGGAGGTCTTTTCAAAAAAGCTCCGGGAGGATGTGACTTTTCCGGAAAGCCTGGGCGTTATGCTTGAATCCGTAGGCTTCTGGGATGAGTACACCGGGTTTGAAAACCTGCGCCTGCTGTCTAAAATCAGAAGGGTAATCGGAGACAACGAAATCCGCCATGCCATTACGCGGGTGGGGCTGAATCCAGACGACCGGCGCACCTATAAAAAATATAGCTTGGGCATGAAGCAACGCCTAGGTATTGCTGAGGCCATTATGGAAAGGCCGGAGCTGTTGGTGCTGGACGAACCGACAAACGCCTTGGATGAAGACGGTGTGGAGCGGGTGCGCTCAATTCTCCGGGAGGAGCGGGACCGCGGCGCGACCATCCTGCTGGCTAGCCATAACAAGGAGGATATCGCTGCTTTATGCGACCGGATTTTTAAGATGGCGGAGGGACGGCTGGCAGAGGTTATGGACAGTCAGGCGAAACCGGAAGGGGAGGCGTAAAGGGGATGAGACGTTTTTTACAAAGACAAGGTCCCTGGTTAATAATTTGCGTGCTGCTGCTAGGCTGTGTGCTGCTGGGGTTAGCAACTCGGGCCAGCTTCACAGATGTGGCGCAAGATCCGAATCTCGGCAAAGCGGTTTATTGGTATAACAGTGATATTACACCGCAGACGCTGGAGGATTCCGCACAGAATTTAATGAAACAAAGTAAATTGATAGCTGTGGTAAGATATCAAGGAGAACAAGATTATACAAATCAAACATTTCTTACCAAGGCGGAAGTGGTTTCTGTTTACCAGGGAGATGCTTCTCTGGAGGGAGATCACATCTTAATCTATGAGCCGGTGCGGCTATACTATTCACCGGCGCATGAATGGCTCCATGATGCGGAGGTCTATCAATTTATAGGAAAGATACCAGGAGCGGAGGCTGATGATAGATTTGTAAATGGCTTTCCGAAAACAGAGCCGATGTGTTACCATGCGCCGATGCAGGAAGGCCGGGAATATCTAGTTTTCCTGACGCCCAAGGAATATCCTAAGGAATCTCCGCTATATCAGCAGCAGGAGGAATATAACTATGTAGAAAGCATCTATGCCCTGCTGGATTTGTCTGCACAGCCGGAAAATTTTATGCCTGCTCCGGAGTTGATTCTGCTGGAGGAAGCCGCCGAATATCCTGTACTGCTGATGAATGAGGCGGAGCTGGAGCGTTATATACGGAATCGGGAAGAAATTATCAATTCCGTTCTTGGTGACGGCCATTAGGAATAAATCAGCGGGCATTCTTTATTTTGGTGAAGCCCGAATAATAAAAAACAGGCCTTGTAATCCCGTTCGCAGGAGACAAGGCCTGTTTTTATCTGTATATATATTAATCGTAGCCAAAATCCATTTTTGGCTACGATTAATATATAACATACCATATCCGAAAAAATAAGTCTAGTCTTTTTTTAAATATTTGTTATGATGAGGATAGCGAACCGGGCCGGTGGCAGGAAGCCGTGTTTTGTCCACCGGCGCTGGCTGACCGGATCGCCGGTGGGCATGTTGCCGTGAAAGCGCGGATTTTTACAGCGTTTTTTCACGAAGCAAGGCGGGCAGGCTGATTTTTGACCCAGGATTACTGCCCAAAGCCTAAGTTCAAAAAAAGGGAGAAACGGATCTGATCGTGTAAGGAGGTTTACATGGAGAGAGCAACACAGCATGCGGAGCACAGGGATATACCCGATATCGCCGCTTCTTTTCCCGAAGAGCGCATCCATCTTGAGCAGATTATAGAAAAGGCCGGCCTGGAGCTTGCAGAAGCAGAGCGCTCTGTTGAAAAAATGGACCAGGAATACCGCGAAACACAGAGCTACATGGTGGAGCACCGCAATGAAGGCGACGCCAAGGAAATTTTTCAGAGCGAGATGGCCCTGCGCCAGATTGATTCTCTGGGCGTCTCGGCGGTGGTCTACCGGGACAGAATGCGCAAGACAAAGGACAGTCCCTATTTTGCCCGCATCGATTTTCGTCCGGATGGCGGAGACAGCCCACGGGTTTATTACATCGGCCTCTATGCCTTTCACTTTGAGCAGCAGCTGCTGGTAGTAGATTGGCGCGCGCCGGTTGCAAGCATGTTTTATGATTATGAGCTGGGGCGTGCCAGGTACGATGCCCCGGAGGACCACGTAGAGGGGGAGCTTATTCTTAAGAGACAGTTTAAAATTAAAAACGGGCGCATGGAGTACGCCTTTGACAGCTCCCAAAATATTCAGGACGATATTCTGCAGCTGGAGCTTGCCCACACTTCAGATGAAAAGATGAAATCTATTATCTCCACCATTCAAAGGGAGCAAAATCAAATTATCCGCAATGAGACGGCGCATACGATGATTATTCAGGGCGTGGCGGGTTCCGGTAAGACCAGCATTGCCCTTCACCGGGTAGCGTTTCTCTTATACCGGCGCCGTGACACCATCAAGGCGCAGAATGTGACCATTATCTCGCCGAACCGCGTGTTTGGTGATTATATCTCAAACGTTTTGCCGGAGCTGGGTGAGGAGCCCATCTTTGACGCCAGCCTGGAGGACCTGGCGTTGGTTCAGCTGGAGGAGGGGGTTGACTTTTCCTCCGACCGCAACCCGCTGGAAAATGCGGACAAGGCTTGGGAGGAGCGCGTGCGCTTCAAGTCTACCGTTGAGTTTGTACAGCTGATGGACGCGTATATCGCGAAGCTGCCGGAGATTGCCCTTGCGGTCCAGGATTATGTGTACGAATCGTTTACAGTTCCTGCTGAGTGGATCCGGGCCAGGGTGGATATTTATAAGCGCTTTCCGCTGATTAAGCGTTTGGAGATTGTCGCCGACGACCTTTACAACCGGCTTGAACGTGACAATATTTGGGAGGAAAAGCTTCCGCACCGGACGCGGATTTTCATTTCCTTAAAAAAGATGCTCAGGCTGAAAAACACCCTGGCGGCTTATAAGGATTTTTACCAGCGGATCGGCCGCTCCAAGCTGTATGTGCCGGTAAAGAAGGGGGTGCTGGAGTGGAACGACGTGTACCCCTATCTTTATTTGCAGGCGGCCTTTACCGGCTTGCAGGAAAGCCGCCTGATTAAGCATCTTGTCATTGATGAAATGCAGGATTACTGCCCCATTCAATACGCGGTGCTCAACCGGCTGTTTAAGTGCCCCAAAACCATCTTGGGGGATTTCGGGCAGTCCATTAATCCCAATTGCCCCTATACGCTGGAGGAGCTGCACCGGCTGTATGATGGGTCGGAGCTGGTCAGAATGGAAAAGAGCTACCGCTCTACATGTGAGATCATTCACTTTGCCAGCAGGATCATCGGCCAGGTGAATATTGAGGCGGTCGAGCGCCACGGGGATCCCCCCGCTGTCTTGGATTTTAGGGATGGCGAGGAGGAACTCAATTACCTGATTGCGGCGGTGGAATTGTTTCACCAAGGCGCCTACAACGCGATGGGTATTATTACAAGAACGAACCGTGAGGCAAAGGAGCTGTTTGAGCGGCTGGAGGAGCGCCAGGCGGAGGTAACGCTGGTAACGCCGGAAAGCGAGTCGTTCCATAACGGCGCTCTTGTTCTTTCGGTACAGATGTCAAAGGGCCTGGAGTTTGACGAGGTGCTAATTCCCGGTGCAAATGCGGAAGCCTACCGGGAAGGCTTTGACCGGAACCTGCTCTATGTAGCGTGTACGCGCGCGATGCACAAATTGACGGTTGCCTGCCCCGGGAGCCGTTCCCCTTTGCTCCCAGTATAAAACGGACTATCCAATGAGATGTTCGCCGGACGGCACATTGCCTTCCGGCATTTTTATTTTCCGGGGGACGCGCGTTTTTTCGTTCTCCGTAATACATGGGACAAATACTTTTCGTCTGGTGGCTTCCCGGGTGAAAAAATATCGGTTTTTCACAGAAAATAGTCGACTTTTTCTTTTTTAAATGTTATGCTTAACTTAAATTGGTAAGTGTTAAGCCTTTGAAAGTCGGCGAACGAGAGCCAGCCTAGAGCGAGGCTTCCGGAAGCAGGTGGATTGGCGCTAATAAAAATATCTATCAATGGAGGTGTGCGTTCTATGAAGTACTCGGTTTGTTTGGATGCTGTTTATGCAGGAGGCGATGTGGCGGACAGTATGCGCCGTGTACATGAGGCCGGTTACGGCGCTGTGGAGTTTTGGTCCTGGTGGGACAAGGACTGTGAGGCAGTCGCGCAGGCTGCTGAGCGGCTGGGCCTGCAAATCGCCGCCTTCTGCACAAAATTTGTTCCTCTGACAGAGCCTCAGGCGCGGGCCCGGTATTTGGAAGGCCTGCGGGAAAGCATTCAGGTTGCCGGCCGGCTGCGCTGCAATACACTGATTACCCAAACCGGGCCGGATACCGGCGCGCCGCGGGAAGAGCAGCGCCAATGCCTGCTTGACGGACTGCGCGCATGTGTGCCGCTGCTGGAGGAGAGCGGCGTGACCCTGGTAGTAGAGCCGCTGAATACGAAGCTCAACCACCCGGGGTATTTCCTGTCGGCCTCCAAGGAGGCGTTCGATCTGATTGATGAAGTGGGAGCGCAATCGGTGCGTGTGCTGTATGACATCTATCACCAGCAGATCACCGAGGGGGACATCCTGCGATCGCTGCTGCCTAATCTGGATAAAGCCGGCCATATTCATGCCGCCGGAGCGCCGGGACGGCATGAGCTGACCCAGGGAGAGCTCAATTACCCCAATATCTTCAGGCAGTTGCGGGCGGCAGGCTATGAGGGGTATGTCGGCCTGGAATATTCACCCCAACAGGCGCCGGAGGAGGGGCTTCGCGCAGTGCTGAACTGGTAAACGGAAAACCGCGGCGCTACAGCTTAGGCCGCGGTTGGGGGCTGGCGCTTAGCGGCAATCCATATTTTATCTTGGCAGGAGGCGTGAGGAGGATATGAAAAATCTGACGGAGATTCCAGACGGCTACCGGACGATATGGAGCTTGGACCTGAAAAGCGATCAAAAAAAGGCGCTGTGGTTGAATCTAACAGCGCTGATAGTGATCGTGGGGATGGCGGTTGCGGCGGCGTTTGCTGTTCCGCTGAATTTTTTACTGGATTTATCCCGCTTTTTTCATGCGGGCGGAGTCAGCGGTATACTGGCGGTGCTCTGGGAGGCCTTGGGAAAGCTGGCTGCCATTGTCATCGGCACAGTTGCCTGTCCGCTGCTTCAGGCGCTGCTGAACGGCCTGCTGGGCAGATGGCTCAGCGGTGTGAAGCCCACTTACGGCTTTACAGGGCTGGTTCTGTACACCAGCAGCAACGCCTGCTTTACAAAGCGCGGTTATATTGCCCTTTTACTGCTGCCGGCGGCGATTTTGGGAGCGCTTCTCCTTCTGGTGAACCTATTGGTTCCGCTTTCCTGGTTTTGGGTGGTTTACCTGATTCAGGCCTGCAATCTCTCCAGCGCCGTGGCGAGCGTTTACACGGCCTGTAAGCTTTTCCGGCTGCCCGCAGACATCCTGGTGCAGGATGCGGGAGCGCGCATGACGGCCTATGTAAAAGCAGAATAAAACCAATGATTGTTATGCTGGCTGAAATTGACTGAAGCAGCCGGTGAATAAGCAGAAGTTAAGAAAGGGAGATTGTGTGATGGCAGAGATGATTGCAAGGCGGCAGTTCGACCCCTTGTACATTTGGCTGGACCTGGGGTTTCTGTTGTTTTTTGCATGCCTGTTGCTGCTGCGCAAAAAGTATATGACGGTTTTGACCGGCTTGCTTGCCGGCCTGCTGTATATGGTAGTGGATTTCGGTATTTTCCACCTGGTTTGCGGCGCCCGGGAAATTTCCGGCGGCTACAGCCTTTTCTGGGTGCTGCTTTGGATGTCGATGAGCTACGGCTTTACCAATTTTGCCTGGATCTGGCTCTGGATCTCGAAGGATCACCGGCTTCTGGAATGGTCAATGCTGATATTGACATGGTGGTTCTGCTGCCCGTTGATTACCCGGACCTTCGGCGGTGGCCTTGAACCGATCACCATTCAGCGGACAACAGGCTCCTATCATGGCTATATGGCGCTTATCCTTTTGGTAGGATACCTGGGGTTGATTGTCTGGAACCTGTGGCAGAAGGAGCAAGAGACCAGGGCGCCGATCCTATGGCTGTTGGCAATCGGCATCCTGGTGCAGCTCGGCTGGGAGGCGATGCTCCTGGTGGGCGGTGTCCGCAGCGCCGGATTCAGCAGCCTGGCGGATAAGCTCTCGCCGCTGCTGGTAAATTCCCTGTTGGAGACGAACTTGGGTATGCCCTATATCTATGTCATTTTTATTCTGTACTCCAGCCGCCGTACGGAAGGGCTGCGCCGCCGCTCAGACAGGTTGACATGTTTAGCGCGTATCCGGGAGCTAAACGGGCGGCGGGTACGGGATGTACCGTCTGACGGCGGTTATTTTGCCTGAGCGGGATAATAAGCAAAAGGGCGTTTTTCCCTGCCCTTCTGTTTTACCCTCATCCGATGGCTCCGAAGGCAGCGGATGAAACGGCGCCGCGCTAAAATGGATAATAGCAGCGTGAAGCACGGCGCCCCGTTTTGCCGGGAACCGATCGAGCCAGGTTCAATGGCTGCTATAAAATACATAAGCTGTTATTTTCAAAAACAGCGTGACCGCCAGAATGACGATGGACACATAAAAGGCTGTCATATTATACAGTGCGGTGGTAACCGTGGCAAAGAGCAAAAAGAGAAGAAGAATATCCAGCACCGCACCCCCGCTCTTGTCGTGCAGGTACTGCTTTCTTTCCTCCAGCTCGGTTTGCATTTGTTCTTTTAACAAGGCTTTATTTTTAAGCAGCTTCTTATAGCGGAGGATTCTGCGGAGAATGAAAAGAATGCCGCCGAAGAAGATCACCTTGCTGGTGATACCGGCAAAATTGGTCATCACCCTGGAGTCTCCGCCGGTCTCGCCAACAATGACCATGTAAATCAGCATAACAGCTAAAATTCCCCAGGACGTACGAACGCGCCATTTAATTTTATCCGTGTAGCTGAGCGAATCAGATTTCCTCATACCGCAGATCCTCCAATTCTTTATTTTCTTTTAAGCAGCAAAGCTCTTCGACGGTTACTCCAAACACAACAGCCATGCGGTAAGCCAGCATAAGGGACGGACTGTACTGGCCCTTTTCAATTGAAATGACAGTCCGTGCAGAAACATGGACAAGCGCAGCCAGCTCCTGCTGTGTCATTTTTAATTGGGTACGAAGTTCTTTTACTCTGTTTTTCATCTTGCAGTGCCCCGTCTTTAAAAGTAAATTGTTCACAGCATAATATGAAGTTAACTTCATATTACGCTGATTCAACAAATTTGTCAAGCAAAAGCTGAAGTCTACTTCAGCTTTTTGTACGGACAACAACAGGATTCATGAGCGGGTTTGTCAGGATTTTATATGCGCGAAAACTTGACAAATGTGGTATGATAAAGATAAGTACACAAAAAATTTTTGTATCTTACCGCGTGAATACAGGCGGCAAGGATGTTGAACCGTGCAAAATAAAGCGGCCGAGAGGATGTTTAAAGGAGGAAACGCCCAATGCGGGAACAATGGATGGACCGGTTTACGGCAAGAATCAGCGATTTTGAAGAAAAATTGGAGGCATTTAATAAAGGTGAAATTGACCGGAAGGCCTATAAGGGGGTTTCGGGCGGCTTTGGCAGCTATGCACAGCGGGACCCGGCTAAGAACATGCTGCGGCTCCGGCTTCCGGGCGGCCGGATGACGAAGGAGCGCCTTGGCTTTATTGCCGGGACGGTGGAACAATATGGCATCGATCTCCTGAAGCTGACGACTTGTGAGACGGTACAGCTCCATAATTTGGCGCCGGAGCAGGTCGCAAAAATTATGGAAGCCGCTGCTGAGGCGGGCATCTACACCCTGGGGGGCGGCGGCGATAATCCGCGCAATGTGATGTGCAGCCCGCTTTCAGGCGTACAGCAGGGTGAAGCATTCGACGTGATGCCATATGCGGAGGCTGCCACTGGCTATCTGCTTTCGATTGCGGATAGCATCCATATGCCTAGAAAGCTGAAGGTTGCGTTTTCAAACGGGGCGGAGGATTCGGTTCACGCGGCATTTCGCGACATGGGCTTTCTTGCCAATCCGGACGGGACGTTTGATCTTTATATCGCCGGCGGCCTGGGCGCTAACCACAAAATGGGAATTTTGGCGCAACAGGCCGTACCGGCGGAAAAAATCCTATATTATATCAAGGCCATGGTCTTAACCTTCTGCGCGCATGGCAATTATGAGAATAGGGCCCGGGCCCGCACGCGTTATATGCAGGAGACGCTGGGTGAAGAAAAGCTTCGCAGGATATTCCTGGAATATGTGAGCCAGGTTCAGCGCGATGAAAAGCTGGATCTGCATGTGGAGGCCGTGGATGTCCAGAAAAGTGGAGAGGGCATGCTTGAGGATGCGCGGGTGACAGCTCAGAAGCAGCACGGCTTGTATGCGGTTCGCTATCAGCCTGTCGGCGGCTGTCTGCCGCCGGAAAGGCTGTCGGCGCTTTACCGGCTTATAAAGGATTTTCCTGCGGTAGAGTGCAGGGTGGCGCCGGACGAGGGGCTTTATATCATTCATTTGACAGCGGACGAGGCCCGGAAGGTACTGGAATTAACCAAGGATGGAGCTCAAAACGAATTTGAAAAAAGTGTTGCCTGCATTGGCGCAAGCATCTGCCAACAGGGGGTTCGGAACAGCCAGGCAACGCTGGCGGCGGTGGTGGAAAAAGTGCGCGAGCGTCATTTTCGGGACGGCGTCCTGCCGCGCATCCGGATTTCAGGGTGTCCGTCCAGCTGCGGCGCGCATCAGGCGGCGGCGCTGGGCTTTCAGGGCTGTGTAAAAACCGTTGACAAAAAACCGCTGCCCGCCTATCGGCTATTTATCAACGGTACGGATAAGCTCGGAGCTGCCAGCTTCGGCGAGCCGGCCGGTGTTATGCTGGAGTCGGATATTCCCGCTTTTCTATTGGAGCTTGGCGAGCTGATAGAGTTTTCTCACTCGACCTGGGCCGAGTGGGCGCCGCAAAACAGTGAGAAGCTTCAGGCGCTTGCCGCCCGCTATTGCGCGTAAAGCGGGGGACGGCCTTGCGATAATATAAAGTAAAACAACCCCCGCTCTCATCCGGCTGGCCCGAATGAAAGCGGGGGTTATGTTGTGTTCCCTTATCTTCTAAAGGTATGGGAAGAGTTTTCCTGTACCAAAAGGAGAGAGCCGTCTCCCTGGTCTGTTAAATAAAAAGTGGAAGCAGCGTCCTGAATGACAATTTCACCGCCACTCACAGTCCATATACCTGCGCCACCGATACCGGATCCATTCCGGACCTCACAGCTGCCGTCCTCATTTAAAACAATGGTAAGGGCGGCCTGTTTGGTTAGTTCTTCGCCGGCAATCTCCTCAAACTCCTCAATGGTAAAGGTCTGGCCGTTTGCTGCAACCTCAACGGTTTTCCAGGTCCCCGTATATTGGGCCTGGGCATCGGCCTGGGAGGCAGGCGGGATGTCCCAATCAGGTTGTGCGGATTCAGTTTTTCCGGCCCCTTGGGAAGCTTCATCTTCAAAGGCCGTACCGGGCGCCGACGAAGGCGCCGACGAGGGCGCCGGCTGCTCGCCTTTAAGCATATCCTTCATCAGGCCTGGGAGCGTGCTGCTGCACCCAACCATATTGATGGTAAAGATAAAAACCGCTAATAGTAAGAGGATTTTTTTCTTCATCTTCTTGTACACCTCAGATACCAGCCCAACCGTTCCAAAGCTGCCGCCAGCTTCTGATAAGGGGAAGGATTAAGCTTTTACTGTTTCTTGAATTTGAAGGTCGTGCCGCTTTGCTCCATAACGAGCAGCCCATCCTCTTCGGTCAGCTCAATGGTGGAAGCAGAATCCTTAATGGTAATTTTGCCTTCGCCCTCGGTCCACTTGCCGGTGCCGCTGGTACCGGCAGCATTTTTAACCTCGCAGCTGCCGTTGCCGTTGAGTACAATGGTCAGGTCAGCCTGGTTGGTAAGAGAGTCGCCAGCGAGCTCATTGAACTCCTCAATGGTAAAGGTCTGGCCAGCGGCGGAAACCTCTGAGGTTTTCCAGGTACCGACGTACTTGGAGTCGGAATTGCCGCCTGAGCAGCCAACCATTACAACAATGACCATCAAGGTCGCCAAAAGGGACGCCATTACTTTTTTCATTTCTCTAATTCTCCTCAATCAATATTTACCGCTCAACCCATCCGGTCTATTTGGTCTCAGATGGAATAATCCGGTTTTCTAATTATAGTATATTTCCAATGTTCTTGCAAGGGAAAAATCGTCGTATAAAACACAAAAACAGGTCCTCTCCTTTGGTGAAAAAGACCTGTTTTCGCTATGCTGGTAAATAATGGAGGTTATTTATTCGTTGGACATCTCCGCCAGATGTTCATATCTCTCCTTGGCCACTTTTTCAGCTTCGGTGAAGAGCTTTTCAGCACGATCCGGGAAAGCACGGGTCAGAGAGTTGTAACGAACCTCACCCATGATGAAGTCACGGTAGCTGGCGGTCGGCGCCTTGCTGTCGAGGTGGAACGGATTCTTGCCTGCGTCAGCAAGTCTGGGGTCGTAGCGGAAGTTCTGCCAGTAGCCGGCCTCAACAGCCTTTTTCTCCTCAGCCTGAGCAATGCTCATGCCGCCCTTGATGCCGTGGTTGATGCACGGTGCGTAGGCGATGATGATGGAGGGGCCGTTGTAGCTCTCAGCCTCGGTGATGGCCTTAATGCACTGGTTATAATCAGCGCCCATGGCGACATGCGCTACATAGACATAACCGTAGCTCATGGCAATGGCCGGCAGATCCTTCTTCTTGGTCGCCTTACCGGTTGCAGCAAACTGTGCGACAGAGCCGAGCGGGGTGGACTTAGAGGCCTGGCCGCCGGTGTTGGAGTAAACCTCGGTGTCAAAGACCAGGATATTTACATTCTGACCGGAGGCAAGAACATGATCCAGGCCGCCGAAGCCGATGTCGTAGGCCCAGCCGTCGCCGCCGAAGATCCACATGGACTTCTTGGCGAGGTAATCCTTATCCTGAAGGGTCTTGGCGGAAAGCTCGCAGCCGTCTGCGGCAGCTTTCTCAAGCTCGACAATCAGGGCATCCGCGGCGCCGCGGTTTGCCTTGCTGTCATCGAAGGTGTCAAGATAGTTCTTGCAGGCCGCCTTCATTTCCTCAGAGGCCTTGTCAGAAGCAGCGAGCTCCTCAACATAGCCGGCCAGCCTGCCGCGGATGGCGTTCTGAGCGAGCGTCATGCCCAGGCCAAACTCAGCGTTGTCCTCGAACAGGGAGTTGTTCCAGGCGGGGCCGTGACCCTTTTTGTTGACGGTGTACGGCGTAGCCGGAGCAGATGCGCCCCAAATGGAGGAGCAGCCGGTCGCATTGGCAATGTACATACGGTCGCCAAACAGCTGGGTGACGAGCTTCGCGTAGGGGGTCTCGCCGCAGCCCGCGCATGCGCCGGAAAATTCGAGCAGCGGCTGCTTGAACTGGCTGCCCTTTACGGTGCTCTCCTTGAACTTGTCAAAGACGGCGGGCTTCTGGTCGAGCGAACGTGCGTAGTCGGCGCCTTCCTGGCTGATGAGCTGAGTCTCCATTGGCTTCATGACCAGGGCCTTTTCGCCCTTCATGCCCGGGCAGACCTGTGCGCAGGAGCCGCAGCCGGTGCAGTCATAAGCGGAAACCGTCATGGCGAACTTCATGCCCGGCATGCCGGTCATATCCTTCATCTTCATGCTCTCCGGGGCCTTGGCGGCTTCTTCCTCGGTCATGGCAACGGGGCGGATAACCGCGTGCGGGCAGACGTAGGAGCAGAAGTTGCACTGGATGCAGTTGGCCGGGTTCCACTCGGGAATATCAATGGCGATGCCGCGCTTCTCATAAGCGGAAGTGCCGGAGGGCACCGTGCCGTCCGCCATTTTCTCAAAAGCGGAGACCGGCAGGTCGTTGCCCTTGTATTTGTTAGCCGGAATCAGGATGTTCTTGACATAGTCCACGGCATCGGCACGGCCCTCAATGACGGCCTCCTCCACTGCTTCGTCCTCTGCGTTTTTCCAAGACTCCGGCACGTTGACCTTGACAAAGTCGGTTGCGCCGTGCTCAATTGCCGCATAGTTCATGTCAACAATCTTCTGGCCCTTCTTCGCGTAGGAATGCAGGGCGGCGTCCTTCATGTACTGAACGGCCTGCTCAGAGGGGATGATGTCGGCAATCTTGAAGAAAGCAGATTGCAGAATGGTGTTGATGCGGCTGCCGAGCCCGATTTCTTTACCGAGCTTAATACCGTCAATGGTGTAGAAGTTGATATCGTTTTCAGCAATGTAGCGCTTCATTTTTGCGGGGAGATGCTGGTCCAGCTCCTCCTCGGTCCACTGGCAGTTCAGCAGGAAGCTGCCGCCCTTTTTCAGATCCTGAACCATGTCGTACTCATGGACATAGGAGGGCTTGTGGCAGGCGACGAAGTCAGCCTTGCTGATATAATAGGTGGATTTGATCGGCTTCTTGCCAAAGCGCAGGTGAGAAACCGTCAAACCGCCGGATTTCTTTGAGTCATAGGCAAAATAGCCCTGTGCATACATATCGGTATGGTCGCCGATAATCTTGATGGAGTTCTTGTTGGCGCCGACGGTGCCGTCCGCACCCAGGCCCCAGAATTTGCAGGAGGTGGTGCCGGCCGGTGTGGTGTCGGGGTTCTCGCTGATATCCAGGGACAGGTGGGTCACATCGTCCACAATGCCGATGGTGAAGCGCTTTTTCGGCGTTTCGGCCTCCATGTTGCGGAACACGGCAATAATCTGGGCCGGTGTGGTGTCCTTGGAACCGAGGCCGTAACGTCCGCTGTAGACCGGTACGGAGCCGAACTCGGTGCCGTTGAGGGCGGCGAGAACGTCGAGGTACAGCGGCTCGCCAATGGAGCCGGGCTCTCTGGTGCGGTCAAGCACGGAGATCTTCTTGACGGTCTTCGGCAGGGCATCGGTCAGGAAGTCGGCAACAAACGGGCGGTAGAGGTGAACCTTAACAAGGCCGACCTTGTCGCCGGCGGCGTTCAGGTAGTCCACCACTTCCTCCGCGCATTCGCAGACGGAGCCCATGGCGATGATTACGCGCTCAGCGTCGTCAGGGCCATAGTAGTTGAAGGGCTTGTAGTCGGTGCCGATTTTCTCATTGACCTGATTCATGTAGTCGACAACAACCGCCGGAAGGGCATCGTAGTATTTGTTGCCGGCCTCGCTGGCCTGGAAGAAGAAGTCGTCGTTTTGAGCGGTGCCACGGGTGGCGGGGTGCTCCGGGTTCATGGCGCTGCGGCGGAAAGAGTCCACGGCCTCCCAGTCGAGCATGTCGCCCAGGTCCTTATAGTCCCACATATGAATCTTCTGCACCTCATGAGAAGTACGGAAGCCGTCAAAGAAGTGCAGGAAGGGGACGCGGCCCTTAATGGCGGCCAGATGCGCTACGGCGCCCAGGTCCATAACCTCTTGCGGGCTGTTGGAGCAGAGCATGGCATAGCCGGTCTGGCGGCAGGCGTAAACGTCGGAGTGGTCGCCGAAGATGCACAGGGCGTGGGTGGCGAGTGAACGGGCAGAGACGTGGATGACGCTCGGCAGGAACTCACCGGCCATTTTGTACATGTTCGGGATCATCAGCAGAAGACCCTGGGAGGCGGTGTAGGTGGTGGTCAGGGCGCCTGCTGCCAAGGAGCCGTGCACGGCTCCTGCTGCGCCGCCCTCGGACTGCATCTCCGTGATGCGGACCTCCTGGCCGAAAAGATTTTTGCGGTTGGCGGCGGAATACTTGTCCGTTTCATCCGCCATGGGGGAGGACGGTGTAATGGGGTAAATTGCCGCAACGTCCGTAAACGCATATGAAACGTGTGCGGCGGCGCTGTTGCCGTCCATGGTTTTCATTTTTCTGGTGTCCGTCATTCTAAATATGTTCCTCCTTTTAAGGATAATCAATGAATGAGCTTCCAGTGAAAATGCACAGATTGACACATTTTTCACTTTCAATAAATTCTATCATTTTTCAGGCGTTCTGTAAAGATGCAAAGGGATTTTTATTTGTAATTTCACGGTTATTTTCTGCCCCTACACGGGGCCGGGCGGCCGCGAGCCCATCCGTTTTGGCTTAAAGCGTGATATTTACTCAAATTTACTTTAATGAATGGAAATTTCCGGCTTTTTTGCCGGTAGGGTCCGTCCTGCGGGGCCAGGCTCGCTCCTGCGAAGCTTTTTGGCGCTTGCAAGAAAACCTTTTTATACGATAAAATAAAAAGCAATGCATACCGGGGTGCGAAAACCACGCCGGGCAAACGGCGGCGGCGCCCAGCACGGGCAGAAGGCCGCCATTGCGCGGTTGCCGGGGGGAGGGGACCAGCCCTTTGGCAATATGTATCAAGAAAAATCAATAAATTGAAAGGGGTAAACCAAATGCCTCCTGAACCTGAAGGCAACCTTATTACCGCGCTGCTTGGGGCGCAGGCCGTCCAGCCGGCCGCGGCAGCGCAGGCACAGGGAGAGACGGCGGGACTGATGTCCGTATTATTGCTGATTATCCTTGTATTAGTCAACGGCTTTTTTGCCGCATCCGAAATCGCCGTCATCACCCTGAACGACAACAAGATCAGGAAAATGGCGGAGGAGGGCAACAAAAAAGCAAAAAGAGTCCTGAAGCTGACACAGAACTCCAGCCGGTTCCTCTCGACCATCCAAATCGGCGTGACATTGGCGGGCTTTCTGACCTCAGCGTCGGCTGCGCAGAGCTATTCCGCCATGCTGACCGATTGGCTCATGCAATTTATTCCAGGCTCCCGGTCGGTAATCGATGGAGTAGCAACCGTTATTATTACGCTGATTCTGTCGTACTTTTCGCTGGTCTTCGGCGAATTGGTGCCGAAAAAAATCGCCATGCAGAAGGCCGAGGCGCTCAGCTTCCGGTTTGTGGGAATATTGCAGGCTGTCAGCGTGATATTCCGGCCGTTTATCTCGTTGCTGACGGTCTCTACCAACCTGGTGCTGAAGCTCATCGGCATCAATCCCGACGCTGCGGAGGAAACCGTCACGGAGGAGGAAATCCTCATGATGGTGGATGCCGGAGAGGAAAAGGGCGTGCTCGACGAGAGCGCCAAGGATATGATCTCCAATATCTTTGATTTCAACGATGCCACCGCGGTGGAAGCCATGACGCATCGGACGGATATTGCGGCGGTGGAGGACGATGCCTCTATTCAGGATGTCGTCGACCTCTCAATTGCCGAGGGCTATTCCAGAATCCCTCTCTACCATGAGGATCTGGACAATATTCTGGGCATTATTTATGTAAAGGATCTGCTGAAATACGTCAGTACGGATTTGACGCCTGATGTTCCGCTTACGGCGATTATGCGCCCGGCTTTCTTTGTGCCTGAGAGCAAGAGCTGCGCCGACCTGTTTAAGGAAATGACCGAGCGCAAAACGCAGATTGCCATTATTGTGGATGAGTACGGCGGCACCGAGGGCCTGATTACTATGGAGGACCTGCTCGAATCCATTGTGGGCAATATTCAGGATGAATATGACCACGAGGAAGAGGAGATCCATCAGATGAGCGAGAACACCTATAAGGTGGACGGCAGCACGCCGATTGACGAAATTGAGGATCTGACCGGCGTGACGCTGCCCGACAGCGAGTACGACACCATTGCGGGCCTGATGATGGAGCGCCTGGGCCGTGTGCCCGCTATTGGGGAGCACCCCAATGTGAAAATCGGGCGGCTGAACCTGACCGTGCTTGAGGTTGAGGACAGGCGGATTTCCCGGATTATGATCGAGCGGGAGCCCTTACCGCCGCAGGACCTGGAGGACACGGAGAAGGAAGCTAAAAAGGATAAGGAAAAAAAGAAGAAGGCGTCTGCCAAAGAAAAGGCGGATGCGCCGGCTGAATAAAGGCCTCCGGCGGCGCCCTGCGGAAATGGAAGTCCGGCAGGGCGCTGCCTTTTTCCCTTATGATTGCCTATTGATTTTATCAAATATTTATAGTATTGTTATGTACAGCGCCGTTTTGAACACCCCGGCGCGGTCAGTCGCAAACTCCTGACCTAAAATAAAACTACGGAGGAAAAAGAATGAAAAGAAATACCCGCGTACGCTTTTTGACAGAGGCCGCCATGATTGCCGCCGGCTATACGGTGCTGACGCTGCTGGCAATGATGCTGAACCTGGCCTATGGCCCCGTGCAGTTCCGCTTTTCTGAGGCGCTGACGGTTCTGCCGGTTTTGACGCCGGCGGCGGTGCCTGGTCTTGCCGTCGGTTGCCTGCTCTCCAATTTATGGAGCAGTATGGGGGCGCTGGATATTATTTTTGGTACGGCCGCTACCCTGCTGGCCGCGCTGACGACTTACATGGTGCGTAATATCCGCGTGAAGGGCATTCCGATTTTGGCGCCGCTGCCGCCGGTTCTGTTCAACGCCCTGATTGTCGGTGTGGAAATTACCATTGTGTCGCCAGGCGGCTTTGTGTTTCCGGCCTTCTTGGCGAACGCGCTCAGCGTGGGGCTGGGCGAGCTGGCTGTTTGCTATGTACTGGGCCTGCCGCTGCTTGTAGCGCTGGAAAAGGCCATGGGGGCCTATAAAAATGGGCGTGGCGTCTCCCATTAACCGTAAAGGGAAAATGACTGATTATTAATTTTAGAGGTGCTTTGGAGTGAGTGAAAGTCCGTCGTTAATGAAGCGTATCAAGGCCATGCCCCCCGTCAGGCTGATTGTTGTCAGCTTTTTTCTGATTATATTAGTGGGAACCCTGCTGCTGATGACCCCGGCGGCCGCGCGGGATGGCCGGGCAACCTCTTTTGTAGACGCCCTGTTTACCGCAACATCTGCGACCTGCGTGACGGGCCTGGTGCCATTTGACACCTGGACGCATTGGAGTCTTTTCGGCCAGATCATCATCCTTGGCCTGATTCAAACAGGAGGGCTGGGCGTGGTAACCTTTACCACAGGCTTTACCATTTTGGTGCGCCGTAAGCTGGGCCTGCGGGATTTACAGCTTGCAACGGAGAATACGGCGGGAAATACGATTGATGTTATCCGCTTGGTACGGATGATTCTTGTTTTTACATTTTCGAGCGAGCTGATTGGGGCGGGCCTGCTGTCCATTCGCTTTATTGGGGATTACGGCCCGCTGAGGGGCATATGGATTTCTGTTTTTGAAGCGGTGTCGGCCTATTGCAACGCAGGCTTTGACATCCTGGGCTTTCGCTGGAAGGATGGGAGCATGACGGGCTATGCGGACGACCCGCTGGTCTGCCTGACCATTGCGGGCCTAATTATCCTGGGCGGCCTCGGCTTTATCGTTATCAATGATATTTACATCAAAAAGATCCAGCCGCGCTTGAAAAAAGAAACGAGGGGGCACCTGAACCTTCACTCCTCTATTGTTCTCAAGATGACGCTTTTTCTGCTTGTTTTGGGAACGGTTCTCTTTTTTGTTCTGGAATATGACAACACCCTTCAAGGGCATAACTTTTTTGAAAAGCTGAATATTTCCTTCTTCCAGTCCGCGAGCGCGCGGACTGCCGGGTTTGCCGCTGTGGATATGGGTCAAACGCATGATGTTACAAAGCTGTCTACCATATTCCTCATGTTCATCGGCGCGGCGCCCGCCTCTACAGGCGGCGGCTTGAAGGTGACGACGTTTATTATTCTGATTTCCACGGTGGTCAGCGTTATACGCGGCTATGACGACACCATTCTCAGTAAGCGCAGAATTGACAAGGCCATTGTTTACCGGGCCCTGACCATTTTAGGGCTGGCTTTTCTGGTGGTATTTGTCACCAGCGGCGTGATTATGGCTACGAACGGCCAGCATCCGGTTTCGGCAATCGACGCGCTGTTTGAGTCGGTTTCCGCTTTTGCTACCGTTGGGCTTACCGCCAATATGACGCAGTTTTTGAGCCCGGTTTCTAAAATTGCGCTTAGCTTCGCAATGTTTATCGGGCGCGTAGGCCCGGTGTCTCTGGGGCTGGCGCTGTCTACCCATAAAAACCATAAGAGCGGTGCGGTGCTGCCGGAGGGGAAGGTCATTGTCGGGTAACCGGCTGAAGAATAACCGTGTGAAAAAACGGAACGGTGCAGTTTATAGGCTACACCGTTCTGTTTTTATGTTTTATAGAGAAGGAGCGGTACTGACAGAATTTTTTGGTAATATTGTAGAAAAATTTCATCGAATTTTTGGCGACAAATCTTTAAAAAGCCATTGCATAACAAAAACGTTTCGTTATAATTATGGGAGGAAACCCTTCAATAAGAGCTTTATTTGGGAGGAGTCAAGATGAATTTTACCTTATATTGTGACAGCCTGGTCAACCCGATTATTGTTGACCGTGCGCCGCGCCTTTCCTGGAAGGTGGGAACCGACCCCGCGAGCGTGACCACCGGGGTGACGGGCGGCTTTGCGCAGACAGCTTATAAAATCTGCGTCGCAACCAGCAGGGAAAAGCTGGCTGCTGCCGACGTTTGGTGCAGCGGAGAGGTTTTGTCGGACCAAAGTGTGGACATTGAGCTGCCGGCGGAGCTGAAGAGCTCGACCCGTTATTGGTGGAATGTGGCGGTTACGGATTCTACTGGCACCACACATACCTCAGAGGCGGATTGGTTTGAAACCGGCCTGCTGAACCCGGAGGACTGGAAGGCGCAGTGGATCAGCGCGGGCAGCCGTTATATTACAAACTGGGCCATGCAGTACCGGCGCGAGTTTTTAGTTTGCAGCGAGGTTGCCAAGGCTAAGGTGTACATCAGCGGGCTGGGCTTTTACGAGCTGACCATCAACGGCGAGAAGGTTGGCGACCATGTGCTCGACCCTGGCATCACCGAGTTCCCGCAGAAGGTTTTTTATGTCGGTTATGACGTTACCAGCCAGATCAGGAACGGCGGCAACGCGTTGGGCGTAGTGCTTGGAGACGGCTGGTACCATCAGTCGCAGCTCATGGAGGGCGGCGGCATATATGGCGACCCCTGCCTGCTGTTACAGCTGGAGATCACCTATAAAAGCGGCGTGAAGCAATATATTGTTTCCGACGGCGGTTGGAAGACCTTCTATTCGCCGATCACCATGAACAACATCTATGTCGGCGAAACCTATGACGGCCGCATGGAGCAGCCCGGCTGGGACCTCTACGGCCATAGCGAGGACGGCTGGTTCTCCGTTGTGCCGGACAATGCACCCAAGGGCAAGCTGGTTCCGCAGCTGATGCCGCCGGTTCGCGTGACACAGGAGTTGAAGCCCGTGGCGCTGACAAAGCCGCAGGACGGCGTCTTTGTGTTCGACATGGGTAAAAATTCCGCCGGCTATGTGCGGCTGAAGATATCCGGCACACCCGGCAACGAGGTTGTGATGCGCTTCGGCGAGGCAGTCACAGAAGACGGTATGGTCGATGTGGACAGTACCGGCGTTTTCCACATCCGCGGCGTACAGACCCTGCGTTATATCTTTGGTAAAACGGGCGAAATTGTATGGGAGCCGAAGTTTATCTATTTTGGTTTCCGCTATGTGGAGCTGACCGGCGCGCATGCGGATGTAACGGTGGAAACGCTGACCGGGCTGAAGGCGCACACAGACCTCGCACCCAAGGCTGACTTTGTCTGCGCAATGCCGGTTCTCAACCAAATGCAGGAGCTGTTCCGCAACACCTTTACCTCCAATATTCACAGCGTTCCGACAGACTGCCCGGCCCGTGAAAAATGCGGCTGGACCGGCGACGCCAATATCATTGCGGATACCTCCATGGTGATGTGGGACGCTCAGCTGTTCTGGGACAAATATATCGACGACATTGTTACCGCCCACCGCGAGCATGGTATTTATAACAATATTGCTCCCGGCAAGCGCGGCTGCGGCGACACGGTACCCGCATGGGGCACCGCTATGCTCACGGTTCCGTGGAACTGCTACCAGGCCTATGGCTGCCGCTCTATTCTGGAAAAGTATTATGATGAGATGGCCGCCTATACAGCCTATATGGAGGCCAATACCACCGATTATATCTACAATGATCATCCGTATAAATTGGCGGACTGGTGCGCGCCTTACGGCTATGACCCGGCACAGCAGTATTTTGAGACCTCAACCGCCTATTATTATTATGGCCTCTGCATCATGGCGCAGACCGCCCAGGTGCTCGGTAAGGCTGAAGACGAAAAACGTTACGCAGGCCTGGCGGCAAAGGTCAAGGAAGTCTTCCTCGCAAAATACTATGACGCTGAGAACCATTGCTACGGTACGCAGACGCTGACCTCGTTCTGCGCAGAGCTCGGCCTCTATCCCGAGGGGGAAAAAGCGGCGATGGCGGCCTGGTGCGCACAGGATATCATCAACCATGATTATCATGTCACCTGCGGCCATATAGGACTGCGCTATATCTACAAATTTATGTCTGAGTTCGGCTACTATGAGGTGCTGGATAAAACGCTGAACAGCAGAACATATCCTTCTTTCGGCGCACAAATTGAGATGGGCGCCACCACCTTGTGGGAAAGCTTTACGCTTTCGACACACAACCAGTCGCTGAACCATCCCTTCAAGGGCGCCTTCTCGCTCTGGTTCTATGAGGATGTCCTGGGCATTAAGAAGACGTCGCCGGGCTATAAAACCTTTACCGTCAAGCCGGTGGTAACGCCAATCGTCCCCTGGGCAAAGGGAGAGGTGGAAACCGTTTATGGTAAAATTTCTGTGGATTATAAGGTTGGCGGCCACTTCAAGGTAATGATCCCGGCGAATACGACAGCGGAGGTATATGTCCCGCATGAGGACGGCTCCTTCACAAAGCATACGCTGGCAAGCGGCTTTTACAGCCTTTAAGCGGTATTTGTAGCAGCGCTTGCAATTTTTATCCGTCTATTGTTTTTGGGTGCGGCATGGCTTTCATGTCCGCGCCCTTTTTGATTTACTTCCGGCAGGCGGGCCATGTGTGCAGGGAGCGAAACGCCGGTTTATAGGCTTATGAATTTGGAAGACGCGGCGTAGTGAATGATTTTATCAAGGGGACAGCTCTCCGGTGAAGAAACCAGGGAGCTTTTGAAAGGCTGTAATTAAAATAGGAGGTTGTTGGCAATGATTAGAAAAGCGGAAGAAAGAGATATTGGCGCTGTTGTAGAGCTGGCGCTTCAGCTGTGGCCCGGCCATGAGCGGGCGGAACTGGAAGCAGAAATAAACGGACTGCTCCAAACGCGCGAAGCTGCCTTCTTTTTGGCCTTTGAGGGCGGCGCGGCAGTGGGATTTGCGCAGTGCCAGCTGCGGCGCGATTATGTGGAGGGAACCTCCGAAAGCCCGGTAGGCTACCTGGAGGGGATTTTTGTTGACGGTGGGGCGCGGGGAAAGGGCCTTGCCGCGCTGCTGCTGGAGGCCTGTGAGTGGTGGGCGCGGGCACAGGGCTGCCGGGAGTTTGCCAGCGACTGTGAGCTGGAAAATCATCAAAGCCTGGCTTTCCATAAGGCTTGCGGCTTTCAGGAGGCAAACCGGGTCGTTTGCTTTGTCAAGCGAATTTAGGGGTCAGGCCTGCAACCGCCAAAAGCCGTCCGTGCGTTTAAACGCATGGACGGCTTTTGCTTTTTTGTTATGAGTGTTTTTTCAGCCGGTGCAGCAGGCCCAATGCAACGGCCGCTTTTGCGCCCGGGTTAGAGCTTTCCGCAATAGAGCAGGAACCCGGCGCTTATGAAAAACGGGCGACAATATGCTGCATATCGGACCATTTGGACTCCATGTCCGCTACAAGCTTCAGCTGTGTGCGCGCCCGGTCGAGATTTTGTCCCTCGCGGTGAATTTTAAAGTAGTGGTCGCCTTCTAGGTAATCGGTCAGGAAACGCATGCCGCATTCCAGCGTCATCATCTTGGCGCCCATGGGCATCAGCTCTTTTTCCAGCGGCGGCATGGCGCTGCCGGCTGTCTCCAAATAGCCGTCGGTATAGGCCTCGAAGAGGTCCATGCTCATTTCTACACGGGAGAGGTCCGGTTCATCCTCTGCCGCGGTACTGGCGCCGAAGCGAATGGAATCGCCGTAATCATAGAGCGCGCTGCCGGGCATGACGGTGTCCAGATCGATAACACAGAGCCCGCGCCCGGTGCGGTCGTCGATTAATACGTTGTTCAGCTTGGTGTCGTTGTGGGTTACGCGCAGCGGCAGCTTTCCTTCGTCCAGCAATGCGGTCAGCGCGGCGGCCTCGTTTTCACGGTCCAGCAGAAACTCGATCTCACGCCGGACGGAGGCGGCCCGGCCCAGCTTATCCTCCTTCACGGCCCGGATAAAGGCGCGGAAACGCGCCGGGGTGTCGTGGAAATGAGGAATGATCTCCGTTAGGGTCTGCGCCGGATAATCGGAGAGCAGCTGCAGGAAATTGCCGAAGGCCCGTGCGGATTCGTAGAAGATATTGGAATCCGCCGATTGAAAGGAGGTGGCGTTTTCAATAAAACGATATACGCGCCAGCTGTCCCCGCACTCATCGGTAATAAAAATATGCCCGTCCGTGCTCGGCAGCAGCGTCAGGGTTTCCCGCAGCGGGTCGCCGCCGCGCGCCGCGATCTTTTTTTGCATAAAAGCGGTAACGCTGCTGATATTGTTCATCAGCGCGGCGACATCCTGAAATACCACCGTGTTGATGCGCTGTAAAATCCACAGGGAGGTCGTGCCGTCCGGCATGGCGACCACAATGCGGAAGGTGTCGTTGATATGCCCATTGCCGAAGGCGTCGATATGGCATACCGCGCCGTTGAAATCGTACCGGGTCAGGAGCGATTCAATACGCTCAGGGGTTGGTTGTGTCATTTGTTTCCCAGGCCTTTCCACAGATATTCGGGATAACGCCCGTCGGCGATTAGCTGCCGGATAGCGGCCTGAACGCGTGGCTTATCTTCACGGTAGGTAACGCCGAACCATTGGTCGCCCGAGCGCAGCACACGCGCCTCGGCCTTGCCCTCTTCCAGCAGTAGGTTGATAATAGAGGGGAGAAAGTACTCGCCCTTCAGTGGGTTTTCCCGCAGAATTTTGTCCAAAAAGGAGGGGAAACGGCTGCCAAGCTCTTGCAGCAGGCTGGGGGTAAAGCCCCATAGGTTCATTGAAACCGTGGTGTCCGGCGCCAATTCCCGCCAGGTGTTTCCGCCGTCCTCCGTAAACTCAATTTTCCCATTGCGGCGTTCGATGCGCGTATGTTCCTCTATACCGGCCAGGACGCCGTTTTCCACGGAGCATATGCCCCGGGCTACGGAGCCGGACTCGGTAATGGTGTTTTTCAGCGGGTAGCCGACCATGGCGTAGCGGTAAAGGCCGTCGTCCCGTGCTTGGGAGAGAAAGGCGAAGATTTGCTCAAAGGCGTCGCGCCCGTAAAAATCGTCGGCATTAATGACGGCAAAGGGGGCGTCCACAATATTGCGGCAGGCCAGCACGGCGTGGCCGGTGCCCCAGGGCTTTTCACGTCCGGCCGGGACGGCGTAGCCGTCGGGCAGATCGTCAAGAGTCTGGTAGACGTAATGCGCTTCCATGAGCGAATCAATATGGCTGCCGATCACCTCGCGGAAAATACCGGCGTTGTCTTTTTTGATAATAAAGATAACCCGGCGGAATCCGGCGAGGTAGGCATCGTAGAGCGAATAGTCTATAATGATTTCTCCATGCAGGCCCACGGGGTCAATCTGCTTTAAGCCGCCGTACCGGCTGCCCATTCCGGCAGCCATGACGACAAGAATCGGCTCTTTCATCCTTTTTCCTCGTTTCTAATCAATATAATAGGGTGGCGGTCAATCCTCCGCACCGGGAACATGGTTCCAATCAAAGCCAATGGCATCCAGCAGGGCACGGGCAATTATCATAGCCCCCACATGGTTGGGGTGAACACGGTCCCAGGACATGGCATTGGTATTGTAGAACTGAAAATAGCGGTCAAATTCAGCTTGCAGGCCGACAAACACGGTCTGGTACTTTTGTGCCAGTTCGCGGACAATAGCCGCATACTGCTCCGTCATTCGGCGCATGGCGTCGTCGCGGTTGGGCTCCATATAAAACGGGGCCATCAGAACCAGCCCCTTGACCTTCGGCAGCGTCGTTTCAATCAGCTCCTCCAGGTTTCTGCGGTAGTCCGCCGGGCTGACGTGGAGTTCAGGCTCCATTGGCAGATCAAACTGGCGCCAGACATCGTTAATTCCAATCAGGATGGATACCCAGTCGGGTCTTGGCTCGAAGGTATCGGCCTGCCAACGCGCCTTCAGGGTTTTGCTGGTGTCGCCGCTGACGCCTCGGTTTATAACCCGGATATGGCGCTCCGGGTAGCGGCTGTCCAGCAGCGCCTCCACATATTGGGGGTAGCCCCGGCCCAGCAGGTGCCACTGAGCGTTAATGGGCGGTTCCGTGCGGTAAAAATCCGTGATGGAATCGCCCTGCAATAGGAAAACACTGTTTTTTTCAAGCTTCATATACTTGCCGCCTCCTGATGCTCGAGCACTGTATAAAGATGGAACGTATCATTTAAAATGATGGTAAAAAAATAACAACAAAAAGAACCTCTTCAGCCTTTCCGAATCCATCCCGAATTACCGGAAAAAAGAGAGGCTCTTCATATAGCCTCTTTATATATTGACTTTTTCTGAAGAAAAAGTCAATCCTTACACTGGAAAAAAGAGAAATATTTTTACAATGGGTTTACAAGAATATTTGTTCGTGCTATACTAAAATAGAACAAAGTTTTGCAATTTATAGAACGATTGGACGCTTTGGGGGACTGGCTATGGATCTGTTTGAAAAATTAAAAATATTGACGGACGCCGCAAAATACGACGTGGCTTGTACCTCGAGCGGCGTGGACAGGAAGGCGCAGAAGGGGCAGATCGGAAGCGCTGCGGCCTGTGGAATTTGCCACAGCTTTGCCGGTGACGGGCGCTGTATTTCCCTGCTGAAGGTGCTGATGTCCAACGCCTGCGCGTACGACTGCCAATATTGCATCAACCGCCGATCCAACGATGTGCCCCGGGCTTCCTTTACCCCTCGGGAGCTTGCGGACCTCACCATCAATTTTTACCGCCGTAATTACATTGAAGGGCTGTTTCTAAGCTCCGGCGTTTTGAAGAACCCGGATTACACCTGTGAGCGGATGATCGAGACGCTGCGGGTGCTTCGGGAGGAATACCATTTTGCCGGCTATATCCACGCAAAAGCAATCCCCGGCGCGGACAGCGCCCTGCTGGAACGCCTCGGCTTACTCGCGGACCGTATGAGCGTAAATATCGAGCTGCCGTCGCAGCAGAGCCTTCAGCTGTTGGCGCCGGATAAATCCAAGGTTTCCATCCTGAGGCCAATGGGCTTTCTCAGCGAAAAGATCGCCAGCAGCCGCACGGAGCTGGTGAAATACCGCCATGCGCCCCATTTTGCCCCGGCCGGGCAAAGTACGCAGATGATCATCGGGGCAACCCCGGATACCGATTATCAGATTTTAAATTTGACGCAGGGGCTTTACCGCAAATATAAATTGAAGCGCGTATTTTTTTCGGCCTATATCCCCATGAATGAAAGCGCGCTGCTGCCCGCACGGGATGTCAAGCCTCCGCTTCTGCGGGAGCACCGGCTTTACCAGGCCGATTGGCTGCTGCGCTTTTACGGGTTTACCGCAGGAGAAATCCTGGACGAGCGGCATCAGAGCTTTAACCCTTACTTGGACCCCAAGTGTAATTGGGCGGTAAACCACATGGAGCTTTTTCCCGTAGAGGTCAACCGGGCGCCCTATGAGATGCTGCTGCGTGTGCCGGGCATCGGGGTGACCAGCGCAAAACGGATTGTCCGTACACGCCGTGTTTCCAAGCTTGATTTTTCCGGCCTGAAAAAATTAGGGATTGTGCTGAAGCGGGCCCAGTACTTTATCACCTGTAACGGCAGGGTGAACGAGGGCTTGAAAATTACGGAGGATGCGGCGCTGCGGTCGCTGATTTCCAATACCGCGCTTGACCGGATACAAAAAAATCAGCAGCTGTCGCTCTTCGACAACAGCGGGGCGGGGCGGCTGACCCAGGAGGATGTGCGCAAATGCCTGACAGGCCAACTGTAGTCTACCGTTATGACGGCAGCTTTGAAGGACTTCTGTGCTGTGTCTTTGAAAGCTACGAACGCAAGGAGATTCCCGCGGACGTTCTTCCGCCCGAGGAGGGGCAGACTATGCTTTTTTCCACCAGGGAAATTGAGACGGTGGAGGAAAAGGCAGCGCGGGTGCGTGCCGCCATTCCGCAAAAAATAGGACGGGACGCAATGCGCCTCGTCCAGGATGTTTTTTTAACCTGCCTGCCTCGAAAGGAATACCACATGCTCATCTTTTTGCGCAAAGGCTTCCGGGCGGGGCCGAGTATTACGGAAATGCTTGCCGACGAAACCGTTCACCGGCTGAATGCCGCTGTCCGTTATTTGTATAACGAGAACCATCTTACACTGGAATTTCTGCGTTTTTCAGATTTTAAGGGCAACCTGGCCGCGGAGATTGCACCGAACAACTTTGTGCTGCCCTTGCTCGGACAGCATTTTTGCGAACGCTACCCGGAGGAGCGCTTCTTGATTTATGACCGCACCCATGGCGCGGCCCTTGTTTACCAGCCGTATGAGGCCCGGATTATGCCGGTTGAGCATTTTGAACTGCCCGGCCCGGACGCGGAAGAGCAAAAATACCGGGAGCTGTGGCGGATGTTTTACCGGACGGTTGAAGTGGAAGGGCGGCATAACCCCAAATGCCGCATGGGCCATATGCCGAAGCGTTATTGGCGCTACATGACGGAGTTTTCCACGGCGGATCAGCTGGCTGCGCCGCCGCCGATGCTTCCGGCAGAGCGGGAGGCCTTGCTCCGCGCGAGCCGGGCGGCCCTCACCGCGCCGGCCTCACACGTGGAACCGACGGCGGATTTCAGCCATAATCGGCTTCCCGGCGAAAATAAGCAGGACGGCGAGCGAAATCAGGCCGATGCCAAAGCAAATCAGTGTGGGGAAAACCACATGCAGGCATCCCGTTAACCATAGAATCATTGAAACCCAGCTCAGCACAATAAAGGCGCCCACATAAAGCACGGCGTCAGCGGCGGCAATTTTCAGTGCAGGGGTCAGCACCATGAGCAGTACGAGCGCGCAGGCGGCGGCAATGGGCAGGACAAAGTCAATGGACCAGCCGCGCCAGCCTGTAAACAGGTCCCACAAAACGGCAAGGATAGAGGCAGAAATCAGTTGATAGGTAATGTTTTTAATGATATTCTTGCGCTTGCGGATGAAAAAGTAGAGGTTGATCCACACACAGGCGATGCCGGCAAGCACGAACAGGCACCAGAGGCCGGTTTCTATGAAAATTAGATTGATGACGGTGCAGACGATGCCGCTCACCGCGCTGCAGAGCAGCAGGACGCGCAGAAACAGGTGCATTTGCGGCGCCTTGAGCGGGACAGCGGGGTAGTCGGCGTAATCCGCATTGACCGGGCGCTGCATGCCGGCCGGGGGAGACATCGTGTTGTTCTGGCACAGCGGGCATTTGCCGGGCGCACCATGGATGAGTACCTTGCAATTATGGCAGTATTTCATGGGTTCGGCGCCTCCTCCGGGGGGATTCCCTCAATATTGGAGCAAATTTCAACCGGAATGCCCAGCGCGGTAAGCTGTTGGAAAAAAAGGCGCTGGACGTCCGTGCCGGCAAACGCGGAGGAAAACGACAGCGCCAGCACGTT
The DNA here is from genome assembly GCF_003268275.1 of Hydrogeniiclostridium mannosilyticum. Classification (GTDB taxonomy): domain Bacteria; phylum Bacillota; class Clostridia; order Oscillospirales; family Acutalibacteraceae; genus Hydrogeniiclostridium; species Hydrogeniiclostridium mannosilyticum. The sequence goes on from NZ_QLYR01000011.1 coordinate 84,316, forward strand.
TTGATAGGAGCAAATGCACAGCTGCAGTTTTTTCGTGCTGGTGAGGACGTCAAAATAGGAGATATAGGGTTGAACCTCCGCCGGCATATCCACCCTGCCGATATTGGAGAGCGCAGCGGTATAATTGCGTTCCGATATATTATAGGCGGCTTTCATAAAGAAATCCTTGACCGGCAGCGGCACAACGCGGGCAATGGGGTTGTGCTCTAGGCTGGAGAGCGCGTTCAGGCGGTTCTGCAAGAACTCCTGCGTGAGCCGCTGTTTAAAATCCATACCGACGGATTGCACAATTTCATCCAGATCAGGCTCCCGGCCCTGAAAACTGTAGGCGACATTGATGATGCTGAAAAAATTCCGCGCGGATTGGGACTCAAAAAAATTGCGCAGGTTGACCGGAACCGTAATGGTGACCGGCTTTTTTTTATCCCGCACGCGCATAACGCCCTCAACGGCCTGCATCAGCACAGCGGTTAAAAACACGGTGAGCGTTGCATGGCGGCGATGTGCGGCCTGTAGCAGCCGGTCCGCGGGAACCAGCCCCTCAATAACCTGTAGGCGGCCTTCGGGGCTGCCCGGCCCCCGGAGCTGGTATGCGGGCTTGTCGGGAGCATTTTTGCCCTTGATCCGGCGGTTGTAGTACTGGTCAAAGCTGTCGCGCCCCTTCTCACCGCGGGAGGCGCTGTAGTCGATGAGCGGCGTATAGCCCTGCAGCGCTTCGGGGTGGCGCTCCTTGAGGTAATAGCAGAGCAGCAGCTTAAAAAACTGCATCGCGCCGGTGCCATCGGTTAAAACGTGGTAAACCTCCAGGCTGATTTTATGCTCAAACCAGGTGACCCGAAACAAAGCGGGGGAGGCCGCACGGTAAATCAGGCTGCAGGGCGGCATATCCTCCCTTTTTACCAGCGGGCGAATGCTGTTTTCCTCGAGGTAATACCAAAAAACGCCGCGTTTAAGGACGTTGCGAAAGCTGGGAAATTCCTCCAGCGTTTGCGCCAGCGCACGCTGAAGCGGCGGCTCTTCCACCCGCTCCGTCAGGCAGCAGGAAAAGCGGAAGACCTTGGGGTCGGCTTCGTCGCTGGTCGGCGGGAAAATTTTAGCCGCGTTGTCCAGCGGGCTCCAGTTCCTAATTTTCTTACGGTTCAAACAGATCCACCTCCCAGAAAGTGCTGTATCATGGCATAGCTTTTGCGTACCTGAATGAACCGCGGCGGCAGGGAGAAGAAGCCGTGGAGCGCGTCCGGCATGCGGTACATCTCAACCCGGTTTCCGCTTGCCGTCAGACGGCGTCCGTAGGCCTCCCCTTCGTCGCGGAGGGGGTCATACTGCGCGGTGATAATCAGCGTGTCCGGCTGCCGGGAGAGGTCCCGGGCAGCCAGGGGCGCAAAGTAAGGATCCCGGCGGTCGCTGTCGGTACGGATATACAGGTCCATATAGTCCTGGACGCGCTTGGCGGTCAGCAGGTATCCGGTTCCGTTTTCCCGAATTGAGGCAAAGGGCGAGGCCGCGCTGTGGTCGCTTGCCGTTGCCGGGTAAATGAGAATTTGGCGGCGCGGCTGAAATTCGCCCCGGTCGCGCGCCATGAGGGAGACCGCCGCCGCCAGGTTGCCGCCTGCGCTGTCGCCGATTATGGTGATTTCGCCGGCGGTGACGCCCAGCAGGCCCGGCTGGGTGAAAAGCTCCCGCGCGGCCCGGTAGCAGTCCATCAGGCCGGCTGGAAAGCGATGCTCCGGCGCAAGGCGGTAATCCACAGCCGCCACGGTATGCCGGGTATGGCGCGCCAATTCCTGGCACACCTTGCTGTAGCTGTCGATATTGCCGGTTACCCAGCCGCCGCCGTGGAAAAACAGCAGCACGGGGTAGGCGACTCGTTCCTTATCCGGCAAAAAGATCCGAACGGGGATTTCATGGCCGCAGCCCTCGATTTTGTGGTCCCACATTTGGTACATCAGCTTCAGGCGCGGTTTTTTGGCCGCGGTTTCAATTTTGCGGATGAGCTTGTAATTCTTTTTTATGTCAATATCCGCGTACGAAAGCGCCGCAAGGGCAGCCTTCATATACCGGTTAATCGCCATGCGGGCGCCTCCCTTTCCGCGGCCTGAATTTTTCGGGGAATTGGGTCACCCGAGGGCCACGTCCAAAATCATCATAATAACAAACCCTGCCAACACGCCAATGGTTCCGGCGTTGCTGTGCTCGCCCAGATGCGCTTCCGGAATCAGCTCCTCAACGACAACGTAAATCATGGCTCCGGCGGCGAAGGAAAGGAACCACGGCATCAGCGGCGTGATGGAACCGGCAATCAAAACGGCGAGAATCCCCCCAATGGGCTCGACAATGCCGCTGAGAGCGCCCAGGGCAAAGCTTTTTGTTTTGCTGAAGCCCTCCTGGCGCAGGGGCAGGGAGATGGCCGCGCCCTCGGGAAAATTTTGCAGGCCCATGCCGAGGGAAAGCGCCAGCGCGCTGGCGACGGCAATGCCGGGGGCCGCGGCGCCGGAGACCGCCGTGGCGCTCAGGGCACAGGTCAGCCCAACCGCCATGCCCTCAGGGATATTGTGCAGAGTGACGGCCAAAACCAGCAGGGTGCTTTTGCCCAGCCCGCTGGGCAGCCCCTCCGCCTCGGCGGAGCCCGGATGCAGGTGGGGCATCAGGCTGTCCAGAGCAAGCAGGAACAGCGCGCCCAGCAAAAAGCCGCCCGCCGCGGGAATCCAAGGGATTCCTCCCTGCTCCTCAGCCATTTCAATGGACGGAATTAGCAGGCTCCAAACGCTGGCCGCAATCATGACACCGGCGGCAAACCCCAGAAAGACGCGCTGAAAGCCAACTTTGATCTCCTTTTAAAAGAAATACGACAGCGGCGCCGGCGGCGGTGCAAAAAAAGGTGAAGCCGGTACCGGCTAAGCAGTATAGCAGGGCCTGGGTAAGCTGATTCATCCTGGTTCCTCCTGTTATTGTTGTTCAAAAGTAAGGTGCTGGGCCGTTGGGCCGCGTTTTTGATTATTTAAAATCAGTATAGCACAATCTCGCACAGGCGGAAAGAGATGTTTTGTTTAAAAACGGTGTTTGGTTGATTCTCTGCGAATGAAATGTTATACTTATTTTTAAAGGGCATGCTCTTTAAAATGGAAAATTTCTGCCTTGGAGGCATGGAGGCTGTTGGACAAGGTTTGCTGAAACGGCGGAATATATCAGAAAATTCAGTTTCCGTTATTCGTGATATTCGGTCAAGGCCACATGCATAGAAAATAAAGTAAAGAGGTTTTTAGCGGTGAAAACGGGTTTGGTTTTAGAAGGCGGCGGAATGCGGGGGCTGTATACCGTCGGCGTACTGGATTGCTTTATGGCGCATCACTTTTATTTAGACTACTCCGTGGGGGTTTCGGCGGGCGCCGCGAACATGGCGTCGTACCTCTCCGGCCAGGAGGGGCGGGGTGTCCGCGTTAATCTGGATTATCTTGGCGATAAGCGCTATCTCAGTATGTCCAACTTTATACGGGGAAAATCGCTCTTTGGGCTGGACTTTATTTTTGATGAGATTCCAAACCGCCTGGATCCGTTCGATTATCAGGCGCTCCAGCGTGCGCCCACGGCGCTGGAGGTCGGTGTGTTTGATATTAATGCCGGTATAACGGATTATTTTGGCGCAGAGCACCTGCAAAAAAACTGCGATGTGCTTAAAGCCTCCTCTTCGCTGCCCGTTTTTTCACCGATTGTGCGTTACCAAGGGAAGGAGTATCTTGACGGCGGTACGGCGGCTCCGATTCCGTTTGAACGGGCGCTGGAGCAGGGGTGTGAAAAGCTGGTGGTTGTGCTGACGCGTCCGCGCGGGTACCGCAAGCGTCCCCAGCGGGGAGCGCTGATTTACCGGCGGAAATACCGGGGCTATCCCAAGCTTGTCAAGGCGTTGGATACCCGCCACGAGGTATATAACCGGGCCCTGGACGCTTTGTCGGAGCTGGAGCGGCAGGGAAAGGCCCTTGTGCTGGCGCCGGGCCGGGTTGTTAAGATGGGGCGCTTTGAGAAGGACCCCCAGGTTTTGCGCGCGCTCTATCAGCTGGGGCGTGCGGATGCGCAGCAGCTGTTTGACGAACATATCTTACCGGATTTTTTAAAGACCGTGCCGGGCGGTGAAAAAGGGGGCGCTTTATGAAGCAAGAGGTCTATGCGGCTCAATTGAAGGCGGAACAGGAGCGGGGGCGCCTGCTGGCCCGGCGCTACAACCAGGTCAGCGCGCTGCGGCTGGTCTGCTTTTTACTGGTGCTTTTTTGCCTTTGCCTGGCCTGGTTTGGCGGGCAGGCATGGGGATATGCGCCTGCGGCTGCGCTGGCGGCGGCTTTTTTGGGCTTGATGGCCTGCCACCGCCGCGTGGCGCTGAAGCAGGCGTACTGCGCGGCCAGGCGGCAGGTTTTGCAGGGCCTGCTGGCGTGTTTTGACAGTTCCTGGCACGGCTTTTCCGAGGACGGTACAGCGTTTTTAAACGAAAAGGCCCCTCGCCTGGAGGATTTGGATGTTTTTGGGCCGCGTTCCCTCTACCAATATTTGTGCGCGGCGGGTACGCCGATGGGGAAAAGGCTTTTGGCGGAGTGGCTCAGCAGCGACCCTCCCGAGGCAGATGAGCTTCGTGCACGCCAGAAGGCTGTGGAGGAGCTGGTGGAAAAGGCCGGTTTTTCATTGGAATTGCGGACGCTGCTGCACTTGCTGCGGAATGGAAATGCGGATCTGGCGGCGCAGGAGGATTTTTTACAAAAAGCGGTACAGCCTGGGCCGCCGCCCTCCGCGGCCTCCCGGGTGCTGATGTGGGGCCTGCCCGCCCTGACCTGGGTTCTGCTGGGGCTTTCGCTGGCAGGGCTTATCCCGGCCTTGGTCAGCGCCGCATTTTTGCTGCTGCAGCTGGGGCTTACGCTGTTCTCATACACCCGTCACACAGGAGCGCTGTCGCCGCTGTTTTCAATAGAACGGGATCTTACTGAATACGAGGCGCTGTTTGTGCTGTTGGAAAAGACGGAATTTCACAGCGCCCTGCTCGCCGGCCACAGGGCTCATATTGCCGCAGGCGCTGCCAGCGGCTTGAAAAAGCTGCGCACCATCGGCGCTGCCGTCCGGCTCCGGCATAACCCGGTTGCCTATGCGGTGGCGGCGTCCCTGCTGCTGTGGGACCATCACTGCGCTGCGGCCTTCGCGCGCTGGAAACAGACCTATGGTGCAAGCCTGCGCGGATGGTTTGAGGCTGTGGCTTGCCTAGAGGCCTGTGTAAGCCTACAGCTTCCTGCGCTCGTCCGGGAGAATGTCTGCTTTCCGGAAATTGTGGACACGGATGAGCCGCTGTTCCGGGCTGAAGGAATGCGGCATCCGTTGCTGGCAGAGACGGACGCGGTTCCCAACGACGCCGGGCTGGCGCATGGAACCGTAATCATCACGGGTTCCAATATGTCCGGAAAAACCACTTTTTTGCGGACAATCGGTTTAAATATGGTGCTGGCCTACGCCGGCGCGCCGGTATGTGCGGCTGGGCTGGCGCTCTCCCGGATGAAGCTGTTTACCTCCATGCGGGTTGAGGATGATGTAAGCCGCGGCATCTCTACCTTTTATGCCGAGCTGCTGCGCATTCGTGCCATGGTGGCTTATCAGAAGGAGAGAAAGCCGATGATGGCCCTGATCGATGAAATTTTTAAGGGAACAAATTCCGCGGACCGGATCGTCGGCGCAACGGCGGCGGTCAAGAGGCTGTCGTCGTCCTGGTGCTTGACGCTGGTTTCCACGCATGATTTTGAGCTTTGCGCGTTGGAAAGCGACCCGGTGATCCGGGCGCGAAATTTCCATTTTGAAGAGAGCTACCAGGGGGATCGGATCTGCTTTGACTACCGCATAAAGGACGGCCGCTGCAGGACGGCAAATGCAAGGCATTTGCTGCGGCTGGTTGGAATTTTACAGGACCAGCCGGGACAGGAGGGAACAGGCTGATGCATGAGTTTTCACGGGAGGAGCTGCTCTTTGGCAGCACGGCGATGGAGCGGCTGAAGGAGGCCTCGGTAGCGGTATTCGGCCTTGGCGGCGTCGGCTCCTACACGGCGGAGGCGCTGGCCCGGGGCGGCGTGGGGCGGCTGGCGCTGGTAGACGGCGACGAAGTGGCGCTGACCAATATCAACCGGCAGTTGCTTGCCACCCACCGTACAGTGGGAAGGCGCAAGGTGGACGTTATGGCGGACCGTATTGCAGAGATCAACCCAGCGGCACGCGTAGAGCGGCGGGATTGCTTTTTATTGGAGGACACCGCCGGGCTTTTTGATTTTTCCACGTTTTCCTATGTGGTCGATGCCGTAGACACGGTTGCAGCAAAGCTGCTGCTTGCCGAGCGCTGCCAGGCTGCCGGCGTGCCCCTTATCAGCTGCATGGGCACAGGCAATAAGATCGACCCCTGCGCCTTTGAGGTGGCCGATATTTATCAGACCTCCGGGTGCCCGCTGGCCCGCGTTATGCGTAGGGAGCTGCGCCGCCGGGGAATTGCCTCGCTGAAGGTGGTTTATTCAAAGGAGGCGCCCCGGCCGTTCTGCGGGGAAGTATTGGACGGCGCGGAAAAAAAGGGAACGGCGGGGCGTATGGCGCCGGGCAGCTGTTCCTTTGTCCCGCCGGTTGCGGGCATGATTATGGCCGGGGAGGTCATTAAAGGTATAACTGGAATAGGCTGAACCCTTCTTTATTTTTCAACGGTTGAAAAAGGAGCGGCCAGCTTGACCATACTAGCAATACCGAATAATCTTGTAAAAGGAGATGAAGGAATGAGAATTGTTGATGCCGAGTTTGTCCGTGAGTTTATCCGCTTGACGGATGATGGATACCGAAAGGGCTGGCATGAGCGCAACGGGGGCAATTTGACCTACCGTGTAAGGCCGGAAGAAGTCGATATCGTGCGTTCCCGTTTTATACCGAGGGAGTGGCAGCCCATCGGCGTGACCGTCAAAAATCTGGCGGGTGAATTTTTTATTGCAACAGGGAGCGGAAAATTTCTGCGCAATGTCAGTGTAGCGCCGGAGGATAATATCGCCTTTACGGAAATTGATGAAAAGGGCGAGAACTACCGTATTGTGTGGGGAATGGATAACGGCGGTACGCCGACGAGCGAGTTCCCCTCTCACCTGATGAACCACAGTGTGAAAAAAGAGGTTACAAACGGCGAGCACCACGTCATCTACCATGCGCACCCGCCGAATATTATTGCCCTGACCTATGTGCTGCCGCTGGAAGATAAGGTGTTTACCCGCGAATTGTGGGAGATGGCCACAGAGTGCCCGGTTGTTTTCCCGCAGGGTGTGGGAGTGCTGGGCTGGATGGTTCCCGGCCGCGGCGAAATTGCCAAGGCAACCAGTGAACTGATGAAAAAATATAATGTAGCCATTTGGGCGCACCATGGAATGTTCTGCTCCGGCCGCGATTTTGACGCGACCTTCGGCTTGATGGACACCGTGGAGAAGTCCGCGGAGATTCTGGTTAAGGTTTTGTCTATGACGGACCACAAACGCCAGACCATCACGACACAAAACCTGAAGGATTTGGCGAAGGCCTTTGGCGTAAGGCTGAATGAGGCGTTCTTGGAGGACTGAGCCGGGGCCCCGAAGCCCGGCGCTGGAAAGGATTGGGACGATTTGGAACAGAAACGTTTTGATGTAATTGTAATCGGCGGCGGCCCGTGCGGCTATACGGCGGCGCTCTACTGTGCCCGTGCGGCGCTGGACTGCCTGGTGCTGGAGCAGCTCTCGCCCGGCGGACAGATGGGAACCACGGATATCATTGACAATTATCCCGGCTTTCCCCAGGGGGTCAATGGGTTTGACCTAGCGATGCAGATGCAGCAGGGCGCGGAGCGCTTCGGCGTTGCCACCAGGCTGGAGGCGGTTGAACGTGTTGAGCTGGAAAACCCGGTGAAGCGGGTGCATACCGCACAGAATGCTTATGAGGCGGGCGCGGTTATTCTGGCCATGGGGGCTTCTCCGCGTGAGCTTGGGCTGCCAAATGAACGCAGCCTGCGCGGCAAGGGCGTTTCCTACTGCGCAACCTGCGACGGAATGTTCTACCGGGATAAAACCGTGGTGGTTGTAGGCGGCGGGGACACCGCGGCCGCGGATGCGGTTTTTCTCTCTAAAATCTGTAAAAAGGTTTATTTAGTGCACCGGCGCGATGCCCTGCGCGCGTCCAAAGCCTATTTGTCTCCGCTGCAGCGCTGTGAAAACGTGGAATTTGTGTGGAACACGACGGTGGAAGAAATACTCGCGCAGGAGAAGGTTACCGCTGTCGCTGTTAAAAATGTGAAGAGCGGCACCTATACGATGATTGACTGCGACGGCGTGTTTGTGGCGGTGGGCAACGTGCCGAACACGAAGCTTGTTCAGGGCCAGGTGGCCCTGAATGCCGGCGGCTATATTGCTGCCGGTGAGAGCACCAAGACAAACATACCCGGCGTTTTTGCTGCCGGCGACGTGCGCGAAAAGCCGTTGCGCCAGGTTGTGACTGCTGTTTCAGACGGCGCGGTAGCAGCTAAGTTTGCCGAGGAGTATTTGTCAGAATAAGGCCGATGCTTTCAGCTTATACCCGGCCTCGCTGTTTTATTTCCATTTAGGATGCAGCCAGCCCCCGATGTAGAAAACCACTACATCGGGGGCTGGCTGCATCCTGGCCGGGCGCTAAGGGGCTACCCGAAAGGTGGCATAAGCGGCGGGTGGAAGTCATACATCTTAGTAGAATGGATTATTCTCGCGGACAGCCGCCTCGTACCTGCATAAAAGGGGCCCGGCTTAACCGGACCCCAAATATCCCTCAGCGGAAAAAAGGAAAGAGGCAGGCGGGCCGCCGCATGCCTGCATGTGAAAACCGGCTCATTCCTCGCCGAGCAGGCTGATCTTCTGAGCGCATTTTTGACAGATGTTGTGGCCCTTGTACGTGATGATGTTTTCCATCCCGCCGCAAAAGATACAGGACGGTTCATATTTTTTCAAGATAATATTTGAGCCGTCCACATAAATTTCCATGGGATCATCCGTGTTTAAATTCAGGGATTTTCTCAAAGAAGTGGGGATAACGATTCGGCCTAATTTGTCAATAGGCCGAAGAATTCCCAATGATTTCATAGTATCCGTGTCCTTTCTGTTTTAGCATGAAATAGGGATTTTCCAGGTCCTTACATCAATAATAGTAGTTTTTGCCAATTTTGTCAATATATAGCAATGCAAAAAATAACGGGAAATGAATATTTTCTAGATGCACAGATCTTTTTATGCGCTTTATCTGTATATTATGGCGAAAAAAATACAGTTTGTAAACAAAGCGCGAGAGGAGTACGTTTTGTCGGTGAAAAAAAGAAGGTTTGCCGGCCTTTTTTACAATTTGCTCCGGTTTTCAAGGCAGGCCTGAGAAGAAAAGCAAGTATGCGGAAGGGGAGTCGGTCGTTTTATGCTGAATGCAATCTGGGCTGGAATGATTATTGTCAGCTTGTTCTGCGCGGTGATAACCGGGCGTATGCCGGAGCTGTCCGCCGCTGTATTCCAGGGCGCACAGTCGGCGGTAGAGTTAATTTTGTCTATGGCGGGGATGATGGCAGCCTGGACCGGCCTGCTGAAAATTGCCGAGTCAGGCGGGCTGACCACCCTTCTAAGCCGAGCGCTGGGGCCCGTTATCGGGCGATTGTTCCCGGATTGTAAGCAAAAGCCGGAGGCGATGCACGCGGTTTCAATGAATTTAACGGCGAACTTTTTGGGCATTGGCAATGCGGCGACGCCAATGGGTATTGCCGCAATGAAGGCTCTGGACAATGGCAGCGGCGCCGCCAGCAATTCGATGGTCCGTTTTGTGGTGCTGAACACGGCTTCCATTCAGCTGATTCCCACCACCCTGGGAATACTCCGCGCCCAATATGGAGCCCAAGCGCCGTTTGACATCATGCCGGCGGTGTGGCTGGTTTCCGTTGCGGCGCTTGCGGTTGGACTGCTGGCGGCAGGGATTTTTGAGAAGGGTGGAAACAAGAAGTGGAACAAATAGGCGTTTGGGTCGCGCCCGCATTTATTGGGCTTATTTTGGCCTTCGGGCTGCTGAAGCGGGTGCCGGTGTTCGACGCGTTTGTCAGCGGCGCGCGGGAGGGGCTCCGTTCCTGTGTGTCCATTCTGCCGCCATTGATCGGCCTGATGATGGGCATAACCATGCTGAATGCATCGGGCGCGCTGGATATTTTCTCCTCTTTTTTGTCCCCGGTGGCCCATGCGCTGGGGCTCCCGGCGGAGGTGCTGCCGCTGGCACTGATCAAGCCTATTTCGGGCAGCGGCTCCACCGCGATTTTAAGCCAGATTTTTACCGCTTATGGCCCGGATAGCTGGATTGGCCGGGTTGCATCGGTGATGTCGGCATCTACGGAGACGACGTTTTATTGCATAGCGGTTTACTATGGCGCGGTGGGCGTCAAAAAGCTGCGCCATACGGTGCCGGCTTCTCTGCTCGCGGATCTAAGCGCTTGCATCGCCTCTGGCCTGGCAGTGTCGGTGTTTTTTCATCAGGGCGGTTAAGGGCGGCTCAGGATTTTACGCCGGGGCCGTGCAGCAGAATAGCAATGGTTTTGTACAGAGATGAGGGAATATTGCCGATTTTATTAGAAAGAGGGAAGACGGTTGCGAATTGCGCTGGCGGGAAATCCTAATTGTGGGAAAACGACGGTGTTTAACCGGTTAACCGGCAGTAGCCAGACGGTTGGCAACTGGCCGGGGGTAACGGTGGAACGTAAGACGGGCTGGTGCGCGTTAGGAAAAATCAGGGCAGAAATTGTGGACCTGCCCGGCGTGTATTCTCTGGCGCCGTATTCGCCGGAGGAACGGATCGCGGGAGCGTACCTGAAATCCGGCCAAGCCGATTTTATTCTCAACATTGTGGATGCCGCAAATCCCGTACGCAACCTGTATTTGACCTCTCAGCTGCTGCAGCTGGGGGTCCCGGTCATTGTGGTGCTGAACCGAATGGATGCGGCGGAACACAAGGGTTATGCCTACCGGACGGAACGGCTGAGCCAGGCGCTTGGCGTTCCGGTAGTGGCTGTGACGGCAGCCAAGGGCGTTGGCTTTGAGGAGCTGCGCCGGGTTTGCGGGCAAGGGGCCGCTGCTGGATTACAGCCGTTGGCCCCAAGGCTGGACAAAGATCCGGGGCTGGACCCGGAGGCGGCGGAGGCCGATAGCCGTTACCGCTGGGCAGAGCGGGTAGTGGCGCAGGCTTGCCGCAGAGCTCCGGCAAAGGGGTGTGAAACAACGCTGAAGCTGGACAGGGTGCTTACACATAGGTTTTGGGGAATACCGCTGTTTTTTGCCATCCTTTTTCTTATTTTTTACCTGACCTTTGGGCCGTTAGGCTCCCTGCTGGAGTCTGCACAGCTGCTGCCGGCACTCTGCCAAAATGCGGATGCTCTGCTGACGGGGTTGGGGGTTTCCCAATGGGTACGGTCCCTGCTTGTGGACGGCGTTCTCTCCGGAGTCGGCTCGGTCGCATCCTTTTTACCGCGTATTTTGCTGCTGTTTGCCCTGCTCTCCCTGTTGGAGGACAGCGGCTATATGGCGCGTGTGGCGTTTTTGATGGACGCTCCTATGCGCCGTCTGGGGTTGTCGGGCCGGGCGTTCGTACCGCTCTTAATGGGCTTCGGTTGTACGGTTCCTGCCGTGCTGGGGACGCGTATCCTGGAAAAAGAAAAGGACCGGCGTCTAACGGCACTGATCCTTCCATTTTTCTCGTGCAGCGCCAAAATGCCGGTTTACACACTGTTTGCCACGGCCTTTTTTCCCAATGCCGCCGCAGCCGTTATTTTGGGGCTCTATCTGTTCGGCGTCATAATGGCGCTGCTGTCGGCGCTATTGTTTAAAAATACGGTTTTGAGCGGAGAACCCGAGCCATTTATTATGGAATTGCCGGATTACACGGTGCCCGGGTTGCGTAATTTATGGCTGCATGTGTGGCAGCGGCTGAAGGATTTTTTGATAAAGGCGGGAACCATGCTGCTGCTTGCCTCCATTACGCTTTGGCTGCTGCAATCGTTAACCCCGGCGCTGGCCCCGGCCGCGGATGCTTCCCAAAGTATTCTGGCTGCGCTTGGGCACTGGCTGGCTCCGGTATTTTCACTCTGTGGCTTTGGGTCCTGGCAGGCCGCAGTCGCTTTGTCGGCTGGGCTGCTGGCGAAGGAAAACGTTGTCGGGGCGCTGGCGATTCTTTACCCGGCAGGCATAGCCGGAGCCTTTACCCCGGCCGCAGCCATTAGCTTTTTGATATTTGTGCTGCTATATCCCCCTTGTGCCGGTGCGATGAGTGTTATGCGCCGTGAAATGGGGAAACGGCGGTGGATGCTGCTGACTGTTTTTTATCAGCTGGCAGCGGCCTGGTATTGCTCGGCAATGTTCTACCAATGCGCGTCGCTCATCAGCCGTTATTTTTTCCATCAATAGAAAAAATTTTTTTAAAAGCTGTTGCTAATTTCCTTAAAATGGAATAAAATAACAATATCCTTTCCATAATAGAGGGGAAAGCCAAATGCCGGAATGGCCCGGACTGATGGGGCTAAAACCACATCGTGTTAACTCCTTGAAAAGTTTTTTCAAAAAAAGGGAAAAAAGGGGTTGACAAAAGGGGAATGATTTGGTATTATAATCAAGCGCCTTGCGAGAGGCGGTCAAAAAACAAAAGCTTCACAAAGCCGTGAAAGGCAGATGGGGAGCGGGTTTTGAGACAAACAGGACCTTGAAAATTAAACAACGAGAAGAGAGAAAAGGAACCCGTAAACAGTTTGAGAGTTTTCACTTGAGAGAGTGGAAGCGACCGGACAGGAAGAGGCGGAACTTCGGAAAAAAAGACCGCAAAAGAATACACGTTAGTGTATCGTGAGAAGAGCAGAACAAAGGCTCTGAAATGTGGTTTAAACACGAAAGT
>NZ_QLYR01000012.1 GCF_003268275.1 Hydrogeniiclostridium mannosilyticum
CAGTATGGTCAGAACGCTTCCAACCGCTGCCAGGGCCGTGCAAATCTGAGTGATATTCCCGATTAATTCCATTTGCGCCTCCCTTATACGGCCTGCACGCCGCTCAGGGGGACCCAGGAATAAATCTCCTTCAGCAGTACCCGGCCGCTCTTGACCTGCTGGACCGTGTAGGTGTTCCCTTTAACATAGGAGGGAATCGCCGCGCCGTTGATGTATTGGCTGCCGGTTACCTTCACCTTGCCGCCTACCTCGATCTTTTTCGGCTCGGAAGGAGCGGGCGCGGCGCCTGGAAGATGGACAACCTGTCCGGCATAAATTAGGTTCGGGTCTGTAATCTGAGGATTGGCAGAAAGCAGCGCCTTGAGGGAAATACCGGCTTTTTGTGCAATCCCACTGAGCGTATCTCCGGATTTTACGGTATAGCCTGTAGCAGAATTGTCCGGCTTTACAGGCTTTGCGGGTTCTTCTTTCCTTCCATATTCTTTAAAGCAGGTGTCCAGGTCCACGTTTCCGTTGATTCCATTGACCCTACCGCTTGAGGAAGTCTGCTGGATCGCGCACTCGTAGTCCGGCCCGCCACTGTAATCCGCCAGCCAAAGCTCATAGCCGGAGAGCTCATCCAGATCCAGGCGATTGACGATGTAATCCTTATTGGTGTAAACGCCTACCAGTCTGTACCGCTGCTTCATTTTCTCGCAAAAGGCCCGAACCACCGCGGTCCGGCTCTCCCGTGTGTAGCGGACACCCGCCTTCTGTGCGTAGGCTTCAGTGTCGTATTCAAAGTCGTAAAAGACCGGGTATGTAAGCTTGTCCCTATAGGGCGCAAGAATTTTGTCACAGACCTGCGCCTCCAGAAGCGCATCGCCGGCATCCAGCGCATAGCAGAACCAATAGGCCCCCACCGCAATACCGTTTTCCAGTGCTCCTGTAATATTGGCCTCGAAGCAAGCGTCCTTTTGCTCCTCATACTTACCGTACCCAGCGCGGATAATCGCGAATTTTACTCCCTCTGACGCCACCTTTTTCCAATCAATTGCTCCGTTGTGCTTACTGACGTCAATTCCTTTTTGTTCCATTTTTCACACTCCTACTTATATCTTCCGATGGCCATCCAGCTAAACATTGACGATGTATTGGTTATCAGCAAGCCGCTGTTTGATGAGATCTTCAGCTTCGCGCTCCCTACCTTTTTATCGCCTATAACTAAAGAGGGCAGATAGAGCGGCGAGTAGAAGCTATCCCGCGTAATACTGACTACATATTGAGTGTCCCTAAACGGCTGCTCGAAGACGATTTCTGTTTGCCCCTGGGCATCGATCTGATAGGTTCTTTCCCCCCACTGAATCATGGTACCATCCGGAAATTTTGTCCAATAAATATTCAAACCTTTTTCGTTGTCCCCGCTCTCAATATCCAGGCCGCCGGAGGGGCCTTGCGGGCCCGCTGGTCCCTGAGGGCCCTGTGGTCCAGCGGGTCCGGTGTCTCCTTTATCCCCCTTTGCCCCCTGCGGACCAGGGTTTCCCTGGGGACCCTGCAATCCTTGTTTTCCTTGAGGCCCCTGACTGCCGGTATCCCCCTTCGGGCCCTGTACGCCTTGCTTGCCCTGCGGCCCCTGCGCGCCCGTATCGCCTTTGTCGCCCTTCGGGCCTTGCGGCCCCATGACATTTCCAATAATGTATTCTGCCATCCTTACTCCTCCTCAATGGTAAAAATCAACTGGCCGTCGCGTAGGGAAAGGGGCGGCTTTTCCGTATGGTCGGCAACAACTACGGTCAAATCGCCGTTGGCGGCCACATACATACTGTAAAAGCCGTTGACAGCGGCGGTAATACCGCTGTCGCCGCGCTCCCCTTTTTCTCCCTTGTCGCCTTTTGGGCCCTGTATGCCCTGTGTCCCTTGCGGTCCTACTGCGCCTTGTGGCCCTACCGGACCTTGCGGCCCCTCCGGCCCCCGTTCACCCTGTTCACCTGTCTCGCCCGCAGCGCCTGCATCTCCTTTAGGCCCCTGGGGGCCAACGGGACCTGTCTCGCCCTTAGGGCCCTGGGGGCCACGTTCTCCCTGGGGGCCGTTAAAAAATCCGGAATCCCGTTTTTCTATCAGGTCCTCCTTAACAGCTGTTGCCTCCGCGACCTGTTTGGCCGATTCATCACAGACCTCCTGCAACTCCTCTGTCAGAGAATTTACCTTTTCCAAGGCCGAGGTTAAAACCGAAAATTCGTTGCTGCTTTCAATCGCCTGGTCCGATACCGAGCTCAGAATCCTGATAACCGGGCAGGTTACGCGTAAATTAGACTGATCCTGAAATTCCACCCGGATTTCAGCATCGGTAACCCTCCCCGCCGCCGCACAGCTTTGCGAGGTCAGCAGCACGGACACTCCGCCGGGCTCTCTGTCCTGATCTAAAAGCATTGCCGGTAAATACTCCGATCTGCCGTCCGGTTTTGTAAAATAGAACGTCACCATCGCCCCTGTCAGATCGACCGGCTCAGAGCTCGCCAAAATTTTAAATCTCAGTAAACGGCTTTGCACCTCCCCTTGTTTCACCAGCACATGCGGAAGCTGCTGTGTGTTGTCGGTCCAAACCTCCAATTGAATGTCTTTTTGTACCATATTCCCCCTCCATTTCTACCCGGTACGCATACAAATGATTTCAGCCTCTCCTCCTTCCTATAGCATGTCAGGCCGGCTGCGGATTTCATAAAAGGCCCGAAAAAACTCATTGACCGCATCATAACCCGATCTTAAATTCTGTCTTCGGCCAAATAAGCGCCGTGCCGTTCCCTTTCCAAAGGCCGTATCAAAAAAGCGGCAAATGGCGCCCATCTGCTCACGGAGGCTTTCACACCAGTCTACATCCTTTCGCTCCAGCGCCCCGAGCTCCTGTGACAGATTGCACAAAGCTTTTTGAACACGTCCCGCAGTCTCCAGATCATAGAGGTCCAACGGCAGCTCAACACCGTTAATCCGCATTCCTTCCTCCCCCTTTTAGGTTACTAGCTTTATTATAAGACTCAATAGGCGGACAAAACGGACCTATTCCGTATAGGTCTTTAAAAAACGGTCCGCCGCCTTTCGTACACTGTCCGCCGTATTACCCCCACCAACCTGAAGGGCGACTTGGGTCCAATTCTTTCCATCAACGTAACGGCCCGTAAGTATTTGGCGTATCAGGCTGTCATCAATTAACGCAATAAACCGCTGCAACCGCCTATACTCCAGCAAACACAGCTGTAGGTGGCTGTAAAGCTCCCACCTGTAGCCGGACAGCTGCTTCTCCAGGCAGAGCATCTCAAAAGCGCCGTCGCCCGGCGCAGCATTCCAGGCTCTTAAGTCTGACTTCAACACATCCAGCCTGGACAACCGTTGTTCATTTTGTTTGATCTCACGTCCTATGTCCCCCAGCTGTGACAGCTCCCGCTTTGTCATTATCCTCTCTCCCTTCTTTTTAGGCGCGCCTGCTGTTTCTCGTGTACCAGCTCATCTCCTTCCGATAAATTTCATTGTGGAAATAAAAAATAAAACTCCCTGTTTAAACATTCATTTAAACAGAAAGTTTCGTCTATCAATAAGCTTCCGGTATCTTCTACCCTAAACAATTTATGCGGTGTTGTCAATAGGCTGCTTAAACATTATTCATCATCGTCTTTTGTATTCACCCTTTAAAAAATAATGCTGCAATTAAGCCCCTTCAAATAAAAAACCGGCAGACCTTTGACGTCTACCGGTACTGCATGGCTCCCTGTCAACCGCTGCGCGCGGGCGTTCATTATTTAGCCGCCGGGTCGGAGGAAACCAGTTCCTTGATGGAAGTAGTCAAGCCGGCAAGCCCCTGTATGTTGGAAGGAATAATAATCTTGGTTGCCTTGCCGTCCGCCACCTTTTGGAAAGCCTCCAGGCTTTTAATTGCCAGAACCCCTTCTCCGGGATTGGCCTCGTTGACCAGACGGATACTATCCGCCATTGCCTTTTGCACTAGAATAATCGCTTCCGCTTCGCCCTGCGCCTCGCGGATGCGGCTCTCCTTTTTTGCGTCGGCCGCCAGGATTGCGGACTCCTTCTGGCCCTCCGCAATCAGGATAGCGCTGCGCTTTTGACCCTCTGCATCCAGGATGATTGCGCGGCGATCGCGCTCTGCCTTCATCTGTTTTTCCATGGAGTCTTGAATCGCCGGCGGCGGCAGGATATTTTTCAGTTCCACGCGGTTCACCTTGATGCCCCAGGCATCCGTGGCCTCGTCCAAAATAGTCCGGATTTTCGTGTTGATGACGTCACGGGAGGTCAGTGTGCTGTCCAGCTCCAGCTCGCCGATAATATTACGCAGCGTCGTCGCCGAGAGATTTTCAATAGCTGAAATCGGGCGCTCCACGCCGTAGGCATAAAGCTTCGGATCTGTAATTTGAAAATAAACGACGGTGTCAATCTGCATCGTCACGTTATCTTTTGTGATAACAGGCTGAGGCGGAAAATCGATCACCTGCTCTTTTAAAGAAACCTTCTTTGCTATCTTATCCAAAAAAGGCACTTTAAAGTGCAAGCCTGTTCCCCAGGTAATGCGGTAAGCCCCGAGACGTTCCACAACAAACGCATGCGCCTGCGGCACAACCTTAATATTTGCAATTAATACGATGAGCACCAAAACCACTAACGCTAAAAAAATATATAACGCTGTTGGCATAACTACAACCTCCTCAATTTTTAGGAATTGGGTTTACAACTAATTTCACACCAGTGATTTCCTTCACCAGAACACTGCTGCCGGCGGGAATTACGCCCCCGTTTTCAGAACGGGCCGACCAAACGCTGCCCATGACCTCAACCTGGCCCTTCCCCTCAGAATTATTCACCTCTACCAATATGGTACCTGTTTTACCGATGTAACGGTCTGCGTTCGTGTCTTCCTTTTTTAAATGAAGTAATTTTCTGGACAGGGGTCTCGTTGCCAACAGTGTCACTGCGCTAACCAAAACATACAAAAGACATTGCAGCCATAGCGGCGCATCAAATAAGCTGACAATCAACGCCACAATTCCCCCGGCTACAAACCAGATGGAAACCAGTTGATTGGTCAACGCTTCAATGATGACTGCCAGTACAATTGCTGCAAACCAAACAAGCGCCATTGGCATTGCTATCTTCCTCCATTTCTCATTTTTACCACACAGCACAACCTTATTCTGCGGTGCACCGCCCAAGCCGGCATTGCCTGTTGGTATGTGGATAGTATAGCATAAATCGGAAGCGAGCACAAAGTCAAAAAAACGTGTAAATCCACCGTTTTTTATCTTTTTTAGAAAGCTGCTCATTCTACCACCCCAGGGAACAGCCAGGCGTCACCAGGGTCAGCCCCCCATTACTTTAAAGGAAAAAGAGCCTTCTCTGCGAAAGCTCTTTTCTTTTTATACCCGTATAAATGAAGCTGAGGCATAGCCTACCGTCCCATTATAATTGACCACATACCAGTCTTGCCACCTGCCCAGCACAGTAACGGTTGCCCCTTTTGGGATTTGGCCAACCACCTGTGCATCTGTGCTTGGCCTTGCCCGGATGTTCAGCGGGCTGCCTTGTGTGACCACTGTCCCCTGTTTGGGCGCTTCCACATTACTGATAAAGGGAAGCCCAAAATATTCCGTCAGGCTTTTCACAATATTTTTTGCAATGGCATCGATGTTGTTGCGAATCCAATCGGCATCCTGAACATTATCATGGTAGGCGATTTCAATTAATACTGCAGGCGCGTTTGTCTTTGTCAGTTCAACCAGCGTTGTCGTCGGCAATGCCCGGACCTTGCTAGGATCCGGATAAATTTGTTTAAAATTCTGGGCAATAATGTCGGCAGCCCGCTTACCTGCGTTACTGTACTGGTAATAGTAGACGTCCGTACCCTGAAGCTTTCCGCTCAGGTGTTCCGGCGCTGCGTTGGAGTGGAGCGCCAGGTGCAGGTCATAGTAACCGGAATTAGACTCCCGAATGGCCTGAGCCAGACTTGTGCCCACCGTATTGCGGCTGTACTGGATACCGTTGGCCCTCAAATATGGAACCATTGCATCCGCTACCAGGTTCATATAATACTGTTCGTCTCCCCCGCCTACATACTTGTTGTAAGGCTGTAAAGAGGGGCTTAAATAAATAGTTGGCATAGCTGCTTCTTCCCTTCAATCTAATATTTCACCAAAAAATTCTGCGCTGCTCTTTTTACCGGTGCGGAGGAACCTGCCAAGCTCATATAGGCTCTCCGGGTTTCTGCTGATAGTATTGACCTTGCTTTCGCAGGTAAATGTACAGCGAAATCCCATCTCTTTAATCAGCTCCGCTGTTTTTTCACTTTTCGCGCCAAACGGGTACACAAAGCACGAGGGCTCATATCCTGTGTTTTCCTTCATTCTCTGCTGCATCTTCACAACATCTCCGGCCAGGCGTTTTTGATAGGCCTCATCTGTTTCACCGGCCATCTTTTTGACCCCTACCTTTCCTTGCTTGTTGGTGTGCAGATCATAAGTATGGTTTTGAAACTCCACCAACCCGCTTGCCATCATCTCCTTGATTTCATCCCATGTAATATGTGAATACGGAATATGTTCGTCTGTTGTTGCGCTGAACTTATCCGTACAGGAGCCAATGGGCGCTATAACGATTTTCATGTTATACTGTTTAGCCAGAGGGTATGCGTAATAATAATTGTTGTAATAGCCATCGTCAAAGGACAGGATGACCGGCTTTTCCGGCAGTTCTTTTTTTCCGTCCACAAAATCCAGTAAATCCTGCACGTTTACCGCTGTGTACCCCTTCTCTTTTAAATATTTCATATCATTTTCAAGCACTTCTGGAGAAATCACATATTTTCCCTGCAGGTCCGGGTCCTTCAATAAGCTGTGATACATAATAATAGGGATTTGAACTTCCCTCTGTTTTGAGGCTACATTCTGGGCGGACTGCAAGTAAGAGGCTGCCAATACGCCCGCTATACCGGCCGCAACCACCAGCAAGCCCGCCAAAGCCCGCTTCAGCTTAAAAATTAAATACATCGCCCTGCCCCCTTACCCTACTAAATATATCGCCGGGCGGTTGGAAATATGTAGCGGGACAGGTCATAAAAGTGAAAAAACGGGCATCATCTTCAAAGATGACGCCCGTTTTTCAAGTAGCTTTTTCTTTATTCAGGACTGAACAATCCTGTAATAGGCATGTGCTGTTATCTGATACACAATGAAATATACCAATGCAAAAACAACCGCTGTTGCCAGCGTACACAGGAAAAACAGACCGGTATTATATAGGTTGAACGCAATCAATACCTTGCAAAGCACCGGAAAGGCCACGGCTGTGTGCAAAAAGGCCAACCCTAGAGGCAGAAAGAAAACCATTAAAACCTGCTTTTGTATGGTTTTCCGAATTTCACTATTGCTCATACCGACATTTTTCATAATATGGAACCGCTTATTATCGTCGAACCCTTCTGTAATTTGTTTATAATAGATAATTAAAACCGTTGCAATCATAAACATCAGCACGAGGAATATGCCCACAAACAAAAGGCTGCCATACATCCCATAAAAATCCTGCCGGGCATCATCGATATTATCGACAATGGAAAGACGGTCAACCCGTTCGTTAAATGCATCCCGCATCGTGTTGTAATAAGCTTCTCGGTCCCCCTCACCTTCTACGTCAAAATAGTAATAGTACTGAAGATACTTCTCCCCGAACATTTCCGGGTCCGGGTTGTTTCGGTTATAATCAGCTACTATTTTTTCAAGATCGTCCAAAGACGGCAGGATGACAAGCATCCTGTTTTCGAGCCCCATCTGGTTATATTCCAGCGAGGCGTCGATGGCGTCCAAGGTTTTCGCAACGCTGAACGAAGTCTCCCCGATCTGGATGGCAGCGTCCAGCGGCTGCTCATAAGTGGAATAGACCGCCGCCTCCCCTTCTTGAAGCGAAATACTCTCGCCGGTATATTCCTCATAGTACTCTTTTGTAATACAACTCAACAGTCCAATGTAATTGTAGTCAGCGGAACCATCCGGAAAAAGATTCAAGCCCTTTTCTGTATATGCAATGGCAAAATTAACCATGCTGTAGCCGATTTCATTTTTAATGCTGAAGCCATATCGGGCAGCATGCTCTTCAGCCGCCTGGTCCAGCAAGGGGCGGGGATTTTTGGTATCCATACAGGTCACCTGTACTTCACGCGGGAACCTTGATTCAAGGATATCCTCCTCCCCTAAAAACAGACTGAAGCAGGTAGACAACGTTACCAAAACAGCGGTAGACAAAATACAAATTGTCGCCAATCCAACTGCATTTTGTTTCATGCGGTAAATCATACCGGACACCGAAATAAAATTGGAAGGCTTGTAATAAAACCGCCCGTTTTTTCGCAGCAGCTTCAGCATCGCAATGCTGCCGGCAATAAACAGACAGTACGTTGCCAGCACCACAAGGAGTACGGCCAGAAAAAATATTCCCACTGCCTCTTGAGCCGATTTCACGGACAGTGCCAAGCCATACCCCCCTGCCAGGAACAGCGCGCCTGCTCCTGCCAGAAACCAACGGGCCTTGGGCTCTCGCTCGCCAGTTTTATCACTGTGCAGCAGCATAATGGGATCCGAGCGAAAAACGCTTACAATATCATAGAGCAGCACCAGGCCGAATATCACGGCAAACAGCACAAAAGTCCACCAAATGGGCCCTACCGGAATTTGAAAGGCAAGCTGAACCGTAAAATGGGCAGCCTTAGAAAATAATAAAAACATAAGTTGGCTAAACAGCGCCCCGCATATGATTCCCAGTACCATGCTCAGCACCGCCGTGTAAAGAACCTCCCACAGCATTACAAGGGATATATGGCGCTTTTCCATGCCCAGAATACTGTAAAGGCCGAACTCCCGCTTTCTGCGTTTCATGACAAAGCTGTTGGCATAAAACAGAATAACAAGCGCCATAAACGCACAGATCGGCACAGAGGCCTGCAAAATCGTCCCCATCGACCGGGCGCCTTTCATACCGCTTTCCACCACCATGATCTTAATGGCGCTCAGCATGTAATATAAGGAAACCACCAAAATGCCGGACAGTAAATATGGCAAATAAAAGCTTTTATTCTTACGCAAATTTTCCGCCGCCATGCGCGGGTAAAAAAGTCTACTCACCATCCTTCCCTCCTGTAGCCAGCACGGTCAAAGTGTCCGATATTTTCTGGTACATCTCCTCGTTGCTGCGGCCTCCGCGGTAAAGCTGGTGATACACACTGCCATCCTTAATAAATAGCACCCGGCCCGCGTGGCTGGCCGCCTTGGTGCTATGCGTAACCATCAGAATAGTCTGCCCCAGCGCATTGATCTCTTCAAAAATCCGCAGCAGGCTGTCCGTGGTCTTGGAGTCCAGCGCGCCGGTCGGTTCATCCGCTAAAATCAGCTGCGGCTCCGTAATTAACGCCCGCGCCACAGCGGCCCGCTGCTTTTGTCCGCCGGATATCTCATAGGGGTACTTATTAAGAATATCCTCTATCCCGAGCATACGTGCAATGGGTATAATCCGCTTGCGCATTTCAACCACCGGTGTCTTGGCCAAAACAAGCGGTAAGAAGATGTTATCCTGGATCGAAAAGGTATCCAGCAGGTTAAAATCCTGAAAGACAAAACCTAAGTGATTGCGGCGGAAGGCTGCCAGCTGTTTTTCCGGGACCTCTGATAAATTCTTCCCGTTCAGAAGAACCTCCCCCGCTGTAGGCCGGTCTAGCGAGGCTAGAATATTGAGCAGGGTTGTTTTTCCAGAACCGGATTCGCCCATAATTGCAACATATTCTCCCTCCTCTACTGAAAAGCTGACATCTGCCAGCGCCTGTACCTGCGTGCCGCCGAAACGGGTTGTATAGATCTTTTTTAGCCGGTTTACTGTAAGAAGTGCCATAAACAGGCTTCCCCCTTTATCAAATTCATTACCCTCTTAGTATAAATGACCGCCGCCGGCGCTACCATCGATTTAGCTTACATTTCTTCTCGCCTAACTTACGCTCATGTAAGAATCCGGGGGCTTTGCGGTCAGCCGGCAATAGCCGCCGCCTTCTCGCCGGTAAGGTAGCCGCGTTCTACCATCTGTTTTATTACCTGCTTTTGGCGCTGCTTTGCCAGGCCTGGATTCACCGTCGGCGCATAAACGGAGGGTGCGTTCGGAATCCCCGCCAGCATGGTGCACTCGCTGTCCGTCATCTCTCTGGGCGTTTTGCCAAAATATCCCTCGCAGGCATCGCCAACACAATAATAGCCATTGCCAAAATAGATCGAGTTTAGGTAAAGCTCCAAAATCTCATCTTTGCTGTAGGTATGCTCTATTTTAAACGCCATAAAAATTTCCGCAAATTTGCGGGTAAACTCCTTTTTTTGCGTAAAAAAAAGATTTTTAGCCAACTGCTGTGTAATGGTACTGCCGCCCTCTACCAAGCTCATTGCTTTGATGTCATTCCACACGGCGCGGGAAATAGCGATGGGGTCGATGCCGCCGTGCTTATAAAACCGGTGGTCCTCCACAGCGATAACCGCGTCTAAATAAGTTTTAGGCAACGCGTTCAATGGGGTATAGTTCGGCTTGCTGCGAACCTTTTCCACTGTCTCCTCCAGGCTCGCCTCTTTCAGCGCCTGGTCATACATCTCATACCCCTTAAACGCCAACCAAACAAACGTACCAATTGCCACAATCAGCAGCAACCCAACGCACCACTTAATCCACCTGAATATTTTCATTGAATCACACCCTTTGACCCTTCTATCTATGTTCCAGGCGGCGGCCTCTTCCGCCGCTCTACAATATTATCATAGACCTAACAACGGCGGTATTCCATTGATTTCACTTACATTTAAAAAAGAAACCTTACATCGGTGTAAGGTTTCTTCCCATTTTTTGTATCAGCGCGCAGAACTGCTGATATGATCGCCAAGCCGAAAGGTCTGGTTCCCCCGTGCTTGTACAAAGACCCCTGTTAATTGGAAACGGGGACTTTCATTTCTGCGGCGCGATGGCTTGGCATAAACCAGCTGCCCATCCGGTTTTTCTGAAAGGCTATCCGCACAAAAGATTGCAGTCGGACCGTTGCAGCCGCCGATCATTCCTATGCTGCCGGCCTCCATACAACCTTCCTCCTGAAAAGAGCTGTCAAAGGCCAAACGAATCTTCTGCGGCGGTGCAGGTGTGCAGGTGTAGACAGCAGAGGCGATATAGAGCGGCGCGTGGTTGAGCATGGCTTCCTCCTGCACAGGATGCTGAAAAGTAAAAGTGAGCTCTTCTCCTGTAAACGGATACTGCCACTTTATCAATTTTTTTTGCCGTAAACCAGCTTCCAAGGAAAATGAAGCTGACAATGGATAGAAGACCTCGCGTTCCCGAACTGTCAGGGCCAGAGAGCCGATATTCTCCTGCGTGCTCCGGTGTTTATACGGCAGACAGAAACGCTGGCAGGCAAAGAATTGCTGCTGTAAGCAATCCGCATAAGCCTCCCGCCATTCCGCCAATGCCTCCTGGTTCCACGGCGTTCTGGCGGAAGCACTGCTTGAAAAATCCGTACAGACAAGGCCATCCACACAAATATTCTGTAAGGATAACCGGCGGACGGGTGACTCCTGCTCTATTTGATGTTCGAGTGCAGAAAGCAACGGGTCCCCTTCCCCGTCGTAGCGCTGGTATTTTTGATAAAACAGGTTGAGCTCTCTTTCGCTCAAAGGTTGAAGTACATCGAATACTAAGCCCTGCTCAAAGTGATAAAGCGCCGGAATGGTGTATAAGCACCCATCGCACCGAAATGCCCAATACACCCACTGCGGCCTGCCGGCCTTGCCTTTAGGCTCCCGCCACAGACTGGAATCAAATGAAACGTTCATCGGCATCGCCACGGCCACTACTTCTTTTGAGCCGCAATAATCAGCATCATCGGCCGGCGGAGCTCGTCACGCATGCCCGGCACGGTGTCGAGCAGACGAACCGGCGGCTGCGGCTCCTGCAGGCCGGTAATATGAAAGCCGTGCTGCAGCAATACGTTGATGTAAGTTGTCAAGGTGCGGTGGTATTTCACCACCTGTTCCCCTAAAAAATGTGCCTCCCGTTTACCTTCGTAAAAATAGCGGTCCACAGGAAAATGCAGGATGTTCCCCTGGCCGTCATAGATCCAGTCCTGCGTGCCATAGGCAGTAAAAACCGGATGCTCCACCGAAAAGACAAAATCTCCCCCGTGCGGCAGCATAGCAGAAACCTTCGCCACAATAGCAGCAAAGGACTCCAAATAGTGAAAAGCCAGCGAGCTCAGGACAATGTCGAACGAATCCTCTGGAAAAGCAATATCCTCCATGGGGATGCGGCAATAATGAATAACCTCATGGGAATTTTTAGCGCGTGCAGCCGCAAGCATCCTTTCAGAAATATCAATCCCTGTCACTGCAACAGCACCGTGCTCCGCGGCGTAAAGACAGTGCCACCCATAGCCGCAGCCTAAATCCAACACCCGCTTCCCTGCAAAATCCGGCAGCAGCGCCTGTAGTGTTTCCCATTCCCCGGCTCCCTCCAGGCCCTTTTGTGAACGCTCCATTTGCTTGTATTTTTCAAAAAACACCTCATCGTCATATTTATTTTCCTTCATATTCTTCACCCTTTATTTCAAATATAATTTGCATTTACAACCATATGCTATTCAATTTCGATTTGTTCATGGGTTAGGCACAGGTAAACCCGTGTTCCCACACCCTTGGTGGATTCAATGCGGATGGAATGTCCCAGCATATTCGCCGCCTGCCTGCACAGCGCAAGGCCAATGCCTGTTGAACGCTTGTCGAGACGTCCGTTGCCACCGGTATAACCCCATTCAAAAACCCGGGGCAGATCCTCGGCAAGAATCCCGATTCCGCTGTCCTCTACCACCACGGTGCATTCAGTCCCCTCCTGCAAATAAACCGAGACCGTCCCCTGGCGGGTGTATTTAACCGCGTTGGTCAACAGCTGCTCAAAAATAAATACCAGCCATTTTTCATCGGTCAGTACCGCTTTTTTAAGATTTCCCAAGCGAAGCTGAATCCTTTTATAAATAAACAGCGGAGCCACTTTTTTCAGGGCCTGATTGACGATCTTTTCAAGAGAATATTCCCTTAGTACCAGGTCCTTGCCGTCTCCCTCAAGCCGCTGATAATGTAAAACCATCTCCACATATTGTTCGACCTTCATCAACTCGCGTCCCAGCGCCTCGCGGTCCAGGCTCTCCTCTTGCAACAAAAGCTGCGCCGCTGCCAATGGCGTTTTAATCTGGTGGCTCCAGCGGGTATAATAGGCAAGCGCGGTATTTTCCCGCTCGCGTAATTCCCCTTCCCGGGTGTTTGCATAGGACTGAAGCAGCTTTGTCAGATCCTGGTAGGCCTGCTCCACCGGGTCGCCCGGTTGTGGAAAGCCCTCAAAATAAGGCACTTGTTTTTTCAAAAACTCCAAGCCTTTTCTCTTTCTCTGAAATTTATAGAAGCCAAGGGACAAGGCCAGCACCCCAAGGCAAGCGATCAATATACAGGTATAAAAAGCAGGCCCCCATGGCAGGCCATACAAGCCGTACACCACGCATAAGACCGACAGCAGCGTTAAAAAGAACAGAATTACAGCCAACCGGCTCTTCAAATACATCAAAAACAGCCGCATCGCCTTTATTCCTCCACCAGATAGCCAAGCCCCTTTTTGGTGGTAATAAACCCGGTCAGGCCGGCCTCCTCCAAATGCTTGCGCAGCCGGGCAATGTTGACCGTGAGGGTATTGTCATCCACAAAGCTATCCGTCTGCCAGAGCTCCTGCATCAGGCTTTCACGCGTAACCACCGTCCCCTTATTTTCGAGAAGCACCTGTAAAATTTTAAGCTCATTACGGCTCAGCTCCAATGTTTGAGTGCCATAGCTCAGCAGCGCGCTGTTCAGGTTGAGGGTTACGCCCTTGTGCGTTAAGATGCTGGGATCCATGCCAAAGGAATAGGTCCGCCGCAAAAGAGCCTGTATTTTTGCCAAAATAACCTTCATTTGAAACGGCTTGCTGACAAAGTCATCCGCTCCCATATTAACAGCCATCACCAAATTCATTTCATCGGTAGCAGAAGAAATAAAAAGGATGGGAACTTTACTGACCCTTCTGATTTTCTCGCACCAATAATAACCATCGTAAAAGGGCAGTGAGACATCTAATAAGACCAAATGCGGCTCAAAAACCGTAAATTCTTCCATAACCGCATCAAACGCCTCTACGGAGTGGACCAGATAATCCCATTGTGCAAGCTGCCGGTCCAGCACGCTCACAATGGTTGGGTCGTCTTCCACTAAAAATATCTTATATATCATTGCCGCAGCGCATCTCTTTCTTTTTTCAATTCAAGCCTCTTTTAAAATGTTAGCGCAAGCTTCAAGCCAAAAGAGGGTTTATGATCTGCCATTAAATTTTACCATAAATTCACCCTATATGCTATAATACTTTCATGGCATAAATCTTAAATTTATCTGAAGGGATTATAAAATATGAAAATTATTTTAGCACCCGACTCTTTCAAAGGCAGCCTTACCGCAGCTGAAGCTGCCTGTTCCATGGAGCGGGGACTGCGCCGCGTCCTCCCGAACCTTGAAATTTTAAAGCTCCCTGTTGCAGACGGCGGCGAGGGAACCATCGGCGCCTTTCATCAGGCTGCCGGCGGAAGCTTTCAGGAAGTTGATGTCACCGGCCCGGTCGGCGACAGGCGAAACGCACGTTTTCTAGTGCTGCCTAACGGCACCGCAGTCATGGAAATGGCTGAAGCAAGCGGAATTGCCGGACTGACACGCCATCAGCTGGACCCGCTTCACGCCACCACCTTTGGTACAGGCGAATTACTGCGGGCCATTTTAGATCACGGCTGCCGCAGCATTATCATGGGCATTGGCGGTTCCGCTACCAATGACGGCGGAGCAGGCATGGCGCAAGCGCTCGGCGCCTGCTTTCTAAATGCACAGGGTCGCGAGCTGGCTCCAGGCGGCGCCGCCTTGCTTGAACTCCAGCACATTGACTGTACCAGGCTGGATCCACGCCTGCGGGAAACCAGCATCACCGTCGCCTGCGACGTTACCAACCCATTATGCGGCGAGCAGGGAGCTTCCGCAGTCTATGGACCTCAAAAAGGGGCCACTGACCAAGATGTAGCGCTGCTTGACCGGGCGCTTGCCCACTATGCCGGGGTGCTCAACCGGGAGTTTGGAATAGATGTTGCCACCGTTGCGGGCGCCGGAGCGGCCGGCGGGCTGGGCGCCGCTTTACTCGCCTTTTGCAATGCCGCCATCCGGCCAGGCATTACTGCTGTGCTTGATGTTATCGGCTTCGATCAGGCGCTCTCAGGCGCAGGCCTCATCCTGACTGGGGAAGGGCGGATCGATGCTCAAACTGCCAATGGCAAGGTTCCCGTTGGGGTTGCGGAACGTGCAAAAGCGCACAGCCCTGGGATCCCTGTAATCGCTATAGCAGGCGGGCTGGGGGAGGGCGCCGAAGCTGTTTTCGCGCATGGAATAGACGCTATTCTGCCGATTGTCGACGAAGCTATGCCGCTCGAGCAAGCAATATTACAGGCGGGAACCCTGCTGGAAAAGGCTGCTGAACGTGCGTTCCGCCTCCTGCTTACCGGGCAAAAGCTTGCTCTATAGACATCCTCCGCATCACTCATTTTAAGTCTTCCTGTTCCATAGGATCGCACTGCTCTGTAAGCGTGAAAAGGGATCGGACCACACCGGCGGTGTAAAAATATTTCTGCGGCGGCAGCTCTGGAAATTCTCACAGACAGTACCCGGTAATCCCACACAGCGCAAAAAAGACTTTCCGTTTTCTTCCTGTGAAGGAGCGGAAAGTCTTTCTGATATCCATAAAAAGCTCACACCCTACGCCGGCGTCAAAACAAATTCACGGGCGGCGCCGTAATAAGCGGCATTTGTCACATATTGATTTAAACGCGGCGTCAATGCGTCTTCATGGGACATATGGATATGCCCGGCCACTACCGCTTTTACCTGAGCATCGTGCGCGCGAATCCAATCGCATATGCGCAGCGTCGCTCCCTCCGGCACCAGAAACGGATGGTAGGGGTGAGAAAGATCCAGACACTGCATTGGGCAGCCACACATCAGCGGGCTTTTCCATTTACCAAGCACATCCGGCAGCAGGCTCTCTACAAAGAGCGGTACATGGAAAAATAGTAGCATTGGCAGCTGTTTCGCCGCGGCTTCCTCCAGTGCCCTCAACTGCTCCTCGCTGAATTGGTTTCTGGAGTTATCCAGGCCCACCAGCATAAGCCCATTCATTTCTTTTACATCAATGGTAAAGTCCCCTGATAAAAACCGGCGGAAAAGCGGAAGATATTTTCGTTTTGTCTCCAACGATTCTTCTTCATGGGGCGGCGCGTAGTCATGATTGCCAACCATATAGAAAACCGGAACCCGCATTTGCCGGAACGCCTCGCCGAGGTATTCCAAGTTTTTGCGGGACGGAAAATCAATGATATCCCCTGTCATGACAATACCGTCCGGTTTTGACTTCTGAATATAGGAAAGTAGCGCCGTAAAGGCCTCCTCGGGCGAAACCCCTCTTCCATTCTCTGCTGTAAAATTTGCGCGGCGGCGGACGCCATGCTTTTGCAGGCGAGCCTCCTCACGGCTGTCCACATAACATAGGTGGGCATCGGTAATA
This sequence comes from Hydrogeniiclostridium mannosilyticum, assembly GCF_003268275.1. Classification (GTDB taxonomy): domain Bacteria; phylum Bacillota; class Clostridia; order Oscillospirales; family Acutalibacteraceae; genus Hydrogeniiclostridium; species Hydrogeniiclostridium mannosilyticum. The sequence goes on from NZ_QLYR01000012.1 coordinate 16,702, forward strand.
TGCAGCAAACGGGTGATCTTAGTAATATTGGGAACAATTATTTTGGTCTGCTCAATACGCAACCAAACCGCCTTCTTTCCGAAGCAGCCTTACTCCTGGTTACCTGAATGATCCAATGGGTCCGGCTGCGTTTCCAGAACATCTTCGTTCAATTCCTTTTTGGGGTCGAAGGCCTCAAAAATAATCAGGCCGCGCGCATCCTTAATCAGCTGCGCCTGCTCCGGTGAGCGGACAGTCCAGCTTACCTCCGTCACATTGTAGATGAGCCTGCAAAGCTGAAACGCATGCATCTCCCGGTGTTTAATATCCATCGCGATAAAATCGGGCGCTGTCAAAAAATTTGTAAGCAGGTTCTCCTGCAAAAATCCCAGAACCGGGTGCGGTGTTTTTTGGCCTGTGTATTTGGTGATTAAATGGCCGCGAACCGTGTCCGGCCGTTTCCTGCGAAACCAAAATACGGCTCTTGGATCAAAGGACTCGATACAGGCCGCCCCCTTATATTTGTCCAGTACAGCGGCCACCTTCGCGCAAAGCATATTGACATTGCCGCCACAGGTCTTAATCTCGACAATCAGCGGAGTTTTGCCGGCGAAAATGTCCAGAACCTCCTGCAAAGCCGGGATGCTCTCCTCTGTCCCCTGAAGCCGGTATTGCTTAAGCTCTTCCATAGTTAAATCACAAACGTTCACCTCTACGCCGCACATTCTCTTCAAGCTTTCATCGTGAATAACCGCAAGCTCGCCGTCTTTTGTTAAATGAACATCGAGCTCGGCCCCGTAGCCGCAATCAACCGCGCGCTGGAAAGCGGCAAGAGAGTTCTCCGGTATTTTCGCCTGCTCGTCATGGTAGCCCCGGTGCGCGTAATCCCAAATACGAAAAACTGTCATATCCGGCTTATGAAACACACGCGGCATGAGAACAAAAAGAAAAATAATAATTAAAAACAGCAGAATATAAAAAGGTACTGCAACGATCCATCCCATTTTTTGAACCTCCGTCCGGTTGGTTATGAAATTTTTACCATGCTATGTTCTCTATCATAGCACTCCGGGGCAAATAGTTCAATGTGTTTCAAACGGATCCCTACTAAAATAAGTATCAGAAAAATTATTTCAGCTGAATATTCTCCGTAAAGGCACCGTCCTGAATATTCGCCGTTTCCCACGCCTTAATTGCCTTGCCGTTTAAAAAAAGGCCCTCAATGGTAATATTCCGGGATTTATGCTGCTCATCAAAGCCACTGAATAATGAAGGCGGCATTTGCGAGGCCGTTACCTGAATATCTTGAAAATGTATGTCATGATTTTGGCCGCGCCGGATGGCATCCGCGGAATATTCCGCGTGATAAAATACACTGGCACTCATTAAAAACGGCAGATACCCATCCCCCGGTTTATCCTGATAGCTTTGATCCTCCGCGGTCTGGAGGACGGGTGTAGGATTGTCGCCATCACATTCTACCCGGATGTCCTTGTAATAAATATCATGAATATCGGCGTAATCAACATTCTGAATATCCAAAGCCTTATGAGTCGCATGAATGACGTCACAATTCTGGAAGGTAACATTGCAGATTTCCTCTGCACGTGTTTCCGCCCCGATTTCCAATGCAATTCCCCAGTCGCACCACAGGACACAATCCTCTACCAAGACCTGTTCAAAGCGGGATTGCCTTTTTGAAAGTACCTCAAGCGCATCTTCATCTTGTGTATAGTCAAATCCCTTTACACAAATACAATCATCAAAAGTACGCACAAAGCAATGACGGATGGCAATATCGTAGCAATTATGCATGTCGATTCCATCACTGTTGTAGCGCCAGTTACCGACGATTTTAACATCGACAATCCGGAGCCCTTCGCAACAGACCGGACGGATATTATACACCTGTGAATCCCGTATGGTAATTCCATCAATCAGAACATCCTTGCAATATTCAAGCTGTACAGTATGGGTACGAACCGCATTATCAACGGCATAATCCCGGTTAGCAGGCTCCACCTCAAATAATATAGTTTCTTTGTTTTCACTGCAGTCCAAAATCCCTCTCCCCAAAATCCGGATATGGTCCGCATGCCGTGCATAGACTCTGCTATGAACAACCGCTCCCTCTGCGATATACAGCGTTTGATTGGTTTTCAGTTCAATAAGTCCTGGCCGGTGAACACCGGGGCCAAAATATAGGATGTCCGGTGCGGCCTGTGACACGAAATAATCTCTCGGCTCCTCGGCAAACAAATGGACAACCTGACGGCAGCTACCCAAATCTACGGTATAAAAGCCAGGGCCATCTAAGTGAAACGACACTTTATTTCCCTGCAATTTCGCGGAAACTTTTTTGGACAGCGGGCGGACTACCGCCTGCTGAAGCAGGTTCTCGCCTGTAAGCGTAACGTCAACAGGCCCGTCAATGGTAAAGGATGCAAAAGCAATCAGCTCACTTTGCTCAATCGGCCGCTGATGTCCAGGCCAACGCCGATTGAATGGAATCGCCGAAACACGCGCTTCATGCAGTGGAATTTTTACCCCCTCTACCTCTAGCATATATTCCTTTCGCTCCTCTTCACCCACCGGAAACGGAACAAATGATACAGCCATCAATTAACTCCTCCCAAAACATCTATTTATGTACGGCTGTATTTTATCCCATTTCCCAACAAATTACAACACCCTCAATAGGTTCATTTCAGATTTAAAAATGTCCTGTACAATCCAGATGAAATTTGTTATAATGAAAGATAAACTACTGTATGATTATCAATCTGTAAAGGAGAGCTTGATATGGGAAGAAAAATGCTGTCAATCCGAGCCATAAAGGCGGTCGCCGGATGTTTAGCCGGTATTCTGCTCACGCTTCCAATGGCGGGCTTGAGCAGCTTGAGCTCATCTGCGGAAGAAACCTTTTCCACCGTTTTTTCCGGCGTCGTTTTATCCCATGAAAGCTCAGCGCCTTCCAGTACCCCTTCTTCCTCTGACGCGAGCTCCGATATTGCCTCCGCTGAAAGTGTTTTGTCTACTTCAGAGGCCTCTTCTGCGCCGGCAGAAAACGACTATAAAAAAATTGAAATAAAATCCGAAACCCAGGTGGCCGGAAAAAACAGCGCCACAGCACAAAAAGAAGACCCCATGAACCATAAAAACAATATGGGCTCCGGCGGCGTCAACGATGATTCCAACCGGCAGCCTGAGGGTTCGTCCCCTTCTTCAGGCTCATCCTCTTCTTCTTCCTCTTCCGTTCCCCTGCCGCCGTCTCCTTCAGAGGAAGAAGACGGCACGCTCTCCCCGCTCCCTCCACAGGAAATTATAAGCACCAGGCTGGTGTATGGCATCGATATTTCCTATTATAACCGGGTGACAAACTGGAAGGCCGTCAAAGATTCCGGCATCGAATTTGTTATGATCCGTGTGGGCTACCGTGGATACGGCACCGGGGTGCTTGTTCTGGACGACCAGTTCGAAAACAACATCAAAGGTGCAAAAGCCGCCGGCTTAAAAGTAGGCGCTTACTTTTTTTCACAGGCGCTAAATGAAGCGGAGGCCCGGGAAGAGGCCGCCTTTATGCTGAAATACCTGAGCAAGTACAGCCTTGATTTTCCCGTGGCCTATGATATGGAAAATTTTGACCCCAACTACCGAACCTATTCCCTGAATGGCAACCGGACGCAAATCACAAATAATGCCATCGCTTTTTGCGAGGTGGTTAAAAACGCGGGCTACACCCCTATGGTTTACTACGGCAGCGGCAACCTTAACAATTTTGATACTAATCTGCTGAGCAGCCGTTATAAAATTTGGTTTGCGCGGTACCCCAGCTACTGGGACGAAAACACAAAGCTCAATTACAACGGCCATTATGACATCTGGCAATACACCTCTGAAGGCTCCGTCCCCGGTATAGCCGGAAACGTAGATAAAAATGTGATGTATGTTGACACGGTTACTTACCGTTATTACCTAACCTATCACGCCAACGGCGGCGTCAACGCGCCCGTGCATTCAACTGCCTATGATAAGGGCGCCTCCGTGTCTGTCGCAGGGCCCGGTTCTATGAGCCGCGAAGGCTACACCTTTACCGGGTGGAATACAAAGCCGGATGGCAGCGGGACAAAATATGCCGCCGGTTCAACCTACACCAACATTACCGGCAGCGTCATTTTATATGCCCAATGGCAAAAATTAGAGCAGGTTGGCATTCTGTATGATGCTAACGGGGGCCAAAATGCCCCTGTCGACGCCAAACACTATTATGCCGGCGGCAGCGTGCCGGTGCTCGATGCCGGCAATATGAACCGGGAGGGCTATGTTTTTACCGGATGGAACACAAAGCCGGATGGCAGCGGATCCTCTTATGCGCCGGGCAGCAATATTCAAGGTATGAAAACTTCCCTTACGCTCTATGCTCAATGGAAGAAGATGGCTTCTTCCGGCGGGCAGCCCGAATGAGGCCGCACAAACAGCCCGTGGAGCAGCAACACGCTGAACTGCTGTAAAATCGGCTGCCCTCGGTTGGTTTTGAATGCATACTTCGCACGATTTGTAATGCGGCAAAGAATACTATAAAATTTAGAAAAGGGATATTCCAATCGTATGGATGGAATATCCCTTTTTCTAATTTGTTCGGCATGCCTGCCGGCCATGCTTTGTGTTACATAGCATATCGGGAATTGGTAACCGAATGGAACCGTTCGAAAAAGAATAAAAATACCACCCTGTTTATGTTGAAAAGCTATGTAATATATATTAGCCTGCACCCTTAACGATATTGCCGCATTCATAAAAGAAATTCCAACCGATAAAAGCATAGAATAGCTTCACAATCAGCTAGGATTAAATCTCGCCCTTTCTTTTCAAATATTATTATGGCCGTGAAACAAGCCGGCAAGCAATAAACAGGCGGTATGCTGCCTTCTCTGGGAGCATACCGCCTGTTTTGTTGTCTGATGTTTCCAGCACACGGCTTTACAAATCAAAGCGTGGTGCGTATGCAACTACCGGCATTGTTGTAACAATATTGCCGTCATATGGAATTTAGAGCGGCAAAAAAGGATTTGCAGCCATGTGACAGGGGGCTAACCGCATTTCTCGGCGCTTTCCCCTAATTGACCTCCCGCAAACCGGGCAGCGTTTTCAATAGCAGCGCATGAAATATATCGTTCATTTTAACCGTTGACCAAAGCGGCTGGGTTTATTATAAATCCACCTCACAAGTTTTACAATTTCTACTTGAATAATAGAAAGCAAGGCTAATCCAAGCGTAATTAGCCATTGCACACCATTTAGCCGGGTAAGTTGAAAGGCCCCCCTCAAAGCTGGGACAAACAAAATGCACGCCATTAACAGGGCTGAAGCCACAAAAGAAATAATAAGCCACGGGTTTACTCCTTCAGCCCGTACCCAAACAGGTTCCGTATTAGAACGCTGATTGAAAGCGCGCAGCATTTGTGAGAACGCAAGCACGCAGAACGCCATCGTCTGTCCTGCCGCATGCCCTCCTGACTCTGCGCCTATCCAGTATGCGCAGGCTGTCATAGCCGCCACAAAAACACCTTGTACAACAACACGCTGTATCAGAGCTTTTTCAAATAAAGTGCCCGATTTTACCGGCTGATGCTTCATCACGTTTTTTCCGGCCGGGTCAACCCCCAGTGCCAGTGCAGGCAACGTAGCCGTAGCGAGGTTTACCCACAAAATGTGAACCGCCAGCAGCGGCGCCTCCCAGTTGAACAGTGTGGCTACAAACAACGTTAAAATCTCCGCAATATTGCCTACCAGAAGAAACTGTATGACCTTTTGGATATTTCGGTAAACGCGGCGGCCCTCTTTGATGGCATAAGCAATCGTGGTAAAGCTATCGTCTAATAAAATCATGTCCGATGCGTCTTTTGCTACGTCCGTTCCGGCAACACCCATAGCTACGCCAATATCCGCCGCCTTTAATGCAGGGGAATCATTTACACCGTCACCGGTCATAGCGGTAACCTCGCCAGCACGCTTCAGGCTTTGGATAATTCTTAGCTTGTCGGCCGGTGATACACGGGCAAAAACAGTAATGCTCTTAACGGCCTTGTCGAGTTCATTATCCCTCATACCATCAAGTTCGTCGCCGGAAATTACAGTGTCGCCATCTTGGTAGATTTCCAGTTCTTTTGCAATGGCAAGCGCCGTTATTTTATGGTCGCCGGTAATCATAACCGTGCGGATGCCAGCCCGGCGGCAAGTGCGTACAGCTTCGGCTACTTCCCGGCGCGGTGGGTCTATCATGCCTGCTACACCGATAAAGGTTAGGCCAAGCTCTACATTTTCATCATCTTCTACCGGAAGAGCCGCCAAGGAGCGCATGGCAAACCCGAGTACGCGCAACGCGCTTTCCGACATGGAAAGACAAAGACCTGCAATATGGCTTTTGTCAGATTCCGTAATAGGCCGCACCCCGTTTGGGGTCAAAATATGTGTACAAAGCGGAAGCATTTCATCTACCGCACCCTTTGTATAGGCAGTCAGGCAATTGCCGATTCGGTGAACCGTTGTCATGCGTTTTCTGTCTGAATCGAATGGTTGTTCAAATAAACGGGGGTGTTCATCTTCCAAGCGTTCATGGTCAATGCCAAATGCCTGCGCCATATAAATCAGCGCGCCCTCTGTAGGGTCGCCAATTACTTCTCCCTTCCTGTCCGGGTCAAGGCTTGCATCATTACAAAGAGCGGCGGCATAAACTAGTTCTTGATATACACTCGAGCGCTCCTGCACGGCCTCCTCAACCGAAATGCTTTTCCCGGCTTCAAAACCGCCGTTGACTGCAATATGGGTCACGGTCATTTTGTTCAGTGTAAGAGTACCGGTTTTATCGGAACAAATAACCGTGGCGCTCCCCAGGGTTTCTACAGCAGGCAGTTTTCGGATCAATGCATTTTTCTTTGCCATACGTTGCACGCCTAACGCCATCACAATTGTAGCTGTTGCAGGCAACCCTTCCGGGATAATGGAAATTGCCAGAGAAATCGCAACAAGAAGCTGCGGGATAAGGGGGCGCTGGTATAATGCGCCAATTGCAAAAATCAAAACACAAACAATGAGCCCTATTCCTGTAAGGGTTTTGCCAACCGCATCCAGCTTCCGTTTAAGCGGAGTATCCATATCGTCTTGATTATCCAGCATACCGGCAATATTTCCCACCTCTGTGTTCATGCCGGTTGCAACCACAACGCCTGCCGCACGGCCATAAGTTACAATAGCGGAGGTATATGCCATATTGCAGCGGTCACCAAGCGCACAATCCTCTGGTAAAATAGCCGCCGCTTCCTTTTCCGACGGAACAGATTCACCCGTTAAGGAAGCCTCCTGTACCTTTAAATTTGCAGACTCAATTAACCGCAAATCAGCCGGAACCATATCCCCATCACTCAGCATTACAATATCGCCTGTGACCAACTCTCTGGCCGGGATGATGCTTTCCTCACCCTGACGCAGTACGCGGGCCGTGGGGGCGCTCATATTGCGCAGAGCCTCCAGTGAAGATTGTGCTTTTTTCTCCTGTACAATACCGATAATCGCGTTAACAATAACGATAATAAAAATTACCGCCGCTTCCGTCCATTCCTGCAAAACAGCAGAAAATACAGCCGCCCCTATTAGAATGAGTACCATCGGGTCAACAATCTGTGCTTTCAGCATTTGCAAAACCGTCTTCGGCGGTTTGGCGCGCAGTTCATTGCGCCCGTTCTTTCTAAGCCTTTCAAGCGCCTCGGCATCGCTCAATCCATCCTCAGAGGTCTGTAAAATATTATAAACCTCTGTAAGTTGCTGAGCGTACCAAGGCCTTTGTTTGTGATTATCCATATCGGATAAACCACTCCTTTCTAAATTAAAAAATAATATATTCCGACCGCCTTTCAGCGGTAGCCGGCAAAAGAGAAACATAAAAAGACATAGCCCGCTGTCTAATGGTTAGACGCAGGTTATGCCTCCTATATAAAACGTATTCAATAATTTACGGTAAGTGTTACTTCGGTCAGCGTCGCTACTGTCGGCGTCGTCCACGATTTAGGTTCAATCTCCTTTTTCAAATGTATTTGTGGATGATTATACGGGATAGCCATCCATCTGTCAATAGTTTTCTTAAAAATGATGCACACTGCATTTCCTCCGGGTATTGATTCTCTCATAGATGTGGGCGGGCATATTCCCGCCCCTATAATTTATACGCCCTTTGGTGCACATAGATTCCGGAATATGACCTATATTTCTTTCGGTGTGCCGCTATTCCCTTTCAGTGTCTTCTCAGCTGCCGTTTGTCAAAGCCAAAGCGCCATGCATATAGGGCTTTTTTAGTTAGCAGGCGGTTTATTTAATTTTCAGCGGGCCGCCTCTTCCCCAGTCTATTGCCGGAACTATTTTCTCTCGTCGATAACTTGCGGCAGCCTCTCAAAATAGTACGAAACCCTCTTGACAGGATGAACGGGTTGGTGTAATATAACATCGTTATATTACACTGTTATATGGAGGCTGCTATGCAGGAAGATTCACCGGGCACACTGGAGAAAATTGAACAGGCAGCATTGGAAGAGTTTTCTGAAAAAGGTTTTCTCGGGGCTTCTCTGCGGCAGATTGTAAAGCAAGCCGGTGTGACCACCGGCGCCTTTTACGGCTATTTTTCCAGCAAGGAGGCCCTGTTTGCCGCTATCGTAAACCGCACGCACGCGCTTTAATGGGCCGGTTTATGAAAGCACAGCGTTCTTTTGCCGAGCTGCCTGCAAATGAAAAGCCGGAGCATGTAGCGGTGGAATCGGGCTCCTATCTTCATTGGATGGTTGAGTACATCTGCCATCATCGGGCGCCAGTAAAACTGCTGTTGTGTCGGGCAGAAGGCACCGGTTATGAAAATTTTATTCACGACATGGTAGAGGTCGAGGTAGAGTCCACACTGCAATACATACAGGTGCTTCGCTGCCTGGGACGAAGCGTACCGGAGCTGGACCGTCAATTGTGCCACATTCTTGCCAGCGGGATGTTTAATGCCATCTTTGAAGTGGTCATCCATAACCTGCCCTACGAGCAGGCGATGCGTTATGTAAACCAGCTGCGAGATTTTTATACCGCTGGCTGGTTAAAACTGATGACCCCGTGATTCATATGGAGCTAAGGAGGACGAGGTTCTTGTTTTTTTGATTGTTAGTTAGTTCAAGCTAACTAAATATATAAGGAGGTTCCTGCAATGAAAAAAAAGAAAAAAAGCGACCTGGCAACCCTGCTTGGGTATGCGGGTGGTCACAAAGGCTTGACCTTTCTGGGGCTAGTCTTGTCAGCGGTAGCCATGCTGTTAAGTATGGCGCCATATATCTGCATCTGGCTGGCAGCCAGGGACTTAATCGCTGTAGCACCGGAGTGGACTCAGGCACAAAACGTCACCCGGTATGGCTGGCTGGCCTTTGCCTTTGCAGTTGGCGGCATTGTGATATACTTTGCCGGCCTAATGTGTACTCATCTGGCAGCATTCCGCACGGCGTCCAACATCCGCAAGCAAGGTGTTGCCCATGTAATGAAGGCTCCATTGGGGTTCTTTGACTCCAACGCCTCTGGATTGATTCGCGGCCGCTTGGACGCAGCGGCGGCTGATACCGAGACGCTACTTGCCCACAATTTAGCGGATATTGTCGGCACGGTCGTCCTGTTTGTAGCCATGCTGGTGCTGATGTTCGTTTTTGACTGGCGGATGGGCGCCGCCTGCCTGCTGGCGGCGGTGATTTCAGTTATTGCCATGTTTTCTATGATGGGCGGCAAAAACGCCAAGCTAATGGCGGAATACCAGGCTGCCCAGGACCGTATGACCAAGGCGGGCACCGAGTATGTCCGTGGTATTCCTGTGGTAAAGATTTTCCAGCAGACGGTCTCTTCCTTCAAGGCATTCCAGCAAGCTATTGAAGATTACAGCAATAAATCTGAATATTATCAGGACAAAGTGTGCCGGGTCCCCCAGTCTATCAACCTGACCTTTACTGAGGGCGCTTTTGTCTTTCTCGTACCAATGGCGCTGTTCCTGGCGCCCGGTGCTTTGTCCGGCGGTGATTTTGCCGGGTTTGTCACTAACTTTGCTTTCTACGCAGTGTTTTCGGCTATCGTCTCTACTGCGCTGGCTAGGATTATGTTCGCTTCCGCCGGTATAATGCTGGCCGGTACTGCTTTAGGCCGCATCAACCAGGTGATGGGCGCCCCTACGTTAAAGGAGCCCGCTCATCCGCAGCGCCCCAAGGGAAACCGGGTAGAATTTAAGGATGTAAGCTTTACCTATGACGGCGCAGAAACCGCCGCGCTCTCTCATGTCTCTTTCACGGCAGAACCGGGACAGACCGTAGCGCTCGTAGGGCCTTCCGGAGGCGGCAAGACTACTGCAGCCAGCTTGATTCCCCGGTTTTGGGATGCGACCTCAGGCACTGTGAAAGTTGGCGGTGTAGATGTCCGCCAAGTAGAGCCCCATGTGCTTATGGAGCAGGTAGCTTTTGTGTTCCAAAACAACCGCCTGTTCAAAGCATCTATTTTGGAAAATGTGCGGGCTGCCCGTCCGGACGCCACACGGGAACAAGTACAGGCAGCGCTCACGGCTGCCCAATGCGATGATATTTTGGAAAAGTTGCCAAATGGTATTGATACCCAAATTGGTTCCGAGGGGACCTATCTCTCTGGCGGCGAACAGCAGCGCATTGCACTGGCACGGGCTATTTTGAAGGACGCCCCCATCGTGGTGCTGGATGAAGCAACCGCCTTTGCCGACCCCGAGAACGAAGCGCTAATTCAAAAAGCCTTCGCCACACTGACCAGGGGCCGCACCGTCATTATGATTGCACACCGGCTTTCTACCGTAGTGGGAGCGGATAAGATTCTTGTCCTGGACGAGGGAAACATTGTTGAGCAGGGTACCCATGCGCAACTCACCGCCGCGGGCGGACTGTACGCCCGGATGTGGGCCGACTATAACCAGGCGGTCCAGTGGAAGATCACCGGTGAAAAGGAGGCGGAGTAAATGTTCAGCAAAAAGTTTCAGAGAAAATATGCCCTGACCGACCAGGGAATTCGCAACACCAAAAAGGGTGCCTTCTGGACAGTTATCGTCAATCTGGTCGTAATGGGCGGCATCAGCATCCTGTACCTGATGATGTCCGGTTTTATGGAAACGCTGACAGACGGAACGCCGCTGCCCAGCGTGGCGCTTCCGATCGGGCTGGCGCTCATATTTGTTGTCTTGTCTCTCGTGACCCACCTACAGCAATACAGAGCCACCTATGGTCTGGTGTACAATGAAGTCAAAACCACACGCCTCAGTCTGGCGGAACGGCTGCGCAAGCTGCCCCTGGGCTACTTTGGCAAACGAGATCTGGCCGACCTCACTGAAACCATTATGGGAGACGTCAACCGTATGGAGCATGTCTGGTCCCATGTACTTGGGTATCTTTACGGCTCTTACATCTCCACGGCCCTCATCGCAATTTGTCTGTTGGCGTACGACTGGCGGCTCGCCATTGCCTGCCTGTGGGGAGTGCCGGTAGCTTTCGGGCTTTTATTCGGCAGCCGAAAAATTACCAGCCGCAGCGCCGAACGGACAAAACAGGCAGCGCTCGCCGTCTCGGACAGCATTCAGGAAGCCCTGGAAAATGTGCGGGAAATCCGCGCTACCAACCAAGAGGATCGGTATTTGGAAGGGCTAAACCGTAAAATAGATGAACATGAACGGATTATGATCCGCGGCGAACTGGGTACCGGGCTTTTTGTCAATGCCGCCAGCGTTATTATGCGTTTGGGCGTGGCAACCACTATCCTTGTGGGGGCCAACCTGATTCTTTCCGGTAGCATTGATTTTATGCTGTTGTTTTTGTTCCTGCTGGTCATCACCCGCGTCTATGCGCCTTTTGACCAGAGCCTGGCGCTCATCGCCGAGATGTTTGTCTCCCAGGTATCGGCGGACCGTATGATGGAAATCCAAGATACCCCCACTGCGGAGGGTACAGAAACCTTTAATCCGAAGGGGCATGACATCGTATTCGATCATGTGGGCTTTGCCTATGATAAGAAGGACGTCCTACGCGACGTGAGCTTTACCGCAAAAGAGGGCGAGATTACCGCGCTGGTAGGGCCCTCCGGCTCCGGTAAAAGCACCTGTGCCCGCCTGGCCGCAAGGCTGTGGGATGTCACCAGAGGCGCTGTTCGGGTAGGCGGTGTAGACATCTCCACCGTGGATCCAGAGATGCTGCTGACAGATTACTCCATGGTCTTCCAAGATGTAATGCTGTTTGATGATACGGTAATGGAAAACATCCGCCTTGGTAAGCACGGCGCTACAGACGAGGAGGTGCTCGCTGCAGCGAAAGCCGCCAACTGCGACGAATTTGTCCGCAAGCTGCCCAAAGGCTACGGCACGCCCATCGGAGAGAATGGTACGAAGCTCTCAGGCGGAGAGCGGCAGCGGATCTCCATCGCCCGGGCGCTTTTAAAGGATGCCCCTATTGTATTGCTCGATGAAGCGACCGCAAGCCTGGATGTGGAAAATGAAACCAAAGTGCAGGAGGCGCTCTCCCGCTTGCTGGCAGGTAAAACCATATTAGTGATCGCCCACCGGATGCGCACCGTGGAAGCGGCTGATAAAATTGTAGTCCTTGCCGGCGGCAAGGTAGCAGAGGAAGGCTCCCCGGCGGAGCTGATGTCCAGAGGCGGGCTCTACCGCCGCATGGTGGAACTACAGCAGCAAAGCGCACGGTGGAGCCTGGAATAAAGCGGATCTCATATTTGCAAAACAGCTTGGAAGGAGCCGGTCGGGTCCTTTCCGTAAAATGGCTATATGCAATAAACAAAGAGACGGGGCCTATAATCGGGCAACCCCGTCTCTTACCTATATGCTCCCTGTTTTTTCAGTCCTGGAGTTACTGCTGGACGGTAATGAAGCCTTTATAGCTGCCCCGCATTTTCCCAGCCGTTCCCAATTAAACTGGCGAATAAAGAGCTCCTAGACAACGGCTAAAAAATAACAAGCAAAATACGCAGTTCCTCTGGGCCCGCAGCCTAGTGGTAAAATCTTGTTGCCGCGAATCATTCTCCCGCGCATAAACGGGAGGATTTGCCGCCTCATTTACGCAAAACTACCTGCATAGATTGACAAATAAATTGCATGCATCATATAATATTTTTCACGGTTAGAAATAGAGGAATAAAAGGTGCTAAATCAAATGAAAGCAAAAATATTCAATATTCAGAAATTCAGCTTACATGACGGCCCGGGAATCCGAACCAGCGTATTTTTCAGCCGCTGTAATTTAAATTGCCGGTGGTGTGCAAACCCGGAGTGCCATATTGCGGGCGGCTCCTGCAGCGCTGCTGAGGAATACGAGCTCGACGATCTGGTAAGGGAGGTATTAAAAGACCGAGCCTTTTATCAAAAATCCGGCGGCGGAGTCACGCTGACGGGCGGCGAATGCCTGCTGCAATTTGAATTTATACAGGCGTTCTGCCAGCGGCTCAAAGAAAATCAGATTCACATTGCTATTGAGACAGCCGGAGCAGTTCCCGACAGCCAGTTTACCGAGGCTGTGAGCCTTGCCGATTTCATTTATCTTGACTGCAAGCACTATGACGCCGGCAAACACTTCCACGGCACCGGCGTTTCCAATGAACAAATTGTCAGAAATATGGAATGGCTTGCAAAAAGTTCCAAAGCTTACTGTGTCAGAATCCCCGTCATCCCCGGTTTCAATGATGCTGCCGAGGACGCGCGCGGCTTCTGTTCGCTTTTTCAAAAATCAGGCGTCAACCATATTGAGCTTCTGCCCTTCCACCAGTTTGGTGAGAGCAAGTATGCCAAATGGAAACTGAAGTATGATTATGCCGGGATAAAACAGCTACACAAGGAAGACCTGCAATCCTATAAACAAGTGTTTATCGATAACGGATTTTCGGTTATCTTAAATTAACTTTCCGGGCAGCCGCCTTCTGTTTATAAACAAAAACCTTATATAAACATAGAAAGAGGAAGATCGAACCATGAATAAAGATTTTGGCAGGCTTTCCAGCCGAACCGCCCAGCTCCGGGACGAAATTTTAGCGATTCGCCCCGAGGTCTGCGTCGAACGCGCCATTTTGACGACAAAGGCCTATCAGGAACACGAACAGGACCAGGTTGTACTCAAACGCGCCTACATGCTGCGAGAAATCCTGACAAGCATGACTATCTATATTGAGGACAACACCTTGATTGTTGGAAACCAGGCCAGCAAGAACAGAGCCGCCCCTATTTTTCCTGAATATGCAATGGACTGGGTAATCCGTGAGCTCGATGATTTTGAAAAAAGAGACGGCGACGCCTTTTATATTTCAGAAGCCAACAAACAAATTTTGCGCAGTCTCTATCCCTATTGGAAGGGCCGCACCTTACAGGATAAGGGTTATGCCAGCTTTCCAGAGCAGGCAAGAAAAATATACGACAACGGCATTATACGAAACGAAGGAAACATCACCTCTGGGGATGCCCACCTTGCTGTTGACTATGCCAGCCTATTGAACCTGGGCTTGAACCACTTCAAAAACAGGACGCAGGAGCGTCTGGAACAGCTGGATTACACCGACTATGAAAGCCTGAAGGCCAGCTACTTCTACCAGGCTGTTCTGGTCGCAATCGAGGCCGTTGAAATTTACGCGCGTCGTTTTTCAAGGCTGGCAAGGGAAAAGGCCGAACAAGCGCTGGAGCCGCGGAGAACCGAGCTTCTGGAGATTTCCCGCATATGTGCCAAGGTTCCAATGCAGGCGGCGGAAACCTTCCAAGAAGCCCTGCAGAGCCTATGGTTTATCCACCTGATTCTGCAAATTGAATCCAACGGCCATTCACTCTCCTTCGGACGCTTCGACCAATATATGTACCCTTTCTATCAGCAAAGCAAGCAGCAAGGGATGGATGAGCGCCAGTGCCTAGAGCTTTTGGAGAACCTGTGGCTCAAGAGCCTGACCATCAACAAAATCCGCAGTGCGGGGCACTCAAAATATGCCGCCGGCAGCCCCATGTACCAAAACATTACCATCGGCGGGCAAACGCCTGACGGTAAAGACGCGGTAAATGAGCTTACGGTTCTGACATTGTCCTCAATTGCCAGAACCCGGTTGCCGCAGCCGAATTTGACCGTACGCTATTTTAAAGGTATGTCCGAGGAATTTATGCAACGCTGCATTGATGTCATCAAGCTGGGGTTTGGCATGCCGGCCTTCAACAACGACGAAATTATCATCCCCGCCTTGATAAAGCAGGGGATTACAAAAGCAGACGCCTACAATTACAGTGCCATCGGCTGTGTGGAGGTTGGAATACCCGGTAAATGGGGATACCGCTGCACCGGTATGAGCTACCTAAATTTTCCTAAAACGCTGATGATTGCATTAAACAACGGCGTTGACCTTTTAACAGGCAAGCAAATTTGCAAGGGTGTCGGCCAATTTGTGGAAATGCAAAGCTTTGACGAGGTCTTTGCCGCCTGGGACAATACCGCCCGGCAGTTGATCCGCCAGGGAATAATTCTGGACACCTGCGCCGATATGGTCGTCGAACAGGAGGTCCCTGATATTTTGTGCTCCGCATTGGTTGACGACTGCATCGCGCGGGGTAAGCATCTAAAAGAGGGCGGGGCACATTACGATATTGTCAGCCAGCTACAGGTCGGCATCGCCAACCTGGGGGACTCCCTCGCGGCGATAAAAAAATGTGTGTTTGAGGATCAAACCATTACCAAAGAGGAGCTTTGGGAGGCACTGGCCCATAATTTTGCGGGCGAAAACGGAGAAGCTGTCCGGCAAAAGCTACTGGCCGCCCCCAAATACGGCAATGATATCGACTATGTGGACGAGCTGGTTGTGAAGGGTTATGACACCTACCTCGATGAAATCAAAAAATATAAAAACACCCGCTATGGACGCGGCCCCATCGGCGGCGGTTTTTACGCCGGAACCTCCTCCGTCGCCTCCAATGTTCCGCAGGGCGCCGGCACCTGCGCTACCCCGGACGGCCGTTACCAGGGCGACCCCCTTGCCGAGGGCAGCTCCCCCACCCATGCCGCGGATACCAATGGGCCGACCAGCGTGTTTAAGTCCGTCAGTAAGCTTAAAACCGAGGAAATTGTCGGAGGGGTGCTGTTAAACCAAAAGCTGACGCCGCAGGTTCTTGGCAGCGATGAAAACTGCAGTAAGTTGAGCATGCTAATCCGAACCTTCTTTGACGAATTAAAGGGCTTTCATGTTCAGTATAATGTGGTTTCCAGAGAAATATTGATCGACGCGCAGAAACATCCTGAAAAGCACCGGGATCTGATTGTCCGGGTCGCTGGGTACTCCGCTTTTTTCAATGTTTTATCAACACAGACGCAAAATGATATCATCGCCAGAACCGAACAGGCACTCTGATTCAAATTTCTCCGGAAATGCAACTATACAGATGAATTGAAAGGCTTGGTGAAAAAATGACAAAACAGAATTTAAGCGGACAAGTGGCCGTCCTAACCGGCGCTGGAGGAGGCATAGGCCGGGCCGCCGCCGAAAAGCTTGCCCAGGAAAAAATGAAAATTGTCCTGCTGGGCGGAAATCGTCTGGAAAAGCTGGAGGAAACCCGTTCCCTGGTCATGCAGTACACGGACTGTCTGATGCTGCCTGGCGATTTGACCGATCAGGCTTTCCTTGATGAGGGTGTTGCCCGTGTTATTCAGCAATACGGCCGGACCGACGTCCTGATTAACAACGCCGGCATGGCGCTCAACTGTTCTTTTGAGGATGTAAGTGAAGATCAATTTGATAAAATTATGAAAATCAATGTAAAAGCCCCCTATTTCCTGACGCAAAAATTAATTCCAAGCCTAAAAAAATCAAATTCTGCAACCATTATCAACATTTCCTCCGTTGTCGGGCATGCCGGGTATCCGTTTCAAAGTGCCTATACCGCCTCTAAACACGCGCTGCTCGGATTTACGAAGAGCCTGGCCAGCGAATATTACCAGGCGGGCATCCGGGTGCACGCTATCTGTCCCGGCGGCGTATACACAGATATGGTTAAAATCGCGCGTCCGGACTTAACGGACGAGGGCATGATCCTGCCGGAGGATATCGCGGATATCATCTATTTTTTTCTTGCCCACAGAGGAAACGCTGTCGTGGATGAAATCATCGTCCACCGGGTCAACAAAGAACCTTTTTTGGTCTAAATACAGTGGCATTCTCCATTGAAAAATCTCCTTTCACCGGCAATAAACGTGGAAGGGGATTTTATTTTTATTACTTGTAAACATACGGTAATCTGGTTATAATGGCTATCACCGGGGCTCCGGCCCAAATGGCTTTTAGGAGGCGTCTATATGGAACAATTACTCCATCAGAAATCAGATACTCATTGGTTCCGCCGCTCAGGATACGGGCTTTTCTGCCACTACTTAGATCATTCCAGAATCAAGGACTTCGATGTCGCACGCTTTGCCGACAATGTCGTGCAGACCGGAGCCGGCCATGTTTTCTTTACATTGGGGCAAAACTCCGGTTACTTTTGCGCACCCAATGCCACCTATGATCGTTACATGGGCTATCAAGCCGGAGAACGCTGCGCAGAGCGCGACCTGCCAATGGAGCTTGCCGGCGCACTCATGGAAAGAGGAATCCGTTTACTTTTGTATCTTCCCTGCGGTGCGCCGGCAAATGATGAAAAAAGCCGCAAAGCATTTGATGTTGATAAACCCGCAGGCGCATTTGACTGGATCGCAAGCCCAACCCTAAGGGACCGTTGGGCGGAAATTATCGAAGAATGGGCACAACGCTATGGCGACAAGGTAAGCGGCTGGTGGTTTGACGGGTGGTTCGAGAACAATGGAATGACCGAGGACATCGCCCAGGCCTACGCAAAAGCTGCAAAGGCGGGGAATCCCGAAGCCATACTGGCTTTTAACCGGAACATTGAGTATGGGATCCGCCCTTCCTGCGTCTACGAGGATTACTGTGCGGGTGAACGCTTTGGCTACTTTGCCTATGAAATTCCCACTCAGCCATTGGTTCATGGAACCCAGTGGCACGTTCTTTCTTTTCTGGGATCCTTTTGGGGGAAACCGGATATCCGCTATCAAAACGCCTATTTAGCCAATTATGTCAAACAGTGTATGGCTGGCGGCGGAGTCGTCAGCTTTGACATCGCCACCAGCCTTACCGGTGAATTTGCTCCCGAGCAAATGTGCCAGCTTTACTATATCCGCAAGGCTGTCCGCGAGGCAAGCGCCTTTACAACTCAAACCGTTTTACCAACCTGATTATTCTAAAAGTTACCCCTCATTCCAGGCGCAAGCTTGCGCCTGGTTTTTTTCTGCCCTGGAGCGTTCTTCTTATTCAGCCCGCCGAAACTGGGGATAGCTAGGCAATATTTGTATTATTTTACATAAATTAATTAACATATAAAAAATATTTATTTCTGTTCTTTTATTTCGACACAAATATACACCGAATAGTCTTATGATATTAATAAATTATTCATTTTTTTAGGGAAAGGAGAACGTAAAAAGCAAAAACGAGGAAGATTGAGGTGTATTTATGAAAAAAGGAATCATCAAAACGCTGGCAATGACCTGTGCAAGCGCTCTGCTGCTGCAAATGGCGCCGGTGCGCGCACTCGAAACGCAAGCCCGAGAAACAGAACCCAACCTACCATTTTCTATCATCGACCTGGAAAATGGCGCGGCCGGCAGCAAAGATCCCTTCGCCGAAGCGGACATCCTCACCGAGGACCCTGACAAGCGAAGCGCAGATAGCAAATACTTTCTGATGTCGGACGGCTCCTTCCTTGCGGTTCAATACCCCATTCCCGTCCACTATCAGGACGAGGATGGCGCCTGGCAGGAATATGACAACTCCATGAAGGAAGTCCCTGCCAATGAGAACACGGAAACAACCATGGAGAAACCCGATGAAGAAGATTCTATTCCGGCCGAACCCTCCAGCACCGGCGATGCCTCTTCCAGTAAAGCGCCAGAGGCGGAAAGCTTCGCTGTAGAAAGCGAGCCTTCCACCAACACGGCCGCCCTGGCGCCGCTGGAGGACACCGGAGAGGCCCCCTCCTCTAACACTTCAGAGCCTGGAGCAGCAGACGCATCGTCTGCCCCGGCAGAGAATGGGCAAGTAGAGACGGACAGCGCTCCTGCCGCTGACGAGGCTGCCCTGGCCTCTTCCCAGGATGACGCCTCTGAATACGCTAATAAAAAGAGCGACCAGCAGATCCGTCTGGCCAAAAAGGCCAAGGCTAATAAGATGTTTACCATCAAGGGAGAGCATCCGCTTTCCTGGGGATATCTCAACGCCAATAAAAGCCGCCTGGAGCTGACCGAGCAACAGGAGGCCACTGACAAAAACGGAAAATTCCTTCAGTTGAACCAGGTGGTTCAGGAGGGTTGGTACCGGAATCTTTTTTCCGGCGTCGATCTGCAAGTATTGGTCTCGTCCACCGGCCTGAAGGAAAATCTCATTCTCAGCGGCAAGGACTCTGTTCGTTCGTTTGAGGTAGCCTACAAAACCGACGGCCTCACCCCCGTTCAGGTGGATGCGCACACCATCGTGCTCAACGACCGCAGCGGCGACCCCGTCTATACGCTTCTTGCCCCTGTCATGACCGACGCGCAGGGCAATGTCAGCAACGCCGTCTACCTCACGCTTACAGAAAGTAAGAATAAAAAATTCTCCATCCGGATTTCTGCCGAAGACGGTTGGCTGGATGCCGCAGGCCGCGTCTACCCTGTCACCGTGGATCCTCTCATTCTCACCGACAAAAAGGAAGCTGCCGTCGACAACGCCACCATTGTCACCAAGCTCCCTGCCAACACCTACCCCTATGGCTCGCTCTACGTCGGTAACGTCTATTCCTACGGCGAAACGCAATCCGTGGTTCAGGCCACCATGCCCGCCCTCGGCCCCGGCGACATGGTCATCGGCGCACAGCTCTGGATGGTCCAGGTCGATTACTCTGGCAATACAGATGTGCAGGTCAATGCCAGCAAGATCACTTCTTCCTGGAAGCGCTCCGACTACACCAACAAGGCCAACCCCACTCGCCCCTCCCGCGAGTCCGCTATTGCCGATTATGTCATCGGCAATGCTTCCACCAACATCACTACGACAAGCGGCACCCTCAAGGACAGCGAAATTACCAAATGGGATATTACCCGCATTGTCAAGGACTGGTACAAGGACCCCTCCTCCAACCACGGCATCTACCTATGGCAGAATAACAGCGGCAACGCCGCCTATGTGCGCTATGTCGCCAACAATATCGGCAGCAGCTACCCCAGCTGTTACCCCCGTTTCTTCGTCCAGTACGTCAACAACAACGGCCTGGAGGACTACTGGAGCTACCACAGTCAAGATGTCGGCGTAAAAGGCGCCGCCTATATCAACGACTACACCGGAAACCTGGTCATTACCGAGGACCTTTTTTCTTCGAGCGGCAGCCGTATGCCCAACAATATCCAGCTTGTGTACAACAGCCGCAACTACAACAAGGAATTTCCTAATTCCGAGCTCGGCATCGGCTTCCAGTTCAACTTTAACCAACGGGTGGACGACGTCAGCAGCACCCTCAAGCAATACGGTTACAAATACAAATACACCGACGCGGACGGCACCGAGCACTATTTCCGGCAGAAGCAGGGCTCCTCAACCGTCTGGGTCGACGAGGACGGCCTCAACCTGGAGCTGACGGAAGCTGACGGCGGCATCTATATCCGGGATAAAGATGGAAATGAGCTTCATTTCAGCACCCCCTATTATGGCGGCGCTCTCTTTCATGCAAAGGACAGCAGTGGAAACCGCCTGCGTTATTACGCAACCAACCGGCTGATCACATCCATTGAGGATGGAGCCGGACGCGTTACGACCATCGAATACGGGGACGTCACGAGCGCCTCCGGCGCCAAATACAAGCACCCGCTTTCCATCACCGGTCCGGACGGCTACAAGGTCACCTTCGGCTACAACGACAACAATAAGAACCTGCTCAACCGAATCACCTACCCGGACGGCAGTTATACCGACTATTGGTATGACGGAAACGACCGGGTTGCAAAAATTCGATCCAGCAAGGACCGCCGCGTCCACTTTGACTACGCCGGCGGCCGCGTTGTCAAAACCACGGAGTACGACTCGAATTTCGGCAGCAATACCGGCGATTCTCTCTCCATCTCCTATAACAATGACAACACTACAACCTTTACCGACCACCTCGGCCGCAAGGAGGTCTACCAATTCGACAACGCCGGGCGTACCGTAAGCATCCGCCACGACGACGGCTCCGTCTCCAACGCCGATTATGAGGACAACAAAAAGTCCACTACCGGCGCCACCTCCTCGCCCGAAGCCCAGAAGAACAATAAGCTCAACGCCGCCAACGGGTCGGATAAATATGTCCGCAACTACATCAAAAACCCAAGCGCCGAGAACGGCGGCGGCTTCTATAACTCCATTTGGGACGATTCCGGAAAGGTTGGCCTGAGCCGGGATTCCACAGTCGCCTACTTGGGCCAAAAGTCGCTGAAGGCCGCCAACACCCAGGCCGGCATGACCTTTCAAGGCCATGCGCAGCAGCTCTTTATGCCGGACCTGCCCAGCGACCGTAATTTGACCCTTTCCTGTTATGTAAAAACCGACAAGGTCACCGCAACCAGTTCAGGCGGCGGCGCGGGCATGTACTTTAACTTCTACAAGAAGGACGGCACCCACCTAAGCCAGCCGGTACAGCCGAATAAGGTAACCGGCACCAACGACTGGCAGCGCATCAGCTTTTCCACCACTGCGCCGGCGGGTACCTATGAGGTACGCGTTTACTTCGGCCTGCGGGATGCCACCGGAACCGCCTGGTTCGATTGTATGCAGCTGGAAACCGGCGAAAGCATGAGCGACTGCAACCTGCTGGAGGACAGCTCCTTTAACGCCACTGATATTTGGAAGACCGGGAACAACTTTACCTCTCAAGATGCCTACACAGGAAACGGCAGCGTCAAAATTACAGGCGGCGCAAACATGAATAAATTCATCTATCAGGTTATTCCCGTCAACAAAAAGAGCGTTTGCTTCAACCTGTACGGCACCCTTTCGGGCAACTCCGTCCCCATCACCAACAGCAACCGCATGCTTGCCTTGGAGCTGGACATTACCTACGCCGACGGAGGCCATGAATATCAAAGCCACTCCTTCAACACCGCGACGACCGCCACTCAGTCCGTCAGCTTTGTCGTACGGCCCAAGCGGAACGCCATTGTAAAGCAGGTCGGTTTTTACTTCATCTCGCGCCGTCAGGCCAACGCCGTCACATTAAAAAATATGATGATGACCTTTGACGAGACGGGCGCCACCTACAGCTATGACAGCGACGGCAACCTTCAATCCGCCAAGGATAACGCCGAGCGCAACCAGACCTATACCTACAACAACTCCGACAAGCTGACCCAGACCGCGAACCCCAAGGGCGAGACGTACAAATACTTCTATGAAAGCGATATTAAATCCGGCGGCAACAAGCACCGGGTCGCCGCAGCGCGCTCCAACCAGCTCGGCAACGGCTTCACCTACACCTACGACAGCTACGGCAATGTGGTTGAATCCAAGGCGGGGACCGTGGACACCGGCGGTAAGCTCGACAGCTCCAAGCCCTACCTCTCCGGCTCCACCGCCTACAACAGCACGGGCAACTATGCGGTGTCCCAGACAGACGCCCGCGGCAACACCGCGACCTATGATGTCAATGAAACCAACGGCCTGGTCCGCTCGCTGACCTCCCCGGTGACCGTCTACCAAAACGGCAAGGCCGCCGACACCACCGCTACCCTCTCCTATACCTATGATTCGGACAACTACAACCTGCTCTCGCTGAGCGGCACGGGCAGCGCCGGGGCCGTCGCCAACACCTACGCCTATAACGACGCCAAGGGCCTGCTGACCGCCATCAACCACAACGGCTTCAGCTACACCTTCGGCTATGACAGCTGGGACCGCCGCACCACCACCAGCGCCGGCGGGCAGGTACTGGCCACCAACACCTATCTGCGCAGCGGGCGCTCCAGCCCCATCAGCAAAATGACCTACGGCAATGGGGACTGGGTCTCCTACAGCTACGACAAATACGACCGGCCCCTGACCTCCGTCTATGATTCGGGGTATTCCGTCAAAACCTTTTATAATGCCAAGGGGCAGGTTTCGCGTTCCCAATACCGGCAGAGCACCACCCGCCCGCTGGAAATCACCACCTACTCCTACGACCTGCTCGGGCGCATGGTTTCCTCCCAGCAGTCGGGCGGCTATACCCACCGCAGCACCTATAAATATGATAATATGGACAATCTGATCCAGCAGTTCATTTATATGGACAGCGAAACCTGGCTGCTCGGAAACCAGTACACCTATGGCAAGGACAATCTGCTCACCAAGGTCTCCCAAGGCGCGGTTACCCATGAGTTTACCTATGACAGCCTCAACCGTGTTACGCAGGAAAAGCTTGGCAACGACGGGACCACCGACAAAATCACCGTCGACTACGCTTACACGCCCGGAGCAAACGGCTCCACAACCACCTTGGTCAGCTCACTGACCTTCAAGCGCAACGGCGTGCAGTTTGACAAATGGGAGTACGCCTATGACAAGGCCGGCAACATCAGCCAGGTTAAGCGCAACGGCAAGCTGGCCGCCACCTATTACTACGATGCGCTGGGCCAGCTGGTAATGGAAAAGGACGCTGCCGCCGGGGTCACGAACGAGTTTACCTATGACCAGGGCGGCAACCTCACCCAGAAAAAGCAGACGCCTTCCTCCGGCGGCAGCGCCGTGACGGCCCGGTACACCTACGGCAACAGCAAGTGGAAGGACCTGCTGACCGCCTACAACGGGCAGGCTATCACCTACGACGCCATCGGCAACCCGCTCACCTACCGCGACGGCATGACCCTATCCTGGGAACGCGGGCGACAGCTTTCGTCTTTACAAACAGGCGGAAAACTTGTAAACTATGAGTATGACAGCGACCGGCAGCGGACAAAGAAGGTGGTAGCGGGCGCGGAGACCAAATTTTACTGGGACGACCGCGGCGTGATGACACAGCAGGACATGCCGGACGGCAAGAGCCTGTGGTTCTACAGCAATCCGGACGGCTCCATCGGCTCGCTGAATTACGAGTACGTACGGTACACGCTGGTCAAGGACCTGCAGGGGAACGTCATCGGGCTGGCGGACAAAAACGGCAACCTGGCGGCAAAATATACCTACGACGCCTGGGGCAATATTCTCTCCGTCACCGACGGACAGGGCAACGATGTCTCGGGGAACCCCGGCCACATCGCCAACGTCAATCCCCTGCGCTACCGCGGCTACTATTTCGACCAGGAAACCGGCTTCTACTACCTGCACACCCGTTACTACGACCCCAAGGTCGGGCGCTTTATTAATGCGGATGGGTATGTAACCACAGACAGCGGCCTCAGCGGCGCCAACATGTTTGCCTATTGCAAGAATAACCCGGTGATGATGACAGACCCCGATGGGAACAAACCGTTTTACAAAATTCTTGAGGAGCAGGCGAATACTGCTAATGCCATTATAGAAGCCGCTAAACCAAAACCGCGCTCTGCCACAGCAAGGTTTGTCTCTGATATTATGCAGGACTTCAAAAATTATGATATAAATAATGAAAGCGAAGAAAAGGTCTTGCAATCAAAATATTTCTCTGCTTATAAAGGTGTTCCTGTCGTGCGGATTAATGGCGACCGTTCCGGATCTTTTGGTATGATTTTTTTAACACGAAAAACCAACTCTATGAAGAATCCAGAAGATACCATCCGCCATGAATATGGACACACAAAACAGCTGCAGCAGCTTGGGGTTCTCGGTTATGCGATGTGCATCGGCCTGCCATCCTGGCAAAAGTGGGGCAGTGGCGAATATTACAGTAAGCCGTGGGAAATAACCGCCGATATTTACGGCGGCGTACAGTCCAGGTCCCATACCCAAGACAATATCGATGCCGGTTTTCAATATTTGGAAACCAGTAAATATTTAGGCCTATTCGCATGGCTTCTTATTCAATAAAGGAGGAATTATGATGTCTAAAATCTCCTTGCGCAGCCGCAAATCCATTGTTTTTATTTTAGCTCTGTGCCTAGCTTTTCTTTTATCCTCCTGTTTCGGCTACACCTTGAAAGAGAAAATGTACTACTCTCAAAAAGATAATTACGTGAATGCTATAGGAACAATCGATCACATAGCTTATACTGATGATCTAACAGAATTATACTTAGGGTTTACGGATCTAACTCCCAGATTTGATGGTCCCACTTTCAAAATTGTTGGCGACAACTTGTCAATTGTAGAAGACCGTGGAATCAATCAGAAAATTAAAGTTGGCGACCGGGTTGAATTTATAACGGCACCAGAATATTTTGGCGACGGATATGTGATGCCTATTGTGGCAATATCAATCAACGGCGAAGAATTACTCACCTTTGATGAAGGATTTCCAAACCTGCTAAAATGGCTCAGTAAACAATAAAAGGTAGATTAGAAAACCTAGGATTATATAGTTATTAAACAATACCCTACCAAGCTAACCCGCTTGGTAGGGTATTGTTCTTTACTTTTCTTCCCTTTTCCGCTATACTGAAACCAACAAAACGATTTCATAATTTTATATATTTTCAGTTCTAGCACACAACAAAAGTGAAACTCCATCGGCTCGCTGAATTACGAGTACGTACGGTATACGCTGGTCAAGGACCTGCAGGGGAACGTCATCGGGCTGGCGGACAAAAACGGCAACCTGGCGGCAAAATATACCTACGACGCCTGGGGCAATATTCTCTCCGTCACCGACGGGCAGGGCAATGACGTCTCGGGGAACCCCGGCCACATTGCCAACGTCAATCCCCTGCGCTACCGCGGCTACTATTTCGACCAGGAAACCGGCTTCTACTACCTGCACACCCGTTACTACGACCCCAAGGTCGGGCGCTTTATCAATGCGGATGGGTATGTTTCTACTGCACAAAGCCTCAATGCGCTGAACATGTTGGTTTATTGTAATAACAACCCCGTTATGTTGGTTGATTCATCTGGAACGTATAGTAATACAATTTACGATATTATTAACAGACAAATAGAGACGGCTAATAGTATTATTCAATCCTCTAATCGTATTTTACAAACCACTAGTAGAAATTATCGTTCTCTTGAAGAGGCAACTACAGACTGGGCCAATAAATATCGAACGAAAAGTAAAGAACGAGAGTATGGAGCGATTCTTTACAAATCAAAAAATGCTAAAACCAACACCGTATCTTATTCATATGGAATAACTTATAAAGGCTTTGAGAATAATACAATCCCCGGCTTTATTGTTGGCTATATTACTGGACGCTTCAAGGTTACGCTGGATCCAAACATAGAAATGGTCGGGTTTATTCACACCCACCCTCAATCTGAAAAAGGGTACCACAATGATTATCCCTCTGATCCTGATTTATTCCTCTTAAATCTACCAGGAATCAATGAGGTATACGTTGTTCCTTACAGTAGATGCAGCGGAACTTCTGCCGTAATTGAAGGCTCTATAAGCATCACTTGGGATTATGAAAATCATATTGCTAAATAGTATTATAATGAAGAAGGTGTTCATATGAGATCACGAAAAAATATTTTTTACTATTTCTAATGATAATTTTTACCACAATCCCCCTTGTATCCTGTGATATCGATCCATATGTTGGTAAAAGACCTAACGATTATATTAATTCTAAATGGTTATGCTATAAGTATAATGTGAGTTTTGAAGTCGATTCATCTGGCGAAATAGTGCAAAGCTACATGAATACAAACGGCCAAAGCATTCCCGTGCGATATCTTTGGGCACAATATAACCCATCTGTAAACATTTATTATACAGTAAACGGGAAAGAATCTCTCTTATTTTCAGGAAGATGTGAATTTCATTCAAATCTTTTTACAGTTTACGATAGTGATGGATCTAATTCCGGTTCATTTATACAAGACAAATTTATAGAATTTCAACGACTTTCATAAATTTTTTAAGCGTCACGGGTTTCCAAGTTATACTCGTGACGCTTTTTAATTTTCCCTTTACTTTCCTCTTCCCTTCCGCTATACTGAAACCAACAAAACGATTTCATAGTTTGCTATATTTTCAGTTCTAGCATATAACAAAGACGAATTCCATCGGCTCGCTGAATTACGAGTATGTACGGTATACGCTGGTCAAGGACCTGCAGGGGAACGTCATCGGGCTGGCGGACAAAAACGGCAACCTGGCGGCAAAATATACCTACGACGCCTGGGGCAATATTCTCTCCGTCACCGACGGGCAGGGCAACGACGTCTCGGGGAACCCCGGCCACATTGCCAATGTCAACCCCCTGCGCTACCGCGGCTACTACTTTGACCAGGAAACCGGCTTCTACTACCTGCACACCCGTTACTACGACCCCATGGCCGGGCGCTTTATTAATGCGGATGGGTATGTAACCACAGACAGCGGCCTCAGCGGCGCCAACATGTTTGCCTATTGCAAGAATAACCCGGTGATGATGACAGACCCCGATGGGAACAAACCGTTTTACAAAATTCTTGAGGAGCAGGCGAATACTGCTAATGCCATTATAGAAGCCGCTAAACCAAAACCGCGCTCTGCCACAGCAAGGTTTGTCTCTGATATTATGCAGGACTTCAAAAATTATGATATAAATAATGAAAGTGAAGAAAAGGTCTTGCAATCAAAATATTTCTCTGCTTATAAAGGTGTTCCTGTCGTGCGGATTGAAGGTAACCGTTCCGGATCTTTTGGTATGATTTTTTTGACACGAGAAAGCAACGGACGCGAGAATCCTAAAGATATTATCCGCCATGAATATGGACACACGAAACAGCTGCAGCAGCTTGGGGTTCTCGGCTACGCGATGTGCATCGGCCTGCCATCCTGGCAAGAGTGGGGCAGTGGCGAATATTACAGTAAGCCGTGGGAAATAACCGCCGATATTTACGGCGGCGTACAATCCAGGTCCCATACCCAAGACAATATCGATGTCGGTTTTCAATATTTGGAAACCAGTAAATATTTAGGCCTATTCGCATGGCTTCTTATTCAATAAAGGAGGAATTACGATGTCCAAAATCTCCTTGCGCAGCCGCAAATCCATTGTTTTTGTTTTAGCCCTGTGTTTATCTTTTCTCTTATCCTCCTGTTTCGGCTACACCATGAAAGAGAAAATGTACTACTCTCAAAAAGATAATTACGTGAATGCGACTGGAATCATAACGCATATTAATGAGGGTACATCTGCATTATATCTAGGCTTTTCAGATTTATCCCCGCAATTTGATGACAATAGTTTCAAAATTGTTGGCGACAACTTGTCAATTGTAGAAGACCGTGGAATCAATCAGAAAATTAAAGTTGGCGACCGGGTCGAATTTATAACGGCGCCAAGATACTTCGGCGACGGATATGTGATGCCTATTGTGGCAATATCAATCAACGGCGAAGAATTACTCACCTTTGATGAAGGATTTCCAAACCTGCTAAAATGGCTCAGTAAACAGTAAAAGGTAGATTAGAAAACCTAGGATTATATAGTTATTAAACAATGCCCTACCAAGCTAACCCGCTTGGTAGGGTATTGTTCTTTACTTTTCTTCCCTTTTCCGCTATACTGAAACCAACAAAACCATTTCATAATTTGCTATATTTTCAGTTTTTGCACACAACAAAGGCAAATTCCATCGGCTCGCTGAATTACGAGTACGTACGGTATACGCTGGTCAAGGACCTGCAGGGGAACGTCATCGGGCTGGCGGACAAAAACGGCAACCTGGCGGCAAAATATACCTACGACGCCTGGGGCAATATTCTCTCCGTCACCGACGGGCAGGGCAACGACGTCTCGGGGAACCCCGGCCACATTGCCAACGTCAACCCCCTGCGCTACCGCGGCTACTACTTTGACCAGGAAACCGGCTTCTACTACCTGCACACCCGTTACTACGACCCCATGGCCGGGCGCTTTATCAATGCGGATGGGTATGTAACCACAGACAGCAGCCTCAGCGGCGCCAACATGTTTGCCTATTGCAAGAATAACCCGGTGATGATGGTCGATCCTGATGGCAATAGGCCCATTTGGGAAATTCTTGAAGAACAAACCAATACTGCAAATTCTATTATCGCTGCTACTAAACCAAAAAAGTCTGTAGCAGATAAGGTTTTAGATACCTTGTGGTCTGGTCTTAAAAATTTTACCCTTGATGCTGGGTTTGGATCCGGTTTTGGTGGATACGCAAAAATCTCAAACATAAATGTAGATGTTATAGCTAGTGTTGATATGTTACATGTTAGATACGCTAAAGGTAATCTTGACATAGGCTATGAGGAAAGATATGGTGTTAATTTTTCTTTAACCGATCATTTGGGCATTGGATCAACAGGTGGTCTATTCCACTCTTTTTTGTGTAAGCAATATGAAGGCTATCCTAATCCTAATCACGACATATATCGATGTTCTAACTCTATCAAATACGATGAATCTCTTGAAGAAAACTTCGAGATACTAGGGGTGGGCGCTTATTGCATTGTCGGTCTATCTTTCAGTATTGGCTATAATTTTGGAGGACTATTAAATGATATCGAACAAATCTGGTTCTAATAAAAATAGGGCTTTACTTATTTTATCGATTTATGTTATTTTATTTATCGAACTTTCTTTAATAAATTTTATTTCCTCTTCCTTAGGGATTGCTAAGGAACAGCCTATACTTTTTTTTATTTCTTTTTTAATTGTAGGATTTACTGCTATCTTTTTCTTCTGGCTACTTGGAGGTGTTTTAAAAAAAAGATTTGTAACCTTAGGAAAAATATTTCAATATTGGCCCATAGTTCTCTATAGTATTGGTGTTATTTTAACATTTATCAATATGTTTATTCCTTTTTTATCTAGCTATTAGGCACGGCTCAAAAAGGGCTCTACAAAACAATGTAGAGCCCTTTTCATTTATTCCCTTTACTTTTCTCTTCCCTTCCGCTATACTGAAACCAACAAAACGATTTCATAGTTTGCTATATTTTCAGTTCTAGCACACAACAAAGGCAAATTCCATCGGCTCGCTGAATTACGAGTATGTGCGGTATACGCTGGTCAAGGACCTGCAGGGGAACGTCATCGGGCTGGCGGACAAAAACGGCAGCCTGGCGGCAAAATATACCTACGACGCCTGGGGCAATATTCTCTCCGTCACCGACGGGCAGGGCAACGACGTCTCGGGGAACCCAGGCCACATTGCCAACGTCAACCCCCTGCGCTACCGCGGCTACTATTTCGACCAGGAAACCGGCTTCTACTACCTGCACACCCGTTACTACGACCCCAAGGTCGGGCGCTTTATCAATGCGGATGAACTGTTAAATATGAATTTGGGACTTCTTGGAGCAAATATGTTTGCGTATTGTTGTAATAATCCGGTGATGATGACAGACCCCGATGGAAACAAACCGTTTTACAAAATTCTTGAGGATCAGGCGAATACTGCTAATGCCATTATAGAAGCCGCTAAAACAAAACCGCGAGAATCAACAGGCCAAAAAGTATCTGATAGTTTATGGTATGTCTTGTCCGGTCTCAACGCTCAAGTTGGATTCGGATCTGGATTAGGGGGTTCTGCAACAGTGGAAAATATAAATGTTGGCCTTTGTTCAAAAAACGATTTAGTTGCTAGAGTAACCCATGGTAAGTTGGATTTCGGTAAAGAGTCTAAGTCTAGCGCTTCTATCGGAATTGAATCTATAAAATATTTGAATTTAAGTATTCAAGAGGGATTTTATCACTCGGATCTATGCAATCTATATGACGTTTATCCCAACCCTAATCATGACATCGCTTCCTGTCCCAACACAATTAAATATGATGAAACTCCCGATCTGTCTTTTGATATTATTGGGGTGGAACTTTACTGCATTGTCGGCTTTTCATTTAACTTAAGTTATGATTTTGAATACATATTGGAGGGACTTTATGGCACATGGAGCTAACAAGTTTAAAAAATATATTATCCCTATTTCTATTTTTCTAATTTTGGTTGAAATATTTTTCATCAATTTGATTTCTGATATTATAAAAGTTCCTCCAAATGATCCGACTAAACTATTATGGGGCTTTTTATTGGTTGCACCAGTAGAATTTGTACTATTTTGGTCAATCGGGACTACTTTGAAAAACAAATCACAAAAACTAGGAGTATTCCTTCATATTATTGCCATATGGCTTAGTTTGGGTCAAGTCGCATTTGCTATACTAAATTTGGTTAAAAAAATGTAGTTTTGTCCCCGTAGGTATATCAAAAACCTACGGGGATTTTATTTAGTTTTTCCCTTTACTTTCCTCCTTCCGCTATACTGAAACCAACAAAACAATTTCATAATTTGCTATATTTTCAGTTCTAGCACATAACAAAAGCGAGCTTCATCGGCTCGCTGAATTACGAGTACGTGCGGTATACGCTGGTCAGGGACCTGCAGGGGAACGTCATCGGGCTGGCGGACAAAAACGGCAACCTGGCGGCAAAATATACCTACGACGCCTGGGGCAATATCCTCTCCGTCACCGACGGGCAGGGCAACGACGTTTCGGGGAACCCCGGCCACATTGCCAACGTCAACCCTCTGCGCTGCCGCGGCTACTACTTCGACCAGGAAACCGGCTTCTACTACCTGCACACCCGTTACTACGACCCCAAGGTCGGGCGCTTTATTAATGCGGATGAACAGCTAAATATGAATTTGAGACTTCTTGGAGCAACTATGTTTGTGTATTGTTTAAATAATCCTACCAACATGATTGATACCGTTGGACAGTTTCCGCGATTTATTTATGAACAAAATAATGATACAGAAGTCTCTGGTACCAAAAAGACTATGGGTAATATTTCGTGGGGGCGTGGTAATATAGCTGCAAATGGCTGTGGGATTATTGCAGTATTTAATTTAGTTGTTACAAATACAAGCTATAATTTTATGCAAGTACGTATTTAGATATTATGTCTTTTACGCTCGGTAGCCTCATCAGCCAGCTAGAACACGATGGCTTCACCCATGAACAGACCGTTTATGGTGCAGAAGCAAAGGGGTACTAATTAAAAAATCCGCCCCTCCCGTCTGACGCCAGAAAAGACGGCCCAAAATAAAAAGCAATTTATCCCAAAGCAATAGCACACTTCAATCAGTGAGGTTAAATTCCACCTTCAGGGCAGGTTTTACAAGCTTATGCCCTGAAGGTGCTTTTATACCTAAAATAAGGCCAAAAGAAAGTTACGCTATCGACCGGGGAGCAACAAGTTATATTTCGTTTGATTTTTGCAGACTGGCGCAGAAAGATCACAGAAGGGAGCCGCACTTTTCGGTACCACCCCCTAAAATGAATACTTTCCTAATCTCCATAATCGCCCAGTGTACCCAGGCTTTGGGCCTTTAAATAAGCATTAATAAAGCCGTCTAGGTCGCCGTCCATAACGGCATTGATATTACCGTTTTCAAACCCGGTCCGGTGATCCTTCGCCAAGGTGTAAGGCATAAAGACATAGGAACGAATTTGGCTGCCCCAGGCAATTTCCTTTTGGTCTCCCTTTATATCCTCAATCCGCTCCAGATTTTCACGTTCCTTGATTTCTACCAGTTTAGACTTCAGCATACGCATGGCCACATCACGGTTCTGGTACTGACTGCGCTCTACCTGGCACGAAACGACAATACCCGTGGGAATATGAATCAGCCGTACTGCCGACGAGGTCTTGTTGACCTTCTGTCCGCCCGCACCGCTGGCACGGTAAACCTCCATCTTAATATCATCCGGGTTGATTTCCACATCGACGGAATCGTCAATTTCCGGCATTACCTCCAGAGAGGCAAAGGAGGTGTGCCGGCGTCCGGAGGCATCGAACGGCGAAACGCGCACCAACCGGTGCACACCGTTTTCACTCTTTAAAAAGCCGTACGCATTCTCGCCCTCAATGAGGATGCTCGCGCTTTTCAGCCCAGCCTCGTCGCCTTCCAGATAGTCCAGCGTTGTCACCTTGTAGCCATGGCGTTCACTCCAGCGGCAATACATCCGGTAGAGCATTTCCGCCCAATCCATCGCCTCCGTTCCGCCTGCACCAGCATGAAACGTCAAAATCGCATTTTTTGAGTCATACTCTCCGGTCAATAATGTTTCCAGCCGCTGGCTCTCCAGCGAATCCCGAACCTTTCCCAGTTCCTCCTGTGCCTCTGGTAACAGGGAGAGATCTCCCTCTTCATCCGCCAGCTCAATCAGTGCCATCGTGTCTTCATAAGCCTGCTTCAGCCCTTCATAAGCGGCAATTTTATTTTTCAGCATGCTGGAACGCTGCAAAACCTTCTGAGAACGCTCCTGATCATCCCAAAAATTGGGCTCTGATGCCTTCATATCCAGCTCTGCCACCTCGTTTTGCATCGCCTTCAACCCCAGCGCCCCCTCCAAATCCCGAATACTCGGTTCCAGGCCGCTGAGCTCCTGCTTTAACTCTTCAAATTGAAGCATAAACAACCATCCTTAATCATCAAATCATTCATCCGGTCCCGAATGTCCGCACAGTCCGACACTTATTAAAACCCAAAAAACGCTGAACAGCCGGCCGATTCATCATATACCAATCTCGCTTTATTTTTATATTATTCCAAAAAAACAAACAGATGTAAAGAGCCCCTTAGTTCTCCCGCTCTCCCAGTTTTACCGCCAATTCTTTTAAAAACCTGCTGTCGCCGTCAAACGATTCCAACGCTTTGACGGCCTTTTCCGTCAGGCTGGCAGCTAATTTCCGGGCACTGTCCAGCCCCAACAAGCTCACATACGTACATTTTTTACTTTTTTGATCGCTCAATACCGGTTTACCCAAAACCTCCGGGTCGCCGGTGACATCTAATATGTCGTCGATGATCTGAAACGCCAACCCGAGCGCCAACGCATACTCCCGGGCGGCAGAAACCTGCTCATCACTCCCGCCTGCAGCGATGCACCCCATACAGCAGGCCGCACTGATTAATGCCCCTGTCTTGTATTCATCCATTGTCCGCAGCGTTTCCAGCGGAATTTGGCGCCCCTCGCTCATCAGATCAATCTGCTGTCCGCCGACCATACCATATACGCCTGCCTCACGAGCCAGGATATACGCCGCCCGCACAGCCCGTTCCGCGCCGCAGCATGCGACAGTGTCCGGCTGCAATATGGCCTCAAAAGCCATTGTCAGCAGGCCGTCCCCGGCCAGTAGCGCGGTGTCCTCCCCAAATACCACGTGATTAGAAGGTTTACCCCGCCGCATGGTATCATTATCCATGCAGGGAAGGTCGTCATGAATCAGCGAATAGGTGTGAATCATTTCCACCGCACAGGCAAATGGCAGTGCCTGCTCCTCCGTACCCCCGCAGAGCTCACAGAAAGCCAGCGTCAGCATTGGGCGAATCCGTTTTCCTCCATCTAAAAGGCTGTACCGCATGGCGTCGATCACATCGGATTGCAGCACCTTGTCCTCCTGGATATACGCTGACAGTTTATTTTCTACCGCCTGCTGAAATTTTCTTTGCCGATCCTCATATTGGCTCATGGCTCTCCTCCATTTTACTCAGTCCTCGGCCTCTTCACCGGAGTCCTCCTCCAGCGTAAGCTCCTTAATTTTTTGCTCCGCCGCATTAAGCTTCTGATAGCAGTATGCCGCCAGAGCGGTCCCTTCCTCAAACAGCTTTAAGGAGGCATCGAGAGACTCCTCCCCGCTTTCCAGCCGCTCAATCACGGTATTAAGCTTTCCTATCGCCGTTTCAAAGGTCGTCGTTTTGCTGATTGCCATTATTATCCCTCTTTTCCTCCACTTTAGCCAACAGCGTTCCGTCCGAAAGAATGATTTCCAGGCGCTCCCCTCTTTCCACATCCCGGGCACTTTTTAGCGGCTGATGGTCTCTTCCGTAAACAACGGAAAACCCTCGCCCCAGTACCGCCAGCGGGCTCAGTGCCTGCAAATGCTCAGCCGCCTGCTGCAGTTCTTTTTTCTTCTCGTCGGCAAGCGCCTGTTCCGCACGCTGCAGCTGCTCCCATAGAGCCGCAAGCTCCTCCTTTTTCTCCGCCGTGAGCAGCTCCGGCCTTTGCAGCGGACTTGACAGCAGCAAGTAATCCAGCCTTTGCCGCTGAGACTCCAACATGGCTCGTAAATTTTGTGCCATTCTTCGCTGCTGATAGCGCAGCGTAAATAAAATTTCCGTCTGCTCCGGTACAGCCAGCTCGGCAGCCGCAGAGGGCGTCGGCGCACGTACATCCGCCACAAAATCACAGATTGTATAATCCGTCTCATGGCCGACAGCCGAGATTACAGGAACCCGCGAATCCGCCACAGCTCTGGCTACACTTTCCTCATTAAAGGCCCATAGATCCTCCAGTGAGCCGCCGCCGCGGCCAATAATGATGATCTCTACGCCACCATACCGGTTCATTTGCCTTAACGCCCGTACCAGCTGAGGGGCCGCTCCCTCTCCCTGTACCAGCACCGGGCAGAAAACAACCTCAGCGACCGGAAAACGCCTGGCCAGGATGGAGAGAATATCGTGCACAGCCGCCCCGGTAGGCGAGGTAATTACGCCGATCCGCTGCGGATAGAGCGGCAGTGTTTTTTTTCGCTCCTGGGCAAACAATCCTTCTGCTTCCAGCTTTTTCTTCAGCTGTTCATAGGCCATATTCAAGGCACCGAGGCCGTCCGGCTGCATATCCTCTGCATAGATCTGATACTGCCCGCCAGCCTCATAAATGCTGACTCTGCCCCGCACCAGAACCTTCATACCATTTTCCGGCACAAAACGCAGCCGTCTGGCATGCTGTGCAAACATTACTGCCTTTACTACCGCCCGGTCATCCTTCAGGGAGAAATAGAGATGCCCGGATTTATAGTGATTGGTAAAATTAGAGATTTCACCCACTACAAAAATCTGGGACAGCAGCGGGTCCTCCTCCATTTTAGAGCGCAAATAGGTGTTTAATTGTGAGACCGTTACCGTAAGAAAGCGATCCGCCATTGCTCATCACTCATTTCCCATTATATGGTTTAATCGAAGCGAAGCCAGCAAGGCAACCCCTGCAGCATTATCTGAAGAAAAATCGGGCTCCGCAAATTTCGCCTGATATTTCCGGCTAAGCCGCTCCCTTAAGATGGAACAGCCGCTTACTCCCCCTGCAAAAAGTATAGGTAAGCCCGGATGCTTTTCCGTCAGCGCCGCTGCCATTGCATCCAGCGCCGCGTGAACAGACAGCAGGCAATACAACGCCACATCCTCTTTTGGGGCGCCCTCCCGCAGCAATTTTTCACACTGGTTCTGAACACCAGAAAGAGAGCAGTTCCCCCCTTTCATGGATGCCCTCGGGCGAAACTCGGCCTTTGAGGCAAGCGCCAGCGCTTCCATTGCACGGCCCGACGGAAAAGGAAGCCCCAAAAGCCCGCCGACACGGTCAATTGCTTGTCCGGCCTTTAAATCCAGCGACGTTGCTGCAATATCCGCCCGCAAAATCCCCTCCGGGTCCGGGGTTACCCGGACGGCTTCCGTCGTACCTCCCGACACATGAAAGGCCAGAAATGGCCGTTCCACCCATTCCATACAGCCCGCCGAATAAAGCGCCGCAGCGATATGGCCGGCCTGGTGCGAAAAATAAAACAGGGGAATTTTCAGTGCCGCCGCCAGGGAGCGCGCCACACCCGTCCCCACCGTGAAGCATGGCATATAAGAGCCCGCCTGATCCCGTGGGCGGGAAGAAACGCCCACGGCTCCAATGCAGCCGTCCGACTCCTTCAGCAAGGCCTCCACCAGCTCCGGCAGCTGCTGAACATGATGAAAAACCGCATCGCTCTGGCGCAGGCCGAGCGCTCCTTCCCGTACCGGCAACAGCTTCTTTCGCTGCAAAATTCCTTGTTTACAGTATAACGCGGCTGAAGTCGTATAATTGCTGGTGTCAATTCCCAGACAGTCAGGCATGCTTCTCACCCAGGGCTTTATCTAGTGACCCTAAAACCCCGTTGATAAACGGAGCATCCTCCGCCCCGCCGTATTTCTTTGCCAGCTCTACCGCCTCATTAATAGAAACACTGTTCGGGATTTCCTCCTCAAACAGAATTTCATAGACAGACAGCCTTAGGGTGGAAAGCGCTACCTTGGACAAGCGCCCGATTTTCCAGCCGCGAATATATTTTTCTATCATCTCATCGATTGCGGCCT
Organism: Hydrogeniiclostridium mannosilyticum; assembly: GCF_003268275.1. Taxonomy (GTDB): domain Bacteria; phylum Bacillota; class Clostridia; order Oscillospirales; family Acutalibacteraceae; genus Hydrogeniiclostridium; species Hydrogeniiclostridium mannosilyticum. The sequence goes on from NZ_QLYR01000012.1 coordinate 54,026, forward strand.
CATGGTTTTCGACCCCCTGCGCCAGGCGTTCGGCAAAATCATCCACCAATAAGTCGCGGGATAAGCCTGCGGAGTCAATCAGGTCCTGAGTCGGCTCGTGGTTGATGGTTCGTTCAAATACCAGAGCAAACGCCTGCTCTCTTGCTTCGCTTCTTTTCATTAAAAGCCCTCCTGCCAGTCAACAAAAAAGCCCTCCACTATGGTGGAAGGCTACTGAATTACCGTTTAATTTTCAAGCGTCCACATAGTTATTATACCACACAAGCACAAACCGGGGCAACTTAAATTTTATTACGAAGAAAAAGCCCTTTGGAAACGGTTTTCCCGCTTCCAAAGGGCTATGGCTGCCTGAAGGCCGTCCATTATTCACTTTCTACAATCTTAATCTTATCATAGGTGATACCGGATTGACCCGCGACAATATCCTTGATGACAATGGCATAGTTCTGGTCGTTATCTCCCCGTTTTACCACAACGCTGCACTCACCGTTCTGAATAAACACCACACAATCCGGGAAGCCCTTGGCCTTAATCAAATTTTCGATATTATCCTCCTGCAGCATATTCTCCGCCATTGCCTGCGCCTTCGCCAAGGCTTCCTTTTTCACCTCATCGCTGCTCTCTGAATTTTTCAGGGCTTCCTCCAGCAAGGTCTTTGCCTCGTCTCTGGATTTCTGGCGTGATAGCCGCGCCTGTGAAAAATAATCGCTGCTGGCCGGCGATCCGCTTTCCGCTCCTGCAGCGGACTCTGTGCCCGAGCTCAGCGCCGAACCGTTCACCAGCTGCGCCTCCCCGATATTTTTTTCCGAATTTACCGCATTAGTAGCCAGCAGGTCGTCGTTGCCTGTGAACTGCCAATTTAAATATACCGCCGTTCCTAAGGCAACCACTAAAGCCGCCAAAATAAGCTGCCGCTTTCCGAAACCCATAAATTGCTCCTCCTGTACCTAATGATATTTATTTTGCTTTTATTACACACACCTTTACAGATGTGATATTCAACGCTGTTGTAACGGCGTCAATAACGTTTTGCTGCACAACCGGGTTATCCGCCCCCGAGCAGACCACAACCACCCCTTTGACCACGGGCTGAACCTCCGTCACCTTTATGGCCCGCTGGTTGCCATTTGCATCCTTTACAATAATATAATTGGTCTCGCGGTTATCATTGGCGTTGCTCTGCGCTGTCTGCGTGCTGATTTTCTCTTCCGTCGCATAGACTTGCTCGGCGTCTTTTTCCAGCGTCACCAGAACCGTGGGATCCCCTACGCCCTCTATTTTCCCCAGCAACCCCTCCAAGCTGCTTTGCAGCTGCTGCGCGTAATCCTCCGCAGAAATCTGCGAAACGCAGGATTCCTCGTTTTCGCTTTTACCGGTGGAATCCAAAGAAAAAAAAGAGGAAAGGCAGATCAGTCCTATACCGACAAGCCCTATCACCAAAACCACCTTTCGCCCCATAGGATTTTCTGCAATTTGTGCCAGCATTGTTTTTGCCTTATCCGTTTTCTTCTCCGCCATCGACGGTCACCTCCGTTTGCAGCCCCAGTACTGAGGAGAGATGCTCTTGTGCGTGGATAATATGCGCTTCCTCTCCGGAGGCCAGTACCACAATGACCTTATTAATTACTATGCTGCTTGTTTCATCTATATCCATTATTACAGAGACATTTTTACAATTAATTTGTAATTTACTCAATTCCGCTGTAACCAGGCTGCGGATGCTCTGCTGTGCAGCGCTTTGAAGCTGCTCATCCACCGTACTGCTAAGCCGGTCGTCCGGTTCTGCCTGTGACTGCTGCTGAAACAGCGCTGAAAGCTGCGGGGCAATGTTAGCGACCGGCGCCACCATTACACACAGAAAAAAAGCGCCCGTCACAAATTTTGCCATTCGTTCCATTGAGCCGCCGGGCAGTAAATATTGCAGCAGCGCCGCAATTAAAGCAGCCATACAAATAGCCAAAGACCATGCGCGAACCGCACTCATGCCGCCGTCCCTCCCCCGAGCATCAACATTACCACACTGGAAATCGTCAGCACCGCCATTGTGCACAGCAGAATCGCCAGCAGTGTTTCCATCACCTTACCCGCCGCCGATAGCAAATCCGTGATTTCCTTGAGCTCAAAAATCTGCCCAATGCCCACGCAGACCCAAAGTGTCAGCTGCCACAGCACGCATTCCAAAAGGACCGGCAGAAAAAGGGCGCCCTCTGCCAGCAGCCCAAAGGCAGTTACCCCGGATTTAATCATTTTTACGCAGCCTGTAATAGTTCCCAGCGCTTCCCCTAAGGCCCCGCCAACTACCGGTACAAAGCTGCTAACCATAAAACGTGCCGCGCGGGCGCCGGTGCTGTCCACCGCCGATGTCACCAGGCCGTGAATGGTTAGCAGCCCGGAAAATATCGTCATGCAAAACGTAAGAATCCACTTGACAGCTTTGGAAAAGGAGTTGCTGATGCCGCTTAGATTCACACTCGGCGATACCGTACCGACAACAGAAAAGGCCAAAAATATATTCATCAACGGAGCCAGGATCGTGGAGGACAGCAGAGTAACAGTATTGCCGACTGCCACCATAATCATTTGGAAAGAGCCCGCTCCTGCCGTCTGCCCGGCAGCCAGCATAATCGCTGCCAATACCGGCACACAAGCCAGCAAAAAGCCTGCCGCCGTGTTAATAACCACTGTCACCTTTTCAATGCATGCCACCAGCGGCTGCACCACCAGTACACAGATGCAGAGGGTTCCAACCAGACCGGCAACGCTGCTCATCGTGCGCTCCTGAAAGGAGCTTTTAACCCCGTTCATAAAAGCACAAAGCAGAATTACAGCCACAACGCTCAGGGCAACCTTCAGCGGGTTTTTCGAGGCTTCTCCAACCATACCGGCAACCTGATTATAAAGCGCCTCCGGTGTGATGGAGGTAATACTAGCCCAATCCGCGCCCTCCACACCCAGGCCGCTCAGCGCACTGCGCGTCTCCTCAGGCAGAGCAGCGGGCAGGTCATTAGCCCCGCTTTCTTCCATCTGCTGTTCATAATACCCCTGCAGATCCTCATCTAGTCCAAGATCCTCTGCATGGACGCAGGGGGCCGCGACCAATAAAAAAAGAAGAAAGAATAAAAGAAAGAGCACTCGTCTTTTTTGTTTCATTTTCCTATCAATGACGCTGCAGTGGAGGCGATGGACTCAAAGAGCGGCAGCGCCAATAGCAACACTGCAATTTTTCCTGCAATTTCTACTTTGGAGGCAAGCGCATTTTCCCCTGCATCGCGGCAGGAGTCAGCCGCAAATTGGGCAATATAGCACACGCCAAGGGTTTTAAACAGAATCAGGGCATATTCTCCAGAAATACCCGAGATGGAAAACAGTGTTTCCATCTGCTGAAGGATGGGCGCCACCGTCTTGAGCAATTCGATTAAAATAACAGCGCCCGCTACAATTGAAACAACAACCCCAAGCTCACTGTTGTAGCGTTTAAGCATAACGGCCAGCAAAGCGGCAATTAACGCCAAAGCGGCGATGGCGGCAATATTCATGACGACACCCGCCTACAGGCCGAAAATGGACTTTACCGCTTCAAACAGGGCATCGATTTGCTGAATAATCATCATTAGTACTACAATTAGTCCCGCCAGCGTCGTCATCATTGCCTGTTCCTCCCGCCCGGACCGAATCAGGAGCTGGTTGAGCACCGCAACGATGATGCCGACCGCGGCGATTTTAAAAATCAAATCTACATTCATTTTGTTCCTCCTGTTTTTTAGCCAAGCAGCAGGGCGGCGGCAATTCCGCCAAAAATGCCAAGCAGCAAATAAAGCTTCGCTTTTTTCTCCTTCTGGCCTCTGGCCTCTTTCAGACGAACCTGGAACAGGTCGGTATAGAGCTCGCAGTGGGCAAGCTGCCCACTGATGTCCGTCGTCCCTAAACCCACGCCAAAATCCTGCAGAAGCCTTCGGTCCTCGGCATTAAAACCTGCAGCCCGGCTTGCTTCCTCCCGCCATACAGAGAGAAAGGCGGCGCCCTGCTCCAATTTTTCAGCACAGGCCTTTAAAAATTCAAATTTTTCACCATGCCGGCGGATGATTTCATCCAAATGCGTCTGCGAGAAACGAATTTCAGTGGTCATCACCTGAAGAAAGCTTAAAAAGTCCTCCAGCCGCCGTTCCCGCAGGATCAGCTTACGCGACTCCAGCAGGCCACACAGGCTCCCCGCCGCTATCAGAAGAATAGTTCCGATGAATTTGAGCAAGAAGATCACCCGCCTTACATACACCTGTCACTGTCCCCGGGCTGCTGCGTTCCCCCAAAAACGCAACTGTTCCAAAGGCTCCTGTTTCCAGCAGCCGTACAGCCGGCCTTCTATGCAGCAGCTCCTCGGCAGATCCGGCGTGAATAGTGGAAACCAACGTCACCCCAGCGTTCAACCCCTGCTCCACAGCAGAGACATCCTCCATGCCGCCGAGCTCGTCACAGACAACAATGTCCGGTGAAAGGGTTCGTACAGCCTGTAAAATCCCCTCCGCCTTGGGGTAACCGTCTAAAACATCGCAGCACAAGCCCAGGTCGTTCTGCGGTACGCCGATGCATGTGCCGGCCAACTCACCCCGTTCGTCGACCACGGCAACCTTACGGATAGGACCGCTTCGCCCACTGCTGAGCTCCCTGGCAAGGTCCCGCAGCAAGGTTGTCTTGCCTGTAGCGGGCGCGCCGGCAATGAGCAGCCCGTGCGCCCATCTGCCCTTCATCTGCCGTAAAAGCTCCTGTGCGCATCCCGGTATTTGGCGGGCAATTCTGAAATTCAGCGAAGAGATATCCCGCAGGGAGGCGATTTTTCCATCCTGCAAAACTGCTGTTCCGCCAACGCCAACCCGGTGCCCTCCCCGCAGCGTTATGTAGCCGTTGCGTATTTCATCCTGATGGCTATAGACAGAATAGCTGCAAATGGCACGGAAGGTTTCTAAAATATCGTCGCGCGTGGCTGTCAGCATTTCCTCGGCCGGATAACAGAGGATTCTACCCGCCCGGCTAAAAAAATAAATTCCCTTATTGCAATAGAGGCAAACCGGACGGCCTGTACGCAGCCGGATTTCCTGTGTCTGCCGTTTAATATCCTCCGGTATCCTGCGCAAATGCTGCTTAATCGTCTCCGTTATCGGTTCTATAATCCGGTCAAAACGTTCTTCCATATTCATTCACCCTTGTCCTCGTTTTCTAACACATAGATATGGACAATCCCTTTTACTTAGAACTGAAATCCTGCACTTTCTTCATTTTGCAGAGAACGCCGCCCAATTATCCAGCTACAGCCGCTAAGTGGCAGAAGGATTGCCTCTCGCTGCCAACCACATATAAAAACGTTTTTTAACAAAAGATCAGATTAAATCGACAAAATATACTTGTATGTTATATTTGTTTTATTTATTCTGTTGACAAGCAATTCTCTTCATCCCGGGCCCATCCCTTTCTATAATTTTTGCCGTTAAGCTTTTTGGCAGCGCGCGGCACTCAGAACGAGTGAACGGTAAAGCTGTAAGGAGTAAGGGAGAGCTCAAACAGGTACTCCATTTAAAAGGAGGTGCTGTTTAAAAGAAGCAAACGCTTGGCTCCAATCCCCAACAAATGGGGACGCAGATCTTTTCAATTTGTTGAGGCTTCTCATGGTCCCTGAAAAACAAGCTTTCAGACGGAACAAAATCTTTATTGAGGAAGTGATATCAAATGAAAAAGAAAAATTTTCTGGCGCTTACGCTGGCATTATTATTCCTCATCCTGACACCTGCCAGTATCAATGCCGCCGTCTCCAGAGAATGGAGCTGGCAAAACGCCGGAGACGAACAAGGCTGGAGCAGGAACGAGCAGATCGACAACTGGATTGTCACTAACGGCAGATATACGCTGCATATCTCCGACATGGAAGATCCTAACATTACAAGCCCGACGATTTCCATTGACACATCGGTGTATAAAATCCTGGAAATCACCTATCGGAACACCACAGGCAACACGGATGCCAAGCTCTATTGGCGCCGGGACGGCGAAGGCTTTTCTGAGGCCCGGGCAAAGAGCATCCGGACACAATCCGACAACCGGTGGCACACACTTCAGGTAGATCTGGAGCAAATGAGCTCCTGGAGCGGCACCGTCGTTCAGCTGCGCTTTGACCCCACCATGGGCGGAAATGGAAACTTTGAGCTGGACAAATTCTCCTTGCTTGACAAAAAGAACCGCTACATGCTTAGTAACGGTTACTATAAGATCGGCGGCGTCGATGGACTGATCGACATGATTTGCTTTGACCCACAGGGTAAGGGAAATTACAGCGAGGATCTTGTTAACGGCAACTTATTTCTCTCCCTAGATTATAACGGAAGCCAGTACAGCAGTACCTCCGACCAGGTGGCCTGGAGCGTCAGCGGTACCGTTTTGCAGCTTCAGAATATTCATTTCTATAATTCCGGGCTGGTTGGCAACTGGCGCATTGAGCTAAACGGAAACCGGATGAAAAACACCTTTACCATTACCTCCGGCGGCGATAATAAAAAGCTGACCAACGTGGGATTCGTTATGGATACCCCTTGGGAAAACAGTGGTTACGAGGTAGAGGCCTCCCCTGCCGGTACGCTCAAGGTTCCGTTTTCCAAGATGGTGAGCAGCGCGGACCGCTACCACTCCGCCTACGCCTACAAGCGGACCTCTTCCGAGGACAACGAGGCCTTCGGGCTAGAGGGAGACTGGATAGACTGGCAAGGGGCGAACGGCTATAATTTTAATCTTCGTTTCTATCCGGACACCAAATACTTAAGCCCGGTCTGCAGCACCGACAACATGAGGCTGCATTTCCGTAAAGCCAACACAGAGACGATTACCCTGAATAATAACCAGGCCTTCACCAGAACGCTGGATATTGTTCTGTCATCTCCAGGCGATGTCACACCGTCTCATTTTACCCGTTTCGAGGGCGGCGACCCGACGGTAACTAAGGCGCTGAACGACATGCTGTATGAATTCGGCTACGCCCGGGAAGCCGGCTGCACAAATCCCGACTGGTGGGAGTGGATCAGTTTAACGCGTGCATGGCAGGACGACAACTACCGGCAAGTCGATGTCGACCATACGTTAACCGTACGCCAAAGCGACAACGGCTATGTTTGGACCTGGGGTAACCTGGAAGGCTGGCCCTTCCCAACGGACCGGGACAGCAACCATTATTTAATGACCTCTGCAAACTATATTAACGCTGTCTATAACTATTTTATGTACAGCGGCGACTTGGATTACCTAGACTCAACCATCAGCAAGATGCGTTCCAGCATGAGCTACCTGCTGACAAAATTTGACTCCGCCTCCGGGCTCTTTATTATCGATCACCCGGATCATGACGGAACCAGCCGGTCCGTCGGGAGCAATTACTGGGACATCATCCCTTATGGCTACAAGAGTGCCTACGACAACATCTACTGCTACAACGCACTGAGAAGAATGGCTGAGATTGAGGCTATGCTGGGCAACAGCGCCCGGGCCGCCGAATTGAACGGCTATGCGGATACGTTGACACGCTCTTATAACGCGGCCTTTTGGCACAATAACCACTATATCCAGGTGATTGACGCCAATGGCGCTGCGCATGACTACGGCTGCGTTTACCTGAACCTTGAGGCGATTAATTATGGTCTGGCAGACACAGACAGAGCAGCCGCCATCATGAATTATCTAAAAACCACAGCAACCGCATCCGGCAAAGCCGATGCCCTGTCTGCCTTTGCGTTTGCGCCGCGGACCACTATGGTTAACAACCCGCACAACTCCCAGGGCGGCTGGTATGTGTCCATTTATAACAGCGACGGTATTTATGGAACCTCTCAGCTGCAAAATGGAGGCGCGAACTTCTACACCATGTATTATGAGCTCATGAGCCGGCTCAAAACCTCCGGCGCCGATGATGCCTACGCCCGGCTTACAACGCTTGTCAACCGGTTCAATATGGAACATATGCAAGGCGGGAACCCGCTCTATTACGGCGAGAAGAATCAGCACGGCAGCGAAGGAAATGTGGGCCTATGGGGAGAGTTCCCCGAAAGCGGACTGGTGCCCGTAGTTGCCAAAGACGGGTTTATGGGCATCAGCGCCGATTCCGGCGGACTGCATGTAGCGCCGAATTTCCCTGCCACAGGAATGACCTCCCTGACGCTGGATTCTGTCGATTACTGGGGGATGAAACTAAAAATCACCGCCTCCAACAGTTCAGTCAGAATCCAGGCGCTGGAAAATAACAGTCCCTATACTGATTGGAGGATCAACGGCGCCGCAGCCGTAGGCCGGTTCGATATCACAGTGCCGATCTCCTCAGGCGGCACCGTAACGCTTGCACGGGGCACAAGCGTTTACAGCTTAGCGGATATTTCATAAAGCGCTTTTTAGAAAGGGCTTTCATCAAATTTCACTGCAGGCCTCAGAAGGTTGATTTGGATAAGCGACCGGCAGATAAAACAGGGGCCGCCGGCAGCATCTGCTGCCGGCGGCCCCTCATTCTATTTTAGCAAAAAAGATCTTCTGAAAGCATTATGCTTTTTCGGGACTCGTACGCACAACAAGTTGATCGCCCTCGCGATCCACCGTTAAATGGGTTCTCGGGCTCAGATCCTTCTCAATAATCAAGCGTGCAATGAGCGTCTCAACCTTGCTTTGAATGTAACGCTTCAGCGGACGGGCGCCATAGACGGGATCAAACCCCTGTTCGACAACCAGTTCCTTAGCCGCTTCTGTAAGTGAAACACTGAGCTGTTTATCCTCCAAACGGCGCTGAAGATCCTTCATCAGCAAATCAACAATCTGGAAGATATTTTCCTTTGTCAGGGGCTTATAGAATACGATTTCATCCAAGCGGTTGAGGAACTCCGGCCTGAATTGCTGTTTCAGCATCGCTTCAACCTGCGTTCTGGCGCTTTCCTCCAGTTCACCGTTTGAGTTGATCCCTTCCAGAATAAACTGAGAGCCGAGGTTCGAGGTAAGAATGATGATCGTGTTCTTAAAATCGACCGTACGGCCCTGGCTGTCTGTAATGCGGCCGTCATCCAGCACCTGCAGCAGTACGTTAAACACGTCCGGATGCGCCTTTTCCACCTCGTCAAACAGAACGACGCTGTAAGGGTGGCGCCGAACCGCCTCGGTTAGCTGGCCGCCCTCCTCGTAGCCCACATATCCCGGGGGCGCACCAATCAAGCGGCTGACCGAGTATTTTTCCATATATTCGGTCATGTCAATTCGCACCATGTTGCGTTCATCGTCAAATAGAGCCTGCGCCAACGCCTTTGCGAGCTCTGTCTTACCAACGCCGGTCGGCCCCAAAAACAGGAACGAACCAATGGGCCTGTCTGGATCCTGGATTCCTGCACGGGAACGCAGAATCGCATCGCAAACCTTTTCAACCGCCTCGTCCTGGCCGATAACCCGTTCATGCAGGATAGAATCCAATCTGAGGAGTTTTTCCCGTTCGCCCTCCATCAAACGGCTGACAGGAATCCCGGTCCAGCGGCCGATGATGCGGGCAATCTCCTCTTCCGTTACGCGGTCTCTCAGCAAAGAACCGGAATTTTGGCTTTCTTCAGCAATTCTTTCTTCCTCCTGCAGTTCTTTCGTCAACGCGGGAAGCTTGCCATACTTCAGTTCCGCCGCCTTATTCAGATCATAGCCGCGTTCCGCTTTCTCAATATCGGCATTTACCTGCTCAATTTCACTGCGAAGCTTCTGAACCTTTTCAATGGCGGTTTTTTCATTTTCCCATTTAGCCTTCATTTCCTTAAAATGGGCACGGAGCTCCGCCAATTCCTTTTGAATGCTTTGCAGATGCTCTTGAGAAAGCTGGTCCGTCTCCTTTTTTAGGGCAGCCTCTTCAATCTCATACTGCATAATTTTACGGGAAACCTCATCCAGCTCCAAGGGCATAGAGTCCATCTCCGTACGCACCATAGCGCAGGCCTCGTCCACCAGGTCGATGGCCTTATCCGGCAAAAAGCGGTCGGTGATATAGCGGTTGCTCAGCGTCGCAGCGGCAATCAGCGCTTGATCCTGAATCTTTACGCCATGGAACACCTCATAGCGTTCCTTCAGGCCGCGGAGAATAGAAATCGTATCCGCCACCGTCGGCTCCTCCACCATTACCGGCTGGAAGCGGCGTTCCAAGGCCGCGTCCTTTTCAATATACTGATGGTACTCGTCCAGCGTGGTCGCACCGATGCAGTGCAGCTCCCCCCTGGCCAGCATGGGCTTAAGCAGGTTGCCCGCATCCATGCTGCCCTCGGTTTTACCGGCGCCGACGATGGTATGCAGTTCATCAATAAAGAGAATGATTTTGCCCTCGGATTTTTTAACCTCATTAAGCACTGCCTTTAAGCGTTCCTCAAACTCGCCGCGAAATTTTGCGCCGGCAATCAGTGCGCCCATATCCAGCGAAAAGAGCTTTCTATCCTTCAGGTTTACAGGTACGTCGCCGCGTACAATCCGCAGCGCCAAGCCCTCGGCAATTGCTGTTTTGCCAACGCCGGGCTCACCAATGAGCACCGGGTTATTTTTTGTTTTTCTTGAAAGGATTCGGATAACATTGCGAATTTCTGAATCACGGCCAATCACGGGGTCCAGCTTATGGTTTTTAGCGAGTTCCACTAAATCCTGCCCATATTTTCCGAGTGCGTCATAGGTATCCTCTGGTGTGTCGCTGGTTACACGGGTGTTGCCGCGCACAGAGGACAGCACCGACAGGAATTGATTCTTATCGACCTGAAAGGTGCGAAGCAGCTCCCGCAGGCTGGCATTCGGATGGTTCAGCAGGGCAAGGAAAACATGCTCCACACTGACGTATTCATCCTTCATACGGTCCGCTTCTTTTTCGGCATCTGTTAATACCCGGTCCACATCCGCCGCCACATAGATCTTTCCAGCCTCCCGGCCTGGCCCGGTCACCCCGGGCATCTGAGCAATTTTTCGTTCCACCTGCTGCAATACGGCGGCAGGGTCCACATTCATTTTCTTCAGTAGCTGCGGAATCAATCCATTATCTTGCTGAAGGAGCGCCGCAACCAGATGTTCCTGTTCAATTTGCATATTGTTGTTTTCAATAGCAATATTTTGCGCATCCTGGATTGCCTCTAAAGATTTTTGAGTAAACTTTTGAGCATTCATGGTATCACACCCCTTTATTTTAGCACTCCATATTATCAAGTGCTAAAATTAGTATATTAGACAATTGTTACAATATTATGAACGTATCCTGTTTTTCCTAAAAAATATCTTACCAATGCCGCGCACTTTTTTGGTGGTTTTCGCCTAAAACTTTTTCTTTACTTTTTCCTTACAGGTGTTATCATATTCATTAAAGGTCCAGAATGGAAATCTGCTATCAGGTTCAAGTAGAATCTGAGAAATTCAGAATATCATGAGCGAAAGATGTCCAATCCATGGAATCGGTGTTAAGAATCAAGCTAGGAATAGAAACTCGATTAATCGCCATGACAAAACGCTCCTGGCCGGCAAGATAATCAGAAGCCTGCTTTGTAATAGCATCCGCTGTTCGTACCACCCCCATTTGCGTATCTCTTAAACGAATGCGGTTGGCTATGTTATCATCGGAAATGGTAAGCAATACACATTTAAGGCCTAATTGGTTGCACCGATTTTCAATACTGACAGATGGCGTGTTAAAAGCGGCTATATGGTTGAGATAGAAGCGCTCAAACAGGACGAACAGGCCCCTCGATTGCCGTCTTGCCTCCCCTAACGAACAAGCCCATTGGTTCAACTGCTCTACCATGGATAAACGTTCATTCAGTAGTGATAAATGTGCATCTTGATCCAGCCGAACAAGGCCATCATCTGTTTTATTTAGCACTTGAGAATAATGTTCTCCCAACGCAATGACGCTTCTTTCGTTTTCACGGCCATTACCGTGAAGACGTTTGATTTCTTTAAAGACTGAAGTTTTACCCGAACAGGAGATTCCCTCCAGCATGATGCCTCTTGTAAATCCCATTGCCGTCACCATTCTTATAGCAAATATCATACCCTAAGAGACAAGAAAAAACATCAGGGGTTAAGCATGTGGTTGAGGCGGCAACCTTCGTTACGGAAATCTCGTCCAAAGAGGCATGCTACGCCCCTAACCCGATGCTTGCATTGTATCCCATCGCCATGGATATGGCAATTAGAATACTGACCACACAATGAGGAGGTTATTTTTGATGAGACTGGGAGGAACCGTTTTTAACTGGGGAAAGGACCCCGCCCTTTTTGCCCAAAAGCATGTTGAAAAAGGGTTTACCGCCGCTGTCTGCCCTGATTTTCTAAACGCTGGGGATACGGCTATGAATACGCTTTTTGTGCGGGAATTGGAACAGCGCGGAATCCTATTCGCGGAGGTCGGCGCGTGGTGCAACCCCTTATCCAGGGATCAAAAGCTGGCTGAGCAAAACATTGAGCATATGATTGAACGGCTGGCCCTGGCTGAAGAGCTCGGCGCAAAAACCTGTGTGAACATTTTGGGAACGTACACCGGTAAAAGCTGGTACGGCCCGCATCCCGACAACTATTCGGCAGACTTTTTTGCCCAAGCGGTCGATGTGGCCCGGAGGGTCGTGGACGCAGTAAAGCCAAAGCGGACAACGCTCTCCTTTGAAATGATGCCCTATAACTTTTTAGATCACCCCAAGGCTTATTGTAAATTTTTAAAAGCTGTTGACCGGCCTGGAGTTGCCGTCCATTTTGACCCCTGCAACTGCATCAATAGCCCTCATCTCTATTGCCATATTACCCAATTTTTAGAGGAGGCATTTGCCCTTTTCGGCAGCCAGATCGTTTCCGTACATTTAAAAGATATTGCCCTGCTGGATGAACCCGTAACCGCTATGTTCCAGGAGGTGCTGCCCGGCGCCGGGCATATGGACTACCACACCCTGCTTCGGTGTCTCAACCGCCTGGATTCTGATACGCCGGCAATCATTGAGCACCTGCCGGACGAGCAGTCCTTTGACGCCGCCGCGGCCTATATTTCAGAGGTCCAAGCTTCCCTATAAACACATCTTTATCATAGTCAAAGGGCCTACCGGCACATAAAGTTGAGTGCCGGTAAGCCCTTTATTTTTTCTTAGACGCCTCTTTTAAAATTCCGTGATATAGTCCCTTCCCTCATACCAGTCAATCATATTCAGCACCAGCATGTTCCAATTCTGGAAACCCAGGTTCAGCAGCGGCTCTCCATCATCGGGCGAATAATATTCGTGCATGCCTCCAAAGCGGAGAATATCCCGCCCAAACAGAGTAATGGTCTTTTCGCAGAGCTCTCGGGCTTCCTCCAGGAACCCATAGCGAACGAGCCCGCGGAAAGTCATGTAATTGGCAATGCCCCACACAGGCCCCAGCCAGCAGGAGGGATTACTCGACGCAACTACCCGGTACATCTTCTCCTGACAGGAAAGCGTACGGACCCCCGCCAGACAATTAAACGACTTCGGGTCGCGGTAGCGCTCAACGGCCCGGGCAGCCTGCTCCTCTGTGGCAACGCCTGCCCATAGCGCCATAAAGCCGGACCAGACATCAATGCGTTGAATCAAGCAGTCCCAATGCCGCGGCATCCCCTTATGGTAAAAGGAATCCCCTGAAAAATCCACAGGCCGCAGATTAATATCAACGCTGTAAAAAAAGCCGTCCCGGTCGTCGTAGCAATGGGTTCGTACCGCTTCAACCAGCGCCACCCGCTCCTGTTCGTAAAATACTCCAGCCGCCGGCATGCCAAGCTGCCGGCAAAGATATACCATAGCCTCTAGTTCCTTCACCATCAGGCAATTTAAATAAATAGAGGCCGAGGAACCATCTGGCCTGTAAAAGGTACAGGGATCATTATCCACTCCGATCATCTTATCGGTTTGCCAGTAAAAAAGGCCGGTCGGCTGATGCTTGTGATGATTAATATAATTGTTGATATGAAACTGCAATTTCAGAAAATCATTGCGCAGCCACTCCACATCTCCGTCCCCATAGCGCACCAGAAACGCCGCATGCTGGGCCAGAACCGGCTTGTGCATATTCTCTCGGTAAATATCCGCAGGCCGCAGCGTTGCAAGGTCCGCATCCCGCACCACCGCGATCGGCATAAACCCGTCGCTGCCGGTAAAAGAAAGATAATTTAAAACACAGCCCTTTTCATAGGCCTCCGCTTCCCCCGGGTCCGCACCCACATCTGCCAAAATTTGCTTCAGCGCCACGTTGGAAAGGTAGGAATCCCAATCCCACAGCACATCATCATAGGCTTTGGACCCCGGAGTCAGAAAGCCATAGGGAAAAACGCCGCCTTTTTCGCGGTACATTTCGCGGTAATCCTTTTGTATATAGGCCCGCAGGGCCTTGATATACTCATTCATCTTCTTTTTCCCCAGTTCTATTATTTTTTACCAAAAATAGCCTTGCGCAAGAACGCGCTCGCTTCACAGGCGTTACCCTTGTGGATAATAGCCTCCACTTCTTCACTGTCCATGGCGTCTACGGCATCCATAAAGGCGTTCATCCAAGCGACTGTTTCATTGACGGCATCCCGCCCATCCTCACGGTACGGATATTGGTCGGTAGAAATCCAGTTGCTGTAGCCGGTCTTTTTCAGCCAGTAGAACAGCTCCAAATATGGAATGGTATGAATGGTCCCGGCGATCATATCATCATCCCACATGCAGTAATTGTCGTTCATATGCAGGTGGAAAAGCTTATCGCCATATTTTTTGAGCACAGCGACAGATTCCGCCACGTTCTCATAGGCAACCGTCGCATGTCCATAATCAATGGTCACGCCACAGTTATCACAGCCAATCTCCTTAACCATCAGCAGTGTGCTGTAAACATTGGAGGGATAACTGCGGTTGCGCGGCTCCTTCGGCTTATATTCAATGGAGATTTTCATGTCGGGCGCATAGCCGCAGCACGCCGCGACCCCTTCCTCAAACCAGGTGCGTTCCTGCATGTAATCCGCCTGGAAATAATAATCGTAGCCATCTTGCCCGGGCCACAGGCTGATAGTCGGGCAGCCGATAAGACGGGCGGCATCAATCATATCTTTTGTTACCGCGATCGCCTCCCTGCGGATGCCCGCATCCTTGTTGGTAAAAGCGCCGAATTTCCATTTCATCTCGCCAAAATGATCCGGGATAATGGAAACCGCCTGAAGCTTGTATTTTTCAAGCAGTTCCCGAATCTGAGGCGCGCTCTCCTTTGTGATATGCCAGTTCCCCACAAACTCAACACCGCGTACGGTGTCAATAGAAGCAACCCGTTCAAACATTTGCTCAACGGTAAAGGGATCGGCGTATGCCGGGCAATAACGGTCGCTGCAAGCCCCCACATTTCCCAAAATGACTGAAATTTTTCTCATCTGAATCATCCTCCTCTTAAATCGTTGCTTACGGCCGGGAGTGTACCTCTTCGCAATGGCAAGCTCTATGCCCCTGTGCGACATGCGGCTCCGGCTTTTTCCAGTTTCAATACAAAAGACTCTTTCTTTTTTATACCGCACATTTTCAGCGGTGTCAACTAAAACTATATAAATATAGAAATGATTTTCTGTTGCAACCATACATTTATAAGTCCACCATACTTGTCCCTACTTGTTCGCCTGATTTTTGACAGATTCACGTGATGTACGCTCTATGCAGCAAAAGGCCCGTGTCAGGCATATTTGCACTGTTGAACTGGGTAAAATAAGCCGGATAAATTGTAAGCAACCGCCGCCTGTGCTATCATGATTCAGTAGGCTTTCCCGCCGCATAGCATTACTCCCAAATGGTGGATTCACCGGCATAAGTCTTGACAAAAATTTTTATATGGAGTACGATTATATCCGTACAAATATTCGTTTTATTAAATACAAATATTCGTCCAAGGGAATAAACAGAACGGGCAGGCGTTCCTGCTGTTAGTGAGGATTTTGAAAATATGAGTCAAAAAGATGTATTTGAGTTGGTTTCCTCTTATCAGCCAACCGGCGACCAACCAAAAGCAATTGCGGAGTTGGTGAAGGGCATTCAGAACGGCGACCGGGAGCAGACGCTTTTAGGCGTAACCGGTTCCGGCAAAACCTTCACAATGGCCAATGTCATTGCGCAGTTGAACCGGCCGACGCTTGTGCTCGCTCACAACAAGACTCTGGCCGCCCAGCTCTGCGCTGAGTTCCGCGAATTTTTCCCCAACAACGCAGTCGAATATTTTGTTTCCTACTATGATTATTATCAGCCGGAGGCCTATATTCCCACCACCGACACCTACATTGAAAAGGACTCCGCTATCAATGATGAAATTGATAAGCTGCGCCACTCCGCCACCAGCGCGCTATCTGAGCGCCGGGACGTCATTATTGTCGCCAGCGTCTCCTGTATTTACAGCCTGGGCGATCCCATTGATTACCGCACAATGGTAATTTCCCTGCGCCCCGGAATGCAGAAAAGCCGGGATGAGCTGCTAAAAAAATTGGTCGAAATCCAGTATGAACGCAACGATATCAACTTCATCCGCAATAAATTTCGGGTTCGCGGCGACACGGTTGAAATCTTTCCCGCGCAAAATACAGACACCATCATCAGGGTGGAGTTTTTTGGGGATGAAATCGACCGCATAACCGAACGCAACGCCTTAACCGGGGACCTGAAGGCAGAGCTCAAGCACGTCGCCATTTACCCAGCCTCGCACTATATTGTTCCCGCGGAAAAGATGCAGCAGGCCGTCCAGGAAATTGAAGACGAAATGCTGCAGCGCGAGGAATTTTTTAAAAAAGATGGAAAGCTGCTGGAAGCCCAGCGTATTCGCGCCCGCACCGTCTATGACATTGAACTTCTGCGCGAGGTCGGCTTTTGCAAAGGAATTGAAAACTACTCCCGCGTCTTGTCCGGCCGCAAGCCTGGAAGTATGCCCTGCACCCTGCTGGATTATTTCCCGGACGACTTTCTGCTGTTTGTCGATGAGTCCCATGTGACCCTGCCCCAGGTGCGCGCCATGTATGCCGGCGATCGTGCCCGCAAGGACGTTCTTGTCAACTATGGGTTCCGGCTTCCGTCCGCTTACGATAACCGTCCCCTGAATTTTGATGAGTTCTACCAGCATGTCCATCAAGCCGTTTTCGTCAGTGCAACTCCAGGCGATTTTGAAAATGAGCACGCTGCCCAAACGGTGGAGCAGGTCATCCGGCCGACCGGGCTGGTGGACCCCGAAATCATTGTAAAACCGACGGAAGGCCAGATTGACGACCTCATTTCTGAAATCAACCTCCGCACCGCCCGCAGCGAACGAGTCCTGGTCACCACGCTGACCAAAAAAATGGCAGAAGACCTCTCCTCCTATTTAGATGAGATGGGCATAAGAATCCGCTATATGCATCACGGCGTGGACACCGTGGAGCGCATGGAGATTATACGGGACCTCCGGCTGGGTAAGTTCGATGTGCTTGTCGGCATTAACCTGCTGCGCGAGGGCCTTGATATCCCGGAGGTGTCCCTGGTTGCCATTCTGGATGCCGACAAAGAAGGGTTCCTGCGTTCAGAGCGTTCGCTGATTCAGACAATCGGCCGGGCCGCGCGAAATGCTGGAGGACAGGTCATTATGTATGCGGACACCGTAACCCCCAGCATGGAGGGCGCTATCCGCGAAACAGAACGCCGCCGGCAAATTCAGCTTGCCTATAATGAGGAACACCACATCACGCCTAAAACCATTAGCAAGAAGGTCTCTGATATATTGGAGATTTCCACCCACAAGGAGGAAAAGAAAAACAATAAAAAGCGTTATATGACGGTGTCCGAAAAGAAAGCAGCCATAGAACAGCTGACGAAGGAAATGAAAGCCGCCGCCAAGCTGCTTGAGTTTGAACACGCCGCTTTCCTGCGAGATAAAATCAGGGAGCTGGAGGAAGAATAAATTTCACAACATTGAGAGGAATGAAATCAATGACGCTAAAAGATATTTTCATCAAGGGTGCCCGCGAGCACAACCTGAAAAATATTGATATTCAAATTCCCCGGGACAAATTAATCGTTTTCACAGGGCTTTCCGGCTCAGGAAAAAGCTCCTTGGCCTTCGACACCATTTACGCCGAGGGCCAGCGCCGTTATGTTGAAAGCCTTTCCTCTTATGCGCGCCAGTTTTTGGGGCAGATGGAAAAACCGGATGTCGATTATATTGAGGGACTCTCCCCCGCAATATCCATCGATCAGAAAACCACCTCGAAAAACCCGCGTTCAACCGTGGGAACCGTCACCGAAATTTATGATTACCTCCGCCTGCTTTACGCACGGGTCGGCATTCCCCATTGTCCAGTTTGCGGGCGTGAAATCAAGCAGCAGACAGTTGACCAGATCGTGGACCAGGTGCTGGCGCTCCCTGAAAAAACAAGAATACAGATTCTGTCCCCAGTGGTACGCGGACGCAAGGGCGAACATGTCAAGGAATTTGAAAACGCCCGAAAAAATGGCTTTGTCCGTGCGCGGGTTGACGGAGAAATCCGCGACCTTTCCGATCCTATTAAGCTTGAAAAGACCTACAAGCATACTATTGAAATTGTAGTGGACCGCCTGGTGGTCAACAGCGAAATCCGCTCCCGTTTAGCGGACTCCATCGAAACTGCCGCTTCGCTCTCCGGCGGTATGATTGTGGTCAACATCATCGGCGGAGAGGACCTAACCTTCTCTCAGAGCTATGCTTGCCCGGAGCACGGTTGCAGCGTGGACGAACTAAGCCCACGGATGTTTTCCTTCAACAATCCATTCGGCGCCTGCTCCAAATGCACCGGCCTCGGTGTTTTTATGAAAATTGACCCCGACCTTATTATTCCCGACAAAAGCAAGTCCATTAATCAAGGCGGGCTGAAAGGCAGCGGCTGGGCAATGGAGGGAAACTCCATTGCCAACATGTACATGCAGGGCCTGTCAAAACACTATAAATTTTCCTTAGACACGCCCTTGGAGAAGCTGCCGTCCAAAATCATCGACATTCTTTTATACGGCACCAAGGGTGAAAAAATCACGCTGGAACGCAAGAGTGACTATGGCAGCGGCAGCTACCGGGCTGAGTTTGAGGGGATCATCAACAACCTCGAGCGGCGTTTCCGTGACACCCAAAGCAACTGGATCAAAGAGGAAATCGAGTCCTATATGAGCGCGATCCCCTGCGATGCCTGCCACGGGCAACGGCTGGCCCCCATGAGCCTCGCGGTAACGGTCGGAGGGATTAATATTGCGGAGTTCTGCGAGAAATCCGTTATCACCGCGCTGGATTTTGTAGAGAGCCTGAAGCTCTCAGAACGCGACGCCATGATCGCACATGCTATTTTGAAGGAAATTAAAAGCCGGCTGAACTTTTTACGCAGTGTAGGCCTGGGCTATTTGACCCTCTCGCGCTCCTCCGGAACGCTTTCAGGCGGAGAGAGCCAGCGCATCCGTCTGGCCACACAAATCGGTTCCTCCCTGATGGGGGTGCTTTATATTCTGGATGAACCCAGCATCGGTCTGCATCAACGCGATAACGACAAGCTGCTTGCAACCCTAAAGCACCTCAGAGATCTCGGCAATACCGTCATTGTCGTTGAGCATGATGACGAGACCATGCGAGCCGCCGACCACATTGTAGATATTGGTCCAGGCGCCGGCATCCACGGCGGCCATGTCGTTTACAACGGAGATGTTCAAGGGCTTCTCGCCTGTAAAGAAAGCATTACCGGGCAATATTTAAGCGGTATAAAAAAAGTAGAGGTCCCCTCCAGCCGTCGAAAAGGCAGCGGCAAAAAGCTAAAAATTACCGGCGCTGCACAGAACAACCTCAAGAACATCAATGTAGATATTCCTCTCGGCTGCTTCGTTTGTGTGACAGGGGTGTCCGGGTCCGGCAAATCCTCGCTTGTGAACGAGATTCTTTATAAACACCTTGCCAGCGAACTCAACGGCGCCAAGAAACGCCCCGGCAAATTCAAGCAAATGAAAGGCCTGGAAGAGCTGGACAAGGTTATCGAAATTGACCAGTCTCCCATTGGCAGGACGCCGCGCTCCAATCCTGCTACCTATACCGGCGTGTTTACCGACATCCGTGAATTATACGCCTCCACCCCGGATGCAAAGGTTCACGGCTTTACATCCGGCCGGTTCTCCTTTAACATCAAGGGCGGCCGCTGCGAAGCCTGTGAGGGCGACGGCATTATCAAAATTGAAATGCATTTTCTACCCGACATCTACGTCCCCTGCGACATTTGTAAGGGAAGGCGGTACAATCGTGAAACGCTGGAGGTCAAATATAAAGGAAAGAGTATTTACGATGTTCTGGAAATGACCGTGGAAGAAGGTCTGGAATTTTTCAGCAGCCTGCCGCGCATTGCCCGCAAGCTGCAAACACTGGTCGACGTCGGACTGGGCTACGTTAAAATCGGCCAGCCAGCCACTACCCTGTCCGGCGGCGAGGCACAGCGGGTCAAATTAGCAACCGAGCTT
The DNA here is from genome assembly GCF_003268275.1 of Hydrogeniiclostridium mannosilyticum. Taxonomy (GTDB): domain Bacteria; phylum Bacillota; class Clostridia; order Oscillospirales; family Acutalibacteraceae; genus Hydrogeniiclostridium; species Hydrogeniiclostridium mannosilyticum. The sequence goes on from NZ_QLYR01000012.1 coordinate 74,518, forward strand.
TCCAAGCGGGCAACCGGCAGAACCATCTATATTCTGGACGAGCCCACTACCGGCCTGCACATTGCCGATGTACACCGGCTGATTGATGTCTTACAGAAGCTGGTTGACGCGGGCAATACCGTCGTTGTCATTGAGCACAATTTAGACTTGATAAAAACCGCAGATTATATCATCGATATCGGGCCCGAGGGCGGCGACGAAGGCGGCACCGTTGTTGCAAAAGGCACACCGGAAGCCGTCGCAAAAGTCCAGGATTCTTATACAGGCCAATATCTCAAGCGGGTTCTTCAGCCGGAGTCTTCCAAAACAGATCGCTGACAACACATTTTATACTTTCATCGCTTTAACACCGAAACAGGGGATGGCGGCCGCCATCCCCTGTTTCGGTGTTCTTTGTAATTCGCTGCCCGTTTAGGAGCTATAGCGCAAGCGATAATCAGCGGCCGGATTTTCAACGCCTCTTTAAAGAAAGCTTGCAGGCATGAAGCCCTAACTGATGGGGCAAGGCTAATTTACCGCTGATAAACCGCAAGGAGCCCCACCCGGGCAGTCCTTTGTAATTTTACCCAAGGACCAATTCAACGGGGCAATGGTCGCTGCCCATAATTTCGGCATGGATATTAGCGGCCTGTACCCGCTCCTTCAAGGCCTCCGAGACCAAAAAGTAATCGATACGCCAGCCCGCGTTTTTCTCCCGCGCATGGAACATATAGCTCCACCAGGTATAAGCGCCTGTAGCCTCAGGATAAAGCATCCGGAAGGTGTCAATAAAGCCGCTTTCTAAGAGCTCTGTCATCTTTCCGCGTTCCTGGTCGCTGAACCCGGCATTTCCCCGGTTGCTTTTCGGATTTTTTAAATCAATTTCTTCGTGCGCTACATTCATGTCTCCGCAGACAATTACTGGTTTTTTACAGTTCAAGCCTATCAGATAGGCTCTGAAGGCATCCTCCCATTGCATGCGGTAATCAATCCGCACTAAATCCCGCTGGGCGTTAGGCGTATATACGTTTACCAGGTAAAATTCCTTTAGCTCCAGGGTAATCGCGCGCCCCTCCCCTACGTGTTCCGGCGCAGCAATATCATAAGCGACGGAAAGCGGCTCTTCTTTACAGAAAACAGCCGTCCCTGAATAGCCTTTTTTTATGGCGGAATTCCAATATTGGCGGTAGCCGGGCAACTCATACTCCACCTGCCCGGACTGCATTTTCGTCTCCTGTATACAGAAGAAATCCGCGTTTACCTCGTTGAAATAATCCATAAAGCCTTTATTCATACACGCCCGCAGGCCGTTGACATTCCAGGATATAAATTTCAAAGAACCACGCTCCCGTCTGTTTATATTCCCCGTAAAGCACCCCGGTCCGCCGGCTGCTTTGCAGTATGAAGATATTATAGCATACCCGCCTTTAAAAAGAAACAAAATTAGCCTTCTCTTTTCCTTACGGTTTATGTTATAATAAAAAATAAACTTTATGCTCTTTAATAGGGCTATATAGATGTGGAGGAAAATTTCATGAAAAATCCAATTGTTACCATTGAGACGGAAAACGGCAAAATCGAGGTTGAGCTCTACCCCGATATCGCTCCTAATACCGTCCATAATTTTATCGACCTCGTACGCAAAGGTTTTTATAACGGTACCATTTTCCACCGGGTCATCCCGGGCTTTATGATCCAGGGCGGCGACCCCGAGGGGAGCGGCATGGGCGGCCCCGGTTACGGCATCAAGGGTGAATTTGCCCGCAACGGCTTCCAAAACGCCTTAAAGCACACGCGCGGCGTGCTCTCCATGGCACGTGCCATGAACCCCAACAGCGCCGGGAGCCAATTCTTTATCATGGTTGCTGACGCGCCGTATTTAGACGGCGACTATGCCGCTTTCGGCAAGGTCATCTCGGGGCTTGAGGAATGCGATCGGATTGTTCATGCTGAGCGCAACCGGCAGGATCGCCCGCTTACTGAGCAAAAAATGGTGAAGGTAACAGTTGAAACCTTTGGGGAGGAGTATCCCGAGCCCGAAAAAATTAAATCCAGAGGTTTTTAACGCATGTATTTTTTGAAACGATTCATTAAATATTACAAACCCTATAAGGCAGTCTTTTTCATTGATATGTTCTGTGCGATGATTGTCAGTCTGGTGGATTTGGCCTTTCCGCAAATTTTAAACCTGCTGACCAACCATCTGTTTACCCAAAACGCCGAGCTGATTCTGAAAAGCCTTCCCTGGCTCGGCCTGGGCCTTCTTGTGATGTATATCGTCCGCTACCTGGGCCGGTACTATATCACCTACCAGGGCCATGTGATGGGAGCGCGCATGGAAAGCGATATGCGCCAGGAACTTTTTGACCAGTACCAACGCCTGTCTTTTTCCTACTATGACCAGAATAATACCGGAGAAATGATGAGCAAGCTTGTCTCTGACCTGTTTGACATCAGCGAGCTGGCGCATCATGGGCCAGAGAATATTTTCATTTCAATTCTGAAAATTATCGGTTCGTTTATTCTCCTGCTTCTAATCAACATCCCCATGACGTTGATTCTGTTGGCTGTAACCGTTCTGATGCTGGTTTTCAGCGTTAATCAAAACAAGAAGATGCGCGCGGTATTTATGGATAACCGCCGAAAAATCGCCACGGTCAACGCCAGCCTGCAAGATAGCCTGGCCGGCATCCGGGTGGTAAAATCTTTTGCCAACGAACCGGTCGAGCACAAAAAATTTGAGCGCAGCAACCTTCAATTTCTTGACTCCAAGGAACGCAATTACAAGCGCATGGGCACTTTTCATGCTGGAAACAATTTTTTCCAGGGTATGCTGTTCTTAACCGTGCTTGTCAGCGGCGGCTTTTTTATTGCATTGGGGCAGATTAAAGCAACCGACCTTGCCATTTATGCACTGTATATTAACATCTTTATCAACCCTATTGAGGTCCTGGTTGAATTTACTGAAATGTTCCAAAAGGGTTTTTCCGGCTTCAAACGGTTCGTCGAGGTCATTGATACTCAACCAGAAATTGTCGACACGCCCGGCGCCAAGGACATTGGTGTTGTCAAGGGAGACATTGCCTATAACCATGTTTCTTTCAGCTACGATGATACCAATATGGTGCTTGAGGGCATCGACATTCAAATCCCTGCCGGTAAAACGGTGGCGCTTGTAGGCCCTTCCGGCGGCGGTAAAACGACGCTGTGCAGCCTGCTCCCCCGTTTTTACGATGTAACAGCCGGTTCTGTCACCATAGACGGGAAAGATGTACGAAACATAACACTGGAGAGCCTGCGCAAAGCTATTGGCATTGTCCAGCAGGATGTATACATGTTCGCCGGAACCATTCGGGACAACATTGCCTATGGTAAGCCCGATGCCACCATGGAGGAAATTGTCTCCGCCGCCAGGCAAGCTAATATTCATGAATTTGTCATGGGCCTGGAAGACGGTTACGACACCTATGTCGGCGAGCGGGGCGCACGGTTATCCGGCGGCCAAAAGCAGCGGATTTCTATCGCTCGTGTTTTCCTGAAAAACCCAAAAATTCTGATTTTGGACGAGGCAACCTCCGCGTTGGATAATGAAAGCGAGCGTCATATTCAGGACAGCCTGGAGGAGCTTTCAAAAAACAGGACCACTATCGTTATTGCACATCGACTTTCCACCATCCGCCGCGCAGACGAGATTATTGTCATCAGCGACGACGGTATTGTAGAACGCGGCAATCATTCCTTTTTGCTTGAGAGGAATGGCCTTTACGCCAAATATTACAACATGCAGTTTGAAGGGCTTACAGATTAAATAAGCAGCCCTTCCTGTGAAAATCCCCGCTCCGGTATGATATCGAAGCGGGGATTTTCAATTTTGCAAAAAACAGCTCAAGGGGCCAGGTACCCCTTCTCTATGGATTCCTGAATCATTCCTTCTACAATCGGCCACAAGGCGGGAATATCTGTGCGTACCGGTTCCAGGCGCTTATAGACCTTATCGCTGGTAACATGCCCCAGCAGCCAGGTATGCCCTTTCGTAACATAATTGCTGAGAAACGGCTGCAAGCGGTCGATTGCAGCCGCATAACGGGCATCCGGAGTTTCCATCGCGTCAAACTCTTCCCACAACGACCGCAGCTCCATCCCTTGACTCGCCGGCAGTTGTGTAAAAAGCTTATCCGCAGACTGCCGCTCGCGCATATCCTTGTTCACATTGGCCTGCTCGTCAAAAGCGAAAGTATCTCCGGCATAAATTTCCACCAAATCATGCACCAAGGCCATCTTGAGAACACGTTCCTGGTTGACCCCCTCGCCCGCATACTCAAAAAAAGCATAGCAATCATGGCAAAATGCCAGGAATGCTCCGCATCCGTTTCCCGACGGCTCTCATCCATCAGAACTGTGCGGCGCAGAATATTTTTCATTTTATCCACTTCAATGGCAAAACGCAGCTGTTGTTTCAGCCGGGACTCCTGATTTTCCATTTTTAAACACTTCCCTTTTCACAGCTATAAGTTAATCATGAGATAGCGAGGATTTACTGCCGCCCTGTAAGCAGTATCCGTGCACTTTACTAAATTGCTCTTAGGGTTGCGCCCCATCCGACAACGATCGCTTCCCCGCAACCGCTCCGCGGGCTGTTGCCATTATACCACAGAAGCCTCCCTCCTGCCAGATAAAACAAAAAGATAACAAACTGTTTTCCCTCCCCGGCCCCTGACTTACGGCCCAGGCGCTAATATGAGATAATCACAATAAAACCGCTTAAAATATCTTTCGATAGGCTGACGGAAGGCTCCCGCATATTGTACATGGGGCCTCTTTTCTGCCCTAGCCATAGCGGCTGCCCACAGACATATTACCACTGACCGCTATTTATTCCGGGGCCTAAACAACGGCGGCCTGCTGCTGTCTCTAAAAAAATATTCACCTCATCGGATATACAAGCCATATATTAGTAATTATGAATTAAAAATTATAGTAGAAATTATAAACTCCAGCACAAACATCTATTTTAAAATAGGTGTAATTTATAGTATAATTATATTTTAATAAGATTATAGGCTTACTGCCTGAATATGGAAGGAATTAACGGAGGAACGCATGATAACGGTATCTGATTTAACACTTAGCTTTAGCGGGCAGACACTTTTTTCCCACGTAAACCTGCTTTTTACAGAAGGCAACTGCTACGGGGTAATTGGTGCAAATGGTGCAGGAAAATCCACCTTTTTAAAGATATTATCCGGCGAGCTGGAGCCAAGCAAGGGCGAAGTCAGCATCGCTGCCAAGCTGCGCATGTCCATTCTGAAACAGGACCACCATGCATTTAATGATTATACTGTATTTGACACCATTCTAATGGGCAATCAACGCCTGTATGACATCATGAAACAAAAGGACGCGCTTTACGCCAAGGAAGACTTTTCTGAGGCCGACGGGGACCTTGCCGCTGAGCTTGAAGCAGAATTTGCGGAGCTCAACGGCTGGGAGGCTGAGACCGAGGCGGGGAAGCTTTTGCAGGGCCTGGGGCTGGATAACGGGCTTTTATATGACCGGATGGAAACACTGCCGGGCAATGTCAAGGTCAAGGTTCTGCTAGCCCGCGCCTTGTTCGGCCAACCGGATATCATCCTGCTGGACGAGCCTACCAACGACCTCGACGTACACTCTATCCACTGGCTGGAGGATTGGCTTGCGGAGTTCCCCGGCACTGTTATTGTCGTCTCTCATGACCGCCATTTTCTAAACAATGTCTGTACCCATATTGTCGACATAGATTATGGAAAAATTAAGATGTATGTCGGCAACTACGATTTTTGGTACGACTCCAGCCAATTGATCCAGCGCATGCTGCGCGACCAAAATAAAAAAGCGGAGGAAAAAATCAAGGAGCTGCAAACCTTTATTCAGCGCTTCTCCGCCAACAAGAGTAAATCCCGCCAGGCAACTTCTCGCAAAAAACTGCTGGATAAAATTACGGTCGAGGAGATGCCCGCCTCCAGCCGCCGCTACCCCTATGTCGGTTTTTCTATGGACCGTGAGCCCGGCAAGGAGATTCTCACGGTGGAAAACCTCTGCAAAACAATAGACGGTGAACCGGTGCTAAGCCAGCTGAGCTTCCGGGTGGAAAAGGGCGATAAAATCGCCTTTGCCGGCCAGGACACCGCTAAAACTGCCTTGTTTAAAATTTTGATGGAAGAAGAAGCGCCCGATGCAGGCAGCTTTAAATGGGGCGTTTCCACCAGCCGCTCCTATTTCCCGCTGGACTCTTCCCCCTTCTTCAATGGCTGTACCCTCAGTATTTTGAGATGGCTCGAGCAATACTCCAAGGATACCACAGAGACCTACCTGCGCGGCTTTCTCGGTAAAATGCTGTTCAGCGGCGATGATGTCAACAAGCCGGTCAGCGTCCTTTCCGGAGGCGAGAAGGTCCGCTGCATGCTCTCACGCATGATGATGTTCGGTTCCAATGTTTTGATTCTGGACCAGCCGACCAACCACCTGGATTTGGAGTCTATTACCGCAGTCAACAATGGCCTTTCAGAATTTGGCGGCATTGTCCTCTTTAGCTCTCACGACCACCAGCTGATGCAAACCGTTGCCAACCGAGTGATTGAAATTACAGAGGATGGCTGTATAGACCGCCGATGCACCTATGATGAATATCTGGAGCAGCGGGAAGGCCTTATTGAATAAGCGTTAATATTCCGCTTTTCTTTATTTGTGTACAATATACACAGTTTATTCACAGCTGTTTTACAAATAGATCGTTGTAACCCGTTCTTATTTCCTTTATAATTAATAATATAATATTTTACAAACGTAATCATTGAGGTTGAAAATAAACAGGCTCTGTTCCTTCTCTGCTTACCCGTCTGCTTTATTTTCCCTGTTGAGGATCCGGAACGAATAAAAATCAATGAAAAAGGAGCGTGTAGCCATGGCCAAAAAAGAACAGGATGATTTTTTTGAGATTACCCCGGAAATTGAAGCCTTAACGACAAAGTGTAAAGAACACAGTACCATTGACACCGGCCTTTATGCCAAATATGATGTAAAACGCGGCCTGCGGGATATTAACGGGAACGGTGTTTTGACCGGCCTGACCGAAATTTCAGAAATCGTCTCCAGTAAAAAGATAGACGGCAAATCGGTTCCCTGTGAAGGTAAACTCTATTACCGCGGGTATGACATTGAGAAAGTGGTGGCAGGCTTTGTCCGCGAAAAAAGGTTTGGGTTTGAAGAAACCATCTACCTGCTTTTATTCGGGAATCTTCCTACCGCCGGGCAGCTCGCTGACTTTAAACAGGTTCTAAATAAATACAGAACCCTTCCAACTAATTTTGTTCGTGATATTATCATGAAAGCCCCCACCCAGGATATGATGAACACCCTGGCGCGCAGCGTGCTGACATTATATGCATATGACGAAAAAGCAAACGATACCTCTCTGGAAAACGTTCTGCGCCAGTGTCTGGAAATGATTGCCCTGTTCCCGCAATTGGCCGTCTACGGCTATCAGGCCTACGCGCATGACACGGATCGGCTCAATAACAGCTTCTTTATCCATGCGCCGCAGCCCGATCTTTCAATTGCGGAAAATATTCTATATATGCTGCGCATTGACAATAAATACAGCGATCTTGAAGCCCGCATCCTCGACTTGGCCCTGGTTCTTCACGCAGAGCACGGCGGCGGCAACAACTCTACCTTCACAACTCATGTTGTCGCTTCTTCCGGTTCTGACGCTTATTCTGTTATTGCCGCCGCATTGGGCTCTCTGAAAGGGCCGCGCCATGGCGGCGCCAACATCAAGGTTGTGCGCATGTTCGAGGATATGAAAGAACAAATAGACGACTGGGATGACGAGGAGAAGGTAGCCGCTTATCTGCGTGCCCTGTTGCATAAAGAAGCCTTTGACCGCGCAGGCCTAATTTATGGTATGGGGCATGCTGTTTACTCTATTTCCGACCCGCGCGCTAATATTTTCAAAACCTTTGTTGAAAGTCTGGCAAAAGAAAAAGGGATGGACCGCGAATACCGCCTTTACGCAATGGTGGAACGCCTGGCGCCTCAAGTTATTGCCGATGAACGTAAGATTTACAAAGGCGTCAGCGCAAACATTGACTTTTACAGCGGTTTTGTTTACCATATGCTGGGCCTGCCCACCGAGCTTTTCACGCCGGTTTTTGCTATGGCGAGAATCGCCGGATGGAGCGCTCATCTTTTGGAAGAGCAAATCAACGTTGGAAAGATTATCCGTCCTGCTTACAAGAGCATCTCCGAGCACCGTGAATATCTTCCCCTTTCGGAACGCGGCGCTACCGGCAGCTAATCCGTATTTAACAGACGCCGCCATATCAATAAATCACGCGCCTCGTCAGGGAAAATCCCATGATAAGGCGCGTTTTAGTTGTGAGAAGATTCGTCCATCGTAGGTCCTCTCATTCACTTTAGCCTTCTGTACGGAGCAGAACGAGCTCCTTGCACTGGGGATTTTGTGTGATTCTGCCGAACCGTTGCATTTTCCTAAGCATACATCTATAATAAGGCTAACTGGCGAAGAAGGGGAGAAATTGCATGCGCGTCATCAAAGAATTTAAAGAGTTTATTTCCCGGGGCAATGTGATTGACATGGCAGTCGGCGTTATTGTAGGCAGCGCTTTTACCGCCATTGTAAATTCACTTGTCAACGATATTTTTTCACCCGTAATTGGGCTGTTAACCGGCGGCATGGATTTTTCAAGCTTGTACATCACCTTGGGCGCAGGCGAAAATGCCCCTAAGCTTAATTACGGCGCATTCCTGTCAGCTGTCATCAATTTTTTACTCATTGCTGTTGTCGTTTTTCTATTTGTAAAGCTCGTCAACCACCTTCGCAGGAAAAAACCGGAGGCGCCGGCGAGGCCGGCCGAGCAGACATGCCCTTACTGCAAGTCTAAAATTGCAATAGACGCCGTTCGCTGCCCGCATTGCACCTCGATGCTGCTCTCTGAGCATGAACGCTCAGAAGACTAGGTTCTGGCGGGTTAAAGGCCTTTTCAGAGAACAAGCCTCCTCAAAAAAACACCTGCTGTCCCCCTCTCTGGTTTGGGTTTCAGCAGGCATTTTTTATCTTTCACTCGTGCTATTATTTCCGTAAACCGGAAAAAAGCCCCTTCTTCTCATAAGGTACTTTCGTCACTGACAATACCCGGTACCCTGTAGCGTCAATCGCCTTGCAAAGCTCTTCCTCTGAAATATCTGTTTCGGTCAAAAGGACTGCCTGCCCCTTACTATGGGACGCGGAAACCTTTTTGACCGGGAAAGCCTTGCGTATAGCGTCATTCACATGCGCCTCACACATCCCGCACATCATACCGTCAATTTTCACTGTGATTTGAAGCATAATATCTCCATCCTTTCTCTTCCCACACTTTTCAGCGCTTCTGCTGGCTATTGCTGAGGTTATCAGCCTCATAAAACCAACGGGATAACAACCTGTTGGTTTTTATTGAGCCCTCAAGTTAGTTTATATTAACTCAAGACTGAAAAAAACGCCGCTTTGAAAACGGCTGTGCTGTCGCTGTATGAAAAACAATCGCTGTTCGTCACAGTCAAATATTTTATGTTTAATAGTATTATAACACCTCATTGCGCAAAAGACAATATAATTTGGCTATGTACATTGACAAAAGCCATTCCACCGCGCTTCCGGTGCTTAACCGTGTAGCAGTATGGACTGCCTCCGTTTCTTTTGCCACGGCATGTATACCTGCCAATAAAGCCTTCCCGTTCGGTATATACTTTTTTAAAGCCTGGAGCATATTGGATTCATTAAAAATTCCAGACATATCAACGTCCTCCTACATGTGTGGCTGCTAACGGCAATAGCGCCTTTTAGGCAGCTTTCCTATATTTGCAGGGCTGAAACATCAATCTCGCCGGACATCAGCTTCGGGAGAAGGGAGTCTCTTAGTGATGCCAGTCTGATATTTTCAAGAGAGTTATTTTTCATCTTCATAAATAAAGCAGAGACAACGCTTCCAAAGTCTCTCAAATTCCTTTCGCTTGGACGCGGCATTACAAATTGACCGATTATATCTGCTGACACACGCTGTCGACCACTGCTGCCGTTCATGTTTTTAACCGCATAATCCACAAATGCGGGATAGCGTGCAAGACAGTACAGATACTCAGGCGGTATACCTTCCTTGGGTGCAAGGACAATATACTCTGTTGACCCAAACGCGACTTCCTTATTATCAAGGAAGTCAATATAGGCAGTCTTCCCATTTTCAAGGCAGGGCGTAATTCTGGCTAACAATGTGTCACCATTGGAGAAACGCATACCTCCCGTGAACGGCTTCATTTTCCAGCCGGAGGGGAATGCACCAGAGGTTGAAAGCTGCGACATATCAATATAGCGTGCAACCTCATTCTTAGAAAGAGAACGCTTCGGGTTAAGACATGCTATCTCTGATACCAGACAATCTGAATTACCCGCTTCAATCATAAGCCGGTCAAATAGAGCGAAAGCTTGCCGCTCCAAGTTCTCGTTTATCTTGTCGTTCAGTTCGATTTTGTCGTCGAGGGAACGCAAAATCAATGCGATCTTATTTTGAACAACATACGGCGGAATTGTCACTTGAATATTATTCAAGATTTCTTGTGTTAAAAGAGGTTGGCTTGTTCCGATATGCCTATGATTTAATTGTAGAGAACTTAAAAGATAATAAAGATATTCGATATTATCATTATTTGATATTCCACATATTGCATTATCTGAAATCCAACATTTACTGTATTCACGAAAAACACTGCCACAATAAGCACCTACACGCCCTATGACAACACAATTTTCGTTATTCCATTCATTCGTATATCCAAGTATACCATTACCACCGTAAACTGGAAATTTTCCTACTGTTTTCGGACGCTTTTTTCCATTTTTAAAAGTCATTATAGAACCTAAATTACAAGCTTTCCACTCACAACTCATACCCAATCGCCCCCAGCTTCTCCCGAATCTCCTTTTCCAGCTCGCGGGACTTCTGGAACAGCTCCGACAGCTCCCCGGTGAGGCGGGCCATCTTCTCCTCAAAGGGCTCGCCGTCGTCCGCCTGCTCCTCTATGCCCACGTAGCGGCCGGGGGTGAGGATGTAATCCTGCCCCTTGATTTCCGCCGTCGTTGCCACCGCACAGAAGCCCTTCACGTCCTCCAGCGTCCCCGCCGCAAAGGCGTTGTAGGTGTCCGCGATTTTCCCGATGTCCTCGTCGCTCAGTTCCCGCAGCTTGCGGGTGACCATCGTGCCCAGCTTCCGCGCGTCGATGAACAGGGTTTTGCCCTTTTGCCTCTTGTTCTTGGAGAGGAACCACAGGGAAACGGGAATCTGCGTCGTATAGAACAGCTGGGCGGGCATGGCGATGATACAGTCTACCAAATCCGCTTCGATGATGTTTTTCCGGATGTCCCCCTCGCCGCCGGACTGGGAGGAGAGCGAGCCGTTGGCCAGCACCATGCCCATGCGGCCGTTTGGCG
>NZ_QLYR01000013.1 GCF_003268275.1 Hydrogeniiclostridium mannosilyticum
GATACAGGAGTACATCAAACGTCAGTTGGACGAGGACAAAGCCGGGGAACAACTGACGATGGGGAACGTCTAAACCCGTTTACGGGTAGCAAGTAACAATCTCTCGCAATTGGCAGACCGTACTTACGCGACGTGACGCGTCCGGCTAGTATCAGAGGGCTTTGCCCGTCTATGAAGAACCCCCGGCTTTGCCGGGGGGGTCCTATTCATCGGGCATTATAAAAAGTTTAAGCTGGAAAGCTATGCGGTATATCTATTAACAAAAGCTTAATGCTTACACGCAGAGCTTTATCACCCTCTAATTCTATTCGAGCTATAATGAAGGCAGATTTTCATAGAACAGAGGGATCAATATGGAATATGGCATCTTAACCTTGATTCCAATAGTTGTTGTAATTGGGATGTCATTAATCACAAAAAGAATTTTGGAATCACTCATTGTTGGAACTTTTATTACTTATATCATTGTTGATGGATTTGACTTTGCTTCAGGGTGGATGGATGCCTTCTTTCGGGTGGCGTCAAACAAAGATCACCAGTGGGTTATATTAGTGTGTGCTTTGTTTGGAAGCCTGATTGCATTGCTGGGCGCTTCTCATGGGACTCTTGGCTTTTCAAAGCTGCTTGGCAAACTCTGCCGGGGGCAAAAATCTACAATGTTTGTAACATGGATTATGGGTGTTCTAATTTTTGTAGATGACTATCTAAATATCATGACACTAAGTACGTGTATGAGAAAGCTTACAGATAAACGCAAAGTTCCTCGAGAAGCTCTTTCTTATGTTATTGATTCTACGGGTGCGCCTGTCTGTGCGCTCCTCCCGTTTTCTACATGGGCAGTGTTCTTTGCAGGCATATTTTATGCAGAAGCCGGGATTCCCGAATTGGGTTATGGCAGCGCCATTGAAACCTTTTACCATATCATCCCATTTATTTTTTATGCGATTGCAGCAGTTGTAATGGTTCCCCTGTTCGGGTTTGGGCTGATTCCCAAATGGGGAAAAATGCGAAAAGCCTATGAGAGAGCAAAGGAAACAGGAAAAGTATATTCCCCAGAAAGTGCCAGCCTGAATTTGGACGAAGAAGATGCTGACGGCATTCATGTAAAAGGAAACGTTTGGGATTTTATTTTGCCTATTAGCGTTCTGATTACATTGACCATTATAATTGGAGAACTGTTTTTAGCTTTGATTGCATCAATAGCAGTCTGTTTCCTTCTGTATATCCCGCGCAAAAAGATGACAATTTCTCATTTTTGCGATTTAGCTATGCATGGCTTCTGCAATATGATTCCAACCGTCGCTATTATCTTTTTTGTGTTTGTGATGCAGGAAGGCATGAGTGATATTGGAATTGCAGATTATGTCATCCATAGTGTACAGCCGCTTATTAATGCGCAATTACTGCCTGTTATTACTTTTCTTCTTGTTGCCGTACTGAATTTTAGCACAGGCAGCGCATGGGGAATACCAGCAATTGTTAGTCCTATTATTATTCCTTTAGCTTTTTCCATTGGAGCAAATCCTCTGCTCATTATGGGAGCGATCGTTTCAGGGGCCACATTGGGAAGCCATGCTTGCTTTTATTCTGACGCAACGGTCTTAACGTCCAGCTGCTGCAAAATGAACAATATGGATCATGCGCTTTCGCAGCTTCCCTATGCGATGTGCGCCACAGGGCTCGCGGTAGTAGGTTATTTAGTATGCGGTTTTCTAATGTAAACTTGTGGAGGGATTTTATATGCAGATTATACTTGGCGATATTACAAAAATAAAAGCAGATGCCATTGTCAATGCCGCCTCTACTGATTTAATGCCACATCCGGGGATATGTGGCGCTATTTATGCAGCAGCAGATGGTAAATTGCTTAAAATGGCTTGTAAAAGGATTGGGTATTGCAAGATCGGTCATGCGGTAGCAACCCCTTCTTGTGGGCTTGACACAAAATACATCATTCATGTTGCCGGAGCTGGGTGGTACGGAGGAGAAAAAAGAGAAAGAATCTTAATGGCACAATGCTATTTTAATGCATTACAGAAAGCTTGGCTGATTGGGTGTAAAAGTATTGCGGTACCGTTAATTTTTTCCGGAGATTGCCATATTCCCCGTGCAGAATCAATTTCTATTGCGCAACAAGCAATACGAAATTTTGAAGAAAGGCATCCGGAAATGCAAGTCACCCTTGTTTTATACCGGAAGGGCATTTATGAAATGGCATTGCATATTTTGAAAGATTATAAATAAGGCCTGAAAGCGTTTGACCTAATGAAGGCAGGCGCTTTCTTAATGCAATCTTTATCTGATATAAAAAATGCTAAGACCAATTTCACAGTAAAACTGCTACAATATTTTGTGTAAAACTAAAGAGGAGGGTACCGTTATGATGGATTTTATCATGATAGCAATTTTGGCGGGCTGTATAGGACTCGTTTTTTTGTTAATCAGCTGGTGCCAAAAGCAAGTAGATCGAAATGAATAAGGAGGAAAGAACATGATTGTTCTTGGAATTATAGTTTTACTGCTGGGTGGATATTTAGTTTATGCATTGGTACACCCGGAAAAATTTTAAAACCAGCAGGAGGAATTTATCATGCTACAAATTATATTGACCATTATCCTTTATCTGATAATGGTAATTCCGGTAGGCATTTATGTTTATCATATTGCAGCCGGAAAACATACTTTTGCCGATCCGGTTTTTGACCGTGTAGACGGCGCCATCTATAAGATCACCGGTGTTAAGCCTCAAAAAGGAATGAACTGGAAAAAATACGCTTTGGCGCTGCTTGCAACAAATGGCGTAATGATTCTTCTTGGATACATCATTCTGCGAATTCAGAGCATTGCCCTTTTTAATCCCAACGGAATCGGAAGCATGGAAGAGTCCCTTTCCTTCAACACAATTATCAGCTTCATGACCAATACCAACCTTCAGCACTATTCCGGTGAGTCTGGGTTGTCTTACTTATCCCAGATGTTGGTCATTACATTTATGATGTTCGTTTCCGCAGCAAGTGGTTATGCAGCTTGTGTTGCCTTTGTCCGTGGCCTGGCCGGAAAAAATAAAGACAATGTGGGAAACTTTTTTGCTGACCTTGTTCGTATTACAACAAGAGTTTTACTCCCCTTTTCGATTGTAGGCGGCTTACTGTTGGTTTGGCAGGGTGTTCCGCAGAATTTTTCCGGAAATATTGTGGTAGATACCATTGAAGGCGCGAAACAGATTATTGCAACGGGCCCTGTCGCAGCATTGGAAATTATTAAACACTTAGGAACCAACGGCGGCGGTTTTTTGGGTGCGAACTCCAGCACACCTATTGAAAATCCAACGATAATTTCTAATCTTATTGAACTTTATTCCATGATGCTTCTGCCCGGCGCGTGCGTTATCACTTTTGGCAAAATGGTGCGCGATCGTAAGCGTGAAATGGCACAGGCAAAGTCTGGCCTGGATGAAGAGCAGGCGTTTGAGTCTAAGAGCAAGCTCCGCAAGAGTTTAACTGTGTGGATGTATGGCCGTGAAGGACGCACTATTTTTGCTGCTATGGGTATTATTTTTGTCATCGGCCTGAGCGTTTGCTTCTGGGCTGAGAGCCAAGGCAACCCTGCGCTTTCGGATGCTGGCTTAAGTCAATCCATGGGTAGCATGGAAGGTAAGGAAGTACGGTTTGGCATTGCACAGTCGGCAATGTTTACAACGACGACAACTTCCTTTACAACCGGTACTGTCAATAATATGCATGATACGCTAACCCCGCTGGGCGGGATGATCCCGCTGCTTCACATGATGCTCAACGTTGTGTTTGGCGGTAAGGGCGTCGGACTCATGAACATGATTATGTATGCGATTTTGGCGGTATTTATCTGCGGCCTGATGATTGGCCGAACACCAGAATATCTGGGCAAAAAAATTGAAGGCCGTGAAATGAAATTAACGGCCCTGTGCATTATTATTCATCCGCTGTTAATTCTGGCATTCTCAGCTTTGGCTGTTGGAACACAGGCCGGGCTAGAAGGCATTACAAATCCAAGCTTCCATGGGCTCTCCCAAGTACTTTATGAGTATGCTTCTTCTGCTGCAAACAATGGTTCTGGATTTGAGGGCTTGGCTGACAATACGATGTTCTGGAACATTACAGCGGGACTCGCTATGTTCTTCGGACGCTATCTTTCCATTGTCATTCAGCTGGCAATCGCAGGGTCTTTGATGAAAAAACGGTTTGTCAACGAATCTGTCGGCACCCTGCATACCGACACGTTCAGCTTTGCTGTGATTCTGGTGTTTGTTGTGTACATCTTTGCAGCATTGACGTTTTTCCCAGTACTTGCACTTGGCCCCATTGCTGAGCATTTAACCCTTTGGGCATAAGGAGGAACTTTTATGAGCAAAAAAAATCAGAAGCTGATTACGCCTGAGATATTTCGTCAAGCGATTATCGGTTCCTTTACAAAATTAAATCCCTTGTACATGATGAAAAATCCCGTTATGTTCGTCGTGGAGGTTGGCTGTTTCATCACCCTGATTCTTTCCTTTTTCCCTGGATTGTTTGGTGATATCAGCGATGGCACAAACCTGAGAATTTATAATATTATCGTCTGCATAGTGTTATTTATTACCGTTTTGTTTGCAAATTTTGCTGAATCTGTTGCAGAGGGCCGCGGCAAGGCGCAGGCAGCGAGCCTCAAAAAAACACAGAAGGATACGAAAGCCCGCTTGCTTATGGAAGACGGGACAGAAAAGGTTGTTCTTTCCAGCGAGCTGAAAAAAGGCGATGTTGTTATGGTTTCCGCCGGTGAAATTATTCCCGGTGACGGCGAAGTCATTGAAGGCATTGCTTCTGTGGATGAATCTGCCATCACTGGCGAATCTGCTCCAGTTGTTCGTGAGTCTGGCGGCGACTTCTGCTCTGTTACTGGCGGTACTACGATTGTGTCTGACTGGTTGAAAATCCGCATTACCTCCGAAGCAGGCAATAGCTTTCTTGACCGAATGATTGCATTGGTGGAAGGCGCTTCCCGTAAGAAGACCCCGAATGAAATTGCGCTGAGCACGCTGCTGGTATCTCTGACCATCATCTTTCTGATTGTAATCGTAACCCTGTATCCCATTGGCATTTATTCCGGTGTGCAGCTGCAAACCTCCACGCTAATCGCCTTGGCTGTCTGCTTGATTCCTACCACCATCGGCGGCTTGCTTTCTGCGATTGGTATTGCCGGTATGGATCGTGTTACTCGTTTTAATGTCATCGCTATGTCTGGTAAAGCTGTAGAAGCTTGCGGTGATGTGGATACCATGATTCTTGATAAAACCGGTACGATCACCTATGGGAACCGTCTTGCAGCTGATTTCTTCCCCGTAGGCGGCGCAAACCGCAGCGACCTCATTCGGTGTGCAGCTTTGACCAGTTTGCATGACGAAACACCCGAAGGTAAATCTACCTTAGAGCTTGCCCGCCGTTTGGGCGATAACAGCGAGGAGACTGCCGGTTCGGAATTTATTGAATTTACTGCCCAAACTCGAATGAGCGGCGTCGATCTTCCGGATGGGACGAAAGTCCGCAAGGGCGCGGCAGACGCAATCGAGCAGTATGTGAAGGCGCTTGGCGGGATAATTCCTGAAGATCTCCATGAGCAGGTTAATAAGATTTCCAGCTTAGGCGGCACGCCGCTTACTGTCTGTGAAGATGATCGGATTTTAGGCGTCATCTATCTGAAAGATACTGTAAAACCCGGCATGGTAGAACGCTTTGAGCGTTTGCGCGCAATTGGTATTAAAACCATTATGTGTACCGGCGACAATCCGCTGACCGCTGCCACCATTGCTAAAGAAGCTGGTGTTGACGGATTTATCGCAGAATGTAAGCCTGAAGATAAAATCGATGTAATTAAGAAAGAACAATCTGAAGGCAAGATTGTAGCCATGACAGGCGACGGAACCAACGATGCTCCTGCTTTGGCGCAAGCAAATGTCGGCTTGGCTATGAACAGCGGTACTACTGCCGCCAAGGAAGCCGCCAATATGGTTGATCTGGATTCTGATCCAACCAAGATTTTGGAGGTTGTGGAAATCGGCAAACAGCTTCTTATCACACGAGGAAGCCTTACCACATTTTCTATTGCAAACGATATTGCAAAATATTTCGCAATTATTCCTGCGATGTTTATGATGGCGATTCCTCAGCTGAAAATTTTAAACATCATGAGCCTTGCAACACCATACAGTGCTATTTTGTCCGCACTAATCTTTAACGCTATTATCATTCCATGCCTAATCCCTCTGGCTACGAAGGGCGTTAAATACCGTCCTATGTCTTCTGGAAAGATGCTGGCAAGAAATATGCTTATTTACGGTTTGGGCGGCGTGGTTACTCCTTTTATCGGAATTAAAATTATCGATATGATCATAGCTCCTCTGCTGTCTTTAATTGGTCTTGGGCTTTAAGAAAGGATGCTTGTACTATGAAAGAATCAGTGAAAAACTTATTGCACGGTACACGTCAAGCAGTTACAGTCACAATTGTTTTAATGCTGATTTGCGGACTCTTGTTCCCGTGCTTGTTAACGGGGTTATCCGCCTTGATTTTCCCAAATCAAGCGGGGGGAAACCTCATTACCGTAAATGGCCAAACAGTTGGCTCAAAATATGTGGGGCAGGAATTTACGGAGGATTACTATATGTGGAGCCGCCCGTCTGCTTATCACTATAACGTCTACATTGAGGGTGAGGATGGGAAACAGTATTATCCGGACGGAACAGAGTTCCCGGGGATCGGATCTGGCTCCAATAACTATGCTCCCTCCAATCCTGCACTGACAGAACGTGTAGAAGCGGATATTGAGGCGTTTTTGGAAAAGAACCCCGAAGTAAAGCGGGAAGATATTCCTACTGACTTGTTAACTGCTTCTGGTTCTGGCTTGGATCCGCATATTTCTCCTGAATCCGCTGAAGTTCAGATTCCCAGAATTGCAGAAGCCTCTGGGTTGGGTGAAGAAGCAGTTCGCAATATTGTCAAAAACAATACAAACGGCAAGGTCCTGGGGATCTTTGGTGAAGAAACAGTCAATGTATTGATGGTCAACATTGAGATTGCTCAAAACATGGGCCTCATATAACGGGAAGGAGAGAATTGCTATGATGGAGATGCATTCCTTTTTAAAAGCCAAACAAAAGGAAATTCCATCTCCAAATGGTGAAGAAAAGCCATCCGCACGGGGATTGTTTGAGTTTTTATATGAAATAAGTGAATGGATTCAAGCAATTCCTTCAGCATATCGACATGAAAACGAAGAAACCAGTACAATTTATGTTTGGTTTAATGATATTGCTGTTGCGGAAGACGATTTTTGGCAGGTGTTTGGAGAATATCTTGTCCTTCTTCGTGCAAGATGGAAAATCGATATCTTTGGCACAGCAGGAATGTCACAAGAGACAGTATGGCTAGCATTACAGGAAGAAAACAGCCATATTTATGCGGTTCAAAAGACGCTCTCAGGCCATCCGGCCGATACAATAGAATCGCTGTGCTTGAGAATCCAATGCCTTTCCTCTGAGCAATCAAAAATTCTGTATGCATTGGTTGGTGCGACAAATTGGAAAAACGGCACGGTAGCCTTAGACTGGAAATATAGTTCGTTTCTGTTAGAAGAAAACCTTGCACAGCCAACACAAAACAGTTGTTTTTGCTATGGCGGTGTCTTTGAGGAGATG
This sequence comes from Hydrogeniiclostridium mannosilyticum, assembly GCF_003268275.1. GTDB lineage: Bacteria > Bacillota > Clostridia > Oscillospirales > Acutalibacteraceae > Hydrogeniiclostridium > Hydrogeniiclostridium mannosilyticum. Next base: position 7,709 of record NZ_QLYR01000013.1, read on the forward strand.
GATCTTGAAGATACGCTGCAAACGCTTACTTTTCAGCAGAAAATTATTCTTTGGACTGGGTTTCTAAAAAACGGACTCGATTATGCAGAGTTTGAATGGCTCTATAATGCTATTTCTAAAAATGTTGTATCGAACAGAGTTGAATGGGAGCTTTCGTTGCATACCGCTATGCAGAATTTGAAATACACTGTACAAGTATCGCCAAATGACTTTGAAATGCATGACGGACATGGATGCCGGCGTTATTTTAGTTTTAACAGTACAAGTTATGCAGAACGTGCCTTTCTTAAAATATTATTTCCATTAAATACTTGAACGCAAGACGGTCTACGGTTATAGGAACTGCAGGCCGTCTTGCGTATTTTTGAGGACTTCGCCCATCTATCTATGAAACTGCTGGAAACCTCTGCAGCTCTGTGGGTGGGGAAAAGGACGCAAACCCGCATGAATACTAAAAAAATGGAGTGACATCTTTTTTATCACCCAATCATGGGTTTGTGCTATAAAAAAGATACCCTGCTATAAACACGAGTGAACAGGCAAAATAAAAAACTGAGCCCGGAACGCGAAGCGCGCCCAGGCTCAGCCTAGTGGGTTTACGCTACAAAAAAGATACCCTCTGAAAATGAGAATTCCGGGTTCGGATTTGATCTTTTTTCATTTTTACATCGTGATTTTTCGAGTTTTACTTCTGGGTGTCCCGTTTTGGTAAAAGAGGACGATCCTGAAAAAACGGCTTAAATGCTGGATTTATGACATGAAAAAAGAGGCTAAATTTGGGTTGTCTCATTTTTGAGTTCCAAATTTCGACCTCTATTCATCTTGACTTTCCGAAAAAAAACAGTACAATATACATATACCCCCAATAGTATAGGAGTGTTGAAATGAAACAATGTATGGATTCTGACAATCTGCACCGCAGATTAAAAAAAATAATCGGACAAGTTCAAGCCATTGACAGAATGGTGGATGAGGATGTCCCCTGTGAAGATGTTCTGGCTCAACTGAATGCGGCAAAATCTGCATTGCATAAATGCGGACAGGTAGTGCTTGAAGGGCACATTAAGCATTGTGTAAAAGACGGGATAGAGCACGGAGATGCAGACAAAACGATTGAGGATTTTACTAAAGCTGTAGAGCGGTTCGCCAATATGGGTTAATGAATTTCTTGTAAGAAGCAGTCTAAGTTGACTGCTTTTTCTTTTATCCTCTTGACAAACCTATACCCCTTATGGTATTTTATACCTATACCCCATAAGGTATAAAACGGAGGATTTTTATGAAATCATTTATGGGAAAACTTGAACACTTGCTTGAAATTGGCGGCACGAAAAAAGACATAACACTCCTTGTTATTTCGGGCGTTGCTCTTATTTTCAGTCTGACAGGCATATTGGATTTTTTGCCTTTCAATATTGCTTGGGTTTCAATCATTTTGTGTGGTGTGCCGATTATTTTAGAAGCGATTATTGGGCTTGTCACAGCGTTTGATATTAAAGCGGATGTACTGGTATCACTTGCGCTGATTGCTTCTGTCTGTATTGGCGAGGATTTTGCGGCAGGCGAGGTTGCCTTTATTATGCAAATCGGCGCTCTGCTTGAGGATCTAACCGTAGCAAAAGCAAGAGCAGGTATTGAGAAATTAGTAAAGCTGACGCCGCAGACAGCACGGGTAGTCCGTGGCAGCACCGAAACCGTTATTTCTGCAAGCGAGGTGAAAATCGGAGATATTCTCCGTGTTCTGCCGGGCGAAGGAATTGCTGTTGATGGTGTTATCACTTCGGGACAGACTTCGATTGACCAAGCGGTTATGACAGGCGAGCCTATCCCTATCGATAAGACGGTTGGCGATGAGGTATCAAGCGGAACAGTAAACCGATTTGGCACTTTTGAGATGAGGGCAACAAAGGTTGGCGAGGACAGCTCTATTCAGAGAATGATTAGCCTTGTGCAGTCGGCGGATGCAGGAAAAGCAAAGATTGTCGGTATGGCGGACAGATGGGCTACTTGGATTGTTGTAATTGCTCTGACTGCCGCCGCCCTTACTTGGGCAATAACGGGAGAGATTATCCGTGCGGTTACAATTCTTGTTGTATTCTGCCCTTGCGCTTTGGTGCTTGCAACGCCTACTGCGATTATGGCGGCGATTGGCAACGCTACAAAGCACAGCTTCCTTGTACGTGAGGGAGATGCTTTGGAACGGCTGTCAAAGGCTTCAAAAATCACTTTTGATAAAACAGGAACGCTGACTTACGGAACGCCGAAAGTCATTGCGGTAAAATCTCTTTCGGAGAGCTACACAGAACGGAATATCTATTCTCTTGCCGCCGCTGCGGAGCAGTTTTCTGAACATCCGCTTGGAAAGGCGATTGTGAATTGTTACAAACAGCACACAGATAACCCCATTTCAAAAGCGACAGGTTTTGAAATGCAGCTTGGGAGGGGCGTATGCGCTTTTGTAGATGGGAAGCGTATTCTTGCGGGTAATATGGATATGATGAACGAGAATAAAATTGTTTGCCAGACAAATCCTGAAATTCAAGGTTTTTTGAACAGCGGCAGCACAGTAACCTACATAGCCGCAGAAAACGAGGTTATCGGGTATCTTGTATTGTCTGATACAATCCGAAAAGAAAGCGGCGCAATGATTAACGCTCTGCAAAGCTGCGGCGTTCAGCCTGTACTTTTGACAGGCGATAACAAGAACTCTGCAAACAGCATTGCAAAGCAGCTTAACATAGATGAGGTGTATGCAAACTGTCTGCCTGAAGATAAGTTGAAGTTGATTGAAAAATATCAAGAGAACGAACAGTCTGTTTGTATGATTGGCGACGGCATTAACGACGCCCCCGCCTTAAAAAAAGCAGCGGTTGGTATTGCAATGGGCGGGATTGGAAGCGATATTGCAGTAGACGCCGCTGATATTGTACTGGTGGACGATGAAGTAAAGGAACTTCCGCACTTAATATCGCTTTCCAAACGGATGATGACCACGATAAAGCTTAACTTGAGTTTTTCGATGGGACTTAACTTTCTTGCAATCGTGCTTGCTATGACAGGTATTTTAAATCCTGTTGTCGGTGCGCTTGTTCACAATGCAGGCTCGGTGCTTGTCATTATAAATTCAGCATTGCTGTTAAAATGGAGGAAAAGGAAATGATTATTTCAATTATTGGTATGTTAATCGGTGCTTTGGTTGCTGGAGCAGGTATATACTATCTTGTAAAAGAAAAGCGGGATAAGGAGTCGGTGAAAATCTACGGAATTATCAGCGGAGTCGGCGGTGTTATCTTTGTTGCAATGCTTATCAAGCTGATTTTAGAGTTATTGTAAGTTTTATGGAAATGGATATGTCTACTTCGGGATAGCTGATTTGTCCCATCTGTGGCAGGAAAACACATAATAAAGTCAGAAAAGATACCGACTTTCCCTTATACTGCCCAAATTGCAAACAGGAAACACTCATTAATGCGAAGAATTTGCAGATAACTGTAATTCAAAAGTAGAAGTGCTAACAACTATGTATGCCGCCGTGTATGGGTAAGACCATAACGGCGGTTTTTTCTATGCCTATCGGCTGGATTTTTTTCTGCGTGGCTTCTGTCTGCCTCGCTCCTGTAACTACCTGCTCCTGTCCCTGACGCTTTTTTTCGGACGGTTTGGGATGTCTGCAATTTTCCTCGACCTGACGCTCTTACTCGACAAGACTGCGGTTGTACTGTTCTACGACAACCTCCGCTTTGTGGTAAGTTGCCATAAACGCCTGCACATCAGGATAACCGTCCTCTTTTAAGACTTCTGGCAGTCTATCCAGTTTTTCGGTGATTTTCTTCTCGGTCTGTTGTATCTGCGCTGTGAGGGCTTTGTGCTCTTTCCTTTTGAAAATCCCTTTTGTGTCGGCAAGCTACGCTTTCAGCTTTGGCAGGACGGTATTCTTTAAATACCAATTTTTTAAGGTGATATTTCCGTGTTATAAAATTCGTTGACTTATCTATGAAACTACCGGAATTTTCTACAGATCTGACAGAAGAAAAAATGATAAATTAAAAAATAGTAGAATTTTTCTCTCTCCTACAAGATAATTTTAGGCCGGTTGAGGGATAGGAAAACGTCGGGAACCCGCATAAATACGTTTTTACAGGTTCGCGGCGTTTTTTCATTTTACCATTGGCATTGACATATCGAGAAGCACGACAAATATGTCTGCCCCTGCTGCGGCACCATCATTCGGGCAATACGGGAGGTCAATGTGATCTGCGAGGATTGCGGAGAGCCTTTCGAGCGGGCATAAAAACAGGCGTTAAAAAGTATATGGCCGAGGAACATTTTTCACATTTCCTCGGCCATATGTTTTTCTTTCGATTCCCTTTCGGGGTGGGTGCAAAATTGAGAGATTTTCACCCCTCTATCGTTCCACTATGGAAAGCGCGGAAAGAGGGGCTGGAAATTGCATTGCCGCCGAAAAAAGAAAAGCCCGGAAGCCGCATAAATACAGGTTTTCCGGGCATAAACGCAAAAATAGCCCTCCGTTATGGAGAGCTATTTTTGTATCAAAGTTTGCACTTTGATTTGGTGCGCGAGACGGGACTTGAACCCGTACGTCATACAACACACGCCCCTCAAACGTGCCTGTCTGCCAATTCCAGCACTCGCGCATTTACAACGTATGCTATTATACCATCTGCAAAATTATTTTGTCAAGTCAAATAATAAAAAATTATAATATTATTGCCGGAGCCATTTAATCCTATCGACTGCAAAAAAATTCTTGCATTTTTCTATGCCATATAGTATACTTTATTAAGTTCCAATATAACATGCCGGTGTGATGGAATTGGCAGACGTGATGGACTCAAAATCCATTGGTAGCGATACCGTGTCGGTTCGAGTCCGACCACCGGCACCATGATGGAGTGACAAAAAAGATGTCACTCCATTTTTTTCAGTATTCATGCGGGTTTTCGGGCTTTTTGGAGCAAAATCCGAAAAACGGTTTTACCGTAGATGTCCAAACAGTAAACCGCAGCAAAATCCGTCATAGCGGGGCTTCCGCCTGAAAATTCAGGCCGGAGGCCCCGCTTTTTTGCGTTTTACGGCCTTTTTCCCTGTTATCGGAAGTGTAGAAGTTTCTGGCCTTGAAATAGATAAATTGACGAATACCTCCAAGGGCGATTTCAAGCCCTCAAAATCCAAGGGGGAAGTGCGCCCTTTTTTAGGACCTCCCCGGCAGGCCGCCGGGAGTGTATAGTATCATGAGAAAATATTGACCGGAAGCTGAAACGAATCATTGGCGAGAAGAAGCAGGCGCATGGTTTACACTCAGGTAATTAAGGTTTAATCCTTAACATTAGAGAACAGCCATCCAGACGGATGGCTGTTCTCTAATACATTATCCTGATTGTTTAACTAAGCCTTTTACTATTTCTGAAATACTTTCAAGCTGTCTATCGTCTAAATGCTTCAAATCTTCAATCAAGTTTTTTAGCTTTACTGGGTTCTTGGAATTTATGTCGAAAAAGTCGGCTGGCGTGATATTCAAATATTCACAAATATAGAAAAATATCGTCATCGAAGGCAGAGCCTTCCCGCTTTCAATATTATTGATATATGTATGGTTCTGTCCTAGAGATAAACTCATATCACGGGCGGAAACACCCTTTTTATTTCTTAGTTGCGCTAATCGCAACGGAAATTCATCTTCATACATTTATACTCACTACCTTTGCGTGTAATATTATATCTATAGATTGTTGGAATGTGTTATTTATAAAATGACAAAGACGTTGATGAATAAGAATGTATATGATACAATCGCATAGAAAACGGAAGAAATCTGTCAAAAAAGTTTTTTCGGCTGCTATACACACAGAGAAATTATATCATTGCTGTAGTCCCAACTAGTCAAATATGCTTGTGCAAAAGGCCTGTTAATAAAGAATGTAGCGGATGAGCTAAAATTAATTTTTTCTTTCATGAAGAAATTCACTAAAACGATTCTATATTTAAAAGAAAAATCAGTCGCCGCTTCATTGTTCCTCGTAGTTGCTGTTCGCTGATAAACGCGCTTACACCGCTTCGGCTTGTTACCAGCTTTTTACGAGCCGCTGGAGCTTAGCCTCCCACCAATCGCGATACCGAAAATATCTTTTTGTAGCCCTTGACACAAGGCTCCTGAAGCTGTATGGCTCCGAGGGCTTTTTTGTTACACGCCAAATAGAAAAAGGGAAAAATCATTATTTTTGTTATTATCGGCATGTACATCTCCGTGACCTGGGGCGGATTTTGGGCTCAAAGTGCTTTGTTTAGTATTTGTTGCTGTGTATTTGCCGCTTCAACACAAAAATCCCCCGGGCCCTTACATTTCAAATGGGCTGTGCAGGCTGGCAATATCGTTATAAAAAAACCGTTTTTTCACTAGACATTGCAGCTCTTCCGTGCTATAATCTGTCCAAATCGAGAGGGAGTGTTGAACTTGAGAGAAACAGAAAGAATCCCATTTCATGCCAATTGGATTTGGGCGGAACACAATGACCAAAAAAATGACTGGGTAGCCTTTCGTAAAAGCTTCTCGGTAACAGAAGTACCGAAACAAGCAGAGCTTTTAATATCGGCCGACACGAAATACTGGCTGTATGTAAACGGCCGGCTGGCTGTTAATGAGGGCGGTCTTTTCCGAGAGAGCCTGCCGGGCTGCGGTTATGCGGACCGAGTGGATATTGCTTGCTATCTGCAGCCGGGTGAAAACGTGATCGCATTGCTGGCTTGGTTTTATGGAAATGAAGGACGCAACAACGTCAATAGCGGCCGTGCGGGCCTTATTTTGGAAAGTGCAAGCCTGGGGCTTTACAGCAACGAAAGCTTTCTGTGCCGCCGCCACCCAGGCTATGGGAAGGTCTCAGGCCATACGCCGGCTTATTTGTATGGCGGCGACGATATATCCTACCGTGCGGGGACGGACTGTGAAGGCTTTGAAAACCCGGACTTCGACGAGAGCGGTTTTGAGCCCGCCACTGTGTACCAAAATGAGGTTTGGGGCGACGCGTATGAACGGCCGATTCCGTTGCATCGCCTTTATCCCTTGCAGATGCTAAAGGAGGAATCAACGCAGGGAACGGTGCATTGCTTCACTTTACCCTATGCCATGACGTTTTCTCCTTATTTGAGGGTGGAGGCAACCGGCGGCGAGGTCATTCAAATTTATACCGATCACCGTGCTACGCCGGGCGGGCCGGGAGACAACTCCAATATGTACAACGGGCATGTATTCCAGTATATCTGTAAAAAAGGCCTGAACGAGTACCGTTTTCCGGCTTATATCTATGGCGAGCATCTATACCTGGAATATACGGCTGCGCTGGCCCCCGATGTCGGCGTCTGTGAATCCGGCTTTGACTGTGACATTACCGGGAGCTTTCACTGTGACTCCGATATTTTGAACCGCGTGGTGGAAAAGGCCGCCCGAACGCTGTATGTCTGCATGCGCGACAATTTCATGGATTGCCCGGATCGTGAGCGTGGACAGTGGATCGGCGATGTCTCGGTTCAGGCGCCGCAGGTGATGTTCCTGCTCAGTAAAAATGCACGAAAGTTGATGAAAAAGGCGATTTACGACTTTATCAATCTGAGGAAGGGCGATGTACTGGTCGGCAATGTCCCCGGGGCAAATTTCAGCGAGCTCCCCGGGCAAAGCTTGAACGCCATTAGTGAGCTCGGCCTGCTGGCTCAATATTATCATTACACCGGCGACCTGGATGTTCTTCAACTTGCCTTTGAGCCGGCGGTAAACTATTTGAAGCTTTGGTCGATGGATGAGCAGGGCCTGGTTCGCAGCAGAGAGGGCGGGTGGCCTTGGTTTGACCACTTAAACAATGTGGATGCGCCCGTGCTGGAAAATGAATGGTATTATTCCGCGTTGTCCTTTGCCCAGAAGATGGCGCAGCTGCTTGACGACCACCGTTATGATGCCTTTCTTGCCCAGCGGAAGCAGTCGATTGAGGCGGCCTTTGAAAAAGCATTTTGGCAGGGTAAGCACTATTCCTCCGGTTCTGTGGTGGATGAGCGTGCCAATGCGATGGCTGTGTTGACAGGCCTTTGTCCCAAAGAGCACTACAACGACATCTGCATGGTGCTGATTTCTACCTTTAATGCCTCGGTGTACATGGAGAATTATGTGCTGATGGCGCTGTGTGAGATGGGATTTATGAAGGAGGCCTATCTGCGCATGGCCTCCCGCTATTACAATCTGGCGGTCAATGAGAACAGCACCCTCTGGGAAGATTTTTTCATTCTGGGGACGACCAACCATGCCTGGAGCGGCGCGCCGGCAACCATTGCGTTCCGCTATTTTCTGGGGATAGATACTACAGATGGCTTTGAAACCTTCACGGTGAACCCGGTTAAGGGGTTGTTCCAGGAGATGGAGGCAAGCTTTGCCACGGCAAAAGGTCAGGCAACGGTTCGCGTCAAAGGCGACCAAGTGGAAATTATTGAAAAATAACGGAATATGAAGAAGGCGCCCACTGTTAAAAAGACGGCGGGCGCCTTTTATAAAAACTATGAAACGGGGACAGGCGTGGGCTCGCCGGACACCAAGGTGCTGTCGATAATCGCGGCAATACACAAGGCAAGGTCCCGGTCGCATTCCTGCATAATATCCAGACTGAAGGCCGGTTCCGCTGCTTTCCAACAGCTGCTGTGCCGCATGACTAAAGCGCCGCTTTTCTGACGGATTTCATAATTTCGGGTATAGATATTTCCGGCAAGCGTCCAGTCAATGCCCTTGATGCGGTAAGGCTGGCCTTTTGTCGCTATACTATGCAGAATAAATGCCTGGCTTCGGCCCTGGCTGTAAATTATATACTGTGAAAGCACGGCAGTGCCGACCCGTGTAATATGCGCGCGCTCCAATCCTTGAAAATCCTGGAGGCGTATTTTAGACGTAAAGGAGTTCCGTTCTCCTAAAAACCGGTATAAAGGAGAGCCGCATTCGCCATACACAGTAAAAAATTCAAACAAGCCGGCGGCAGGACATGAATTTTGTTTTAGATAGAATTTCAATGCAACGGCAAACTCCTTTCTTATTGATTGAATCTATTTTATTTACTATACCATTTTTACAACAGGGCATCAACTGCCGCCTGTGAAATCATAAAGGGCGAATAAGCTGTTGACCTGTATTAAGGTTTGTTATAATATTAAACTATTATTCAATGCTTGGGAGGATATTCCATGAAAAAAGTAGTTTTGCTGGGCGATTCCATTCGCCAGATCGGCTATGGCACAAAGGTTCCGTCGCTGCTTGGACCGGGTTATACCGTATGGCAGCCGGAGGACAACTGCCGCTTTGTCTCCTATCTTTTACGCGGGATTTTTGACTGGTCTGGGGAGTTGGAAGGCGCTGATATAATTCATTGGAACAGCGGCGAGTGGGATATATGCAATCTGTTCGGCGACGGTCCTTTTACTGCTGAAAACGAATATGTATCACAGTGTTTAAGAGTGGCGAACCTGTTGCTTGCCCGCGCTAAAAAAGTTATTTTTGCCACGACTACGCCGGTGCGCCAGGGCCATCCCCATAATGACAACCGTTTAATAGAGCGCTACAATGCATTGATAGTACCTCAGCTTGTTTCAAAAGGAGTGCTGATTAATGACCTCTTTGCGGTTGTCAAGGAGGATATTGATGGCAATATCCGCGCGGATGATCAAATTCATTTGACAGAAAAGGGAATCGTACTGTGTGCAGAGGCCACTGTGCGGGCAATCCATCGTGCAGGGCAAGACCTTTAAGAGTAGGCGGCTTTCTGAATCATATGTCTGTGCCGCGAACGAGGCCATTTAAAAACCATTCATTTAAGGTTTGCCTTGTAGTCCCAATTTTAGCTGTATGCAATATGGTGCTTACTGCACAGGAGGTATTTTAAAGAAAAAAGATTGTCGAGCCATGTTTATTTAGTGAAAATCGAGGCCGCTTTCTGATTGGACATTTATCAATATAGTCCAGCCTCATGTTCACTATGAGCCATACAAACGGAGTCTGTTTCGCCGGGAGATCTTATTGGTGCTTTCCGGTGATGACGGCGGTTAAAATATCTACTCTGCATGCATTTGCATGGCTATTATATAGGTAGATAAGGAGGTTTATTCGGATGAGGTACAAGACCAGAAAATATACGCCGGAAGATTGCGGGACATTGGCGGATTTATTTTATAATACTGTCCATTCGGTCAATGCGGAAGATTACACCGAGGAGCAGCTGGCGGTATGGGCTACGGGCCGCGTCGATTTGAATCAGTGGAATGAATCCTTTTTAGCGCACTATACGCTGGTCGCCGTCCTGCACGAAGAGATTGTCGGCTTTGGCGATATAGATGAAAGCGGCTATTTAGACCGTTTATATGTACATAAGGATCACCAGGGGAGGGGAATCGCGACGCTGCTCTGCGAGCAACTGGAGGCGCATGTTTACCCCAAAGAGGTTACCACGCATGCATCGATTACAGCAAAGCCCTTTTTTATTAAAAGGGGCTATTGTACCATTCAGGAACAACAGGTCGCCCGGGGCGGAATTTTACTTACGAATTATATAATGGTTAAGAGAACAGCATGAAAATGGCAGAGGCTCCATCTGATTTATCAGATGGAGCCTCTGCCATTAGGGTTTTATCACCAGTTGACAAAAGTTTTTGGTAAACAGGCGGTGATGTCTGTGCTTCGGCGAACCACCAGCTCTGTTGGCACCATTTGCTGGGCGGAGGGGAGTGTGTCGTCCAAAATCCTGGCAATTGCCATATTCATGGCGGCCTGGGCCATTGCGGTACCGGGTACATGGATGGAGGTAAGCGAGGGATCTATAATCGGCGCTACGAATGTGTCGTCAAAGCCGACGACCTTTACGTCTTCGGGGACGCGGATATGGAGCTCCTGTAAGGCCTTGATAGCGCCGACAGCCATTTGATCGTTTGCGGCAAAAATACCATCGAAGGGCAAGTTGATTCGGGCGGAACGGGAGGCCAGCAGCTGCTTGATGGCATCATAGCCGCTTTGCGGTGAAAAATCGCCGAGGATGATGTTTTCAAAAGCACCTGGTTCCATGCGGATGCGGTCGCAGTAGCCCCTGGCCCGGCACTCCGCAGCCCAGGAATTTGTTGTGCCGGCAATGTGAATGATCTTTTTACAGCCGCAGGAGATTAAATGGCCGACGGCCTTTTGCGCACCGCCGAAGTTGTCGGCATCGACAGAGTCGATGCCATATTCCGCCAGGTCGCGCTCTAAACAAATAATAGCGGTCTTTTTTCCACCTGGGGATAAATTTTTCAAATAGGTAAAATAGGCGCGGTCGTCGAGGTCGGCAACCGTGTCAAGAATGATGGCATCGTAGCGGTGCTGCTTCATCATGCCGACATACTGCTTTTCCTGGTTAAAGTCATCATTAGTGTCGATGCACATGAGCTGAAAGCCTTTTTCCTCTGCGATCTCGCGGCATTTGCGCAGAACGGATGAGAAGAAAATCCGGCTGAAATTTGTAATGATAACACCGATCATGTTCGACCGGGCGGATTTCATATTGTGTGCAATCGGGTTGGCTACATATCCCAACGCATCAACCGCTTCAAGGACGCGTTTGGTAGTCTCAGGGGATACATATTTAACGCCGTTTAACACATTGCTCACAGTTGAAATAGCAACGCCTGCTTTTTTGGCGACATCTGTAATGGTGGCCATAGGACTGCTGAAACCTCCCCAACCTCAAAAAATTATCAAAAAATTGACCTGTATTGTCAAATCTTGCTGTAACTTATTTTAACGCCTTTATGTCCTGAGTGCAAGGCCTATTCGGGAAAACATTTCCGGCGTGCCGTCTTTTTAACGCAATGGAACAGGGGCCTTCATTGGGTGTCGGCGTCGAAGTCCCCCTGTTGGGCAGCATGCCTTTTTGATATTTTATGATAAATAAATATCCCCGCCGTGCTGACAACGGCAGTAATCACGAAAACAGCAATCGCGAAACCGTAATTCTGCGAGACCAGCGCATCGCCGCTGATGGTAGAGGTAATAACCGAGGGGATTCTGGCAATGCTGGAAATCAACAAAAATATGTGAAGCTTCATGGGTGTAAGCCCAATAAAATAAGTAAAAATATCCTTTGGTGTGCCGGGGATAAAAAATAATATGAATATGAGTAAATTTAGCTTTTTGGTGTTTTTAATAAAGCTCAAAGATAGGATCTTTTCCTTGGAAATAAAAGCTTCCACCAGCTTTATTCCGAATTTTTTTGTAAAAAGGTAGATTATAGAAGAACCGACGGCAGCGCCGGCCAGGCACAGCAGCGTCCCCTCAATAGAGCCAAAGGCATAACCGGCGCCAATTTCCATGGGTTCGCCGGGAATAATGGCAAAAACAACCTGTAAGCACATCATGCCGACAAAGGCCAGCCGCCCCCAAATATGGTGGCTGTCTACCCATTTTTGAAATTCCTCCGGGCGGGAAAGCATCTCAACAAGCGGCTTCCCAACGACAATAGCCACGACGGCAATAAAAGCAAGCAGAACGCAAAGGGAGAGGATGCTGACCACCCGGCGACGGCGAATATAGGCCTTTTCTTCAGGAGAACAATCCGTCATTTGGCTGGTAGAATCTTTTGTCATGTTAAAACCTCTTTTTCTCGTTAAAACTATGGAGTAACAGCCGTTGTCTTTATGAAGGACGGCTGTTATATATTATTATATCATAAAGTCAGGTGAAACCTGCATGAATAAGTTTCGAATTTTTTACAAAGATTTTGTAAGGGTTAACCGAAGAATTGTCAGAAAATTGAAAGAAGTTTTCAGCACATATGCCATATAGGAATTTTGCAAAAAGCCTTTTGCGGGCTTGACGTCTGGTGTATAATAAATAAAAAGGAATATAGCGTTTCCAGCAAGAGAGGGAACTGCTTTCAAAACAGAAAAGGAGCAGGACAAGATGACAAAAATTGATATTTTTTCGGGCTTTTTAGGCGCCGGAAAAACAACGCTGATTAAAAAGCTGATCCAGGAGGCTTTTCAGGGCGAGAAGCTGGTTTTAATTGAAAACGAGTTCGGTGAAATTGGCATCGACGGCGGGTTCCTCAAAGAAGCGGGCGTTGAAATTACAGAGATGAATTCGGGCTGCATCTGCTGCAGCTTAGTTGGTGATTTCGGCGAGGCCCTGGAGAAGGTGCTCAAGGAATTTGCCCCTGACCGGGTTTTGATTGAGCCCTCCGGAGTTGGCAAGCTTTCCGACGTCATCCGTGCGGTGCAGCGGGCGCACGGTGCGGCGGAGGTGCGGCTGAACAGCGCTACCACAGTGGCGGATGCCTCTAAGTGCAGAATGTATATGAAGAACTTCGGTGAATTTTTCAACAATCAGGTTGAGCACGCAAACACCATTGTGTTGAGCCGTACGCAGAATATTTCTGAGAGCCGGCTGGAGGAATGCGTCCGTCTGCTAAGGGAGCACAACGCCGATGCCGCGATTATTACGACACCATGGGACGAGCTCGCCGGGGCTCAAATCCTGGAGGCGATGGAGCACAAGGACTCTCTGGAGCATGCGCTGCTTCAGGAGGGAGAGGCGCATGGCCATAGCTGCCACCATGACCATGACGGCCATGAGCATTGCTGCTGCCATGAACACGGCCACCACCACGATGAGCATGATGAGAACTGCTGCAGCCATGGACATGAGGGCCACCATCACCACGGCCATGAGGGCCACCATCATGCAGACGAGGTGTTTACAAGCTGGGGCCGGGAGACGCCAAGGAAATATACAGAGGAGGAGGTCCAGCAGGCGCTTGAAGGCCTGAAAAATGAGGAAGCCTGCGGCGTTGTCCTGCGTGCCAAGGGGATTTTGCCCGCCGCGGACGGAAGCTGGATTCATTTTGATTATGTCCCGGAGGAAATCAACATTCGCACCGGCACATCGGATTATACCGGGCGGCTCTGCGTCATTGGCTCCAAGCTGAAAGAGGAGGAGCTGGCGCGCCTGTTCCAGCTGAACGGCTAACAGAGAATGAAAGATGAATATGAGAGGAACAGAAACTATGCCTATTCCCGTTTATCTATTTGTCGGCTTTCTGGAAAGCGGAAAAACCTCTTTTATCCAGGAAACCATGGAGGACCCCCGGTTTAATGCAGGAGAAAAAACACTTTTACTGCTTTGCGAAGAGGGTGTGGAAGAATATGAACCGTCCAAATTTGTGGGCGGCGGTAAAAATGTCGCGGTCGAGGTCTTGGAGGCCCCGGAGGAACTGACCCGGGAAAAGCTGGAATCGTTTCAGAAGCAGCACCGCATGCAGCGGGTAGTGCTGGAGTATAACGGCATGTGGATGCTTTCTGTACTGCAGCAGGCTTTGCCGAAGGATTGGCAGATTTACCAATGCTTTATGACGGTGGATGCGGCGACCTTTGAAAACTATATGGCCAATATGGGCCCGCTGATGGCTGATAAAATTGGCGTGGCGGAGTTCGTCGCCTTTAACCGCTGTACGCAGCAGCTTGACAAAAAGAAGTTTCACAAGGCCGTGCGCCTGTTTAACCGCCGTGCCGACATTGCCTTTGAATACCCCAGCGGGCGCGTCGAGTATGACGACATTGTGGACGAGCTGCCCTTTGACCTCAACGCGGATGTAATAGAAATCGGCGATGAGGATTTTGGCCTCTGGTACTTGGATGCCTCGGATAACCCCAAAAAATATGTGGGAAAAACCGTCCGCTTTACGGCCATGGTCTACCGCTCGGATAAGCTGCCGAAAAATACGTTTGTCCCCGGACGCTTCGGGATGACCTGCTGTGCGGAGGATATCTCCTTTGTGGGCTTTCTATGTAAGTACGACCAGGCCCAGGCCTTGGAAAATGAGAGCTGGATTCGCATTACCGCAGAGGTTAAGTGTAAATACCATGCCGTTTATCAGGGGGAGGGGCCCATATTGATTGCCAAGGGGATAGAACCTGCGGAGAAGCCCAAGGAAGAGCTGGTCTATTTCCGCTGAACCGGAGGAGGCGCCATGCAGGTAACCTATTTGTACCACAGCGGTTTTGCGGTGGATACCGGCGATAATTTCCTTATTTTCGATTATTACCGCGACCTGCCCAGAGGGGCGGGGCTTTCCAAGGGCGTGGTCCGCCCGGCGGATCTGGCCGGGCGCAGGGTGACGGTATTTGCTTCTCACCATCACCCGGACCATTTCAACCGGCGGATTTTTTCTTGGCGGAAGGAACTGCCGGGGATTCGTTATGTTCTGTCCAGCGATATCAAAGACCGAGCGGAGGCGGCGGTGATTTCACCGGGGCAGCGCTTGTGTTTGGACGGCCTGACGGTGCGGGCGCTGGAGTCTACGGATGAAGGAGTGGCCTTTTTGGTTCAAACAAACAGCGGGACCGTCTTCCACGCCGGCGACCTCAACTGGTGGTATTGGGCGGGGGAGCCCGAGGCGGAAAACCAGGAGATGGGCCGCCGTTACCGTGAGCAGATTGACCTGCTGCGCGGTGAGCGGATTGATGTAGCCTTTGTACCGGTGGACCCCAGGCTGGGCGGACAATACCTGTATGGGCTCGGTTATCTGATGACGGCACTGTCGCCGCGCATGGCCTTCCCGATGCATTTTGGAGAGGATCTATCCGTGACGAGACGCCTGCAAGAGGACCCGCAAACGGCTGCCTACCGTGAACGTGTTGCCGTGATTGAGCGCCGGGGGGCAGCGGTTTGCGTTATTTTAAATTTTAAGATGAAAGATAGGAAAGGAAGATATTATGAAAGCAAGAATTCCCAAACACCGTGAGTTTGTCATTGACATGAAGGAGGTGCCCGAGGCGCAGCGGGACGAATGCTGGGGAAAGCTGAGCGCAATTTTAGATGCCTATAAAAAAGAGGGTAAGTCTGTTTACACGGAAAGCTTTATTGAGGATAACGAGGAGAAGGTAAAGGCCCTACAGGCAGAATATCCCTTCACCTATACCATTGAGCTGCGCTGACGGGCAGCCCCTAAAAACTGTAATCATGCGGTTCATCAAAGGTCCATATCGTAAATTGTAAAAAATATTAAGAGGCGTGTTGACGGCGGCTGTAACCGCAACCGAGCGCCGGCGCCCTGAAAAATGGAGAAGAGGCCGCCCCGGCAACATCGTTGCCGGGGCGGCCCTGCTGTTTATTCTCTTAGCCCTTCCGTGCAGCCCACTGCTCCGGCCCGTCGATAATCTCCAATGTAATTTCAAACACCTTTTCCTCACCGGGCTCAAGGAAAGCCAGGGTCCCCTCCCGGCGCATGGTGTCGCGCCCGTCCGGGAGGCAGTTGCCCGGCTCCAGGCCCATTACATAATCCTTTGCGCCGAGCATCTTCCACTGCACAAAGTAGGGCAGGGCTTCCGCGTCAAATGTCATTGCCAGGCCCTTGCCCAGCTCCGGGTTATAAATAGCCGCCGTGCCCGCCTTGTTGAACTGGTGGTAATAGCACTGCTCTTCAAACACCGGCTGCGGCGGCAAAATCTCCGCCCAGCGCTCCAGGCCCTCTGCGGCGCGCTCATTGCGCGGCAGTACCTTCGTGGAGGGGATATAGAGCTCGGAGCGCTCGCATAGCAGCGGGTAGCCCATGTTGAAATGGTACAGCATCATGCTTGGCGAGGCCGCGCCGCCCACATTCGTCACCTTATCGGTCAGCACAAGCTTATTCTCGGTTTTGGAGCAGCGGAGCGTCCGGTCCAGCACAAGCTTATGGGTAAAAATCGCCGCTTCACTCACACGCGCCCATAGGGTGATTTGCTCTTCCTCCTCCAGATAGGAGACCCGCTCCGCGGGCGTATTACCGATTTTACCATGCAGCGGCACGTCCTCGCCCGCATCCTGGCAGGCGTTTCCCGCCGCCGTCAGGCCGCAGGTGGTCAAAAAGCCCGCGGTGAAGGATTTTAAAAAGCCTTCGCCCTTTTCATCGTAATACTGCGGCGCAACATAGCCGCAGGGTGAAAAATACCCGTAGTTATCGCCCTTGAACGACAGCCGCGCCAGGTCGGCACAGCGGTCTGCCGAAACCGTAAATTCCAGCCCCAGCCCGTTACGTACCTGCAAAAGCCGCATGCCGTCGCCCTTGCCGCCGGTCAAGCGATGTTCCTCTACTCCGGACACCTGAGAGGGGTGCCCATAATACCAATCCTTTTTCAATACCATAACCCCTTTTCAAATCAATCATTGATTATGCTTTAAACGCCGGAATAGGCGTTAAAACCACCGTCCACCGGCAGGACCGTACCCGTCACAAACGACGCGCCGGGCGACAGCAAAAACAGCAGCGCGCCGAGCAGCTCCTCCGGCTTGCCGAAACGCTCCATCGGCGTGGCAGCCAAAATCTTTTTTGCGCGCTCCGTGGGGGCGCCGTCCTCGCCGAACAGCAGCCTTTCATTTTGCCGGGTGACGAAAAAGCCCGGCGCAATGGCGTTGACGCGGATTCCCGTTTTGGAAAAGTACACCGCCAGCCATTGGGTGAGGTTGCTCACCGCCGCCTTGGCGCCCGAGTAGGCCGGAATTTTGGTCAGCGGGGTATAGGCGTTCATCGAGGATATATTGATAATGGAGGCATCCTTTTTCTCCAGCATATCCCGGGCAAAGACCTGCGTCGGGAGCATGGTCCCTAAAAAGTTCAGGTCAAAGACCGAGGAGATGCCCTCTTGGCTCATATTAAAGAAGGTCAGCAGGTCCTGCTCCAGGTCCCCGTCAAAATAATACTCCTTGGCGGTGGTTGCGCCCGGATGGTTGCCGCCCGCACCGTTGATGAGAATATCGCAGGGGCCGAGATCCGCTAAAATCTGCCGGTGCGCCTCTTCCAGCCCAGCCTTGTCCAGCACATTGACCTGGTAGGCCCGGGCCCTTCCGCCCGCGGCGGCAATCTCGTCCGCGCAGGCCTGCGCGGACGCCATGCTGCGGTTCAGCAGCGCCACCGAAGCGCCGCAGGCCGCAAGCGCCTTGCAGAACACGCTGCACAGCACCCCGCCGGCCCCTGTAACCACCGCGGCCTTCCCACTCAGGTCAATCTGAAACGGTAAATTCATGACAATTATTCCTCCTGTCCGTCGCCGCGCCATCTATACGCGCCGCTTACCCCTCAAGGGCGGCTTCCCATTCCTTTTCTCGAAAGCCGGCCAGCACCAGCCCGCTGCCTACCAGCAGGGGCCGCTTGACCAGCATGCCGTCCGTTGCCAGCAATTCAAGCTGCTCTGCCTCCGACATTTGCGGCAGACGGTCCTTCAGGCCCAGAGCCTGATATTTGCGCCCGCTGGTGTTGAAAAATCTTTTCAGCGGCAGCCCGCTCCTTGCCACCCACTCCTTCAGCTCAGCGGCGGACGGGTTTTGCTCCACAATAGAGCGGCTGTCATAAGAAACGCCGTGCGCGTCCAGCCATTTTTTAGCCTTTTGGCAGGTCGAGCACTTCGGGTACTCCACAAATAAAAAATTCACAAAAATCCCCCTTGCACAAACAATAATCTGTGTTATCATTAACCGTGTACATCATAGCACAGAAAAAACGGAACTTCAACATAGGGAGGAATTTCATGAAAAATATTACCATACGCTGTGCGGGCGGGGAATTAGCCCTTTCAAAGATCATCATGGGCACCTGCCCCTTTGGCACAGGCATACCGGAGGATAAATCCGTAGCGCTGCTGAACGAATACGCCGGGCTGGGCGGCGCCACGCTGGACACCGCGGCGGTTTACGGCGACTGGGAGGATAAGCGCACCCCAATCAGCGAAGAGGTCATCGGCCGCTGGCTGCGCAAAACCCGCCGCAAGGACATTACCCTCATCACCAAGGGCGCGCATTACCGCCTGGCAACCCCGGAGGCCTCCCGCGTTTCCGCGGATTGTATTCGTGAGGACCTGGAGCAGAGCCTGCGGGCGCTCGGCGTGGACTGCATCGATGTCTACTTCCTGCATAGGGATAACCCCGCCAAGCCGGTGGAAGAAATTATGCCCGCGCTGGACGAGGCCGTCCGGGCCGGTAAAATCCGGGCCATCGGCGCCTCTAACTGGACGGCCGCCCGCATAAGGGAGGCCAACCGCTTCGCCCGGGAAAACGGCATGGCGGAGTTTACCGTCTCTGAAATTCGTTGGAGCCTTGCCCACGTAACGCCCGCCTACAATGAGTTCCCCAGCCTGCCGCTGATGGACGAACACGAGTACGCCGCTTACCAGGAGCTGGGCATCCCCGTGCTGGCATGGAATTCCCAGGCCTCCGGCGTCATTACCAAAGTGCTGAACCAGGGGGTTGATGCGCTTTCAGAGCTTGTGCGCAATAAATATTACAACGACACGACGCGGCGGCGCATCGAAAACGTTCAGGCCGTGTGCGCACAGGAACACATTACGCCGACCCAGGCCGCGCTGGGCTACATCACCTGCAACCCGCTGCCCGGAGCCGCCATCGTCGGCTGCTCCTCCACCGCCCAGGTGCGGGATTCCATGAGCGCCGCCGATCTGGAGCTGCCTCCTGAAGCCGTGGCCCGGCTCACCCGCTGATTTACTATCGGTTATCGCTTTAATATTAAGAAAAAGATCGGGGAATTTGCAGGCCGCCGGGCTGCGGCAATCAAGCGGCCGGATCTGTTTGAACGGCTATAATAAAACAGGCGGAAAACGGAAGCAGAATAAAACAATCCCCCAGCGGCCACGCTGGGGGATTGTTTTATTCATCGTCAAAAAGGGTTTCGTTCATCTCAGGGAAATTTAATAATTCTGCGACCGTCAAATTCAGGCCAATGGCAATCCTGTGCAAGGTTTTGAGCGTGGGGTTCTTGGTGCGGCCTGACATAATAGCCACAACAGTGGATTGTGTTAGCCCGGAAAGCGTTGCGAGTTTATTAATTGTAATTTTCTTTTCGGCGCACAGCTGTGTAAGACGTAGACTGATGGCTTCTGAATAGGTCAATGTGAGCCTCCTCTTATCACTCCGTCAATTTTATTCACGGGGAGAAGATGCCGTGTGGCTAGTCTGTTTTCTTGCTTTGAGTTTCCCATTCAATCAGGGCTTTGTTCATAATTCTAATAACTTCTTTATTAACCGAGTTACCGTTAAACTGTGCTAGGCTCATTAGCTTGCGATATAGCTCCGGCTCAATCGGTATTCCCAGATGTTTGGTTTTTCCCATATTGACCCCCTTCTAAGTAATGGAGCATTTTAAAGCTCACCATATTTTTGTTCGTGCTCAAGAACCTCTTTGTTAATCAAATGAAGAATTTCACGGACAAGAGAACGGTTTTCAAAATCTGAAAGTTTTTTAAATCTGTATAAGGTATCGTCGTCAATACGTATTCCGAGATTCATTTTTTTTGATTTCGCCATAGCATTTCCTCCGCAAGTACATTTCAAGTTCATTAGTCTTAACTATATTTTACGGAGAAGAAAGTTGTTATTTTGGGATCTGTACTTGATTCAAGTACAGATTTTTTATAGCTTACCCACTCCTTTCTCAAATTCATTTATGGCTTTTTTTATTAGGTGTAAAACCTCCCGATTAATAGAACGTCCTTCATATTCTGCTAAACTTTTTAACTTGCGATGGGTTTCAGGGTCAATTCTTAGCCCAAGATGTTTATCTTTTTCCATATTTCAAGCCTCATAATTAAAATTATTTTTAAAATTTAAGTACATTTTAAGTTTAAAATATGGTATAATGGTGGAAATGTACTTAAAACAAGTACACTATTATTTCCCCGGATAATTTGATATATACATAATTTTTTAGAAGAAGGGGGCCTTTCCGTGCCGTCTTACAGACTTCCGCGCCCGTATGTATTGCTGACAGGGGCGCTGCACAGCACCTCTCTGAGTACACAGGACTTTCTGCCCCATTTACAGGCCGCCGTGCGGCAGGCCATGAACAGCCGGGACGGCCTGCGCGCGGTGGTGTGCATGTTTCCCCGCCCGTTCATAAAAAGGGAGAGCGACCCTTGCTTTGAGCTGCTGCTCGCCTGCGGCGAGTGGATCCGGCAGGAGGGCCTGCCCCTCACCGTCACCGCCTGCCTGCTCTTCCGGCCCGAGGCGTGGCTGAAAAGCCGCCTCCGTGCCGCCGGGGTTCGCTACCAGTGCGCCGCCCTGTCCGAGTCCGCCTACATAGGGGAGCTGGTTTCCAGGGCCGCGCTGCTCATTGCCGCCATTCCGTTCGGACGGCTGGACCTTACCCGCGAAGTGCGCGCGGCCCGCGGCTTCGGGGTTCCTGTGCACAGCATCTACGAGGTAACTCCTGAAAAATGGCTGAAAGACCGCGATGCCCTGTGTGTGAACGCCTACCGCCGCACGGTGGAGCTGGTGAACGAGTGCCTTTCCGGCGATGCGGCACTGTGCGAACGGGCGGAACGCGAGGAGTACCGCGCCCGGCTGCTGCTGCAAATTGAGCGGCTGGCCCACCTGCTTGTCAACACGGAGAAAATGAGAGGTATGCTTACACGCTCCATGGGCTCGGAAAGCGATGATTCTTAAAGAAATTGTCCCTCTTTACGTTTCGGTGCAATCGCGGCCCAGGCCCATGCGTTCAATATTATAAAACCGGCAGCCGCCCGCCCTTGAAATGAAGAGGGCGGGCGGCTGCCGGGCTTTTTCCGCGCCCTGTCAAGTGATGCCTTGACATCCGTTTTAAAACATGGTACTGTTTGCCTGAGTTAAACTTTCCACCGCCTGAAAAGGAGTTGTTAAAAATGGGAAACAATACAAGCTGCAAAGCAAACGAGCCCGGCGCCTATGCCGGAACCGACGCCCTCGGGCGCGCGCTGCCCTCCGCGGCCCAAGCGCCGCAGCGCGCCGGCAAAAAAGTGGGCCTCTTTTATTTTCTCTGGCAGGGCCAGCATGGAACGCAGGGGCCGTTTGACAACAGCGTTATTTCAAAAAAGCCCGGCGCGACGGACTCAGAAGAGGCCTGGATGGCTGCCGGGGGCAGCGAGCGCATGGTCTTTCACCACTGGGGCGAGCCGCTCTTCGGTTACTACACCTCAGACGATGAGTGGGTGCTGCGCCGCCATGTGGAGATGCTCACGGATGCGGGGGTGGATTTTCTGGTCTTCGATACCACGAACCACACCACCTATTCGGCGCAGGCGCTCAAGCTCTTTAAATACCTGGACGAGTACCAGAAGCAGGGCTGGAAGGTGCCGCAGGCCGCCTTTTACACCAACACCGAGCCGGGCGAAACCGTGAACTGGATTTATCATGAGGTCTACGAGGCCCACCCGGAGTATGAAGGCCTGTGGTTCCGCTGGACGGACGGCAAGCCGCTGATTATCGGCGATATCGACGACCCCAAGCTGGAGCCGGCCCCGCGCGGCTTCTTCCACTTCAAGCCCAACCAGTGGCCCAATGAGCCCCGCAAGGACGACGGCTTCCCCTGGATTGAGTTTGAGCGCCTGCTGACGCCGGCTTCCGTCTATGGCAAGCCCGGCGAGCCTTCGGTGATGAATGTCTCCATTGCCCAGCATTGTAATACCGTCCGCTTCAGCAGCACCGCCTGGTACGGCGGCAACGACCACAGCCGTAATTGGCACGACGGCGCCAATGATCAGAGCCCCGGCGCGGTTTTGCATGGCTATAATTTCGCTGAACAGTGGGATTTTGCCATGGAGCAGGACCCGGACATCGTTTTTGTCACCGGCTGGAATGAATGGATTGCCATGCGCCTGAACCCGGTGCCCGGAGAGCCGGTTGTGTTCTGTGACTGTGCCGACATTGACAACAGCCGGGACTCCGAGCCCATGAAGGGCGGCTTCGGGGACAACTATTATATGCAGCTGATTGCCGGAATCCGCCGCTTCAAGGGCCTGCCGGAGCAGCATGCCGCCGGCAGCGCGGCGGCGTCCATTGACCCCGCCGGCCCCCTGGACCAGTGGGACAGCGCAGCCATTACCGCCGTGTACCACGATTTCCGCGGTGATACGGCGCACCGCGACAGCATTGGCTATGGCGGAATCCATTACCGGAACGACACCGGGCGCAACGACTTTGTTTGTGCCAAGGCCGCGCAGGACAGCGAGAACCTCTATTTCTACGCTGAGACCGCCGCCCCCGTCACCGCGCCTGCGGACCACTGGATGAGCCTGCTGCTGAATACCGGCGCGGGAGAAGGCTGGAACGGCTATCATTACATAGTCAACCGTGTCGCGCCGGAGAACGGCAAGGCCGTGGTGGAGAAATCCACCGGCGGCTGGAACTGGAAGCAGGCCGGTGAAGCGGGCCTGCGCGTGGAGGGCAACCGGCTTATGCTGGTTCTGCCGAAAGCGCTGCTCGGCCTTCCATGCGGCGAGCGGCTGCCCGCGCCTATCGCCTTTAAATGGGCGGATAATTACCAGCCGGACGACATCTACTCGTTCTATACCGACGGCGATGCCGCGCCTATCGGCCGCCTCAATTACGTTTTTGAGGGCTGAACCGGCCCGCCTTGAGCAAAAAACAGGCAAGCCCCGGAAAACCTCCGGGGCTTTTTTGCGCCCAAAAGAAAGGAAAACCCGCGGTATTTGCTAAGAATAATTCTTTGTGCGAAAAATCTGCTCTTAAAAAATTGGTATTTTACGTAAATTTTATAAAAAACTTGAAAGTTTAACGTTCATCGTGATATAATCTAAAAGTACACTTAAAAATAAACGCGAAATATTGCAAAATGACAACAAAAATCCCCCCTTTTTCAAGGGGGGTGGGTTCTTATTGTTAATTGATAGTAAGTGTGCTTATTCTCAAAACAAGATGATTGTTTTAGGCGTAAGCCTTTGCATAACGCTGGCTGCCCGCGGGGCCGTGAGGATTTGCCCACGCGGGCTTACAATAGGATTGCGTCCCTCGAAGAATAAGCGCCCCGGGCGGCGCTTTTCGGGGGTCTTTTGCATGGCTGTTTATTTTTAAAGGCGGGGCCGGCTGTCCGCATACCGGCGGACGGGCCTCGGCCTGCTGTGAAGAATGAGTGAAAAAGGAGAAAGCTATGGGGCTGTACATTGATCCGGGTACCGGAAGCATGCTCTTTGCCATTTTGATTGGCATCATCGGGGCGCTGAGTTACTTATTGAAGGATTTGCTGGTAAAGCTGCGGTTTATATTGAGCGGCGGGAAAAAGGTTGAGTCAAACGCGGACAAAATCCCCCTTGTCATTTTTTCCGACGATAAAAGGTATTGGAACGTATTCGAGCCGGTTTGCAGGGAGCTTGACCGGCGCGGCGTGGATGTTGTTTATATGACGGCTTCGCCGGACGACCCGGCGTTAAGCGCCCCTTATGAGCATGTTAGGGGGGAGTTTATTGGTGAAAACAACAAGGCCTTTGCAAAGCTGAACTTTTTGAACGCGTCCATCGTCCTTTCGACAACGCCGGGGCTGGATGTTTACCAGTGGAAGCGCTCCAAAAAGGTGCGGTACTACGTCCACATGCTCCATGCGGCCAACGAGGTCGCGGGGTACCGCATGTTTGGCATCGATTATTACGACGCGCTGCTGCTCTCGGGTGAATACCAGGTGCGGGATGTCCGCTTTCTGGAAGAAAAGCGTGGGCTGCCGCCAAAGGAACTGGTGAAAATCGGCATTCCCTATATGGATGAAATGGCGGCCCGGCTGGAGGCCCAGGGCCCAGCCGCTCCGCACGAGCGCACGGTGCTGCTGGCCCCCTCTTGGGGACAGAGCGCTATTTTTCAAAAGTACGGCGGCAGGATCATCGAGGTGCTTTTAAAAACAGGCTATCACATCGTCATACGTCCGCACCCGCAGTCCTTTACGGCGGAAAAAGACCTGATGGAGAAGCTCTTGCGGGAATACCCCGAGTCGGAGCAGCTGGAGTGGAACCGTGACAACGATAATTTTGAGGTGCTGAGACGTGCCGATATTTTGATTTCGGATTTTTCAGGCGTTATTTTTGATTTTTCCCTGGTTTATGATAAGCCGGTTATTTACGCGGACACAGAGTTTGACAAAAGCCCATATGATGCCTGGTGGCTGGAAACGCCCTATTGGACCTTCACCGCTCTGCCGCGGATTGGGCAGAAGCTGACGGCGGACAACCTGGCGGCCCTGAAGGAAATGATAGACGCCTGCCTGACGGACCCCAAATATGCACAGGGCCGCCAGGAGGCCCGCGCGGAGACCTGGGAGCATAAGGGGGAGGGCGCCAAGCGCGCGGTTGATTATCTGCTGGATAAATATCAGGAATTAACGACTGTGGAGGAAGAAAAATAAAATGTCTTTTTGGGATATCTTATATACGCTGCTGCTTAAGCCGCTTCAGCTGCTGTTTGAAATTATTTATATGATGGCGAACCGGGTCATTGGCAACCCGGGCCTGTCGATTATCGTCCTGAGCCTGGTAATGAATTTTTTGGTTCTGCCCCTGTACCGGCGTGCGGATGCCATGCAGGAAGAGGAGCGCGACATGGAAATGAAGCTCCGCAAGGGCGTGGCGCATATTAAAAAAACGTTCAGCGGCGACGAGCGCATGATGATGCTTCAAACCTATTACCGGCAGAATCATTATAAGCCGACCTATGTGCTAAGGGGAGCGGTTTCGCTGTTTTTAGAAATCCCGTTTTTCATCGCGGCGTACCAGTTCCTTTCCGGTTTGCAGCTGCTGCACGGCGTTTCCTTCGGGCCGGTTTCCGACCTTGGCAAGCCGGACGGGCTGCTGTCTGTCGCCGGTGTAAGCATCAACGTGCTGCCTATTATCATGACGGCAATCAACCTGGTTTCATGCGTTATTTTTACAAAGGGCAGCTCGCTGAAATCCAAAATACAGCTCTATGCAATGGCGGCCTTTTTTCTGGTCTTTTTATATGCCTCGCCGTCCGGCCTTGTCTTTTACTGGACGCTGAATAATACATTTTCTTTGGTTAAAACCATTTTCTATAAGCTGAAAAATCCGGGCAAAATCCTCAGCATCCTGTTTTCCGCCGCAGGCGCTTTCCTGCTGGTGTACGGCCTGTTCTTCTACAGCAGGCCGTCCCTGAAAAGAATAGCGCTGTTTGTGGGCTGCGGGGTTCTGTTCCAGCTGCCGCTGCTATATACCCTCTTAAAAAAGAAGCTGCGCTTCAACCTGAAATTCACGCAGGAAACCGCGAACAAAAAGGCATTCTTTGCCGGGGGACTCTTTTTATCGGTGCTGGTCGGTGTGGTCATCCCCTCGGCGGTAATCAAGGCGTCACCGCAGGAATTTATTGACATCAATTATTTTTACCATCCGTTGTGGTTCATTGCCAGCTCCTTTTGCTTTGCGGTGGGCACGTTTGTCATTTGGCTGGGGGTGTTCTACTGGCTGGCGAAGCCCTCTTCCAGGGTTCTGTTTGACCGTGCGGTCTGGATTTTATCCGGTGTTGCCATCGTGGATTATATGTTTTTTGGGAAGGATCTCGGCAATTTGAGCGCCAACCTGAAATATGACAACGGCCTGGACTTCACCTGGAAGGCCCAGCTGCTGAATGCCGCCGTTCTGGTTGTGGTGGCCCTTGTGTTTTATTTGGTGTTCAGGCGCTGGAAAAAGCAGGTTTTTCCTATTCTGCTGGTTGGCAGCGTGGCGCTTGGCTGTATGTCGGCGCTGAATATGGTCAGCATAAATACTTCCGTTGGGGAGTTCCAGGCACAAGGGGGAGCAGATAACGCGGAGACCGCCCGCTTTTCTCTGAGCAAAAAGGGGAAAAATGTGGTTGTGCTGATGCTGGACAGAGCCATGGGGCAATATGTTCCATATATTTTTAACGAAAAACCGGAGCTTAAGGAGCAGTTTTCAGGCTTTACTTATTATTCCAATGTCATATCGTTCGGGGGGTATACGAATTTCGGCTCGCCCGCACTCTGGGGCGGCTATGAATATACGCCTGTCGAGATGAATAGAAGAGACGGCGAAAGCTTGGTGGAAAAACACAACGAGGCGCTGAAGGTGCTGCCGGTGCTGTTTGACCAAAACGGTTATGACGTAACGGTTTGCGACCCGACCTATGCGAACTATCAGTGGATTCCGGACCTGTCGATCTATGATGATTACCCGGATATTCAAAAGTATATTACCAAGGGACGGTTCACGGATGCCGCAACGAAAGAGCGCCATATTCAGTCCAATATCAGAAATTTCTTTTGCTATGGGCTTTTAAAGTCGGCGCCGCTTTGTTTCCAGGAGGTGCTCTATGACGGCGGCAGCTATAACCAGGGCAACAGCGGGGTCTTGTACTCTCAGCAGAAGCGGGAGGGGAGGTTTATTTCTACCGGAATAAGCAGTTTGTTTATGGACTGTTATAATGTGCTGCTGAACCTGCCCGGCATGACGGATATTACAGATGAAGGTGTAAATACGTTTCTGTTCATGACAAACGATATTACACATGAGCCGATACTGTTGCAGGAGCCGGACTACGAGCCGGCACAATACGTTGACAACTCGGAGTATGAGAAAGCGTATGCCGACCGTTTTACGGCAGACGGCCGCACGTTGCAAATAGAAACAGATTGGCAGCTTGTCCATTACCATGCAAATATGGCTGCGATGCTCCAGCTTGGAAAATGGTTTGATTATATGCGTGAAAACGGCGTTTATGACAACACCAGAATTATTTTGGTGTCGGATCATGGGAAAGATTTAAATCAGGATAACAGCTTTAAACTGGCGGATGGCACGGATAAGGCGCTGTACTACCCGCTGCTGATGGTCAAGGATTTTGACAGCAAGGGCTTTGTAACCTCTGAAGAATTTATGACGAACGGCGATGTACCCACGCTGGCGGCCGAGGAGATTATTGAAAACCCGGTCAATCCCTTTACCGGAAAAAAGATAGATTCAAGCGAGAAGACGGCGCATGACCAATATATTATCAATTCAGATGAGTGGAATACGGACATCAATAACGGCAAGACCTTTCTGCCGTCTGGGTGGTACTCGGTACATGATGATATTTGGAACCAGGATAATTGGAAAAAGGTAACGGACAAGGCGGTTCTGCCGCCGGAATGCGAGCAGAAAACCGAAAAGTAAGGAGAGGCCTTCATGGGATATCAGGTAGATAACGCAGTCATCATGGCGGCGGGTGTTTCCAGCCGGTTCGCACCGCTGTCATACGAAACCCCCAAGGCGTTGATAACCGTCAACGGAGAGGTGCTTCTCGAGCGCCAGATTCGTCAGTTAAAGGACGCGGGCATAGAAGAGATCATTCTGGTTGTCGGTTATATGAAAGAGCAGTTTTACTATTTACAGGATAAGCTGGGCGTACGAATTGTTGAGAACAACGATTATAAAACCCGGAACAATCATTCGTCAATCTATGCGGTGAGAGAATATTTACGAAATACCTACATTTGCTCGGCAGATAATTATTTTACGAAAAACCCCTTCGAGCGAGTGGTGGATGACGCCTATTATGCTGCTCTTTATGCAGACGGCGAAACAAAGGAGTGGTGCATGGAGACGGGGGACGACGGATATGTGAACCGGGTTCAAATCGGCGGAAAAGGCGCCTGGTATATGCTGGGGCACGCGTTTTGGAATGAGAACTTCAGCAGAAGATTTGTCAGCATTCTGGAGGCCGAATATCAGCTTCCGGAAACGGCTGGCCTCTTGTGGGAGGCTATTTATATGAAGCACTTGGATGAGCTTAAGCTTAAAGTGCGCCATTATGACCCCGATTTTATCTTTGAGTTTGACAGCCTTGACGAGCTGAGAACATTTGATAAAAGCTATATTGGTGACACACGGTCAGCCATTCTAAAGGGAATTGCGCAGGAAATGGGCTGTTCAGAGGCACAAATCTCTCAGATCACTGTAATTAAGGACCCGTTGGGTGTGGAAGCAGCCGGGTTTGAATTTATGTGTGGCGCTGAAAGATATGAATATTATTATGAAAGAAAGGTATGGAGAAAAGTTTAATGGCAAAACAAATTGTTGGGGAAGATCTAAATACCATAGGGGAATTGCTGCAAAAGGTATTGGGAAAGTCAAATTACACAGAAATTGAGCGCATGGGCGGATTAACAAACCGCACCTATCGGGTGGAATTTTCAGATGGAGAACGGTATGTGGTCCGTATCCCGGGCGAGGGCACAGAGGAATTAATCGTTCGCAGCGACGAGAAAACCAGCACGGAGTTGGCTTGCAGGTTAGGGATCGATGCAGAACTGCTGTACTTTGGGGCCAACGGGGAAAAGGTCACCGCGTTTATCCCGGATGCAACAACAATGTCAGCGGAAACCATGCGGGAAAAGGCGCATATCGACCAGGCGGCGGCTATTTTTAAAAAGCTTCATTGCAGTGGGGTTGACACGGGGGTTCCGTTTGAGGTCTTTGATATGGCGAGGGGCTATGAAAAGATCATAGAGGATAATCACGTCGGCATGTACGCTGATTATGCCGGGGTAAAGGCCACGGTTATGAAGATAAAAGAAGAGGTTGACCGGGCCTGCGAAATCAAAAAGACCCCCTGCCACAACGATGCCCTGTGTGAAAACTGGGTCCTCTCCGGTGATGGGAAAATGTTTCTCATCGATTGGGAATATGCCGGCATGAATGACGGCATTTGGGATCTGGCAGAGCTCTCCATAGAGGCAGCCTATGACCACGGGCAGGATGAACTGCTTTTAACAGCCTATCTTGGCAGAAAGCCGCTGCCCATAGACTGGAAGCATTTCCTTGCCAATAAGCTGTATGTAGACTACCTGTGGACGCTTTGGGCAAAAACCAGGGTTCCATATGACGGGCAGCCGATGGAGGATTGGGCCGCGGAGAGATACGGCAGGCTGAAGAGTAATATTGATGAATTTTTTAAGATGTAACAAAGGAGGGAATTAAAAGTGAGCTATGGAATTTTTGCCGGTATAACCTGGGCTCTTGAAACCGTTATTCTCGGAATCGCCCTGGCAATGACGCCGTTTGTTTCTACAGAGCAGGCCATTCTGCTGGCCCCGTTTGTGAGTACGTTTATTCATGACTTTTTTTCCGCAATCTGGGCGGCTATCTACAACGGTGTGCGTGGAAACCTAAAAAATGTCTGGAAGGCCTTTAAAACAAAAAGCGGCAAGTTTGTTGCCCTTGCGGCAGTCATCGGCGGCCCTGTAGGGATGACGGGTTATGTTATGGCCATCAACTATATGGGGGCTTCCATCGGCGCTGTGGCCAGTGCCGTTTTTCCGGCCATTGGGGCGATTTTAGCCTTCTTTTTCCTAAAAGAAAAAATGCAATGGTACCGCTGGGTTTTGTTGGTGATCACATTGCTGGGTGTTTACGGCCTCAGCTATTCGCCGGAGCTGAACATCTCCAACTTTTGGCTGGGCTTGTGCGGTACCCTCATGTGCGCCTTCGGCTGGGGTATTGAAGCGGTGATTTTGGCGAAATGCATGCAGGACCCTGAGGTAAAGGATGAGTACGCGCTGCAAATCCGTCAGACAACATCGGCGGTGGTGTATGGGGTAATTATTATTCCGATTCTGAACGGCTGGGGCTTTACCGTCAGCCTCTTTACAGGCCAGACCGGCTGGCTGATTCCGGTCATTGTATTGGCTGCATTTTTTGCGACGCTGTCCTATCTTTGCTATTATCGGGCAATTGCAACCATTGGGGCTTCAAAGTCCATGGCCTTGAATGTCACCTATGCCGCCTGGGCAATTCTGTTTACGGTGTTGATCCTGCGCGACACAAGCGTATTGACCCCGGTGACCATTGCTTGCGCGCTCGTCGTAATTGTGTGCGGCATCTTCGCTGCCGCGGATTTTAAGGATTTGTTTTCCCGGAAGAAGAAAACAGAATGAACAAGCAGTTCATTTAAAAGGCCCGGCGGTTGGCTGTATAGTAAAAAGGTCAGGCGTGGCTTATTGCCGCATGCCTGGCCTTTTATTTGATTATCCACCCGGAGGTAAAATAGGATTTTAAATTGGGAAAATGATTTTTAGAAGAGCTTGACGAAGCACGGACGCAAGTGAGAAAATAGAAACAAATACAATCACCGCCTGCCGGCGGGATTATCAGGGGGTTTTAATGTGGCATCACTTCAGCATATTTTTGACTCACACGCACATTATGGCGACCATGCCTTTGACGGCGACCGCGAGGCGGTTCTATGCGGCTTAGCGGGCGGAGGTGTCTGCGGTGCGGTGACCATCGGCACGGATATTTCCTCGTCGCGAGAAGCGCTCCGGCTTGCCCGCCGGTACAGTGGCCTGGGCTTGTACGCCGCTGTGGGGATCCATCCGGAGGAGGCCGGCGGCTTGCCGGAGTACTGGGAGGAGGAGCTTGCTCTGCTGCTGGAGAAACCGGAGGTGGTGGCGCTGGGGGAGATCGGGCTGGATTACCACTACGACGATATGGCGCCTAAAGAAGTACAGCGCAATCTTTTTGAGCGCCAGCTTCTGCTGGCAAAAAGAAAGGGTTTGCCTGTTTTGGTTCATGACCGCGACGCGCACGGCGACACCCTGGAGCTGCTGCGCAGGCACAGGCCGTTTGGTGTGGTGCATTGCTTTTCCGGGAGTGTGGAGATGATGCGCGAGGTAGTGGCGCTGGGGATGTATGTCGGGCTTGGCGGCGCGGTTACCTTCAAAAATGCGCGCGTACCGCTGGAGGTTGCCCGGGCGGTACCGCTTGAACGTCTCCTGCTGGAGACGGACGCGCCCTATATGGCGCCCGTTCCATTCCGAGGAAAGCGCTGTGATTCCACAATGATTGCCTTTACTGCGGAAAAAATCGCAGAGCTGCGCGCTGTGCCCGTGCAGGAACTGTTAGATGCCACCTGTGAAAATGCTAAGCGCTTTTTCGGTTTGACATGCTGATTGCGGGGGCGCCGCCGGGAATTTCTCCGCGGCCTGGCACAGCTTGTTGCCTTTGCAGGAGAATGAGGCAAGAATCAGGTTCCGCTGGAGGATCGGGCGCTTTTTCGGTATTCGCCTGGAGTTTTTCCGCAAGTAGCTGAAAAGAGCGAGTAGAAAAACTTGATGTCATGGTAGCCGCATTTTTCCGCAATATCGGCAACTGTACCGGTGGTCTGAGATAATAGTTCACAGGCCTTTTTAATTCTGATTTCCTGCAGCGCCTTGATAATACTTTTTCCAGTGACTTCCTTGAAAATGCGCGCGAAATAGCCGGTACTAACATATGCGTTTTTCGCTAAAACCTCACAACAAATAGCGGTGTTAAAATGTTCATTCATATATTTTAGTGAATTTTCGACAATAAGCTTTTTATATATGCCTTTATTCTGAGACTGCCCGGAATCATCCCGGTACAGTCGAAACATCAGTAGCAGCAGTTTCGTCAGGTCTAACCGCAGCAGCTGTTCATATCCGTCCAGGCATTTGGCAGACTCAGCGTACATTTCATCCAGAAGGGACCTGATTTCTCTGGTAGGCAGATCTTGCAGCAAGATATGATCCTTTTTATTATCCGGAAAATTAAAGGAATGAAAAAGATACTCGCAAGCAACCTGTACAAAGCTTTCACAGCCTTCAAAGGAGATGTCGACGGCCGACGGGTGGAATATACAATTATATCCGCGTAATCTTCCGTCATGAGAATATAAGCGGTGCGGAACCTCCGGACTGAGTATTATCATATCTCCAGCAGAAACCGCTTCCTCCGATTTAACAAGGCTATGGCGGCCTTTGCCGGAGGTAATATATGCAATCTCGATAAAATCGTGAGTATGTAGGCGGCTGTCGTCTCCTATGTCAAATTTTTCTATGTAAATGTCACGTCGTTTTACAAGGTAATTGTCTGCGCTTATTTTTGAATATTTCATCGATCATCACCACCGCGTTTGAAAAAATAGCCATTAAATAAAGTATAAGTAAATCCGGCTGCGTTTTCAATGCGATTTTTGATTTACGGGTTATAAATTAGAAAAAGATCAAATCGGTTTGGATTGCCCCCAAATCCGTAATAAAGGCCCATTCAATATATTGCCGGCTATTGATACAATAAAGCTGATAGCATGCGTTGGTAGACGGTGGTTTTAGCCGGCATAATGCGCTATAAAAAGAGGCATATGAGGTGAAACAAATGAGCAGAGTCCGTTTGGATGGGTTCTCAATAAATGAGCCGTACAGCTGTGTGTCAGGGGGGCGTTATACCCGAAAAATACCCCCTTATTCGCCGGACCCGTTTGTAAATTATCGGTGGGATAAGGTGTCGCATAATGACGGATTTCAAATATTTACAGCTTATCCTATTTCATACTCAGCGAATCATGCTGAGCATTTTTCAGGGCTTGACACAATCACCGCAGGTAAAGTCAATATCAAGGTAAGCGGTACGGGAAGTATATTATTGGATTTTGGCGTAGAATATGCAGCTTGGTTAGAGATAGACAGCCCGGATTTATCGGGGCATATTACATTGGGAATCAGCGAGTATAATAAGCCTGCGTTTGTAAATTCGGGGCCCAAGTCGCCCGCAAAAACCGCGGAGCCGGTAAGATATGGGGATACATACCGCTTAGAGCTTAATGACGAGCTATACGAAGGCGTAAGATTTGGCTTTATCAATATTACCGGTTTTGATAAGCCGTTTCACATCACGCAAATCCGTCTTGTTTGCCAGCTAAAGCCTGCTAATTACAATGGAAGCTTTAGCTGCGACAATGAGCTGTTAAACAAGATATGGTACACTGCGGCGTATGTTCTTCGTGTTAATTTTAAAAAGGACTATTTTGCAGCAATACTGATGGATAGGGGGGACCGCCACTCCTGGACGGGAGATGCCTATACGGCGCAGGCTGCGGCCTTGCCCTGCTTTGCCAACTATGATTTTGTCCTTGAAAACCTTCATTATACAGCCGTACATCCAAATGGTATTGAGAGCTTTGAATTATACTGGGTGCAAAGCCTTATTGATTATTACGAATATACCGGAGATAAAAACGGGGTTCGGGAGCTGCTGCCGCATGCATTAAACCGTCTTGACCATGCGTATGAGATTTACGGAACCAATCCGCCGTTAGGTTTTTTTGGCTGGGATGAACGCCTGGGAGCTGGTTTTGAAGCCCCCGGCATTTTGGAAAACCAGTACTCCTACAGTTTTTTGGCGATAGAGGTATGGAAGGCGTTTGCTGTAGTTCTGGAGGATTTGGGGGAGAAAATGGCGGCGGAGCAATACCGCGGCTACGCGGCGCAAAAAATAGCCGGGCTTAAAAGCACTGGCGCTTGGCATAAGCGCTGCGGGCTCCATGCGCTGTGCGGCGCAGTAAATGCCGGCCTGGATGATTGTGAAGTAAGAGATAAGCTGAGAAATAAGTATTTTGCAGATCGTGTAAATAGGGTGTCCTACTCCCCCTTTAATGAGTATTTTATTTTACAGGCTATGAGCAAAATAGGAAGCTACGATGCGGCCATTTCATCAATCCTTGACTTATGGGGTGGGCAAATTAAGTACGGGGGCACCACATTTTTTGAAACGTTTCGTCCCGATTGGGCGAACGTGCTCGGCGCCAACGATCCTGTTCCAAATAATCAGGCGGGATATACGAGCTTGGCGCACCCTTGGAGCGCGGGGGTTTTAGCCTGGCTTAGCGAAGAAATTTTAGGAATCAAAGCGGAAAAAGCGGGGTTTAAAACGTTTACCGTAACCCCGCATTTAGGCCGCCAATTAAATCGAGTATCGGGGGAAATGCCAACCCCTTACGGGACGATCTCGGCGTCCTTCGACATGGAAACCGGGCATCATGTAGTTATGGTTCCGAGCGGAACAACGGCAACGGTAGGGGTCCCCAAGGCCGGCCGGGCAATTATCTACATAAAGCAGAATGGCCGGCTGGCTTCTGCGAGCCATGAGGATCAGGATTTTATTTATTTTACCTTTTTAACAGCGGGGGAATACAGGTTTGATGTACTGTATGAAGGTGAGAAGCGTGGCTATATCCCCCCGGAATATAAGTACCCGGCTGATTTTCTTGGGTTTGACCGCGAAACAAAAGGGCAATGGGGCTTAGCCTATGGGAAGGATGGGTATTGGCTCTGCGGTTATCCGTCTGATAATGCGAAGCAGCTTCCTGATTACGTCAGTAATATTCGTTTTGCAAAAGGAGAGGACAGGACCTTTACGGCGGTGTCTTCAGAAGCAAGAAGCATGTACTCCAACCGCGACAACATAGGCGCCAGGGCCCTGGGCGGATACCAGTCGAGGTACAACCAGGCCTGCTACCAGACTTTTACGGTAGACATTGATCTTGCCTATGACCATACGTATACAGTGGCCCTGTATTTTGTTGACTGGGAAAAGGAAGGAAAAAGCCTTGCCGTCGAAATGTTTGACGGTAAAACCTTTGAGTTGGTGGCGCCTGTCAGGATAGTGGAGGACCATAGAGAGGGGGTATATGCAATATACAAATACAATCGGCCCGCTCGGTTCAGGATTGATCATATCAGGGGTGAATATGTCTCGCTTTCCGGCCTGTTCTTTGGGTTAAATTAAAGGTAAATTGCCGGAAAAATAAATTTATAAGGGAGAGAAATATGCGCTATTTAGCAGGTGTAAAGGATTTGGGAATTGTTTTGTCCCCGGACAGTGTAGCGGAAAAGATGTATAAATGGGATGGAGGCGGTGTTAGAGAGGCAATTTTAAACCGCGTTGGAGAATACTACTATCTCTCTTACGATGCGGCTATGCCGGAAAAGACGGCGGAAAGCTACTGGAATGCCTGTACTGCCCGCAGCAGGGACCTTGTTCACTGGGAAAAATTAGGCGTGAGCCTTTATACCTCTGCAATTGTG
Source organism: Hydrogeniiclostridium mannosilyticum (assembly GCF_003268275.1). Classification (GTDB taxonomy): domain Bacteria; phylum Bacillota; class Clostridia; order Oscillospirales; family Acutalibacteraceae; genus Hydrogeniiclostridium; species Hydrogeniiclostridium mannosilyticum. Next base: position 43,399 of record NZ_QLYR01000013.1, read on the forward strand.
CACCCGGGTTCAGACAGAAAAGATTGTTGCAGCGCCTCTTCCCCGTGGAGTTTTTACGACGGGAACAGGTGGTATAGGTTCTATCTGGGCGCGGATCACTGCTCTGAGGAGGGAGTTCCTGCGTTTGCATATTCAACCATGCTTGCGACGTCAGACTCCATAGAAGGCCCGTGGATAAAAGAGTGTGACCGGTTGCACGCTGAGAAGCACGTTTGCTTCCGGGTTGGAAAGCCAGGCGCCTGGGATGATGAGACGGCTTCTCCGGGAGAGGTATTGCTGAATCCTAAATATGGCCTTGTTCCAGGAAGTAAAAAATATATGATGTTTTATAGCGGATCCTGCTCCGGGGTCACGCGCCGGTCCTTGGGAATAGCACGGACGGATGATTTATCTATATGCGATGATTATGATAAGGATAAGGGGAATTTTTGGGTTAAGGATCCTGAGCCGATTCTGCCGCCGGCCGAGGATATAGAAAACTCATCCCTCTATTATGAAGAGCGTACAGGGCGTTATTGGCTGTTTACAAACCATATTTATCAAAATTCGTATACAGACGCAGTATGGGCCTATTGGACGACCGATATAGACCGCTGGAGCCAGGAGGATAAGGCGATTGTTATTGACCGCAACGTAAGCACATGGGCAAAAGGTGCAATTGGGATGCCGGCTGTTTGTCCAACGGATCATGGAACACTTGCACTGCTCTATGATGGAGTGAACGGAACGGGAACCGGCCATTTAGACCGCCATATAGGGCTGGCGGAAATCTCGTTGCCATTAAGCTTTTGACAGTATTTTAAAGCTGGCGCTGTGGGTGCTGGAGAAGGGAAGGAGTTAATTTTATAATAATACGGAAAAGCCGCTTACCTAAAAAGTCAGCTTAGGCTCATGCAGGCCCGCTGAAGGCTTCTGTGAAGGAAGCCCTCGGCGGGCCGATTTTTATTTATTAGTGGACTTGACAATTCTGTGATTACTGTATATACTGTATATTAACAGATGTAGGAGGTGGTTGTGATTGATATTTTCATCAGTAATACCAGTGGCCAGCCGATTTATGACCAGATTTATTCACAAATCAAGGGACTGATTATTTCCGGGCAATTAGGTGAAGGAGAGGCGCTGCCTTCCATCCGCGGCCTTGCAAAGGAGCTGCGCATCAGCGTCATCACGACAAAGCGCGCTTATGATGAGCTGGAGCGCGAGGGCTTTATCTACACTGTGGCAGGCAAGGGGTGTTTTGTCGCGCAAAAGAATGTTGAGATGCTGCGCGAAGAAAACCTGAAGAAAATTGAGGGCCTAATGCAGCAAATTGCGGTGCTGGCCGCCAGCTGCAATTTGACGGAGAAGGAGCTTATCCAAATGTTCCAACTCCTATACCGGGAGGAATGATGATGAAGACCGCAAATGCATTGGAATTAAAGGATGTTAGCAAAAAATATCCGGGCTTTGCCTTGGAGCATATCAGCTTTACGCTGCCGGAGGGGTATATTCTTGGCTTGGTCGGTGAGAATGGGGCCGGAAAGAGCACGACCATCAAGTTGATTTTAGATAGCATCCAGCGGGACAGCGGTGAAATTTATGTTTTGGGCAAAGATAACCGCAATCGCTTTCAAATTACCAAGGAAGACATCGGCGTGGTTCTTGACGAAGCGTATTTTCCTGAGAGCATCACGGCTAAACAGGTAAACGCGGTTATGCGGAATACCTACAAGAAATGGAATGAGGCCCGCTTCAAAAGTTTGCTGGAACGCTTCTCCCTGCCTGAAAAAAAGGCCTTCAAGGGATTTTCACGCGGAATGAAAATGAAGCTGGCCATTGCTGTCGCACTCTCGCACCACGCCAAGCTTTTGATTTTGGACGAAGCAACAAGCGGGCTGGACCCCATTGTCCGCGATGAGATTATCGACCTGTTTTTAGAGTATACGCGGGAGCCAGGAAATTCGATTTTGATTTCATCTCATATTATTAGCGACTTAGAAAAAATGTGTGACTATATTTCGTTTATGCACCAAGGAAAACTGCTCTTTTTTGAGGAAAAAGACCGTCTTCTGGAGAAATATGGATTGCTGCATTGTTCCAGAGGCGCCTTCGAGGCCCTCAACCCCAAAGCGGTTAAGGGCTACCGCACCTCAATGTATGGCATGGAGGTGCTTGTCCAGCGCAATGCCGTACCCCGAAGCTTTTCCCTGGAACCGGTAACAATGGAAAATATAATTGTACTGCTGGCGAAAGGAGGGTCCGAAAAATGAAGGGGCTTTTATTGAAGGATTGGTTTATTCTCTGGAACCAGTGTAAGTATATGCTGTTTATTCCGGTTGTCTTTATTACCGTGTCAGTCTTGAACCCCGGCAATGAGGGGTTGATATTCTTTTTGATGAGCGGTGTGATTCTAGCCATGTTTCCGCTTACAATTATGGGGTTTGATGAACGCAGTAAGTGGGATAACTATGCCATGACTATGCCGTACTCACGCACGCAGCTGGTTTTGAGCAAGTATTGCTTGACCCTGTTTGGAATGGCTGTCGGTTGCGCCCTGTATTTCATCATCAGCTTAGTGGTGGGGTTCATGGGCTGGGGGCATGTTTTTTCTTGGGAACAGACCATTTTCCTGCTGGGAATACTGGTTTTCGGCATACTATTTTATTCCGGGCTTACATATCCTTTAATTTTTAAATTTGGTGTAGAAAAAGGACGAATTTGGTTTTTTGCCACAACAATTTTAGTTTCAGCCGGTGCGGGCTTTTTATATTCTTTCTCTCGAAAATGGGGATTGCAGCTGGATTTTTCACCGGTATGGTTTTTGGTGCTTGCCGTCATTCTTTTTATCGCTTCGGCATTTTTATCGGTTCATTTTTATAAAAGGCGAGAGTTTTGATGTATAGAACCCCCTGAGTCCCCGCGGAGCCGCAGCTCCGCGGGGACCCTTTTTCTTCTTTACTGCCGGATATGTTGTGCTCAGGACATAGTTTACCGTCTGCCGGGAGGCGGTCTTGTAAGCTGCAATTATTTATCATAGGGGCCGGGCTTTCTTTCGCGGCCTGCCCTCCGGCGAGTTTTTCTGTCAAAAGAAATCCTTTTGCGTTTTAGGCTGAATTGCCTTGATGCCGTCTCTGCTATGCGAGTATTTACAGGGGAAAGAGAAGATTAGTTTCATCTAAGTGAAGACTGCTTATTTTTTATTGTTTTTTAGAAAGGAGAGGGTGTGCTACTTTTATTATGCTGACAGTCTTGAATATTATTTGACAGTCTCGTCACGATATGGTATTATACTAGAAATTAGCTCTAACTAACTCGATACCTGCAACGGATTACTTTGTCCTTCGCAGTGTATAAGCAAAGGCGGAAAACAGAAATGATGATAAACAAGCGGCTGATCGGGACGGTCAGCGAGAGTAAAAAGTACATCGCCGGGAATGTCATATTGCAATGGTGCTCCCTGGCGGCGAACATCGCCATGATGTTCAGTATTACGGGTTTGCTTGCAAGTTTGTTCTACGGAAGCGCCAATGCAGGCTCTTTATGGATAACGGCGGCAGCAACGCTTATAGCGTTGGCGATCCGGTTCCTCTGTGCCATAGGAGCCAGCCGGATGAGCTACTTGTCTTCCAAAGCAGTAAAGAAAACCCTGCGGGAACAAATTTATAAAAAGCTTTTGCGGCTTGGCGCTTCCTACAAGGAACAGGTCAAGACCTCGGAGGTTGTTCAAGTGGCTGTCGAGGGCGTCGATCAGCTGGAAACCTATTTCGGCGCCTACCTGCCCCAGTTTTTTTATTCGATGTTGGCTCCCCTGACACTGTTTATTGTGTTATGTTTCATCAATATCCCCTCGGCCATTGTACTGCTGGTCTGTGTGCCGCTGATCCCCGTAGCGATTGCGGCGGTGCAGACCTGGGCGAAAAAGCTGCTCTCCAAATACTGGGGGCAGTACACGGCGCTGGGCGATACCTTTTTAGAGAATTTGCAGG
>NZ_QLYR01000014.1 GCF_003268275.1 Hydrogeniiclostridium mannosilyticum
GATTTTCTTTTCAAAGCTATTGGATTCGGCTCTCTCCATCTTAATACTCCATTTCTAAAGTAATCCTACTGCTATTTTACAGGATTTCTTCCAATTAGACAAGCTAAAAAGAAGCCGTAAGCTTAACGTGCTTACAGCTTCTCCTAGTATAATACAGTTCACTTTTCGAGTATAAAAACAAAACCGAACCCATCGCCAACCGGCACATGGTTCGGTTTTGTTTGTTGTGGTGGAGCATAGCGGGCTCGAACCGCTGACCTCCACACTGCCAGTGTGGCGCTCTCCCAGCTGAGCTAATGCCCCATTTTTTATTTACTTTCCTTGAAACAGCTTTTAAAGTATAGCATACCTTTTTTTATTTTGCAAGGGAAAAATCAAAATTCAGTATTATTATTTAAAATAGCATCCATATAATGACTATTTTATCAAATTTGTTATGTGATCTGTCTCATAATCCTTGATAGATTACACCATACTAAACTGTAAGATATTGACATTTCCATTCGCCTTTTCTATTTAGTTTTTAATACTAATATATTTGATTTTACTCTTTAGATCTACTGGACAATTTGCCCTATCTATACTATAATATAAATATTTTAACATGATACCCTGAAAGGAACGCACAGCATGAATTATCAAATTATTTCCGATGGTTCTTGTGACCTCGCCCCCGAAACCGCAGCAGCACACAATATTAAGATTGTCCCTTTTTATGTCGCCTTTGAAGAAGAGCCCTACCAGAAGGAAATTGAGGAAATTGCCGTAAGAGATTTTTATCAAAAAATGGTGGATCATCCCCACAGCTTTCCAAAGTCCTCCCTGCCGAATGTTACAGACTATTTAGCAGCTTTTAGACCTTATGTAGAGCAGAATATTCCCATTATATGCCTCTGCATTACCGCTAAGTTCAGCGGCTCCTACGCCGCTGCCTGCAATGCCAAAGAGCTTTTACTTGGCGATTATGAAAACGCAAAAATAACTGTTATAGATACCACTGTAAACACCGTACTTCAGGGAATCCTTGTCCTGGAAGCCGCAAAAATGCAGAAGGCCGGTATGAGTTATGAGGAAACCATTCACAGCATTGAGGAAATACGTTCCAGCGGGCGCATCTTTTTTACCATAGGAAGTATGGATTACCTTGTACACGGCGGCCGTGTAGGAAAGCTCGTTGGCGTTGTGGGGAAAAGTCTCGGCATTCGCCCCTTGATTACCCTGAAGGAAGGCGAGATTTTCCCTTCCGGCATTGCTCTAAGCCGGAACAAATCTAAGGACAAGGTCATTGAAATGGTTAAAAAGCATTTTGTAAAACATGCGTTAAACCCTGACGCTTATACAGTTGTCGTCGGGTACGGCTATGATTATGAGGAAGCGGCCGCCTTTAGAGACCGCCTGCTGGCCTCTCTCCAGGAGTATTCTCATATCAAGACCCTGGAGCTTTATCAAATCGGTGCGACCATTGGCGTTCATACAGGCCCTTACCCACTGGGGGTCGGTATTCTGAAAAAGGTATGCTGATTCGCTCAGCGTTTACGTTTTATTATTCCCATGCCTTGCAAATAAGCCGGACTTATGCTATAGTAAGCTTGTAAATGGACTTTTTCTGCGCTGTAAGATTTTCTTTCAGCAAAGAACTCCCTTTTAAACTGACGCTGCATGATTTGATAAGGCGGAAGGCATAAGTGTTTTTCATGGTCTTTGTAGACGTCTATGCCTTTTTAGTAAGGATAGGCGTTTTTTTGTTGCAGGTGAGGAGGCTTGATTTTGGAGACACGCGTAGCGGTTATCGGTATCATTGTTGAAAAGGAAGAAGCTGTAGCAAGGCTAAATTCCGTCTTACACGAATACAGCTCCTACATTATTGGGCGTATGGGCGTCCCCTACCGGGTTCGAGGCATCAACATTATCAGCGTTGCCGTTGATGCACCGCATGACATCATCAGCGCTCTGTCCGGAAAAATCGGCCGGATTGACGGCGTCAGCGCCAAGGCTGCTTATTCTAAAATAGTTGGAGAAGATCATGTGTAAGCTTCACAAAATTCTTGAAACGCTGTCACAGGGAAGCATTCCCAGCGAAAACGACATCGGCTTTCTGTTAAACTGTAAAGAGGATGAGCTTCAACCCTTGTTCCTTCTGGCTCGCGAGGTCCAGCACTCCGTATATGGGCGCGATGTCTACATTCGCGGCTTAATCGAGTTTACAAATTATTGTAAAAACGACTGCTATTACTGCGGCATCCGGCGCGGAAACCGCCATGCTGAACGGTACCGCCTGACAAAAGAGGATATTTTGGATTGCTGCGAGGAGGGCTACCGGCTTGGTTTTCGGACCTTTGTCCTTCAGGGCGGTGAAGACCCGTTCTGGACGGATGCCCTTTTGACCGGCTTGATTTCTGCAATAAAAAATCGATTTCCCGACTGTGCCGTTACACTTTCCGTGGGAGAAAAAAGCCGTGAAAGCTACCGGGCCTACTATGCTGCCGGCGCTGATCGCTTTCTTCTGCGGCATGAGACGGCAAACGGCGCCCATTACCGGCAGCTACATCCGCCGGAGCTCTCCGGCGAACAGCGAAAGCAATGCCTGTTTACCCTAAAGGAAATTGGCTTTCAGGTGGGCTGCGGGATGATGATCGGTTCGCCGGGACAAACCGCCGCCCATATTCGGGAGGATCTTCTTTTTATGAAGGAGCTGGAGCCGCACATGATTGGCATCGGCCCTTTTATTCCTCACCAGGAAACGCCCTTTGCCCACCAGCCGCCCGGCACACTGTCCCAAACGCTTGCTCTGCTTAGTGTCCTGCGCATTTTGTTCCCCCACATACTTTTACCGGCGACTACCGCCTTGGCCACAATTTGTGACGGCGGCCGCGAACGCGGTATTTTAGCAGGCGCTAACGTAGTAATGCCCAACCTCTCCCCCTTGTCCGTCCGCAAAAAATACCTTTTATATGACCATAAGGCGGGAACCGGCGCTGAAGCAGCCGAGGGGCTGCGTGAGCTAAAAAAGAGAATGTCAGCCATCGGTTATCAAATTGTGGTAAGCCGCGGCGACTATAAGGCCGCTTCAGCTCTGTAATCAATCATCTAAGGGGTAAGCCTATGCTCACCCACAAGAAAGAAAGGAAGCAATGCCATGTACGACCCTAAATCTCTAAAAGCGGAGGAATTTATCAACCATGAAGAAATCATGGACACCCTCTCCTATGCAGAAGCCAACAAAAACAATGCCGCACTCATTGACAGCCTTATTGAAAAAGCCCGGCTCAGAAAAGGCCTGACTCACCGTGAAGCCTCCGTTTTACTCGCCTGTGATATGGAAGATAAGATTCTGGAAATCTATGACCTTGCAGAGCAAATTAAAAAGGATTTTTACGGCAACCGTATAGTCATGTTCGCACCGCTGTATCTTTCCAATTACTGTGTAAACGGCTGTGTATACTGCCCTTATCACCATCAAAACGGCCATATACCACGAAAAAAGCTTACACAGGAGGATATTGTCCGCGAGGTGACCGCCTTGCAGGATATGGGCCATAAACGCCTGGCGATCGAGGCCGGTGAGGATCCTGTCAACAACCCCATCGAGTATATTTTGGAATGCATCAAAACCATCTACAGCATCAAACATAAAAACGGCGCCATCCGCCGTGTCAATGTCAATATAGCGGCTACCACCGTTGAGAACTACCATAAGCTCAAGGAGGCCGGAATCGGCACTTACATCCTTTTCCAGGAGACCTACCACAAGGAAAGCTATGAAAGGCTTCACCCCACCGGTCCCAAACACAATTATGCCTATCACACTGAAGCTATGGACCGTGCCATGGAAGGCGGAATTGATGATGTTGGCCTTGGCGTTTTGTTTGGCCTGGAGCTGTATAAATATGAGTTTGCGGGACTGCTGATGCATGCCGAGCATCTGGAGGCTGTTCACGGTGTTGGCCCGCACACCATTAGTGTCCCGCGCATTAAGCACGCGGACGATATTGACCCCAGTGCCTTTGATAACGGCATTAGCGATGACATTTTTGCCAAAATATGCGCACTAATTCGGATTTCCGTTCCCTATACCGGAATGATTATTTCTACCCGTGAGAGTAAGGCCGTCCGCGAAAAAGTCATCCGTCTGGGCGTTTCACAGATCAGCGGCGCCTCTCGCACCAGCGTGGGCGGCTACTGCGAACCCGAACCGGAGGACGAAAGCTCCGAGCAATTCGACGTCAGCGATAAACGCACGCTGGACGAGGTAGTGCGCTGGCTGATGGAGATGGGATATATTCCCAGCTTCTGTACCGCCTGCTATCGTGAGGGACGGACGGGCGACCGGTTTATGAGCCTGTGTAAAAGCGGTCAAATTCAAAATTGCTGCCATCCGAATGCCTTAATGACACTCAAGGAGTTCTTAATGGACTACGCCTCTCCTGCAACGCGCGCAATTGGCGAGAAAATGATTGCCCAGGAACTGAATAATATCCCCAAGGAAAAGGTCCGTGAAATTGCCCGCGCACACTTAGCTGAAATTGAAAACGGACAGCGCGATTTCCGTTTTTAAGGAGGCTCTGCTATGGGCATGAACGATACGCCTTCCGCCAACCGCACACACATTGGCTTTTTTGGCAGACGTAATGCGGGAAAATCCAGTCTTGTCAATTCCGTTACCGGGCAGTCTCTCTCCATTGTTTCCGCCCAAAAGGGAACCACCACCGACCCGGTCTATAAATCTATGGAGCTGTTGCCGTTGGGCCCTGTTACCATTATTGACACGCCGGGCTTTGACGACATTGGCGCCCTTGGGCAGCTCCGTATAGAAAAAACAAAGCAGGTCCTTCGCAAAACCGATGTCGCCGTTCTGGTCATTGACGCCGTTACAGGGCTTTGCGAAGCGGATCGGGAGCTCCTTCGGCTCTTTCAAGAGCGAGGCCTCCCCTGCTTGACCGTCTACAATAAAAGCGACCTCTTACCAGCCCTACCAGCCGCCGGCACGGATACGCTCTACGTCAGCGCTCAGACTAAAACCAACATCCACCAGCTCAAGGAGCGAATTGCTGCACTGGCAAAAAACGAAGAAGACCCCCACCGCCTTGTCGCGGACCTACTGCACCCTGGCGATTTTGTTGTCCTAGTTATTCCCATCGATAAAGCGGCGCCTAAAGGCCGGCTGATTCTTCCACAGCAGCAGGCTATCCGTGATATTCTGGACGCAGAGGCAACAGCCATCGTCACAAAGGAGAGTGAATTGGGCTCTACGCTGAAAGCGCTTGGCCGAAAACCAAATTTGGTGATTACAGACAGCCAGGTTTTTGCCAAGGCAGCCGCCGAAACACCGCCGGATATTCCGCTTACCTCTTTTTCGATTCTAATGGCTCGGTATAAGGGGTTTCTTGCTGCCGCCGTTAAAGGGGCGGCATGTTTAAAGCGCCTTCAGGAGGGCGACCGGATTCTAATCTCCGAGGGCTGCACCCACCACCGCCAATGCGGTGATATTGGTACGGTCAAACTGCCTGCGCTGTTGAAAAAATATACGGGTAAAACATTGGCATTTTCATTTACTTCCGGTCAAGAATATCCGGAGGATCTTCGCCCCTACCGCCTGGTCATCCACTGTGGGGGCTGTATGCTGAACGGCAAGGAAATGAGTTACCGCATGAAGCAGACGCTGAGCCAACAAGTACCCTTTACAAATTATGGTACCGCCATTGCGCAAATGACCGGGATATTAGAAAGAAGCCTTCAGCTTTTTCCCGATATGCTGCGGGAAATTAGAGCTTGATAAACCTTTAAAGAAAATAAGAAGCCTTTGAAGCTGCACTCTCTGCAAGAATTAGCGTTTCCTGTCACATACGAGTAAAGCATGATTGAAAGAGCCGCCGTCCGGTAAAATACCGGGCAGCGGCTCTTTTCACTAATTATAAAAGAGAATTGCAAAAGTCCAGTAGATCCTGGTACACCTCGTCGCGGTTGACCTCAGTCACCAAAGCATGGCGCACCTCAGGATATAGCACCAAGCGAACCTGGTGCCCTGTTTTCTTCAGCTTTTCTGCCACCCACCTGACGCCCTTGCCAAAATTGCCGACCGGATCCTTTTGACCGGCAAGCAAGAATATATTGAGCTCTTTGGGAACACGTTCAAACCATTCCGGCGCAGAAATTTCCGCTTGCAGGTCAAGAATGTCACGGTAGGCTGAGACGGTCAAATCAAAGCCGCACAGCGGGTCCTCCGTATAACGTTTTGCTTCCCCGAGGTCACTTGTAACCCAGTCATTCGGCGTTTGGACCGGGGCAAAATAATGGTTAAAGCGCTCTGTAGAAAGCTTTGCAAAAAGCGGATCATGCGCTTTTTTTCCAAGCCTTCGAATTTTCCCCTCGGCTACCGCACGCTCAACCGATAAAACCGCTTTCCCGGGATTGCCGCAGGTCCCCATAAACACCGCCCCTGCCAGCTCATTTCCATATTTTGCACAGTAAGAACGAGCCAAAAAGGAACCCATGCTATGCCCCATTAAAATCAAAGGCTTTTCCGAGTACTCCTCTTGCAATAGATGGGAAAGCTTATGCATATCTTCAACCAGATTGCGGCAGCCTCCCTCACCGAAATACCCATATGAACCGCCGCTTGAAACCGATTTTCCGTGGCCGAGATGGTCGTTGACCGCTACAGCAAAGCCCTGCTCAGCCATATACCTCGCAAAGTTAACGTAAACCAAGCTGTGCTCGGCCATTCCATGGGCAATTTGCAAAATCCCACGAATTTGAAAGCGATCCGCGGGCTCTACAATTCTTACAAAGATCCGTTCGTTTTCGACGCAGGATTCAAAGGAAATTTCCCGGTGCAAAACATCCATATGAAATCCTCCTTGTATTTGATAATTCTATTATATCTCCGCCAAAAGAAGAGCCTCTAAAAAAATTGTAAACATTTTGTGATCCCGCTGTGTGCCTCTATAAAATATGGCTGTGCCGTTACGCGCTGAACATACAGATGCGCAGCACAACAAAATAATGAAAGACGGTACCTGCCAGACAAAACAGATGCCAAACAGAATGCATATAAGGGACCTTCCGCCCCAAGCCATAGATGACTGCTCCAACCGTATAAAGAACACCGCCTACTACCAGCAGAACAATAGACGTCTGATCCATGCTGTCAATCAGGGGTTTGATAAAAATAATCACACACCAGCCCAGTGCAATATAGCACACCATAGAAAAAACCTTAAAGCGGTGCATATCCACAGCGGTCAATACTGTTCCCAATATCCCGACGCCCCACACGATTGAAACCAAAACCCAACCAACCGTGCCGCCAATGCACAGAAGAGAGATGGGGGTATAGGTCCCTGCGATTAGGAAAAATATTGTACAATGATCCAAAACCTGAAAAACCTTCTTAGCCCGGTTGACCCCCAGCGAGTGGTAGAGCGTAGACACCATATATAAAAGAAACATCGAAGCACCGAAAAGACAAACCGAAATAATCGCCAGCGGTGTTTTCGGGGAATAGATGAGTAAAACAACCAATCCTGCAATTGCCAGCGCAACCCCCAGGCCATGCGTGACAGCGTTTGTGATCTCCTCCGCCAAGCTGTATTTCGGCAAGGCCAGGTGGATTCTCTTTTGTGCGCGCGCTTCCCTTTTATCCATAATTTTATCCATGAGCTACTCCTTTGATCATCAAAAATATATGATGTAATTTTAATAACTACATTATATAATAATATTAATATTATGATTTGTCAAGGAGCAACCCCCTCCAAATTAAAATCTGGAATATACTCCTTTTTGGAGGATGAACGCTCCTGGACAAAACCGTCTAGGCCCAACTCAAATAGGCGCTGCTGCACCTTCTCATACTCCCGTTGTGTAATACGCCGGTTGAGTTCCGGGTAATCAGGCGCCTTGCCGCAGGGAACATATTGTGCCATCAGGCTGATTAAGGCCCGCTCCCCCATATTCTCTGCCAGCCATTCCAACACCATAAGCGAATTTCTGGTATGCCCCGGCAGAATCAGGTGCCGCACCATTGTGCCGCTGCGCAACATTCCATCCGATCCAAAAACAGGCTTCCCTGTTTGTTCCGCCATCTCCAGCAGTGCGGCCTTTGCCACCAAGGCATAATCTTCAGCCCCAGAATAAGCAAGAGACAGTTGACTCTCTGCATATTTAAAATCAGGCAAGTAAATATCAACGAGCCCTCTCAGTGCGCGAACAGTCTCCACCCGCTCATAGCCGCTGGTATTGTAAACAACGGGAATTTTAGCCGCTGGCTTCCAGATTCGCAATGCCTCTATGACTGCCGCCGCGAAATGGGTAGGGTTTACCAGGTTGATATTATGAGCGCCCTGATCTGCCAAGCGCTGGAAGGTACCGGCAAGCTCCTGCGGCGTAAGGGACTTTCCTACATTTCTTTCCGTGCTGATCTCATAATTCTGGCAATAAACACACTTCAAGGAGCAGCCGGTAAAAAACACCGCGCCGGATCCACGTGTTCCGCTGATGCAGGGCTCCTCCCAAAAATGCAAGGCAGCACGGGCCAATACAGCGTTAGCCCCCATGCCGCAATAGCCGCTCCCTTCCCCGGCACTTCTAAAAACGCCGCATTGGCGCGGGCAAAGAAGACAATTTTTAATCTCCATAGCGCAGTCCTTCCCGTTTATTCCGGTAACAGCTGCATCAGCGCAGCCATGCCTCCACGTACCCCTTTTGTGGCCCGGTGCGACCATAGCCAGCTATGATTACAGCAGCTGCAAAGCCCGCCAACCGTGATATGCTGTGCCAAAATCCCCGCTCCCTGCAAAATGCGCCGGTTAGCCTCCCAAAGATCTACTTGATACTTCCCGGGCCTTCCCGCCTTAACAAATGCGTTTGGTTCAAAGGTCTGTAAGGCCATAAACGCTTCTGCGACATCGCGGTCTACCTCGAAGCAGCAGGGACCGATGGAGGGGCCGATTCCCACCAGGATATCCGCGGGGTCGGAGGAAAATTCCTTCTGCATGCTTTGTACAGTAATCGCTCCGATTTGGGCGGCTGTCCCACGCCAGCCGGCATGCGCCAAACCAATGGCCCGTTTTTTCTATCCAGAAAAAACAACGGGGTGCAATCCGCATAATGCGTAAGCAGCGTTACTCCAGGTTCATCAGTGATAAGCCCGTCTACACTCTGCCGGTCTGCCGGAAAACGAACGCCGATGCCACATTCACGCCTGCCTACCCTACGGATCTGGGTATGGTGATCCTGCGCGGAGGAAACCAACGAGCAATAATCAACCCCTACCGCGTCACACAGCAGGTGAAGATTGCGATTCACATGCGCATCGCTGTCTCCCCGCCCACGGCTGAGATTCATTGTATTAAACGGGGCTGGGCTAACGCCGCCAACACGGGTGGAAAAAGCATGCCGCACGAAGTGTACTCTGTCAAACGCCGGAAAGGTCAAATACCCCACACCGTTCCTTTCCCGGTAACACATGCTGCCCCGATGCTCCTGCTCCATATAAGATTCCCTCTCAATCCTCTTCCGGGCTTTCTTTTGGCTGAATTGGCAGAATCGATTTTTTCACCAGAAGCCCTTCATATTTCAATTTAAACTGTACGCGCCCGTAAAAATTCATATGACAATGCCGGCAAACAAACAAGGAGCGGTAGCTCTTATTTTTCAACTGCCAATTGGTTAGCCGTCGGGCCCGGCGCCCGCACTGGGGACAGTTAAACAACATATCGCCGGGTTGAATCAATGGATTATTCAGGTCGCACAAAATAGTAGTCTTGAACATCATGCGGCGATAAAACTCATCATCCGCCTCTTTTACAAAGCGCTGAACCCTCTCCGGGTCATAGAGCTTTTGGAAACAGCGCAAGGACAGCAGACTGTCTCCCAGAGCGCGATGGTGGTTAAAACCCGCGCCGTCTATCCCCAGCAGGCTCGCGGCGGTAGTCAGCCCCATTTGCTTGGCGGCGTCGTACTCCATGCACTGCTGGCAATAATCCTGTAAGTCCATATACTGCCGTAAAAAGGGAATATGATTGCTGCCGTAAAAATAGCGGCAGTTCTCAATTAAGGTCAGAACATCTGAGGTGCCCCATGTCAGCAGCAACGCGTCGCCCATCCACTTTTTAAATTGGCTCGTCACCTGCATAAATTGAAGGCCCTTTTCCAATTCCTCATTGGTGATGCTGGTAAGGGTTTTAATTTTACCGCTTATCTTCTTGCCAACCTGAGGCCGCACCAGCGCCTCAAAGGTGTCAATAATATTTAGGGTTCCGTCCACCTTGACGGCTCCAAATTCAATAATTTCATTGATAAAACCCTTTAAGCGTTTGCTGTAGGTTCCATTCCATTCCAAATCTAAAATTACATACTGCATCGCGGCTGTACCTCACCTGCCTTTCTGAAAATAAAACCGGTTCCAATAAAAACAGGCAGCACGCTGCAGCTATTTTGCCACAGCCGCCGCCGTTGGTGCTGAGTCTTATTTGTTTTTGCTTGCCTTCTTCATCCGCAGTTCCTTGCTCAATACGGTCTTGCGCATACGAATATTTTTAGGTGTAACCTCAACCAGCTCATCGTTTTTAATAAATTCCAGTGACTGCTCCAGGCTCAAAATAGTGGGTGGTGTCAGCCGCAGCGCCTCATCCGCACTGGATGAGCGCGTATTGGTTACATGCTTTTTTTTGCACACGTTCACCGTAATGTCGTCGGACTTCGGACTAACGCCGACAATCATGCCTTCATAGACCTCTACGCCGGGCCCGATAAAAAGACGGCCGCGGTCCTGTGCGTACCAAAGGCCATAGCCGGTGGATTCCCCGGTTTCATGTGCAATCAATGAGCCCTGCGCGCGCTCCTGAATATCTCCCTTGTACGGCTCGTAACCGTCAAAGACATTATTCATAATCCCGTTGCCATTAGTATCTGTTAAAAATTCCTGCCGGTAGCCCATCAGGCCACGCGCTGGAATTTTGAACTCCAGATGCGTCATGCCTGTGTCCCTTGTGCCCATATTGACGATTTCTGCCTTACGACTGCCCAACTTTTCCATAACGGCGCCGACATAACTGTCCGGTACCTCTATCATCAGCAGCTCAATGGGTTCATATTTCTTACCGTTGACCTCTTTATAAATCACCTGTGGAGCAGAAACCTGAAATTCAAAATCCTGCCGGCGCATCTGTTCAATCAATATCGACAGGTGCAGCTCCCCGCGGCCTGAAACCTTGAAGGTGTCCGGGGAATCCGTCTCTTCCACACGCATGGCTACATTGGTCTCAACTTCCTTGAACAGTCTTTCCCGAAGATTACGGCTGGTCACAAATTTACCCTCCCGGCCGGCAAAAGGGCTGTTGTTCACCATGAACATCATGGACACGGTGGGCTCATCGATCTGAACAAAGGGAAGCGGTTCAACACACTCCGGCGCACAGGCGGTTTCGCCGATATTTAAGTCTGCAATACCGGAGACCGCAACGATGTCGCCCAGCCTGGCCTCCTCAACCTCTACCCGGTGCAGGCCCTCAAACTGGTAGAGCTTGGTGATTTTGACATTTTTGGTTGTCCCATCCCGGTGGCACAGCACAACATTCTGTCCATTATGGACCTCACCGCGTTCGACGCGGCCAATTCCAATGCGGCCTACATAATCGTCATAGTCAATATTGGAAAACAACACCTGTGCCGGCCCTGTAAGATCCCCTTTGGGCGCGGGAATTTCCCGAAGGATCGCATCCAGCAGCGGCTTCATGTCTGTTCCTTCCTCGCCGGGGTCAACCGTGGCATAGCCGCCCTTCCCCGAGGCGTAAACTACCGGGAACTCAAGCTGGTCCTCATCCGCTCCCAGTTCAATAAACAGGTCCAGCACTTCATCTACAACCTCCGCAGGGCGTGCCCCTGGACGATCCACCTTATTAATGACGACCAACGGCTTTTTACCAAGCCCCAGCGCCTTCTTCAATACAAAACGGGTCTGCGGCATGCACCCCTCAAAGGCATCCACCAGCAGCAAAACGCCGTCCACCATCATTAAAATACGTTCGACCTCTCCGCCAAAATCGGCATGGCCGGGGGTATCAACGATATTAACCTTAACATCATTATACATGACTGCGGTATTTTTTGACAAAATGGTGATGCCTCGTTCACGTTCCAGGTCATTGGAGTCCATCACACGTTCAGCGACCGCCTCGTTAGCGCGAAAAATTCCGCTCTGGCGCAGCAATTGGTCAACCAGTGTTGTTTTACCATGGTCGACATGCGCAATAATCGCTATATTTCTTACATCCGTTCTCTGATCCATCTAATTACTACCTCTTCTCTGAAATTCACAAACAAAAATAGTATATCACATTTCAACAAAGAAGTGAACTGTTTTTTGTCTAAATTTCAAGCAGAATCTCTATCAAACACTGTGAAATATTGCTCCTTCAGTCTGCATTTTCTTCCTTAAGTTCCTGTTTGCTCCCTTTGTTTTGCATACGCTCCGAAGTAAAGAACAAGGAAACTAATACGCCGGCTGCGAGCATAAGCAGGGCCACCCAGCCCTCTGCTACAGAAAGTGTAAAGCCGGCCTTCATGAAAATCGGGATTGCAGACCCGCCAACCAGACCCAAAATGGCAAAATAAGTAAATTGTGGAAAACGGCGGAGGCAAAAGTCCACTAATTTGGCGCCGAACAAAAGCCCGGCCAATACCCCAATTCCAACCGGCAATAACACTAGGATGTTTAAATTTTTCACAGCGTTGACCACCGTCTCATAGGTGCCAAAAATAACCATGATCATAGAACCGCTGATTCCGGGCAGAATCATGCAAACCGCCGCGAGCACCCCGACCAAGCAGAGGCGGACCGCCAGCAAAAGGTCAAGCTGTTCAATTGCTCCGGTAGACGCTCCCGATTGTGACGACACTACAGCCAGCAGCACCATAACGCCAAACATTGCCACAAACCCCACCAGGCTTACACCTTTAAACGGCGTTTCCAGTGCCCTGCGGAGCAGCATGGGGATAATCCCGATTACAAGGCCCAAAAAGAAAAAGTTGACCGCCATGGGAAAATGCTCCAGCAAAAACGAAATAACAAAACTAAAAGCAAAAATACCAATTCCCATGCCGAGCACAAGAGGCGCCAAGAAAAGCAGGTTCTTTTTTAGGTTCTTTGTTAAGCGGCTGATGGAACCAATCAGCTTATCGTAAATATTAAGCAGCACCGCCAAGGTGCCACCGCTGACGCCGGGGATAATTTCAGCGATGCCAATCACTACGCCGCAGAGGATTGTTACTGCAAATTCCATCATTCAATCTCCTTTACTTTGCTACCGCATGCAGGGTTTGAAACATTATTTTGATATCTTTCCAGAAAGACAGCCGCGCCACATATTCCAAATTAAGCCGCGTCTTTTCCGGCAGGATCTGCTCCACATAGATCTGCTCCGGGTCACCGCCTGAATTCAAGATTTTGTCCTCATCCTTAAAGACAATGCTCGAGGGCGCCGTGACCCCTGGACGAACCAGCAGGGTTGCCATCCCCTCCGGCGAATACGCTTCCACATACCTGCGGACTTCAGGCCTCGGGCCGACGAAGCTCATGCTGCCCCCCAGTACGTTCAGCAGCTGAGAAACCTCGTCCAGACGGCACTTGCGAATCAGCCGCCCCACCCGTGTGATTCTTGGATCCTCATTCAGCGTAATAGCCAGGCCTTTTTTGTCGGCATCCTGCACCATTGTACGGAATTTAAAAATTTTGAAATCCTTATTATAACGTCCTACGCGGATCTGACGGTAAAATACGGGCCCCTTTGAGTCGAGCTTGATCGCAATTGCCAGCACCAGCATAACCGGCGACAAAATCAATAAAATTAAAAATGAAACCACGATATCGAATAAGCGTTTAAAAAACAAACTACATTTTTTATGCGATAAAAGGCCGGCATATTCTTTCACTTTTTCATTTTGCATCGAACCTGGCATATTTTGAAGCTTCATACTTCCTCCAAAGACGGCGTTATTAGAGTAGGCCTGCTTTTTTCACCGATATACGCTCTTCATACCCTTGAATTAAAATCAGGCATACATTCCCATTTTGGTTTATTATATCACATAAGCCCTTTCTTAACAATTTTTTTCTAATAAGGCCACAGGAATATTTACTTATTCGTTAAAAAGATGCTATACTAAATAACATAAATTGTAATAAACAGCGGGAGGGCTTGATTATGTATTATTTAGGAATTGATCTCGGCGGTACCAATATTGCGGCAGGGGTAGTAGATGAATCCTGCAAAATCATTGCACGGGCAGAACGGAAAACAGTCGTTCCATGTAAACCGGAAGGCCTGGTTGACGACTTGGCCGCCACTGCATTGGAGGCCCTATCCTCTGCCGGACTCACACTCAAAAATATTCCCTGGGTGGGCATCGGCTGCCCCGGCACGGTTAACCGTGACACCGGCGTTGTCGAATTTTCCAACAATTTGTATCTACACCATTTTCATCTTAAGGAATTATTAGAGAAAAAGCTTGGCGCTGAGGTTGTGATTGAAAACGATGCCAATGCGGCGGCCTACGGCGAATACCACGCTGGCGCCCTCAAGGGAGCCAAAAACGGTATTGCTATCACATTGGGAACGGGAGTTGGCGGCGGCATTATCATTGACGGAAAAATTTACTCTGGTTCTAACTTTGCCGGCGGTGAGCTTGGGCATACGGTTATTGTTCACAATGGGCGCCCCTGCAACTGCGGTCGAAAAGGCTGTTGGGAGGCTTACGCCTCTGCTACCGGGTTAATCGTTTCCACCAAAGAGCACATGCTGGAGCAGCCCGGCGACAAGACAAGCCCGCTCTGGGCACTCTCTAACGGCGATATCAACCAGGTAACCGGCCGAACAGCCTTTGATGCCATGCGTGCCGGGGACCCATTGGCAAAGGAAATCGTTGACAGCTACATTGCCCAGCTGGTTTGCGGCCTTGCAAACTGCATCAATATTTTTCAGCCGGATATTCTATGCATCGGCGGCGGTATCAGCAATGAACGCGATAATCTTTTAAACCCTGTCCGCGCTCTGCTAAAAACACAGGTCTACAGCATTCATTCAACCAAACAAACGCAGATTTGCCGGGCGGCTCTGGGCAATGATGCGGGTATTATCGGCGCCGCGCTGCTTGGGAAATAGCTCTATCCCCAATTCATAAGATCGTGAGGATATTTTAATGAGTATTGATGTAAGAAGGTTTGGTACGCTGCCTGACGGACGAACCGTCGAGCAATACAAACTAAAAAACAGCAGCGGCACCTTTTTCAGCGTCCTCTCCTATGGCTGCCGCATTACCGAGCTATGGGTACCCGACCGCAAGGGCACCTTGGGCGATGTCGTGCTGGGACACGACACCTTAGAGGAATATTGCCGCCAGGGAGACTTTCTCGGCGCCGTCGTTGGGAGGTATGCCAACCGTATTTCCGGCGCTTCCTTTAAAATCGGCGATGCCGCCTATACTCTGGCTGCAAATGACCACGGAAACAGCCTGCACGGTGGACCAAACGGATTTCACAATCAAGTCTGGCGGGTAAAATCCAGCAATAATTCCGATGATGCGCCCTCCATCACCTTTTCCTACACCAGCCCGGACGGCGAGGAAGGTTTTCCCGGAAACCTGGAGGTCCTGGTGCAGTATACATTGACCACTGATAACGCCCTGATTATCGACTACCGGGCAGAAACAGATGCCGAAACGCCTGTCAATTTTACCAACCACAGCTACTTCAACCTGACGGGTGATGCCCGCAAAAAGATCCTTTCCCATGAGCTGAGGCTGAAGGCCGACTATATTACCGAGGTAGACGACGAGCTCATTCCTACCGGTAGATTTATTCCCGTAGACGGTACACCTTTTGATTTTAATAAAGCCAAAACAATTGGACAGGATATCCGAGCAAACGATACCATTCTCAGAAGTGCAAAAGGATACGATCATAATTTTGCCCTTATTCTGGGGCAGGCGCTCAAAAAGATCGGCGAGGTCTACGACCAGGCCAGCGGACGGATTATGCTGATGTTTACGGATTTGCCGGGCCTTCAGCTATATACTGGCAACAATTTTACGGACAATACACGGGGTAAAAACGGCGTTACCCACACCAGCCATTGCGCATTCTGCGTTGAAACACAATTTTATCCGGATTCACCCAACCAGCCGTCTTTCCCCTTCCACTTTCTTAAACCGGGGGAACCCTATTCGAGCACTACAATTTATAAATTTGAAACGCGCCGGTAATTATTTAGGGTATAAAAATTAGCGCATTCCTTCAGCCCTTCCCTTAAAAAACAGTGAATTAAAACGCCCGGCTGTGGAACTACGCACAGGTTCCCAGAGATACAAGAAAACCGCCCCCGATGTAGAATGAGAGCTACGCCGGGGGCGGTTTGTATATGGCGGAAGATAGCGCTCTACCATTCCGCCGCCTTATTATTGGCCGCTGCAAATACGGAACCACTGGTTCGCTAGGCTTTCGTAAAAGAAAAATCCCCGAAGCCGATCAGCCGCGTTACGGCAAAACCGGCTTCGGGGACAGCAGTGTAAAGGCGCAGGCTAATCCAGCTCCAGTGCACCAGTATACAGCTGATAGTAAGTCCCCTTCAGCTTGATGAGATCCTCATGAGTACCACGCTCAATAATTTTACCGTGATCCAGTACCATAATAGCGTTGGCGTTTTGAACGGTAGACAGGCGGTGCGCAATGACAAACACGGTACGTCCAGTCATCAGCGCATCCATGCCGCGCTGTACAATCGCCTCGGTACGCGTATCAATCGAGCTGGTTGCCTCGTCCAGAATCATTACAGGCGGGTCGGCTACAGCTGCACGTGCAATGGCGAGCAGCTGGCGCTGCCCTTGACTGAGGTTCGCGCCATTGCCCTGCAGCATAGTGTTATAGCCCTCTGGCAACCGGCGAATAAAGTCATCTGCGCCGGCGAGCTTCGCCGCCGCGATACATTCCTCATCGCTCGCCTCCAGATAGCCGTAACGGATGTTTTCCATCACCGTACCGGTAAAGAGGTTTGTATCCTGCAATACAATTCCCAGACTACGGCGCAAATCAGCCTTTTTAATCTTGTTAATATTGATGCCGTCGTAACGGATTTTGCCGTCCTCAATATCATAGAAGCGGTTGATCAAGTTTGTAATGGTGGTTTTACCCGCGCCCGTGGAGCCAACAAAGGCCACCTTCTGTCCCGGCTTTGCATACAGAGAAATGTTGTGCAGCACCATCTTTTCCGGCGAGTAGCCAAAATCCACATCATAGAAGCGCACATCGCCCTGTAGACGGGTATAGGTGGTGGTACCGTCATGGTGCGGATGCTTCCACGCCCAAATATTAGTGCGCTCCTTGCACTCGCTAATACTGCCATCGGGATTTTCTTTTGCGTTCACCAGAGTAACATAACCATCATCTGCCTCCGGTTCCTGATCCAGCAACGCAAAAATGCGGTGCGCGCCCGCAAGGCCCATAATGACCATATTGATCTGGTTAGACACCTGGCCGATAGAGCCCGCAAACTGTTTGGTCATATTCAGAAAAGGCACCACGATGCTGATGCTGAAAACCATGCCGGAAATGCTGATATTAGGCACATCCGTCAGCAGCAGCGCGCCGCCTACCAGCGCCACAACAACATACATAACATTGCCGATATTACCCATCAGAGGCATCAAAATGTTGGCGAATCGGTTGCCGTTGCGAGCGTTAAAGAAGATTTCGCCGTTCACCTTGTCAAAGTCCGCCTTGGCGCCCTTCTCATGGCAAAACACCTTAATGACCTTTTGACCGGTCATCATCTCCTCCATAAATGCTTCAGCCTTGGCAATCGTAACCTGCTGGCGCAGGAAATATTTAGAGGAACGATTGGTGATAGCCCGCGCGGCAAACGCCATGCAGACTACTCCGGCCACTACAACCAAGCCAAGGATAATGCTGTAATACATCATGATGCCAAACACAGTCAGCAGCGTAATACCAGAAATTAAAATCTGCGGCAGGCTTTGGCTGATAAGCTGGCGCAGGGTATCCACGTCGTTGGTATAATAGCTCATAATATCGCCATGGCCATTGGTGTCGAAGTATTTAATGGGCAGGTCCTGCATGCGGCTAAACATTTTTTCACGCATCTTTTTCAAGGATCCCTGCGTAATGATAGCCATCATTTGAGTATAAAAAGCACCGGCGATCAAACTGATAATATACATCACAACCAAGATAGCTACATATGTAAAAATCTGTCCGGCCACGGCTGTCCAATCGCCACTCTTGTAGGCCCCGTCAACAACGGCAATTACATTCTGCATAAATATCGAAGGGATGGAGCTGACGATGGCATTGATCAGGATGCATACCAACGTGACGGGCAGCAGCACCGGGTAGAACTCAAACAATGTGCGCAGCAGCCGGAACAGTACCCCCTTCGGAGCACGCTGCCCCCGGGCTGTGGTTGCAGGAGCGGCCGTGTTTTTATTTTTCGCCATCTTGATCACCTGCCTTGTTCTGGGAAGTATATACCTCACGGTAGATTTCACTGGTCTTCATCAGTTCGTCATGGCTGCCAACAGCACTGATACGCCCGCCGTCCATTACAATAATGCGGTCGGCATCCTGCACCGAAGCAACGCGCTGCGCAATAATAATTTTTGTGGTTTTAGGGATAAAATCCCGGAAGCCCTGACGAATCAGCGCATCCGTACGGGTGTCCACGGCACTGGTGGAATCATCCAAAATCAGCACTTTGGGTTTTTTCAACAGCGCACGCGCAATACACAGACGCTGCTTCTGCCCGCCGGAAACATTGGAGCCGCCCTGTTCAATCCAGGTATCATATTTATTCGGAAATTGCTGAATAAACTCATCGGCTTGTGCAAGCTTGCAGGCCTCCAGCATTTCCTCGTCGGTAGCCTCAGGGTTGCCCCAGCGCAGGTTATCCTTAATGGTGCCGGAAAACAGCACGTTTTTCTGCAGCACCACTGCTACATTGTTGCGCAGGGAGTCCAGGTCATACCGGCGTACATCCTTGCCGCCTACTTTAACGCAGCCCTCGGTAACATCATACAGTCGGGGAATCAACTGCACCAATGTGGACTTGGAAGAGCCTGTCCCACCTAAAACACCAATGAGCTCTCCAGAGCGAATATGTAGATCTACGCCTGACAAGGCCATGCGCTCTGCCTTTTGGGAATACTTAAAGCTGACGTGGTCAAAATCAATAGATCCGTCCGCCACCTCGGTAAGGGCGCCCTCCGGGCTGACCAAGGTACTTTTCTCTTGCAGCACCTCCACAATCCGCTCCGCGGATTCCAGCGACATGGTAATCATAACAAATACCATGGAAAGCATCATCAAGCTCATCAAAATCTGAAAGCTGTAGGTCAAAATTGCGGACATCTGCCCCACAGCAATTTCCGTGCCCCGGCTGGTAATAACCGCATAGGAACCAAACGAAAGCACAAAAACCATACCGGCGTATACACAGAACTGCATCATGGGGTTATTAAGCGCCATAATGCGCTCAGCCCGGGTAAAGTCTTTGCAAACATCCTCTGCGGCAGCAGTAAATTTCTTTTTTTCATAATCTTCCCGCACATAACTTTTAACAACCCGCATAGCCTGCACATTCTCCTGCACCGAGTCATTCAACGCATCATATTTGCGGAATACACGGCGGAAAATAGGCGTAGCCTTGCGTATAACCAGAACCAGCCCCACCCCCAGCAGCGGGATGGTGACCAAGAAGATCATTGCCAGCCGTCCGCCCATGGCAAAGCCCATGATAAACGAGAAAATCATCATCAACGGGCCCCGGATAGCCACACGGATGATCATCATAAAGGACATCTGTACATTTACCACGTCGGTTGTCATACGGGTAACCAAGCTGGAAACTGAGAATTTATCAATATTCTCAAAGGAATAATCCTGAATACGATAGAACATATCCTGGCGCAGGTTGCGCGCAAAGCCGGTGGAAGCCGTGGCGCAGGTGTTACCTGCCGCAACGCCGAAAGCCAGCGACAGAATAGCCATAACAACCAGCTGGATGCCATAGTTGACAATAACCTCCATGCTGCATCCCGCCTGCATTTCATTTACCAAATTGGCGATGACAAAAGGGATAATACATTCTAAAACCACTTCAACGATAACTAAAAGAGGCGTTAAAATAGCCGATTTTTTATACTCGCGTATGCTGCGAGCAAGGACTTTTATCATGTGCTACATTCCTCCAAACCATGGCGCCGCTTATTGATGGCACAGGCGGCCCGGCATAAAATGATTAATAGGACTTTCAGGCCGGCGGCCTATTCATTGAGATTGGCATACATACGCGCAGCACTCTCCTGAAACAACGCGATCTGTGCACTGGACAGGCCGCTGGTAAGCCTCTGTTCGGTCTGGCGAAGATACTCCCCGATTTGAGCATCCAGATTCGCTGCTTTGTCTGTGGGAATCAAACTTTTCATCCGCGCATCATTGGCCGCGCTCTCCCGTAGAATAAGGCCGTTCTTTTCCATCAGCTGCAAAATGCCGGTTGCCGTAGAGCGGCTTAAACCGAAAGCGCCTTCTACATCGCGTTGAAAAACCGGCTCAGCGGCGTATTTTACAAGGATATAGTGCATGACACGGCTCTGCATTCCAGTGAGCCCTAAATCCTGCATATTCGCATTCATACGCTTTTTAATCTTGCGGGATAGGATATTGATCCACATACCACAATCCTTTTCCACCTGAGCCTCCCCTCCTTTCCTCTAGCACTGACATATTAACGCTTAAAAATCGTTCGTAACCGTACAAAATTATAACGCAAGATGTAAATTTTGTCAATACGTCGTTCAGTTGCTTTTATTGGCGAAATATTTATATTTTTTGTGTAAATGTCATATTTTAATTTCTATAACAGCGATCAGGCAAACTTTTTGAAGAAGATTTCTGGTCTTTAAAGGCACTCTCTCCCATTCAAAAACTTCCTTTTCCAACAGTTAAACGCTCGGACCCGTTGCTTATAATACTAAAATCCCTATTGCGCCCAAGCTGTGTACAAAATTCCTCTTCGCCAGTCCTAAAAAGCGCCAGGGCCGGCAGCTGAGACAAATATATTTTCTATTCATATTCCCCAGCACAGAAACAACGCTTCCAACTGTTCCTATTTTACGCTGCATCGGCTATTTACAAAAAGTTTACAGCCTTATAAAACAAATATTTTGCAGCGGCTGACAAGCCTTTACCATTCCTTAACAAAATACTGATTTGCATTTTTCTTAGCTGCGATTTATAATAAAAAGGTATTAAAGATAGAAGATGAGATGGTTTAAGACGCCCTTAAACCCGCGCACTTGAAAGGTGATTATATGAGAAGAACTAAAATTATTTGTACGCTTGGCCCCTCTACCGATAAAGACGACGTTCTGCGCCAGCTGATGCTGACCGGCATGGATGTGGCACGCCTGAACTTTTCCCATCAAACGCATCAAGAGCAAAAGGTCCGCGTTGAGGCTGTGAAAAAAATCCGTGAAGAGCTGAAGCTCCCCATCGCTCTCCTGCTCGACACCAAGGGTCCGGAAATTCGTTTAAAAGATTTCAGCACCCCAAAGGTGTTTTTGCAGGAAGGAAAAACCTTTACACTGACCACCCGGGATGTTATGGGCGATGAAACCATTGCCGCAATAACCTTTCAGCATCTGCCCTCAGAAGTCTACAGCGGAGCTAAAATTCTGATTGACGACGGCTTAATTGAGCTGAGGGTCGATTCCTGCACAGAGACGGATATTCTCTGTACCGTCGTTAACGGGGGGAATATCTCCGCTCATAAGGGTATTAATGTGCCCGGCATCCAGCTTTCTCTTCCATTCATCAGCGATCAGGATAAGAAGGACATCGCCTTTGCCGTAGAGCAGGATTTCGACTTCATTGCCGCCTCCTTTACCCGTTCCGCGCAGGATATTCTTGATATGCGTGCCTTGCTTGAAAAGCACAATTGCAATAATATTCGGATTATTGCTAAAATTGAAAACTCCGAGGGTGTTGATAATATTGATGAAATCATCCGTGTTTCGGATGGCATCATGGTCGCGCGCGGAGACTTGGGGGTTGAAATCCCGCTGGAGGATATTCCCGTCATTCAAAAAAAACTGATTAAAAAAGCATATAACGCTGGTCTTCAGGTCATTACCGCCACCCAGATGCTGGATTCTATGATGAAAAACCCGCGTCCCACTAGGGCTGAGACCACCGACGTCGCCAATGCCATTTACGACGGTACCAGCGCCATTATGCTTAGTGGAGAGACCGCTGCCGGCGACTACCCCATCCAGGCTCTGAAAACTATGTCTATTATTGCTGAGCGGACCGAGCTGGACATTGACTATAAGGAGCGTTTTCGAAAGCGCGGCGTGATAGAACAACCCAATGTGACCTCCGCTATTTCACATGCCACCTGCACAACAGCCCATGACTTGGGCGCCGCAGCCATTATAACGGTAACAAAATCGGGCAAAACAGCACGCATGATTTCTAAATACCGGCCGCTCTGCCCCATTATCAGTGGAACCACCGAACCAAAGGTACAGCGCCAGATGAACCTCTCATGGGGAGTTATTCCCATTATGGTAGAAGAAAAGGATAATACCGACGAGCTATTTGAGCACGTTGTAGAAGTCGCCAGAAAGCAAACCCTTGTACAAAATGGAGATTTGTGCGTCATTACCGCTGGGGTGCCGCTCGGGGTATCCGGTACTACGAACCTGCTAAAGGTCCAACTTGTAGGGGATGTTCTTGTTTCCGGCATCGGCGTGGGCGGCAGTGCGATTTGCGGCACCCTCTGCGTCTGTACCTCTGAAGAGGATGCCTGGCAAACCTACAAAAGCGGGGACATTCTGGTGCTCCCGCAGACCAATAACGACCTGCTTCCACTGCTGAGAACCTGCTCAGCCATCATCACAGAATCAGGCAGCGTAAACTCCCACTCCGCAATTGTGGGCCTGACCCTGGAAAAACCCGTTATTGTCGGCGCCGAACACGCGACCAAAATTTTGAAAAGCGGAACGGCTGTTACTGTAGACGCCGCACGCGGCATCGTTTTTAGTGGAATCGAAAAGAAAAAAAAGAATCTATAAAATAATCCTTGTTTGTCAATGCCTCACAGGATAATCATACAGCGCCCTATGCGGAGGATTATTCCGTATAGGGCGCTGTATTTTATTTGATGTCAAAAGTCACGCTTTACCCGTTAAACAGTGATATAAGCCTTCATTTTCTCAAAGGTTTTCTCGCCGATTCGATTGACGCTCATAATTTCCTCAGGAGATCGGAAAGGCCCGTTCTCCTCTCTATACGCAATAATTTCCGCAGCTATCGCGGGACCGATTCCCGGGAGCGTATCCAGCTCTTCTTCAGAGGCCGTATTAATATTAACCACCCCTATAGCCGGGGATTCCGTCTTATCCGCCCCGGAGTCCACGGCTATCTCAGCCTGCGAGGCCGCAAAATATTGATAGCCGGAGGCATCGGGAACAAAAAATGCGTTGTAACCGATGATCATCGCACATAAGATTGCTGCTACCACGATCAGTGCTTTTAGCTGCTTTGTTTCACCTTCCAAAACTTCACATCCTTTTATCGGAATAGGAGAATTGAATGATTAAATCCGGCGTAACCGCTCCAAAAACGCAGTAAAATAAGACGGAAGCGCACTTTCAAAAGAAAGATATTGACGAGTGCGCGGATGAATAAAGCCAATAAAGCGCGCATGCAAACATTGCCCGCCCAAATCAGGTGTTTTTTTCGGCCCATATACCGGGTCACCGGCAACAGGGTGGCCAAGATATGTCATATGTACCCTGATTTGATGCGTGCGGCCAGTCTCCAACCTTAAACGAAGATGGGTGAAGGCGCCAAAGCGCTCTAAAACCTCGTAATGAGTGACTGCAGGCCTGGAGGCCTTATTCGTGACCGCCATTTTCTTTCGTTCTGTTGGATGGCGGCCAATCGGCGCATCCACAGTACCGGAATCCTGCCGTAAATTGCCATGCACTACAGCCTCATACATCCTGGTAAAACTATGCTCTTTAATTTGCTGTGCAAGGTGCTGATGCGCAAAATCATTCTTGGCGACAATTAAAAGGCCGCTGGTGTCTTTATCAATCCGATGTACAATTCCTGGACGAATTACCCCGTTTATACCGGAAAGAGAGTCCCCGCAATGTGCCAGCAAGGCGTTTACCAGGGTACCCGAGTGGTTCCCTGCTGCCGGATGTACCACCATCCCCTTTGGCTTATTAACCACCAGCAAGTCATCGTCTTCATAAAGAATATCCAGTGGAATCGCCTCCGGAGCTACCGTCAGCGCTTCCGGTTCGGGCAGCGTAAGCTGCATTCGGTCTCCAGCCTGTAGGCGTTCACTTTTACCGGCGGGTTTCCCGTTTTTCAGTATCAAGCCTTTTGCCGCTAGGTTCTCTGCCGCGGAGCGCGTTAAGCCCAAGCTACAGCCGCTAATATATTTATCTACACGCATTCCCACAGACTCAGAATCAACATCCCACTCAAACCGGCGTTCCATAAGCTCATCCCTTATCGTCGACAGGCGCCGAACCCCCGTCTTGCTTTTTTTCCTTTCCATAGAAAAAGAAAATAAATATAAATAAGAATAGAGTGCCTACCACCACACAACAGTCCGCAAAATTAAAGATCGGTGGAAAAAAGCTGACATGAAGGTAATCCACGACAAATCCGTTTAAAACCCGGTCGATTAAATTGCCGACGCCTCCGCCTATAATCAGAGAAATCGCTGTGTAGGAGATAAAATTGTGGCGCTTAAAGCGAAAGAGGAGGAACAATAGCACAACCATTGCAACTGCCGTCATAACAATAAAAAACCAACGCTGATTCGCCAAAACACCGAAAGCTGCTCCCCGATTTTCAAGATAGGTCAGATTGAACAGGCCGGGGATTACCTCCACATCGGCCACCGGCTTCAGATATAAAACCACATGATACTTAATCACCTGGTCAATAATAACAGACAGAACAGCACCAATTAAAACAATTGCCGGCGCCACAGGACAACCTCCTTCAAATCATACATAGCACAAATTTATTCCAAAAGCTCAGGCCTATATTATACACCCAAGAAATACAAGAAAATAAGGCGAACATCCAAGCTGCCCGCCTTATAAAATTAGGGTTTATCAAAAAGATCCGTATACAAAGTCGTCCCCTGCTGATCCCCCGGCTTCGCCGCTACTGTACCCGGAAGATCAATTTCCTGGGTTTCGTCAAAATTAGAGACCTCAGCATGAAAACTCAGCTTCTCCGAATCGTCCTCAGACGGTGCTGCCGGCTGAACAGGCTCTTCCTGTTTAGGCTCTTCTGCCGGCTTAGGCGGTTCCGTCTCCTGAGCCGGCTTTGGCGCGGGGGATGGCTCTGCCGCAGCCGTCTCCTCTTTATAAGAGGGAATCGCCTTAATCAGCGTTAGATGTTCCTTATACAAATCCAGCAGGCTGGAGCGAAATTTAGTAGTCTCTTTTTTCAGATCCTCCAACTGTTTCTTCTGGCTGCCGATTTCGCTTTCAGCAGAAGAAACCACCCTTTCCGCCTTTAAATTGGCATCCTTCAAAATAATTTCGGCCTTATGGCGTGCTTCCCGCACAGAAGCTTCCCCCAGCTTTTGCGCGCTTACCAAGGCATTTTTGATCTCATCTTCCTCGCTGCGGTATTCTTCTACCTTTTGCTGCAGCAATTCTACCTTTTTTTGGAGCTGCTCATTTTCCTTCTGTGCGCGTTCGAGCTCATCCTTCTGCTCCACGCCCTTTTTAATCAACGCTTCATAGGACTCCTTCACACGGTCAATAAAATTATCGACATCCTCCGGACGGTACCCGGAAAAGTTTGCCTTTCTGAAGCTGACATTAATAATATCATTTAAAGTAAGCAAACGCCTGCCCCCCTATTCATACTTTCTGCCTGCAACGTTAAGCCTGCCTTTTTTTGTCACGGGCCCCAGCCGGTCTATAATAAAGCGCCCTGTCCCTCTGACTGAAAGATTTACGCCTTCCCTCACAGTCAGCGACGGCTCCTGAAAAACCTCATGATCCACCATGACAAGGCCTGAACGGATCAACCCTGCCGCTTTTTCCCTGCTTAATCCCGTCAACAGCGCTGCCAAGCAGTCCAGACGGGGTGAAGCAACCACGCCGGAAATTTCTTTGAACCGATGCGCAACCGGTAACGGCTTCTGAAAGCCGGGCTGAATGGAAACACCGACACGCCCTACCTTCTGAATGCCATCCAACAGTACACCGGAAACCTCTTTCCGTACAAAAAAAACAGCTCGTCCATCTTCCACCAGAATATCTCCCAGCGTTTCCCGGTTCAAGCCCAACGCAAGAAAAGCGCCTAAAAAATCCCGATGCTGAAGAGCGTCCTGCTTTCGAAAGGCCACTGTGGCGCCCATAATAGGAAACCCCTCTTCCAGGGGCTGCAAATAGTCGGGAAAGGCGCCAAAAACTACACGTTCCGCCTCGGAAAATCCGCCCCAGAACATATAGTTTTTAAACGTCCTATTTTTTAAGATAGAGCGAATATGAGCTGCCTGCCGTTCGTCCAAAAAACCGATAAAGCGCGCCGCTTTTCCAGATTGTGCGCAACGCAATGCGTCCTCGGCCTTTGCCTCCAACAAATTGTCATCAAGGGTTTTCACGTTTAGAAATATACCCCACTATTTTCTAATTCATCCAGCAGGTCGTCGCCCGTCAAGTCAACATTATAGGGGGTAATGATAAACGTGCTGGTTGCAACCCGCTTAATTTTCCCATTATTGGCATATGTAACACCGGAGAGAAAATCCAAAATTCTTCTGGAAATGTCTTTATTCGTATTTTCCAGGTTAAGCACCACCGTGTGCATTTTCAATAGTTCATCGGCTACAGCGGTAGTCTCCTCCCCGAAATGCTCCGGCTTAAATAATACTACCTGAAGCTGTGCGGTTGCATGGATGTTTACCACCTTATTGCTGCCGGAGGTCTCGGGGGATACCGGCGCTCTGCGGATTACATCCCGCTGCTGGGGCGCGGTCTCCCTGGGCTCTTCGCTGGAGAAAATTTCCTGCTGCTGATCCTCTTCATAGTACTCGTCATATTCGTCCTCGGGGGGATTCCACATATCCTTAATTTTCTGTACTAATCCTGCCATTGAAAAGTCCTCCTGTATTTTTAAATATTCCGATTATTTACTGATAATGCCGCGGCCCAAACAATGATGAACCAACACGCACCATGTTCGCACCTGCAGAAATTGCCATGGCATAATCTGCCGACATTCCCATCGATAAAATGTGCATATCTATATTATCCATTCTTTTCGCACCGATGTCAACAAAATATTGATTCATTTTAGAAAAAAACTGCATAGTCTCGGCTTCACTTGCCCGTGCCGGCGGTATCGCCATCAGGCCGCGTACATGGACGCCGGGTAAAACAGCGATACGCTCCAGCAGGTCCTCCAACTTTTCTGGCAAAACGCCGGATTTATTTTCCTCCCGGCCGATATTCACCTCAACCAAAACATCCATGCTCTTTTCTGCCCGCACAGCCAGGCGGGAGATCTCGGCCGCCAGCCGCTCATTCTCCACCGACTGGATCATGGAGACCTTATCAATCAAATATTTAACCTTATTCGTCTGCAAATGACCGATGAACTGCAGGTCAACCGGCGCATAGGCGTCATATTTATCACACAGTTCCTGAACCCGGTTTTCACCGATATGGGCTACTCCTAGTGAGATTGCATGATTGACAACCTCTGCCGGAACAGTTTTTGTAGCGGCCAGCAAGGTGATATCCTCGGGTCTGCGTCCGGATTTCCGCGCAGCCTCAGCTATGGCTTCACGGATTCTCTTCAGGTTCTCTTCCACATCTGCAAAACGTGTAGAAAAATCATTTAACAACCTTTCCGTCATATAGATCTGTTCCTCCTATCACGACCTCGTCATAAAGGCTGACGGTGTCCTCTGTTACAATTTCGCCTTCGTCCGGGTACTGCTTACAGATCACATAGCTTTCATTGCTGTAAAGGGGAATAATTTGACAGAAGCGAATTTCGCTTCCATTCATCACATAAACGCCCTTGACCTCTTTGGTCACCTCTACCTCTTTTTCTTCGCCGTCTATCATCTGCTTTTCTTTATAGGTTCGGGTTTCAAAGTTAATTGCCTTTTGGCTGACCCGAATGCCGCTATAGCTTTTTAGCTGGATTTGGCAGGTTTCCTTGCGCATACGGGCAATTTCTTCATTCATTTCATCACAGCGGACCACTAACATGGCCTTTTGGCTCTGGGCATCCTGGTTGACTGCCTCTATTACGCCGGGAACCGATTTGGAGGTTGCAAAGGGAAACTCCAGCGTTACCTTGCCGCCCTCCTTCAGCTCCGAAGCCTTATTGATATCCACTTCTGTAACAAAATACCAATTAAAGGTTTCACAAATCTTTCCCACCGCATCCGCAGGGGCGGCCACTGATTCCTGAAGCTTGTTTTCCCATTCAGAAACGGTAATATCCGCAATGCTCTGATAGTCAAAAAGGGATTCATAACCGTCAACCGTGCTGACAAATTGGCCGGAAACCGGGGAAATAATTTCGCCTGTTTTATTGGCATTCGCCGCCAATCTGTCTTTCTGTTGTGTCAGTAATTGAATCCGGCTATCGAAATTCTCCACCTTACCTGTAACGATTTGGCGTTCATTGAGCATATAGAGCAGGTCGTCCTGTTGGGCCTTCATGGCGAGGTAATCCCCTGTCGTGGCATTCTCAAGCAGGGAAAAAAGCTGTTGACTGATCTTTTTATCTATCGTCTCCTGGTCGGCCGCATAGGTATCCCCCGGGGTTCCCAAACTCTCCAGCAGGCTGATCTGCTCTGTAAGGCTCTCCAGCTGCTTTTGTGCCGACGCTGCTTCCGTCGTGGCGTAAAGCTCTGCGACTACGCCATTCTTCGAAACCTTTTCTCCATCCTGCGCAACATATGCCAGCACGCCGTCAGCGGTTTTCTGGACCAGGGTCTCCTTTCTCACAACGATGCCCTCCGACTGAATCGTCTCCGCTGTACCCGGATCATCCTCATCTACATAAGAAGCAATCTCCGTAGTGAGCGAACCATCCTTTGCTGCAAAAATATGATAGCCAATAAAAATCAGTACTAAAATAGCCAGTACGGCTGTCGCTATTTTCCTGAGCAAGGGATTATTCATTGACCTGCGCCTCCTTCTTCGTGTCCAAGGTTCCGAAAAAGCTCTTTACTTCCCGGGCCGCTTGCTCAAACAGGGCTTCAGGAGCAGTAAAATCGTCCACATACAGCCAGTGCAGCTCCTTCTCCCGGCGAAACCAGGTCAGCTGCCTCTTGGCATAACGCCGGCTCTCTCGTTTCAGGCACTCGGCTGCCTGCCGCAGCGTTTGTTCCCCGGAAAAATAAGCGTCGAACTCCTTATATCCAATCGCCTGCCGCGCGGTGATTTCCGGCGGCAGCCGCAATACCTGTTCCGCCTCTTCTAAAAGGCCATGCTCCAGCATCCAGTCAACTCTTCGGTCAATGCGCTCATACAGGCTTGCACGGTTTCTAAAATTCAGGCCAATTTTGAACGGAAGATAGGGCGATGGAACCGAGCGTGACAAGGCCAGGCGTTCTTCCAGCTGCATTCCCGTGGTGTAATACAGCTCCAATGCACGCACGACACGTTTTATATTACCAGAATCCACTTGCTTTGCGCAAGCCGGATCAAGATTTTCCAGTTCTTTCCATAGGCTCTCCGCTCCCTCCTGATTTGCCCGCTCCGTCAACTGCCGGCGCAATTCGGGATTTGATTCCTGTTCAGAAAACTGGATATTTTCCAAAAGCGAACGCACATAAAGACCTGTACCACCGGCAAGAATGGGAAGCTTCCCCCTGCTGTCAATGCCTGCTATGCATTGGGCGGCGCGCTCGACATAATCCGCTACGCTGAACGGCTCATCCAGATTCTGAAAGGCAACCATATGATGGGGAATCCCCTTTTTCTCCGGCTCCGAGGGCTGGGCCGTTCCAACCGGTACATTCCGGTAAATCTGCATAGAATCCGCCGAAACAACCTCGCCGTTAAAGCGAAGCGCCAACTCAACAGCCAAAGCGCTTTTCCCTGAGGCCGTAGGCCCTACGACGGCTACCACCGGAATTTTTCCGTTCACGTGGCTATTGGCATTAAATCCGTCCAAATTGCTGTTCCAGGTCCTTTCTCTTCATAATGATGCAAACCGGCCGGCCATGTGGACAGTAGCGAATTTCCGGATGCTGCTGCAGCCGTTTTGCCAAATCCATGAGTTCCATTGTAGAGCTCACATCCCCTGCCTTAACCGCTGCGCGGCAAGCAACATTGTGGTAAAGCCAGTCCAGCTTTTCGGTGGTTAGGTCATTTTTTGCGTTGAGCAGGTAGCCGGCAATCTCCATAACCGCATCTGCAACCCCTTCCCCACCTAAAACCAATGGCGCGCTGCGCACCAGAACCGTCCCGGCGCCAAAATCCTCGATTTCGAAGCCGGCTTTCGCATAGAGTTCTAGGGACTCCAAGACGGCTGCATACTCGTTTTTGTCCAGTGTGACCGGCACCGGCGCTAATAGCATCTGCTGATAGGCCTCTGTCTCCTGCTGCTTCAGCTGTTCATACAGCATCCGCTCATGCGCCGCATGCTTGTCGATAATAACCAGTTCCTCTTTGCCGGACTGCAAAATAATATATGTTCCAAACGCTTCTCCCACCAACGTCAGCTCCTGGTTTGTGGGCTCCGGCAAAAAGCTTTTTATCTCTTCTTTGTGTGTTTTTTCCTCTTTATATGCATTTATATCCTTTTTTTCAGAAATTACTTTAGAATGTTCCGAATTTGAGCCCGGCTCGTCCTCATCATAATAAATATCCGGCCTTACTGCCAGAGGGCGGGCAGGCTCATAATGAACAGGTATGGGAGAAGAAATTGCCGCCGTACCTGCCGAAGGGCCCGCCTGTTCCGTAGTCGATTTCGCCGCCGGATCCTCCAGCGTCCTTTTATTTGGCAGGTGCGACTCAAAGCGGCGCTCTGCTGCGCTTTCCGGCAAAGGGCCCGGCTTTGATAACTCGGTATCGCCCGCCTTTTCCTCATGAGCCGGCTCAGCGGGTGAAGGCTCTTTAAACGTCTTTACCTCCTGCCGAACGGGAGTAATGGAAGGAACTCCAGACTGAGGAAAATGCATGACATTTGGCGTATCTCCCTTTTGCAGCGCAGTTTTCACACCATAATACACACAGTCAAAAATCGGCTTTTCATTGACAAAGCGAACCTCCAGCTTCGCCGGATGAACATTGACATCCACCGCGCCGGCGGCAATGTCTAAATGAAGCACACAGGCCGGCAATTTTCCCACCATCAGCGTTCCCTTGAACGCCTCCTCCAATGCAACCATTGCGGTGCGGCTTTTTATGTAGCGCCCATTGATAAAAAAATGCTGCATGCTGCGGTTTGGGCGGGCGGCGGCCGGTTTGCTGACAAAGCCATGAGCCCGGATTCCCTGGTAACTGTAATCCACCGGAATTAACCCCGCCGTAAATTCTTTGCCAAAAACAGTGTAAATGGCAGATTTGAGGCTACCATCTCCCGGCGTATGCAAGGCTTCCTTTCCCTCGCGGATAAAGCGAATGGAGACCTCCGGGTGTGAAAGCGCCAGCTTATCCATTACAGCAGCAACCGCATTGGCCTCTGTCACGTCCTTTTTCAGAAACTTCATCCGCGCTGGCGTATTATAAAAAAGGTCTCGGATCATCATGGTCGTACCGGCTGCACAGCCAGCCGGGCCGCAGTACTCTTCCTCGCCGCCGGAAATGATGTAATGGGTTCCTTCCACCGCGCCCGGCTCACAGGTCAAAACCTCCACATGGGAAACAGAAGCCACCGAGGCCAGCGCTTCACCGCGGAAACCCAGCGTACCGATTTGCTCCAGGTCATCCTGCTTGTGGACCTTACTGGTCGCGTGACGCAAAAAGGCGACGGGAACATCCTCCCGCGCCATTCCACAGCCATTATCCGTTATCCGCATATAAGAAACACCGCCGGCCTTAATTTCCACGGTGACAATCGCCGCCCCTGCATCGATCGAATTTTCTACCAATTCCTTAATGACGGATGCCGGGCGCTCCACCACCTCACCGGCGGCAATCAATTCTGCAACGTGTTTGTCCAATACATTGATTTTTCCCAAACTACATCACCTCATCTTTCAACTGGCGTTAACGCCTCATTCCTTTGCTTCGAAATCCATGAACATCTGACTGGGACGGATTTCCCGGCTGTTTTGGTACTTTTTACTTTGATACAGGTCGTATTCGCCGTCAATATCATAATAGGAGATCTGACAGATCTCAACATCCGGATAAATTACCACCGGCTGGACGCAGAAAATTTCCAGCGTCCAGCAGCCTGCGAACCCGACATCTCCAAAACCGGCAGTCACATGAACAAAAAGGCCCAGCCTGCCGGTGGAGGAACGCCCCTCCAGCATGGGGACATAGCAGTCCGTACGGGTAAATTCATTGGTCCGGCCCAGGTAAAGCCGGTTAGGCTCCAGCAGCAGCCCGTTTTCCGGAATAAGCAACTTTTGTACCGGATTAGGCCGCTTCATATCCAACAGATCATTTTCATAGACCAGCAATTCCCGGTTCAGCGTGAGATTATAGCTGTTGGGATTTATCCGTTTGGGGTCAAACGGATAAATGATAATTTCTTTCCCCATACAGGCTTGTATTTTCTTCCCTGACAAAATCATCGGATTCCGCCTCCTTTTACGGCTGGCCGGCTAATTTACAAAGCTCAAACAGTGTGTTCATACACTCGATTGGCGTCAGGGTATTCACATCCATGGTGCGCAAACGCTCCAACGCCTCCTTTTCGCCGGGCGGCGTAAGAGAGATTTGCATCGGTTCCTGTTCGCCCGTCTTTTTTCTGCCCCTTGATTTGGGCATGGTCACAGCCTGTCCGTTTTCCAATTCCGATAAAATCTGCTTCGCACGGCTGACGACACGGTCCGGAATCCCCGCGAGCTTTGCAACCTCTATGCCGAAGCTGTCATCGGCAGAGCCGCGGACAATTTTACGCAGGAAAGTAATATCGTCGCCGCGCTTCTTAACCACAATATTATAATTTTTAACCCCGTCCACCAGGTCCTCAAGAACCGTCAGTTCATGGTAATGGGTGGCGAAAAGCGCCTTTGCCCCCAGCTGCTTGCCGGCAACATATTCCAGTACTGCACGAGCTATGCTCATACCATCAAAGGTCGATGTTCCACGCCCAATCTCGTCCAAAATCAACAAGCTGTCACTGGTAGCATTTTTAATAATATCTGCAACCTCGCTCATTTCCACCATAAAGGTAGACTGCCCGCCGGCAAGGTCATCCGAAGCGCCGACACGTGTAAAGACGCTGTCGGTAATACCGATTTCCGCATAGGAAGCAGGGACAAAACAGCCGATTTGCGCCATGATGACAATTAGCGCCGTCTGACGCATATAGGTGGACTTACCTGCCATATTCGGCCCGGTAATAATCGCCACCCGATTTTCGCCCCGGTCCAGCGTGACGTCGTTGGGCACGAACGGAGACTCCAGCAGCTTTTCCACCACCGGATGCCGTCCATCCTTAATCAGAATTTTTCCCTCTAAATTGACAATTGGACGGGTATAATTCTGGTTCACCGAAACCTGTGCAAAGGCATTCAAGACGTCCAGCTGTGCGACCGCCGCCGCCGTTTTTTGAACCCGCGCCAGCTGCGCCGCAACCGTTTTTCGCACCTCGTCAAATAGCGTATATTCCAGCTGCACAGACTTATCGTGCGCGCCTAAAATACGGCCCTCCAGCTCCTTAAGCTCCTGGGTGATAAAACGCTCGCAATTGGTCAGCGTTTGTTTGCGAATATAGTCCTGCGGCACCATCTCTTTGTAGGAATTGGTAACCTCTATGTAATAGCCAAAAACACGGTTGTAGCCGACCTTCAGCTTAGGAATCCCCGTTTTCTCGCGCTCCCGTGCTTCTATCTGCGCAACAATCCCACGCCCGTCGCTCATGTCCCCCTTCAGCAGGTCCAATTCCGCGCTGTAGCCATGCTGGATCATCCCGCCTTCTCTGACACTGAACGGCGGTTCCTCAACAATGGCCCTTTCAATTAGCTCGCAAATCTCCTCCAGGGAATCCAGATTTTCGTGGATCATCGACAGGTAAGCCGATTTACTCCCCTGTACCGCCAGCTTTAAAGCCGGCAGCCTAGAAAGCGCCGAAGCCAGGGAGCGGAGCTCGCGCCCGTTGGCCGAGCCGTAGACGATGCGGCTCATCAAGCGCTCCAGGTCATGAACCCCCATCAACTGCTCAGAAATGGCGTCCCGCAGCACGAGGTCTCGGGTAAGCTCTTCCACCGCATTCAGGCGCTTGCTGATCTGTGCTGGGCTGAGCAGCGGCTGCTCGATCCAGGACCGAATCAGCCGTTTTCCCATGGCCGTCTTTGTCTGATCCAGCACCCACAGCAGCGACCCCCGCTTCTCCTTACTGCGCATCGTCTCCAGCAATTCTAGGTTTCTTCTGGCGTTCAGATCCAAGCGCATAAACTGCGCGCCACTGTAAAGCTCAATGCCATTTAAGCGCTCCAGGCCCGTGCGCTGCGTCTGCTTTAGGTATTGCAGCAGCGCTCCCACCGCACACACAATACTGCCCTTGTCCTCTAAACGGAGCTCTCCTAAACTATTTTTGTGAAACTGCTCTAAAACTAGCGCTGTACAGCGTGCTTCCTCAAAATTTTCCTCTTCAAGCAGTTCCAGGCTGGCGGAAAGCCGCTCTTTAATAAAAGCGGGCAGTTCCTTCATGTCGAGCGCGTCGGGGTTTACAAGAATCTCCTTCGGGGAGAAACGGCCGAGTTCGTTGGCCGCCTGCCCGGCAAGGCCCTCGCCCTCCAACTGAACGCCGTACAGCTCGCCAGTTGAAATATCGGCAAAGCAACAGCCGACTACTAGCTCTCTTACATCAAGCGCACAGATAAAATTATTCTTTGTTTCGTCGAGCATACTGCTCTCCAGAACTGTGCCCGGCGTAATCACACGCACAATATCGCGCTTGACAATCCCTTTTGCCAATGCGGGGTCTTCCATTTGCTCGCAGATGGCAACCTTATAGCCCTTCTGAACTAGTCTTGCAATATAGGTCTCCGCACTATGAAAGGGGACGCCGCACATCGGCGCCCGTTCTTCTTGCCCGCAATCCCTGCCGGTCAGCGTCAATTCCAGCTCCCGGGAAGCCGTTTTCGCATCATCAAAAAACATCTCATAAAAATCACCCAAGCGAAAGAAAAGCAGCGTCCCGGGATATTGCTTTTTTATTTCAAAATACTGCTGCATCATCGGTGAAAGGTTTGCCATGTCTTTGCCCCTCTCTAAAAAGGTTCTCAATGAACCCGAAACAAACGTACTGTTCAGCCGCAGCCGCCGCAGGAACCGCAGTTGCCGCTGCAGCCGCTTTCAATATAGTCCACCGTGTCGGGATCCCCGCCTTCGGCACACTGGCTCAAAATTGAACTGATCCGGCTCAACAGCTGGTCCATATCCTGCTTTGCCTCGTTATACAGTACCATATTGGGGTTAGCCATAATTTTCGCGTAAACCTCACGCAGCTCGAAGTTCAAGCGCTGCATGACCGCCTCGTCCTTAACGTCCTTCTGGCTCTCATTGTTAATTGCCATACGTTTTAAGTTAAATTCGCCGATCGCTTCCTGAAGCGCTTGATCCTTGTCACACGCGTCGCTGGCGGCATGTGCCCGCAGATAACGCGGGTCCTTCTGCATTTCCTTGCCGACCTCCCGCACCAAATCAATAATATCCATTTTAAAATCCTCCAATTTTTTATTTCATAGGCTGCAGCCCCGCCTTTCCGGCCATCAAACACTGGCTTCGGCGAACTGCTGTGCCAATTCTCCTTTCAAAATCCAATTGCGCGCCTGCGTAATTTTTACCTGGGCAAAGGTCCCCACGGCACTGTCGGGGCCTGGAAAATCCACAATAATATTGCCGCCTGTACGCCCTGAAAGCAGGCCTGTTTTCGCATTGCGTTCTTCCACCAGAACCCGTTCTGTCCGTCCGACCATAGAAGCGCAGCGTTCTGCCGCCACCTGCTCCTGCGCGGCGCAAAGCTCCTGGAACCATTGCGATTTCTCCTGCGCTGGAACCGGGTCTTCCATCTTCTCTGCCCTTGTCCCTTTGCGCGGCGAAAAAATAAAAGTGAATAAAGAGGTAAAGCCAACCTCCCGAATTAAGGAAATGGTATCCTGAAACTCCTCATAGGTTTCCCCAGGGAAGCCTACAATAATATCCGAGGTTATAGATAAATCCGGCATTTGTTTCTTCGCGTACCGAATCAACGACAGATACCGCTCCCTGTCATAGTGGCGGTTCATTTCTTTTAGGACACGGTCGTTGCCCGACTGGCACGGCAGATGTAGATGATGGCTGATATGTTTGCCCTGAGCCATTACATCGAACAGCTCCTTGGTGGCATCCTTCGGGTGCGAGGTCATAAACCGAATACGGTAATCGCCCGGCACCTGGTCCAGCCGGTGCAGCAGCTCCGCAAAGCTCACGGGGTTTGCCAGGGACTTTCCGTAGGAATTTACATTTTGCCCCAACAGGGTAATATCCTTATACCCGGCCCGTACCAGGCCCTCAAATTCCTTGAGGATCGCCTCCGGCTCGCGGCTGCGCTCACGGCCGCGCACATAGGGGACCACACAGTAAGAGCAAAAATTATTGCACCCATACATAATTGTAACCCATGCCTTGACGGTTCCGTCCCGGCGTACAGGAACCCCCTCAACGATCTTGCTCTCGTCCTCCGGCTGATGGTCAAAAACCCGCTTGCCGTTGACCAGGGTGTCGTAGAGGAGCCCCGGCAGGCGATGAATCGCGTGGGTCCCGAACACGAGGTTGACAAACGGAAAGCTTTTCTGTATCCGCTCAGCCACATGCGGCTGCTCCATCATACACCCGCACAGCGCAACCAGCAACGAGGGATGGCGCCTTTTGATGTTTTTCAGCGCCCCAATATTGCCGAAAACACGATCCTCCGCATGTTCCCGGATTGCACAGGTATTAAAAAGGATTAAATCGGCCTCTTCCGCAGCATCGGTAAAAGAAAACCCCATTTGCTCCAACTGCCCTTTTATTTTTTCACTGTCCGCCACATTTTGCTGGCAGCCATAGGTGTGAATCATTGCCACCGGGGACGCCCCCCTGGCACGTACGGACATAATCTGCGCAACTTCTTCAATATAGTTCACGCCACTCTCTGAAACGGGTGAATAATCCGCCAAAAAGAAACCTCCTTTACCCTGAACCCCTGATTTGCCACAGCCAACGGTAATTTTTGCCCATGTACCCGCCAGCAGCCCATAATCTATACTAATATTGTATATATCTTACCATAATTTGTGTTTTCGCGCAAGGTACAACCCTAATCCTTTTGGGGGCGGCTCTCCGCTTTTTTCAGCGGCTTGTAAAGCCATGGAGCCGTATTCCAGCGCAAAATACGACGGCGCAGCGCCTTTGGGGTATGCCCTCCGGACTTCAAAAGCTTATCATAACCGGAAAGCCGCAACAGCCCCCGCACCGCATTATACTGCATCTTTTCACGCAGCAGAATATCTACACATTCCATCACTGCCTCAGGGATTCGCTGTTCTCTATAGTACAAGCGTAAATCCTCGTCGACGTTCATGCGTGCCAGAAGCTCTGAAATGCGAATTACCGCGTCCACCTTTTGAAATATTCTTGCCCCTATGACCTCTTGCTTCCCTTGGCTCCATTCATTGACCGTATTCCGTTGCAGCAAAACCGGAGCCTGCTGCAGACGTTCAGCCTGTAAAATACAACGAATGAGGAACTCCTCCGCATAGCCGAAGCTGCAATCCCTTGTAAAGCTAATTGCCTTTCCCCTCAAAAAAGCGGTACGAACCATTACCGCAGCAATATCCAGACGGGTTTCTCCTGCCTGTATTGCCCGCAGCAGTTCGGTCCCCGTCCTGTATCTCAACAGTTGATTTCTCTTCCGCTGCAGAACCATTTTCTGTTCTTCTTCAGAGGTGGCGCCAAAGACAAAATCCGCATTTTCTTCCCGAACCGTTGTGAGATAATCCCGCAGAAAGGGACGGTACAGCCGCCGCGCAAAAACGAAGGAGAGATATTTGCCGGCAGCCTTTTGGATTCCGGTATTCAACGCCTCTGACACACTGCCTTCACCGTTTTGCAGTACCATGCCGGAAAGGCCGTGGGATTCTATATAATGTAAAGCGCGCCACAAGGTAGCATCCTCCGAGGCCATGTCCACAACAATAAATTCTGCGGAAAAATTATCAACCTGATCTCTTGCGGTGTCCAAAACACGGACAATATCATTTTCAATATTCCGAACAGGAAGAATCAGCGTAATCTCATACCCCAAAGCACTTCACATCCCATCTTTACTTACCACTGCTATATTATACAGAAGCCAAGCGGCCGCCAGCCGCTTCTTGAGTACCCGGCGCCGGCTGCCTGGTTACCGTCAATTCAACCGCGTGCTTGGCGGTTGCCTTTGAAACCGCCATATGATAGCCGCCATAATCCACCGCATCGCCAACGGACGGGATCCTATCCAGTTCGTCCATCAACCAGCCGTTTACAGTAAGCGGCTCATATTCTTCACCCGAGGGCAGCTCCAACTGAAAGAATTGAAATACCTCCTCTAAATCTGCGCCGCAGTCCACTATCCAGGTGGACTCATTCACCGTCTTAATACTATCGACCACCACGTCGTGTTCATCCCAAATATCGCCTACCAATTCCTCAATAATATCTTCAACAGTGACGATTCCCTCCGTGCCACCAAACTCATCCACGACAACCGCCATGTGAAGCTTATGATGCTGCAAGGCGCGCAGCAGATCCGATATTTTTACAGAAGAGCTGATATAAATTACCTTTTTGATAATGGCGTTGACGTCCTTTTCCCCACGGCAGAGCGCCTCATAATAATCCTTTTCATGGATCATGCCCACAATGTCGTCCAGCGAGCCCTCATAAACCGGCAGCCTGGAATAAGTATGTTCCAAAAAAACCTTCGAGATCTCTTCAAAGGGCATCTCCTTATCAACTGCGACCAAATCCACCCGCGGCGTAAGAACATCCCCGGCATCCAGGTCATCAAACTCAATCGCAGAACGGATCAGCTCCCCATTTTCCTCATCGATGCCGCCCTCACCCTGCGCCTCGTTTACAATGGTCTTTAATTCCTCATGGGTCATTTTATTATTGCTGTCTTTCCCCTTAAACAAACGGCTCAACAGCTTTTTCCATTTTGAAAACAAAAAATTGATAGGAGTTAGAAGGAACACAAGCCCCTGCAGAAAGGGAAGTGCAAACCGCGCGAAGCCTTCTGCGTGTTCCTTTGCCATGCTTTTGGGAGATATCTCCCCGAAAATAAGCACTAAAATTGTCATAACCACCGTCGAAAGCGGCGCGCCTACCTGGGGAAAATATTTTGTAAATAAAATCGTCGCCATAGAAGCAGCTGCAATGTTGACAATGTTATTCCCCACCAGAATGGTCGACAGCAGTTTGTCATAGCTGTTCGCCAGGCGCAGCATATGGGCTGCTTTCGTGTCCCCGTTCTCCGCAGCTGTTTTCAAGCGTATGACGTTTAGGGTAGTATAAGCTGTCTCCGATGCGCTGAAAAAACCGGACAATACAATGCAGATGAGAATCCCAATAATATAACCTATATCAGACCCGTCCATAACCTACAAAACTCCTTCTCTAAAAAATAAGGCTAATAGCTTTATTATAGCAAACCTTTCTTCTTTTGACAATGAAGCAAAATGATGATAATTCCGTCATCAAAAAAAGCCCCGGATCACTCCGGAGCTCTCTTTCTATCTATTCTGTTTTACCCTTGCCTTCCGCCGCACGCTTGACCGCCGCAAACGCGCCGTTGCTCGCCATGCTCACCAACGCCGCATTCATCGGCAGGATTGCCCAGGATGTCCAGTCTGTAAAGTCTCCGATTGCCGCCGTTGCCGCGCACAGAAGCACCAGTGCCAATAGGTAGCTGAGCCATTGTGTTGGCATCCTCGGGATTAGATTCTTGAGAAACTGGGTCAAAATCCCCGTTGCCGCGGTTGCCCCCGCGAATGTCGCCAGCATTTGCCAGCTGAAAAACTCATCCATGCTGATAGCCTCCGTTTCTCGTACTATATTCCTCCCGCAGCAATTGATATTTCGCTTTAATTGCCCCGTTTCCGCCCTCCTGTACATATTTTTCACCGGCGACCAGCCGCTCCTCCAAAGGAAATTCCTCACTCATAATAGTAAGTTTTAAGGTATTCATGTAATCGCTTTGTGAATATGACTCCAGCTTCTCAATCCGGGCTTCAATTGACTTCAGAGGGCTCAGAACCTTGAGCAGTATGGTCAGAACGCTTCCAACCGCTGCCAGGGCCGTGCAAATCTGAGTGATATTCCCGATTAATTCCATTTGCGCCTCCCTTATACGGCCTGCACGCCGCTCAGGGGGACC
The DNA here is from genome assembly GCF_003268275.1 of Hydrogeniiclostridium mannosilyticum. Classification (GTDB taxonomy): domain Bacteria; phylum Bacillota; class Clostridia; order Oscillospirales; family Acutalibacteraceae; genus Hydrogeniiclostridium; species Hydrogeniiclostridium mannosilyticum. The sequence continues at coordinate 40,652 of NZ_QLYR01000014.1, forward strand.
CAGGAATAAATCTCCTTCAGCAGTACCCGGCCGCTCTTGACCTGCTGGACCGTGTAGGTGTTCCCTTTAACATAGGAGGGAATCGCCGCGCCGTTGATGTATTGGCTGCCGGTTACCTTCACCTTGCCGCCTACCTCGATCTTTTTCGGCTCGGAAGGAGCGGGCGCGGCGCCTGGAAGATGGACAACCTGTCCGGCATAAATTAGGTTCGGGTCTGTAATCTGAGGA
>NZ_QLYR01000015.1 GCF_003268275.1 Hydrogeniiclostridium mannosilyticum
AATGAGGGCTGGCGCCGCGGCGGTAAATCCGCCGAAAACAACGAAGAAAAAGAAAGCAGCAAAACCAAACGAGAAATTACCACTAAAAAAGGCCCTGAAGAAATTCTGGCCGCTGTACATCATGATCGGCATTGTCATGCTGTACTATTTCATCTTTAACTACATTCCCATCATCATGGGTACCGTCCTGTCCTTCAAGGACATGAAGGTCGGCAACACCATCTGGAACGCTAAATTCGTCGGCTGGGACAACTACGTCGAGGTTTTCCAGGAGCCGGAGATGCTGAACCTGATCAAGAACACGCTGGAAATCAGTATCATGCGTTTGTTCTGGGGCTTCTGGCCGCCGATTTTGCTGGCCATCTGTATTTTTGACATCCTCACCCCCTGGTACAAGAAGTTCTGCCAGACCATGGTCTACATCCCCTACTTCTTCTCCTGGGTTATCGTTTACGGTATTGTCTTCGCGTTTTTCTCCGGCAACGGCCTGATCAACAATATTATGAAGGATCTGGGCATGGGGACCTATGATTTTCTGACCAGTAAGGAGGCTTTCCGCCCGCTGCTGATTGGCTCGCAGGTGTGGAAGGGCGTCGGATGGGGCACCATCCTCTACTTCGCGGCGCTGACCAACGTCAGCCCGGACCTTTACGACGCGGCCAAGGTGGACGGCGCGGGCCCGCTACGCAAAATCATGGCTATCACCCTGCCGACCATGATGCCAATTATTACTTTCCAGTTGATTATGTCGCTGGGCAGTATTCTTAATAACGATTTTGAGCAAATCCTGATGTACTACAACGCCGGCGTATATGAGGTTGCCGACATCATCGACACCTGGGTGTACCGTGTCGGCCTGGGCAAAATGCAGTACAGCATCGGCCAGGCGGTCACGATGATGAAGGCGGTCATCGGCATGATCCTCATCGTAGGCTCAAACTATATCTCCAACAAAGTCGCCGGACGCGGCATGTGGTAAGGAAGGAGGAACGAATATTATGGCTTTATTGAAAAAAAATCCGAATAAAATCAAGCTTACCCATGCTGAACGTACCTACCAAACCATTATCATCATTATTGTCGGCCTGGTCACACTCACCTGCCTATTCCCCCTGCTCTATGTCATTGGTATGTCTTTTACCGGCCAGGCGGAGATGATTGAAAAGAATTACTTTGTCATCATCCCGGAAAGACCGACAATATTGGCTTATCAGTCTATTTTACAGAAGTCAAACTTCTGGAGCTCCTTCTTGATTTCGGTTTTCCGCGTATTACTCGGCGTTCCGGCAGCTCTGCTGCTGACGGTGCCCGGCGGTTATGTGCTCGCCAATAAGCAGATGCCCGGCCGCAGATGGTTTATGATTTACTTCATCATCACCATGATCCTCGGCGGCGGCACCATTCCCAGCTACCTGCTCATGCGCGACCTGCACCTGCTGAACACCTTCTGGGTCTACATTGTGCCTGCCTTCGGCGGCGCGTTCAATATGCTGATTATCAAGCTGTTTGTGGAGGGCATTCCCACGGAGATCATCGAGTCCGCGGATCTGGATGGCGCGACCGAAATGCAGAAGATGCTGCACATCGCAGTGCCGCTGCTGGTTCCCACACTGTGCGCTCTCGGTTTGTTCGCGGCGGTCGGCCACTGGAACTCCTGGTTCGACGCCATGCTCTACACACGTGACGCAAACCTGAAAACAATTCAGTTTGTCATCCGGGAATTACTGCTTTCCAGTGGTTCGGTAACTGCCACCAACAGCGCCGGAGGGACAACGACTATTATCGTTGATCAAGTTACGCCGGAGGGTGTTAAGATGGCGTCGGTGGTCGTGGCGTTGATCCCGATCCTCTGCGTCTATCCGTTCCTGCAAAAATACTTCATCTACGGCATGTACACCGGCTCTGTCAAGGGCTGAGCATACATACTCAATAGCCTTACGGCTTGAAAACAAAAAACTCATTGGCCAGCAGGCAAAAGCTGACTTCTATCAAATGTGTTTCGGATTAAAGGCGGAAAGCCTTAATCATATCGGGGTTGTATCAATTCAGGCTGGGTAGCCTGAAGGGCTATGCGCTGAAAAGCAACAAAACGAACTTCTTTAAGGAGGAAGAGAAATGACAAAACGAGCACTTGCACTTATGCTGGCGCTGAGCATGTCGGTGGGCATCGTTCTCTCCGGCTGCACGGATTCCGGCAGCACGTCTTCAGCCGGCGGCGACACAGCTTCCGGTGGCGGGGGATCTTCCGGCGCCACGGATGTCGGATCCTTTGATGACATTGAGTTCCCGGATGAGCTGCCCAAAGAGATCATTATGAGTGACGGCCTTGACTACAGCTATGATGATTTGACCGAGAGGTACAGCATCGAGATTATATCCACGAACTACGGCACGGCGGCCTTGGAAGCAAAAGACGATGTGGTCAACCAATGGCTGAGTGACAAATTCAACATGGACATCACCCTGACCGCTCCTACCGGCGAAGATTACCAGACGGTTCTTTCGACCCGTTTTGCGGCTAATGACTATCCGGATATCATCCAGCTGCCGAGCCGCGAATACGGCTTCACCCTGTCCGACCAGGGCCTGCTGGTGGATGCGAAGAACATCTATCCGTATTTGCCGCTCTCCAACAACTACACCACAAAGAACATGATTAAGTGGAGCACCAACAGCAGCAACAACGAAATCCCGTTCATTACCAAGTACAACATTCAGGACGGCGTTTGGGGATTTGTCGTTCGCCAGGACTGGCTGGAAGCGCTGGATATGGAATATCCGACCACGAAGGACGAGGTACTCGAATTCGCCAAAGCTGTTACCTTTAACGACCCCGACGGCAACGGCAAGGACGACACCTACTTCATGACCGGCGGCGGCGAAGGTAAGGGCTATGGTATGTTGGGCGGCTTTGAGACCATGTTCGGCAACCCGGCCGCTCATGTAGAAGACGGAGAGCTCTCCCACCCCTATTTTAACGGCACCCGCAAGGCATTCCTCAGCTTTGTCAAAGAGCTCAATGATGCCAAAGTACTGGCGCCCGACTGGTTTACAAAGGGCTGGGAGCAGGCTTGGGGCGACGCTTCCAACGACATGATCTCCGTATGCTGGTTCCCGGCCGGCACCTTTGAGGCACAGGTTGTTACCAAAAACGGCGAGGATGAAAACATAGAAAACTTTAAGAAATGGGCCTACTACCAGAACGCTCCCATCGAAGGCGGCAAATTCGGCGCCAACGGCAACCCCGGTTATATGTGGGCATTCACCAAAGAGAAGTTTGAGGGCCAGGACGGCAAGCTGAAGAGAGTCGCGCACATGATCGACACCATGACCATGGGCGGCGAAAACTACTTCCAGACCATTCAGAACTCGATTCCTGAAGTCTATGAGGCTGCCGGAATGGACGTAAATGCAGACGGGAAAGTCTGGGGCTATACTGACGATAATAAATCGTTCTATATCTCCGATGTCGGCGATAAGATGCTCTCAAAAGAACAGAGCGACGCCCAAGCGCCCAATGGCATCTGGCAGATGTGGGGCCTGTGCACCTCCTACCAGATCGACTATGAAGATCCCGATGCTGATGAGTTTGTTAAAGCAAGGATAAAAAGCGGAAACGCCGGAAGAACTGTTATTAACAGCTATGACAGATGGTCCAATGACGGCCTGCTGGTCACCTTGTCCGGCGAAGCCGCTGAAGCAAGTGTTTCGAATGCCGACTGGGTTCTTGCCCAGGAATATGCCTTTATTACCGGCACGAGGAGTCTGGACGATTGGGATGCCTACATGCAGGAATGGCTCAGCAAGGGCGGCAAGGAAATTATTCAGCAGTCCGCAGAGCAGCTCGGTGTTGAAGTTCCCGATTACGCAAAATAATCCAAGCTTATAAGCTCAAAGCTTTAACTAAAAGCCCCTGAACCCCTTTTATTGTATGAAGACGGCGCACATACAATAAGCAAAGCCCCCTATAGAGTTAAACTCTATAGGGGGCTTTTGTTGCTTCCCTTTGTGCCCAAAAAAGTCAGCGAATATCCGTCCGGCCGATCTGGCAGCGATAAAAAGCGGCATCATAACGGTTAAACAAAACCGCCTCCTTCACACAGACAAAGCCCTCCCGCTCGTATAGCTCCCGCAGCTTTGCACGGTCCCGCCAGCAGTCCAGACACAGCGCGGAAATTTTTCTTTCATGGCAGCATTGTTTCGCATAAGCGATCAGATAGGCCGCCAACCCCTGACCGGCAGCCGTACGCTTAACCGCCAGCTTATGCAAAAACAAGGCCTCTCCCTTATCAACCCCCGGCCAATAGACAGGGTCGTAATCCTGCAGCGCCATGCAGGCCACCGGCTCCCCCATTCTATACACAATATAAAATTCCTCGATTTGATAATCCCGGCTCAGGGATTTCCAGGAGACATCCTCCGCACTCCACTGATGCTGCCCGCCGCGGTCCAGCCACTCGGCCACATCCCTTAGAATCGCTTCAATAACCGGGATATCCCCCGCCTGGGCGCGCTTTACCTCAACCTGCATCTGATTTCTCCTTCCTTTCATCCGCAATCCATTGTAATACAAAATAAAAGGGATGGGAAGAGCGTTTGCCGATTTTCACGGGTAATCCCCGCTTGAAAAAGATTCGCCGCTTTTCTGCTCCATTAAAATTATGCGGCCATTACCGTACCTGCACCCAAACAATCATTTCTGTTTCCCCGCGGTTTGCAAAGGCAAAATAGGGAATCCATTTCAGGCTGGCGGGCTCCAGGTCGTCCTGCAGCGGCGCATACAACGGCGCCGCTGGGTCAAGCCTTCTGCGCCAGCCCGTACAGGAAAGCGCCTGCACCCCCAAGCCGTTCTCCCAACCAATGCTCCAGTCCGCCGCCCGATCCACACGGATATCGCGCAAATACGCGCCGTTGTCCACCCCCTCCAGGCAATAGACCAACGGGCCACGCATGACGGCTACACGGCCCGCATCCTGCTGGACCTTTGGATTTGCCGCTACCAGACAAACCGGCATGGCAAGCGTAAGCTCTACCGTGTGGCTGCCGCCATCCAGCGCCAGAAGCGCATAGCCCCGGCGGCACTGCGGCTGCACGGCGTTTCCATCAACCATGGCCGACCATTCCCCGCACCAGCCCGGGATTCTCAGCGCAAGCTCCCGAACCCCCTGTACGTCTATCGCCACCGCCCCATCGTAGGGGTAGGCCGTTCTTTGCACCAGGGAAACCGGTCCAGCCTCCGTTTCAAACCGAGCGCTGCTCTCCATATACTGGTGAACATAGACCATCCCCCGCTCGTGTGTATAGAGGAAATTCCCAATTGATGCAATAAAGCGGGTAATATTGGGCGGGCAGCAGGAGCACTCGAAAACCTCTTTGCGCTGCATAATAGGGAAGCGCTCTTTATTTTCATCCACGCTGACATCCTTATGATGCAGCATGGGGTCAATCTCTAATGGATTTTCGTAAAAAAACGCCTTGCCGTCCAGAGAAATGCTTGATAAAAATCCATTATACATCGCTCGCTCCGCCACATCGGCATAGCGGGCATCCTCATCTATTTGGGCCATTTGCTGGGCAAATAGCGCCAATCCCAATGCCGCACAGCTTTCCGCGTATGCGGTGAGGTTGGGCAGGTGGTAGTCCACCGTAAATGCTTCGCCCACGGACGAGGACCCTATGCCGCCGGTAATATACATACGGCGGTCTGCAATGTTGTTAAAAATCTTCTTCGCCGCCGAGCAAAGGCGTTCATCCCCCGTTTCCAGCGCCAGCCGGGCCATTGCGTTATATAAATATACCGCGCGTACCGCATGCCCCTCCGCTGTAGTCTGCTCGCGGACCGGCAGATGCGCCTGGTAATACCTGGGGTTGCACCAAGCATAGGAGCTGTCGTGGTCTTTCGCTGTACCGCGCACATTGACAAAATATTCGGCAAGCTCAAGATAGCGCCTTTCCCCCGTACAGTGATAGAGCCGAACCAGCGCGAGCTCGATTTCCTCATGCCCGGGCGAGTGGAATTTCGCACTGCCTTCCCTAACGAAAACCCGTTCAATGTGGTCGGCCATGCGGCAGACCATTTTTAAAAAAGCATCCTTGCCGGTGGCCTCGTAATAGGCCACCGCCGCCTCCATCAAATGTCCGGCGCAATAAAGCTCATGGTCCTGCCTGCGGGTCCAGCGGTTTTCCGGCTCCACCGTTTGAAAATGGGACTGAAAATAGCCGTCGGGCATTTGACTTTCGACCATATCGTCCACCAGGCTGTCTACCAAGCGCTCTAGCTCCGGATTCGGGCGCTTTTGCAATACATAGGCCGCCGACTCTATCCATTTGGCTGTATCTGAATCCCAAAAAATGTGGGGCGTATCCGGCTGGCCCTCCACCCCATTCAGCTTCAGCGCCTCAAAACGGCCCGTCTCCGCGAAGCGCGCATATACGGCCATGAGCGAGGTCCCGGCTACCATGTCCTGCTTGGCCTTCCAAAACCCGCCGTCAATCGATACCTTTGAAAAATCTACCCGCTGTTGATGTTTCATCTATTCCTCTCCTCTGCTTCAAACTGATTTTGCTTCATTATAAAGAAAAACGGCCCGCATTACAATGTAAAAAATAGACATTATTTTTGCAAAAAACGACTTCCTAAGCCTTTCCGGTAAAACCGGGGCACAAAAAAGCCCGCCATTGAAAATTTCAACAGCAGGCAAATTTTTATCCTTGATTTTATACTGCCTTTTCCCTGCGCCGCATCGGCGCGGCGACGGGCATGCGCAGCACGCTTTGAACGGGCTTCCACACCGCAACAGCCAGGCCGAAATCGATCATGCTGTGCACAATTGTCCCAACGCCGACCAGCAGCAGCACCGCGACAATATAACCGCTCTCGTACCAGCTGTCGTCCACACCGCCGCCAAAATAGAAGAAGGTCACCACCAGGGTCTCGCCGACGGCATGGATCAACGAAAGCAGCAGGCCGTAGGGGATTGCCGTCTTGGGCGACTGTAGGAGGTTGGCAAACCTTTTCAGCAGCAGGCAGCCGGCAATGACAAAGAAAATATGAGAAAGCGCACGGAGCGCCACCACAACCGAAAGCGAGAATAAAAAGCCCACGCTTGTAATCAACGTCGTTGCAATGGCCGATACCGGAGAAATAAACATCGCAATAAAAATTGGAACATGGCTCGCCAGGGTAAAGGACATGGGCGGAATCACAATTTTCGGCATCACCATGGGGATCATGATTCCCAGCGCGCATAAAAGCGCGGTAATTGCCATGGATTGGATGGTTTGTGTATTTTTTTTCATCGGTAAACAGACCTTTCTCCTTCTGAATATACAGGCACGGGCTTACACCTGTCATGACACCTGTATATTCTACAACATGAAGAAAAATCTGTCAAGCCTCGTCGGTCAACAAAATACCGCTTTCACGCAGTGCTTTTTGGATCCGGCTGAAAACCTCTTCAGACGGGCAGCTCAGTGTATGCAGGTGAATGCCCTCCGTCAGCGATGAAAGCGGCGCCGCACGGTATTGATTCAGCTTTTCCACAAAAGCGTCCACGTCGAAACGGGAACGAATTTGCAGCTGGCCGATCAGCTGGCCGTACACCGCATGCTCCACAATCACATCCAGGACCTCTCCGCCCAGGTCTACCACCGTATAGAGTTCCTCCACAAGGGCCCTTTCTCCACGGTGACGGCAGGCGATGGTCCTCACTACCGCGCCGCTGTCGTTATGCCCCACGTCATACACATAGCCGCGCGGCGTTGCAAAAATCCGCTCGCCCGCGGCGCGCAGCAGAGCAATATCCCCCACAATAATCTGGCGGCTCACCTGGTAACGCCTAGCCAGAGCCGAAGCGCTCACCGGCTTTTCCGCCGTTCTCAGGGTCTCTGAAATCGCGGCCCTGCGTGCTGCTGTATCCACTTCTGTCGCTTCCTTTCGTCAATCCTTTTCATCGTATATCCGTTTGCTTTCTAAGCGCTGTCGGTGAAACGCCCATCGCCTTTTTAAAGGCCGAGGAAAAATAATGCGCGTTGTGGAATTGCAGCTTTTCGGCAATCTCCGCCACGGAAAGCGCCGTGTTGCGCAGCAATACCACAGAGAACGCCATGCGCTTCTCCAGCAGGTACGCGTAAGGGGTTGTCTGGTACTCCCGGCGGAAATCCCGCACCAGCTGCGCCTTGCTGATAAAAAAGCGGCTGGAGAGCTCCTCCAGGGAAAGCTCCTCGCAAAAAGACTGGTCCATATATTCCTTTACCCGCTGGGCGGCGCTTTTCTTAGCATAGACGGGCCCCTCGCGCGCCGAGGCCCGAAAAAACAGCTCGTGCACCTTCAGCTCCAGCGCCAGCCTTCCGTCCGGCGCACCGTCTTTTAAAATCTGATGCAGCTCCCTAAAAAGCCCGCCTACCGCCACAGAACGGCATAAAACCTCACGCTTTGGAAAATAGAGGGAGCTGAGGCGCTCCACCAGGCTGCCGGAAATATTGAGCCAGATTTTTTGAAAGGGATCCCGGCGGTCCGCATAATATTCGCAGTTGCAGCCGGCGGGGATCAGGTAAAAGTCCCCCGGCCCCACTTCCGTCCTGCCGGCGTCCGTCTCCAAAATGCCATGCCCTGCTTCCACAAACTCCACAATATACTCCATGGAGGGGCGGCGAACAATGCGGTAGCTTTGATCCGGCCTGGTGACCCCTGCCAGCAGCACTGTCAACCGCTCCGAGCAAAGCGCCTGCGGCACCAAAACAAATTCCTCTGTGAAAGGCATGGCTCCTCTCCCCTTCAAACATGCGCATTTTTTATACTTATATGCTACTATATTGGATTCATTTTTGCAAATAAAAATTTTATACTGTACCTACAAGAGTCCTTCCCGCATTAAAAACCAAGGAGTTGAGTACTTTATGAACATCAGCCGTCAGGAATATCCCCGCCCCCAATTCGTAAGGGACAGCTGGGAAAATTTGAACGGAACCTGGGAATTTGAAATGGATTTGGCTGACAGCGGCGCAGCGCGCGGCATGGAAAAAGCAGAGGCCGCCTTCTCCAAGCAGATCAACGTCCCCTTCTGCCCGGAATCCGAACTCTCCGGTATTGGAAATAAGGATTTCATGGCCGCCGTCTGGTACCGGAGGATTATACGCATCCCGGCGGAAAAGCTTTCAGGCCGCGTACTGCTTCACTTCGGCGCTGTCGACTATGAGTGCACCGTCTATGTCAACGGCGAAAAGGCCGGAACCCACCGCGGCGGTTACAGCTCGTTCTGCTTTGACATTACGGAACATGTAAAGGCCGGCGAAAACCTGCTCACCGTCCAGGCGCGCGACGATGTACGCGGCGCCCGGCAGCCCGGCGGCAAGCAAAGCGACCAATACGGCTCTTACGGCTGCATGTACACACGTACTACCGGCATCTGGCAGACGGTGTGGCTGGAATACACCTCCCGCTGCTATCTGGAGAACGTCCACACCATAGCGGATGCCGCCAGCGGCGTCCTTGCCTTTTCCGCCAAGATCTGCGGCGAAGCGGCGGATGCCGCCCTCCATACCACGGTTTCCTACAAAGGGCAGGCTGTGGCCGAAACAACGGTTCCCGTGCACACCGGAACCACCGATTTTTCCGTAACCGTTGAAAATCCCCAGCTGTGGGATGTAGGCCAGCCCAACCTTTACGACCTGTGCTACGAATTGACAGTAAACGGCGAAACCGTTGACACGGTTTCCGCATACTGCGGCTTCCGCACCATTGAACTCAAAAACCACGCCTTCTACCTGAACGGCCGCCCGGTCTTCCAGCGGCTTGTGCTGGACCAGGGCTTCTACCCGGACGGCATCTACACCGCTCCCAGCGACGAGGCGCTCAAGCACGATATTGAGCTTTCGATGCAGCTGGGCTTTAACGGCGCGCGCCTGCACGAAAAGGTATTTGAGGAGCGCTTCCTCTATTGGGCGGACCGCCTGGGCTATCTGGTATGGGGCGAGCAGGCAAACTGGGGCCTGGACATCACCACGCCCGAAGGAGTCATGAACTTCCTGCCCGAGTGGCTCGAAGTTCTAAACCGGGATTTCAACCACCCTGCCATTATCGGCTGGTGCCCGTTTAATGAGACCTGGGACCGTGAGGGCCGCAAGCAGGACGACCGGGTGCTGGAGCTTGTTTACCGCGCCACCAAGGCGGTGGATTCCACCCGCCCGGTAATTGACACCAGCGGAAACTTCCATGTGGCTACCGATATTTACGACATTCACGACTATGAACAGGACCCCGGCATCTTTGCAGAGCGCTACGGCGCCACTACGCCGGAGCATATTTACGACACCTACGAGAACCGCCAGCATTATGCCGGCCAGCCTTTCTTTGTCAGCGAATACGGCGGGACCTGGTGGTCCAATGAAAGCACGGACGGCTGGGGCTACGGCAACGGGCCCGCCACCCAGGAGGAGCTGGCAGACCGCTACTGCGGGCTCACGGAGACCCTGCTCGGCAACGAATACACCTGCGCCTTCTGCTACACCCAGCTTTATGACGTGGAGCAGGAGCAGAACGGCATGTATACCTATGAGCGCAAGCCGAAGTTTAAGCCTGAGATCTACGCGCGCATTACCGCCACCAACCAAAAGCCGGCGGCGATTGAAAAGAAAAAATAATCCCGCTGAAAAGCAGCCGCCGGAAATGATTTCCGGCGGCTGTTCTTTATCGATCTCTATTTTTAATACCAAAAAGCTTGTCTGCCGCCCAAATCCCCGATATAATTATTTTCAGAAATGATTTACCAAATCAGCCTCAGCAATGGAAAGGAGCGCGCCACTTTGAAGCAAAAGATGATGAACCTCGGCATTTTGGCCCATGTTGACGCCGGGAAAACCTCTGTTACGGAGCAGCTGCTCTATTTGGGCGGCAGCATCCGGCAGGCCGGCAGCGTGGACCGGGGAACCGCGCAAACCGACTGGCTGGAGGTGGAGCGCAAGCGGGGAATCTCCGTGAAAACAGCTTCTTCCTGTCTGTGTTACCAGGGCGTGCAGATCAACCTCATCGACACCCCGGGCCATGTGGATTTCTCCGGTGAGGTAGAGCGTACGCTCGGCGCGCTGGACTGCTCTGTGCTGGTAATCTCCGCCGCGGAAGGGGTGCAGCCGCAGACGCGCCACCTCTGGCGGGCCCTGGAGCAGCTTGGCATCCCGACGCTGATTTTTGTCAATAAAATCGATCGGGCAGGCTGCGACTGCGAGGCGGTGCTGCTGCAAATCCGCGAAGAGCTTGGAGCCCGGCTTTTTATTACGCAGACGGTGCTTCAGGCCGGTATGGAGGACTGCTCCATTGAGCCCAAGGACTACGGCGGCAAGGCCCGGGAGGAGCTGGCCGCCCTGGCTGCCGACCTGGACGATGCGGTCGCAGAACTGTATCTGGCGGATAAACCGATTGCCGGCGAGCTTTTGATGCAAACCATATCCGATGCCTGCCGCCAGAGGCAGCTCACCCCCGTCTGTTTTGGTTCCGCCAAGCTTGGCGTGGGGATGGAGGCGCTGCTGCAAAGCATAATCCGCTATCTGCCTGCCGCCCAGGGCAGCGACGGCGCGCCGCTCAGCGGCCTGGTCTATAAGGTAGACCACGACCCTGTCCTGGGCAAGGGCGCCCATATCCGTTTATTCAACGGCTGCATCAAAAGCAGGGATCCTGTACCGCTCCTAAACAGTGACGAACCGGAAAAGGCTACACAGATCCGCCGCTTCAACGGCGCAAAAAGCCAAAGCCTCGACATTCTGCACGCCGGTGAAATCGCTGCGGTTTACGGCCTCGGCAGCCTCAAGGCAGGGGATATTGTCGGCAAACAGCCGCTGGACCGTTTTTGCCCGCTCACCTTTCCGCTGCTCACCGTGCAGGTTTTGCCTGAGCAGGAGCAGGACCTGACAGCCCTAGCCGCCGCCCTGCAGGAGCTTGCCGAGGAGGACCCGCTGCTAGACCTGGAATGGCTGAAGGAAGAACGTGAGCTTCATTTGAAAATCACCGGAAAAATCCAGCTTGAAATTTTGTCCGAGCTTCTGTGGGACCGTTACAGGCTAAGGGCACAATTCTCCTCGCCCAGCGTCATTTACAAAGAAACCCCCGCTAAGACCGGAATCGGGCTGGAACGCTACACCATGCCCAAGCCCTGCTGGGCCGTTGTGGAGCTGAAGGCTGAACCGCTGCCCCGGGGCAGCGGCGTCCGCTTTGAATCGGCTATTAAGGAAAAACAGCTTCCTTACCGCTACCAGCACCATGTAGAGCTCAGCCTGCGGGACGCCCTGAAGCAGGGCCTGTACGGCTGGGAGGTAACGGATGCCCGGTTTACACTCACCGGCGGCGAGCACCACCATGTCCATACTCACCCGCTGGATTTCTTCGTCGCCACCCCCATCGCCGTGCTGCGCGCCCTGACCGACAGCGGCGCCGTCCTGCTGGAACCCATTGTACGGGTAACGCTCTCCGCCGGCGAGGAATTTTTAGGCAAAACCATCCGTGATATTTTACAGATGCGGGGAGAGTTCGACTCTCCAGCTGTCAGCAAGGGTGTTTTTAGCCTGGAGGCCCTGCTGCCCGCGGCGGCCTCCCTGGAATATCCCATTGCCTTCCGCTCCATGACAAGCGGCAAGGGCTCTTACTACTCAGAATTTTACCGCTACCAAGAATGCCCGCTGGAGCTCGGCGCCACCGCAAGGCGGCGGGGGATCCACCCGCTGCTGGAGCGTTCCAAATGGATTCTTCATGCGCGGAGTGCGCTGTAATATTCAAAACAGTCTAAAAGCGTGGCTGCCGCCCTTTTATGGGTGGCAGCCACGCTTTATATGAAGCAGGCGAAAATAGATCCCTGAAAAAAACCGGAGGGCTCCGGATAAACCGAGGACGGCGGCGAACCGTGCACAGCTGCTGAAATTCCGGCTTACAGCCCGAAAAGCTCCTGCGCCGTCTGCATACGGCTGCGTACCGGGACATCAAACGGACAGTTGCGCTCGCAGCTGCCACAGCGGATGCAATCCGAGGCGTGCTGCTCCAGCGCCCCGTAGTGGGCCCGGACTGTATCCGGCGCCTGGGCGCCGGCCTGAGCCAGATCCAGATATTTATTGACTTGGGCAATATCGATATGTGCCGGGCAGGGTAAACAGTGGTTGCAGTACATGCATTTGCCCCGCATGGAATACTTGGGCATTTGGCTTAGTACCACCGAATAATCCCGCTCCTGCTCCGAAGCTTCCTCGTAGGCCACAGAACGCCGCACCTCGGCAGGCGTGCTACAGCCGGGCAGCACGCTGGCTACCGCCGGGCGGGTCAGCGCATAGTGGATGCACTGTGCCGGGGTCAGCGCTACCCCAAAGGGAGAGGTCTCCGCGTTTAGCAGCACACCTGCCGCCAGCGCCTTCATCACAGTAATAGCCGTCCCCTGTCCCTCACACAGGCGATAAAGACGGTCACGGGCCGGATGAATCCCGTTGAGCCCGTCCACCCGGTAGGACTCCGGAGTAAATAGATCGTCCACGGATGCGCTCTCCGGCAGCAGGTCATAGGCGGGATTCAGGCTGAACAAAAGCACGTCAATCAGCCCCGTCTCCACCGCCCGGGCCGCAATAACAGGACTGTGGGAGCTCATGCCCAGCGCCCTGATAACGCCTTTTTCCTTAAGATCCAGCGCGTAACGGATAATTTCCGTCTCAAATACGCTGCGAAAATCCTCCTCCGTGTCCACAAAGTGCAGCATACCAATGTCTACATAATCAGTACCGAGGCGCTCCATAAAGTCCTCAAAGAAAAACTTGCAGTTATCCAGGTTCCGGTCCCGGCTATATTGCCCGTCCAGCCAGGCGGAGCACAGGTGCCCCTGCAGCAGCACCCGGCTGCGGCGGCCCTGCAGCGCCTTACCAATGTTCGTTCGCACATTGGGCTCCGACATAAAAACATCCAGCAGGTTTACCCCACAGCGGATCGCTTCGTCAACGACCGCGAATACCTCTTCCTCCCCAAGGCCCTGCAAATGCTCACAGCCCAGGCCAATTTCACTGACCTGTATGCCCGTGCGCCCCAGCGTCCTGTATTTCATTGTAATCCCTCCTAAAAAAATCCTAACCTGAACGTCAATGTACGAAAGGCCAAAACGCCCGGCCCCCGATGATTGTTCTTATTATATCAGCCTTCTCCAGGGGAAACAAGCGTAAAGCAGGCCGCCGCGGGATTTTTCCCGCGGCGGGCCTTTTTATTTTTATTGCGGCTAACATTTTACAGCAGCGGGGCCAAATTAAAGGCGGCTAAGGCCTCCGGGTAAATTCGACATTTTTCTCTTTATTTTTTCTTTTTTCTCTTTTGTCAACAAATAGGCAATGTCGGTATTATAAACAAAATCCCCGAACTGTTTAGGCCTTCGTTCTCACAAGCTCCTACATATTTTTCGTTGATAAAAATCATACGCTGCCAGGCCGTTTTTAAATGAAGATGAATAAACCTTGGCTATATTCTTTAAAAATAATAAGAATAAAATCCCCATTTTAGAGGTCATACTATAACAGTCTGAGTAATAGAATTACAAAGAATATTTTCCCAGCAAGCCGCCCTTCCTGCCTGTTTTTTCCAACGGAATTGAATTGGAAAGATTTATTTGTGAATAATCCCGACCTTTCTTAATCAAGTGCCCTATTTCTGATTATCATTACATTTAGAAGGAATTAATTAGATAGGATGTGGTATTTTGTCGGATTTCAAGATAAACGAGCGCTTGCGTGAGCTCCGTGTAAAAAGCGGTTACACTCAGCAGCAGGTCGCCGACTTTTTGAACTGTTCCCGCTCCACCTATACTTACTACGAGACCGGTAAGTCCATGCCGGATGTCCCTACTACCGTGACATTAGCTAAGATTTTCAATATCTCTGTGGCGGAACTGCTGGCAGATGAAACCGATATTCACAATGTTGCCGACAGCGGCTATGTTTACGCCCGCAAAAAGAATGCCAGTCATATTTACGACCTGGACCGCGACGAGATGTCCTTGGTCGGTTACTACCGTGCCGGCAATTACCAGACCAGAAAAAAAATAATGGAGTTCGTTAAACAAATCGACAAATAATTTTCTGCGTTAACCGTAGACTATTATTTAAAGGGGGTGCTGCCGATGGAATATGATGCCTTTATCGGTGGAATAGAACCCGGAGGGCTCCGCAACAAAAATGAAATTCGCATTCTTCTCTGCTATCTTGTCAACAGTATTGGCGCGCCTTTGTCCAGAGAGGACGTCCTGTCTATTATGCAGGAACACGGCTTTGCCAATTACTTTGAGGTGACCGACGCGCTCGCTGAGCTGACAGCCAACGGGAGCCTGGCGGCGGATGGCGACCCGCCTGTCTACCATGCTGTTTCCCAAACCAAGCTGATTGCCGGCCAGCTGGACAAGGTTTTGCCGCTGTCGGTACGGGAAAAGGCCATCGCCGCTGCGGTTAACCTGCTGGCTAAGGCCCGGCGCGAGCAGGAGAATAAGGTGACTATTCAGCAGACCAGCAAGGGTTACAATGTTCACTGCCACATTTCCGGCGGGGACCTTGAGCTGATGAACATCTCCCTCTATGTCCCGGATGAACACCAGGCCAAGCTTGTCCGCAAGGCGTTTCACAAATCACCGGAGACGGTCTACCAGGTGTTGCTGGCATTGCTCACGGAAAATCCGGACCTGGCAAAAAAAGCGTTTGAATAGCTATAAAAAGGCTTCTGCCAATTGGCAGAAGCCTTTTTATAGCTCCAAATTTTTTATAAGGGCTGGGCCTCATTCAATAGAAAATCAGGTTCAACAGCAGCATCGCCGTCACTCCCGGGATACCGGCCGCAGCGGAGACCCCCAGGCTCAGCGGACTGAGCGGCAGTGAGACGCCTGTGAAAAGGCCGGTTATGTTCACCGCCAGCAGGGCGCACAGCCCAACCACCATGCCGCCGACCGCTCGCTGCACCGGTTTTTTTGCCTTGATGATGAGCTGAATCAGTATCAAGAGCCCGAATACGGCCAGCGAAATCAAGGTAATCCAAATACCATCCATTCAAAATCCTCCGTTTTCACCCAGCCCTTCCGCAAGCATGCTTAAGGCCGGTATAGATTCTGAAAGGGGCTGCAGTTGACCCCCTGCTGCCGCGCAAGTGCCAATAGATAGCGGTAGCGCGCCATCAACGCTTCTCTTTGAAAGATACAGGCATCGATTAAATCCCCATTGCATTCCATCTGAAACCAGCGCTCATTGTCTGCCAGCTGATGGCATACCTCCCGGATATTTTCCAGCAACGACGCCTCATTTTCATTTTTCCTTTCCTGCCCTTTTGCCTGAACCGTCGTTTTGGACGCCTGGCTTACGCCACGTTGAATAAGCTTGATTACATTTTCCATAGCAGCTCCGCCTTTCTTTAAAACCTTATGCTGCTAGGATGGTCATTTATTCCAATATTTATACCAAGGGGCGCCGCTTTTCCCTGAAAAAGAAAGCCGGCAGGGAGCAATACGCTCTGCCGGCTTTGGCTTTAATCATTTCCGTTATACATAAAATCAATACGCCCGGTCGCTACGTCCGAGGCGACCACCTTAACCGGCAAGCTCTGCCCAATGGTCAGCTTTTTGCCCGTTGTCCGGTCATATTGCGTGACCACGCCGTCGAACTGGTAGTCCGAATCTGGGAAGGTGTCAATGGGTACAAACCCCTCCACTGAATTTGAAAGCTCCACAAAAACGCCCCGCATCGTTACGCCGCTAATAACACCCATGAACGCCTCGCCGAGATGTGCGCGCATATATTCCGCCATGTAGCAGTCGTCGGCGCTGCGCTCCGCATTCATTGCGCGAACCTCGCACTCCGAGGAATGAGCAGCCGCTTTCACGCTGGCCTCCTTATAAAGCTTCAGGCATTTTTCACGGTCCTTTGTTTTCAGCCAGGTGCTGATGATGCGGTGTATCATCGTATCCGGATAGCGGCGGATAGGTGACGTAAAGTGACAATAATCCGCCAAGGCCAGACCAAAATGGCCGACCGGAGCCGTGTCATAGCGTGCCTTCGCCATAGTTCTCAGCAGCTGGTGGGAGATAATTTTTTGAACCGGCGTATTTTCAGCCTGGTCCATAATATTGGCAAAGTCCCTTGTGGTGACATCGCCGGGATGCTTGAGGCTGGCGGCATTGAGCCCAAGCGCATTGACAAGCTGGGCCAGGCTGTCCACCCGGTCCGGGTCGGGCGACTCATGAATGCGGTAGACAAACGGCAGGCCATTCTCCTTTGCCAGCATCGCGGCGGCCTGGTTTGCGGCAATCATGAGCTGCTCGATCATCTCCTCGGACTCCCCGCTGTGGCGGGGGAGCACGTCAATACACACACCGTCCTCATCCAGCACAAACTCAGACTCCGTGCTCTCCAGCTCCATAGTGCCGTCACTCTTGGATTTTGCCTTCAAAACATCTGCAAGCTCTTTGGCGGCCTGCAGCGATTGCATGACCGGCTCGTATTTCTTCAGTATCCCCTCGTCCGCGCTGCGGGAAAACAGACTGTTGACCTCTGAATACACCCCCCGCACCTTGGAGCGTATTACAGTCTTTTGAAATTCATAGGATCGGATATTGCCGGTTTTGTCAAAGGTTATCAGTGCCGAAAGGGTCAGCTTGTCCGTGCCGGCATTCAGCGAGCACACACCGTTGCTCAGCTCCTTGGGCAGCATAGGGATTACCCGGGCGGGCAGGTAGACCGACGTACCCCGCAGAAAGGCCTCCTGGTCCAGTGCGCTGTCCGGCTTAACATAGTGCGAAACATCGGCAATATGCACGCCCAGCTCAAAACCGCGCTCCGTCTTCCTTGCGGAAATGGCATCATCCAGGTCCTTTGCCGAGGCACTGTCAATCGTCAGGATCGGCTCCGCGCGCAAATCCAGGCGCCCGCTGATTTCCTCCGCCGTAACCACGGCATCGGCCAGGCCCCGGGCCTCCTGCCGCACCTCCGCCTCAAACTCTGTGCGAATCTGATTTTGGTCAATAATTGCATCCGCGCAGATTTTTGCACTGCCGCCCGTGCCGTAAATTTTTGTAACCTGGGCCGTGTAAGCGCCGTAGCGGTTGACAACTACCTCGGCTTGAACCTTGTCCCCATCATGAAAGCCCGCCAGGGAATCCCGCGCCAGCGGCAGCGCGTAGCGCAGCGCAGCGTCCGCGCGCATCTCCCAGCCGCCGAGCTCGGACCTGCCGATGGTCCCCGCCAGGGTGCGGCTGCCTGCTTCGACCACCTTTTTAACGGCGGCGCTGGGGCCCTTCTCCTGCTGCTGCACACGGTCCAACAGAACCGCGTCGCCTAAAAACGCGTTGTTCAGCGCCCGCCCCGGGATGAAGATATCCTCACCGCCGTCGTCCGGGCGGGCGAAGGCAAAGGTCCGGGAGAGCGAGACAATCCGCGCCGGGATTCCTTTCTCCCGATCCTCTTTTTTATAATCCTCATGGGGCGCCTTTGCCAAATCCTGAAGGGAAAGGGTCTCACGCCCGTCCCCTTTCTTTTTGCCTTTAAATTTTTTTTGTGCCATGTTTCCTCCATTACTGATTTTATCCAAATCTTTCCGCCAAAAGTTAACATAATGAAAGCCCCGCCTGCCAGCGGGGCTTTCGGAAGCTCCTTATTAATTTCCACCAAAAAACATAAACGCGTTGATCAAAATGACAATGACAAAAAAGCCAATTGCAATAAACTTGGTCCAACGCGCCAAAAAGGAGTCAACAGACCGCGCCTTATTCTTCGACAAAAAGGTATCCGCGCCGCCGGTAATAGTTCCCAGATCCTTCTGGTGGCCCTCCTGCAACAAAATAACAATAATAATTGCAATTGAGAACAAAAGAAGGATGATTCCAAATATAATTTGAAGTACAGACATAAAATTCCCTCCGACACCTCACAATAACTTTAATAATAGTACCACAAAAAATGCAAGATAGCAAGTATTATCTAATATTTTACAAAAATATCAATGCCCGCAGGGGCCCGAAGCGCCTCGGCAGCCAAGCCCATCCGAGCGGCCGCGCTTAAAAGCGGAGCCTTAAAAAATTTGCGCGGGCTCTCCGGGAGAAAATAATTTCCGCTGCATATTTTCCGGCTGCCGGCCCATACTATAAACAGGTTTTCCGAATGATTTTACGTTTGCCGTTCTGGAAACCTCAGCCGTCCGCTCGCTATTGGCCTGCGGGCGGTTTTGTTTTATTCCTCGGACGGCAGCAGGGAAAGCTGCTCGCCCGCCGTTTCCTCGGCGGTCAGCAGGGAGCCCGTTGCCGGTATCGCCTTGCGGTAGCGGTCCGGCCGCTTGAGCATGCCCTCACGGTAGGCCTTGACCTCCCTCAGGCGGACATTTTTCTTCAGCGTCATCACCTGTACGCCCTGTGTAGAGCGGGTCGCCTTTGCCGAGACGGCGCCCGTATGAACTAGCAGCACACGCCCCTGCGTATTCATCAGCAGAAAATCCGTGTCCTCCAACACATAAAACATCGCTGTTACGGGGGCCTTGCCGCTGTAGGCATTCACAAGCTTTTTGCGGTTGTTCTTGGTTGCATAGGCCTCCATATCCACCTTGGCGGCCTTGCCATTTTCAAAGAAGAAGAGCATATAACCAGCATACTTCTGCACTGCCGCCATATACAGAACTGTCTCCCCCTCTTCCATTCCCAGGCGGGCAGGGATATATTCGCCCAGTACGCTCGCCTTTGTGTCGGCAAATTCCGCGGCCTTGGCCTTATAGACCTGCTGGCGGTCCGTAAAGAACAGCAAATCCGCAGAATTGCTGCCGTCCACCTGCTGGATGACCTCGTCGCCCTCCTTCAGCTTCTGCTCCCCGCTCATGCGCAGTGACTGCGGCGTAATCTTTTTAAAATAACCGTCGCGGGTAAAGAACAGATGCACCGGATAGTCCGCGACCTCTTCCTCCTCCACATATTCCTGAATTTCGTCCGCATAGAGCAGCATGCTTCTGCGCGGACGGCCATAATTCTTAATGACCTGGCGCAGCTCCTGCACAATGACTGCCTGGATTTTCGCCTTGCTGTTAAAAATGGTTTCCAGCTCTTCAATCTCCTTTTGCAGCTGCTCAATTTCCTCCGTCCGCTTGAGGATGTACTCGCGGTTCAGGTGGCGCAGCTTGATTTCCGCCACATATTCGGCTTGGGCCTCATCGATGCCGAAGCCAATCATCAGGTTGGGGACAACCTCGCTTTCCTCCTCGGTCTCGCGCACAATCCGCACAGCCTTGTCAATATCCAGCAAAATAGCGCGCAAGCCCTGAAGCAGATGCATCTTATCCCGTTTACGGCTCAGGTCATAATAGGTACGGCGCCGGACGCATTCGATACGGAAAGCAATCCATTCCCCCAGCAGCTCACGCACGCCCAGCACGCGCGGCACACCTGCAATCAGCACATTAAAATTGCAGGCAAAGCTGTCTTCCAGCGGCGACATTTTGAAAAGGCGCTGCATCAGCTTATCCGGCTCCACGCCGCGCTTCAGGTCTATTGTAATCTTCAATCCGTCCAAGCCGGTTTCGTCACGGATGTCGGCTACTTCCCTCAGCCTGCCCTGCTTGACCAGATCCACCACCTTTTCCACAATCGCCTCCGCGGTGGTTGTAGGGGGAATCTGTGTAATGTCGATGCAATTCGCGCTCGCGTCATAGGTATAGCGGCTGCGTACCCGGAAGCTCCCGCGCCCGGTGGCATAGATCTGCTCCATAATTTTGCGGTCATAGATAATCTGTCCGCCGCCCGGGAAATCCGGCGCTTGCAGTACCGCAGCAATGTCTGCTTCCGGGTCGCGCATTAGCTCAATGGTTGCCTGGCAGACCTCCGCCAGGTTGAAGGGGCAGATGGAGCTGGCCATGCCGACCGCTATGCCCGTATTCGCGTTGACCAGAACCGACGGGAAGGAGGCCGGAAGCAGCGTCGGCTCCTTCATCGTATTGTCGTAATTATCGACAAAATCCACCGTGTCCTTATCAATATCACGAAACAGCTCGTTGCAGATGCCGTCGAGCTTGGCCTCTGTATAACGGGAGGCGGCCCAGGCCATATCCCGGGAATAAAACTTGCCGAAGTTCCCCTTGCTGTCCACATAGGGGTGCAGCAGCGCTTCATAGCCGCGGCTCAGGCGGACCATCGTGTCATAAATAGCGCCCTCCCCGTGTGGGTTGAGCTTCATGGTCTGGCCGACAATATTCGCGCTTTTTGTACGTCCTGTATTTAATAACCCCATTTTATACATTGTGTATAATAATTTTCGATGAGACGGCTTAAACCCGTCGATTTCCGGGATAGCACGGGATAAGATCACACTCATCGCATAAGGCATATAATTCTGCTCCAGCGTAGCGGTAATTTGCTGCTCTACTACCTCGCCGGCCCCCTCAATAATCCCCCGCGCCTTGGGTGGGGTCTTCGACGCGGAACCCGGCTGCTTATCGGTACTGCGTTTTCTAGGCATATCTTCTACTCACTCCGTTTTCAAGCACTTCCGTAAGTTATTTTATACATACAGTAATTTATTCTAAAATTCGACTTTTAGTATCAGCTTACATCAAGAAAATCAATATACAAGTTCCCGTTCTCGGCAATATATTCCTTACGCCCGGAGAGGTTATCGCCTAACAGCAGGTCAAATATCTCCGCCGTACGGGCCGCATCCTCCGGCATCACCTTAATCAGGCGGCGGGTCGCAGGGTTCATCGTGGTCAGGTTCATCATGTCCGCCTCATTTTCACCCAGGCCCTTACTGCGCTGGATGGTGTACTTCTGCCCCTCCAATTTTTTCAGGACATCATTTTTCTCCTGCTCCGTGTAGGCAAAGTAGGTCTCGGTTTTGGCAGTAATTTCATAAAGCGGGGACTCCGCAATAAAGACCTTGCCCGACTCAATCAGAGCCGGCGTCAGACGGTAAAGCATGGTAAGCAGAAGCGTACGAATCTGAAACCCGTCAACGTCCGCATCCGTGCAGAGGATGACCTTATTCCAACGCAGAAGCTTCATATCGAATGAGGACAGGTCCTTGTTCGCCTTGCTTTTGACCTGCACACCGCAGCCCAGCACCTTGATCAGGTCCGTAATAATGTCACTCTTAAAGATCTTATCATAATCCGCCTTCAAGCAGTTCAAAATTTTTCCCCGAATCGGCATAATCGCCTGGAAATTGGGATCGCGCGCCTGCTTACAGGCGCCCAGCGCGGAGTCGCCCTCCACAATAAAAATTTCCCGTTCGCCGGCATCGCGGCTGCGGCAATCCACAAATTTAGCCACCCGGCTGGTGATGTCCATATTGCTGGTCAGCTTCTTGCGCAGATTCAGCCGGGTCTTTTCCGCGTCCTCGCGGCTTCTTTTATTGATGAGCACCTGGCCCGCAATCTTCTCCGCATCCATCGGGTTTTCCATAAAGTAAATTTCCAGCTGGTGGCGCAGCATGTCCACCATCGCCTCCTGGATTCCCTTATTGGTAATAGCCTTTTTGGTCTGGTTCTCATAGGAGGTCACATTGGAGAAGGAGGAAATAACCAAAATCAGGCAGTCTTCCACATCTGCAAAGGTGATCTTGCTCTCGTTTTTATTATATTTTCCGCTCTGCTTTAAATACGCGTCAATCTGGTAAACAAAGGCGTTGCGCGCCGCCTTATCCGGCGCGCCGCCATGCTCCAGCCAGCTGGAATTATGGTAGTACTCCGTTTGGTGGTTGCGGTTGGAAAAGGCAACGGCAACATTGATTTTTGTCTTATACTCGGGCTTGTCCGCACGGTCGCGCACCTTGCGCTCCGTCTGCCAGAACTGTACGCCCGTCAGCGCATCTTCACCGGCAAGCTCCTGCGCATGGTCGACAATCCCTTTTTCATAGCAAAATTCCGTTGTCTCAAAGCCTGCCGTCGTTTCATTGCGGAAGATAAAACGGATGCCTTCATTGACAATGGCCTGGCGCTTGATCATATCCATATAATATTCTACCGGTACCTGAATATCCGTAAAAACCTGCATATCGGGCTTCCAGCGAATTTTTGTGCCGGATTTAGCCTTACTGGGTTCCTTGTGAAGGCCGCCGGCATTCTCGCCGCGCTCAAAGTGAAGCGTATACCGGGTATCGCCCGTGCGGATATCGACATCCATGTACTCCGAAGCGTACTGCGTTGCACAAAGGCCGAGGCCATTGAGCCCAAGCGAATACTCGTAGCTGCCAGCCTGGTTGTTATGATACTTGCCGCCCGCATACATCTCACAAAAAACCAGCTCCCAGTTATAGCGCTGTTCGTTCTGGTTAAAATCCACCGGAATACCGCGGCCGTGGTCCTCGACCTCGACAGAATGATCCAAAAAGCGCGTGACCGTGATCTCAGTACCGAAGCCCTCGCGTGCTTCGTCGATTGAGTTTGAAAGAATTTCAAAAATAGAATGCTCACATCCCTCAATGCCATCCGAGCCAAAAATCACCGCCGGACGCAGGCGAACCCGGTCCGCGCCCTTGAGCATAGATATGCTTTCGTTATTATAAGCTGCTTTTCTCGCCGCCATCTTTCCTTCATCTCTCCCTGAATATAAGTCTTTTATTTCAAGTATTGCCGCCGCCCGCTAACAAATACCGTGAATACCGCCGCTACGGCAGCATTATTTTTCCGGCACATATACGCTATACTGTAAGGATCCGCACACTGTCCACGGCCAGAAGGCCGCTATGATTTATTATAGCATAAACGGCGGCTTCCCGCTATTTTGGTAATCACTGCCCGCCAAGCAACCGGTCCCGCCGGCAGTGAATGCGACGCCAGCAGAACCGGTTTACCCTTACAGAAGCAGCAAGCTTACCGATTATTTAAAACACGAAGCGCGCTCCAAAAAGCGGTCCGTCCCGCACCCGAATATAACGCGCTGCTGTACGAAGAAAAAGAGGGAAATATCAGCGATTTCCCTCTTTCCGCTTAATTCTCTTTATTTTCGTCTTCCACTGTCTCCTGCCCGGCCTCTGTGGCGCCGAGCTCGCCGGAGCCTGCTGCAGCCGATGGCGAGACGTGCGGCGTTGACGGGCTCTCCAGCAGCTTGCCCTCCATTAGGCTGGCAAATTCGTCCCCGCTCATCTTCTCGTGCAAGAAAAGGAATTGGGCTACCTGGTTGAGTTGGTCCATATGCTCGCGCAGAATGGTCTCGGTTTTCTCATAGGCTGTTGTAACCAGCCGCTTAATCTCCGCATCAATCGCCGAGGCTGTAGACTCGGAATAGTTGCGGATATGCCCCATATCCCGGCCTAGGAAGGGCTCGCTGTCATCCTGCCCATAGGTAATGGTTCCCAGCAGGTCGCTCATGCCGTACTTTGTCACCATGGAGCGGGCCATTTTAGTTGCGCGTTCAATATCGTTGGAAGCGCCCGTGGAAATATCGTCCAATGTCAGCGCTTCTGCCACACGCCCGCCGAGCAGGACCACCAGCTCCTCCTCCATTTCCTTACGGGTGTGGTAGGAACGGTCCTCCGTCGGCAGCTGCATGGTGTAACCGCCAGCCATCCCACGCGGGATGATGGAAATCTGATGGACGGGATCCTGTGTGGCACAGTAATAGGTGGCGACCGCATGCCCCCCCTCGTGGTAGGCCGTCAGAGTTTTCTCCTTATCGGTCATCACGTGGCTCTTTTTCTCCGTGCCCACCACCACCTTGATGGTGGCCTCCTCAATTTCCGTCATGGTAATGGCCTTCAGGCTCCTTCTCGCGGCCAGCAGCGCCGCCTCATTGAGCAGGTTCTCCAAATCGGCGCCGGTAAAACCGGCGGTGGACTTAGCAATGGTCTTCAGGTTTACATCTGGGGCAATCGGCTTGCCGCGCGCATGCACCTTCAATATTTCTTCGCGGCCCTTAATGTCGGGGTACCCAACCATAACCTGGCGGTCAAAACGGCCCGGGCGCATCAGAGCGGGGTCCAAAATATCGGGGCGGTTTGTGGCGGCAATCATAATAACGCCCTCATTGGCGCCGAAGCCGTCCATTTCTACCAGCAGCTGGTTCAGGGTTTGCTCACGCTCGTCATGGCCGCCGCCAAGGCCCGCGCCGCGCTGCCGGCCGACCGCATCAATCTCGTCGATAAAGATAATACAGGGGGAGTTTTTCTTGGCCTGTTCAAACAGGTCCCGCACACGCGATGCACCGACGCCGACGAACATCTCCACAAAATCAGAACCTGAAATGGAGAAGAACGGCACGCCGGCCTCGCCCGCAACCGCCCGGGCCAACAGCGTTTTACCGGTGCCCGGAGGGCCCACCAGCAGCACGCCCTTGGGGATCCTGGCGCCCAGCTCATTATATTTCTTCGGATTTTTGAGGAACTCCACAATCTCGCGCAGCTCCTCCTTTTCCTCGTCCGCACCGGCAACGTCGGCAAAGGTGGTCTTGCGCTTTTCATCCGCCATTTGCTTAATTTTAGCCTTGCCGAAGTTCATCTGCTTGCCGGCATCGCCCATGCTTGCGTTCAGGCGCTTCATCATGAACCACCAGAACAGGACGCCGACGACCAGCACCAGCAGCATGGGGATCATACTGGTAAGCCAGGAGGTCTCCGCCGGGCGCTTATAATCGCGCCCCATCACCTCGTCATGGGTCTTGTCATATTCCTCAATATAGGGCGTAATTTCATCCAGCAGCAGGGTTACGCTCGGCACGGAATAATTAATTTTTGTCTGGCTGCTGTCATTGAGTGTCAGAACCATCTCGCCGCTGCCGAGGTCCAACTCAAAATCCGTGACCTGCTCGTTGCGGAAATAGGTGATGACCTCAGAATATTTCATATTCTTGGTCGGCTGATTAGTCAGCACCAGCGACAGGATGATGAGCAGCACTATCGGAATGCCGATATAAAGCGCCCAATTTCGGATTTTATTTTTATTCTCCAACGCGGATTCACTCCTTTATTCTTTCGTTCAGCCCCCGTAAACCTCGGGTTTCAAAATTCCCACATAGGGTAAATTCCGATATTTTTCATTATAATCCAGGCCGTAGCCCACTATAAACTCGTTGGGCACGTTCAGGCCGGAATAATCCGCATTGAGGTCCACTGTACGGCGCTCCGGTTTATCAAACAAGGTACACAGCTTTATGCTTTTGGGGTTGCGTTGCTGCAGCATTTCGCGTATGTAGCTCAGGGTCATGCCGCTGTCTAAAATATCCTCAACCAACAAGAGGTCCCAGCCTTCCAGGTTAATATCCAAGTCCTTAATAATCCGCACCACACCGCTTGTCTTTACGCCGGCGCCATAGCTGCTCACCGCCATAAAGTCAATGCTGCAGGGGATTGTGATTGCCCGCATGAGGTCGGCCATAAAGACGACGCTGCCCTTCAGCACGCTGACCAGCAGCAGGTTTTTGCCTTCGTAATCACGGCTGATCCGGCTGCCCAGCTCCCGCACCGTTTGGTCCAGATACTCCTTGCTGAATAATACCTCTTGAATGTCTTGTTCCATCCCATTCTCTCCTCAATGATTCATAATCCGTTAAGCATCATCGATGCCGACCCTGACATAGGGCCCCTTTTTATCCGCGGACCACCCGGCCCCCCGGCTCGGGCCAAAGTGCTCCATCCAGACAATATTCCCCGCAGCGTCGGCCAAGAGAAGCTCCCGCGCCCTTTGAAGCGGAGAGAATTTAGCCTCGTTAAACAGCTTTTTCAGGCTTTTGGTAACGCCCCGGGCCCTGGGGGAAAAGCAGTCGCCCGGCTGCCGGGTTCTGAGAAACATATTATCTGTTATTGTATCATAACTAAGCAGATTATTAAATAACAAATTATTAAATTTCCTAAGATTTTCTATTTCAGCCTCAGAAACCTCTGTCATGCGGAACACGCGGCCGTCGGGCAGCGTGGTGACAGGCCGCTGAAGCGGCACGGGGGCCCACTCCTGTGCCGGATGCCGTTCAATAAACAAAGTATTGCCCGCAGCGTTCACCTGTATTCCCCCCGGCACCGACACGCCGCCGCCATTGCGCACCGCCTGCATGGCAAGCCGCAGATGCAGGCTTGTCAGCCGGCCGGCGCCAGCCCTGCCGGTTTCAGCAGCTAAAAAGCGGGAAAGGAGCGGGTCTGGCAAGGTCCGCACGGCATCAAGCCGCCATCCGCCGCCCTGGCGCATCGTTCGCACGGCGTCCTCCATCTGCCGCGTTAGAAAGGCGTCGTCCTGTGCAAGCTGCTCTGCCGCACGGGTGGCTGCCGCCTCAAAGGCAGGGTTTATCTTTCGGAA
This sequence comes from Hydrogeniiclostridium mannosilyticum, assembly GCF_003268275.1. Lineage (GTDB taxonomy): Bacteria > Bacillota > Clostridia > Oscillospirales > Acutalibacteraceae > Hydrogeniiclostridium > Hydrogeniiclostridium mannosilyticum. The sequence goes on from NZ_QLYR01000015.1 coordinate 27,233, forward strand.
CACCGGCACGGCATCCAAGCGGATCTGATTGCGCACGTAATCCCGCTCCAGATTTGTTTCATCCGTCACATACTCCAAATGATAATATGCGCAGTAGCGTTCAATTTCATTCCGGCTTAACGCGATAAACGGACGAACGATCTTGCCGCGCACCGGCGGAATGCCGCGCAGGCCGTGGGTTCCCGCCCCGCGTGCAAAATTCATCAGCATGGTTTCCGCATTGTCGGAGGCTGTGTGCGCGGTTGCAATCCGCCCGCCGCCCGCCGTCAGCTCGTCAAAAAAGGCATAACGCGCGGCGCGGCCGCACGCCTCTGTGCCGCAGCCCCCGGCGCGGGCTAGATCGGCAATACAGACCTGCCGGACATGAAGAGGAATACCTCTGGAAGCGCAAAAAGAACGGGCAAACTGCTCATCCCTGTCGGCTGCCGCGCCGCGCAGGCCATGGTTTAGGTGGGCCGCCTGCAGGGTAAAGCGGCGGACGGCCTGCAAGCGCCATAAAAAATGCGTAAGGGCGACCGAATCCGCCCCGCCGGAAAGCCCAACCACGACCAGTTCATTTTCCGGCAGCATGGCGTACGCTTCAATCGCCCGCTGCGCTTTTTCTTCTATTTTACAAAGCTCAGTATTCACTGCGGAAGGCCTCCTGCGCGGTAAAGCGCATAAATTCGCCCTGCCAGTGCAGCGGCACCGTCTTGGCCTCGCCATGCCTGTTCTTAGCCACAATACACTCGCCGCTGTTTTTGTCGCTCTCCTCCGGGTCGCCCTCATTGGCATAATAATCTTCCCGGTAGAGGAACAAAACAATATCGGCGTCCTGTTCAATAGAGCCCGAATCACGCAGGTCGGAAAGCACTGGGCGGTGGCTCGTCCGTTTCTCGCTGTCACGCGCCAGCTGAGACAGCGTCAGCACCGGTATGTTCAGCTCCTTGGCCATGACCTTGAGCCCGCGCGTGATTTCGGAAATTTCCTGCACCCGGTTGTCCCCGCCCCTGCGGGAGGTTCCGTTCATCAGCTGCAGATAGTCGATAATCACCAGGTCCACATCCTTCAGGCGGCGCAGCTTTGCCTTCATCTCCGGGACGGTGATAGAGGGGTTATCGTCAAAATAAATCGGCGCTTTTGAGAGGATGTCGCCGGCCTCCACCAGGCGTACCCACTCGTCGTCCGCAAGCTTACCGGTGCGCAGCTTTGTGCCGCCCACCAACGCCTCGGTGGAAAGTAAGCGCGAGCACAGCTGCTCACGGCCCATTTCCAACGAGAAAAAGGCGACCTTCCGGCCCGCCTTTACAGCCGCATGGCGGGCAATATTCAGCGCAAAGCTGGTCTTGCCCATGCCGGGGCGGGCGCCGAGCAGAATCAGGTCCGTCCGGTTCAAGCCCGTAATGGTCTCGTCCAGCTCCTTAATGCCGGTCGGCACTCCGCGGAATTTATCGCTGTCCGGCGAATTCAGCTGGTCCAGGCGGTCAAAGGTGTCGAGAATAATCTCATCTATCCGCTGGAGCCCCTGCATATTTTTTCCGCGCCGGATGTCAAAAATGCGCTGTTCCGCGGAATCCAGCAAGGTCGAGGCCGGCACCTCGCCGCTGCCCGCTTCCTCCAGAATCTCCCGGGCCGTGACAATCAGGGTTCGGGTGTCATACTTGTCGCGCACAATATTGGCATAGGTCTCCACATTACTGATAGAGGGCACCAGCTGTGCCAGCTGCAGCAGGTAGGTCTTGCCGGAGGCCTCATCAAATCCCTTTTGAGGCTTGAGCTGCTCCAAAACCGTAACAAAATCAATCGGCTTGCCCAGGGTAAACATATCCAGCATGGTCGCGTAGATCAGGCTGTTATTGACCTGGTAAAAATATTCCGGGCGGGGGAGAATTTCCGCCACACGGTCCATACAGGCGGAGTCCAATAAAACGGCCCCCAGGACGGACTGCTCCGCCTCGGGTGCAAAGGGCAGGCTCAGGGCGTTATAGGCCCCGCTGCCCAATGATAAATCCGCCATTTACACAGCCTCCTTCCATGCCCTTCCTTACAAATCCAGCGCTGCAAATTACGGCTGCTCGCCCACCATGACATACAGGCTCGCGGAAACGCCGGTGTAGAGCTTGACCTCACAGGGAAACGTACCGAACGCCTTGATGTCGCCCATCTCGACTTTGCGCTTATCCACCTCAACGCCAAACTGTTTTTTAATCTCCTCAGAGACCTCCTTTGCGGTAACAGAGCCGAAAAGCTTACCGCCCTGGCCAGCCTTTGCAAAAATCTTTACATTCTTTCCATTGAGCAGCTCCGCGGCCTTCTGGGCGTTCTCCGTCTCGACCTTAACATGGTAGGCCTTTGCGTCCGCCGCGTTCTTCAGCTCGTTCATCACCTGTGCATTTGCCTCTTTGGCAAGCTTTTTCGGAAAGAGGAAGTTCCGGGCATATCCGTCCGATACGTTGACAAGCTCTCCCTTTTTGCCGCTGCCCTTTACGTCTGCCAATAATAAAACCTTCATCCTTACATACCTCCAAAATCTGAGATGTTCTGTACAGCGAAGGGGACTTCCCCCAAGGCGTTTTACTCCTTATGCTGTACATTTTTCTCCATAAAGCCGCGGATTGCATCCGAAAGGAGCTCCCGCGCCCGTTTTACGGTTACGTCGGCCAGCTGGGCGCCGGCCATGGTAAAGTGCCCGCCGCCGCCCAGCGTTTCCATAATCAGCTGGACGTTGATGTCGCCCAGGCTTCGGGCCGAAATATTCACGGTATTCCCTGTGGGAAACAGCACAAACGATGCGGCCACCCCTTTAATGGACAGCAGCTCGTCCGCTGCCTGCGCCGCCGTCACGCGGATATTGGCGGAATCCTGTTCCGTGGAGGCAATGGCGCATTGGTTGACCACCTCCGCGCTGGAGACAATGCGGTATTTTTCCTTATAGGCGTCGATTGAATCCGAAAACATCCGCTTGACCCGCACCGTGTCCGCGCCGCGCCGCCGCAGGTAGGCGGCGGCCTCAAAGGTGCGCACCCCGGTGCGCAGCACAAAATTCTTTGTGTCCAGCATAATACCGGAGAGCAGCGCCTCGGCCTCTGTGCGGTCCAGGCAGTTCTCGCCGATATATTGCACCAGCTCAGCCACCATCTCGCTCGCGGAGCTGGCGTAGGGCTCATGGTAAAAAATCAGCGCGTTTTCAATGTGGTGCACCATCATGCGGTGGTGGTCAATGACCACCACACGGGGCACGGCATTTAACAGCTCCGGGCTTTCTATAAAGTCCGGGGTGTGGGTGTCCACAACAATCAGCAGCGCGTGCGGCCCAACCATGGAGAGCGCCTCCTGCGGGGATAAAAACACTTGCTGGCCCCCGGCCTTTTCCTCCATGCTGGCAACCACCTGCCCCGCCAGGGTCTGCGCGCGGTTGACAACGATGTAGGCCTTTTTGTTCATTACCTTATTGATGGCGCTCCACAGGCCTACCGCCGCGCCCATGCTGTCAAGATCCGAAAACTTATGGCCCATTACAAAGACAGCATCGCTGGCCCTGACATGGTCCGACAGCGTTGCCGCAATGACCCTGGTGCGCACCTTGTCCCGCTTTTCCACACCTTTCGAGAGGCCGCCGAAGAACTCATATGTATCATTTTTCTGTTTGACGGCGACCTGGTCGCCGCCGCGGCCCAGAGCCATATCAAGCGCCCTTCTCGCCCAAAGCTCCCCCTCCTTCAGGCTGGAGGCCCCGCGGCCCACGCCGACGGAAATGGTGGCGCTCTGGTTGTTCTCATTTTTAATATTGCGAATTTCATCGAGGATGGGGAAGCGGCTGTCCATCATTCCCTGAATATGCTCCTCGTCGGTCAGTACCAAATAGCGCTCCCCGTTCAGCCGCTTGAGAAAGCCGTTCATATTCACGGCCCAGGCATCCAGCTTAGCCTGCACCTCCGAGCCGACGCGGGCATCCTCTGCCCCGGTGCTTTCGCGCGCCAGCTCCTCCCGGTTGTCAAAGCAAATCAAAAGCACCACCGGGCGGGTCAGCGCATATTCCTTGTTGATTTCCTTATAGTAGGTATCGTCCACAAAATACAGTACAACGCTTTCACCGGTACGCGCGCCGTACACAGTAAACTGGCGGTCATCCACCGCAATGTCCGTGCCGCCGTCCTCCAGGATTTGGGGAACCGTTTTCGGGTATAAAAAGCGCAGGATATTTTCACCCTGGCACTCACGGTTGCCGCTTACGCTGACGATAAACTCGCGGTTTGTCCAAACAATATCGCCGGCCTCGCCCACCACGGCAACCGCCATGGTAAAATCCTGCAGGGCCTGGTAATCCAGCCCCCCCAGCGCTTTCTTGGCGCTTTTAACCGCACCGCCGACATAGGTTTCAAAAAAATGCAGCGAAACGGCCACCGCAATGGTGGCAACCACCGAAACTCCCAGCTCAACATAAAACAGCGCCGTCTGGCCTATAAAGTAGGTGGCGGCCGTCATGGCAAACATGATGGCTAATATGACAAAAAATATCGGAGAGGAAGCCCATACTCTCTTTTTCATGCAGTCTCTCCCGCCTTTCTCACCCTGAAATCTCTCCTAACGATACCGCCTGTTTTCTCCGCGTCCATCAAACCTCCATAATAATAGGGAGAATCATGGGGCTGCGTCTGGTACGGTCATACAGCAATCTGGAAATGCCGTCCTTAATCCTTGTTTTGATCGTGCCCCACTCATGGATATTCCCCTGGGCGCATTCGTTGATAATATCCTGAACCAGGGCCTTGGTCTCGTCCAGAAGCGGCTCGGACTCCCGCACATAGACAAAACCCCTTGAAACCACATCCGGGCCTGCGACCAGCTCGCCCGTAGCCAGGGAAATGGTGCAAACTACAACGATGAGGCCGTCCTCGCCCAGGTGCTTGCGGTCCCGCAGCACTATGCTGCCCACGTCGCCGACCCCCAGGCCGTCGACCAGCACCCGGCCGGCCGGAACCGTCCCCGCATTGCGCAGGAACGCTTCGTTGATTTCCACCACGTCGCCGATATCGCCGATATAGATATTGGCGCTGGACATGCCCATGGCTTTCGCCACCCCGGCGTGCTTTTGCAGCATTTTCTGCTCGCCGTGCACCGGAATGAAATATTTCGGCTTTACAATGCCGTGGATGATCTTCAGCTCATCCTGGCAGGCATGCCCGGAGACATGCACTTCGTACATCGACTCATAAACAACCTCGCAGCCGCGCTTAAGCAGCTCGTCTACAACGTTGCCGACGGTTTTTTCGTTGCCGGGAATCGGCCGGGCCGAAATGATGATAAAGTCGCCCGGGCCCACCTCCACCTTGCGGTGGTCGGCAAAGGCCATGCGTGCCAGCGCGCTCATGGGCTCCCCTTGGCTGCCTGTTGTGACCAGCACCACTTTTTCTTTAGGATAACGGTTTAAAAGGTCAATGTCAATCAAAACGCCCTCCGGCACATCCAAGTAGCCAAGCTCCACCGCGATGCCCATCACGTTCAGCATCGACCGCCCGGATAGGGCGACCTTTCTGCCGAAGCGCACAGCGCAGTTGATAATCTGCTGTACACGGCTGATATTGGAGGCAAAGGTCGCAATGATGATGCGGTTATTTTCCGCACGCTGGAACAGGCTTTCAAAGGAGTTGTCCACCATTTTTTCCGTCTTGGTGTAGCCGGGCCGCTCCGCGTTGGTGGAGTCCGCCATCAGGGCCAGAACCCCCTTCTTGCCAAGCTCCGCGAAACGTGCAAGGTCTATCATCTCCCCCTGTGCCGGGGTGCTGTCGATTTTAAAGTCGCCCGTGTGCACAATGACGCCCGCCGGCGAATGAATGGCAAAGCCCACCGCATCCGGGATGGAGTGGTTGACATGGATAAATTCGACCTTCATGCAGCCAAGCTGAACGGCTCCGCCGGGTTTTACCACATTCAGTTTGACCTTGCCGGTGAGGCCGTGCTCCTTGAGCTTGCCCTCAATCAGCCCCACCGTCAGGCGGGTCGCATACACCGGCAGGTTTACACGCTTGAGCAGGTAGGGCAGCGCGCCGATGTGATCCTCGTGCCCGTGCGTAATCACAATGCCGCGGATCCTGTCGGCGTTTCTCTCCACAAAGGTAAAATCGGGCAGCACCAGGTCCACGCCCAGCATGTCGCCGTCCGGAAAGGCCATGCCGCAGTCCACAATGACCATGTCATTCTCGCACTCAAAAAGCGTAAAGTTTTTACCAACCTCATTCAGGCCGCCCAGGAAATAAACCTTAACAGACGGTTTTACCACCTGATTTTTTGCCGCTCTGCGGCGCTGCTGCGGCTTCCGCTCCGCCTGCGCTTGAGCCTGCAGCGGCGCCGTGGGCTTCTGTGCCTGCGAAACGCCGGCTGTCCTGCGGCTGGCAGCCGGACGGCCGGGC
>NZ_QLYR01000016.1 GCF_003268275.1 Hydrogeniiclostridium mannosilyticum
CGTAGACCTTGCCGTCGCCGAAGACCCAGCCGTTGTCGGAGACCCTGCCGTCGCCGAAGACCCTGCCGTTGTCGAAGACCTTACCGTTGCCGGAGACCTTGCCGTTGCCGTAGACCTGCCCGTTGCCGTAGACCTGCCCGTTGCCGTAGACCCAACAAGTACCATCATGACTTAGGTTTTCCTCCGATTCAACCCATCCGCCAAGGTCTTCTTTCTGAACTCCGCCAAAATCCCGCATTGCTTGGATTTTATGTAAAATATGGCCGCCAACTTCTTTGGTCTCTTCTGTTAAAATATATTTCTTTTCCATTTGACAACCTCCGTCCACGTTGATATACTATAGGTAAGTTCTTTCTGTTTGCCGCGTCAGGAATTGCAGTTCCTGCGCGGCTCTTTTTATTATCTGCCATGCCTGTTTTTCAGCCTCCTATGGGTATCGTTGCTGTATTCGATCATCATACTGTCGTATTGCTTGCGCAGGAACCGCCGGACTGTGACGCAGGATTCCTGAAAAATACAGTTATGCTTCTGCATGGTCTTGCAGTGCGTGCAGCACTCCGGTATATTCATGCCGCTTTTCTCCTTTCGCCCTTCCTCATTGCCCGAATCTTACAGCGGGCCCTCCCGCGCTCCCGGCGCTCACATATCCAGGCCACAAGGACCATCAGTGCAAACGCCGCAGAGAATATGTACAAGGTGATTAGAAAGTTCATTGCTGTCCTCCCTCAGATTCTTCCAGGATTCTTATGAATGACTGTCCGCCGGCCTGTTTCCCTTTTTGAATGCGTCAACGCTTTGACCGTTCTGTTCCGTTCAAATTCAAGAACGCCCTGAAGAGTTACGACCTTATGCTTTGGGCTCGCTGCGATAACCTCTCCAAAGCTTCCGTTGTTTATCACTCGTCTGGCGTTGGCCGGGCTCCATCCAAAACGCTGCGCTATATCCTCAGCGGTAAACCGTGTCTTCATTTCCGGCCCTTCGGCTATACACTCTCGAACAATGGCGCGAATGTACTCTTCCAGGTTAAAATCCAATTTAAATTCCTCCTCTCAAACAATCATTTTGAAATAAAACGCAATCATGGCGGTAACAAGCGCCAGCAGCAATATGCGGAAGCTCCATTCAAAGACAGCTTCGATGTGTTGATTCATCGCTTTCCCTCCCTCACCTTTTGTTACGAACCAATTTAGCCACCGGGATTTCATCGTCCCAATCTAAGCTGCGAACTTTCCAACGGCCTGTCGCCAGCAGCCGGTTGATTTCCTCCAGCCCGACGGCCTCGCGAAGCTCATAAATGCTTTCCTCCATGTTCTGGCCTCCTTCCTTTTGTTGAAAACTCGGTTGATAAATGTGAATAACCTTGTCCCTCTTTTCCCTGGGCTGTATAATAGGAGCGGGGAAGGGAGGTGGTTTTTTGAAAGCTTGTAAAATAGCGGACAAAATTATTTGTTCCATGTGTCGAGATTTTATTGAGCAAGGGAACCAATTTTCGTGTGCGAGTAAACTGGTTACGCTATTTCCGAAAGAACCGCCACATTTAGTACATGCCGCTATTCGTATGCTTGATTCCGATGGATTGTTGTCGGTACACTATAGCAACAATGAGCCCTGCGAAATTGCCTTGAAGATTCAATCTATACAAGAATGCGATGAAAACACAATGCTAAAAAAGGGCTATAGATTCGTCAAGGAAATTCGTGATTGGTTCTAAGTAGTCGTGATCCAATCGTCCGCAATTAAATCCTCTGCCTGGGGCTGCCACCCTCGGCAGGGGGCATTGCTTGCCACGCTCTCAATTGTGCAGCAATCCGGCGTATCTGTAGGTAAAATTTTAACCGCAGCATTACACCATACACTTGTTGGATAATTCCAAGACTGCCGTGTTATATACGGCTTGTTTGTAGTTCGCGCCTTAACCGCGTCGCAGATATTCATACTTTCTCCTTCCTAAAAATTTCCCTGCCCTCCACATAGCGAGTGGGGGCGTGTCTGCTTGTTCTTCCTCCTGGGCCACGTTATAATAAGGTGGAAAGGAGGCGACCCCTAGTGTCGATTATCGTGCAATATTTGGTCTTGCGTACAGTACTCTTGAAAACTCACCAAGAAATTTCATCGCCAAACGCTTTTGCTGTCTCGTATAATTGTATTCATGCCTTCCCGCTGATATGGCGTATTCCGTTCCTATCCCAATGGGCGAATCGTTCGCAATGGAAGACTTGTTGCGTCTTGTTCAACATGGGATTAGTGCAAATGAAACAAGTCACTGAATGGAAAATTGCAGTTTCAAAAGAAGGTGCAATATACCTTGCAGAATTAAAAATGCAGATTATAAAGTCTGTATGTTCTGTATTGCTTGCAGCCGTAAGCGCTGTATTTGGATTCGTGCTTGGGTTGTCACAATAGCTTTGCAAACAGGAATCCTACCATAAAACAAAGAACAAGAACTATGATCCAAATAACATTAATTTTGGTTCGCAATGCGGATTCAGTAGTTGCAATATAATACCGTATCCAATCTATTTGCCCTGTCACTTTCTCCACAAAAGGAGGTAGCGGAGGGCTTTCTTCATCCATATCGATTTTAGGAATATTGATGTCTTTTTTCATTTCCTCACCCCCTTCTAAAATTTTTTTTCCATCCTTCATAAAGTCCTGTTTAACGGACAGATAGGGTGGTATTATTTAATTGGGAGGTGAGATTGTTGTTTTTCATGGATGAGTTCATCCAGGGCGGCGCGGAAATTTTGTTCCGCGTTACGGGGTTCACGCTTTCCTGCTAGGACCATGCAAACATACTCTGGTGTTAGCCCCATGTAAGAAGCTAGTTCATTTTGCTTGATCCGATTTGCGTGCAATTTACCCACAAAATCCGCTGTCCATTGTGCAGGCATACAAAAATCACCTCCTTAAACTGTTTTTGTTGAAATCGTTAAACTATTGTGCTATTATCAACTTGCTGGAATCAAATAGCGCCCCAAATCAGTGGGAAATTTGTCTAGGCGATTTAACTGTGTTTATATTTTAGTCTAATCGCTTAGACATGTCAATCCCTTTTATGTCTATTTCTTTAAACTTGGTGGTGCTGCACAAATTTTGACAAGGGGAATTAGCATGTTTTACGAAAGATATATACTTTTATGCAACAGAAAGGATTTATCACCTTCTGCTGCTGCTACAAAAGCAGGTTTTAATAGAGGAACGGTAAGCGTATGGAAGAAAAAATATGAAATTGGACAAGATGTTGTGCCAGAGCAAAATATTATTGACAAAATTTGTGCATTTTTTGGATGTCCTGAGACATGGTTACGGGGGATAGAAAAAGAGCCCGCCCAAAAGGACGAGCCCTCAATGACAATGGATGATTTTACCTATGCTATGCAAAACGAAACGAAAGAGCTAACAGATGGAGATAAAGAATTGCTCCTTTCTCTGGCTCGACAACTTAATAATGCAAGGAAGAATAAAGATGGAACAGTTGATTAGTCTTTATGAACGATTGAAAGATAACGGAGTGATGGTTTTCGAGCAGCCGCTCATGTTTAATAACCCGGAAACCAAAAGTGTTACTATGTTGTTAAAGCATACAGAAAACTGGGGAATTTTTATTGATACCTCTAGGATTGATACTTTAGCAGAAGAAAAGGTGATTCTTGCACATGAATGTGGGCACTATGAAACTGGTACAACCCATGAAGTGTGCAGCCCATTGGATCTGATTGAAAAGCACGAATACAAAGCGAACAAATGGGAAATTAAACACTTGATATCAGAGGAAGAGCTTGATGAAGCAATAGCTAATGGTTATACGGAAATATGGTCCTTAGCCGAATACTTTGACGTCACCGAAGATTTCATGAAAAAGGTGGTGTGCTGGTATACATACGGAAATTTAGATACGGAATTGTATTTTTAGAGAATTAACCGCTTATAGAGATCGGGAAAGATAAGGAGAATTTTTATGAAAAGGATTGCTTGCACATTATTAATCTGTATTTTAATGTGTGGTATCTTGGCTGGGTGTGCTAACAGTAAAAGCAAAAACACTGTAGAAATACTAATTAAAGAGCTTACAGAAGCTGATATCCCGATTGTATATCATATTGTGTTTACAGATGATAACGATCCTAATGGAGCTGGAGAACACGACTATATTGAAAAAGGAAATTTTGCAGATGAGCGGCTAGGAGAATATTCATTAACAGAGCCCAAAAGTGGATCTATAGAAATTTTCAATAATAATAACGAAGCAAAAAAGCGGGCAGAATATTTAAATGGTTTTACGGAATCGGATGAGTTGCAATATCAGATCATAAAAGATAATATTTTAGTCCGCCTTAATAACGCCTTTACCGAAGACCAGGTTTCTGATTATGTAAAGGCATTGAATAGTGATTTATGCCATTCTCCAACCTCAAAAATACATGAATACGCTTATTCATATGGGAAGATGTTTGTTGTACACGCAGGGCAACTACAAGAGGAAATGACACTGGATGAAGCTGCTGAAATAATGGGTTTTGACCCCATAAATCTAAAATATAATTATTATGCGTGGTATGATGATTTAAGCAGCAATACTGTATATGCTGTTGTAGAAAACGGTAAGGTTAAAACATTGGGGCGCTATATTAAATCCGATGATGAAGATAGTAATACTAGTGATGAATCAACCCTTGATAAACCATCTTCTTTTGACGAATCTTCCAAAATCTCAGACAGCGACACCCCTACAAACGGGAATGATTCAAGGCCGACGGGCAATGACAATAATACAGCTAGTGCCACTAAGCCCACTGAAAATAAACCGGTTACCTCAAAAGCGGAATCTCAGAAGCAGGAACCACAGAACCCGGTTTCTTCTCCAAGTATCGGGACAGCGGGACAAAGTAATGCGCTTAAGGCGGCGAAGAATTATCTTAGGGTAATGGCATTTTCTTATCAAGGGCTAATTCAGCAGTTGGAATATGAGGGCTATTCCCATGATGAAGCAGTTTACGGCGCAGATAATTGTGGCGCGAACTGGAACGAACAGGCGCTTAAATCAGCTCAAAATTATTTGAGCGTTATGCCGTTTTCTTATAACGGTTTAATCAAGCAGCTAGAATATGATAAATACACCACCGAACAGGCTACCTATGGTGCAAATAACTGTGGCGCAAATTGGAATGAACAAGCAGTCAAAAAGGCTAAATCATATTTAGACATTATGTCTTTTTCACGAGATAGCCTCATCAGACAGCTAGAATACGATGGATTTACCCATGAACAGGCTGTTTACGGAGCAGAAGCAAACGGATATTAAATAAAAAAGCCATCCCTCCCCGCACGGGGAGGGCAGAGTAAAGCGTATTACGCGGTTTTCAAATAAAGCAGCCGGAATGTTTCGCGGCCTTTGGGAGTGATGAGCGTTTGCGTTCCGCTCCATTGGGTTTTCTCGTTGAAGCTTTCCTTCATTTCAAAAAGGCCGTTGTTTTTCTCGGCATAGGGCATGAGCTTCCCTTTCTTATCCCGATAGATGTATTTTTTATCCACCAGGAACCGGATGAACTCCTTTTCTTTGATTTCAAGCTGTTTGGCCGTTTCCCGGAAACTGGTGAGCAGGTTGCGGGAAACGAGCTCGTCAAAATACGCTGCTTTCGGCTGCATGATGGTATTCTGTACGGTGAGGACGGAGTTCTGGGCTGAAAGCAGTTTGATTTTTTCATCCGCAATGTGCAGGGCCCGGGCCATAACCTTTTCAGGGCTATTCCAGTCCTTTTCCAGTTTTATGAAATATTGGCGGGCCTGCTTGCCTTTTTCGTTGCGCTGAAGCATACAGATTTCCTTCGCCATATCAATGGTGAGCTGGGCGTCCTGTGCGGGGCGTCCCCCGGTGCTTTCGCTCAAAAATGAGCAAAAGTCCTCGCCTTCGGTAAACCCGTATTCACACATCCTGGGGAACCAGTCTTTATATGCTGTTTTTACCTCCAGGAACTCATGCAACTCCCGCGCAGAAACCGCCGGGCGTTCGCCCGTGAAATCCACTTTGATTAATTCGTTCATATGTACACCTCGATGTGCAGAGTGCCGGAGCTCACCCGGCTATTCGTCCTCTGCATATTTGAGCGCCATTCCGGCGGTAACGTTACGGTTGCATAGTAAACCTTGGCTATGGTTTTGTAAATTGGAAAATTCACCAAATAAATATATTTCTATAAAAGAATAATGCGCCTATATCCTTTAAATGAGGCTTACACAACATTCTATACGGACGTAGCGCGACGTAGGAGCATGGCAATTTGACGAATAGGAGGGGAATTTTGTGCCTAAAAAAAGAAAAGATGGGCGGTATCAAAAGAAGGTTACGCTATCGACCGGGAAACAAAAGATTGTATACGGTAAAACGATTGCAGAGCTCAACCAGGCGGCGCTTGCTGTGCTTGAAGAGGACCGGCGGGGCTTAATCGTAGATGATAAAACCTTAGTGGGCGAATGGGCCAAAATATGGCTTGAGAAATACAAGGCTAATTTGAGGCCTAATACAAAGGCCATGTACAAAAACGCGTATAACACCCATATCATGGGAATTATTGGGGATATGCCGCTGCGCGAGGTCCGTCCGGTGCATGTCCGGGAGGTTATGACCGGCGTATCTGAGAAATCAGAGAGCTTACAGCATAAGGTTTTACTTACAATGCAGCAAATTTTTAATACAGCCAGGCAAAACGGCCTGATGATAAAGGATCCGACAGAGGGAATCAAAATCACGCCCCATGCCAAGCCCGATAAAGCTAAATATCTGACAAAGGACCAGACCAAAAAGCTTCTGGCGGCCTGCGATGATGCCAAGGCCCTGGCTTTTGTCGCGCTGTGCTTATACTGTGGCCTGCGCAGAGAAGAGGCACTGGGGCTGCAATGGGGAGACATTGAGCCGGACAGCTTAACCGTAAATCGAGCGGTCGCTTTTATTGGAAATCAGCCGGACCCCTCTCAAGAGCTGAAAACAAAAGCAGCGCACAGAACCATACCGGTTCCGGCGCCGCTTCGTGAAATATTAGGTAAAACTCCCAGGAGGGGGCTATATGTAATTGCTAAGACTGACGGCGGTGCAATGACAAAAATTGCGTTTCGCCGTCTATGGGAAAGGGTTGAACGCAGGGTGGATTTTCCCGTACATCCGCATATGCTGCGTCATACATATTCGACTACTTTATATCATGCGGGCGTTGACCTCCGTACAGCCCAATATCTTTTGGGCCATTCCTCCATACAGATGACGGCGGAAATATACACCCATTTGGAACGTGGGGATGGACTGAAGGCCGCCGGGAGAATTGAAAGATACTTTTTGGAGGAGCAGCCGTCAAAAACCAGTTGACTACCTTTTGACTACCACGGCCCAAAATAGTAAGTTTTTAAAAATCGCATGAAATAGCCGTTTATGCTGACGCACACAGATGGATAGGCATTGAAAATTGCCTACGAATCAAGAGGTCGCGGGTTCGAGTCCCTCCGGGCGCGCCAGAATCCTTGGTTTTATGCGGTTTTTTGAAGTATTACCACTGCTTCAAGTAACCGCATAAAACTTTTTTATTGCCATTTTTCTGCCTCCTTCCCTTAAAAATAAAATTCGTGGCTTTGCTTCCAAAAAAATTTTGCTAAGCGGGTTTGCTAAGAACTTTTTTTCATTGTAATCATTGCATTTAGCGCCATCCTCTGCAAATCGGGATTTTCTTTGATGAGATCAAATAATTCCGCCTGTAGGTTTGGATCGCTTTGGGCTTTTTCAAGCAGAAAACTGAACAGTTGCTCGTTGTTGGCTATTACCGGACTGGAAGTTTGTCTGTTATAAAAATCCTGTTCAAATTTTTTGCTGAGTTCTTGGCGCCGCTTGTCCTGTGTATGCGCATAAATGTTGAGCAACGTATCAGCTTTGGCATGGCCGGTATCTCCTTGTACGGATTTATAATCGCCGTCACTCAGCTCCAGCTTATAAGTGGCTGCCGAGTGCCTGACACCATGAAATTCCAATTTCGGATAACTTAATCCTTGCTCCAACTGCCAGTCATTAAACCAAGACTGGATTAGCTTGGGTTCGATGGGATTTCCGTTTTCCAAACAGAAGAGCAGGCCATAATCGTTGTATTTGTCTCCCAGTCGTTCCTTATCTGCCTGTATCTGCTCAATCCGCTTCACGATTTCTTCTTTAAGTGGTTCTGTTAAAAAAATAAATCGTTTGCTCTTTTTGGTCTTAGGAGCCTTCAAGATCAAGCAGGACTTTTTCCCTTCCATAACAGTCGGGAACACTCGGAGCAGCGTATCACTCACGATGGCTTCAAGTGCGCTTTTCCTAACGCGTTGCAAGGTCTTGCCGACATAGATTCTTCCACGGACAAGATCAATGCAATCCAGTGTGATTGCCATGTCCTCACCATTTCTCAACGAACCGACAAATGCACAATGAATTGCCAAATGCAGCAACGGTTGGGATTCCAGCTTGACCAAAGCATCCGCCATGAGTTCCTCATCCCATATGGTACGCTCGAAATCGTCCCGCTTTTTGGGGCCTTCTGTCGGCACAGGATTTTCCCGGATCAGCTTGTACTCCACAGCTTTTCGGAAGAAAGGCTTTAAGATATCATGTACTTCCTTTATGGTCGTGGTAGACAGGTATTTGTCGGGAGATAACCCTTTGTACTGCTCTTCGGGGATTACGCGCACACCGTTCTTAAAGGCACCTTTTGGTGTTCGGCTTAGTTTATCATACAGAAGGTCAATGTCCCGTCTGCAAACTTTTTGTATGGGCTTGCTTCCAAG
Source organism: Hydrogeniiclostridium mannosilyticum (assembly GCF_003268275.1). GTDB lineage: Bacteria > Bacillota > Clostridia > Oscillospirales > Acutalibacteraceae > Hydrogeniiclostridium > Hydrogeniiclostridium mannosilyticum. The sequence goes on from NZ_QLYR01000016.1 coordinate 8,797, forward strand.
GTGCGGAAGAATATGGTTACGAATTAGTGAGAGATTCCCCGTGTAGGTCTGATACGACCATTTCTTTAATCTGGCTTGCACAGGAACCCATTCCCCCATAAAATCCTCCACAGTTTTTCCTGTTGGCGTGACAAACTGCTGGGACTGTTGAAGATACTCGATCTCAGCCTTGCGCTCTTTTGCTTGTTCCTTGCTTAACCCGGATTCCCATTTTTGTTTCTTTTCGCCCGCTGCTGTCGTATAATCGTAAACAACTGCGAACTTTTTACCTCTTTGGACAATTGTTGCCATTGTGCTTAACCTCCTAAATGAAGGTTCAGCCATAAAACCAACGGTCAAAGGATTCTTTCTGAATGCGAATAGAACGACCGCAACGAATAACCTTGAACTCTTTTGTAGACTTACAGAAATCATAGGCGCTACGTTCACTAATCTTCAGCTTTTCAGCCACTTCCGATACCAGATAGACTTCCTCTTTCCGTTCGCTGTGATTCGGCTGAACAGTATTATTATTCGTACTGAACACTCCTTTCGCAGCATGAAACTCTTAAAAGAAAAACAGCCTCCTTTTGTGTAAATGTGCATATATAATTATTATACTATTTTTCCTCAGAGATTTCACGCATGGTGTTTGTTTGTGTAAAAAACACCTAACCACCGGATCATTTCCTGCGCTCATGTTTGACCACGTATTTTCAGGCCCCGCTATGCGGTATTTTATTTATGGGCGCGCTCCACAAAGATATCATCGCACACTATCCGTAAAACCTGTATAACTTCCGGCGGCGGCTATTCAATTTTCAAGGTACTGTGAGAAAGCAAACTGTAGTTTGCTTTCTCACCCATAAATACGGAAACCTTTCTTATAATTCTGCACCTCAAAATAAAAAACGTCTTGCCTTGCGAGCCGGGAACCCCGGTACTCACAAGGCAAGGCGCTGCAAACCCGTGTTATTCTGTTTAGAGAGAAAAAACAATTTCTAAAACCGCAGATTTTTCTCGCCTGAATCCGAGTGGAAAAACATAATATAATAGATAGGAATATAAGTAATCTTTCCCCTACTAGAAATTTTACGTTCATTTGATACTACAAATGCTTTTTTGATGTGGTAATCCTCATTCCGCACAAAAGTATTGAGCGCGCTGTGTACCGTATAGTCCTTGCCGGATTTCACTTCAATCGGTACGGCGGATAAGCTGTCGTAATCGTCAATCAAATAGTCTACTTCGCCTTTGCTACGGTTGTCATAGTAAAACAGCTTGTAGCCATGGGAAATCAATTCGCTGGCGACCACCGTTTCATAGACTGAACCAAGATTGATACTTTTTTCATCGTCCAGAACGGCGCGGATGTTATTGCCGTAAAGGATACCGGTCAAAATCCCCACATCGTTAAGATACAGCTTGAGCAGGTTTTTGCCAGTTGACTCAATCAGCGGGAAAACCGGATTGGAAATTGCCTGCACATTAAGCGCGATGCCGGCGCTGATGAGGTACTCAAACTCGTCGCTGTAATCCTGGAAGGTCTTTCCTTTTTTATCTTCAATGCTCTGTGCCACGACGCGCTTTTTCTTGTTCTCCATGTTCGACGGGATAAGGTCGTAGATCCGGCGTATTTTCAGTTTGTTTTCTTCATCGTATTTGGAGGCGTCTGCGGCATAATAATCGTGAATTTCGCTTTGAATTTCCCTTACAGACTGGATGTTTTTTTCACTGAGATAAGAATTGACGGCATCCGGTAGCCCGCCCACCAGCAAATATTTACGAAACAAATCCATCATCTTATTATGCATTGGTTCATCCAGCGGCTCCAGCCGCTCAAATTTATTGCGCATAGAGGAAACGGCAATCTCATTCATTCCGTTCGCATACAGAAATTCCTCAAAATCAAGAGGAAACATCCTCACCTTGCGGATACTACCCATCGGAATAGAGGTGGTCTGCGACAGTGTGACACCGAGAAGAGAGCCACTGGCAATATAGGTAAAGCGGTTGTCCTGCGACAAAAATTTCAGCAGCGTGAGCAGGTGCGGATAGGCCTGGATTTCGTCAAGGAAAACAAGCGTGTTTTCTTTGCTTTTCATCTTGCTGCCCGCGATCATACTCACCTGTAAATAAAAGTCTTCTACCGTTTTCGTGTTGGCAAAGAGCCGATCCCCTAGGGAGTCCTCCACCATATTGATTTCAATAAAGTTTTCAAACAGCTTCCTGCCCGCATAGCGAATGATGTAGGTCTTTCCCACCTGGCGGGCCCCGTCAATCAAAAGAATTTTTTTCGACTCAGACTGTAAATGCGCTTCTATCAGCGATTCAATTTTACGAAACAGCATAAAAGCCCTCCTTCCAACTTTTCAAATATATTTTATCATCAAAAATAAAACTTTTCAATATAAATTTTCTCTGTATTTTATGACTTTTCAAAATAAAAATAAGCAACACACAATATATAGTATTTATTTGTTGACATCACACATATATTGTGTTATAGTTTTTGTGTAATTGATTTTTGTGCCTTTCCCATTTCAGGGAACCGCAGTTTTCACTGCATTGCACACTTTGTTAAGTTTGTATTCGGTCAGTAGTATTGTCCTGCCTTACAGCAGGAATATTACTGGCCTTTTTTGTTTTTTCGGGGCTTTATCCCCCACATACAACGAGAATGACGCCGGCCTGTATGGGCGATAGTATCGTTTAACGGTTGGACGTTGTTTTCGTTTTTTTTTGCCCAAAACGCCGTAGGCGTTTGGAAATATTATTTTTAGAAAGGCGGAAACGCGAATGAAAAGACGAACCCATGCACATTTCCGGAGAAGATCAAACCGTCCTGCTGTTTTGAAACAGCAGATTTTGAGAAAGGAGGCGCGGAAACGAGCCAAGTATCCCATACGGATGATGTACCATTATTCCACCTTTATCCGCAGGAGCAGAAGTAGAGGTGCATAAACATGGTTGTTCCAAGCTATAATCCGAGGAGCCTTGTAGATACAAAGGGGCTAACGGAAAAAGAGTGGTTGGAGTGGCGGCGAAAAGGTATAGGCGGCAGCGATGCCTCCATTATTTTAGGGATATCCCCATTTGCCACCGCAAGGGATTTGTACTATGACAAGCTGCATATCGCATCGTACAAAGACGATACCGGCAACTGGGTAGCACTTCAAATCGGACATCTGCTGGAGGATCTGGTGGCAGAAATATTCCATAAGAAAACAGGTTATCCGATTTATCAGGATAAGAGGATGTTTTATCATCCGCTTTATCCCTATATGCTTGCCAATGTCGATTATTTTGTCACACTCCCGAACGGGGAAACCGCTATTCTCGAAATCAAAACCACCAGTTACAACGGCAAGGATGCCTGGTGGATAAATGGAGAAGAAACCGTTCCGGTTAATTATGAGGCCCAAGGACGGCATTATATGGCGGTTATGAACCTGAATCATGTGTTTTACTGCTGTCTATACGGCAATAACGAAGACACCGTGATTATCCGTCATGTTGAGCGTGACACAGCATACGAGGAAGAACTAATCGCTTTGGAGGGAATATTCTGGAATGAGCACGTCCTGAAAAGAGTGCCGCCTCCCTATACGGAAGACGGTAGCCTAGTAATTCAAAGCGTGAAGCGTCACTCCGGTATGGCCGATCCGACCGCGCCGGCTGTAGAACTAAGCCTGCCGCTGGCAAGCTGCGTAGTCCGATTTACCGAATTGCAGGCGCAGAAAAAGCAGGCTGATGCGCAATCCAAGAAAATTGAAGGCGAAATGAAACGATTGCAGGGCAGAATTGTAGAGGCAATGGGAAAAAGCTGCACGGCAGTTTGTTCCACAGGCGGAAGCAGTTATACCATCACCTACAATCCTTACAGAAAACCGAACATCAGTAAGGATAATCTGATCCGATTACAGGCACAGCATCCCGATATCTACCAAGACTATGTGACCGTTTTGGAAAAACGCCGGTTGTATGTGAAAAAGTCGCAGAAAGAAAATGCGGCTTAATTTTTTTACCCATTTTTAGAAAGGAGCTATAACTTATGAAAGCCGTTAAACATCATTTTCAAAAAAGAAGGTGGTGGTACAGATGAGCTATCTCGGAGTGTATGACAGGACCATCTTCTATAATCCTACCAGCAAATACTGTGTTATCAGTGTAAAAACCTCCGATCAAAGTATTCCCCAACAGGCCCGTAGCGCCTATAAGCACCGGGATCACCTGATCCGCTTTGTAGCGGTGGGATATGAACTACCCCGTACCGACAAGGTCAGTATGCTCCTTGACGGCGAATGGCAGGATGGCAAACACGGCTATCAGCTTCAAGTGGCAAACTGCGAGGAAATCGTGCCGCAAACCAAAGACGGCGTACAGGGCTATCTATCTTCCCGCCTTATCAAAGGCGTGGGAGAAAAGACTGCCGAGCTGATTGTCGGACGCTTCGGCGCCGATGCGCTGAAGGTGCTAGAAAATGAACCGGAACGATTGCTGGAAATCCGTGGGATTACACCCGGCAAGCTGGAGGATATCAAAACCTCATATGCGGAGAGCCGTTGCCTGCGGGATTTAATGCTTCTCTTATCACCCTTCCAGATAACGCCGGCTACCGCTACAAAGATTTATGATCATTTTGGTGCCAAGAGCGTAGATATTCTACGCAGCAATCCCTACAAACTGTGCCAAGTATCCGGTTTTGGATTTAAGCGCGTCGATGCCATTGTCCGAAAAGGCGATACGCCGATGAATTCCCCCATGCGGATTCACGGTGCAATCTATGCTGCGCTGGATGCACAGCGAAGTGAGAACGGCCATCTGTATCTTGGAACGGACACATTGAGAAAAACAGTGTTGCAGCTACTGAATAACAAACTGCCTCTTCCGGACATGCGCGTAACCCCAGGAGAAATTGAAAATGTCCTGGAAGACATGATTCTCCAGGGGGAAGTTGTCAGCAGCAGTGGAAACATCTATCAGCTTCCCTGCTTTACCCGGGAAGACGAGACAGCAAGGCAGATTGCACGACTCATCTCAGAACCGCCGCAGTATTTCGATGTAGTCTCGGCATTAGAGCATATCCGCAGTAGCATGGGGATGCCGCTGTCTCAACGACAGAGCGAGGCCGTTTATATGGCGTTCCGGCATAACCTGTCCATCGTGACCGGCCCTCCCGGAACAGGTAAAACGACCATTCTGCGGGCAATCATCAAAGTATTCAAGCATCTGTTCCCGGAAAGTAAAATCATGCTGGCAGCGCCTACTGGACGCGCCAGCCGTCGCATGGTGGAAAGTACCGGTGTCGAAGCCAAAACACTTCACAGCCTTTTAGGGCTTGTTGGAGAAGATATGGAATACGGCAAAGAACATCGCAAAGAACCACTGGATGCAGGCCTTATCATTATTGACGAGACTTCAATGGTAGATATGTGGCTTGCCCGCCAGTTTTTTTGCCGTGTCGAACCGGGAACAAAAGTTGTCCTGGTAGGCGACGTCGATCAGCTGCAAAGCGTCGGCGCAGGCGATGTGTTTCGGGAGATGATTGACTGTGGAATTATTCCTGTCACCATACTCGATGAAATTTTCCGGCAAAAGGAAGGGAGCATGATTGCCAGAAATGCCAAACGTATCAATGAGGATAACACTGGACTTGATTTCCAATACGACATGGAAAATGGCGAATTTGTGTTTGTCAAGGTAAAAAACCAAGAGGAAGCGGCCGACGATATCTGTCACCTCTTCTGCGAACTGGTAAACCGTCATGGTATTGAGCATGTGCAAATCCTGTCTCCCTTCCGCTCGGAAGGGCCGGCCTCTTCCGAACAGCTAAACCGGACTATCCGAGAAATCGTCAATCCCATACAAGGTGATATGCCTGATTTAAAGGTTGGCGGAAACTACTTCCGGCTGAACGATAAGGTGATGCAGAACAAAAATAATGGGAAAGCATCAAATGGAGATATTGGATTTATCCGTAAAATCAATCGAGATGAGAACAATGAGCTAAAGATAACGATTGCCTTTTCTGAATCCCGCATTGTTGAATATGGGCTTGAAGAAATGCAGCACATGGAACTGGCTTATGCCACCACTATTCACAAGGCGATGGGTAGCGAATACGATATCGTAATCTTGCCGGTTATCCGCAATCACATGCGAATGCTACAGCGAAATCTAGTTTATACAGCTGTCACCCGCGCACGCGAAAAGGTCGTGCTGGTCGGTCAGAAATGGGTGCTATTCCAGGCAATTCACAAAATTGCAGACAAACGCAACACTATGCTGGGAGAGCGAATTTGTAAATACGCAAAAGCCTTCTCCAAGCAGCAGGAATTAAAAAATGCCAGTTGATTTGAGGATACCTGTGCAGAAAAAGCACTGGTGGCCCGTATTTATTTTTGAAAGGAGTTTGTATCTATGAGTACAAACGAATATGAGAGAACGCACAGCCTTCAACCAGTCGTGGCGGAAGGAAATCTTGTCCCGAACTTTGACCCACTGAAATGGCTTGTTTTTACACCGGCTGGGCCAAAACTTGACCTATCGTACAAAAAATTGTGGTTTCATAAAAAGCACCTGAATGGCCGGATCAAACTCTCGCCTTTGAGAATTACCGATCAGCTTGCCATCATTGAGGCCAGTGTATTTTTTGACCGCAATGATCCCGAGCCTGCGACAAGTTATATCGCGGAAAAGAAAAAAGAGGACGTACCACACGGCCGATACATTGAAGCCGCACAGGACACAGCTATTGAACAGGCATTATCTAATGCAGGATTTGACATACAGTTTATGCCTGTATGCCAGCAAAATATACCGCCCGAAAACGCAAAAGCGGTACAATCGCCCGATTCGGAACCAAAATCCGCTTCCGTTACGACTAATATATCTCAAAAGGTCGATATACCTTCCCATAAAGAGAATCTGGCGGTTTACGCCGCACCGGAAGAAAAGGATGTCGTACTGGTGAAAAAAACGGATGGATCTATTCCTGAAGAACTGTCAAAACAGGAGGCTGCTCCTGTTCCACCTCCGTCTACAGTAGAGAAACCCGCAGCCGAGTCTCCAATACAGGAAACGCCTTTCCCAACAGACGATTTTGAGGAAATTCTTTGGGAAAACGCGGCACAGGATACTCCTGTGGCTCCCGCCGTCCCTGCCTATACTTCCGATACACCTGTTGATACTATTCTGTCTGTTATGACTTTGGAAGAAGCTAGAAACTATGTGGTTAAGGATGGAACCTGTAGCGGATGGACACTGGCGCAGGTGGAAGAACGCAGGCCGGTAAGCCTAAAATTCTACGTCAGCGGATATTCTGGCAAGGATAATATCCTGCGAGCAGGAGCAAAACTTCTGCTGTCAAACGCACAAAAGAAAGCAAGCTGACCTTCCCTTTTGAAAACCCATGTGGAAAGGAGGCCAAATTATGGGCCAGGCACAGGATTTTCCTTTTGACATAGAGGACGTTTCCGAACTGCTCCACCTGCATATCCGTAGGCGCTGTACGGACGGCGTTTATACCGACTGTCCGTTCTGCGGAGATAATCGGGGCAAAATGAAGGTCAACTATGCCCAAAATATCTGGCGTTGTAATTATTGCGGTGAGAGCGGTGGTATGCTGAAACTCTATGCAAAGGCAAAGGGCATTAACACATCGGAGGCTTACCGGGAAATCTGCGACGCCATTCAAAACGGCATCTGTTTTCCCGTCAGATCACCGTCAAATATGAAAAAAGAAAAATTCCGGGAAATCCCTCAATCTGCCCGTGCGGAAAATCCTGTGATTCATCAGACGTTTACCGGGCTGCTCGGACTGTTAAAGCTATCCGAGCGGCACCGGGAACATCTGCGTACTGTCCGAGGGTTAACCGATGAGCAGATTGATCGACTGGGTTACAAGAGTACGCCGCCCTTTTATCTGTGCGGAAAAATTACAAACCAGCTAATCGCCCAAGGATATACCGTGGAGGGAGTTCCGGGTTTTTATCAGAAAGACAACAAATGGACGGTAAACTTCTCCACTATAACCGCCGGATTTTTAATCCCCGTACGTGGCATCGACAACATGATCCACGGCTTTCAGATTCGCTTGGATGTACCGTTGAAAAATGAAGGCGCCCCACCGGAAAAAGAGGGAGCCAAATATATCTGGCTTTCTTCCTCTAACAAACCTATGGGCGTTGGTTCTGGAACCCCTGTCCATTTTATCGGCGATCCATTTGCACGAGTAGTATATGTTACAGAAGGATTTTTGAAAGCGGATGTGTCCCACTGTCTGTCAGGCCGCACCTTTGCAGCGACAGCAGGAGCGAACAATACCGAACCATTAAAGCTATTGTTTTCCCTGCTGGCCGCCAACGGTACGGAGATGATTGTAGAAGCGGAAGATATGGATAAGTACCGCAACGAGCAGATACGCATGGGCGCATCCAAAGTCAGCCAGCTTGCAAAAGCGGCCGGGATGGAATGTAGGCGGCTGACCTGGAATCCTAATTATAAGGGATTTGACGACTGGCAGCTTGCCATCAAACAAAAATCAGAAAGAAGGGCTGAACGAATGAATTTCAAGACACGTTTTTTGTATGGGCTGTGCGATTTCGACGCCATCGACGAAGAGGTTGCCGCATGGCACGAAGCACCGGAGCAAACCGAAACTCTGGAAGAACGGCTGGGCTTTACCAATGAGGAGCAGTCTTTACTTATGAAAGGTGAAGAAGAAACCCTTTTCAAAATGCTTCTTACACAGCGTCATCAACAGGCTTTCCGGATTTACCAGCTCCGGTTGGATAATGAACACCCCACCGTCCCTTTTGCCTTTGGTGGTATCGAAGCGCTGCGTAAGGCCGGCTTTGAACAGCCTCCGGCAGCCGAATACAACCGGGTATATGACGGCATACTGCCCTATATCGACGGTGAAGACGAACAGCATCGCCTGGAACGGATTTTCAAGCGATATAACGATGATTTGCCGGATGACTACCCCGGGAGGAGTGTCGCTGTTTCGGATATTATAGAACTTTACGACGAGGAAAACAGGCAATATTACTACTGTGATGCAGACGGTTTTTGCTCTGTGAAATTTTCGCCAATGCTGGCGAAGCCACTCAAAAAAAATAACGAATAAGGCTTTCCGGCCAAATAGTATGAAAGGCGCTGTATGGGACTCCCATGCCGCGCCTTAATTTTTTAGGAGGATTAGTATGGGATTTTTTTCTAATTTAACCATTGACCAGGAAACCGACCGGGAACACCCCGTCGCTAATCATGTGGAGGAAGTATCCTTGAAGGCTGAACCGGCATATACAACCCCGCCTGTAGAAACAGCGGGCGCTGCAAAAGCGGTATCGGTGGAAACGGGAACACCAAAGGCAGATGAAACGGAAAATGCACAGCCCGCCCAGCAGACCGAAGAAGAAAAACGGAAAGCGCATGAAGAGGCAGAGGCAAAGCGGAAAGCCGAATGGGAAGAAAAACAGCAGCGGCGCAGGGAAAAAGAGCAAATCGAATGGGAAAAAGCGGTTGCCCTGGACAACGATGCGCTGATAGCGGCTTCTATCAAACGTCTGGGAGACGCCACTGAACGCCTCACGCGAAGGAACATGAAGCTGTGCGTTACCGAATATGTGCAAACACTCTGCTACGAAGATATGGAGTTTGCCAGGTTGGCGATGCATCCCCGAAAAAGCATGGTTAATTGCTTTCATCGCATTAACCGTAAGGCCCGAGAATATTTGGAGAAGGAGATGAAGGACAACGATGAACAACCGGAAAACGGTGCTTTTGGCGGGGATGTCCCCGATGACGTCTGCTATCAGTGGGCGGAAGAGTATTTCCGGGATCTGGATGCCGAAGAAGATAAAACAGATGCGGATAAGAAATTTATACCAAGGCCATACCGCGGTGTTTCCTCTGTCCCGAAAAAAAAGGCGGAGAAGAAAACGCCGCAGCCCGCAAAGAAAGAGCCGCCAAAGGGCCCGGAACAGTTGTCTATGAGTAATCAGATCACTCTGGACAGTTTCCTTCAGACGGAGAAAAAAGCTGGCTGAGAAAGGAGAAATGTTTATGATTGCATACAAAGCATTCCGTCCAGGATTGATATGCCTGGGATACCAGTTTGTCATGGGCTTAAATGTAACCGACAAAGCAAATTGTCGAAAAAACGGGTTCCATTCGGCAGAAAATCCTTTGGATTGCCTGTCGTATTACTCATTTGGAGGTTCGGAATTCTATCTGGTGGATGCAGGTGGTGATATAGATGAGGATGGAACAGATTCTAAAATTTCCTGTACGGAACTACGGATTCTCAAACAACTCAGCAAAAAAGAATTTTTCTTGCACGCGTTGGCCTATATGGTAGACCACCCGCATCGTGAGTGGAACAGTCATGTGGACGCTGACCGCGCCACTGCGCATAACGGATTTGCTGTTGTGCGCGGTTTCGACCCTCTCGCATGCGGAGATCACGGCGACTATCTTGCCCTTGCCAAAGAAAATCCGGAAAACGGGACAATCGAACAAATCGCCCTCGCGCAAGTGGATGGAAAAGCAATTCTTCCGGGTATATGGTACGATATAAATTTTGAGAAAAGGACGGTTGGAATATTTTGAAAAAATCGGAACTGCTAACAATGGATCGACTGACAGCCACGCCGGAGATGATGCGGCACGCCATGAACGATACGCCTTTAATCATTCCAGGTTATAAAGAAACGCGAGAACAGTACAAATATGACTTGTATCTTCGCTGCCGTGTGCAGAATGATATCCTAAAGGTTTCCCTGTTTTGGACAGCCAACATGAACAAGGGCGGCAATCTGCCGATTTATGAAGTGTATTTTTCCCGTGCAGAAAAACGGTTTATCACCTATGACTGCACCTATAACAGGTGGCTGGATTCAAAGCTGGATCGGCTTGAATGGCCGCAGCACAGATATATTTATTACATGAAGGTATATATTAACAGGCAAACCCGTATCACCATACGGAACTACCTGGGGATAGAAAACGGCCGCTTATCCGACCTACTCAACTACCAGCTTAAAATCCGCCAGGAGCAGTTGGAGCAAAGGCACAAAAGAGAAACCGACAGATGGGATAGTGACCTGGCACAAACGCCGCCGCTTCCCAAGGACTGGAGTCGATGGGTGGATAAAGTGGCAATTCCCGAAAACTACATTTTCTATCATTACAAAAAGGGAGGCGCCAAAACCGGCTATTGTTCCTATTGTGAAAAGGAAGTCCCTATCCATAGGCCTCTACATAATAAGGAAGGAAAATGCCCCTGTTGCCGCCACAAGATTACATTCAAAAGCATCGGACGGGCAGGCTTTTTCCATACTCAGAAGGTTTATTTCTATCTGATTCAACGCTGCAAGGATGGCGTCATGGTTCGGGAATTTGAAGGTCACCGCACCTATCGAAAAGGAGGATATATGACGCCGGAATGCTATGTCCATGAAATCCGTCGCATGATCTGCGATAAAAACGCTATTCCCCAGCGCGCTTATTACTGGGGGCTTTATAAGCAGAAAACTTTTCGATGGATAAATGGATATATTAACAGGAGCGGCTGGTATACAGACTATTCCGGCATGGTGTACGGCAAAACACTTCCAGCCCTTTCGAAGCGTGAACTAAAGAAAACCGGGCTTCTGGAATATGTCCGCGGCAATAAATGTGTTGATCCGGAGGAATACCTGATTGCCTATGAAAAGCGCCCGTACATCGAAAAGTTTGTTAAGGCAGGGCTTTCCCGTCTGGCAAAGGAATATGTGAAAGGTCGTCATAAATACGGCTGTGATGATGTTCCCCTGTCTATCCAGGAAAGCAGCCTGACAAAGTTGCTCGGTATTGGCGGGCAGGAGCTAAAGAGGCTTCGGAAAAACAACGGAGGCAGCGGCTTCCTGAACTGGCTGCAATACGAAAAGGCTTACGGCAGGGAAATTCCGGATCATACGATTGCCTGGTTTTGTAGGGAAAAGATTACGCCAAAGGATTTAAAATTTATTCGCGGAAAGATGAGCGTTCCGCAAATCCACAATTATATTACCCGACAAATGTCAAAAGAGCATATGTCCAGCCACAATGTTATCAATACCTGGGCCGACTATCTCTCTATGGCGAAAGGGCTACGCATGAATACGGATAATGAGCTCGTTTACCGTGTACGGGATCTCCGGAAGCGTCACAACGAATTAGTCAAAAGCTGCCAGAAGTACGGTGAAAACATCGTCATTCAAGCTGGTAGGATTCTGGAAGAGTATCCACATATTGATGAAATCTGCCTGTCGCTTAAAGAAAAATACGAATACGGCAATGAACAATACATGGTTATTGCTCCCACCGGCGTAGAAGAAATTATCCTGGAGGGGCGCGCTCTCACTCACTGCGTTTCAAACAGCGACCGCTACTGGGAACGGATCGAAAACCAGGAATCGTACATCCTTTTTTTAAGGAAGAGTTCCGAGCCGACAAAACCGTATTATACGATGGAAATTGAGCCGGACGGTACGATACGGCAAAAACGCTCCATACTCAATGAACAATACGAGGACATCAATCAAGCTAAGGATTTTTTGCTTGAATGGCAAAAGACTATAGCGAAACGTCTGACAGATGAAGACCGTTCGCTTGCCAGACAAAGCCGAATGCTTCGGTTGGAGGAATTTGAACAGTTGAGCAAAGACCGGGTTACCGTTCGCACGGGAACCCTATCCGGGAAACTGCTCGTTGATGTCCTGATGGGCGACCTTATGGAAAACGCAGCATAATGAACAATTGCCGGTGGTGGATACGCCGGCGCCGCTTTCAGCGGGAGAAAGGGGACGCCTTGCGGCGCCCCCTTTCTTTTTGCTTTTTTTCTGTTTCTATATCCGGAAGTTACGGACACAGCGCAGGAAAACAATACACAGTTCTTGGAATAGATCTTCGTCGAATGTACCGTTAACAACGGCCTCTTTCATCAGAAGCGGCCGATACATGGAAAGAATTGTTTCCAATGCTTTTGAGTGGTTTGCTTTTGCCAATATCAATAGCTCTTTAAAATCCATGTCTTTCACCTCCTAGAAATTTTCTCAATTTTTCAAGGACACGGTAATACACTGCTGCCGCGCCTTTATAGCTTAGTCCTGTTTCCTCGGCAATCTGTGAAAAGCTTTTTTCATCGATCACTCTCGCCAGCAATATGTACCTTTCCTGTTCCTTGATCTCCTTCAACGCCTGTCGTAGGGCCTCATATTCTGCAAACTGTAAAGTGAGGTCTTTTTCTTCCGCTAGAAGATAATCCATATCTTCCAGTATAATTTCAATCCGCAGCGGTTTGTCCTTCCTGCGTAGGTAATCAATCCGCCCATTATGCACCGAGCGGCACAGGTATGCTGTAAATCTGTTTTGTAATCTATTGTCATCGGTTAAACCATCGTTTCTTTTATACATCTTTTTTCCTCCGAATCAGTCTGAATTTTTAGAGATTCAGGCTGCGCGGAGGAGAGCGAATATGTCTACAAGATAAAAAGGTACACAAGCAGAATGGGATAAATCCTTTCCGTTTGTGTACCTTTTCACAGGAGTCTATATTTAGAACTAATAGTTCCTTCTCCGTACATGGATTCTCACATTCAGCAAAATAGATTTTGAAAAAACAAAAAATCCATAGATGCCGAAGTGAGACAAATTTATCTTATCACCACAGCCTGCACATATTCGCGTGCAGGCAAATATTAAATCCCATTTTTTCTCCCTCTCTCATACCGCATACTATACCTCTAATAGTTCCATGAATTAACCACTAATAAATCGTTTTAAGCGCTACAGGAAATCCTTAAAATAGAAAAGGGTGAACTGATAGTGGTAACTAAAAAGGAAAAGGAAATAAGCAATCTGGGACACATCTTGAAACAGGCGCGGCAGAAAATGGGATATACTCGTGAGCAGCTTTCTGAACGTGTGGGGATCAGCCTCAGATATTTAACTGCTATTGAAAACGAACAGAAACGTCCCAGCTACGATGTTCTCTACCGGTTGCTTCATAATCTAGGCTTGTCAGCCGACAGTATTTTTTATCCGGAAAAAGAATCTGACACGGAAGAAAAGCAATTGCTGCGGCTTCTTCAGCAATGCAGTGAACGGGATCGTAAAATTGTCAAATCCGTTATTGACGCATTACTCGATAATGCATAAGGAAAAGGGAAGTTGATTCGGACAACTTCCCTTTTTGCTGTTCAGACACGCCTTACCGTTGTCCTGTCCCCGATTATGAATTTGTAGATGAATCTTTGGACGATACGTTTTTGCCAGCTTCTGTCTGCTCTATATGGATCGTCTTAACTCCAAACACAAAATAGATAATATGACAAACCCAAACGATAGCGAGGATAATGCTGGGAACCAGGATATTTGCCCGCATCATCATAAAGAAGCCGAAGCCCATGAGCAGCGTCACGGGAATGATGATACCGAGTTTTGTCTGTACCGTCATGCCCTTTTTCTTGACAAAGCTATCCAGGTGCTTCTTATACATCTTCGTCCCCACAAACCAGTCGTGGAGCTTTTGGGAAGAATTCGCAAAGAAAAACACTGTTAACAAGAAAAACGGAACGGTAGGCAGGATCGGCAGTACAATGCCGATACAGCCCAGGCCCAGGCAAATACAGCCTAAAACAAGAAAAATCAGCCGTTTCAGTTTCATAGGTCAAAAGCTCTCTCCCTCATATATGTAATTAACTCATTCGTCCGTGTTCCACAGAATAAACGGTATCCGCAATCCGCATGGTAGACTGGCGGTGGGAAACCAGCACCACCGTTTTCCCCTCCCGTTCTTCATGGAGGGACTTTAGAATGACCGCCTCATTTAAGCTGTCCAGATTGCTGGTCGGTTCGTCCAGCAACAGGAAGGGGGCGTCGTGCAGGAAGGCTCTCGCCAGCCCCAGCCTTTGCCGCTCCCCGCCGGATAGAGTGTCGCCTAATTCGCCCACCGGGGTATCGTAGCCCTGCGGCAGCGTCATGATGAAATCATGCACCGACGCCTTTTTGCAGGCCGCTTCGATTTCTTCGTCTGTAGCATCCAGTTTAGCGATCCGCAGATTGTTGGCAATGCTGTCGTGGAACAGGTGAGTTTCCTGGGTAACAAAGCTCTCCATCTCCCGTAGATTCCTGGTATTGATCTGGTTGATGGGTGTATCGGAGACTTTTACCTTGCCCTGCCGCACGTCCCAGAACCGCATCAGCAGCTTGAGCAAAGTAGACTTGCCGCTTCCGCTGCGCCCTACAATGCCGATAACGCTGTGCTGCGGGATTTGTACCGATACATCGGACAGGATGGTTTCATTTCCATAGGCAAAGGTGACGTGTTCTGCCACCGCACCGGAAAAAGCAATTTCCGGTTTTCCTGCCACTCCCTCTACCGCCGGCGTTTCGTCCAGAATATCCAGCACCCGGTTGCCCGCCGCAAAGGTGTTTTGTAAGGTGCTGCCCAATGCTGCCAATGCGATTACCGGCCCAAAGGAGGAGAACAGGGCGATAGTGGGGATCAGAACTCCCTCAAAGCCCACCGCTCCGCTTTGGCATAGCAGGGCGGAAACAAACAGCATGATGAGATCAAAAGCCAGCACCACCGTATTCGTCACCGCCGTATTCCGTCCGGCCGTGCGCTTCATCCGCTCTTCGTCTGCGGCAAGCGCGTCGGTTTTCTCATTCATCGCCGCCAAACGCTTTTTGCCCTGGCCGTATTGCAGGGTTTCGGAAAGCCCCCGCAGGCTGTCCAGCACAAAGCTGCTCAAATCCCCCGACTTGGTGCGGAACCGCATCCCGTCGTCCCCACTGAACCTGGAAGTGGCAAGGGGAATGATAATTCCCACAACCAGATACGCCGCCAGCGCGATAAGCCCCAGCAGCCAGTGAAAGGAACCGATGAACAGGCATAGGATAATGGTGAACAGGAACGCGATGGCCGCCGGGGAAATGGTGTGAGCGTAGAACACCTCCAGCAGCTCGATGTCGGAGGTAATCACTGAAATGAGGTCTCCCTTGTCCCGGCCCTCCAGCTTGGCGGGACAGAGCCGGCGCAGCGCCCGGAATATCCTGTCCCGGATGAGGGCCAGCAGCTTAAAGGCGATGAAATGGTTGCACGCCTGTTCCGCATAGCGGAGGACGCCCCGTACAACCGCAAAGACCACGACACAGACAAAAATAGCGGTGAGGGTAAAGGGGGTATCGAACCGTAGAGCTTCCAGCACCGCATAGCCGCCGAAGATGGTGATAAAGGCGGCGCACAGGTGCCCTATCAGCCCCATAAAAACAGCAAGGAACATATACCCAGCCAAAGGCTTCACCAGCCCGATCAGCCGGGACATTACCTTGAATCCGCTTCGTTTTTTCATGCCCGCATTCATGCGTTTTCACCCTCCTTTCCGTAGTTCTCCAGGGATTGCTGTGCTGTCCACAGCCGTTCATACAGGCCATGTTTTTTGAGTAAACCATCATGGCTGCCGCTTTCGGCAATGCTTCCGTTTTCTAACACATAGATATTGTCCGCTTGTACCACATTCGCCAGCCGGTGGGAAATGAGGATCACCGTTTTGTGTTTTGCCAGCTTATGTATCTCGGCCATGATGTCGTTTTCG
>NZ_QLYR01000017.1 GCF_003268275.1 Hydrogeniiclostridium mannosilyticum
AGTACATCAAACGTCAGTTGGACGAGGACAAAGCCGGGGAACAACTGACGATGGGGAACGTCTAAACCCGTTTACGGGTAGCAAGTAACAATCTCTCGCAATTGGCAGACCGTACTTACGCGACGTGACGCGTCCGGCTAGTATCAGAGGGCTTTGCCCGTCTATGAAGAACCCCCGGCTTTGCCGGGGGGTTCCTATTCATTTTGGGCCCTGTACTACTTATATAGAAGCTTTACCGCCGGCTGCCCCGGTCTACTGAAAGACGGCAGAGCGCTGAAAGCCAAACTGCTCAGGCTGCTGTACTTGAGGCAGCCGCGCAAGCAGGCTCCAGCCGTATTTTCATATTACATATAGGTAGGCTTCTTCCTTTTCCATCATTTTGCGCATTGACGGCACGGCGGCATTGCTTGATTGCTATGTGGGGCTTTATGAGCATTACAGCGAATATACGGGGGCGATGGAATGAAGCTGAAAGACAAGAAAATCAAGATAGGCGAGTATCAATATACAGAAGGCTTTGACCTTGTAAAGCCGAGAGCGGTGGATCAGATGCACGCAGGGTTTTGGGAAATCATTAAAAATACACTCTTCCCAAGTACTGGGGAGCCTGCTGTGTTTAGAATTTTTGCCTTACTTTGTGTTGCTTCCGGCGCATTGCTTCTAATGCTTCTGCTTTACAGACGGCGTAAAAAAGATTAAAAAAGTGCGGAGGGAATTCGTTCCCTCCGTCATTCTTTTTAGAAAAGGCGGTCAGCATATGAAAAAAATTATTAAACGGAAAAGAGTCATATGGTTTTGTTTTGGGGGCATTCTGCTGGCAGCAGCCATTTGTCTTGCCGTTTTTCTAAGCCCTTCCCGGCAACAGGAATATCTGGTGTTTCAGGGGAACGAAGAATTGATTCAGAAAACGGAAGAACAGAAGAATGAGTTTATCATTGGCTGCAGTGAGATCCCTCAAAACAGCTTTGTTTGCGGCGAAGCGGGAAAAACAGCGGAGCAGATTTCAGGATTTATATTTGAACCGCTGGTGTCTATATCGGCCTCCAAACAGGTGGAGCCTAAGCTGGCACGGGAGGTCTCCTTTGCGGCGGACGGCAAGTCGGTGGAGATTACGCTGCAGGAAAAGTTTTTTTCCGACGGTAGTAATCTTACTGCGCAGGATGTGCTCAGTTCCTATATGGGGTTAAGTACGCCGGGCTCGGCCTACCCTTCAAAAACTGTTCTTCAAGCCATAGAGGGGATGAGAGAATATCAGGAAGGAGACGCTTCTGAAATTACGGGGATTGAAATTACCGGAGTAAATACGCTTAGAATTTCTTTTACAGAAGCGTCCGTGTATAACCTTGAGGCACTGTGCGTACCGGTATGGAAAAAAGGGGAAGATTCCCCTTATCCCATCGGAACGGGTCCTTATCAGCTTGAGTTATTTCAGGCGTCTCAGCAGGTTGTTTTGTCTGAAAATCAGCAGTCGTCAAATCCCTACGGCTATCATCGCATTCAATTTGTCAATCTGCCCTTAGAGAGCTTAAAGGAACGCCTGCAAGACTTTTCAATAGATGCCGTAACCGTCAACGGCACATCCGGTTATGAGCTCATGAAGGAGGCCGGGTATTTTGACATTTACCACTTGTCCGCTGGGAATTACTCCTACCTATCCTTTTCGCCACAAGCAGATGAGCTGCTTCGGCAGACAGCCTGCGCGGTGTTTAAGCGGGATGATTTTATCCGGTCGGTTCGCAATGGCTCGGAGCCGATCGATGGCTATATCGGAGCGGAAGGGGTAACCGCCCCTTTGAAATCCGGCGATGCTTTCTGGCATCTCGCCTCCAAACTGGAGACAGACCGTTTGGTGGAAAGACTCCGGAAAGAACGGGGTGAGGAGCCGATAAAGTTTCTTTGCCTCGATCAGACCAAGGCTCGCATCTATTATAAAGAACTCTCCGAACAGTTCGAGGCATATGGATTAAAACTGGAGGGGGTCTTTGTCCCCGATGTAGGGCAGGCGGTTCAAAGTGGGACGGAATATGATATGACCTATTATTTCGGGATGGATCAGACACCGGAAGAGGCAATAAAAAAGAATCTCTTTGAGAAAGAGGAATATCAATCCTTTTTGGGAGAACAGCTTGCTTCAGATTACCGCAGCCTGTATTCGGAGCTGGAAAAATGGGCGGCAGATCGGCTGCGCCTGCTGCCCGTTGATGCGAAAGATTACTATTTGGCGGTCTCGTCGGATTGCCGGGAGGAGATGCTGAATCAGCTGACCGGCTGGTAAGGGCTGTTGATCTGTGCTTATCTCTTGAAAATATAAAAAGAATAGACTTGATGTAGGGGATATTTTGCCTTATAATTTTTATTGAAAGGTATTTTATCGCTTGCGATCAGAGAAAAGAGGCTGTACAGTGTCACGTAAAAACAACCGGATTGTTAAATCGAATAACAGCTGGCACAGGGAACTGCAGCTGAAAAAAATAAAGATCACAATGGTAGTGGTTGTGGTGGCGCTTTGCATCTCCGTTCTCGCAGGCGCAGCTGTTCTTTGGTCAGAAACCGGAAAAAACAAGATTGCCGACCCGCTTTTGCAGGTCTCCTCGGCACTCGAAAGCCAAACTGAATCGGAAGCGGAACGAGAAGAACCCTTTGAACTGGTGGTTGCCTCGGAATCTTCTAAGCTGCCGGACTATTATAAGGCGCAGCCTGTTGATTTTGCGGGCATTGAGGTCGATGCACGGATTTTACCTTCCTTACAGGCTATGATAGAAGCGGCTAAGAAAAGCGGGGTGGACCTGAACGCCAAGGAGGGCTATGTAAGCGCGGAAGAGGAGGATCGTATTTTTGCAGAAAAAGTAGCCGCTCTGGTGGAAGAGCAAGGGTATACCCAGGTTCGCGCAGAAGAAACGGTACAAAAGGAGTACGGACGCGGCGGCTACAGCGAGCGGCAGACGGGGCTGACGGTATGGTTTACTGCCGACAGTGAGGAGGAGGCTTCTGCGGCAGCACATTGGCTGAGCAATTACGCTGTAGATTATGGGTTCATTCTGCGCTATCCCGATAACCACGCATCCGATACCGGTAAAAGCTACGACCCGCTTGCTTATCGCTACGTCGGCAAGGAACACGCTAAGAAAATTTGCCAATTTTCCATGTGTCTTGAAGACTATGTGTCTTATCTGGCGGTTCGTTAGCGTTCTGCGCCGGCCAAGAACTTTTGTGGAATGAGTTGTATTCATTTTTTTGATATGGTACAATAATAAAAATTTAACTTATCAGCGGAGGAAAACTATGGACGTTTTTGTGGAACAAATCGTGCGTAAGAAGTTTGGGCCAAAGGATTATCTGGTTGTGCTGGGGTGCATTTTAGGCGGTTGTCTTGTGATCTATCTTTCTATATTTTTTCTGACACAGATTTTTGTTTTTGTCATTGCAGGCGTGTGTTTTGGCGCTTATTACTTAATTACCTCCAGAAACCTGGAGTTTGAATACAGTGTAACAAACGGCGATCTGACAATTGATAAGATTATCAATCGCAGAAGCCGTAAACGCATTTTGTCGCTGGACTGCAAGCAGGTAGAGGCGATTGGCGAATATAAGCCCCAGGATCATGCGAATAAGCATTACGATAAGAAGATTGTTACCTCGGTTTACGACGATGGGCGGAATGCCTGGTATTTAGACTTGCGCCACCCGAAACATGGCCACATTATTGTGATCTTTTCACCAAATGAGCGAGTGCTTGAGTCTGTTCAATCGTTTATTCCCCGCCAGGTGGCATTTGAAGCAGGCCTTACCGGCAAACATTGAGAGGGTTGATAGCATATGTCCTTTTATGTTGGAACCGATCTTCTTGAAATCAAAAGAATGAAGCGCTGTTTAGAGAATCCGCATTTTTTATGCCGCGTATTTGGAGAACAGGAACGCCGTGAGCTGGAAGCACGCAGGACGCCGCCGCAGAGCGCTGCCGCGTGCTTTTGTGCGAAGGAAGCCTTTTCAAAGGTGCTGGGAACAGGAGTCAGAGGTTTTTCCCTTACAGAGGTGGAGCTGTTACACCGGGCAAACGGCGCGCCGTATTTAAGCCTTTCCGGACGGGCGCAGCAGCTGGCAGCAGGCCTGTCATTTTCGGTCAGCATTACGCATTCTGACGAATATGCCTTAGCAGTAGTGGTTGCTTATAACGCGGACGGAAAAGAGGGATCTGAATGAAGGCACTGAACGCGCAGCAATCCAGAGAGCTGGAGCAGAGGGCGCAACAGCAGGGCTGTCCCCTCCTGCAGCTGATGGAGCAGGCAGGGGCGGCTGTGGCCCGCTTTTTTAAGAAAAAATATGAGATGGAGCAAAAGCGGGTGGTTGTCCTCTGCGGCCGCGGCAACAATGGAGGAGACGGATTTGTAGCTGCCCGGTATCTTGCTGAAAATAAAGCCAGGGTGGTTGTTCTGCTGGTAGATGGGCAGCCGGCTACAGAAAATGCTGCAGCGATGTACCGCCGGCTTTATGAACAGCCTGCCGTACGGGTGTTTTCCTATAGTGACGATCGGGAACTGGCCTTCTCCCTGCTGGAAACTGCCGATTTTATCATCGATGCAGTCTATGGAATTGGGTTCCATGGAAGGGTGGCAGCCCATATGGAGCCACTTTTTGAACAGGTGTCCAAGGCTGCCGCTGTGGTAGTGGCGGTAGATATCCCCAGCGGCTTGCTCTGCGACACCGGCACGATGGAAGGGCCCTGCATCCGAGCGGATTATACGGTCTCATTTTCTACGCTGAAATGTGCCCATATCCTGAATCCGGGCAAGGAGCTTTGCGGTGAGGTTTCGGTCGCACCGATTGGTATATCTGCCGCTTTAATTGACCAACAAGCTGCCGCTGTCCAGGTCACCGAAATGGCAGATGTTGTGCGGGCGATAAAGCCCAGAGAGCCGGAGAGCCATAAAGGTTCTTTCGGCAGGCTGCTATGTATCTGCGGCAGCACGGGTATGGCCGGCGCCGCCGCTATGAGCATTTCTGCCGCCCTGCGCTGTGGCGTGGGGTTGGTGGATGCCGCCCTGCCAAGGGATATTTATCCGGTGGTAGCAACGCAGGCTCAAGAGGCGGTCTATACGCTGCTGGATATTCTTCCCGAGGGGAAATATTCGGTAGAAAGCCGGCGGAGCCTGGAAAAAAGTAGTTCTCTATGCTCAGCCATATTACTTGGCTGCGGGCTGGGGGTTGCGCCGCATACCAAGGCGCTGGTGGAAGAGGTAATTTCGGGCAGCCGCGTTCCCGTAATTCTCGATGCAGATGGCATAAACTCAATCCTTGGACATATAGATATATTGAAAACAACGGATGTGCCGCTTATTTTAACGCCGCATCCGGGGGAAATGTCTCGCCTGATGGGTAAAACGGTCTCCGAAATCCAGCAAAACCGGGTGCGGTATGCACGGCAGTTTGCCATGGATTATGCGGTTACATTGGTATTGAAAGGGGCAGGGACGGTCATTGCCGCACCGGACGGCTCCATATGGCTGAACCGCACCGGAAACGCAGGTATGGCGAAGGGGGGATCCGGTGATGTGCTGGCAGGCATGCTTGCTTCATTTACGGCGCAGGGAATCCCCGCTACAGCGGCGGCGGCAGTCGCTGTTTACCTGCATGGGCTCGCCGGTGACCGTTGTGCGGCACAGCTGTCACAGACGGCCATGCTGCCGACGGATCTGATTGCCATGCTGCCTAAGCTGTTTTTGGAAATCGGGCGCTAATTCTAAAATGATAATCGGCAGGAGTGGGCGTTGATTGAAAAGGTTTTTTGCGGTTTTTATGATGTTTTGTTTATGGCCAGCCTGTTGTGGCTGTAGTGTGCCGCCTCAACAAAGCGCGCCGCCTTCCTTTGAATTTTCGGCTCAGGTTCATGTGATGTCTGGAGAGGAGGATTTTAATTGTGCATTCTCTCGTTCTGCTCCGGGGATTGCCAGCTGCCAGACCGGCGGTATCTCGTTTTACTGGGAGGAAGATGGCTTTCGGGTCTCTTCTTCGGATCTCTCCGTAAAACGTTCATCCTGCTCTTTACCGGAGACCAGCTCCATCCGTTTGCTTCAACAGCTTTTAGACCAAGCCGCAGCCCAGGATTTGGAAAAGGTGTCAGGCCGGGAGTGGCGGGGCGACTATGAAGACAAAGCCTTTTCGGTTTTTTTAGATGAGGAAACAGGCCGGCTACAGAAAATAGAAGTACCCGCTTACTCCCTGACGGTTGAGTTCTTGGAATTTACAGCAGAATAACATGGTTACTTATGCAAGGTACGGTGCAGCCTCAAGCTGCTGCCGTACCTTTTTTGCTGTCACTGTTTGCGAGTCGTTAATATTATAGAATAACAGGCCCGTTGCCAGCAAGGACGTGTAAGATTAAATATGAAGCGTTGAATAAAGTTTTATATTCGCGTTAAAAATATTGACGGGCCCAAAATTGTGATTTTGATCTGCGGAGAGTGAAAAAAGTGAATATACACAGAGGCGATATTTATTACGCCGACCTCAGCCCGGTGGTCGGTTCAGAACAGGGCGGCGTCCGCCCGGTGTTGATTGTACAAAATGATGTGGGGAACCGTTTTAGCCCCACGGTTATTGCGGCAGCCATTACCAGCCAAAAGGCAAAGGCAAACCTGCCTACGCATATATTGCTTGACTCTAAAACAACGGGACTTTCCCGGGACTCCATTGTTCTTTTAGAACAGGTCCGTACCATTGACAAGCACCGTTTAAAAGAACACATGGGGCGCCTGGATGAACGCAGCATGAACCGGGTAGATGAAGCGCTTTCGATCAGCTTTGGTTTGAATGGAGAGGAAACGGCTCGTCAGGCTACATAGGCGGCCGTAATCCAATGAATAAATAGAAAGCGAATGTTTCATACTAAAGACATCAAATACAGAAGGGGTGTTCAATATGGCATTAACGGAAAAGGAATTATCGGCATTAGATGATCTAATGAGCGGCGAAAAGCTTTTAGTGACAAAGTGCAGGGCCTATGCTCAAATGTGCGAAGACCAGGAGTTGAAGCAGAAGTGTGAGGCAATTGCCAATAAACACCAGACCCACTATGATAAGCTACTGACTTTTTTGAATTAAAAGGAGCTTGAACATGAAACAGCCTTTGGAAGAAAAAGAAATTTTAACAGATGTCCTGTCCTCGCAGAAATCTATTACAGGAAACTATAACACGTATACCAATGAATGCGCTACCCCGGCAATACGCGACCAGTTCATGAGCCTGCTGACCGAGGAGCACCAGATTCAAGCCGATGTTTTTGATGAGATGCATAAGCGCGGTTGGTACCCGACGCCTGCCGCAGAACAGCAAAAGGTTCAGCAGGCTAAGCAAAAATTTGAAAATGCAAAACCACAGTAAATAATACAGAATTCGCCCGGACTTCTAAAGATGTCCGGGCCTCTTTTTGACAGAAAGGTCTCCTCAAAGGTTTTATAATGGTTTTACAAGCTCAGGAGGAGGAATGCCGAATGAAGCAGACGGTTTATGTTGACGTACTGCTGGGTACAAATTTGTTTATCAATTATTTTCTGCTTCTGTCGGTTTCTAAGTTTCTGCTGCGGCCTGTTAAAAGATGGCGCTGCCTGTTGGGTGCTGCAGCCGGTGCGTTGTATGCGCTTACCATCTTAGTCTCTATTCCGGCTCTTCTCTCCTTTGCCGGAAAAATTGCGTTATCGGCAGCAATTATACGCATCGCCTTTCCCTGGGAGGGTTCCCGTTCTTTTTTGAAAGCGGTGCTCTCGTTTTATTTGGCCAGCTTTGCATTTGCCGGTATTATGCTGGGCATCTGGTTTGTTGCCGCACCCAATGGGTTAATTATCAATAATTCCGTTGTTTATTTCAATATTTCTCCGTTGATATTTCTAGTGCTCACGGTTTTATGCTATGTTGTCCTGCGAGTGGTACAACGGGTTACCGGGCGGCAGATGCCAATGGAGCTTCAATGCAGTGTGACGGTTTACTTACAGGGGAGAACGTTTCCCTGTTTGGCGCGGATCGACACGGGAAACGACCTGGTGGAGCCGTTTTCCGGCTTCCCCGTTTTGGTGGTGGATGAATCCTGTATAATGGAGATTCCCTTGCCTCCGCCTGAGCAATGCAGGGTAATCCCCTTCCAGGCTATGTCCGGAGAGGGTCTACTCCAGGGGTTTAGGCCAGAAAAAATTGAAATTATGTCAAAGGGCAAAAAGGTTCAGCGGGAAAATTTGTACATAGCTGTCAGTAAGACCCCTCTATCGCATGGTGAATATCAGGCGCTATTAAATCCAATGCTTCTGGACTAAATTTAGCCGTAGCCCAGAAAAAGAGCAAGCCGACACGGCGCCGGCAAAAGGAAATGGGTATGAAAGCAAAAGGGCAAACGGTGATAGCACTTCTGCAGAGCAAACTGCTCCTATGGTTTTATAGGATGGGGTATCTGAGAGAAGCGGTTCATTATATCAATGGGCCGGAAACATTGCCGCCGCCGTTATCACAGGCGGAAGAGGCTGCCGTTATGGAGCGGATTCTAAACGGGGATGAAAAAGCCAGAGAACCATTAATAACACATAATCTGCGTTTGGTGGTCTACATAGCAAAAAAATTTGAGTCGAATAGCATCGGGGTTGAGGACTTGATTTCTATCGGCACAATCGGGCTTATTAAGGCGGTTAATACGTTTCGCCCGGAAAAAAATATTAAATTGGCGACCTATGCCTCACGTTGTATTGAAAATGAAATCCTGATGTTTTTACGCAAAAATTCTCAGCTTCGCAATGAAATCTCTATTGATGATCCGCTCAA
Source organism: Hydrogeniiclostridium mannosilyticum (assembly GCF_003268275.1). Taxonomy (GTDB): domain Bacteria; phylum Bacillota; class Clostridia; order Oscillospirales; family Acutalibacteraceae; genus Hydrogeniiclostridium; species Hydrogeniiclostridium mannosilyticum. The sequence goes on from NZ_QLYR01000017.1 coordinate 8,801, forward strand.
CGTTGACTGGGATGGAAACGAGCTTCTACTCTCAGATATACTGGGAAGTGAGCAGGATGTCGTCAACCATGGCATTGAAGATGAAGCAGAGAGAAATCTGCTGCTCGGTGCTGTGTCAAGACTGACACCCCGGGACCGTAAAATTATGGAGCTTCGTTTTGGTCTGGGAAACACGAAAGAACACACCCAAAAAGAGGTGGCAGACAGCCTTGGCATTTCTCAATCCTATATATCCCGGTTGGAAAAAAGAATTATTGAACGGCTGAAAAAGGACATGGAGCGGGTTGGCTGACGGTGTAAAGCAAAGTAGCTCATCGGGGGGCCGGCTATATTTAAAAGCTGCGTAAAACCAAACAGAAGCGGACATGAAAGACGTGGCCGCTTCTGTTTATTTTAGGGGGATATTTGTGCTCTTGCAGCCTGTCCCATCAAAAGTTTATCAGTGAGCAATTTATCAAAATAAAGAGAAAGAATATTTTATAAAATCGTATTGAATTCACAATGGTTTTGTGCTAACATAACAAATCGAAAGCAGGGATATTTTGTTTCTCTGTAAAAAGTACTATCGGGTGAGCCATTAATTTTTAATTAAGGGGGAGTAAAAAATGAAGATCGTCAAGCATGAAGGAAAACGGCGTTTGTTTGACCAGAGCCAGACGTTGATCCTTATGGACGAGTCCACGCTGGACCGCATCATTGAAGACCCATCGCAGCCCTTGCTTCAGCAGGAGGAAAAAGGGGTGTCGGGTGAAGAGACCAGGATGTACGACACGACAACCTCGTTGTTGGATGTTTGTAAGGAAGGGGAGGCAAACGGCGCTCAACGCCTGGAGGTCTCCTATGACTTCTTTTTCGGGGGAAGCAAGCGCGAAAATTATCCGGATTCCCCGGCAACATTGAAGGCTTATAAAATTATTCATGACCTGGCGAAAGAACACGGGATGGGTTTTTCCGCCAGCGTGGTTTCGCCGCTGGATGTCGGCGGCGGGTATGCGAAGTCACACCGGGATACAGGCCGGACAATGCAGTTTAAAGAGGGGCTTATCCATGCGGATGGTACTTACCAATTGGATATGATTTATCAGACACAATGGACAAATAATAAGGGGCCGATCAAGCTTAAGCTGGCCGAGGTAACCGTCTTTGCCTTTAATGAGGAACGCATTGACGGCACGCCCTATTATTTTGTCGATGAAAATAAAATCGAAAATATCTCCGCAACCGTACAGTATCAGGTGGACGAAAGCTCCATTCAGGTGTCGAAAGACGGTTACGGCCGGGGAAACATCCGGGTTTATGGCAAAGCGGCAGGATGTGGTAAAAACCGCTGCCTGGCGGTTTTGGTCTATGAGACCCCCGAACTTGATTATTTCTCTGAGAATGCCGCAGATTATATGAAATCCATCATTGATATGCATGACCAAAAGGGCATTCAGTACGCGGGTTTCTACTCCGATGAAATGCACATTCAGTTTGACTGGAATTTGGTCGATCATTTTGGCCCGGATACAGAGATTAATACCCGCTATCTGACAGACTCGCTTGCTCATACTTATGCGGATAAATTCGGCAGGCAATATGAGGATTTTGCCAAATATCTGGTATATTTTGCCTATCATCAGCATGATTTTCTGCCGGGTGAGGAAGGGAAGCTGCCTTCCCAGCATGTGTTTGGCAAGTCCAGAGAGGACATTGTCCGTACATGGATGTTCCGCAAGTGCTACTTTGAAATGCTGCAGCGCCGCGTTGTAGATCTGTGTAAGGAGACAAAGGATTACGCGGAGTCTCTCTTTGGCGGCCCTATCATGACGCGGGCGCATTCTACCTGGCAAGAGGCCCCTACATGCGACCATTTCTACGACAACCAGAGATTTCAGGTTTCTAATGACCGGGAGCATACTCGTTATGAATATACCCCGGAATATGTATGGTCCTGCTCTATCCGTGAAAATATGTCAGCTTGTTATGATTATTTCAAGTGGAACGAATATCTGACCGGCGGCGGTACGGACCACCCTGAAGGCGGCTTTATCGACCGCAACTATTATGGCAGCGCATTCGCAACAAGCCTTGCATTGCTCAATAAATTCCCATTCTCCTATTACGGCTTCTGGGGCTCGCCAAAGCCTGTTTTGGAGCGCTTGAGCGATGTAGGCCTGACATATGGCAACCAAAGCCTGGGCTATGAGCTTGCCCATAACTTTATTCAAGGGCTGACGCCGAGAATTTCAGATGTTTTAACCATCTATCCGCTGGACCTCAACTACTTGGAGGAGCGCTTTGGCTCTTGGATGGTACAATATGGCTACACGGATTATATTACTGAAGATAAGCTGCTGCAATTTGCCAAGGCGCCGGCCAATGGCCGCATCCAGGTGCGGGATCGCAGCTATCGCGCGATGGTAGTCTTCTGCTCGCCGCTGATTTCTGCAGAGAGTTTAAAGCTGATGAAGGCATTCGCTGAGCAGGGCGGTAAAGTTATTTGGTGTTCGGCGCCGGCTTTGAGAGCAGAAGAAGGCATTTTGGACAGCTGGAAGGAGTTATTTGGCGTTCGGGCGCTTGACTTCCCGTATGGTGGGCTCACCGCAAAGGGAAAGCTTGTACAATTTACGGGAATGAAAACGGTTCAGGATATGGAAATACTGACCGATTTCCTACCGGATTATATCTATCCTGTTGTTGCAGACGGGGCGAAGGTTATTGCAAAGGTTGAAGAGCGGGTGGTTGGCTTACAAAAGGAGTACACAGGCGGCGGAGCTGCTGTGTACTTGGGATTCCGCCCGCGGGACGACCAGTCCTGTTCTTTGGGGGCGGATGTAGAGACCCTGTTTTCCATCCTGAAGGAGTTTGGCTGCTATGAGGAGAAGGGCTGCGAAATTTCTTCCAGACCAGCAGAAAGCCGTTACATTTATAATCGCTTCCCGAACGGTACCGTTACGCTTGCGAACCATATGCGCACTATCCGCGAGGGCTGGTATGGCACCTTCTACCGTGACGAAAAACGGGATGCGGAAATCTTAAAAGATGTGGAATTGACACCGCGGGAGATTAGTCTGAAAGAAGCGGAGATTCTGGGACGGAAAATTTCCTATGAAGGAATTGGCGCCTTGAGCTACCGTTATAGCGACCAGGATGGGTTGACCGGATTTGCAGGAAGAAAAACTACGGGCATCCAAATTGATGAAAAGGTGTTTTACTTTACAGAATCTCCGGCAGATCTGGCGTGGTACAAAGTGGACAAACAGGAGCTTGAGGATGAAATTAAGCAGGCTTATGCGGTTAAATGCGATACAGAAGCGCTTATCAGACTACCCTTCAATGCATCGGGAATGCGGTGTGCATTATGTCGGAATGAGCAATTAAACACTGAAAAGGAATATAACTTTACAGTGAAAGAGATGGAGACAATCCTGGAAATATCTCCCGAGGCCGTGGGAAAATGGATTGTTTTCTATCAGCAATAAAGGAGGAAACGCGATGTTAAACCATACCTTTGGCCCTTACGCCGCGATAGATCGATTAGGTAGAAAGCTCCCTCTGCCAGAGAAGGTAGGCACTCTTCGTGAAAACCGCTATGTAGGAATGTTCTACTTTATCAATCTGACCTGGAAAAAAGGGATGCGCCCATTAAAAGACAATTCTAAAATCTGGCGTGAGACCCCGGAAGCATTTATGGATGTCAGCCATCCTGTTTGGGAGACAGATGGATGCTACTGGGGGGAGCCGTTGTTTGGCTATTATGAGCATGGCGACGAGTGGGTTATTCGCCGTCATGCCATGATGCTGACCATGGCGGATGTGGATTTTATCCTGTTCGATACGACCAACCTGACCATGCATAGGGAAAATGCCTTGAAGGTCATGAAGATTTTTAATGAATATCAACAGGCGGGCTGGAACGTTCCTAAGTTTGCTTTTTATACGAACAGTGAGCCGGGAAAGCGTGCTCAGGAAATCTATGAAAATGTATATAAGGCGGAGATGTACCCTGATGTTTGGTTTAGGCCGAATGGTAAACCGTTGTTGGTTGGCCGCCCGGAGTTTTGTTCCGACGAGGTAAAAGCATTTTTTGACATCCGCTTAACACAATGGCCGACGGAACACATTAAAAAGGAGGGCGCGCTTCCGTGGATGGCGTTTGAACGTCCTCAGTTTGTCTTTGTGAATAAGGACGGGGAGAACGAAGCCATGAGCGTTTCTCCCGCACAGCATCCGCAAATTAAATTTGGGGACTCCGCGTTTCACGGCGAGACTCAGAACCGTGGCCGAAGCTTCCACCACGCTTTCCATACGGATAAAAATGATGCCGCCCCCGGCGCGGTCGATTGGGGTTATAATATTGCTGAGCAGTGGGAGCATGCAATTGAGAATGACCCAAGGATGATTTTTGTCACCGGCTGGAATGAATGGGTGGCAGGACCATTTAAGCGTCCGGAGAATAAGGAGCGCCCGGTTACCTTTATTGACACGGCTTCTCAGGAGTACTCCAGAGATTTGGAGCCGATGAGGGGGGGGCATTTCGATAATTATTATATACAGTTGATCGATTATATCCGCCGCTATAAGGGGTGTACGCCTTGGCCGCAGGAAAACTCCTTGGCGACGATTGATATCGACGGCGGCTTTGACCAATGGCGGCAGGTAGGGCCGGCCTACAGAGGTTTTCCATTTTTTGAAATTGCGCGCAACCATACGGGGATGGACGGCAGGCAATATGTCAATGAAAGTGGGCGCCATGTTTTTGATGAGATGAAGGTCGCCCACGACGGTGAAAATATATATTTTTATGCAAAATGCTTTGATAAGATCAATTCCTATAATTTTACGCCCTGGCTGCTGCTGTTCCTGAAAGTGACCAAGGCCGGGTGCGACCCGCTTGACCATCCATCCTGGGCTGGCTATCATTACCTGATTAATCATGAACTGCTGGACGGACGCAATTCGTTGGTTTATGAAAACCTCGGCGGCTGGCGCTGGAAATCAACCTCCGTTGCGCCAATCCGCTATGAGGGGAAGGAGTTCCATGCCGCGGTCCCGCGTGCAGCATTAGGGCTTACCGGGGTAGACCAGTTCCAGATTGAGTTTAAATGGGCGGACAATATTGCCGAAACGGAGGATGTGGATGATTTCTACCTGAACGGCTGTTCCGCTCCCTACGGAAGGCTGAATTTTGTTTACCGTGCCGGTGAATAATTCCTGCGTACCGACTGCTTGTTTAATGAAGGGAAGAGGACATTACAAGGATGTGCCTCTTCCTTTTTTATAGTATTGCGTTGGAGCATTAGCCGGAAGCGTTCCTTAAACCTGTTTGTAGTCCGGCCATGAGTTGGAGGAACCCATCCGCTGAATGCGCTCCGGGCCGGATCGTCCGGCTGTGCAATGCTCGTGGGTAAACTGGACGGTTCCGAAAATTATACCGCAGCTGGTTTCATTCGCGCATGTATTTGCTAGAAATTATTATTTGCAGGTTTATCGTTTGACAATAACGCCGGGCTTTTCTATAATGAGGGGTAGAAAAATAAGCGGGTAAACCGAAGTTCCATAAATCGACAGAGGAGGTTTTTACTTCATGAAACAAGCAGGATTGATCCACCTTTATTGCGGGGACGGCAAGGGGAAAACGACTGCAGCCATGGGGCAGATTTTACGTGCGGTCGGGTACGGATTTCAGGCCGTGGTAGTACAATTTTTGAAGGATGGCGATAGCAGTGAGTTAAAGGCGCTGTCAGCTTTTTCTAATGTGCGCATCATATCGGGAAAAAATGTAGAGGGCTTTACCTTTACCATGACCGAAGAAGAGAAGCGGCGCGTGCGGCAGTGCATGGCACAGCATTTTTTGCAGGCGGTTGCCTGGTGCCGGGAAGGCATGGTGGACATATTGCTGCTGGACGAGATCATCGATGCAGTGAACCTTGGTTTTATTGAAGAACAGGCGCTAATGGAATTTCTGCGTACCAAGCCCCGGGGGCTGGAGGTTCTGTTGACGGGGCGTAATCCCGCGCAGTGCTTTGCTGGGATTGCCGATTATTATTCGAATGTACAAAAGGTCAAGCATCCCTATGATCGTGGCATTGCCGCGCGCGGCGGCATTGAAAAATAGAGACCGCATTGCTTTTTCAGCGGTAAAATGTTATAATCTTCCCTGTATTTTGGAATGGAAAGGATTTTGAAATGTACCGTTTGCTGAAGACATCCGGCCAGGCAAGAAGAGGGGAATTTCAAACCGTACATGGAACGGTTCAAATGCCGGCTTTTATGAATGTTGCAACCGCTGGCGCCATTAAAGGAGCTGTTTCTGCTTTGGATTTAAAACAGCTGAAATGCCAGGTTCAGCTTTGCAATACCTATCATCTCCATTTGCGCCCGGGGGACGAAACTGTGAAAAAATTGGGCGGGATTTGCCGCTTTACCCGCTGGGAGGGGCCGGTTCTGACTGACAGCGGCGGCTTTCAGGTGTTTTCGCTTGCCAAGCTGAGGAACATCCGTGAGGAAGGCGTGACCTTTGCTTCCCACATTGACGGGCGCCGCATTTTTATGGGGCCCGAGGAGAGCATGCGGATTCAATCCAACTTAGGCTCCACTATTGCGATGGCTTTTGACGAGTGCATTGAGAACCCGGCTGAGTATGCCTATACCCGCAATTCCTGCGACAGGACGGCCCGTTGGCTTTACCGCTGCAAAACCGAGTTGGATAAGCTCAAACGGCAAGAAGGGGCCGTCAACCCGCAGCAAATGCTTTTTGGCATTAATCAGGGGAGTACCTATACAGATATCCGCGTTGACCATATGAAGAAAATCCGTGAGCTAAACCTGGACGGCTACGCCATCGGCGGCTTGGCTGTGGGTGAAAGCGCAGAAGAGATGTACCGGGTTATTGAGGCCGTAACACCGGAAATGCCGGCGGATAAGCCCCGGTATTTAATGGGGGTGGGGACGCCCGTCAATATTCTGGAGGCGGTACGCAGAGGAGTCGATCTTTTCGATTGCGTCATGCCTTCAAGGAACGCCCGGCATGGGCATGCATTTACATGGGAGGGCTGCCGAAACCTGATGAATGCAAAATATGAGCTGGACGATGCACCTCTGGATGAAAACTGTGATTGCCCCTGCTGCCGGAATTTCAGCAGGGCATACATTCACCATTTGTTAAAGAGTAAGGAGATGCTCGGCATGCGCCTTTGCGTATTGCATAATATTTATTTTTATAATACCTTGCTGGAAAAAATCCGGCTAGCGTTGGACGAGGACTGTTTTGATAGTTTTTACCGGAAGAATATTTCTGTTTTAGGGCAAAGAATTTGAATTTAACCCTTTATCCATCTTGCGGAAAGCTTGAATTATTGCTATAATATCAGCATTACTATGGAGGTGTAAGATTATAATGTATCAATTTTTACCGTTGGCAGAGGCCGCTGATTCAAGCGGTGGAATGAGTAGCTGGATTACGATTATTCTTTTGTATGCGGTGGTCATCGGCGGTTTGTATCTGATTGTCATCCGTCCGCAGTCCAAGAAGAAGAAAAAAGAAGAATCTATGCGTAAAAATGTTCAAATTGGTGACGAGATTACCACAATCGGTGGGATTTCCGGCCGTGTAGTGGGCATCAAGGAAGACAGCGAGCTGATTATTGAAACTGGAACGGATCGCAATAAGATCAAGGTGAAGCGTTGGGCGATTGGCAGTGTCGATACCATTCACGACGATGCTGAATAATATTTTAGAATAAATTTTCCCCTTCCCGAATATCTATGAAATGAAAGATTTGGGGAGGGCATTTTTATGAAAAAATCGAGAGCTAAGGAAGACAACCCGGTTACTTCGGTCATCCGTCCAATTCTGCTTGGGGTAGGCGTAGGAGTGGTAGCCTGCCTTATGCTACTGCTTTTGTCTACCTTTGCGTTTGTTTCTTCCAAACATATCCCTCGGAATGCCATGGCGGTATTGACTCTGGTGATTGCTGCGGTCTCCTCCTTTGTGACGGGGCTGGTAGCGGCGAAGGCGCTCGGCAAAAGAGGGTTGCTCTGCGGGGCTCTGGCGGGTGGCGTTTTATTTTTAATCTGTCTAATCTGCGGTGCTGTCTGGGTGGGGGCACCCTCTCCGGCGGGCAGCATGACCCGTTTGGCTGTCATGGCATTGGGCGGCGGCTTGGGCGGATTTTTTGCCGTACGAAAACGCTAAAAGAGGAGAACATTTTACACAAAAGTGTAGGAAATAAAGGATTTCCTCTTTCCTTTTTCAAATTCATATGCTATACTATTGATAGTTATCATATTATGTTGAAAGGGTCGGATTTATTATGAAACAAATTAAAACACTGAATAAAGCAACCTTAAAGGAGAGCGTTGCAAAGGGCGGCTGTGGCGAGTGCCAGGCTTCCTGCCAGTCTGCCTGCAAGACTTCCTGCACGGTTGCAAACCAGAAATGCGAGCACGCAAACAAATAAGGTTGTCTCGTATTAAAAATGTGGAAACAAGGGGCAGTTTGAGGACTGTCCCTTAAATTTTATATATAAAAGAGGACGGACAAATGATACATAAATATTCATTGAACGGTTATAACATCGTTTTAGATACGAACAGCGGCGCGGTTCATGTGATGGATGAGGCCCCCTTTGCCGTATTGGACTTTTTACAGGACCAAGTGCCGGAGCTGCCGGATGAAGAAATTTTTGCGGCGCTGGAAGGGCGTTTTGAACGGCCTGTTCTGGAGGAAGCCTATGCGGAACTGAGGGCTCTTTTCGCTGCAGGCCAACTGTTTTCCGCGGATGAATACGAAAAATTTGCCGGCATGATGAAAAATTCGCCGGTTAAGGCCATGTGCCTGAATGTGGCGCACGACTGTAACCTGCGTTGTGAATATTGCTTTGCCGCTAAGGGAGACTTTGGCCGTGGCCGATGCCTAATGCCCTTAGAGGTTGGTAAGAAGGCCATTGATTTTCTGATTGAGCATTCAGCCGGCCGCCGGAATTTGGAAGTGGACTTTTTCGGCGGGGAGCCTCTGATGAACTTCGAGGTCGTCAAGGAAATTGTCCGCTATGCACGGATTGAGGAGAAAAAGCACCAGAAAAATTTCCGCTTTACAATCACTACCAATGGATTGCTGCTGACCGACGATAAGATTGATTTTATCAATGAGGAGATGTCAAACTGCGTGCTTTCGCTGGATGGCCGGAAAGAGGTCAATGACCGCCTGCGCGTTCGGGTGGACGGTAGCGGCTGTTACGATGCTATTATTCCTAAATATCAAAGGCTGGTGTCGCAGCGCGGCGACAAGGATTACTATGTCCGTGGAACCTTTACAAAATATAATCTTGATTTTACGGACGATGTTCTGGCGATGGCAAATCTGGGTTTTGACCAGATCTCGGTGGAGCCGGTGGTCTCCGATGTTAAGCTGCCCTATTCTATCCGCGAGGAGGATTTCCCCGCAGTAGCCGCCGAATATGAACGGCTGGCAAACACCATACTGGACAGGCAGGCACAGGGGAAACCCTTTAACTTTTTCCATTTTATGATTGACCTGGAGCAGGGCCCCTGCGCAATTAAACGTCTGCGCGGCTGTGGCTGCGGCAATGAATATATTGCCGTCACACCGGAGGGGGACCTATTCCCCTGCCATCAGTTCGTGGGGGCGGATCAGTGGAAGATGGGCAATGTGCTTGACGGCTCCTTTAACCAGGAGATGAAGAACGATTTTGCCCTGGCGAATATCTATACTAAGCCAGCTTGTAAAGACTGCTGGGCGAAATTTTATTGCAGCGGCGGCTGTAATGCAAACAACTGGCAATATGAGGGCGATATTCACAAATCGCATCAGATTTCCTGTGACTTGGAGAAAAAACGCCTGGAGTGTGCCATCATGCTGAAGGCGGCTCTGGCAGACCGGGAATAACCTCAATACCGTGCAGCCGGCGTATATATAGCCGGAACGCAGGTGAGAGGGGAATAGAAAAGATTTCTCTATTTTAGCTTGCACATCCCTATTTTTTGTATTATAGTTATAAGTTAGTGGCAGTCTTCTGCGTTTGACCGGGCTTGAAAAGAAACATATTTTTAAGCTTTCTTTCATATTCTTTTACAGCTGATGCTATTTTTCTTTGTAAAGGAATGTGTTACAATGAGATGGAAAAGGACAAACATAACCAACGAGCAGGGACCGGCCCTGAAGGTAAAGCTGACGGTGGAGGGCAAAGATGCCGTAAAGCTTGTAAAAAAGCATTTTCTGCTGTTTTTAAACTTGTTCTTTTTTCTGAGTGGGATGCTGGGTGGCATCCTTTTTTCCAGAAATCTTCACCAGGAGGCATTGAGCGGTCTCGATTTTCTTTTTCAGGCCACGGTTCAAAGTAGGAAAGGGAGCGTGGGAACGGTATTTGCAGCCTCCTTTGCCTCTTCGTTTTTGTTCCTGTTCCTGTGCTTTCTGTTTGGCCTGGCCTTATGGGGCTTTTTGCTCACCCCGCCTGTTCTTTTTTTTCGCGGGGTGGGCTTGGGGGTTGCCTCGGGTTATCTTTATGCAGCTTATCATTTTAAGGGCATTCTATTTTACTGTGTTGTGGTCCTGCCCGGGGCGCTTGTCTGCGGGGCGGCTCTAATTCTGGCGGCACGGGAGGCTATGCGGATCTCCAGGTCCATCGGCAGGGGAGAGCATTGGAATATGAAGCTGTACTGCGTCCGCTTTGGGGGCGTGTTGATTTTGGCTGCCGGCGCAGCATTGACAGATGCGGTTTTGTCCTTTTGTTTATCGGGTTTATTTTCGTTTTAAGAGCTGAGGGAGAGAAGAAAAAGAATGTTGTTGGCCGATTGCAGTGAGTTTGCGGATTATTTGGAAAACAGAAAAGGGCTGTCCAAAAATACGCAGGTTTCTTATTTAAGAGATGTTGAGGGATTTTTGGATTATTTGGTTGAAGGTGAATTGCTGGATCTGACGAAAATTAACGTTAAGACCATTGAAGGCTATTTTGATTGGCTGGAAAGCCGGCATCGAAGTCCGTCTACCAAAGTTCGCACGTTGGCCTCTCTCCGCTGTTTTTTTCAATATCTGGTGCTGCGCGGCACGCTTTCAACAAATCCCGCCAAGCTGATTCACCCGGAGAAAACCAAGAAAAAACTCCCTCAGATTTTGACTGGTGAGGAAATCAGTTTGTTGTTGGAGCAGCCCGATATCCATGATTTAAAAGGTGTTCGGGATAAAGCCATGCTGGAACTGCTTTATGCAACGGGGATTCGTTCCTCTGAGTTAATCCAGCTGAACGTTGAGGATGTCAACCTGCATACGGGCTCGCTTACATGTAAAAAAGAAACCGGCGCCAGGCGGTTGCCCATGTATCCGGCGGCGGTAGCGGCACTCTCAGATTATATTTGCCGTGTGCGCCCCTTGTTGATAAACGATGCCGGCGGACAGGCCCTTTTTACTAATCTGAACGGAAGCCGTCTGACCCGGCAGGGCTTTTGGAAGATTGTCAAGGGATATGCCCAAAAGGCCGGTATTACCAAGGAGATTACGCCACATATGCTGCGGCATTCCTTTGCGCTGCATCTGCTGGAAAACGGCGCCGGGCTGAAGGATATTCAGAAAATGCTGGGCCATGCCGATATTTCCTCAACACAGGTTTATTTGCGTTTGATGGATGATGAAAATCATTTCAAAGAAGTATACAACAGCTGCCACCCCAAGGCGAAAGCCAATTCCGGGCTGCAGCGGTAAAGAAAATTTTTCAGGGGGGATTCAAGTGGGTCTGATATCAAACCATTACACAAAAGAAGGGCCGGGAGTACCGGACGAGGAAGAACAGCGCAGTGCGTTTGTACGCTTTTGGCAATATTTTGGCAGAAGGTTTACAAGCCTGATTAAGCTTAATCTTCTTTTTGTTATTCCGGTAGCGGCGGCAATTACGTTGCTTTTTGTTTTCTCTACGGTTATCAATAATGAGGTCCTGCGTAATTTGATGGCCTTTGCTCCGTTTATTTTAGTGGCGCCGTTTGTAGCAGGGCTGACCTATGTTACACGTAATTATGCGCGCCGTGATCATGCGTTTATCTTTTCAGATTTTAAGGATGCAGTTAAAGAAAACTGGAAGCCCTTTTTAATCGATGGCTTTATCTGTTATGTAATGTTCTTTGTAATCTCCATCGCTATGAACTATTATGGCGGCCAGATAGCAAACAATAAATTGTTTTATGTTCCCTATATCCTGTGCATCCTTTTGACTTTCATCTTCGTTTCCTCACACTTTTATATTCCGGTTATGATTGTTACCTTTGATTTAAAGCTGCGGCAGATCTATAAAAATGCGCTGCTTTTCACCGTAATTGGTTTATGGCGGAATATTTTTCTGTTTGTTTTATTGGCGGCTGGTGTCTATGGGGTATCTTATTTACTGACAATTCTTGAAATCAATTTATGGGTGTTGCTGATTGTCATTCTCTTGGCTATTTTTATTTTATTCTCTTTCGTAGCCTTTTTGATTAATTTTACGGTATATCCTCTAATCGACAGACTCTTGATCCATCCTTCGCAGAATCAAGAAGACCCTGCGGCTGCTAAGAAAAGCAAGACGAATAACGACGATATTTTTTAAAAAATCAGAATCACTTTGCATGAAAGATGCCTCCTGCCAATCATTCGGACTGGAGGCATTCGTTATTATAAAAGGTATACTTAAATAGGAACCCCCCGGCAAAGCCGGGGGTTCTTCATAGACGGGCAAAGCCCTCTGATACTAGCCGGACGCGTCACGTCGCGTAAGTACGGTCTGCCAATTGCGAGAGATTGTTACTTGCTACCCGTAAACGGGTTTAGACGTTCCCCATCGTCAGTTGTTCCCCGGCTTTGTCCTCGTCCAACTGACGTTTGATGTAC
>NZ_QLYR01000018.1 GCF_003268275.1 Hydrogeniiclostridium mannosilyticum
CGCCGCAGGATTTTTTTGATAAGTTGAACCAAGAATTTCAATTTGTTCTGGACCCCGCGGCTACCGATAAGACAGCGAAATGCCCCTTATACTATACGCCGGAGACAGACGGGCTTTCACAAAGCTGGGACCGCGGCGGCGCGGTATTCTGCAATCCGCCTTATGGGCGCGAGATTGGGAAATGGGTGAAAAAGGCGTTCATAGAGGCCCGCGGGGGCTTTCCAATCGTGCTGCTCATTCCAGCGCGGACGGACACGAATTATTTTCACGATTACATTTATGGGAAGGCAGAAATCAGGTTTGTGCGAGGGCGTTTGCATTTTACGGACGATGACGGCAACGCCGTAAACGCCGCCCCTTTTCCCTCGATGGTGGTTATCTACAACGGGGGCCGGTGAAGGAGGAAGAGTGATGGACATAGAAAAACTGATTGAGAAGCTGCGCACAGAAAGCTTATACAAAGACAAAGCGACGTTAGAAATCATGGATTTGTGCATGGAAGCCGCGGATAAGCTGGAAAGAATCAATGATTTTGATAAAAGCCAGAGCGCAAAGCTGCTTGCTGAAAACGGCAAGCTGCGCGCAGAGCTGGAGCAGATGAAACAGGAGTGTCCTAGCTCTCTGAAGCTTGGGCATTGGATTGCAGTAGATAAGAAAAAAGGCACGGGTATTTGCAGCGTGTGTAACCGTCTGGATAGTATCGATTCGTTAGCTTCATTTTGCAGATATTGTGGTGCTTGCATGGAGCAGGAGGAAGAAGCATGAACCCCGCGGCAAAATGGCTTTTGGACTTATATAAAGGCTCGGGCCTTACGAAACAGAAGTTTGCTAAAAGGTGCGGGATGTGCGCAATACAGATCAGCCGCTGGGAGCGCGGAGAACAAGACCCATACCCGGCCAGCATTAGAAAAGCTGGCGCCGCGTTTGGCGTTGAACCCCCGGAGGAAATTATAGAGGCAGCGGAAGAAGCCGGCCGAAGCAGGCGCGTTAAAAAAGCGCCGCAAGTTCTAATCGCAGAACAGAAGGGAATAGACGTTCCCAATAAGGACAAAGAAAAGGCCTCCCGTTTTCAATACGACGGGAAGCCCCGGGAATTTTGCAAAAAGAACCGCTGTGAATGGATTGGCTCAGACGGGAAATGCCATCTTCCCTCTTGCCTGAATCTATAAATGCGGAATATCTCAAGGGCAAGCTGAGAAGGAGGAGAGATTAGGTGACAAACAAAGAATTGTCCCAGCTGTACTATTTAAATAAGGAAATCAAACAACTTGAAAGCAAATTGATGGAGTTAGAAACGACAGCCTACAAGGCAACTCCTAATCTTACCGGAATGCCGGGCAGCGGAAAATGCAGCGATAAGGTAGGACGATACGCGGCAGAAATTGCCGATTTAAAGGCGTTAATTAACCTCAACATTGAGAAGTGCTGGCATGAAAAAAGACGTCTTGAAAGGTATATACAGAGTATTGATGACAGCCTTATAAGGCAGATATTTCAACTGCGATATATTGAAGGAAAGAAATGGGAAGAAGTGGCGGACAAGATCAAAGGAGTTACGGCCGATTCAATCAAAAAGCAATGCTATAGGTATATCCGCCATTCTCAAAAAAATGTCCCATATGTCCCGAGAGAATATGATAAAATGGTATAGTAGAAATTTATAATAATAGCAGCGGGTGGGATTTCCCCGTCGCTTTTTAATTAGCCTTGTTTAGTTTTGCTGTTTGGCTTAATAGTGATGGTCAGTCTTGTCAACTATCTCACTTTTTAGGGCCTTTTCAAGCATTTCCAGCAGGGCTTAACCGCCCTGCTTTTGGTTTAGGTATTCTACAATAGCCTCACGAATAAAAGCGGCCTTTGAAATACCATCCTTTTCAATTTCAGTTTCCCAATGCTCCACAAGCTCCTTTTGCAAACGAACACTTATTTGTTGATATACCCTATCATTGTATTTTTGCTTTACCTTACTAGATGTTTTTCCAATTTTCCCCTTTGCTTTCAATTCCTTTCGTGCGGCAATCGTTTCAGGTGTTCCATTTCGATCTTGTACCCGCACAGAATTTGCACTTTTGGAGATCCACTGGCAATTCTGTGGTGAATAATCTTTTTCAGAATCAATTCGGTCAAGTGTCATTTCATCGGTATAACCATTTTCCATTGACCAGCCATAAAAAGCCTGAAAATTATCTACCCATTCGGCACAAATTGAAATTCCCCTTCCCCCATATAGGTAATAACTAGGATTTTTAGGGTTTAGGCATCTTTGCTTCACGCCTTGATAAATGTGGTATATACGGCTATGGGCCATATTATGCTTCATCTCCGCAAACCTCCTTGAGCAGATTCAGGCATAGCGGGTCTGAGATCAGATCGCTTAACTTGCAGTTTAATGATTTGCATAATGTCAACAGCGTTACCAGTTTTGCTCCATTCAAATTTTTTCTACCCTGCTCATAATCTTGTAATGTACGAACGCTTAAGCCCGCTTTATCAGCCAGTTTTCCTTGAGATAACCCAGCCTTTTCTCTTTGATCTTTCAATTTAGTATTTTTATATTCGACTTTCACTGATATGTCCATAACTACCTCCTTGTTTTTCAGGGATATTCAGGTTATAATAATAGCAGCGGGTGGGATTTCCCCGCCGCTTTTTAATTAGCCTTGTTTGGTTTTGCTGTTTGGCTTAATAGTGATGGTCAGTCTGTCAACTATCTCACTTTTTAGGGCCTTTTCAAGCATTTCCAGCAGGGCTTTTATTTGTTCCTCATTCAAGTTCTCACCTCCCTGCTCCGGTGTATTTCTCCTTTCTGTTTACTTGGAATTCCCTGTTCCTGTAATTATATTATACGACTTTTAGCGTATAATGTCAAGCGTTTTTCTTAAAATTTTAAATATTTTTTCAAGCTCATGCCTTATGGCGTGGGCTTTTCTTATGCTCATTTTGAGGTGATATGCGTGGAAAAAGAAAAGCTTATAGGCGAATACCAGGCCGAGCTCAAAAAGGTAATGGACCGAATAGAAGAGGCGTTGGCAAACAGAAAGGAATGCATGAGCACAGAAGGGCGCAAGCGTCTTGCTCTTCTGTATGACATGCGAAATAGCCTCTGTTTCTCCCTGAAGGAAATGACAAAGGATTAATATTGTGATTGCTCCGATCAAATTAAAACGCCTAATAGATCTAATAAATGC
The DNA here is from genome assembly GCF_003268275.1 of Hydrogeniiclostridium mannosilyticum. Taxonomy (GTDB): domain Bacteria; phylum Bacillota; class Clostridia; order Oscillospirales; family Acutalibacteraceae; genus Hydrogeniiclostridium; species Hydrogeniiclostridium mannosilyticum. The sequence goes on from NZ_QLYR01000018.1 coordinate 3,189, forward strand.
CGGGAAAGAACACGAGTTTTACACTTGGGGAGAATGGTTGAAGTCTCGGGAAGATGTTTTAAAACTGGACCATTATGAATGTCAACGCTGCAAGGACGTTAAGCACAAATACCGCAAGGCCAAGATAGTCCACCATGTCAAACATTTAAGAAGCAGGCCGGACTTAGCTCTCTCTATATGGGATGAGGAAACAGGGGAACGCCAGCTTATAAGCGTCTGTAAGCAATGTCATGAAGAACTACACCCGGAAAGTCAAAGACAATTTAAAAATATACGGGCTCCAATCACGGAAGAAAGATGGGATTAATATGGAGGTTATTATTCGAAAATGTATTAATTGCGGCAGATGTTACACATGCGAAAAATTTTATAAATATAGATGGGGATTTTTGGGAACTCCCCCTTCTGAAAAACAGAGTAAGTAAAAAAAATATGTATTCGGGGGTTTGCAAGACATTTCAGCTTTTTCCAAGGTTTTGCATGACCGTGTAGTAAAAAACAAAGAAGGTGATTGATTTGGCTGGAAAACGACAGCCCGCTGCCAGCCGGTGGTCCAACACGCCGGAATATGTAGAATTAAAAAATGATATGCTGGATGACCTGGACACTCGTGGGTTGGTGGGGCGGCAATACACCGATAAGGTGCAAGAATATATGAATCTTTGGTGTTGGTTAAAAATGCTCAACGAGGATGTTGTAACGCGCGGGGTCTATGTCGAATATTCAAACGGGGCTACGCAAAAAGGGACCACCGACAATAAGTCACTGACTATTGCGACCAGGGTCTCGGCTCAAATGCTGAACATATGGACAGCGCTTGGATTCCGCGAACAGGCGACAAGCTCCAGGCCGCAAACAGGCGGTGAGGATGATGAGCTGTAAGCTTCCTGTGGAGGTAAGCAATTATATTGAAATTGTTGAATCAAATCAACCGCGTGCCTGTAAGGAACAACGTTCCCTGGTCGCTCATGTCCGCAACTGCTTTGAAACGGAGGAGCTTTATGTTGATACCGAACAGCTGAATAAATATCTTGGTTTGATTAAGTATTTCCCCTATGATCGCCTTTTCCCCTGGGAGGCGTTTGTTCTTGCATTATGGGATTGTACCTATAAGGCTGATGGGATGCCACGGTGGAAAACTTTATTTTGCATGGTGGGACGCGGTGCGGGAAAGGATGGTTTTATTGCTTTTGATTCAGCCTGCTCGGTTTCTCCATACAACCCGGTCGCGCATTACAATGTGGACATATGTGCAAATAACGAGGAACAGGCTGTTACTCCGGTCAAAGACCTCGCGGAGGTCCTTGAAAATCCAAAATTTGAAGCGAAGCTAAAAAAGCATTATTACCATACCAAAGAGATTATTCAGGGACGCAAAAATAAGGGAGTAATGAAGGGCCGAACCAATAACCCAAAGGGCCGGGATGGAATGAGATCAGGAAAAGTCGTTTTCAATGAGGTTCATGCTTTTGAAAATTACGACAATATCAAAGTTTTTATAACCGGTCAAGGAAAGGTGGCACAGCCCCGTGTGGGAATATTTACTTCAAATGGAGAAATTTCAGACGGCCCTTTGGATGATTATTTAGCGCGTGGCCGGCGGATTTTGTTTGAAGGCGAACCGGACAATGGATTTTTGCCGTTTATTTGCTGCCTGGAAAATAAAGAGCAGGTGCATGATCCTGAAAATTGGTATATGGCAAACCCTTCCCTTTATTATCTTCCACACCTTCGCCAGGAGATTGAAGATGAATATCGGGATTGGTGCGAACACCCAGAGCAGAACGGCGACTTCATAACAAAGCGAATGGGAATACGGGCAGGGCAAAAGGAGATTAGCGTGACAGACTACGAGAAGGTAAAATTGACCAACCAGAAGCTGCCGAATATGAAAGGATGGTCCTGTACTGTTGGCATAGACTACGCCGAATTATCAGACTGGGCGGCGGTAAACCTTCATTTCCGCCGTGGGCCCGAACGCTACGACCTTAATCACGCATGGCTGTGCGCTCAATCAAAAACTCTCAGCCGGGTGAAAGCCCCCTGGAAGGATTGGGCTAAACAGGGGCTTGTGACGGTTGTCGAAGACGTTAGCATTCACCCCGATTTACTTGCTGCCTATATTCAGCAAGCGGCAGGGATTTATAACATCAAGGGTTTAGCGATGGATCATTTTCGTTGGACCCTGGTGTCTGAGAGTATGAAAAAAATAGGATTTGACGCCAATGACCGAAATCATGTAAAACTGGTTAGGCCTTCCGATATTATGATGATTGAGCCAGTCATCCAGGAGTGCTTCGACCGCGGCCTTTTCCATTGGGGAGATAATCCATGTTTACGGTGGGCGGTGAACAACACCAAGCGGACGCGCAGCTCAAAAAATAAGGGTGTAGACACGGGAAATTTTATCTATGCCAAAATAGAAGGAAAAAGCCGAAAAACAGATATGTTTATGGCGTTGGTTGCCAGCGTAGTTATAGAGCCTGTTTTAGGCGACGGAATGCCCGTTTCAGCCCCTCCAATCGGGGCGATCAGGCTATAGAAAGGCGGTGGTTATTTGGGGCTGGATTTTTTTAAGCTTTTCCGAGCTCAAAAAGAAAAGGGAAAGGTGGAGATAGTAGATGTAACATGCCGGGAGCTGTTTGAGGCCGCTCAAGAATATCAAATCCGCGAACTTTGTTTTTGGATATGCGTTGATATGATTGCAAATGCAATGGGGCGCTGCGAGATTAAAACATTTCAGGGAAACGAAGAGGTATTTGAAAAAGAATACTATATGTGGAATTATTCCCCGAACATCAACCAGAACTCAACCATGTTTATGCATAAACTGATTGCACAGCTGTACCAAGACAATGAGGCCTTGATTGTCAACGCTCTCCCTGTGGATGGGAGAGAGACGCTTGTGGTCGCTGATGACTGGGAGGACCCAGAAGAATGGCCCAGCAGGCAAAATGAATATCGCGGAATCGTAGTTGACAACTATCAATACCAATACCCCATTTACGAAAACAATGTGATTCATTTGAAATTAAACCATAAAAATATGCGTCCGGTTGTCAACGGATTATATCAGTCTTATTTTCGTTTAGTACAAGCTGCGATCAAGAACTATGAATGGGATCAGGGGCAGCATTGGAAAGTCCATGTCTCGCAGATGGCGCGTGGAGATGAAGGCTGGGCCCAAAACTTCCAAGCTATGATCGAGGCTCAGGTAAAGCCCTTTCTGAATAGCAACGGGGCGATATTACCGGAATTTGATGGATATGAATACGAGAAAGCAAGCGGAACCAGCGGCGCGAAAGACACACGTGATATTAAAAATCTGATTGAGGACATCTTTGATTTTACCGCCCGGGCCTTTTTAATCCCCGCTGTTCTGGTCAATGGAAAGGTAGAGGGAACTGCCGACGCAAACACCAGGTTTTTGACAAATTGCATTGATCCAATCTGTGACCAGCTTCAGGAGGAAGCCACAAGGAAACGCTATGGCTATGACGGATGGCATAGGGGCGATTTTATCCGTGTGGATTCTTCCTCGATTATACATTTTGATTTGTTTGAGAACGCCGCCAATGTAGAAAAGCTGGTGGGCTCCGGCGCGTATACCATCAACGACGTGCGGAGGGCGGCAAACCAGGCAACAATTAACGAGCCGTGGGCGGATGAGCACTATATGACCCTGAACATATCAACAATGGGACAGGCCACCCGCCCGCTTACTCAGGAAGGAGGAGAAGTGGAATGAGAAAAAACATGTGGGAAATCAAACAGGCTGCGTCTGAGAACACGCTGGATTTGTTTATCTATGGCGACGTTGAAGGAGATAGTTATGATTGGTGGACCGATGAGGTTATTCGCTCTGAAACCTCAGCGAACTTTTTCCGCGAGGAGCTGGCAAAATATCCAAACGTTACCGAGATTAACATTTACATCAATTCTTATGGCGGCTCTGTATTTGAGGGCACTGCGATTTATAACCAGCTCAAACGCCACCCCGCGCACAAGACAGTATATGTGGATGGTTTTGCCTGCTCAATCGCTTCTGTCATTGCAATGGCGGGAAACACCGTAATCATGCCCAAAAACGCTCTAATGATGATTCATAACATGTGGATGGGAACGGTTGGAAACGCTGCTGAACTACGAAAAGCGGCAGACGATCTAGATGTTATCAATGCTGCTGGACGGCAGGCCTATTTACAAAAAGCAGCCGGTAATCTCAGCGAGGAAACACTTATTCAAATGATGGATGAGGAAACGTGGTTGACAGCAGAACAGTGTATTCAATATGGACTGGCCGACCAATTTGCGGAGCAAGAGGCTGATATGAGCAATGCGGGACAGATTTTGCAAAAGGCAAATCTTAATTTGGAGCAGCGAATCGGGATTCAAAGAAGCCTGGCGGCCCAACTGAGGGATCTTGTTCAGAAATTGCCTGAAAATCCCAAAGACAACATGAAACAAAGTAAAGAACCCGGTCCCAGCATTATGCGAATGCTGGCCGGGATTTTTAATGTCTAAAAATGAAAGGAGAAAAACATGAGATCAAACGACATTTTGAGCCGTGAGGAAATTCGCGGACTACTTCAGAAAGCAATCAGGGAAAACGACACCGAGGGTTTTTATCGGGCGTTCGACCAAATAATTGAATGCATTAATCAGGACATTCAGCAGCGTTATGACGCACAGGTGAACGACCTCAAGCAAGAAATGGATTCTAGGGCTTTGGCCCAGCGCGGGGTGCGGCAGCTGACCAACAAAGAACGCGATTATTACCAGAAAGTTGCAGAGTGTATGCGGTCTAAGGACCCGAAGCAGGCATTGGCAAACGCTGACCTGGTGATGCCCAAAACCATTATGAATGCGGTCTTTGACGAACTACAAACCCGCCATGAGCTGCTTTCCTTGATTGAATTTATCCCGACCACAGGCCTAACCGAAATGATTATGAACACCAACGGTTATCAGGAGGCTGTGTGGGGCAAGCTGTGCGACGATATTGTCAAGGAGCTAGTTTCCGGGTTTGAAACCATCGACATGACACTGCTGAAACTGTCGGCATTTATTCCGGTTTGTAAGGCAATGCTTGATTTGGGCCCGGAATGGCTGGACGATTATGTGCGCCAGGTTCTCTATGAAGCGCTTGCAAACGGCCTGGAGGCTGGAGTCGTCGCAGGCGACGGCAATGAAAAGCCCATCGGGATGAACCGCCAGGTTGGAAAAGGCGTGACTGTTACCGGCGGCGTCTATCCCGAAAAAGCAAAAATCTCTGTTACAGACTTGCAGCCCGGGACTATTGGCAACCTGCTCTCTCTTATTGCTGTTGACCCGAATGGTAAGCCTCGGACGTTGCGAGACGTCGTAATGATTGTCAATCCGCAGGACTATTTCCAGAAGGTTATGCCGGCTACAACCCTGATGGCGCCGGACGGTACATACAGAAATGATGTTATGCCCTATCCTATGCGCATCGTCCAGTCTATGGCGCTAGACCGCGGAGAGGCTATTCTCGGCATTGCCTACAAATATTTTGCCGGGGTCGGTATGGGCAAGGAAGGAAGAATTGAATACGACGATTCCTATCATTTCCTTGAAGATGAGCGTATGTATTTGATTAAACTATACGCCAACGGGTTCCCGATGGACAATAACGCTTTCCTGTTCCTGGACATTTCTGCTTTGCAGCCCGCGATCTGGAAGGTGGAGCAAGTAACGCCGGCAACGCCATCCAATAACGCTGCGCTTTCTGATCTGAAAATCGGCAGCTTGACCCTGGATCCGGCGTTTACTTCTGAAACGACTACCTATACCACAACCACTTCCAATGCAACCAACACTATTACGGCGACACCGGCAGACGCAAAAGCCGCTATTGAAGTGAAGGTTGGCGAAGCCGAGGTTGATAACGGCTCAGCTGCCACCTGGCAGGAGGGCTCCAACACAGTGACAATCAAGGTAACTGCTGCCGATGGTAAAACTACAAAAACGTACACAGTTACTGTCACTAAATCGTGATGAAGCGGGCGGAAATTCCTGCTGAACTTCTTGCAGACGTTAAAAATTATCTGAATATTACCTGGGAGGACAAGGCCACGGATGGGAAGATCCGTGGCCTTATTGCCTCCGGTTCGGTTTATTTGGACGGAAAAGGCGGAGAAGCGATGGACTATGAAACTGATGGAGAGCCCCGCACTCTGCTTTTTGAATATGTACGTTATATGCGGGATGGAGCGCAGGATGTGTTTGAAAACAACTATTTAGCAAGAATCCTTGCCATGCAGAACGAAAGGGCGGTGGGCCGGCATGTGGAAAGCGCCGCACCGTCCGGCTGACAATCAAATCACGCAAGTGTTTAATGATGGTCTGGTGACGGTTTACGCTGTCACAGACATTGCAGAGCCCGGCTATCAGCCTAAACCGGGGCTAAAGAAAAAGCTTACCCTTCGTTATGAAGAGCAGCGGCTCGGTATTCAGCGGTTATATAGCGGACGGCAAAACCAGGTTGAGCTTGAACGGGTTATCAGAACGCCGCGGGCTGGTGATGTAAATAATCAGGATGTTGCGGTTACTGAGGACGGAAAACAGTACCGGATAGATACGGTCCAATCAGTACAGAATGTTTTCCCTTCAAGTATGGATATAACCCTTGCAAAAATTGAGCAGAGGTTTGAGGTTTCAAATGAGATGGTTTGAAAAAATTATTGCTGTACACACAGCGGTGACAGACGCGGTGAGCCATGCGCAGAGAATAAAGTCGGAGCGCTATTTTGTCTGGCAGGAAGAAGGAGCAAATGATTTTGAAGCTGGAAACCAACATGCGGAGCGAACGATAACTGGGAGCACTGATTTATTTACTAAGCAGGAGTTTGACCCCTGGAAGGATGATTTTGAAACCTCTCTAAATAATAATGAAATAGCCTGGTTCCTTAATTCGGTTCAATTTGAGGAGGACACAGGCTTTTATCATTATGAATGGGTGTGGGAGGTACTGGATGGCTAGTTTTACTTTCAAAGGGATGGAGGAATATGAAAAAAAAATCTCCCTTCTTTATAAAGACACACGGAATGTTTGCAGGAAGGCTGTCTATGCCGGCGCAAAGGTAGTCGCGGACGCTGTTAAGGAAAATATGGAAGCCCTGCCGGCAAAACCAGAGCTTGAAGGTATCGTTGCTTACGCAAAAAAGGACCCCGCCCCACTTACTGTAGGGCAGAAACAAGGGCTGATAAAAGGGTTTGGTATTTCACCCTTAGAGGTCAAAGACGGATATATTAATGCGAAATTAGGCTTTTCCGGGTACAACAACGTAAAGACAAAGAAATACCCAAAAGGTCAGCCAAACGTGCTTGTTGCGCGGGGAATAGAAAGCGGTACCTCAGACAGGGAAAAACACCCTTTTGTGCGACCGGCGCTGAATAAATCTAAAAAGCCTGCGGTAGAGGCTATGAAGCAGGCTGTTGATGAAGACATTGAACAGAAATTGAAAGGACGATGAGATTAATGGCGGCAGGTAAAGTTATTACGGGCTTTTCAAAGCCCTATGTAGCAGTATATTCGGCCTCTGGCGGAACCGTCACCTATTCCAAAGGGATGGAGCTGGCGCGAGGTGTTGGCGTAAGTACGGATTATGAGGTTGGAGACAGCAACCCGTTTTATGCAAACAACGTGGAAGCCGAAAATGTTCCCGGCGTATTCACCGGAGGGACGGCGACGCTTACGGTTGACGGGCTATTTGCCGAGGCGGAAGAGTTAATTTTTGGCCTACCGGAGCCGGAATCATTTGAATATGGGGCGGACAAAACCGTTCAGGTCCGTAATTATGGAGAAGCGGCGGTTCCGCCCTATGTTGGAATCGGTTTTATTATCCGGTACATGTCGGGCGGCGTGACTACATATGCCCCCTATGTTTTAACAAAGAGCCGGTTCCAAATGAGCGGAAACGAGGCGAACACTCAGGAGGAATCTATTGAATGGCAGACCAGGGAGCTCACAGCCGACCTAATGAGGGATGATACCCCGCAGAAAAATTTCCAGAAGATTTTTGACGATCAGGAGACCGAAACCGAAGCAGAGGAAATTCTGAAGGCTTTCTTCAAGATTACCGGAGGAGGCGCGTAAGATGGTAAGCATAACCGTTGGAGGGAAAGAATATCCGCTAGCATTGACCGTGCAGGCCTTTTCAGATATTTCCGACCTTTGCCCTGGCAAGGATTTTGACAGAATCAACGAGATTAACCAGCTGCCTACCGGGGATCTGGCAAAAGTTTCAATCAAGATTTTGGCGGCGCTGAGCAATGGTGCTGAAGAGCAGCGGGCCTTTAGTGATCCGGCGTACGAGAAGCAACCGCTCAATACAAAGGAGCTTCTCAATATGCCCGTCAAGGAATATCTTTCTTTGTGTCAAGGCGGAATCCTGGCAATTATTGCTAAAGCTATGGGCGGGGAAACCGTAGAGGTTGAACCCGCAAAAAAAAAGGAAAAAGCCGCAAAATAAGGTTTAACCGGGCCTGGTTTTTATTCTATGGAAGAATGCTGAATATGAGCAAGCAGGAAATCCTATGCACCTCTTATGCAGAGATGTGCGACATGATTTCCTGCTTTTCTATTTTTAATGGAGCAGAGCCCAAAAAGATAAAAGAACCCTGTTCTATGGACGGATTGCTAAAGCTGAGGTGATAAAATTATGGCCGTAAATATCGGACCTAAAATCGGAATTGACGGGGAAGCAGAGTACAGAAAACAACTCAATAATATTATTGAACAGGCAAAAACGCTTGATACGGAAATGCGGCGTGTCACCTCTTCCTTTACGGAGAATGACTCCGAGCAGGAAAAGCTTTCCGCACAAATGAAGGTTCTAAATGAACAGATTCGCGTGCAAAAGCAGCGGGTCGATCTATTAGATCAGGGCCTTAGAGAATCATCGCAAAAATATGGGGATAGCGCTACACAAACTCTAAAATGGCGGCAGGCGCTGAACGACGCGAAAACATCGTTGAACAATATGGAGCACAGCCTTGATTCAACAGATGATGGTATCGAGGATGTTACTGAAAGCATGAAAGACGGGGAAAAGGCTGCTTTTTCGTTTGGTGACGCCTTGACCGCAAATCTAACCGCTTCAGCAATAACCGGTGCGCTTAGCTCGCTCAAAGATGGAATAGACGGGATTGTCGAGGGCTCGAAAGAATATCAAAAAATCATGGGCAGCCTGGAAGTTTCCAGCGAGCGTGCCGGCTACAGCGCGGAGGAGACGGCTGAAACCTATAAAACGCTTTACGGTGTCCTTGCCGACGACCAGACAGCGGCTACAACGACCGCGAATCTCCAGGCGCTGGGTTTAGAGCAGGAACAGCTTACAGAGCTGACAGACGCGGCAATCGGCGCATGGGCCACATATGGCGACAGCATTCCGATTGATGGGCTCGCTGAAAGTATCAACGAAACCATCAAGGCCGGTACGGTAACGGGCAATTTTGCAGATGTGCTGAATTGGGCCGGCACCAACGAAGACGAATTTAACGAAAAGCTGAAGCAGGCAAAATCTCAGACCGAACGAACCAACATCGTCATGCAAGAGCTTGCCAGCCAAGGATTGCCAGACGCCGGACAGGCATGGAGAGATACCAACAAGGATCTGGTAGAGGCCAATGAGGCAACCTCTGATTTTCAGGACAGCACAGCAAAGCTCGCAAAAAAACTCAGCCCGGTCTCCACTGCTGTGCAGCGGGGCTTTAATGGGATTGTCGATTCGGCCCTGGAGCTAACCGAGGATGTGGACATTGACGGCTTTGTAGACGCGATTGATGATGGCTTTGACTTTATCAAAAAGACAGTGTTGCCGGGAATTAAGGGCCTGTTTGATTTTGTGATTGACAACAAGGATGCGGTTATGGTCGGCTTAACCGGTATAGGCGCGGCTTTTGCCACCTGGAAGGTAGCGACCACAATTTCAAATGTCACGAAAACAATTAAAGCCATGACGGATGGCGTTAAGGGCGCAAATACTGCGATGAAGCTTTTCAACGCGACCCTTGGTGCAAATCCGGCAATGGCTGTTGCTACCGCTGTAGGCCTTCTGGTGACAGGAATTGGCTTTTTGATTGCTGAGACCCAAAAGGAAACCGAAGAGGAGCGCATATCACGCGAAGCCCTAGAAGCAAAAAAGAAGGCCCTTGACGAAACTATAACCTCTTATGAAAACGCACGAGACGCCGCTTATGAATCCGCAAATGCTGACCTGGCACAGATTCAGAACGCAGAGAAGCTTTATAGCGAATTAACAACACTTGCCGATGAGACTGGAAATGTGACAGATAAAGACCGGGCGAGGGCGCAATTTATCTTAGGAGAGTTAAATGCAGCTCTGGGCACCGAATACGAAATGACAGGCAATCAGATCAAGAACTATCAAACCTTGCAGGATGAAATCGGCAAGACGATAGAGACAAAGCGTGCAGAGGTCATGCTGGCGGCTCAAGAGGAGGTGTACAAAGAGGCTATAAAGGCCCGTTCGGCAGCAGAAGAAGACGCGAATATAAAATATAAGGAACTACTTGAACAGCGCCAAAAAATGGGCGAAAGATATTTGGAATTTGAAGAGCTTTCTTCTGAAGAGCGCATTGAGTGGATAAACAAATACGGGCTTGCTGACCTGCTTGCACATGAATCGGAGATAAAAAACCTGAGGGAGAAAGAAAAAGCGTATGAAGAGAGCCAGGCTATTGTAGACGGCGTTTATCAAAATATTACAGCATATGAGGCGGCGGCCACAGCGGCTTTAAGTGGCAATGTTGATGAAACCGTTGAAATTCTCGGAAAGCAAAATGACGGATTTAAAACAGCCGCAAGCGTTGCGGGCGAATCTACCGAGGAGCAGAAGCGAATCCTTGAAGAACAATATGAAAACGCATTACTTACCCTTGAAAGGTACGAGCAGAAATATAATGAGGGAATGGAAGGTTATAACGAGGACACCCTCAATACGCTCAGGAAAACTGCCGAAAATGCAAAGATAGAGGCTGAAAAAATTGGCGCTAATATAGGCTCAAGCACACAGCTTGGCCTTTATAACGCCTCTGCCAGTTTGACAAATACTGTGGGTAGCGTTTTTGGCAATGCAATCAATGCAGCTAAAAAAGCGTTAGGCATCCATTCTCCATCAAAAGTATTTAAACAGTTTGGCGCGCTTTCGGGTGAAGGCTTCGAGCTCGGGCTGTCGGATAGTATGAAAACGGCCTTTAAATCCACAGAAAAGGAAATAAAGGACGGAATGTCCAGGCTGTCCGCTCAAGCCGATATTCATCCCTTTAGCCTTCCGAGCAGCGCGATTTCAGCCGGCAACGTGTACACCAAAACTAATTCCTATGGCGATTTTACTTTTACCGTGGTTGCACAGCCGGGTATGGATGAAGAGAGAATCGCCGATGTTGTTATGCAGAGAATGCAGGCAGAGGTATTAAGAAGGGAGGCGAGCTTTTCTAAATGAGCGTTATATTTTGGGCTGGCGTGCCGTCGTATAGCTGCAATGTGGTCGTTGAGCGGTTTCCAAATCAGCCGGGCCCTTCCCGGCGTTATGAAACAATTCAAGTCGCAGGCAGAAACGGAGATTTGTTGATTGATACAGGGGCGTATGACAACTACACTCAGCCCTATGAAGTGTATTTCAACGCCAATCAAAACAAAACTCCAGCGGGAGCAAGGGCTGTCCGCGCCTGGCTTCAATCTCCTATCGGCTATCAGCGTCTCGAAGATAGCTATGATCCTGAGTTTTACCGTATGGCCTATTATGCTGGGCCTACCGAGATTGAAAATGCGATGAATCTTTTCGGCCGGCTAACGATTTCCTTCGTGTGCAAGCCGCAGCGGTGGAGAAAGGACGGCGAGCGTCCTATTCCAATATCTAAGGCACAAACGCTGTATAATAGTTTATTCCCGGCTCTGCCGTTGATTAAGGTCAACGGGACAGCAGCCGGGAATTTATATGTAGGCTCTTATCGCGTTCAGATCAAAGAGCTCAACGATTATATTATGCTGGACAGCGAATTACAGGACGCCTACCGTGAAGAGCAGAATAAAAACAATACAATCTCCACCAGCGCCTTTCCGATTCTTGAGCATGGAGAGAATGCAATCAGTTGGGACGGCGGCATAACCGGCATAGAGGTTACGCCTAGATGGTGGACGATATGACAACGCCTAAGCTGCCAATGGACAGAAGCAAGCCGATTATGAGCCCAGCTAGTGCCAGGATAGAGAAAATTAACACGCAGATTTTTATCGTGTGAATATCACGGGACATTCTGAGAAGGAAAACTTTTAGATATGCGTCACTCATTTTGTCGTTCTCGGCGTCTTCTAAAAGCTTTTTGGCAATATCGGGCGCCATGATTCCCCCATAGTCTTCCTCGCTGTTCTGGCTATGTAAATTTCTTTGAATTTCATCGTCTATAATCTCTGCGTCGACTAATGCCCTTTGTATCTCGATGATATTTTTCATTTTTCTTCCTCCTCGCTGTCAGCAGTAGATTATAGAGAAAGCCTTAGCCACTCAAGCAAGATTGGCACAATGTATGCCAAAAGGCCAATAGCTATGCCGATTACTGCAATGACCACAAAGAATACCAAGCAGCTCCTAATGGCCCTTGAAAAGTACAGAGATTTTAACATGTACATCCTTATAAAAGTTTCCATGTCAGGCTCGTCATTAACCCTTCTGTAAACCCCAGAGCTAACCTCTGCGATGTTTGCGTCTCCTTCAATTCCATTTCTCATATTTGCTCTATGCTGCTCTTCTTCGGATTTTGTCAGCTTTTCACCTTTTACAAAGCCAAGATCAAGCAATGCTTCATAGTATGCTTTTGTCTTTTTCATAATTATCCTCCTTAAAAGGACACGCGGGATGCGGCCCTAAGAATTTGTTTTTAATCAACAGAATTAAAGACCATCTTCAAGATCAGTCGAGCGCTCATAGGAGATGTAAATACTACCATAATCATTATTTTTATAACCGTATGTCATCATTAAAAAAACATCGGTATTACCGTTTGTTAGCCGTGTATGCGTAGAAAAGTTTATGTTTTCGTTCGCCCTGTGTTCATACTCAAGGACCGTCGGGAAATCTTTTTTCAACTTTTCTTCCGCGTCAAGGAACGCTTGTGGTGAAACATCTTGATCTAACTGTAGCTTGATTTCGCACAGCCCAGTTTTGTCAAATACAAATTCGGCTGTATACGGTTCTTCGGTTGCATAAGAATAAACCGGATCAGAAGTATCATCGTTGAGAAAATGCAACGATTTTTCTTCTTCCTCTTTGTCCTCATCTTCTTTTACAAATGTGAGAAAATCTGCTTTGTGGTTCGTGACTTGCTCTGGCGTTTCGCCCCAGCAAAAATTCTCATAACCAGTGGGAACTAACTCTTTGGCTTGGCAGCCCAACAAAGAGGCCATTAACAAACAAAAAAATGCCAGTATAATCTTCTTCATCAATATTTCTCCTCTCTTAGTGATTGTTATTCACCGACATAATAACACAAAAATGTGATAATTTCCAGACTTTTTAAATTTTTTCTAAATTGTCTCTTAGCTTTTGTATGCGCATATATAGAAGTTATATGCCAAGCTCCATTTTTAGTGTTGTTCACGCTGTTTGCTTATGTTATACTTTGGTTGAGGTGAAGAGTTATGAAAAAAATTGATGAATTGTATCAAAAAAAGATGTTGGAATTTGGCTTCGGGCGTGAGGACGTTTGCTCGGATGAAGAGTGTAAGCAATACCGGGCGATGTTAGCTAATGGGGAATCATTGCCCGATAATGTTCGCCAATCGACGGAAAATCAAGATGTATTTTTGCGAAGAGACAATACAGAAATATCGCAAGAAGAAATGTTTAAGCTTATGTGGTTATATCTTTATAACAATGTTGCAACTATCAAAAAGTGCATTCTGTTTCTCACAGCCATTGTTGCGGTGCTGCTAGTTCTTGGCATTATTATGGGGGTGAGCATAAGCAATAGCTTTCCCGCATATTAGGCCGCCTGATGTAAACTTAAGATAAAAAGCACGCTTTGTAAGCGTGCTTTTTCTTTACAAAATTTTCTAAATAACAGGTTGGTCTTATAGGTTATCTTGAAAATCATCAAAATTTAGGAGATGAATCCCCTGCCTTTAGGTGCGGGAAGTGTCAACGAAAAACAGCCTAAAACTCAACAGAACCACGCTCAACATTCGGGCGTGGTTTTCTTATGCCTATTTTTAGGAAGGAGGAAAACTGTGATTCTTTTATACCCGGAAACCGAGACAGCTTTTGAAAACAATGGTTTAGGTGCTTTATCCGATACCGTATCTATGAAGGTTACGCAAGAACTAAATGGCGTATATGATTTGGAAATGCAGTACCCTATTTCTGGCATTCATTACTCCGAGATCTTAAACCGCCGGCTTCTTTTTGTTAAACCGGACCCTTATCACGACCCGCAGCCTTTTTCTATCACACAGATTACAAAACCGCTTTCCGGTATCGTTACCATATATGCCCGGCATATTGCCTACAAGCTGACCGGAATTGTTGTCTCGCCATTTAAGGCAAGCAGCTGTCAATCGGCACTGATTGGCTTAAAGGAAAATTCGTCAACGGAAAACCCTTTTGATTTCTGGACGGACAAATCTACATCGGCGGCGTTTGAGGTATCGGTTCCTTCTGCGGTTTGGTCATTATTGGGGGGCTCAGAAGGGTCCATTCTCGATGTTTACAGGGGCGAATATGAGTTTGACCGCTTTTCCGTGAAGCTGTGGAACAAGCGCGGAAGGGACAACGGCGTTACAATCCGTTATGGCAAAAATCTGACGGATTTACAGCAGGATGAGAATATTTCCAATGTGGTGACCGGCATTTATCCATATTGGAAGGGTAGTGATGGAACGCTTGTCGAGTTGCCGGAAAAAATAGTTAATGCTCCAGGTACTTATAACTTCCAGCAAATCGCTCCCAAAGATTTCACCACGGATTTTAAAGAGCAGCCAACAGAAGAGCAGCTAAGAGAACGTGCACAAGCCTACGTCAAGAATAATGATATAGGCATACCAGCGGTTTCAATCTCCGTTTCGTTCCAGCCGTTGGAGCAAACTGAGGAGTACAAAGACCTTGCCCTGTTAGAGCGTGTGAATTTAGGCGATACGGTAACGGTAGAATATCCTAACCTCGGTGTCTCAGCAACAGCAAGGTGCGTTAAGACCGTTTATGACGTTCTGAAAGACCGCTATGAGAGCATTGAATTAGGACAGCTAAAAAGTAATATCGCTGGTACAATAGCTAACCAACAACAGCAAATTCAAGATTTTCCTAATTCAACAGTTTTTCAGCAGGCTGTGGATAACGCCAATGGATGGATTACCAATGGGCAAAAAGGGGAGATGGTGGCCATACAAAAAAATGGGAAATGGGTTGAGATTGCAAGCCTAGATACCGGGGACATTGCCACAGCTCAAAGCGTTTGGCGTTGGAATAATGGAGGTTTTGGACATTCTAACACAGGATATAATGGTGATTTTATTAATGCCTTGTTGGCAGATGGCAGTATAAATGCCGCAGTTATTACCACAGGGATATTAAATGCAAACGTTATCCGGGCAGGCATTATTAAGTCTTTAAAAAATCCTAACGTATATTTTAATTTGGACACTGGAGAGCTAGCCTCTAACAAGCTTGTTTCCTCTGATACTAACATTATTGCGATTATCGGACGTGATACCATTAGCGAATCAAATCGCGATGGATTTGCTCTTTATGATGGTTCCACTAAGCTTTTGAGAATAGGACATTATGCAGCAAGTGGAGCCGGAATTATGACAGATAGAGACTTCGATATTGAGTTTGGAAGGCTCCGAAACTTTCGTATTTCTGATGGAGGTCTTACAGTCTTTCAATATACCCATGTCGGTGGCTATCTTAGCATTTATCGTCCGACATCATCTTCATCGGTAAGCGTCCTTTATGCCGGTGACACAGATACAACAATAGATGGGCCTAACACCAACAATACGAAGATTGTAATCAAATCTAATAACATTGATTTTTATGTTGGAGGGAAAAAGGTGGCCTATATTGATTCTAATGGTTTTCATTAGGAGGTAGAAATATGATAGAACTAGCAAACGGAATAAGCCTTCCAGAGGGTGCGGTTGTCCAATCGATAGTATGCCATATGGACAACGCCCGGGAATATTCAGCGATTGTCGAGCGCATACAATACGACAAAACCCTTCCGGTTATTGAGGTTTATTTATCAAGCGGCGGCGTCCCCTACGAAGTACCGGAAAATGCGACGGTTTCTGTCCGCCTCCGTAAAGGAGACGGTAAAGGCGTATATAATCCGGCACTTGGATTAAGCGAGGATCGCACAAGGGTATACATAACTATCACTCAGCAGATGACGGCTGTTCCCGGTAATTGCCGGGCGGTTGTTGAGGTCGCGGCCGGCGGCGGGGTAATCTGCGCCAGTGAGTTCTTGCTGAAGGTCACGGAAAACCCGGTTCAAGAGGGAGCGATTGAGAGCGAGGATGAGTACCTTACTCTCACCGAAATTCTGGCCCAGGTACAGCAAATGCATGGCGACGTAGAAGGATGGAAGGATCAGACGCTGGACTATAAAAAGCAGGCTGAAAGCATGGCGATTAATGCCGTTGCAAGCGCAAGCAGGGCTGCCGATTCTGCAACCAACGCAGCCGATAGCGCGGCACAAGCCGGTACATCGGCCACCAATGCGGCAAATAGTGCCGCTCAAGCTGAGGAAGCCTCTGAACACTATCCTACAATTAGTTCGGATGGCTACTGGCAGCTGTGGGACCCTGCTTCAGGGAAATATGTAAAGACAACCCAAAAAGCTCAAGGACCAGAGGGACCGACAGGGCCTCCAGTAGACACAAGTACACTTATTTCACAGGCTGAAAAAGGCGCAGCCAACGGCGTAGCCACGCTCGATTCCGGCGCTAAGGTTCCCGTGCCGCAAATCCCGGCAGCCAATTCCCTTCAGGTGTTGAACCTGGGGCCTATCCCTACCAGTGACAGGCTGCAAACAGGCCAGGATTTAAATAATTATATAACGCCGGGGAGCTACTGGTGTACAGGCACCGCTATTGCGGAAAGCTTGAAAAATTGCCCTTATAGAGGAAGATTTAAGCTGGTAGTAGATGAGGCTTCATCTGGCGGAGAAATCGTATATCAATACATTATCCCGGGCCATACAGGCGAGAATTCGGTATATACGATATATTACCGCGTCCGTGATATGCTTTGGATTCCCGCGTCTCCCTGGGGCAATTGGAAAACGTTACTCAGTGTTGTTGGGGGAAACAAGAACAGCATACAACAGACCTCCGCCCTTCTCAACCTGAGACAAGAGGAAGGCACGTGGACACCGGTGTTGATAGCAAGGAGTGGCCCGGCGGTAAGCTATACAATTACCGAAAATCGCGGCTGTAAATATTGGACGCTCGGCGATTGGGTCTATATTACCTGTTATCTACGTGTAAGGATTACTGCTGCTGGTGACGGGAGTTCCGGCAGCAGATCTTATGCCGGAATACAGGGGCTGCCCTTTGCGGTATCAACCGAAAGCAGGTACCCCATTACCGTGA
>NZ_QLYR01000019.1 GCF_003268275.1 Hydrogeniiclostridium mannosilyticum
TCACGGTAATGGGGTACCTGCTTTCGGTTGATACCGCAAAGGGCAGCCCCTGTATTCCGGCATAAGATCTGCTGCCGGAACTCCCGTCACCAGCAGCAGTAATCCTTACACGTAGATAACAGGTAATATAGACCCAATCGCCGAGCGTCCAATATTTACAGCCGCGATTTTCGGTAATTGTATAGCTTACCGCCGGGCCGCTCCTTGCTATCAACACCGGCGTCCACGCGCCTTCCTCTTGTCTCAGGTTGAGAAGGGCGGAAGTCTGTTGTATGCTGTTCTTGTTTCCCCCAACAACACTGAGTAACGTTTTCCAATCGCCCCAGGGAGACGCGGGAATCCAAAGCATATCACGGACGCGGTAATATATCGTATATACCGAATTCTCGCCTGTATGGCCCGGGATAATGTATTGATATACGATTTCTCCGCCAGATGAAGCCTCATCTACTACCAGCTTAAATCTTCCTCTATAAGGGCAATTTATCAAGCTTTCCGCAATAGCGGTGCCTGCACACCAGTAGCTCCCCGGCGTTATATAATTATTTAAATCCTGGCCTGTTTGCAGCCTGTCACTAGTAGGGATAGGCCCCAGGTTCAACACCTGAAGGGAATTGGCTGCCGGGATTTGCGGCACGGGAACCTTAGCGCCGGAATCGAGCGTGGCTACGCCGTTGGCTTTTCCCTTCGTCCCGGCAAAATTATCTATTGAGAGAAAGGCATTGTTAAAGTCTGTCATTTGAGGCGGATCTGACAGGACCCATTGAGGTAAGCCGAGGTTAGGTGTTTTTGAATTTGACGACATAGAAATCATCTCCTTTATTCAATGGTTGTGCTTATTGCAATGGTTATTGAATATTGACCGCGTGGCCCTCCGTAAATATGGTCTATATCTACATCAGCCGACAGAATCGCCTCCCCATCTTTTTTATTGTTTTCGGGAACAAGGATTTTTTTGATTACATAGGTTGCGTCTGTGGGAAGAAGGAAAAATGTAGAGACGCCCCCGGTTGCTGTTTTTGACACATCCTGCGGTTCAAATAGTTCGCGGCCTCCTAGGTTGTTCTCAAGACAAATTGCGCCAAATAAATCCGCAAAGTTATTTACGCTTTCGCCAGACATAAACTGCATAAGTTTTTCTTTCCCGTAATTTGTTAGGTAATTTCCCAAGTAATACCACCCCAACTCTATGTTTTCAATCCATGCCCAGGATTTGATTTTGTTTTCCCATTCGGCCCATGATTTAACTATTTGCTGCAACGAGTTCCAAGTTATAGGGCTTGTAGGGGATTGGAGCAACTGCCATGAGGGGTAAAGGCTTTCAAATAATTCCCAAGACGTCGCATTTTCTTCAATGGCCGCCCACGTGGTAACGCCGCTTGCATATACGCTAATAAACGTTTTCACATTAATCGCATTGTTTAAAAAGATACCGTCCTCCGGCGCTTGATCACCGGTAAGCGTAAATTTTGTTACTATAGGGCGATACCACAAGCCTTTATAAGGATCCCTGTAATCTACTGTGGAAGCTGTTACATTGTACTGAAAAACTATCCCGCTGACGCGATCAAGAATCGTTGTAGCGACAATTTTTGTAATTTCATAATTCCCAAAAATCGAATAGTACGGAAGATCTGCGGTTAAAAGCTGCCCAACCTCACATTTAGAAAAGGTCGAAAAACTGATTTCAGTCGCTATCCGGGAATGGGATTTGAGAAAATCTTGCGCAACATTTGCAGCGGTTGGCAGATCGGTTATTGAATCATCCTCAAGAGCGTATTCAATAACGCCAGTCCCTCCTCGCTTTGCAGCAATCTCTTGCGCTAACTGAGGGTCCACGATTCTGATGAACACATCGACATCAAACACAGCGTCATTGACCGTTATGGCATAATATGGAGAGTTCGGTATAATGACAACGAGCTTATAGCCCTCTTTCATGGTGATTTCGGTTCCGCCCGATGTCATAAGTGCCTGATATTCTGGATCGTCGTCATGTAGTCCCTTATAACCAACCTTGATCGTCCCGGGCATTGCCGGATCAGCAGGAGGTTTTCCGGCTTCTGTCTGCGTAATAGAAACGACCGAATGAATAGGCGTTAAAGACACAATCGTCTCCGCATCTTTCTGATAAAAAACGTACTCATGAACCCTTTCGACAAACGCCCCCCGAACGCTGGATTCTTCAACCTTTCGTGATGTTCCCGTACCTCCATTCACCCGGCAAGCGCTGTAATAGGTCAAAGCGTCATTCGATACCGAAAGATTGAACGCCTTAGACCCATTGTCTAAAGTGAACGGAGCTGGAACCCGATTGGATTTGTATTTCATATTGAACCTTTTATCCGGCGTGACTTCCCACCAAGCGCTTGCTATACTACATATTTCATCCAAAGTGTCTGAGACGCTGCGCCCCCACAGATAGGCGGATTCACTGAGTATAAATCCGGAAAAGTCGTCAACGTCGTTGATGGTAATCCCCTCCGGCTCTATTCTTGTTCCGAAGAGCCCAAGGAACGAGCCTAGGTCAGAATCAAAATCAGGATCGCTCCTATTATTGCCGTAGAGAATTTGCTTGATATTGGCGCCGGCTGGAAATGTAAGATCAACAAACAACGGGGTTATTAAGTCGCTGTTCCCGGATAAGGTAAGATCGTAAATTTTCCATTGAGGGGTCATGTTGAATGTCGCTTGCTTTTTCTCCATGATGATTCCAGCAAAAATAATTTGTTCGGAATCGTAGAGCTCTACATAGTCACATTCCTTTATGTCGTCGGTTTTAACCGGAATTTCAATAGAAAGAGAAGACGACGTAGCGTGCGTGGATAACTGTTCCAGCTGTCCGCCAGCCATAATTTTGATGTCATCCCGTTCCTGTTGATTTAAAAAAAATCGTATCATTTATACCGCCTGACCTTTACGTCCGTGTACTGGTTGCGAGTGACAGAATCCGAAATAAGCCTGCCGTCCAAATAAACAGGGGTATCGTTTTGGATAATAATAGGCAAGCGGTTATCCGGCGACGCTAAGGAGCCTATTTGACCATTTGCCATTGCGAACAGCTGCGCTTGTTGTTTCTGAGTTAAAACCATTTCGCCTTTTTGTAACCATGCCGGCCCTTCGCTGGCTTCAAAGTCCACTATGCCGCCAGTATGGAAGCGGGGAAGCGTGACCTTTGGAATCTCTGGAATGGCAGGAATCCCAATAGCGCCTGTCAACTGATTGATCCCCCATATAATGCCGTTGATAATCCCTATTGCACCGTTGATGATACTTTCAACAATTGTGGGAATGAGATTGAAAATCCCCTTGAACATATTTACAATGCCGTCCCATGCCTGTTCCCAGTTACCGGAAAAAACGCCTGTAATAAATTCGATCAGTCCGCCGAATACGTCCATAATGCCGTTAATAATGGGCATGAGTCCCTCAATTGCGCCGCCTAGCACTTTTGAAAACAGCTGAGCAAGAAATTGAATAATTGGGGTAAGAGCTTCAAACAAGGGTACAAGCCCTTGAAAAAGCTCTGTCAGCGGTGGGAGAAGATTCTCGACCAAGGCCATAATCGGCTGCAAAATCTGGTTAAACAAGTCAATTAGCGGGGGAAGAATCGTACCCAAAATTTCAGCTAAAGGAGCAATAAGCGCCCCTGCCAGTTCTACCAGCGGTGGCAAAACAGTTTCTACCAATTGCATAATGGGAGGAAGCAGCTGCTGAATTAGGTCGAGGATAGGCGGGAAAATCTCTTCTATGATCTGCAAAAAGATGGGCATAAGCGTGGAAAGCAGATCTAACAAAGGAGGCAGCAGGGCTTCCACGATTGGCAGCATAGAGCCGACCATCTGAGAAATAAGGTCGGTAATCATTGGCAGATTTTCCTCTAGCGCCGGCATGATAGCTTCGAGAATATTTTTCAGTAATGGAATAAGGCTTTCACCGAGCGGAAGCAGCAGGGTTTCTAATGTTCGTCCCAAGGCTTCAAACATGGAACCGAGATCATCGTATTTGATCTCCTTGAGTGATTCCATTTTGCCTTCGACATTATTAAATTCATCCCCAAGGGAAGACAACGACTTGATAAAATCTAAATTCGCGTCTTCACCCATTGTTCCAAAGGCTGTAGCAGACATCGTTAGAGCATCTTGCTCATTGGTGCAATTTTTGATGTCTCGAACAATAGAATCAATAACTTCTTTTTGAGAGGCGCCACCGTTTTGCCACTGCTCAAAAAGGTTTTGTGTTTCTGTGCTGAATTGACCTATATTCTCACCGATGGTTCCGTCTGCCAAGCGAGTAGTCACTTCATTTATTGAATCATTTACCTTGTCAAGATTGTATGCTCCGTTTTCTGCACCATTTTTTAGTAACTGGAAATATTCTTCAGCACTATATCCAGCTTGCGCAAACTTTCCACCATATTCGGCTATGTTATCTCCGAGTTCATCCGTGTAATTGAGCCCCTGTTGGCTACCGGAAGCCATTAGATCAAGGGCTTCTTCGGCCGTTATACCAAATTGTTTTGTTAACTGATTAACGCCTCGTAAAGTTTCGTTGAAATCGGTTTCAAATGTGTCAGAAAGAGCGAATACGCCTTCCGTTACCTTTTGCAAGTCGGTTTGATCGAGATCGCCCATTTGCTGTTTAACAGCTGCCATCGCGCCGGCAATATCTTCAAAGGATTCGCCATAATTGTTGGTATAGATACTTTTTAAGGTCTCTTCATAATCAGCTAGCTCATCCTGTGAGGTTCCGGTTGAGGCCGCAAATTGATTCATTGCTTTATCAAAATCAACTGCACCAGAAACAGCCTTAGTCCCAACAGCAACGGCAGCGCTACCAATAGCAAGAAAGCTTGCCCCGGCGATTTTCCCGGCAGATAGAAAAGCAGTCCCAACTTTAGAAGCTGATTTTTCAACTTGCTTGGTATCTTTTTGTGCTTGTTTAGAGCTTTTTCCAATAGATTCTTCAGCGCCTTCAGCTCCGCCCTTTATAGCTTTTTCCGAATCATCTGCGCTTTGTTTCACGGAGGCTTCGGCCTGCTTAGCACTTTTTTTAATCTTTTTTTCAGTTTGATTCAGGTCGCTTTCGACCTTGCTGTCATCTATTTCGGCCTGATATACAACCTTGCCGTCAGCCAATGCTTTTCACCTCTTTTGGCAAAACCATCGGCACATAATGGCGCTACTTGGTTTTTGAAATTCTTATTTCAAATTCTTTTTTGCAATTTCGCCCTTTGCAGCGCACCCACACGCCTTTGCATTCTGCGGTACGGTCAATTTTAATTGGCATAACATAACCGCAATACGGGCATTTAACATTGTTCACAAAATCACCTTTGTGCCAGTCCCTGCAAAGCGATCGCCACCTTTGCAAGGCCTTTCTGGAATTGTTGTTTTCTTTCCCCCTCAGAAAGCTCCAGCCTGTAAAGGTGTTTGAGCTTCATAAGCTGCCGTCGTTCCTCCGCGTTGAATTTTGTGGGCTTTGGGAGCGGCCGGGAGCGAATTGACATAATCTGCACGATTTTTGTGTCGTCGGACAATCCTGAGAATAAAGCGATAAAGCTCCACCAATGGAGCTTCCTGTCTTTGCCTACCAGGTCAATGTGATAGCATTGAAGAAAAGAGGAATAAATAAAGCCCGCGTCCTGGTTGAAATCAAAGTGTTTTTCTCCCTCGGCTTTTTTGTTCGGAGCGTCAATAAATTGCTTATAGATTAAATCAAAAAGGGCAAATTTATGTTTTGGGGTTAATAACCAAAGAATAAACCGGGCCTTTACAAGCAGATAAAGGCAAATGTCAATCCGGTCAAAATCCCCTATTAAATCGTCCGCGAAGACGTCAAAGCATTTCAGAACCGTTTGGTAAGACGTGTTTAGCCTTATGCGCAGGAATTTGTAACGAACGCTTTTAATAAGCGGAGCATAGAGCCTCATTTCCAGGACTTTCTTTTCAGGTCATGTTTTCTTTGACGGATTATTTCATTGAGGCGCGGAACCAATGTATTCTCAATGTATGGGTAAAGGTTTATCATCATTTGAATGTAATCATCTGAGTAAAAACCGATGATCTTCTCTGCGTTTTCTTTCCCGAACAAAAGGGTAACAATTCCAACGATGACTTCCCCGGCCTTTTCCATGACAATAACGTCCTTCGGGTTTTCAGCCGCTTTCTTCTGGTAGGCCATGTATTGCAGCTGGAGCTTTCGGTATTCTTTGACTAGGTCAGGTGTAATGTTGAGATTAATGGTTATAAATTCGCTGGCGCCATTGTTTTTGGCCAATTCGATTTCATCAGAAAAGAGAGCCGATTGTCTCAGTGTATACAATGGGAATGCCTCCTTAATAAAAAAATATAAGGGGGGAGGCTAGGCCGCTCCCCCTTACCTGTTTTTAGGCTGCCGGTGAAACCGTAGGTTTCCCGTCAAACCGAATTTCGACCGAAATGGCGCTGTCGTCTGTACTAGCGCCAGACCATTCCTGAATATTGCACAGTGTGCAGGCGCAGGTGATCGTTACCTCTTTCCCCTCCGCGTTGTTGTATTTTAACTGGAACGAAGATAGGCGGTCTGTATCCAGGCTATACTTTTTAGAAAAAATATAGTCCTGAGCCTGGTCCCCAAGGACGCGCTTGCCAGTCAGGGTAAATGCGGGAGCCATGCCGGTGACATGGTTTTTAGCAAATCCATCATCAGATAAAAAGAAATATTGCTGTACTACTTCGTTGAGGGCCTCGGAAATATTGTCGAAGCCATCCTCAAGCGGCGCGTATGTCCACGTGACTGACGGTTCCTCTCCGCTTTGCGACACGCCGATAGACGCGACTAGGTTATACATCGTAAGCAAGCCATAAGCTGCCATTTGTTATTCCCCCTTTAGGAAAAATTTGACTTCCAGGCTGGAGCCATAAAGCCATTGGTTATTTTCTTCACGCCCTAAATAGGTGGGCGCGCCGGTTGTTGCAATGTTGGTGATTTGAAAGTTTTCTGCGGCGGGGTAATCCTTTCGCATATTTAAAAATGTATGAAGCCGCCCTAATACCCCGGCGGCGGCTTCCTGATCTTTGCTTTTGGAATTTAAGACAGCGGACATCGCAACTGCCGCCTTTTTATCCATAAATGTATGGAGGCTACCGGAGCTCCACGCAATCGAAATGCCATCCTCCGGGGGCAACGGAGAAATAATAATTTTTGAATATAGTTCGATTTGTTCCGCTAGGTCAATCACGGCATTTAAAACATCATCATAGACGCTCATTTTTCCATCCCCTTTGTGAAGGCGTTCTGCGCGATTTGGTCAAGCTCCTTTTTATGAGCGCTTACCCCCGCCTCGGCCCATTGTAAAGAAGCGTTCGGGTTTCTGTCCTTTGACGGCGAACCGGTATAATACACCTTTTTAGCATACGGCGTGTCCCATATAGCAAGGCCCTCTTCCGGCCGGCTTGCCGCTGAAGCGCTGTCCATTAAGGTTCCTTGATCCTCACGAACATAGATATTCCCGTATTCGATAATAGCTTCCGTCACCGCAATCGTAGCCGCGCGTTTTCCCGCCGCAATTTTTTGCGCGATTCGGTTTTTATCCCGGGTAATCTTAACAGACATCAAACCAACCCCAACTCTATATGGTGAACACGCGTTGCGGGAACATCCGGCACGGGGTCAACCGTCAGAACCTCAAATTCTCCGTATTTTTGACCGCTTGCATTTCTGACCTCGCACCGTAGCGGTTTTCCGTTCTGCAAGGAGGTACTTGCCAGCGCGTCATAATCCAAAGCAGGAGAGGAAAGGCGCCCGTCAATAAACAATACCGAGCGTAAAACCACCTCTGTGTTGTCCCTGGTTTTTTTAACTTCGTTGGTATTCTGAAGATGTACATGCTGCACAACAGTTTCATCCCAGATAGCGTGTTGGTAGCGGTCTATGCCAGCGCACACCTTTATCGTGGCTATATCCCCCAAAAGAGATTGAGGAATTGGTCTGAGCATACATGCACCCCCCTATACATAAAAGGCGTTTGTTCAAGCAATGCAAGGGCAAGCGGGCTAACCATCACGGCTCCGGGTTTTGTTGCTGTAGCAGACAAAGCCCCGCCTGAAACAGAGACCTTGCCAACGGTAAACGATTGGCCTACTTGTCCGGTCAGAACAGTTTCAAGGCCTAGCTGGATATAGTAAAGCACCTGTGCGGCCGTGGCCTTCTGTATAATCAGTTGAATAAAATCAGGAAGGGCAGAAATTCCTCCGCCCTTCACGATTTTATACTGTGTTATACTGTCGATTAAATCAGACGAAAGACCGGCGTACACTGGAAACTCCTTTTCAGAGATTGGGCATGTACCGTAAATATCAAGATACTGCTGGTATGTGATGTACGCCATAAGTCTCCTTTCTTATGCCCCTACGACAGCGGCGGCAGAGCCCGCAGCGGTTGCAGTATTTCCTTTAGTGGTATTGACTAGAGCTACAGTTACGGTATCGCCTGCTGCAGTTTCAAAGCTTGACCCGTTTGTTACGTCCGTCCAGCCTGTCAAAGCCTGCCCATAAGTTACGCTTTCTGCACTGCCCGTCTTTGTCTTAGCGACATATTTCATTCCGTATGGAGCCGGAGCAAGGCCGTTGATGATGGTGTGAGTGCTGTCAGCTCCCGCGCTCAGCTGCAAATTCACTGTTCCAAGAGCAGCGGCCGAAGCCAGATGTACAAAGATTCCCGGCAATCTCTGGTTAAGAGCGAATACATCGTAGTAATAGCGTTCATAGTACAGCCATTTGCCTTTGCTCTGTGCAGTCGGTGCGGACATCATGGAAGTCTCATAGACTACCGGCGCCGCAATCGCAATCGGATCAAACATCAGCATGTTGATTTGCTTTGCATTGTTGGCCGCTTCCCAGCCTTCCGTGAAATCATAGGCGCTCATCATCATGTCTTTTGGAACTTCCTGAATGACTACGCCGTCAAGCTTGCCGACGTTTCTGTCAATGTTGCGGATTCCGGTATCCGCTTCCACAAAGCGGGTGATTCCAGCTGCTTCTTTCAGAAGCTTATAGGTGTCCGGGGTCATTTTGGCGCGGATGCGGTCGCGCGGTATACGTTGATCTACCATGTATGCCAGATAAGTGTCCCATTGTGTCAGGATATTATCAGCAGTCAAAGCCGTGGTATCTACGCCGCCAAATCCTGTGGCGGCGGTTGCCAATGTAGAAGCCGCATAAGCGTCCATTTCCGGCACCTTCTGGAACTCATTAAAGGTTTTTGTAATATTTGCGATATTGACGATGGGGTCTTCCTGAATGTCCATTGGGTCGGCCAGGGTGTCCCATTCACGATCCATTCTCATGGTCAGGATCTGCTCGGAAGTATTAAAGTTCCGGTTAAAAGTTCCAGTGATCTGATCGCGGTTTACTGCACGCGCCCCGCTGGTGGTCATGCTCTGTACCGCAACGGCTTTACCAGAAACCGGCTTGTAGGTTGCGCTGTTCGGGCTTCCGTATAGGTCGGAGAAATAAGACCAATACGGATAAGCGTTCGCCATCGCTTTGGAATATTCGATCGCATAGTTTAATTTTGACTGTGTAAATGCCATAAAATCATTTTCCTTTCTTACTTTTTATTCAGCCCCCACACCTCTTCAAAGCTCGTTCTGCTTTGCCCGCTCGGCATTTGACCTTTGACCTCCGCGCCGAACTGTGGCCCCGGTTGGGCAGGCTGTTCTTTGGGGTTGAAATATTCTTCGTATTTTTCCGCGACGGTCTTTAATTGCTCGGAAACTGCCGGGGCATTTTCTCCCCGGTCAAGCATCTTATATACCATCTCACGGAATTTGGGTTTCACCGACGAAAAATCATCGCCGCCCAAAGCGCGAAGCATATCGCGTTCCTCCGCGACGGCCTTATATTCATCGGTTTCTTTGATTTTTACATTTTGCAGCGCGTTTTTTTGCGCGTCTGTCAGTGCCTCATCGATCTTTCCCTGTAATTCGGATTTTGGAATAAAGTCGGACATGCTGGTACCATGCAATGTCATCACCTTTTCAATCTGCTCCTCATTCAGTCCAAGACCGGCAAGTGATCTCCTTGTAAACGCCATAAAAATACATCCTTTCTTTAACGCCCAAGAACGGCGGGCGAGCTGCCGCACAGTTTAACGCCATGTGACGGGGGCGAAATGGATATAAAAACAGCGCCCCGCACAGTTGCGAGACGCTATCATTATTTAATTTTTAATCATCGTCGTATTCGCCGCCGCTGTGCGCATGTTCTCCGATAGCAGCGGCTACCTTGAAGTTTGCTTCCTTGTTCCATTCGTATTCATATTCTTGAAGTTTATTTGCTACAGAAGCGGGAACCAGCGGCTCAGCCGCCTGCATCAGGCCAGCAGCACCTCTAAAATATCCTAAAATCAAACGGAAGCTCTCTTCCGGGCCTCGCGGCTGGGCCGGAAGGCATTCATTAGAAAATTCCAGTACCGCTTCTTTGATCCCGGGTTCTTGGTAGCCTAATGCTATCCCTGTTTCTACAAGGTCGTCTATCTCGCTGGCTACTTCTTCATACCACTTCCCAATCTGTTTATGATTTGCAAACCAGGCGCCGTCCTTTACAAGATTTCGATGTAGGGTGGTTAAATTGTGGTAAAGGATTTTAAGATATGCCAATAGCCTTTGGTATTCATTCATTATTTCTCACCCTCCTTCCTTCGTTCCGTTTTGGTTTTGGTTTTTCTTGTGCTTCTGGATTTATGTACCGCGCATACTCTATCGGGCTTAATACGAGCGCGCATTTTTTACAGTGCACGCCGTCGGCTTTTCCGATAAATTCGTGTTTGCATTCTGACACAAAATCACCTCTTTCAACTTAAAAATGAGTATGAAAAAACCACCCTGTTTGGGTGGTTTATCCGTTAATTGCTTTCTTTAGGGTTCCAAGCTCGTCATCTTCCACGATTTCCCATTTCCCTCCGGGAGAACTACCATCGAGCGGGCGAGGATTAATAGCGGAATATAAAATGCCATCGTCTTCCTCGCTTTCATCAATAACTCGAAGCAAGCCATATTCTACACTTAAACATTCGTAAATTTTATTGTTTCTCAGGCCAAGAACGCCGAAGCTTTCGCCCTTATACCTTACTTTCATTTTTTCTCCTTCACATTTTTCAAAACAGATTCATGTTGTATATTATCGCCGGCATACTGATACCAATGAATATCATATACGAAATTATCCGTCTTAATCAAGCCCCCGACTTTTTGCCATTTGTAAGCGTCGTTCCCAAATTGTTTTGCAAATTTTGGAGCGTTACGGAATTCGTCCTTTACCCCATATCCCGCAATGATTCTTACATCGGTGATGTCGACGCCAGAAGGTATCATACTTTGCAAAGGATGGCCTTTCTTTGTTGTAATGTCAACATTAATTCCGTTTTGCAATACAGTATCGGCCAATTTTGCATTATTTTTAGGAAGTGTAGGCTTTATATTGGAAATATAATTTACTTTTGCCTTTCCAGCAGCCGTCTGCTTTTTAACCGCCGCGTTTGCCTTGCCGCTTACGCCTTTATTATACTCGAATATCTGTGTACGATCAAGGCGTTTGGTTCGTCCGGTCTTTTTGCAAAAGGCGTTGTAAGCAGACTGTTTTTCTTTGATTTTCAGCGCTTCTTGTTCAAAGCCTTCTTTGTCTCCGGCAGCTTCCATCATGGCGGCTTTTTGCTTGGAATATCGTATTTCCCGCTCAAGCCGCCGCTGTTCCTGAGATTCTGCATAAGCGCGGTCGTTTTCCCCCTTGTTTTGTTCGTCGCGATCTCTCGGAATAGATACGCCAGGGATAACCGTGATCGGGTGATGGCCGCAGTTAATTCCGAATAATCCGGCAGGCTTTCCGTAGCTTGTGGAGGATAGGGGATAATACCGGTGTTGTTTTCCTTCTCCGTCGTAGAATGTACCGCTGGAATTATCCCATGAAAAATACCGGCCCTGGTAAGGATAGCAAAGGGGGCGGGCGCCGGAATGCTGGGAGACCCTAAAGATATTTACGCCATAGTCTTGCTGGCGAATTTTAACAGCTTCAATGGCTGTATTATGTACCGTTGTCCGTATATCCATATTGACATAGGCCTCAGGGGACCATTTACGCCCGGCACGGTCGTAAAAACCGGTAATTCCTTCCTTATGTACCTGGGAGAGCGATTGCCTTAATGCCTGTTGCCGGCTTTCTGCTCCGGTTATTACTTTTCCGGCAGCAATATTCAACGTCTGCTGAACAGCCTGCATCTGACGCTCGACGGCGGCTGTATTAGTTATGATTTTTCGATATTGAGCGAGGGTGCTTTCCAGCATGGTCGTATTGACAAGGTTCATTTTTTCAAGGGCCTGCTGCTCATAAGCCTGTAAAGATTGTATTATGCTTTGACTGGCCAGCACGTTATCCGCGGCGGCATTTTGTATAGCGCCTTTTTTTACAGCCCTTTTTAACTCCGGCTCTATGTCTTTTGCCGCCATGTATACAGCATTTTCTAAAGCGGCGGTGATCAATTCTTTATTTTGCCCGGTAAGGGAAGCGATAATTTCAACGCTTTCTTTGTTTAGCTGCCCCATCTCTGCAAGCTTTCGGATTTCCCATTGCTGTGTCGAAAGCGAGTAGCCGGAATTAAAATGTTTGGCCATATTGACCAGCAAAGAATCCACAATATTGCTATACACTTGTTCAACGGGCTCGGACAACCGCAATATGGTTTCCGGCGTAAGCTTTGCCATTTAACCCCCTCGCCATCTGTCAGGATTCATCTTCCGCGTCCTCTTCGTCTTCCTCTCGCGCTTGAGGCTCATTATTTGGGCTTGCCGGCTCCTGCCCGGCCTGTTCCATCCAATCGTACAGACCGCCTGAGACGCCGCCTTCGTTTTTTATTTCCTGAAGCTCCTGCAAGGCTTCCGCTTCTGTATAACCCAACTTTTCCACCAAAAACCGTTTTTTGCTCATGAGGCCGTTTGTTGTCAGCAGAATCCCCTCGTTAATATTTGTTTGCCGGTCTTGAAGGATGGAATCATCAAATACAACTTTTGTTTCCCACCCTTGTTGCGCCAAAGCCCCGATATTGTAACCCTTCCATTTCAAACCATACAGGCTGGCAATCTGAATAATGGCGTCAATAATTTTGGCAATAGCCATTTTGATTTGCAGCTGGTGGCTTTTAATGGTCTTATAGGTTTTGCTGTTTTCGCTGATAACCTCGGTGGCTGTTTTTAACCCTGTTGCCCTGTCAAAGGTAAAGGTTCCGGCAGAGAAACCCACTTGTAAGCACAGGATTGAGAGGAAAGCATTGATTGCTCTCTCATGCTCATCAATGCGCAGCTCGACGCTGTTGTCCTGAACCTTTAGAGCGTCTGGCCCATCCGTAAAAAGCGCCTCGTACGCTTCATCGTTTGCGTCAAAAAAACGCCTGGCTTCTCCCGTGACAGGGTCAAGCACAGTTCTTATGCATTGAGATGGAACGATGATTCTTTTCTTTCCCAGCCGAAACTCCCGGATGAAGCTGTCATAGCAAATGTCCAATGCTTTTAACGTAGAAAGCGCGTTAGCATAGATAGAGACCCCAAGCGGGGAATTGTCATCAATATTGTTTGCGACGGCAGTTCTATAATAAGCAAACAGGGAAGTGGTTAGCCCCTGCATAGGAGTATTTGCATTCAAAAATGGGTAAACTTCATCGAGCGGATAGCGAAAACCGAGAATGTCCTGTGATTCTGCCATGCCGGGATTTGTTTTTTTATATTCTGAGCGAAAAACCTCGTTGCTTATGTAATAGGTCAGCCCGTCCCATTTATGCCATTCTAAGCGCGTATAATAGTATCCGTCTTTAGCCTCGCGGCTGATAAACACGCCGTCTGTTACTTGAGAATTATCCCAAGCGGTCGGGACGAATTGATCCGCCATGCAAAACCCCAGCCGAACCATGCCCGTTCCGGGAATTTCGTTCCCCTTGCCGTCCCTTTTTACTTCATACCATGCTTTAATAGCGCCGCCGCCCAGCGCCAATGATTGTTCAATGTGCTCTTGCATTTTGGTCCAAAATCCATTTTTAGTAAGAACATCGTGGACAAACTCCTCCAGCAGCTGCTCGCCACTTTCCCCTTGGCTTACATGCACGTCGCACTGCTCGGACCATATAAGGCCAGCAAGCTCAGAGCATATGGCTTTCGGCGTATCCATTCGCTCAAGGTCACGCTGGTTTTTAGAATTGGCTATTGTAGGGGCAAGGATTCTATGCCAAGGTCCGTAGAATCCTTTATAGAGATATTTCCAGATGAAAACACCGAAATAATAAAATTGATTGAAAGCGGGGACCCCGCCGACTTCAAATATATCTTTAAATTCTTTTGAAAGCCCTGTTTCTGCTCCTGTCTTTTGCACCCAGCTTTTCACCCTCTCTTTTATTTCCTGAAACAACGGACCACCGCCTTTACAATACATAGTTCTTATAAAAATAATTGTGCGAATAACGGCATTCATCCATAGCGTGGTTATATGCGTCAACAGGGGTTCCGTTTTTATCTACGCAATACATGCCGATTTCTTTTAAAAAATCCAAATGGCCAAATAAATTATTTTCAACAACATAAAAGCGCCCATCCGATATACTGCTTTGCAGGTATTCGATTCCAACTTCTATACCCTTGCTGCTTCCCTTAATATCATGCGCGTTGTTATCCGCGCGGTCTGTGTAAAAACCAAGCAAATCAAGCTCTGCCCGTAGCGCTTTACATGCGGGGTCAATCTTAATGCTGGATTCTCGCATATTTACAAGCTGACGGCAATAAGGGATAAAGGCGCCGCAGATTTCCCGGGCTTGGACAGACATAGCCTTGGCTATTCCGGTCTCCGAGCCGGAATAGTACCAGCCGGCCATGCGATACAATTTATATTTTTGCTCGGGAGACAGCGTTATAACATAACAGCCGATAGACGTTGCGTCAGATAGTCCGCCATCGCCCGCAAAATACATTTCTATTTTTCTTTCACCTTTGGGGATGGCAGAAACAATATGCTTTTTAGTATCAAACATTGAATATATGACGCCTTGCGGTATGCAGCGCTCGCCCAGCCAATCGCGCCTGTAAAGGTATGGGTTTTTAAGGCATGTTTTTCGTATTTCTTCCTTGCGTTCCTTTGTTATGATAGGATTATCATCAATTGTCCAATGCGTCCATTTGGTGTCTTGTACATCGAAAACCTCTGATATAACAGGATGGTTGGGCGAAGGCGGGTTAAGATCGGCAATATGCCAACGAATTTGCGCCGCATAGGTACGGCGGAAAGCCTCTTGTATCGCATCAATATGAAGCAAATTAATCTCACAAAAATAAACGCTTCCCAGAGACATGCCTGTAAACGATTTATGACTGTCCGCTTTTCCTGCGCCTTTATAATAAATGCGTTTTACCCCTTGCTCGGTGTTAATTTCCAGATGATCGCCAAAATCATCATGCTTCATTTTGGAAATTCCATTGAAGATATGAATTAAACCGAGACCATCGCAATCCATAACAAGCTTAAAGGCTTGCTCTTGGTTATAAGCTAAAACCAAATGGTTCATATCCGGCGTATTCCATAAATACCACGCATAACGGGCAACGCTTACGGTGGTCTTTCCACTTCTTGGCGTTCCTTCATTTACTTCCAGACAATGAGAATAGGGCGCGGATAGAATTTCTGTTTGTTTCATTCCCCATTCAAGCTTTTTGCTCATGTTTAAAATCTCCCGCAGTTTTTACAATAGAAGAAAACAGAGAGGTGTCGGGCTGCTTTTGTATATCTTTGGTGAACTTGTCTACAACAATCCCGAGGGCGGTTGCTATCTGTGAAAGCGTAGCCTGATCCAATTTTTCCGGGTCCGCCAGCGCTTTTAAATATTTATCTATAACCCCCTGCGCTACTCCTTTTCTGGAATCCATAAATTCCAGCATATCGGCCGTGTTTTGCTCCTTTTTTTGTTGCGCCTTTTGGGCGAACTCTTCGCAATTCAGCACTACGCGCTTTACTGTGTCTTTTGAAACTCCATTTTCCTTTGCCGTAGCATTGTATGACTGCAGCTCCAAATAATCGGCCACTATTTTCTTTTTTTGCCTATCTGTCAAGCGTTTTGCCACACATCACCACCACGCTTTAAAATAAATATCAATCCTTTGTCATTTCCTTCAGGGAGAAACAGAGGCTATTTCGCATGCCATACAGAAGAGCAAGACGCTTGCGCCCTTCTGTGCTCATGCATTCCTTTCTGTTTGCCAGCGCCTCTTCAATCCGGTCCATTACCTTTTTGAGCTCGGCCTGGTATTCGCCTATAAGCTTTTCTTTTTCCACGCTTACCACCTCAAAATGAGCATAAGAAAAGCCCACGCCATAAGGCATGAGCTTGAAAAAATATTTAAAATTTTAAGAAAAACGCTTGACTTTTATGCGTATTATGCGTATAATATAATCAAGAGGTGAGGACAATGACCTTTCGAGAAGTTGAAAAATTACTTCTTACGGATGGCTGGAAATTCAAGAACGCGCGAGGCTCGCA
>NZ_QLYR01000001.1 GCF_003268275.1 Hydrogeniiclostridium mannosilyticum
GATTTTCTTTTCAAAGCTATTGGATTCGGCTCTCTCCATCTTAATACTCCATTTCTAAAGTAATCCTACTGCTATTTTACAGGATTTCTTCCAATTAGACAAGCTAAAAAGAAGCCGTAAGCTTAACGTGCTTACAGCTTCTCCTAGTATAATACAGTTCACTTTTCGAGTATAAAAACAAAACCGAACCCATCGCCAATCGGCACATGGTTCGGTTTTGTTTGTTGTGGTGGAGCCTAAGGGGAAGCAGTCGAACTCGGCGGCTTCCCCTTTAACAAAAGGGTCGCCGTCCGCTCCTTTCAGCATATCCCACGTGATTTCGGTCTTATCCTCCGAATACCACGAGGTCACGACCAGCTTCTCGTCGTAGAGATAAATCTTATCGACGAAATACTCCAATATCTTATCGCGCGTCTCCGGGTTGTCGAAGTCCGCGTGAAGGAACTTCTCGAAGTACGCCTTGATGCTGTGCTCGTCCTCGCACAGCGAGACCTTGACGTTCTCGGCCTGTATCGCGTCGTTCAGGGATGCCTTCTGCGCCTCAAGCTGGTTCAGGCGCTCTATGAGGGTGTCGCTGAGCGCACCGCCCTCGATTGCCTTCATCAGGTTCGCGATGCCCTTCTCTACCTCCTTGCGCTTCGCCTCCAGACCTTCGAGGTACCCCGTCTCCTTGTAATGCTCCTTGTAGTACACGGCGGCGTCCACCGCAAGGGACATCAGGTTCTCCGAGTCGTCGATGATGTACCTCAGGACGTCGGTCACGAGGTCCTCAATCCAGTCCTTCTTGACCTTCTTCTTCGCGCACAGCTTCTTCCGCTGGGCGGAGCAATAGTAGTAGTAATACGTGCGCCCCGTCTTGCTCGTGCCCGAGACACCCTGCATCGTCTCCCCGCACTCGCCGCAGTACAGCTTCCCGGTCAGCCAGTAGCGAGGAGCGCCATCCTCGTCCATTCCTCGCGCCCTCTGGGAACCCTTGCGCTTGTTCTCGGCGAGGCGCTTCTGCGCCCTGTCGAACGTCTCCCCGTCGACCAGAGCGGGCATCCCGCCGGGAACGACGAACTCGCCGTGCCTGTACTCGCCGATGTACGCGCGGTTCTTGAGCATCCTGTGCATCGTCTTCACACCGAAGGGGTTGCCCCTCGACGTACGCAGACCGGCCTCGTTGAACTCGTCGCAGATGGACTGCATGGGTTCTCCTTCGGCGTACTTCGCGAACATCAACTGCACGAACGGCGCGGTATCGGGGTCTATGACGTACTTGCGCTTCTTGTCCACCTTCTCCGTCTTGAAGCCGAACACCTTGTGGCCGTTGAAGTTCGCGTGCTCGGCGTTGAAGTCCATCCCTCGTTGGATGTGCACGGACAGGTTCCGGCTGTAATACTCCGCCAGAGCCTCCATCAGCCCCTCGATGAGGATTCCCTCGGCGGTGTCCGTCGGGATGTTCTCCGCCAGCAGGTGTATCTCGCACCCCGCGTCGCGAATCTTCTTCTTCGCCATCGCCAGCACGTACTTATCGCGACCCAGACGGTCGGTCTTCCACGCGATGAGGGTGTTCGGACGGATTTTTGCGACCTCCGACAGCATCAGCTGGAATCCCGGACGGTCTTCCTTCGTGCCGGATATGGCCGCGTCCTCGTACTCTCGGACGATTTTCAGCCCGTGCGCGTCCGCCCATTCGTGGGCAAGCTCGCGCTGCTGTTCGATGCTCGCCTCGTTCTGCGAGTGGGAGGAGTAGCGGTAGTACGCGATGGCGAGGTTGTTGTCGTTGAGTTTCGTCTTCTTTCTCGCCAAACGAATCACCTCCAAATTACTTATTTAATCAATTATACAATTAGTCAATTCAAAAGAATGCCCGCCGTCCATAGGAGCGACGGGCTTTCTGAATACGCCTTATCGCTCAATCAATTTCGTTGATGACGCCGGCAATTCCATCCCACTGTCGATAGAAAGAATCTTGTCATTCCATACCCGCAATACATTTTGGTCAAAAATATATTGAATTGAACGCATGATACGGGATGGCTCGTACATCGACCTATCTAAAACAATTTCTGGAACAACGGCAAGTTCCCACTTCTCGTTCGAATTGCGCGACAGTATGGGAATAAGCCCATCATCTAGCGCAGACGAATAACGCGCAAGTAAAGAATTCCCATTAGAAAGTTGCGGAGGCATAGGCGATGATTTAAGAAGTGACTTCGTGTCCTTATAAGCTAATTTGTATGTCATATCCATGGCAAAATACGGAGTGACTTTGCCGTCGAATGGATTCAGATATATATGATTGAACCAATCAATATCAACAATGCAGCCGTGAACCGTGCCAGCACCTCCAATGGTGCGTATTTCTTTTGAGATGATGGATAATGCTCTTTGATACGGTGCGAATGCATCTCGCACCTTCTTTATATACCGAGAAAGATGACTATCATAGTAGTCAATATCACGATTCAGCTTATGACGCCTACCTCCCTCTAAAAGGCAGAGGCTGCTTGCGCTTTTTATCACAAACATATAAACGCCGTCATGTTTTATCGCATACAAATTGCCGGGATATTTCATGCCCTGCATCATAATGCCTTGGCATCGATTGAATTCTATGTATTGCTCACGTGATATTTCGTGAACGCCATCGGGGTAATCATTAAATGGGTCATATCTACGCATATCAACGCTAAAACTATTAAGATGCCAAGTTTTCGGCTTGTAGCCCACCTGATTATCTGCAAAAACAGCAGTTCCGACAGCATCAAGCAGTAGTTTGTTTTGATGAGTATGTCCGTTCACGTAAACCCATTTGGGGTTATAGCGTTCATTTGACCAATCTTCCATCTGGGTATGAGTCAATACGACAACAGGAAGTTCTTTCGCACTTGCCAAAACTTTTTCATACACAGTTCGGAATCGTTCTGAGCGTGCAAAATCCTCTTCCGGCGATACCGCAGCACGATAAAGACCCATTTCTGCATTGTAAATAGGGTTCAGCCCGGAGAATCCTATGCCCCCAAGCAACAGGAATGTGGAATTCAAACATACATTGCGAAGCTCTTCAGTATCGGTATTCAAGATTGTTTGCTCATCTAAAATGATTTTAGTTTGACCTTTGTAGATAAGAAACAATTCATTTTCCAATATAGTGGCGTACTCCGATACGGCTTGACGATAGTCGTCAACAATATCGTCCAACGGGCGTGCAGGTTTACACCCTGTTGGGTCACCGTCCCAGAGTTCATGATTTCCAAGGACGGAGATAATTCTTCCTCGCCATCCATCCCATGAGGATAATTGCTCATAAAAGAGCTTTTCCAATGCAATACTATCTGCCACATCCCCGCCTATGAGCAATAATCCTCTCGCATCGGAATCAGAAACAGAAGCCATTAGCTCGCTAATCTTTTCCGCGGTACGACGTTTTATTTCATAAATGGACATATTGCATACATCAAGTGGTCGTTTAGCAAGTTGATGTTCTAATGAACATCTGTGATGTAATGAATTGTTTTTACAGAATCGTCTAAAACCGTCAAATCATGACTTCGCGAATTAGCATCATCATTTTGGGCAATCAAACTGCTATTTACGCTAGAATCAGGCGTTCGAAGCTCTATAGGCTCATATCCAATAAATGCGTCCATATTCTTTTCCAAGTAATTGAAAATAGAATCTGGAAATCCATCGATGGGAATTGTGGGGTCCCTTCGAAACGCATCAAGACAACGCTTTTTTGTCAGCTTTTCTTTGGGCAGGCATAATATTGCTCTTGGATTTCTCTTCAGAGCATTATCAATAAGCCCCCGATTCATCATATTCAAAGGAATATATTTCAAATTCATGGGGTCATTTTCAACTAATTCGATACAGAGTTCGGGGGTGATGCACTCAATAGGAGCATCCTCAATGCTCTTCGGCCAACGTCGTACCGATGTCGCAACAACCTCTTTGGATATATATTTTTCTGGAATCAGAGATAATATCGATTCATACCACAAGTTTTGGCGCTCAGGAACAGGTGCCTCAACGGCGCTCTGCACAAGCTCTTTGCTCAAAAACTTCCTTGGGACCCATTTAATCGCATAACCATTTGCTCGAACGGCAGCATTGCAGATAAATTTCCCCTTTTCCGCTTTCATTAAACCTCTGGGTACATACTCAACAGCATTACCCTTAGCGCTATTGCGAACGGCTACACAGCATAACTCATAGCCCTTCTCACCGCACAAAATCGAATCCGGAACACTGCGCAAAGCGTCGCCGTTATTGCTTACGGCCGCAAAAGACATATCTTCATCTCGAAGATTCTCTGGTACATATTCCAAATTTAAACCATTTTTGCGTACCGCGATTTCGCATATTTCGCGAGTGAGATATTTTTTTGCCACAAGTTTCAGTATCAAACGATACGGGTCAACTACGTTAAATGAACTAACTGCCTCATACACAAGTCTCTCAGTCTGGGCTTGTTTCCCGAGTTCGTTCAGGCGGTTATACCAAAAAAGGGGAGAAGTCGGATTATCTGGACTCCGCCTATTCTCTATGTGTTCGATTAGCCCCCTCGTGCATACGATGCGACCGTCATCCTCCATTTTTTTCACCTCCCTGCATTTTCCACATGCTCCGCAATCCACTCATGGATGATTGCCGCAATCGTCGTTTCCTTCTCAGCCGCCATCATCTTGAGCGCCTTCTTGTCGCTCACCGTCAGGGACAGCGAGAGGGTCGTGCGCTTCTCGTCGGCGGCGGGAGCGTCGGCGGAAACCGTCTTCTCTATCTTCTTCTGCTCGGCCTCGCGGTCGGCAGCGTATTTCTCGAACATGTTCGCCATGGCTTAGCCTCCTTTAATCATTTAATCATTTGTACAATTATACATCATTTTATCTCATTTGTCGAGACCCAACATGCCTCTGACCTGCGGTTATTCAGCCGGGAACCCCGCAATCTCCCGCACCGTGTTCACCATCGACAGAGTCGCCTTCGCAGCCTTGCCCCTGCGGTCGTACTCGACGACGGACTGTTCACCGGCCCCCGCCTGAACGAACGCCTCGGACTGGGGAAGCGTGACCACCGTCTGGTCGCCAGCGAGACCCCCGAACCACTCCATGAAGTCACGGGACGCCTTGAAGCGGTTCCAGCCGTTCATGACATACACGATTTTCGCGCGGCTGTGCTTGAACACCGCCTTGCGCATGCGCATCAGCGGCTCGATGTCGCGGGATGTGGTGCGGGTGGGGATGACCACGACGTCGGCCTCCTTGAGCCAGTCGGCAAGCGCCTCCTGCAACGCCCCCGGCGTGTCCACCACGGCGACCTCAGCACCGTCGACCTCGCGGGTCTTGTGCAGGGTCCCGCCCTGCGCGTCCAAGTCGTAGAAGCTCATCGGGATTCCCGAGCGCTCGAACGAGAACGCAATCTCGTCGGCGACGAGGGACTTCCCGACGCCGCCCTTCTGATTGCAAACCAAAATCGTCTTCATATCTCTCACCTCATATGTATTTAATCAATTACTCATTTACGTATTTAGTTACAGTCATATGGTCCCTCGAAGGGTTCCATGCAAGACCCTTCGAGGGGCTTTCCGAAGCCCACCGTTCCATCGTCTCCTGAACCTCTTCGGAACGATTTTCGGGAATCGTCCCATAGACGAGCCGAAGTCGATTTTTCGACGTTTCCGCCTCTTTCGGGGAGAGACCCTTGAAAGGTCTTTTCCAAGCCCACCCGCGCTCTCGACCGTCGATATGCCTTCGGCATCGGGTCGGCGCGTGAAGGAGAAGGCCCGAAAGAAAGGGAGACGAGAGATGAACGGCTACGGCATCGAGACCTATGCGGATTTGGCCAAGACGGTCGGCGGGATGGTCCTCGCCAACGAGATGGCGCATCGTCCGCTGAAACTCGTGAGCGGGGATTTCGCACCATGGGACGAGATATTCCAGTGGTACATCATCAGCTACCCCGACTTCCTGATGGAGCACACGGACGAGCCGGTGTTCCATGACGAGGAACTCGACCTGTACGTCTGGGGAATCACCCACTTCGGTACAGGCTGGGACTGCGTGCCCGCCCCCGAGATTCACTGAGAATGACGGTTCCCGCAAGGGAGCCGCCATTTTTTTACTCCCCGAGGTACTTGTCCTCGTCGCGCACGCGCTCCGTCGCCTCGGCCGTCTGCTGCATCTTCGGCGTGACGCCGCGATGCTTGACGGTGCGGGCGGCCTCGTTGTCCAGAGCCTCCTCGGCGGCCTTCAGGCGCTTCTCGGCGTCCCACATGTTGCCGCGCGATTCGTAGAGACGACGCTCGGCGTCCTCCTGCATCCTGCGGCGCTGGTCCTCCATGAACTGGAGCATCATCATGCGGAACATCCGGGCCATCATATCCGACATCATGCGGGAGACGGGGTCGGTCCCGGTCCTGCTCGCCAGCGTGTACAGCCCGAATCCCATCGCGAGGCTCGGGCAGGCTCCCTTCAGGGCGTCCCGTGCCTCCTTGGAATCGTGGAACTCCCTGCGGGCGCGTTCCACATCGGCGCGGAGCTGGGCGAGGGCGTCTTCCGGGTCGTTCTCTGCATTCGCGAGCGCATCGTACTGCTCCCCGGCGATATGCATGCCCTCGCTCTTCCTGCGGCGGGCGTACACGCTCTTCAAATCGGAGGCCATGTCCCTCACGTCGGACTCGCTCGGTTCGTACATGTCGGAATCATGCTGGGCCGGGGAATCCTGCTGCGTATCCTCCATGCCGACCATCTGGGAATCCTGCTTCGGAACTGGAGATGTCTCCAATGCCTCACGGGTCTGCTGTCCCTGCTTCTCCTCGAAGAACCGCTCGACGCCTTCCTTCGTCAGGTCGTCTGCGAGGTTGGAGGCGCGGCGCTTTCGGGTCCTACGCTTCGGACCCCATTCGTCCCGCATCCTGTAAGACCATCCGACGGACTTCTCGCCCGTCTTCTTGTCGATTTTCGATGTCTCATTGAGGGTCACTCCAGCGAACGCAAGACGCTGCTTGAAATCATCAATATCGCTGGCGTCGTCCCTTGCTTTTGCCACCGCATCGCCGAGATGGCGGTCGAAGGAATCGTGCTCGAACGAGTCCCGTTTCTCCGCCCATGTCGACTTGTCCTTGTCCGCTCCTATCACGGACAGACCCCACTCGCGGCTCAGCTCGTCGTTCACCGCCTGCACGCGCGGGGCGAACAGGCTCGTGTCGTCCTTGTTGATGACCTGCCCGGT
Organism: Hydrogeniiclostridium mannosilyticum; assembly: GCF_003268275.1. GTDB lineage: Bacteria > Bacillota > Clostridia > Oscillospirales > Acutalibacteraceae > Hydrogeniiclostridium > Hydrogeniiclostridium mannosilyticum. Next base: position 7,219 of record NZ_QLYR01000001.1, read on the forward strand.
GCGGCAATCGTGGTTCGCGATTGTCGCGTGGGCGTGGACGCATCCGCCCTCGCCGTCCACGTGCATGGTCACCCAACACGGGGAGTCGGGGGCGAGTCTATGGCAGAGCAGGTAGGCGTGCTCCATGCCCCTCTGCACATCGTCGGGATTGCCCGGATTCAACTCGTCGAGCGCCCATGAGACGCGAAGCTCGTAACCCTCGTTGACCATGTTCGGATGGACGGCATGAAGCCCGTTGCAGTACGCGATGAACTCACCTCGGGAGGGCATGTCGCCCATCTGGGCGGCGATGCGGTCCGTCCCGTTTTGCAGGTGGTCGCGTCTGCGCTTTCCCTCTCCGAACTCGGTGTACGACATGCGCCCCCGCACGTCGGGCAATGCCTGCACATACGTCGTCGACATCAGACATCACCTCCCGTGATTCCGCCATGCAAATCGGCTCGAAGTTCCTTGACCTCGTCCGACAATCCTTCGATGGATTCCATCAGGCTTTCGAACGCCTTCTTGTCCGGCTCCATCTTGATTTCCTCAAGCATGCCCATCCCTTTCACGCGGGCGTTGAAGGCCCGTGCAATCTGGTTGATGTTCACGCCGATTCGGTTCAATTCCATCAGCATCCGGTCGAGCTGCGGAGTGTCCGCAACGACCTCGTGCTCCGTGTGGGAACCGGCGGAACCGTACAGCGCGCCACGCAGATAATTCGAGCGCGTGCGTCCGCCTCTCTTCCCATCCAGAAGGGCAAGCTCCTCGGCGTTCATGCGCACCTGAATAACCGTCTCGCGACGGTCCTTCTTGTAGCGCTGGCGGGTCGCCTTGCCGCTTCTTTTTTCAACTTCTTTTGCCATGCAAAACACCTCCTTGTTCGCAATCCAAATGCGATGTGCATTTCTCGTCGCACTTTGCTGCAATCTGCGAAACGGGGAAGGGAGCAAGCATTGACCATGTACGTACAAAATGCGAATATCGCATTTTTCCCGCCATGGTCAGCTTGCGAGGGGACGGCGAAGCCGCCCCCTTCGAACCCCCGAATCTGTCCCTTCTGATTCAACATGTTCTGTCCGACAGAAACACGCGACCGAATGTCGGACACGGGGACGACTCCCCATGTCCGAACCTCCGGCGTGTTTTAATCGAAGGGACGGCGCTCGGGGTTGAACCCCTCGACGCCGAGAGAACCGCGGTCGCCGTCCGAAGAATCGGCGTCGCCCGCAGGTTCGCGCACGACTGCGCTCGGGTCACCATCGGAAGGATTTCCGCCGTTTCCATGTCCGGCGTCCCTGCGCAGCGTCTTGACGAACGCGAGCACCTCTTCGGCGGAACCCATTTCCTTCACTTCGGGGAAGACCGCCACGAGGGCGTCGGCGTACGCCTTGGTCTTCGCAGCCTGCTTCTCGCGGCGCAACTTCTTCGCCTGAGCCTCAAGCTCACGCGCCTTCTTGTCTATGTCATCGAATCTCTTGATAGCCATAATCAATCACTCCTTATCAATCTGAATCTGTCTCCTCGCTCCTGCCGTCTTTCGCGCTACATCCAAAGCTGAATCGCGCCGATGACGAAGGGCAGGGCGAGCATCACCAAAGCGACGGTAATCAGCGCCTTCGCGACCCTGAGTCCGAGGACATCGACCCCAGACTTGCCGGGCATCGAGCGCTCGGGAATCAGCTTTTCCATCGCCTTGAGGTGCCGCTCGTAAAGCTCCCGTTCCTCCGCCGTGAGCGTCCCCTCGTCCGCCTTCGTGCGGAGACAGGAAAGCTCACCGTCACTTAGAACGTCGACGTTCGCATTGTCGACAACCTTCTTCTTTGCCTTGTAAATCTGACTCATCTCTCGCACCTCCTTAATTGCTCGCACCGAGGTCTTCGATTGTCTGACGACCGTCATGTCCGTTCCCGTCATACGGGACGTACGGACCGGGGTCGTATGACGGGTCTTCCTTCTGCTTCAAATAGACCGCGAAGTTCCACAGCGCCTCGTTGCTCCAAATATGACGGCGCACCTCGGTCATGTCGGACGTGCCACGAAGACCGCTCACCACCTCGTCGAAAAAGCACTGGTCCGGCGGAACCTGCCCGGAATCGAGCATCGCGATTGAAGCACGCCCGTTTTGGATGAAGCTCCCCAAGTCCCAAGAACCTCCGCCGCCAGACAGCAGTTTCGTCGTGTTCGCGATGTTGGACCACGCCTTGTTCGTGTCGGGCAGCTCGCCCGTCAACTTGTAGTTGATTTCGTACGTCGCGTACGGGACCAGCAGAATCGATTCCGACAGCTTGCATCCCGTCATGGCGTACATCCCAATCAGGGCCACGAGCGCCAGCGATATGACGCCGCGCCGAATCGCACCCTTCTTCAACTGCCTCTCCGACAACCTCCCCATGGACCTCGCCTTGGAGGCGTTGACGTCCGCCTCGGCGAGGGCGCACGACTGAAGATAGTCCTCGTAAAGCAGCCGCTCGTTCTCATCGAGGCCACCGTGGCGTGCTTTAAGGCGCCACTGGGCAATCTTCTCGCTTTCCCATCTGTAACTCATATCCTTTACCTCCTTATTCGCTTTCCATTTCATTGGCGGTCGTTTCTCCGGACACCATGTATGCCGGAACCGCCGCCGTCTTATCGCGAAGCAATCCGCGATAGCGTTCCTTCACCTCGGGCTGCGCCAGACGCATCTTGTCGCTTCCCCGGTAGTCGTGATTCATCCAATTGCGAAGCTCGTATTTGAGAATCAAAGGCTCCGCGCAATCCATGTGCCCCTGCGAGCGCACCGCGTTCTCCGTACACGACCATTCAGGCCAGAGCGCGAGAAGGGCGGCCAAATCCTTCTTGAATCCGTACTTGCCGATGGGGCGGCCCGAAGGCTGGTTCTTCTGCATCCACGCGCAGTACAGCTCGTAGGCGAAATCCCACGGGAGCAAATCCCACGAAACGGCGGGAAGGACCTCCTCGCAGAACTGGCGAATCGGGTCGTTGTACGTCTTGAAATCCGCCAGCATGTCCTTACAGGTCTGGGGGATGGTCAACTCGTAATAGTCCGTCTCGTAGAGCAGGCGGTAGAGCACGTACTCAAGGACCTCCCTGCGATGCAGGTAGTCGTTCTTGATGTACTTGCGCTCATGTCCTTCGAATCGCTTCTCGAACGGAATCACGAGCAATCGCCTGTACATGGATTCCGACTTGTCCTTGAGCTTCGGGAACTCGTTCACGCACTGAATCATGAACCCATGGAACATGAGCGTCCTCGGGTCCTTGAACTTGCGGTTTATCTGGAACGGGTCATGCGTGATTACCGACTTGAGCGCCGCCGCATCGTCAACGAAGGTGCCCGTGTCGTTCTCGTCGGTGATAATCGCGGAAACACGGCAGAGGGGTTCCAGCATGAACTGCTGGGAGAACGCCTTCAGGGGTACCGAGGCCCAAGTCCCTCGACCGCAGAGATTGCGAATCAGGGTACACAGCGTTCCCTTGCCGTTGTTGCCCGACGTGGAGTAGAACCATGCGGTCTTGTTCCAGCTCACTGCGGGGCGAATCGTCGCGCCCATGACCTCCCAGAGCAGGTCGACGACTTCAGGGTCGTCCGAAAGCTCGTTCATCCACGAGACCACATCCCAATCCGTACCGTCGTCATCGTTGTGGATGACCGGATTCTGGGCATTCGGGACGAAATCGACCTTCGACTTGCTCGTGAACACGTACTCCGGGTCGAAACCGAGGAGCACCTTGCTCCCATAGTCGAAGATTCCGTTGTTGACCGGAATCAAATCACGGTCGGAACAGCGCTCGACCCGCTTGCAGATGGAACGCAGGATTGCGACCGTCTCGTCCACGCCTCGCAAGGACATCGTTTTGTCGTACGAGCGAATCAGGCGCTCCAGAGTCTCGTCTCGGGTGTCGTAGCATCCCTCGTTCTCGCCGTCGGTCTGGTAGATTCCGATATCGAAGTTCCCCTCGTTCTCGGCCTTGTTCCAAAGAATGCCCACGCCGTGGTGCAACTCCCTAATCAGAATCGCAATCTGCAAAGGGTGGAGCGCCGTCAGGCGGCGATAGCGCGCCTCCGGTTTCTTCGCATCGGGATAACGCTCGCTCTTCTTAGCGGTCGGGGGCACGTTCTCATCCGGACGTCCCAAGTTGTACTTCTCGATGCAATCATTTGTAATTTCAAGCAACTCGACCTTGACGGTCGAGAAATCAGGCGACAAATCTGTGTCGATATCCGACAGATACGCCAGCGTCACGGCCTCAAGCAGGTCGTCGTACGCTATGGATTGACTTTCGCACATATCTGTGATATCATTTATACAGTTGTTAGGTACCGTCCCGTAAGCGTCGCCAGCGCCGGGGCGGTTTTCTTTTTGCCTCATAACCTCACCTCCTTAATGAATCCCGTGAGACACCAGATATTTCTCGAACGTCTCGCGGTGAATACGGCGACTTCGAATCGTGTCAGTCATCACTACGAAGTCCGCGTCATCGGCCTTCATCAGCGAACGCACGCGCCCGATTCCTATTTCGAACAGGGTCGACGCCTCGGCACTCGTCAGGAACGGCTTCGCCTTCAGAGCCGTGATGTAGGCCGCGTATTCCTCCATCGTCAGCTCGCTCCCGCCGAGAATCTTCTTCGTGAACCCCTTCTTCTGTTTTGCATTTGCCATAAAGCAACCTCCTTTTTCCTGCCTATAAACGCAAAAAAGCGGCGAACCAGAATCCAGCAATCAAGCTGAAATCTGATTCGCCGCTCGTCACGTTCGTGCGATTTCCGTCCTATTCGGACGGGTAGACGCTGTTGCCATCCCGTATCGGCTCGTCAGACCGATGCAGTTTCGAGGGCGGACCCTCATCGGCTTCCTCCCGAGCCTAAGGCTCGGTCTCAGATAGGCTTACGTCGGTATTTCCCGGCCGCTATCCATCGGCAATCATGTCGCGAATATATGAATATTATACAACATGAAATGACGGAAAGCAATAGTAAACGTCATATAATTGCAGGTCAGGGGCTTGTCCGACGCTGTTTCCCGCCATAAATGAGCGGAAACGCCGACAAAAAAATTGCTCGTCTCAAAAATCGTCGTACAGAAGAAAAGGGTGGATTGTCGAAGCTCGAAACTTTGGCACAACTTTGTTGTGCCGGCTTTTTTTCGACAACCATCGGTGCTCCAGCTCGATTGCACAAACCGTGGCACAAACTGCAAAACCATGTTGTGCCGGGGTTTTCCCGCATATTCTCGATACTGCGGGGCGGTTGGCACAACTTGCACAACATTTTTCAAGTCTTATTTATATGACCTATATGCACATGAAAGGCTATATATTTATTTTTTCTCGCGTACGTAAGGGTTAAAAAAAGTTGTGTTGTTGTGCCAATCAAGTTGGAACCCCGAGAACATGCGAGAAATGTCTGGCACAACTTTTTTTCAATGTTGTGCCACCCTTTTTGCGAATCGCCCGCGAACCCCGAGAAATTGCGGGAAATGTCTGGCACAACAAAGTTGTGCCAAAAAGTTGTGACATGCAAAAAACCACCGTAACGCATGCCCTCCCCACCGTGTACTCGGAATCTAATTCCGCATCGAGCGAAGCGAGATTGCTGGTTGTGCTCCCACATCCTCTTCAGAATGCCCTAAAAGCCGTTTTAAGCCACAAAAAAGCCCGAAGGGTAGACGAGTACCTCTTCGGGCTTAAAACGTCTTAAAACGCAAAATACGACGTCAGGAAAACGAAAAGGGGACGCCCTAAAGGGCATCCCCAAATCTATACACAAGCGCGAACTCATTCTTGATGAAGAAGAGTTCGACGCTTCCTCTTTTGGTGGAGATGAGGAGAATCGAACTCCTGTCCGAAAATCGCCTGCCAAAGCTTTCTACGAGTGTAGCCGATGTTTTAAAATTCCCGCTTTGCAGCACCCAACGGCAAGTTCTGCATCACGGTAGCCTCTTAAATCATGACGCAAGCAAAGGCGGCGTTGCATTCACGTTCACCACTCATCGACGCCTTATTCCGGGCCGTGGTGTTCCCGGATAAGACGGCAGCCTAATTAGGCTGCGTACGCAACAGTTTTGTTGTCGTTTAATTTTAAAGTTGCAGGTTTTAAAGCGGCCCTGCCCCGCTACTCGCTTACTAAGGTTCACAACCCCCGTCGAAACCTTTACATCCCCATATAGATTTAAATATGGTTACCTGTTTCTTGTCTTGACCGCACGCTCTATATCTCGCTTTGCGGCCTTTTCAGCTAAATCTGCACGTTTATCGTATAGTTTTTTGCCCTTACACAATCCAACCTGAACCTTAACCCTGCTGTCTTTAAAATACAAGGAAAGCGGGATCAACGCAAAGCCATCCTGCTTCACCAAACCAAATAACCGCATAATCTCACGCTTATGCAGCAGCAGACGGCGTACGCGCAGAGGATCTCTGTTAAATATATTTCCCTGTTCATAGGGGCTGATATGCAGCCCGTTTAAAAATAACTCGCCATCGACTATGGAGCACCAAGAATCCTTTAAATTACATTGGCCCTTTCGCAGGGACTTCACCTCTGTACCGCACAGCTCAATGCCAGCTTCCATCGACTCTTCAACGAAATAATCGTGAAAAGCTTTTTTGTTTTGTGCAATTGTCTTCAGCGAACTGGCCATAAGCTACTCCTTCTAAATGCTGTCTAAATAGCATAACACAGTCCCCTCAAAAAGTCAAATCAAAGTCTCTCTGTCAATCGTGTCTAAAAAAGCCCCTATTAGGCCGCATAAAATGGCCTAATAGGGGCTTTTGCATTTTTCCTGAGCAAGCTGCGCCCTCCCGGTATGGGGAAACGGTTCAGTCGCCGAAGGTAATGCCAATATCCCGCGCCGCTTGAATCTCCTCACAGCTAACCGGCACCGTTTTCAGCTTACCGGCAACCTCAGACAAAGGAACAGGAACAATAGAGCCATTTCGCAGCGCAACCATATTCCCATAATTTTTTTGCATAATCAGCCTGGCGGCCGCCGCGCCGAAACGGGTTGACAGCATCCGGTCGTAGGCACAGGGCTGCCCGCCGCGCTGGAAATGTCCGGGTACCGTAACACGGATCTCCTGTCCGGTAATCTGTTCAATTTCGTTCGCAACCCGATAGGCAATTGAAGGCTGTGTCATAGCGGCACGTGCCGCCTTAAATTCTTTTTTGGAAAGCTTTGACTCATCCAGCGAAATAGCTCCTTCAGCAACGGCTAGAATAGAAAAACGCTTGCCGGCCTTATTGCGTTCCTTCAAGGTTTTGGCAATGCTCTTGATGTTGTAGGGAATTTCCGGCAGCAAAATAACATCCGCTCCGCCGGCAATCCCCGCATAAAGCGGCAGCCAACCTACCTTGTGCCCCATAATCTCGACAATGAAAACACGTCCATGAGAGGTTGCAGTGGTATGAATGCAATCAATCACATTCGTTGCAATTTCAAGCGCAGAATGGAAGCCAAAGGTCATGTCCGTTCCCCAAATGTCATTATCAATCGTCTTGGGCAGGGTCACTACATTCAAGCCCTCTTCGCTCAGCAGGTTCGCGGTTTTGTGTGTGCCATTACCACCCAAAATGATGAGGCAGTCCAGATTCATGCGCTTATAATTGGCCTTCATGGCCTGGACCTTATCCACCTGGCCCTCTGCAACGACACGCATCAGCTTAAACGGCTGGCGGGAGGTGCCCAGAATCGTACCGCCCAGTGTCAGAATACCCGAAAAATCATTGGGCTTCATCTTGCAGTAAATTCCTTCAATTAAGCCCCGATAGCCATCCTGGATGCCATAAATTTCAACCTCCTCATCAAACTCTTCGTACAATGCCTTAGCCACTCCACGAATAGCCGCATTTAGCCCCTGGCAATCGCCTCCGCTTGTCAATATTCCAAATCTTTTCATAATATAGCCCTCCTAATAACATCCTTCGCTATTTTGCTTTCCAAATATAATTCCGCCCGTCCTCTCAGGAATGGATAAGGTCGGAGCTGCGGATCGGCTTAAAGGGTTTATTTTCGTCATCCTCTTCCAGTGCCTTAACAGCCTTAGCGGCAAGACGGCCAAACTCCACCTGGCAATTAACGGGAAGCTTTCCGCGCCGGTCAATATGTTCATAGCTGGTACTGGGCAGCATCACCCGGGTGTTCATATTGTCGTTCCACATCAAGTCCAAAATGGAAAAAGCGCGTTCCTTCACGAGCGGATCCTCAACCGGAAAAACAAGCTCTACACGCCGGTCCAGGTTACGGGGCATCCAGTCGGCGCTGCCCATATATATTTTAGGGGTTCCGGCATTTTCAAAGCGGAAAATACGGCTGTGCTCCAGGAATTGCCCGACAATACTGTGTACGCTGATGTTTTCACTTGTACCCGGCAGGCCCGGCACCAGGCAGCAGATGCCGCGGACAATCAGCCGCACCGGAACTCCCGCCTGTGAGGCCTGATACAGCTCCGCAATAATTTCAGGATCCACCAGGGAATTTACCTTGGCTGTAATCCCGCAGGGCAGCGATTGGGCGGCATTCGCGGCTTCCTGCCGAATCATGCGCACGAAAAAGCTGCGCATACCATGCGGCGCGACGACAAACTTGTGGTATTCAGGCGGACGGGAATACCCCGTCAGAACATTAAACAAAGAGGACGCATCGGCACCAAAGGGTTCCCGGCAGGTAAACATTCCAATGTCGGTATAAAGCTTTGCGGTTGAGTCATTATAATTGCCGGTACCGACATGAAGATAGCGGCGGATGCCGTCCTCATCATGTCGAACCACCAAAAGAATTTTGCAGTGTGTCTTCAGCCCGGCTAAACCGTAAATGACATGGCAGCCGGCCTGCTCCAGCTTTTTCGCCCATAGGATATTATTTTCCTCATCAAAACGGGCCTTCAGCTCGACAAGTACGGTCACTTGCTTCCCATTTTCCGCCGCCCTGATCAGTGCCGCAACAATGGGAGAATTGCCGCTGACTCGGTAAAGCGTCTGCTTAATTGCCAGGACATTCTGATCCTCAGCCGCCTGCCGTACAAAATTGACGACGCAGTCAAAGCTCTCATATGGATGGTGGACCATGCGGTCACGCTCACGGATTGCCTCAAAAATATCGGAATATCCCCAGAAATCTGCTGGTGGATTCACATGGCGAACTGGCTTGAAGCAATAATCCTCATAGCCGTGCTGACCGGCAAATTTAGACAGAAATGTCAGATCCAGCGGACCAGGAAGCTGATAGATTTCCTCCTCTTCCACGTCCAGCATCTCCGTAAGAAATTCCTTGGTTTCCGCATCGCAATGCTGAGACAGCTCCAAGCGCACCGGCTTACCGCGTTTCCTCTTTTTTATGGACTTTTGAACCGCAGCCATCAGGTCCTCTGCTTCTTCGTCGATGTCCAGGTCCGAATTGCGTGTGATGCGGAAAGCCGCGCAGGACTGAATTGCGTGCAGCTCAAAAAGCTCCGCGATTTGCTGAATGATCACATCCTCCAGCAGAATAAAACAACAACGCCGACCGTCCGCCGGCGGAAGCTGCATAAACCGGGACAAAATGCCCGGCACCTGAACAACGGCAAACTTGGACTCGCCTTGCATATCCGTCAAATGAACAGCAATATTCAGGCTCTTATTGGCCAAAAAGGGGAACGGGCGGCTTCGGTCCACAGCAAGAGGGGTCAGCACAGGGAAAAGAACTTTTTCAAAATAATCGCGGACAAAATGCTGCTGCTCCTCATCCAAAGACTGCGGCTGCGCAAAGGAAATGCCTATCCTTTTTAGCGCGGGAAGCAAGGAGCGCGTATAACAGGAATATTGCTTTTCTGAGAAGCTTTTAATTTTTTCCGTTAGCAGCGGGAGCAGCTCCTTCGGAGAAAGCCCGGAGGCATCCGGTGTCTGGTAGCCAGATGCCACCTGCTCCTGGACGCCGGCTACACGAACCATAAAAAACTCATCCAAATTGGAAGCTGTAATCGCCAAAAAACGCAGCCGTTCCATGACTGGATTATCCTTCTTAAAGGCCTCCTCCAGCACACGTGCATTGAAATCCATCCAGCTTAATTCGCGGTTTAGATAGGGTACCTTATTTTTTTCATTAGTCATGCTATTCCAACACCTTTTATTCATCAATCAATCAAAAAAGATTTTACTATCAACTGCGGGGTAACGCCAAAAACCTCCTTAAATAATGGGGCAGACTGTTCAAAGGCCCATTTTTCTAAAAACAGGTTTTCATTGCTCTCTGCTGTAATAATTAAATTGTCACCAGCCAGCTTTACCTTAATATCGCTCAGTTTCTGCTTTTGCGATTTATCGAGTGAATTCGCCACTAAAAAGATGGCAACCAACTTGGAAATAACCAGCCGCTCCTCGTCCGACAGCGATTGAAACTCGCTCTCCTCAAAGGAAGGGACATCGTATTCATTATAGCGGGAAACATAGGCAATGTACAGCATTTCGTTGTCTGTCATCCCATAAATATCTATGTTTTTTATCAGATCAAAAGTACTAATCAGGTGCCGCTTCGAGTTTACATAATGCCCACACTCATGGAGGATGGTCGCCAGTTCCAGGATCAGCCGCTTCCGCTGGTTGAGCCCGTGCGCCCCTTTCATTTTATCGAAAATTTTACAGGCAAAACGATGCGTGAGTTCCGCATGTTCGCTGCTGCAATGATAGGTCTTGGCAACCATTGCCGCACAGGACAGCGCGCAGCGCCGTACATGCTCCTCATATTGAGCCACACTTTGCGGCGCCAGCAGCTCACGTGTAACCGCGTTCCACAATTCTACCCGGGGTGCAATGATAAATTCCACCTTTGTCAAACGGATAAGGCGGACATAAATCGCCAGAGCGGAATACAGCAGCTCGGCAGTCTCCTCATTGAGGCCATAAAGGTAGCTGATTTTTTCCGTCGAGCAGGAGCGAATCTCCCGAAATAGCTTTCGTACTCTTTTGGACTCTAAAATATAACGGTTTTCCTGTGGTTCCACCCCGCATATTTTGGCAATCAGCTGAATTTCATTTCCAGCTAGGATCAAATTGTTGATATTTTCCAGAGAAGAAATATTATTATGGCGCATGATGACGTTAAGATACTCGGCGACTACTGTATAGAAGTCGTCTGTACGATCCTGAATACTGCCGAGCATATCATGAAGCTTAAGCGCACCCATTGGGATATTTTGTGATGAACGCATCTGCTGCCCGTCATAAATAGCCAATCCAATGCTGCCTGCCCCAATGTGGGAAATCAGGCAGGTTCCCAATTCCGAAACATCAACCGTTTTCAGAATTTCGAAATAAATGAGCGTTTTTTCCTGGTCGTCCTCAAACACTTCGACATCCATATGATTCTGTATTTTCAGCTGATCTGCAATGAAAGCCTTATTCTCGGCCTCGCGCAAGGCGGTGGTGGAGACAACGCGGTATTTAGAAACACCGTATTCTTCCATCACCTCGCAGAAGCCACGCAATATTTTAGACAATTCCCGCAGGCTTTCAAAGCTTATTTTTCCCTCGGCGAAAACCTCATGCCCCAACGAGAGCGGATATTCCAGGTAATCCAATTGGGTAATTTCTCCTTTTTGGATCTGGGAAATCCCCATTTTAATCATATTGGAACCAATATCGATCACAGCGGCTGCTTTACTTGATTTTTTGCGGTTCATTGATATTCCACCTTGTTTTAGGATAATATTATAATTATAGCAATAGTTTATGCATGACACAAGAAAAGAACGGTTAAATTTTACAAAAATTAGAATAAAATATATTTTCTAAGGTTTATTCTGCTGTTTTTTTCAAAACATAAAAAAGATCTTAAATTTTTTACTTGATTTTTTTTTAGCTTTCGTTATAATATCACTTGTGCCAAGTAGTAACTTGTAAATGGAGAGGTATTCTAATTGGTAAGGAGCCACATTGGAAATGTGGTGTGCCGCAAGGCATTGTGCGTTCGAGTCGCATCCTCTCCGCCAAAAGGGTATTTTGTACCACAAATAAAAAGCCTCGATTATAATCGAGGCTTTTTATTTTTTTCCACAGTCTGTTATTTGCCGGCGTTTTTTAAAATTGCCGCTGCAGGCGCAGGGATTCTGCCCAAAGAATCCGGCCCTACATTGAGCAGATAGTTCACGCCGCGGTCGTTTAAATGCTTCTTAATCGCCCGCACGCGCGCGGCATCCTTCCAGTTGTTATCAAAGCTCTTATAGCCCCATGTGTCATTCAACGTCGCCGGCGTCTCAACAAGCTCCTCTGCCATATAGGCATCTGGAATCTCATTATCACCCATTGAGCGATAATCGCCGACTCCGTTCCCGATTCTGGAATTAACCAGGCAGTCCGGTTGATATTGTTTTACCATATGATAGAGCTCCATACTCTGCTCTGTGGAAATACTGGAGGGCGTGTCAAACCAAATCAGGCATAAATCGCCGTAATTGGTCAGCAGCTCCTTGACCTGGGGCTTAATCTTATCGCGGAAACACTGCGCATAATCCTTATGCTCATCATCCGGAAAATCCCAGTTATTCACCCAATACCGCAGCTCCCGCTCCTCCGGGCCGCAGCCGCTCCAGGTTTTCCCCATCTGCCAGCCTCCGCCGTTCGGTTCGCTCCAATCCAAGTCTTGCGAATAATACAAGCCCAATTTGAGCCCATGCTTATAGCAGGCCTCGGCAATTTCAGCAATGACATCCCGCCGGAACGGCGTGCCGTCATAAATGTTAAATCTACTAACCTGAGAACGGTATAGCGCAAAGCCCTCATGGTGTTTGGCAGTCACCACCATATACCGCATCCCGGCGGACTTTGCCAGCTTCACCCAGTCCTCAGCATTGAACAGCACCGGATTAAAAGCTTTCGCCAGCTCGTGGTATTCAGCGTTTGGAATGCGATAGTACTGCTGGATCCATTCACCGATTCCCGTCATGCGCTTACCTTTCCATTCCCCCGCAGGGAGCGTATAAAGCCCCCAATGGATCATCATGCCGAACTGGGCCTCCTTAAACCATTTCTTATTATCCATGCCTGTCAACTCCTTTAATTTCTCATTTTACCTTTTAAGAGCCCCAAACAGGGCGCGCCGCCCTTACTGCTGATAATATAGCCCAATGCCGGCGGGTTGTCAACAAAAACAGACTTTACTTGTACACTGCCCATGTCTGGCAGCACAGGCGCTCCGCTCTGTTCCTGCTCACGCAGCACATCGTAATAAACTATTAAAAAACACAACATAATGAATTGACTTCCTTGGATAAACGAATAAAATAAAAAATAATAAAGGCCTTATCTTAAATAATGGGGAGTAAACTATGAGACGAAATGCCTTCGAGCAAACAATAAACCATCAAAACCCTGACCACCTGATTTTGGACTTGGGCGGCTGTCCGCTCTCCGGCATGGACGGAAACGCCGCTAAAAAGCTCTCGGACCTGCTGGGTTATCGAGGCTATGAAACCCTTATGGGCTATGGAATCGACGAGCGGATTTTAAAGTATCTCGACATTGATACCCGTGGCGTAGGATGGATTCTGCGGCCGGAAAAATCTGTCTACCAAAAAATATCAGATACCGAGTATATTGATGAATGGGGCCTGCGCCGTGTTTTTACTGGCATGTACTGGGATATTGTTGAAAATCCCCTGCGGGGCGCTACCCTGATGGATTTAGAAAATTACCCATTTCCGGACCCATATACAATTTCACAAAAAGAGCTGGACGAAATTGCCGCATCCGCTAAAAAGCTCTATCGAGAGACCGACTATATCATCTGTGCCTCGCACCCTACCTATGGTATTTTTGAGCTTGGCTGCTGGATGTGCGGCTTTGACGACTTCATGATCAAAATGGCTCTGGAGCCCGAATTTGTCACTCGTTTTTTTGAAATCATCTTCAATTACCAAAAAGTTGTCAGTGAGATGTACTACAGTGCAGTCGGCGATTACATCCATTATACTTCCAGCGGAGACGATTTTGCGACCCAAAGCAGCACGTTTATCTCCAATGATATGTTCAACGAAATGATCAAGCCTTATTTTAAAGAGCGCATTGCCTTGACAAAAAAGCTGACCAAGGCAAAATTTCTGCACCACAGCTGCGGCAGCGTTTTTCCTTTGATCCCGGATCTGATCGATGCCGGCGTCGAAATTCTGAACCCCATTCAGCCGACCAATGCCTCTATGTCTCCAGCTAATCTAAAGCAGTTTTACGGCCGCCAGATCGTATTCCATGGCGGCCTGGACACCCAGGACCTGCTTCCGCATGGAAACCAAGCGAGTATTGAGCAGGGGGTAAAAGCCCTGCTGGACGACATTTATGTGGACGGCGGCTATATTTTTGCCGCAGCACATAATATTCAAGACGACGTTCCTCCCGAGAATATTATCCACATGTTTCAGGCCGCGCGCAAAATTTCTGATCGCCGGTAAAAGGCAAGTCATATTGCGCCTCTACTGCCAAAAGAGGGATGTCCAGGAAGGACATCCCTCTTTTACATTGCCCTCGGCAAGAACGCCTTTGCGGACCGGTAAGAACTGCCTCTAAACAAGATGTTTGGAGGTTCCCGGAAAATCCCGGGAACAAGCATAGCCAGGCCTTGCCAGGGGACCCGCAGCTGTTTGCCCCCTAATAGTTTTACCGCTCTGGGACCAACAGGGTTTTTATATTTTTTCCAGCCTGGACGGCCTGAAACGCTTCGTTGATTTGCGGGACAGAATAGTCGGTATGCAGCCGGTCAATAGCCGCATAAAGCTGGGGATTATTTTGCAGAAACTGCAAATAGGCTTTGACGTCCTCTACCGCATACTGAGAGGAACCGATCAAATGCAGGGCATTAAACGTAATTTTCTGCGGTTCAATCTCTACCGCGCCGCTGTTTGAATATTGGCCGGGAATCAGGTAGACGCCCCTGTTGCGCAGCATACCAAGCCCCTGCGGAACAGCCCGAGGATTTCCTGAAGATTCAAACACCAGATCCGCGGCCAGGCCGTCATTATAGCGCTCTATTACAGCTAGGATGCCCTCCTGCCCATCATCTGCCATGCTGAGGACCGCGGCAGCACCCAGCTGCCGCGCATACTGGTCGCGTTCCTCCTTGCGGCTGCCGGTTACAGCAATTACATTGGGAACCCCCATCGCCTTCAGATATAGCAGAGCAAACATGCCCACCGGCCCCAAGCCTTGTATCACGGCCGTTGAAATTTCCCGAAGTTTACAGCCCGCTTTTTCAGCCAGCTGAAAGGCGTGCAGGACAGTAGGGCCGGCACAGGCAAACACATCCACCATGACTGGGTTCAGCTCAGAAGGAATTTTAATTAAATTCTTTACAGGTGAGTAATTATACTCTGCATAGCCGCCGTATAGGTGCGGCGCTATAGCCGGATCTCCGCCATTGGTGACGCCCATATGTACACAATTGGCATCATCCCCTGCCCGGCATAAGCGGCAATGCCCGCAAGGGCAAGCAATATCTACAATCACGCGGTCCCCCGCCTGTATACCATATTGTTTACTATCCGATGCCGATAACGCCTCCACTTCTCCTATAAATTCATGCCCGATAATGGCCGGCATATTCACCGGAATTTTCCCCTTGTAAATATGAACATCTGTTCCGCAGATTCCACTGGCAATCAGTCTGATTTTTGCCATCCCCTCCGGTGGGTTGGTCAGCTCAAACTCCTGAATTTCAAACGGACGGTTGGTTGCGGTCAGCACCGCTGCTCTTACTTTTCTCATACATTGACCTCATTTCTGAAATAATATAATTGCCCATTACCCCGCAATGGCAGCCTCAAATGCTGCTGAAAACAAAATCAGCAGCTGCTCCAGGTCCTCCTTACGCGGCGGCGCCAGCCCGGCACAGGTATACTCACGCCCCAGAGCCTGATATTTGCCGCTGCCGAGCCGGTGGAAGGGCAGCAGATGAACCTTTTTCACACCACAGGAGCGCAGTCTTAAAATCATTCTTTCAGCATATTCCGGTGAAAGATTGTACTGCGGTATCATCGGAATCCTGGCTGTTACATCCGCACCGTCGGCAATCAGCTGCTTCAGGTTTGCAAAAATGCGCGCTCCATCACCGCCCGTCCAAGCCTGGTAATCCTCCTCCGCCGCCTTTATGTCATAATAAAACATCGACGTATCTGCTAATATTTTTTCAAAAGCTGTGTACGGGATGTTCCCCGCTGTATCTATCACCGTGTTTATTTTACTTTCGCGGCATTTTTTTACAAGTTCCCCGCAAAAATCTGCCTGCAGTAGCGGCTCGCCGCCGGACAGTGTGACTCCGCCTCCAGAGGCAGCGTAAAAGTCCTGATCCTCCTCAATAAAGCGGAAGACCTCATCCAACGTCATCTCCTGTCCGCAGCGTTCCAGTGCCTGCGGCGTACAGGCCTCAACGCAGGCGCCGCAGAGATTGCAGGCCGTGCGGCTAAATGCATGGCATCCTGAAGCTGAACGGTGGCATTTCTTTGAACAAGCCTGCACACAGTGCCCGCAGGCTGTACAGCGCTCCCGGTAAAACAGCAGCGCCGCTTTGAGGGGAATAGTTTCCGGATTATGGCACCAATCACAGTGCAGGTTACAGCCCTGAAAAAAAACCGTACTGCGGATGCCGGGACCGTCTCCCACAGAAAAATGCTGAAGCCTGCTGATTCTGCCGATCATTTCAATCATGCTCCGTTCGCATTAAAATATCGTTCTGTACTTCCTTGGTCAGACTTGTATAAAACGCACTGAAACCTGATACCCGCACAACAAGATTGCGGTACTGCTCCGGTCTTTTTTGTGCATCCATCAACATTTCACGAGAGACGGCATTCATTTGAATCTCTTGCCCGCCCTTCTGAAAATAGACCTTGACTAGGCTCAATAGCTTTTGTCTTTTTACCGAGTCCGTAAACATGACCGGACTGTATTTCTGGTTCAGCACCGTACCGCAGGAGGCCAACGTATAATCCGGCTTTGCCATCGAGTGAAGCACCGCGGTCGGCCCGTTGGTATCCCTGCCGTGCATCGGCGAGGCTGCATCGCTCAGAGGCGACCGGCTCTTCCGTCCATCCGGTGTCGCCGCCACCTCTTCCCCCGCCGGTATATTGCTCACATTGGAAGCAACCGCAACATAAATCGGGCCCCCGTCCCATGTATGATAGTTTGAAAAGATCTCTTCCTGCACCTTTATAAACCACACCGCGTATTTATCTACAAAGTCATCATTGTTGCCGTATTTCGGTGCGGAAAGCAATTTCCGCCTGATATCCTCATGCCCCGCGTAGTCGGCCAGCAACACATCTCTGAGCGCTGCGAGTGTCAGCGCCTTTTCTTCATACACAATGCGCTCAATAGCTGCCAAGGAGTCTGCAACCGTCGCCGTTCCCATGCAGCAGGCGCCATGTACAGAGGGGTAGCGGGCGCCGCCGTCGTTGATATCCAAGCCGCGTTCGATGCAGTCATCGCAAAAGCAGGATAAAAACGGCTGTACATAGCGCACCCTATTGTAGCGTTCATTTTCATTGCGGAACCGCGCCATATAGTCCGCCGCTCCATAAACCATCTGCTGGCGGAACGCCTCTATAACCTCCTGCATTGTTGCCATTTTTTCAGCCGGTCCGGTTTTAGGGCCCATTTGTACTCCGGTCAACATACAGCGTCCATCATTAAGCGCCAGCTCCAGATATTTTGGGGTGTTAAACCGCCCGTCTGTCCACGGCGGCTGTTTTCCCTGAATAAAGTTTTCTATACACCCTACCATACAATAGTTTCGGCTATCCTCCAAAGAGTAGCCATGCCGATGCAGGGCCGGAATATTCACGCTATCATTCATCAGGGCAGGGTAGCCAAGCCCTGTTCCTATTACCTGCAGGCAGGCATCCAAAAATGAATCCGGCATCCCCTCATAATAACGGGCAGATAGATTGGGGCCCGGAATATTGCAACGATGCACAGCCTCCAAAATACAATAGCTCAGCTCATTGACACCGCCGGAGCCATCCGCTTTCACCCCACCTATGGCGATATTCACGACGTCATCGCCACCCAGCCAGCGGTGCTCGCTGATTTTATAAAGAGCACACGACAGCAGCTCCACCGCTGTCTCGTGATCTATGCGCCCCGCCTCCAGGTCCCTTTCAAAAAAGGGGTATAAATATTGATCCATGCGGCCAAAGGCCATCGCATAGCGCCCCTCATAAACAAACGCAACATATGCCAGCCAGACCAGCTGAAGCGCCTCGCGGAATGTCCCCGGCCTTTCAGCCGAAAGCTTATGACAAATCCGGCTGGCCTCCATGAGCTCCGATCGGGAAGCATTATCCGCTTCCGCCCCTGCCTTTTCCGCTGCCGCCTCCCCGTATTGTATCAGCATGCGCTGAAAGGCCTTCATTGTAACCTCCGCAGCCGACAAAAATTCAAGCCGCTTGGACGCATCCGAATCCCGCTGATGCATCCGCATTGAACGCTGTATTTTCTGTAGAATCCCGCTGACCCCAGCACTCAAAAAGGCCTCATAATTGGGCGCATAGTGGTCTGCATTCGTCGCAAAAGAATTGGCGCCGTAGCTATCCGCCAATGTTTTCGCATAGGCCAGCTCCTGATGGCTGACCCGCTCGTCGCAAACAAGCCCATAAATAGACCCGACAATCCGGTCGTGCCTATAGATTTGTTTACGGTGCCCGCAAAACAATGATTCAGCCGCATAGGCCCTTGCCAGAGCAGCCGGTTCATCCAGATGCGCGGAAAAGCCCAGATATTTTAGATAGGCGCCGATATCCCTGGGTTGGATATCCAATGACTGTAGTTCCTGTTTTAAATTTTCAAGCATCACAGGTACCTCCTCACCTTGTTGCGGCGCTCATTAGCGCTCATTATTTTTTCAGGCTCTCGGCCTGTGCCACCCCCCAATTTGTCCGGTGCCTGTTATTTCTAAGCATACTTTTTCCCATGCAAAATAGCCAGAGACAATCTTGAGAAACCTGGATAATCCTGCTATAATAAAGGCAGAAAAAACATGAAATTTCGTCTGCTTCCCTATATTACACCACAAAACAAATTTTTACACGGAGAGATCTGTCATGGATTATTACAAGATCACCCTCGCCAATACCCCGCGCATATTATTTGCGCATCATTATCAAACCAGCGGCTATGCCATGCATCTAAAATCCGATGCCAATTTTATGGAGGCCTTCTATGTCGAGCAGGGATCTATACAAAACCGGCGGGCAGACGGAACCTGCCTCTCCATCCCCGCGGGGAGCTTCTGCATCTCCATGAAAAGACAGGAAGAATGGTTTGAAAGCTCAGAACCCATTCACCGCCATGCCACGGTTGGCTTTCGGCTTTTCTATGAGGCCGAACTCGTTCCGCAGGAGCAGCTGCTCCCTTTTGTGCAGCAGGCGGCGCACAGCTCCTCTTTTGACGGAAACTGGGCGCTAGTACCGGATCGCTATCTTCCGGGTGAGGAATATCCTCAGCTGGAACAGACTGTAAAGACCATTATCCGCTGTTTTTCGGAGGGAGCAGAGACACGCCTGCTCCGCTGCAGCGGATTGATTTTAGAGCTGCTCGCTGAAATCACCACAGCCTGCATCCGCCATGTCCTGTTAAAAAAAGACCGGAGCCTCAACCCCAGTCTTTTTGTATACAGCCAGCGTGCCATACGCTATATTGCCAGCCATATCGAACAGAAAATAACCATTGAAGAAATTGCCCGGGAGCTGGAGATCAGCACCGGTTATCTCAGCCACCTGTTTAAGGCCATGACCGGCCAGACACTCATCACTTACATCAATCGTGTCAAAATTGAGCGGGTGAAAGAATTGCTTCTAATTAATAACGCCATCACCCTGAAAGAGGCGGGCGAAAACGTAGGCATCGAAGACGAAAATTATTTAAGCCGGATTTTTAAACAATATACCGGCCTGTCGGTACGTGAATTTCGCATGCTTCGCATAACCCTGTAATAAACCAGGCATTCCCTATGCCTCGACCTGCGAAAGGACTTCGCCAACCCTGCCGCAAATATGTAAATCCGCCTTCTGGTCCATGGCGGTAGCGGTCTTATTGATTACCACTAGGTATTTACCTGAAAAATAATGAATCAACCCGCTTGCCGGATAAACCGCCAGGGAGGTTCCGGCAATAATCAGCATATCCGCCGCAGAAATCGCCTGCACCGCTCCCCTCAATATATTCTGGTCAAGCCCTTCCTCATATAACACAACATCCGGTTTGACAATACCCCCACAGCCACAGTGCGGGATTCCGGTGCTGTTTAAAAGGAAATCGATGCCATACTCCCGCCCGCACCGCACGCATCGATTCCTCAGCACGGAGCCATGCAGCTCATAGACATTCCGGCTGCCCGCCGCCTGGTGCAGACCGTCTATATTCTGGGTAACAACAGCAAGAAGCTTTCCCTTCTGCTCCAGCTGCGCGAGCTTTTTATGCGCTGCGTTGGGCCTGGCCTGCGGGTAGAGCAACTTGGCGCGGTAAAACTCGAAAAAAGCTTCTGTTTTCTTCTCATACATCGTGTGGCTGAGCATCTCCTCCGGCGGGTAGGCATACTGCTGGTGATATAGGCCGTCTACGCTGCGAAAATCCGGAATCCCGCTCTCCGTTGAAACGCCCGCGCCGCCAAAAAACACGATTCGTCCGCATTCATCCACCATTTTTTGTAAAGCCCGGATTTCATCCATAAAAAATCCCCTCCATTTGCTTCAGCGCATTAATTTTTTAATCGTGCTCAGGCGGTCTCCATATGGCGCATAACGAACCGGAACATCCACCACATTCGATTTTTTCAAAATACTTTTCTGGTGTGAAAAGGTCAAAAAGCCGTAATATCCATGGTAGTTTCCCATTCCGCTCTGCCCCGCGCCGCCGAACGGCATGCGCGGATTAGTCAGGTGTACAACGGTATCGTTGATACAGCCGCCCCCGAAACGCAGTTCATGGCGGAACATTTCCTCATGCTGCGGATTTTTTGTAAAAAGATAAGCTGCCAGCGGTACGGGCTTCTGCTTTAGTTCCTCAAATAAACCGGTGAAGGAATCAAACGTCAGTATCGGAAGAATGGGGCCGAAAATTTCCTCCTGCATAGCGGGGCTGTCCCACGTTGCCTCCTGCAGCAGCGCCGGCTCGATTTTCAGGGTATCCGCATTTGATTTTCCTCCCCACACGGATCTTTCCTGTTCCAGTAAACCAAGCAGGCGATCAAAATGCTTCCGGTTGATAATCTTGCCATAATCCTTCTGCTCAAGCGGAGCATCCCCATACAGGTCAAGAACCGCTTTTTTATAAGCTTCCTCGAAATGGGATTTCACCTTACTGTGAACCGCCACATAATCCGGCGCTACACAGGTCTGCCCCGCATTGATCAGCTTTCCCCAGGCGATTCGGCGGGCGGCAAGGCCAATGTTAGCGGTTTCATCCACAATACACGGACTCTTCCCACCGAGTTCCAACGTCACCGGCGTCAAATGGCGGGCTGCTGCCTGCATAACTACATGGCCTACCGCCGGGCTTCCAGTAAAGAAAATATGGTCAAATTTTTCCCTCAACAGCTCCGTATTGACCGCGCTGCCTCCTTGAAAAATAGTGATATACTCCGCCTCAAAGCTCTCAGCCAGCATCTTTTCGAGGACTGCGGACGTTGCTTCGGAATAGCGGGAGGGCTTAACCACCACGCAGTTGCCCGCGGCAATCGCGGCAACCAGCGGTGCGGCCGTCAACTGAAAAGGATAATTCCATGGCGACATGATGAGAGCTATTCCTTTGGGCTCCTCATATAGCCGGCATGAAGAGGGAAACTGTGTCAGCGGCGCGCGAACACGTTTCGGGCGCGCCCACTTTTTCAGGTACCGCAGGGCATGTCCAATTTCCTCATAAACCATGCCCACCTCTGTGGCATAGCCCTCAAACGCCGGCTTACCCAAATCCGTGCACAGCGCCTCTAAAATTTCAGCTTCATATTTTTGAATGGCCCCCTTTAAAAGCTTCAGCTGCCGCAGCCTGTAGCCGATCGGGCGGGTTGCTCCCGTCAGGAAAAAAGCCCGCTGCTTCTCTATTGCAAGGTGATATTCCATTATTCTTCTCCTTATAATCCTTTTGTGATCTGCTGCTATTTTATTGTAACGCCGTTTATATGCGAAAGGCAAGCAAATTTTGCCCCCATTGCAGTACTAATATACTGCTTTTTGATTTTATTTGCATTAAATATGGTTATTTATTATAATAGAAGTATTATCTGAAAAGATTTGAGCAATTCACTCAAAAATTTAAGCTATGCGTTTTCATCCTACTATTTTAAGAGAGGTTTGGCTTATGCAGCAAAAGGCAAGGCGTATTATAGATGAAATTCAAAAAGTAGTGATTGGCAAGGAAGAGATTATTCAAAAAATCCTGATGGCCATATTAGCCAACGGGCACATTCTGCTGGAAGATATTCCCGGCGTCGGTAAAACCACACTAGCCGTTTCCTTTTCTCAGGCAATGCAACTCCAATATAAACGGTTCCAATTCACGCCGGACACGCTCCCCTCCGATATTACCGGCTTTTCTGTTTTTAACCGTGAGAGCAGGCGTTTGGAATACCAGCCGGGCGCCGCTCTTTGTAATTTATTTCTTGCCGATGAAATTAACCGTACCTCCTCCAAAACACAGAGCGCCCTGCTCGAGGTCATGGAAGAAGGAAAAATTACCGTTGACGGCGTTTCCCATGAAATGCCACACCCCTATACCGTGATTGCTACCCAAAATCCTTTGGGCTTTGCCGGTACACAGGAATTGCCCGAGTCTCAAATAGACCGCTTTATGGTTTGCCTGTCAATGGGCTACCCCACCTATGAGGACGAGGTCCGTATTCTCCGGCAAAAGCACGGGGATAAACCTCCGGCCGCCATTGCCCCAGTGGTCTCCCGGGAGGAAGTGTGCCACATGCAAAGAGAAGCCGCCCGCGTCTATGTGGCGGACGAATTATACCAGTACGCCGCACTGCTCGCCCACACCTCCCGAGGGCACAAAGGGCTTCGCCTGGGCCTCAGCCCACGGGGTACCATTGCTGTGGTTAAAATGGCGCAGGCCTCTGCCTATCTCCTTGAACGAGACTTTGTCATCCCGTCGGACATTACCGCTGTCTTTCCCGCCGTGGCGGCTCATCGCCTGGTTTTGAACAACTCCGCCAGAAGTCAAGGCCTTTCACGTGAAGAGGCTGCTCTGCAAATTCTGGCCGAAACCAAAGCCCCGGTCCTCCATATTGGAGGCGGCCGGCATGGCTAAATACCGTGTTTTTTATGCGGCGGTCGTTACCGCTCTATTTGCCGGTTACCTGTTCTTCCCCGGTTATTTTTTCTGGCTGGCGCTGGTATCCACACTTATTTTACCCTTTTTCTCCCTGCTGCTGACATGGCTGGCAATCAGGAACTCGGCGCCGCAGCTAACATGCGACCAACCAAGCGGGCGCAAGGGTTCTCCGGTCGACTTTATATTCCTGCTGTCCGGAAGAAGCCGGCTGCCGGTTGCCCGAATCACTTTGCTTCTTCGTATACAGAGCAGCCTTTCCGCCGAAGGCAGCACAGAAAAAATCTGTTTTTCCGTAAAGAGCATGCGCTCCTTTTCGCTGGTCCAAAAGTGCACCCCACTGACCTGCGGGCAATTCTCCTGCACGGTGGAGCAAATCCGTTTTTGGGATTATCTCGGGCTCTTTTCCTTTACAAAAAAGGTTCCATGCAGCGCCTATACGGAGGTCCTTCCTGATATGACAGCGCTCGATTTCGCCGCCCGGCCCTCTTCCCCGGGAGAAAGCCTTCTTCTGGCGCAAAAAGGAAATTTTAACGGAGAATCCTCTCAGGTGCGTCCTTATCAGAACGGCGACTCTCTTCGTACCGTTCACTGGAAGCTTTCCGCCAAGCAGGAAAAGATTCTGGTTCGTGAAAGCTTTGCAGCGCAGGACTGCGGACTTGCCATTTATTTAGATTTCTGCGGAAGAAATATGGATTTAGATTGCCTTTTGGAGGCGCTTGGAATCCTTGGGAGCACCCTTTCCTTCAACCATGTTCCCTATCGGCTGCAATGGTACTCGGCAAAGGATCAGCGAGTCCGAAGTGAAGCCATATGGGCACTCGAAAATTTAACCCATGCCCTGCACTTACTGCTGGGAGAACCTCCCTGCTCCGGCCATACGCTTATGCATTTGCCGGCAAGTCCGGTCCATACGCTGGCGGTACTGACCGCCGATAGCAAAGCGCTGTCATCCCTTTCGCTTCCAGCTACGCTTCGCACACTCCTGTTACTGACAATAAATCCGCAAAGCCCTGCCCAGCCTCAAAGCGGATCCCCCCATTGCCACATCCGCCACCAAACAATTACCGCAACTCATATCAGAGAAAATTTATCGGAGGCACTTTCCTCCCTACAGGATCAACCATGATGAAAAAAACAAACAGAGCCCTTAAAAAAATCGATACCAGCCAGGCGGGCTTCATTCTTGAGCCTCCTGTGCTTCGGGCAAAAAAACAGGCATGGTTTTCAGCCTTCATATTAGACTTTTTATTGCTGGCGTCAGCGATCTCCGGCACCGTACTGATCTTCTTTTCTGTTTTCCCGCTTGCCGTAGATTTTTGGGTTTTAGGGGCTATGCTCCTGTTTTTTACCCTCTTTTTTACGGTTGCCTTTGTCTTTCCAAAACCGGGGAATCTACTGGTTCTTTTCTTTGCCGTTTTATATTGCCTGTGCACCTATCTTCTACGTGCGGAGCTAGCCCAGGGCCTCATTCTCTGTGTAAACCAGGTTATCGAGCGTCTAAACGATTTGTTAGGCAGCCATTTTCTGCTCTATGTGACCGAGGTTAGCGACTATTCGACTCAACGGCAGCGCTGTACGCTGTTTGTCCTTTTTATGCTTACCGCTTTTTTATGCCTGCTGGCCTGGGTAGTAATCCGAAAAAAGAGCACGCTGCCGGCCTTTCTTCTAACTTTTCCGCTGCCGCTAATACTGCTCAACTTCACCCCTTACCCGCTTATTTTCTTGTTATTTCTGATATTTTGGCTGGTCCTGTTTATTGGCGCCCTTGGTGATAAAAAAGCAAAGGACCGTCTTAAGAAAGAAATAAGCGTCCATTATCTTGAATCCGGGCATCGCTCAGTAAGAAGCCGGTTGCTATGGCTCCCCCTGCTGATATGCCTTACAGCAGCCCTTTCCCTGTTTTTCTTCCGTTATGAACCGCGGCAGCCACAAATTCTAAACCATTGGCGGACGCAGGTTACAGAAGCCGTCCAAACCCTATGGACTGGGGGCGCTTCTATCACGCCCTATGGAGCTACATTGGACCGGGCGGATCTGACGCAGGGAGGACACATCAGCTTCAGCGGAGAAACCGCCCTGCGTGTCAAGGCCACAAGCCCGGCCCCAATGTATCTGAAAGGATTTACCGGCTCCGTTTATACCGGCTTTTCTTGGGAGCCGCTGCCGGATTCCTCCTTTTCCGAAATAAGCGCCGCCGTACCCGATTCATCACTCCTGAATCTGTCCGCCCAATTAGATACGGCGATCCTTCAGCGCCACAATACACAGTTTATACAGCGGACCTCCTACCAGGAATTAAGCTTGCAAAATATCCGTACCAACCAAAAAACAATCTACTTCCCTTATTTTCTCTCAACTACGCCGCAGAACTTGCCGCAGGGACAATTTGTAAGCGACCATTTCATCCGTTCTCCTTTGCCGCTGGGCTCCGCCACCTATCGGCTGGAGGCCCTTTCTCTCGGCCTGAATCGGAAAAGCCGGGATATGAGCGCCGCTTTTTTTCTGGAGAACGGCAGGTGGGAAACGGAAAATTACTTTCAAAACACACAGGTTATTTCCCTTAATTCTACGGAGGCATTGGAACACTTTTACTGCGCCCCTGTTTCAGATACGCTTCTCCTTCAGCTCGACGGTGAGGCCCGGGCGCTTATGGAGCTGGAAACCGCCTATTCTCGCTTTGCATATGAGCATTACACCACTCTGCCGGACAATCTTAAAAATAAGCTGCGCAGCTATTTGCAGACACATTTCATGCAATTTGTACCAGACGCATCTGGAAATGTCAACCTTTCCCTGGACGCTATTGTAACCGCCATTCAGACAATGGTACAGACCAGCGCTGCCTATACCTTGTCTCCGGGAACCCCACCGGACGGCCGGGATTTTGTGGATTATTTTTTATTTGAGAACCGTCAGGGGTACTGCGTCCACTTTGCCAGCGCCGCTGTTGCCCTATTGCGCGCTTATGGGATTCCCGCCCGGTATGCCGAAGGCTATATTATAACAAATGAAGAAATACAGCAGGCCCAGCCGGATGGTTGGATGAATATCCCGGACTCCAAAGCACATGCCTGGGCTGAATACTATCTTCCGGGTACCGGCTGGGTTCCTCTGGAGGCCACACCGGGCTATACCACGGCCCCCGGCAATACGGGTGTCGTCCAGAGCCCTGCTCCTTCCTCTGTTACCTCAGAGCCCGCCCCCTCCTCCGCCTCTATGGAATCCTCCCCGGCAGCCTCGGTCTCCTCCCTACCTGCCACAGACAGTTTTTCGCCTACCGCTCAGGAGGTCTCCACACCTACTGCGGCAGAGGGAGCCAAGCCCGCCGACTTTCTCCCCATTGTCATTTTTCTTCTGATCCTCCTGATCCCGCTGTCGTTGATTTTTATCCGGCATTTTATTGCCGTCAGACGGTTCCAACAGCTCTTACAAGCCGAGGATACCAATAAATCCCTGCTGAAAATGCACCAAAAGCTGGTCGGATTACTATCCTATGCCGGCCTAAGGGAGCCAGATTTTACACAAGAGCTTGCGCAAAAAGCGCGCTACAGCGCCCACAAAATAACACCGGAGGAACAGAAAGTACTCTATGACTTTTACCAAAAAACAGCCCGCGAATATGAGCAAACATTGCCCGCATGGAAAAAGCTTCTCTTCCGATATTGGCATCATTACCGGTAATCGAAGCCCGAATAGTTGACAGTGAAAAAAATCGGCAGTATGATAGCTAGGGCTCTTTTTCTATATCGGGCTGGAATAACCGTTGTATCAAGGAGGTAATAAGAAGATGGCGGAGGTTATACTGCGGGCATATGAGCGTCGGGATGCCGCTGGCGCCGTAAAAATATGGAATGATATTACTAGAACCGGCAACGCTTTTCCCGGGGAGATTGAATATACAGCTGAAAGCATTAACTCCTTGTTTCAGGAACAAACACGGACCGTATGCGCCCTCCTAGATGAACAGGTTGCCGGCTTCTATATCCTACACCCCAACAATATTGGACGCTGCGCTCACATCGCCAACGCCTCCTATGGGGTAAGCCATGCTGTGCGCGGCCACGGTATTGGCCGCAGGCTGGTTTTGCATTCCCTAACTACAGCCCGGGAATGCGGTTTTCGCGGGCTGCAATTCAATGCGGTTGTTGCCTCAAATACCCGCGCTGTGACACTTTATGAAAGCTGCGGCTTTCAGCGGATTGGCAAAATCCCAGGCGGTTACCATACAAAATCCGGCGGCTATGAAGATATCTACATCTATTTTTATAATCTTGTCAATGAAAATCAAAATGAATAATAGGAGGAAGCATATCATGGAACCACTTCGCCTAAATTCACCCCTTAAAGATTATATCTGGGGTGGGACGCGGCTAAAAACAGAATTTGGAAAAAGCACCAGACTGGAAAGGGTTGCGGAAAGCTGGGAACTCTCTTGCCACAAGGACGGTCCCAGTTTGATTGAGAACGGTGATTTTGCGGGTAAAACCCTACCGGAATATATCAAGATACAGGGAAAAAGCGTCCTGGGCACAAATTGTGAAAAGTTTGACTATTTCCCCATTTTAATTAAATTGATCGATGCCCAGGATAATCTGTCTGTTCAGGTACACCCGGACAATAACTACGCTTTACGTGTTGAGGGAGAGTACGGCAAAACGGAAATGTGGTATATCGTCGACTGTGCGGAAGGTGCTTCACTGATTTACGGCTTCGACCATGAAATTTCCGCGGAAGAGTTTGCACGGAGGATTCAGGACAACACTCTCTTGAATGTCTGCAATATTGTCCCCGTCAAAAAAGGCGACGTATTTTTTATAGAGGCAGGGACGCTTCATGCGATTGGAAAAGGTATTCTCATAGCCGAAATCCAGCAAAATTCCAACACTACTTACCGCGTTTACGATTATGGACGTGTGGGCGCAGACGGAAACCCCCGGCAGCTTCACATTGAAAAAGCAAAAGAGGTTACAAAACGCCTTCCCCCTACCAGGGATTGCCGCCCGTTAGGCCCCTCTGAGCAGCGGGACGGCTATATTTACACACTGCTGAACCAGTGCGAATATTTTACGGTGGAGCACTACGAAATCAGCCAAAGCGCTTCTCTAAATGCAACGCCGGAATCCTTTCATGCCGTTCTTGCCATCGACGGCAGTGGAACGTTATGCTACGGCGGCCGTTCCTATCCCCTTCAAAAGGGAGACAGCTATTTCATTCCCGCTGGCATCGGCAGTTATTCTCTTAAAGGAAAAATAGACTGCATAATCAGCCGGGTCTAAACCCTTCAGATAAAAGCAGCGCTCTGGTCTCTTTATGAGACAGAGCGCTGCTTTTTATCTGAAGTATATGCTATTCATCATCCCGCTGCTCGGGGAAAAAGATACTTTTCAAGCCCCTGAAGCCTACCGGCAAGTAAACGAATGACTACAATCTGGAACGGCGCCATCATAACGGATTTAACAATCCGCGTCGGTAATAACGCTAAATAGGCTTTCCCTGTGGTCATCTGAATCCAAATAGTGTTCACAAATAGATTTAAGACAACCGCAATAATTCCCACTGCACAGGCTACCCGCCAAACTGTTACCACTCTGCGGTGCAAAAAAAGGCCGTAGACTAAGCCCGTCAGAAATGCTGTTACAGTGTAGCCAGGGAAATACGCGCCTACCGGGAAAAGGATTGCCCCCATAAAATCACCCAGGCCCGCAACCAGCGCCGCAGGCACCGGTCCAAACAAAATACCTGTAGCCGATATGGGAATAAAGGCAAAGGTGACCCGAATGATTGGCAACTGGATGGAGAAAAACCGGGAAAGGATAATCTCCATTGCCAGCAGCAGGGCGAGAATTGCGAGGTTGCGGGGTTGCAATTTAGACTGTTTCGACATAAAAAAGACCTCCTTATCTTGCCACATTAAGAAGGCTGTGGCAGCGGACGCGAGGCCGAACCGCAAATTCAATCCTGAATTTTTCGTCCGCCGGCAACTTCCCATCCGGCAGCACTTAACGCTCGGCCTCTACTCTGACGCCTTTTATTATAGCAAATTAGGAAAGCCTTGTATAGGGGAACATACCAATCCTATAAAAAACATTTAGCCTGCAGGCTCCAGCAGGATTTTTTTCTCATATATAAACCAGGTGATTATCAACGGTATTGCTGCGGCTGCCCAGGCTATTGGGGTGGCAAAGCACACACCGGCGTAGCCAATCAGCGGCGCCATCAGCGCAACCGCAACGCGTATAACCAGCTCTGCAACCCCACCCATCAAGGGCATAAACGACCGGCCAACGCCTTGCAGGGCATTGCGGTACACAAACAGCAGCCCAAGGAATACCAGAAAAATAATGACAATATAAAGATATTGCTGAGCAGCATTGAGCGCTATACCGATGGTCTGATCATCTGTACCGGTAATAAACAGGCGCACCAGAGGCTCCCAGAAAAAGAAAGCAATCAGCATGCCAAGGGCCGTCGCCGCCAGGGTAAGCCATACGCATTTGCGCACGCCCTCCTTCAGGCGGTCTATTTTTCCGGCCCCATAATTCTGCCCGGCATAGGTTGCTATTGTCACGCCCATTGTTGCCAGCGGCTGTTCTATCAACTGTTCCACCTTGGCCGCCGCAGAAAAGCCCGCAACCATGACAGAGCCAAACCGGTTAATCGCTCCCTGCAGTACAATAACGCCCACCGCCGTAATTGAAAACTGAAAGGCCATTGGCGATCCAATTCTCATCAGCAACCCACAGGTGGAAGCCCGAATTTTCCAATCCTTCCGCTGGAATTTCAATACGGGAAACTTTTTAGCCGTATAAAATAGGCATAAAAAACCGGAAACTGCTTGGGAAATAATGGTGGCCCAGGCAGCGCCTGCAACGCCCATATAAAAATAGCGTATAAAAACAATATCGAGCACGACATTCAGAACAGAGGCCACGATCAAAAAATAAAGCGGTGTTTTGCTGTCCCCTAAAGCGCGCAGAACGCCGGAAATCATGTTATAAAACACAGAGGCTGAAATCCCATAAAAAATAACCACCACATAATCGTAGGTAAACTGGATCGTGTCCTCCGGCGTATTCATCAGCTCCAGTAGCGGCCAGGTGGCCGCTACGCTGATTACTGTCAAAACTACAGAAATGAGAATACACAGCACCGTAGACATCGCCACGGAATGCCGTAGCTCGTCCTCATCCCCTGCCCCAAACCGCTGGGCAATCACCACTGAAAAACCTCCGGTAAGCCCCGTACAAAAGCCCAATATCAAAAAGATGATGGAACCCGATATACCTACAGCCGCCAATGCCTGCATTCCCAGATATTGGCCGACGATGATAGAATCCACCATATTATAAAATTGCTGAAAAACATTGCCTATCAGCAACGGCACAGAAAATGCCAGCATTAGCTTTACAGGGCTTCCCTGCGTTAAATCCCTGGTCAAATGATCTATTCCTCCTTATGGCCGGTCCGGCGGACACCTTTTAAATTTAAATCTCAGCTACAGCGATTAATTATAGCATCCTTTTCCGCCTGAAATCTACTAGAAGGAACAGAAAAAATCCAAGTTTGCGCTCAAGAATTATTAGTCAATAAAACAAATTGTTTTATGAAAAATTCAATTCCCACTGTCCCTTTTGATAACGCCTTCATAGAATATTATATAAGCACAAACGCCGGAACGGCCCCTTATTTTTCTGTAACACAATTTAGACAGCTCCATAAAATGGAATGAGAACTTTGGAAGGTCGCCAGCGTTTTCAATTGAGAAAGCTAGGAGGTTTCGTTATGGACGAAAATAACTTTGGTTCAGCAACAGAGTCGCCAAACTGCTTTAAAGAGGCTGTTTGTATCGACGCTATGCGGGTGTACGACTCTTGTGGAGACAAGAGCTGCCTGGAGGACCTGCGCGTCTACTTCACCCCTGATAAGCACGAGCTCATTGAGCAGGCAGCCAACGTCCGCCTGCGCAGTGTCGACGTCATCACCGTTTACCTAGATCTTGAGCCCGTTCCCTTCAACAAGGGCTTCTACTCTGTCGACATGACATTTTTCTTTGATGTCTGTCTGGATCTCTTCTGTGCACCGGCATCCGGCCCCGTCATTGTCAGCGGTATTTCCATCTTCAATAAAAAGGTGGTTCTGTACGGCAGCGAGGGCAACGTA
Source organism: Hydrogeniiclostridium mannosilyticum (assembly GCF_003268275.1). Lineage (GTDB taxonomy): Bacteria > Bacillota > Clostridia > Oscillospirales > Acutalibacteraceae > Hydrogeniiclostridium > Hydrogeniiclostridium mannosilyticum. Next base: position 38,645 of record NZ_QLYR01000001.1, read on the forward strand.
AAAATGTTCAATTCCGACAACAGTTTTGACGAAATTGACGCGTCTTATTGCGGCAGGGTTCTGCCCAAAGCGACCGTACAGGTGGCAGAACCGATCGGCCTCTCCGCACGCATCTGCGACGCCCCGCCCTGCGGCGAATGCTGCTGCCGCATTCCCGAATGCATCTGCAGACGGTACGGCGGCGAATTTGAAACCTGCCGCGGCCGTTCAGTGTACGTCACCCTCGGCCTATTCACCATTGTACAGATTGTACGCAACGTTCAGATGCTGATTCCCGCTTATGACTTCTGTATTCCGGAGAAGGAGTGCACTACGACCTCGGATAACCCCTGCGAGATGTTCCGCCGGATCGAATTCCCAACCGATGAATTTTTCCCGCCCAAGGTCGGGGACTGCGGCTGCGAAAACAACATCCATAAGCAAAACTGCGGCAAATAATGCCCTGCAAAAAAAGGAACCCTGCTTTAAAACAGGGTTCCTTTTTACTATCTTGAAGGAGAAACCGAACCGGCATATTGTTTCATTAAATGGAAATTTTAAGGGCGATTTCGTAAAGCTTTTTATTAAATGTCCGCTCCATTGCCAAGGCCTCGGTAATGTCTAGATCCGTAATTTTTCCATCCCGCATAACGACAACACGGTTTTGCTTTCCCTCGGCCAGCAGAGTCACCGCACGGTATCCCATTTCACTGGCTACCACACGGTCACGCCGGGTCGGGGAACCGCCGCGCTGCACATGGCCCAGCACTGTAGCGCGGGTTTCAATACCCGTTCTGGCTTCAATATCCTTTGCCAGCCTATCCACTCCGCCGACGCCTTCCGCCACGACAATGATAAAATGTTTTTTCCCCGTTTTTTTCGTAAAGCGCATACGTTCAACGACATCCTTATCGAGGTCAAACGGAACCTCTGGCACCAGGATTGTCGTTGCACCGACAGCTATGCCCGTCTGCAAGGCCAAATCGCCGCATCTACGCCCCATCACCTCAACCACGCTGCACCGGCTATGGGACTCCATGGTGTCGCGCAGGCGGTCTACCATGTCAATCGCCGTGTTCATCGCCGTATCAAAACCAATCGTATACTCACTGCTGGCAATATCATTATCAATGGTACCCGGAATTCCCACACAGGGAATCCCTTCGCTGGTCAGGTCACGGGCGCCACGGAAAGAACCGTCGCCGCCAATAACGACAATTCCGTCAATACCCATCTTGCGGGCCATTTCCGCCGCCTGCCTGACGCCCTCCGGGGAATTAAATTTGGGGCTACGCGCCGTATAAAGCATGGTACCGCCGCGGTGAATAATATCCGAAACACTGCGGAGATCCATCTCAAACAGGTCCCCCTCCAATAACCCATTATATCCCTGCCGGATTCCCAGCACACGCATGCCGGAGGTCAAGCCCGTTCTGGCTACGGCACGAATAGCGGCATTCATTCCCGGCGCATCGCCGCCGCTTGTTAAAACCGCAATTGTCTTTTTGCTCATCTTACAGCCTCCTATTACTCAGCCCTAGACTGTCTCTACAATTCATAATTCTTCATAATCATTATATCGGTACTTCCGGTATTTATCAACCTAAAAACTATGGATGTTAGTTTCTTGGATATGGACTATTGTTGTCCCTCCTGAACTACCGCCACATTTTTTTCTCCCAGCACCTTTTTAAGCTCACGCAGCAAAACCTCATTCACGTCTACCCTGAGAGAAAAGGGCGCCATCATCAGCTTTTTGGTATCGTTCATGTAGATATACAGCGGTGTCATCCCGTCAAAAACAGCCAGCAGCTTTTTAGCCTTGTCGTACTCTTTGCTCTGTTCCCCCGGTACTTTTAAGTATAGCCCCGGCCTTTTTTGCGGCTTTGCGGCGGGCCCATCCGTTTTTTTCTGCAGCAGCTCCTGAGGGGAGCCCGCTTCCTCGACCCGACTGCAAACCAGCTTGGCCTCCTCGTCCTCGCGGCGGCTGATACGGCCCGTCAGCCTGATGATTTTTCCCTCTACCATATATTGTCCGTATTCACCCAGGGTTTTCGGGAACACCAGCACCTCAATCGCGCCAAACATATCCTCAAGGGTCAAAAACGCCATTGTGCTATTATTTTTTGTGACCTTCATCTTTATTCCCACAAGCACCCCCAGGACCGTCTCCATCTTTCCGTCCGGATAATGGCCGGCCTGTTCCTCATCCAATAAATCTCCGATTCTGGCAACCCGTATTTTTCCATAAACCGAAGCATATTCAGCCATGGGATGGCCCGAGAGGAACATGCCCGTAACTTCCTTTTCATAGGCTAATTTATCCGATGCAGAATAATCCGGTAGCCGCCGGATGACAAAATCCTCCTGAGCCCCTGCCGGCTGCAAATCAAAAAAGCCAATCTGGCCTTCCACATTTCTTTTTCGGTCGGCCTCGAGATGTTCCAGCACCGCGCCTACATTTTCCAGCATTTCACGGCGGTTATGGTCCAAACCATCCAAGGCGCCGCTTTTGACCAGGCTCTCCAGCGCCCTGCGGTTCAGGGACTCAAACATGCGCTTGCAAAAATTATAAAACGTATTAAATTTGCCCGCCTTATCGCGCTCCTCAAGAATCTTCTCAATGACGCCGCGCCCCAGGTTGCGAATAGCCAACAGGCCAAAGCGGATATCCTCTCCTGAGACGTTAAAGCCCAGCTTACTCTCATTGACGTCCGGCGGAAGCACCTGAATATTCAGCCGCGTACATTCGGCAATATAAGAGGAGAGCTTGTTGCTGTTATCCAGCACGCTGGTCAGCAGCGCCGCCAGGTATTCCCGGGGATAATAGCATTTCAGCCAGGCGGTGCGGTATGATATGGTTGCATAAGCAGCCGCATGCGGCTTATTAAAGGCATACGACGCAAAGCTCTCCATTTCATTAAAGATATCCTCGGCCACCTTTGCAGGCACGCCGTTTTTCTCACAGCCCGGCACCGCCACGGACCCATCGTCGTTGAGCAGCCCATGCAGGAAAATCTCCTTCTCCCGCTCCATTACATCGTGCTTCTTTTTGCTCATCGCCCGCCGCACAATGTCGGCCCTCCCCAGGGAATAGCCCGCCAGGCTGCGGAAAATCTGCATGACCTGCTCCTGATAAACAATACAGCCGTAAGTAACATCCAGAATGTCCTTCAGCAACGGGTGCTTATACTGAATCCTCTCCGGATGATGGCGGCACTCGATATAGCGCGGGATCGAATCCATGGGACCGGGGCGGTAGAGCGAGATCACCGCGATCAGGTCTTCCAGCCTTTCCGGACGCAGCTGCATAATTACGCTGCGCATACCGGCAGATTCAAACTGAAAAACCCCCTCCACATTTCCCGCCGTGAGCATCTCATAAACCTTCGGGTCGTCAAGATCAATTTCCTCCAGGGAAAAACCAGGCGCTTCCCTGCGGATCATTTCCTCCGCATCGTGCATGACCGAGAGGTTTCTCAGGCCTAAAAAGTCCATTTTCAAGAGGCCGAGTTCCTCCAGCGTTGTCATGGTAAACTGTGTCACCACAGAGTCCCCGTTTTTTGCAAGCGGCACATACTCGCTGACGGGCTTGTCCGTAATAACAACACCAGCCGCATGCGTCGAGGTGTTGCGCGGCATGCCCTCGACCTTTTTAGCCATATCAATCAGTTCATGAATTTTAGGGTCTGTATCGTACCGCTGGCGCAGCTCCTGCGATTTCTTCAGGGCGGCCTCCAGCGTGATATTCAGCTCCATCGGCACCAGCTTGGCAACGCTGTCCACCACATTATAAGGCACCGCCATTGCCCGCCCAACATCGCGGATAGAACCACGCGCTGCCATGGTGCCAAAGGTTACGATTTGTGCCACATGGTCGGCGCCATATTTAGACACCACATAGTCTATCATCTCAGATCGGCGTTCATCGCTGAAATCAATGTCAAAGTCCGGCATGCTGACACGCTCCGGGTTTAAAAAGCGTTCAAAAAGCAGGCTATAGCGAATGGGGTCAATGTCGGTGATGCCCATACAATAGGCCGCCATGCTGCCGGCGCCGGAACCACGGCCCGGGCCAACCGGGATGTCAACGCTCTTGGCGTAGTGAACAAAATCATAAACAATCAGATAATAATTGACATACCCCATCCGCTGAATAGTACTGATTTCATACTCCAGCCGGTCAATCAGCATTTGCTCGGGCTGTTCTCCATAGTGACGGTGCAGGCCCTCATAGCAAAGCGTGCGAAAGTAAGCCGTATTCTCTTGACCATTCGGGGTTTCAAATTTGGGCAGCTTTGTGTTGCCGAATTCAAACTCAACATTACAGCGCTCCGCAATTTTGACGGTATTGTCCGCGGCCTCGGGATTATTTGGAAAGAGCGCGCGCATCTCCTCTTCGGTCTTATAATAAAACTCATCGGAGGCAAACTCCATCCCGTCCTCATCCTCCACCGTGTGGTTCGTTTGGATGCACAGCAGGATATGGTGCATTTTACTGTCTTCTTTTTCAATGTAATGACAGTCGTTTGTAACCACCAAGGGAATGCCCGTTTCCTCCGACAGGCGGATAATGGAAGGGTTTATCAGCTGTTGATCCCGAATCCCATGGTCTTGAAGCTCCAGGTAAAAATTGCCCTCGCCAAAAATACCGCGGTATTTCAGCGCCGCCTCTCTGGCGGCGTCATAATCGTTGCGCACCAAAGCACGGGGGATCTCTCCCGCCAAGCAGGCGGAAAGAGCAATCAAGCCCTCATGGTGCCGCTCCAAAAGCTCAAAATCTACACGCGGCTTACTGTAAAAGCCTTCTGTCCAAGCCTGCGAGACCATAGCAATCAGGTTCTGATAACCGGTTTCATTTTCGCACAGCAGCACCAGATGGCGGCTCTCTGCATCCAATTCATGAATTTTGTCGAACCGGGTGCGCTGAGCCACATAAACCTCACAGCCAATAATGGGTTTTATCCCCCTTTTCTTCGCTGCCTTGTAAAAATCCACCGCACCATACATGACACCGTGGTCCGTGATTGCTACCGCCTGGTCCCCTCTTGCCGCAGCCGTATCCAACAGACGGTTGATTCGGCAGGCGCCATCCAACAGGCTATATTCTGTATGTAAATGCAGATGTACAAACAATCGTCCGTTCCTCCTACTCTTTTTTATGCTCCAAGGCCTCAGCCATTTCTAAAATTTTATGAAAACGGCGGTGTATGCCGGACCGGCTCACACGCTCCGTCAAACGCCCCTCCAGTTCCCGCAGCGTCATTTCCGGGTTCTGGTAGCGCAGCCATGCCAGTTCCCGCAATTCCTCCGGGAAGGCCTCCCACCCCTTCGGCCCCGCAATGACAGCCTGAATCGCCAGCAGCTGGCGCGCCGAGGCCGAGGCAGTCTTATCTAAATTTGCAGTCTCAAAATTTGTCCTGCGGTTGACGTTATTGCGCACCTCTTTGAGCATTTTTTCCTGCATGACTTCCATGGAGGCATTTTGTGCGCCCATAAAGGTCAAAAGGTCCTCCACGTTGCCGCTTCCATTCAGGTAAACGACAAAATTTCCCTTCCGGTTGGCGATGCCGGGCTGCAGCGCTATGCCATCAAGCCCGGCAAGCACCTGTTGCAGGTCGTTTGCCAGCTTCATAAACGGTACTGTAAATTCCAGCCGGTAATCCTTTTTAGGATTAGTAACGGTTCCGCAGCTTAAAAAGGCCCCTCTGAGAAAGGAGCGCTCACAGCAGGGCTTTTCAAGCATATCCATTTGTAACCTCAAATTAATCGCATTCAGCGGCTGCGCAAAAAAATGCATCATTTCCGCGCGCTGGTCCCTGCCGGGAATGGTGACGGTAAAAGACAGCCGTTCCCTTCCCCGATGTACCAGGGCCGACGATATGTCCGCCATACATCCGCACAGCTCCGCTGCCAGTTGGGCCGCAACCCGGGCAACCGGCGCGCTCTCGGTCACCAGTGCAATTTCCTGAAATGAAAAGGCTTTTGCAAAAAGGAACAGGCCGTAACACTCCGCTCTTTGGCAGCAGATCTTTTGAGTGTCCACCGCTGCCAGTTCACGCTTTGCATCCGCTGAAAAGGACATTTCACCCACACCCTTATAACTTCCGAATATCCCGATGATTCACGCTGGCACGCCGTCCGGCCTCAACCAAATGGTTATAGAGCAGCTGCGCCAAGGTCACCGAACGGTGCTTCCCGCCCGTACAGCCAATAGAGATCATCAGCTGGCTCTTGCCCTCATCGCAGTACAGGGGAAGCATATAATCAATTAGACTGATCAGGCGCTGGACAACCCCCTTTGTCTGCTCCCACCGCATGACATAACTGCGGACCGGCTCGTCCAGCCCTGTCAGATTTTTTAGTTCCTCCACATAAAATGGGTTCGGCAAGCAGCGAACGTCGAAGACCAGGTCCGATTCCGCAGGAACGCCATATTTAAAGCCAAAGGAAACACAGTGAATCATCAGCGCATCCGAGGCATTTCCCAGGAAAAGGCTGGAGATTCGTTCCTTGAGCTGGGCCGGGGAAAGAAAGGAGGTGTCGATGATAAAATCCGCGCGCTCCCGCACCGGGCGCAGCACCTCTCGCTCCAGCTTAACGGCCTGCTCCAAACTGCCCATATAACTGTCCGCCAGCGGATGCTTGCGCCGCGTCTCCTTAAAGCGGTTGCTCAGAACAAAATCGGCGGCATCCAGAAAAAGGATCTTATAATCCATCCGCTCATTTCTGAGCTGCTCCAGAGAGTCGAACAATGTGTTGAACATATCGCCGCCGCGAATATCCGTTACCACGGCAACCCGGCTAAAGGGCTGCTTCGCACTGCGGCAAAGCTGATGGAAGGTCGGTATAAGCTGTGGCGGGATATTATCTACACAATAGAATCCAATATCCTCCATTGCACTGATCGCCCTGGATTTTCCCGCGCCGGACATCCCCGTCACTACCACAAATTCCATACTTACTTCCTCCGCTCTCCCACTGCTTTTACTTCACATTCCAAATGAACGCCCGTCTGCTGCGCCACTACCTGCTGGATATGTTCAATCAGCCGCAATACATCCTCACAGGTCGCGCCGCCGCGGTTCACTATAAAGCCCGCGTGCTTTTCACTGACCATAGCGCCGCCAATAGCACACCCCTTCAGCCCGCACTGTTCAATCAGTGTCCCGGCAAAATGGCCCTCCGGACGTTTAAAAACGCTGCCCGCACTCGGTTTATTGAGCGGCTGCTTGGCCTTGCGCCGGCTATAATAATCCTCCATCAGCGCCGCTATTTGATCTGTATTGCCGGGCCGAAGCTGAAACGTAACGCTGCAAAGAACGCCGCCTTCATCCATAAAAACACTGTGCCGGTACGCAAAGCGCAGTTTCTCTCCCTCAACACTGCGCTTTACGCCGTCGGCGCCTGCGTAGACAACAGTGCGGACAACATCCTTCATTTCCCCGCCATAGGCCCCGGCATTCATAAAGGCTGCACCGCCTACCGATCCGGGGATACCCCAGGCAAATTCGAGGCCGGAAAGCTGCCATTTTTTTGCAAAATTGCACAGGCCCGCCAGAGACGTTCCGGCGCCGGCAACAACTTCATTTCCATTGCGCAAATGAATATTTTCGAAATCGCCGGCCAAAGACACAACACAGCCACGAATGCCGCCATCCCCAACCAGAAGATTCGACCCCTTGCCTATAGTCATAACCGGTAAGGCCAACCGACCGGCTTCTTGCAGGATTGCGCACAGCGCCTCATAGGTATGCGCCACTACAAACAAATCCGCCGGCCCGCCAATGCGAAATGTCGTGTGGCGGCTCATTGGCTCGTCACGCGTCGTCAGGCAGCAGGCTGAAACCGCAGTCCGTTCCAGCTGTTCAATGGCTTCCATTCTTACCTCCAGCAAATTCATTAAAAATAGGTTCTTCCAATACATGTGTATGCGCTCTCAGGTACTCGTTAAAACGCCAAATACTGGAATTCACCACTAATTCCTCTGGGAAATTCATCTGCTCCAGCAAGGCCAGGCTGTGTGAGAAATCCCCCACCAGGGTAGCGAAATGGCTATCGGTGTTCAAAATTACCGGTACACCGTACTTTTTGCACAATGACAAAATCCTGGCGCAGTTGGGAATAAAGGAAGGGCGGTTGATGAAGCTGCTTTCATTTAGCTCTACCAGTTTTCCGTTTTTCCCAAACTCCGGAATCACCCGTTCATAATCGAACACATATTGGTCCGACCCGCTGTGACCAATGACGTGTACCCTTGGGTCGCGTGCCACTGCCAGCCAAGCCCGGGTAATGTCCTCCACCGTATGGGGACCCTTGGGCATGGTCGGCGTATGCATGGAGGCCACAATCCAATCCATCACCGGCTCGTCATCCTGCCGCAGATCAATATGCCCTTCATAATCCAGCACATTGCACTCCTGCCCCCGCAGAACTATAACGCCCTCGAGTATGCGCGGAATAACGTGCATATTGTGAAAGTACCATGGCTGCGGCGAACCGGGCATCGCCTCTCCGTGGTCTGTAATTGCAACCGCATAAAGCCCTTTCAGTGCCGCCGCATGTACGACCTCTGACAAGGAGCTGTATGCATGGGTGGACGCGGAGGTATGCGTGTGGGTGTCTGCAATAATATTCATTTCTATTTTACGCCTTCCTATTCATTCTTTTCAACTCTCATCCGGCCTTCATACCATTAAAACTTCAGCTTCTTTTCTTCCTCCTTGACTACCGAAACATCCATACCCAGGCTGGACAGCAGTTCCGTCGCTGCGTTGAATCCCATTTTTTTCTGCCGGTTATTCATCGCGGCAACCTCAATAATCACCGCCAGGTTACGGCCGGGCTTAACCGGGATGGTCAAAACCGGAACCTTAATGCCGAGAATTTCGGTATACTCTTCATCCAGCCCCATCCGGTCATAGATTTTTTGGTTATCCCAGATTTCCAGGTTGATTACCATATCAATTTTTTCGGTCAGCTTAACCGCGCCCATGCCAAAGATTCGCCGCGCGTTGATGATACCAATGCCGCGCAGTTCAATAAAATGGCGGATATTTTCCGGCGCCTGCCCAACCAAGGATTTTGCTGAAACCCTGCGAATCTCCACCGCGTCATCCGCAATCAGGCGATGTCCGCGCTTAATGAGCTCAATAGCCGTTTCACTTTTGCCGACGCCGCTGTCGCCCAGCAGTAAAATACCCTCGCCGTAAACCTCCACTAAAACGCCGTGCCGGGTGATGCGCGGAGCCAGCTCCACGTTCATAAATGAAACCAGCGCGGCAACCAGGCTGGATGTTGTGTCCGGTGTGCTCAGCAACGGAATCCTGTTGCGCTTCGCGGCCTCCAGCATCTCCTCCGTCGGCTTCAGATCCCGGGCAATAATAGCAGCAGGCGGCTTTTTAGAAAATATTTCCTCTAAAATCTGTGCCCGGTACTCCTTGGTGCAGGAGTCAAGAAACGCTGTTTCCGCATTGCCGAAAATCATAATTCGGCTGGTGTCATAATGGTCGTAAAAACGGTTCAGCTCCAAGCCGGGCCGGTTTACGTCCATTGAAGAGATTAAAATTTCGTCTGGATTTCCGTCCAAGCTAATCACTTCCAAGGAAAATTCCTTCATCACCTTAGAAAGCGGAACGGTAAAAGCAGTAGCCAAAACTACACACCTACTTTCATTCAATAATAAACATTTGGATTTGTTGTTATGTTATTATTATATCTTAAGAATGGAAAAGTTTAAAGTGTAATCGATGAATTCTTCCATAAATTCTTCTTGAACCCTGCCTATTCTGTGATATAATCAAAAGAAAAAACACTTCCGCCAACGGAGGAGCATAGATGAAAATTGCACTTTTTATTGAAAATTATCTTGCCCAGGAAACGACTGCCGCAATCCATTGCTTTATTTTAGCCAGAGGGCTCAGCAAGCTGGGCCATTCCATCTTAATAGTCACCACAGACCCGGAAACCGACCGGCTTTACGAGCAGCAGGGTGTGGTCTTCTGTCCCGCGCGCCCCAGCGAAAGCGTCTGGGGACAAGATCTGATCCCTGGAAAGGCGGGCCCGCTTCAGGAAGCATTAGACGAATTTCATCCCGACTTGCTCCACCTCCATTCAACCGAACATCTCGGGCTTGCAGGCCTCAGCTACGCTCGGGAGCATAAAATTCCTGCCGTTACTACCTTTCACAGCTTATCAAACGCCTTTACAGGCTATGGATCAAACCCAATCTCCAGAAAGGTTAATGCGTCAAAAAGCCGTTCCGCGCTCTCAAAAATTCTGCAAGGATCCCGGCTGCTTACGACCACCTCCCCGCTCTTTCAGGGGCTGCTGAAGCAACACGGCTTCAATTACCAGCTGGAGGGCATTCCCTTGTGCGTGGATCAGCGGCTGTTCTTCTACGACCGCTATGACCAAAACAGCGGCGAGCTCCTGTCAAAATACAGTCTTTCCTCTTCAACCAAATTTTTCATCTATGTAGGAAACCTTGAGCACACAGAACGTATTGACGAGCTGCTGAGCCTGTGGGCACAGTCTGTCACACAAAAAGACGACGTCCGTCTGCTCATTGCCGGCAGCGGCCGCGACCATGCCGCTCTTGTCGAAAAAGCCAAGGTCCTTGGCATCAATAGTCAAATAATGTGGCTGGGTAAAATTCCCCGCGAGGAGCTTAGCCGTTATTTTCACCTGAGTACCGCTTTTATCAGTGCCTCACGTTCCCCAAACATGAAGATGGCCCCTCTTGAGGCCATTTCTAGCGGGCTTCCGGCCCTTCTGCCCAAGAAATGTGCCAATGCTGCTTTTATCAAAGAGGGGAAAAATGGATTTTTGTATGCAAACGCGGAAGAGCTCCAGCAGCTGGTCCAAAAGCTATCTACCCTTGACTTACATGGGCTGCAGCTTATGAAGGGGCTTGTCAGTAAAAGCATGGAAAAGCTGACGGAAGAAATGCAGGCCCATATTATGGACGATCTCTACCGGCAAATACTGCATTGAGACGGCATACTGTGCAGATAAACCAGCAAGCAGCCTTGCAGCTGCCTGCTGGTTTGTTTATTTTTCATAGTTTTTGTAGTAGGAATCCGGCAGCGCTTCAGAGGAAACCGCTTCTCCATTTTTTATATACGTACGCACCGCGCCGGCTTTCTTATCACCCAAATATTTCGAGGACACCTCAATGGAATCAAACGCTTGAGGGCGCGTTCCCATTATTGTAACCGTCAGGGTATTTCCCTCCATGGTACAGATCAGCTTTACCGGATCGGCAAGTATATTTTGAAATTTTAAATCCACGTTTGGCTGAGCAATCGCGGCATCCAGGCCAATCGGGCAATAGATGGACGGCTTAGAGTGGCTGCTCCGCGCTACTATTTTCATTCCGGCCCGGATTGCCGCGCCATAAACCGTTGTGGCCGCCTGGCAGATACCGCCGCCATAGCTTTTAACCAGTTCCCCGTTTATGAGGGAATCCCCCTCCTTGTATCCGTGTTCTCCGTCCGCAGGGCCTACCGAGGCATTAAAAGAAAATACGGCGCCCGGTTCCACTACTGTTTCGTTGATGCTGTTCAGAGCCTTACTCATATTGTAATTGGCAGCCGCTTCATTGGTTGTTATTGTCGAAAAGGCGGCTAATTGGTCCGGGTATGGGTTTTCCTGTTGAGGAGGATCCTCCTTACTCTCCGGCTCGGATTTCCCGGCAGGCGGACTGCTTTCAAGCGCCCTGGCCGAGGAGAGCGGGCTTGAGATCTCATCCTCATTTTCACTCGCCGTCCCAGCTGTACTGCTCAGCGCACTGCTCGTCTGTTCCTCCTCCCCGGAGGAGCAGGCACAGGCAAACATCAGGCAGCCGCCTAAAAGAAAACAGAGGAATTTACGCATTTTTTCACCTTCTTTTTCTATAGCTTCCCCTTTAAAATGACCGATACTACTGGCAAAACCTGTAATGGCTGCCGGCTTCTTTAGCTTCCCCAAAGGCTCAAGATTTTTTAAGCTCCGCTTTTTTGATAATTTTTCAAAAGACCTTTCTATAATCGATTTATGGATTGAAAATTATCCATTTTTTTGATAAGGTTATTTTCAGCCACTCATAATTCTATCTATTTTTATACGACCGAGGAGGTTTTTTATGCAGGAAGATTTCAATATCCGCACCGCCGTTCCCGCAGATGCCGAATTAATTCTAAGCTTTATTAAAAAAATTGCGGAATATGAGCATATGTCCGACCAGGTTACCGCAACGGCAGAATTGTTGAAAAAGTCTATTTTTGAGGACCGTGCCGCATTTGTTTTTATTGGAGAATTTCGGCGGGCCCCGGTAGGGTTTGCCCTATGCTTTGAAAATTTCTCCACCTTTAACGGACGGGCCGGCATCCACTTGGAGGATCTGTTTGTGGACCCCGCCATGCGGGGAAAGGGATTCGGCAAGGCGCTTTTCCAAGCTGTTGCCGCCGAGGCGGAGCGGCGTGGCTGTGAGCGTATGGAGTGGGCCTGCCTAAACTGGAACACACCCTCTATTGAATTTTACCGCCACATGGGCGCCACCGCTTTGGACGAGTGGACCACCTACCGCCTATCCGGAGAGGCGATTCATCAGGCCGTGATGCGTTGACCGCCAAGACTGGAAGGTAAATAAAACGGCGGCAGCCACATTGAGCATGTCTCTATTCAAATCCCCTATGCCGTGATTGTTGCCCGGTGCAGCTTTTTCGGCTATATTCCGGCCTATTTGACTGCCAACGGCTGGACCGGGCTTGCTTTTAAGCCCTTCTCTTTTGCTCGCCTACCGTTTATTACAGCGAGCTAACACACCAAAAGAGTAAGCCCGGTCCTTTCCTGCAATATCGTCCTGCCGGCCTTCGCTTGCGCAGTTGTATACCGAAGGTAAGCGGGGTGTTTTTCTATGCCGTCCATAAAATTAAGGATTCGACTTTCTCTTTATTTTGTGGTATGATAACTTTAAACAAATTCCACATCTTGGAGGGAACCAAAATGCTTTCTCAGTTTTCCGTGCACTCCTACCGGTCATACCGGTCGCAGGCCCTCATCAGCATGCAGCCCGCTAATATTGACGAGCATGCAACAGCCCTGCGCGACCCCAGAAAAACGGGACGTCCCCTTTTGCCCGTCGCGGCTATCTATGGCCCGAGCGGAAGCGGAAAAAGCAATTTATTATCGGCTTTCCTCACCCTACAAACTGCCATCTTACAGCCGCCTGTTCAAGCCTCCGGCGCCTTTGAAGTCTTTTTTCAAACAGAACAGTATGAATACCGCTACCGCTTAATCCTCGCGGATGGTGTTGTACTGGACGAGCTACTTTCCCGCATTTCCTTCACTGGAAAAAAATCCGCTAAAATATTTACGCGTACGGGAAATCAGCTGATTCTCGGCCCCAGCATCTCAAAGAAATACAACAAGCTTTCGGCGCCGCCGATGGGGGTTCCCTATCTGAAGGTTTTAGCGGAGAACGGACTCGCTGATGCACAGGACGCCGCCGGCTGGTTCCGCTCCTGCCGTTCTTATGACGCTCACCATGGAAACGCCCCCGCTCTGCCCGGCACGCAGCCCGACCGGGAGCACATATGCAGCCTGCTGTCGCAGGCCGGCTGTTCCGTCAAGGACTACGTGCTGAACAGCGAGGGGGTTTTCACTGTCCACCATTCAGGCGGCCGGACCTGGCAGCTGCCCCTTTCTCAGGAGGCCGCCGGTACTCAGGTTTTATTCTGCCTGGCCCCCTTATTGCTTACCACGCTAAAAACGGGTGGAATCCTCGTAGTCGATGATTTAGACTGCCATTTGCATCCTTTGGTACAGCGCAAGCTAATTTCTTTATTTCAAACATCCGTTAGCAACCCAAAAGGAGCACAGCTTTTATTCTCTGCACAGAACACGGGCTCCATGTCAAGCAGCCTGCTGCGGCGGGATGAGATTTGGTTTACCGAGCTGGATAATCAGGAAAGCAGCACCCTATATCCGCTGTGGGGAATCCGCGATGCCAAGGGCGAGCTTGTGCGTGCAAACGCCGCACTCGAAAAGCAGTACATGGAAGGGCGCTATGGCGCCTTGCCCTACATGGAGGGCCAATGACGTTTTTATGAGGTAAAGATAGTATGGATGTGCCATCATAAAATCCGTTAAAACATCGGTTTCTTCACCTATTAATATATAAATATTTATATTGCCGAAAAACTTTATTTCAAACGGTTTTGAAGAGTTTTATCAGCGTCTACAGAAAATTATAAAGGGATTTTCGTCTATAAGCTCAATAAAAAAATATATCCCGTATCACAAAAGGCATGCGACAGGCCAATAAAAACCTGCTGCATGCCTTTTTTATGATTGAAAGCCTGCCGGAAAATTTAAATCTGTTTTTCCGCCGGAACAGCGTTTTCTTCCTGCTCCGGCTCTGCGTCCTCGCGGTCATTTGTCCAGTGAAGGCGGTCAAAGATGTAGAAGAGAATACCAAGGATCATGCCGACTACGCAAGCCAGAACCATTCCCTTAAGCTGTACATCCCCCAGCGTGATGCTTACACCGGAAAGACCGACGACAAAAATCACCGAAGTCAATGTAATGTTGCGGTTTTTACCGAAATCCACCTTAGAATCTACTAGGATACGCAGGCCAGAGGCGCCGATCATCCCATAGAGCAGGAAAGAAATTCCACCGATCACCGCACCGGGAAGCGTAGCGATCAGTGCGGAAAATTTGCCGATAAAGGAGCAAAGAATAGATAGAACAGCCGCGCCGCCAATCACCCATACGCTGTACACCTTCGTCATCGCCATAACGCCGATGTTCTCGCCATATGTTGTGGTCGGGACAGCGCCCACCAGGCCGGAAACCGCCGTGGAGATATTATCTCCCAGCAGGGAACGATGCAGGCCGGGGTCCTTCAGCAGATCCTTTCCGACAATTTTGCTGGTGACAATCTGATGGCCGATATGCTCGGAGGCAATTACCAGCAGCACCGGAATCATAGTGATCACCGCATCCAGGTTGAATTTTGCAATCTGGAAATTCGGCATAGAGAAAATTCCCGCTTCATTAACCGCCTGAAAGTCGACCAGGCCGACGCAGCAAGCCGCTATGTAACCGCATATAATGGCGATTAAAATCGGAATGACCGCCAGGAACTTACGGAAAAGAATGGAGCCTAGCACCGCAACGCCAATGGTCACCAGGAATACAATAACATTGCGCATATCCACATTGGTAATGGTTTGAATAAACTGATCCGCAGTTCCCTCAACCGGTGTGTATTCCGTTGTGGTTAAAAGCCCCGCAGTAGAGGCGGCATTGCCGGCAAGCTCCAGGCCAATCAGCGCAACAACCGGGCCCATTGCCGCAGGCGGCAGAACAATGTCGATCCAACGTGAGCCAAACTTATAGATGATGAAAGCCAGCACACAACCGAGAAGGCCCACCACCACAAAGCCGCCTTGCGCATAGGAGAAGGCCTCCATATGGTCCATTCCCTGTTCCTCATACTTTTGGATGATAATTAGGGCCGGCGCAATAAACGCGAAGCTGGAACCCAGGTAGGCAGGCGCCTTCCCTTTTGTGATCCAGATAAAGAACAGCGTGCCCAAGCCATTCATGAGCAGTACAATTGCCGGGTTGATTCCAAATAAAGAAGGCACCAAAACCGATGCGCCGAACATTGCAAACATATGCTGTATGCTCAGCGGGATCGCCTGCCGCAGTGGAGGCCGTTCATTTACCTGGATGATTTTCTTAGCCATTTTCCCATCCCTCATTTCTTATATTGAAGCGGTCGCCAAAAGCTGTCTTCCGCTTACTTCCCCTGTAACGCCGGGCCTGTCCTGCAACAGACCCGAAAAAAAAGCTCATCCGTCGCAAAAGATGCGGTGAAATGAGCTTTATGAAACTTTGCGGTTACTTACGCTTAAACGCTGACTTTGACATCCCGCAGATAGGGCAAACCCAATCGTCCGGAAGCTCCTCAAACGGAACGTCCGGGTCATTATAAACATAACCGCACACCGTGCAAACCCAGCTTTCCGCCTCATTGCTCTGCCGGGGCGGCTCCTGGTAGGTCGGTGCATTTTTCGGCGCGGATCCCTTGATAACCTTGTGATAATAGTCATAGGTCATCGGTTCGCCCTTTGCCACGTCACTGCCGGCAATAACCTCGCCGATAAAAACTGTATGCGTCGGTGTTTCCGCACAGTTGATTACTCTGCACAGGAACCAGCAGCAGCAATTTTCCTTAATAACCGGAAGGCCCTCTTCCAGGACCCGGTGGCGGATATTTACCAGCTTATCCGTATCTCTACCCGAAGTAAAGCCCAAGGCGCCGATGACCGTTCCCGGTGTATCCTCTGACAAAACCGAAACCGTAAAAAGGCCTGTCTTCTTTATGCACTCATGGCTGTAATTATCATGATTCATGCTGACCGCCAGCGTGTTGGGCGTATTGGTCACCTGAAAAACCGTGTTGACAATACAAGCGGAGACCTTTTCCTCATTTCTGACGCCGATCGCGTACATTCCATAGGAAAGCTTGAACAGCGTTTCGTTTTTCATTGCAGCACCTCCGGTATGAATTTCCTTTTAATTTTAATAATACCATCTTATCTTGTATGAGACAAGATAAAATAACAAATAATTTACTTTTTATCCCGGCCGTTTTTGATCTTCTCCCAATATAGTTTGGAAGCCTGTTCATTTTTATTCATGCCGTACTCATAATAATGGGCATCCTTCACCACATCCGGCAGATATTGCTGCGGGACCCAACGGTCCGGGTAATCATGCGGGTAAAGGTAGAACTGGCCTTTAACCGGGTTGTCAGCGCCATCATAGTGCTTATTTTGCAGGCAGCGGGGAATCTGCCCGGTCTTTCCTGCGCGTACATCCGCCATCGCCCGCCCAATTGCAACGTCCGCCGTATTAGATTTAGGGCTGGTACTCACTAAAATGACAGCGTCGGCCAGCGGCAGCTGCGCTTCCGGCAGCCCCACCATCAGCGCGGCATCCACTGCCGCCTTGACAATGGGAATAATCTGTGGATAGGCAAGGCCAACATCCTCACAGGCGCAAACCATTAACCTGCGGCAGACAGAAGGCAGGTCCCCGGCCTCCAGCAGCCGCGCCAGGTAATATACCGCCGCATCGGGATCCGAACCACGCATCGATTTCTGAAATGCAGAAACAAGATCATAATGCTCGTCCCCCTCCTTGTCATACCGGACCGCACTGCGCTGAGTCAGCTCCCTTGCCAGTTCCAGCGTCACCAAGAAGCTTCCGTCCTCTTGGCGGTCCGCTGACAGTGCGCAGAGCTCCACCGCATTCATAGATTTGCGCACGTCGCCGCCGCAGGCCTGTGAAATATGGGCGGTTACACCCTCCTCCAGCGTATAGGCGCAGTTTCTTTCCGCTTCTAAAAAGCAGAAAGCGCGCCGCACCGCACGCTCCACCTCCTCTTTCTCAACTGCCTTAAATTCAAACACGGTGGAGCGGCTCAATATAGCGTTATAGACATAAAAGTAAGGATTTTCCGTTGTCGAGGCAATCAAAGTAATGCTGCCGTTTTCAATAAATTCCAGAAGCGTCTGCTGCTGCTTTTTATTAAAATACTGGATCTCGTCCAAGTAGAGCAGCACGCCGTTAACCGTATCCAGGCCGCCAAGGCCTGAGACTACTTCACGGATATCCGCCGTTCCCGCGGTAGTTCCGTTCAGCTTACAGAGCTTACGGCTCGTCCGCGCGGCGATATAAGAGGCCAACGTTGTTTTCCCCACACCTGAGGGGCCGTAAAAGACCATATTCGGGATCTCGCCGGACTCAATAATTTTTCTAAGCGCCTTTCCCTCACCCAAAAGATGCCGCTGGCCCACAATGTCATCCAGGCTTTTCGGGCGAATTCTGTCTGCGAGCGGTGCCGCCATTTCTCTTCCCTCTCTTTCCCTCCAGGGATATAAAAGCAGGGCAAATGCCCATGCATTTGCCCTGTCTGTTGCTTCATCACAAATTTATTCGTACAGGGGGTGTTTTTCACAGATTGCATTTACCATTCCGCGAATCCTATCCTCGTTCGGCTCGAAATCGTGAATAGCCAGCGCAATGCATTCCGCAACCTGGTCCATATCCCCAGTGTCGAGGCCGCGTGTGGTCACTGCCGGTGTACCCAGCCGTAGGCCGCTGGTCACGAACGGGCTGCGCTGTTCATTGGGAATTGTGTTTTTGTTCGCCGTAATATAAACCGCATCCAAACGGCGCTCCAGTTCTTTACCTGTAAGTTCCAGGCCGCCCAGATCCACCAGCATCAGGTGATTGTCCGTACCCCCGGATACAAGCTTGACGCCTCTCTTCAGCAATCCCTCTGAAAGCGCCTTGGCGTTTTCCACCACACGCCTGCCATAGTCCTTAAACTCCGGCTTCAGCGCCTCGCCCAGGCACACCGCCTTGCCGGCGATTACGTGCATCAGCGGCCCCCCTTGAGTTCCCGGGAATATCGCCTTGTCAATGGCCTTCGCGTACTGCTCCTTACAGAGGATCATGCCGCCGCGGGGACCGCGCAATGTCTTATGCGTGGTAGTGGTGACAATATCCGCCCATTCCACCGGGTTGGGATGCTGTCCGGCGGCAACCAAGCCGGCAATATGCGCCATATCGACCATCAGCAAAGCGCCGCAGGCATCCGCAATTTCACGGAACCTTTCAAAATCGATGACGCGCGGGTAGGCGCTTGCTCCCGCCACAATCAGCTTCGGTTTTACCTCTAGGGCCTGCTTCATCAATGCATCATAATCGATCTTACCGGTTTCAGGACTGACCCCGTAAGAAACAAAATGATAGTATTTACCAGACATATTAACCGGGGAGCCATGCGTCAAATGGCCGCCCTCCGCCAGGTTCATACCCAAAACCGTGTCGCCGGGCTCCAGCATAGAGAAATAAACGCCAAGATTAGCCTGCGCACCGGAATGGGGCTGTACATTTGCATGTTCCGCGCCAAACAGCTCACAGGCGCGTTTACGGGCAATGTCTTCCACAACGTCCACATACTGGCAGCCGCCGTAATAACGCTTGCCCGGATAACCCTCCGCGTATTTATTGGTCAAAATGCTGCCCATGGCCGCCATTACAGCCGGGGAAACCAAATTCTCGGATGCAATCAGCTCCAGGTTCCGGCGCTGGCGCTTGAGCTCGTCCCCCATTGCGGCGCCAACCTCCGGGTCCACATGATTTACAAAACCGATTGTGTCCATCATATCCTGATACATTCCCCTGATCCTCTCCTAACAAAACTTTGTAATAAGCAGAAAAATAAAAACTGCCGAAAATCTCTTTTCCTTCTGCAATGATATTAAAATTATACCTTTTTCTTGCTGAAAACGCAACCACAAGATGCCGTAAAACATGAAACTCGTACAGCAGCTCCCAAATCCGGCGCCTTTTTGCGGAAAAGGCACCGGCAGCCCTACCGGCTGCAAGCGCCTAATCTCTCATGATTTTATACCTGGGCCAAAGCCTGCTCCACATCCGCAAGAATATCTGCAATATTTTCAATGCCGACGGACATGCGGATCATATCCGGCCCGACACCGGCTTCCTCCAGCTGCGCATCGCTCAGCTGGCGATGCGTCGTACTTGCAGGGTGCAGCACACAGGTACGCAGATCAGCCACGTGAATGACAACTGATGCCAGCTTCAGGTGATCCATAAAACGCTGGGCAGCCTCCCGGCCTCCTTTAATGCCGAAGGAGATAACGCCGCAGGAGCCGTTAGGCATATATTTTTCAGCCAGCGCATGGTACCGGTTGCCCTCCAGGCCCGGATAATTCACCCAGCTGATCTTATCATTTTTTTCCAGATAACGGGCCATAGCCAGCGCGTTGGCACAGTGGCGCTCCATGCGTACAGCCAAGGTTTCCAAACCCAGGTTCAGTAAAAATGCATTTGTCGGGCTGGCCTGAGCGCCAAGGTCGCGCATCAGATGCGTCCGCGCCTTGACAATATAGGCCATATTACCGAAACGTTCCGCATAAACAACACCGTGATAGGATTCATCCGGCTCGGTAAACTCGGGAAATTTACCGTTTTTCCAGTTGAAATTGCCGCTGTCCACAATGCAGCCGCCCACCTGGACTGCATGGCCGTCCATATACTTGGTGGTCGAATGGGTAACGATATCCACGCCGAACTCAAACGGGTGGCAGTTAATCGGCGTTGGGAACGTATTATCTACAATCATCGGCACACCATGGCGGTGAGCCGCTCCCGCAAACATCTCCAGATCTGTCACCACCAAAGACGGGTTGCACAGGGACTCCGCAAAAACACAGCGGGTATTTTCTCGGAACGCCGCCTCCAGCTCTGCCTCGGTGCAGTCCGCCGGCAGGAAGGTGAAGTCTATTCCCATCTCATGCATGGTTTTATAAAACAGATTGAAGGTGCCGCCATAAATGGCGCTGGAGCAAACGACATGACCGCCCGCATGGCAAATGTTCAAAACCGAAATCAGGGAGGCTGCCTGGCCGGAAGAGGTCAGCAGCGCGCCGACGCCGCCCTCCAGCGCGGCAATTTTCTTTTCCACCGCGTCGAGCGTCGGGTTGCCGAGACGCGTATAGAAAAAGCCGTCTTCCTCCAAATCAAAAAGCTTGCCGAGGGTTTCGGCGCTGTCATAACGGAACGTCGTGCTCTGTGTAATCGGTAAAACACGCGATTCCCCGTTACCCGGCTGATAACCGGCATGGATGCATTCTGTGTCGCGATGATAGTGTGCCATTTTACATTTCTCCTGTTTCTAAATTCATTTTATTGAACTGCCCTGAGCCTTCAGGCAACGCAGTCAGGCCTGGAAAAGCACCTGCTTCACCCAGCCGAACACCGCATCTGACAGGGTAACCACCACCCAAATTAAAATAAAAAAGAGTATGAGCGAAAACACCTTCCAAAACAAGCGCTTTTTTCTGCTCATTGGCTCAAACTCTGAAGGCTGTTCCTCAACATTCCTAATAAGCCCCGATTTTTTTGTAATTTCCGCGGCCCGTTCAAGGTCCCTGTAGGCCACATATAAACGCCCCATCCGCTCCTTACTGGCACGGCGGCCCTTTGCATCCGCGTATAGGTCGCTCAAAATTCCCTTGGCCTTAAGCAGGTCAAAAACAGCCTCCAGGGCCCGCACGTCACCCGCCGTCAGCAAAACGGCATCGTCCGGCTCCGGAGCACGCAGCTTTTTTCTGCCGCAGGAAGGACAGGCCTCTTTATCTGTTACCACCCGGCACTTTGAACAATATAACATCATAATCTCACTTCCGGTATTAATCATAACATTAAAACAGCCGTGAGACAATAGGCATTTTGCCGCAAAAGGCTACCCCTGCTATTTTTCAGCCGCTCCTCTCAGCACCGGCTGAAGTTGACGCCCCTCCAGCGCATTCAGCGCGGTGGGCAGCAGCTGTGTAAAATCGGCTACCAGAGACATCGGCTTCTTTACCGGGTCGTCCTGGCGCAGCGGTACAAAATAAATATTTTTTGTATTCATCAGCCGGCCAATATTCTGCGCGGAAGCGCCGAGTGCATCGTTGGTGGCAAGGTTGATGACAACGGGCAGGCCGATGCGCAGCGTCGATTTTGCCGCCATAGTCACCGGTGTGTCGGTAATGCCTCCCGCCAGTTTGGCCAGTGTGTTCCCGGTACACGGAGAAATCAGCATAGCGTCCACCATGCGCTTAGGGCCAATGGGTTCCGCCCCCACAATGGTGTGGATAATCTTATTTTTGCAGATGTCCTCAATCTCCCAAATAAAATCGGCGGCTTTCCCAAAACGTGTATCTGTAGCATAGGCATTGTCGGACATGATGGGTAGGATTTCATAGCCCTTTCCGGCAATCTCCCGCATTTGCTCAATGGCCTTTTCAAATGTGCAGAAGGACCCGCACAATGCATACCCAAAAACAATTTTCTGCATCTCTATTCCTCCATTACGCTGTAAATAATATTTTTAATAATTTCACCGGACGCCTTGGGCGCCACCTTGCCCGGCAGTGAAAGCGCGTGAACCGTAGGGATTCCCAGCTCACCGGCGGAAGGAAAGTCAACACCCCCGGGCTCGGAGGCCAGGTCGATCAGCAGTGTGCCGGGCCTCATTTTAGCCAGCAGTCGGCGGTTAAATACCATTGCAGGAATCGTGTTGAAAACAACGTCATAGCTGCCGCTATGGCCAATATGGTCTGTGTGGATCGCCTCATAGCCATACAGCTCAATCCAGGCAAAGTCCTCCGGTTTCCGGGCGCTTACGGTCACGTGCGCACCCATTCCCCGAAGCATCCAGGCCAACGCCTTGCCAATTCTGCCAAAGCCTGCCACCAGGCAGCGCCCTCCATTCAGCGTGCCGGCATACTCCCGAACGGCAATCTCAATGGCGCCCTCTGAAGTAGCGATTGCGTTGCGTACGGCAAACTCCTCGCGCGCATAATAGTCGCAGGTGTCTATGGAATACCAGAGGTCGCTGGTGGCAAAAAGCTTTCCCATTTTACCGCCAAACACCTGCTTGTGCAGCATGAGCTCGGCAAGGCCTTCGTCCAGCCGAACCTTTTCATCCGTATATTTTGCATTGAGGAACACGCCGTCCTGTGTGACCGGCAGCGGCAGCACAATATTCACGCATTTGGAAACCGCCTCGGCTAAATCGGTCTTTCGCACAGATTCGGATAAGTCCAGGCGGTCAAAGCCCCAGGCATAAACCGTATACCCGTCTGCCGCGATAGATTCTGCCAGGGCAGCCTGCCGTTTATCTCCTCCCAACACGGCAAAACTATTTATGTCAACCATTTTTGCTTCACGCCTTTCCAGGCCCAGCCGAAGCATGGGCACTACTCAGATTCTAAATTCATAATATGGCCGGGTGAAAATGGATGTGATTACATAAACGAATCCCCTGTGAGAAAATACGGATTTTATTGCAAATATGTGGAAAATTGGTTATTATAATACTTAAATCGTGTAAACCCCGCCATAAGAACGGCGTACAGCCTGTAAATGTTAAATTTAATTCCGGAACGCCAAATTAAAGGTACGCATAGCATAAAAGACAAAGAACCTTGCAAAGGAAAGGGTGTTTGAAATGAAGAATAACGACCTTTTAAACCGGGTGAAAAAAATACATTTTATTGGTATTGGCGGTTCGGGCATGTGCCCGCTCGCCGAAATTCTGCATCATAACGGCTACTGCCTGACCGGTTCAGACCGGGATGAATCCGACACGCTTGAAAGAATCCGTTCCTATGGTATTCCGGTCTTTATGGGGCAGAAAAAGGAAAATGTCGGCGATGCCGAACTGGTGGTTTACTCCGCTGCCATAAGTGCAGATAACCCGGAACGCGTAGCCGCTGCAGAAAAAGGCATTCCCTGTATTGAGCGTTCCGTGATGCTCGGCATGGTTGTGGACCGTTACCCCCACGCAATCGCCGTCGCCGGCACACATGGAAAAACCACCACCACCGCGATGATTACGCAGCTTTTACTCGAAGGAGGAAAGGACCCCAGCGCCATCATCGGCGGAAGGCTGCCTCTGATTCACGGCAACGGGCGCACAGGGCATTCGGACCTCATCGTCTGCGAGGCCTGCGAGTACGTAGATACTTTTCTGCACCTTCACCCCTATCTTTCCATAATTACCAATATTGAAGAGGACCACTTGGACTACTTCGGAACCCTTGACCGTATTATCCAGTCCTTCCACCAATTCGCCCTGCAAACCTCCGGCATACTGCTGGTGAATGGCGATGACAACAATGTAAAAAAGGCGATGGCAGGCATTTCCCGGGAAAAGATTGTCACTTTTGGCTTTGAGGGCAGCAACGATTATTATCCAACCGGGATTTCCGACACGCCAAAGGCCTGTGAAAGCTTCACTGTCCGCCACCGCGGCGAAGCACTTTGCGAGGTTTCCCTGACTGTCCCGGGCCGCCACAACATTCTGAACGCGCTGGCCGCCTTTGCCGCGGCACATATCATGGGTGTTTCGCCGGAAAGTGCTGCGCAGAGCCTGCATGCCTTTAAGGGCGTTCATCGGCGCTTTGAGGTACTGGGCCGCTTTGACGGAATTACCGTTGCAGACGATTTTGCCCATCACCCCACTGAGCTGACAGCAACGCTGTCAGCCGCCATGCATATGGGGTTCCGCGAGGTATGGGCGCTGTTTCAGCCGCACACATTCTCACGCACAGCCATGTTCCTGGATGATTTTGCGAAGGCGCTCTCTATTCCGGACCATGCCGTCATTTCCGAAATTCTGCCGGTTCGCGAAACCAACACCTACCACATCTACGCGACAGACCTGGTTGAAAAAATCCCTGGGGCGGTTTACCAAAAAACGTTTGAAGAAATGATGGATTATGTGACGGCAAACGCAAAACCCGGCGATTTAATTTTAACGTTGGGCGGCGGCAACATCTATCAGTGCGCGCACTTAATTGTTGAACACTATCAGAAAAAATCGTGAGCACATTCACTATAAAGGGCGGTGGCTTCTCAAAAGAGGCCGCCGCTTTTTGTATAACCGGGTTGCTTTTCTCCACAGATTTAAATTCTTTACATAAATTATAAAAAAACAGATCTTTCATATTGACAGATAAAAAATAAAATGATAATATAATACCTGCGCTCACAAATACAAGAACAAAGGGGTATAGCTCAGTTGGTAGAGCAGTGGTCTCCAAAACCACGTGCCGAGGGTTCAAGTCCTTCTGCCCCTGCCAATGGCTCGGTAGTTCAGTTGGTTAGAACGCTAGCCTGTCACGCTAGAGGTCGACGGTTCGAGCCCGTTCCGAGTCGCCATGCTGCTATGGCTCAGTCGGCAGAGCGCGTCCTTGGTAAGGACGAGGTCACCAGTTCGAATCTGGTTAGCAGCTCCAGAACTCTTTTGAGATACGGCTTTCTAAGCTTTTACAAGCTTTAGAAAGCCGTATTTTTACCTTCTGAGCTTGTCCAATATCTTTTGCCTCGAGCCCAGTCTAAAAATCTTATTTTGATTGGCCTGTGAAGTATTCCGATATATAGGACGCACGGTCCCTCTGAATGTAGGATTTTTGGGCAAACGCTTATCTTATACTTTTTGTTCTTTTTGGCAGGCGCCACAGTTTCCAGGTTTTCATAACAGTCTTCCGTCCTGAGGCCGGTGGAAATCGTCTATAGGAACGGTATAGCGTCTTTGTTAAACGTGCAGAGAGATTCGGCTCCAGTTCCCGTCCTTTCGTAAATTGACGCCAGCCATTCCCTCCCCCCTCCAGCCGGAGACCTCTTATATGTAGGTTTGGGATGCCAAGGACAGAACGGAGGCCGTGCTCAATATGTCAAGAGGTTTAAGCTTGTTGACTTGAAAAATCAGAAAGAATATAATGAATTGGAACAGGTAGCCTTTTTAAGAAAGCTATGCGGAAGGAAGGGATGTATATGGAATTTAAAATAAACGCCTACGCTCCGGCGGCAAGCAAGCCATTGGGGCACGGCGATGAGAGCGGCTTTGAATTTTCAAAAGAGATGCTGGGTGATGATTGTACAGCCGCCATTAATTTTGACAGACTGCAAAAACATCCGCAGACAGGGTATATCATGTTCGAATATCTGCTGTGCGAGGAATCTCAAAAGGTCACCCCATATACAAGCTATCCCAATAGATATTGGAAGAAAAACGCGGCAAAATTTTTAGCACTATGGCAGACAAAGCTTGATTTTAACGCCACCCTATATCTGGTGAATTATGCGAAAAAGGGAACGAAGGCCGAGAACGAGGTCCTGTTAATAAAAGTACTTGATATGGATGAAATGGGGATTACAAAGGACGAGCGCACCCAATACACACGCACCGGATTCTCCGAATGGTTCAGGTCTCTGAATGAAGAATGCCTATCAGGAAAAGATGAACTGATAAAGCATATCTATCTGCATAAGAGCGTTGAGGAACTTGGCAAAATGGTTTTACAAGGCGGAAAGTATGCTGGAGAGACCATAGAGGCTGTTTACGGGAAAGAAAAGGGTTATCTGGAATGGCTGAAAGATACGGGTTATCCATATGCAAAGGCCGCCTGGTGCTATTTGGATAAATTAGCGCCAGGTAAAAAAACATAGTTTCGCCTTTCTGAGGCTTCCCCGCGCTCATGTTATTCTCTGATTCAGCCGCCATACAGCAAAATGATTCTATATGTGCCCCGGTTTAATGGCGCAAAGGAATTATGTTAATTCAATTCACTAAAACTAAAAAAATAACCGTAATTAATTTAAGCAGGCAGTAAAGCGGTAAAAAAGGTTTTTATGGTATATTTCGCCAAAAAACGACAGATAAATTTATAAATCAAAGGTTGACTTTTCTCACTAAACAGGTTACTATATATATGTCCTTTTTGTTCCTTGCCGTGTTCGGTTTTCCGTGCCGACGCGGCTTTTTATTAAAAAATTTTTGATTGATATACAAAAAACGCCGGCTTATTCTCAGATGAAATTTCAGAGAATAAGCCGGCGTTTTTTACAGCAGCTATAAAAGACCTTTACAGTGCTGCATGGTTCTCCCTTAATACCCGTTGAAGCTCTGCAACCGGTACTTGGCTAACCGAAAGGCACTCTGCCTGTTGCCGTTGCACAGCCAGTGCAGCGGCCGTACCGGCAGCCTGGCCGATGCAGCATACAACCGGCATAATCCGAATCGATGCCTGGGCCTCATGCGTCACGGAAATACATCTTCCGGCTACCAGCATATTTTCCACCTGCCGGGGAAGCAAGGCGCGGTAGGGAATGGTATAATACTCGCCGGGGCCAAAGTAGTAGTGCGCCGTTCCACTGCCCTCGGGATTATGAATATCAATATCATAATTACCCAGCGCGACCGCATCGGGGAACTTGGTACAATTTTTTAGGTCCTCCCCCGTCAGCAAATACTGCCCGTCGATCATCCTGCTCTCACGAATACCGATTTCGGAGGCTGTAGAAAGCAGAAAACAGTGCTCGTAGCCCGGAATATTGTTTTTTAGAAAATGGAACAGCTCAAAGACCTGCTCCCGAGCCTCTATTTCAGCTTGGGTCACATCAACGGGATCAGTAGGATTCCGCTTAACAATACGCGTGCTATTGAAATGCTGCACGCCATTCAGCGTACTTTCAAAGAGCAAGACATCCTCCCGTGGATTGTGAATCAGCCCCTGCGCTTGAAACTGCCGGTACTTCCGTTGAAGCTCCGCCGTGTTGGCCGCCGCCCTCTCCAAGTCGATGCCTCCCAGCCGAAAACAGAGGGTCATCGGCTGACAGAGGGAATCCCGTTCCCTTCCCAAATGGTAGGGGCAACCGCTCAGAGCCGCCAAATTCGCATCACCGGTGGCATCAATGAACACATCCGCCTGTATAGAAAGCACTCCCGCCGTGGTTGCCACCGACACGGCGCGCAAGCGTCTGCCCTGCACCTCAGCGCCGGTTAAATCAGCATGGTATAAAAGCTCTACGTCCGCCTCCAATGCCATGCGGTTCAAGATCAGCTTTAAATACTCCTCATGAAAGGCAAAGGCTTGGCTGACATCGCCTTCCTCCTGTGTCATCGCCGCCAGCGCGTTATATATTTCTTCAAAGATTCCGCGGCACAGAGGAACCAGCTCACCATCGATCTGTGTCCGGTAAGGCATAAAGGGATTAACAAGCGCATGAGCCGCCGCGCCACCTAAAACCACGCTCAATCAGCAGGGTGGACACGCCCGCCCTTCCCGCACTGATCGCCGCTGCTGCCCCGGCAAAACCGCCGCCCACAACAACTAATTGATACCTTTTCATCTTTTTCTCCCATCAAAAAATATTCTTCGCAGGCAGCCTTATTCGCCTAACCGCTGCTCTGCCAGCAGCAAGTCCACCATCCTGCCATAGCTTTTAACGCCATCATCCTGTTGATTAGCCTGCAGATAACCGTTGTTAATCGAAGTAGCCGTATCTGCTACAGGGCCCTCGAATTGTTTCCAGTAATTGGACTGGCAGGATATATCTCTCCGGACACCCGGATCCAGCCGATTAAAAATCCGGCTGTAGGCTTCCTTGTCTACCTCATACAGCGCATTGGTCGCATAGATAAATGCCAGCATATATCCTGAGTACTGAAAATCTAAGCTGGCGCTGTTTTTACAAGCCAAGTAAGCCAGGAAATTGGCTTCATCCTCCCGCATAAAGCCGCGAAGGTGCGAAAGCTCATGGCACATCACCGCCGGGATATTATATTTGGGTATATCGACGTTTACATTGGCCTCAAATGTAAACGGAAAAAATATGCCTGTAATATTCAGCCAAGACATGCCCCGCGAAAGGAGCACTGTTTTGGGCGCGCCATATCCATCCTGCAGCAACGGATATTGCAGGGAAAGCGCAGAAAAAGCCCTCTGGGCTTCCCCGCCCATTTCAGAAAACGAGGCAGGCGGGGTAGCCACACCGTTCACCTCGGCGATCTGCGGCCGCAGCGCATTGACCTTCTCTGTTAAAGCCTCACACAGCTCCGCCAACTCCTCCCGAGAGGACTCTCGTACCTCCAGCCCGCTTGACTCTGCAAACGAGATGCGGTGGTAATTGATTCCACAGGAGAGTGCAAACGCCAGCAGGACAAGCCCCGCCGCACAAAACAGGTTCAAAAATAATCTTGCCGTACAAAAGAGCCTATCTCCCTTTTTGCGAATGAGCTGGACTGCCTGAAACACTAAAAAAACCACGGCCGCGATTGCCGAAAATATCACTACCCATTCCCCCAGAGAAAAAGGCAGCAAACCGGAAATAAGGTTCCCAGTTTTAGAAAGGCCGGGGTAAAAATTCGTTGCATACCATTCGGCAAAATTCTGGTTTCCCGCCGCTGCCGCCTCCAGCAGCAGGCCAAGAGGCAGTGCTGTCAACAGCCAGCAGCGCTTTAACCGGAGGATTCGCCTCCACCACGATGTCTCCACAGAACACTCCCTCTCTTTCGTCCACATGCCGATGTAGCCGGTCTGTAAAAATTATAGCATACCTCCCCTGGGTGTCAAGCAAAGCGCCAACTGGTAAAGGCTTCTAAAACAAAGGCCCACGCGGGGCGGCCGGTTCCGGCCCCGCATGAGCACCTGTTCATACAATCATCGCTTCAGCAGCCAGCTTGATCCTCTTCCAACCGGATTGACTGAGACCGCCTCGAAACCCTCCGGAATATCCTAGACGGCCCCAGCCAGTAACTCGGCCGCCATCATCAAGCTATCCGTTCCGGCAAATTTTATGTTTCCCTGGAGGCTAGAGAAAGCGCTGCGCCGAATCAGGCAGGGTCATACAGAACCACGCCAAAGTAGGTGACGGTGTTGGCCCCGTTGATATAGCGCATCCCACAGGCCTGTGCCAGCTTTGAGACAAACACGCCGTAGGCCTCCAGCGATGGAAACGCTTTTCCGGAAACGGCAGGGCTCTCCCTTTTGCGCCGCGCACGGCGTACAGTTCCTACAGCCGCCGGCCCCCAGGACAAGGCACTGCGCGTCGGCCGCACGCGCGTATTGCCCCATATCGCAGACAATGCGGCTGTGCACCAGGGAGCCCTTTTCCATATTCTCGATATCGAAAGAATCTTCCAGCGCATGAATGCTTTGAAACACAAAAGCCTTTTGGTAGCTTTTCGCCTTATCAATCAATTCGTGAATCTCCCCGCAAAAGGGCGGGCACATATAGTTCCGCCCATAAGCGCCGCAGGAATTCATCTCGCAGGATTTTCTCAAGCCAGCATCAAAAACGATCCGGCTCACATCAATTTCCGCACAGTTTGTCCGGCACTCCAGACTCTTCCCCAAAGCCTCGAATTTTTCCATTAAATCTGCCTGCTGCATAAGAATAAAAGCTCCTTCCTAGCCTTCCTTTATAATCTCTTTTAAACACAAGAGGCTTTCCGCCGTTTCATCTAACCAGTTTTCCGGTTCACGGCAGATGCCCTCCAAACTGACTCTACCTCGGTACCCGTTTTTTTGAAGCGCTCTGAAAAACGGACGGTAATCATACCGATCCTTCCGGCTCGGATAATAGCGGCCGTCGGGATTGGCAATGTGCGTGTGGACCAGCGCCCCGCCAACCGTTTCCAATACAGAAAAATTCTCCTGTTCAAGCGCCATATGGTACAAATCAGCCAGCACGTGTACATGCGTCAGGCAGGCCTTCTGAACCAACCCATAGGCCTCGCTTACGCTCGTGATCAAATTGGTTTCCCGGCGATTCAGCGGTTCAACTGCGATTTCCACACCGTATTCGCCGGCCAATAAATTCACCAGCTGCAAAAAGGCTGTGAACTCTTCCCTACCCTGTTCCACCGCATAACCTGCCGGGATTCGCCGCGCGGCGCCGCTGCCCAGCACCAGAATTTTTCCGCCAAGCAGCCGGGCCCGCCGGAAGGCCTGCGCCAAGCGCTGCTCCATGCAAGCCAAATTCCGATTCGGCCCCACAATCAGATCCTTCCCCGCCAGCATGCAGTTAAAAGCCTCTGCTTTCAGCCCGCTTTGTTCAACCCGGCGGCGGCACCCCTCAAACTCCGATTCAGACATCAGCGTCACCTGAGCCAGATTGAGCTCAATATAATCAAAACCTGCCTTCATTAGCTCTTCAATCCGGCTCACATCCGCACAACAACCGATTCTAAACAAGCCCCGTCCCTCCCTTTTATAATGAGATTATGGTTACTATAGCACAGCCCTCTGCCCTCGTCAATGAAAAAAATCATGCATTCCACGAATCCAATTGCGGGATTTTTCGCAAGCGTACTTTTGTAATTGCTTTCCCGGAGCGCGAATGATACAATGAGGTCAGAAGATTCCCCATAGGGAGGTTGTATTGTGAAAAAACTTTATTTGATTGGTAACGCGCACCTGGACCCTGCCTGGCTTTGGCCTTGGCAGGAAGGGTTCGCAGAGGTCAAGGCCACCTTTTCTTCCGCGCTGGATCGGCTGAATGAATATGAAGGGTTTATTTTTACCTCCAGTTCCGTTCAGTACTACGAGTGGATAGAAAAAAACGAGCCTGAGCTATTTGAAAAAATCCGCAGCCGCGTCCGGGAAGGCCGCTGGGTAATTTGCGGCGGTTGGTGGATTCAGCCGGATTGTAATATTCCATCCGGTGAGTCCTTTGTCCGTCAGGGTCTTCTGGGGCAGCGCTATCTGCTGGAAAAATTCGGGCGCATGGCTACTGTTGGTTATAATGTAGACAGCTTCGGCCATAACGGCGCGCTACCGCAAATTCTAAAAAAGCAGGGGCTCTCCGCCTATGTCTTTCTTCGTCCCGGCCCACATGAAAAGGACCTGCCGGCGTCTACTTTCTGGTGGGAGGCCAACGACGGTTCCCGCGTAGTCGGCTACCAGATTCCCTACACCTATTGTTCCTGGCTGCCAGGGCTGGAGGATCACATTCGCCAGTGCGTGGCGGACCTGAAAAAAGAAAACCTACAAAGCTTCATGTGCTTTTACGGCGTCGGCAACCACGGCGGCGGGCCGACAATCAAAAGCCTGGATTACATTCGCAGCATTCAAAGCGAAGTCGCAGAGACGGAGAACGTCGCATTAACATTTGCCTCTCCGGAGGATTTTTTAACCGATTTAAACCGGGATCCGGTTTCCCTCCCCGTGTGCCGTGACGACTTGCAGCACCATGCCCCCGGCTGTTACAGTGCAAATTCTATGATTAAGGAAGCCAATCAAAAGGCGGAAAACGCTTTGCTTCGCGCCGAGAAATACGGCGTTTTGGCAGAGCGCCTCGGGCGGCCCGTTGAGGATGTACTAGAAGAGCCATGGAAGCGCGTGCTGTTTAACCAGTTCCATGATATTCTCGCCGGGGCCTGCATCGAAAGCGTGTACCCTGAGGCACTCGCACAGTACGGCGAGGCCGTTTCGTTGGCCGGTCAAACGGAAAACTACGCCTTGCAGGGCATCTCCTTTCACATCCAAATTTCCAAGGAAGAGGCCATGCAGCCACTTGTTGTCTTCAATCCGCATCCCTGGCCCGTTCAAGCCGTTATCTGCCACGAGCGCGGCATAGAACCCGGCTGTGGCTGCAAGGTGCTTGACAGCACCGGCAGGGAGGCTCCCCACCAGCTTGTCCGCACTCAGGCCCAGGTAGAAGGCCGCCGCAATATCGCTTTTGAGGTAACGGTCCCGCCGATGGGTTATGAAACCTACCGCCTCTACATGGACCCGGCGCTTTCCCCGGCAGGCCCCGTTAAAGCCGATGACCCCTATATGCTGGAAAACGACATGGTACGCGTGCGTTTTAACGCCGCTACCGGCCTGATAGACAGTATTTTCGATAAAAAAGCCCGGACAGAATTTCTTCATGCACCTGCCCCGGTTCCTACTGTCATCCATGATGATTCCGACACGTGGAGCCACGGCATCCAGCGCTTTGACGAGGTGCTGGGCGCCTTTACCCTGCGCAGCATCAACCGTGTTGAAACCGGTCCGCTGCTTAATCGTATTCGCGTCGTCTCCACCTACGAGGACTCCATCCTGACACAAACGTTTACCCTCTACCGCTTCAGCCCCATTGTTTACGCCGAAGCACGTTTGAACTGGCGGGGCAAAAACCAGTGCCTGAAACTGCGCATCCCGGTTCAGGTAGAGAACGCCACCGCCACCTTCGGCAACCCCTTCGGCCATATTGTACGCGAGGCAACCGGCCTGGAGGAACCCTTTCAGAACTGGATTGACATCTCCGGCGCCTGTCCGCAAAACGGAATGCAGCAAGGGCTGACCCTGATTACCGACCATAAATACGGAGCGGATGTCAAGGGCCAGGCGCTGTCTCTGACCGTTTTGAGAAGTCCTGTTTTCGCCCATCATATTCCCCAGCAGCTAAACCCGGAAGATGAGTATCTATATACTGAGCAAGGAACGCAAATTTTTCAATATTCACTCATCCCACACACAGGCGGCTGGCGGAATGCCCGGCCCGCTCAGCGGGCTTCAGAATTACTTCAGCCCTTGACCAAGGTCG
This sequence comes from Hydrogeniiclostridium mannosilyticum, assembly GCF_003268275.1. Classification (GTDB taxonomy): domain Bacteria; phylum Bacillota; class Clostridia; order Oscillospirales; family Acutalibacteraceae; genus Hydrogeniiclostridium; species Hydrogeniiclostridium mannosilyticum. Next base: position 71,588 of record NZ_QLYR01000001.1, read on the forward strand.
CTGAAACCTACCATCCTGGGGAATTTCCACAGTCCTATTCCGGCCTCGCCCTTTGTGAACCCAATATTATCCTGTCCGCATTGAAAAAAGCCCACCATGCGGAAGGCTATATTTTGAGGGCGTATGAAACCGACGGAAAATATACGGCTGCCACGATTCAGGCCCCGCTGTTTTCCAGGGATATTCAGGTTCGCTTTTCTCCCTACGAAGTTAAAACGCTGCTCATCCGCCCGGGGCTGGAAAATTGCGTGCAAGAGGTCTCCATGACCGAGCTGCCGCCGGAGCACAACATAAAGGAGCATTTATAATGGAAAAATATACAATTGGCCTTGATATCGGCGGAACCAAGTGCGCTGTTTTATTGGGTAGAGGGGAAATACCGGTACGCTGTGACGATTTTATTCTCGACCGGGCGGCCTTTCCTACCGAAAGCAAAAAGGGCCTGGAGCAAGCGCTGCAAAAACTGTACCGGAACATCGAGGAGATGATGGAAAAGCATCGTCTTGTACCCGCCGATATATTGGGTATTGGCGTGAGCTGCGGCGGGCCGCTGGACAGCAAAAAAGGTATTATTATGGGTCCGCCCAACCTATACGGCTGGGATTACGTTCCGATTGTCCAGATGCTGCAAGAGCGCTATCGCATTCCCGCCCATGTACAAAACGACGCCAATGCCTGTGCCCTGGCCGAATGGCGGTTTGGGGCCGCCCGGGGCACGCAAAACGCCGTCTTTCTCACGTTTGGCACCGGGATGGGCGCCGGACTGATTCTGGACGGACGCCTTTACAGCGGAACCTCCGATATGGCCGGCGAGGTCGGCCATATGCGGCTGGCGGAGGACGGCCCGGTTGGCTTTGGCAAGTCAGGTTCCTTTGAAGGCTTTTGCAGCGGCGGCGGGATCGCCCAGCTTGCCCGCAGCAAAGCCGTTGAGGCCATTCAAAACGGCCTTTCACCCGCTTATTGCCCTACAATGGAGGGCCTGGAGGCCATCTCCGCAAAAACCGTCGCTGAGGCCGCCCACGCAGGCGATGCCACCGCGCAAAAGGTTTACCGTCTTTGCGGGGAAAAGCTGGGCATGGGCCTGGCGCTTATTACCGACATCATCAACCCCGAGATCATCGTAATTGGCAGTATCTTCGAACGGAGCCACAGCCTTCTCTGGCCGGCAGCAAAAGAGGTCTGGGAACGGGAAGCGCTTCGCTATTCTCAACCCTGCTGCAGAATCGTTCCCGCGTGCTTAGGGGATTCTATCGGAGACTACGCCGCACTGTCCGTTGCCTTTCAGCCGTCATAAAATTTCGGAAGTGTCCTTTTCACATACGCATTAGGAGGTCATTACAATGAATCGCACTGAAATTATTTTACAGCAGTTATACCAGGATGTTCCCGCCCTGCTGCCGCTGAAGGAAAAAATTTACCAGGCCTGCGCCCTGATGATCCATTGCTACGAAAACAACGGGCAAATTCTGCTATGCGGCAATGGCGGAAGCGCCGCAGATGCCGAGCATATCGTCGGCGAACTCATGAAGGGTTTTCTATTACGCCGGCCCCTTCCACCCGCAGAGAAGGAACGCTTTGAAAACGAGGGTGTACCGGAGCTTGCCGATCAGCTGCAGCAAGCGCTTCCCGCCATTTCGCTTGTCAGCCAAAGCGCCCTGTGCACCGCATTTGCAAACGACATAGCTGCCGACCTGGTCTTTGCCCAGCAGGTTTACGCCTATGGAAAGGGCCGAGAGTGTCTGCTGATTGCTCTGAGCACCTCCGGCAATGCGCGAAACGTCGTCAACGCCGTGCGTACTGCACGTAGCCTGGGCATTCCCAGCCTGGGCATCACTGGACGAGATGGCGGTCAACTGGGTGAACTGTGTACGGTCTGCATTCAAACACCGGAAAAAGAAACCTATCGTGTTCAGGAGCTGACCCTCCCGGTTTACCATGCCCTCTGCGCGGTAACCGAGGCACACTTTTTTAAGGAATAACAAAAGGGCTGCAGAACCCCCATGGCCCTTCGGTCCCTTTCATACCTCAAACACGCCTAAAAAGCCTACGCCCAGGCCTCATTTTCCTGCCGGCATATTAAACCGCCCTCTCCGTCCCCGACCGTCTCAGCAAGCATTTGCCTTTTTCCTCCAAATATCTTATAATAAAAATATCATTCTATTCTGACCAGAATTTTACAGGAGCGAGCAACATGGCACTGTTAAGTGTAAGTAATTTAGAAAAAGCGTTCGGGGTTGACGTTATATTTTCAGGCGTCTCCTTTGAAATACAGGAAAATGACCGCATCGGCTTTGTCGGCATAAACGGATCGGGAAAAACTACGCTTTTCAAAGCTCTGACCGGGGACCAGCCGGCTGACAATGGTGAAATTCATCTGTCCAACGCGGCTGTTTTGGGCTATATGGAACAGCATGTATGCAGTGACCGCGAGCGCAGCGCCTACAGCGAGGTGCTCTCGGTATTTTCGCCTCTGCTCTCCATGGAAAAAGAAATCGAGGAACTCTCGCTGAGAATCCAGGCGGGCGCAGACGGAATGGATGCGCTGATTGAACGGCAGACTATGCTCTCCGACCGCTTTGCCATGGAGGGCGGCCTGACCTGCCGCAGCCGGGCGCGCTCTGCCCTGCTGGGCCTTGGTTTCAGCGATGACCAGATGGGCCTGCCGGTCGGTGTGCTCAGCGGCGGGCAGAAGGCCAAGCTGCAGCTGGCAAAACTCCTGCTCAGCGGCGCGAACCTGCTGCTGCTGGACGAACCAACCAACCACCTGGACATTGCCAGCGTCGAATGGCTGGAGGACTTTCTTCGCTCCTACAACGGCGCTTACCTGGTGGTTTCCCACGACCGCTATTTTCTGGACCGCGTTACAAGCCGTACCTTTGAAATGGAAAATCATCATCTGACCGTTTACAAGGGCAATTACTCCACCTATCTCAAGCTTAAAAGAGAAAACGAAATCGCGGTAGAGCGTAAATATCAAAATACCCAAAAGGAAATCGAGCGCCTGCAAGGCATCGTCGCACAACAGCGGCAATGGAACCGCGAAAAAAACATCCGCACAGCCGAAAGCAAACTCAAGGCTATTGACCGGCTGGAAAAGGCCTTGGTAAAACCGGAAGAACAGGCTGAACTGCTTCGCTTTGAATTTTCAGTTGCCAACCGCGGCGGCAACGACGTTTTGGACGCGAAAGATCTCGCGCTTTCCTTTGAGGATAAATGCCTGTTTCAGCATGTCTCTATTGAAGCCAAGCGGCAGGAGCGCATCTTCATCATCGGCCCGAACGGCTGCGGAAAAACATCTCTGCTCAAAACGATTTTGGGGGAATACACCCCTGACGAAGGCGAAATCCAATTCGGCGCCAATATTGACATCGGTTACTATGACCAGCTACAAACCGGTTTGCATGCTGGCAAACTGGTCATTGATGAAATCTGGGATGACCACCCGCAGATGACGCAAACCCAGGTGCGCAACGCGCTGGCGATTTTTCTCTTTAAGGGTGAGGACGTCTTCAAGGAAATCTCCGCCCTTTCCGGCGGCGAACGCGCCCGGGTCCTCTTACTGAAGCTCATGCTTTCCAGGGCAAACTTCCTGCTGCTGGACGAACCAACCAACCACCTAGACATTGGCTCCTGCGAGGCCCTGGAGGAGGCGCTCCGCCGCTATGAGGGAACTCTGCTGATCGTCTCCCACGACCGTTACCTAATGAACAAGCTCGCCGACCGGATTTACTATCTGGACTCGGCAGGCGCCAAGCCCTACAGCGGCAATTACGACGCATTTTTGGAAAAGCAAAAAAGCGAGCAGCTGACCGTACAGGCCACTGCCGTTAAGGAAAAAGGCGGCGAATATAAGCAGCAAAAGGAAAAACAGGCCGCTATACGCAGAGAAAAGGCCGCTGTTCGGCGCCTTGAACAGGAAATAGCCGAAACAGAGGCCGAAATTTTCACACTGGAGTCCAGCCTTTCCGCGCCGGACATTGCCAGCGATTATCAAAAAATCACAGAGCTCTCTGAGCAGCTACAGGCGCTCCGGCAAAAAAATGATGCCCTCTTCACAGAATGGAGCACACGTACAGAACAACTGGAGACAACGCACTCCCTTGGGAGCTTATAAAAAGACAAAAAAACAGGCCTCGGTGTACGAGACCCGGACAACTATCTTTGATTTATTCTTCCACACAAAATTCTTTGATTTCTGCCAGAAAAGGCTCAATATTTGCTTCGCTGCTTTGTAACAGCAACGGCTTTGAACGATCCAGGCTGAGAATCCCCATAATCGACTTCGCATCGATACGGTATTTATCGCTAATGAGTTCGATTAGAAAATCATATCTATTTGTAATATTTACAAATTTTTTTACAGAATCAAGTGTCGGCAACAAAATTTGCTTTGAAACCATGATCCGCGGCTCCTTTCTTTTTTCAGGCTGTTTTTTATCATAACTCACCTTGGGATTTGTTTCAATAGCAAATCTTACAAATTTGTAAGATTCTTAAAACTGCGAACTGTTGATTAGAACAAAGAAAAGAACAAATTATGAAGGAGGCTATAAAGAACCGGATTCGAGTTCTTTTGATAATATATGAAGGTTTCAGCAATCACATTGGGCTGCAAGGTGAATCAATATGAGACGCAGGCTATGCTTGCCCGCCTGCAAGCCGCCGGTTTTACCCTTTGCGAAAAGGAAGAAGACAGCGACGTTGTGCTTATCAATTCCTGTACAGTTACCGCCGCAAGCGATCATAAGGTGCGGCAGGTCCTGCGCCGGACACGTAAAAAAGCGCCTACAGCGGTGATTGTTCTAACAGGCTGCATGCCCCAGGCTTTCCCGGAACAGGCGGACCGCTGGGAAGAAGCCGATGTTGTCATGGGCAACTCCAACCGCTCTTATCTGCTTGAGCATATTCTGGCCTTTATGTCCTCCCGGCAGCGCATTGTGGACATTGCCCCCCACCAAAGCGGGGAAGCTTTTGAGCACATGCAGGTAACAGAATTTTATGAACGTACCCGGGCATTTGTGAAAATCGAGGACGGCTGCAATCGTTTTTGCTCCTACTGCATTATTCCCTATGCGCGGGGCAGAGTGCGCTCTAAGCCCCTGGAGGCGCTCGGCAGTGAACTGCATGAGCTTGGACGGCACGGCTACCAGGAAGTCGTGCTGACCGGCATCAACCTCTCCGCCTACGGGCAGGACATCGGCAAAAACCTCTGCGACGCAGTGGAAACCGCCTGCTCTGCGCCAGGCATTCAGCGTGTTCGCCTGGGTTCCTTGGAGCCGGAGCAGATGGATGAAGGCACCATTGCCCGGCTGGCACAGCAGCCAAAGCTGTGCCCACAGTTTCATCTTTCGTTACAGAGCGGTTGCGACAGCACCCTGCGGCGTATGAACCGCCACTATGATACCGCCGAATACCGTGCGATTGTTCAGCGGCTTCGGGAGAATTTTCCAAATGCTGCCATTACTACCGACGTCATGGTCGGTTTTCCCGGTGAAACAGCGGCAGAATTTTCTCAGAGCCTTGCCTTTATTCGGGAAATTGGTTTTGCGAAAGCACACGTGTTTGCCTATTCCAGACGCCCCGGCACCCGCGCCGACAAGGCCCCCGGCCAGGTAACAAACGCCGTCAAGGAGGAGCGGAGCCGCGCAATGATTGCGGCAGCCGCTGAAACCCAGCGTGCTTTTTTGTCGGCACAATGCGGGCGGACAGAACCTGTTCTGTTCGAGCAGCTGTGCGAGGACGGCTGCTGGACCGGCTATACAAGGAATTACACCCTCGTGCATGTGAGCTCTTCCCACCCAATTGGCGGCAGGCTTCTCGACACATTGATTACAACCCCAGAAAAAGAGCATTGCCTAGGTGAGCTTGTTGTCCAGCAATAAAGCTATAGGCGGCAGAGATTCCTGCTGGCTTTCTCCTCCGCTCAAATACCGCCGTTGCCCTTAATGGATATTCTGTAAAATAGCCGCCGCATAACCAACAAAGCCTTCTTTCCCATATGCAGCCGGGATGAAACGTTACATACGGCTTGTTACCATATTTCAAAATTATTTGAAATATATTCCTTGCTGCACTAGAAAAGTTGAGTTTACACATACTAGATTCATCTTTCCTGCCCAATACCTCCAACCATTTATAGAGAAGGAGCTTTGCTGTGAAAAAATTTTTAAGCACGGTCGATTATAAAGAAGAAGGCAAACGCCTGCTTTTGATTGTAATCGCCTCTGTTCTAATGGCCATAAATATTAAGAGCTTTGTCCGCGCCGGCGGACTGTTTCCCAGCGGATTTAATGGAATTACGCTGTTGATTCAGCGCAGTGCCGAGCAATTTCTAAACGTTGCACTCCCATTTTCTATTATCAATTTTGTGCTCAATGCCATTCCCGCCACCATCTGTTTCTTTAAAATCGGCAAGAAGTTCACTATTTATTCCGCGCTGTCCATCGTTCTGACCAGTATATTGACGGACCTGCTCCCTTCCATGCCGATTACGTATGATGTGCTGCTGATTTGTATCTTCGGCGGCTTGATCAACGGCTTTGCCATCGGCCTCTGTCTGAAGGGCCGGGCAACCAGCGGCGGCACGGATTTTATCGCCATTTTTCTCTCTGAGCGGATGAATATTGATGCCTGGAACTATATCCTAATTGGCAACGCCGGCGTGCTTGTCATCGCCGGCCTGCTGTTCGGCTGGGATAAAGCCCTGTACTCCATTATTTTTCAGTTTACATCCACGCAAGTAGTACACCTGCTGAATGTGCGCTATCAAAAAGCCACCTTATTCATTGTCTCAAAGGATTCGGAAGAAATTTTCGACAAGATTAAGGTTACACACCATGGCGCGACCATGTTCAGCGGTACGGGCCTTTACAAGGATCAGCCTAGGAACATCATTTATTCCGTCGTTGCTCAGGACCAGGTTAAAAAAATTGTACAGGAGACGCGCGCAGTTGACCCCGAAGCCTTTATTAATGTCTTAAAAACAGAGCAGGTCTGGGGTAATTTTTATCGTCCCCCGCATGATTAAGCACATATAAGGAGGAATAGCGTTGAATCTGACCAGAAAATACTGGCTCCATCAGCTTTTACAAATCACGGAGCCCGTCCTGCGGCCGCTCTCAGAGGGCAAACTGCGGGAGCAGATGCCAATTGAAAGCCACCCCGGCATGAACGACCGTGCCGACTATACTTATTTAGAAGCCTTCGGCCGTTCACTGGCCGGCCTTGCCCCCTGGCTGGCGGCACAGGCCCAGGACCCGGCAGAAGAAGCCGAGCGGCGGCGTATTTTAGCGCTGGCGGCCCGCGGCCTGGAACGTGCGGTTCATCCCGACAGCCCGGATAAGATGAATTTTCTTGATGGCACGTGTCGAGGGAACCAGCCGATTGTCGATGCCGCTTTTCTGGCACTGGGGCTTCTGCGTGCTTGGGAGCCTCTGTGGACCGCTTGCGATACGGACACCCAAGCGAATCTCATCACCGCTATGAAAGCGACCCGGAGCGAGAAAGCGCCTTATAACAATTGGCTGCTGTTCAGCGCCGTGATCGAAGCCTTCTTATATCGCGCGGAGGGAAACTGTGACACCATGCGTGCGGATTTTGCCATTAAAGAGTTTACCCAGCACTGGTATCTGGGAGACGGCCAATATGGCGACGGCACGTTGTATGCTTTCAATTACTATAACAGCTATGTCATCCACCCCATGCTGATAGCTGTACTGGACACACTCTCCCCTCTTTATACGGACTGGCAGGCAGTTCAGGCGGCCACATTCCAGCGTGCGGCTCGTTATGCCCAGCAGCTGGAAAATTTGATTGCACCGGACGGCAGCTTTCCTGCTATCGGCCGCTCCATCACCTACCGCATGGGCGCCTTTCACTTGCTGGCAGATATTGCTTTGCGTCATCTGCTGCCCCAAAGTATTTCCCCGGCAAGTGTACGCTGCGCAATGACAGCAGTTCTTCACCGCTGTATGGATGCGCCCGGTACCTTTGATAAAAATCATTTTTTAACCATTGGCCTCTGCGGCCATCAACCCGGTTTGGGAAAGCCCTATATTTCAACTGGCAGTCTCTACCTGTGTACATCCGCCCTTTTACCGCTGGGCTTGCCTGAATCCGACCCCTTTTGGTCTGGGGCAGATGAACCGTGGAGCGGCGTTAAAATCTGGAGCGGCGAGGATTATCCGGCTGACCATCTCCGTTTCCCGCATATCTAAAACGATGAAATTGACGCGGACTTGCAACTAAACGCTCATCCCCCCATAAGATAGATACAATGGAATCTGTTTTATGGAGGGATTTTATGTTGACGGCACTTTTGACTTGCCTAACCGGCGCACTTTCCGGGCTGATTTTTTACGTCCTGCATGTCACAGGCGCGGGCTCTTTTCCTAAGCCGCTCTCCGCAGAGGAAGAACGTGAATGCCTGGAGCGCATGCGCCATGGCGACGACTCAGCCCGCGCCAAACTGGTCGAACATAACCTGCGCCTGGTCGCACATATCGCCAAAAAATATTACATTAATACCAACGAACAGGATGACCTGATTTCCATTGGAACCATTGGATTGATTAAAGCCGTCAGCACATTTGATTGTGAGAAAGGCATACGCCTTTCAAGCTATGCCGCAAGATGCATTGAAAATGAAGTACTGATGTTTTTCCGTGCCTCAAAAAAGAGCGCACAGGATGTTTCAATGAATGAACCGATTGATACGGATAAAGATGGAAACGCCCTCACTCTGATGGACGTCATGGCCACTGAAGACAATATCTGCGATAATTTAGACAGCAAAATTAAATCGGAGCAGCTGCGGCGCTTTGTTAAGGAAAGCCTCACCCCGCGGGAGCGAACCATCATTGCGCTCCGATACGGTCTGGAGGGTAGTCGTCCCCTCACACAACGGGAGGTCGCCCAGCTGATGGATATCTCCCGCTCCTATGTCAGTCGGATTGAGAAGAAGGCCCTGGAAAAATTAAAAAAGCGCTTTGATAAAGGTGAAAACAGTCCACAGAAAAAAATATAAATGCACCGCAAAATAAACTTAAAACACATTGACAGAATATTTTATTTTTAATATAATATTTTTATAATTTATAATAATATTTTATAAAAGGTGCTAAACCATGATAAGAACTTCCTATATTTCTGCATACAGCAAAATCTTATGGGTTCCTTATAGGCCTTTTCTAAAAAGTCGAAGGTATCACCTAAAAATCGCAAGCTTATGCGCGTTATGTTAAAGGAAGAAAACTAATTTGAGGAGGATATAAATGATCCCCCTATATACGCGTCCGGCCAAGCAACGGTCCTTGGTTACCCAACTCTTTTTACCGATCAAGTTAAGGTAGACATGAAACAGATACAAGGTGACAGCGGGGCTCCTGTTACCTATAACTTTCCTTCTACTCCTGTCCAACCCGGCGGCTTTCCCACTTCTAATTTAGTAGGTATTGCAACTATGGCTACGCCAGACTTCTCTGCTTGTTATGTCTCCAAGGCTGCCAATATTAATTCCACTTTTGGCCTTTCAACCTATACCGTTATATAGACCCATTCAAAGAGAGGCTGTCCACCATGAAAAAAGCTGCATTGGCATTCCTCCTTCTCTGTCTGGCCGCATTTTCATCCAGCAGCAACGACTCCTACCCGGTTCCGGACCTCTACTCCTTTTCCCTGGAACTCACCGTGCCGAAAACCACCATTCGGGCCGGAGAAAAGGTCACCTTTACGGCTGCGCTGAAAAACCTGACGGGTAAGGAATATACGTTGATATCCCTTCAGCAAGTGGTGTGGTTACATATACTGCCGGAAGGCTGCGAATATATGCCTATAGTCGTTTCAACGGCATATCCAACCACAATTGAACCGGGCGGCTCCATTACGGAAACGCGCGATTTTCAGACTACCATCCCCGGTACATACATCCTTTCGTCATACACCAGCGAGTTCGGTGTAAAGGAAGGTAGCATATCCGTTCCTCCAGGCACCATCCCAATGTTCCGTTATAGCTGCGAAGGAATTCCCATTACTGTTGTAGCGGAGGATGAATAAGGAAGGATGGGCGCAATGAAAAAAGCCGCACTGGCATTCTTACTGTTATGTTGCATAATATTTTCTGCTTGCCAAAAAGGTTCCTCACACGCCTCCTCCTTTTCATTGGAGGTAACCGCTCCAACAACAAAGATGGTCATCCGAGATATCAGGCCTACGCGTACTTACACCATCGAATTAAAAAATCTCACAGAGCAAGCATTTCCTGCAGAACACGGGGCCTCGACGCTGAGAATGTACATGTATCCTAAAGGGAGAAGGTCATCGCCGCTTGCTTTTGGGTCCTCTTACGCTTTCGGCGCCATTGAGCCCCACGAAACCATTACCCGAACGCTCTCTTTCTTTCCGAAAGAAGAAGGCGATTACATTCTTGAGGTGTGGTGTGAGCTTGCAATTGATGGAGAAATCGTTCGAATCGATGCGGAGAAGACCCTCGTTACCGTAGTACTTGAATTTCCGCGGAAAGGCTGGCTACCATGAAAAAAGCCGCCGCAGTTTTACTTATGTGGTGCCTCATGCTGCTTTGCGCCTGCGGGAACCATTCATCTGCCGCCTCCTCCTTTTCCCTGGAGATCATTGACCCTCAGACCACAGGCACCGTGGGGGAAAGCATCACCTTCACCGCAGAACTGAACAACAACGCTGAGCAGGAATACCACCTTTCTCATGGAATCCCTCTCATCCTGCTCTACATATATCCGGCGGAGGCCACACCGGAGGAGCCTCTGTTGAGCACAAGTATTTCTACTGTCATTCAGCCTGGCGAAACCATCTCTAAATCAATCCATATCGAACTACTGGAGGAGGGAAATTATTTGCTGAAAGCCTCCTGCCGTTTTGAAGCCGGCGGCGAAAGCATTGAACTCGAAGCAGGACCTATTTCAATTGCCGTCTCCGCTCATAAACCCTCTTAAAAAGCAACGGAAAAGGGAGCATATGCTGGCCTGTGGGCCGTCATATGTTCCCTTTGCTCTCGTGCGCTCAGATAAAGCGGTTTTGTGCTGCATGATACTCAAAGCCAACTGCGGCCAGCTGCTTTGTCAGCTGCTGCCGGTCCAGCTCCAGCGACTCGCACAGCTCATCCAGCGTCGGATATTCGTCTCGAAGCTTCGTATTAATAAAGCTCAGCAAAATCATTGGGTCAGCAGGGATAGCCATAGCAACACTCCTTTGTTACTATCATACCGGTTTCACACATAAAAATCAACCAAAAAGGGAACGTGGTGGTTTTGCCGGCCGGGAAACGCCGCATTCCCTTTTTAACCCTCCATAGAGTACCGTCGCTCTTAATTCTCCCCTTCCAGGACCTTCATTACGTTCTGTACCTCCTCCTTCGTCTGCTCCGTGTCCAGATATTCCCAGGAGTAGAACATAAAGCCGTCATAGGAAAGCTCACGCCCGAGGTCTACCTGCTTTGCAATAATGTCATCCGACTGTTTCCAGGTACCCTCGTCGGCATCCGATCCGGCCTTATAAACCGCCAGGCCCAGGTACAGGTCCACCTTTGAAGCCGTGACCAAATCCCGCCAGGCCTCTGCTGTCTCGGCAAAGGGCAGCGCTGGGTTATCAAAATTCACATAGATCTGCGGGCAGATATAATCGACATAACCACGGACGCTGCACCACTTTTCCACATCCGCCCCAAGCTTTTGATTGTTTGAGAAATTCCCCTGCGGGGATATGCCAAACACCACGGTCTTATTTTCAGCCTTCACTGTTTGATAGACCAGCGACACCATCGCATTGATATTGGCCAGCCGCCAGTCGGATCGTGAAAGCTCAGTTCCACTCTTTTGCGCTTGGGCACAATAGGCCTCATAGGCCTGCTGGTCAAAGGCTTCGTCCTCTGTGGGGTAAAAATAATCGTCAAACTGCACGCCGTCTATTTCGTAATTTCGTACAATCTCGCCCACACCGTCCGCCACCAGCTTGCACACCCCCGGATAGGCTGGGTTTAGATATTTTCCACCGCTTGTTTCCACAACCCAGTCCTGGCGCTCCTCATCCCTTTTACAGACATTGAAAATATTATCCTCACAGAGCTCTTCCGGTGTGCCGTTGACCTGAATCCTCAGCGGATTTACCCAAGCGTGGATCTCCATATCCGCCGCATGTGCCATTTCACACATAATTGCCAGCGGGTCATAGCCTGGGTCCTGCCCCTGAGTTCCCGTAAGAATATGGCTCCAGGGGAAAAGCTCGGATCGGTAAAGCGCATCGGAGAAAGGGCGCACATGTACAATCAGCGTATTCATCCTTTTTTCCTTCGACACATCGATAATCTGCTGAAATTTGGCGCGAAAGGCCGCTTCGCTTCTGTCCGTTTCTCCGCTCATGCTCAGGCTCATATACGGCACCCATACGCCCCGCATCTCCTCCGTCCGCTCCTCAATATTAGGCGCGAAAACATCCGCTGCCTGATTTTCGCCCTGAGACTGCCGGCTTACAGCAACCGGCTCTTTTTCTTCCGGCTGCTGATTGGCAGGCTTTAATAAAAGTGTTAAAATAACCGTACAGGCTAAAATACAGGCGCACAGCATAATGCTGTGGCGGCGCAATATCCGTATGACCATTTTCAGCATCCCTTCCATCTAAAATCCAGGTTATCGCCTCTATTTCTTCTCAATATCAAATATCTATTATGGAGCGCTTCAAAACATGAATACTTTGTCCATGAATTTTCTAAGCCTTCTACCCTGGTATTTTTTTATAATGAATCTGTTCGCCGCCGGCATCACCATTGCCGATAAACGCCGGGCTGTCCGTCACAAATACCGTGTGCCTGAACGCGTGCTGCTGCTTATCTCTCTGCTCGGCGGCAGTATAGCGATGTACGCCACTATGCGTATCATCCGCCACAAAACGCAGCACCCAAAATTCATGGTGGGAATCCCGCTTATTCTTGTTTTCCAACTATTTCTTTTGCTTTTCTTTCTTTTCGCCCGCCCTATTACATAGGAGGCTCCGGCCCTGCTGCGGGTCTCTGAAAATTATACGGCGGAATCTCTGTTTTCCGCCACGGTTCCGCAGCAAGACAAGCTCCCATTCTGTTAATATTTTTCATGTAATCTACCCCCAGCTTATATTTTATGGTACACTAAAGTAAAGACTAGGGGTACAGCTTCATCTTCCCGCAGCTACGGCAGAAGCTTCCTTTCCAAACTGATATACTGGAAGATGATTCCCGTTCACAAGCCCGTTCTACCGCCTGTACAGTAAGGACGGGGCTCTTCTAATGGTCTTTTTTATTTATAAAGAGCCATTAATATTTTACGCGCTGAAAGGAGTCAATTACCATGGGACTAATCAAAGCGGCATTTGGAGCCACCGGCGGCACGTTAGCCGACCAATGGAAGGAATTTTTCTATTGCGACGCGCTCGACAGCGATATTCTGGTTATCAAGGGCAGAAAGCGCACATCGGGCCGTTCTTCCAATACAAGGGGAAATGATAACATCATCTCCAGCGGCAGCGGTATTGCTGTTGCTGACGGGCAGTGCATGATCATTGTTGAACAGGGGCGGATTGTGGAGGCCTGTGCCGAACCCGGCGAGTTTACCTTTGATGCCTCCACCGAACCCAGTTTATTTTCCGGCAATCTTGATTCTAATTTCGGCGACACCCTGCGGACAATCGCCGATCGGATAGCCTACGGCGGCGACACTGGGAAAGACCAGCGGGTCTATTATTTCAACATTAAAGAGCTGGTCGGCAATAAATTTGGGACGCCAACGCCTGTTCCGTTCCGTGTGGTCGACCAGAATATCGGTTTGGATATCGACATCTCCGTGCGCTGTAACGGCATATACTCTTACCGGATCACTAATCCGTTGCTCTTTTACGCCAATGTCTGCGGCAATGTGCGCGAGGCTTATACCCGTGCAGAAATTGACAGCCAGCTTAAAAGTGAATTTATGAGCGCGCTGCAGCCTGCTTTTGCAAAAATTTCCACTATGGGGATTCGTTACAGCGCGATTCCCGGGCACACCCTCGAACTCTGCGATGCAATGAATGAGGTGCTGACTTCCAAATGGGCCCAGCTGCGCGGTCTTTCTATTGTATCGGTCGCCATCAACTCCATCACTGCTTCCAAGGAAGACGAGGACATGATCAAGGAATTGCAGCGAAGTGCAGTCATGCGCAATCCATCAATGGCGGCGGCTCGTCTGGTTGAGGCGCAGTCCGAGGCAATGAAGGCTGCGGCTACCAATAAAAACGGCTCTATGGCCGGCTTTATGGGCTTTGGTATGGCTCAGCAGGCCGGTGGCGTCAATGCGCAGGATCTGTACCGGCTCGGTGTACAGCAGGCGCCGGAGCAACCGCAACAGCACGGACCGAAAAGCCGCTGGACTTGCTCCTGCGGCACGGAAAATGACGGACGTTTTTGCAGCGAGTGTGGAAAGCCCAAGCCTGAGGAACAAGGCTGGGTATGCTCCTGCGGCGCGGTCAACAAAGGCAAATTCTGTTCCGAATGCGGAAAGCCACGCCCCGCTGGAGCGCTGCTCTACCGCTGTGATAAATGCGGTTGGGAACCCAAGGATCCGCAGCATCCGCCAAAATTTTGCCCTGAATGCGGAGACCCCTTTGACGAAGGCGACCTCCATTGAATCAATGAAACCCTGTAATTAAACCCAAAGGAGCGTTTTATGGCAGAAATACTAGAGTATAAATGTCCCTGCTGCGGTGGCGCCATTATCTTTGACAGCGTCAGCCAACAAATGAAATGCCCGTTTTGTAACACCGGTTTTGATGTGGAAACGCTAAAGGCCTATGATGCCGAGCTCAGAGACGAACAGGAGCAGGCCACGCGTATGAATTGGTCCAACCAAGCCGGGCAGCCATGGAACTCCGAGGAAGCGGAAGGCGTCTCGGTTTACACCTGCGAATCCTGTGGCGGCGAAATCATCGCCGATGCCAATACCGCCGCGACACATTGCCCGTTTTGCGACAACCCCGTCATTATGACTGGACGGCTCTCCGGCGCCCTTCGCCCGGACTATGTAATTCCCTTTAAATTGGATAAAGCCGCGGCTAAAAAGGCCTTTTTACAACATCTGAAGGGTAAGCGGCTCCTGCCGAAAATCTTTAAGGACCAGAACCATATCGATGAAATCAAGGGTATTTATGTGCCTTTCTGGCTTTTCGGCTGTAATGTTAATGCCAATATGCACTATCGTACCACCAAGCTCCGCAGCTGGAGCAACCGGGATTATGTCTACACGGAAACCAGCCACTTTTTAGCGAAGCGCGCCGGCACAATCAGCTTTGACCGGGTTCCGGTGGACGGTTCCAGTAAAATGCCGGACGACCTGATGGAATCTATTGAGCCTTACAATTTTTCCGAGGCTGTAGATTTTCAAACCGCTTATCTGTCCGGTTACTTTGCCGATAAATATGATGTGACGGAAACCGAAAGCGTTCAGCGTGCCAATGAGAGAATCAGGCGAAGCACCGAAGAGGCTTTCTCCGCTACCGTCCAAGGCTTTCACAGCGTATCCCCACAGGGAGGCAGCATTCAACTGGTGAGCGGGCAGACTAATTATGCACTGTATCCGGTGTGGATTCTAAATACCACGTGGAATAATCAGCGCTATATTTTTGCCATGAATGGACAGACAGGCAAATTTGTCGGTAATCTACCGGTTGACCGCAAAGCTTACTGGCGTTGGTTTGTTATCCTGGCGGTTATCTTTGCCGCATTGTCCTACGGCCTTATCTGGCTATTTCTGTAGGAGGCGCCGTGATGAACAAACGAATTTTATCACTGCTGGCCATGGTAATGCTATGCGTAAGCCTGGCACTGCCCGCCCTTGCCTCCGATTCCCCCAGTTCCCAGGGGTACAGCATTCCATCTATTCCCGCCGAGCGTCAGCTGCCCCGCCTGGTAGATAATGCGGATTTATTGAATAGTACCGAGGAGGCCGCGTTGCTGACCAAGCTGGACGAAATCAGTGAACGCCAATATTGTGATGTCGCGATTGTCACGGTAGATTCTCTGGAGGGCAAGAATGCTACCGCATATGCCGACGATTTCTACGATTACAATGGCTATGGTATGGGAACCGGCGACAGCGGCATTCTGCTGCTGATCAGCATGGAAAATCGAGACTGGGCTATTACCACCTATGGCTTCGGCATCCAAGCCTTTACCGATGCCGGGCAGGAATACATAACCGAGCGTTTTTTGCCCGACCTCAGCGACGGCAATTATGCCGCTGCCTTTGACCATTTCGCCTTGCTTGCGGATCAATTTCTTACCCAGGCGAGAACCGGCAATCCCTATGACAGTGGGAACCTACCCCGGGGGCTCTTGGGGCTTACCTGGACGCTTGCCGCCGTTGGAATTGGCATTTTGGTTGCTTGGAGCATTGTCAGCATCATGAAAAGCAAGCTAAAAAGCGTTCGGCCCCGGTCAAACGCTGCCGGCTATGTCCGCGGCGGAAGTATGAAGCTGACGGCAGCACAGGATCTTTTCCTCTATCGAACAATCTCCCGAACCGCCCGGCCGAAAAGCTCCGGCGGAGGCGGAAGCAGCACCCGTACCAGCTCCTCCGGCCGCAGCCACGGTGGTAGAAGCGGCAAATTTTAGCCAAGAGCCCCGCGCCTTGACAGGGTCCCGGTTTTATGGCATAATAACAAAACATAGTAATAAAAGCTTCGATAAGAACTAATAGGCTGTTTGAATGCTCAGAGAAAAGGCGGATGCTGCGAGCCTTTCAGGAAAACCGCCGAACCCCTCTTTGAGCTGCCGTCCGAAAGAGTTTTTCTATAAGGCGCGCCGGTTTTCTCACCGTTACCGAGTGTAAAGTGCGGAGTGTTCCGAATTCAGGTGGTACCGCGGACTTACAGCTTGTTCGCCCTGGGTTGATTAACGTCAACCCAGGGCTTTTTATTTTCAAAAATAATACTAACAGGAGGACATCTATGAAACTGGAAAAACTAGTGGGAGAGCGTTTCAAAGAAAAACCCGCCGATTGCGTCATTGACAGCCACGCCCTCATGCTGCGCGGCGGCTACATGAAATATGTTGCCAACGGTATCTTTTCATCCTATATGCCCTTACGCCGAATCACACGTAAAATTGAACAAATCATTCGTGAGGAAATGGATGCAATCGATGGACAGGAGGTCCAATTTCCGGTTGTCTTGCCGGCCTCTCTATGGGAGGAATCTGGACGCTACGGGCATGTAGGCAGAGAATTGCTGCGGTTCAGTGACCGTAATAAAAGCCCTATGATTTTCCATTTTCTCTTTCTCTGTCACGTCTTTTCCTCCAATCATTTTACAAAGCGTTTTTTTCTGCCTTACGCATGTTCTCAAGAACCTCCGCAATGTCCGTATCAAAACAAATAGATTGTTTTTTAATTTCCTGTGGGCAGTAGGCTTCTCCACGATTGACGCAAGCATAAACTGACTTCGGATTTTTGGCGGTCATCTGCCAAAAAGGATATTTGATAATAACAGGCGTGTTCATTCCAACGCCCAATTCCAGAAACAAAATGTGAAGTCCATTGTGACGACGAATAAAACTCTCATATCGTTCTGACGCTACGTACCATCCTTCGTCCTGTACAAAGGAATCATCACAACGCAAATTCATCGTCATAGGAGCACCGCATACAGGGCATTTGGGTATGAGTTCAGTAGGGATTTTCATATCCTTTTGTTTTGCGACCATCTCTCGTGCTTGTGCTTCATTGTCATAGGTCTTATTGTGGCAGGCTTTCGAGCATTGCCAAAGTCCGTAATCGCCCTGGGTATAAAACAGTCGCTTTTTATCAAATCCTGCAAGCTGAAACTGATGGTCAACATTAGTTGTGAGAACAAAATAATCCTTATCCTTTACAAGCTCCAAAAGCGCAGTATATGGTTTTCCTGTGGAAACATCATAACGATTCACATAGATATGTCTTGACCACCAAGCCCAATACTCCTCTAAACTGCCATAAGGATAGAAGCCGCCGGAATACATATCGGTAATACCGTATTTCTCTCGAAAATCGGCAAAGTTTTTCTCAAATCTTTCGCCGCTGTAGCTTAGTCCAGCAGAGGTGGAAAGACCTGCACCAGCGCCGATCACAATAGCATCGGCGGTTTTGATTTCTTCTTTCAGCCTGTTTATATTATCCGAGTAAGTCCCGGTAGATTTCGTAATCCATCTGTTTGAAAACATTGAATATCACCTCAATTTGGCTGTCAGTCTGCCGCTTATATTCCTTTACCGTCTGTACTGCGATTTCTGCCGCCTTATCATTTGGAAAATGAAATTCTCCCGTAGAGATACAACAAAATGCAATGCTTTTGATAGCATTTTGCTCCGCAAGCTCCAAACAGGAGCGATAGCAGGAAGCAAGCTGCTTCTTGTCTTTTTCTGTCAGTCGTCCGTAGATGATCGGGCCGACGGTGTGCAACACATAATTACAGGGCAGATTATATGCCGGAGTGATTTTTGCCTTGCCTGTTTCTTCTTCGTGTCCCTGTTCGTTCATAAGCTCTGCACAGGCTGCCCGAAGCTGAATGCCCGCATAGGTATGGATAGCGTTGTCAATACAGCCGTGGCAGGGGCAGAAACAACCCAGCATTTGGCTGTTAGCGGCGTTGACAAGGGCATCACAGCGAAGGGTGGTGATGTCGCCCTTCCGTAGATAAAGCCCCTTCTGTACCGGCTGTAAATCCGACAGATTGGTAATGCCTTTTTCTGCGGTTTCAGTTTGCAAATAAGCGTCCTGCACCTCTATAAATTCACGGCTTGCCGCCTGCGGCATACGAACATTCAAAAGAGAGCGCAATAGCCGTTTCTGCTCTTGCTCATCTTGGGGGATTTCGATATCACGGTATTTCGGCTGTTCTTTTAGCAACTCTCTGATTAAGTAGATTCTTCTTTCCTTTTGTGTCATAACTTATCCTCTCCGAACGACTGCATTTTGCGGACATACAGATTTACAGTTGCCGCAATGCAAGCAATGCATTTGTTCAATGACGGCGGGTGTAGTGGTAAAATCAATACAAGCCTGCGGGCAGACTGTTTCACAAGTACGGCAGCCAATACAATCGTTCGTGATAAAATATCCTTCCTGCTTTGCTTCTGGCTGTCCAATGGTAAAGGACGCTCTTTCTATCGGCTTTATCGATAAATCAAACCACTCACCGCTGCCTTCATAGAGCCCGAAAACCGTAAGAGCCCGACGGGATTCTTCTGTAGGATAGATCTCGTTCATATACGGGTTTTTCTCAAACAGCCGGGGAAGATGAGCTTCCCCCAATTCACACACCTTGCCACGGACGGACACCGCCGCGCAGGACATGGTATCTTCACCCTTTATGCCCGTCAAAGCTATATATCCATACCTTTTCAAGCGGTCATAAAAGCCTTTTCCTTTGGCGGTAAGAAAATAAAGACCGCTTTCATCCGCGTCCATCATATCAATGGCACAGGTTACTGGAAACCCTTTATCGTCAGTCGTTGCCGCAATCACAGTATGAATTTCTTTCACTATAAAATGCAAATAGTCCATTTTTAACTCCGTATCAGAACAGGGCTGCCTTTTGCGACAGCCCTGTACATCTGCTCTTATTCAGCGACAACGCTGATACGCTGCTGAATGTGGTTGCCTTTTGTTGCCTCATCTATCATGGCAATCGCATAATCGGCGTAGCTGATAACACTTTCGCCATTGGCATTCAAGGTTAATTCTTCTCCGGCGAGAATGTATTTGCCCGTGCGCTCACCGTCTGCCTGAAAGTCTGCGGCAGGGCTGATAAACGTCCACTTTACATCGTTTCTCTTTCGAAGCTCTGCAAGCGCCTTGCCCTGTGCCTTTGCAAGCGGCAGGAACATTGCCGGAAAATCCGGTCCATCCGAAACTTGGACAGTGTGTTCCGGGTTCACATACAGGCTTCCTGCACCGCCGACTACAAGTAAGCGAATATCCGTGCCGGAAAGAATGTCGCAAAGGTGCTTCAGAGAAGTGCTGTGCTGAGGAAGCACATCTTCTGTCCAAGCGCCGAATGCGTCGATGACAACATCAAAACCGTTCAGGTCAGCGGTAGTCAAATCAAACAAGTCCTTTTTCAGCACATTCTGTGCTGCTGTCTGATTATCACCACGAACAACGGATGTTACATCAAGATTTCTTTCAACTGCTTCTTTTACAATAAGTTTTCCAGCTTTTCCGTTTGCACAAATAACTGCTATTTTCATTTTAAGTTCCTCCTGATTTTATCGGTCTTCCCGAATTGTTTTGAATGTAGGAGTTTCGGAGCGGCCGTCTCCGTAGCTCTGGACTATATTATACGCAGGCAGGTTTCTGCTGTAAAGTAAGCACTTTATTGTGGTGTAGTTACCCAGAGGATACTATTGGACAGTTACTTAGAGGAAACAAATGCGTAAATGCAAGGGATTTACGCATTTTTATGGGCTGAAAAAAATTTTTTGATTTTTTCAGCCCATATACAGAGCATTGATTTCTTACGGGTTGTTATGGTATAATAGGGATGTTAAATACAAAAAAATACTAATGGAAGGATTACAGATATGAGTGAAGCGAAAACAGCAAAAGATTTGCCTGCCTGCCCTGTTGAAACGACTTTAATGCTGATCGGTGATAAATGGAAAGTCCTAATTCTGCGTGACCTGCTTCCCGGCACAAAGCGTTTTGGAGAATTGAAAAAGTCTATCGGCAGCGTCAGCCAAAAGGTTTTAACGGCACAGCTTCGGGATATGGAGGAAAGCGGTCTTGTTAGTCGCAAAGTCTATGCAGAAGTACCGCCAAGAGTGGAATACTCCCTCACTGAGCTTGGGCAAAGCCTGAAACCGATTCTTGATTCTATGTGGAATTGGGGCGAGGGATATAAGGCTTCATTGAATTAGAAAGATGGCGGATATCTCTTTTGGAGATATCCGCCACGTCTTTATCTGTATATGATTTCTTTGTTGACAATTTCCATTGCACATGCCTGTATGTTACCCAGCCGTCCAACCCATTCTAAAGCATTGTCAGACTTTAGCTGTTCTGTGATACCCTGTGATTGCTTTATCTGTTATATGAGCCTTTCAAAGCGTTCCTGCGCCTACCTGTCTATCTCTGCAAGATAAGTGTTGAGCTTGCTACTGGTCAAAAGTGTTGTGTAGGTTGCTTTTCTATGCTCTTTCAGAAAGCATTTGTGCCGCTGTCCCCATATCCCGATAGGCTTCTTTTCTTCTTCAGGCGGTGAGGTAAGGTTAGGGATAAGATACCCGTTTTCTTCGTGATAAGTTCCGCCCATTTAATATTGTTTTCTCCATAAGGGAGATTACCAGAACAACCGAATAGGATACGAAAAGGCCGGAAGTTACTCTATAAAGAGCGCTTCCGGTCTTTTATTTAAAAGAAATATAATAACGATTGGATGTCGCACTGCTGTTCTCACGGTAGTGCGACTCTTTTCGCATCAGTCCTGCTTTTTCTAAATCTTTGACAGCGCGTTCACTGTGCTGCGGGACACCGACAGGTCTTTTGCAATGGTATTAATACCCGGCCAAGCCTTTCGTTCCTTATCCATCCGGTCGTGGAGATAGATATACACGAGCTTTGCCCGGTGCGGCAGCTCCGAGCGATACAAAAAATCAAGTCTGCCCATCAGACCTCACCTCTTTTTCGGCTGTCCCTGCGGTGTAGGGTTCTGTGGACTGCCTGTGTTCTTATTACCTCTATTCCTCAACGCAATATTCTTTGCTAATATTTATGAGGATAATCGAAAATTAGATATAAAATTTACCGTAAACTATATACGAGATTATATGCAGAAAGGGGCTTGACAAAAATGATGGAGAAAGGTAGGCTTTTAGCAAGCAAGCAAGCAAGCAAGCAAGCAAGCAAGCAAGCAAGCAAGCAAGCAAGCAAAGTGTAACTCTGTCCTTTTTTTCTTGTCAAGACCTAAAATATACAAAAATGTAGGCGTATTCTGCCCGTTTTATAACGGGCGGGATGCGCCTTTTTGTGTTATGAAGTAAGAAAGTAATTGAAACGAAAGGGCGAAAATATGAAAGCGAAAATAAAAAGTAAAGTGCTGGCAGCATTGATTTGCTGTATGCTCATAATCGGCTTATTGCCGACAACTGTTTTGGCTGCAAGTCTTACAGTTTTGAATGTAAACGGAACAAGCATTCTTTCCGCAACTGATAATAAGATCACCTGCGGAGAGGGTACTGCGGAGTATGACTCGGACAACAATACGCTGACACTTACAAATATCACCATAGAAGGGGAGTTTTCGGGTTCTGCTGCGATCTATGCTGTGGGAGATTTAACAATACGATTGGTCGGAACGAACACTATTACATCGGGTTATTATGGTATTTATGGCAATAACGGTACAATCACCATTGGCGGAGAGGGAAAATTGATAATTCAATCTGATAACGATTGTATGCGGGGTGATAACATCTCTATCGGGAGCGTAGATGAAACAGGCGCACCTACCATTGAAGCAATGGGGAGAGGCAAACAAGCCACCGGAATATACACGACAAATGTGCTGACTATTCAAAACGGTGCGAAGGTTACTGCCAAAAGTGATGGAGATAGCTATGCCCTATGCGGAGAAGGAGGAATCACCATTGCTGACAGTACAGTAAATACCACCTCAAGTGGAAGTGAACAAAATGTAATCTGTAGTGTAAGTGATTTTTCCATTGACAATTCTACCGTGACGGCAACCGGAACATCCCAAGATGCCTTTCCCGCTATCTTTGCGGCAGGAAATATAAATATTACTAACAAGAGTAATGTCGAGGCAACATCAAGCGGTATGCGAGGAATCTTTACTGACAGTAATATGACAGTAACAGACAGTACAGTTACTGCCACAGGTACGACTCGCGAGGGGATGGTCGTAGTGGGAACTTTGACACTGAACAATTCATCACTGACGGCTTCAAGTAAACCGAATGATATTATCCCTGCTATTGTAACTAAAAGCTTTAATATTACCAATTCAGAGGTAACTGCAAAGGGTGGCTTTGATTTATTTGACTGGTACAATGGCAATATAGACGACATCTCTTTCGGCATTGCACCTGCAAATGGAAAACTTGCAGAATTTAAAGTAGACGGAAATAACTGGGACGGTTCAGCGGCAAAGCATTTTAAGGAAGGTAATGAATCGCCTTATGATACAGCAATAAACTTTAGTGCTGACGAGATGAACTGGCTTGGTGCATACCGTTATATTCATATCGGGGAACATATTCATACAGGTGGTACAGCAACCTGTACTGAACCAACCATATGCGAAGATTGTGGTAGAGCGTATGGAAATGCACTTGGACACAATGCAGTAAAAACAGAACGCAAAGAAGCGACCTGCATTGAAGATGGAAATGTCGAATATTGGTATTGTGACGCTTGCGGCAAATATTTCAGCGATGAAGCACTGACAAAAGAAATCGCAAAAGAAGAAACTGTTGTCAAAGCAACCGGACATGGTGAAACGGAACTAAAAAATGCCAAAGAAGCGACCTGTACCGTGGAAGGATATACTGGGGATAAGGTATGCAAAGTATGCGGTTCGGTAGTGGAAAAAGGAAAGGTAACTGCAAAAGCTGCACATAACTTCAAAGACGGAAAATGTACCGTTTGTAAAGCAACTGACCCAAATTATGTACCAACAAAACCAACTGTTCCTGAAAAAGGAGATAAAGAATCTCCACAGACTGGCGATTCTACTAATATCGCTCTGTGGTTTGCGATTATGCTGACGGCAGGCACAATCCTGACAGGTACGGTTCTTTACAGCAAAAAGAAAAAATGCAGTAAGTAAGTATTATAAAATACGCCCTGTGGTTTAAACATCCGCAGGGCATATTTTATGTATGCCGCCGCTATGGGTAACACCATAATGGCGGTTTTGGGGTGTCTATCGGCTATCTCTGTCAATGGATTTCTTACGCTGTCTTTGCGGAGGTTTCTGCTTGTTGCGTTCCTGTATCTCACGCAGATGTTTTAGCACACTCTGCTTTTCGGGCGGTCTGTGCTGTTCTTTTGCGGCGGCTGTCGGCTTCCTGCTGACTTGGTATTCCCACTCGGCAAGGTCACGGTTGTACTTTTCTACAACGCTTTCCATTTCTCGGAAAGTACGCATAAATACCTGCACATCAGGATAACCGTCTGCTTTGAGTGTATCAGGAATTTTATCCAGCCTGTCGGCAATCTCCGCTTCGGTTTCTTTGATTTTTACCTCCAACGCTTTTCGTTCTTTACCTTTGAAAAGCCCCTTTGTATCAGCAAGCTGCTGTTTCAACTGCGGTAGAACTTTGTCCTGCAAGTTTTTGATTTCCTTTGCCTTATCCTGTACTTTTATCATCAGGTTTCGCATATGGCGGAACTCTGCCATATCAATATCAAGCGTAGGCTTAGGCGGCATATCCTTTTCTCGAATAAGGTTTTGCAGAAAATCTTTTGCTTTTGCCACAATCCCACGGAACAGATTAGGCAACCAGCCTTTGCTCTTGATAGATTGGCTTGCTTTTTCGTGTATCTCGGTCTGCTTGACTTCTAAAATCTTTGCTTCGGAAATACCCGATAACAACGCCATATCCGCTGTCCTATTCCATTCCTGCCTTGCGGCGTTATCCGCTTCAATCTCAGCGGCTTTGGGATTGTTCTTACCGATTTTCTTTGTAGGGAGATAAACGCTGTTCTTATCAAAGACCTTTAACTGCTGTTCGGGATCGGAGATATGCCGATTGATAAGGTCGGTGTAAATCTCTTTTACCTCCCGAAAAAAAGGCTCGCTTTTGAATTTATCATCTTTCACGGTAAAGAGGTGGCTTTCATAAATTTCTCCCTTTTTTATGACGGTGCAGCACCTAAAGATGTGCAGGAACTTCTCGGACACGCTGATGTCAGTACCACAATGAATATTTACGCTCACGCTACAAGGGAAGCGAAGCGTACTTCCGCAAGACTGCTGGATAAAGTAATCGGCGGAGAATAAAAAATTTCCCTTGTTTCGGCTCATAAGGGCAAAAACAAGGGAAAATACATAAGGTTTGAACATTTAACAGGCGATATGCCTTGAAAATACAGGGTTTATAGAGGTTTGAATAGATAAAATCCAGTTTATAAGAGACTACACAGGGCAGGTATCTGACGAGAGGTGTGCCGTCTGCCAGACTTTCCATGTGATATTCAAGCTGTCGCTTGTGGCGACTATGGTGGTAATTATCAAGTTCATCATCGTCAGCTCTTCAAAAGTCATTGGACAAAGGAAGGTCTGTGAGGAAATTTGCGACAAACTTAAAAACTGTTACCTTTTTGGACAAACAACAAATTTTGTCCCTATAAATCTGTACTTTTTTGCGGTATGCTATATGTGCAAGCGTTATGAAAGGTGCTGGTTGAAATGAAAAAAGACATGAATCGGATGTTAGTTGAAACTGTCGTCCGCCGGACATTAAAAAATATTCAGAATTCGCCGG
Source organism: Hydrogeniiclostridium mannosilyticum (assembly GCF_003268275.1). GTDB lineage: Bacteria > Bacillota > Clostridia > Oscillospirales > Acutalibacteraceae > Hydrogeniiclostridium > Hydrogeniiclostridium mannosilyticum. The sequence continues at coordinate 97,101 of NZ_QLYR01000001.1, forward strand.
AACGGGAAACCCGAAATCTTGTGGATTTGGGGCTTGAGTGTTCCAAGGGCAGATTTCAAAAGAATTTTTTACGAACCACACAGAAAATGCTGCATAACCAGGAGAGCGCTTACTACTCTCTTGTAAAAAACACCGTTGATTCAGTAGATCACGATATTTTGACGACCTTCGGTATCAATCTCGGATATAACGGATGTACGAAAGGTGCCAGAGTGATCCGTGAAGTGGAGGCAGAGTATGGATTTAATGTTCCGTGGTCTATAACATTGGTCATAAATGAGGAGAAACTGGATGCAGAACCAGACTTTTATCCCTCCGTTTTGCAACAAGGTATTTCTTTGGGGATACACACCTATCTATTCTTTATACTCGGTGATCCGGAAAAGATTCTTCCGCTGATAGAGAAACAGTCGGAGTGTGCTTTTATCATTTTTCTTCGCGGATATCAGGTCAGCAGTTCCTTTGTAAAAAAAATGAAAGCTGTAAAAAATGCGATGACTTTGGTGTATGTTAACAAGGATATGCCTGACGCCTGCCAAAAGCTGCGGGATGTAAAACTGTTGTATGGCGTCTATAAACGGTATGCGGAACAAGATAAGAAACGAATTCTCAGCGGAGAATGGCTGAATACTGTTCTTCCTGCCAAGCCGGCCTTTGCAGTGCTTCGGGCAGACGATTCCTGCACACCGGAAACAAAAAAGGATGTTTACGATTATGTTGTTTCTGTACGGAACAGCCAGAAGTATCCGCTTGTTCTGATGGATTTGAAGTATGATATTCTGGCGATTGACCGCATTATCTCCGAGGAGGAATGCATGGCTGAGTTTAATGCTGATGGCAACCTGCGAACATACGAGGGGCTTCAGCGTGAAGAAAAATTTAATATCTTCAGGCATAGCCTGGAGGATATTCTTCGGGAAATTCAGATAGCGAAATAAATCAGAGTAAGAAGGAACGAATTTCCTGTCATAACTCATGAAAGGAGTAATCTTATGAGACTAACATTTATCGGTGCAGCCCGCGAAGTAACAGGTTCATGTACGCTTTTAGATGCCTGCGGAAAACAAATTCTCATCGACTGTGGTATGGAGCAAGGCGGGGACACGTATGAAAACGCCGATCTGCCTGTATCTCCTAATGAAATTGACGCTATACTTTTGACTCATGCGCATATTGATCACTCTGGTATGATTCCAGCTATGGTTGCCAAAGGCTATGCCGGTCCTATTTATTCTACAGTAGCAACTTATAGACTTTGCAATATTATGCTGCGGGACTCTGCTCATATTCAGGAGCAGGAAGCCGAGTGGCAGAACAGAAAAGCCAGTCGAGCCGGTTTTGAAAAGTATAAACCGATTTACACTATTGACGATGCTGCTGAGGCGTTAAAAAGCTTTGAAAGCTACGGCTATAACAAACCTGTGCAAATATTCGATGGTATCACAATTGAGTTTATCGATGCCGGACATTTACTGGGATCTTCGAGCATTCATATTACGATTAAAGAAAGCGGAGAAACGAAAACGCTTTTGTTTTCCGGTGACCTTGGAAATATAGAAAGACCGCTGATTCGTGATCCTCAAATGTCAAAGCAAGCAGACTATGTCATTATTGAATCTACCTATGGAGACAGGATTCACGGCGAGCGGCCGGATTATATTTCTCAGCTTACCGAAATACTGAAAGAAACCTTTGTAAAAGGAGGCAACCTGGTTATCCCTTCCTTTGCCGTCGGTAGAACGCAGGAATTGCTTTATTTATTCCGAATAATTAAAGAGAAACGGTTGATTCAGGAATTTGAGAATTTTCCTGTTTATGTAGATTCCCCTTTGGCAGTAGAAGCAACGAAAATCTATAAAGATAATCTTTTTGAATATTATGATACTGAAACTTTAGAACTTCTAAAACAAGGGATTAATCCCATTGAATTTCCGGGATTGCGTTTAAGCGTTACCAAGGAAGATTCCATGGCAATCAACTTTGACGAATCCCCTAAAGTTATTATTTCTGCCTCTGGAATGTGTGAAGCCGGTAGAATTCGTCATCATCTGAAGCACAATCTTTGGCGTGAAAACAGTACGATTTTATTTGTTGGCTATCAGGCGGAGGGTACACTCGGAAGAAAACTTTTGGGTGGAGCAAAATCTGTCAATCTGTTTGGTGAAGAAATACAGATTAATGCAAAAATCGCTTCTGTTGCGGGCATCAGCGGACACGCTGATCGAGATATGCTGCTCGGTTGGCTTGCATCAATGAAAGCAGCACCCGCAAAGGTATTTGTCAATCATGGGGACGATATCGTTTGTGAGAGTTTTGCTCAAACGATATATAACAAACTGCGGTTTTCCGCAACGGCGCCCCATAGCGGAGACGCCTATGATCTTATTAGCGGAGAATGTGTTGAACGTGGGAAAGCTGTTAAGATTACAAAGGTATCTGACGGCCGCCGCAGAGCAAACCTTGCGTTTGATAAGCTGATGGCTGCTTGTCAAAGACTAAAAACGATCATTGAATTAAGCCGTGGACTTTCTAACAAAGAATTAGCAAAGTTTACCGACCAGCTTAATGGCCTGTGCGACAAATATGCACGAAAATCCAACAGAAAATAAGGAGGAGTATAGATGCCGAAGAAATATTATGCCTGCGTTTACGGCGGTGCATCCACTAAACTTGACGATATCTACATAAAAGAGGTTGAGAAATTAGGGAAACTCATCGCAGACAATAACTTTTCATTAGTTTACGGAGCCGGTGCATCCGGTTGTATGGGTGCAGTCGCCAGGGGCGTCGAAAATAACGGTGGTTATGTAATGGGAATTTCGCCGCACTTTATTGAGAGCTTTGAACCGATTTTTCCCTGCGATAATACGGTCATGGTCGATACAATGGCAGAGAGAAAAACTCTTATGGAGAAACACGCCGATATTTTCATTATTGCTCCAGGTGGTATCGGTACCATGGATGAGTTTTTTCAGGTACTGACGCTGAAATACTTAAACCGACTTTCCATACCAATCGTTATTCTTAATATCGAAGGCTTCTATGACAGTTTGATTGCACTGATAGATAACCTTGTCAAAAACAAGGCCGTTATTCCGGAAATCACAAGTTATTATGATGTGGTTGAATCAGTTGATGACGAACTTCTTTTAGGCTATTTCAAAAAAATCAAAGGCTAACAGGCAAAATGAAATAAAGTCTTATAAAGGCGATAAATGTGTTAGCGGAGCAAAGTAAAAACGGATATAACAAGTCTTGCAATGAGACTCTTGCATAAAAACGATATATAAATGGGCAAAGCAGAATTGATTTTTTCGCTATCAAGCCTTTGTTATTCCACGTTGCTTTGGTTGACGGTCATGCTTTTTCCCCAAGGATCGCCGCTATGTTTACCCAGGATCCGGCACTGATAAGAATTCAGTAAAACCGCACTTCGTATCTATATGGCCTGTATGCTGTTCTTTGGCATTCAAATGGCCTGCCAGATGGATCTTTACTTCGCTTGGAAATGCAAAAGCTTCCATTTTAGTTATTGTTATGAGAAAATTCAGCCTGCTGATTCCGATGATTTATCCCATACCGCTGATTTTTTCTTCGATAAAACAACGGCGGTATATATGGCGGAACAGGTAGCCGATTTTCTGGCAGTGACCTTTACCGCCATACTCTTTATCTTCCAGTTCAAAAAGGAGCTTTCAGGGATATCCAGTGGAAATACAAAGGCTGCCGTGCAAAACAAAAAATAAGACAAGGAAAGAAAACGATGAAACCTGTTTTAGAAACCAAATTAAAGGAACGAACCGAAGCGATAAAGGATTTCTTCGGTGGAAACGAAAGAGAGCCCCTGTCAGACGAAACGCTCGAGCGGCTTTTTCAGTTTGAAGAGTTAATGGTAAAATACCGTTCCGCTATTCGTGAGGTTACTACAAAGCTGGAAATTCTTAACGATGAGCTGTCTTCTTCGATGAACGGAAATCCAATTGAGAGTATCCAGTCACGGGTAAAACGCCCATACAGCATTGCGAAAAAGCTGACCCGCCTGAATCAGCCTGTTACCGTTGACGCCATTGCAGAAAATCTAAATGATGTAGCCGGGATCCGTGTCATATGCCCTTTTATCAATGATATTTACAAGGTGGCGGACATGCTTCTCATGCAGGATGACGTACACTTGGTTCGACAAAAGGATTATATTAAGCATCCAAAAGAGAATGGTTACCGCAGCCTGCATTTGGTCATTGAAATTCCGGTTTTCTTTTCCACGAAAAAGGAAATGATTCGAGTTGAAATACAGATCCGCACCGTTGCAATGGATTTCTGGGCGAGTCTGGAGCATCAGATTCGGTATAAAAACGATTCGCCGGAAGTGCAGGCGATTGCAGACGAGCTGAAAGACTGCGCCGATACCATTGCGCAGACGGACTTAAGAATGCAGGAGCTGCGGCAGCGTATTACATCGGGGACATAAAATTAAAAAAGGTATAGTCTTACGACTGCACCTCGATTTTCACTATACATTAACTTTCCGAAAGTATAAAACCCATTACAACACTTTCGGAAAGTGTCTGCAAAGATGCTATATTGAATTATGCTCATTTTAGAGAGCTTACAGAGGTACTATAAAATCCATTTTTGGTATCACACATTACAGTAAGCTCACCGTTATCAATAAAATTCTGTATTCTTTTTGCGATGAAAATATCACCTGTAAGAACTTTTTGCATGCACAAAACCCTTCCGATAATATTTGCAATTTTACAGGTGTCTTTTGGGAAAACTTCTCGTATTAAATCATCATAGTAGCTTATATCAGCGCTTATTACCATATCGTTCTCAACTACTCGTAATGGCGCATTTTCAGACTTAAGTATTTGCCAACGATTTGATAAATCTTCTATTTCTTGATAATTCAATATTCGTTCTCTGTTTAAGAAACTTTCAAACAATTTTGGTTCAACTTCGTCCCAACCATGATACTCTATTTCACAATGAGCATCTCGCTTTATTTTTTTTGGTAATTCTACTATATGAATTTCGCTGTCACTGTTTTTTAATAAATCAGCAACAAACAGCAGTCCACACTGTGCATCGGGAGTATGATCTATCCAAATTCTTATCTTTTCAGGATTTGCTTTTAACTTTTCTAAATCCTCTATGCTATGCTGCCAGAACTCGTCAAATGAATCGTCCATATCTTCGTGATTGTTATATCGGCTAAATGAAAATATGGAATAAACATACTCTTTACGAGGACAGTCTTGAAAAACAATTGGTGATTTAATATTTCCCTCAGAAAGTCCAAAGGAAATGCCTGCAATATCTTTTCTGCCACCGTCCAAGGAGCCGCTTTGTGCTAATGTTAATGCTATTTTTACAGAATCATTAAAGCAAACTTCCAGCATATTGCACCTCCGATAAACTTAAGAATCATATTCTTACTCTGCAAATTCCCTAAAAATTTTATTTGATGTTCCCAGTAGGCATTTCTTTAGCCGTCCGACAAAATCTTCGGCAGAGATGCAGTTTTTTACAGAGATCCATCTCTTGATGGCGCAGACAAAGGCATCGGAATAAAAATCCACATAAAAGTCAATATGTTCGTCATCTCCGAAAATAATACCCATGTCAGCAGTGATGATCATGGAGACAATGTCCCGGAAGTAATCTGAAAATGAATTCTGACCGTCTATGTTAAAAGTCTTTCGGTAAAAACCCTGATTCTCATAAAAATAGGAGCACAAATCTTCTATCAGATCCCAGCCAATGGTGTATTCTTTTTGTCGGGCTACCAAAATGAATTCGGTATGATAAATCCAGTTCACCAAGTCATACTTATCTTTAAAGTGGTAATAAAAGCTTTTTCGGTTCATCTCGCATTTCTCACAGATATCACCGACACTGATTTTATCAAAGGGCTGGCTTTCCATCAGTCCTTTTAATGCGGAAGCCAATGCCCGCTTTGTTATATTTGAATCCGCCAGAAAGTCCACCTCCACTAAGATAAAATTATAAAAATTATATCACGCAAGCCGCCAAACATCAACAAATAAATTGTAAACTCGCACCGCTTTCTTGGGGACAATTTCGTCCAAGTGTCCCAAAAAGTAACACATTCACCTTGATGGGGAAAAGTGTAACACTCCGCTTTTTTGTCCAATGAAACTTCCTGAAAACCTTGTTACAATACATTCATAGTCAACCTAAAGGAGGAAAACATTTTGTTATTTCACAGCGAAACAAAGGATGCCGTTCTGGGAGAGCTTTCCTCGAACGCGGAAAGCGGCTTAACGGCAGGGCAAGTGTCCGAAAAACTCGCAAAACATGGATACAACAAATTAAGAGAAAAGAAAAAGAAGACCAACCTACAGCGTTTTTTCGATCAGTTCAAAGATGTCATGATTCTGATTTTGATTGCAGCGGCTGTTGTTTCGTTTGTGATCGCCTGTGTGGGTCATGACCCGATGGAGTTCTTTGAGCCGGTACTGATTCTGCTCATCGTTGTTCTCAATGCCGTCATGGGTATGCTGCAGGAGAGCAAAGCGGAAAAGGCGCTGGATGCGCTGAAAAACATGTCTGCCCCTCACGCCCGGGTACTGCGTGACGGAGAGGAAAAAATTATTGATGCATCCGAGCTTGTTCCCGGCGATATCATTCGTCTGGAAGCAGGTGACTTTATCCCTGCGGATGCAAGGCTTCTTCACAGCGTCAGCCTGAAAAGCGAAGAGTCGGCGCTGACTGGCGAATCGGTTCCCTCTGAAAAAGAGGCGGATGAACTGATTGATCAGCAGGCTCCATTGGGAGACCGCAGCAATATGGTATTCTCCGGATGCAGTGTTACCTACGGAACTGCCACCGCTGTTGTCACCGCCACCGGCATGGATACCGAAATGGGTAAAATCGCTAATCTGCTTGAGGGAGAAAGCGAAACGCAGACGCCTTTGCAGAAAAAGCTGGCGCAGCTCGGCAAATACCTCGGTATTGTAGCGCTGGCCGCCTGTGTGATTATCTTTATTGTCGGTCTTGTTTCCGGCATCCCCGTTCTGGAAATCTTTATGACAGCGGTTTCGCTGGCTGTTTCGGCCATCCCGGAGGGATTACCCGCTATCGTCACTATCGTTCTTTCCATCGGCGTACAGCGAATGGTAAAGAAAAACGCCCTGATTCGCCGTCTGCCTGCGGTGGAAACGTTGGGAAGTGCTTCGGTTATCTGTTCGGATAAAACCGGAACCCTGACGCAGAACCGGATGACATTGGTAAAAGCCTATTTAGACGGCAAAACAACCTTGGAAGATATCGGCACGCAAAATTCGGAAGAAGTAAAGAAACTTCTGCGTTACGGTACTCTCTGCTGCGATGGTTCAGTGGTATTCCACGGCACAGAAGAACAGCATATCGGTGATCCTACCGAAACGGCGATTGTTCTTGCCGCACATAAAAACGGGATGCCCAAGGATGACCTTGGGAAGAAATATCCCCGACTGGCCGAGCTTCCCTTCGACTCCGACCGCAAGCTGATGTCTACCGTTAACCAAATCGACGGCAAAAAGATTGTCATTGTGAAGGGCGCTTTCGATATGATGGCGGAACGTTGTATTGCCGGTGATATCGAGGCGGCGAAACGGATGAACGAAAAGATGAGCAAAGACGCTCTGCGTGTGCTTGCCATCGGATACAAGGAAATCGACGCCATCCCCGAAATGCTCACCTCGGATAACTTGGAAAATGGCTTGACGCTGATGGGACTTGTCGGAATGATCGATCCGCCCCGCCCCGAAGCAAAAGCTGCTGTGGCAACCTGCCGCAAAGCCGGTATCAAACCGATTATGATTACCGGCGACCATGTTGTAACTGCTTCTGCAATCGCCAAAGAGCTTGGTATTATGCAGCTGGATGACCGGGCAATTACCGGCGCTGAGCTGGATGCTATGACCGATACCGAACTGGATAACCAGGTGGAACACATTTCGGTTTATGCCCGTGTTTCGCCGGAGAATAAAATCCGCATTGTCAAGGCATGGCAGCGAAAAGGCCAGGTTGTTTCCATGACCGGTGACGGCGTCAATGATGCACCTGCCCTGAAAGCCGCCGATATCGGCTGCGCAATGGGTATCACCGGCACCGATGTGGCAAAGGGGGCGGCGGATATGACCCTCACCGATGACAACTTCGCCACCATTGTCGATGCTGTCAAAGAAGGACGCGGCATTTATGCTAACATCAAAAAGGTGGTCGGCTTCCTGCTCGGAACCAACATTGGCGAAGTCATCACCGTCTTTGTCGCTATGTTGCTCTGGCATAAGTCCCCGCTTTTATCCATGCAGCTTCTCTGGATCAACTTGGTTACCGACAGCCTGCCCGCTATTGCACTCGGCATGGAGGCCGTAGAACCGGACATTATGGATCGGAAACCGAAGCCGAAAAACGAAGGCATCTTCGCACATGGTCTTGGGCTCCGTGTGGTTTTGCAGGGAATTATGTTTGCTGTCCTTACCCTGATTGGCTTCAAGGTTGGTGAAAATTTCACTGGTACTCTTGCCGGCGGTCAGACGATGGCTTTCATGGTGCTGTCCTTGTCCCAGGTCATTCAGGCGTTCAATATGCGTTCTGATCACTCCCTGTTCAAAATCGGTGTATTCTCAAACCATAAGCTGAACTGGGCTTGCCTTGCTTCCATATTGTTGGTTGCTCTTGTCCTGTTCACCCCTGTGGGCATTGCATTCGGGCTTGTCATTCTGCCCTGGCAGATGTATCTGCTTGGCCTTGGACTTATATTCGTGCCTGTGCTTCTTATGGAACTCTCCAAAGCCTGCGGCCTCATTAAGCACCAGCATTAAGTTTATCAGAACATGGCAGTTGAAATGTGGTAGCGTTTGAATCAAGAGGACTGTCGAGAGAAATTCGACAGTCCTCTTTTGAGGAAGATATGCCGAAGGCTACTCTCAAAAATGGATTGTGGGTTGGACTTTGGTTCGGCGTCTTTCAGGGCTTATAACGCTTATTTTTTAGGCATAAGCGTTAAGGATTATATTACCACCTTTGATCACTGGATTGCTTTTGGCCTGTTGTTTCTCGGCGGAAAAATGATAAAAGAGGCGCTGTCGCATGATGAGATACCGTCCGATACTTCTCTGTCATGCAAAAATATGCTGCTTTTTGCCATTGTAACAAGCATTGATGCAATGGCGGTAGGCGTTCTTTCGCATTTCTTAATGTACAGATTGTTCTTGCTGTTTGCTTTATCGGCCTCGTTACTTTTGCACTTTCGGCTGTTGGAGTGAAAATCTGAAGTGCATTTGGAGCAAAGTTCAAATCTAAGGCAGAACTGATAGGCGGGACTATTCTGATTTTATATTGCAGCGTTACATTTTATGAATTAGCATTTCTGTCTTTTTTCTCTGTTGGTATCTCTCTTGAAGTCCACCGAATGGACAGAACTCCCCCTCTTGTGAGTCATATAGTATTTTTAGGTAAATATTGATTTTATGATATATCAGACATCAATCTACCAAATCGGAAGATACAATAAAACTATCATCAAAATTGGTTGTTTGTATTTACGGAACATCAGATGACAATTCATGCGCGGTACTTTCTGTATTAGGGGATGAAACTTCAGAAAAAACAGAGGAGGAAGATGAGGTGACAGATTCATTTTTGTTCTGGATGTCATCCTGCAAAACTGTATTTTCGGAGGCAACAGTGCTGCTGACAGTTGGTTCAGTTGTCGCCGGCTGTTCGGGCTTACCTTCCGGCAAAACATTACCTTATAGCCGGAAGGATGACTGTTTGAGCTCTCTTCTGATAATTCAGATATTGTCTCCTGCGGTTTCAGACGCTTCATCGGCGCTTTCGTATTTTCTGCTTTTTTCCCGATTTCGGCGCGGTTTCTTTTATCGCTGCGTGTTCCGCTTTACAGCATCATGCACATTGGAAAGTGCAGATCCCACATCTGTTGGGAATCCACGCTGTTCCAATTTTCGAATCATGCTCTCTGGCTACTTGATTCTGGACTTGCAGTACAGAATCGGCTACACCTCATCTGGATATCCCCGTGCAGGATATTGGCGCACCAGTTCCAGAAGATGTGCTTTTATTTGTTTTAAAAGAGACAGGCTGTCTCCATAGTATTCTTCATAAGTCAATGCGGTTTTCTCCATTTCATAATACCAGTTCAGTTTTTTCTGTTGCCGGCGGCATAAAGGATTAGCCCCAGAAGAAGAAATCCCACTCCAAGTATCCAATAAACCAAAACAAGCCGATTCGTGGTTCCGTAAATCTCCAAAGCCCCTTCAAACAGGCTTCCTATTGTCAGGGGCGCTATGCCGGAATGGTAGAGATTTTGGGACGCTCTGCCTGGCACAGGTGTTCTGCAAAAAGCTATCCCGAAAAAAGGGAGCGCTCCGCAAACCAAAGGAAATACAAATGCATACAGCATAAAATAGGAATACACTTCATGGCTGAAAATCTCATAGACTGCGCCGAACAATACGCAGAACAGGGAAATGAACAGATATACAAAACCTGTCTTAGCCATATTTTTCATCCGGTCAGTATCCAATGTAGACAATGTCGCTCACGCTCCTTTCCTTGATGCTTCGCCCGTTGGTTGTCGGGTTGTTGATGACCTCTCCGTTGAAATACATGGTAGAGGAACCCCCACCATCCAGATTGTAGGCAGTCGTAACACCCAACTCTTTCATAAATTCCGCCAACTGAAGCAAGGTCAGGCCAGCACTCTCATCCGTTCTTCCATCGGAAACCACAAACACATAATGGAGATCGTCTATGATGCCAATGGCGGTTCGGGGATTACTTGTTTTCGCTTTTCCTACCTCATCATCTTCCGAAACAACCACCGTACCATCTTCCACTAAAGCCGGGCCAAACGATAGAATCTGCTGCGCACCGTCTTCAAGAAGTTCTTCCGCAGTAACATCCGTTTCGTTGATTATGGAGAAGCTCCCGTCATCATAAATTACAAGATCCTCCTGTCCGGAAGCCGCTGTATTCCGGTAGAGCACTCCGTTGCGGAGAACATATCCGTCTTCCTGCGCACCATAATAATCGCCGTTAATGGCAAGAATCGCACCTGCGCTTTCCGCGATCTCGGAAGTCTTTTCCGCCACATTACGACCGTAAGCGTTTTGTGCAAACGCAGTTTGCAAATATTCCGAAGAAGACAGTACGATATCCGCGACATAAATGGATGTGTCACATTCCCGGTACTCCGTAAGCGTGATCTGGGTATTCTCATCGCTGTAGGAAGTTTCCGACACCACGGTTTCCGTACCGGAATCTGATTTGCCGTCCTGTTCCGTATCTGTTGTGGCAGTGCTGCCCGTTCCGCGATCTGTTTCAGATACCACTGTATATACCCGTGAAATCACAAAGGTATCCATGGCGAGATAGACTGTAAACGCAATGAGACAAACGCTGTACAGAACCGCCCACCAGTGTCGTCGTATAAACATGGGATTTCACCTCTATTCATTGATCCTTTAAGATTTTTTCGCATTCTTTCCCGCCCGAAAGATCACTTTCCGCTGTACCAGCCAGCTCATCAGGAAGAAAAGCAGCTCTGTGATAAGTTTCGCCGCATACCGGTTTACTCCCAAATAGTCCGCGAGGACGCTCAGGACAACGGTATTGCCAATCAGGATCCCGGCTGCCAATGCAGCATACTGGACAGCGGAGCGGACAACATGCGCCTTGCTCCGAAACACCATCTTGCGGTTAATGGTATAGTTAATGCTTGCGCTCACAATCCTGGCGCCGATATTTGTTATCAGAATGCTCGGGGCATTCCCCAGACCGGATGTACAGAGCGTAAGGGCGCTGTACAATCCATAATCCACCAAAAAGCTAATCAGGGAAGCCGCTGAAAATTTCAGGATCTCTTTATATACACGCCAGGAATCCTTCACAGTGTCAAAATGTGAGGAGGCGTTTCCGTCGATATAAATCGTTTCGATTTCCTCCTCCAGAATCGGAATACCGATGCGGGAACAGGTCAGCAGCACGTTCATTTCGTACTCGTACCGCTCCCCGGGAATGCTAAGAAACTGCGGGATCAGTCTGGCGGAAAATGCCCGAAGACCGGTTTGCGTATCCCATACCCTCTGACCGGTGGAAATCCGATAGACGAATCTGGTAACTGTATTTCCAAACCGGCTTCTGACAGGAACATGTTCCCGAAGTTTTCTGCTTCCCAACACAAGGGTATCCGGATGATTCTGGACAGCCTGACAGATTTTTGGGGCGTCCACCGCACGGTGCTGCCCGTCAGCATCCATTGTCACAATGATGCAGTCTGCAGGGAAATGATCCTGAATATAAGACAACCCTGTTTTAATTGCCTGTCCTTTGCCCATATTCTGCTCATGGTGCAGTACCGCTCCAAACCAGGCTGCAGATGCAAAGATTTCAAGGAAAGACTTATCGCTGCCGTCATCGACAACAACAAGCTGAAAGCCTTTGCTTTTTGCCTCCTGCAAAAGCAAAAGCAATTGATCTGTCGGTTGATAAGCCGGAATCAAGGCGATCCGCAGAGATTTCATTTGTTTGAACCTCCCTTCGTTTGTTGTTTATCGCTAAGGAAAAGACTACTCCTGTCCAGAACGCTTATCCGGGCAGGAGTTCTCATTAAGGATCCTCAGCGGCCCGGCCTCATGCCGCCTTGTCCGCCCATACCGCCGCCCATCTGACCGGGATTGTTTTCCGAGCCGTCGTTGGTGGTGACGTCGCCGCCGTTATTGGTATAGGTGCCGTCACAATCCAGAGCGGTGTTTCCACTTCCATTACAGGTGAGATCTAAGGTACCGCCGTTAATGGTCAAAGCTCCGTTGGAATCGATACAGTCGCCGGTAGAGACAATGACAAAGTTTCCTCCGTTAATGGTAATATAGCTGTCAGACGAAGAAGCAAACTGTTCCTGACCGGGACGTCCTCCGCCAAATCCGGAGCTGTCTGTGCCACCGCCGGCATTGATACCGTCATCTACGGAAGTAATATCAAAAGTGCCGTCATCAATGGTAACCGACAGCCCTTCAATTCCTTCGTAGCAGTAAGCTATGGTAAAATCACCATTCTGAATCGTAACGGCAGCATCTGAATGAATGGCATCATCTCCGGTTCTCAGTTCAAATTTGCCGCCCGAAACTAGGATATCACTGTTGGAATGGATAGAATCATCGACCGTATCGGTCGTAAAAGTTCCCCCTGTGATCGTGATTGTTCCATCAGCCTTGATGCCTTTCTGGCTAACCGAGTCTTCCTCTGTTGTAGTTGTTGTTTGATCTTGGAATCCTCCTCGCTGTCCAAACTCCATGGTATCTGTGGTCATCGTAACACTGGCGCTGCCTTCGCCTGTTGTAATGGTAAAGGAGCCATCCTCAATCTGCAGGTATGCACTTGCACTTATGCCGTCACCATCCGCCGTAATCGTAAAGGTACCGCCCGCAATGTACAGGAATCCCAGGCTGGTATCATCGGTGTTTTCCGCCTGAATACCGTCTTTTCCGGATGTGATTGTGTAAGTTCCATTGGCGATCCTCACACTATCTTTGCCGGAAAGTCCATGGCTTGCCGCTGTAATGTTATAAGTGCCGCTGGTAAGAACCAAGTCATCTTTAGAAACAATGCCGTGGCCTGCTGCCGCGTTAATGGTCAGGGTTCCTGCGCCGTTCAGCGTCAGGTCGGATTTGGAGAAAATAACCGCGTCGATGTTGTTATCATCGATCGCCACATACTCCCCGCCGTTTGCCAAAGTATTTTCCGAATCGGAAGCCGTGGTGATAAATACCTTATCCGCCTCCAGCACATAAATGGCCGCCGATGTAGAACTGGTGATTTCCACGTTATCCAGCACCAGCTGGATTTTATCTGTATCTTCGGCATTCACTATGATCATGCCGTCATTGAGTGTCCCAGAAAGGATGTAGGTTCCTTCATCTGTAATGGTAACTGTACTGTCAGAAATCTGTACCGCGTCAGAGTCACAGGATGCACTGTTCCCGGACAATGTAATCCGGGCGCTGGTTTCCTCATCATAACCGATCTCCATATCCCTGTCGGTAAACATCTCCGATGAACTTACCGTTGATACGGATTCTGCTGTTTCCGTCTGGCTTGTTTCGGATGAACTGCTTTTAGATGCCTCTGAATTTCCTGTGGAAGTACATGCAGAAAAGCAAAGAAGAATCACAAGAAGCAGCGACAGGATTGCTGTTTTTTTCATATTGGACACCTCCCTTATAATTCAGCGATTGCCGTCTCCTGATTGGAAATGGTAATCTCCAGATTCCCGTTGCGGCAGCGGAGCTTGTCGATCATTTCTTTCTCCTTGCCGCCATTGTTTAATTTCAAGTTATAGGTAAGCCGGAACAGGCTTCCCATGTTGGTGGTCTTAACCGTGGTAAGCTCATATTCTGAAGTGTATTTTTTCAGAATCGGGTCAAACACGTCCGAATAATCCAAGTCTTCCGGGATCGTGATATGCAGGGTTTTATACCGGTTGTTCTGCTTTCGGGAACCAAAGTCCAGCCGGCTGTAAAGGGCGCTGAAAAAGCCGAGAACAACAGCGCAAAGGAATGCGTAACCCAGATAGCCCATTCCTACAATAAGACCTGTACCCATGGCCAGGAAGATCGCACCAATCTCTTTTGCGGAACCGGGCACGGATCGGAAGCGTACCAGGCTGAACGCCCCAGCTACCGCGACGCCGGTGCCCACATTTCCGTTGACCATCATAATTACCACACAGACCACCGCCGGAAGCAGGGCGAGCGTTGCTACAAAGCTTTTGGTATATCGGGTCCGGTACATATAAAACCCGGCTAAAATCAAACCAATGATTAAAGCACTGCCCACACAGAGCAAAAAATCCGATGGTGTGATGACGCTTGTCATATCCGTGTCAAAAATTCCTTTAAAAATATCAGCAAACATGTAAAATCCTCCTTTGATCTTCTGAGTTGGATTTTGCAATCAAATCCAGATAGGCCAACCCGTATTTGGAAAACGATGTTTTAAAAACCCTGAGACGGCTCAGCTCATGGCTCATCCAGAGAGGAACTCCTCCTGCTGTTTTGATTTCCATCAGGGTTTCTCCTTTATCCAACAGCGGCATCCCATACGCCTCGCTTCCCAATGAAAGATCGTATGTCCGGTAAAGAATGTTCTCATCGAATGTTACACGGAAGTCACTGTCATCCAATGCATAGAACGCCTCCCGCTCGTATGACAGAAACACCGTTGGACGCAGGCTTTCATAATAGGAGCGGAAATACTCGATTTCCTCTGCAATCTGGGAGTGGACCGGAAGGGGGGACCCGTTCTCAAAACTGTCTTTTGCCTGTGTATCCGGCAGAGTCAGCCGGCGCTTATAGACCACAGATTTGTATTTTTTTTCAGTTCTACAAACACCGGATCTTCCGGCGCCACTGCCTGATAGCTGCGGATACGAAGCTTTTCCTTATACACCGGTTTTTCAAGGGAACGCCGGATCAGCCGATAGGTATCCGTATCATAGTAGATGTTTCGGATCGTGGTACGCCCGTACTGGTCAAGATTCATATATGGCTGCATTGCTTGTAAAACAGCCTGTTTTTGCTGCTGCGTCAGCAGGTATTTGATTTCATATCGCTTAAAAGTTGCCTTATATGCCATTGCCGTTCTCCTTCCGTTTATGTTTACTCATTCATAAGGAAGCTAATTAGTTCCAGAACCTGCGAGGCGGGAATTGCATAGCCCATCCCTTCCACATCCGTGGACGATACTTTGGCAGTATTGATTCCAACCAGTTCACCGTTCATATTGAAGAGGGCTCCGCCGCTGTTGCCGGGATTGATCGCTGCGTCTGTCTGGATATAGGTAGCGGAACCAGTATCTGTGCTAACGGCTCGATCCAAAGCACTGACGATGCCTGTGGTCACCGACTGCCCATATCCCAGGGCGTTTCCGATGGCTACTACCTGTTCGCCTACGATCAATTCATCTGAATCACCAACGGAAACAACAGAGATCTGAGAAAGTGTATCCGATGACAAATCATTCATGGAGACCTTCAATAGCGCAATATCCATTGTTTCATCATAGCCGCACAACTGTGCTTCATAGGTCTGATCATCCACAAAGGTGACGGAAAGCGTTATTGCTCCTTCCACCACATGATAGTTGGTAACCATATAAAGCGCTGAATCACTGGAATAGATAATCACACCTGATCCGCAGCTTGTGGTTTCCTGCAGTTGTGTTTGTCTCCGGCCACTTCTGCCAAACTGGTTAAAAAAGCTCTGAACCTCCTGCACGGAGATATTGGTTACCGCGACTACAGAGGAAAGTCTCTGTGCTGCAACATCACTCACATTCAGCGACTGGCTGTTTGTCTGAGATGTATAAGATAGCTTAGAAAGGAAAGAGGTACCGCTATCCTGACTTTCTGCTGTTGTTGTACTGCAAAGTAATGCGTTTACTCCGTAAAAGCTTCCGCCTGCCAGCCCTCCGAAGATTATGGCACTCAAAACAAATGCAACTGCTTTTCTCAACAAGTCACCTTTTCTTTGTTTTCTCTTTGCCGAAATTGGGGATGCGGATTGATTAAATTCAGACACTTGATTTGTGAATCTGTTATTTTGTTCGTTATACATAACTTAACGCTCCTTTCAAACATTCACCCGTTTTGCACGAAATATCTTCTTGTTATGAGCTAAGTATAATGTCCGGTGCTTAACTGAACTTAAAACAGAAACTTAACTCAACTTAAAATTATTTCCGGTATACTGTATTAAAAGAGCGCTATTCTTCGATGAATAGCGCTCTTTTATGTTGATTCAATATTTATTTTCAATCAATTCACAGGAAGTGAAACTATAATTTGCAAGGATTTTTCGTCCAGCGTAGTTGCCCAGATTTTACCTCTATGTGCTGCAACAATAGCAGAAGCGATGGGAAGTCCGAGCCCATATCCTCCTGTCTTTGAATTTCTCGACGGATCGGCTCGATAAAATCGATCAAAATAATGCGGCAGGTTTTCTTTCGAGATATAATTCGCCGTATTGAACACACTCAGTTGGATAGAATTATTCTGTTTTTCCAAAGTAAGCTCAATCCTGCCTCCGTCATCGGAATACTTGACGGCATTATCCATCAGGATCGTGACCAGCTGACGGATTGCTTTTTCATCTCCGTTCATGGAAAGCATAGGCTGAATTCTGCCGGAAAGATTTTTGTTTTGCGTTTTTGCCAGTGCCTGAAACGTCTCTACCGTTTCCTCCACCACATCTGAAAGCGGAAACTCAATTTTCTCTACCTGCGGCTGTTCTTCCATCCGGGAAAGTTGAATGAGGCTGTTTGTCAGTTGTGCCAACCGTTTAGTCTGAACCTGAATATCGCTCAGCCATTCATTTTTCCCCATATCCATTTCCAGCACTTCCGCGTCAGCATCAATGATGGTGAGCGGCGTTTTCAGTTCATGTCCCGCATCTGTAATAAACTGCTTCTGCTTTTCATAATTCTCAGAGAAAGGTTTGACGATCCGCCCGGAAAAGAAAATCAGCAAGAGCATCACGGCAAGCAAGCCAACCAAAGAAACACCGGCTCCCGTAAACAGGAAGGTTCTGAACGAACTCATTTCCCGTCCATAATCCAGAAAAATCACATGCATCTCATTGTCAGCGGTATATACAGTATAACGATAATCCTTTACAAAACCTTGTTCGTCCCCGCTTTTAATAACCGACTGCGCATACTCAATGGCTGTAGATGTGTCAACTGCTGCTATTTTCCCGGTATTGACGGATATAACGGTTCCATCCGCCAAAAGAAACACGGAAAAATATCTGGACTCATAAGGCAGTTCCGCAGAAAAACGATGCTCCTCTCTTGGCGGGATATCTGAAAAAACAGTATCGTTTTTCGGATGATCATTCATCGGGAAGCTCCCGTCATTCTCCTGGAGAATACTTAAAATGCTGTCAGCGTCCGCTAAAATTTTTTTGTAATTAAGGATTCCCACAGCTCCAAAAATAATCGTTAGAACCAACAGCAGCGATAACATGGAAGCAAGGATCAATTTTATCCGAAGTTTCCGTATCATTCTGTTTCCTCCAGTCTGTATCCGGAATTCCGAATAGCCTTAATCTGGATATTTGCATGAAGTGCTGCCAGTTTTTTTCGCAAATAAGAAATATATACCCAGACCACATTAATTTCCGCTTCACTGTCGTATCCCCATATTTTTTCCATAAATCGCTCTGAGGAAATCAAATGTTTCGGATTGCTCATCAGCATTTCCATCATCTGAAATTCTTTGTTTGCCAGCTGGTAGGTTCCTGATGTGGTAGACAGTTCATAAGTCGCGCGGTCCAACTTTACATTGCCGACCTGCAGCTCTGAATTTGCCTGAGTTGTTTGGGTTCGGGTCATGGCGCGGATGCGTGCTAACAATTCCCGGGAATTAAAAGGTTTTGTCAAATAATCGTTTGCACCGGCGTCAAGCCCTAAAACTTTATCATCCACCTCAGACTTTGCCGTCAACAGTAGCACTGGAATCAGGTTGCCTTTTTTTCGAATCTCTTTCAACACTGTAATCCCATCCACCTTGGGCATCATGATGTCAAGAATTACGCCGTCATAATTGTCTACCTCCAGATACTCCAAGGCTTCCTGTCCATTATAAGCTACATCTACAGAATAATTATTTCTTTCTAATATAGCTGTAAGCGCCTTTGACAACGCCTGTTCATCTTCTGCCAGCAAAAGTCTCATATTATATACTCCTCTTTATTACAATTATTTGAAGAAAAAATCGGCTTTTATAAAGTAATTATATCATAAATGCTGAAGTTTAAATAGAAATAAAATCACAATCAAAAATTCGACGATTTTTAAGTAAAACCATTTGAAATTTTAAAAAATTTCCTATATAATATAAATACAGTGTGTGGCGTATCCGCAGAAATCCAACTGCAGGTGCGCCACATGCTTTTTATAAAGCCATGCGTGAGTCTTAAAAATAATTATGGCTATAATTTTATTGAAAATCGTGCAACGGTAATGCGTAAGTCCGGATTTGGGCTTGCGCATTTTTTATTTTATGAAAGAAGGGTGATTTCAATGGATACTGCAAATCAATTCTTGGGAACGGAACGTATTGGAAAACTAATGCAGAAATATTCTGCTCCTTGCATCATTTCGTTGCTGGTCGGCGCTCTATACAATAGATCTTCATTGCAAACGCAGACTACCTTAGTTCCTATGGCAATGCTGCTAATACAGTGGCATTCCCATTGATTGTAGTGGCTTTGGCAATCGCAGTTCTTGTGGGCGATGGATGCTGTGCATTCGTAAGCATCGGTCTGGGCAGAAAAGAAATGTTCAAAGCAAAGCGCAATGTGGGGAACGCTGTAGTTCTCTCTGTAGCAAACAGCTTCGTTCTGACCGCAATCTATCTTATTTTTGCTGACTCGATTATTGCAATGTTTGGCGGTACGGTCAATGCGGGCACATTTCGATATTTGCAAGAATATTTCTTCTATATCTCTCTGGGGATTCCGTTTTATATGTTCGGGCAGGCAATGAACCCGATCATCCGGGCGGATGGGAATCCTGGATTTGCTATGATTTCCACGCTGATTGGCGCAATTATTAATATTATCCTCGACCCAATCTTTATTTTCTGTTTCCGATGGGGCATGATGGGGGCTGCAGTTGCTACAGTCTTGGGACGGATTGCCACAGCCGTACTTTCCGTATGGTACCTTCTGCATATGAGGACATCAAACCCGGACACGGCGATTATAAAGTGCAGGGAAATATTTGCGGCAGAATGTTGACTCTTGGAATTACCAGCTTCCTTTCCCAGGTTAGCCTTGTCGCAGCTATAGCCGCCATCAACAATATGCTTCGCCAGTATCTGAACTCATTCTTTCAATTCTATCTGGACTTTTTCGATGTTTTATGGCATCAATTTGTGTTTCCAAACGCAGAAAAAAGGTTAAAAATTATGCAAGGCAACAGGAAGAAAATCGGAGCAAGAATATCCTTGCTCCCGAAGAAAAAGGAAAGCTTGTCAACACCGGCAAAAAGTTCAAGTACATCGCTGAAGAATAAAAACAGAATACTGCAGAAAAATTGACTAAGTGTAAATACTCAGTCAGCTTTTTATGTCAAATTAAATAGTATGCCCATATTAGAAAAGAAATATGCAAAGGCCTTGGCGAATATTTGTTCTTTATGGTATACTTTATTTGGATGTAGATGTTGTCTGAATCCACACAATTGAATAACCGCCAAAGCACATATTTATTGATTTTTCGCAGCCGGGTTCCGGTCTGCATCCACGGTTTAGTTTTGCTGAAGCCGTTACATACATAGGCGAATGCCAAACGAGAGGAACTCCTCCCGCTGTATTCGTTTGCGTATGTAACGGCTTTTTGTTTTGTCTATCAAATGAATACTCGCACTTTTTTCTGACAGAGCGTACATGAAATTTAGGAAGGAGCTGATGCGCATATGATTGTTCTGCAATCGGAGTCAAATGAAAACCAAAACTCAGGAAAGGAAAACAGGATGAAAAAAGAAAAAATCAAAACAATAGACGGATAAATCCTGCTGGATATGCAGCTACCGCAGATTCGGTTTGTGGTGGACAGTCTGTTACCGCAAGGATTGCACATTCTTGCCGGAGCCGCTAAAACCGGAAAATCGTGGCTGCTGCTTCTGCTCTCTCTGCGGGTAGCGCAGGGCAAGCCGTTCTGGAATTTACAAACAGAAAGAGGAACAGTGCTGTTACTGTGTTTGGAGGACAGCCTCAACTGTATCCAGCAACGGTTGATGGATCTGACTGAGGAGGCACCGGACAACCTCCACTTCGCAACTCTGTCAAAATCTTGATCGGACGGACTGTGTGAGCAGATCGAAGAATTTATCACAGAGCATCCCGACACCAATCTCGTTATCATTGATACCCTGCAGAAAATTCGTGAGCACAGCGGAGAGTCCAATCTGTATGCGACCGACTACAAAAACATCGGATTGTTAAAAGCACTTGCGGATAAATACCGTATTGCCGTTGTAGTCGTACAGCATTTGAGAAAACAGTTAGATAGCGATCCGCACAATATGATGACAGGCTCGACCGAGCTACTTGGCGCAGCGGACGGAAGTTATGTTCAAGGACTACCCGACCCAGCAGAATAAAAACGATTGTGGGCGATTTCCGAGCCGAACATGGCAAAGACATTCCCTCGGCAAAAACTGCATGAATTCGGTCGGCAGATAATGCGAGGTTGCAGGTACGGTTTGAGTGTGTCTATTTAATTGCAGGAGAAAGCAGCGGGGTTGAAACCCCTCGCTGCGGTTCACATCGGACGGCAATGCCGACCGATGAACAGCGTGGTTACGGTGTTTTCCGGAGGTTTTCACATTCACTGAAATTCGGGGTTGTAGGTGCACCTGTTTTGAACTTTGGCATCAAAAACAGGGCTGCTAAAATGAGAAAAGCCCTAAACAAAGGCATTTTAAACAATAAAATACGGCGTTACCGTTTGGTGTAACGCCGGAAAGGAGTAAAAAATATGGATTCGGAATACAAGCAGAGAATCAGCCTGTATCTGGACAAAGAAACGGTAGAGAAAATAGATGAAGCAATCAAAAAATACGGTTATCGTTCCCGCAATGATTTTGTTTCCTCTGCCGTAGATAACCTGATTGCGGACAAACTGCTGGGTGAAAACGATACGGTCATCAGTGAAAAGCTGTCAAGAACAATCGCGGAGACGAGCGAAACGCAGACCTTGCAGATCGCGAAAAATATGTTCCGCTACGCTGTGGAAATGGAACTCATTATGCGGATGTTCAAGGTACAGATTGAAAAGCGGATCAAGGAGCTTGACAACATCATTCGGTGCCTGTATGAGGACAGAGTATGCGGTCGGTTAACACCGGAACGATACGATATCATGGCTAACGGGTATGAGCAAGAGCAACCAGAACTGCGGCAGAAGCTGACTTCCATTACCGAACGCATTAGTGAAATGGATATGCGTGAAAGATGCATACGGAAATTTATGGATAAGGCAAAATCTTATGTTGAGATACCAAAACTGACACCCGAGCTGCTGCGGGTATTTATCCGCAGGATTGAGGTGTACGAAAAACCCGAAAAGTATTCCCGTACTTGCGGAAACCCAATCGTGATCCACTATGCGTTTCAACTGCCCGAACAAAACGGTATGCCCGCCTTAGAAAATGTGATGCGTCCCATACAACAGACTGCCTAAAAAGCAGTAACCGGAAGGCAAAATGCCTTCCGGTTACTTACCGCTCACCTATTTTCCGTTAAGAACATCACGGAAACTGCTCGCTGGGTGTTTTTCACTCTTATTCGTTTATTGCTTCCGTATCTTTGCACATCTGTTTTTCATACGCAAGGATCTGCTCCCACGTCAGCCATTCCGGTTTCTCCTCCTCTGAGAAAGCAAGCCAAAGCTTTTTCATTTCTTCTATTTGCTGTCTTTCATCTTTGTGTGCCAAAACTCCGGCATATCTCCCGCCGTATGTTAAATAATAGTCGCAGTCCGTCCGCAGCCGGTCCAGCATCATATACTGAAAGCTCTTGTCGGATTTCATCTGCGGCACAACGATGACAAACTCTCTGTCAATCGGGCACTCCGGTTCTCCGTCGGCATCGTTGTTGCTGGACTTGTAAAGCGCCGGTTTCCCTTCTCCAAGGTTGATATCCTTCCATAAACATCCGAATTGATCCTTATATACAGGACACGACCAAAAATCCTCGCCGATAAAGGTCAGTTCCAGTTTATCCTTCTTATCTGCGTGCGTATGCATAATTGTCCGCTTCCTTTCAAACGATTTTTTGCAAGAGAATCATCATTTAAGGGACGATTTTGCTTGTAATCTCCACCCTTGGAATTTGCAAATACAGGACGTCTTCGCTGACCTTCAGCGAGGTCTTGCGCATTGACTTCAACGCCTTGTCATAGACAACAAGGGAGTATCCATCCTGTTCGTAATAAGGGTATATCCTCGGGTAGATTTCATCCGCCCATACGCCAATATGCGGAACCGCCAGCACAATGCTGGAGCGAACATATGAGAGCGGCTCGATTTCTGAGGCCATCAGCTTGAAAACCGCTTCCGCCTCGGTATCGTCGCCGTATGCTTTCTCACAAACGCATTTCCCTTTGATGGCTACAACGGCTCCGTTTTCGAGCAGCTTTCCGTATTTAGCGTACGGCTTGGCAAAGCAGCACACATCCATCGACGCGCTCTCGTCGGACAGCTTGAAGAATCCCATCGGCGCATTGTCGGAGGAACGGTTTTTAATCGTTAAATCCCCTATGATGCCGCAAAACGTCATATACTGGTTTTCTTTTGCTTCTTTGATGGGACATGTGCGCCTGGTTTTTACATCCGGATAATTCTCCAACGGGTCTCCAGACAGATAGATTCCAAGCAGTTCGCGTTCTTTTTCCAGCCTGATACGGTTATCTTCCAACATTTCTTCGGGAATTTCCGTTTTTGCATAGCGGTAGCGAAATTCTTCCAGCTTCTTTTTAGCGTTGTCCGTTTTCCGCTTATGAGACTTCAACTCCTCTTCTGTAAACTCTGTGGTATCCTGGTCTTCCAGCTCGTTGAGTCTTGCTTCTTTTTTCCGAATCAATGCTAAATCCTCAAGGAACAACGGTAGGGCATACAGGATCGCCTCTCTGTTTGGATGCAAGCAGTCCATAGCGCCGCTTCGGATCAACGCTTCCGCCACATTCTTTTTCAGCGTCACACGGGACAGCAGATCGGGAACGGACAGAAAACCCCCGCTTTCCCGGGCTGTCAAAACGGCGTTTGCAGACTCGCCTACAGATTTAATGTTTCCAAGCCCAAAGCGAATTGCTCCATCCTTTCCGACAAAATCTTTGGAAGAATCATTGACGTCCGGCGGTAGTACCGTTACTCCAAAATCCATACAATCCTTCAGCACCATCGGCAGTTTTTCCAACGGCGTATAGTTGAGCGTGGCGCAGAAAAATTCTGTTGGGTAAAATTCCTTGAGATAGGCCGTATAATACGCCACATGCGCATAGGCACAGGCATGCGACTTGTTAAAGGCATACCGTCCGAAATCCTGCATCTCCTTCCAGAACGATTCTGCTCCGGCTTGTGTTGCTCCTGCAGCGACCAGCCCTGCAATAAATTTCTTCTCGTATTTTGCGAGTTCGCCGAGCTTTTTCTTTGAAATTGCCGCACGGATGACATCCGCTTCCCCCATGGTAAAGCCTGCAATTTTATGGGCAATCATCATAATCTGCTCCTGATACACAGGTTTTCCGTAAGTTACTGCTAAAATGCTTTCCATCTGCGGAACAAGGTACTGCGGTTTTGTTGCTCCCTGCTTATTAGAAATGATTTCTTTGAGATATTGCAAAGGACCGGGGCGATAAACGGCGACCAGCAAAATCAAGTCCTCAATAGTTTTCGGACAGAACTGCTTCAGCATCCGTCTCATCCCATCACTTTCGAACTGAAAGATGGCGGTCGTTTGCCCTTTGGAAAAAATATTCTGAAACACCTCGTCCCGGAACGGAACCTGCTCCATCTGGATCCGAACGCCATGATTGCGATACACGGCGCGAATCGTATCGGAAATGATGTTCAGCGTGCGAAGACCCAGAAAATCCATTTTCATCAAATGTCCCTGTTTCTCCGCCTCCACCATGTCGCATTGGGACATCCATTGCTGCTTTTCCTCATTGTACATCAGCGGGATATAGTCGCCGACATGTTCGTTGTCCGATATGATGACGCCTGCTGCGTGCATGGAATGATTGATTGCGGCGCCTTCCACAAGCTTAGCGTCATGGATAATCTTCAATGCGTCCTCGTCGCCGGCAAAGCTGCTTTCAAGCTGCTCGCTCACTTCCGAAAGCTGAATACCCGGGATGCTCGGGATAAGTTCCGCAATCGCTCCCCCTTTTTCATAGAGCCGCCTTCCGTCCCCGTACAGCTCGTCGCCAAGAACGCGTGCTACGCTGCGGACGGCCGCCTTAGCTGCCAGCGTACCTTTGGCAAGGATGCAGCACACCGCCTCTTCGCCGTATTTTTTCTTGACGTACTCGATTACCTTTCCCCGCACCTCCATATCAAAGTCGGAATCGATGTCCGGCATACTGACACGGTCAGTGTTGAGAAATCGTTCAAAGAGCAGGCCGTAACGCAGGGGATCCAAATCCGTTATCCCCGTAAGATAACAAACCAGCGAGCCAAGCGCCGATCCGCGTCCTGGGCCTACGCTATATCCGAGCTTTTCCGGATTATCCATTGCAAGCTTTCGCCCGTAATCGAGAAAATCCTGAACAATACACAAATAGTCGCTGTAGCCCAGCTGGTCAATCACCTGCAGCTCATATTCCATACGGTCTCTGTGCTGCTGCGTAAATTTCCCTTTGCCGGGATAGTGCCAGCTGATCCCCGCCTCGGCCAGTCTGCGAAGACGGTCTTTAGGGCTTTCTCCCGGAACACCGTCTTTAAACTTCGGCAGATGGCTTTCTGAGGGAAATTCCACGCTGCATCGGTCTACAATCTTTCCGATCCCCTTCATAGCCCGTTCGACATCTTGCGGTTCCAGAATCTCAAGAAGCGCCTCCGCCAGAGCTTCATCGTCCTTGATATAATATTCTGTATCGCCAGGGCGCAGCGGGCACCATTTGTTGAAACGCATAGACTGCACAAGCTGCCGGCCCCGTACCTGCTCAGGCGTATTCTCCGCATAATGGACGTCGTTGCAAGCCACTGTCGGCATATGCAGCTCACGGGCAGCCTTGGCGAGCAGAGGCATGACATATTTCTCTTCTGCAATGCCATGGTTTTGAAGCTCTATGTAGAAATTTTCTTTTCCAAAGATGCTTTCAAGGTTTTTGGCCTGCAGCTTCATCTCGTGATACAGTACGTCCTTTCCCTTGAGCAAGGCGTCAATTCCTTCAATCAGCGATTGCGTACTGTTCCACTGTGGATGAGTCTTCTCAAGCTCTCTGCATTCCTGACGCAGCCTTGTTTCCTTCTGCCTTTCCTGAACGATTTCGGTTTTGATGCGGGCAAGCTCTTTGGCCGCCCGCTCAGTTTCCTGCCGCTCGGCGTTCAGCGTCTTCTGCGCCTCGTCACGCTCATCTCCCTGCAGCTTTTCCACGGATCTTTCCTTGACGGTGAATTTTCGGGAGGCTATTTTGCTCAGCCGATCCCGCTCTTTCATCAAAACGACGATCCCATCGCTTGTTTTTTCCAGTTCACGCTTTTTCTGCAAATACGCCGGGTCGTTTGGATTGTTATATTTCCGGAGCTTTTCCTCCTGTTTTTTCTTGTCCTCTTTCAGCTTTCTGTCCATCAGCAGTGTGCTGGACAGAATTCCGCCCATACATGCGCTGGTGGCAATAACGTGTCCATGCCCTTCTGTGCCGGGAGCAAAAAACTCCCGCAGGATATTAAGATCCATACAGGGCTTTCCTGAAAAGATGCGCGTATTGGACTTTGTTACCGTCCTGAAGATGGCGCGATAGCCGGTATAATCGGTCGGAATCAACACCAGATGGCTTCGGGCATAGGCTGACGCCTCTTCCTCCTGCATATACGCTTCCATGCCGGGAATCCCTTTGATTTTATGCTCGTCCGCAGCCTTCATAAAGGCGAATACGCCGGTCAATGTCCCGTGGTCTGTCAGGACAACTGCCGGCGCCCCCAGTTCGGCCGCCTTTTCTACAAGCCGTTCCGGCGACAAAACCGAATCGTGCAAGGAGTTGTCCGTGTGCGTGTGAATCAGCCCGTATTGTATTTTTCTCATTTTTTCACCGTCCTTTTTGCGCTTCGGCTTCCAGAAGCAATACGCCATCAAGAAGGAACATGACGGATCCGATTAAAAAACTCAGTCCTGCCACCGAATCCATTACCCGACGCGTCATATCCTCCGGAAGCACAATCCAGCCGTTTTCATTATATTCCGGCAGAGCTTCCCAGAATCCGGCCGTATCAAATGGCTGCATCAAGGCGTAAAAAGCTTTCTTGGCAGATTCTCCTTTTCCCAATTGGAATGCAAAACAAACTTCGCCATGCGACATGAGGGCCGCGCCCTTTTGAACGCAGGCGTGTTGCCCTGCGAATACTTCGGCCATACGATTGATCTCATCCCATTCCGCTACAGCAGCTTTGCTTTCACGCATTCAGCAACCCTTCCTTTCTTCTGCGTATTTCCACAGGTCCTTAAACAACTGATCGTAGATGTTCAGCCAGTCGTACAGCATCGGCTTGAAAAGTTCAAATCCTTCTCTCCCCTGCTCCCTTTCTCTTTCATCTTCCGACCGCCACATATCACGGATGTTCCGGTTGACCAGCGCCCAAGCATACAAAAAGCCTTCCAGAAAAGCAAGCTTCCTTTCCCCTGTGGGATTATCCGCAAACAGCCTTTGAAAGTCTTCTATCTGCTTGTTCTTATACAGGGGCTGCGGCGCCTCAGAGACAGTCTCTCCGTTGATATCGTTGACACATCCGCTTTCAATGAGAACGCAGTTGCGCCAGTATTCCTCTGTCCGCTCCTCATCATAGAGATCTTCCCTGTCGTACACCCTTACGTCACAGGATATTGGGCGCACGCTATAAACGCCGTTCAGGATCCCGTTCACCATTTCAATGATAAATTCACTTTTCATCTGTTATCCCTCCATAATTTCATTCTGCTGCTTCTCCGTTCGTCAAATGTGTTCCTGCATATAGTATGATAAAAGCTTTTGAGACCAAAAAACTGTGCCGGGATAAGGGTGTTAAATGTCCTATTTCGCTATATACGAGTTTGACAAAGAAAAATTGGAATGTTATTCTGCTGTCATAACGAAGGAAACAAATTATTGGATAGATAACCGTATCCAGTTATCAAACAAATACAATTGATAAAAAATAAACGGAACAGGAGGTTTTAAAATGCGTATGAAATTTTTTATTCTTTCCCTACTTTTAATAATGCTTCTGAACGGATGCACTACGTCAGAAATCCCTTCCTCTTCATCCGATTCGGTCTCTACCGTTCTGCAGTCTTCAGAATCCGAATCTCATCACAACGAGACTTCCTCTGAAACGAACATATCTTCTGAATCAGCCAATGTTAGTAGCGAACCAAAGGATACCTCTTCCAAATCGGAAAATGTGTCTTCCTCCTCTGCGCGAACCGATATATCGGAACCTGACGACCCTTCTCCCGCCAGTTCGAGCAGCGCTTCAAAAAACACAGAAAGTCCAGCATCCTCAACCCCTCCCGCCGATATATCTTCCCAGTCCCCTGTTGAATCTGAAGAACCATCTTCCGGCAGCACCTGGACGCCAACTGTTTATGCAACAGAAAATGACCATGCGGAGATTGCCAAAGAGGTTGTCAAGTATATCAACGAATACCGCGCTTCACAAGGAGCCTCCCCCGCCACACAATTGCCAGGGCTGAGCGAATATGCCAAATATCGAAGCAAGCAGCTTGTCACCAATTTTGCACATGATACCAATGATGTGCGCGCAGCTGCAACTGCTTTAAAATATGGCGAATATGTCGATCCATCTGTTCACGGTCTGGACGGCGAACCTTATTATCGACCCTGTGCAAGAGAAGCCATCGGACAATTCGGAAAAATAGGCACGATCGATGAAGTCGCACAGCACATCGCCAATATGTTTTTTAACAGCTCAGGTCATTGGGCCTACGTCGGCAGCAGTGAATATAGCTATATCGGTATAGGGATCACTTATGCTGCAAACCGATGGTACTGCAACATCGCCGTTTCAAACGAAAATAACGGATAATTAGTTGTTTGCTATTTCTACAAGCATAACCACGCTCAAAGGATAACTTTTTCTCAAAGATAAAATCTTATATCTGAATTTAACATAAGAAGCCCCGCCGGGTTAATCCCGGCGGGGCTTCTCGTTGTAGATTGTTGTTTTCTTCTTTACTGCCTTGTTTTTATTTTTCCAAATTATAAATCCTGTAACAGCAAGGAACAACATCTGTCATATACAAAATTGCCTGAACAAATTCTCCGAGCATCATATTTTTGATAATTTAAAGCCGTCTGCTATCCTCTATAACAAAAGTATTCTCTTTTCTGCTTTGCTTCTAAGTATGAGTCTATGAGCGATATGATCACTGTTACATAAAGTCCAGTTTCCATCAGTGGCTCTTTCTCAATGATTCTCAACTCCTTTTCTCAGACTTATTCTAAGAATAGTATGTAAATTTCTCTATTCATTTAATATCAGGAATAATCCTTTGAACCCTGCCCACCTGTCCATCCAGCAATTCAACCTTGATACCTCTCGAATGATAGGATTTGTTTGTTAGAACTCTCTTCACATTTCCTCTGACCAGACGGGCTGTACCTTGGTCTTGCTTTAAAACAATGTCCACTGTGATTCCTGGCTTAATATTTTTTCGACACATATTTTCGCTAATCATTTTTATCACCTCTAAAGGTAGTATGTTAGATAAGTAAAAAACCTTCCGCAAAATATGCAGAAGGTTTCAAAGGTTTTTCAGTAGAAAATTTCCGCACGCTCCGGTCTGAAAGTACGGATGTAAAAAACACCTTTTGACCGCGGTACCTTTGAAAATATCCCCATATGCCCCTCAGCACATAGAACTTTTCGCGTTCCTTTACCGGCCTCACCTTCCTCTGAAACGGACGATATACATGACGCGAATCCAGAAAGCCTACATGGATTTCCTTGGCTCCTTTAAAATTTCCCAGCGCCTCCAGCAGCTGATCGGTCGTTTTCACATAGACCGTCTTGTATGGCTCCCGGCTACAGTCCGTTACAAGAACTCTGTTCCCGGCATCGTGATATTCCTCTACTGTGAGCGCCGACTTTATACCGGAAAGGATCCATCTTTCAAGCTCTCCTGTTTTGAATTCCATATACCGGCTAGGTCTGAGCAATCCCTTGTTGTCCTCATTGATGGCCTCAAAATACTTCGCCGTCTTTTCAATGTCGTCCCTTGAAAAAAGGATTTTGCCCCGGCATCCTAAATTTAGAACATGCCAGTACCTTTCCCGAACTTTCCGGCCATCTTGGTTATATTCATAACAATTGGAAGAGCCCTGATTGATAATCGGGATATACTGTTCCCCAACTTCGATAAATGCTATGTCATATAAAATCTCGCTGCTCATTCTAACACCCTTTCTTACTGGCTTTTTACAGGCAGTTTTAAGCGGTATCGGGTATTTCGGGTTTCAAAGCGGACAGCGCTATCCTTACATTTTTTCATCCTTAGTACTTCTGAGGTTTGCAGAACGTTATCTTCTATCTGAATCATAGCACTTCCCCCGACACGAATGGGATATATGGGGGTCCCACAAATTCTGCATTTTTTCTTTTTGACCATAAAACTCTTTTTCCCCACCTTTCGACTATTACAAATTCTAAATTTTCAATTGCTTTATATAACAAGCCCAGCCTCTTATCAAGGAAAGACAGCGTATATGCCAGTTCCTTTGGTGGGTTTTTTCAAATTTTTCGGGATATTGTCGCGACACTCTGATTATGCAGCATACGTCTCATCCAGTAGTCTCGGAATTTTTCTCAGCGCTTCAACCATAACTCGATCTTCTTTTTTCCTTCCCTTATCCAACCCCCATACTTCCTTTCGTCTTTATATCGTTTCTGCTTTTAGTATGACGGTAGAAGTCATGAAACAAAAGGGAATAAAATCTAAGCACCTTAAAATATGCCAAAAACAATTTCTTCGAGCATATGTTTATGCCGCCTGCCGCTATGAGTTCTTAGCCATGACCTCCTTTTGCAGAAATAAAAAAGGCGAATGCGCATAATACGACTATTCTATCAAAAAAAGAAGATAAAGGAAAATTACAGAAGAAAGCTGTCAAATGAAAAAGGTGATTTATTATGTAACGAACACTTTTCTACTCCCATATTTACAATAATAATCACTATTGTACTATTTAAATATCCTCCTAGTTCTATTATTTTATTTTTTTGACATATAACATATTACTGATTAAATAAGGTTGCCTATAATTTCTGCGAGCCACAACAAAAGAATCCATATCCACACAGCTATGACCGCATTTCCCAATATAAAAAATATGTTTTTCAAACTTATACTCGCTTAATGCATGGACTTCTTCAGATAAAAACACTCTTACCGTTTTCATTTCACTGTCCTTAAGCTTTAAGTTGATTCTTTTGCCATCTTTTATAATAGCCTTGGCGGACTATTCTCATGGTATCGTCAAAAATATTCATTGTTTTCAATTTACTACCTCTTTAGATCATATGCTCCTGTCATTTACGCTAGAGGAGCATACAATCAAACGTATTGTTTGCTAAACTGCGCGAGCTCACAATTTTTCCTGAAGTTCTTGCAAAAAGCCAATAAATTCATCTACGGTCAATATCGTTACTTTAGGATCATTATTCCCAATTGTATGTAAAAGCTGTTTGTTTTTCGCTTCCATCAGCGCTTTTCTAAAGAGGTTATCCTGTTCAAATCTTGCATGATACGCTCTGCGAACAAGAACATGATATTGTTCGGAAAAACGATCAATCGTTTCTCCTTGCCAATAGAGATGTTTGCCATCAAAGCCTGCAACTGCCAGACCTGCCTTTTTTGCTTCTTTGCCTGCAAGAGAGCATATATGAATCTGTTCTTCTTGATTTGAAGTTTTTAGTGATTGCAAAAAACCTTCCATTGACTTGATGTTTATACCCTCAAATATAAAATCTGTCTTACAAAAATTACTGAGATGAGATGCACAAAAATTACCGTGCGAATAAATATCTACTGCCTTAGCGGCATCATAGAACATTCCTTTTTCTCTCAATTCCTGCCTATAAGCGACTGCCTGTTCTCTGGGCATATCCCGCATTTTCTCTATATCACGGCCATAATATGGCATTAATCTAACTGTAATGCTAGCTATATCTTCCAATTCACCTCTCGAAACAGAGGCTGGGCAATAATCATCAAAATCGTTTCTCATAGCAAAGGACTCCTTCTTTTATTTAGGATTATATTTATTTGTAGGTATGCTATCGCCGTTTCACTAATTAGAAAAAATATTTCTTCAATATGTTTGGTAATTGATGCACTTTGGCGTATCCTTGAATTGTTGCAATGCGATAACCACCGGTGCAATAAACAGCATGAATATTTCCGCTTTGCTCTTGTACTAAATACAAGTCATGCCATGAATCATATTCCCGATCTCCTGAATCAAAAGTCGGAATATCCTTAGAGAGCCGAACAACCCTCGGATAATAACCATCGGTAAAAAACCTCACATTGCAGTCTTTGAATTTGTCCGCGTCAAGGGGGGTGCCGCTTTGATATTTCTCCAGATCTTCCTCTGTCACGTTTAAAGTCTCCATTGAAAAGAGAAAGCCCTTACCGAAATCGCGTTCAATAGATTTGTTAAACATTGTTAATCCTCCACATATCTATTCATACACACATCTAAAAACGCTATTTTATTCTATTGTTTCAGTATCTTCATTTCTGCTTTCGTATGCCTGCATTGTCAAATCGATTGCATCAACCAC
Organism: Hydrogeniiclostridium mannosilyticum; assembly: GCF_003268275.1. Taxonomy (GTDB): domain Bacteria; phylum Bacillota; class Clostridia; order Oscillospirales; family Acutalibacteraceae; genus Hydrogeniiclostridium; species Hydrogeniiclostridium mannosilyticum. The sequence goes on from NZ_QLYR01000001.1 coordinate 129,702, forward strand.
ACTTGTGATATGATATTTCAGCATAAACAGCCTGTCTGATTCCTCTGGATAATGATCCTTAGCTTGTCTCAACAGTGGGAGTACATAAGTTCTTGTCTCTTTTATATAAGACTTGAGCTTTTCAACAGAAAAAATACCTGCCATACTTGAAACATTATGGCACCGGTCGATCAACTTGGTAATCACAGCTTCCTTACTCTGAATGAGCATATTATAATATCTGGTCTTGGCAATATCTTTTGTTTCTCCTGGCAAAACTTCGAAAGTCATTAGCTGAACGCCCCTGCGGACAATATCGTTTACCGGAAGTTCTTCTAAAGCCACACCGCAATCTTCACAAACATCATGCAGAAGAATTGTTGCTATGGTATTGTCATCTCGAATTCCCATGCTCAACGCATTACAAGCCATAGTAAGAGGATGCACAATATACGGGTCGCCATTTTTACGTTTCTGTCCATTATGCTTTTCCCTGGCAAAAGAAAGTGCCTTAAGCGTCTGGATCATACCAACCCCCGATGCATATCCGCGGATATATGTATACATTTTGTCCGCATTATAAACTGTACGTTCCATTTCACATCCTCCTTTGTATTGCCTTAACCGACCTATCGCCATTTTATCATATCATTCTCAAAAATAACTCTTGTCTGCATTTTTCACCTTCAAAACCGCTTTTTTGGCGCTCTGTTATTGACCGGCTTCAGAATTCTGTGCCACAGCGATATCAATCCCTTCAATTTGCAGCGCAATCCCCTTTTGTTTCGACGCTTCGGTAAGCAGACGCTGAATATCCTCCTTATAATGGTTTAAGCACGCCACGGCAAGCTCATCCCTCGTATCCTGCGGAAGCGCTTTTAAAGCCGCTTTTGCCGCTATTGACGAAACACCTTTGGTCTTCGACAAGACGGAAGCCAAAAAAGCGTTCTCAGATTTTTTTGACAAATGCTCCAGCAGCACTGGAAGCAGTGTATCCAAAGCGGCTTCATAATCAACATTGTTCACTGAAATTTTAACATCAATCATAATTTTCCCTTTCTTTCCGCTCTGACTTCAAAAATAAGGTTTTAAGAACGGCCCAGTCCGCAGCTTTCAAAAGGCAGACCAGGCCGTTTTTGTCTTATGCAGGGTTATAGATTTAGCAGGCAGAACAGTTCAATACCCCGTCAATTTCCTCCCGGACAAGGGAAAGCTGTTCCAGATATTTTGTAATCCCTTCTCTTTCCGCCTTTTCCCTTTCGCTTTTCTGATACCCTTTCATTGCCGGGTACAAAACCACCGCTGGAATTGCCGCTGACAGGAGGGTCCCCCATGTCCCTAAGTGGAGAATCCACGCCCCGACACCGGCGCCGGCCGCCGCTCCTCCTGCCGCAATCCCGATAACGCCAAGTTCCGGGAAACCTTTTTTCCCTGGGATTTCCTCCAGCTTGATTTCCTGTAAAATCGTTTTGACTTTCTCAGCCGTCTGCGGTTCTTCCTTTTCCAACTGTTTCAGCCACTGGCCGCATGCGTTGTATGGATCGAACCACATGGAGGCCGCATCTTGAACCGACATCTCCGCCGCAGCACCGCTTAATGCGCATTGTTTGCTTTTTTCCATCAGCTTTGCCCGGCACATCACCATAAACTTTTTCCATACGGAATCAAATTCCCGGATTGTATCCATCACTGCTTTACTCCTCTCTTACTTACAGCTGACTGATTTTGTATCTTACTGACTTTATTTGTTCAAGCTGCTGCTGCGTTAAGCTGATATCGCCCTGAATGGCCCGGATTTTTAATGCGGCCTCTTCCTGCGCATGCTGATCGCGTTTTCTCATTTCATGAACTATACCAGTATACTGCGTGAGATACTGATCCATAACACGCTCGACCTGCATCCAGCAATTTGCTGCATTTTGATAAAAAAACTGCAGCACACTATCTTTCAAGCTTCTGAAATACTGCTCTACCACCGCGTTGACATCTCCGGCCACCTGATTGCGGAAAGCCGTCCCTCTGGATGAATCGTCCGACTTTTTGCTAAACCGCATAAAGCCGGCAACGGCGCCAATAACAGCTCCCGCTGTTGTTCCAATAATCGGGACAACTGAACCGATCGCGGCCCCGGCTGCCGCTCCCGCGCCCGCATATCCCATAAAACCACGGTTTGACTGTTTGACGTTGGCCTCAACCTTTTGACGGATGGCAATGTTAGCCTGTATATTTGTCATCAAGGAATCATCCAGGCGGACGCTTTTATCCACCTCCTGCACCAGATCATGCGCAAGCAGTTCCAGCTGCCGGTATTCTCTCTTAAAATCCGCTTCAAAGCGTCTGCAATGCCCTTCCGCTATTGACTGTATCTCACTCAAATACTTCGAGGAGCTCTCTGCGGATATGCCGGCATTTTTCAAAATTTCCGATTTCTTTTCCTCCAGCAAAGGATTCAGCTTTGTCTGTAAAAAATCCCGTATGCCGCTTTCCGTTGCCGGTTTTTGAAACGCTTCATATACTTCTATCTTTTTATCCCGAATCCAGACATCAACGTTTTCTCCAATCGCCTTTAATTTCTCGTTTGTGTTTTCCTGATAGGATAAGCTGATTTCCGACTTTTTTCTCATGACAAAGCCCTGCAGGTCCGTTGTAACAGCCTGCATAAGCTGAAGGTGCCGCTGCTCCTGCTGCGAGGATATCTGCTCCATGCTTTCTTTCAGCCGTCCCATTGCGTTTTCTGACAAGGCCATGCACCGCTGCAGCTGGATCCGGATTCTCTGCTCCTGCAAAAATTTCAGGATTCTTTCCTCTGTTTCACGATTTCCCTCAATATATTCTGTTCCGGTCCCATTTATGACCGGCAGGGCGGAATAGGGTAATACCAACGGATCGTGAACAGACAGCTTCTCTTTCAGGACTTTTCGGATATACTCCAGCTGTCTGGCCTGCTGCTTCGGCGGAACCAAGTCGATCTTTGTCACTACAAAAACACAGGTTTGCAAAACGTCTTCAAGGTTATCCTCCAAAAAGCGGCAGAAGCTTTCCGGGAACGGCTTTTCAGCGCTGGTAAGGATAATACAGGCGTCCGCCTGTTCCCGGATTGCTTCTTTTGTGACGTCCTCGTGCCACTGCTCCAACGAATTGGTTCCCGGGGTATCGATAATGCGGATACCCTGCTGCAAAAAATCAGATGGGTATCCCACCTCCAGGTGCTGCGCATTTTCATCCTTCCGATTACCGGAGGTATATGCTGCAAGAAGTTTCGCCAGTGCCGCTGCGTTTTCAACACTTCTCGTCTGCTTGCCTTTTCCGCCCCTTCCATAGGTGCAGAACATTCTTTCCGGGCTGTAGCCAATCAGGGTAGAGGCTACCGTCGTCCCCTGTATCGCGTCTGCTTCCAGCAGGTTTTCCCGCAGAAGGGCATTGATAAAGCTGCTCTTTCCGGAAGAAAATTCGCCGATTACCGCCATATTCAACGCTTTTTCGTTCTGACGGTCCTGGATCTTCTTCAACTCCGTTTGAAGCTGTGCTTCTTGTTCGGATGGGAAACTATATTTTCCCATCAAGGCCTGTATAAACCGGATATGCCCGTCAATATCCGCCAGCTGGATTATCTGCTGTGTCCTGAAATCAAGGGATACAGGCGTTGTGCTCTCTGTTGTACATACACGTGCTTTCATTTTCGTTTTCTCTCCTGCTGATTCGGCATATTCTCAAGCGTATCATTCAAACTGGTAATCACCCGATTCAATTTTCTCCTGAGATAGCTTCTCATCAATTATTTCCACTATTTGAGGCTCCGCTGACACTCTCGGATTCTATAGCCGTCAATTCCTTCCAAAGGCAGGAGCCCCCGATATATTCCAGATATGCCAGTGCAAAACAATCATTTTCCCCGACTCCTGAAAAACACTTTGAATAGGAACTATTCTTCAGTAAAAAACGCTTGGGAGGAAGCGGATGTTTTCAACCGCTCCAAACTGCTATTTCAACAGTTCAAAAATAAAGGTATCGAGATTCTCCGCAGTTCCCTTCAGCTGCTTTTCATATTCAGACAACTGCGCTGACTTCTGTTCCACAACCTCTTTGCCTTGTTCCATATCGCGGATAATGCCTTCCAGCTGTTTCTGCATTTCTCCGATTTCCACGTCCATTGAGTTGGAAATAATATCCTTGATTTTATCAAAATTCTCTGTCGCCCCGCTGACAACGGTATCGACCAGCTGCATGCTTTTGCCGCTGATTTCTTCGCAGAACGTTGCCGCCACCTGTTCCTTGGCATTCTTCACAGCCTTTTCGGATACCTTGAGCCCGCCCCTGATGACGGAAGCTGCAATTACCGCAATAATCGTAAACGGATTCAAAATGCCCAAGATAGCCAGCCCAATATAAGCGCCAAGCTGTAAGGCAATGCCCTTCGCAAATTCTGAAGAAAGCCCTGTCGTAGCGCCCAAAGCTGCAACGCCGACATCTCCGATCAGCAGTCCGCCGCCAGCGGCTACAACGCGCTTCCAAACCGGGATATCTTCTGTATCGATATTGTGAGACCCCGTTACGCTCACCTTGACCTGATCCAGAGAAACAAAGAATTCCTCCAAACGGCCTTCCAGAGAATCCTTCAAGGATTCTACTTTATCATTGACCAGATTGGTAAACGGCCCGGACAGCCATTCTCTGGTTTCACCGTCTATTTTATTCTGTATAAAGTTCACAAGCTCGTCCGACAACGCTTCCGCATCCCGCTTTGGATGAAGCGCCGAAACCTTTGTCTCCGGTTCATATTCTTCAACCCATACGCGGATTTGCCCCGGGAGGCTATTGAAGTAATTGACAGCGCTCCGCCGGATATCCGGAAGCAGGTTTGCAATAAAGGCTTCCGTCCGGCTGGTAATCAAATACTTTTGCTGCCTGAGCTTTTCGATTTCCGGCTGCGCCTCGCTGTACCGCTGCTTCAGCACATCCAAATCTGTGGACAGCGCGTTTCGCCGCTGGGGAATTGTCGTTTCCAGCGCGTCCTGCCGGATAACGCGGATCAGTTCCCGTGCCGGCGTCGCCAGCTTGATCTTCCCGCGCTCATTGGCCAGATAATCCGCCAAAGCTGTTTCCACCGCCGGGATTTTGGATTCGTCCAGCATTGCCGGATTGTTTTGAAGCTGACCCACAAGCCCCTTATAGGCTGAAGTATAATATACGTGCTTGGTATAAGGCGCCAAAAGGTTGTCCGAGAATTTGCGCAGACGCTGCTGTTCCCGCTCGCTGGTCAGCTGGTCGAACCGGTTTACCACGCAGAACAGGCTCTGCTCTCCAAACCCGTTTTTCCGCAGCGTATCGTCTATGTACGCAATCTCTCCCGCAGAACCCATCGCCAAAGCGCTGAACACAAAAATGATAGCGTCCGCTTTGCTCAGGTATTCCATGGTTACCTGGGTGCGCACCGGATTTTCATTCAGGCCCGGGGAATCCACAATCTCCACGCCGTCCTTGAGCAGATCCAGCGGCCAGAACAGTTCCACCTTTTCAAAGGGGCTTTGCTTAATCGCCTCTTTATGTTCCATGCCCATCGGAATAACCACATAATCCTCGATTTCATCCACAGGCATCTCAATCGGCGGGACGTCCTTCATTTGGAACCGCCGCATATGGGTAAGCGCCTTTTCCGGAATCCCGTCGTACATCTTTTCCGGCAGCGGGTTCAGAAAATGCAGGACCGCTTTTGGCTTTTCGCCATATTTGATTTCATTGATAATCGCGGTTGTCGGCACGGCATAGGCCGGCAGGATCTCCTGCCCAAGAAGCGCGTTGATAAACGTGCTCTTACCGTTTTTGAAATTTCCCATCACCATGATCTTGAATGTATCCGATGAAATCTTCTGCCGCAGCTGCTGCAATACTTGCGCACAGTGCTCCATATCCAATTTCTGTACCAGACCGGACGCTTCCTGGATGATGCCGGTCAGACGCTTCTGCCTTGCCGCATATTCTTTGAGCTGATCGTTCGTCATTGTATTTTCCTCCTACTCTGATATCACCTGCTGATGCTATATGCCGATCCCTCTCAGTTCGGCAAGCTTTTGGCGGATGGCTTCCTCACGCTTCGGATCATCCGCCTGTTTTTGCGCCGCGTCGATGGCGTCGCATTTTACCTTTACCCAATCCGAACAGGTTCGCTTCATTGTGCGGATCGTTGAGATATAAACCTCCCGGATATTCCTCTCAACCGTTTCAATACTGCCGCTGAAAACGCCCGGCAGTTCTTCGCGGATAATCCTCGTAAGCTCCCGTTTCTGCGATTCCACGCGCTTATTCATAAAGACCTCGGAAATAATACCTCCGCCAATGCCTACGGCCATCCCGATGGGCGACAGCCCGATAAGCCCGCCTACCAGGTATCCTCCGACTGTAGCGACGCCCGTCCCCACGCGGGAAATCAGCCGGGAACGTTTCATATCCTCCAGTTCAACCGCTTGCTGCACCATCGGCGCACGGAAAACGCCCTTCTCCGCAATCCGCTGGTTCTGCGGCGGAATAGCGGAACCATATTTCTCTTCAAGGAGATGGTTCAGCCAGTTGACGTCACGGGTATAAAAGCCCTGAAGGTTGTTTTCCAGAATATTCCCCAAGGAGATCATTTCCATTTTCATCCGGTATGGGTAGTCCTTCTCCCACCAGTCTTTCGGATTAGCCACATGGGTAAGCTCCAGCGTCAGTTTTTCTATGACGTCCTGCTGGCGTTCCTCCGTCATGCTGCGGATCCACTCAAAATTCTGATTGCAGCGGTTCAGCATATCGGTTTCCAATGCATCCCATTGGATTTGTGCGCTGCGGAGCAGCTTCTGTTTGCTCTGTTCCGCCGTTTCCTTCCGCTTTTCTTCCTTTTCCGCGATAATATCCAGCTGGCATTGGTAAACCGTTGCCAGGTCTGCGGAAACCGCCTTTATTTCCTGGCTGGCCCTCTCTTTTTTCAGCTGGATATGGGAGGATTCATGCAGCCATGCAAGGATCTGCTTCCGGATCGCCTCTGTCCCGGACCGCTCTTCCCAGCCCTCCGCCATGTTCTCTGCGGACAGGTAAAGCGGGATCTCTGCTTCCATAGCTTCCAGTTTTCTCTGCACAGATTCCACAACGCTTAACCGCTGTTTTTCTTCCACAAGGTCAAGCTTTGTCAAAACAACCATAATGCGCGGGACTTTTTTCATCAGGATCCGCTCCTGAAGAAACAGCTTTTCCGATTCGCTGAACGCCGCTATGGCGGCCATTGGCAGGATGGCGCAGTCGCATCCGCTCAGCGCCTGCTCCGCCATGCTGAGATCCCCGCGGATTTGCGAATTTACGCCGGGCGTATCAACCAACTCCAGATCGTTCTCCATCAAAAGACTGCAGTTCCGCTTTAAAAGGATCGCGCCTTTAGTCTCCCTGAGTTTTTTCTTCTCTTCTTCAATGGCTTCCCAGCTCTTTTCCGCGACCGGGTACCGTTTCTGCCCGTTTACTGTTTTTAAAGTGATGCTTTCCTGCTCTCCGCCCGACACGTAAATCGGAAGGGAGGTTGTCGGGATATCGCTGGTCGGGATAATATCCCGACCGATCAGCCGGTTGACCAGGGTGCTTTTTCCCCGGTTAAATTCGCCGACTACCGCCACGCTGAATTTTTCCGAAGCCAAGTACGCTCTGATGGAAGCCAGCTGTTCCAGTAAGTCCTTCCTGCCGGCCTCACGGCAATACCCTTCCAGCTTCTGAAGCCGCGCCATAAAAGCTTCGTCATAGAAGCTGAGATTTACGTCCTCCCAATCCTTCTGCTCTTTTCCAGAGGATGCGTTTTCCTCCTGAACGTCCGTTTTCTCCGTACGCTCTTTCAGAGGAGCCGGGTCGTCAAAAAAATTTTTATTTTTGAGAAACACAAATCCCGCCTCCTTATTGCTCGATATACCGTTCAAAGAACTGCGGCGAAAGGGATTTATAAAACGGATGCAGGGGCGGTTCCGTCATCATGGTATACAGTCCCGACAGCTTTTCCTCATCCTCTTTCGTAAACTCGCCCTCATCCCCTAAAAACGCGATTAAGCGGTTCAGAGCTTCATATAAATCCTCTTTTGCTTTTTTGTATCCATCCCGGTCCAAATGCTTGATTGCTTCATGGCGGAATGTCCCCACCGGCTTATCAAAATTCACCTTTGCATACCGGGAATCCAGCCGAAGGTTTTCAAACGAGGTCATTTTGCCACTCGGATAGTCCAACGTGAGCTTATATTCCGGGGGCATCAGCAAAGTCTGGTCATTCGGCCGCAGCACGGATCGGTAGTAAAAGACGGAAACCAGAAGCCGGTCCCCTGTAATATTGAGCACAGGAAATCCCATTCCCAACCCCATCGGGATATTTTCACGGACGGCGCTGCCCGTATTGATTTTCTTTAAAAACTCCTGTATTGAAAGCATTGTTTTATCCTCCTGCTCTTTTATTTTCGATATTCCGCTTCCTTTCCGGATTAAGCGTATGCTTCCACATAATAACAGCCGCTGTCTTCCCATGCGTCCATAAACTGGGAGGCCGGTACTGTGATCGCATGTCCGTCCATCGTACCGGAATCATTGATGATAACCATTGGCTCCGAACCGGAATAATCGATCCCGATAACTTCTACCGCGTGGTTCGGATCGTTCGGCGCATAGGTCTCCGTATTCCCGTACCAGATTTCATTCCCGTCCACTGCCACGACGACTCTTCCCCCGTTTTCAAGACAGTTATGAAGGTCCTCTATATCCCCGCCAAAGTCTTTCTCCGTATCAGCGCCGAGATAATTCAGAATCTTATCCATATCCTCCATGGTAGTCCCGCTTCCATCGTACCAGCCCTGCTCTGTGGCGACGTCTATCATCTGCTCGGGGTCAATATCCTGGCCGGTCATGCCTTCATACGCCATCACCTGCGCATAAATCGCGCAGGGGCCGCTTTCTCCCTGATAGTCCCAGCATTGCTCGTCCGCAGTAGGTGTTCCCACTACCTGGGACATATCGGTTTCCGCGGGATTAAACTGCTCATATCCCGCGTCAAAGCCTCCGCCTTCGTCTACCGGGACATATCCGCTGTCCGGACTTCCGGTAAACATGGCCCATTCCTCTGCGTCCATGATCTGTGTTGTTTCAAAAACAGTATCGCCGTTGGCGTCTTCGCCAAAAAACACACTGTCCGCGATTCCATCCCCGTTTGTATCAACATCCATAAGGGCGGCGGAATAATCGGTAAACCCGTCGCCATTTGTGTCCTGATACACAGAGACAAAATCCACAACGCCGTCCCCATCTGTGTCTACCGACGCGGTAATGGTATCGAACACGCCGTCTCCGTTCAGGTCTTCGTATAACGCTTCCCCATCTGTAATTCCATCGCCGTTATAATCCGTTCCTGTGGTCAGGCTGTCCGCTCCCTGGGATATGGTGGGATCCTCGCCGTCTAAGTTCCCCAAAAAATCCATAAAATCATTCATGATCTGTTTCCTCCTTTTCAGTATCATTAGCCTGTCTCCATTATATCGTTACAGGGACAGGCTGCCACCCCTTTTGCCGTATTGGACGGCCAAACTGCAGATTTGGCCTTATCCTGTAAATTTTGCTCTTATATTGTGGCTTCCCATGGGAAAATACGGTTGATATCCTTGTAATACCGCTTGCTGATGCCAAGCGTTTCTCCGCTGCTCAGTATCAGATTATGATCTGTGCGGTCAAGCTGGCAGATGCTGTCGATATTTACCAAAAAGCTTTGGTGGCACCGGAAAAACGTTTCTTCCGGAAGCGCTTTTTCCACATCGTCCAGGACGGCGGCAAAGGCGCACATATCCTGCGGCCGTACCGTATGGACAATTACCTGGTGAAGCCGGCTTTCCAGATATAGGATTTGCCGGTATGGGATCCGGACGCTCTTTGCTTTTGTATGGATACAAAAACATTCTTCGCGTTTTCTATGCAGATGATATAGGCACGCTTGCAGCGCCTGGGCCGCTTCCCCATTTCCGTCTGACCGTATCCACGCCGCCGGCTTATACCGCATATATCCTGACACATCCTCTGCCGGCGTATCCAGCAAAATATATTCGATATTGGGGTAGCTGTGTCCCATCAGCCTTTGAACCAGCTCTTTTTCATCCGTATCGATACAAATAATATCAAATCGGTATTTCCCGTCCAGAAGATTCTCAGAAAACTTCTGCAAATTCTGAACGGAGTACACTTTCCCATAAAGCCGGGACTGTTTCAAACCGTCCATAAAATCCTGCGATACTTTTTTTCGAAGCTGGCTGTCATGGTGATATACCGCAATCTTAATCATAATGACACCCTCCTTTCCAGAAATTACATCTCAAAAATGCAAAAAAAGGCACAAGAATCCGCAATGGATTCCTGTGCCTTTTCCAAATCAAAAATATATTTATAAAAGCAGGCTCTTATCGCTGTCTGTCTGTCTGTCTGTCTGTCTGTCTGTCTGTCTGTCTGTCTGTCTGTCTGTCTGTCTGTCTGTCTGTCTGTCTGTTAGGTATTATATTTTCGAGAGCCATCCCCTGTCAACCCCTTATTGCACCCAAATTGCAATTTTACATTATCCTATGAAACTATTTTTATTTTATTATATCAAATTTTGGCGAAAAACGCAACCGACTTTATTACAATTGCATTTTTATGCAAGGCATATCTTCCGTACGGGGTTGACGCTCCAGCCCATGGAATAGGCGGTCTGTTTGGCAAAATCCTGTTTTATTCAGAGTCGGAGCTTGTTTCTGCGGATTCGTCCCCCCTTGATTCGGCTGCTTCCCCCGGCTTTGAGGATGATTCCTCCGGCAATATGGAAGACGTAGAAGAAGCCGCCGGAACCTCATAATCCTGCGGTGGGATTTTGATTTCCTGTCCGATCTGCAATACTGCATCCTGAGCAATGTCATTATATGTAGCGATTTTTTCCACAGTTATGCCATACTGTGCAGCAATCCCCCACAAAGAATCCTCAGCCTGCACAATGTGTACATCTTTCCGGCCCGCGCTGTTCTGCTGCGGTTCAGAGACTTCGGGTACACGCTGTGTCTCCTTTTTCCGCCCAATCGTGCAGCCGTTTGTGATGTCCGGCTTACCAGAATAACTGCCCCACACGCCGGTGAAAGTATATATTCCTTCTTTTTCGGGAATCAAGGTAAAAGGCAGCGTGTCACCGGGGCGCAGTTGTGTGGTATACAGCGTCGCTTCCTCACAGCGGACGATACAATAACCGCCGAATTCTTTCGCAGTGCCACCGGCAGTCAGTGTAATGGTATATTCGGCATTGGCAGAAAGAAGATAACCCTTCTCTGTTTTTTCAAGAGGCTGATTATTTCCATCCTTAATTAGAACCGTTATATCATAATTTGCCGCCTCTATGGTCTGCGGCTGCGTTTGGACGCTGGCGGTAAACCACGCCCATGTTGTCCCTGCAAGAAAAACCATGCACAGGATCATTCCAAGAAACGACGGCATAAGCAGCCGCAAGATATTTTCATCGGTGGGCTTTGAATGCTTGGGAACATATAACGCGGATTTTATCCACTGTTTCAAAGCGACCGCCTCCTTTCTAATTTTATCTTCCTTTTCTTTTACGGCAATCAAAAGGCACAAACCATAGCTTATGCCCTTTGATTGCCGCTCTCCCAGTTAAAGGGAGAGCGGTCTTGTTCCGAAAACCAGCTGTTATTGTTTAGCAGTAAACATTTTGATTGCGTCTTCCTGCGAGATGGATGGAGATGTGCTAGAGCTACAAATATAAATGGTAGGCTCTTCCGCTGCAAAGGTGTTGTTATACGCAGTGATGCCATCAGTAAGGATGTAATACAAACCGATGGCGTCATTATTCGGGTTCTCGCCAAACTTATTATTGGTAATAGTAACCTTTACATCTGTATTAATAGCCGGTTTGTCGTCTACAATTGCCTCCACATGGATGTACCGCTGCTCAGCATTAGAAAATGTACAATTGTTGACAATCAATTCAGAGCCTGCAATCTTCCCGGTCATCTGAATGCCGTCCCACTTTGTATTCTTGAATTCACAGCCTTCAAAAACATATTTTCCCACATTGTGTATATATACACAGGATTCTTGTCCGTTCTTGGCATTATCAAACACAGCGTTTTTTACTGTCACATCGTTGCCGGTGATATGCATGGGAACACCGGAAAGTGTGTTTCCTTTCGCGTCTAATGTGATGTTTTTATTGAGCGTGTTTACAGGATTTGTTAATTCAATGTCCTTTGTCAGAGCAATGGTATCTCCATCCTCGGCGTTTGCCAGGGCATCCTTCAACTCTTCCGCTGTTGCGACATATACCGGATATTCCGCATCCTTATCATACTGATCGTCGAAGCTGTCTTCCTCCACGGTATCCTGCGCAGCCAAAATAGCAACATCGGCCGAGAAAGACTTACCCCTATACTCGTTGCCGGCTTCCTCTTTCATTCCGTAAAGGAGAATAAAGGAAACTTCGCCCTTCGATGCCAGCGGAAGTTCAACAGCGTTGGCAACTGCGGTGAGCGTACTCATTTCACGCTCGATGAATGTACCGGCTACTGCACCGTCCTTTACCTGCACGAAGTCAAACCACAGTGCATTTTGCAGGCCGCCGTCCTCCACAGCAAAGCTTAGCTTGATCTTTGCCGCCAAATTACCGTCGTTTTTCACAGTAATCAGTTTTGCGCCCACTGCGCCCGGTTCCCAAAGGTTTTCGCTGATGATGGCGTTGCTTTCATTGATGTCCGTTGTGTCGGCTGAAAAATTCACAGTGCCATCCGGAACACGGTCAAAGCCGGGAATGGTATAGCTGACCGTTCCCTTGTCCATATCCACATCCTGATAGGTTGCGGATATATCCAGATTACCCGCCTGAATAATGTTTTTGCCGCTTGTCACGGAATCGGTAAACCACGCAAAGGTGGAACCGATGAGCATTGCGCAGCATAAAACTACGGACAAAATACTTGCCAGCAGTGCGCGTTTCGTATGTTTGCTGTTGGCCATTTGTAATTCCTCCTTATGAACTTTTTCAATGGCTGTATGTAATCCGCATACCATGCGTTTACACCTTAGAATGAAAATCTTTTAGCGACCGTTCTTGTCTCTCATGCCCTTTGATTACCTTGCGAAAGGCATAGTATTTATTCGTTGACTGAACCATTCGCCAAAGTAGAATACCCGACAAAATCGCCCAGATATTGGTCTGCTTTAACTGTGCCGTTGTTTGTGCAGCCAGTGATTGTGAGTGATTTGGCAGAAAAATATCCGCCCAGCCCGCCTGCATAGCCACCGTTATCTTGGCTTAAGCTGGTAATATTCCCATAGTTATGGCAGTTTTCAACCGTAACATCAACGTATGATGCCGTCGTAATCGATCCCCATAAACCGCCAGCATGCTGTTTGTTCACCGTAACATCTGCCCAGTTGATACAATTCTTAAAAATGATTTTCTGTCCGGAAGAGCTGTTTCCCCAACCCTGTCCCAGAATACCTCCGGCAACCTGCGCCGTTTTTCTGGAATCATTTTGATTGGACTGAATGGAGCCGCTGAGGATTTCTATATTCTCAAAAGTCAATTCTCCTGCACCGTCGCCAACAACTGCGGCAACAGAATAGCGTCCCTGTGTTTGGACATTCTCGAACTTTACATTCTTTATAACAGCATCCTCAACATAGCCAAACAGAGCGATCCCACGTGTAGGATCTGAAGACGCCTCATTTTTGGATGCCGTAAGGTTTTTGATGATATGCCCGTTCCCGTCAAATGTTCCGGTAAAATATCCGTCGCCTCCAATAGGAGTCCATGCCTTACCATTTAAGTCAATGTCCTTCTGCAGCACAATTGTAACTTCATTTATGTTCAGTTCATTGATCTCATGCGCCATCCATGCAAGCTCCGCAGCACTGGAAACAGGATAGTTGCCTTCTTCGTCCGGCACAACTTCAGTCATGGTCACACCATCCCACGGAAAAACCGCATCCTCGTCATAATCATTGCCGAAGCTGTCTTCCTCCACGGTATCCTGTGTTGCAACCAGGCTGATGCCCATATCAATAGAAGGCGCCTGTTTGCCTGTACCATGGTTGGCTTCGTTGCCGACGTCCTCCGGCATATAAACGACCATCGCCAGAACTTCGGGAGCCGCGTCTTTCACCATAGCTCCCTCTTTGGAATAGCCGGCGGAAATAAGCTGGGCGTCAGCGGCAACAGCCTCCCTCGCAGCTGCACGGCCGGCCGCGTCCTGAGAATAAGCAGTTTCCGGAGCAGTCACAACACCAAACTTGATAAAGTTCGACAGGTCGATCTCCTTACCGTCCGCCGTCTGACCAATCACCTTATCCGCTACATGGATAGCGAACTTGTACTTGAGCGCCAGCGAGCCTGCGTTTGATACCCGTAGATAGACGACCTCGGTATAGCCAGGCTCCCAAAGGGTTCCATCCTTGAATACGTTGGTGTTTGTGTCAACATCCTCCCAGTTCTGCAGGTCTGTGCTGTACTCCAGCTTCACGTCCAGATTTCCCGCGACGATCTTGTTGTTTCCGCTTGTCACGGAATCTGTGAACCACGCAAAGGTGCTGCCCACCAGCATGGCTACACACAGCACAACTGACAATATGCTTGCCAGCAATGCGCGCTTGGTATGTTTGCTCTGTGTCATTGTTCTAACACTCCCATATAATTTTGTCGGCTTTTTCCGGGATAAGCGCTCTCCGAAGAAATGCCGCCAAAAATCAGAGAGGCTATTAAGTCTTGGTTCTTCCCCACTTTTTCGAAAGGTTCAGCATATTGCCTAAAGTAGGGGCTGTTGTACCCCCCCCGTAGTGAATTTCACCAGTTGTGCAATTTGCATAGCTTTTTCCTCCTTGCACATTGGGTATGCCTTGCGGCATTATGTCATCAGCTCATTGCTGTTGGCACCGGATTTTCATTCCTTATTTAGAAAAATCCGTATCAAGGTAGCTATTGTCCGTTCCAATCGGCGTAAACGTACAGCCGCCCATGGTCAGCCCCTCTACCGCTGTAGGCTTCGACCACGTTTTGCTGTACTCAATGCCCGTTCCAACGCGGGTAATAGCCGCATCAGAAATAGCCAGGGTACCCGCATAACGGATTGTTGGGTTAGGCGCCCAACCATCAGCAGTACGGTCGGTAATAAAGGTTCCGCCTTGAATCACAGCTTTACCTGTTTCGTTTTTCAGGTTTACCGCCATGCTGTATTTACCATTTACCGTAACGTCGGTCAGAGCGTTTTCAGAAGCATTTGAGTAAATCCCATAAGCATTCATTACCGAATCCGGTCCTACATTTATAACAGCATTGCTTACTGTCAAGGAAGAGCCCAGCGTATGGATTGTACCGGCCGTTCCTTTTACCGAGATATTGTAGGCACCGCCATTGAGTACAATCTTGGAGCCCATACCGCCATACACAGCCCAACCATTCTCTGACTTGGAATTAACCATAAAGTTTTCACCCGCATTGACAATCAGAGTGCCGCCGTTATTGAATTTTCTGTCTGCATAGAGGACGCCGTTTATAACGCCGTTGCCCTCAATGGTTAAGGTCCCTGTCCCCTCCGTTGTTTTCAGGGAGCCTTTTCCATCGTTGACGGTCAGCGTCTTGCCATTCATATTCAGAACGGTGCCGTCAGCAAAACGGAGGTCGGCGCTCAGGGCAATATCCTTTGTCAAACGGATTTTCCCGCCGTTTTCTGCGGCTTTCATCAATTCGTCAGCGTTGGAAACCTGCGTTCCTGCTTCTGGATCCGGAACAACCGTATACCAGATATCCCCATTGTCCTTAGTTTCAGAAATAACCTTGTAACCATCCGCCACAAAATTATCGTTTTGTCCGGCCGGCTCCGTGCCAGTATGAGACGGATCACAGTTAATGAAGGTTCCTCCATAAACGGTAATCGTTCCCGTGCTGTTATCCCGCTGATTCAGGACGTAAGGCCTGCCGTCCGCATCAATTCCATCGCAGCTGAACAATCCGCCTTTAATCACAATTTCGCCGCCGTCGTTGAAAATGCAGCTGGCATTATTTCGGCCGATAAAGGTACCGCTTTCGATAGTCAGCTTACCGCCGGCATCCACAGTCACTGCTGTTCCATTTTTTTCCTTTGCTTTAGAAGCGTCCGCTGTACCGTTTCCTGTAATTGTCAAATTACCGCCCTGATTCACATGAATCAAAGCATTTTGACCGGTTGTAGTCAATGTATTTCCATTCAAATCCAGTTTTGTCTGGAACCCTATAGACCAGCCATAGTAACGGTCAGCGTCTCCACCCAGCAGATACGCTGGTTTTTCTGACTGCAACGCATTGTACAACAAGGTGCCGTTTTTCTTTGCATCACCGGTATCACTCAGCGGATAAGGCAGGTCTTTATCATAATCATTGCCAAAGCTATCCGATTCGCTCTCCACCTGTGTAGCTGTCACAGCCAAAGAAAAACGGATCCATGGAGCGTCATCGCCCACATGATTGGCTTCATTGCCTACAGTTTCCGGCATATAGACCAGGAACGCCAGATAATCCGCGGATTCCTGTCCGTCCTTCGCCGGCAGAAGTGTCTTTTCCTGCGTGAAACTATCATAATCAACCGATTCGGTGATGGCCTTCAGAGCGTCTTCTCTTTTTGCAAAGGTACCCTTGGCCGCGTTTTTGTCAGCCACAATTCCCAATTCCAGATAATCGGATAAAAGGATTGGTTCGCCGTCCCGGTTGTAAGAATACCGATACTCAAAGGTATCAATCGTGGAAAGCCGGTACTTCAAAGCCAGGTTTCCTTTGTTGGACACCTTGAGATACACAATCTCAGCATGGCCTGGCTCCCACTGGGTCGTCTCGTCAAAAAGGACGGCGTCCTTTGCACTGACATACTGTTGGGTCTCTTCATCCCAATACTCCAGTTCCACATCCAGATTACCGGCTACAATCTTGTTATGCCCGCTGGTAACGCTGTCTGTAAACCAGGCAAAGGTGCTTCCTATCAGCATGGCCGCACACAGCACGACGGACAGGATGCTCGCCAGCAGTGCGCGCTTCGTATGTTTGCTCTGTGTCATTGTTGTTCTTTCTCCTTATGAACTTTTCAATGTTTTTGTTCTTTATTTAGAGACTATAAAATAGCCATCAGACTCTGTTACCGTGCCGGAATTATTATTCATATAGTTTGTAGGATCTGTTTTAAAGCTTCCGCCGGTGATAGTGTAGCCTTGGTAATAATTTTGGGGATTGCTTGAATTTCCGTAAAACATGTAATGGCTATCCCCATGGCCGCATTTATTTCCGGTGTGGTTAAAGGTTCCGCCTGAAATATGGCAGGTCGCATATTCATATCCTTTCGATACAGAAGCGTAAACAGGACCGTTAAAGATACCATCATTGATATTCCATGTTCCGTAGGTGGCAGATACATCGCTGTTAAAAGTTCCTCCATTGATGGTTACAGTGGCGGGATTTGCCTTATTGCCAAAGTTCATTATTCCATCGAATGTTCCGCCGTTTATTTCAATTGTTTCGCCCTGTGTTGTATTAAATAATGTCCCTGTGCTGGAAAAGTGGCCGTCGTTAATGATCCAATGAGAGTGCCCCGCTGTATTTTGGCCGGTGATTGTTCCGCCGTTAATAACAACGGTAGCGGAAGAGGAGCTTATCTTCGTATGGGTTCCGGATTCTATAGTAAGAACAGCATCCTTTCGGGCGCTTATCCCATTTGTAGTGCCTTTCTCTTCTCCCGTGCTGTTGTCCATAATGGTCACGTTGCCGTTTACTGTAAGCCCGTTGGTGAGATTTTTCCCGTTTAAGTCTATAACAGCGTTGTTCTCAGGATTTAATGTGACCGTCTCGGTAATATCAGTCGAGAGGATGTATTTTCCATCTCCACTAATATCGTCGGCTGAATCAACCTTTTGCCAGCCTCCGGGTAAAACCGCATCTGCATCATAATCGTTGCCAAAGCTATCTGTTTCATATGTATACTGTGTGGCAACAAGGTTCACGCCCAGATCGATAGAGGGAACCGCATCGCCGCGATAGTTGGCTTCGTTGCCGACCTCTGTGGGCATATACACCACAAGGGCGATGTACTGCTCGGAGGGCTTGCCATCTATTTCCTCTGGATACAGTTCGCTTTCTTTGGTATAATCGGAAAGTCCCAACGTGTCGCCCGCCGCTGCCCATGCTTCCTCGCGGGTCGCATATTTGGCAATCTCGGTGCCGCTCTCTACCTGCCCGAATACCAGATAGTCGGAAAGGCGGCAGCCCTCCTTGCCGAGCGCGTTGGTAAAGGTGGTTTCATTTTCCGCTGTCACCGCAAGCTGATATTTCAGCGCCAGCGTTCCGGCATTTTTCACCCGAAGATAGACCACTTCCGTGTGCCCCGGCTCCCAAAGCGCGTCTTCCTGAAACAGCTTGGTAGTCTCTGTAACGGGGTTCCATTTGCCCTCCTGGTTCCTGTACTCCAGCTCTACATCCAGATTGCCCGCCACAATCTTATTGTTGCCGCTGGTGACGGAATCGGTAAACCATGCAAAGGTGGAACCGATGAGCATTGCGCAGCATAAAACTACGGACAAAATGCTTGCCAGCAGTGCGCGTTTCGTATGTTTGCTGTTTGTCATTGTTATTTCCTCCTTAAATTTACTTTAACCATATGTAAAATCACATTCAGCGCGTATTCACCTTATAGAACGGATTCTTTCTCCTCCGACTGCTCCTGCTGTTCCTCCGCCGCCGATTCCCGGCCCGACAATTCGTTTTTCAGCTTCAGCAGCTCAGCCATCATCTTCTGCGATTCCGCCTGCTGTTCCTCCAGCCGCTGCCGCTCCGCCGCCATTTCTGCCCGTTCTTTTTCACGTAAGGCCTCCAGTTCGGCAAGCTGCTCCCGTTTATATTGCCGGAACAGCCGGATACTGTTGATCCCCTGCACGAGAATCAGAATAAGGAAGGGAAGAAAAATACAGACGATATATCCCGGTACGGTTTTAAGAAAGGCGAAAAAGTTTCCTACCCCGGCCAGCCTGCCTTGGTATTTTCCGAGCACAAAGCTGTATGTTACAATGCTTTCGTCGTTGGTATCGGTGGTGGTGCCGTAGGTGGTAAAACCAGGATTGCCCTCCGCGTCGGTCGTCAATTCCCGAATCTTATGGGTGACAACCTCGCCATAGTTTTCGGGGTTAGTGGACTGGTAGGAAATAATATCCCCTGCCTGTAGGGTGGAAGGATCAACCTCTTTTACCAACACCAGGTCGCCTGCGCTGAAATCAGTCGCGCTCATGGAATCCGAACGCACAATAAAGGCGTGGAAACCAAACAGGCTCCGGTCGGCACGGTCAAAGGTGTTGACCGAGACAATAGTGAAGATCATCATACAAACAGCTAATATCACTACCAGCCAGACAAATATATTTTTAATGATATGTAACGCTTTTTTCATTCCAACACTCCTTTCGCCTGCCCAATTTCAGGCAGTCAAAAGGCACAAACATATGCTTATGCCCTTTGATTGCCTCTCCCCATTATGGAGAGAGGGCTTCTCATCCTTCACATTCCAGATGAAACGATCGTTTAACCTTGTGAACTTCAGCGAATTATCTGATTTCCCGTGAGATTATTCCCCTCAAGATCCACAAACATGAGAGGAGTTTTTCCATCCGCCAGCTGGTGGCGATACGTATTATTTTCCAAAACGCAGGATATAGGATCGGCGCTGCTCTTGCCAAGATCGACGTACTTGACAGCGTATACGGATGCACGGCTGTCGTCAGAGAGCGTGATTTCCGTATCGAAAACCGCGTTTTTAATGGTAACATCCGTGATTTTATAGCTATCGCTGTCACGCCTGTCATAGATCAGCACACAATCGCCAAAAGTGTTCGCCGCACCAAGCTGTTCGCTGGTTTTTATAAAATCAATAGTAGCCTGCTGATCAAAAACCTTCGCCTGATTATTAAAACCTGTCGCGTGGTATTGGCCGCCGTCAATGGTAAAGCTCCCGCCGGCTACCATGATATGTCCGGTCACATCGCAGTTTTCCAAAACAACCTTTCCGGCAGGGAAATATCCGGCATAGCCACGCCCGGTTGCGTCCGCGGTTTGTCCGATTGTAGAATTCTTAATATGCAGTTTGGAATTAAGAGATTGCGAACCATTGGTGGAGATCGTTAACGCCTGACTGGCTTTTGATAAAAGCGTACAGTTTTCAATGGTAACATCCGCATCCCCCATTACCAATATCGGGCCGCTGGATGCGCTTGCGGCTGTGCAGACAATCGTACCGTTTTTAATAATGCATTTCCCGCCGCTTACAGTCAGGCCGTTTTTATGGCTGATAGACAGCGTATGTCCCTGCAGATCGATAACACATTCATTTTTAGTAGTCAGGGCTTTGGGATAGGTAAGGTTTTTTTCAAAAAGGAAGGTGCCTCCATATTGGAGGGACAATAAATTGTTAGCGCTTTTGACCGTGTAAATTGTTCCCCAACGTATTTCGAACGGGCTGAACGTAGAGGTTGACAGGGTCAGGAGCCCGGTGTTGGGATCGTAATGAAATTGCTGATCCTGCAAATTCTCCGCACTGTCTGCCTTCGTCATAGCCGTACCGTTATGGGATACCGTCACGCTGGTCAGATTTTTATCAATGGTCTTTGTGACAACGGCGGGAGCAGACAGCGTTACCGGCGAACCGTCCGGCATACACAGGGAAATATCATAGGAAACAGACGTAGCGGCAGAAGACACTTTTTTAACCGAGAGCACCGCGCTCATATCCTTGGCTACAGCGTTTGCCGGAATATCAATCTTTGTTCCGTCCGCGTCTGTAATGGTTCCGCCTGCGGCAATGGTAATATTGCCAGAGCCGACTCCCTTGTCATAATTGTCGCCAAAGCTGTCCGCTTCGTACGGGGTCTGCGTGGCAACAAGGTTCACGCCCAGATCGATAGAGGGAACCGCATCGCCGCGATAGTTGGCTTCGTTGCCGACCTCTGTGGGCATATACACCACAAGGGCGATGTACTGCTCGGAGGGCTTGCCATCTATTTCCTCTGGATACAGTTCGCTTTCTTTGGTATAATCGGAAAGTCCCAACGTGTCGCCCGCCGCTGCCCATGCTTCCTCGCGGGTCGCATATTCGACAATTTCCGTATCGCTTTCTACCTGCCCGAATACCAGATAGTCGGAAAGGCGGCAGCCCTCCTTGCCGAGCGCGTTGGTAAAGGTGGTTTCGTTTGCCGCTGTCACCGCAAGCTGATATTTCAGCGCCAGCGTTCCGGCATTTTTCACCCGAAGATAGACCACTTCCGTGTGTCCCGGCTCCCAAAGCGCGTCTTCCTGAAACAGCTTGGTAGTCTCTGTAACGGGGTTCCATTTGCCCTCCTGGTTCCTGTACTCCAGCTCTACATCCAGATTGCCCGCCACAATCTTATTGTTGCCGCTGGTGACGGAATCGGTGAACCATGCAAAGGTGGAACCCACCAGCATGGCCGCACACAGCACGACGGACAGGATGCTTGCCAGCAGTGCGCGTTTCGTATGTTTGCTGTTGGCCATTTGTAATCCCTCCTGTGTGATTTTATCGTCCTTTCCGAAAAGCCGCTGAAAAATTCAATCATACTACTGAGCAGGATATGCGATATCCGTTCCGTCAATCCCGATAAACATAAGTGGCTCCTGCCCGCCGGCCAATTTATGATTATAGGTGTTGCCTGTAATATTCAGCCTTCCGCGCTCCGCGTCGGGAATATTATTGTAGTCAACATACTTGATGGCATAAGCGGCCGCTTTGCTGCCATCTTTCAGGGTCAGCTCCGTATTAAAGGTCGCATTCCGGATGGTCACATTGGGTGCGCCATAGCCGCTGCTTCTGCGGTCCATAATCAGAATAGCATCGCCCATATGTCCACAGCCGTCTTTTTGGGCAAAGTTCTTCATATAACTGATTGTATCGTCTTTATGCCAGATTTTCGGCTGACCGCTGTAGCCGTCCGCCGTATAGGTTCCGCCGTCAATGGTCACATCGCCGCCGGAAATAATCACCGCGCCCGTCACATTGCAGTTTTCCATTGTTATGGTACCTGCCGGAAAATAACAGGCATAATTCTGATTAGCGGTAATATTGGTGTTCCGCATAACCACGGCCGCATCTTTTGATTGACTGCCGTTTGTAGAAACAGCATAGCCCATGCCTTGAGGATAGATGATATCGCAGTTCTCAATGCAGACCTTGGCTGAATCCTGTGCGAATACAACAGAGGCCTTATTTTTATTATCAACAGAAAGCTTACCGCCTGACACGGTCACGTCCGCCGAGCCGGTTGCATTAATTAAATTGAGTGTTGCCGTGCTCTTGAGTTCCTTGCCGTTCAAGTTGATTTGCACTTTTTCATCCGACAGTGCCAGCGGACTCGACAGGCTGACGTTTTCCGTCAGGATAACAGTGCCGCCTTGCTCAACGGCTTCCCCCAGTTCTTCGGCGTTGGCAGCGGCTTTGCCGACTGTGTACCATCCATCGTTCTCGACTACGCTAAGACCAGCAGCCACAAAGTTGGTACCTTTACCCTCTGCAGCATTGTCAGCCGGATTGAAGACATGGAAGCGGCCACCGTTGACGGTGATTTTGGCCGTATCGTTTTCATAGTTCTGGTCGTAACAATTCAGCATGAATCTATACTGATCTGCACCCGTACCGTCCTCTAGCTGCTGAATGTTAAATGTTCCGCCATTAATAATCAGTTCTCCGGTATGTACATATACGGCGGAAATATTTCCGATGAACGTGCCGCTCTCGATAGTCAGCTTGCCGCCATACTGAAGATCCGCTACATAAGAATCATTTTCCTTTGCCTGAACAGTCCCGTTTCCGGTGATGGTCAGTTCGCCGCCTCTGACAGAGAAAACA
The DNA here is from genome assembly GCF_003268275.1 of Hydrogeniiclostridium mannosilyticum. Lineage (GTDB taxonomy): Bacteria > Bacillota > Clostridia > Oscillospirales > Acutalibacteraceae > Hydrogeniiclostridium > Hydrogeniiclostridium mannosilyticum. The sequence goes on from NZ_QLYR01000001.1 coordinate 152,603, forward strand.
GACCAATTGTTTTTCTGCTGATTCCAGATATCTTTCGCATTGGTCAATGTTTTGCCGTTCATATCCACGGTAACGGATTTTCCGTCTTCGACCGTAATCGGAGCGGCCTCACTCAGCTGAATATTATCGGTCAGAATCACAGCACCGCCATTCTCCACGTTTGCAATGGCGTCCTTCAACTGCGCCTCTGTCGCGGCATACTCTATCGGATAAGCCGCATCCTCGTCATAATCGTTTCCAAAACTGTCTTTCTCCACGGTATCCTGTGTTGCAACCAGGCTGATGCCCATATCAATAGAAGGCGCCTGTTTGCCTGTACCATGGTTGGCTTCGTTGCCGACGTCCTCCGGCATATAAACGACCATCGCCAGAACTTCGGGATCCGCGTTTTTCACCATAGCTCCCTCTTTGGAATAGCCGGCAGAAATAAGCTGGGCGTCAGTGGCAACAGCCTCCCTCGCAGCTGCACGGCCGGCCGCGTCCTGAGAATAAGCAGTTTCCGGAGCAGCCACAACACCAAACTTGATAAAGTTCGACAGGTCGATCTCCTTACCGTCCGCCGTCTGACCAATCACCTTATCCGCTACATGGATAGCGAACTTGTACTTGAGCGCCAGCGAGCCTGCGTTTGATACCCGTAGATAGACGACCTCGGTATAGCCAGGCTCCCAAAGGGTTCCATCCTTGAATACGTTAGTGTTTGTGTCAACATCCTCCCAGTTCTGCAGGTCTGTGCTGTACTCCAGCTTCACGTCCAGATTTCCCGCGACAATCTTGTTGTTTCCGCTTGTCACGGAATCAGTGAACCATGCAAAAGTGGAACCCACCAGCATGGCCGCACACAGCACGACAGACAGGATGCTCGCCAGCAGTGCGCGCTTCGTATGTTTGCTCTGTGTCATTGTTATTCATCCTCCTTGTGAACTTTTTCAATGGGACGTATGTAACTCCTATGCCGCATATTTCCACCCCTGAGGGGCAGATTCCATGCGATCGTGTTGTATCTCTGACAACTTTAAAAATATAGCATCAGTTGCCGGATGCTGGAGTAGTTTTCCAATACGTTCCGTTTTTGTATGCAGACGCAGGGGAATATCCATTTGTATAATCAACCTGTTCACTGTCGGTTTCAATCTTAAAGCCGTCTGCTATCGTGATATTTACAAAATTCAGACTTCCGCGAACCAGCTCCGGCGCAATAGATGCCGTATTACTATTTGTAACAACAACATTTTCGCCTATGACCGCAGAACAATCTCCTGATACCCGTATGCCTGTTGCAGACTTTGTACCGCTCAGCGCAATCGTGACATCGCTGATCTCCGTATCAGACTGATTGTTGACATAAATAGCGGTACCGCCAGCAACCTCAAACTTGCTGTTTCTGATAATATTTCCATTACAATGGTTGTTCATCTGGATACCTATCGCAGAGCCCTCCAATTTAAAGGAACAGTCAGCAACAGAGGTTGGTCTTGAACAGAATATCCCATAGCCATCGCCGCTTACATTGAATTTACAGTTTTCAAATTCAGTGAAGCCAACGCCTTGGACGCCATAACTCGAAGAATTTCCCGTTACGTTAAAGGTGACATTTCTAAAGACTGAATTGCTTTTGGATGTTTTCGTATATACAGCTGTACAGTCGCTTACATTCACCGTACCGTTCAGGAACGTAACATCACTGCCGTCAGCCAGTATTCCTCCGGTAAAATATGAATCATTAACACCTTTTTTAAAGGTAATTTCTTTCCCCGCAAGGTCAAAAATTACTTCTTTATCACCGCTGATTTTATAGTGATATTTCCAAGTATCGCCGGGATTTCCGATTTGATCCAGCACAATATTATCTTTCAAATGAATAGCGGTTGTTTCGCCTTCTTTAGCCTCAGACAAAGCAGTCAGGAGTTCTTCACTCGTTTCTGCGTCATGGTGGGCATCGGCTATAACCGGATATTCCGCATTTGCGTCATAATCGTTGCCAAAGCCGTCCGCTTCGTACGGGGTCTGCGTAGCAACAAGGTTCACGCCCAGATCAACAGAGGGGATCACATCACCGCGATAGTTAGCTTCGTTGCCGACCTCTGTGGGCATATATACAACAATCGCAAGATATTCGTCTTCCGCTTTCGCGTTAAGAGTCCCTTCCTTGCTGTACTCTGTCAGCGCAGCAGGATTTTTCACAGCGCTAACCGCTGCATCACGATTGTCAAAAGCCATTTTCTGATCTTCTACCACACCATATTTCAGGTATTGGGATAGTTTAAAGGTCTCGCCATTTACATTGGTCGCCTCAGTTTCGGAATCAATGTTCATGGCGAATTTGTACTTAAGCGCCAAGCTTCCCAGATTTTTGATGCGCAGATAGACAACCTCCGCATGGCCGGGTTCCCAAAGGGCGTCTTTCTTAAAGAGCTCTGTTGCGTCCTGTACAGGGTTCCATGTCTCAAAATCTGTAGTGTACTCCAATTCAATGTCCAGATTGCCTGCGACGATCTTGTTGTTTCCGCTTGTCACGGAATCAGTGAACCATGCAAAGGTGCTTCCTATCAGCATGGCCGCACACAGCACGACGGACAGGATGCTCGCCAGCAGTGCGCGCTTGGTATGTTTGCTCTGTGTCATTGTTCTAACACTCCCATATAATTTTGTCGGCTTTTTCCGGGATAAGCGCTCTCCGAAGAAATGCCGCCAAAAATCAGAGAGGCTATTAAGTCTTGGTTCTTCCCCACTTTTCCGAAAGGTTCAGCATATTGCCTAAAGCGGGGCTGTTATACCCCCCCCCGTGGTGAATTTCACCAGTTGTGCAATTTGCATAGCTTTTTCCTCCTTGCACATTGGGTATGCCTTGTGGCATTATGTCATCAACTCATTGCCGTTGGCACCGGATTTTCAGTCAAATAATTGCTGCGGATTGTTTTTGGTCTGTACCGCGTCAGCCTTCAAATCGAAAGAGAGATATTGGGTCTGTCCGCTGTTACCGGCTTCCTCGGGATAATGGAATGTGATCGTCAGCTCCCGGCGCTCGTTCAGTTTCAAAATATCGTTCGCCGCGGTGGTCTGTTCTTTCTGCAAATCAGTAGCTTTACCGCTGTACAGCACGGTATCTCCATTCCGGATGCTCACGTCCAGCACATCGGCCAGGCCGCCCTCCACATTGTCGAGGTACAGCTTATAATACACATCCCATGTTCCCTGATTTTCGAGGAAGAAATCCTTTTCCACCGTCATACCCGGCTCAAACAGGAATTCGTCTTCTTCAATCACCGGTTTGCCGTCATTAAGATTAACCTTAATCTCGCCTGTCTGAAAAAGGTTATTGTCTACAGCCACCATAGAATAGGCAAGCGCAAAAGTCGTGATGCAAAGACAGACAGCAAGGATTATAACAGTGGCAATACTTGCCGTCAGCTTTTTTGCGGTTTTAGGCCTGCTCATGCTGTCCGTCCTCCTTTCTGCGTTTCCAAAGCAATACAAGCAACAGCAAGGACGAACCTGCTAAAACTACCCATAGCACAATATTCGTATTGTCGCCGGTCTGCGGCGGGGTCAGTCCGCCCTCATCCTTGACATACCATTCAAAGTCCGCTTTCAGCGCCGCCGCCTGATACTCGTTGCCGACCGAAGTGTCCAGCGATACGTCGATCCGATAATAGGCGGTCGTCTTGCCTTCCGCATTCTTTTTGAGCAGTTCGGAGAACTCGCTGCCGTTTACTTCGGAAAAAGGCGCGTCGCACAGCACCTTACCGGTTTCCAGATGGGTGACCTTGATATGCAGCACATCAACGAGGTTTTTGGTCTGCTCTGTAACTTCTGTCTTAAAAAACAGCTCTAAGTCTGCGTTATGGTGCGCTCGGATACAAAAATACTTTGTCTCGGTATCGCCGGGCATCATGTTTTTTACTTCAAACCGCTGGTTGTCGCCCGGCTTTCCCTCATATAGTTCCAGCTTAACGGCAACGGGCTTGTCCGCCGCGGCGGAGTTGTTTTCACCAGCCCCATTACCGCCATTGGACGTATCTGTCCGGCTGGCGGCAGATTCGCCGTCGGCCGTGGAGGCTGTTCCCGGCTGGCTGCTGTTTTCTGCCGGATCTTTCTGCGGCTCCGCGTCTTCTTGGCCGATCAGGTTATCCGGCACGGTTGCCGTAGACTGTGCCGGGGCAAAGAATTGAAGATAGATATAACGCGCCGCAAGGCCGCCCGCGCTGAGTACCAGCAGGACAGCCAGAATTATAATGACGATTTTCAGCCGCGAAGATTTCGGCGTTGCTTGCTCCGGAACTCCCATAGCCGACAATCACCGTCCTTTATTTTATTTTCCTGTAGCTTGACGACATAAGACTGATTATGTCGCAGACAGCAATGGAAATCGAACAATGAATCAACTTATATATGTGTAAAAAAGATCCCGAAATATCTTCGGTAAATCAAAAGGGCGCGAAAAAACAGCCGGAAGAAAAAGATAAGTAATCCCGGCTTGGTTTTCGTGGCTTTTTTAACGATATATATTGCGAAACAGGTCGGATTATGATATGATAGAATAAAATAAAATGGTATAGTTATGTGGACTTGACGACATAATCAGTCTTATGTCATCAGTAATTTTTCGACTCGTTCCAGCCGGCATCTGTGTTCGTTTCCGGTTTCCATGGTATAAATGCGTGTGGTATCAACGCTGCTGTGGCCCAGCAAATCGGCCAGACGCACAATGTCCTTTTCGAGCGAATAAAATGCCCGGGCAAACAGATGGCGCAGATTGTGTGGGAACACCTTGTTTGGAGATACCCCCGCCCGTTCGCAAAGGGCTTTCATATCCCTCCAGATGTTCTTCCGATTTAATGGTTTCCCACTCTTGGTCACAAAAATTGTTCCGGCCGTAATGCCGGATTTTTTCATATATGGCTTTAACAGCTTCTGAATCGACGTGGGGATGAAAATGACCCGCGTCTTATTTTTGCAGTTGACCACTGCTTTGCCTGCCCGCACTGCTTCAGCAGTGATATATTGCAGCTCGCTCACACGGATACCAGTACCGCAGATGGTCTGAATGACCAGCGATATCCGGGTGTTTTTCGCCGCCTTTATCAACTGCTGATATTCCCTCACAGAAAGTTCCTTATCCTCTCTGCTAAAAATCTGCCGCTGGACTCTAAGCGGTTTCACACAGCAGTCCCGCCGTCCGATAAACCGCAGGAAACAGTTAAGTGCGACCAGCATGGAATTGACGCTGGCCGGAGCATACCGTGACGTCAGGTGCTCTTTGTAGGCGATGGTTTCCCTTTTCCCGATTGGTCTGTCCATCAGAAAATCATAGAAACATCGTATATCTCTCAGATATTTTTCAATGGTCGCCGCGCTCTTTTCTTCTACAATCATAAGCTGCTGAAAGCGTTTGATTTCCGCCGTATCGTTCATATTAAAACCTCCAAATATTGATACACTACCGATTTCATTGTACTATATCTTCTTTAAAGGTAAAAAATCAAGAAAACAATCCCGAAAGATACACGGCACGGCAGGCTGCAATGAGAGCCCAGCACATGAAATATTAAAAAAAGAGCCGGGGAATGAATAAATCCATTCCCCGGCTCTTTTATACCAGGTTATTTGCTATATTTTTTCTTTCTGCCATAAAGGACTGTACTGGTCAACCCCGCACCTGCCAGTAGCATAACCACAATCCAAACCATCATATGGTTGGTGTCTCCAGTCTGCGGGCTGTCTGTTCCCGTGCCGGAATTTTCCTTATCAGGATCAGTCGGTTTTGGTGGATCGGTGGGGTCTGTCGTTCCCGTGGCTGGAATTTCCACCGCCGCTTTCTTATAGCCGCAGACAGTGCATTCTTCATGCTTTGATCCGGCTTCTGTGGCGGTCGCTTCCTTGTCAACAACCCACTCATAACTATGGGCAGCTTCATTCAGCTTTTCTCCGCAGTTATTCATGCATTCATTCCAATGGCTGGTTTCATTGTGTTTCCACTCTGTCCCTGCCTTATGTTCGGTTGCCGGGATAATACCATACTCCTCAAGTTTGGTAATTTCATTGTTACCTTCCGCATCGGAAAAATGCTTCTGACAGACTTCACAGGTGTAATATGCTTCCTTGCCGGCCGTGGTGCAGGTGGCTTCCACCTTATCGGTCTTTTTCATGGTATGGCCTGTTTTCTCTATCACACCATAGTTTTCAAGGTCTGTGATCTCTGTATTCCCAGCTTCGTCCTCAAAGTGTTTCTGACAAACTTCACAGGTGTAATATGCTTCCTTACCGGCCGTGGTGCAGGTAGCCTCCACCTTGTCGGTCTTTTGCATGGTATGGCCGCCATAGTAATCTTTACAGATATTGGCCAACACATCATCGCTGTTGCCGCCTGCCACTCCTGCCGAAATGGTTCCATCACCGGCAGCGGCCAAGCCGCTGTTCTTCTCATTGTCAAACGAACAGCCTTCAAATGTGCCGTCTGTGTAACAGCCCACAAAACCGCCCGCTTCATAAGTTGAGGATTCGGAGGTTACCGTTCCCGTTGCATGGCAAGCGGTTGCGGCGACACTATCACTCTCTCCGATAAAGCCGCCGACCTTCGGTTCCCAGCCATCGACCGTGCTGGCAACATCGCCCAAAGCGACACAGTTGTCAAATTCTCCGCTCTCCGCATAACCGGCGAAGCCGCCCAGCCTCCAGTCAGAGCCTTCAATTTTTACATCTGCGGCACATTTTTCATAAACAGATGGTTCAGTGCCATCTAGTCTTGTCGAATAGCTATATCCGACAAAGCCGCCTAACCCCCATGTTCCGGAGACAGTTCCGGATGCCTTGCAATTTTCAAAAGAACTGCCGCCGCCAAGGCCGATGAATCCGCCGCTGTTGCTGGCGCCTGTAACCGATATATTTTCCGCTTTACAGTTTGTTGCTTTGATCCGGTCGCCATACCCAATCATTCCGCCGACATTGTTATGGCCATCGGTTCTTTCTACTACAACCGTACCGGATACGGAGATGTTTTCAAATACAATCTGTTTATCCGGATTGGCCAGGGCATATCCCGCAAGAATACCCGCATGTAATTGCTCAAGCCCATCTTCATTGGCATAGATGTTCGCACTGGAAATGGTTAAATCTTTTGCGCCTACAGTACCTCCATCAATATTTCTAATGTTTCCAAAGAAACCGGCAGAATACTTATCTGTGCGTTCATCTACAATAAGGCCGCTGATCGTCTTATGGTTTCCATCAAGAAAACCCTGAAACGATTTGTTAATAGATGTTCCGCTTAACCCCCATTTATAAATACCTATGGGAACCCAGCGATGTCTGCTCAAATCAATGCTTTCCGTAAGCTTAAAAAACTTTCCCTGATAATTGGATCCCCCGCTTACATCTTTCGAAAGCTTCGCTAATTGTTCTGCAGTCGCAATCTGATAGGGGTCCTGTTCGGTTCCTGTACCGCCTGCAAATTCTGCTGCGGCATAGTCCGTCCATACACTGTCAGGAACATTGTCCGCTGCAAACACCGCCGCCGGAACCATACAGGAAACCATGCAGAGCACCAACAGTACGCTTAAAAATTTGTGTTTCGCTTTCATGTTTTTTACTTCCTTTCATTGAATATTTTTCTCACGCCTGAACGCAAAAAGGCGCATCCCGCCCGTGGTAATTCCACGGACGAAACACACCTATCTGTTTCTGTATTGTAAAAAAGACGCAAAAATGGGCAAAACTATCCTGCCTGCCTGCCTGCCTGCCTGCCTGCCTGCCTGCCTGCCTGCCTGCCTGCCTGATAAAATTATGTTCTGCTCTGCCATAAAAATCAAGCCCTTTTCCCAAAAATCAACTCTGTAAACTTATATAAAATTATAATATCATACTCCCGCGTTTTTTGCAACAATAGATATCTACCAGGAAACAGGTTCGAGAGAAGCACTCGCTTATGCTGAAAACGACTGTGTCGTGAGAAAAGGACGGTTTCAGGAAAAATATATCCATATACAGAAAAAACAGGGCGCTGCAGGCCGCAGGGGGATACTGAATATAGTAGCCCGTTTCATTTCTCAATTGGTTCTTGCTATCGAGTCGGTGCTTTCCATAATCATATCCACCAGATCGGCGTACTCCGCCCCTGCTGTTTTTCATTTTATACGGCTATACCCGAAACCTACGAACGCATTTCAGAAAGACTATACATAGTTCCTGAAACAGATCCTCGTCAAATACACCGTCAACTATCGATTCTTTTAAGAGTAACGGACGGTACATCAGCAAGAGTTCCGTTAACGCTTTATCGTCTCCGGCTTTGGCCTGCAGCAATAACTCCTTGAAATTCATATCAATCTTCACCTCCCAGCATATCACGCAGCTTCTTTACTGTGCGGTAATAAATAGCGGCAACGCCCTTTTCACCCATACCCAGTTCCTTTGCAATCGTCTTGAATTTCTTTTCTTCCAGAACCCTGGCAAGAAAAACATAGCGTTCCTTTTCTCGTATATCTTTGATCGCCTGTGAAAGAGATTCATTTTCAAAGAACACCTCCATTTCAAAAACCTCCTGTGCAAACAATAGTTCATACTGATCCGTTGCCTGCTCCCGTTTCAATCTTGCAATTTTCGCACGGATGAAATCAATCCTTGCATTACTGATTGCAAAAGACAGATAGGATGTGAACTGGTTCTGTAATATGTCATGCTCATTAGAGCCGTTATTTTTATTAAACATAGCTTTCCTCCGTAAATTCAATCTGAGTTTTCGTGTGACAGACTGAACACGGAGGCGGGGGACGGGCTCTCTGCAGGACATAAAAAGAAAAAGCACGCATAAGGACATAAAAGCCCCTCTGCGTGCTTACAAAATAATTACAGACAAAGTGTAATATTCTTGGTGGTGGAAAGTAATATCGTATTATAAAGAGCTGGAATACACATAAAATGAGCCGCAACTCACATTCATGAGCACGGCTCAACTTAGCAAATAACGATGAAACTGAATTGTTGTTTTGCAGGAAGTCAATTCTGTATTGTAGTTTATATGATACCCCTTTCAATATTTTTTTTCATTTTAGACACTCCTACATAACACAATATGAATTAAACCTCATCTTATGTGAACCCCAAGTATATTTATAGGAACTTTAACTCACATTAAAATATATGTGAGATGAGTTACAATGACGAATTATCTTGATGAATTCGCCGCTGAAGTGCGAAGAAAACGGAAACTGTTAAATTTGACACAGCAACAGTTGGCAACGAAACTAAATATGAGTACCCGAACCATCATTGCTCTGGAAAATAACTATAGCAATCCCAAAGGGGAGACCATTTTCCTAATTGCACGGGAACTAAATATCAGTCTTGATTCCATTGTCTTTTCAAACATGACTACGGAGCACATTTCTAAATTGGTCATTGATTTCTTTTCCGGCAAGTCTGATGCCGAAATTCAAAAATATATCGCATTGTGCCAACAGGCAGAACAGCTGAAAGCACAGCGTTAAGCAACTTCATTGCACTTTGAAGTTGCTTTTTTCTTTTGTAAAAAATGGTTAGCTGCGATTAGATAAGCAAAAGGCGGCGGCGGTTTTTAAGCCGTCACCGCCTGTAACTGATGTTGTCAATGAGATAAAATCTCAATCATCGGTTATCGAGCCTGCTGCTTCTTTCTTTTACTGTAAACCGTTGTACCGATTACACCGCCGCAGGATACGAACAGCAGGGCAATCCAAAGCGCCATATTGCTGTTGTCGCCGGTTTTCGGGCTTATTGTTTCATTGCCGGTGTTTGTCCCAACGATTCCGTACTGACTCAAATGATTTGTCTCAAATACAATATAGCCATTTTCTACTGCAGCAGGCAAGGTTTCTTTAATTTCATCATTCAGAATATAAACGACCTCGTATTTTTTATATCCTTTCAAATCCTCCGGCAGAGCAATTCTGATCTTCATTTTGGTGTTGCTGATCTTCACAACATTGTTGTTTCCGTCCAGCACATTGATGTCCGCAACGAATTTCACATTCTTATCTGCCAATTCCTTCTTGACCTCGATGGACTTGATATCCAGCTTGTAATCCTTGCTGACCTCTGTTGCAAATTCGATTTTTGCCTTTGTCTCCCCCGTGCTTTGGAGTTCCTTCACCGTGTCCTTACCGGGATTTTCCGGCTCTCCGGAGGCTTTCGTCCAGGAGGCGTACAAGGTTACATTTTTATATCGTTCGTAGCCGCCGTCATATTTAATCAAAGTATCTTTATCGAATTCATTATTTGTTACCTCGCTATTATCCCAAAGTCTCCAATGAAGATACTTATAATTGTTTCCGCTGCCATCGCTTTTTGTGTTCCAGCCGTTAAAGGTATAGCCCTCTCTAACGGGAACATAGGGCAAAAGTGACATTTCTGCACCCGAGTCTCTGCCGCCTGTATAGTCGTACTTTTTAGCCTCGCTGCCGTCAAGCGTTCCGCCGTTGGCATTTAAGGTCAGTACTATATCGCTATCGTAAAATGCATTTGCGGTAAAAGTTGCAAGAACCTTTACAGCGTCGCTTTCCTTAAAGCAATCAGCCGATATTTCCGTTACAAACTCGCCGTTCAAAGCCCAGCCGACAAAGGTAAAGTCCTCTCTTACGGGAACATATTGAGTTAAATCAACCGTCTGAAAATCGTTTGCGCTGCTTGTCAGGGTCATTTCATACTTGCCGTTTACTTTGCCGCCGACGCCGTCAAGCGTCAGGTAATATGTGCCTGTTCCCTTTAACGGTTCCTCGGAGAATGCTGCGTAAATCTCAAAACCGTTGGTGTATTCCACCTCGTCGTCTTCTACATAAAAGGTACCCTTAGAGTTGAAATTGGACAAGGGTATATCCTCCGGGACTCTTGTTTCGCCTGTCCAATCCGTTGCCCAATAAGCAAATTGCGTTTTGCCGTTGAACGGAAGGACACCCGCAGTCAATTCGGATAAGCTTACCGTTGTGTCGCCGTCTGCAACGTCAAACTTTATCATTTTTGAATAATCGCCGTCAATTTTGCCGTCGCTGCTGGGTACACAGGAAAGAAGCAGGGTATATTTTCCGTCGTCCTTGATTGTAAGTGCATTGACCGTCATTATGCCTGAAATGCTGAATATTGCTACGAGTAATAACAAAAGTGCCGATTTCAATTTCATACTGACTTTCCCTCCTGAGTTTTTGTTAAGGTTTTTTGATTTTTTCATAAGATTTCCTCCTTTATTTAAGCCTTATTTCAAGGCATTTTTACTTTTCTTCCTGCTTGCAATGCCAAGCACAGTCAGGACACCGCCGCTGATGCACAGAACGGCAAACCACAAGGCAAGTCTGCTGTTATCGCCGGTCTGCGGAGAAGATGTATTACCGGGCTTAGCGGGCCGGTCGGCAGAGCCGTTTCCGGAGCTGGTCGCAGGAATTTCAACGGCAGCCTTCTTGTAGCCGCAGACGGAGCATTCCTCGTGCTTGGAGCCTTTTTCGGCTGCGGTTGCTTCCTTGTCAACGAGCCACTTAAAGCTGTGTGCAGTTAAATCTGACTTATCGCCGCAGGAGCACTCGTGCCAATGGTTGGTGGAATCGTATTTCCAATCCGTACCGTAGCTGTGTGTATGTCCGTATGAGATAGGCGTCATAGTAAGGTCGGTTTCGACCCAGAAGCTCTGGGTGTCACTTTCATCGCCTATGCGAGTGTACTCCACTTCCCGGCCGTTGATCTTTAGCTTGGCATCGGGGGAGATGTCGGCAGTATAGGCAGTCACATATACACCGTAGTGATAGGTCTTTCCGGCTTCAAAAGCGGTGATCTTTTTGTTATAAATGTCGCCACCCCACTCCGGCTCTGTAGAAAGAATACCTGTGTCGCTGTCAAGGCTCCACCATTCGCATCTGAATGCGTAAGCTGCATCATCAGATACCGATCCTGTAAATACCGGCTTATCTCCGTCCTTAAAGCTGACGGTGACATCATTTATCTCAATCAAGTCAATTGCCGCTGGGTTGTCCGACTCGGTCGGTATCATCGTTTTAACATTGGGAAGACTCAGGTATCCGTCTGTGGCGGGAACCGCTGTCACTGTGCTTCCGTTCACCGTAGCGGCGACTTCTCTGCCGAAGTCATATTCCCTTTCCGGCATCAGCAGAATGGAATATACATATTTTTTTCCGCTTTCAAACGCAGTAATGGTCGGCAAGGTGCTGTATGCCCCGTCGTCGGAATGCCATACAGCCACGGCCACATCGTTTTCATTTAACTCCTGCCAGCATTCATCTGCAATCCGGTACTTGCCCTGATCGGCGGCGGCTACGGCAGCCGTGGCCCGGGGCGCATCACCGGGGTTGTAGGAAAGGGTTGCGCCGATGATTTCAACGGTGGTGATTTCTGAATCCTCAGGATATTCAGAAATCTGCCTAAAATGGGCCGTGAATGTCACATCACTTTTCACGGTAACTCCGTTCAGTATTTGATCAGAGGAAAGAGCAGTGCCGGCAGGAATTGCAGTATCACTGCCGACCCGGTATACGGTAGCATCGGCTGTCCAGTAGGCGAACTCATATCCTTGATTTGGAAGTAAAGTATCCATGATGCTGCCGGCAAAGCCGAAAGTCTCTGTCTCGGATACATGCAGCTTGTAGTAGTAAGGCTTGTTAACGTCATCGTCAATGCCATAATACACAAACGGAATCTGGTCGTTTTTAGTCATGGTTCCATAATCTCCGGGGTAAAATTTAACAGCATACGCTCCGGAATCCGCAAACGCCGTAATCGGTACGATGGACAGTGCCAAGCACAAAGTCAGCAGAACTGTCAGCAATTTTGTTTTAAGTGTGCGTTCTTTCATAATTTAATAATCCTTTCTTAAAGTTTTTGTCCGCATTCGGAGCAGAATGCGCTTCCCTGTGTAATATCTGCACCGCAATTCGGGCATTTTGTGTTGAGCTTTGTTCCGCAATGATTGCAGAACTTAGAGCCGGCGGTGAGCTGCGCTTTGCAGCTCGGACACACGATCATTCCCACAGCCACCGTCTGACCCGCGCCGGTCACAACCACAGGCTGGCCGCCGGTCATAATGGTAGTTTCGATGACCTGAAACACCTCGCCTGGTAACTTTTTCTGTTTGAATGCACCCATTCCGGCGGTGATCGCCAGCGGCCATGCAACAAACAGACCGATTGCTCCGGCGCCGATTTTATCCGACCACTGTCCTTCGCCGATGTTCACATTCAATTGATTTCCCATAACCGTCATCTGCACGGTAACGGCAAGCCGCATTCCCGTAAGAGTTTTCCATCCGTCCTTCGGCTGGCTCGCCTGCATAACATAGCCCTCCGTAGTCTCGGAGCTTTGCACCTCCATACCCTTCTCGGTGCGAAAGAAACCCTCTAAGCGGGTAACGATCTTTTGCACATCCGTGCCATTTAACATAAATACTCGCGACTCATTCATTTGATTGCCTCCATTCTTTCTGCTATACATTTCATTAGAACGGTTTTATTTTGCTCTGTCAATCAATCCAGAACAGCACCTCCCCATTCAACAACAGTAAATCCTTTTCGTTCGATCGGTGTGATCTCGGGTTTCTTTATTTCACTTCCGTCATAGTGAGCAAAGCCGAACCATATCCGGGTTATGCTGTCCGGTTTAACGGAGAAGGATACCGGCATGGCGGTGTCAACACCGTCCGTCAGTATCGGATACATGACGTAGTCCTCACCGCTTGTCAGATAATCCGACCAATACTCAATGAAGTCGGCTGTTTCCTGCTCATTGAATCCGTAATCCGTAAGAACCCGGCGGAATACTTCATCCCGTTTGTCTGCCGGAACAAGGAAACCCTCTTCGGTTTGGAACGCCTTCTTTTTCACAAGAGCTTCATAGAACAGATAGCTGTAGCTGTTGCCCACGGCATTGGTGAGCTTGCCGTCGGGAGATGCCGTTACCGTCCACGCTCCCGTATAGTCCGGAATGGACGAGGTGAGATATTCCGGCTTTTCAAAGGTGACCGTTATCTCGGTTTCCGTTTCGGGGTAGAGATAAATATTCGGCTTTTTTGCCTCGGTGTTGTTTGGAAGAACTGTGCCTCCGGTATGCGGCGCCATGTTCAGTAGCTGATCACGCAGCCATTCAAATTCCTTCTCGCGACCTTCCTTTACCATCTGCGCATAAAAATTCAGCTTGTCGTAATAGCTCTTTTTCCACCAGTCCTCCAATGACCATTCCGCGTCCCTCGATGGGTAAAACATATCCTGGAATAAATGTGTATAGTAATCGTTGACATTCTGTATGGTGATATCAAACGTTCCGATCAATGTGCTGTGATCGGCGTAATCCAGCAAAGCCGTCTGCGTGGCGGTATTTGACCATTCCTTCACCGCCTCTCCAAGCAGATAGTTCGTAAACTTCACCCCTCCGGTCGGGTCTTTATCGCCGACCGCCATCTCCGCCCAGTTCATCATCGCCTGCCATGCGGTCAGCGTGTCGTAGGCGGTGGAGAGAGCCGGATGAGCGGCGTAGGGATTATCCTGCGGATGGGTGAGCTGATGCGCCGCGGAAACGGAATCCATGATATTGGTCGCCGCACCCGCTGCCGTGAATATCCCGTCGCCGACCTTTACCGCATCACCGTAATCGGATGCAAAGTCAGGCGTGTTTTTTATAATGTTCCATCTCTCCCCTGCCTGGCTGAATCCGCCGGAAATATTGTTGCCGTAGTCATTCCAGAAATTAAGTGAGGCGTCGTAGGCGTCGTAGGCGGAAGAACCGATATGGCCGATTATGTCTTTTATGGACGGTCTTGTGATCGCTCCTCCTGTCGGCGTTTCTCCCTCTGCCGAAGCAGTGATTGGCAAGACCGTTATAAGCAGACAACAGCACAGCAGAAGAGATAAAATCTGTTTTTTCATTTATTTCGCCTCCCTTGCTACGCATTCCCGATAGGTATCAATGATCTTCCGTAAATAGTTGTCGTTTCCCGCAAGTTTCTCAGCACTGTTCAGATATTCCGCCGCTGCCTTATAGCTTCCTCTGTCATAGGAAATCACACCGAGATAGCACAGGGAATAGCCGTCCGATGGATCAAGAAGCTGCGCCTTTTTCAAATAGTAAATTGCAGATGTATTGTCTTCTCTTTCGTAATAAGATAGACCCAACATCAGATGTCCCTTGGCCCAGGTAGGATGCTCGGCAACAGCGTCAAGCAGAGTATCGATCACATAGTATCTGTCATTGCTGAATTTGTTGTACCAGTCTACTTTCGTCAGATAATACTCTGTGCTTGTTTCGTCTTTAAGTTTCCAAAGCGGAGACTCGCTTTTATCCGCCTCATCCGCCTTGATGTAGTATTTTACAAGGCAGAGCACAGCAGTGTCATCTTCACCGTAAACTTCAATGTAAGTATCATATTTTTCTTCAGCGACCTGCACAGTTTCAGCAGATGCGATTTCCTTCAAAAGTGCTGATTTTTGTTCCAGCGTTCCTGCACCGCCGCCTGCCGTAATCCATACGGAACATAAAACCGAAAGTATCAGTCCCGCTGAAACGGATATCGCGGCAAGGCGTTGTTTTTCTTTCTGTTTCAGCAAAATTGACAGTACAATTCCTGCCGCACAAAGCAGCATTCCGATAATTCCAAGCCAGACAGTACCGCCGAGAAAGAAGGTTTGCAGGAACAGAATAATAAAGACGATAGATGAAAGTATAATCAACATTATTCGTTTCCTCCCTTCTGTGACGCTTCATGCTGCTTTTCTATTTCTGCTTTTGCACGATCACGGTAGGAATACATATGAATACCGATGCCCTCGTAATCATTGTAATAATTGAACCACGGGCTTTGACCGATGGCAATTTCGGCGGCGGTATATGCATTCTCCCAGTCCTCCAGCTCTGCATACGCAGAATATAGTGCATACCATATCATCGGATCATCGCTCTTATACTCAATCGCTTTTTTGTAAGCGCTCACGGCATCCTCAAATTTTTCCTGCTGTGCAAGCGCTACACCTTTGAGGTAATACGGATAGCACAATTCGCCGCACTCGGACAGGACCCGGTCCGCAGCGGCAATCGCCTTGTCGAGTGCCGCTGTATAGGAATCGCCGTAAACGGAGTGCCCGCCGTAGGTCGAATAGTAGGCATTCGCATATGCTTCAAGATAGTTTTTCAAAAACGCATCGCTTTCAAGCCTGCTTATCTGTACCTCGCTCAATTGACCGTACTTCGCTTTTGTGGTTTCTGTATCTACGATCAGCAATGCAAGCCAGGAATGTAGCAACTCATCTGCCTTTTTAGGATATTCGCTCAGCTTTGCCTGCTTTGCAAGCTCCAGCGCATATTCTACGGAAGCATCGAAGTCTTCACTTTCAAGCGTAGCCGCCGCCGCATAGTAGATAGGCGCAGGATTGGTTCCGGTTTCCGTCTCCTTAGCAAGCTTTAAGCACTCATCGTACCGACCGGTTTTCAAAAGCGCATACATGGTGTTTTCCCGGATATAGGAATTATCAAGGCTTTTCAGCGCTTCCAATCCGTAATCCGCGCATTTATCCAGCGCCAACGCCCGCAGATAGGTCTGCATGACCAGTTTCTTGATTCCAAGCTGTTCTTCCTTGGTAATATCATTTCCGAGCTGTTTTTCAAACTGCTTTTCAAAGTTTTCAACGACAGTGAGAATCTGAAAGTCAGCTGAGTATTCCGAAGTAAGGTACAGGGTATGACGGTCCTGATTGTTATACAGCATGACCGCTATGTAATTCCACACGAAGTCCTCCGGATTTTTCAGCGCCTTTTCAATCGCGTTGTCCACGATAGAATAGGTAATACCTGTGCCGACGGAATCGGCAATGTTGGTACCGTTTCGGACGCCGACACGCATTTTTGCGAGCAGCTCGGCATATTCAAAACTGTTCCGATAAGAAGCCGCATTCTCTATAACATCCGCCATTGCTGCGGCCTTTTCTTTCACATCCGGAAGTCCGCCGACAAACAGTCCGTTTGCCGCCAGATTCGTCAGTATCTCCGTCCGCCGGTTTTTCTGTTCCGCCGTCAGGGTGTCGGCTTTTTTATATTCGGACAACATTTCAAAGCAGTAATCGGTGTCCTTAATGTAGCCTGCCGTGTAATTCTTCTCCATTGCTTCCAGCCTGTCTTCGGTGTGGTTGGTATAGGTATCAAGATAGGCAAGCATCGGATTTGAAGCAATTTCCTGCTCGCTGATATCATTCCAGCCGCCGTCGGCAACGCTTTTCCACACCTCCAGCTCCCGCTGAATATCGCTGTATTCGTTGACCGCCGTTATGATGTTGCCACCCAGCAGGTTATAGCACGCCATGTTCGTGCGGGAATAATATTCATCCTTCAGTCTGTCGGCAGGCGAAACCGTTTGCGGAAAGAGCAGTACGGCGGAGATCAACAATACGGCAACGCTGGCACATACCGGAATGTAGGCCAAAAAGGATTTTTTGTTTTCCGTCTGTAAAGTTTCTTCGTTTGATTCCGGCTGTCTTTCTTTGCCGCACACGAATTTCAGTACAGGCATAAGGAGTGTCCAACGGAAGATCGTGTTCAAAAGTCCTGCCACGAGCTTTGCGCTCCATACCTTGTTTCCGGAGAAGACGGCTCGCACGCCGAGACCGAAAAGGTACGGAAGCAGGTACCAGCAGACAATCGCAAGCAATATGGTGGCTCCGATTCGGACGATTTCCCGACCTGCTTTTCTTTTGACTTTACCGTTCATAGCAAATCTAAGCAGATGAAAAGACAGTCCAAGCAATATGCCGGCAGCAGCGCACCCTATAATTTTTCCGGTCAGTCCGAAATGCCCGCCCAGAAGCTCTATCAGAATTTCGCCCCCGTACAAAGCCGCAATACAGGGAAGGTAGCCCTTCACCCATATGACAGCGGCTTGCTTTGTCTGCCCGTTTGCCGAACGGATTGCAAAAAAAGCAAATGCAGAAGCACAGACAACACAAAGCAGATCTGCAAAAAATACTGCGCCGGTACCAAGCGATTCTTTTGTTATACACAACAGTATTGTTTTTATTAAGTTAGGCAAAATGCTAAGTGCTGCAAGCGCACCGAAAATCCATTTTGCCGAGAAACACCCATATGCCGCTCTGACATATTCTCCGAATTTTCTCATAGACATTTCCTCCGATTTTTCTTTGCTTCAGGCTTTCGTTTATAATTACAAATCAAGCCTTCAGCCTGTTTATCTCCAGATCGTTTTCCAGATATTGCAAAATGCTGTCGGCGACAGCGGTTACAGATCTCTGAACGCCGGAGGCGGAGAGTCCCTCGCAAGGATGTATCATCGTTACGGTGATTTCCGTTCCCGTTTCCTGTTCATTTACGGAGACGGAAAACCGGCTTAAATTACCGTATACCGACATCTCTGCTAAAATGGTGGATGCGTCTGTTTTTTCATATTCGGCACCGTTTTTATCCAGCACTTCATAGACGGCAAAGATCACATATTTCCGGTTGTACGGAAGCGTGGTTTTCATCGTATTACTGTCCGGCGGAACGGAATGCGGCACTACATTCATCGTCTGAAACCTCCTTATTATTCTCGTTTTATTGGTAAACCGTTCTTGCTCTCTTATCGCTTTTCAATATAGCCGCTTATCGGTTCGGCATACATATTGTCATCGGTCACAGCCTTGTACCGCTTGCCGTCATAGACATCGGTAAAGCCGTTGGTGGCCTTGTAAATTTCACCGGTTTCGGTATCGTACACGCGCTCGTAACCGAGGGTGGCGTCGCTCTGCTTCTGGCTCATAATGTCCTGACTCCTGTTGCGGCTTTCCCATGATGACATAAAGCCGTCCATAGTCGCATTAAAGTTCTGGCTGATCTGCTGAGCAAGGGCAACCTTTTCATTGCTTGCCTGATTGGTGGCACTGACAAAGCTGTCGGAATACTGCAGGGTTTTGAAGCAATCGGTCAGCACACCTTCCCACTCGATAAAGGTGTCCTTTGCGGCGGTAACAGCAACGATGTTGTAAGCCATATAGTAGCCGCCGTCCACCGCCTGGAGCTGATAGCCTACCACATTGCCGTTGGAGATGGCAAAGCTGCCAAAGTCCACCACACTGGCGGCAAATAGGCCCTCGCCCTCTTTGCCGTTATCCGTAAAGGTGGCGCGGAGCTGCTCATCGCCCAGGGCGGAGGACTTCAATGGGCTGGCGGAGGGATAGCGGTCGGTGACGGTGAAGTCATTAAACTGTGGGAAAGTATATCCGGAATAATCGGGGTCAACCTCAGATACAAACGCCGCACACTGCGGGAAAATTTTGTAAAAGCCTTCGGTTGAGGGGTTTTCAAGCACGGGAGCCTTTGCAAAAAGCACCGCCTGTGTATTTCCCATACTGTAGCTTTGCTGCCATGCATCTTTACCTGCCTGACTGTGTAGCAACACCTCTGCTTTGAGCAGCACAAACATCTGATTGAGCGGTTCGTTCGGGTCGCTTACCCGAATACTGTGGTAGATATTTGTTCCGCCGGTCGTTACCGTCCAGCCCTTCGGGATGGTCATGCTGAAATCGGCGGTTTCGTATTTTTCGGTCTGCACGGCTTTTGCCGCCGTTTGCGTCACCTTGACTCCGCGTTCTGTTTGTTCGGTTTTTGTGCCGTCATCGTTCACAACGGTTTTGCTGCCGCATGCGGCAAGAAGCAAGATCATGACCAAAGCCAGCGCAAGCGCCGTGATTCGTTTTGCATTCATCGTGTTTCTCTCCTTTTCCTTATTTCTGATCATAGTCCCAATAGAAACGGCAGGGATCGTATTTTTGATACGCACCGTATCCGTCTGTAAGTACCTCGGCGATGGGGAGCATCGTATAGTCCTCGGTGATCACGTGGCTTGTGCTGATGTTGCGCACATCGCTGTAAAAAGCGGTAAGCAGATCAAGCTTTCTTAGCTTTACATTGCAGTTGAGATGCTGCGCTGCGGGATAGTAGGGAGACACCGAGGCGTCCGGCGCAAGCTGCGCTTTTGTGTCGCTGTCGTCCAAAGGCTCCGAGGCATACACGATCTCATAAAAGGCACAATTGGTCATCAGAATGTTCCGATTAAACAGCCGGATCGGTGCTTCGCCGGCAAGCTCGGACAGTTCCAAATCAAAGGCAATGTACTCCCGCCGGTCCATGTCCCGATACCAATTCCAGCCGGTCGTACCCTTGTCAAGATATTTGCCCGAAAAAAGCAGGCTGACTTTACCGCCGACAACGGTGATTATCGGATCGCCGGAGTAGACCTTATCGGCATTTAAGTATTCTGCCGTATGATCCTCCAATGTCTTTCCGTCGGAAGCATAGCGGTAAACCTTTCGGAACAGCGGATGCTGTGCTTTATCCATAGGTGAGGCCGCAAACGGCGGGTTGCTGATCTTATAACCGGAGCCGTCATTTAAGTAAATCTCTCCCATTTCACCGTCATGGGTCAGACGCCAGTACCGGATGTTTTTTTCGGGCAGAGTGCCGACCTCTTGTATGTTCTTGCCGTTTGCCAAAACGGAGTTGAAATTTGCCTGGTACAGCTTTCCGTCAGCCACCACGAGATCGTTAATGGTTTTACTGTAGCTGTGATCCAGATTACAGTCGAATTCGGCATACTCGTATATAATGCCCTCGCCGCCGAGAAATTTTTTGTAGTCCGATTGGTCATACGGCTTGCCGCGTTCCTTGAGAAGCGCCTGTTCCAGCGTTACCGGCTCCGCCTGCGTAGATGTGTTTTGTGAAGGCTCTGGGATTGATGTAGAACTGTATGTTTCCGAAGGCTTTTTGGCACAGGCACTCAGAGCCAAACTTGCAAGCAAAAGGACAGTTAAAATTTTGGGCAAATACTTCTTATTATACCTTTCGATAAAATATAAGAGTTTGTGTTGCAATTCGTATTCCTCCCGACCGTCTTTGCATATAATTATACTTACAGAGTGCCGATTTTGATATAAGGGAAGTCCGCCAATCTGCCGAAAATGGGGTGGCGGAACTCCGCCATTCTTAAAATCGAGGCAAAATATCGATTTTCCCTGAAAAAACCGCAAAAAATATCCTCCCACATCGGCGGGAGGATAAAATGCTTTTTGTTATGTTTTATTATGCATTGTTATAAAGAGTAACAAGCCCGATCCGGGATTTTGCACCTGTTTTTTCATATATGGCGGAGACATATCTCTCTAAGGTTCGTCTGGAGACATACAAACCGTCGGCTATCGTCTGCAATCCGTCTTCGGTATTGACAAGCAGTCCGAAAACCTCGGTTTCTCTCTGTGTCAGCGAAAACTGCTCTGCCAGCCTTTGCAGTTTTTCACCGCCGCTTAGTTCGCTGCTGTCCGCTTCGGCAAGCCTGTCAAAAAACGCTTTTCTTTTGTTGGTATAGAAAAGCGCGACAATGCTGGTGGCCACGAATAAAATCAGCTCTATGGTGATCATGACAATATTGTTTTCGGAATGCAAAAGTGCAAGGGAGCCTCCCGAGATTGCAGCGGCAACAAGATTATTGACGGTTCTGCCAAACCCTGACCACAACTCGGGGGTATCCGTGTATCGGGCGATCTCCATAAAGGAAGAGGTAAAGAAAACAGCAAAGAAGCCGGCGGACAGATAGAATATGACCAGACCCACCGTGAACGGCCCGGCAAACTGAATAATGACAAGGCAGGTCGTAGACAGAAGCATTACGCAGTACATGATCACACTCACATATTTTCTGCCTGCAATATCAAACAAAAAACCTGCCATAAGACCGCTGAGTGCGAGAAGTATTCTCGGCCACTGACCAATATTCACCGTTCCGTTTGCGTGGTATACGGTGACCGCATTGTCCATGGTGCTGAAAATACAGGTCATCAGTGCGACGAAAAGGACGAGGAGCAAAATGATTTTCAGGCTATCCTTTCCGCTTCCATCGTTTTCCTCTTCGGTTTTGCTTTTGGAGAAGGCAGGGACAACGCTGTTTTTCTCTGCTTTTATCAGCATAAATGCCAGCAATATTATAAATGCAGAAAGTATGCCGGCTTCTATGTAATCTATATGAACCAAATTGTTGTTTGCGATTTGAAGCAAGATTCCAAGCATATAGGAAACGCCTGTCAGTCGCGCAATATAGGTGTTGTCCTCTAACAGACATAGTGTTTTGTAGAATACGGCACTTCCAAACGCGCCGAGAATCAGAAACAGCAAGAGTCCCATGCCGAGTGTAAGTGCATAAGAGGCATGGCGGCATATCATAAAAAGACAAATAACCGACAAAATCGCTGCACACATTGCAAGTGCGGTTTGCCATTTTCCTTTACAAAATCGAGAGAAAACAGGATACAGAACAAAACCGATGACGCTGATACCAAGCGCATAGTTTTGGGCATTTACCGATTGATTTCCCAAAACCGTGCGTGAGATCATATTGACAAACAGAAATTCCGCGCCCAGAAACACAAAGGTAAATAAGCTCATCAACACGATCACCTTTGTGTAGGGGATTCGATTTTCTTTATTAAAGGCATCACTTTGCCTGATTTTTTTCAAAATGCTGTTCATACTCAAACCTCTTACTCACTGTCGGACACGAATTCCAACATGTCATTCGGCGTACAATTCAGTGCTTTGCAGATCTTTCCCACGGTTTCAACCGTGATATTTTCATTCCTGGTCATTTTGGAAATGACATAGTTGCTGATACCCGCGGCCTTTTCAAGGTCTTTCTTTTTCATATCTCTGTCAATCAGCAATTTCCATAGTTTTTTATAGCTTATATCCATACCTTCAACCCAAATCGAATCAAGATTTATTCCCGCCGAACTTAGATCCGGGAACAGCAGAAGTGACTAACAGAAACAGTATAGCATGTTTCTCGAAAAACACAATAGTTTATAAAGCGATAAATTTATTTTTTGTGGTTTTTCAAGCTTTCACTACAGCAGAAAGAAAAAGCGCAGTCGGTTTAGGTTCGATTCGCCTTGCCGAATATCTGCCGGATAACAGGCTCTTACAAACCGCATATATCCTCTTGTTTTTCTTTCTGCTGTATTCTCTCTTAAAGTGGGAAGTTCAAGGCGGTTCACAGTGAACCGCCCCTCAGTCCACCATCAATTTGGACAGAATTTCCCCTTGTGAGTCAGGTCACATTTTCCAAAGCAAATAATCAATCACTTTCTTCATAGGCTTATCCTCGTCTGAACATTGCCATTGTATTTGCGATAGCAGCCATACCGTCCTCGCCCAGCATATCCGCTTCATCCTGGTCGAAAGTAATGTCCTTTGATTTTGGAATCTTACGCTCTGCCGGCTTTGGCATGGTTGGTTCTTCACTGTGCTGCTCGCTCATAATACGGCGCACAATCGTTTCAATAACAGCCGTATCCACCGGCGCAGGTTGCGGTATGTTGGGCGTTTCAGAGCAGTGCAGATAGTGCATGACGGCATTTACAAGAAACTGTGCCTTGCGCCGTCCCTGCCGGTTCAATATCTCTGACGTCTGTTGATGCTGCGGATCACCGCTGTTAAATTGGATGGTAAATTTATATAAATCCTTCTTTGCCATTCGCATCACCCCATACACGATGCTTTGAACAACAACTCATATCCCTTTGTATTGGCAGAAATCTCGTCAACAAAGATGGGTGTTCCAACCTTTCCGGAGGCTTCAATCTGCCTTCTGAGCAAAATAGAGCCGCCGCCGACAAAGACGGCCTTCCCGGAACGAAGATCAATCATACGCTCACGCAGCTTGCCGAAAAGATCATCCACAAAGAACTGTGCCTGTTCCTTTACAATACGAATAATGGCGTCGTCATAGTCTGTTTCCTTGTCCTGCAGAATAGCGTCAATGTCGGACTCGTCAAGCAGCATATCGAAGTCCGCATTCACCTTGGACTTAACGCTATTATAAAGAGTGATAACACCGTTATCCAGAGAGTCGCAGGTCGACAGATCCGCTTCGCCGTTCTTAACAAGCAGATAATCTGCCGTAAATCCACCGATATCCAACACTGCCACCTTTGGGTACTGGCGTATTTTCTGATAGATAGGCATAATTGCGGCGTAGGCTTGCGGGAAGCAGATGGCCTTGCTGATGTAAATAGAGTACGGTTTGCCGTCCAACTGGAAATCAATAATATCACGATCCAAAAAGTATTTTTCAAATCGCTCATACTGTGCTCCGTAATGAGCCGGGGGCAATCCGATAGCGAGCTGCACGTCGGCAATCTCGTCCTGACGGTAATCGGTTCCGGCAAGCTCAAAGGCAACGGCAAACAGCGTAAGGATGAAATAGCGCTCGTCCACCGTCTTGTCCCGCATATATGGAATACGCTGGTCGGTCAGGGTGTAATATTTACCCTTGTAGAACAGGATTTCCTTACCAAAGGGCGGTTTTGTGTCGCTTTCCCGCAGTCCCGATACAAAGGTTCTGCGGCTGCACTTGATTTGTTTGTTTCCGTGATCGATTGCAATTAACATAGATTAAAAACTCCTTTTCGGTTTGGTTTTATACTTATTTATTACGACTTTAATGCGTGTTATTTCAACAAATACAGGGAATTGTATTTCAAAAGCCTCTTTGATTTCGGAATATCCTTGTCGATTTTTCTGTTATGTGCCGATTTCGGCATATCTGTTGACTTTTTGAATATTGTGTGCTATAATGGGAATACTTTAAGCGGAGGTGTTTCTATGGTACAGAGAACGGAATACTTAGAGCAATTACGCTCCTGGAAAGAGGAAGAGGTAATAAAGGTTGTTACCGGCATTCGCCGCTGCGGAAAATCCACACTGCTCAAACAGTATATGGAAATGCTTTTAAGCGAAGGCACAGAAGAATCACAAATCATCTATATAAACTTTGAGGAATTGGAAAACGAAGAACTGACAGACTATAAAAGACTGTACCAATATCTGAAAGAGCATATAGACGAAAGCAAAAAGAACTACATCTTCTTGGATGAGGTTCAAATGGTGGATTCTTATGAGAAAGTCGTTGACAGCTTCTATGTGAAAGACTATGTGGATATGTATATCACAGGTTCCAACTCATATATGCTGTCAAGCGATCTTGCCACACTGCTCACAGGCCGCTATATTGAGATAAAGATGCTGCCGCTTTCTTTCCGTGAATTCTGGCAAATGACCGGTATGGAGAAAGACGCAGCCTTTGCTGAGTTTATGAAAATCGGCGGATTGCCTTATGTTGCCCGAATGGACCGTAAGAAAGAAAAGGTCAACACCTATTTAGAGGGTATCTACAATACGGTCATCATAAAGGATATTGAGGAACGGCAAAGGCGCAGGGAAAAGGATCCGAATAAGCGTAAGATAACAGATATAGCACTGCTTAAAGCAATCTCCAAATATCTTGCGAGTGTGATAGGCAGCCCTGTTTCCATCAGAGGCATAACCGATTATCTGGCCTCAAACGGCCGTAAGGTTTCTGCCAATACTGTGGATGATTACGTGGAAGCATTGATCGAAGCATTCATCTTCTACGATGCAGAGCGTTTTGACATTGCAGGCAAGGAGCTCTTGAAATCCAACCGTAAGTTCTATATGGTTGACTTAGGACTTCGCAGCCATATTCTTCCTAAGAAACGCTATGACTTAGGCTTCTCTTTGGAAAATATTGTGTTCTTTGAACTGCTGCGCAGAGGATACCAGGTGAATATCGGTAAGGTTGGAAATGCTGAGGTAGACTTTGTTGCCAGAAAAGACGACGATATCATCTATTATCAGGTAACGGCGGATATGACCGCAGAAGAAACCTTTGAACGTGAACTGAAACCGCTTCGCCTAATCAAAGACAACTATGAAAAAACCGTACTGACCTTAGATAAATTTACAATCGGTAACTACGAAGGGATCAAGGTTGTCAACGCGATAGACTGGCTGCTTATGGATCCTGAAAACACAAGAAACTGATAGCATTGCTAAAAAGAGAAAAGGGACGCCGTATTTGAAGCGGCGTCCCTTTCAGTTTACTATGAACCGATAAATCTACCAGCCCACATTCATTGATAACTGTTCCATCGCTGACTCCATAGAAAGCACCTTCACTCTTTTCGCATCAAAGACCGAAAAAGCAATGAGTTCTCCGTTCTCATCGCAGGCAATGGCATTTTCCGAAAGCACTGCGGCATCTAATTCCGGAATACCGGCATACACATTGCCGTCCTTATCCATAAGGTAAGTAGGCCGGCTATTATCAAAGGGAACTGTTTTCTTCAAATACGGAAAGGGCCGTATGATTTACCTGGGGATAGTATTTTTATTTTACCGCTATGATACAAAGCCTGTGTTTTGATTTATCATGGTCCACGGTCATTTTGGGAAAACCGGCGTCTTTCAAAAAAGCCGAAAGCTGCGCTTTATTAAAAATGTGAAGGCCGTCTATTATACCCAGCCATTTTTCATCGTCTTTGTTTGTGCCATCCGACTCATTTACAATCAAGAATATACCGCCCGGCCGTAAGACGCGCCATACCTCCCGGAAGCTTTCTGTCGGCCCCGGCCAGAAATACACGGTTTCAAATGCTGTGGCCAGGTCAAAGCTGCTTTCCGCAAAAGGCAGAGCGGACACATCCCCTTGCAGCACCCGGCACCTTCCGTTCTGAATATTCCCCCAATTGATCCGCATGGTTTTTTCTACGGATACCTCAGAATAGTCCAATGCCGTTAGCTTTGCTTTTGGAAAACGGCTGAGCAGCTGAGCAGCATTGCGTCCGCCCCCGCAGCCCAATTCTACAATCTCCGTGGGATGGATGGACGATAAATGCTCCATGCCCCAGTCTGATACTGCCGCATGGGCTTTATTCATACCGCTTACCATCAGCTTTCCAAGCACTCCATCCGGCTTCCGGGTATTACCGAAATATTTTTTAATCAGCCTCATCCTGCTTACCCCCAAGTCGAAACAGCTATCGCCAGCTTCATTCCCATGATATACTGGTACCGCGTGCAGCCTTCACACGTTTGGAAACAGCAATCCCGTCTGCGCTGGCAGCGGGCGCCGTCTATCACCTTAATGATTACACTTCCGGTTGCTTATAAGTCTTTACCCCGAACACAAAATAAACAATATGGAATACCCACACACAGGTCAAAACAATTCTTCCGATTAATACTTGGCGCATCATGAGAAACCCAACCGTCATAAGAAGCGTTACGGTAATCATAATACGTATTTTTGTCTTCCAGGTCATGCCCTTCCCATTGACATAGCTTTCCAAATTATTTTTGTAGAGCTTTGTTCCGGTAAACCAGCGATGCAGTTTTTCCGAGCTTTTGGCAAAGCAGAACGCCGCCAGCAGTAAGAATGGAAACGCCGGAAGGAGCGGCAATACCGCGCCTACGGCGCCTATTCCCACACCGATACAGCCGACCGCAATATATAAGACTTTACGAATCCCCATTTTGTCCCTCCAGTTTCTTTTTTTCCCGTTTGCTTTCGATTACATGACGGACGGCGGAAATCGGATGATGAAATATCATCCTCGGTCCTGAAAATCGCATAACCTCCCGGATCCTTATCCTCATTTCCGGCTTATAGCAATGTACGCTGCAGTTTGAGCAAAATGTTTTTGTTTCCATAAATGGGCATTTGTCACTCCGCGTTTTGGCATATTCGTCCAGCTTCCGGCATTCCGCACACAACCCATTGCGTATGCGGTGCTTTTTGTGACAGTAAATCGCAATCATTTGAGAGACCAGTTCCTTTTCCCTCTGTCGTTTTTTCTCCACGCTTCTGCCCATCAGCTTATCCTCCCATGTTCCACGGAATACACCTTGTCGGCCATCCGCATGGTAGACTGGCGGTGAGATACAAGCACCACGGTTTTGCCTTTTCGCTCCTCGTGCAACGATTTTAAAATTACAGCCTCATTTAGGCTGTCCAGATTACTGGTCGGTTCATCCAACAGCAGGAGAGGCGCGTCATGCAAAAATGCACGGGCAAGCCCCAGACGCTGCCGCTCCCCGCCGGAAAGGGTATCCCCCAATTCCCCTATCGGCGTATCATAGCCTTGGGGCAGGCTCATGATAAACTCATGGACAGACGCCTTCTTGCAGGCGGACTCTATTTCTTCATCTGCCGCGTCCAGCTTGGCAATCCGCAGGTTGTTTTTGATACTGTCATGGAACAAATGGGTTTCTTGGGTCACAAAGCTCTCCAGTTCCCGCAGGTTTGCGGTGTTGATTTGGTCAATGGGCATATCGGAGATCATCACCTTGCCCTGCCGCACGTCCCAAAAACGCATCAGCAGCTTTAAGAGGGTGGATTTTCCGCTGCCGCTGCGTCCCACAATGCCAACAACAGAATGTTCCGGTACTTCTACCGAGACATTGGAAAGAATAATTTCCGTCCCATAGGAAAAGGTGACCTGTTCCGCTGCCGCTCCGGCAAAGGTAATTTCCGGTTTTCCCGTTACTTCCTCCACCATTGGCGTTTCATCTAAAATGTCCAGCACCCGGTTGCCGGCTGCAAAGGTGTTTTGTAAGGTGCTTCCCAAAGCCGCCAAAGCGATAACCGGACCAAAAGAGGAAAAAAGGGAGAGCGTCGGAATTAACACGCCGGTGAAATCGACCATACCGCCTTGGTAAAGCAAAACAGAAGTAAACAGCATCAGCAGATCAAAAGCCAACACCGCTACATTCGTCACCGCCGCGTTCCTACCGGCGGCGCGTTTCATCTTTTCTTCATCTTTGGCAAGGCCGTCAGTCTGCCGGTTCATGTCGGTCAGACGTTTTAGGCCTTGGCCATACTGCTGGGTTTCAGAAAGCCCGCGCAGGCTGTCCAACACAAAGCTGGACAATTCGCCGGATTTGGCGCGGAACCTCATCCCATTGTCGCCGCTCAGCTTAGAGGTAACCAGAGGGATCACCACTCCTATAACCAGGTATGCCAGCAGGGCAACAATCCCCAGCAGCCAGTGGAAGGAACCAATAAACAAGCACATTACAACCGTAAAAAGAAAGGCAATGACTGCCGGCGAGATGGTATGCGCATAAAACACTTCCAGCAGTTCAATATCAGAGGTAATAACAGAGATTAAGTCCCCTTTATCCCGTCCTTCCAATTTAGCGGGACATAGCCGCCGTAACGCCTGAAACACCTTATCCCGCAAAAGAGCCAGTAGTTTAAAGGCGATAAAGTGATTGCACGCCTGCTCTGCATAACGGAGAAAACCACGCGCCACAGCGAATACCACCACACAAACAAACAGTACCGTGAGGTTCAAAGATGTATCGAACCGCAAGGCTTCCAGCACCGCATAGCCTCCAAAAATAGTGATGAAAGCGGCGCAAAGATGCCCGATAAACCCCATCAAAACAGCAAGAAGCATAAAACCCGTTAAGGGCTTTACCAGCCCGATTAACCGGGCCATTACTTGAAATCCATTTCTCTTCTTCATCTTTCTGCACCGTCCTTTCCGTAATTTTCCAAGGCTTGTTGGGTAGTCCACAGCTTTTCATATAACCCATGCTTTTTCAACAATTGTTCATGGCTTCCGTTTTCGGCAATCTTTCCGCCGTCCATTACATAGATGTTATCCGCCTTTACTACATTCGCTAAACGGTGGGAAATGAGAATCACCGTCTTTGTCTCCGCCAGCTTATGAACCTCCGACATGATATCGTTTTCGCTCTCCACATCAATATTGGAGGTTGCCTCATCAAAGATATAGACCGGGCTGTCATGGAGCAGCGCCCTCGCCAGCGCCAGCCGCTGACGCTGGCCGCCTGAAAGGTTAGAAGCTCTTTCTGTTAAAGGCGTATCCAGCCCTTTTTCAGACTGCAAAAATGCAGTCAAATTCACCTGTTCCAGTTTCTCCCACAGATCGCTGTCCGCCGCAAGCGGCTTTCCCATAAGCAGATTATCCCGTACTGTCCCCTTAAACAGATAACTCTGATGGCTGATATAGGTAATATTTTGCAGAAGGGATCCTTCATTGATATCCTTCAGCTCTGTGCCGCCGATGGCAACCGAACCGCCATATCCCTTGCTGCGTCCCGTCAGAATAGCGGAAACTGTAGATTTTCCGCTGCCACTCTCACCAACTAATGCCGTAAAGCTCCCCTCTGGAAACCGCATATCCACACCGTGGAGGATTTCCCGATCCAACTCATAAGAAAAGCGCAGATTGCAGCAGACAATCGAACAGTCTTCCGGCACCTTCTCCTCTTTAGACGGATTTTCTTCCAAATCCAGCAAACGAAAAATTTTGTCGCTGGCAGCCATGCCATTCATGGAGACATGAAAGAAGCTTCCCAATTGCCGCATAGGGAGGAAAAAATCCGCCGCCAGCAGAATAATCAGCAGGCATCCGGCAAGCGACACTTGAGCCGCCGTATATTGCGTCACTGCCATGATTACACCGAGAGCCGCCCCTCCGTAAGCGATCAAATCCATAATCGTAATGGAGTTCAATTGCATTGTAAGCACTTTCATTGTTATCCTGCGAAATTTCTCGGATTCCATGTTCATCTCTTTGCTTTTGAACTCGTCTGCCTGATAAATTTTCAGGGTAGTAAGCCCCTGCAAATTCTCCAGAAAAGTATCCCCCAGCGCAGTATACTGCCCCCAATATTTCGACAGAAGCTTTTTCGCCCATGTCTGTACTGCCGCTATTGCAGCTGGAATCAGTGGGACGCAGACCAACAGTACAACAGCCGATGGAATATTTACAAAGCAAAGCACTGCAAATAGGGTCAGCGGTGCCAGCATAGCATAAAAAAACTGAGGCAGATAGGCTCCAAAGTAAGTTTCCAACTGATCTACACCCTCTACCGCTACCTGCACAACTTCGCTGGTTTTCACCTGATCATTATAAGAGGCGCCTAACCTCAGGAGTTTGCGGTAAATTAACTCCCGCAATGTCTTTTTGACTGCCCTGGAAGAAAGATACCCCATCCGGTTAGCGCCGATAGTACAGAAAAAACGAATAAGAAGCGCCGCCGCCGCGATTCCTAAAGCAGTCAGCAAAGCCTTCATATCCGCAGCCTTCAGGTATAATCCTGCAAGAAGCCTGGTAATGCTGATCATCATGATAATATTCGCCGCAAGCGAACACCACTGCAGAAGAACATTGCCCGCCACATACTTTTTACTTTCGCTGACCGTTCCAATCAGCCTTTTATTTATCATCATTCCTATCCTTCATCTCCATTCACCAATCCGCAAAGTTAGCATATACTAACTATGATAACACACTTATCTGCGCTTGTCAATTGCCGTTCTCAGTTAAAATAGAACGAACCGGAGAGAGCGAGCTGCTTTCTCCGGTTTTTCTGCATTAACTTAGTTAACTTAGCGAGCAGACTGTTTATGGACAGGGTTGTCCATAACAGTAAAACTCTGGAAATTAGTTGTCGGCTGCCTTTGTGATTTCAGTTGTTTCTAATTGCACCTGATAAGTGTTTTCTTCTCCATTCAAATTGGTTGTTTTTAATTTAAACCACAAATTATCAGCCAATTTATCAGCGTCGCCATCTCTTAGAAAGTCACAAGAAATTTCCCCAACATTACCAGAAACATCTATTTTCCCACCTGTTTGATCATCAACACCATTAGAAAGCAAAATTTCTTTTTCACTTCCGTTAATATAAATGGTAGTTGAATATGCGGTAATATCAGCAAAATCGTCTGACATCACTTTCAAATCACCACCATAGCAAATTTCATCTTTGCCATCTAAAATAATTACGCCATTCGATACAGAAATATATTCATTTTCTCCGCTAAACGAATATACCTTTAAGGACTGTTCTTCATTGCTTTCGGGGAAAGTGCTGCACCCCGTAAATAGAACCGTACAAGCAAGCAACGATAACATAACTGCCATTATCTTTTTCATAATATCACCCCGTCAACTTCCGGTTTGCCACTTTGTATGTTTTTATTATAGCGCCCATATATGAATTTTTCTATTTTTATTGATGATAGATAGCAGGGCCAGCCACCCTCGTCAACGGTCAAGATGAACGGGCCTCGCCCGCTGTTGAAAAGTGCGTTCGCCCCTGCTTATGTGACAGATAAGAGAGCGAAAGCAACGAGTGCTTTCGCCTTCACATAGTATGTTTTTTCTTATATCTGCTCGTATCGTTTTATACCACCATAGGAAATCTGGGCACCATTTGGACACCAAAGTAGCAAAAATTATTATTGTTTTGAGTATCTTAATCTGCGAAAAAGTCAGTATTTGCAATGCTTTTCATAGGTATAGGCTTTTTGACAACACAAAATCAAATACTATTTTTTTATATACCATTATCCGCTCTTTTTACAGCCGACTGTGATCATAGTAATATAATCGTCACGGCTTTGCAGGGACATTTCGTTTAGGCCCTCCTCATAGGAATATCCGACCAACTCCATTTGGTTTTCCTCTGCAAAAGTGCAGATGTTCTGGTAAACATTCTCCAGATTTTTCCATCCCCCCAGACAAAAGACCCGCAGATAGGTACCTTCTGGGCGTACGGCGTCATAGATTTTGATATCCTCTCTGCCGTAAGCAAAAAAGCAATCGTAATCATGATAGTTTCCGGTTACGATTTTCTCTGCTAGAATCCGGCTCCCGAAATTATCATAAAGACCATATATGGATTTCAGCCGCAAAGAAAACTCTCCCGCAACCGCAAAGTCATCGTCGTCATAAGCGCCTGTAATTGGGTCGCTGAGCAAAATACGCTGTTCGGGAAGTGTAAGCAGTTCTATCTCCCCCTCCTTGGCTGTAAGACTCAGGGAAAGCTTTTGGGATTTTTGTTCTAAGAAGCTTTTAGCATTTAAAAGCTCTTGAATGGATTTGTCAATTAGTTTCTTCTTCTCTGTGATCAACTCCGAAAAGGAAGTTCCCGAGGGGCTTTGCTGATAACGAATGATTTCTTCGATTGATAAATCGACTTTTCTCAACATTAGAATCAGCTCCAGCTGCACCGTCTGAAAACAGGTGTAGTAGCGGTAACCGTTTTCCCCTTTAAATTCGGGGGAAAACAGCCCGATCTCATCGTAATAATGCAGCGTGCGCTTGTTAATGCCGTTGAGCCTGGCAAATTGCCCTGTGGTATATAAATATTTTTTCTTTGTCATCGTAAAACCCCTTGACATTACAGTTACTGTATAGATTATCATACTGTATAGTGGAGAAAATTGCAAGGGCGGCGTATGAAGATGGATGTTTTAAATGCGAATCAAAAACCGTGGAAAGAAATCAAGGAGATTTACATGGAGGCTTTTCCCAAAGCGGAACGAAAACCCTTTTCTGCGGTTCGACATTCTGTAAATAAAGGAAAGGCACAGATACTGACAGCGATGGAAAACGGGAGGGTACTGGGGTTTGTGGTGGTGATTCCCTACAAAAATATGGTAATGGTGGATTACCTGGCCGTTTCCTCAAAAATCCGTAGCCGGGGTACCGGAAGCAAGATCCTACAGGAGATATGCAGGCGTTTTCCCGATCAAAAAATTGTTTTGCTGATTGAGCGGCTGGATGATACCGCCGAAAACAAAGAACAGCGGATTGCCCGCAAAAAATTTTATTTCAAAAACGGTTTTACCTCATCCGGTATTTATATCACCGGGCGCAGCGGAAATATGGAGGTTTTAAACTTTGGCGGTACAGTGTCTGTGCAGGAATACATGGGTTTGCAGCAGTATGCGTTGGGGAAGCTGATGTTCCGGCTGTCCGGAATCAGGCCGACACTATGAGGAAGGGGTATTTTTTATGAGAGCCATTTTTTCAAGAGTGAAATTAAAAGGGAAACAAATTTGGCTGCTTTCCGTACTGGTTTTGTTTGCAGCGGTTGCAGAAATGATGCTCCCCTCGCTGCTCGCCCAAATGATTAACAGCGGGGTGGCCGATTCTTCCCGCAGCACCATTTTCATCCTTGCCGCTGTCATGGCGGGGGTTACGGTGTTGGCGTGTGTTGTCAATTTTTGGTCGGTGAAAATCGCTTCCCGCATTTCCACGGACTTTTCCGCAACGCTTCGTGGACAGGTTTTTGAAAAGGTGCAGAGCTTTTCAGCTGCCGAACTGGATAAGTTTGGTACAGCTAGTCTCGTCACACGAAGCACATCGGATATTACAAATGTGCAAAACTTTCTTACCCTGCTTTTGCGGATCGGCATCCTTGCGCCGATGATGGCGGTGGCGGGCTTGATTTTCTCCGCTGCTACCGGCGGACAGGTCAGCTCTGTCCTTACGGTTGCGATTCCGGTATTATTGGTGGGGTGTGGCATTGTCATTCTGTTTGCTTCCCGCTATTCTGTAAAACTTAGAAAAAAACTGGACCGTCTCAATCAGCTGTTTCTGGAATCGCTGGAAGGGGTCCGGGTCATCCGCGCTTTCAATAAGCAGCAGGCGGAAAGCCGCCGTTTCGGCGAGGCGAATACCGACTATGCTGCAACCGCCATGCTGTCTGGCCGAATCACCAGCCTTTTGCTGCCAGTCATCAACGTGATTTTCGGCGTGACCACGGCGGCGGTTTTGGGGCTTGGCGCCTATTATGTTGAAACAGGCGCCATGGAGGTCGGCTCTCTGGTTGCGAACAGCCAGTATATCAGCATGGTGCTGATGTCGGTGATGATGTTGGCCCTTGTCATCATGATGTTCCCCACGGCATATGCCTGTGCAGGGCGTATTGCAGAGGTGTTGGAGACAGAAACCACGATTCGGGACGGCTCGTTTTCCTTGCAGGAGCGCCCTCTCCGTTCTACGGTAGAATTTCGCCATGTGACCTTTGCCTACCCCGGAGCGCCGGAGCCGATTTTAAAAGATATCAGCTTTGAAGCGCATCCCGGAGAAATCACCGCCATTATCGGCGGAACGGGACGGGGCAAATCCAGTATCCTGAAACTGATCCCGCGCCTGTACGATCCTCTGTTCGGCGAAGTACTGATCGACGGCGTGAACGCCAAGGAATATGCTGTGGACGACCTCCGTTCCCTGATCGGCTATGTCCCGCAAAAAAATGTTTTATTTTCCGGCGATATCGCCTCCAACCTCAATTTCGGAAAAGAGGATGGCACGCAGCAGGACTGGCAGGCGGCGGCGAAAGTTGCGTGCGCCGAGGAATTTATCCTGAAAAAGGAAAACGGGTATCATGACCGGATCGCCCAAGGGGGGACAAACCTTTCCGGCGGGCAGCGCCAGCGGATGGCGATTGCAAGGGCGATTATGAAACAGCCCGAGATCTATGTGTTTGACGACAGCTTTTCCGCCTTGGACATGAAAACCGACCAGACGCTCCGCAAAAACCTGAAAGCGGCCATGGGAGACGCCACCATAATAATGGTGGCGCAGCGGGTCAGCACGATTTTGGACGCCGACCGCATTCTGGTTGTTGACGATGGAATGATCGTCGGCCAGGGAACACATCAGGAGCTTTTGAAAAACTGCCCGCTCTATCGTGAAATTGCGGAGATCCAGTTGGGAAAGGAGGCCGTCTGACATGAAAACCCATACCTTCAAACGGCTTTTAGGGTATCTGAAGCCCCACAGGCTGCGGTTGTTTTTCGTCCTGCTGTTTGCTTCCGTCAGCACCATTTTCACCGTGATGGCCCCGTTTGTGATCGGCAAGGTCACAACAACCCTGTTTGACAGCATCCGGGACGGTGTGTTTTATTGGGAAACCATTCTCTGGCTGCTGGCGGCGTTGGTCTGCCTCTATCTGATTTCCCAGTTCTTTTCGTTTTTGCAGGGATTTCACATGGCGAAGGTCACTGCCAATGTTATGCGCGAAATCCGAAGCGACATTGACGGGAAAATGCACCGCCTGAAGCTGAACTACTACGATACCCATACCCACGGCGACATTCTCAGCGTGATCACCAACGACGTCGATACCATCAATAATACCGTCAGCCAGAACCTGACCTCCATTGTTACGCAGGTAATCACGGCAATCGGCATCCTTTTGATGATGCTGGCAATCAGCCCGAAGCTGACCATCATTCCGATCATTATGGTGCCGCTGTCGTTGCTCAGCGCGGCGGGCGTGATGAAGTCCAGCGGCAGGCATTATGAAAAGCAGCAGCAGTTACTGGGCCAGCTCAACGGATACATTGAGGAAATGTACAACGGCCAGCAGGTCGTCCAGTCCTTTAGTTATCAGGACAGAGCAAAGCAGCGTTTTTCTGCTTTGAATGATGAACTGAAACATAGTTCCTATAAGGCGGAAACAACCGCGGGAGCCGTCAGCCCGATTACCACCTTGGTCAACGATATGGGATATGTAGTTTGCGCTGTCATCGGCTGTCTGAGCGCCATCGGCGGCCTTATCACAGTGGGGAATGTACAGGCTATGCTCGAGTACACCCGCCGGTTTGCCGAGCCGTTTTCCTCGCTGGCTGGTATGGCGGGAAGCTTCGGCGCATCCAAAGCCGCAGGAGACCGGATTTTCGCTTTGCTGGACGCAGAGGAAGAATTGCCGGACGCAGAACACGGCATCATTCCCAAAGACCGTTCCGGCAGCGTGACGTTCCAAAACGTTCAGTTCGGGTATACGCCTGACCGTTTGCTGATGAACGGTGTAAATCTAACCGTCAAACCCGGTCAGAAGGTGGCGATTGTGGGACCGACCGGCGCAGGCAAAACCACCCTGATCAACCTGCTCATGCGCTTTTATGAGATTAACGGCGGCGCTATCATGGTGGACGGCGTCAATATACAGGATATGCCCAGAGAAGAGCTGCGGGATCGTTTCGGCATGGTGCTGCAGGACACCTGGCTTTTTGAGGGGACGATTGCCGACAACCTGGGATATGCACAAGAGCATATGGACAGAAACAAGATTATTGCTGCGGCAAAATCGGCCTGTGCGCATAATTTCATCAAAACGCTGCCCGGTGGATATGACATGGAGCTTTCCAAAGGAGCGGAAAACATTTCACAGGGAGAGCGCCAGCTTCTCACCATCGCCCGGGCCATCGCCTCCGACCCGGAAATTATGATTCTGGACGAAGCGACAAGCAATGTGGATACCCATACAGAGGCTTTAATCCAGCGCGCTATGGCGCAGCTGATGAAAGGGCGCACCAGTTTTGTCATTGCTCACAGGCTTTCCACCATCCGTGACGCCGATATGATTTTGTATATGGAGAATGGCGATATCAAAGAAGTCGGAAATCACGAGGAACTGATGGCAAGGGACGGGAAATATGCTGCCCTTTACAACAGCCAATTTGCATAAGCATGATTTTCATAAAACAACTGTCGAATTCAAAGAGAAGATAATATATAGAATCAACTTCCCGTAGGTGGCCGATTCACCTACGGGGATTTTTTATCCTAACGAAAATTGGCGTTACCGCTATATCGCCTGCGCAGTGTGCTCCATACTGGAAAGGCCGTAGCCGCCAGCCTTCCGGATGCCGGCAAAGAACAGTTACTTTCAAATTCTCCGCTTCTATCAGCGTTTCCTGCTTGCATTTCGGGCAGTAAAGAGGATAGTTTTTCAAGACCGTATCTTCTCTTATTCTGTTACGGGTTTTGTTGCCGCAAACAGGACATAGTATCCATTATATATGATTTTGCATTTTCAAATTTCTCCTTATGTTAGAACATAAAACAGCGTCGTTTCAATATCTTCGTTGATATAAATTGTTTTTGTCCTCCGCCGTTATTTTTCGCATAACCCGACATGGATTTCCCACGGCGATAACATCTGATGGAATATCTTTTGTTACAATACTTCCTGCCCCAATAATTGTATTATCACCTATCGTAACACCCGGCATAACCTGAACGCCTGCACCGAACCAAACATTATTTCCAACAATGATGGGATATGCGTACTCTAATCCTTGATTTCTTCTCACAAAATCAAGCGGATGTCCCGATGTATGGAAACCGCACGATGGCGCTATAAATACATTATCTCCGAAAACCACTGTACCTGCATCGAGAATAATCAAGCCGTGATTTGCGTAGAAATTTTCACCCACTTCAATTTTCGAGCCATAATCACACCAGAACGCAGGTTCAATATGAATGGTTTTACCTGTTTTTCCGAATATCCTCTTTATCAGCTTTCGCCTGCTGTCTAAATCTTGAATTGGCAGATTATTATATTCCTGACATAATGTCTTACACCTTATCCGTTCTGTTTCTAATTCTTTGTCGTAATTAGCATCGTAGAGCATATGGTGCTGGGTATGACACACGAGGAAGCCGCTGTCCAGCTGGTACGGGAGTACGGGCAAAGCTACTCCCGTTACCCCTTTATGATTTACCAAATTCAAACCAAATTCCGCGATGAGGCCAGGCCCCGGGGCGGCCTCATCCGTGTACGGGAATTTACCATGAAGGATGCCTATTCCTTTCACACCTCACAGCAGGATCTAGAGCAATATTATGCGCGTTGCTTCAAGGCTTATGAGCGTATATTTGCACGTACAGGAATTCCCGAAGTTCTCTCGGTCGCCTCGGACTCCGGCATGATGGGCGGGAACCTGTCCCATGAATTTATGCTGCTTACCCCGGTTGGCGAGGATTCCATCGCGCTGTGCCCTGCGTGCGGCTACCGGGCTAATATGGAGGCTGCCCCAAGCGTTGTGGCAAACATGCGGGATTCTGTTTCTCAGCCTCTGACCCCGGTCCACACACCCGATATTCATACCATTGAAGATATCTGTGATTTTTTACATACCCCTAAGAATAAGTCCTGCAAGGCCGTTATCTACCAAAAGAATCATAACGATGAATTTGTTGTACTATTTATTCGCGGGGACCTAGACATCAACGAAACCAAGCTAACCAACTACCTGGGCTGTGATGTTCATCCTGCCGTGATTACGGAATCAAGCGGTCTTCATCCCGGTTATATCGGCCCGGTCGGGCTTCAGGTTTCCAGGAAGCATACCGTTCTGTACGATCAATCCCTGCGCGGCACCAACAACCTGTCCTGTGGCGCTAATCGAGAGGCATACCATTATACAGGCCTGGACCTGACCCGCGATGTAAAACCGGCGGAATACCATGATTTTGCTAAAATTACCGAGGGCGGCATCTGCCCAGACTGCGGAAAAGCGACAATACATATCTCACGCGGCATTGAGGTTGGCAACATCTTTCAGCTTGGCACCAAATACACAGCGTCCATGGGAATGACCTATCTCGACAGTGAAGGAAATAAACAATACCCCGTGATGGGCTGCTACGGCATAGGCATCGGCCGCCTTGCCGCTTCCGTCTGTGAAGCGCATCACGACCAATACGGCCCAATCTGGCCCATGTCAATCGCCCCTTGGCAAGTCCATCTTTGCGCTGTTCGCGCAGATGACGGCAGCGTTAGAACACACGCCGATGAACTTTATGCGGCCCTTCAAGGGCAGCAGCTCGAGGTTTTATACGACGACCGGGTAATCAGTGCAGGCAATATGTTTTCTGATGCCGACCTGCTTGGCATTCCACTGCGTGTCATTGTCAGCCCCCGAAATCTAAAAGAAAACTGCTGTGAAATTATAGCCCGGGATAAATCCTTTTCCGATAAGGTTCCATTGGCAGAAGCGGCTGATAAAATCGCGCAAATAGTTTATGATATGCTAAGCTTTAAAGCCTACGAGTAAGCGCCCACTATCATTTTTAAAATACAGGAGGAGCAGGCAACCTGCTCCTCCTGTATTTTAAATAAATAGCTGACTTTATTTATCGGCAGAGCTCCCCGCCTCTTTTTTCTTAAACACCAGAAAACGCTGTCCAAAATAATTGAGGATGATAAAAAGGCCCATACCAATAAGCATAGCGACATTTTCCTGGATTCCCTGTGAAACTCCGCTCAACAGAGCCATCGCGCACGGCTTTGCAAGCCCATATGCTAAAAGGTAACAAATAGAGATATTCAGGATAAAAAGGATGACCATCCGAACGGATTTCTCTTTATTTTGAAAGGTAAAATATTTATTTAAGAAATAACTTACTACACTCCCAACGATATAATTCGAGGCCGATGCAATCCAATAACCTGTGTGAAACACATTGTAAAGCAAAAACATTACGCCAGTGCCAACCAATGTGTTTACAATACCGACTAAAATAAATTTCAGCGTCATTATATCAAAGATTTTTCTCATACCAACCACCTATTATATTTTTATGATGAACCACGCCGCGCGCCGCAGCTTAAATGGAGACCTATCGCTCTATTCAGGAGCGGCAGTTTTTTTATCAAAATCTATTTGTTTTTATTATATCACGGAAAGAGCCGAAATACAATTTAATGATAGGCGAACATTGCCGTATCGCAATTCCAAGCTAAAAAGCGGACACGGATGCTCAAAACTAAAGTGGCCCGGCCTCAGCGGATAT
Source organism: Hydrogeniiclostridium mannosilyticum (assembly GCF_003268275.1). GTDB lineage: Bacteria > Bacillota > Clostridia > Oscillospirales > Acutalibacteraceae > Hydrogeniiclostridium > Hydrogeniiclostridium mannosilyticum. The sequence continues at coordinate 192,871 of NZ_QLYR01000001.1, forward strand.
TTCACGCAGCAGCGCTTGATAAAACAAAGAAGAGCAAACCGGGATATACCGACAAAAGATCCCCGCAAAAACGGACATTCCTACGTAAAACAGGGATATTCTTATTTTTACACCGCAGTTTTTTATATTTCGGCCTCAAAATTGTAATTTTCGTTCACCCCTGTAACAGAAACCGCATATTCTGATAAACAGACAGAAACACAAGGGAGGGACTTTATGCATTCGATATGGCTTCAAAGACTAAGTAACCTATTGTGCGTAAAAAGCATTGTGACCATCATTTTAACTATCGTATTCGCATGCCTTGCAATCACTGGAAAAGTCTCGGAGCAAGACTTCCTTACAGTCTTTTCGGTTGTGATCGCTTTCTATTTCGGGACACAAAGCCAGCGTTTAAACGAAAAAATAAGCGAAAGGACTGGCTTAAACAAATAAAAAGGGAGCCATCTTCCACTTGATTTGTGGCAAATTGAGAAAGGAGCCTACGCTTATATGGATTACTATAATAGATACGCCCCTGGTATGAATAGATGCACCCCCTGTCCTTCATCCGGAGAGAACTATTTGTTCATCCAAGGCGCTACCGGGCCTCAAGGACCTCAAGGAATACCCGGGCCTCAGGGCTCCCAAGGCCCCAGGGGTGAGCGAGGATTACAGGGCCCGCAAGGGCCAAAAGGAGATCCGGGGTGCCCCGGTCCAGCCGGGCCTCGCGGAATGGCTGGCATTCAAGGGCCGCAAGGTCCTCAAGGGGTCCGAGGTGATATGGGTCCCAAGGGTGATCAAGGTTTTATCGGACCCCAGGGGGTTCAGGGAAACCCCGGTCCCATGGGGCCCAAGGGCGATACTGGGCCCGTAGGGCCGCAAGGTGATCGAGGGCCCGCAGGTCCAACTGGCCCGAAAGGTGATAAAGGAGAAAAAGGAGACCGTGGTCTGCAAGGAGAACAAGGGCCTCAGGGAGAACAGGGGGTGCAGGGCGTAACAGGTCCCCAAGGTCTTCAGGGAGACTCCGGCTGTCAGGGCCCGCAGGGCGAACAAGGCCCCATGGGCCCCGCCGGTATAAAAGGAGATCCGGGAGAGCAAGGGCCTGCCGGGCCTCAGGGGCCTACCGGCGCTACTCCCACAATGGAGATCGGCTCTGTCTCTTCCGGGGATACCGCGGCTGTGACCGCTAACCCAACCGACTCCGGCGTCCGCCTTGATTTCGTTGTTCCCGTCGGCCCTACGGGTCCCCAAGGAGCGCAAGGCATTGCCGGTGAAAAGGGCGACACCGGTGAAAAAGGAGATACGGGCAGCCAAGGGCCTGCCGGACCTCAGGGACCTACCGGCGCTACTCCCACAATGGAGATCGGCTCTGTCTCTTCCGGGGATGCCGCGGCTGTGACCGCTAATCCAACCGACTCCGGCGTCCGCCTTGATTTCGTTGTTCCCGTCGGCCCTACGGGTCCCCAAGGAGCGCAAGGCATTGCCGGTGAAAAGGGCGACACCGGTGAAAAAGGAGATACGGGCAGCCAAGGACCTGCCGGGCCTCAGGGACCTACCGGCGCTACTCCCACAATGGAGATCGGCTCTGTCTCTTCCGGAGATACCGCGGCTGTGACCGCTAATCCAACCGACTCCGGCGTCCGCCTTGATTTCGTTGTTCCCGTCGGCCCTACGGGTCCCCAAGGAGCGCAAGGCATTGCCGGTGAAAAGGGCGACACCGGTGAAAAAGGAGATACGGGAGAGCAGGGGCCTGCCGGGCCTCAGGGACCTACCGGCGCTACTCCCACAATGGAGATCGGCTCTGTCTCTTCCGGAGATACCGCGGCTGTGACCGCTAATCCAACCGACTCCGGCGTCCGCCTTGACTTCGTTGTTCCCGTCGGCCCTACGGGTCCCCAAGGAGCGCAAGGCATTGCCGGTGAAAAGGGCGACACCGGTGAAAAAGGAGATACGGGAGACACCGGTCCACAAGGACTTTCTGGGGAGACGCCTAAAATTGCCGAAGTGGAGAACACAAAAACAAGGTATATTCTCAGCTTTACTACCCCTGAACAAAGTATCATTAGTCCAAATCTGAAATCCAACATGGAAACGTATAATGCAAACCTCTCCACTGTAGGCAGCACCTTGCGCGTCCCATTGGGTGGACTGACCCTGCTTGCACAGTCCACATCTACTACAAGCCTTCGTCTTTCCATCCAGCCTACTACTGCCAACACCCCCGTTTTAGCCGATATCCGGCGTGTCAGCATCTACGACGGCGCGATAGATGTCCAGACCAATAACAATACAACCATTTCCGTAAATTTAGTACTAGACGATATTGTATATACGCAATCACAAGAAATGCACTGGATGCGCATTCGGTTACAAGATCCTACCAGTAAGCTTTGGTCTATGTGTGAGGTAAAGACTTTCGCTTCTCAGGGCGGCGCGCGATCCTCCATCTGTGTGGAATGGTTTTATACGGGGGTATCATTCACCACTCCCTCATAAATATAATCGGCCCTAATCATGTAAACAGACTCCCCACCCATTCCCGACCGCCTTTTAACAGTATAAATAACAGCGATGCTGGATTTCCGGCAAAGCTCTAAAATCTAGCTTAGAAGGACACATGCCTTCCACACGGAATACCAAGTTTTAGGCTATGACGAAAGTTCTCTATATGCAACATTATTATATAAGGAACCGGAAAACACCCATCTAAAACTAATAAAATGGAAGTAGACACTCACCAAACTGTGGGTGCCTACTTTTCTTTCATACTATAGTTACAGCAGTATGAAAGAACTTGCAATCGGATAATATTTCTAAGAATGTGAGCGACTTTTTCATACTACCACCTGCTTTCTAAAAATATCATCTATTCAATTCATCTAGCCGAATTTCTGCTTGATACAAACATTGAAAAACTGCGCTTATAGCTGCGACAGCTAAATGTGCCACGCAAGTAATTCTTCCATTAACCGTCAACATCATATTGGGTATAGTAAGGGGAAGAAAGCTCAGATATTGCATATAGTCCATGTCCATACAGAAAAGTGCAGCGGGAGCTGCCATAAAGAAATAATGAAAGCAGCATGGCAATCAGGCTATTTTTGTGTTTTGATGAAACCATCAAAATAATAAATGTACTTGCTGATCACAGCAATCAATTTTAATACAAGGGTAATCGCTGCATATTCCCACAGCGTCATCCAGCCGGGCAGCGACGAAAACGCAGGAATGCTCGATACAGACGCGCTCCATACGCAGGCCTTTTAATCGTTCTTGTATAGATAGTTCCATACTCCCCCTCGCCTGCTCGATAAATATGAGTTTACCAACGTTTCATATTCTTTTTAAATTTGGTTGTATATGCTTCTTTAAGTTCCTCATCACTAATTCCATAGCAAAGTAAAACATCGTTGTAATACATCAGAACATCTGCCATTTCTTCAACGAGATGTTTTCGCAAATCACTATCTTCAAGCGATTTGATATCTCCATTTTTTTTAATAATATCTACGACTTCGCCTATTTCGCCAATCATCCACAACAAATGATGCTTACCTGCTTCAGGACGAATTGTTTCCCACTTATCTTTATATTTTTCTTGTAATGTCTGTTGCATAACAAGCATTTCTCTAATGCTAAAGTCGCTCATAATTTCCTCCTCAAATGTATTTTTTTCATTCTACCACATCTCCGAGAGCGTGGCAATAGGTAGCTTTCCGGGCTGGTTTCCGGATTTATGGATATACGGGACAAACGTTCTTTTAGGTGTAGGCTTATCATTAGTTCATCGACGATCCGCACCTTGAAAACCAAATGACCGTCCGAAAAGGAATACCGGCGGGGGAAACACCGCAAGAAGCCGGCACAGAGGAAACAGGCCAACGTCCTTATCCGGCGGGAATGCTGTAATGGCGGAAACGGGGCTTGGATCGCCCTTGACAACGGGGACAACCGTACCTACCCCCAGACGGTTTCTTTCTTGGTCTGCTATAAATGGTTTCGGTGGGCGGGTCCTACCGAAAGTACAAACAAAAAATCCGCATGTTCTTTTGCTGTTATCGGAATACGGAACTTCCAAATATAACTTTCCATGCGCTATTCTTCCCCTCCGTTTTCACAAAATCGGTTTCAGACATTCCTCATGTTCCGGGTTCGTCATAAATGGATTGCAGCCACGGAAATATATGCTACTATCCAACCGTCATTATAAGGCTTTGCCAATCAGCGTTTTCATGAACTCCCGGCGCTCAAAAAGAATTTGTATTAACTCGTCCTCCTGCTGCCAGCTCAGCGGTTCGGAATGGCAGCAGGTATTGCGTAGCTCTCGGAATTTCTCCAGTTCCCCTGCATATGTTTTCCACCACTGTTTATCACAAACCTGTTCAAACAAGATAGCTCTGCGGGAAGCTAACCGGGAACGCAGCTCTTCTTTGTTAAGAAGCGATGTAAAGGTACCGGTGGTTACCTGTTGTTCCTTTATGTCACAAAGTTTTCCTTTATTTGTTTTCTCACCCGGAAACAACGTTTTCAGTTTTCCTAAGAGCATTTCTTTCAGCATGGACTCCATGGTCTTGCAGAACAGAATACCGGTGCAGGAGGCATCTATCTCCTCCAGGCCATATCGTTCTCTCATCATGGCAAACAGCTCATGCAGCAAAATGCTGCTGGTGAGCCTTTGCTGAATCATCGGCGGTAAACTTTTTATATCCGAAGCAGAAAGGCCAAACGCCGCTAACTGAGCTGGCGTAAGAGAACTGTTTTTCCACAAACCGTCCAACTCTTGAAAAAGGGGAGCGACTAGGCTGTCATCAAATTCTCCATCCATGGTTAAGGAATCAGATCCTGGTACTTCTTGAAACAAGCGCGCTATCTGTTTTTCATTTCGTGGCGCATCAGGATTGTCCGCCGCTTTTTGCAAGGCACGAAGAGCATAGCTATCCAGAACTCCCTTTACCTTTCGAAACAGCGCAGAATGCTGCCAAACAGTATAGTCGCCGATTACATAGAGACGGTACTTCGCTCTGGTGGCTGCCACATTGACAATATTGGTGTTTACCCATCGAACTGCCGGCAATGCATTTTTATCGCATCCAAGCAGAAAAATAACCTGATCCGCCTCTTTGCCCTGGAAAGTGTGTACGGTTCCGATGTTATGATCTACCCACTCAGACAATCGATTATCCTCACGGTACTCCGGCTGAGAACGAATCATCTTTTTCATGCCATCCCGCACAGTAGTAAACGGGCTAATGACGAAAAGGCTCGGTATTTCTTCGGTTAATCGAAATGCTTCACGGATAAGTTCCCATGCTTTTCTTCCCTGTGTTTCCACGAAATGATCTTTGCCTGCTCTGCTGTTCTCACTTCCGCTGACATTGATCCAGCCGGAGCTTCTTCGACAGAATGCGGCTTCTTTTTCAGGCTCTGGCAGAGCAGTCTGCTGTTTCATCATGTGATTATAGGATAACGCGTTGGACAACTCAAACATGGGACTGATACAACGCCGATGCACGGCTAAGGGGCAGCCCACCCAAGTCTTCTGTTCCCCATCAGCATAGGTTGTCCCCACTGTATTTAGCCGATCGGCGAATCCTTGAACCGAGTGGGTTTTGGATTGATAATAGCCGGTATAATCGTTTTGAATTACTCGTTTAATCAAATCCAGCTCATCCGTGACAACTGGTTCCACCTGCTTGGGATCGCCAACCACGACAGCACGGCGGCAGCGAAAAAGAGAGCCCAACGCCATCTGCGGAGCGGTTTGCCCCGCCTCGTCGATGATCAGGCAACCGATTTCCCCTGGCTGTCGAATAGAAGACAGCATGTTCCCCGCCGATGCAAACGTAGTAGAAAGCACAGGGGTCAGCAAAAACACCGTGTTCAGTAAAGAACCGAACGCCGCTTCCCGGTCGCGCAGTGAAAATGTCACTGCTTTTTTATCATCGTCATCTCTAGGCTCTTTCCACAACAGCAACAGGTTCTTGAAATTCCATAAACAAGCTTTGGATCCTAGCAAAAATGCCTTATGAAGCTTGAGCGCCTCATAAAACAGCTTCTCCCGTTCCCGGTTGTAAGCCGCTGTATACCAGGGATTAGCCACCTGCGCCGCGGTCGATTCTTTGTCCTCGCCACTGTCATACTGGCGGAAAAACTCATCGTTCAACACCGTCATCGCCTGATCGGCCTGTCGCTCGGAAGCTGCCTTCAAAAGCAATAAATAGGATTTGCGAGCCGCTGCAATTTTCTTTGTACATTTCTTCATTTGCAGCCGCAACTGGTTTACCTGTTCAAGACAGGTTTGTCGTTTTTTCAAAAGCTGGTTTTGTTCGTTTTCAAGACCGCTTATTGCCTCGCCTTGTACATCACATTTCCGGCTTTGCCGTTCCAATTCCTGTTGCAGCTGTCCCGTTTTCGCCGCCTCATCCTGAAGGTTCTGTTCTGCCTTGGCTAAGGCCTGATACTGTTCCTGGATGGTACGAGCCAGCATGGTAGGACGGTGAAAAATTTCAAGAATAACGTCTCGGAACCGGCGGCTGTTTTCCAGCTCCATAATTTGCTGACGGAGTTTTTGAATCTGATTTTCAGCATTGGCCTGATTTCCATCCTGCAAAGACTTCCGCTGCCGTAAGCCGGCCAGTGCTATCTCATAATCTTTCAAGGTCTGTTCTGCCAGCCTCAACTGCTGGGCCAGTTTTTGCAGCTCCTTCTGCATTTCTTCTGCATCCCGTTCTCGTTGGGATTGATGTTTTCTTGTCCTTTGGGCTTGATTGTTCAACGACGCTCTTTGCTCTGTAAAACGTTTCCTGGCGCCACTGATTTGCTGGAGTTCTTTCTCCATTTGCCTGACTTTTTCATACTGCCTCTTGAAACGCTGAACGGCACTTACATAATCCTCTTTGTGCTGCTGAATGCTGTCATTGGAGCCAAAACTTCTGATATAGGTCTTTAAAACAGCATACATATACTCTTTCAGATTGCTCATCTTCCCGAACGGAGCAGAAATCAAGCCCCAACGATCCCATTCTTCATCTTTTCTTTTCGCCAAATCGTTGGCTAACTTTGTAAAATAGATATCCGGGTAGATTTTGGATTCATATCTTTCCTGATTCCATACCTTATAGGTCTCTTTGTCCGCAGCATCTATTTGAAATAATTCCTGCACTTCCAAAAGGCCTTGACGAACGGCCTCATTTTCATTCTTACTGGGTTCCATTCCTTTCAGCAAGGCTCCCCCGTCCGGCAGTTCCTTCGTGATATTCTCTACCGCGGCATTATTGCATGAAGCCACCAGCATTCCATAATCCTTCAGCCGTTCATCGGCAAAATCATAATAACCCCAACAGTATTGAGAATACCCTCTGTGCATCTTGTCTCCATCCTGGAAATGCCGCAGAATAAAGGCGTTATCCGGATCTTGATATTGGGCAAGCAAATCCGCACGCTCCACGACATTACCGGCTATGATTTCCTTCAGCAGGGTGGTTTTCCCTGTACCGGGAGGACCATTGACAGAGAAAATTGGCATGTTATCCGGAGATGGGCACCAGCTCAAGTTGACCGCCAGCTGCTGCATCAAACAGGGCATAAATTTCGACGGCCATTTACCGAGAGGCGCTTTGGCAATGTCCAAATGACGATGGAAAAAGTCCGCACGCTCATCTTTCCGTCCGTTTTTCCAAGTACTGTGTACATCGATGCGATTTTGAAAATTCAACCAATGCAACACCGGATTTTCTTCCGCATATGCCCCAGTTATGTAATCCAACACTGCCTCTTCCAGCGGATTTTTGCCGAACTCTCCACTACTAATTACTTTTTCCACCATGTGCAGGTCATCTGCAAAAAAGCTGTTGGCCAAGTCGCTATCGTGAAAGACATCGATATCCCGCACCTTGCTGTCTTCCGTTCGATAGCGGCGGTAAATCATGACGCCGTCCCAGTTTATTTCCTGTTCCGGTGGGATAATATTTACCAAGTATCTCCTTTCTACTTGCTTCCTAATAGAATTCAGCAGATCTGAGGTGAGCAGTAGTCCAACGCGTCCTTCCTCTGTCACCTCCACCATTTGATTGTCAAAAAATTGCATATCGGACTCATAGGCATCCATAGATATAAAGTCCGCCATATTCTCTTTTGTCAATTCACCGGCATGATTTAGAAGCTGATGAATCCCCCAAGCCAAAGGAGACACCTGAATACTGTCCGGTATATACTTGCCTTGTTCATCACACTTCAGGCCTATGAGGCATACGGGTTTGTAATTTTTCTCCGGCAACTCCAAATCCTGATGAAAGGCTTGCTGTAAGCGTTCGGCAAAAAGATAACGTTCCATCTTTCCCAAACAAATATGGATTTCATCTGACAGCACTCCATAGGAAGAATAAACATGTGCATCATTTTGCAACGCTGTATACGGTCCTATAGGAATCGAGCCTTTATCTTTGGCGTTCGTGTCCGCTTGAGCAGAAAGAATATGATACACCGTGAGCTGTTTCAAACGCGCTTCTCCATTAGCCGCTTTTTTACAAAGCTCTCGGCCTTCCCGACTTTGTACAGGAAAATCGGATTGCCCCAAAAATTCTATTAGATACCAATACTTTACAATCATGGAAGCAAAATTTCGTTTATCCATTTCTACCATCCCTTGCTGTTTTCCATATTTGCAAAATTATATATGGATTTATAAGCAGCACCTAATATTGGGCATTATATCATATTTTTCCACATATCTCTACCATATTATTCCATTAGAACCATCATTTGAAGGTAAAAATAATGTTTTCACTTGACATCTGAACTGATTCCAAGCATGAAGCCATTATTATTTATCTTTAGAACTCTTCTTATCTACATATTCATGTGGCCGTTCTATATAAGCCTTTAAAGGAACCCTTGGTGGCTGTCATTGCTAAAGTTAGCTATCAGAGACAGAAAAATAACGAGAATGACTCCTTACATATCTTTTCATTCTCTTATGTCCAACAAAGCCTGTCAGCCAATTTTGTTTTCCAGAGTAATATAGGGTTTCCCTTACTATCCGTTGCCATGTAAACCTACATATATTTGGGTATAGCAGAAGACCGCCGGCAAAAGCTAACGATCTTTTTAAAATGGATTTACGCTACAAAATAGATCCCCTGCCATAAACGCGAGTGAACAGGCAAAATAAAAAGCTGAGCCCGGAACGCGAAGTGCGTCCAGACTCAGCCTGGGTTTACGCTACAAAAAAGATGCCAGTAAGGGGCCATAGTACCAACCCGCAAAAGGTTGGCAGTGAAACGAGACTGCAAACGAGCGTACTTACAAGCGAACCGCGCAGGCGCAGCGTGACTTTTTGTGGAGTAGGAGGAGCAATGAAGCGGTGACTGACTTTCTATGAAATAAAAAATCGGAACGAGCATAACTCGTTCCGATGTGGGTTTGCGCTACAAAAAAGATACCCAATGAAAATGAGAACTTCTGATCCGGAAAAGATTCGTTTCTATATATAGCGTGATTTTCTAATTTTTGCTTTTTGGATGTCCTATTTCTGCAAGAGCGGGCAACACGGAAAAGCCAGCTTGAATCTCGGGGTTTCATCGTAGAAAAAGAGGCTGGAATTTGGATGTCTCATTTTTGGGTTCCAAATTTCGGCCTCTATTCTCATGCATTTATTGGATCAAACCGCTATCCTTCAGCAAAAGCTCCAAATCGGTGCCTTTCACTTTTTTTATAACGAGCTTCAGCAGCTCTTTTTCCGCAAAGGGCAATTCCGCCTCCAATAACGGCTTTTTGTCAATGGCATAATAACAGGCTCGCAGGATCTCACGCACGTCGTATTTGCTGCCCCAAACCTCCGGTACACCGCGGTCAATATCCAGCAGGGTATAGACAGACTCCATACCTGTGCGCATGGAATACTCAGTAGTGAAAATGGTATCCCGCGGTGTCTCGGCAAATTGACCGATGAAAGCGAAGTTCACAGCGCCCTGCGGCACTACCTTCGGGCGGTCGGATTCTTTTCTCGGCTGGAAAAAGGCGTTGATATACGGCATAAAGCAGGTTGTGGTATTGCAGGCATCCTTGGCAAGAGCGTCAATTTTTTCGGTCGGAACACCAATATGGTACAGCCATTCACGGCAAACCTCTTCGCCGGTGCAGTTGCGCATCGCCTTTTTTACATAGTTGCCCTCTTTATTCGTATTGAGGGAATAAAGCCATACCAAAACCATGTTCTTATCCTGGGACTTGAACTGCGGCTGACGGTTGATTGTCCAGGAAAGATACCAGTTGTCGGTGCTGTCCTTAACGGTTACAATACCGCCGGTCGTTACCTTGCCGGAGCGTGGGTCGCGTTTGCAGACATTCATAATATGCCGGATAATCTCCTCGTTGGACGTCGCTACGGTTGCGCTCATCCAGTTGGTGGCATCGATATTGCTGCAGAAGACATCCGGATTCCCAAACTCTCCATGCTCGGCCTGAGTGGCGATGGCCTTCCACATGTCCCACGATTCGCCGCAGCCGTTGTGAATGACAGACAGGTCCGGGGCGTGAGTCTGGTCGCCGTAACAGGAAGTATCGGTGCAGCAGCCGTTGGTAATGAAGACGAGATCATCCTCGATCAGGTCGATGGTCTGCTCCTTACCGTCTTTTACATAGACGATCTGCTTTGCGATCTTCTTATCACCTTCGGTTTGTATAATGACATTTTTTACATCCATACCGTACTCGATTTGCACGCCATGATTCTCAAGATATTTTACCAACGGCAGGATCATGCTCTCGTATTGGTTGTATTTGGTGAAACGCAGGGCGCTGAAATCCGGCAAGCCGTCAATATGATGCACATAGCGGCAAAGATAACGCTTCATTTCCAAAGCGCTCGACCAGCGTTGGAAAGCGAACATCGTCTGCCAATAGAGCCAGAAATTTGTGCTCCAGAAGGATTCGGGAAGCACATCGGAGATCTTTTTGTCTTCCAAATCCTTTTCCTGTGTTAAGAACAGCTTGGATAAAGCCATTGCCGAGTCTTTATCCAGCAAAAATTTCTTGTCCGTGTGGGCGTCCTCGCCACAGTTTACCGTGGCACGGCAGAGAGAATAGTTCGGGTCGTGCTTATTGAGCCAGTAATACTCGTCCAGCACCGAAACTCCCGGCGTTTCAATGGAAGGCACATCCCGGAAGGTATCCCACATGACCTCGAAGTGGTTATCCATTTCACGGCCTCCGCGCATGAAGAAGCCTTTTGTCACATCCTTGCGTCCGTCGCAGCTGCCGCCGGCAAGCTCCAGCTTTTCAAGAAGATGGATATGCTCCCCCTTCATCTGCCCGTCACGGACAAGATAGAAAGCGGCGGTCAGCCCGGCCAGCCCCGTGCCAATAATGTAAGCGGATTTTTTATCTACATCCTTCGGTTTTTCTGGATGGGCAAATGATTCATAAGTTCCTGCGGAATAATACATAACGAAAACCTCCTGTTTTTTCTTTCTGTTTTCATTATACCTACTTCCGTCAGGCGCACAATAAACAAAAAAAGCCCCGTGCCAAAATTCTTATCACGGGACCAGAAGATGTAAAAAGTTTTATCAAAACCGTTAAAATGATAAAATCAGAGTTTGAATCTGGAAAGAGCCACCGATACAGAGCCTTTTATCAGCTTGGAAAGCTTTTCTACAATCTGCTGCGGATCTTCGTGCATATCGTCCTTGATCCAGTCGAGCATCAACCCGATAAACATATAAGAATAGACCTGTGCAATAAACTGCTTATCTTCGTCTCGAACCGTTATCCCGGCTGCCTCCTCGTTAATAACATTCAAAAGCAGCTGATCCACCAGCGGCTGTAGGTATTTTTCAACCTGCTCTCGGTGAACGCAACGGTAAACATTCAGAATAAACGGCTTGTTTTCCTGCACCGCTTTAAAAATTTGTAAGAGCCCCTGCTGCCATGTATCGTAGGTTTTCTTCTCATCTAATGCCCTTTTGGCATCTTCAAGGCACGACCATTCCACTAAATCGTATATATCTTTAAAGTGATAGTAAAAAGTCATACGATTGATTCCGCAATCATCTGTAATATCGCCTACCGTGATTTTTGTAAGCGGCTTTTTCAGCAGCAGGTTTTTAAGGGACTGCTCCAACGCCCGTTTTGTTACCTGGGACATTGCAATCTACACCTTCTAAAAAGTTATTCTCTTTTTATATTATATCACAAATCCATCAATTTCTCAACGAAAAAAGCAGGTACAGAGAAACACCGACAGCATGTGATCTGTCAGCGTTTCTCTGTACCTGCTTCTTAGTGAAGTGGTTGTGTGATTTCAAATCCGCCTATGAAACGGATGCGGATTTCTTCTTTGGAAAGTACGGTGATTCTCTCAATGATGCGGTACACTAAGGCATCGGAGTATTCTGTCAGGTCGAGGTCCTCTGCGGAAATCAGTCCCATGACTTCTTTGGCCTTGGATTCCATTACCTTGGAACGCTCTGCGGTGTATTCGATCCGCTTTTTCTGCTGCTTCAATTTGAGGATGGTTTCGCTGATTTGTTTCAGCTTATGGTCGATGATGTCGTTTTCGTCAATCGCCAGAACCAGCAGCCGGTCAAATTCGGTTTCCAGTTCCTTGATTTTGTTCTCTATTACAATGGGGCTGGCTTCTTCCTTTTCTCCGGCAAGACAGTGTATCAGGGTATCCTGCAGCGCCGCTGCCATTTCTTCCTGCTGCCCCTGAACCAGCGAACAGATGGCTTCCAGTATGGCGGTGTGAAGGGCAGCTTCTTCAAGGCTGGGCGAATTCCCACAGGATTTCGGTCCGAATTCCAGCCGGTTGATGCACCGCCAGACGATTTGCTTTCTTCCGTGGATGTTCCATGTTACCCTGCGGAAGTAACAGCCGCAGTCCCCACAGACCAGCCTTTCGGATAGGGCATATTTGCTGGTAAACCTGCCACGGTTGGTTTTTGCTTTCTTGGTGTTGGCAGGCTTTTTGCTTCTTCTCCGGGCGAGTTCTTCCTGAATTTGAAAAAACATTTCTCTTGGGATGATAGCCTGATGGTTGTCTTTGATGTAGTATTGCGGGAGCTCGCCGTTATTTTTCTTTACCCTTCCTTCTAAAAAATCGGCGGTGTAGGTTTTCTGCAGCAGAACGTCGCCTGCGTATTTCTCATTCTGGAGGATTCGCTGGATCGTCTGTGTTGTCCATTTCGGCTCTCCTGCAGGGCTTGGGATGCTTGCTTTCTCCAGTTTTTCCTTGATCCCTTTCAGGCTGTCGCCGTTCAGGAATTCCTGCGCAATCATGCGAATGGTTTGGGCGTCCTTGGGGATGATTTCAGGTTCTCCGTCCGGTCCCTTTTGAAAGGCGAAGCCGGTGTAGCGGAAGGCAAACCGTCCTTGCTTGTACCCCATGCGAATTCCTTTGGTGACGTTGCCGCTGATGGATTCGCTTTCGGCCTGTGCAAAGGAACTCAGGCAAGTCAGGATCATTTCGCTGTTCATATTCGAGGTATCGATGTTTTCTTTCTCAAATATAACGGGGATACCCCAGCTTTTGAGGATTCGGACGTGCTTGATGCAGTCGAGGGTATTCCTTGCAAATCGGGAAATGGATTTTGTCAGGATGAGGTCTATTTTCTTTTTCCTGCAGAGCTCTATCATTTCATTGAATTGATCCCTCTTTTTGGTTCGCACCCCGGAGATCCCATCGTCTGCAAAAATTCCGGCAAGTTGCCAGCCATCGTGATGGGTGATCTTTTCGGTGTAATAGTCCACCTGTACCTCAAAGCTGTTTTGCTGTTCTTCTTCCTCGGTGCTTACCCGGCAGTAGGCCGCAACTCTCAGCTTTCGTTTTCGCTTTCGCAAATCTCCCAGCATGGGGTTTGCCGGGATTTCCATGACTACCTTTTGTGGCATGGGAAGTTCGCTCCTTTCAAACTATTTTTCCATTCAGCAGCTGAAACTTTATGGAGTCATCCGGCTGCAGGATAACCTGCTTCACGGTCTGCTCGAAAAGTTCCCGGTTCAGTTCCTCGTCGTTGCTATGCTCCTGAAAAAGAGCCTTTATTTTGATGGTGAGGTGGTCGGATTCCTTGATGCTGCAGGTCTTATACTTTTCGGCAGCGCATTCCAAAATCAGAGGAAGCAGCCTGTCTGTATCTACTTCACGCTGATCGAGCAGTTGATTGATTTCGTTGGTCAATCGGGCCGTCTGTATGGATAGGCTGTTGGTGGGCTGTTGATCTGGTTCCGCTATTTGTGGGCTCCGGCAAACGACCAGCAGCTTTTCTGTAACTGCCTGTTGCAGCTCGTTGTCGGAAATGGGGCCGAAGCGGTTTTGGCAACCTTTGCAATCCCAAAATATAACAGGGTGCTTCTGGCTGTTTCGGTTCAATCGTTTCCCGCAGACTGGACAAATCATCTTCTTCTGAACAAATCGGAGATTTGAGTATGGTGTGGCTTTGCTCTTTTTTAATTGAATGACTTTCTCTGCAAGTTCCTTGCTTATGATGGGCGGATATTGTTTTCCGTTCCAGTAGCGTTCATCCTCCAGTATCCGGGTAATCATATTCTTGTTCCAGCCATTTGAGTTTTCCCGATATGGGATTCCGCTTTGTTCTGCATATAGCGCCAATTGTTTGATAGACCAGCCCTGCAGATACTTTTGATATATTTCTGCGACAAGTTCTTTTTCAGAAGTTTTTGCTACAATCTTCCCTTGCACAATCTGATAGCCGAAAAGGAAATACCGTATTTTCTTCATCGCTTCACCTCCCTTCATCGAGTACCAGCCCGTTAGTAAGGTAAAAACAAAACCTTTCGGGATAAACGACGATTTTTTGCACTATGCTTTTGAATACGGAAGGTTCAAACTCCAGCATAGGCTGGGCTTCTTCCAACAGTTCCAGCAGCAGTTTGGTGTTGTCAACGATACGGCTAACCTCGTCCGGTCCTTGAAGCTGCCGCACTTCCCGCCGTAGTTCCTCAATTTTTTGGTTGTTGCGGTTGCTTCGCTCTATAAAAATAGCAGAATCAATGCACCCCTTGGTCTGTAACCTTGTGAGCGAATGATTCTGCTTGACTAATTCAGATATTTTTTCGTTTATCGCTATGAGATCCGGCCTTTCAAATGCGGTCTTTGCTTGCAGTTCCAAAAGTTGGTTCAGCATGGCTTTCAAAATGGAATCCTTGTTGTCCAACAGCTTGTTATATACTCTTAAAAATGCCTGATAGATTTCGTCTTGGGAAATTGCTTTGTTAGGGCAGAGTTCTTTATCTTTTAAGTGCTGATAGCAAATCCATTTTATAAACTGATTTTTCGGTTTTCGGTAGAAGGTCGAACCACACAAACCGCATTTGACAGCTTTGCTTAATGGAAACTGCTGAATTTCGCTTTTAGGAGCATATGAGAGACTCCTTTGTTTGAGAAGTCTTTGTACTGCTTCAAAAACTTCAATAGGGATTATACCTTGATGGGAATTTTTAATGTAATATTGAGGTAGTTCCCCATTGTTTTGCTTTCGCTGAAATGGTAGTTCCTCTGTTGTAAATCTCTTTTGGACTAATGAATCTCCGATATACTTTTCGTTTTTAAGAATGTTGAGTATTGTGACAGATCTCCAGCGTTTGGTGTCCCCATCTTTATTTCTCATCTCCATTTCAGTGAGTTCCGACGCAATCTCAACAATTCCTTTTCCTGCAAGGTAACTATTAAAAATGTACTCGACTATGGGAACTTCCTGTGGGTTGGGGATTAAAGTTTTGTTTTTCAGAATATATCCAATAGGGGCACTGCAGGTAATAAAATCGCCGGATTTCATCCGGCGGCGGTAGCTCCATTTGAGGTTTTTTGAGATGGAAAGGGATTCCTCCTGTGCGGCGGCTCCCAGAATACTCAGCAGCATTTCGCTGCCCATGTTCCCAGTGTCGAGGCCCTCTTTTTCAAATTCCACGGCCACGCCGAGCTGCTTCAATTCCCGAACCGTTTGCAGGCAGTCGATGGTGTTTCTCGCAAACCGGGAAATGGATTTGACAAGGATGCGGTCGATTTTCCCGGCCCGGCAGTCGGCAAGCAGGCGCTGAAAATCATCCCGCTTGTCGGCTGTGGTGCCGGAGACCGCTTCGTCGGCGTAAAGGCCCGCGAATTCCCATTCGTCCTTAGATTGGATGTAGCCGGTGTAATAGTCCACCTGGGTGGCGAAGGAGTTCAGCTGGTCGGCTGAGTCGCTGCTCACGCGGGCGTATGCCGCCACCCGCAGCTTTTTCGCCTGTTCCGCGATGGGCTGAATGACTTTGACCTGCGGCACCTTCTCCGCCCCCTTTCCGGCTGGACATCTTTTTTGTCACACCCAACATTACCACAACCCGTCCCGGATAGCTATCACGACAACCACTAAATATGGAGTTGTGAAACGCCGTACTTTTCGGCAATAGCAACATTCGCCAGCCGGCAGTTTTCCAATGTGATTTTTTTCTGTTCTAACAGCCGTTTTAATGCGGAGAATGCTGCAAAGTATTTGATTTCATTGATCACCTTTTCGCTTGGGGTTTGTAAGGTATAGGGTATGTCCATGATAATTTCACCATGGCAAAGGGAGGCCCTTTTGAGCTGCCCTCTGGAAAAAGCGGTTTTCCAGTCCCTTGATGTAAAGCTCATACCGCAGGTCGCTCTCGGTGGTGATCAGTACCGCGTCGTGATCCTGCAAAAATTCCAGTATTTGAATCAGGATGGCGGGATCGTGGCTCAGGCGGGATAGATCCCGCACAAGCACAGCGCGGACGAAGCCGCACTGCACACTCCGCATCATCTGCTTCAGGCCCATACGGGCCATGCTTCTGCCGGTGCCCATATCCTGAGAAGTACCTACAACGGTATATTCCCGATGATTGGCTTCCTCTAAGAGATTCCGCATCTGCTGAATCAGGACGAACATCCTTTTATCGCTGCTGCGGCTGTATAACCACATGGGGCGGTCTATATAGGGAAAACTCATCTTGCGTCGCCACCTTTCTTCTTTTGGGGATACTTTAGAAGCAACGGAAGAGAATGGACGTAGTTATCTTTGGTGTGAATCTGCACTTTCAGCTTGTAGAGCTCCGATATAATGGGGAGAAATGTGCCCATTTCTCGACTAAGGTGATGAAGGCCGGGCATCATCACCACCCCTGCTTTTCCTTCACGGACAGCCGTCAGCATTTCCTGAACGCCGGGCCGTTCTATGGGAGGCAGTTGCCTGTTGGAGTCAGTTGAAATTCCGGCAACGACAAGCCCTTTTTCTTGTGCTATTTTTTTCATGGTCTCTATATTTAAATCTCTTAGCTCGGCCTGATCCTGCCTTTTGGAGCTGGTGTAGAGCCATACTTTTTGTTCTATTGACGTGGTAGCAACTCGGAAATAGGGTACCATCTTTCTGTTCTTCTCCATCTATGGTAATCTCCTTTATGACATAAAATAATCCGGGCCTTTCTTTGCCCGGATGAAATCTTCTATATCTTCGATTTTTCTGGTGAGCCGAAGGTTCGGCAGGGTTTCCAGCACAGCTTGGTGATACCGCTGACCGGGGGCTGCCCGGTGGTCCAAAATGCTCACCACGCAGGTGTCAGTTTCGGTGCGGATGGCCCGCCCGAAGCCCTGCCGCAGCTTTACCTGCATATCCGGTATAACTACCGTCTTGATGTAATCCTGCAGGGTTGGGTACTGCTCCCGTTCCGCTTCGCTGATAGGATCAGGGACAGGAAAAGGCAGCCGCACAATGATGAGCGACGACACCATATCGCCGGGAAAATCCACACCTTCCCAACAGGAGCCCGCCGCGAACAGCACAGCATTCTGCGCCTGCTTGAACCTATGGATGACGTCCTGCGAGTGCCGCCATACTTCCATCAAGGGAAAAGACAGCCGGTCCTTTACCTGATTGTAAACAGCACCCATGAGGGAATAGGAGGTAAAGAGCACCAGAGTGTGGCCATGAGTGGCTTCCACCAACCGGCAGATCTGCTCTGCCAAACACTTAGCTTCCTTTTCGCTGCCCATCTGCGCTCTCGGCAGGTTGTCGGGGATGTAAAGAAGGCAGTTTTCTTCATAGTTAAAGGGCGAAACCGCAATAAAATCCTCCAGCCGTTGGTTCACGGACAGCCCCATGAGCTGGCGGGTCCTGTCAAAGCTACCCCCGGCCATAAGGGTGCCGGAGGTCAGGATGGCGGGGATGTCCTTCAGCCACAGCGCCCGGCGCAGCTGCTCCGGCATTTCCCGGCTGGCGGCGCAGAGGCTGGGGCTTCCGTCTCTGTCGTACTGGATGTAGAGGATATACCTGCGGTCTCCGGTAAAAAAGAGGCCCAGTGCCTGCTCTGTTGTTCCCAGCCGGTAAAGAAGCCATCGTGGGAGGTGTGGGGCAAGCTGTTTTTGAAGCTGCCGAAGGAGGGAAAGGCAATCCCGAAGGGCCGCTTCCCGATCCGGCGTTAAAATAAAGGCGGTACGCTGGGCTTCTTCCAACAGTTCGCCCCGGCACATGGCACCCAATAGGGCAGTAAACTTTTCTTTCAGACGCTGGGAAGAAAGGATATATTTTTCTTTTGCCAGCAGGTCGCAGAGTTCACGGAAATCCTCCGCCGACAAACTCTGCCCGTACATTTGGCGGGCTGCGTCCGGCAGCTTGTGGGCCTCGTCGATCACCAAAGCCCGGTAATCATTGAGAAGGGGCCGCATTTCCTGCAAACGGTGGGCGGCGTCGGCCAGCAGATAGTTGTGATTGCAGATCTGGACGAAAATCTCCGCGCTTCTGGCTTCCTTCAGGTATTGATGGTACCGGCAGGCATTCCGCAAAGGGCAGGTTTTCTCGCAAACCTTGGGGACGCACACCTGCCGCCTGTCAAACTCGCTGAGGCCGGTGACAGCGTCTAAATCATAATAGCTGCGAAGGGAGAGCAGGGCTTTCATCTGCTCCGCATTCTTTTTCTTATCTTTCACGGCTTCCAATCGCTGGGAAAGGCGGGCGTCGCAGACAAAGCGTTCCTTGCCCTTTCGCACCATTGCCCGGATGGGCTTGGGAATAATGCGGTTTTCCAGAAAAATCCGGGATAGGAATGGGATGTATTCCCCGATGATGGCGTCCTGCAGGGCAACGCTGGAGGTGGAAACCACCACCGGCTGGGAACCGGCAGGCCCATGGGGCGCAAACTTTTTCAGTAAAATGCAGGCGGTCAGGTAGGCGTAGGTTTTGCCAATCCCGACACCCGCGTCGCATAAAGCGATATTGTTTTGGAGCAGGGTATCCAGCATGGCGTGGCAGAGGGTAATCTGTTCTTCACGCACTGCCAGCCCGTTTTGAGGCAGGAGGATTCGGAAAATCCGTTCAATCTCCCCATGGGCCTGCTCCTTTAAAGGTAGCTTGTTCATTTCGGCACATTCTCCTTGGTGCGTTGGCGGCAAACTGATGCGGCGCAGAAAACCTGCGCCGCACGGATTCGCCGTCAACGGCAATCTGAATAAAATAAAAAGGTTGATTTTGATGTGCCGTATTTGCAGCTCGCCCCCCGGCAACCTTGGGAACCATGCGGGCAGGCTTGCAGCCTACAAGCCGTTCACTGGCTCTCCAAAGGTCTTGCTGATTACAACCCAAGGTCGGCCAACCCATCTGACGTGTGGGCAAAACGATAGCGCGTATCATAATCCCCCGCCCAAGGTCATGGCGAAAAGGGCAACTACCCCCTCTTTCCGGTCAAAATGCATCGCTCGAAACCAAGAGCAACAGCCGCCGTCCCATAAAAGGGAGGCAGCTCTTGCTTTGGTTCGTCATGGCGCTTTTTCCTGTGTCGCTCGCTCAGGCAGGAACGTACCCGCATGGCTGGTATTCATTTTTCAAGCTACAAGGCGAACGTTTCTTTTTCCCCGTTCGCCCTATAGCCCAGGAAAAAGGCCGGAATCTTTCCGCTTATAAAAATTTTTTTAATTTTTTCTTGAGCTTGAAAATTCGCAGATCAATGGCGTTTACAGAAAGGCCAGTTTTCTCTGAGATTTCCTTGCTGCCATATCCGTCCATCTTCATGAAGAGAATTTCGAGGGTGAGCTTGTCCACATTATGTAATAACGAAAAAAGCTCTATATCCTCGATGCTGTCCAGCAGGGATTCCGTATCTTCTACGGGCAGCTCCAGATCCTGCGCGGAAATGAGGTCTATATAGGGAGACCATTCCACCTGTCGCTGCAGGTACTGGCGCTCTTTGTTGAACTGCGCCCAATCGTATGTATGAAGGCGTTGGATGGTTTCCTCATCCACGCCAAGTTCTCTGAGTTTCTTTTCTTCTGTTTCTTTCCAGCGAAGCCATTCTCTCTCCGCTTTGGCTTTGTTGTAAGCCACGGCTGTTTCCTCCGATCAATCTGAAATTTTGAAAAATTCAGATTGCCGGGGGCGGCGGCCTGCCGCTATGAGTTCTTAGCCATGACCTCCTTTTGCAGAAATAAAAAAAGCGCACCCGCCCAAAGGCGACCGCGCATAGTAAGGCTATTTCATGAGGATTATCCCAGCAAGAAAGGGCTGCAACTTCATTTGATGTTGCAGCCCTTTTTGTATGCGGTGAACACTGCCGCATTCCGCCATCCCCTCAGTTGGGGGATGCGTGCCTGTTTATTCCTTCTTCCTCCCCATTTGTTCAGATGGAGAAAGTATAGAAAATGAAGCGGCTATTTTAGCAGAAATTTTCCGGAAGAAATCCGGAAGTCATTCGACATTGTTTTTCAAAATATACCCCTTTCCTCTGGGCGTATCTATGCTGACGATTTGGCAGGACACAGCAGGGTTTGACTTTACATGGATTTTTTCCTGCAAGCCCAGCACACAGGCGATCACTTCTTCTTCGCCGTGTTCCGAATCCGGATGAGGCCAGAGGGCATTGTGCAAAAAATCGCGGGGCAGCGCTTCTTCTGCATGAGAGGCAAGCAGCCACAGGATATCAAATTCTCTTTGGCTCAAAGGAATGGTATTTCCGCTTATACTGGCTTCTCGTTTAGGACGATCAATTCGGAGCGAACCGAATTCAAAAACCATGTCCGGATGTTTTGTTTTTGCCATATGTAAGGACTCCCTTTCTTTTTTATCTCATCCCGTTTTATACAGAATTTATTTTACCGTATGGAGAGCGACGGGGTAAGCGGAAATATCTGGATTCTATAAAATACTGCAGTATACTCCAACAGAGCTTATAAGAACAGTTTTTGAGGCTCTGCTGCCGGTCAAACCACGTCTTTTTGCTTCAAATCGGGTCTTTTATTCGTAAAACAGCAAATTTAGCGCGAAAGCGTTTAGCAAATCGCTAAATACTTTTATTATATACTTGCCGATATGCGAAGGTCAACAGGTTAAAATATAGCTATACACGAAGTCAAAAAAGAAACGGGGTGATGGGATATTTGATTTTGGGAGCCATTTGCGGATGCTGCGGGAAAAGTACGGGATTTCTCAGGAGGAACTTGGGCATCGGGTAGGCCGGGCCGGTTCGGTTATCAGCAACTATGAGAACAATCTTAAAGTTCCCACGCTGGACGTCCTCACCACCATGGCGGCGATTTATAATGTTTCGCTGGACTACTTGGTAGGCTTTGATAAAAAAGACCAGGTGCTCCTAAACGATATGACAGATCGGCAGCGTGATCTCATCCACCGGCTGGTGAAGGAACTAAAAGAGAGCACAAAGCCAAAAAGCGGAGGTTTATCTGCAGATCAGCAGGAAATTTTAAATCTGCTTATGCAGGAGTTTTCTAAATAGTTTTCCTAAAATCGTGGGAGAGCCTTTTGGCCATCTCACGGTTTTATAATTTAAGGGGCTTGAAAGATGGCAATATGCGAATGCCTTTTGAGAATGATTTTTAATAATATTGCTTTTTAGGCATGGTCGTGTTAAAATGATACCAACACGATCTGGAGGTGTCATGATGGAAATTCGGGTGCTTCGTTATTTCCTCACCGTAGCACGGGAAGAGAGTATTACCAAAGCGGCAGATGTGCTGCATATCACACAGCCCACTTTAAGCCGACAGCTGGCGCAGATGGAAGATGAGATGGGCGTGAAACTGTTTGACCGTGGTACGCGAAAAATTGTACTGACAAATGAGGGATTGTTGCTGCGCCGCCGGGCAGAAGAAATTCTGGAGTTGGTGGATAAGACTGAACGGGAACTCACGGAGCAGGAGGAGGCTGTCGAGGGTACAGTAACTATTGGCTGCGGCGATCTGGGAGCCATGCAAATGCTTCCGGAACTGTTTCGGTCGTTTCATGATCGCTATCCAGCCGTTACCTTTGATTTATATACCGCCACAGCCGATCATGTAAGAGATCAGATGGAGCGCGGGCTGATTGATGTGGGCCTTTTGCTGGAACCCATCAACATGGAGAAATATGATTTTATTCGCTTAAATCAAAAAGAGCAATGGGTTGTTGTAATGCCAGCAGATGATCCTCTGGCCAGCCACGATTCTGTCACGCCTGCGGATTTGAAAGACCTGCCGTTAATCCTGCCTCGGCGGTTGAGCGTTCAAAGTGAGCTGGCCAGCTGGTTCGGAGACGATTTTGACCAACTGAATGTTCTGTTTACCAGCAACCTTCCTTCAAATGGTTCGGTGATGGTATGTCATAAACTTGCATATGCAATCGTGGTTAAAGGAAGTATCTCTTTGTGGGATCAAGAAAAAATTACTTTTCGCCCGCTGAATCCCGAATTATCGGCCAGCAGTGTACTTGCATGGAAAAGGCAGCAGCCCTTTGGTTTAGCAGCATCTAAGTTTATCGAACATTTGAAACGTACTTTTGCCCATTTGGAATAAGGAAAAGACCAAGACGCATTCAGAACTCATGCCTTACAGGCATTTACTTTCATAAAAATTAAGTATTAGACATAGGAAAACCCTTGACCTATAATGTAGGTGTAGTCAAATCGAGTGAGCCACTCTTTTATGACCACGCCTACATTATTTTTTTGCCAAATTGGAGGCTCGAAATGACGTTACAGGAAGCAAGCAGACGTTTCCACATTAAAATGGAAACCCTGGATTTCTACAAAGCGAACGGCCTGCTAAAAGGAACAAAAACCGATGCTGGCGATACGGATTATCAAGAAGCAGAGCTGAGGCGTGCTGTTCAGCTTCACTTTCTGCTAAGCGCGGGAATGGACTTGGATGCCTTAAAGCGTCTAATTGCCCTGATGAATGCAAAAGGCAATACAGACGCTGAACAGGTGCGAATTCTGCGTAAGTGCCGGTATCAGCTGCTTGAAGAAATTCATGGAAAACAGCAGTCGCTGGATCAGGTGGATTATCTGATTCACGAGATAAAAGGTCGAAAAGTCAAAGGAGGATAAATGTATGAAAAAAATTGCATCTGCTTTGCTGGCAGTGGTGATGATGATTTCTATGGCAGCCTGTCAATCGCAGGAACAGTCGCAGCCAGAAAGCAGCGAGTCATCCATGCCGCAGAGCCAAACCAACACACAACCGGAAAGCAGTATCGCCGCCCCGGAAGAAAGCACGGCAGGAAACCGAATTCTAATTGCGTATTTTTCACTTGGGCGCAATGCAGAATATCCTGACGATGTGGACGCCAGCACCTCTGCCAGTCTGGTGCTGGATAACGGACAACAGTACGGAACCACAGAGTATATGGCAAATTTGATTCAGCAGAACGTGGGCGGCGATGTCCATATGATTCAGACCGTCACCCCTTATCCCACCGACTTTGATGCTGTGGTAGACCAAAATCACGCAGAAATGGATGCGGGAACATTGCCCGAACTGGTGGAAAGCGATTTGGACATTTCTCAGTATGATACAGTATTCATTGGCTACCCGATTTGGGCTACCAATGCGCCGCAGGCCATTTTCTCCTTCCTGTCGGAATACGACTTATCCGGTAAGACGGTCATTCCCTTCTGTACCCATGACGGTTATGGCGCCGGCAGCAGCTACACAGATATTGCTGCGGCTGTTCCCGGAGCGGCACAGGTTCTGGACGGCCTTGCGATTGAAGCCTCCGATGTAGCGGGAGGGGCCGAACCCGTAGCGCAGTGGCTGCAAGAGATCGGTATGGACAAAAAAGCGGAAGAAAATGTACAGGCCGAAGGAACAGCCATTACCATTACGGTTGGAGACACCGTTTTAGACGGTGTGATTTATGACACTGCCCTGGCCAAGGAAATTGAGGAGTATTTTCCTTTGACCATTTCCATGGTTGGCTTTGGTAGTCGTGAGTATTACGGCGGAGTAGATTTCTACCCGGAAAATCTGGAAGGCGGGCAAAAAACATTTGAAAATGGCGATATCACCTATTGCGAAGCCCACCACAACATGGCGATTTTCTATGCGCAGACGGATGACCCCGTGCTTTCGGTGGATGTTATCCCCATTGGTAAGGTCACGTCCGATTTGAGCATTTTTAACGAGCTTTCCGGCAATGTGGATATTACCTTTGCTCTGGCGGAGTAATCTTCATGTTCCATCAAATAATTGGAGGTAATTTACAATGAAACGAATTTTGGCATTCTTATTAGCGGGGATGATGGTGGTTTCGCTGGCAGCGTGCAGCGAAACAGAATCCCAGGAAAGTTCTCAGCCGAGTCAAGCTCCCAGCAGTTCGCAGGTTTCTGAACCGGAGGAATCTCCTTCCTCTGAACAGCCGCAGTCCTCATCTTCCTCTGCGGAGGAAACGCCGGAAGCTGACGGCGGCGAAAGCAATATGCTGGTTGCGTATTTCAGCTATGCTGAAAATGCGGATCTGCCGGATGGTGTTGACGCTTCCGCAACGGCAAGTATTCAGACTTGGAACGATACGATTACCGGGAACACCGGCGTTGTAGCCAATATGATCGCTGAATCCACTGGGGCTGAACTGTTCTCCATCCAGACGGTGGAAAAGTACCCGGCTTCCTATGATGAAACCATTGACCAGGGGCAGCAGGAGCGCAATGCAGACGCCCGCCCCGAACTTACCGCGCTCCCGGAAAATCTGGACGCCTATGATGTGATTTTTCTGGGCTTCCCCAATTGGTGGGGCGATATGCCTATGGCGCTGTATAGCTTCTTGGAGCAGGTCGATCTCTCCGGCAAAACCATTGTTCCCTTTGTCACCTCCGGAGGCAGCGGATTTTCCAGCACTGTAAGCACCATTGAAGGCTTAGAATCCGGCGCGACCGTTCAAGAGGGTTTGCATCTGCGTGATTCCAGCGCGACCGGCGCACAGCAGCAAGTGAACGAGTGGCTGTCCGGTTTGGGCTATGCCGGATAAGAAGGAGTAAGCGGCCATGAAATGGAAGAAAAAATGTCTTGCATTGATAAGTGCAGCTCTGCTTGTCTTTTCGCTGACTGCCTGCAACTCGGAAGTTCAAAATGAACCTTCTTCTGTACCGCCTGCATCTTCCTCTGTGACTTCCGACGCAGAGGAATCCCAACCCATAAGCAGTGAACAGCCGGAAGCTTCTTCGGAGTCAAGCATGGAAAACAAGGCTCCGGCGGTTTATATGACAACGGACATCAGCCCGGAGAGTTTGATCCAAATCTATGAGGCGCTGAACCGGGAGGCCACCGGCAATGTGGCAGTGAAGATTTCCACAGGCGAACCGGGAAGCCACTATCTGGACGCGAATCTCATCAAGGATTTGGTGCAGGAGGTTGACGGCACGATTGTCGAGTGCAATACCGCCTATGGCGGCAGCCGGGCCAGCACTGCGTATCATCTCCAGCTGGCAGCGGATCATGGCTATACGGCGATTGCCGATGTGGACATTATGGATGCGGATGGCTCGGTGAGCCTGCCGGTTGCAGGTGGAACCCGTCTAACAGAAAATCTGGTGGGCGAAAGCTATGAAGATTACGATTTCTTCATCATTCTTTCTCACTTTAAGGGACACCGAATGGGAGGCTTTGGCGGAGCAATTAAAAATATGTCCATAGGGATTGCTTCATCCTCTGGCAAGTGCCTCATTCACAGCGCCGGGGCAAGTACCACCGACCGGATGCTGAGCACCACGCCGCAGGATGACTTTTTGGAAGCAATGGCGGAAGCCGCAAAATCCGTGGCAGATGATAAGGGAGAAAATATCCTGTACATCAATGTAATGAACCATCTCTCGGTAGACTGCGACTGTATCGCCTATGGTGCAGAACCAAGTATGGAGGACATTGGAATCCTGGCATCCCTTGACCCGGTGGCATTGGATCAGGCCTGTGTCGATTTGGTGTATGCTGCGCCGGATGGGGCCGATTTGATTGAACGGATGGAAAGCCGCCATGCGATCCACGCACTGGAACACGCAGAGGCCATTGGGTTTGGCAGCCGCGAATATGAGCTTGTGCGTATTGATGAGCAGTAAAGCCGAAACATAGGATTTGACAAAGTGCGCTTTCTTGTGATACGGAAGGCGCACTTCACATTTATGCTTTTCAAGCATTTGGTTTGATTTATTATAGGTATTAGACATTAAAAATCTCTCGACTTATAATAGAACCAAAGGAAGAAAGAAGGGATCACTTATGAAAAAAATAATGGCAGTTCTTTTGATACTTTCACTGGTATTCTCCTTAGCTGCCTGTGGCGCCAGCGATGAAGAAACGGCATCGTCGAGCGGAACATCGCAAAATGAGCAGTCTGCAATTTCAGAGCCTGCGGTTTCCGATGAGGTAAGTTCGGGTGCAGAAGAATCTGTGCCACCACAGGAATCCGGGCAGCAGAGCCGTGTCTTGGTGGCTTACTTTTCTTGGGCGGATAACGCTGTAATTGAGGGAGCGGTGGATGCAGTCGCTTCTCCCAGCGTGGTGGCTCCCGGCAATGTCCAGCAGCTTGCAGGCTGGGTACAGGAACAAACCGGCGGCGATCTGTTTTCGATTCAAGTAACAGATCCCTATCCCAGCGATTGGGACGAATGTCTGGCCCGTGCCAATGAGGAACGATCCCGCAATGCACGTCCGGCATTGACGGAAACGGTTGAATCAATGAGCGGTTACGATGTGGTGTTTCTGGGGTATCCAAACTGGTGGTATGGCGCACCAATGGCCCTGCTGTCTTTTATCGAGCAGAATGACCTTTCCGGAAAACAGATCTATCTGTTTTGCTCTCATGGAACTGGCGGGCTTGCCAATAGTGTGGATGAGATTGAATCGGCCTTGCCGGAAAGTGCGGTACTTTCCGAGAACGTATTTGATGTTTACGAGGAGGACGCAGCTTCCTCCGAAAATGATATTTTAGGCTGGCTGGAAGAAGTCGGCTATTAAAGGAGAGGTACGATATGAAAATCACAGTTATCACCGGCAGCCCCCATCGGAAAGGTACATCGGCACTGCTTGCGGATGAATTTATCCGCGGCGCAAAAGAAAGCGGTCACAAGGTTTTTCGGTTTGATGCAGCGTTTGAGACGCTTCACCCCTGCCTTGGCTGCGGCCGCTGCGGTAGTACAGGCCGCTGCGTTCATCAAGACTCCATGGAGACGCTGCTCCCCCATTTAAAAGAAGCCGATGTGGTTGTATTCGTGACGCCGCTTTACTATTTTGGGATGTCCGCCCAGCTGAAAATGGTGATCGACCGCTTTTATGCCGTCAATTCCGACTTGATGGGAAGCAGTAAAAAATCGATCCTGCTGGCAACGGCATATGACGATCAAGATTGGACATTCAAAGCCCTGGAAGGCCACTACCAGACGGTTGTAGCCTATTTAGGCTGGAACAACATCGGTGTTTTGCTGGCTGGCGGCTGCGGCGACCGCAGGGCGGCCCAAGCCAGTTCCTATCCCATAAAGGCTTACGAAATGGGAAAGAACTTGGTGTAACGTAGAAACTGAATCATACAGGCAAAGCGAGGCGCACACTTTTGTTTTCCAGTCAGGCACTCAAAAAATTACTCATTCCACTGGTCATCGAGCAGATTTTGGCCATGCTGGTGGGAATGACGGATACCTTAATGGTTTCCGCTGCCGGTGAAGCCGCTGTTTCCGGCGTCGCACTGGTGGATATGGTAAACTATCTGGTCATTACCGTTTTAACCGCTGTAGCCACCGGTGGAGCGGTCATTGTTTCTCAATACCTGGGAGGCAGTCAGAAAGAAAATGCGGAAAAATCCGCAGGTCAGCTGCTGCTTATTTCTGCCTTGATTTCATTGGCGATTATGGCGCTTTGCCTGCTGTTTCGGCATCATCTGCTCCGGCTGCTGTTTGGAACAGTGGAGGAGGATGTGATGGACGCTTCCATCACCTATTTTACAATTACCGCATGTTCTTTCCCTTTTCTTGGGATATATAACGCATCGGCAGCATTGTTCCGGTCGATGAGCAAAACCAATATGACGATGGTTGTTTCCCTGTTGATGAATGCGATCAATATTGTCGGAGACTTTATCGGCGTACAGCTTTTGCACGCAGGGGTGGCCGGGGTAGCGGTTCCTACTCTGATTTCCCGTGCGGTAGCGGCAGTTTTGATGACTTTACTGGCGCTGAAGCAAAGTAATTTGATCATCCTTCGCGCACGGAACATTTTCGCCTGGAAGCAGGAACTGCTGGGAAAAATTCTCCGTATCGCCGTTCCCAATGGGATTGAAAACGGGCTGTTTGCATTGGGGCGGGTCATTGTCACCAGCATTGTTTCGTCATTTGGCACCGCCCAAATTGCGGCAAACGGAGTAGCGAACAGCATCGACCAGATTGCAATCATCGTAGTGAACGCCGTCAATTTAGCGGTCATTACGGTGGTAGGGCAGTGTGTTGGCGCAGGGCTGCCGGAGCAGGCGCAGAGCTATACCAAAAAGCTGATGAAGATTTCCTATCTGTCCACCGGAATATTGGGAGTCTGCGTATGTGCCCTATTGCCGGTTATTTTGAACTTCTATAACCTTTCGGATGAAACCTTGCGGTATGCTGCCATTTTGGTTGTGATGCACAATATATTGGCATTTGCCCTTCACCCCACATCTTTCAACCTAGCCAACAGCCTACGGGCCGCTGGGGACGTGAATTTTACCATGTTTGTGGGAATTTGCTCTATGCTGCTGTTCCGGCTGGGTTCCGCTGTTCTCTTTGGGATTGTGCTGGATTTAGGGATCATCGGCGTATGGATTGCCATGGGCATGGACTGGCTGGCCAGATCGGCGGCGTTTCTGCTGCGATACAGAAGCGGAAAATGGCGGCTGATGAGAAGTATATAAAAAGGAGACCTATCATTATGGAATATCGCAAACTGCCGCATGGCAATGAACAAATCAGCGTTCTTGGTTTTGGCACCAGCTCCATCGGCATGGCTGGGGAGCGGGAAATTGAAGCTGCCATGACCATGGCGCTGGAAAACGGCATCAACTATTTTGATATGGCGTCTGCCGACGCAGCGCCCTTCCCTGCATTTGGGCGCGCCCTTGCAGGGAACCGAAAGAATGTCTATTTTCAAGTTCATTTCGGTGCAAACTACCAGGACGGTAAATATGGATGGACAACCGACCTGGATACCATCAAACGCTCCATCGACTGGCAGCTGGGTGCGCTGCGAACCGACTACATCGACTTTGGATTTATGCATTGTATTGACGAAAAAGCCGATTTTGAAAATGCACTGACCGGCGGCATTCTGGACTACATTTTACAGCTGAAAAAGTCCGGAGTAGTGCGTCATGTGGGTCTTTCCTCCCATACGCCAAGCATTGTGCACCAGGCGCTGGACGCCGGGATTCTGGATATGTTGATGTTCAGTATCAATCCGGCTTATGATTATGCTGGCGGTTCTGAGCCGAATTATGAAGCGGAAAGCTATGCAGTGGGCAGTGCGGCAGAACGGATGAATCTATACCGGCGCTGTGAAGCCAGCGGCGTAGCGATCTCTGTGATGAAAGCTTTCAGCGGCGGGCAGCTGTTAAGCGCCAAAACCTCTCCCTTTGGGCAGGCGCTGACGGAATACCAGTGTATCCAATATGCGCTGGATAAGCCGGGGGTTGTCACTGTTTTGCCGGGTGTGCGGGACAGGGAAGATTTGAAACGTATTTTAGGCTTTGTCCAGGCAACTCCCCAAGAAAAAGACTATTCCATTTTGGGAACCTTTGCGCCCCAGGAGGCCACAGGCGTTTGTGTGTACTGCAACCATTGCCAGCCCTGCCCGATGGGACTGGATGTGGGCCTAATCAACAAGTATTACGATCTGGCACAGGCCGGTGATGAATTGGCGAAAAGCCATTATGCGAATCTGGAAAAGAAAGCTGGAGACTGCGTTGGCTGTGGCCACTGCGATTCCCGCTGCCCGTTCCATGTGGGACAGGTCAAACGGATGCAGGTGATTCATGACTATTTTGGCGAATAATAAAGACCACTGACAAAGCGGGTACTGCTCATAAATGGGCGGTATCCGATTTTGTTATTTCATGCCTTTAAAGCATTTAATTTAATCCAATATAAGTATTAGACATGAAAAGAAAAAGGGCATATACTGTTCTTGTAAACGAATGTGGACGACCTGTGTTGGAAGGAGGACGGTTCCATTGAAACCCAAAATGATATTCAAAATGTCCATAGATTTTATAATGACAGTTTTGCTGCTGTGCCAGATGGCGTATATGCTTGTTGGAGAAGCCGCGCACGAGTGGATTGGCACTGTTATGCTTGTACTGTTCGTTCTGCACCATATTTTGAATGTAAGGTGGTATCGGAACCTTATCAAAGGAAAATACACGGTGCTTCGCATGGTACAGACGATTGTAAATTTTCTGCTTCTCTTTTCCATGATCGGCCTGATGGTCAGCGGCATCATTATGTCCAGAACAGTATTTGCCTTTTTGAGCATTGACGGTGGAATGGGTTTTGCCCGCCTCCTCCATATGCTGGCGGCCTATTGGGGGTTCATCTTGATGAGTGCTCACCTCGGTTTGCACTGGAGCATGGTTATGGGAATGGTGCGAAAGGCATCAAAACAAACAGAGACGTCAAACTTACGCACCTGGGTTTTGCGGACACTGGCTTTGCTGCTGTGTGGAGTTGGCGTTTATGCTTTTCTCAAAAATGACTTAGCGTCTTATATGTTCCTAAAAAACCAGTTTGTGTTCTTTGACATGGAGCAGCCGCTGATTTTGTTTTTCAGCGAATACATAGCGATGATGGCGCTATGGGCCTGTATTGCCTACTATGCAGGCAGAGTGTTCCAAAAGCTGCGTGCACAGAAAAATGTAAGGAGAACTGGTGGCCATGAGTGACGCAGAACGCGCCAGGAGCATTTTATTGGCGCAGGAAAACTGTACCTGTGCATTTTGCAGAGGGGATTGCACGCATACCAGCGCCTACCGCGGTATTTATGCACTGGTTCAATTTTTAGCACAGGGCGTTGAACTTACAAATTTTTCAGCCGCAGATAAAGTGGTGGGAAAAGCTGCTGCACTCCTACTTGTTATGGCAGGGGTCAAAGAAGTATATGCGCAGGTAATGAGCGAACCGGCACTTTATACTCTTTCCTATTATGGCGTTCTTTGCACCTATACACAAGTTGTACCGGAAATATTGGATTATGAGAGAAAAGAGGTTTGCCCTTTGGAGGCAATTATCTCTCATACCAAAGACCCAGAGGAAGCTTATCGAATTTTGCAAAAGGCTTTGAAAACCGTTTCGTAAGGAGGAATTGACATGGATGAGCTAAGACAGATCATATCTGCTTTTCAAGCGGAGGAAGTGAATCTCTATGGGAACCTTCCGCAAAAAATAAAACGGCTGATCTCCCTGGCAGTAGTGACTGCATTGGGTACACAAAACAGAATCCCCGAAGAAGTGAAGCGGGCGCTGCGAGTTGGGGTAACGCCGGAAGAGATTGCAGAGGCTATTGTCCAGTGTACGCCATATGCCGGTAGCGCCAGAGCATTGGAAGCCCTGGATGAAGCAGAGCGCACCATGAGCGACCAGGGCATTCAGCTGCCGCTGAAAAGCCGGGAGACGGTAACGAAGGATACCAGGCTGAAGCAGGGACTTGCCGCTCAGTATGCTTTGTTTGGGAAAGAAAACATTGACCGCAATTGGCAAAATGCCCCGCCGGAGCTGCGGCATATTCAAGAGTATTTATCCGCTTATTGCTTTGGCGATTTTTATACAAGGAGCGGGCTTGACCTGCAAACCAGAGAGCTGCTGACTTTCTGCATTCTCTGTACGCTGGGCGGGTGTGAGCCTCAGCTGAAAGCACATATTGGCGGCAATCTTCAAGTGGGAAACGACCGTCAAACGCTGCTTTCTGCGGTTACATGGTGTATTCCCTATATCGGTTTTCCGCGAACCCTAAATGCCATTTCCTGTATCAATGAAGTGGCAGGCAAATAAAGATGTTTTTCTTAGGAGGTTTTTAAAATGAGTTTTCAGATGTATGTACCCACCAAAATTTTGTTTGGCGAAGGCCAGCTTGAGAATTTACACACCCAGCAGCTTCCCGGTAAAAAGGCATTGGTTGTCATTTCCAATGGCAAATCCACCAAAGAAAACGGTTCCCTGGCAGCGACGGAGGAGCAGCTGAAAAAAGCTGGGGTGGAAACGGTTCTTTTCGATAAGATCATGGCCAATCCCCTCAAATCCACTGTGATGGAAGGAGCCGCCTGTGCAAAAGAAAACGGCTGTGATTTCATTGTGGCCCTTGGCGGCGGCAGTGTGATGGATGCTTCCAAGGCGATTGCTGCCATGGCGACCAACGACGGCGATTTATGGGATTATATTTCCGGTGGCACTGGGAAAGGAAGCCCCCTTGTAAACGAGCTGCTTTCCATCATCGCGATTACCACCACAGCGGGAACCGGCAGCGAAGTGGATCAGTGGGGCGTTATTTCCAACGAGGAAACCAACGAAAAAATTGGATTTGGCGGATATGATTCGCTGTTTCCCAAGATCGCTGTGGTTGATCCGGCGCTGATGAAGTCAGTACCGCCGAAGTTTACGGCTTACCAGGGCTTTGATGCACTGTTCCACAGCGTGGAGTGCTACATCTCCGCTGCGGCGAACCTTATGGGTGATATGTATGCGTTGACTGCGATTGAAAACATTGGTGCATATCTGCCCCGTGCCGTTCAGAGCGGAGAAGATTTGGAGGCCAGGGAGCACGTGGCGTTTGCCAACACCCTTTCCGGTGTCGTTATGACCGTCAGCGCCTGCACCAGCGAGCATTCCATGGAGCACGCTATGAGTGCCTATCACCATGAGCTGCCCCACGGTGCAGGGCTGATTATGATCTCAAAAGCGTATTTCACTTATTTCATTGAGAAACACGCCTGCGACGAACGGTTTGTTCGCATGGCACAGGCGCTGGGCAAGAAAGACACCAAAGACCCCATGGATTTTATTGCAGCGCTGTCTGAGCTGCAAGAGCAATGCGGCGTGGATGGCTTGAAAATGTCGGATTACGGTATTCAGCCGGAGGAGTTTATGACTCTGGCACAGAATGCCCGTGCAACCATGGGCGGCCTGTTTGCCTGCGACCGGGCTCCTCTTTCTGACGAAGACTGTGCCGCAATTTTTAAAAAAGCATATTGCTGATTCTCCAATAGAAAGGCGCGAAAAAATGAAAATTATCGGAAAAACTTTTGATGAAGAACGGGCTTTATACCATCAGCAGGACAGCACCATTCAGAATTGTACCTTTGCAGGCCCTGCTGATGGGGAATCTGCACTGAAGGAAGCCCGAAATATCACGGTGCTTGATTGTGAATTTGCCCTGCGCTACCCTTTCTGGCACGTGGATACCGGCACCATAAAAAACTGCCGCATGACGGAAACCTGCCGGGCTGCGCTGTGGTATGACCGGCGCTTGGAACTGACTCACTGCGATCTTAAAGGGATCAAAGCCCTGCGGGAATGCTCTGACATTTTTCTGAGGGATTGCCAAATTGATTCTGCCGAGTTTGGCTGGCAATGCAATGTGATAGAAATGGATCGCTGCACGCTGAACAGCGAATATGCGTTTTTGCACAGCGACAATCTGGAAATCGACGAGCTGACCATGCAGGGAAAATATTCTTTTCAATATGTGCAGAGCGCTATGCTGCGCCACTGCCGCCTTCATACAAAAGACGCCTTTTGGCACAGCAAAAATGTTACCGTGGTGGACAGCGTAGTGCAGGGCGAATACCTCGGCTGGTATTCCGAAGGGCTGACCCTCATCAACTGCCATATCATCGGAACACAGCCGCTTTGTTACTGCAAAAATCTAAAGCTGGTGAACTGCACGATGGAGCAGGCGGATCTGGCTTTTGAGTATTCCGACGTAGAGGCAGATGTGATCGGAGAAATTCTTTCGGTGAAAAACCCCCATTCTGGCCATATTGTGGCCGACAGCATCGGAGAAATCATAAACGAGGATTCTGTGATAGAGACTGAGTGCAAAGTGGAACTGCGAAAAAGCAGCAATGATACAAAAATAGAAAAGGAGAGCGCATGATGAACGAATCTGTAATTGATAACATTTTCGGTATGGGAGAAAAGAATCCATTTGGACAGTTTTTTGTTGGGAAAAGCTATCTGAAAATGCTCACCACCGAAGGGGTTCCGATTGCCAACGTGACCTTTGAGCCCGGCTGCCGCAACAACTGGCATATCCACCACGCAAAAAGCGGAGGTGGGCAGCTTCTGCTCTGCACCGCAGGGCGTGGCTGGTATCAAGAATGGGGGCAGCCTGCGAGAGAACTTCATGCCGGAGATGTGGTAATGATCCCGCCGGAGGTCAAGCACTGGCATGGTGCGGCGGCAGACAGCTGGTTTGTACACCTGGCTGTTGAAGTTCCCGGTGTGGAAACCGCCAACGAATGGTGTGAGGCCGTTGCGGATGACGAATACAACAACCTAAAATAAGGAGCGAAATAAGATGAAAAGAACATTTTTATCCGTTGTTCTGCTGCTGATGTTTGCGCTGTGTTTTACGGCTTGCAGCAGTGGAACACCCTCGGATACAAGCAGCCTTTCTTCCTCTAAGCAGGAAAGTGCTGCTGAATCGGAGACGGGAACATCAAGCGTTTCTGAAGAGCCGGAAGAAGAATCTTCGGAGCCTGCCGAGGAAAGCAATATTCTGATTGCTTATTTTTCCCATTCCGGGAACACCAAAGCGGCCGCTGAGCAGATTGCCGCATTGACCGGAGGCACTTTGGCGGAAATTGAGCGTGTGGAGGAATATGGGGATTTAGAGGCAGAAGCCGAGGCGGAAATTCTGAACGGCGACCGTCCTGAAATTACTGTCGATACAGATAATATTTCAGATTATGACATAGTCTTTGTGGGCTACCCTATCTGGTGGGATGAGGCCCCGGCGATGATTTCTACTTTCCTTGCGAACAATGACTTTGCGGGAAAAACGATTGTCCCATTCTGCACCAGCGCCAGCGATGATATTGAAAACAGCCTACATATTTTCAACGAGCTGTGCCCTAACGCTACGATTGCAGAAGGCATTAGAGCAAATAATGAGGCTAAAATTGAACCGTGGCTCCAAGGTTTGGGGATCATTGAATAAGAATTGGCACTTTGACACTCTTTATAGGAAATGATGTGCTGACAAAAATTCATGGATAGGGGTGATGAATTTGAAGCGATTTTGGGCAACCATTCTTTCGGCCCTCCTGCTGCTGTCCTTGGCGGCCTGCGGGAATGGGCAGCAGCTGCCGGAAACCGATGACAGCAGCCAAACCATAGACAGCGAGCAGAGCAAGACCGAAAATGAACCGCAGAGCGAAACGCCGGAAAGCGAGGAGGTACACCCTGTGGAAGAATCCCCCGTTGTTTACATGACAACAGACATCAGCCCGGCAGGGCTTGCAGCGGTATATGAGTCGCTGAACTGGACGCCTACCGGGAATGTAGCCGTTAAGCTCAGTACCGGTGAGCCGCCCGCCAGCAATTATCTTCGCCCAGAGTTGATCCAAGATTTGGTGCAGTCAGTAAATGGAACCATTGTGGAGTGCAATACCGCTTACGGCGGCTCCCGCTCCAGCACGGCAATGCACTATCAAGTGGCAGAAGATCATGGGTTTACTGCGATTGCCGATGTGGACATCCAAGACGAGCATGGTTCCATGACCATTCCCGTCACAGGGGGTGCCCGACTTACAGAAAACTATGTCGGAGCCAGCTTTGCCGACTATGATTCCTATTTGGTGCTCTCTCATTTTAAAGGTCATACAATGGCAGGTTTTGGCGGAGCAATTAAGAATATTTCCATCGGGCTTGGCTCCAGCGAAGGTAAAGCGTGGATTCACAGTGGCGGCACCAGCCGTACCAATGCCTGGGGCGGAGAACAGGACGCTTTTTGGGAAAGTATGGCCGAGGCAGGAAAATCGGTTTCGGATTATCTTGAAAACGGAGAGCGCATTGTATATGTCAACGTGATGAACCGTCTTTCGGTAGACTGCGATTGCGACGGGAACCCGGCGGAGCCGGATATGCATGATATTGGCATTTTGGCTTCCACCGATCCCGTTGCATTGGATCAGGCTTGTATTGATCTGATTTATAAACAGAAAAATGGAGACGGCGCTTCTTTGGTGGAACGAATCGAATCCAGAAATGGCCTGCATACCTTGGAACACGCAGAGGAAATTGGCCTTGGCAGCCGTACCTATACGTTGGTGTCGATTGATGGATAAGGAGATATGAGAAAATGAATGCAAAGATAAAAAACATAACATTGGCAGCCATGTTTCTGGCTATCGGTATGGTGCTGCCGTTTTTAACCGGACAAATTCCTCAGATCGGGAATATGCTCTTGCCCATGCACATTCCAGTGCTTTTATGCGGATTGATTTGCGGCTGGCAGTACGGTGGGATCGTTGGATTTATTCTGCCCTTACTGCGTTCAGTGACATTCGGCGCACCTGGCTTTTTCCCCACGGCTACCGCTATGGCTTTTGAATTGATGACCTATGGTCTTGTAATCGGCCTGCTCTATAAAGTTTTTCGCCGCCAGAATGTCCTTTCTCTTTATGGTTCGCTGATCTCTGCCATGTTGGCAGGTCGGGCGATTTGGGGCCTCGTTCAGATGATTCAGCTGGGCGTGTCCGGGAACGGATTTACCTGGCAAATGTTTATGGCTGGCGCATTCCTCAACGCAATTCCTGGGATTATTGTCCAGCTGTTGTTGATTCCGGGTATTATGGTCGCCTTGAATCGCACCGGGCTTATCCCCTATCAGAAGCAGCAGACCGCTTTCTCACAAAGCGAGAGTTAAAAAGATGGGACAAATCGCGGATGCTATTCTAAAAGAAATTCAATTGCGATATTGTGCGCAAAATTCATTTCTCATCGCCATTGACGGCAGATGTGCCGCAGGAAAACAACGCTGGCGGAGTATTTGCAAAAAAACATTGACAGTAATGTATTCCATATGGATCACTTTTTTCTCCGGCCTGAACAGCGGACAAAAGAACGATTGCAGCAGCCGGGAGGAAATGTGGACTACGAACGGTTTTATGAAGAAGTCTTGCTTCCGTTGAAGCAAGGAATTCCGATTGCCTATCGTTCCTATGATTGCCAGCAGCAGAAATTAGCAGCGCCAATTTCTATTGACCCAAAGCCGATTTCGATTATTGAGGGTTCCTACAGCTGTCATCCAAAACTATGGGACGCCTATGATTTGCGCATATTTTTGACTGTTCCCTTTGAAGAGCAGCTGCGGCGGATTGAAAGCAGAAATGGGTTGGATCGTCTTTCCGTATTTCGAGAGAAATGGATTCCTATGGAGGAACAGTACTTTACTGCTTTTCAAATTCAAACGCGCTGCGAGCTGCTCTTTCAAACCGCCGAAGGATTGTGAGGTGAGAAAATGGCGGAAATTTTACATAGAGAGTTTGTTTATCTGTGGTATTACTTTACCGTACAGCTGGATCAGATTTTTCCCTATTGGGTTTTGGGCATGGTTCTTGGTTCCGCTATTTCTGTTTTTGCCAAGGGCACAATCCACGCACTGTTCGGCAAACTCCAAACAAAGAAATTGGGTGTGCTGGGGGTAATTCTGGCCAGCGCTTTAGGAATCGCATCTCCCTTATGTATGTATGGAACAATCCCTCTCGCCGCATCGTTTTCCAAATTTGGGATGAAAGATGATTTGCTGGCAGCGTTTATGATGAGTTCTATCCTTCTGAATCCACAGTTGATTATCTATAGCGCTGCATTGGGTGGAGGAGCGCTGGCAGTTCGTATCATTTCCTGTTTTCTCTGCGGGATTGCCGCAGGGCTATTGGTACGCTTCTTCTATAAGGAAAAAACATTCTTCAATTTTTCTGGCTTCAGCGGCCCCACCAACAGGGACACCGACCCCAATATTCTGGTTCGATTTTTCAAGAACCTTGGCAGAAATGTAAAGGCCACCGGTCTGTATTTCTTATTCGGCATTTTACTTTCCGCACTTTTCCAGAGGTATGTTCCCACAGAGGTCATGACCGGGTTATTTGGCGGGAATGAGGCGTTTGGCGTGCTTATGGCGGCTACCATCGGTGTGCCGCTCTATGCCTGCGGAGGAGGTACGATTCCGCTTTTGCAGCAATGGCTTATGGATGGAATGAGTATGGGCAGTGCAGCGGCTTTTATGATAACAGGGCCGGCAACCAAAATCACCAACTTGGGCGCATTGAAAATTGTATTAGGGGCAAAGCGTTTTTTGCTCTACATCGCATTCACTATGCTCTTTGCATTTCTGACAGGCATCATTGTAAACTTGGCTTTCTAATTCAAACCAATGCTCAAAAGGCATATAAATTGATTGAAAGCAAGTATTAGACATATGAAAAAAGCTGTAGTATTCTATTGATAAGGATATTACAACCAAAGGATTGGAAAGGCGGTAGTTGGATTGGTGTCCATCTGCGGCCTTTTTATTTGGGAGAGGAGCGCCATTTGTGAAAAAAACAATACTTTTTATCGTTACAATCCTGTTGGCGGTTCTTTCTGCGGGATGCAATTCTCAAAAGCCAACAGAGCAGCCGAAAGCGGAAGCATCCCTTTTTGCCATGAATACTTACATGACCTTTACTGCCTATGGGGAAAATGCAGAACCGGCCCTTGCCGATGCGAAGGAGCGGGTGCAGGAACTGGAATCTCTGTGGTCGGTAACAGACGAGGCAAGCGAAATTTACCGTGCAAACCACAGCGACGGGCAAAGTGTGGAAGTCAGCACTGAAACAGCCGATCTCATTTCCTTTGCACTGGATATGGCCCAAAAGACGAATGGTGCATTAGACCCCACCATCTACTCAGTGCTCACCGCATGGGGCTTTACCACGGATGCCAAACAAGTTCCCTCTCAAACGGAGATTGACAGGCTGCTCCCATTGGTGGATTATACGCAAATCTCCTTAGCGGGCAGCACTCTCACCGTTCCTGTTGGGATGGAATTGGATTTGGGGGCAGTAGGCAAAGGTTATACTGCCGATTTGGTCACAGAACTGCTGAAATCGCAAGGTGTGGAATCTGCATTATTTAGTTTGGGCGGGAATATCCAAGCCATTGGCTCCCGACCGGATGGAAGCAATTGGCGCATTGGTATCCGCAATCCCCAGGGAGATGGAAATTTAGGGGTGCTGGAAATCAGCGATGCGGCAGTGGTCACTTCCGGCGGGTACGAAAACTATTTTGAAGATGCAGATGGCAATGTCTACTGGCACATCCTTGACCCCGCCACCGGCTATCCGGCCCACAGTGGGTTGCAGGCCGTCACCATCATCAGCCCCGAAGGTAAATTGAGCGACGCCCTGTCCACCGCATTGTTTGTCATGGGGGCTGAAAAGGCAGAAGCCTACTGGCGGGAAAACGGCGGCTTTGAGATGCTGCTTATCACCGAGCAGAACGAGATTCTTGTGACAGAAGGAATTGCACAGCAGTTTTCTTTGAATGATGGACGCACAGAAACTGTACGGGAGATAACGCGATGAAACAGAAAAAATGGCCCTTTTTCCTGCTGGTACTCCTTCTGGCGGCAGGTATTCTTGGGAGTGTTCTGGTACTTCAGCGGCCCGACACCAGCATGGTGGAGGTTGTCCGGGATGGACAAGTGCTGTACCAATTCGATCTGGCGCAGGAGGCCGACCGAGTGCTGGAAATTGAGTACGAAGGCCGAGTCAACACCATAGAAATCAAAGACCATCAAATCCATATGCAGGCGGCGGAATGTCCGGACAATACCTGTGTTCATATGGGATGGCTGGATTCAGCTGCCCCCATCGTCTGCCTGCCCAATCATTTGGTGATACAGTTTGCAGAAAATCATGAGGCTTTAGACGGGATTGCGAGGTGAAAGCCAGTGAAAGCAAAAAAGCTGACAGAGCTTGCAATGCTAACAGCGGTGGCATTGATCATTTTTGTTGTAGAACTTCAAATTCCAAATCCGATACCAATTCCGGGAGTTAAACTGGGGCTGGCCAATATCATCACGGTCTATGCCATTTATCGTTATAGGGTGCGGGAAGTCCTTTCAGTTGTACTCTGCCGTACCATTCTCGGCTCCATTTTCGGAGGCAATATGATGGCACTGTTCTATAGTCTGGCAGGCGGTCTGTTATGTCTTGTGGGGATGTTACTTTTTAAGCGTATCCTTTCCCAAAAGCACATTTGGTTGTGCAGTGTATTTGGGGCTGTGTTCCACAATATAGGACAGGTTGCCGCAGCTTGCCTAATTGCCGGTTGGGGAATGCTGGTCTATCTTCCGTTTTTGTTGCTTTCTGGTTGCCTGGCTGGAGCATTTACCGGTGGCTGCGCACAACTAGTAATCCGACGCAGTAAGCTTGAGAAGAATATGCTATGAATACTTTTTAACATTTGCAATTCAAGGAGGGGATTGATGTGAAAAAAATTATCGTTATAAAGTTGGACGATCCCGATGATTTCTTTTACAACTCTATTCTTTCCTTGTTTTCGTCCCATGGTGCAGACGTTAAAATCATAACAGGAGATGGTACAAAAATCAGTGTTGCCCCGGAATTGACAATTCATCAATCAGAACGACGGGTATTTTCGAGTGATTCTGAAATTATCCTTACAAGGAAAGAATACGATATCTTTCTGTACTTCATTCAAAACGCTAATCAAGTCCTTACTTTTACCCAAATCTATGAGCATCTATGGCAAGAACCGGACTACGGAACCGGCCAGGAGGTTGTCAGCCATCACGTTCGGAGTCTTCGGAGGAAATTGCAGTTAGACAATAGATCCAGCTGCCGGATATGCTCTGTTCGGGGTATCGGTTACCGGTTTGAAAAGAGTTGATCCCACAGGTTTCCCTGTGGGATTTTCCTATTCCCCAGCTTTGAAGAAGCCGAGGGCGTCGGTGCGCTCCCCATTCTGCCAGACTTCGAAGTGCAGGTGGTTTCCGGTAGAATTGCCGGTGGTGCCGACATAGCCAATCACTTCGCCCTGTTTCACTTCCTGCCCTACAGTCACGCAGATGGAGGAACAATGGGCATACAGGGTGTCATGGGTATCGTTGTGCTTCACCTTGATGTGGTACCCATACCCGCCGCCCCAGGAGTCAATGGCGTTGGCTATGGTGACGGTCCCATCCGCTGCCGCAAGGATGGGCGTTCCTTCCGGCGCGGCGATGTCGGTTCCGCTGTGATAGGCAATTTCTCCAGTAAAGGGGTCCTCACGGTATCCAAACCATGAGGTAATCGTAAAACTTTCCGGAAGCGGCCACTGGAAGATACCGGTTCCTTCCCAGTCGGTATTGGGGTCTAAAATTTCCCCGCCGCCGCCAACATAGCCACCCAGCAACTCCGCCCAAAGATTCTGGTTCTCCGGCTCCGACATTAAGGCGAGATATTCGTTCTGCCTTGGGTTAAAACTGTACTGCCGGGCCATTTCCTCCGGGGTTTTGTGGGTGATGGTAATCTCCAGAATGGTTTCCGTCACCGTTTCGGTATGGGTGGTTTCGTTTCCATCCTCATCCACTTCGGTGACTTCCACCTCATGACTTTCGGTGCGGGTGCTGGAAGCTACGGCATTCATCTCCCACATAATATCCCGCAGCTGCTGAACTTGGGCATCATCCAGCGAGGCCACCTGCGCCCCATCCTTCGCGCCGGTAACCTTTGCGGAAAATACAACAAGAACATCTTCCCAGTTGATGGAGAGCACCCCGTCGTTGGAGGTGATCTCCTGCCGGTCATGGGGATTGGAATCCTCTATTTCCTGAATGTGAGATAGATATTCCCCATTGAGGGCAGACACCGCCTGTGTTACGCTGGTGCCGGTCCCTGTGGAATTCGAACCAAAAAACAGGCCGAAGCAGGAACCGACAATCAGGGCGATTAAACAAATCAACAAGATAATGACCACAGCCACCCAGCCCCCAGCTGCAATAGCGGCAACCAATCCCTTTATCGCTGCCGCTGCTGCTTTGATGGCGGTGGCGGTCGCTTTCACCGCTGCCTTTGCCCCTGTCACTGCCGCTTTCGCTGCTGTTTTGGCTGTTTGGGCCGCCGCCCTTGCCGCTTTTGCGGTAGCCTGCGCTGCTTTCTGTGCTGCCTTTGCCGCCTGCTGCGCTGTCTTTGCTGAATGCTGGGCAGTTTTGATTCCCTTGGCGCTCTGCTGCACACCCTTCACAGACCGGCTGGCGGTTTTTACTGCCTTTTGGGATTTCCCCTTGACAGCTTTGGCTACGGTATTCTTTGTCCGTATTTTGGAAACGGTATCCTTTGCGGCTTCCACTGTTTTGCCGCCTGTATTTTTCGCTTCCGACAGGGTATGGGAAAGCTCTCTTTTTTCTTTCACCTTCCGGGCTGTGGTCTGGGCCAGTTTTTTCCCGCCCCGATAGGTCAGGTTCGCACCTTTCTTGGCGGTAGTTTCCATGCCGGACAGCATCTGGTCCCCGGCGCTGTTGGCAGGGGCGTTGGAAGATTCCCCACGCTGGCTGGCGAAGGGGGTTTCCTTTAATTCTACAATGGATTTGTCCTTGGATTTTAACCACAGATCCTTCATAGCTGTTTTGGGTGCCTTGGCTGCACTCTCCAGCAGCTTGGGTTTCTTGCTGTCAGGTTTTTGCTTGATTTCTTTCAAAAATGCACCTCCTGTGTTTGGAGATTAAGAACCTATCGCGTCCTGTCACGAAATTTGTGCAACAGTTTGCTGCACAAATAGTAAACAGGGAGCCCAAGGCGGCCCTCTGCTACAATATAGTTTCATGTATGGTTACACCCCTCTCAGAGCCTCGTCCGGTTTGGTGGTCATGAGCTGATACAGACGGGTGTTTCGAGGGAAGCTGTTTTCGAATGGGACAATGTTTCCGGCGCAGCGGATGAGGCCGCAGCCAGCCGCCACATTGGTGATGTACGAGAGCTGGTTCTCGGAAATGTGCAGAAGCCCCGCCAGCTCATCCCGGTCGGTGGCGGATTGGTTCAGGAGAATTAAAAATTCGCTGTTGGCCAGCATGAGGCGGGCGGTGTCGGAACGGAGGAGTTCCTCGACGTTCTGGGTTAACCCTGTCACCAGCCCGTTGTATTTGCGGATGCGCTTCCACAGCTTGTAGAAGAAATCGGCGCTGTACTCATAGCGGAACAGCAGGTAAAACTCGTCCGCGAATACCCATGTGGTCTTGCCTTTCTTCCAGTTTTGAATGACACGGTTGAAGATGGCGTCCAAGGTGACCAGCATCCCGATAGGCATCAGCTGCTCGCCCAACTCCCGGATGTCATAGGCGATAATCCTTGCCTTGGTGTCCACGTTGGTGCGCTGGGCAAAGGTGTTGAGGCTGCCGGTGATGAACAGTTCGGAGGAGAGCGCCAACCCTCTGGCTTCCGGCTCCGGCTGTTTTAAGAGGGAATGGTACAGATCCTTCAGTGTGGGCGCTTCGCCCTCGTAGTTGTTGGCGACATATTCCCGGTACACATCATAGGTGCAGCGGTCGAGGATGGATTTCTCCTTGGCGCTCACATTGCCCGCCCCCACCAGCTGTTCGAACAGGGAGAGGATGAATTCGGATTTCTCAATCAGCGGGTTGCGCTCATCCCCATAGGCTTTATCCATGTCCATGGCGTTTAAGTGGGTATCCGAGGAAGCGGATACCCGGATGACCTCGCCGCCAAGGGCTTCCACCAGAAAGCCAAATTCGGATTCCGGGTCCAGAATGAGAATATCGTCATTGGTGGAAAGCGCAATGCTGACGATTTCTTCTTTAGCGCTAAAGGATTTACCGGAACCGGAAACACCCAAGCGAAAGCTGTTGCCGTTTAAGAGCTTCCTTCGGTCTGCCACAATCATGTTCTTGGAAACAGCGTTCTGCCCATAGTAGATGCCGCCGTTCTGGAGGATTTCCTGCGCCCGGAAGGGAATCAGCACAGCGGTGGATTCGGTGGTGAGGGTTCTCAACGTCTGAATTTTTCGCAGGCCGTAAGGGAGAACGGTGTCCAGCCCATCCTTCTGCTGCCAACGCAGGACGCTCATCTGACAGAGATGCTTCCGCGCTGTGGTGAGCAGGGTTTCCGTGTCGCTGTCCAGCTGCTCCTTGGTGTCGGCTAAATGTACCAAGGTCACAAGGCCGAACATCATCCTCTGGTCCCTGCTGGTGAGATCCTCCAGCATCTCCTTGGTTTCCTTGCGCTGCTGCTCCATATCGTAGGGCAGCACAGCCGAGAAGTTATTGGCGGCATTCTGTTTCCGCTGCCAGTTCGCGGCATTCGTTTCCACACCCAGAAGCTTGTTCTGGATTTCCCGCACTGCTTCGTCGGTGGGAACCGCTAAAATATCAATGGAAAGCATGAGGCTGCGGTCCATGTCGCAGAGCTCGGCAATCATGGAATCCTTGATGTAGCTGGCATAATCCTGCAGGTAAAGAACCCTGCCCCAGCGGTCGTTTAAGCGGAAATGGTCCTTCTGGAATTCCATACTGTCGGGGCACAGCCAATCCTTGAAGCTGTGCCCCTTTTTCATGTGCTCCTT
The DNA here is from genome assembly GCF_003268275.1 of Hydrogeniiclostridium mannosilyticum. GTDB lineage: Bacteria > Bacillota > Clostridia > Oscillospirales > Acutalibacteraceae > Hydrogeniiclostridium > Hydrogeniiclostridium mannosilyticum. The sequence goes on from NZ_QLYR01000001.1 coordinate 237,691, forward strand.
CAGGTCGAAGGCAAAGGCGGCGGGTTCTCCGCCCTTGAAGAAATCCCGGAACAGCTGCAGGCGGGCCTGCGCGTCCAGTTCCCGGCCTATGGAGGAAAGCTGGGACAGGTGGGTAATGAGTTCGGTGCCCACACGGGAGAAATAGGTGCGGGCCTCGTCGATGGTTTTCTTCGCCACCGTGATGGTGATGTACCGGTCCTGCACCACGCTGTTATTGGTGCCGGTCACCTTGGAGAGCAGCATTTCGTTGTACTCTTTCCGGTAATGGTCCAGCCCGTCCTCTTTCATGGGCAGTAGCAGGGATTTCTCGAATTCGGCTTTGTCAATGCGGCGGTTGTTGATGGTGATCTTGGCGGAAGCGCCGGAATCCAGCGCGTTTAATAGTTCCGAATAATCTAAAAACATCGCCGTCTTATCTTCCTTGCTGGCGATTTGATAATTGATGTCGGTAAAAGAGAAGGTTTTGGAGAACCTGCTTCCTACCTGAAAAATCCCATCCGGCCAGATACGCTGGATGGGGATGGCATCCTGAACGGACTTTGGTATGGTGAATTTCTCTTTTTCTGCTTTCGCTGCTTTACTGAGCGTTTTGATTATAGGCATCCTTCCTTTTCTGAGAGATTTTGAATGTTACCGTTCTTTCCCAGTTGGTGGCTGGGGTTTGTGGTTTTTCCTCTTGCGGGGAGGCTTTTCCCCCTCTGCGATGGCGTCCTTCATGGCGTCAAAGTAGAGGCTGTCGGATTTGAACACCAGTTTTTTGGGGTACAAAAATTCCGACTTAAACCACGCCCATGCTGCCTGTTCGGCAGTCATGCCGTGGTATTTGAAAAAGCCACAGGCCGCAAAGGGCGCGGCCCCGAGAATGCACATCCAGCCTACTTCTTCGCTGCCAATCAGCGGGCGCAGGCCGAAATACAGACCGACTGCTACCCCTACAGCCAGCAGGGAACAGATAAACTGCCGGGTGGAAAGCCCAAAAAAGATGGACTCCTGATAATCCCGGATTTCCTTTGGCACTTTTACTTCGATATCGCTTCACTCCTTTTGGGCCTACAGCCCCAATAATTCCTTGACGATCCGGTCGCTCATCCGCACGGCTCCAACCAAGACAAGCAAGTTAAAGATTAACTCGCCCACATAACTCCAAACGGCGGTTACCGCTGAAACATTGGGGTCAACCGCAGGCGGAGAAGCCGCCATGACAGAAAAGATAATGCAGGCCAGCGCAATAATGGCCCCTTCGAGGCACACCCCGGCATAGGAGCGCAGGAAGTTTTTGCCCACATTGCTGGTGGTTTCCCCGGCGAATGTAGACATGGGGATTGGTGCGATAGCGGTATACATGTAGAGCTTAAACATCCGGCTATACACCGTCAGGATCATAATAAACGCCAGCACCGTAATGAACAGGCCGCCCAGCAGGGTGACCGCCCACAAAGGGATGCTGTCCCAGAATCCCACGTTGTTGATCTTGTCGATAATCTCCTGCGGGAGCGTGGTGCCGCTGCTTCCTGACAAACCCGATTGGGTAATAATGGTGGAAACCATCCCTTGAATAATTTTGAAAACAGCCAGCATCAGGTCGAGGCCGTATCCTACTGCCGCCTTTGCCAGCGCAAAACGAATGAACATCTTGAAGGCCGCTTCCGGTCGCTTCAGGTCGGTAAAGCTCGAACAGGTCTTGACGACGCCAACTGCGAAAAACAAAACCAGCAGGCCGTACCCAATGGCTTTCAAGGCCCCGTTGATGTCCAGCATGACCTGCCAGATCCCGCCGCCCTTAAAGGTTGCGGGGTCCTGTGTAAGCAAAGTCCAGATTTCAGCCAGCTTGTCGTTCCATGTTCCCAGCGCCGAATTTAAGTTATCGATAATCCAGTTTCCGGCTGGTCACCTCCCATCTAAAAAATGTGGGAGCGCCCGCCATCGGGCGCTCCCTTGACTGGAAAACAGGAATCAGGTGGTGATGAGGTCAAGGATTTCCTTGGCAAAGGTCACCACGAGGCCGCCCGCCAAGGTGAGGAACCCCTGCGAGCGCTGGGAAGGATCGTGGCTCTGGAAGGAGAGACCAACCTGCACCACACCCCAGCCCAAAAGGATCAGGCCGATGGCGCGGATCAGGGAAAAGATGAAGGTGGAGAGGTTGTTGACCACACCCAGCGGATCGCTGGCGGCAAAGGCTGTGGTGGAAAAGCAGCAGGCGCACAGCACCACAGCGACATAGCCGGAAAAACCGAAGCGCCCCTTTCTGCCAAGAGGCAGGGCAGTGGTGGGCTTATCGTTCTTTTTGGGATTTTTCTTCAAGATAAAAGGATTCAGAGTTTTCTTCAGAAGCATTCCTCCAGTTCAATGTGTATTGTTATGGTTTTAGAAAATCCTCCGGTTCCAGCAGTTCGAAATCGTCGTACTGGTCCGGGGAATAGTCGATATCGTCAGCGGCGTCCTTTGCCTGCGTATAATCGTAGGGCGCAGCGCCGCCATCTTCGGTCAGCCGGATATTGGGATGGCGCATCAGGTCGTACTTGTCATCCATCATGGGGCGTTCCCCACGGACAAAAAGGATAGCCTTGTGGTTATCCAGCATCCGCACTTCATCCGGGGTTAAGAGTTCCCGGCCCGTCTGCTGGTCGTTTACGCTGAAGCTGCCGCTTCGTCCCCGGCTCCGGCCATAGGTGTTGGTATCCAACGTTTCCTTGCCCATGAGCTCGGAAACGTATTTGTGGGTTTCCTTTTCATTGCCGCCGAGGTAGAGGAACTCGTCGCACAAGCCCACCAGCGATTCCCACTGCTCTTTAAACAGCGCCTTGATCTGCGCCATGTTCTGGGCGATATAGCTGCAGAAGATGTTGCGGCTTCGCATGGTGGAAAGCCAGGGCAAAAAGTTATCCGTAGGCAGGGCGATGTTGGGGGCCTCGTCGATGAGCAGATGGACCGGCACCGGCAGCCTGCCCTTGTATTTCCGGTCAGCTACAAAGTACAAGGTTTGGATGAGCTGCCCGTAAATCATCCCCACAAGGTAATTGAGGGATTTATCGGAGTCCGGGATGCAGCAGAACAGGGCCACCTTTTTCTCACCCATTTCCTCCAGATGGAGATCGTCGGCATAGGTCAGCCTTGCAATCTGCGGCAGATTAAAAGCGGAAAGCCGGACGCCAACACTAATCAAAATGGATTTTAAAGTTTTTCCAGCCCCCATCTTAAAGACATGGTACTGCTTTACGGCAATGCTCTCCGGGTCACGCATTTCAAGCCTTGCAAACAGGATGTCCAGAGGCGACTCGTATTCCTCATCTTCTTCCCGCACCTCCGCTGCGGACAGCATCTCCATCACCATGGCGAAGTTCTGTTCTTCCGGCGGCGCTTCATGCTTGAGGTATAGGACGAGGGCCTGTAAAAGCGCGGTTTCGGATTTCTGCCAGAAGGGGTCGCTGCTCTGCGCTCCGGGCGGGGTAGTACTCTGAATCAAAGTTTCGATGAGGCGAAGCACATCCTTGTCGTCCCGCACGTAAGCCAATGGATTGTAACAGAAGGAGGCGTCGGGATTTAATAAATCGAATACCCGCACTTCAAAACCATTGGATTTCAATGCCCCGCCTGTTTTTCGCAGGATTTCAGATTTCGGATCGCAGATGACCAGCGAACAGTCCCCGCAGTTTAAAGCGTTGGGAATGGCATAGGACCGGCTTTTGCCAGCGCCGGAACCGCCGATGACCAGCACATTGGTGTTGCGCTTGTGCTTGTGGCCGTCCATCCCCATCTGGAAATGCTGGGTTAAGATGAGGTTTTCCTTGGGGTGCTTCTTATCTCGGTATTTCTTGGCGATCTGGAACACGTCGCCCCATTTGGCGGAACCATGCTCCGCGCCCCTGCGGGTATTCTTCCGGCTGGAAACTACCACAAGGGCGGCGATTCCATACGCAAGAGTAAAAAACAGCAGGCACCGGGCGGAGTATTCCGTCCAGTGAATGGAAAAAGGGACGTTCATAGCTGCCGGAAGCTTCCCCAGCAGGTCTATGAGGTTCATCCCCTCGTTCCAGCACCCGGCAGTCAGCAGCGCCGCCCACCAGACGATGGGCAATGGCAGAAGCCATACCCACCATGGATTTTTTCTTGCCGTTATTCCGTCGAAGAGACACCCGCCCCTTCTTTACCGCCGGATAATGAAACAACATATTTTATAATTTTCTCAGTGATCCTTCCTTTCCATAAAAACAAAAAATCCCCCGGAACCCATCGGAGAACATTCCCACAGGTTCCGGGGGATCAGCTATATTTATCGGGCAGGCGCACACCTGTATTTTGCCTGCATCAGTTTGATGAGGAGGCGGTCAATCCCGCCGCAGCTGCGGTTTTCTTCCAGATAAGCGTTTCGCATCCCATTTAGGGACAGCGTGGCATACTGGTATTCTTCATCGTTCAGGTACAGTTTGTGCTTTGGCATACGGAGGACTCTATCAAGAAACGGCTGCAGCTGGCCGGATAGCTCCGGCCCTGCTTCTTCCTGTGCGCTGCGAAGCGCCTTGGCCAGTATGTTTTGGTCCCCGCCGGTCATCTTCACCATCCGCTGCTTTGTCATAGCAACCCCATCCTTTCTCTGTTATCATTCACACCATACCACAACAGATGGCGGAAAGCTACCGGACAAAAGAAAACAAACGGAAAACTCTCAGCGCTCATCGTTCCGGCTCTTTCTCCGCCTTGGCTTTGGCAGCCTTGGCGGGCTTGGGCGCTGCGACGGAGAATTCATCCGGCTGGATGGCCTGCTCCAAATCCCGGAAGCTTCTCTGGACGTCCCGGTTAATGGAATAGGCCGCCCGTTTGACGTCGCCTATAAAGCCGCGCTTTTCTTCCGGCGTCAGCTGGGCGCAGCTGTGACACACCTTATCAAACTGAAACACCGAGGTATCAAGCCCGAATTTCTGCGCCGCTACATAGGCCGCGCAGTAGGCTTGGGCCGCATACGCCTGCCGGTAATAGCCGCTGCCCACCGCATCGAAGCTGGCGTGGGCCTGCTCTCTGGCAATGGCGCAGATGGTGGCGGTTTCATCCATCCCGTTGCGGACAAAAATAGTGCGCTGCTTGGGAACATACTGCGCCTGCACCCCTTGGGGAAGCTGGTCGGAAATGGCAAGCTGTACCGGGCTTTGCTCCACCATGGCGGCAATGATTTCCTCCGGCAGATGCTTCTGCGGGGGCAGAGGCTGGGGTCCTCTGGTTTGGGAGATGTCATAGGCTTTGGTAATGGTATAGCCGTTCGCCTTGATGCCGTCTTTTTCATACTCCTGTTCAGCAAAGAAGGTGTATCCTTTCTCGCCGGAACGGATGGAGCGTCCGGCTTCCTTCCATTTGTCAAAGGTGCGGGGGTGGGTAATTTCAGGGTTCTGTTCGTAAAGAATGAGAAGGTTTCGGGTGCTCTGCGGGGTACAGTTCGCCATGAAGTTGAGAAAGCCTTTCATGGATTCGTCATCCTTGAACACGGAATCAGCCTGCGCATTGACTCTCGACCAGACTTCCTCACGCTCAGCCTGCTTCATGGCGGCGTATTCTTCCTTGGAAAGCTGGGGCTGTTCCTGCTGGGGCTGCGGTTCCTGTTTCTTTCCGATCAAACTGGATAAATCGATATTGCATTACCTGCCTTTCTGTTTTTTCTTTTTCTTCTGTCTGGAATGGCCGGGAGTGGGGTGCTGGCGCTCCTGCTGCTTGGATTTCTCTGCTTTCTTGTCCGCCTGTTCCTGCCGGATCTCCTGCAGCTGCTTTTTCACCGAGGGCTTTTGTTCCGGCTCTTTATGGCCTGTTAAGTCTGGCGAAGAGCTTTTGCTGGGCGAGGAAGGCGCGGACGGACTCTTTTCCGCTGTTGGTTCCTCGGCTTCCTTCTTCCGGCCAGAAGTAAAATTTGCGGCGGCGTCCTGCTGGGCGGGGCCGATATTGAAATCGTCCTCAAAGCCGCCCACTTCAAATTCCACTTCGCCCTGCTCGGTTTTGACGGTTTCCGTCTTGCTGGGGCCTGTGGGAGCTTGCTTTTCCTGTTCCTGCACTTTCTCAATTGTGGCTTCGCCAGCCTGCGCTTTGACCGCGTCAAGGCCGAGGTTGTCGAAAATACGCTGGATTTTAGAGGCGTCGTCCGCAAACACCACCACTTCGATGCGGTCAGCCTTTTTCTTGTTTCGGATGGGAACATACAAAAGGCCGTGTACCTTGGCTTCCTTTGCAAACTCCTTCATGTTTTCGGTGGGGACATTAAAGAATTTGAATGGGCGCTGTTCCTTGAGCATCCGCACAAGCCTTGTCTTGCCGTGGGTTTTTTTCTGATCCTTCAGTACGGCATAGACAAACAGCGCAAAGTTTTTTGCCGCCATACCCGACAGCTTGAGGGCCATTTCCGTGCCCTCAAGGGTAAATCGGACAATCTGGTCGGCTGGATCGCTTCCGTAGTTCAGTCAGCATTCTCCTTTCATCGCTCCAAATCACGGGAGCGTTTGTGTTTTGTTTTTTCCAGTGCAGGTTCCTTAGAGAAGGAATCCTCGCCGGGAATGAGAGACAGGCTGGAACCGGTATCCCATTTCACTCCAATCTGCCCCATATCGTCCACATAGGAAACCGTTCCTTTTGTACCGGGCAGTGGGGCCTGCGGATCGTCCATGGAACGCAGGGTGATGCGGGTTCCAGCAGGGTATTGCTGGCGGATATATGCCACCTGTTCTTTGGTAGGAATTCGGTTCAATCGATCATCTCCTTTGCTGATTTTCCCGGTTTCGGGATTGCTTTTTCTTTTGTTCCTGTGCTTGCTGTTCCTTGCGCTGCTGTTCTTCCCGCTGTGCTGCCTGCAGGCGCTGTTCCATCTCAATGGAGTGGGTTTCGATATTCCGGCACAGCTTGGCGGTATGGCGCAGCTTTTTGAGCTGTTCTGTGAGGACGCCGATCTGCGGGGAACCGGGTTCGTAGCGGTAGAGCTTATAGCGCTGCTTTATCAGCACAGCGATTTCATCTTCCGCTTTCTGACGGATAGCATTCAGCTGGCCCCGGTCCTCGATTTTGTTCTGGAAGATGAATTCCGCCTGCTCGATCCGCTGGTCCAGCCTGCGGATATCCTCCCGCACAGCGCAGCTTATATACCGGGGCTTCTTGGGCAGCGCCCCCACCTTGTAGAGATAGGAAAAGTAGAGGGCCCGCAGGCCGGAAAGCCTGCGGGGCTGTGTTTCCCCAAGAAGGAGAAGAAAACGGTTGGCCGGAGGCTGTTCTTTCCCAGCCCGGTGAGGAGGCTTGGGATAGAGGATGCGGCGCTGGATGGCTTCCGGGGTGTACTGCTTGCCCAAGGTCTTAAACCGGACGGTGCACCCGCTGCCCGGCAGGATCAGCGTGGGGTATTTGCGGTCAAACCGAAAGGCATAGCCCTTCTGCTCCAAAGCGCGCAGGAACTGCTTCCATGTGAGAGAAGAAGCAATCGCTGCATCCACGTCCTGCTGGATGGGCGTTTTCCATGTAGGCGCTCCGTTCTGCTCGGCCAGCCACTGGGCATAGGGGCGGGCCACCCGTTCCGATTTCTCTGTACGGATGACGGAAAGATGGTGCTTTACGCACAGTTCATCCGAAATTTTCCGCACCCCAGTGACATAGGTTCTTTCATTGCTGTGGTATTTCCTGCCGGTTTTCATGGACACAGAATTCCATACAATGTGGTTGTGAATGCATTTGGTATTGAGATGGGTGCTGACCACCGCCTGAAAGTGCCCGCCGAGAAGCCGTTCGGAGAATTCCAGCCCGATTTGATGGGCCAGTTCCGGGGAAACCTCCCCGGCGGCAAAGCTTTGCACCAGATGAAAACCCTGCACGCCTTTCTCCTTGTGCCACATTTCCTTGACGCGGCACATATCTTGAAAAGCCGTTTCACAGGTGCAGCCGAGAGCGGACGCGAACAGATCCTGCTCGGTTTTATCTTTGTTCAGGGCTTTATCGATTTCCCCCTCCAGTGATTCCTCATTTTCCCTGCGGGAACACTTTTTCTCATCGAGGGTATAGTCGATGGCGTTGTCGAGGCGGTGCACGGGGATCACGCTGGTATATGCCACCGGGTAGCACCCGGACGCAATTCGCGCCCTTTGTTTCGGAAAAATAATAGGCTGGCCGCCCGCGAATCAATTTTATTTCTCACCAATTATTTTTGACCTCCTCCCAAACCTGACGGGCCAGATTGGTCATTTCTTCGACGCTCTGCTGGCTGGCTTCCCCATAGGTATTGGCGACCTTGGCAAGCTGGTTTGCGTTGTTGCAGAGCCCAGCCACCTTGTGGAGCAGATCCGCATGGTGGTCGCAGGGCCTTGCCCGCAGTTCCGCACCCATGATGAGGGTGCGGAGGAATTCCTCACGGGGTAGGCCGCTTGTTTTCACCTGCGCTTCCAGATGCGCCAGTTCCTTTTTGTTTAAATGAAGAGGGATGATGTGGTTTCGTTTTCTCATAGCTGCTTTGGCTCCTTTTTAACGCTCCGGTTCTTTCCTTTTGCGGGTTTTCTTCTGCTCCGGCGCTCTGGCAGGGTATTCGTAATGGACAGGAACATCCTGCAGGCGCAGTTTGTCGCAATCCGGGGCAAAGGCTGCATACCGGGCGTAGGAATATCCTTCCGCGTCTACGAGAATACCATCTCTGCTGTTTTCGCCTTTGACCAGCACGCAGTGCCAGCAGAAGCTGCCCGGATCAAACCACATCTTGTCGCTGTAATCGAACAGGAAAATCTGATCGTCCTTGAGGCCGTTTTCCTGAAACTGCCGGAACTGCTCGTCGGAAAGAACGACTACCTGTTCCACCTGAAAACAGGTTTGTCGCTCCGGCACAGGCCGCAGTGGGTTCTGCCCATTGAGGTCGCTGATATGGCTGGGCCTGTGGTAAAAAACAGCGTGCTCCTGATAGGCTTTCGGTTCCTCCAAGGCAATGTGTTCTACCGGCACCCCCTGCAGATCGAAGCTGCGGTAATCCCTGCCGTAGCCAAGATACAGGGTATCCTTCCTTTGGGCAATCAGCATATTTTCTTTTTCCCCCTCGGCCCGTACCATGAGGCAGCGAAACAACCCACCCGGCGAGGCGCTCATGATTTCCCGGTTATCCTTGAGGAAGGGGTATTCCGGGGAGACGTCCTCCGAGAGCTTTTCAAAATCCTCTTTGTTCAGGACGATGACCTTTGCCACTTCAAAAACGCCGGGGACGTAGTTTACCTCGTTTCGGCGCAGGCTATTAAGTGTTTTGGCGTTTGCCGCGAACGCGGCGTATTGCTTTTCTCTCAGTATCTTCACCTCTCATTTCTTGAACGAAATCAGCCGGTGCGGTTCTGCGGGGGGTTGGGGCGCTCCCCAAGATGCGTTTGGATATCCAAACGCTATGCTTGCAAAACCAGTCACCGGCTGGAAAAGAAAGAAACCGCTGATTTAGAGGCCGCCGTTCTCATCCGCTTCCTTGATTTTGGCAAGGCCGTCGAGGGTGGTGCAGATGAGATTTCGCTTTTCAGCGGCTCCAATTTCAGCAGACATACTGTGGCTGATTTCATTCCCGCACACCACCAGCATACGGCACCGGCCCAGCTTCTGACGGGCGATGCTGTGGAAATCCCTCTTTTCATCGGCATTATCCGGCTGGAGGTACTGCGCTTCACTCAGCTTCGGGCAGATGGGGACGTATCCGAGCTCATAAACCTTGCGGCAGTAGCGTTTTAATAGGCGGGGCGCGGCGTCGGAAGCCGCGCAAATGTAGGCGAATGCTTTTTCCATGATGATTTTCCTTTCCTTCATATATATCTGATAAACTGGCAGTGGCAGGCTGGTTGTCCATGTGGACGTCCAGCCTGCCGTTTGGTTTTCTGTTGGTCATCCACGTGGACAACCACAGGATGATTCGGCGGTTTCTTCCGCTTCGGTGTGGGCTTCCAAAGCGAAGCGCACCCGGTCGGAACCCAATTTGTAGTAGGCGTCGGTAACTTCCACGCCTACGGCTTCGTATCCCTCCAGCTTGGCGGCGAGGACGGTGGTTCCGGCCCCGCAGAAGGGATCGAGGATGCGACCGCCCGGTACGCAGATTTTCACCAAATCCCGCATAAGCTGCAGGGGCTTCTCGGTGACATGGGTACGGTTCTGCGGGTTGGCATAGCGAAATACTCCCGGAAGGCATCCCACAGGGCGGTTCACCGGCATGGGGCCGTTGCTGCCCCACACCACATATTCGCTCTGCTGGCGGAAACGGCCTTTCTGGGGGCGGGAAGTCATCTTATCCCAAACCACCGAACCGCGCCAGATCCATCCGGCCCATTGGAGAGCGTCGGTGATGGAAGGGTACTGCCGCCAGTCGATGAACAGGCAGACCGGCGCTCCCGGCCTGCAGGCTTTCCGGGCATCGGCCAGCCACTCCGCCATCCATCTCGTCCAGCTTCTCTGATCCCGGTTATCCCCGTCAAAATCCGGCAGGGCGTTCTTCGGGTCCATGCTGCTGTATTTCTGGTTGGTGGTACGGTTTTTCTCCGAGGGTTTCCAGCCGCCCGAAGCATAGGGCGGATCGGTGATGAGGGCGTCGAACACCTGCGGCTTGAATGCCCGGATGATCTGCAGGGTGTCCCCATGCAGGATGCTCCAGCCATCCCCGCCGCTGTGTTTCATGGGCAGAATGGTTTCATCAACAATTTGAGACAGTTCTTTCGTTTCGTTCAGAGGCATCTTCCTTTCCTTGTTTGGTTATCGTTCTTCTCCGCGATGGTGCTTTTTCATGGCACTCCGCTGCTTGGGTTGGAAACCGGGCAGCGGAGTGAGAAGGGATGATTCACGCTTGAATTTGCGCTCAATAGCAATATTGTCCGGCCCGATGTGAATCACATCGCTGGTAGGGTTGTCAATCATAACGCCGGGGAGGATAACCGCAGTTTCATGAACTTCAATTTCCCCGCCAAGTTCGCCATAAACAGAAGCTTTCTCCATAACAGTGGGGATACCGCCGGTTACAGCGTTCGCAAAAAGTTTGGCGTTCCCCGAGATATGGACGTCGCCATGGACATAACCGGCAGCAATGATGGCGTAGTCCTCTACAATGGCATTTCCACCAATTCTGCTGGGGCCGGAGATGGAGGCGCAGCCACGGGCACAGGAATAATCCCACAGGATGGCATCTCCATGTATATATGCTTCTTCTGCTGCGACCGCATTGTCTGCAACCCAGCTTTGCCCATCCTGACTCAGATTCTCCTCTGACTGCACAAAACCGCCAAGGTCACCAACATGAACGTCCTCTCGGACGTCTCGAAGAGCTCGAATGCGATGCAGCCATGGGTATTGTGGATGGGCGATATTGGTAATCTCATACTTTCTAATCATCTTGCTTCACCTCGTTCCTTTTTGGTTTTTGCAGGAACTTTCTCCGACAATTCCGTTTCCACATATTCGCTGATGATGTTCAGCGCTTTGTAATAATCCCCGGACTGGTAGACACGGCTGCTCATCTCTTTGGCCTGTTGCGGCTGTCCATTTTCTTTCAGCAGCCGGGATGCCCTGCCGAGAATAGCGAAGATATTTCCATCCTGTCCCACCAGCTTCATTTTCGGGCGTTTGGGAATCGGCTGTTCTTTGGAAGCTTCTGTGTCCTGCACTTGTTCTACTGTAAAGTCAAAGGGTTCTTCTGCAAAGTGAACATACAGCACGCCATCGCCGGTCTGGATTTCCTGCTGCTCGAATCCCTCGCCCCAGCCATCGGAAAACTGCCCCTTGAGATAATCCTGAAGATCCTGCATTTCTGCTTCTGTGAGAGACGCCTTCAGCTTTACCGTGGTACAGCCCATGAGTTCCCCATCCCGGATTTCCACCGTGGGAACGGCGCTCAGTACCTTTTTCTTGACGCCGGGATTTCGATCCTCGTCAAAGTAGGGCATTAAATTCCCGCCGTCATCGCTGTCGCGCTGTTCCACGGCTTCCCGGATGCTTTCCTCGTAGTAGGCCATGTCGACGCCTGAAAACAGCGTGGGGTAATCGGCCACGCCGTTGTTCCAGCCATATTCGTTTACATCGTTTTTGTAGAAATCCCCGGTCAGCGGGGAATAGAGTTTCAGCGTGATTTCATTTTCTCCGATTCGATATCTCTCCCTTCTAAAGAGAATAAGCCGCCCTTTGACGGGCGGCCTGTTCTTCCTGTTTTTCTTTTGCTAAATCAGCATAATCGCAGCCATCTTTTCCCGGCAGGTTCTCCACGATGCGGTACTTGCCCTGATAGGCTTTTGCCAAATGTCCGGCTGCCCATCGTCCCGCAAAATCGCTATTGGTGCAGATTTCGATTTCCTTAATTTCCGGGTGCCGATTGAGGAATGCTTCCAGCGCGGGCGGCTTTTTGAAGGAAAAGGGCTGCGTTTCTTGTCCTTCCTTGGGGGCATAGATCCCGCCAAGGGACAGCCGCCATTTATCCGAAGTCCCTTCCAGCGTCAGATGGGCAAGGGCTTCGATGGCCGCTTCATAAACTGCCAGCCGGTTGGTTTTTCCTTTGGGCGGGAGGCAGAAGCAGTATGCTTTTTCGCTGCCGGATACCTCCGCCTTGAAAGGCTTTCCTTTGGTGTAAGTACCCCGCAGGAACGCATACTGGGCAGTACCGGCTTCGTCTTTTCCAACGAACACGGCATTGTGGTAATCGGCGCTTTCATAGAGTATCCCCGCCCGGACGCAGGCTTCGATGACCTTGCGGCTGATCCCGCGCTTCATCAGGTAGGCAAACACCCTGCGGTTATTCTCCGCTGCCGGAGGAAGTGCAAACTCCTTTTTCTGCTCCGGCTGGGAAGATGGCGGAATATAGCCGGGGCTTTCTTCGCACAGGGCCAGCACCGCGTCTACAAACTTTACCCCTTCCACCTTAATGAGATAGTCGAGGGCGGTCTTGCCGCCGACATCCCGGCTTTTCCAATGCCAGAAGCTGGTTTCTTCGTTGATTTTGAAGCTGTCGTGCGCTCTCAGCTGAAATTCGCCCCGGCTTTCGGCTTTGACCAGTTCTCCGGGGCGGTACCGCTGCAAAAATTCAATGGCGGTCATTTGTCTGGCGGCGGCAATTTGTTCTTCGCTTACTCCGGGCATGGAGAGACTCCTTTCCTGTTAAATGACAGCCGCCCGCAGGATTTTCGCCTGATCGGTGCGTTCCCACGGAAATTCCGGCTTGCCGAAATGCCCATAGGCGGCTGTCTGTGTGTATCTTGGCGTTAAAAGGTTGAGCTGGGAAATGATCTCCGCAGGCGTTAAGCCGAACACGAAGCGCGCCGCCTCCGCCAGACAATCGTCGGCGCAGACTGTGCCGGTACCGAAGGTATCCACCTCCACCATCACCGGCTCGGCTTTCCCGATGGCATAGGCAAGGGTGACTTGGCATTTTTCGCACAAGCCCGCCGCTACAAGGTTTTTGGCGATATATCTGGCCATGTATGCGCCGGAACGATCCATTTTTGTGGGGTCTTTCCCGGAAAAAGCGCCGCCGCCGTGGGGAGCGAACACGCCGTAGCTGTCCACCATAAGCTTTCGCCCGGTGAGGCCGGTATCGGCTTCCGGGCCGCCCAGAACAAACCGCCCGGAAGGGTTCAAAAGGATTTTCGTATCCTCATCCGGCGGCAGGGCCTGCAGCGCCGGGGCCAGCACCTTGTCGGTGAGTTCCCAGCAGAGTTCGTCCATGGGTTTCTCCGGGCTGTGCTGGGCCGAAAGGACAACCGTATCCAGCCGCAGGGGCTTGCCATCCTCGCCGTATTCCACGGTGACCTGTGCTTTCCCGTCCGGGCGCAGGCCCTGCATCACCCCGGTTTTCCGGGCGGCAGCAAGGGCGCTGGTGAGGCGGTGGGCCAGCATAACCGGCAGAGGCATCATCTGCGGGGTTTCCGAACAGGCGTAGCCCACCATCACGCCCTGATCTCCGGCCCCCAGCTGCAGGGCGGGCTGATCTTCAGAGGGATTTCTTCTGCGCTCTAACGAACAGTCCACCCCTGCGGCGATATCCGGGCTTTGCTTATGGACGAGGCACTGGATGGCGTATCGTGCCGGATCATACCCTACCTTTTGAAGAACAGAACGGGCGATGGCGGGGATTTGCGGCTCAAACAGGCTGGTGATTTCTCCAGCCACGATAACCTGCCCCTTGGTGGCCAGCACTTCGCAGGCCACACGGGAAAGGGCGTCGTGGGCGAGGCATTCGTCCAGCACGCTGTCTGCGATGATGTCGCACAGCTTATCCGGGTGCCCTTCCGTCACAGATTCGGCGGTATAAAATTGGTTCATTTTCTCATTTCACCTCCAAGGAAAAAGGCTTGAGGCTTTTCCCGATTGATTCATAGTTTTCAAAATGCACCTCGCAGCCTAAGAGGTAGGACACGGCTTCTTCCCATTCCTTTAAGGGGTATTTTTCCTTGTCCGGCAGGCGGTATAAATCCCCAAGCGCCGCCCATTTAAGCTCCGGCTGCAGGCGCAGGTTGGAGATATAGGTGCGGCGCTGTTTGGCTATCACATCTAAAAGTCCGTTTTTCTTCAATCAATCCCTCCAGTGTAACAAAAAATATGGGCGGGGTACCCTGTGGCATCCCGCCCGGTTTCATGCTTCCGCTATTTTTTCCTGCTGTTACGGATATGCAGGAACACAAGGCCGCCTAAAATGACAGCGCATAAGACAATCAAAATAATGGCTTTTGGTTCCATAGGTCGATTCTCACCTCACTTCTGTGGCGACGACTACCGTGCGGGCGCTTTCCCACTCATAGGAACAGGTGACGAGCGTCAGCAGGCGATGGTCCGCGCCGGGGATGGTTTCGGGTTTGTAGAGCGACTGTGCGAAGAGTTCCTTCTGAAAAGACAGGAAATCCCCATCGTCCGCAAATTCGGTGCGGTTAAAGGGGAACTTTTGAATATCGGTTTTCAGCACAGCCGCAATGCGGTATTCCCGCAGCCCATCGCTGGTCTGCAGGAGGATTTTGGAATGCTCTTTTCGGAAGGCTTCATCCGCCATTTTCTGGAGCACGGCGAACATGGTCCCATCGTTCATGTTGTGCCCGTAGACTACAAGGTTTTTGCTTTCCGGGGAACAATCCCACTGAAAGAAAATGCTTCCGGCAGTGCGATGCTCGCCCTTGTAGGTGCGCCGCAAATAGTATTCGGGGTCATCGGCGCTGCTCTGCAAAACCGGGTAATCCACACAGGTGCCGGGGATAGAAATCCAACCCTGAATATCCGGGTATTCGGCCTGCAGGGCGGAGAGAGCCACAAGGGATTCCGGTTCCGGCTGTTCTTTCCCAGCCGGTAGCTCCCCGGAGGATTCTCCGGGGAGGGGCTGTGCGTATTCTTCTTTCAAATTCTGTGCTTCTCTGTTGGTCAGTCCCGGTTGGAGCACCAAGAACCAGAGAAGCCCCAAAAGACTCAGGCACAAAAGGCCGATGCAAAATCCTTTCAGGAAGATTTTCATTCTTCTGCGCCCTGATCCTCATCGCCTGTGGCCTTTTTCTTTTTGCCTGCAAAGCGCAGGACAAGAAGCCCGCCAGCAGACAAAACCGCCAGCACGGAAAGGCCAATTAAAACAGCGGGCGTCCACGGGTGGTCGCCGGTCTGCGGCACAGTGGGAACCTCCGGCACCAGCTTGTTGTGCATCTTGACGGTCGTGGTTTCTCCCGCCTTAATTTCTATGGTCTGGTCATCTGGCAGGATGTACTTTTCGGCGTCCTCGCCAGCCACTTCGGATACGGTGTATTCGCCTACACGGAGTTCCGCATGGATTTCGCCCTTTTCATCGGTCTGGAACTCCTGCTCATAGGGGTTGCCCATGAAGTCGGTGCCGCTGATTTTGAAGGTGCGCCCTTCAATCTTATCGTCATCGGCTGTCTTTACCACCTTCAGGGAACCGGTCTGCGCTTTGTTGAGGAAGCCAACGCCAGCTTCGGTTTCGATCCGCACAATCGCTTCATTTTCGGTGATGGAGAAAGGGTAATACCCATCGTCCTTCTGGAAAAATTCCGGGCTTTCCTTTTCATGCAGGAAGTAATTTCCATACACGAGGTCCTTCATCTGATAGAGGCCCGGCTCGGTTTCGACCATTTCTCCCGCCAGCTTATCGATATCCGCATTGAATTCTCCGTTGTTATCTACATCGGCGTAAACTTCAAAAACAGCCCCCGACAGCTTGTGGTCCGGGTAGTCGGCGTCCACCTTGGTGGTTTCTGCGGTACCCTTGATGATCTGGTTTTCGATACGGATTTCAATGGTCTGCCCGTCCTCGGTAATTTCAACCGGGAAGGTTTCCTCCGTCAATACGAAGGCTGCCGGAGACGCGATTTCCCGAACCAGCCAATTTCCAACCGGTACCTTGTCAAATTCAAAGCACCCGATCTCATTGCTTTCGGTAACCAAAAACGCGGTTTCTTCGGTGAATTCGGTTTCGTCGAAACGGAACAGGCCGATTTTCGCGCCTGCCAGTTCAAATCCATCCTGATCCACCTTCCAGCCGGATATTTTGCCGCGCTTTAAGGTATTTTCAATGGCCTCTCCATCGTTCACTTCAATTTCCACTTTCGCCACATCCTGTCCGGCATACTCAAACACCACAGGGTATTTTTGGTCGCTCAAAATGTAGTGATCGTCGGTTCCGATTTCCTGCACATACAGGGAAGCCCCGCAGGGGATGTCGGTTGTAAATACGGCGTTTCCATTCTCGTCAATGCCGATGGTTTCCATCAGCCCGTCTGCCGGGATGGAGGTACCATCGGAGGCGGTCAGTTGTTCCGCAGCGAACAGTCCGAAAGTAATGTTTTTCCATTCCTCATTCATGCCGAGGGAGAAGGTTTCGTCCTGTTCCAGCAGCTTCTTAAGGGAAATCTCCACTTTCTGGCGTTCATTGACAAAGCCAACGCTGGCAGAGGTAATCTCTACTTCCTGACCGGCATAGGGCAAAACGACTTCCTTGGGTTCAGGATCGATTACCATGCCATCCGGCGCAGTGATTTCCTTCACCTGATAGCGGCCGAGATATAAAGGTTCCGAGGTGGCGGTTCCATCACTTCCGGTGGTCAAAGTAGCCGCCAGTTCGCCTGCTTTCATGTGGACGGTTCCGTCCGGGGTAACGACATCTTCCAGTGCAGTGATTTCATAAACAGCGCCCGGCTGGCCCTGCACCTCATACTGAGGCTGGTACATCCCGCCGGATTCTACAACATGGCTGAATACTTCGCCCTCTTTGGAAACCGTAATCGTTCCCTTTTGCGGGATATTGTATTTCTCTACTGTAACCACGTCCTGTGAACCGTCCACCACAAAGGGAACCGGCTCTTTGTCAAGAACATATCCCCATGGACTCTGCTGTTCATACAACTCGTAATTTCCAAACGGAAGCGGTTCCGGCAGCATGAGGGTTCCTGTGGCGTCCGTCACGAAAGTGTCGATATCGATGGGACTGGGGTAGTTGATATGCTGTACCACCCACTCGCCGGTATCAGCGTTGCGGATTTTGACTGCTGTTCCCGCCAGAGGAATGATTTTGCCGGATTCGGCGTCTTTCTTCTCGAAACGGATAAGGGAGGTAAAGGTGGGGTTATTGAGAATGAAATAATAGGTTTTACCGTGCTCGGAAATGAACACAGAAAAGTCCGGGACAAATTTCTGTCCTTCCGCACCTTTGGTCTGATGCACGATGTACAGACCATACGGAAGATCCTTTGAACGGGCAAATCCATAGGAATCGGTGGTCAACAGGTCACGCTCGGTTTCTTTTGCGTTCTCATAGCTGCCTGCGCTGGCCAGATAAATCTGGAACTGCGCTCCTTCTTCCGGCTGTTCGATCTGCACATCGTCGCTGGAGGCTGCGGCGGACAAAGGAAGAACAGGGGCTTTGGAGGCAAGGCTGGCAGCTGCAGGAATGATTTCCGGCACAGATGATACGCTTGGGGCAGGCTGCGGCTCGCTTTCCGGCGCGGGGCTGCTTTCAGGGGATGGTTCTTCAGCAGACTCTGCCGTGGGTCCGGATTCCGCGCTTTCTTCCGGCTGGCTGGAGGAAGCATCCGCATCTTCCGGCACAGGGGTGGATTCCGAGATCCCCGAAGAACTGGAGGTGGGCGCTTCCTCGACAGAATTACTTTCTGCCGGTTCTTCCACCGGGACATCTTCAACAGGGACGCTCTCTGCGGGATTGCTTTCCTCAGCAGGCGCATCCGACTGTGGGGCGGGTTCTTCCTGATCGGGGATGGCAGGCTGATCCGTATGCTTGGTGATGGCGATGCTGCCGAGGATGACGTCCTCTGTGGCAGTCATGGGGATGCTGTTGTTCTCCAAGGTGAAATTGCCCGGTTCCGCGCCTACCGGGTAGACGGTTTCGTCCAGCAGGTACCCCTCGCTGGGGGAAATTTCACGGATGCTGTAATCCGGGCCGCAGGGGTATTCCTTGGTGGTGAACTTGCCCCCGTTCGCCGTGGTGTAGGTATCCAGCAGGGTTTCTCCCTTGAACATCCCGTACACAGCGCCATCCAAGGTGGAATCGCCCTGTGCTTCGCCGGTGGCGGAGTCCACTTTCTCCATCTCCACGGTGAATTTCTTCAGGATATTGGAAAAGCTCACGCTGGAGGTCCGGCCGGGGTAGATGGTTACCTGCTGGGATTCGGGCTGGACGTATTTGTCCGGGGCCTTTTCGGTTACGGTGTAATTTCCAGCTTGGAGGTTATCCACGCGAATGGTCCCATCCGGCCCCGTCACCACATCCTTTTCAACACCGTTGCCGGAGATGTGGAAAGGAATGCCGGAAACCTCTCCATCTTCAGAGGTTTTCACAAGCTGCAGGGTACCTGCTTTGATTTCAAGGGAGAAGTAGCATTTCACCGGTTCTGCGGAACCTTTCACATCGAAGGTGACCACGTTCTGGTACTCGTCCCGCAGCCAGTATTTGGTACCGCCCGTTACCACGCCGGGAACAGAAGAGGGCAGCCGCTTTTCGGCGGTAATGGTACCGAATTCCTTTTTATCGGTGGAAATACGAAGCTGGTTCCCGCTGACGGAAAAATCCACGCCCGGATAGCTGACCGCGAAATTTCCCAGCACATTGTTCTCATCCACCAGTGTGGTTTCGTTTTTTCCATTGCTCTCGTTGTATTTGAGGTCATGGGTATATGCTCCGACCGCGCTGGGATCGCCGGTAGCAAAGGACGGGATGGTGTGGTAATTCACGACGTTTTCCCGAAGCTGATAGAAGATAGGCTTCGCGGCGGGGCTGTTTGCGGTGAATTCATTGACGATCTGCGTTTCGTACCCGGTCCCCAACTGCCCATGGGCAATGAGCCAGATGAGAATTTGGGTGGCGATGTACTCGTCGATGGCACTGCCGCCGTACTTGGTTCCGGTTTCCACGTTGTATCCCAAGGTCAGGGCGGTGTTAATCATGGATTTCTGCCCGGCGGTAAAAGCGGCGTAATCATCCGACTGGTCATAACCGATCCCTGTGTGTACGCCTACACTGAACTGGATGCAGTAGGCGGTGCGGAAGGCTTTCAGGTCGTTGATCCGCAGTTCGGTGAACTTATCGGAGTTGTACCCGCCGAACGGGGCCGGAAGATTGGAACTGAGGGAATATCCTCTGCTCTTGTGGTCGATCATGGAGATGTACCCGTCATACTCATATTCTTTGGCAAAAGCGCTGCTTGGGAAAATCCCAAAACAGAGCAGTACCGCCATCATCATGGACAGCAGCCGTTTCAGATGTTTTTTCATACGATTCTCCTTTTAGACAAAATAAAAAAAGGCCCCCGCAGGCTGGGAGAGAGCTCTCAGTCCACGGGGGCCAGTGTTCAGATTATCGTTCTTCGCCGCTTTTCCGGCGATGGTGTTTTTTCTGCGGAACTGCTTTCTTCGGCAATTCCCTTTGGGTAAGCCAGACTGCTTCCAAAACAGGGGCGATTTCGATCCCATTCTGTCGGCAGCCGTTTAGGATTCCTTCCAGATAGGCTTTGGAGGGCATGGCAGGGACATCCTTGTAAGGGCTGTTCATGGTGTAGGCCATGATTTCCCTCTGCCGTCCATTCCGATCCGTCACGGTGACAGGTTCCTTCCCATATAGATAGGGAAATCCCTCGTAATGGTCCAGATGCTGTTCATCCTGTTCGGAGATCCGCCACAGGACGCCATCCACACAGCTTCCTTCTGCCGGAAGAATGGTGGCAACGCCATTCCCGCCGCCGTTCATGCAAAAGGCAAGGCGGTATCCTTCCAAGCGGACGGTATCCACCACTTCCGCATCGGGGCAGCGAAACGCCATCTGGTTTAGGTTCATATTGCTTCCATAAGCAAAATAGAGTTTTTCGTTGGTTTTCATCACCTCTATCGTTCTTGGTTTCGGCGGTTCTGCAGGCTGGGGTATTGGGCTTTGTCATACCGCCACGCCCGATCGCCGGGAAGGTTCGAGAGCAAGTGCTCCCGCACATTTTTGTATTCCGGCCCGATGAGGCCCAGCCGCAAAAGAAAGGTGCGGAAGGTAAAGGCGGGGTTTTCGCTGATCTCGGTTTTTCGCATGACGGTCCTGCTCTGGTTGATAGCCTGTGCGGAAATCGCCAGCGCCAGTGTGATATTCGCCCGAACCTTACCGGCATGGAGGGTGCTTTCAAAACAGCGCCATTCCAAGGTGCCGCGATAGAACACCGAATGAAGGTTCAGGGCGTAATACCTTGTCCAGTTGTAGTGCTCATAGCTTCCGTCAGAACCCTCATACCATTCCCGCCTTAACCGGTCCATGGTGGTATTGGTGGGAAGCTTGCGGATTTTCTCCAGCATGGGTTCCCGCACCTTCTGGCACCAGCGCTCCACCCGGTGTTCATTGACATTGAGGGCTTTAAACAGGATATCCTCTTTGGAATACATAATGGAAAGGGCGTTTTTGAGACTTTGCGGGGTATGTTTGGAGGCGTTCACATGGACGTGCATCCCGCAGCTTTCATTCACCACAGCCCCCGCATGGCGGAGGGTGCGGACAACCTCCTGCAGCTTCGGCATTTCCCTGTATTCCAGTTTGGGGGAATTCATTTCCACCTTGTAGGCGCTGTCACCGATGGCAAGCAGCTGCCGCCCGATCCGGTGGGAACCATGGATGCTGGAGTCGTAGACAAACCGCCATGTTTTCCCCTCATTGTCGGTTACCTCCCACGGGTCATAGGTGCGGGAAGAACGGGAATGGACAGCGGTGGTCCCGAACAGGGAAGCCACCGCTTCCGCCGCCTGCTGGCGGGTCAGCCCCGTCATCTCAATTTCACAGCCAAAATATTGGTCTTTTAAATCAATCGATGGTGGTCACCTCCCGTTTTTTTCGAATTGTTATGGGTTTTAAATATCACGCTCCTTCGCTAAAATGTAAATATATATGAAAACACCCCCGCAGGCGGCTGGGGCTGTACCTCAGTCCTGCGGGGGTGTTGTTGGCTTTTTATTCGTAGGATTCTTCTGTTTCAAAGGATTCGTCGGTTTCTATGGCATCGTCATCCGGCTCGGTTTCTTCATCCTCATCCTGATTCCAGCTTTCCGGCATGGCATCCTCATCGTCCCCGCCGTTTTCGGGGCTTTCTGCGGGTTCCCAGCCGTTCTCTGCCTGTTCCTCATGCTCGGCGGCTCTGGCGGCTTCGAATTCTTCTTCGGCTTCCTCCAGCGCCTGTTCGATCAGCCCGATGACGAATTCCTTTTGGGTGAGGCGGCGGTGATAGGCTTTCTCGTAGCGGTCAAGGTATTCCTTCACCCTCTGGAACAATTCCTCGCTTACCTGAAATGCTAATGTCCTTCCTTTTTCCATAGTCTTGTTAACCCCTTTCTCATAATGTTCCCGGATAACCATTTCGATGAATTTGCTCATGGTGCTTTCCGTTTCCCGGATTTCCTCGCTAATTCGGTTATGCAGATCCAGCGGGATTTTACAGGTTACGCCCTTGGTTTCCATGCTCCATCGCTCCCTTTCAATTTTTCTCCCTTTCGGGCAACACAAGCATATCGAAAAAGCTGGGATAAAGCTATCACCAAGAGCAACAACCTTTCAGCCAAAGCAGGGGCAACATACGTCACAACCAATAAAGGCCGTGTTGGGGGTTTTCAGCGGCTTGGCCCTTCCATTTTCTTTTGCTTTTTTGGGGTAACTGGCTGCATATCCTCAAAGAAATATCCGGCCATCTGCTTCATCCGGTTAAAATCCTGTTCTTCCGGTATTGCAACCGTCAGGACAACGGCGTCTGAGATGCGGCTTTTTCCGTTTTCCCGGTAGTATTCCTCAAAACTGCCCCACCAGCCATCCGCGCCGGTCCTGATTATATCGTCGCGCCCGTCAATGCTGAGGTAATAGCGGGCGGTATCCACGCCGATGGATTTTCCATCTATTTTTTTGGAGGCGTAGATCTTCTCATCGGCATAGACGTCTATGGTCTGCCTTGGGGCAAGGTAAAGCGTCATCGTCCGGTCTGTGTATTCGGGGTATTTCTCATTCGGCTTCTCCAGCAGGACAAGCCGGGCCGCGTCGAAGGATTTGGGCGGTTTGTAATCCACGGTGAGGCGTTTGAGCTCGGCCCCTTTGAAATCCTCGAAATACAGGGGATCGCCAAACACAATGTGCTTGGGGTTTTTGATTTTGTAGATTTCTTTTCTCATCAGTCGGTTCCTTTCGTTTTAAACAGAGTTAATCTTCTCCCAGCAGGGAACCGAGGAAGCCCATCATCTCCTGCGGGATGGCTTCCTCCGGCTGCTTCACAGGCTGGGAAGGGACAGCTTGCAGTTCTTCCCGCAGCACCCGCCGCAGGGTAGTTTCAAAGGTTTCCTTTTCTTCGCTCTCCAGAATCGCCTGCACCAGAAAGGCATTTTTCTGCCCGTCCGGCACAGCCTGCAGGATTTCCCAAGCCCTGCGGTGGCGCTCATTCTGGAGGTTGGGGCGGAAGCCGAATAGGGGCCTGTTCATCCCTTGCTCACACTGCCCGACAAATGCCCCAAAATCCTCTCGAATCCTTCGGCGTTCACACGTTCGTCAATCAGGGCAAAAGTCCGGCACAGGCTGTCCTGTTCGCTCACGTTGCCCTTGACCACCGCCGCGCCGCCGCCCAGCATGACTACCGGGATGGCTTTGAGGTCAAACCCCGATTCCATGGCTGACGAGAGAAGCCGTTCGGTGTAGAGACGGCCCTGCTTTTGGATGATGCTTCGGGCGTCCTCGTCCATGCTGCAGGGCTTTCCCGCCAGCACTCGTTCCACCTGCGCGTCGGTCACAGACAGTCCGGTATCCCGGCGAATCTGTTCCTTCGTTTCGTCAATGCAGCGGATCATGCCGAGTTCCAAGCTGCGGCAGGTCGAAGCGTTTGGGACGCCGTTGTCCAGCCGCATGAGATCCACCGTCCAGCCACCAATGTCCATAAGCAGGACAGAAGGTTCGTTCTGGATGAGCTCCGGGTGGATGGCGATGGCAGAATACCCCTGCGGGAACAGCTTCACATCTTCGATGGTGATTTTATAGGCGATTCCTTCGAACCGATAACTGACCGGCTGGGAAGAACGCAGAAGGTATTCCCGGAAGGGCTTTTTCTCACGGCCAAAGCCAGCCAGAGGTAGCCCTGCGGCAAGCTTGACGGAACACTCTGGCATTCCGCCCCGCTGCTTGATCTCCTTGGCGATGGCGGCAAGGGTAAGCAGGTAGTAATTGTCGTTCTCCATTTTGTTTCGCAGGATCGGCTGTCTGCCGGTTCCGCAGACATAAAACTTCCCGCCGTACTCCAATGTGTTCTGCAGGGTGTAGGGTTCGTGGGAATATTCCGAGATACCGGCTGGGAAAGAAAAATGCCGGGTTTTGATGGCGTAATAGCCGTGGTCTATACCGATGTTCATGATTGTTAGCATCCTTTCTTGACGGTTGTTGAAAACTTGGAAGGTTTACTGGTTTGGAGTAAGCTTGCTGGAGGGAATCCTGTTCTTTCCCAGCCAGGTAAGTAATTTAGGGGGTGAGGGTGTGGGAGAGGGGGAAAGCGAAGAGTCGCTGCGAAAAACCTCCCCGGCGGCCTGCCGGGGAGGTTCTAAAAAAGGGCGCACTACCCCCTTGTATCTTGAGGGCTTAAAATTGGCCCGTTTTGGGGATTCGTCAATCTGTCTATGAAACTGCCGGAAACTTCTACACTTCTGGCAACGGGAAAAAGGTGTAAAACGCAAAAAAGCGGGGCCTCCGGCCTGAATTTTCAGGCGGAAGCCCCGCTTTGACGGATTTTGCTGCGGTTTGCTGTTTGGACATCTACGGTAAAACCGTTTTTCGGATTTTGCTCCAAAAAGCCCGCAAACCCGCATGAATACTGAAAAAAATTGGGTGACATCTTTTTTGTCACCCAATCATGGTGCGGGTAAGAGGACTTGAACCTCCATGAAATTGCTTTCATATGGACCTGAACCATACGCGTCTGCCAATTCCGCCATACCCGCTTATTTACTGTCCGTGACAGCTTTTATATAATAGCATATGCCCGAATCATTGTCAAGCAGATATTTTTATTTTTCTTGTAAAATTCGCGCAATAATTTTAGGACACAAAATTCTCCTTGTAAAATTCTTTTATTTTTGGCATACTTAAATTATATACAATACCAATTTTAATCAAAATGTAACCCCGAAAGGAGCAATTGCGAATGAACATCGCTATTCCTGAAATATTAACACAGCGGGCAGCCGACCTGAAGCATTACTATGAAGCACATTACCCTTCCCTCGCCTCTCTGGCGGAGCCTTGTTTTCTTAACACCATACAGACGACTGTCAAGCAGCTTGAAGATGGTAGCTATTTTGTCATTACAGGGGATATTCCGGCTATGTGGCTGCGAGACTCTGCCGCGCAGGTAAAGCCCTATGTACAGTACGCAAACGGTTCACCGGAGCTTCAGCAGATTTTAGAGGGCATCATTGCTAAACAAGCAGCGTGTGTTTGTATTGACCCCTATGCCAACGCCTTTAACGAATCTGCCAGCGGTGTTGGCGCAAAGGACGACACGCTGCTAGACACCCGCGTCTGGGAACGCAAGTATGAAGTAGATTCTCTTTGCGCTCCCCTGTACCTCTCATACGAATACTGGAAAACAACCGGTAAGACCTCTATATTCTCAATGACTTTTTATGATATGCTGCGAAAAATTCATAGCTTGTTTACGCTGGAGCAGAATCACAAGCACTCCTCTTATTATTTCCGCCGGACTGGCTGCCCCCATTCAGACACCCTGCCCTGGCGGGGGATGGGGCGCCCCGTCAATGTCACCGGCATGACTTGGTCCGGCTTCCGGCCTTCTGACGACACCTGCAAATTCGGCTACCTCATCCCCTCCAATATGATGGCTAAGGTTGCATTGGGTTACGGCCGTGAAATTTTAGAAATAGTCTACCGCGACAATGACCTGGCGCAAAAATACGCTGATTTAGCGGAAGAAATTTATTGGGGGATTGAAGACTACGGAATTGTCAGACATCCAAAATACGGCGATATTTATGCCTATGAGACAGACGGCTTTGGCAATTACAACCTCATGGACGATGCCAACTCGCCAAGCTTACTGGCCATGCCTTACCTTGGCTATTGCGGCAAAAACGATATGCGCTATCAAAACACCCGCCGTTTCATCCTTTCTGCTGATAACCCCTATTATGTCGAGGGCAAGCTTGCCAAGGGGGTGGGCAGCCCGCATACACCCGCAGGCCACGTCTGGCCTATCGGTATTGTTATGCAGGCCCTAACTTCCGACAGCCGGGAAGAAATCCTTTCCTGTCTGGATATGCTGTCCAAAACACATGCAGGTACGAATTTTATGCACGAATCCTTTGACCCCAACCGGCCGGAAAACTTTACCCGCGAGTGGTTCGCCTGGGCCAATACCCTCTTTGCACAGCTGCTCAACACCTTAATGGATAATCATTTTTTTAATTAGGGGTAGACGAACAGGAGAACGCCTTATGAATGAGCTTTTACAAATTGTTATTGAACACGGCAAGAAATATCCCGCCATGCAACCTGACGACGCAGTAAAGCTGGTTTATCAAAACGAATTTGGCGGCGGACATTTTATTCAAAATCCTAACGCCTCGCTGCTCCGCCTGAAGGAAGAGCAGCAAAGGGCGGCTTCCGTTCAAATATCCACTTCTGCTTTGGAGGAGCTCGGCAACAAACGCCAGCGCTTTTATCTGGCGGCCGCCGATCCAGTCGAGCTTCCTATGGAATGCCTCAACGAGCTTTTCATTCGCTCTTCAGCCGTGCATACCGGCACAAAAGAGGGCCTCACGACAAAGCTTGAGATTTTAAGACAGGCGGCTTCGGATGGATATCTCCCCTTTTCCCCTGGGGCTTTGGACGAATTTTTGGTAAAATACCAAGCAGACGGCTTTCCTGCAATTAGCCACAGTGCTGTTTATAAAAAGGCCTATCATCCGGCATACCGTGTTCTCCATCGAGATTATACAATTTTGCTCCCCGTACTTTTTCAGGTAAACCGGCTCTTAAAAGAAAAGCAACGGGTTACCATTGCACTGGAGGGTAATGCGGCCGCCGGTAAAAGTACTCTTGCTGGGCGGTTAGCCGAGCTCTACGATGCCAACGTCATCCATATGGACGATTTTTTCCTTCCTCCTTCCATGCGTACGGCGGCACGTTACCAGGAACCCGGGGGCAATGTGCATTACGAACGCTTTCAGGAGGAGGTTCTAGCTCCATTGGCGGCTTCCGTTCCGTTTACCTACCGCGTTTTTGACTGCCATTCTGCCGCTTATTCTGAAAAAAAGGCCGTCAGTCCCAAGGCTCTCAATATTATCGAAGGCGTTTATGCTATGAATCCCCATCTTCACACTTGTTACGATCTCTGCGTATTTGTCGATATTTCGCCGGAGGAGCAGGCGCGGAGAATTATTGAAAGAAACGGACCGGAATTATCCAAGCGGTTCCAAGAGCTGTGGATTCCACTGGAAAACCGCTATTTCGATGCATACCATATCAAGGAACACTGCAATATTATTTTGTCTACTTAATTTCACTCTACCGTTTACAGACTTCCTGAACAAACCGTAGAAAGGAGCCGTTTTATGCCTTGTATTCAAACCACCGTGAATATTCCTTTGGAAAAAAACCAGCAGCAGCTTCTGAGGGAAAAGCTCGGAAAAGCTATTGCTATTATCCCCGGTAAATCCGAGCAATGGCTTATGCTCACATTCCATACAGATTGTACGATGTTTTTTCGCGGAAAAAGCGACGAACCCATGGCCTTTGTCGAGGTAAAAATTTTCGGAAAAGCTACAGACCGTTCCTATGACCAGCTCACAAAAGAGATCTGCAAAATTTATCAGGAGGTTCTGGGTATTTCACTGGACCATGTCTACATTAAATACGAAGAATGCAGCCATTGGGGTTGGAACGGCGCCAACTTCTAGCTTTTTTCCCCCGGAGCCCCCAAAAACGCCCAAAGGGCTGTTTTTAATCAGATCACGAACCCGTAAAAGCTCGGTAAATCTGGGCTTTTACGGGTTCTTTTCCGTTCTGGATTTTTACTCACACCACAAGCATTGCGTCGCCAAAACTGAAAAAACGGTATTTTTCTTCTACCGCAACATGATACGCGTTCATCGTATGCTCATAACCAGCAAAGGCAGAAACAAGCATGATCAGCGTACTCTCCGGAAGGTGAAAGTTTGTGATCAATCCATCCAGTACCTTGAACTCGTATCCTGGGTAAATAAAAATATCCGTCCAGCCCTCGCAGGCCTGAATCTTTCCCCCATTTGCTGAAGCAACGGACTCTAATGTACGGCAGCTGGTGGTCCCTACCGCTATTACGCGCTTTCCAGCTGCTTTTGCCGCGCGGATCGCCTCGGCTGCATCCGGATGCAGCGCGTAATGCTCGGAATGCATTTTATGCTCCTGTATATTGTCAACCTTTACAGGCCTGAAAGTCCCTAAGCCGACATGCAGCGTTACAAAGGCAACCTGTACCCCTTTATTCTTTATTTTTTCCAAAAGCTCCGGAGTAAAATGAAGTCCTGCCGTTGGCGCGGCCGCAGACCCTACCTCATGTGCATAGACATTCTGATAACGCTCGTTATCCTTGAGCTCCTCTGTAATATAATGCGGAAGCGGCATTTTTCCAATCTGATCCAAAATCTCATAAAAATTTCCATTGTAGCTGAACTGAACAAGGCGGTTGCCGTCTTCAACAACCTCAAGCACCTCGGCCTTCAGCAGGCCGCCGCCAAAAACAAACGTTGCGCCAGGGCGCGCTTTTTTACCCGGGCCGGCCAGCACTTCCCAAATATCGTTCCCGCGCGGAGTCAGCAGCAAAAACTCTACCCGCGCGCCGGTACCCTCTTGGGTTCCGTAAAGGCGGGCAGGCAGCACACGAGAATCATTCAATACCAAACAATCCCCCGGCTCAAGATAGTCAACAATATCATAAAAATGCCGGTGGCCCACGCTGCCAGTCTTTTTATTGAGAACGAGCAAACGCGAAGCATCCCGGGGTTCAACCGGTATTTGTGCAATAAGCTCCTTCGGGAGCTGATAAAAAAAGTCGCTTCTCTTCATGAATGTTTTCAATGTATCATTACTGCCTTTCTGTTTTATGTCCGTACTATAATCCAATTGACATTTCCATATACACATGCTAAAATATAGAAAATTCAATAGCATAGATAGAGGCGCGGATTTCAAGAGTAAGCATGTTGAGGCTTGCCGGAGCCGGTGAAGCATGGTAAAAGGGAAAGCCGCCGAAGAGGACAGTTGGCAGCTGTTTTCTGGGCACTGGCGCGAAAGCACAGTGACTGTCATCATTTTATTATGATGGGGCGCTATCGGGGAACTTCACCGGTTGGTGGAAACCGAACGCTTTTATTATATTAAATTGACGGCCGGTTTTCAACCGGTTTTTTGCTATTTAATAGCTCCTGTGAACCAATATTTCTTTTAGAGCATAAGCTAATTATTAAACGGAGGTATAGAATTATGAAAAAATATCGTGTAGGCATCATCGGTGCAACCGGCATGGTTGGGCAACGTTTTGCCACCATATTGGAAAACCACCCTTGGTTTGAGGTCGCCGCCTTGGCCGCCAGCGCGCGTTCCGCGGGTAAAACCTATAAAGATGCCGTGGGCAGCCATTGGCTGATGACCGTGCCTATGCCTGCAAAAATGGAGAATATGGTAGTGTTAAACGCCGAGGAAGACGTCAAAAAAGTAGCGGATTGCTGTGACTTCGTCTTTTGCGCCGTTAACATGAAAAAGGATGAAATAAAAGCCCTGGAGGAGCTCTATGCTAAGGCCGAATGTCCGGTTATGAGCAACAACAGCGCAAACCGAGGCACCCCGGACGTTCCGATGATTATCCCAGAAATCAATAGCGATCACGCACAGGTCATTGAGGCTCAGCGTAAGCGCCTGGGGACTAAGAGGGGCTTTATTTCTGTTAAGTCCAACTGTTCCCTGCAAAGCTATGTGCCTGCTATTCATCCCTTAATGGAGCTTGGCGTTACCAAAGTGCTCGCCTGCACCTATCAGGCGATTTCCGGCGCAGGGAAAACTTTTGCAACCTGGCCGGAGATGGTGGACAACGTTATCCCGTTTATCGGCGGCGAAGAAGAAAAGTCGGAAAACGAACCGCTGAAGATCTGGGGACATATCGAAAACGGCCAAATTGTCAACGCTTCCACACCCTCCATCACTTCACAGTGCCTGCGTGTACCGGTTTCTGACGGGCACACCGCGGCTGTTTTTGCTTCGTTTGAAAAGAAGGCTGAAATGGAAGAAATTATTGCAAGATGGGAAAACTATAAAGGAGAACCCCAGAAGCTTGGCCTACCCAGCGCACCCAAACAATTCCTGCACTACTTCCGCGAGGACGACCGGCCGCAGTCCAGGCTGGATAGGAATCTGGAAAACGGAATGGCTGTATCCATCGGCCGTCTGCGTCCAGATACACAATACGACATAAAATTTGTCTGTTTATCTCACAATACACTGCGTGGCGCTGCCGGCGGCGCCGTCCTGATGGCAGAGCTTCTCTGCGCAAAGGGTTATATAGACTGAATAAATTTTAATTTTAAGAGGATCCTTTCGATTTCTTCTTTAGGAGGCTTACAATGAAGAAGACTATATTTACAGGCTCGGGTGTGGCAATTGTAACCCCGATGCACGAAGACGGGTCCGTTAACTATGACGTTCTTGAAAGGCTGATCGAATTTCATATTGCTAACGGAACCGACGCAATTATCGCCTGCGGAACAACGGGCGAATCCCCTACCCTGAATCATCAGGAGCACACGGAGGTCCTGCGTTTCACCATTAATAAGGCCGCAGGCCGGCTGCCCGTAATAGCGGGCTCCGGCAGCAACGACACCGCCTATGCACTGGAGCTCTCCTTAGAAGCACAGCGAATGGGCGCCGATGCATTGCTTATGGTAACTCCCTATTACAATAAAACCTCTCAAGCAGGGCTTATCCGCCACTTCACTTATATCGCAGACCGGGTGCAGGTTCCGATTATCCTTTACAATGTCCCCTCGCGTACGGGTTGCAATATTAAGCCGGAAACCTATCTTGAATTATCCAAGCATCCCAATATTGCTGCCGTTAAGGAAGCAAACGGGGATATTTCATCCGTGGCCCAAACCATTGCGTTGTGCGGGGATGCGCTTGACGTCTATTCCGGCAACGACGACCAGATTGTACCATTCATGTCCGTGGGTGGCAAGGGTGTTATTTCCGTGTTTGCCAACGTTCTTCCACAGGAAATGCATAACATCTGTGCGGATTGCCTGAAGGGGGATTACGCGAGAGCCTCTTCCTCCTTCCTGCATTATTTGGAATTGATGCAGGCGTTTTTTATGGATGTAAATCCCATTCCAATCAAGG
Source organism: Hydrogeniiclostridium mannosilyticum (assembly GCF_003268275.1). Classification (GTDB taxonomy): domain Bacteria; phylum Bacillota; class Clostridia; order Oscillospirales; family Acutalibacteraceae; genus Hydrogeniiclostridium; species Hydrogeniiclostridium mannosilyticum. Next base: position 268,547 of record NZ_QLYR01000001.1, read on the forward strand.
AAGCCATGAACCAGATGGGGTACCAGGCCGGCCCCTGCCGGCTTCCGCTGGCAGAGATGTCTGCTGCTGCTAAAGATAAACTGGCGGCCGTTTTGAGAAAATACAAATTACTCTAATCTAAGTCGTATATTGAACTAAATTGAAGCTGACGAAAGGTTTGGATGTATCAATGACAAGGGTTATTATCAGTGGTTGCAATGGTAAAATGGGTAAGGTTGTGGCGGAATGCATTTCCGCCCGTAATGATTGTGAGGTTGTGGCCGGTATTGACATAACAGGAGGCGCTGCGGATTTTCCGGTGTTTTCCAAGCCGGACGAGGATTTGCCCGAGGCAGATGTTTTGATTGATTTTTCGCACCCCAGCCTCTTGTCCCCCCTGCTTCAGCTAGGCAAAAAACGCCGCATGCCATTGGTTCTGTGCACAACAGGCTACAGCCCCAATCAGGTGCAGGATCTAACAGATTCCGCTAAAGAAATCCCTGTTTTCTATTCCCGAAACATGTCCCTTGGCATCAATTTGTTAATAGAGTTAGCAAAAAAGGCCGAGCAGGTATTGGGCGGTAGTTTTGATGTTGAAATCATTGAAAAACACCACAATCAAAAAATTGATGCGCCCAGCGGTACAGCCCTAATGCTGGCCGACGAAATTGCCGATGCCGGCACAAACAAGCCTTACCACTACATGTACGACCGTCATTCTCAACGAAAAAAGCGCGAACCTAACGAAATTGGTATTCATTCTATCCGCGGCGGAACGATCGTCGGTGAGCACGATGTCATTTTTGCCGGGCGCCATGAGGTGATTACACTGTCGCATTCGGCGCAATCCAAGGAGGTTTTTGCTTCCGGCGCCGTAAACGCCGCTGTATTCCTGGCAGCTCAGCCGGCAGGGCTTTATGATATGTCCGATTTATTAAAGGACTGAAAGGGGATGTCCATGTGAATCCAATTGTTACATCGTCTGAGGATATAACCTTAATTACTTTACAAAATTGTCCCTCCTCCATTGTATTTGGAGCTAAAATTTTTTCCAGCATCGCCGAAAACGGCGTAAACGTCGATATGATATCACAGGCGCCCTCGCACGGGGACCTGTCTGAGCTATCATTTACGATCGATGACGAAGATATGGGAAAAATCCTGACAATCATCTCCACTCTGAAGGAGCAAAACGAGATCAAGGCAAGCGTCAGCAGTGGAAATTGCAAGATCAATGTTTACGATGACAAGATGAAGGATACGCCCGGTGTGGCAGCAAAGGTGTTTACAGCCGCAGCCGGATTGAACACGGATATTCGGGTTATTACCACCTCTGATGTGGATATTTCCATTTTAGTTACACAAGCTGATTTTCAAGAGACCTTGGCCGCAATTGAGGCCGCACTGAACCATTAACACTCAGATAAAATAAGCTTTAAAAAGCTTCTGCCGGATCCGGTCAAACGGAGTCCGCCGCAGAAGCTTTTTTGACTGAATTATCAGTTATGCCCTTCATATAAAGTGTGTTAACAATACATCATCACTTTTCCACCAATTCAAGGGCTTGTAAGACTTAGAAAGTACAGGCTCTACCACGGGTATTCGCATCGGTAACTGAAATGTGCTGTGTGTTTTACTTCATTTTTTATCCTGCCAAAAACCTCCTTGCTCTTTCATAATGCGGCTGCCAAACCGTCTCGATTGTAGCATGGAGGTTTTATTTGCCAAGCCTTTTTTACTTGCCCTTAGTAGTACCAAGAGTTTTGTTAAGCTTAAAGGCAACAATAGAAAATCGGAACGAGCGTAACTCGTTCCGACATGTAAAGCTGGTATAAAAAAGATCGGCTTTAAAAATTAGAGTAAAGACTTGAACGTTCCCATTGAAAACTTGTTATATAGTTTTGAATACCTCAAGTATATCATCACAATAATTACACACGGCTACGATTTCATCGCAGATAGGCTTCATTCTTTCTTTGTCTTTTATCACTTCCGGGGATAAGCTAAAACCGCCTTCCATGTCAATCAAAGTAGAAAACCCTTTGCCATTCTGTAAATCATATAAGGAAATTAGTCTTTCGATAACTGTCAATTCTGGATTCAAATCCCATGCTTTTTTTAAAAATCGATTGCGCAAACATTTGTGCCTAGCATACAAAGATATGTTCCATGCATATTCCAACACGAAAACTCGGGGCACCCATGAGTATACCATACCTTATCATAAGGATTCGCCGCGACGTGGTACCGATGTTCATAACGAAACTGGAGAAATAAAAATCCGAGTGTCCATATAGACACTCGGACTGGAAGGGTACTACGAAAAAGATGCAGCTGCCCTGCGTCCCCGCAAAAGGTTGGTAGTGAGCCAAAGCCGTCGTGAGCGCGTTTACAAGCGAACAGGCGACGCGAACGCGACCTTTTGCGGAAAAGGAGGAGCAGCGGAATGAGTACGCTCTGACTTTTGAAAAAAGTCGGAGCAAGCGATATGCAGCTTGCTCCGACGTGGTGCTGGTGACCGGACTTGAACCGGTATGGTGTTTCCACCGAGGGATTTTAAGTCCCTTGCGTCTGCCGATTTCGCCACACCAGCAAATACCAACTAAATTTAAAACCGCAGTGAAGCGGTTAGATAATTCGGTTAGTATTATAGCACGGTACGGCGGCAAATGCAAGCTCTTTTTAAAGATCGTCAGCGTCCTGAACAGGCTCTAGGCCGTCAAGCGGCGTTCCCGTGTAGCTTCCTGACACATCGGACAGAATTCCCTCCCAGCTGTCCATCCCTGAAAGCGCTGCCGAAACCTGCAGCGCTTTCTCCGTTGGCGCCTGAGATGACCTGTTTGAAAAATCCTTCTTGTCAGCCAAAATCATCCTCTCCTCTCACTAATAGCATATCCCGCCTACCGCCATAATATCATCGGTAATAAATTGAACTTGTAAGCAGGTTCTGCCAATGATATAATGACAATGAAACAATCGTAATTGCTCAGCTTTTAAACAGAACAAGAGGGTTATTCTTTATGGAGCAGCAATCTTTTTTCGGTAATTTTAAGCAAAACAATCCGCTTGCCAGCCGGCTTCGCCCGGAAACTCTGGATGATTTTTGCGGTCAGCACCATCTGCTGGGCCATGGAAAGATCCTGCGCCAGCTGATTGAAAAGGACCAAATATCTTCTATGATTTTCTGGGGCCCGCCCGGTGTCGGCAAAACGACACTGGCCGGTATTATTGCTAAACGGACAAAGGCGGAGTTTATTAATTTCAGTGCCGTTACCAGCGGTATTAAAGAAATCAAGGAGGTAATGGCCAAAGCCGAGGCGCGCCGTTATATGGGCGAAAAAACAATTGTTTTTGTCGATGAAATCCATCGTTTCAACAAGGCCCAGCAGGATGCCTTTCTTCCTTTCGTCGAAAAAGGAAGCATTATTCTGATTGGTGCTACAACAGAAAATCCTTCCTTTGAGGTAAATTCGGCGCTACTTTCACGTTGTAAGGTTTTCGTGCTACAGGCCCTGACCAGCGACGATATTGTCCGGCTTCTGCATAATGCTTTAAAGAACCCCCAGGGCTTTGGTACGCAGCAAATTCTGATCGGCGAGGATATTCTTTTTTCTATTGCCGAATTTTCCAACGGCGATGCACGTGTCGCGCTGAATACGCTGGAAATGGTGATTATCAACGGCGATGTCAGCAGGGATGGAATTTCTGTCTCTGCAGAAACGCTGGAGCAGTGCATCAATAAGCGTTCCCTTCTATATGATAAGCATGGCGAGGAACATTATAACCTGATTTCAGCCCTTCACAAATCCATGCGCAACAGCGATGCCGATGCCGCCGTCTACTGGCTTGCCCGGATGCTGGAGGCCGGGGAGGATCCGCTTTATGTTGCCCGCCGGTTGATCCGCTTTGCCAGCGAGGACATCGGCATGGCGGACAGCCGGGCGCTGGAAATTGCGGTTGCCGCTTACCAGGCCTGCCATTTTAACGGCATGCCCGAATGCGATGTCAACCTTGCCCATGCGGTGATCTATCTTTCTGTAGCGCCAAAATCCAACACCGCGATGGGCGCCTATCTCGCGGCTAAGGAAGATGCCATGAAAATGCTGGCAGAGCCTGTTCCTCTTGTTATTCGCAACGCGCCCACCAAACTGATGAAAGAGCTCCATTATGGAGAACATTATCAATATGCACATGATTTTGAGGATAAAATTACGGCCATGCAATGCCTCCCTGACGCCCTGGTAGACCGAAAGTATTACCAGCCCACTGAACAAGGCTCCGAGGCAAAGGTGAAAAGGCGGGTAGCGGAAATAGAAGCCTGGCGCAAAAGCCACCGCTGAATCATCAAACCGATATAAAGTGAGAGAGGCTCCTTTTATGCCCCTGATTACCGCCGCTCTCTTTTTCATCCTGACGACCGTACTGTCACAATACTATTTCTTCATATAGCACCTTATTTTTAAAGACTGCCTGCACCTCCGTGGGCGTTATGCGCTCACTTTGGGCCGTCTTCAAAAAGCGGATGTCCTTGCTGGACTCGTCTTTTGCGCACTTCTTTTATGCATAGCGGCAGATGTCATTCTTGAACGCCGCTTCGTCGTTGGAATGCTTGCATTTCTCTACGGGCGCCTTTTTGAGCCGCGCTTCTTCAGCTTGCCCGGCCGCAGTGGACCATTTTGCTTCTTTGGGTGGTTCTCTATAGCAGCGCCATCCTCCTTTTCCGCAAATATATTCCACAGTTGGGAAACAGATTTCTTCCCTTCATGGTTTATCCGGCCATTCTGCTGGGCATGCTTTCACTGGCGCTGCCCTTTATGCTGCACAATACCGGCAGCTGGCTTATTTGCCGCCGGAGCTCTCCTTTTTTCTGCTCCGGCCTGCTGCTTGCACACAATCTCACTACAAAGAACCGCCCAACGGCGAAGCCATCTGGTTATGCAACTGGTACGAACCTGTTATTTTCTTACTCGCGCTTAGCGTATTTTATCGATAAGTTTCATATTAGTGGAACATAAACGCTTGAATTGGAGGTCTGATCTATGAAACTGGCAGAATTGCTCAAGGGCCTTGACTACACCTGCACCGCAGGCTTGAATATCACTATCGACGATATTGTCTACGACTCACGAAAAACAGGTCCTGGGCGGGTGTTCGTCTGCCTGAAGGGAAGCAACACCGACGGCCATGCGTTCGCTGCTCAAGCCGCAAAGGCGGGGGCCGCTGCGATTGTTGCGGAGGATAAAATCGAGGCAGCCGGCGCTCCAGTGGTCTACGTCCCCAGTACCCGGCTTGCACTGGCAGCCATGAGCGCGACGCTGTTTCGCCACCCTACCCGGGAGCTGCTAATGGTTGGCATTACCGGTACAAAAGGAAAAACCACCTGCGCCTACATGGTGCGTTCCATTTTAGAAGCGGCCGGAATTAAGACCGGCATCATCGGGACCATCGGCATAACCGCCGGGGACAATACGCTCCAAACAAACAATACCACGCCTGAATCCTACGAAATTCAAAAGGCGCTCCGTTGGATGGCTGACCAGGGATGCAAGGCCGCTGTTTTGGAGGCTTCCTCCATAGGCCTGCGCGATCACCGTCTGGCTTCAGTCCCCTTTGATGTTGGCCTTTTCACCAACTTTTCGGAAGATCATATTGGCGGGGCCGAGCATAAGGATATGAAGGAATATCTTGCCTGTAAAAGCCTTTTATTCCGCCAATGCAAAACCGGCGTTGTCAACCTTGACGATGCCAACTGGAAAGGCGTGCTGGAGGGGCACACCTGCAATTATACGACCTACGGTTTTGCCAGAGAGGCTAAGATCCGCGCCGAAAATGAAACGCTTATCAGCCGTCCGGGTTATTTGGGCGTTCATTTCGACCTTGAAAGCGAGGATGAGGCCTATGGGGTGGATGTCGGCATTCCAGGGAAATTCAGCGTTTACAATGCGCTTGCCTCCATCAGCGTGTGCAGGCTTTTAGGCTGCAGCCAGGAGGCGATTCAACAGGGCTTGAAAAATGTGAAGGTGAAGGGACGGGTCGAGCCCGTTCCCGTCCCCGGCGACTACACCCTGCTGATTGATTACGCCCACAACGCCGTGAGCATGGAGAGTATTTTGCGGACCCTGCGGGAATATCACCCTACCCGTCTTGTCTGCCTGTTCGGAGCGGGCGGAAACCGTTCCCGTACCCGGCGCTATGAAATGGGCGAGGTTAGCGGAAGACTCGCGGATCTTTCCGTTATTACCGCGGATAATTCCCGATTTGAGGATGTAATGGATATTATTCAGGATATTTTGGTTGGCATGAAGAAAACCGATGGTAAGTATACCGTGATACCCGACCGTAAGGAGGCCATCCGCTACTGTATTCAGCATGCTCTGCCAGGCGATATCATCGTTTTGGCGGGAAAGGGCCATGAGGACTATCAGGAAATCAAAGGGGTCAAATATCATTTTGATGAACGTGAGATTGTCGCGGACATTCTTGCCGAATAAAAATAGATGGGAGAAACAAGCGCATGAAGTTAACCATAGCAGAAATTGTGCGAGCCTGTAACGGTAAATTATTGAGCGGCGACCCGCAAACAGAGATTACGTCCGTTAGCACCGACAGCCGGAAAATTTCACCCGGCACGCTTTTTGTTCCAATCCGGGGGGAACGAGTCGATGCACACATGTATATTCCCGCAGTCTTTGCCGCGGGCGCCGCAGCCACCCTGACGCAAAACCACACAGCCGTTGCGGACGATGAGCAAGCCCGGATCGCCGTAGAAAGCACCGAAAGAGCGCTACAGGAAATCGCCTCCTATTACCGGGAGCGTTTCTCTATTCCAATTATCGGCATCACCGGCAGTGTTGGAAAAACCACTACTAAGGAAATGGTCGCGCTTGCGCTCTCCTCACAATGGAACACCATGAAAACCTCCGGCAACCAAAACAGCCAGATCGGGCTTCCGCTAACCTTATTTCAACTGGAGCACGAGCACGAGGCCGCCGTCATCGAAATGGGTATGAGCTACCCCGGAGAAATGGCTAACTTAGCAAAAATTGCACGGCCCATGCACGCGGTTATTACAAACATCGGGCTCTCTCATATCGAAAATCTGGGCAGCCAGGAACGGATATTAGCGGAAAAGTTACATATTACCGATGCCTTTACCCAGGACTCCATTCTTTACCTGAATGGCGATGACGTCCACCTTGCCGCGCTGCGTGAGCAACTGCCGCAGGTACGCAAGATCTACTTTGGCACCCAGCCATGGTGCGACTTTTGTGCACGAAACATCACAACAGGCGAAAACGGGTCCAGCTTTACACTCTATGCCTGTGGAACCTGTTATGATGTTAAGCTCCCAGTTCCCGGTACGCACAACGTATTAAACGCCCTAGCGGCCTTAGCCGTTGTCAAGGGACTGGGCGGCAGTCTGCACAAGGCGCAGGAAGCTCTCACTCATTACCAGCCGCCCGCTATGCGGCAGCAAATCCATCGTGCTAATCAGATTACCATTATTGACGACTCTTATAATGCAAGCCCTGACGCCATGAAAAGCAGCCTCGACCTTCTGGCCTCCTTTCCCGGCCGTCACATCGCCGTTCTCGCCGACATGCTTGAATTAGGCGCTATGGAACAGCAGGCTCACACGGAAACCGGCGCCTATGCCGCTGCTAAAAAAATAGATCTCCTTATCGCCATCGGGCCGCGGGCCAAGGCCTATGCCGCGGGCGCTAAGCAGGCAAATCCAGAACAGCCTGTCGCGCATTTCGAGTCCAATCAGGAGGCCTGCATATTTCTGCGCTCTTTCCTGACCGCGGGTGATGTTATGTTGGTAAAGGGGTCGCGCGCTATGAAAACCGATGAGATTGTGAAAGCTTTTTTATAAATCGGGAAATATTCCCGCTAAGTTTTTACAGGGGCACAAAACCTTTAGTATGCTTTACTACTTAGCTTGATAGCACTACAATAAAATCCCTCTGAGCGCCTACGGCGCTCAGAGGGATTTACCTGTTTCAAGTAATTTTTGCGTATAAAAAGGGTGAGCATACTCATATTCATACAGACCATCAAATACTATATGAAAGAATTCGATTCACATCCATGTAATTATACCGGCATTTAAAACAGCTTTCTGCCCAACAGCCGCCACTGCTTTGCTTCATTCTCCTCCGGCGTCAGATTTTTAATAATGACTATGCCGGAAATCAGCAAACAGGCATAAACAATAAAAATATTGATTTTCAGCAGGTAAGCCGCCGCACATAAAACAAAAAAGGAGACGATTGTTCGCAAACGATGTGGGTTGATAACTAAAACCAAGGAGAAAAACAAATAAGAAGCGGCTAAAATCAACACGACATAGCTATAAGGCAGGAGGGCGAGCAAAACGCCGAAAGCTGTCGCAATCGCTTTTCCGCCTTTTCCCTTTTTCCAAGGCGAAAAAGCGTGTCCGGCCACCGGGGCTGCAATCAGCAGAGAAAACAGCACCCCTGTGCGTTCAAGCTGCTGCGCCGCAACAAACACTGGGACAAACCCTTTCCCAACGTCACACAGCAGACAGACGCTACCCATGCCTACACCTGCATATTTCATTGCGTTCGCCGTTCCCGGATTATGGTCCCTGCTGTACTTTGTTACATCCACATGGCAAAAAATTTTAGGCAGGAGCCAGCTGTATAGGATGCTCCCTGACAAAAAGCCAATGATGATAAAAAAAACATATCGATCCAACAGAAACTCCCTTCTTTCTTTATCGCTTGTGCACCTCGATGTAATCGCAAATACCATCGCCGGCAAATGCGTTGATCTCTCTGCGCTGAGCCTCCAGCATCTTTTGTCTGACAGGTTCTTCCTCCGTCAGGCTTTTGACCAGGCTTTCCAGCTCCCCCATATTCCTCAGGCAAAAAGAAAGGCCTCTGCTGCTGAAAAAATCGGCGTTGATTGTTTCGCACCCGGGAATAGGGGACGTATGAATCAACGGTACGTTTCGCACCGCCGCTTCTGTGCTTGTCAACCCGCCCGGCTTAGTGAACAGCACATCGCAGGCCTGCATATAGCGGTCCACCTCACGGGTAAAATCCAACACCAGTACTCGGGGTTCATCTGCGTAACGGCGCCGAAGCTTTTCCTTCAATTTCGTGTTGTTTCCGCCCATTACAATAATCCGGTCATCATCGCCGCATAAAGGGAGCAAGCCGTCGGACAGCACCTGCACGTTTCCAAACCCCATGCTTCCTGTCATAACCAAATAAATGCGGCGAACCCCCGAAAAATTCAGTATAGTCCGGGCATGCGCCCTATCCGCCGGCAGTGAAAAACGTTTTGAAACCGGGATCCCGGTCGGGATCAATTTATTTCTCGAAATACCCCGCCGGATAAATTCCTCTGTTAAATCCTCATGCGGAATAAAATAACCGTCCAGTTCGGTTTCCTCCCAAAACGGGATACAGGCATAATCCGTCGCCACCGCATATAGCCTTACATCTTCCAATTTATGCTTTCTGCGCAGGTAGGTCACTGCTTCAGCCGGAAAAAGATGCGGCATAACTACGGCATCAAACTTCTGCTGGACAATATATCGCCCCAATCGGTTCGCATAGCGAATATTGGCACCGTAAACGACCGATTTGTGTTTGTCTGAACTAATTTTTCCACCAGCATAATAAGCCAAGCCGAAAATAGCCGGTGAATGAGTGGCCAGCTTGATATAAGCATTGGAAACAATCCTGGAGGTTTTTTTGCTGGCAAACTCCAGCGCATCCCGCATCTCGCAGGTATAGCCTCTGTCTGAAAAATACTCAACAAGCGCTTTCCCCGCCGTGTTATGCCCCTGCCCCGTATTGCAGGATAAAATCAGGACTTTCATCTTTCACCCCCGTCAACTCACGGGTCCTTTCGCGACATTCAACCCGGCTGACCTGCGCAATTAATCCAAATGCTCCAGGTCAACCTCATATTGGGATTCAAACGCGTTTTGCTTTTCTGCCTCGCTCTTGTATTTTGAGACCAGGGCCGCCGACTTTTTAACAGGCTGAAGGGTTCCTGCACCGGCTACACAGCCACCCGGACAGGCCATGCCCTCCAATAAGTAGCCGTCATATTTACCGGCCCTGGCCAGCAGCAACAGTTTTTTGCAGTCTTTCAGGCCCTCTGCCGAAACCACCTTGACCTCGCGCTGCGGGTCCATCCGCTTAACAGCGTCCACAACGGCCTGGGCAACGCCACCGCTGACGGCAAAGCCGCGTCCTGCCGCGGTGCCCTCCCTAAAGGGCTGCCCCTCCGCCAGCTTGGCAATATCTATATTCTTAGCTTCAAACATCCCCATCAGCTCTTCAAAAGTCAAAACAAAATCCACGTCACTGCGGACGCTTCTGCGGCTGGCTTCCAGCTTTTTAGCCGCGCAGGGACCAACAAATACAACCTTACAGCCCGGATGCTTTTTCTTCATCAGGCGTGCTGTTAAAACCATTGGGGTTAAAGCCATTGAAATATACGGCGCCAGATCCGGGAATAACTTCTTTGCCATAACCGACCAAGAAGGGCAGCAGGAGGTCGCCATAAAGGGCTGCTCCTTCGGCACCGCCCGCATAAAGTCTTTAGCCTCGTCAATCGTACACAAATCAGCGCCGATGGCAACCTCCGCGACACTGTGGAACCCCAGCTCCTTCATCGCGGTTTCCAGCTTTCCCGGAGTCATGGCCGGGCCGAATTGCCCGACAAACGCCGGCGCTACGATGGCGATGACCTTGTCACCCTTTTTAATTGAATGAATCAGCTGGAAAATCTGCCCCTTATCCGCAATGGCGCCAAACGGGCAATTTACCAAGCACATGCCGCAGGATACGCATTTATCATAATCAATCGCAGCGCGCCCCTGATCATCGCTGCCGATGGCATCCATCCCACACGCCTTTGCGCAGGGCCGTTCCAGCTTGATGATAGCGCCGTAGGGGCACACATCCATACATCTGCCGCATTTGACACATTTTTCCTGGTCGATCACCGAACGCCCGTGCTCAATGGTAATCGCATTTTTAGGGCACACCTCTTTACAAGGATGCGCCAAACAGCCCTGGCAGCAATCCGTCACATGCACCTGTGTCGTCGGGCAGGCATTACATGCAAACTTAATGATGTTGACAAGCGGCGGATCATAGTATTTTTCTGCAATAGCGCTCTCGTTAACGCCCTGGGACACCGGAGCGTGCTCGTCAACAGGACGGAGCGGCAGGCCCATTGCTAAACGCAGCCGCTCGCCGACAATGGCTCTTTCAAGAAAAATTGAATCACGGTACTTAGCCACTTCACCAGGTACAATTTTATAGGGCAATTCCTCCACCCGGGAATAATCTCCTCCCTCATAGGCCAGGCGGGCTACCTCCGTGAAAACCTTTCGTCTGATGTCCGTTACAGAAGAATAAATTCCCCTCATGTTCTAAATCCTTTCCGCTTATGCTGTTATAATCTGATCTATTTTCTATTGATAATTATTTAACAATTCTTCTTTTTTGTCAAGCTCTATTCTCATAACCAATATACATTTTACTCATACTTTACACTTTTACACCATACATATTCCCTTTATAAAGCAGCCACCATCCGTTTTCCCTCTGTAGCCGGCGTTAATGGCAAAAACGCAGCTCCAAAAGTTTCACTTTTTCCCGGGTTAACAGCCAGCTTTTATTTCATGCACATAATTTCCACAGGAGACTACCGTCTCGAAAATACCCGCCGCGCCACCAGGAGGCTTCCCTGCGACAAACCTTTGTGTTTGTTGCCATTATAACACAGATTCTTAATTTCTACAAATATTCTTCCCTCAAAAACGTAAAATTACCCCTGTTTTTGCACGTTCTCCGCCACTGAAGCTCTTCTTCCATTTCCCCTCAAAAGCTCCATTGTAATGCCATATTAAATAAAAAAATTTCAAAAAGACTCTTTACAAAACAGGCAAAAGGTGGTAGTATAAAAACATCAAATCAATAACTATTATCATTATTATTTTTCAAGGTGCAAACGATGGAAAAAAGACAAAATTACAGCCGAAAGAGGGAAGCGATTTTAAACACTGTGCGGCACACTACTACACACCCGTCCGCCGAATGGGTTTACCATCAATTGAAACCGCTCTACCCGGATTTGAGTCTTGCGACTGTCTACAGAAACCTTGCACAATTTAAAAAAGACGGCATCATTGTCAGCGTAGGCACCGTAAATGGCCAGGAACATTTTGATGGAGACATTACCCCTCACCACCATTTCATTTGCAAAAAATGCGGATGTATTCTGGATATTCCCGGACCAAGCACGGCCGCCATTGACGCTCTTTTCACCTTAAAGCACACGGCTCTAACCGTGGAACGCTGCGAGGTTACCTATTACGGCCTTTGCCGCCAGTGTAAACCCGAGTAAAAAGCTTTGGCTTTTTCATAAACTTATTAAACATCGGAGGTAAAAATCATGAAAAAATTTGTTTGTTCTGTTTGCGGTTATGTTTATGAAGGTGAAATGCCCCCCGAGTTCTGCCCGCAGTGCAAAGCCCCCAGAGAGAAATTTGTTGAGCAGCAGGGTGAAATGTCTTGGGCTGCCGAGCATGTTGTCGGCGTAGCTCAGGGCGCCAGCGAAGACATCATGGCCGACCTGCGCGCTAATTTCCAGGGCGAATGCTCCGAGGTCGGTATGTACCTGGCTATGGCCAGAGTAGCTCATAGAGAGGGTTATCCCGAAATTGGCCTCTATTGGGAAAAGGCCGCTTACGAAGAGGCCGAGCATGCCGCTAAATTCGCAGAGCTTCTGGGCGAGGTCGTTACCGACAGCACCAAGAAGAACCTTGAAATGCGGGTCGAGGCTGAAAATGGTGCTACCGCTGGCAAGTTCGATCTGGCAAAGCGTGCAAAGGCCGCTAATCTCGACGCCATTCATGACACTGTTCATGAAATGGCCCGCGACGAGGCTCGCCACGGCAGAGCGTTCGAGGGCCTGCTGAAGAGATATTTCGGCAAATAAAAAACGGCTTAAATACTGAGCTTTTCGAGACACCTGTCATTTTGGCAGGTGTCTCTTTTTGACCTGAAAAGACGCCGGGCTTTCTCAAAGCAAGAGAAAATCCGGCGTCTTTTGTTGACAGAAGCAGCTCACAAAGGCCTTAGGCCTCATAATCCGCAGCAATCCGTGCACTGGTATTTTTTTTAATGCAATCCTTAATTGCCAGATGCGCCGGGTGGACCTGATAGCCCTCCAAAGCTTCTTTTGAAGTAAATTTGCAGCATAACACCAAAGGGTAATCGCTAGCCTCATAGGTCAAGCCCAGTTCTATCTCCATAAGGCCGTCTACCAAGCCGATCAGGGCCTTAAATTTGCTCTGCAGATCCGCAACAAAGCCCTGCAAGTTGCTGTTTTTGGCTTCATCCGTTAATTTCCACATTACGATGTGTCTAATCATGTTTACGGCTCCTTTCCAAATTCAAAATGTTCAGCCCGGTTTCCGGGTCAAAGCGCCGGTCCAAATCCATGTCAAAACGAGTGATAAAAACCTCGCAGGTAGCGCTGACAACCGCCTCCTTAAGGTGCCCGCCGCGCAGCTCCCCATATTCATCCGCAAAAGCTGCATGGACATGCAAATAAACCCTTCCCTCCATCCGGGAAACGTTACCGGTCAGAGAGACCAGCTCATATTCCCCCTCTAAAACGTTTGCATGAAACGCCTGCTGCGCTACCTTATATAAACCGATTTCCGCATAATTTACCGCGCCAATAGCCGACAGTCCCGCAGCCGAGACCCCTTCCTGCTCACAGACGGCAGCGATAGATGCCAGTAGGCTTTCGCCACGGTCCAGCCGGCAGGCAATCATGTTCTGCGTACACTTGTATTTCATTGAAAATCCCCTCTTAACTGCATAGAGCTTTCGCCGTTCTCTCTACGTGCCGCATTTTACCTGGTGCCTTTTAGGCTTTACCAGGAAATTATGATTTAGTATAGCACAAGAATCCCCAAAAATAAAGATCTTGCCATGCATAACCTTCACCTGCCTGCCGATTGAAGGACACCGCTTATTGCATTACCCTCCTCGTTTCTTTCTCCAAAATACAAATCACAAGGATCATTTTTCACTGGTCAACCAGAATCTTTTAGGCTATAATAGAGATAAAATTGATTTGATTCGTGCGTAATCATTTTGGGATAGAGGCGAAATTCATGCAATATCATATTGCTATCTGTGACGACGAGCAGGTTGAAAGAAAGTATTTGTCGCAGCTGGCCGCTCAGTGGGCTGCCGGCCGCTGCCTTTACAGCCAAATTGATGCCTTTGAAAGCGCTGAACAGTTTTTATTTGCCTATCGGGAGGATATTTCTTACGACATTCTTCTGCTCGATATTCAAATGAAAGGTCTGGACGGCGTAACACTGGCAAAGGAGATCCGTAAAACAGACACACATGTACAGATTGTTTTTATTACTGGGCTGCCGGATTTCATCGCAGAGGGATATGAGGTATCCGCACTTCATTATCTGATGAAACCCATTCAGCCGGAAAAGCTATGGTCCGTACTCGATAAAGCGCAGAAAAACCTGAATAAAACCGAAAAATCCCTACTCATTTCCTCCGGAGGCGAAAACCTTCGTATTCCAATCGGGGATATTCTGGTGTGCGAAAGCTACGGCCACACAACGACGATTACCGCAAAAAACGGATCCTATGAGGTGCGGCAGAGCCTTACCGAGCTGGAGCAGCAGCTTGGCCCCTCCTTTGTCCGCTGCCACCGTTCTTACATCGCGGGCCTGCGCCATATCCACCGTATTACAAAAAATGAGGTTATTTTGGATGGCGGAACCGCACTCCCGCTGTCCAGACGGTTATACGACCCCGTCCATCAAGCGTTTATCAATTATTTTAAGGGGATATCGTGATGGGATTATTCAATTTATTCTTTGGGCGGATGATTGACAAACGAATTTCCGCCTATCAAAATGATTTGATTACCAAGCATTGCAATGAGGTGGAAAATATCTACAGGCAGATGCGCGGCTGGCGGCATGACTACCACAACCACATCCAGGCCATGAAGGCCCACCTTGCCCTCCGGCAAATCGATGAACTGGCTGAATACCTGGGGAAACTAGATGAAGATTTAACCACCGTCGATACCGTTCTGAAAACCGGCAACGTGATGGTCGACGCGATTTTAAACAGCAAAATCTCCCTCGCGCTTTCCCGCAGGATTCATGTCAATGCCAAGGCAACCGTCCCCGCACAGTTGAAAATATCGGAAATTGACCTTTGCGTCATCATCGGCAACCTGCTCGACAACGCCGTGGAGGCTTGCCTGAAGCAGGAGTGTCCAGAGGACCGCTTTATCCGCGTTTATATCGGTCTTTTAAAGGATCAGCTCTATCTTTCAATCTCTAATTCCGCCGGCGGCGCCGTCAAAAAGAGCGGGAGGCTTTACCTTTCCACCAAGGATTCGGACTCTCATGGCTTTGGGCTGCTGCGCGTGGATCGGATTGTCGAAAAATACGCGGGTTATCTCAACCGTCAGAATGAAGAGGGCGTTTTTGCCACGGAGATCATGCTGCCGCTATGAATAAAAACCGTTCGTGCCATCTATTCAACCATTCGTGCAAAAATCAACATATCCGACGCCTCCTGTGCTATTCTATAAGCAGCTGCAAAGGAGGCGTTTTGTATTGAAGGAAAAAAATAAAAAACCGGCCTATAGTATGGGTAACAATTTAAAATTTATTTTACACAGGTTTTGGGCCTGCAACCCCAAATTGACGGTCGCCCTTTTTATAAGGGCGCCTTTGCTGGTGGTTACCTCTTATCTGGGAATTTATCTTTCCAAGGAGGTTGTCGCCGCCGTAACGGCGGGCTACTCGCCGGAACAGCTTCTGCTGCTCATCGGCCTTATTAGCCTGGCCCTGTCGGCTGCATTGATTGCGGAAAAATACCTCTCCGCCGCGCTGTCAAAATTCATGATGGATTTCGACATTGACACCACGATCCCCATCTGGAACAAATGTGTTTATTGCGACTATGAAAACATAGAATCCGCCGACGGGCTCAACCGCTCGCATAAGGCCATGGAAAATACCGGCAGCGACAACAGCGGCGCACGCCTGATTGCCTCAACCCTATCCTCTGCCGCTTCCAATATCCTCGGTATTGTATCTTATGCAGCGCTATTGTTCACATTGAGCCCCTGGATTCTGCTGACGCTGACCGTTACCACCCTCCTGGGCACCGCCATGCTTCAGCTTTCCGCCAAATGGAGCTACAGGAATAAGGATAACTGGAAGGCCCTGGACCGCAAGCTCGATTATCTGAGAAACAGTGCCGGAGACTTTACCCGGGCCAAGGATATCCGCCTATACGGCATGGGCAGCTGGCTCCGCGATGTATTCAACAGCACGCTTTTTTCGCGAATGAAATGGGTTAAAAAGGAAAACCTTTACGCTTTTAAAATGGACAGCCTGCGAGCGCTGCTGTCCCTAATCCGGGATGCCGTCTCCTATGGTTTGCTTGTCTATTTGCTGTTTGCCGAAGATATGGGCGCTGCTGAGTTCATTTTGTATTTCGGCATCATCGGGGGATTTTCCGCCTGGCTTGACGGGCTTATCAATGATTTCTATAGCCTAAGCCGCTTTCACCTCGGCTTTTGCGAGCTGCGCGAATTTCTTGACTACCCCGACACGGCTAACCACGGCCCCGGCATTCCCTTGCCGCAGGATACATTTCGCATTGAATTTAAAAATGTCAGCTACCGTTACAGCGGCAGTGACAAATATGTAATTGAAAACCTGAGCTTCACCATCCATAAGGGTGAGAAGCTGGCCATTGTCGGCCTAAACGGAGCCGGCAAAACAACGCTTGTCAAGCTGATGTGCGGCTTATACACACCGGCTGCGGGAGAAATCCTGATCGACGGCCACCCGGTCAACGCCTATAATCGGGAAGAATTTTTCACATTGTTTTCCGCTGTTTTTCAGGATATCTTTCTTCTCCCCCGTTCCATTGCCTGCAATGTCTCCGCCGCTGCCGACGGACTGGATGACCGGGAAAAAGTGCTGCGTGCGCTGAAGCTTTCCGGCCTGGAAGATAAAATTGCCGCCCTGCCCAAGGGAGCGGACACCCTGCTGGTCAAAAGCGTATATGAGGATGCCATTGACCTCTCCGGCGGCGAAATCCAAAAGCTGGCGCTGGCCCGCGCCTTATACAAAAACGGTAAGGCGCTGATTCTGGATGAGCCCACCGCTGCGCTGGACCCCATTGCTGAAAGCAACATTTATGCCGAATATAATAAAATGGCCGCCGGGCGCACCGCTGTCTTTATCTCCCACCGGCTGGCCAGCACACGCTTCTGCGACCGGATTTTCTTTTTCGAAAACGGCCGGATTGCGGAATCCGGCACCCATGAGGAGCTGATGGCCGCCAAGGGAAAATACAGCGAAATGTTCGAGGTCCAAAGCCACTACTATAAGGAAGGAGTAACAGAAAATGACGCTTAAAGAGAAAATCCGCCTTACAGCGCGGGGCTATCGTTCCCTTCACGAGCTCGTCCCCGGTCTTATGCTTACTATTTGCAGCAGGGCTCTGCTGGCTGCTTTCTCCCCGTTCATCAACATTTTCTTATCCGCGCTTATCATCAACGCGCTCGCACAGGGGCAATCCTTCCAACAAATTCTGTCTCTCATTTTTTTAACCGTTCTATTAAATGTAGGCGCTTCCCTGCTCTCCTCCGGCCTATCCCGCCGCCAATCGTTTTTCTTTTATAAGTTCTGGCTGGTTGCTGAACAGCCGCTGAACGAAAAGGTACAGCAAATGGACTATGAGCTGGTAGAAAACCCTGAAATCCACCTGAAGAAGCAGCAAATTATTACTCTGCGCAATGCCAACGGCCTCGGCTTGCCGCGTCTAATCTGGTGTACCGAGGGGCTCATTCAAGGGGCTGCATCCGTTATTTTCTCGGTTTCCCTCCTAAGTACCGCTTTTACACTTTCCTATTCGACAGACCCGGGCGGCTGGTCCTTTCTATATTCCCCCTGGTCCATCGTGCTTATTATCGCGCTTATTGCCCTCAATATCATGCTGAATACTTTCATAACAAAAAAAAGCATTAAAAAATTCATGGCATTTTCCTCCGAGTTTGTCCCCTTAAGCCGCCTGTCAGGGTACTATTTCCAATCCCTTTCTCAATACAACGCCGGCAAGGATATGCGCATCTATGCCCTCAATCAGATTTCGTTGAAGGAGTTCCAGAACGCCTTTTTAGGCATCAACAAAACAATGGGAAAGCTCTGTAAATTTCAGGCCCGGTATGACAGCGCCGTCGCCGTCTCCAGCACTGTACTGTCCGGCCTGATATATGCCTTTGTTGCGCTCAAGGCCCTGTTCGGCAGCTTCGCGGTCGGCAACATCGTTCAATATGTGGGCAGCCTTTCCAAACTCGGCTCCGGCGTTACTTCCCTCATGAATAATTTGGCCCTGCTCAACGCAAACGCCGACACCCTCAGGCTCTTCTATGAGTTTACCGATATGCCCAGCGTCAAATATCAGGGTACACTGCCAGTCGAAAAGCGCAATGACAATGAATACGAGCTTGAATTTCACAACGTTTCCTTTCGCTACCCCGGCAGCGATGCCTATGCGCTTAAAAATTTGAGCTTGAAGCTGCGTGTTGGCCAGCGAATGGCTGTCGTCGGCATGAACGGCAGCGGTAAAACCACGATGATTAAGCTGCTCTGCCGGCTCTACGACCCCACCGAGGGCCGCATTACACTCAACGGGATCGATATTCGGAAGTACGATTACAGCGAATACCTGTCCATCTTTGGGGTGGTTTTCCAAGATTTCAAGCTGTTTTCATTTGAGCTTGGACAAAATGTGGCCGCTTCCGTCGAGGTAGACGAGGGCAAGGCGGAGCACACCCTGCAAGAAGCCGGCTTCGGGGTACGGATGTCCGCTATGGCTAAAGGGCTTCACACCCCGCTTTATAAGGATTTTGACGAGGACGGTGTGGAGATTTCCGGCGGCGAGGCGCAAAAAATCGCACTGGCCCGCGCTCTTTATAAAGAAGCGCCCTTCATTGTGCTCGACGAGCCCACCGCTGCCCTAGACCCCATCTCAGAATATGAAATTTACACCCGGTTCAATGAAATTGTCGGCGATAAAACGGCCGTTTTTATTTCTCACCGGCTTTCCTCCTGCCGCTTCTGCGATGATATTGCTGTTTTTAACAAAGGCGAACTCGTTCAGCGCGGAAGCCACGATGTGCTGTTGGCAGATGAAAAAGGGAAATACTATGAGCTCTGGCACGCACAAGCTCAATATTACACATAAAAAACAACTTCCATATAAAAAAGACAGCGGCAAAGTATCTCCGCTGTCTTTTTTATATGGAATGCCCAGAAGGTCTTAAACCTCTTTAACAAACTGAACTCGCCTTTCATAAAAAGGCCTTTTGTAAATAGCCTTATCTGATCGGCATTTGGTGCGGCTCCCGTTCCACAAAAACTGTAAAGTGGGAAAAACCCGCGCGCTCCAGCAATTCCAAGCCATGCTCCACACCGCCGGCAACATCCGCCCAGCGGTGCGCGTCTGAGCCTAGGGTCACAAATTTTCCGCCAAACTCCCGGAACCGTTTAATAATAGGATATCCGGGCATTGTCTTACCCAGTTCCTGCCTTAAGCCGGAGGTATTCACCTCCAACGCCTTATTTCCAGCAATTAACTTTTTTAAAATCCGGTCGATCTGGGGGATAAACGGTGAAATGTCAATATCTATATGATGCTCTCCAACTATATAGCGCAGCGGATAGGACAGATGCGCCAAAGAGTCAAAATTCCCCCATTCCACCATTTCCTCTACCTGTTGGTAGTACTCCCGAAGCAAACTATAAACCGTGTCCTTTTTCATATGGCTGTAGTCCAGCTCATAAAAATCTTTTTTACCCTTCAGGTTATGCAATGAAGCAAGTACAAAGTCGAAATCACAGGCTGCTAAAATATCTTCAGCGGCCTTAGGACCCTGCAGGGGCTGCCCCAATTCAATCCCGGCATAGACCTTTAATCGATTACGAAAGACGTCCGCAGCCCTTCTGGCCTCAAAATAGGACTGCCGGATCAGCCGGTCATAACCGGCCTTTTTGTAGTCCTGGCATTCACAGTGGTCCGTGATTGTGAGGGCAAACAACCCATGCCTGGCCGCCGATTCACACATCATAACGGCGCTATCGCTGGCATCGCTGGAACAGGCTGTGTGTACATGGCAATCGGAGAGATAACGGTATTTCATTTAAACGGCT
The DNA here is from genome assembly GCF_003268275.1 of Hydrogeniiclostridium mannosilyticum. Classification (GTDB taxonomy): domain Bacteria; phylum Bacillota; class Clostridia; order Oscillospirales; family Acutalibacteraceae; genus Hydrogeniiclostridium; species Hydrogeniiclostridium mannosilyticum. The sequence continues at coordinate 288,819 of NZ_QLYR01000001.1, forward strand.
GCTCCTATCTCTTTTATACAGAATAGACGTTGTTTCTTTAGTCAAATTATACCATAAAATTTTTAAAATAAAAACAGAGAGGATATCTGATGTTTTTGACCAACATCTCATCTTTTTGGATATTTTGTTGTGATTCCAGGCCGTTTTGCACCACTCACGAGAGAATATTGACAAATTAAATTTTAGAGTTCATAATAGATAAATAATAAATTAAAATTGTTAAAATACAGCCCTACAACCAGCCCGGAACAAGGGCCTTCCGGGTGTCTAACGGTCTAATAAAACAAGGCAGGAGGAGCTTTTATGCGTGCAATTATCACGGTTATCGGAAAAGATATGGTCGGTATTCTGGCAAAGGTATCAACCATCTGCGCGGAATATGATGTGAATGTGGTTGAGGTTACGCAGTCAATCCTACAGGATCTCTTCGCCATGATTATGATGGTTGACATTTCCAAGGCATCCATTCCTTTCAGCGAACTGGCTGACAGGCTTACCACAGTCGGCCAGGAAATGGGCCTCACCATCCACACGATGCACGAGGATATTTTCAACAGCATGCATCACGTATAAACTATATTACGGAAGGAGGACGCCGCATTGTTAAACTCCCATGATATATTGGAAACCATCAATATGATCGACAATGAAAACCTTGATATCCGCACCATAACCATGGGCATCTCCCTGCTGGACTGCGCGGACAGCGATATCAACGCCGCCTGCCGGAAGGTGTACGACAAGGTCTGCCGTTACGCGCAGAACCTGGTAAAAACCGGTGAGGCTATCAGCAAGGAATACGGTATTCCCATCATTCACAAGCGAGTCTCCGTAACCCCCATTGCCATGATTGCGGCGGCCTGCCCCGGCCATGAACCCATTGCCTTTGCACATGCCCTGGACCGGGCCGCCCGCGCCATCGGCGTCAATTTTATCGGCGGCTACAGCGCGCTGGTCCACAAGGGGTTCGGCCCCGGGGATTACAACCTCATCAAAAGCATACCGCAGGCGCTCAGTGAAACGGAGTTTGTCTGTTCGTCCGTTAACATCGGCTCCACCAAAGCCGGCATCAACATGGATGCCGTGGACAAAATGGGCCGGATTGTACTGGAAACCGCACAAGCCACTGCGGACCGTGACTGCATTGGCGCCGCCAAGCTTGTTGTCTTCTGCAACGCGCCGGAGGATAACCCCTTCATGGCCGGCGCCTTTCATGGGCCCGGCGAGCCCGATTGTGTGATTAATGTAGGCGTTTCCGGGCCCGGCGTTGTTCGCGCAGCTATTGCCAAGGCCGGTGACTGCGATATTACCGTCATTGCCGATACGATTAAGAAAACAGCCTTTAAAATTACGCGCATGGGGCAGCTTGTTGCGCAGGAGGCCTCCCGCCGTTTGTTCGTCCCCTTCGGTATTGTGGATCTCTCTCTGGCGCCGACCCCAGCGGTAGGCGACAGCGTTGCCTATATTCTGGAGGAAATGGGTCTGGAAAAATGCGGCGCACATGGCACGACAGCCTGCTTGGCGCTGCTTAATGATGCCGTTAAAAAAGGCGGGGTCATGGCCTCTTCCCACGTGGGCGGCCTTTCCGGAGCCTTCATTCCCGTGACGGAGGATGCCGGTATGATTGAGGCAGCGCGCTGCAAGGCGCTCTCTATCACTAAGCTAGAGGCCATGACTGCTGTCTGCTCTGTGGGGCTGGATATGATCAATATTCCGGGCGATACGCCGCCGGAGGTGATCTCCGCCATCATTGCCGACGAGGCCGCTATCGGTATGGTCAACTCGAAAACCACCGCCGTCCGCGTTATCCCCGCCATCGGTAAACATGCCGGTGATGAGCTGAACTTCGGCGGCCTGCTGGGAGGCGGCCCCATCATGGAGCTAAACCCCTATTCTCCGCAAAAATTCATCAAGCGCGGCGGACGCATTCCTGCACCTATGCAGAGTTTAAAAAATTGAAAACCGGTTAAAGCTAACCGAACAAAAACAGTTTTGTGATTGTCAAGAATTAGGAGGCGGGCACAGTGCAAAACCTGATTAAGGAAATTGTCGACATGGATAAAAAAGCTCGGGAAATAACCGATGCAGCCCAGGTCGAAAAGGTAAATTCAGAAAAGGAAACCGCCCAAAAACGGGAACAAATCCGGCAGGAATATTTGACACGCGCACGGCAGCGCATCCAAAAAAACGAGCCTATTGAACGGGAGGCCGCCGAAAAGGCCTGGACGGAAAAAGCCGCCTATTACAAGCAGCTTTCAGAGAAGCTGGAAAAAACTTACCGCGAAAACGGCAGCCAATGGGTAGCGGAGCTTGTTGCCCGTGTGACGGGAGAGTGATTATATGCTTTCCTCTTTTTCCTCTAACGCCATTCTGGCAAAGGCGAGGGCCATGTACGGCCGACGGCTGAAAACCGAGGATTACCGCGCGCTGCTTGCCTGTAAAACGGTGGGCGAGGTGGCCGGTTATTTAAAATCGCAGACCGCCTACGGCTCCATTCTCGCCGGCATCAATGAAATTGAAGTGCACCGGCTTCAGCTTGAAACCAAGCTGCGTCAAAAGCTTTTTGATGACTATGCCGCGCTGTGCCGCTATGAAATTTCCGTAGGCGAGCACTTTTCTCAATATCTGATTACCCGCACGGAAATTGAGCAAATTCTTCACAGCATTCTCCTGCTTAACGCAGATATGCCGGAGGAATATTTGTTTTCCATGCCCATGTATCTCAGCCGGCACACACGAATCGACCTCTCCTCTTTGAGCCGGATTAAAAGCTTTGACGATTTATTGAGCGCGCTTGCCCATACCCCTTACCGCGCGTTATTAGAGCCCTTCCGTCCGGCAGAAAACGACCGCTTGCACTTTACTGAAATTGAAAATGCCCTGTATACCTACCTGTACGGAAATGTATTTCAGGTAATCGGCCGTTATATGAAGGGTGAAGCCGCCAGGCAGCTCACAGAGCTGTTTGACTCTTATATAGACCTGCTCAATTATGTGCGGATTCTGCGCCTGAAATTCACCTACCGCTCCGGAACGGATTTCATTCGCAGCACCCTGTTCCCCTACGGCGCCTTTAGGAAAAAGCTGCTGAACGAGGTTTTAGCCGCCGAGTCAAAAGAGCAGATTGATGCCGCTCTGGCAAAGACCTCCATCGGCCGCCAGATTGCAAAGACAGAATACAACTATGTAGACGAAATTCCCAACCGGGTCAAGTATAAAACATGTCGGCGCGATATTCGCTTTTCCACGCATCCCTCTGTGGTAATGATGAGTTATATTTTTCTGACGCAATGTGAGATTTACGATATCATCACCATTGTCGAAGGGATTCGCTATCAGCTACCGCCGGATGAGATTGAAAAGCTATTGACTGTTATTCGATTTGATCCTGTATAAATAAGCAATACGCCACTGGAAAGGGAGCGAACTCATTGGCAGTCTTAAAAATCAAAGTGGCCAGCATTATCGGCAGAATGACCGCCCTTGATAATGTGACGGCCGTGTGTGGAAAAGCAGGTATATTCCACCCGGACAACCCATTGTCCTTTTACTCGGATACCTCTGACTTTTCACCACTCAATGAAGAGAACCCCTATATAGAACCCCTGCAGCAGCTTGCAGACGCAGTCGATGGAAACCACAAGCGCCTGTACCTGCTGGACGCCCCCGCACTGGAAGGGGTCAATTATACCGAAGACGAAATTGACGCCTACATTTCCACCATCTCGGAAAAATTCGGCGGCCTGCAGGCCGACCGGTCCGATGCCCAGCAGCGCATCGAGGATTATTCGCGCGAAATTTCTCAAATCAGCCATTTCACCGGCATGGCACTGGACCTTGACTCCATCCGAGAGTGCTCATACATCAAGGTCCGCTTTGGGTTCATCCCCAAAGAAAGCTTTGAAAAACTTAAGCACTATGACCAAAATCCCTACATCATCTTTTTTCCCTGCTCCAGTGACGACGAGCATTATTGGGGCATCTATTTTTCACCGGTGGATCAGGTCAGCGAAGTGGACCGCATTTTTTCCAGCCTTTACTTTCAGCGGGTTCGTCTTGCAGAGCTCAAGGATACCCCGGAGCAGGCTGTCGCAGACCTTCGCAGTGCGAGGGAAGTACAGCTTGAACGGATTCAGCGCATTGACTCGCAGCTCTCCTCCCTTTGGGAGCAGGAAAAGGACCACTGCCTGAAGCTTTACTCCTGGCTGCGGGAGCATTCGGTTTATTTCGGCATCCGCCATTTCGCTGCAAGGTACAATGACAATTTCATTTTGACGGGCTGGATACCGGCAGAGGATGAGGCTCTTTTCCGGGCTGAGCTGGACAAAATTCCTTCCGTTGAGCTTTATTTCGAGGATGCAAGCGAGGAGCTCGCCCATTCTCCGCCTGTCAAGCTGAAAAATCATAAGCCCTTCAAGCCTTTTGAATTTTTTGTGGACATGTATGGGCTTCCCCAATATAACGAACTGGACCCTACAACTTTTGTCGCCATCACCTATTTTCTGTTGTTCGGCATCATGTTCGCCGATGTTGGCCAGGGAATTTGCGTCTCGATTGTAGGCTGGCTGATGTGGAAATTTAAGAAAATGAAGCTGGGCCAGGCGCTGATTCCGTGCGGAATTTCCTCGGCTGTTTTTGGCGTTGTTTTCGGTTCGGTGTTTGGCTATGAACATGTCCTGGACCCCTTCTACCAATCCGTATTCGGCCTAAAGAGCAAGCCTATTGAAATTATGGAACCCGACGCAACCGTTGGCATCATCATTGCCGCCGTCTGCATTGGCATCTTCCTTGTGCTGACTGCTATTTTAATCAACATTGTCTGTTCCTTGAAGCAGAAGCATTACCAACGCGCCCTATTCGGGCCCAATGGGATCGCGGGCTTTGTCTTTTATGGGGGGCTCGTGCTTGGGTTCGGCGGCCAGATGGTTTTAGGCTGGCCTATTCTCAGTCTGCCCTATATTCTGCTGGTGATTGTACTCCCGTTGATTATCATTCTCTTTCAGGAGGTTCTGGGCGGGCTTGCCGAGCACCGGCCGGACTGGAAGCCGGACAGCTGGGGCAGCTATATTGCTGAAAATTTCTTTGAGCTGTTTGAGGTGCTGCTCGCCTATGCCAGCAACACAATCTCCTTCCTGCGTGTCGGCGCTTTCGTGCTAGTACACGCCGGGATGATGACCATGGTCTTCACTTTGGCCGATATGAGCGGCGGTATTGCCTATATTTTAATTGTAGTAATCGGCAATATCATCGTAATGGGCATGGAGGGGCTTTTGGTCGGTATTCAGGTCATGCGCCTGGAATTTTACGAAATGTTCAGCCGCTTTTTTGAAGGCGGTGGGCGGCCCTTTAAACCCGTTGTTGTCCGCGGGGAATTTTAACCCGGTTCCCCTTTTATTATATCATCTATTATTTTTTAGGAGGTACCCGTTATGACTTACATTATGATCGGCATTTCTGCGCTCGCATTGATTCTTTCTATTGCTTACTCCGTGTATTCTGTCAAAAGAGGCCGAAAGCCTGCGCGTGCGTTTGCTTACCAGCTTCTCAGCTTTGTTGCCATCTGTGTTGTATGCTTCTCTGTGCCGGCAGTAACGCAGGCTGCTACAAATGATGATGCCGCCCCAACTGCTACAGCTGCTGAAACCACCCAAACAGAAGCGGCCGGCGCCTCCTCACAAAATGGGTTGGGCTTGATTGCCGCAGCGCTCGCAGTCGGTATTGCCGGCATCGGCGGTGGCATTGCGGTTGCCGCAGCCGCCCCTGCTGCTATTGGCGCCACCAGCGAGGACCCCAAGGCCTTTGGTAAGGCGATGATTTTTGTTGCTCTCGGCGAAGGCATCGCCTTGTATGGCCTGCTGATCGCTATCCTGATCTGGATGAAATGTTAACCCCTTCCTTTTGGCAGGAGGTTTTTATATGCGCTTTTATTTAATCAGCGACAATGTCGACACTCAGGTGGGGCTGCGCCTTGCAGGGATTGACGGAGTTGTCGTTCATGAGCCCGCAGAGGTTGAAAAAGCCTTGGATAGAGCAGTAAAAATGGAGGACGTAGCTGTTATTTTAATTACAGAAACGCTGCTTCAGCTGTGCCGTGAAAAGGTGTACAGCCTCAAACTCAACTGCAAACGGCCGCTAATCGTCGAAATTCCCGACCGGCACGGCAACGGACGTACCAGCGACTCTATTACCCGTTACGTCCGCGAAGCAATTGGCCTGAAACTATGAAGCCGCGCCGGGCGGCTGGACTGGAGGGAACCCTAAATGCCTATTAACACCACTCCTGTTAATAATGAGGAAGAAAAAGTCAACAAATTTTATACGGCGATCAACCATTACGCCTTGGAACAGCGTAAAAAAATTGAACATGAAATTGCCGAGTTCAAGTCCAAAAAGCTGGAAGAGGCCGAAAATGAGGTTTTAGCAGAGGCCTACCACCTGATTCAAAAAGAAATGGCTCAGATGCGCGGCGGCATTTCCAGAGAAATGGCAAAAAGGGAAATTGACTGCCGGCGCGGTCTGTTGGAACAGCGCCAGAAGATCACCGATGAGGTTTTTAAGCAGGCAGCGGAGTCACTGCTGCAATATACCCAGACAGACCGCTACCCTGCTCTTTTGCAGAAACTTGCAAAGGAAATTGCCCTGTTTATGCAGAAGAAGGAGTGCGATGCGCTTATTATTTACCTGAAGCCGGGAGATGAAAAATACCGCGATTCTATTGTGCCCCTGTTTTCTGCCCCCTGCTCCTTTGTATCGGACCCGGAAATTCAGCTGGGTGGGCTGCGCGTCTCCTGCGAGGCAAGGAGGCTTGTCGCGGATTCTACCCTCGATGCCTTATTAAAGGACCAGCTTCCCTGGTTTGAGGAGCACTCTCATCTGGCGATTTCTTGAGGAAAGGAGCCAATTCATGAACAAGTCCAACGATGTAATTTACGGAATAAATGGACCCGTTGTCACACTGAAAAATTCCCGCAGCTTTTCCATGATGGAAATGGTCTTTGTGGGGAAGGAACATCTGGTGGGCGAGGTCATCGGGATTACCGAGAATCTGACCACCATCCAGGTCTATGAAGAAACTACCGGGTTATTTCCCGGCGAACCCGTTGAAGGCACTGGAAGCCCAATGAATGTCACTTTGGGCCCCGGTATTCTCGACAATATATTTGACGGCATCGAACGCCCTCTGAAGGCCATTCAGGAGCAGAGCGGCTCCTTCATCTCCCGCGGCAGTAACGTCTCCGCATTGGATCAAAAACGGCTTTGGGCGGTTACGCTGACCGTTCATGAGGGCGACCCCGTAAAGGGCGGCAGCATCTATGCAACACTGCCGGAGACCGCTATTATTGAGCACCGCTGCATGGTGCCGCCGAATCTTTCCGGCACCATCACCAAGGTTATGCCCAATGGACAATATCATGCAGACGACACCATTGCGGAACTCACGGACGAAAAAGGCACCGTACATTCGCTGACTCTTTGCCAGCGCTGGCCTATTCGAACCCCGCGCCCGGTCGCCAGTCGCCTGCCCACCAATATTCCACTCATTACCGGGCAGCGCGTTATCGATACGCTCTTCCCTATCGGCAAAGGCGGTACCGCTGCAATCCCCGGTGGTTTCGGCACCGGCAAAACGATGACGCAGCATCAGCTGGCAAAATGGTGTGACGCCGATATTATCGTTTATGTAGGCTGTGGGGAACGCGGCAATGAAATGAGCCAAGTGCTTGATGAATTTAGCAGCCTGATGGACCCTAAATCCGGGCGCCCCATGACAGACCGTACTGTTTTAATTGCCAATACCAGCAACATGCCGGTAGCGGCCCGTGAAGCCTCCATCTATACCGGCATTACGTTAGCTGAATATTACCGTGACATGGGCTACCATGTCGCTATTATGGCGGACTCTACCTCTCGCTGGGCCGAGGCACTGCGCGAAATCTCAGGCCGTTTGGAGGAAATGCCTGCTGAAGAGGGGTTCCCCGCCTATCTGCCCAGCCGTCTTTCCGAGTTTTATGAGCGCGCCGGCCTGACCGAAAACCTGAATAACAGCAACGGCTCTGTAACCATCATCGGCGCCGTATCTCCGCAGGGCTCCGATTTTTCCGAGCCCGTTACACAAAACACCAAGCGCTTTACACGCTGCTTCTGGGCGCTGGATAAGGCACTGGCCTATGCCCGCCATTATCCGGCCATCAACTGGACACAGAGCTATAGTGAATATTTTACTGACCTGGACCCCTGGTACACAAAGGAGCTTGGTGAGGACTTCGTCAAGTACCGCAAGCGCATCAGCCGGATTTTGCAGGAAGAAAACCAGCTGATGGAAATTGTCAAGCTGATTGGTTCCGATGTTTTGCCCGACGACCAGAAGCTTGTAATTGAGATTGCACGCGTAATCCGTGTCGGATTTCTGCAACAGAACGCCTTCCATAAAGACGACACCTTTGTCCCCCTCCCCAAGCAAAAGCGGATGATGGAGGCCATTCTCTATCTCTATGACAAGGCCAAGCAGCTCGTCGCCGCCAGTGTACCCATCTCCAGTGTGATTGAAACCGGCTTACTGGATAAGCTCGTGAAGATGAAATACGATATTCCAAATGATAACCCCGCGTTATTTGATGCGTATCTCTCTGAAATCGACCAAAAGCTCGCGCAGATCGTTTCTGCATAGGAAAGGAGAGTGAAGTCAAATATTATGTTGCTTGATTATGTTGGCGTAACCGAAATTAATGGCTCCCTGATTGTCATAGACGATGTAGAAAACGCCTCCTTTGAAGAGGTTGTTGAAATCCGTTTAGCAGACGGTTCCATGCGCCAGGGCCGAATTGTAGAAATGGACGGCAAGCGTGCTGTTATTCAGGTATTTGAAGGCACGCGCGGAATCGCCCTCGATAATACCCGCACCCGTCTGACCGGCCACCCTATGGAGCTGGCGCTTTCCCCGGAAATCCTCGGGCGTGTATTTGACGGCGCCGGACGCCCTATCGACGGCTTGGGGGATATCTTCCCCGAAAAGCGGGCCAACATCAACGGCACCCCGATTAATCCTGTTGCCCGTATTTACCCCAAAAACTACATTAATACCGGTATCTCCTCGATTGATACCCTGATGACGCTGATTCGCGGCCAAAAGCTGCCCATTTTCTCAGGCTCCGGTATGAAGCACAACGAGCTTGCTGTACAGATTGCCCGTCAGGCGAAAATCAGTGACGAGGGGGAGAAATTTTGCATCATCTTTGCCGCAATGGGTGTTAAAAATGATGTTGCAGAATATTTCCGCCGCTCCTTTGACGAATCCGGCGTCCTACAGCGTGTTGTCATGTTTCTCAACCTGAGCAACGACCCGATCATCGAACGCATATTGACGCCCCGCTGCGCATTGACCGCTGCGGAATATCTGGCCTTTGAGCAGGGGATGCATGTACTGGTAATCATGACGGATATGACCTCCTATGCAGAGGCGTTACGCGAATTTAGCTCCAGCAAGGGTGAAATTCCCGGCCGGAAGGGATATCCGGGCTACCTATACTCCGACCTGGCCTCCCTTTATGAGCGAGCCGGTATGGTAATAGGCAAGCAGGGCTCCGTCACACAAATTCCCATCCTCACCATGCCTAATGACGATGTGACGCATCCCGTCCCGGACCTGACCGGCTACATTACGGAAGGGCAGATCGTACTGGACCGCGCGCTGGATAGCGCCGGTACCTACCCGCCGGTTTCCGTGCTCCCCTCTCTCTCTCGTTTGATGAAGGACGGCATTGGCGAGGGCTACACCCGCACAGACCACTCTGCCCTTTCCAACCAGCTGTTTGCTTCCTATGCACATGTAATCGACGCCCGCTCACTGGCTTCTGTTATTGGTGAAGAGGAGCTTTCCCCCTCCGACAAAAAATATCTCGAATTTGGTAAGCTCTTCGAAAAATATTTTGTCAATCAGGGCTTTAATGAAAACCGCACTATTGACCAAAGCCTAGACTTAGGCTGGAGATTGCTTTCTGTTCTGCCGCGTGAAGAGCTGGATCGTGTTGATGAGGAAACGCTAAACCAATATTATCAACCCTCCGACGGTTCCATTCAGGATATTTCTGTTGAGGAGAAGTGAGAAAGGGGCTTGTGATTGGTTATGAGTGTACAAACAGTCCCCACCAAGGGCAACCTGCTGGCCGCCAAAAAGTCCTTGGCACTTTCCAAAAACGGTTTTGAGCTGCTTGACCGCAAGCGCAATATCTTGATTCGCGAAATGATGGGCCTGATGGGGCGTGCGTCCAATATCCAAAACAAGATTGACGACACCTATGCCCAGGCCTACCAGGCCCTACAAATGGCTAACATTACACTGGGAATCTGTAGCGAGCTTTCAAAAACAGTACCGCTTGACAATAGCCTTAATATCGCCTACCGTAGCGTTATGGGGGTTGAAATTCCTATGATCTCCATTGGAGAGCCTTCGGATATGCTGGTTCCATATGGCCTCAATTCCACCAATATTATGATGGACAGGGCCTTTCTGAAATTTAATGAGGTAAAGCAGCTGACCGCAGAGCTTGCCGAAGTGGAAAACAGCGTTTATCGTCTAGCAGATGCGATTAAAAAGACGCAAAAACGTGCTAACGCGCTGAAAAATATTATGATTCCACGCTTTGAAGAAACTGTTAAGTTTATTACAGACTCACTTGAGGAAAAAGAACGTGAAGAATTTTCCCGCTTAAAGATTATCAAACGGCAAAAAGAAAAGCTCGGTCAAGCATAAGGGATCTCTTCAAATCTGTGTCCGTTGGGCACAGATTTTTTTATTGCATAAAGAAGGCCTCCTCCGGCAAAATACCGAAAGAGGCCTTCCATATTCTATTCGTCAACGAACAACAATATTGACCAGTTTTCCCGGCACTGAAATTTCTTTCACAATGGTCTTGCCTGAAATTTCGGCCTGAATTTTCTCCTGATCCTTGGCAAGCTCCAGCAACCCTTCCTTACTTGTGTCAGCTGGTACGGACACACGCGCGCGAACCTTACCATTTACCTGTACAACAACCTCCACCAGTGCATCTACGCATTTGGCCTCGTCATAAACCGGCCAGGCCTGCTGGCATACCATGCCCTCAAAGTCCTGTTCAGCCCATACCTCTTCCGTCACATGGGGGGCAAACGGGTTCAGCAGCAATGTGAACACCTTCAGTTCATCCCTTGTAATGCTTCCATTTCCGCTGATCTCATTCATCAGGGCCATCAGGGCGGCGATGGCCGTGTTGAATTTCAAGTTTTCAACATCCTCGCCGACCTTCTTTATGGTTTTATGGAAAACGCTTTCCATCTCCGGACGAATACCGGCGCCATCAATCAATAGGTTTTGCAGGTTCCAATACCGTTCGACAAAACGCCGGCATCCCTTTACGCTGGTAGTGCTCCACGGCGCAGCCTTTTCAAAATCACCGATGAACATCTCATACAGCCGAAGTGTATCTGCGCCGAACTCGCGGACTACATCGTCCGGATTTACCACGTTTCCGCGGCTCTTGCTCATCTTCTCGCCGTTTTCGCCGAGAATCATCCCGTGGCTGGTACGTTTAGCGTAAGGCTCGGCAGTGGGCACAACGCCAATGTCATAGAGGAATTTATGCCAGAACCGGCTGTACAACAAATGCAGCGTGGTATGCTCCATCCCGCCGTTATACCAGTCTACCGGAAGCCAGTAATCCATTGCCCCCCGGTCTGCTAAGGCTTCCGTATTATGCGGGTCAATGTAACGCAGAAAATACCAGGAAGAACCTGCCCACTGAGGCATGGTATCCGTTTCACGCTTAGCCGGCCCCCCACAGCAAGGACAGGCGGTGTTCACCCATTCCGTCATATGCGCAAGCGGGGACTCGCCATTGTCCGTCGGTTCATAGCTTTCTACCTCTGGCAGCCGCAACGGCAGCTCACTCTCCGGCAAGGCTACATAGCCGCATTTCTCACACTGTACAATCGGGATAGGTTCTCCCCAATACCGTTGACGGGAGAATACCCAATCGCGCAGCTTATAATTAACCTTTTCGCGGCCAAAGCCCTTTTCCTGCATGTACTCCTTTATTCTGACCTTAGCCTCCTCTACGCTTAGGCCATTCAGGATTCCTGAATTTACCATCGTGCCGGTCGCGCAGTCTGTAAAGGCCTGCTCTTCTACGTTACCGCCCTGTACGACCTCAATAATGGGCAAATCAAACTTTTTGGCAAATTCCCAGTCCCGGGAGTCATGCCCCGGTACCGCCATAATAGCACCTGTACCATAGGAAACCAAAACGTAATCTGAAATAAAAATCGGAATTTCCTTTCCGCCGACAGGGTTGACCGCGCACACGCCCTTCAGGCGCACGCCGGTCTTTTCCTTTGCAAGCTCCGTGCGCTCAAATTCGGACTTTTTAGCGGCTTCCTGCTGATAAGCATGTACCTCGTCAAGATTTTGAATCTGCCCGCTCCACTTCTCAATCAGTGGATGCTCGGGAGACATCACCATATAGGTCACACCATAGAGCGTATCCGGCCGTGTGGTAAAGACGGTCAGCTGGTCGCCCACGGTTGTTCCAAAATCCACTTCCGCACCGGTTGACCGGCCAATCCAGTTTTTTTGCTGTGCCTTAACCCGTTCAGGATAATCTACCAAATCCAGGTCGTCAATCAAGCGCTGGGCATACTCCGTAATTTTCAGCATCCACTGCGATTTAACCTTGTGCACCACTTCGCTGCCGCAGCGCTCACAAACACCGTCGACTACCTCTTCGTTTGCCAGCACACATTTACAGGAGGTGCACCAATTGACTGACATTTCCTTTTTATAGGCCAGCCCATGCTTGAATAATTGCAGAAAAATCCATTGAGTCCATTTATAATACGCCGGGTCGGTAGTATTGATCTCACGGCTCCAGTCAAATGAAATACCGAGCGATTGAATCTGCTGCTTGAAACGCTCCACATTCTTTTTGGTTACAATGGCGGGGTGAATATGATTTTTAATGGCATAGTTTTCTGTTGGCAGGCCAAAAGCATCCCACCCAATCGGATAAAGCACATTATACCCTTGCAGGCGGCGCTTACGCGCCACAATGTCCAGTGCCGTATAGGGGCGCGGATGCCCAACATGCAGCCCCTGCCCGGAAGGATAGGGAAACTCAATTAACGCGTAAAACTTCGGCTTATCCATGCTCTGCGCCGCATGGAACACGCCGGCCTGCTCCCACCTGTTCTGCCATTTTTTTTCAACGGCGGTGTGGTCATACCTCTCGTATTTCATTCTAGTCGCTCCCATTATTAAAAAATAGTCATTCCACAAGCGGAATCAATTTTCTTTTATAACCTCTGACAGGTCTACGGCTGCTCCATCCTGCCACAGCCGGTCAAGGTCGTAAAACTGGCGGGCCTCCTTTGTAAACACATGAATAACTGCCGAACCGTAATCCAGTAAAATCCAGGAGTTGGAACGGTAGCCCTCAATATGGGACGGCTCCGCACCCTGTTCATTTTTCAGCCGGAACTCAACCTCGTCGGCAAGCGCCTTTACATGCGTCCCCGACGTACCTGTTGCAAGAACAAAATAGTCAGCCAGCGACGAAATTTCATCAATTTGAATCAGGCTCAAATCCGCCGCCTTTTTTTCATCTAAAATCTTGATGGCACTGAGCGCCAGCAATTTTGACTCCATAAAAAAACCTTTCCGCCGCCCGAACGGCCTCTGTTTTATTTGTTAAGGGAGAATTTCGGCAGATCTCCCAGCCAACACCAGCTGATTGTAAGCCTGTATTGTATCCGGGTGAATTGGCTGGTTATGCTCTGCCAATTCCCGAATAGTAAAAATCATCCCTTCCACTATCGCGCTGTCCATGCTGATATACGCCTTTTTTCGCAAATCCTCCACGCCCGGAAAATCGCGGTCTGCGGAGATAAAATCTGCCAGAAAGATAACCTTTTCCAGCAACGTCATATCCGCCCGCCCGGTAGTGTGGTACCTTACCGCGCAAATCAGACCTGCATCCCTTACCTTCAACACTTTTTCAATGTAAGCAGCGCCTAGAATCGCATGCCAGAGCTTTTTCTGCGCATGCTCCAGATCCGTTAATATTATACCAAACCGCTCCATCAATTTCAACTGCTCATCCCCGGGAAGATCCTTCATAATATCATGGAGGATTCCGGCCAAGCGTGCCTGCTCCGGGTCCGCACCATAGCGGCGGGCCAAATGCTCCGCCTCGTGGGATACACAAACCGAATGATAAAAGCGCTTTTCAGACAGAAGCGGCCGCACCGCCGCTTCTGCTTTCTCATAAGTCATCATCTGTTAGCCCTCATATAACCTTTTCTTTTTAATATAGGCTGCTACATCAGGGGAAAGGAGGCCTTCCAGCGATTCTCCAGCCCGTACTCTGCGACGGATTTCCGTAGAGGAAACCGGTAAAAAAGTAATGGGACAAAGCCATACGCTGGCCCCCATCGCTTCAAGACGCTCTTTCTGAGCCTGCATTTTTACAGAGCTGCCTCCCCGCGGCGCCGCGGCAATAGCCGCCATCTTTATAATTTCCGAGGCACGGCGCCAGGAGTCCAGAGTCAAAAACATATCCTCCCCCATTAAAAGGAACAGCCTGTCCCGTGGGTATTTCCTGCGAAGATAGGCCAATGTATCCACCGTATAGCTTTTTCCCCGCCGCCGGATTTCAACTCCGCTGACTGCAAACAAGGGATTCCCCTCCGTCGCCAAACGGCACATTTTCAGCCGCTGCCGCCCCGGCACAAGCTGCTGCGCCCTTTTGTGCGGCGGCACACGAGTGGGAATCAGTAAAACCCGGTCAAGCTCCAGCAACCTGGCAAATTCGCCCGCTACATGCAGGTGCCCCGCATGCAGCGGGTTAAATGTACCGCCCAAGATCCCCAGCTTCATCAAAGGCCTCCCTGAAAAGAAGTATTAAGCCCGGGCTTATTTTTTCACCTTGGGCAGAACAATGGCCGGGTCCTTCTTTTTGGCCCGGTAAAGAACAAACTTCGCCCCGATGACCTGTACAACTTCGGCGCCGGTCTCGCGAGCCAGCTGCTCAGCAGCCTCGCGCGGGCTCAGCGGCGCTGTTTCCAGCACCTTGCCCTTTAACAGCTCCCGGGCCTCTAGGGCGTCATCCGTCTGCTTGACGATATCCGGGCTCATCCCAGACTTTCCGACCATTAAAATTGTATCTGCCTCAACGGCTAACCCGCGCAGAAAGGCGCGTTGTTTACTGCTTAACATCAAATTATTGTCCCTCTCCTCTTTTTCTCAATTCCTCAGTCAGTTTCCGCAGGGCAACCCCCCGGTGGCTGACTGCGTCCTTTTCCGCCCCCGTCAGCTCCGCGAACGTCTTATCTCCCACCAGAAAAACAGGGTCATAACCAAATCCATCCTCACCGCGCGGTTCATGCGCGATCATTCCCTCGCATGTACCGCGTACCATCAACTCGCTGCCGTCCGGGAAAGCACAGCAAACGGCACTGACAAACCGGGCTGTGCGGTCCTTTGCCTGTACGTTGAGCAATTCACCCAGCAGCTTCTCGATTCGCTCCCGGTCAGTCGCATTTTCGCCCGCATAACGGGCGGAATACACTCCCGGCGCGCCGCCAAGGGCGTCCACCTCCAGTCCTGAGTCGTCCGCAACGCTTGGCAGCCCTGTTGCCACACAAGCGGAACGTGCTTTCAATGCGGCGTTCTCCTCAAAGGTAGTGCCGGTTTCCTCCACCTCCGGCAGGTCGGCGGAAACCACATGAATATTCAATGGCTCCAGAATGCGCTGAAGTTCTTTCAGCTTATGTTGATTATGTGTCGCCATCACAAAAGTACGCATTGGTAATCTCTCCTTATTCATCCGGTTCAGTTTCAACGTGCAAAAAGCGCTTCTGCAAACTCGTCCGCGTTAAAGGGCTGTAGGTCGTCGATCTGCTCGCCAACACCAATAAACTTCACCGGAATATCGAGACTCTCCCGTATTGCAAGAACAACACCGCCTTTGGCCGTGCCGTCCAGCTTTGTCAGAACAATTCCCGTCACATCGACAAAGTTCTTGAACTCACGAGCCTGATTGACAGCATTTTGCCCGGTGGCGGCGTCAAGAACCAGCAGCACCTCTTTATCGGCGCCGGGAAGTTCACGGTCGATAACGCGATTGATCTTTGCCAGCTCATCCATCAGGTTCTTTTTATTGTGAAGCCGTCCCGCCGTATCGCAGATGACCACATCTGCTCCGCGCGCCTTCGCAGCGGAGATTGAATCAAACACCACGCTTGCGGGGTCGCTCCCCTCCCCCTGCTGAATCAGGTCGCCGCCGCTGCGCTGCGCCCAAACCTCAAGCTGTTCAACAGCAGCGGCCCTAAACGTGTCTGCAGCGGCAATCACCACTTTTTTGCCCTCTTGTTTAAAGCGTGCGGCCAGCTTGCCAATGGTGGTTGTCTTTCCCACTCCGTTGACCCCAATAACCAAAATAATGGACGGCCTGGTGTTCAACTGAAGCGCCTCGCCGCCCCGCAATAAATCTGCGGTAACTTCCTTTAAGAGCCCAAAAATACGCTCGGGATCCTTAACGCCTTCCTGCTTGACCCGCTGGCGGCACTCCTCACAAATGCGCCCAGCGGTAGAAACGCCCACATCCCCCATTACCAGGAGCTCCTCCAGCTCCTCAAATAATTCGTCGTCAATCTTGGTAAAGGAGTGCAGCATGCCTTGAATGGAGGCGCTTACATTTTCTCGCGTTTTGCGCAGCCCCTCCTTAATTTTAGAAAAAAAGCCCAAACCGGAACCCTCCTCGTCTTCATCATTCTCCTATTTTCATCTTACCAAACTAGCCGGTAAAAATCCATCATTTCATTCCTAATTTCTGCTCAATTTCACCGGCGCGAAGCTCCAGCAGCTTAGAGACGCCCTCATCCTGCATTGTCACGCCGTAGAGCACGTCTGCCTCCTCCATACTGCCACGCCGGTGAGTAATGACGATAAACTGCGTATTCTGGTTCATCCGGCGTAAATAGGCCGCAAAACGATTGACGTTTACATCATCCAGGGCCGCCTCGATTTCATCCAATACACAAAAGGGCGGCGGGTTGACCTTCATGATGGCAAAATAGAGTGCAATCGCCACCAGCGCCTTCTCACCACCGGAAAGGCTCTCCAGGTTGGTTACAATCTTGCCAGGCGGCTGGACGGCTATATCAATACCGCAGGCAAGGATATTCTCCGGATCATTCAAGGTCAAATCCGATGTGCCGCCGCCGAAAAGATCCCGGAAGGTATGCCTGAAATTTTCGTTAATCTGCTGAAAGCGTTCCAAAAATAACTCCCGCATCTGGCGGGTCAGATCAAAAATCAGTTTATTCAGCTCGTCCCGGCTCTTTTCAACATCCTGTACCTGGGCGGATAAGAACGCATAGCGCTCGCTGACCTCCTTATACTCCTCCACCGCCGCTACATTGACGGTACCGAGGCCGCGAATTTTAATTTTAAGCTCATTAAGCCTTTTCTGCGCCGCCGGTATGTCCGCCAGCTTTTCAAAGGTCTCCTCCGCCTCGCGGCGTGTGAGCTCGTACTCCTCCCACAACCGGCTGATAATTTCATCATATTCCTTTTGTAAATTATTGCGCCGCTCCTCCAGGCGGGCCAGTTCATGGCCAATTTTTTCATGGGCGTCTGATTGTTCCTTCTCCTGTGCCCGCAGCTCCGTAGACCGGCGGTCGAACTCCATCCTGCGCTGGTTTAAGCGCTCGATTTCCTCCTTCTGAAGCGTGCCCCTACGGCGAAGGGCAGCGGCTTCATCCATAACCTGATGAATTTTATTTCTCAGCGTGGTAATTTCCGCCTGTGTTTGGTCTATTTCACCATGTAGAGCCGTTACCCGGCCCGCATGGTCAAGCTTACGCCTTTCTATATCCTCGACCGCAGCCACTAACGCATCGCGGTCCTTTTGCAGCGCCACGCTCTGCATTCTGCTTTCCTGAATGGCGTGAAGCAAGGCATCCGATTGCTGATTCTGTTCTCCCCGGCTGCCGCTGAGCATAGAAAGCTTTTCCTGTAATGCGACCATTTCCGCTTCGCAGCGCTCGACCTGCTTCTGCACCCCGATGCGCTCTTTCTCTAGTTCCGCATAACGAGCCGCCGCTCCGGCTTCTTCCTTTTCCAGGCTGTCGATTTCCTCCGCCATTTTATCTCGGTCTGCCTGTGTATGCTCCATCGCCGTACTAAGGCGGAACCGTTCTTCCTGCGCGGCGGAAAGCTCGCTCTTCGCCGCCGCTACCTCAGCCTGCGCGGCGGAAAGCTCCTCCTGCGCCGTCTTCTGCTCGCGAAGCGCCTGCTCCAGCCCTTCACGCAGGGAGAGCGCCTGTTTATGCAGTTTTTCTATTTCTACGGCACGGCTGAGCAAACCGGAATTTCGTGCCAGGGAGCCGCCGGTCAGAGAACCGCCCGCATTAACCACCTGACCGTCCAGCGTAACAATGCGGAACCGGTAGCCATAGCGGCGGGCAATCGCTACGGCCGAATCCAAATCCTCGGCGACAACAATCCTGCCCAAAATGGAGTTAAGCACCCCCTGGTATGCAGGCTCGCATTGGCAAAGCGCAGCCGCAATCCCTACAAAACCCGGGCAGCCTTCCAGCCCCTTCTCCTGCAGTACATTTCCCCGCACGGTCGTCAGTGGCAAAAAGGTCGCGCGCCCCTTGTCCTTTTGCTTCAGCAAAAGAATCGCCCGCTTTGCATCCTGCTCCTCACTGACAACAATATTTTGCATAGCAGCGCCCATCGCCATCTCAACGGCGACCGTATAGGCGCCCGGTACACGGATCAACCTGGACACCGGCCCATGAATCCCTGACAGGACACCATGGCCGGCCTCTTTCATTACGGCCTTGACGCTTTGGGAGAACCCCTCCAGATTGCGCTCCAGTTCCTCCAGCAAGCGGGCTCTGCGCTCTTTTTCATCCGTGTCCAGACGCAGCCTCTCGCTCTTTTGCCGGGCCTCCTCCGCACGCCGGCTGCGGCCGGCTAGGCGCAGCTCGTAGCCCTTGACCGTATTGGTTAACGAGGTAATGCGGGCCTCTGTTTCGTGCAGCAGCTTTTCATAGTCCTTGCAAAGCTTATCAAAGGACTGCCACTGAAGCTTACGCGCTCCCTCGCTTTCTGTAATTGCCCGGCGCCGCAGGGCAATTGCCTCCATGGAGGCGGAAGCCGTTGAAAAAGCCACCTTTAGCTCTGTCAAAGAAGCGCTTTTTTCCGTGGCCTCGCCAGAAAGACGCGAAGCCTCGCCAGAAAGGTTATCCATGCTCCTGCGCAGCTGCTCCAGCTCTTCTTCCAGGCTGGAGCGCTTTTTATCCAGCTCCGCGCGCTCCTGCTCCTTGGCCTTTGCGCCCTCTGTTTTCTGGCGGATCTCCTCTGCCATCTTCTGCTCCGAGGCCGAAGCTTGCACAATTTCATTCTCCAGCCGGGAGATGGTCTCCTGATGGTGGCGAATGTCATTTTCTAAAACAGAGCCCTCGCCGTCCTTGCGCACAGCCTGTTCCTCAAGTTCTGAAATCTCCTTGCGGATTTCATCAATTCGAGCTGAGCAGGCTGTATTCTCTGTAAAGTTACGGTCGATCTCGCCGTCAATTGCCTGCAGTCTTTTCTCAATTTCCGCGGACTGGTTGCGAGCGATCATCATTTTATCATCATGTTCGCGCAGGATTTTTCCCGAGCAATCGAGCGTGTTCAGCCACAGGCCGATTTCAAGCCCTCGTTTTTCCTCGGAAAGCTCCAGATATTGCCGTGCTTTTTCCGCTTGGACCCGCAACGGCTCTACCCGCTGCTCCAACTCGGTCAAAATATCCCGCAGGCGAACCAGATTTTCCTCTGCCTTTGCGAGTTTATTCTCCGACTCCTCCTTGCGGTAACGAAAACGTGAAATCCCGGCGGCTTCCTCAAAAATCTCCCGCCGGTCCTCACTGCGTGCCGCGACAATGCTGTCAATCCTGCCCTGGCCGATGATGGAATAACCATCCCGCCCAAGGCCGGTGTCCATAAAAAGCTCATTGATGTCTTTCAGCCGGACAATATTCTTATTAATGAGATATTCGCTTTCCCCCGAGCGGTAATACCGGCGGGTAATAGCCACCATATCGCCGTCAAAAGCCAGCTGCCGTTCCGTATTGTCAATGGTCAGGGTTACCTCGGCAAACCCCTGCGGCCTGCGAACCGGAGTCCCATTAAAAATAAGCCCCTCCATCTTCAGGCAGCGCAGCGTTTTAACAGATTGCTCCCCCAGTACCCAACGGATTGCATCACAAATATTGCTCTTTCCGCTTCCGTTGGGCCCGACGACGACGGTGATTCCATCGTCAAAAGTCAGAGCCGTCTTCTCCGGAAAGGTCTTAAAGCCCTGCAGCTCCAACGATTTTAATTTCACGGAATCGCCTCCTTAAGTAAAATACACAAACATTTTTAAAGCTCAATACGATTTTCCGGTATTAGCTCATTCATCTGAAAAATCGGTTCGTAACCCATCGCCTGCAAATATTGCACATTTGATTTTTTCTGTCCCACCGCTTTCGAGCGTGAGCGAGGATTCACCTGGAACACGACCGGCCCCCGGCGGACAGTGCGCAGAAGCTGATCCATCTGTTTCCGCAGCCGCCGGGATTCGCACAGTTCCCTGAATGCCGGATGCCAGGGGCCGGCCAGCCGGTCCCGCTCCAACTCAGGCGACGCATGGAGTCCCAAGCGAATCACCCTGATCTGCCGTTGTTCAAAAAAGTCCAATAACTCCGCGCATAAATTTACCGCACACTCCAGGCTCATCGGCTCATACATCCCCGCCCGCCAGCGTCGGGCCAGTTCGGTACCCTCCATGACAATTGCCGGATAGATCCGCATTGTCTCCGGCTCCAGCGCCGCCAGCCGTACCGCTGTTTCCCGGCAGCCCTCGGGTGTATCCCCGTCAAGCCCCGTCATCATCTGCAGGCCAAGCGAAAATCCTGCGGCGGATATTCTCTCCGCCGCTTCGGCTACCTGCCGCGCTGTGTGCCCGCGGCCATTTCTCCGCAGCACGCCGTCCTGCATGCTCTGGGCTCCCAACTCAATTGCCGTTACGCCATACTGCTTCAGCAATGCCAATATCTCTGCGTCAACGGCATCCGGGCGGGTCGAGATCCGGATGCCGTTGTAGGCGCCGCTTTGCAGATATGGCTGAACTGCCTGTAAGAGCGCCAGCATATAAGCCCTGGGCACCGCTGTAAAGCTTCCGCCAAAAAAGGCAAATTCCCTCTCTGTTTTTCCATTGGAGCGGGCAGCCATAAGCGCGCCGCTTCCGGCTGCCCCGGCAACCTCCTCGGGAAGAGGGGCCCGCTGTCTGCCCGTGATGCTCCGCTGGTTACAGAAGCTACACTGGTGCGGGCAACCCAGATGCGGGATGAACACCGCTACATTCGCATGCGCCATTATACCGTTAATAGCCCATCAGGGACAGGGCTTCGCGGGCGGCCTGTTGCTCCGCTTCCTTCTTACTACGCCCGCCGCCGCGGCCGATTACATTGGAGTTCAACCGAACCTCTACTGTAAAATGCTTGTCATGGTCCGGCCCTGTCTCTCCAATTAACACATAATGGATATGCTCCTCTGGATTTTGCTGAATAATCTCCTGAAGCGCCGTCTTGTAATCCTTGAACGATTTCTGCGTATGCCCTTTTAAAAGCGGAAGTACAAAACGAAGAATAAACTTCCGGGCCTCCTCCATTCCGCCATCCAGATAGATGGCAGCAATAATTGCCTCAAATGCGTCCGCCAAAATGGAAGAACGGGCCCGCCCGCCGGAATTTTGCTCCCCATGGCTGAGGTAGAGATAATCGCCGACTCCAAGCTGCTTGGAAAAGCCGCAGCAGGCCTGCTCACAGACAAGGGCCGCCCGTTTTTTCGTCAATTCCCCCTCCGGGACCTCTGGAAAATTCCGGAACAAATAATCTGCAACCACAACGCCCAAAACAGAATCGCCCAAAAATTCCAGACGCTCATTGCTCTCAGATCTATTTTTAGATTCATTTGCAAAAGAAGAATGCGTCAAAGCATTTAACAAATAATTTTGATTGTTAAAATGATATTGAAGACGGTCCTCCAGTATTTTGATATCCTGTGCCATTTTCTGCTCCTTTGATCCTCATCAATCATCCCAGATTAAAATTCCTTATTCCGCGGTGGATTCCCGCCCCTGTTCCTTTGCCGCTATGTTGATTGCCCTGATGCTGGCACTGATTTCATCCACAACGTTGCCCTCCACATAGGCCT
Source organism: Hydrogeniiclostridium mannosilyticum (assembly GCF_003268275.1). Taxonomy (GTDB): domain Bacteria; phylum Bacillota; class Clostridia; order Oscillospirales; family Acutalibacteraceae; genus Hydrogeniiclostridium; species Hydrogeniiclostridium mannosilyticum. The sequence continues at coordinate 311,101 of NZ_QLYR01000001.1, forward strand.
TGGTCAGGCGCAGCGCGTTTTTGAAGGTTTTCGCCTTTGCGCTGCCATGCGCTTTAAACACAGGCTTTGAAGCGCCCATAATCGGAGCTCCGCCATATTCATTATAATCCATCGTCTTCTTAAGCTCTTTTACATCGGAAAGAACCATCGCCGCCGCCAGCTTATTTTTAACGCTCTTTGTGAAAATCCCCTTGAGTTTACTCATCAGCACCATGGCTACGCCTTCATAAAGCTTTAAAATGCAGTTGCCTGTGAAGCCGTCGGCAACAATGACATCAGCCGCATCTGCCGGGATGTCCCTTGCCTCAATGTTGCCGATAAAATTCACGGGCGCCTGCTTGAGCAGCGCAAAAGCCTCATGCTGGAGCTCACCGCCTTTGTGGTCCTCGGTGCCCACATTAGCAAGACCTACGCGCGGATTAGCAACCCCCATGACCTTATTCATATAAATGGAACCCATTATGCCGAACTGCTGGAGCATCTCCGGCTTACAATCCACGTTGGCGCCGCTGTCAATGAGCATAAAAAAGTCCTTATCCTTCGGCATAACCGGTGCAAAGGCAACGCGCCGCACCCCCTTAATGCGCTTGACAATCATCGTGGTACCGACAACAAGCGCACCGGAATTGCCGGCGCTGATAAAGGCATCTCCCTCGCCAGCCGCAAGCTTTTGCAGTCCGACAGCCATGGACGAGTCCTTCTTGGTCTTCATAATATCGCCCGCAGAGTCCTCCATCGTAATGATTTCCGGTGCATCGGCAATTTCCATTCGATTCAAGGAAATCTCATGTTCCTTCGCCACACGTTCAATTTCAGCACGCGGCCCCGTCAACATAATATCGATATTGAGCTCTTCAACAGCCTCCGCGCAGCCCTTCAGGATTTCCAGCGGTGCATTGTCCCCGCCAAAGGCATCTACAATAATCTTCATAATTATTTCCTCCGTTTATTCCTGTGCCTATGCTTCTATTACAGCGGCAAGTTTTTGCAGTGCACGTTCAGAAAACGCAGCATAGCGCAGCCGCTTGTCCTTAATCTTCGTCTCCAGCGGCGGCAAAATACCAAAATTTGCCCCCATGGGCTGAAAATCCGCAGTACCGCCAAAGGCCACATAACGCAGCAGCGAGCCTATCATCGTCTCCGCCGGCAAGATCAGCGGCGGTCCCCCGCGCAGCCTTGCAACAGCATTACGGCCGGAAACAATTCCTGAGGCGCTGGACTCCATGTAGCCCTCGACTCCAAGTATCTGTCCGGCAAAGAAAAGCGCTGGATTCTCACGCAAGCTCAAGTCCGCTGAAAGCACGTGTGGCGAATTTAAAAAGGTATTGCGGTGCATCACTCCATAGCGAACAAATTCTGCTTGCTCCAAACCCGGGATCATTTGAAAAACCCGTTTTTGCTCACCGAATTTCAAATTTGTCTGAAATCCGACCAAATTATAAAGCGTTCCGGCCTGGTTTTCCCTTCGCAGCTGAACGACCGCCCAAGGCCGGTGTCCGGTGGCAGGGTCTCTCAGCCCAACCGGCTTTAGCGGGCCAAAGCGAATGGTGTCAGGCCCTCTCCGGGCCATAACCTCCACCGGCATGCAGCCCTCATAGACCTTAGGGTCCCTTACATCAAAGCCGTGCACTGGTGCGGGCTCCGCCTCAATCAACGCCTGATAAAAGGTCTCATATTCGGCCTTGTTCATTGGGCAATTGAGATAGGCCCCCTCAGCCCCGGCTTCTTCCCGGCCATAGCGGGAGGCAGCAAAGATCTTTTCCCTATTCAGGCTGTCAGCCGTCACAATCGGTGCTGCCGCATCAAAAAAGCTCAGGCTTCCACCGCAAAGCGCGGAGATTTTTTCCGCCAGCGTCTCCGAGGTCAGCGGGCCGGTCGCAATAACGGCGGGCCCTTCCGCTGGCAGCTCCGTTACCTCCCCGTCAACCACTTCAATATTGGCATGACTGCGAATTTTTTCTGTAACCGCGGCGGCAAATAGATCACGATCTACCGCCAACGCCCCGCCGGCCGGAACCGCACATTGTTCCGCACAAGCTACCAACAAGGAGCCCATACGCCGCATCTCCTCTTTCAGCAGCCCCGCGGCGCTGTCTAGCCGACGGGCTTTTAGGGAGTTGGAGCACACCAACTCTGCAAATAAAGGGCTTTTATGTGCCGGAGAAAAACGCTGCGGCTTCATTTCCCGCAGGACTACCCGCTCGCCGGCCTGGGCAATTTGCCAGGCCGCTTCACACCCGGCCAGCCCTGCTCCAATTACCTGAATCATTCGTCCTGCCCTTCCATCTTCTCAAAGCCGCAATCCGGGGTTATGCAATAGAGCTTTGGTGTCTTTCCCTTTTTACGCAGCAGGGTTTTCCCACAGCGCGGACATTTCTCCTGTACAGGCTCATCCCAGGAGACGAAATCACATGCCGGGTAATTGCTGCAGCCATAGAAAACACGCCCCTTTTTGGAACGGCGCACCACAACCTTTCCATCGCACTTCGGGCATTGAGCCCCATTTTCTTGGATTAGCTTTTTGATATTTTTACACTCCGGATAGCCGGGGCATGCGATAAACTTTCCGTAACGCCCTGTTTTGATCACCATGCGGCGCCCGCACTTCTCGCAGATGATGTCCGTTTCGTCTTCCTTCAGCTGGATTTTTACGCCCTGCATTTCCTCCTTGGCCTGCTTCAAGGTCTTTTCAAAGTCGCCGTAGAAGCTCTTCAGCGTGTCCACCCAATTGGTCTGCCCATTCTGAATACGATCCAAATCAGTTTCAACCTGTGCGGTAAAGCGGATATTGACAATTTTCGGGAAACGGTCTTCCATCAGCTTGGTAGACACCTCGCCCAGTTCAGTAGGCTTGAGGGCCTTGCCGTCCCGCACCACATATTCCCGCCCGGTAATGGTCGAAATTGTGGAGGCATAGGTGGAAGGGCGCCCAATCCCATTTTCCTCCAGGGCCTTAATCAGCGTTGCCTCTGTATAACGCGGCGGAGGCTGCGTGAAATGCTGGTTCCCCAGCAGCTCCTTACATTTCAGCGCCATATCCTTTTCCAGCGGCGGTAAGCTTCCGCCTTCCTTCGTTTCTTCGTCTTTTCCCTCTTCATACAGCACCGTAAACCCGTCAAAGGTGACAATATAGCCGGAGGCCTTAAATAAATGGCCGGTACTGGCCAGAATATCCACCTGCGTGGTGCTTTGCAGGCAATTTGCCATCTGGCAGGCGACAAAACGCTCCCAAATCAGCTTATACAGCTTATACTGGTCATTTGTCAGGCTGGCCTTTACCTTATCCGGCGACAGCGAAATGGTCGTTGGCCGAATGGCCTCGTGCCCGTCCTGAGCGTTCGCCTTAGTTTTAAAATGACGCGGGCTGTCGGGCAGATATTTCTTCCCCCAGCGTTCGCCAATGTACTGTACCGCCTCCTGAATCGCATCCTCAGAGATACGCAGCGAGTCTGTTCTCATATAGGTAATCAGGCCTGTTGCGCCCAGGCCCTCCAGTTCAACGCCCTCGTAGAGCTCCTGTGCAGCCTTCATCGTTCTGCGGGCCTGAAAGCCCAGCTTTCTGGAGGCCTCCTGCTGCAATGTCGAGGTGATGAACGGTGGTGCTGGGCTCTTTCTGCGCGTACCCTTTTTAAGCTTGGAAATTTTGTACTGCGCGCCCTCCAGCTCCTTGAGAAGCGCATCCGCCTCTTCCTTGTTGGAAATTTTAATCTTTCCATCCTCATTGCCGTAAAAGGCCGCGGCAAAAGCCTTGCGGGAACCCTGCGGAATGAACTTTGCGTCCAGCGTCCAGTATTCTTCCGGTACAAAGGCACGAATTTCATTTTCGCGGTCCACAATAATCCGGACCGCTACCGACTGGACACGCCCCGCTGAAAGACCGCGGCGAATCTTCTGGGAAAGAAAGGGGCTCAGCTTATAGCCAACCAGCCTGTCCAGGATACGGCGGGCCTGCTGGGCGTTAACCAGGTCGATATCAATTGTCCGCGGGGCCTCCATACCGGAGGAGATCCCCGATTTCGTAATCTCATTAAAAGTGATCCGGTTTTTATCTTCCGTGTTCAGGCCCAGAATATAGGCCAGATGCCAGGAAATTGCCTCGCCCTCGCGATCCGGGTCGGTGGCCAGCAATACGCCACTGGATTTTTCGGCACGTTCCTTGAGCTCATCCACCAATTTTTCCTTGCCTTTGATAATCTCATACTTGGGTTTAAAATCCTTTTTTATATCAACGCTGAGGCGTTTTTCCGGCAGATCCCGGATATGGCCCATCGTTGCCACAACGTCATATTCCCCGCCTAAATATTTCTTTATCGTCTTCACCTTGGTAGGCGACTCCACAATAATCAATTTTGACAAAACGCAGCACCCCTATTTCATCTTTTATTGAATGTTAACGCAATCCGAAAAAATACCCCAGCAAGGCAGCAGACGAACTGCCGAACAGTCCGCCGCGGCAAGATATTTTCTGTCCTCCCATTTTCATTGTAAGGATTGCTCACTTTTTATGCTCTGTAAGGATAATTTAGAACCGGCGGAGCAGGATTTTCCGCCCATGTTTTCTATCATATACTATTTTACTGTTAAAATCCACCATAAATTATGATGGACTTTAACAGTAAACCTGCTTGTGCTCTCATACCGGCAACCGGCTACAGGGAATACCGCTTTCCTGAATAGGAGCGGACCACGCCGAGGAGCTCCAGCTCTGTCAGCGCTGCCAAAACACGGCGCACGTCAAGGCCGGCATGTTCACTCAAGGCAGACAGCGGCTGCTCCTCTTGTGTCAAACAGCCATACACAAGAGAAGCCTCCGGGGACGCATCATCCGGCAAAGGCCGCACTTCTGCCGGTTCCCGCCGTATTTCGTCCATTCGCATTGGCTCCTGCATGATTTTGGCGCTTAGTCCGTATTCCTCCAAAATATCGCGAGCCCTCCAAACCGCCTTGGCGCCGGTTTGTATCAACGTATTAACACCGCGGGAAACCACGCGGGATACATCGCCCGGCACAGCAAAAACATCGCGGCCCTGGTTCAAGGCAAAATCGGCTGTAATCAGCGATCCGCTTTTTCCCGCCGCCTCAACTACTACAGTCCCTTGGCACAGGCCCGCTATAATACGGTTGCGTACAGGAAAAGTCGTGGCCGAAGCCGGACTATTCGGCGGATATTCTGAAACCAGCGCGCCGTGCCGGGCCACACTCTCCCGCAGAGCGGCATTCGACATTAAATAATTAAAATCGATGCCGCAGCCCAGCACGCAGATTGTTTCCCCCTCCGCCCGGATTGCCCCTTTATGCGCCGCAGTGTCGATGCCCAGCGCGCCGCCGCTCACAATAGCTACCCCGGCCTTCGCCAAATCGTAGGACAGAGAGGCTGCCGTCGCAATACCGGAGCCGGACGCATGGCGGGTTCCCACCATCGCAATCGCCAACCGTTCTCCACCCAAATCCGGCAATCGCCCTTTTATATACAGCACACAGGGCGGATTGGGAATCTGATACAGGCGGGAAGGAAAGCAAGGGTCGTCCAGCGTCAAAACCTGCTGGCCCAATTTTTCTGCAAAATCAAGCTGTGCCTGCGCCTGCTCAAGGGAATAGGACGACAAGCGAGCGATTTCCTTCGTTGTAAAAATTCCCTCCAAACGCCAGCTCTCTTCACCGCTATGATAAAATTGCTCTATATTTTCATAGGAACGTAAAATACGCAGCGGCTTGGTGCTTCCCGCTCCTAGGCCGTGCTGCATCCATATCCAGTATGCTCTGCGGTCTACCATATCATGTCCCCTTCCGCATCATTTCCCACATCAAAATCGCGGCCGATGCAGAAGCATTCAAACTCTCCGCCCGGCCCTCCATAGGAATAGCCACACAAGCGGCGCTGGCCTCAATGGTTTCGGCCCGCAGCCCGTTCCCCTCGTTTCCAACCGCTACTATAGAAGGAGGCGTAAAGTCAACCTCCAGTATAGAACGCGCGTCCGCTCTGGGAACCGCCGCATAGCAGGCAGTCCCCTGCCTCTTCAGACGGTTAAAGAGACATGCCAAATCCGCTTCATAACGCAAGGGCAAGCGAAAAACAGCCCCCATACTCGCCCGCAGCACCTTGGGACTGTACACATCACAGCTTTGCCCCGCAACGATTACTTCCTGTAATCCCAGGGCCTCGGCAGTACGCAGAATCGTTCCCATATTGCCCGGGTCCTGGACGTTTTCCAACGCGAGGCAGCGCCCGACAATAGGCTTTTCACCTGCTGGCTGTGCGCCGTTTCCGGCTAAGCCGCAAATGCAAAAAACCTCCTGAGAAGTTTTTGTCTCAGACAAAAGCTGCGCTACATGCGGCGCCACCTGAAAGGCGCGCCGCGCCGCCGGTATCATCTTTTCCAAATAACGCGCATAACGGGAAAGCGCCTGCTCCGTATAAAACAGGCAGGCTACCTCGCAGCCGCTGCGAACCGCATCTTCACATAAGCGCGCCCCCTCTACCAAAAAAGAGCCTTCCTTCCGGCGAAAGGCAGAATCAGCGGACAACCGGGCGGCAAACTTGACCCATTCATTTTTTCTGCTGGTGATGATATCCGGCATAAGCACTCAAACTCCAATAATGAAAATTTGCGCCCGGCAGCATTTCCGGGCGCAATCACAGCTTAATTATAAAGCGGCCTTAGCCTTTTCCACCAGCGTTGCAAAAGCGCTTGCATCGGCTACGGCGATTTCTGCCAGCATCTTACGGTTGAGGGTTACGCCGGCTTTTTTCAGTCCGTTCATAAACACGGAATAGCTGACGCCATTGGCACGGCAAGCAGCGGAAATGCGGGTAATCCACAGGCGGCGAAAATCTCTCTTCTTCGCCTTACGGCCGATATATGCATAGTTACCAGATTTCATTACGGCCTGTTTGGCCATTTTAAAATGCTTACTTTTAGAACCCCAGTAACCCTTTGCCAGCTTCAGAATTTTTTTTCTTCTCTTGCGTGTCGCTAACGCACCTTTAATACGAGCCATTCTATCTTACCTCCACATTCGGTTTTCTTCTTATTTATAGGGAATGAGTCTCTTGATTTGCGCCACATTGGTCTCGCCAACCACGGTGGTTTTCCGGAGGCCTCTCTTACGTTTTGTCGTCTTTTTGTTCAAAATGTGCGACTTATTCGCATGAGCACGAATGACTTTACCGTTTTTTGACAGCTTAAAGCGCTTTTTAGCGCCGGAATGCGTCTTGATTTTAGGCATGATAGCCCCTCCTTCTATTTTATAAAAAAAAATTAAACAGGTTGACAGCTTATTTCGCGGGCCTGGAGGCAAGGAACATCAACATATTGCGCCCTTCCAGCTTTGCCGGCTTTTCCACTACGGCGACCTCCTCCAGCGCTTCAGCAAAACGCTTCATCACATCATAGCCAATTTCCGGATGCCCCATCTCACGGCCGCGGAAACGGATGGAAGCCTTTACTTTGTCTCCGCCCTTGAGGAAACGCACCGCATGCCCGACTTTCGTTTCAAAATCGTGCACATCAATGTTCAAAGAAAGGCGAACTTCTTTGATATCAACAATACGCTGGTTCTTCTTCGCTTCCTTTTCGCGTTTGGTCTGCTCGAAACGATATTTGCCGTAATCGACGATCTTGCATACCGGCGGCGTCGCCTGGGGTGCAATTTTGACCAGATCCAGATTCTGGGCAAAAGCCTGCTCCAGCGCCTCCTTAGATGTCATCACACCCAACTGAGCGCCGTCCGGCCCTATGACGCGTACTTCCCTGTCGCGGATATCCTCGTTGATCTGCAGTTCCTTATTGCTAATGATTAAGCACCTCCAAAAAAATATTACCCGTTAAAAGCTACAAAACAAAAGCGGGTGGTTTGCAACCGCCCGCATCAATACACAATTCACCCGCTGAAACCTTTCGGTGAGTTCCATATTGACCCGTAACGGACCAAGCCATACAGGTGTGGGCAAACAGCCCCCTTTGTTTTACTTAATTTATTCTAACAGTACAGCTGCCGTTTGTCAAGTAAATTCGCGAATTTTCTCAACCCGTTCCCTATTGCCTTTAAGTCATTCATCGTTCAAAAAATAAAATAGGCAGCGAATGTTATTCTATTTTACAGGACTCTCCTAGGTGAAAGGAATAAAGGAGGCATTCCTTCACCTTTTGGTTGGTACACTGCTGCAGCGCGCGCCGGTAGAGCGAGAGCTGTACCTCATAGCGGCCTCTAAGCTCCTGCGAAGATTTCACGCGGTCCGTTTTAAAATCCAGAATGACAAAAGCGCCGTCCTCTTCAAACGCACAATCGATTGCCCCCTGAAGCACCACCTTCTGATCCGCCCATTCAGCCGACAGCTCCGGCGCAGCTTCTCGGGCCGGTAGCTCCACCGTAAAACGGTACTCACGCAAAACATTTTTTGCGTGCAGCAGCCGCGTGCCCAAATCCGATGCAAAAAATTGCTCGATTTTCGCCAGGTCCACCGCGCCAGCCTGCTCCCGCGTCAGGAACTGCCCGCCTACTAGCCGCTCCAATTCCTCCCGCGGGGAACCGGCGGCCCTGGCAAAATCGGCAAACTGTAAAAAGGCGTGAAGCGCCGTCCCCTTTTCCGCAGGAGTAAGGCCGCCCTTTTCCATGAACGCCGGGCGCGAAGAAGCTTCAAAGCTTTCCTGCTCCGTTTCTTCCGCAAGTCCGGAGGCGGTAACCTTGGCCTGTAGGGACGCAAGCTCCTGGTAAGGATACTGGTACCGAAACAGCCGCTCAAAGGATTGCAGCAGATCCTGGTCCTGCTCCGGCAATCCTGAGGCTGGGGGTTCCTGGCGGGCCTGCGCCTCTTCCCGCGCCCCGGTTTGCTCTCCGCGAAGAATACGGATCTCCCAGGCCTCTTTCGCCGGCAACGGCGGTCTTTCCCCCATCCCCGCACGCTCCCGCAGCGCGGAGCCGCTGGGGTGGCGAAGCGCACAGAGTATCAGCCAATCCGAGATGCTGCTGCAACCACGCACAACATAGGGCTGCAGCCGTTCCGCCCGGGGCAGCTTTGAGGCCAGCCGCGCCAGTACCTTGTCTACCCCCTTGACACTCGTCAGCATAATCAGCCTTTGCTTTGCCCTTGTCATTGCCACATAAAGCACGCGCAGCTCCTCGCTCATCTCCTCACGGTCCAGCTCCAACGCGATGGCCTCACGCGGAAGCGTTGTGATGCGCCCCCCGGTCTCAGAGTCCGGCAAACGGCAACCAAAACCAAGCTGAGGGTGCAGCAGCACCTCACCGTGATCCTTATTGAAACGCCGCGCGCATCCCGCCACAATACAGATGGGAAACTCCAGCCCCTTGCTGCGGTGAATACTCATAATACGCACCGCGTTGACGGTTCCCTCAGAGGCCGCCGCGGACAGATCCTGTTTTTGGCGCTCCAGACGGTCCAAAAAGCGGACAAATCCGGAAAGCCCATTGTACCCGGAGGCCTCATATTTTCGCGCGTAATCCAAAAGCAAGCGCAAATTTGCCAAACGCAGCTCACCGTTTTCCATTGCCTGAACCACCTCCGGGAAGCCTGTCCGTTCATACAGCTCATTAATCAGCTGATCGGAGGTCATCGCAGCAGCCAGCATGCGCAAGCGTTCAATATCCTTCAGCACCCCGGCTACCCGTTCATCTTCCTTTACAGCGCCGGCAAGCATTAAATAAATATTTTTGCTCTTTTCATGGATACGCAGTCGCGCCATATCATCCGCGGTGAAACCGTAAACAGGCCCCATCAATACCGAGAGCAAGGGAATATCCTGCATCGGGTTATCGATTACACGCAGGAAAGCAAGAACGGCAGCTACCTCCGGCGCCGAAAAGAAACCCACCGCCGTATCAGCCGTAGCCGGCACCCCATAGGCGCGCAGCTCCTTTACATACTGATAAGCATATTCGTTGGCGCTGCGCAGCAAGATGGTAATATCTGAGAAAGCCAGCGGGCGCTCTTCGCCGCCGTCTAAAACGCTCTCCTGCGCTGTCAACTCCAGAATCATACCAGCCAGGTGGCGGGCTTCCGCAGCCACCATCTCTTCCTCCTCCCCGGCGGAGAGATCCAGAATATCCAGACGCATGGCAGCGGGCCCCGGCGGGTAATCCGCCGCCGGAACCAGCTCCTCATCCCCACTATAATCCAAGTCTCCGGTTTCCCGGCTCATCAGCTGCCGGAAAACAAAATTCACCGCGTCCGTTACCCCCACGGCGCTGCGGAAATTCCGGTCCAGTACAATACAGGCCGGATACTGCTCCGCATCCCGTTGGTACAACGGATAGGCCCGGCGCCTGCGCAAAAACAACTGGGGCATTGCCTGGCGGAAGCCATAGATGCTCTGCTTGACATCACCGACCAGAAAGAGGTTTTCCGAATTGCGCGAGAGCGCCCGGAAAATCATATCCTGGGCCTCATTGGTGTCCTGATATTCGTCCACCATGACCTCTTCGAAACGCTGCGACAGCTCCAGAGCCTCCGGCGTCCACTCCGGCCCTTGAGCCGTATCCTTTACCAGCAGGCGCAGCGCCCAATGCTCCAGATCCCCGAAATCCGCCGCCTTTTTCTTGGCCTTTTCCTCATCCAACCGCGCGCTGTATGTACGCACAACCTCGAAAAGCTTCTCCACCAGCGGGGATAATCTTCTTAAGTCCTCCCGACAGGCTGTCTCTGTTCCGCAGAACAGAACGCCAAGCCTTTTCAGCGTTGCTTTCACCTCGTCCCGGTTAGCCGCTACAGCAAGCCGTACCGGATCCTCCTTCGCCCCTTTCAGCGATTTTAATCTTTTGTAGAAAAAATCACCGCATAATTCGACCAATAAATTCCAATTCTCAGCCTCAATCGCTTTTTCAATATCCAACAGCCCAGCCAGATCCGAGAGGTAGGCCTCCTCATAGGCAGCTTGAATATCGGGGCTCGCCTCCATCAGCTCCAATGAATTTTTCACCAGCGAGCAGCAATAATCCACTGCCTGCCCGGCAAAATTCAGTACCGTTTTCCCCCACGGCGTCTTTTCAACCGGCGCAGCTGTGCTGTAGGAGCGTGCGGTTTCAGAAAGCCAACGGTCCGGAAAGGGGTGAGAACGGGTAAAATCATAGAGCAGCTGCACCATCTGTGCGATACGTCCGTCGTCCCTGCCTACCGAAAAGGTGTCCGCCAGCTCATAAAACAGGCCGTCCCTTTTTTCATAATATCCGTCCAGAACCGCTGTTATGACCTCCTGCCTCAGCAGAAGGGTCTCATTTTCTTCCAAAATCCTGAAATCGGGAGAAATGCCCAGCTTGTAAAAATTTTCACGGACAAGCTCGCTGCAAAAGCTATGGATAGTACTGATATGGGCTCTGTTCAGAAGAATTTGCTGGCGCTGCAAATGAATGTTGTCCGGCTCCTGCTCCAGCAAGGCGCCGATCTCCCTGGTTATCCGCGACTTCATCTCGGCGGCAGCAGCCTTTGTAAAGGTGACCACCAAAAGCCGGTCCGCAGCGACAGGATGCAATGGGTCTGTCAGCCGCTGCAGCAGCCGCTGTACCAGAACACTCGTCTTACCCGAACCCGCGGCAGCTGAAACAAGCAGGCTTCCGCCTCTGGCATAAATGGCGTCATGCTGCGCCGGTGTCCAATTACGTCCCACAGTCTTCCTCCCTTCCATCCATGGATTTCCCCAGTTCCTCCAGCACTGCGTCCCGGTCCCATTTTGCCATTTCCTGCGCGACGCCGTCCGGCTCATGCCCACATACGGAAAAATAAGGGCACCACCGGCAGGCATCATAGCCGCCCTTTAGCGGAACAGCCTCTACGCGGCCCTCATGCAGCTCTTTAGCCATGCGTACCACCAGCTGTTTACTATAATGAAGCAGCTCCCGGAACTGTGTGGGTGAAGCGAGCGAATCCTTCTTGGCGGGAACACCGTCTTTCAATGCAACCGGGATGAACTTCCCCGCTCCATCCGCCTCCATGGCCTGAATGACCGCCGGATCCTCCAGTACCAGCCCGCTCATCTTCAGCTTTTTCTCACGTTCTTTGCGTACCTTCTCGGCAGAATCTCCCCGGCCGGCCGGTACGGAGGGGTTGGCGGCAGGCATATAAAGCACACCGGCAGGCTGCCGGTTTTCCCCATAGCAATCGCCATTCTCCATTAGGGCCGCCAAATAGACCAGCATCTGCATATTCATGCCATACAACAGATCGGAAAGCTTGAACTCCTTTTTTCCCGTCTTGTAATCCACCACACGCAAATAAGCTACGCCGTCCGCCTGATAGAGATCCACCCGGTCCACCTTGCCCTCCAACCTCACGGAACCTCCGTCCGGCAGAGAGAGAACCAGCGGCGGCACACCGTCCGCCCCGATGGCAGCCTCGAAATCCACGGGCTTAAACGCGCTCTGCTCCAACTCCTCCGCAATATGGCGAATGACAACAGCCGCGGCCTGAGAGAGACGGTCAAAGAGATATTGCATGCGCGGGCTCTGCACCCCCGTTCCGCCCATTTTCGCCTGTACGTATTGAACCAGAAAGCCCCGGATGATTGTCTCCAGCTCTTCCTCTGACAGCGTGAGGAGCGACACCCCTTCTTCCAACCTGTTTCCCTTTGAAAAAAACTGCTCCAGCAGGTAATGCATCAGGCTGCCATACTCCATCGCATCCAGCTCGGCGGCACGTCTTTCCCTTGCATTTAACCCGTAGCGGCAAAAGTATTGAAAATGACACAGATAGAATTTCTCAACCTGTGTTGCCGAAACGGTCATCGTCCTACCGAACAGCCCGCGTGCCAGCGCGGGATCCTCCAGCGCAAAGGGCTTCGCTGCGCACACACGGTCCACCGATTTTATTTTAGCGCCGTATTCTTTTTGTTTGGAAAAATAATATTTCAACGTCTCCGCGAGCGGGCCGCCGCTTCTCCAATGCTTTGCAGCCAGCTCAAAGGCAGGCTGCTCCGCACAGGCGAAATAAGACTCCGGCACGCTCTGGGCCGAATAAACCTGCGTCTGTGGCAGCAGGGCCAATGCCTCGGTAATGATGGACGAAGGCGCCTGCTCTTCGCTACCGCCTCCAACTGAAACATAGGAAAGGTACAGCCTTTCCCGCCCACAGCACATGGCGGCGTAGGCCAGAAAGCGCTCCTGTACAGAGGCGCCTACCAGCGTCTCATTAAACGGCAGCCCCAGCGCAATGAGCTCTTGACGCTCAAGGTCGCTAAAAATAGACGATGAAGACGGCGCCAGGGGGAACTCTCCCTGGACGGCGCCTAATAAAAATACGACTCGCGGGCTGTCTGTGCGAATCCGGTCCGCACTGCCCACCGTCACCTGGTCCAGCCCCTGAGGAATGCTTGCTATGCCTGCGGCGGAAATAACCAGGCGCAGCAGCTCTGAAAAACGCTCTCCCTCCAGCTCGGCCTCGCCCAGCACAATTGCACACTGGTTCAGCGACTCCATCAAAATATCCCACAGGCGAACCTGCTCATCCGCCAGGCCCGCCTGCCCGTTTTCACGCAGGGCCGCGGCAAACAAGCGCAGATTTACGGCAGCCTCAAAGTCCTCCAGCAAACGGTAAACGGCGGCGGACAACGCCTCGCCGCTTCCTCTTTTTACCCGCTTAGAAAAGTGCTCCAGCGGCGTAATTACCTTCAGCCTGAGATGGTTTAACCGTTCCAGCCGGTTCCTGTCCGCTGCGGTGTACTCTTCAACAAACCCACGGGGATGCCGCCCCCACTCCTGCGCCCATTCATTGCCGTCTATTGCCCACAAAAACACATAATTTTCCAGCTCTGATATTTCCGCCGTCTGTAGTCCTGTCAGCCCGGTCTTCAGAAAAGAAAAAATATGCTCTGAATGGAAGCCGTGTAAAACCGCGCGAAAGGCGGACAGCGCCATCCGCATGAGCGGTTCAGCTTCCACAGAACGCGGTTGATCCATAAAATAGGGAACGCCATACTTTTCAAAGCAACGATCCAATATGCCGCTGTAGGCCTGCGCGGAACGCGCGATTACCACAAAATCACGGTAACGGTATTGCTTTTCTATGACAAGCCGCCGGATAGACGCCGCCACGAAGGCCGCTTCATCATAAACGTTTTTCGCCCGGTACACCTTGACATCAGACGAAAGCTCAGCCGCCTGCCGGTGCGTCCGGAAAAGCCCCGCCTCCAAGCGCTTCAGGCTTTCGCTCTGAAACCGTAGCCCCTCCCGGAGCAGCACCGGGCTCGTGATATGCACGCCGTTTTCCTTGGCAATCGCTTTCAGCCGCCTGCCGGTACCGCGGACCAGAGAAAACAGGCCTACGCCGCTTTCAGGGTCCGCCAGTTGGTCGGTACATAGAGTCGTATATACATCCGCCGCCTGCAGCAGCATAATTTTGATAATCTCGTACTCCTGCATAGTGAAAGCCGTAAAAGAATCCAGCGCAATTAACGCGCCATTAAAAAAGGAATTTTCCACCAGGGGCTGCTTAACCCGCGTCAGGTCGTCGAGCGGGTCCACAAAGCTCTGCGCCACCAGGGCATCGTAAGCAGCTAAAATCAAAGAGAGCTCCTGCGCCTTTTTACGCAATGTTTCTTCAGCGGCCAGCGCCGCCGCTGTGCCGAGTGTTTCCGGCGTAATGCCGCACATTTTCAGTTCTGTTGAAATGGAAAGCAGGCGGGCGATAAGGTCGTTGCCCATCGCATGATCCCTATAATAGACCAATTGATCCCTCGTCTGTTCCAGCGCCAGGCTCATTAAAATACTGCGGCCCCCATCATTCAGACGCGCGCCGGCCCCGCCGCCAAAACGGCGGAACACTTCATCGGCCAAGCGGCTGAAGCTGAGCACATGTACCCGCTGGGCATAATAAGGGCCAAAGCGCTCTAAAATTTCGCGCTCATTGTCAAAGGAGGCCTGCTCCGGGACAATGAGGTAAAAGGAACCGTCAGGCCGCTCCTCGACAGCCCGCTGAAGAATTTTGTATAGCGCTTGTGTTTTTCCGCTGCCCGCCGTACCTAAAATAAAATGCAGCATGGACTTCCCTCCCATAATGGCTCAGCGTATGGAGCAGGCCCGCCTCTATGCTTAAGCCGCCTCTTCCTCTGTCATTTCCCGCAGCTCCTGCTCCGCTTCTTGAGCCGTGTCCGCAGAAAACAAGAAACGCCCCTGCCTGTCAAATACTTCTACATGTGCGCCGATGTTTCGAATGCAATATCCCATCATAAAGTCCCCCTTCAGCAGTTTTCAAGAGATTATTTTTCTTTCTATCTCTATTATAAAAAACTTACTGTCCATTAAACAGGACTTTATGTGCATAAGCCGTAAATTATTGATATTTTTTTAAAACACGCTCCAAATAATGCCGGTATTGCCGCCTTATTTCTATGGGCCCCAAGAGCTCCACGCCCTCGCCGAGCCCAAAAAGCCATGAAAAAAACTGCGGGCTGACCGCCACCGTCACCGAAGCTAAAAAGTGCTCCTCACCCTCCTGCCGCAGAGACAGGCTCTCGCCGAAACGATCGATCATCACACCAGCCAGGCGATTCTCTACCTTCAGGTCCACCCTTTCCTCCATGCCTCCGTACATTCCGAAAAAACGGCTGGAATAAAGCGCCATGTCAAAGTTTTTAAAATACTCCTCCCCCGACCGCTTTTCCTCGGAAATATGAATGGACTCCATCTTGTCCACCCGGTAATGCTTAATCCGGCCGGCCGCTGCGTCAAACCCAACCAGATAATAATTTTCATTGTTCCAGGTCAGCGCCCAGGGGCTAACGGCATAGCGCCGCCCATTCTTGCGCACCTGTCTTTTCACCCGAGCTCCCGCGGTAAAATCAACCGCCCAATCCGTATAGCGGAAACTGATTTTTTTATCGTCATAAATTGCCGTATGCAGCTTATCGACATTATAATAGATGCTTTCATTCATAGTTTTCACACGGTTGCTCACATACACTTGGCGCTGTAGGGTTCCGGCCTCATACACACTGGCCAGGCTTTCCATTTTCTTAATCAGATCAGACGATTTTTTCCGTGTTATGAATTTTGAGGCCTGTACCGCATCGACCAGCAGCTTAAGCTCCGCAACCTCAAAGGTGCGGCTGCCTACATAATAAACACAATTTCTGCTGCCGGTTTTCTCAATATCAATGCCAAAGACGCGCAGGACCTCCATGTCGTCGTAAAGGCTCTTCCGCTCTGCCTCCACACCGTAACCCTCCAGCTTTTCGACAAGCTGGGCCAGCGACAGCGGGTGCGCCTCATCCGTCTCCTGCATTAATATTTTCATCAAGTACAGCAGTTTTAATTTTTGATTTGGTCTCTTCATATCCAACCTCAACAATTGATAAAGCAAATGCAAACAGGTCGCCGGAGCTCTGCCTGGCAGCCGGTAAACGTCAATTTTCCGGTTGCCAAATCCCTGCTGAATATGGAAATACGATCCGATTCCTGATTGGCAGCCAGCAGATAACACCCCGAGTCATCCAACGCAAGGTCCCTGGGCGTCCTTCCCCAAGACGGAACAATCTCCACAAGCCGCAGCCGGCCTAACCCTTCCAGCTGAAAGCAGCAGATGCTGTCATGTCCCCGGTTCGACACGTACAAAAAACGCTCGTCCGGCGAAAATTTAATGGCCGCACAGGTGGACTCGCCTTGAAAATCCGGCGGCAGTGTAGAAACAACCTGCACAGGCTGCAGCCTGTGGTTTTCCTCCTGCAGCACCACAACTGTATTGGCCAGCTCATTGGCCACATAGGCATACTGCCCGTCGCTGCGCCAAATCAGATGGCGGGGGCCGCTCTCCTCAGGCAGGAGTACCTCCTGCAGCGGCGCATCGGAGACAACACCGCCCTGGCCGGCATACAAGCTTATCTTATCCAGCCCCAAATCGCAAAGCGCAATCCTGCCACCCGCCGGATGCTGCCGGACACAGTGCACATGCGGCCCCTCCTGCCGCAACGGGTTTTTCCCCCGGCCCCGATGCCGGATCAACTGGGAGCAGGGCTGCAGTTCCCCCTGCTCATCCAGGGGAAACACCGCGCAGGTCCCCGTGCCATAATTCGCCGCCAATACGCAGGCCTCCTTATCGTCCAAAATCAAGTGGCAAGGATCTATGCCCAGCGTAGGCTGTATGCTGCTCAGATGCAGCCCGCTTCCGTTCCAGCGGCAGCAGGCTACCGCACCGCCAGCCTGTCCTTGGAAGGTCTTTGTTTCCGAAACTAAATAAACACGGCCTTTCTTCTTGGAAAACACCATATAAGAGGGATTCTCCAGCGGAAGCTCCAGGGGAACCGCCCGGCATTCGCCCGTTTCAGGCGCCAGCTCCAGACGGTATATTCCCGCCAAATGTGCATCGGTATAACAGCCGGCCAGGGCTATTTTCAAGTTGTCCGGCGGCATGGCAGCACACCCCTTCCATAAAATTCCACGGATATTCCACATCCGGTGATTTTGTGATTTATAGACATTATAGCACGTCTGTAATAAAAAACAAATCAATACCTTCATGGCAAAGAGTGCGCGCCGTTTCCTCCCTCTTTAACCCTTAACCACGCATAGCCAGGGCAAAATGCCGGTAAATAAGCTGTCATGCTGGAAAAAGCGCAGGATCTGTGCTATACTCTCAAACAGATATAATACTCCTATTTTCACAGCAGAAAGAGGGCAGGTTGTAAAGATGAAACGAACTTTAAGCGCTGATAAACTACAAATGATTACACAGCACACACAGGAACGAATTGACCGGGGAGAAATTTCCGGCTCCGTTTCTCTGGTTGCCCAGGATGGCAAGCTACTCTATGCCAAGGCGCAGGGCTACGCCAATTATACCCGAAAAGTGCCCCTGAAAACCGATACCATCTTCCGTTTGGCCTCCATGACCAAGCCCATCATCGGCGTCGCAGTCATGCAGCTTGAAGAGCAGGGGAAGCTCTCTTTGGACGGCCCGCTCTCCCGCTATATCCCTGAATTTGCCGGGCTTCAGGCCTGTGAAAGCGGGAAGCTCGTTGCCGTGAACCGCGAAATCATGATCCGGGATCTGCTTTCTCACAGCTGCGGCCTTGGCCAGGAGGAACAGGGCTTACAGTATATTGCTGAAAACCTCCCCATCGGCCCAAACGACACGCTTGCCTCCTATGTTCCAAAATTGGCGCAGGTCCCCTTGGACTTCCAGCCCGGGACCAAAACAGGCTATAGCCCTATGGCGGCCTTCGACATTCTCGCCCGCGTTGTAGAAATTGTCTCCGGGCAAACCGTCGACCATTATTTACGGGATCACATCTTTATCCCGCTGGACATGAGAGATACCGCATTTGTTCTGACCGGCGCGCAAAAGTCACGCCTGGTAGAAATGACCGACCATGTGGGCGGCGTCCTCACCGGGGTCTCCGATGACGAGGGGAGCTTCCCCGGGGACATGTGCTCTGACCACTACTTCTGCGGCGGCGGCGGACTCTACAGCACGGCTGAAGACTATCACCGCTTCGCTCAGATGCTGCTTGGCGCGGGAAGCTATCAAGGCAGACAGCTGCTGCGCCCGGAGACTGTTGAAAAAATGCGGACACCGCAGCTGCCCTTCGATATTCCAGGCCGCGGCCCCGGCGAGATTTGGGGGCTCAGCATGCGGGTAATTACCGGCGAAGAAAATCCGTCCCCGCATCCCGCAGCACACAGCTTTGGCTGGAGCGGCGCGTGGGGAACACATTTTTGGGTGGACCCTGATAATTGCCTGACAGCCGTACGCATGATTAACCTCATCGACGCTGGCGGCGCCGGCGCTATTACCGCCCGTGAACTGGAGCAGGATGTTACCGATGCCCTGAAGTAAAACAAAGCCTGTCTATAGCAAGGGGATGCCCCCGGTTTAAATTAAACCGGGGGCATCCCCTTCTTATTATTCCAAAGGAAAACTTATAAGCAAATCATTTACGCAAACAGGTTCCGAATTCTTTCCCAAAAGCCGGGCTGCTCCTGTGCGGCAGCGTCGTTGCGACTGTCTGCTTTAGCCTGTTTAGCCTCGGGGTTCGTTGTCTTCATTACAAACTTGACGCTGCAATCCATATTTTCTCCACAACCCGTATAGCTGTCATATTGCTCGGACTGCTTCTTCATCTGCTTTGCTACCTGTTCAATCACTTTAAAGCGTTTAAGCAGCTCATTCTGCGTGAGCTTTTCAATCCCTTCAGATGCATAGGCCTGCATACCATCATTCAAGGTCCGGGCTCCGTTTTTCAACTCACCTGCGCCCTGCTGAAATTGGCCCAGCGCACTGTCCAGCTGCGCGCTTGCCGAAGTCAGCTCCGAAATACCGCCATCCAGTGAGCCAACCCCTTTTTTCAACGCTCCTGCCCCTTCGTTAAGCTTCCTGGCGCCGCCTGCCAGATCACCCGCACCTTGTGCCAGGCCATTGACAGCACCAACCACGGTATTCTGGTCTGCAGGGTCCTTCGCATTATAGAGGCTGCCAGTCAACCGGCCCATATCGCCCAACAGCTGATCCGCCAAACTGCCGGCTTCCTCAAATTCCCCGAACAGGGCTTCAAGCGGGCTGAGGTCAATCTTTTTCAGGGCGGCGGCCACCTGCTCCTGTGCCTGCTGTTTGGCATCCGCCATGCCGTCGACCACTCCCTGCGCGATGGCCTCTGTATCTACGCTGGTATCAATTGCCTGATTAACCGCCTGAATAACCGCCTGTTGCTGCTCACTGTTCAAACCGACTTGGGGCAATATTTTTTGCAGCGCACCCGCAGCAGCCTGTTTGGAGTACTGAACCGATGCATCCGCGCCGGCCTTGGCCGCGCCAGAGGCCGCCTGATCAAATACCGCGCCTACTCCATTATACAGCTCGCCCGAAAGCGCCTCCATGTCCGGCAGCGTTAATCCTGACACCTCCTGCTGCAGGCTCTGCAGTTTCACTTGCAGGGTCCCCTGCAGCTGGGCGGCGCTTGTCAGTCCAGGCACCAGCTGCGTGTTTAATTTATTTTGCAGCAGCCCCAGATTGCCGGAGAGCGTGCCGGCGCCGTTCATCAGGCTGTCTGTCCCGCCGGCTAAGCGCTCCACCGCCGATACCGCCTGCTTCGAGCCGCTGTTTGCCTCCAGCATGCCGTTATAAAAGGCCTGGTAGCTGGAGATCATTTCGCCCAGCTTACCCGCTATCAGATCCACAGCTTCGTCCAACTTCTGAGTACCCTCCGTCAGCTCGTCCGTTGCTGCCTGCAATTGATCCAGGTTGTCGTAGAGTTCATTCAGCTCCGGCAGGCCGCCTTCCTGCCTTAAGGCCTCCATACTGGTTGCGCAGGCCATCATGATGCCTGGCATGGTAAAGTTATCGGTATCCGCTTCAATAACTACCGTATCCAAAAGGTAAGCGTTGATTTTTTCCAGCTCTCCGGTCAGCAAGCCGTCAAAGCTCTGTCTCATGCCGGGCAGAGCTATGAAGCACGCCAGCTGGTTGGAACTGTCCGTCTGTACCGTTCCATGCTCGGCCTTAATATTCGTAAAATGATCGGCAGAAAGATCCGCCGCTACAACCGTCGCAAAAGGCGTATAAATTTCTCTTTCCTCTCCGTCAATCACCGCCGTGCTCTTTTCATGGTTCGTCAGGGCAATCCTAATCGTCACATGGCCGCTTTTTCCTACCAGCTCCCCAGCGGCAACCGGCTGCCCGTCAAGCTCATAGGTAATTTCAGCGGTCACCGGCGGCGTGCTGTCCGTTGTCCCCTGATAATAAATATCATGGTCCGTGGTGTTCCAAACAAGCTCGTCGCCGTTTATAGCCGGTTGTACATCACTCTTCAGGTTCTGTATGTCCTTTAGGTTGCTCTTGTCCTTTATATTGGCCAGTCCGTTGTCGTTGTGAAGCCAATCGCTGACAATCTGCTTTTCTACGGAACCATCCGCATTTAAAATAACAAACACATTTTCATCTTTCCGGGTTTGCCCGGAAACCTCCGCAGCCTCCTTTTGCCGCTCTGAGGCAGCGGAAGGCTCCACCGCACTAGCCGGAACAGCGACACTGCACAATAGGCATGCGCTTAAAATACACGCTAATGCCTTTCCCGATTTTTTCATGACTGAACACGCTCCTTTTTCTGAATCCAGTGAAACGTTGTATACTTGATTACAGGCGCACAGAGGATGAGCAACGCCGGTAAAACAATTAATATGACCACCATGCTGATCAAGGCCCCGCGGCTGATAAGCAGGCACAGGCTTTGTATCAGCTCCATCCTGGAAACAGCCGCCACGCCGATTGTCGCCGCAAAAAAGGTAAGCCCGCTTGTGAGTATGCTTTGGCTGCAATTTTCAATGGACCGCTGCACCGCCTCTTTCGTCGAACAGCCGTGATTCAATTCCTCGCGGAACCTGGTGGTCATCAGGATAGCATAATCCACGGTAGCGCCAAGTTGAATGGTACCGATTACAATACTCGCGATAAACGGCAGCGTCGTCCCTGAAAAATAAGGTATGCCCATATTAATCATGATGGCGCTTTCAATAGAGGCCACCAGCAGCACCGGAATAGACGCACTGCGAAACACAACGCAGATAATCAAAAAGACCGCGGCTATGGAGGCGATGTTGACATTCCTGAAATCAACGTCCGCAACCTCAATCAAGTCTTTTGTCATTGCGCCCTCGCCGCTGATTTTCCCCTGCGGGTCAAATGATTTGACAATCCGGTTCATTTCATTGAGCTGAGCATTCTGCTCGTCCGATCCGCTCTTGTAGCTGCTGTTTGCCAGCAGCATCCGTTTTCCCCCCGCATGGAAAATGTTTTGAACATCCTGCGGCACCATTTCTTCCGGAATCCCTCCCCCCAGAAACTTTTCATAGCTGAGAACCTGCGTTATACCGCCTACTTTTTCCAATTCTCCGGACAGTCTCTGCATTTGGCTGTTGGTAAGGTCGTCATCCACTAACACAAAATGGGTAGTCGTCATATTGAAATCCTCTTTTAGGCGGTTTGTTCCGACAATACTGTCCATATCCTGCGGCAGGCTGTCAAACAGGGTGTAATAAACCGGGGTTTTAGCCTGTGCCGCCGCAAAGGGAATAAAGATGATAAGGAAAACCGCCAGAATAGGAATTGGATGCTTCACCACAAAATGAGATACCCGGGACAGCCGTGGAATAAAGGTGCGGTGTGTAAAGCGCAGCGCTTTATCAAAGGTCATCAGCAACGCCGGTAAAATGGTAATGGTGCAAACAACGCCTAAAAATACACCCTTGGCCATAACAATGCCAATATCCCTGCCAAGGGTCAGGCTCATGGTACACATAGCCAGGAAGCCTGCGATGGTGGTTAGAGACGATGCGGTGATTGAGGTAAAGGTGCTGCAAATTGCCCGGACCATTGCCTCCTCGTTGGGGCAGCTCTGCTTTTCTTCTTCATAGCGGTGCAATAGGAAAATGCTAAAATCCATCGTGACGCCAAGCTGCAGCACTGTCGCCAGAGCCTGCGTAATGTAAGAAATCTGTCCCAAAAAGATATTGGTCCCGAAATTGTAAACAATGGGAAAAAATATGCCGACGATGAAAAGCAACGGAACCAGAGTACTTTTCATGCTGAGGAAAAGGATTAGCAGACTAAACCCCACCGCGCAGAGAATGTACAGCGGCATTTCAGAGTTGACCAGCTGTTTTGTGTCCGCCATAATTGCAGACATTCCGCCGATGAAGCAATGCTCCTGCACGGTTGCCTTCATCTGCGCCAGCGCATTCATTGTAGAAGCACTGGCGCTGGAACCAGTGAACTTTACCAGCAGCATGGTTGCGCCATCCTCATTGTAGAAAAACTTTTGTATGTCCTCCGGAAGCATCTCTTTTGGAACGGACACGTCCACCAGGTCACTGGTCCAAATGACCTGATCCACCCCTTCTATGCCTTCCAGCGCTTCCTTTAGCTTTAGCGTCTCCGCCGTGGGCATATTTTCCAGCGTGACCATTGCCGTACTTGCCGTCTTAAAATCCTGGTCCAGGATCTGTTGGCCTACCATGGAGTCCAGGTCTTCCGGCAAATAGGACAGAATGTCGTAATTGACCCTTGTTCCCAGCATACCAAGCACGGAGGGAATCAACAAAATGATTGCGATTACCAAAACCGCCTTACGGTGTTTCACAATCAAGCGTGCCCATACTTTCATATTTGCCTCATCTCCTTATAGAATAGCGCTGACCGCCTTTAACGTGTATTAGTATAAATCAGAATTGACTAACAGTCAATTAATTAAATGACCAACAGTCACGAAATAAACAAATTGACTTTTAGTCAATATCACAAAAAAATAAGAAGGGACTTGGCAGCCCCTTTTTTATCGTTTATACTACAAATGTGGAGATGATGGACAATGGGCGCTCATTTGGAACAACAAAAGCAAGAAAAAAAACAGAATCTATTACAGTCTGCCTATGCACTGTTCATGGAAAAAGGCGTAGTAAAAACCTCCATTGATGAAATTGTGCAAAAGGCCAATGTCGCCAAGGGTACTTTTTACCTCTATTTTAAGGATAAAAAGGAGATCCTCGCGGCCCTGGTCGAAAAAACCAGCTATACCATTCTAAACGAAGCTTATTTATATGCCCGCGCACATGATACAAACGATTTTGTGGAAAATGTCATTCACTTTGCAGACTATATTGTCGAGTATTTCAAACGCAACAAGCTTGTACTCAAGCTTTTGGAGCGCAACTTTTCCTGGCCCACGTTTGAGGAGGGGTTCAAAAGTTCGGGAGACCCGCTTTTTCGCGAGCTTATGTTGGCACTGAACGCCAGCCCATTCATGAAGAAGCACAGCCCCGAAGAGGCCTTTCGGTTGATTTTCGTCTTGGTTGAGATGTGCGGCTCTGTCTGTTACGCCTCTATTATTGAGGAACGCCCCGGCAACATCGACCAGATGAAGCCGATTCTTTACGACATTATCCGCAAGGCCCTCCAATAAGCAAAAACATCGCAGAAAATTTTCTGCGATGTTTTTTATTTCCCAGCACGAGCGGGCATATTGAATCCTTTTTTATTGAACCTCTCAGAAAGCCCCGTAATCCTTCGGGCCGTCTTCCTGCACGGAAATATCCGTATAATCCAGAGATTCCAAGCCCCGAATACCCGCCTCTCCCCCTCGCGGCAGCGGTAAATGGACTGGCGACTGTGGAGCCTCCTCAGCTGGCTCCACCTCCACCGGGTGCGGCGGGTCGATCTTAAGCAACGGAAAGCTGACCTGAACCGTGAACAAGTCGGCCTCTGTCCGGATGGCAAAGGCGCCGCCGCATGCCTCGGTAAAGCTGCGTGCAATCGACAACCCCAGACCGCTTCCACCATCGCTCCGGCTCGCATCTCCCCGGACAAACCGCTCGGAAAAATCCACGCCCTCCGGCACCTCAAATTTAGAAATATTCTTGACCTCCACCATCGCCCGGCCACTTTCAAGCTTAACCGCCACATAGACCCTTGAACCCTCCAGTGAATACTGAAGCGCATTCTGCACTAAGTTCTGAAACACCCGGTACAGGCGCTGGCCATCGGCATAAATCATCGCGGGTTGCTGCGGGTAGGCCGTTTTGAACACCAGCGGCGCGTTGGAAATCGGCTCTTCCAGCTCCGCCATCGTCTGTTTAATAAGCTTTACAAGGTCCAGCTGTTCCATATGCAGTTCAATATTGCCAGTGGAAGCCTTACTAATATCAAATACATCCTGCACCATAAATTTCAGCCGGGTCGCCTTTCGGTCTAAAATACGGATATAGTCTAAAACATGCTCCGGCAGCCCTTCCTCCTGCTTTAACAGCTCCACATAGCTGATGATTGACGTGAGCGGCGTTTTAATATCGTGGGAAACATTGGTAATCAGTTCAATCTTCATCCGTTCGCTTTTCAGCTGGCGTTCCACCGCCTGCTGGATTCCCTCGGCGATTGAATTCAGACTGTTTGCCGCGGCACAAAGATCCGCATCGCTCTTTAAAAATAAGGGATGCCCTTCCGATACACCGCTGCGGATCAATTCAATCTGGTTCAGCAGCAAGCCCAGGTCATTGACTGTTTGTACATATTTTCTGCGGAACAGGTAGACAATCCCAGCAATCCCGGTCAGCGTCAGAATAAAGAAGAAAAACGAGAGCATCGACAAGCCGGAAAAAGCCGCTATAAAAAACAGGCCGATCAAGGCTACTCCCGCAACCGCAGCGGCACACTGCCATGCACGCAGCAGCATCTTGCGCTGAACAGGATACCGCTTGTTAAAGCAAAAGATTTTATGCACAACCCAGGTTACCGTATTATGGGCATAAAATTTTTTATTATAACGCATATCTGTCAAAATCAGGTAGAGTCCCCACAGGCAAGCACACAGAAGAACCACCTCTGCGCCGGCCACTCTGTAAAGCATTGAGGTTATGCAACTCCACGCTGCTATAAAAGCAATAACAGCCGCCGCCAGCTTGACCTCAAACAGGAACCAACCCGTAAAACGCGCAAGTTTGCGGTCAAATAAAGCTTTATCCTTTCGCAGCAAAATGTAAGCAATGAACAGGACAGCCATAATCAACACAACGGCACCCAATAAGGACAGCACCATCCTCATGTTTTTCTGAGAATTAACAATATCCATCATCCAGTCATTTTGATAGCTGTATGGCACCGGATTTTCCGTTACCATCAGCCAAACCTTGAAGTCTTTCTGACTGTTGCTAGTGTACGGCTCATTCTTATAACCGGGCACATACCACTGATTGCCGAAGTCTGAGTGATAGACGCCGCCGGCTCCATAAATATCAACCAGGCTTCCGTCCTTCTGAATATAGGTCTTTTCTCCGTCAAAATACAACAGAAAGCTATAGCCATCAGGCAGATTCTGCACCTGGTCTTTTTGAATGTAGCTGCTGAGGTCATGGCCTGCCTGGTTTTCCCCAATGGTATTTTGCTTATATTGGACAAGATATAACAGGTTTTGGTCATTCTCAATACCATCCAGCAGGATATTATCGAGATAGGCCTCCTCGGTTTCAATATTCCAATCTTTTCCATAACGCTGTTCATAGAGCGTCAACACACTGTAAAGACGGTTTTCAACGTTATTTCGGAACCGCTGAGTATTCTGAAAATTCTCATATGCATAGCTCAGCATATTCTCGCCATCTCTATATTTAGGCAAAAAATACGTAAAGCCCAGCAGTACCAATCCTATAAAAATATTTACGGATAGGAAAAAGCATAAAAAAGCAATCACTGGATGCGCCGTTCTACTTTTTTTCGATTTTGTATCCAATTCCCCACACCACCTTTAAATACTCGGGCTCTTTGGGATTTAATTCAATTTTTTCCCGGATTCTGCGGATGTGAACCATAACGGTATTTTCGGCGGCAAAAGCGTCCTCCTGCCACACGCGCCGGTAAATTTCTTCCGCCGGAAACACCCGGCCCAGGTTCCTCATAAATAAGTCTACAATCTTCGTTTCGGTCGCCGTCAGGCGTACCGCCTCCCCATCTACCAGAAGCATGCGGGCATCGGTGTCATAGGTCAGGCGTCCGTTTACAATCACGTTTTTCTGGCTACCGGCGTTAATATCTCCCAGGCTGGTGTACCTCCTCAGCTGAGAACGCACGCGGGCCGCCAGCTCCATTGGGTTAAAGGGCTTGGTGACATAATCATCCGCGCCCATCGACAGCCCCAAAATTTTATCGGTATCCTCACTTTTAGCCGAAAGCACAATAATGGGAATATTTCGCCGCTCCCGCAGCTTCAATACCGCAGACAGCCCATCCATCTTAGGCATCATAATGTCAATAATCATCAGCTGGACCTGGTTTCCTGACGCAAGCTCCAGGGCCTCGAGCCCATCATAGGCGCGCAACACCTGGTACCCCTCCCGCTCCAGAACAATAGAGATCGCCCGCACAATCTCATGGTCATCATCTACTACCAGCACACATTCATGCATGATTTTTCCCCCTCAAATTTCTACTATTATAGTATAAAAGCTTCCTCTTACAAAACGAAACGTAAAAACCTTACATTTTCCTTACAAACGGCCTTCTAAACAGCTGTAACAGATTATTAACTTGCAGTTTTATTGGAAGCATATTATAATAATTTTAAAATAACCGGACGATTCCAGTTTTACCTTGCTGCAAAATTTTACTTTTTATGCAAATATATGCTTTTCAGTTTCGTTAAGCAATGTATTTTCTGCGGCGGTCTGTTCCGCCAAGCCCTCCAGCTAGTGAAAACCATGGCGGATCGTCCTGTGTTTTCATTCCCTTATGGTATAACAAATAGAAAAAGATGTCAAAATATCCATTGATAAAAATAGATTTGAGAGGAACAAATGCAAAGATTTGGAACAGCTTTTTTAGACTACTGGAAAAGGGCGGATAAGCTCTTATGGCTGGTTATGCTTGCAATCTCCGGCTATAGCCTGATTCTTCTAAAGACAATTCCCAATTCCAGCGGCCGTTCTTACAGTTATTTTGCCATTCAAGTGATGGCGATTTTAGCCGGATATCTTGCGGCCTTTATTATTACCGCTTTCGATTACCGCTCGCTTGCCCGGCTTTGGTGGCTGGCAGCCGGTTTTTGCCTATTGCTACTCATTTATACCTATTTTAAGGGGACCTCCGTGCAAAGCTCCGGAGGGATGGACACCCGCGCCTGGATTAAACTGCCCGGCGGACTTACATTCCAGCCAAGCGAGCTGGTCAAAATTGCATTTATGCTGACCTTTGCAAAGCATGTCTCCGTTTTAAAGGAGCATGGGCTTATCGATCGTTTTATTCATGTTATGCTGCTGGGCGTCCACGCCTTGATTCCCGTTTTATGGATGTTCATCATACAGAAGGACATGGGCTCCGCCGTCGTATTCTTTTTTATGTTCCTGGTCATGGCCTTTACGGCAGGCGTACAGCTTCGGTATTTTGCGCTGGTTTTCGGCCTTATCGGCGTAGCGCTTCCTGTCGCCTGGCAAACAGGATTAATTGCCGATTATCAAAAGGCCCGTCTGACCGACTTTCTATATATGGACAGCGGCAATGTTGATATTGACAAAATTTACCAGCAGCTCCAGGGGCGCATTTCTATTGGCAGCGGACAAATAACCGGCCGGGGCCTTTTTACCGCGCCCCGCGTACAAAAAAATGCCGTTCCCGTGCAGCAGAGCGACTATATATTCGCCGTTGCCGCCGAGAGCTTGGGGCTCATTGGCAGCCTGCTGCTGATTGGGCTGCTTTTAGCACTGATGATCCGCACCATTCATGTCGCACGCAAGGCAACCGATGACCTGGGCAGTACAATGTGCTATGGCTTTTTTGCTATGATTGCTATTCAGACTATCTCCAATATCGGGATGTGCCTGTGCTTGCTGCCGGTGATGGGCGTCACGCTCCCGTTCTTCAGCGCCGGCGGTTCCAGCAGCGCCTGTTTATACCTGGGGTTTGGCCTGGTGGAATGTGTCGCCATGCACCCGACTATTTCCGATCACATCCATATCAGGCGCAGGGCTGCCATTACCTCTGCCATTTAATTGTTTTTTACGAATTATGCTGCAACAAGGCCCCTCTCATTAAGAGAAGGGGCCTTGTTATATGTATTATTATATTCAGAATCTGTCTACTTCAATATTTTCTGTAAGGCTGCCGTCAGTTGAACATTTTCCTCGTGGGTACGTACCGCCACCCGGTAAAACTCTTTTGTTAATCCCCGGTAATTTCCACAGCCGCGAATCAGGATTCCCTGCTGCTCCAGCTGAACCTCCAGCCCCTCCAGCCCTTCCGCCTTAAAGAAGAGATAATTTGCCTGTCCGTCAAAAACACGCAGTCCAACGCGCCGCAGGGCTTCTGCTAAATAAAGCCTCTCCTGTAAAATAAGCCGCTTCGTTCGCTCCCGGTATTCCTCCAGCTCCGGGGTCATCACCGCGGCTCCCGCGGCCTGGGCGGGGACCGACACACTCCATGGCTGCCCCGCCTGCCGGATTGCCTCCAGAAGCGGCTGACAGGAGCACAATCCATAACCCAGCCGAAGCCCTGCCATTCCATAAAACTTTGTAAAGGCCTTCAGAATAAACAGCCCTGTATTTTCAACCAGCCACGGCTTTACAGTATGACACGCCGGTTTCTGCAAAAAATCGTTAAAACACTCATCGACCACCAAAAAAATATGCTTTTCCGCACAGGCCTTCAACACCTTTTGTAATAATAGCGGGTCAATTAATACGCCTGTCGGATTATTGGGGTTACACAAAATGAGCATATCCAGCGCCGGATCAAGCCGCTGGAGCACATCCTCCGTCAGGCGAAAGCCGTCGGCTTCCTTCAGCAGCCAACCGGCGGCCCGGCAGCCCACCGCGCGCAGCGCCTGCTCATATTCCGAAAAGGTTGGCGACAATAGCAAAGCCCTGCGCGGCCTGAGGGCATAAACAAGGCGAAATAGGACATCTGCCGCACCGTTTCCGCAAATAATCCACTCTTGCTTTACTTGCTCATGGCGGGCGATTTTCTCCGCCAACGCACGGCACAAGGGGTCCGGGTAATGCACACAGTCCCGTACAGATCGTTCCGCAGCCAGTTGGACCTGCCGCGGCAGCCCCAGGGGATTGATATTGGCAGAGAAGTCCAAAATGTGCTCCAGCCCCTTTTCACGTGCCGAATAAATATCCCCGCCATGCGTTAACACCGGCAAAACAGCCCCTCCTCCTTAAAACAGTAGAAATATCAGCGCCAGCACCGCGCCTTTTATCGCACTGCACAGCAATAGCGCCAAAAAAGCGGTCCCCATCATCAGTTGGTTGGCACGGATAATATCCTGTGCCTCTATCGGCCTCAACGCATCCCCAATGGTTTTTTTATGGTGTAACACGCCAAAATACCAAGCATCCCCGGCAAGCTGTACACGCAGCGCTCCGGCACAGACCGCTTCTGTATGCGCGCTGTTGGGGCTCTCATGGTTGCGGCGATCCCGTCTGTATATGCGCCCGGCATTGCGCGCGTCCATTCCGTTCATTCGCGCCGACAGAATCATCAGCCAGGCTGAGAGCCTCGCTGGGACGAAATTTAGGAGATCGTCCAGACGGGCGGCACAGCGGCCCAGGTACAGATACTTTTCATTTTTATAGCCCACCATTGAATCCATTGTATTGACAGCCTTGTAAAAAAAGCCCAGCGGCGCTCCGCCTACCGTCATAAACAGCAGCGGCGCAATCACACCGTCCGACGTATTCTCGGCCACTGTTTCCACAGCCGCACGGGCGATGCCGTCAGCCTGGAGGCGTTCCGTATCCCGTCCAACAATCATTGAAAGCATATGGCGTGCGCCGGGAATATCCCCCTTTGCCAGCTTGTGATAGACCTTCATGCTTTCATCCTTCAGACATTTTGTAGCCAGAAGCTGATAGCACATCATGGTCTCCAATATAAGCCGCAGCCAAGGGCTGACCCAATTAGCCAACAGCAGCAGAAGCACCGGCACAGAAACCGAGACGGCAAGCACCGCCACAACTAAAGCACCGCCGGCCCAGAGCTCGCCTTTTTCCGTTTTGGGAAAAAGACGGCGCAAAAGGCGCTCCAGCTTTTGAATCAGCCACCCAATCAGCCGAATCGGATGCGGCATCCAGTGCGGGTCGCCAAAGCATAAATCCAGTAAAAAGCCCAAGATCAACGCAAACAGTGAAATCATTTCTGCATGTCCTCCCAGCGTTCTACCCGCTTCAATACAGCTCGGCCTTCTTCGGTCCAGCAGAGCTCAGCGGTATAAGCCTCCCCGTTCTTCACTTGCCAGGCATAAAAATCACGGTGCGGAACAGCAAAGCGTTCCAAGATTGCCATAATTGTCCCGCCGTGTACGACCAGCGCCGCTGAAGGCGGCTCATTCCCCCTCCATTCTGACGCAAGCCGGTCAAACGCCTTCGCCACCCTGTTTGAGAAGGCCTCTCTCCCCTCTCCATGCGGAAAGGCAAGTCGCCCGCCGGAATCCAGCCAACGCTGATAAGCCCTGTTCTCTTTGAGCTCCTCATAATTTTTCCCCTCAAAGATGCCGAAATCGCATTCACGAAAATCCGCCACTGCCTCTACCGGATGCCCGGGATAAAGCAGCGCTGCCGTTTCTCGGCAACGCAAAAGCGGACTGCAGTAAACGGCTGCGGCCTGCGGGTAGCTTTTCAGCTTTAATGCCTGAATACCATCCGGGCAAAGCGGCTCGTCTGTCCGCCCAATATAGCGGCCATCCAGATTTCCGGCTGTTTTTCCATGCCGAAGCAGTATTAACCTCATTTTTTATTCTCCCGGTTTAATAAAAGATTCCCAAACAAATTACCGCGCCTGCTGCTGTTAGAAGCTCGGCGGACTGCAGAAAGAAGCCTGCCAAATCCCCTGTTATTCCACCAAATTGGCGGTAGGACATAAACCTGTAATAGGCAAATGCGACAGCAGCCCCCAACAAGCAAAATAAACCGCCGTATAAATGAAGCAACAGCATTAGAACGGCACATGCAACGCCCTCCGCCGCCAGCACAATGCCTACCCGTTTTTTCTCGGCCGCATCGGAAAAGGCCGACAGAAGGCCGCTGTTTTTTGCGCAGCGGAAGGCCACGACCGCCAGCCCGCTCAAAACCCGCGATAAAACAAAGCCTGTGCAAACCACTGGCAGCAGCGGCGAATCTGCTCCCAGCTGTGCAAAAAGCGCAAAATCAAGCAGCAAAAGCAGGACGCAGCCAATCATGGCAAAGGCACCCGTGTGAGAATCCTTCAAAATCTCCAGCTTCCGCTCCACGGTCTGATGGGATCCCAGTGCGTCCATAGTGTCGCAAAAGCCATCCAGGTGGATCCCGCCTGTCAGCAGCACGGAAAGCAACACCGCCACCGCCGCAAACAAAATATTCCCGAACCCCAGCTGTACGCACAATAGTGACCACAACCAGATCAGCAGACCGATAACTGCCCCGATCAGCGGAAAAAAGCAGAAGGAATACTTCATATTGTCACGCTTCCACTCAATCTGCGGCATGGGAATTTTTGAGTACATGGAAAATGCCACTACAAACGCCTGCAATATATTTTTCATCAGACCGCTCCCTTATGTATAATCGGTATGCCGGCGGCCACCTCCGCCACCTGATCCGCAAAAGCGGCAATCTCCCGGTTCACACGCGCCAAACGGCTGTTGTACCGATTGGTTTCCGGGCCGTAATCGATTCCATCCGAAAAAACTTCGTTGGAGACGACCACCAGCAGCGCCGCCCGGCCTGCTATCGAGCGAACCCCAGCCAGTATGGACCGCACCGTATTTTCTCGGGATCCGCCGTCCGCATACATCTCATTTGCAACGAGGTTAGACATGCATTCCAGCAGAACCACCGCCCCGGGCGGACAGCTCCAGCCGGGCAGATCCAGATATTTTTCCACCGTGATAAACCCCTTTTGGGCACGCATCGCGCGATGCCGCTCAATACGCCGAAAGCATTCATCGTCGTAGGGCATCATCGTTGCAATGTAATAGCGTTCATGTATTGAGGATGCTGCCACCAGGCTTTCCGCATATTCAGATTTTCCGCTGGCGGAACCGCCCATTACTAAAATAAGCACCGCTGCCCTCACCCCTAATTCAAAGGCTGGTAAGCCTCTATGGCAATATCCTGAAATGTTCCCATGCCCTGGTAAACAGCATTGGCCATGTCCAAAATGGGCATCGCCGCAACCGCGCCGGTCCCCTCGCCCAAACACATATCCGCCGTCAGGAACGGCTGCAGCCCCAGTTCCTCCATCAACAAGCAGCCCGCCGGTTCCTTGGAAACATGCGAGGCCAGCAGATAATCCTTAACCTGCGGGCAAATACGGGCAGCCACCAACGCGGCGGCAGCCGAGATAAATCCATCAACCAACACCGGCACGTGCATAGCAGCCCCACCCAGGAAAACCCCCGCCATGCCGCCGATATCAAAACCGCCCACCTTTGCCAGGCTATCCACCGCATCCGAGGGATCCGGCTTGTTCACTGCAATCGCCTTCGAAATAGCGGCAATTTTGCGCTCCAGGCCAACTGAGGAAAGCCCGGCGCCGCGCCCAGTGACCACCTCTACCGGCCGGTTTAAAAGTACG
This sequence comes from Hydrogeniiclostridium mannosilyticum, assembly GCF_003268275.1. Classification (GTDB taxonomy): domain Bacteria; phylum Bacillota; class Clostridia; order Oscillospirales; family Acutalibacteraceae; genus Hydrogeniiclostridium; species Hydrogeniiclostridium mannosilyticum. The sequence continues at coordinate 344,126 of NZ_QLYR01000001.1, forward strand.
GCGGCTAGGGCGCTGCTGGTAGTGGTATTGCCAATACCCATTTCGCCGGTAGCCAAAAGCCGGTACCCCTGCCCACAGAGCTCCTGTGCTATCGCAATGCCCGTTTCCAAAGAGCATACAGCCTGTTCCCGCGTCATTGCCGGCCCTCGGGCCATATTCTGAGTTCCGTATGCAATTTTGCAGTCGCGCAATCCAGGCGTTTCCATTTTCTTCGCGATGCCGATGTCCACTGGAATCACGTCCGCACCGGCGACCGCAGACATATGATTAACACTGGCGGCCCCCTTGGTAAAATTTTCTGCTACAACAGCCGTCACACTGCTATCACACTGGGTCACGCCTTCCTCTACTACGCCGTTGTCTGCGCACATGACCACCACAGCACGCTTGTGCAGCCGTATTTCCGCATCTCCGGTCATTCCGGCAATCCGCACTAAAGCGCTCTCCAGCAGCCCCAAGCTGTTCAGCGGCTTGGCAATGCTGGCCCAACGCTGCTTTGCCTGCCCGGCGGCTTGTACATTTAACGGCTGGATTGCCGCGATTGTCTCCCGCAAATTCATCGTTACACCCTCTCCCGATCCATTACAGCGGCATCCTGTCCGAAAGCCACGCATACGCCTGTTCCTTGCCGGGATCCACCTCATTCAAAACAGCCATATGCTCCTCTATATAGCGGCGGTAAGCCGCCGGATCTTCCAGGCCCGGCTCCTGGTCCGCCTCCATGTTCTCCGCTATATAAAAACGTACAAACAGCACCTCCGCCGTTATACTTTCCGTCAACAGCCGCGCTGCCCGGCGAGCGGTATTCAGCACCATAAAATCGAGCATTTCGTGAATATCGCCTTCAGCTAAAAGCTGCTCATATTCCGCATCTTCCCTGCTGTAAACACCTGCCAGGAACCAGACGGCCTCCTCGCTCCATTCCAGCTGGTCCATCAGGTCAAAAACATCCAGGCTGCCAATCTCATTTTCACCGCCCTCTAATTGACGGTAAAACTCGGCATACAGCCTTTTCAGGCCCACTGCCAGCAAAATAGCTTTCAGCTGCTGAATCGGGCTGTCAAGCCGCCCGCCGCCCAACAGCGGTTTAGCCTCCTCCCAAGCGTGGGCAAACCATAGATGCGCGCCCGGGTCATAGGCAAATAACTCGTGTTTTAATATATTCTCCAATTCCATAGAATCTCCTCCGATCTTCTATTTTCCAATTATAATTCATTTTAATCATACCACAGCGAATGCTTTCTGACAATTCGCCGTGGAAAAAAGTAAAAAAATCTGCAATAAAATTCCTTCACAGAAAATATTTTCCGTCATAGGATAACATTAAAACGGTCACATGCGTATAAAAGCCTGTAGGAGGGATATTATGATAACCATTAGCCTATGTATGATTGTAAAAAACGAAGAAGACGTTCTGGCCAGGTGCCTGGACTGTGCAATCAACTTTGCAGACGAAATTATTATTGTAGATACTGGTTCCACCGACCGGACTAAAGAGATCGCGGCGCTTTATACGGAGCAAGTCTATGATTTTGAGTGGATAGACGACTTTGCCGCGGCGCGTAATTTTGCCTTTTCAAAGGCTACGATGGAGTATTGTATGTGGCTGGATGCCGATGACATCATCCGCTTTGAGGACCAAAAAAAGCTTGTCGATTTAAAAAACACCCTTCCGCCCGACACAGACATGGTTATGATGCGTTACCACACCGGTTTTGACAAAAACGGCAACCCCACATTTTCCTATAACCGTGAACGCTTGATCAAAAACAACAAGGGCTACAGTTGGCAGGGCGCCATCCATGAGGCCATAACGCCCTGCGGAAATATTCTATACACTGATATCGCTGTTTGCCACCAGAAGGTCCACCCCACAGACCCAGACAGAAATATCAACATTTTTGAAAAATTGCGCAGGAGCGGCCATTCCCTGGATATGCGCCAGCAGTTCTATTACGGCCGCGAGCTCTACTGGCACCGGCGCTATGAAGAAGCTAAACAAGCCTTCTTACAGGTCATAGACAGCCCGGAGAGCTGGATTGAAAATAAAATCGAGTCCTGCCGCCAGCTTGCCCGCTGCCTCTATAAGCTGGGCCAAGCGCCGGAGGCCTTACTTGCTCTGCTGCGGAGCTTTGCTTATGATGAACCGCGTGCTGAAATTTGCTGCGATATCGGGCGGCACTTTTTTGAACAGGAACACTACCGCACCGCCGCCTTCTGGTATTCCATTGCCCTAACCCGGACTAAAAACGAGGACTGCGGTGCATTTGTCGAGCCAGACTGCTACGGATATCTCCCTTCCATTCAACTATGCGTATGCTTTGACCGCCTGGGTGAGCATGACAAGGCGGCGGCGTATAATGAAAAGGCCGCCGCCTATAAGCCGGACTCCGAAGCGTGCCGTCAGAACCGCATTTATTTTTCTAATTTAAATCAGCGCTGAAGGCTTTACACATAAAATTTAACTTACCAGTTTTATCCATAATCCTTCTAAAAATGGGCGCCTACGGCTCATTCATGACAAAATCTAACGGTATAAAGAATAACTGTCAACATAAAAGCATCCTCCTGGAGGCAAAGTAGATACGGCGGCGAAAGGAGGTGAAAAAATGAAGACCATTGGAAAATTCGCGGCCTGGAGCATTGTAACCGCCTGTTTAGCCCTAACGGTCAGTTCCGGCATAGCCGATGCCTATACGGCGGATTCCTACCAAATCACAAGAGGCCAAGACCTGCATTGGAAAAATAATATTATTTCAACCAATATAAAAGAAAAGGATATGCAGGCTACTTCTCTTACCGCAGACAGCGAAAATCAATTTAAGGCCGACCTCATGCTTTGGAACACCTTTCCCATCAAAAGTGTTGATATTGCTGTTACCGGTGAAAAGGAATTAATTCCCTGCGGCACACCCTTCGGAATCCGCCTTTTTACAAACGGTGTAATCGTAGTCGGCACAGCCGACATTCCCACCCAGGACGGCATGGTCAACCCTGCAACCTGCGCCGGCATTAAAACTGGCGATATCATTCAAAAAATCAACGGTAAAGATGTCAACCAAAATGAAGAAGTAGCCGCATTGGTTGAAAAAAGCGACGGCAAAGCCCTGGAATTAGAGCTAGAAAGAAACGGCCGGGTATTTACCGCTACGCTTCACCCGGTAACCTGTGAAACCGACAATTTGTATAAAGCCGGGCTGTGGGTTCGAGACAGCACGGCCGGAATTGGTACCATGACTTTCTATGACCCTGAAACCGGGAGCTTCGGCGGCCTTGGCCACGCGATCTGCGACACCGACACCGGGGAGGTCATGCCCCTTCGTTCCGGTGATATATTACCGGTCACTATTTGCGGAATTGCCAAGGGAGAAAAAGGCCTACCCGGAGAACTCAGAGGTTATTTTTCGAACGACACCGCCATAGGCAGTCTTTGTGCAAACGTACAGGCCGGTGTTTATGGCAACCTGGAGAAGACCTTCGAAGGCACAAGCGTCACAATGGCCATGAAGCAGGACATCACCACCGGCAAGGTACAAATACTAACAACTATTAATGAGGACGGCCCCCAATATTACGACGCGGAAATTGAAAGCATCGATCTGCGAAACCAAAGCGAAACCAAAAACATGGTGCTGCATGTCACGGACCCTGAGCTTTTAAAGGCAACTGGGGGCATCGTGCAGGGCATGAGCGGCAGCCCTATTTTACAAAACGGCAAGCTTGTAGGAGCCGTCACCCACGTATTTGTCAACGACCCTACCAGGGGATATGGCATTTTTGCGGAAAACATGCTCAATGTTTCACAAATCGTCAATCCTCAAGCAGTTTCCAAGGACGCAGCATAATAACGGAAAAAGCGCCAGGCATATGGCATTTTTGAAGAAAACAGGCTCCGTCAAACCGATGGGTTTCTCTGCTTAAAAATAATATTCCCCCTAAAAAATAAAAAAATTTCAAAATAGCTATTGCCATTTATACCATTTTATGGTAATATTTGAAAGCACCGAAAATTAGGAGGAATTTAAATGGATAAGCGTTTGAAACTATTGGTATCCAATGACGAAGTAGAATTTATTCGGGATTATGGCAGAGCTTTGGAGCAATCCGGCATGGAAGTCGTTTATGTGCCAAAAGACGGCGCAAAACTACTGGAAAAAATAGAGTTATTACACCCTGATGTTGTCTTAGCTGATCTATTTATGCCGCATATAGATGCTTTTGGCGTGATGAAATCCTGCTCCGATCGCATGGTAAATAAACCATTTTTTGTTATTGTTTCCAGCACAATGAGTCCCGTTTTGGAGCGAGAGGTTATGAACGCCGGCGCCTCCTATTTAGCGGTATATCCCTTTAATCCCACGGACCTGGCACAGCGTATTTTCCGTATTGCCGGCTACACGGTAGGCAGCAAATACCGTGAGCAGACTATAGACAATACGCAGTCCCTCGAAATCCAGGTTACAGAAATTCTGCATCAAATCGGCGTACCCGCCCATATCAAGGGCTATCATTATTTGCGAGATTCGATTATCATGTCTATAGAAACCCCGGAGATTATCAACGCCGTTACAAAGCAGCTCTACCCCAGCGTGGCCAAAAGGTACAACACGACCAGCTCACGCGTGGAACGCGCCATCCGCCACGCAATTGAGGTTGCTTGGGACCGTGGCGACGTGGATGTTTTGAACACCTATTTTGGTTATACCATCCACAATACCCGCGGCAAGCCGACCAACTCTGAATTTATCGCTATGATCAGCGACCGTCTTCGCCTCCACATGAAGAGCGCCTAATCCATTACCGCTCCTTAATCTTATCAATAAAATGGGTTTCCTCCGCCTATCCAGACGGAGAAACCCTATTATAATGAATAAAAAAGATGCCTTGTTTTTAAAGGCATCTTTTTATTTTAATTTAATTAAGCACGAACCACCTTTTCCGCAACCCCGGCAATGTGTTCAGCGCTCAGGCCAAATTCCTTCAGTAAATCTTTGGCCGGGCCGGAATGTCCATAGCAATCCTCTACACCGATTCTCGTAACCGGAACCGGGTATTCCTCGCAGACAACGCTGCATACAGCTTCGCCCAGGCCGCCGACAATATTGTGCTCTTCCACCGTGATCAGCTTGCCCGTCTCCTTTGCGGCGCGAACGACTGCCTCGCGGTCAATCGGCTTAACGGTATGCATGTCAATTACCCGGACATGAATCCCCTTCTCTTTCAAGGCGGCGGCGGCTTTTACTGCTTCTCCGACCATCAGGCCGGTTGCAATAACCGTGGCATCTGTTCCTTCGCAAAGCTGGATTGCTTTCCCAATTTCAAACTGGTAATCGTCATTATTATGAACGCTCGCTACCGCCAGCCGCCCCAAACGGATATAAACAGGCCCCTGATATTTTACGGCCGCCTCAACGGCCGCCTTCATCTCATAATGATCTGCCGGGTTCAGAACAACCATACCCGGAATGGTCCGCATCAAGGCAATGTCCTCATTACATTGATGGGTCGCTCCGTCCTCTCCGACGGAAATTCCTGCATGAGAACCGACGATTTTAACGTTTAAGTGCGGGTACCCCACCGAATTGCGGATTTGCTCAAAGGCACGGCCAGCCGAAAACATGGCAAACGAAGCAGCAAAGGGAATTTTACCGCAGGTTGCCAATCCGGCAGCCACCCCGATCATATTGCATTCCGCTATACCACAATCTATAAAACGGTTGGGATAAGCCTTTTTAAAAATTTCCGTCTTTGTTGCCGCCGCCAGATCGGCGTCCAGCACAACAATTTCAGGATATTTTTCCGCCAATTCCGTAATTGCCTCACCAAAGCTTTCACGGGTAGCCTTTGTTACAATTTCAGCCATTATTCCGCCTCCAATCCAGCTAGGGCTGTCTTCAGTTCCTGCATGGCCTGCTCATACTGCTCTGCATTCGGGGCTTTTCCATGCCAGCCAACCTGGTTTTCCATATAAGAAACGCCCTTACCCTTCACCGTCTTTGCAATAATAACGGACGGCTTCCCCTGCACAGTTTTTGCATGGACAAACGCCCGCTCAATGTCGTCGAAATTATTTCCGTCAATGGTCTGAACATCAAAACCAAAGGCACGGAATTTCTCATCAATCGGCTCTGGCCCGGCAACCTCGGCAACAGGCCCGTCGATCTGAAGCCCGTTACTGTCCACAATCAGGCAAAGGTTATCCAGCTTATGGTGTGCCGCAAACATAGCGGCCTCCCAAACCTGGCCCTCTTCAATTTCACCGTCGCCCAGCATAGCATAAACACGGTAAGCCTTTCCGTCCATTTTTCCCGCTTTTGCGATTCCGCAGGCGGCGGAAATTCCCTGCCCCAGGGATCCCGTGCTCATGTCGATGCCCGGCGTTCCCTTCATATCAGGGTGGCCTTGCAGCATTGCGCCGATGTGACGCAGCTTTTGGAGCTCGTCCGCGCTGAAATAGCCACGCTCCGCCAAGGCTGCGTATAAACCCGGGCAGCAATGCCCCTTAGAGAGTACGAAGCGGTCGCGATCCGCCCATTTCGGATTTTCAGGGTCGATATTCAGTTCCTGAAAATAAAGATAAGCGTACAAATCCGCCGCGGAAAGAGAGCCGCCCGGATGGCCGGACTTTGCATGATAGACACCCTCTACCGCTCCCAGCCTGATCTTACAGGCCGAGATTTGAAGGCTTTTCTTCTCACTGCTATTCATTCAAGCAGACCTCCTAATATTATTTTGAACTTTATAAAAGGCTTTTTCCTTTGTGGAAAGAGCCTTAAACTTACAGATGAAAAATATTTGAGGGAAATTTCTCCGCTACAAACCTTTGGTTTGTAACCATTATACCCGCAGCACTTCCTGAGCCTTCTCGTTATTGCACGCTCGCCGCTCAGAAAATTTACGCCGCGCGACCGCGCGGGAGGGGCTGTGCCCCGAAAGGAAATTTCTCCGCTACAAACCTTCGGTTTGTAGCCATTATAGCATAAACTTCAACAAATTGCAAACTGTGATTTCATACAAACCGCACAAATCAAGCTGGAAGTGCAAACTGACTATTATAGAGCTTTGCATAGAAACCGTTTTTGTGCAAAAGTTGTTCATGAGTACCCTGCTCAATAATTTGCCCCTGGTTCATCACCAAAATCAAATCCGCCTCTTTAATAGTAGACAGGCGATGCGCCACAATAAAGCTCGTCCGCCCCTCCATCATTCGGTTAAAGGCCTTTTGTATATGCACCTCGGTACGGGTGTCTATATTACTCGTCGCCTCGTCCAGAATCAGCATCGGCGGGTCAACGAGCATCACGCGTGCTATACACAGCAGCTGCCGCTGTCCCTGGGAGATGTTTCCGCCGTCCTCTGCGATTACCGTATCGTAGCCGTCCGGCAGCCGCATAATAAACGAATGCGCATGTGCGGCCCTTGCGGCCGCCTCTACCTCTTCCTGCGTTGCCTGCGGCCGCCCATAGGCAATATTTTCACGAATGGTCCCATGGAACAACCAGCTTTCCTGTAGCACCATTCCATACATACTGCGCAATCCGGCACGACTCATTTTACGAATATCAATACCGTCTACTCGGATTTCCCCGTGGTTGGCATCATAAAAGCGCATAAGCAAGTTGATAATGGTTGTTTTTCCGCAGCCTGTCGGCCCCACTATCGCTACACGGTCGCCCTTGTGCACAGAAACGTTCCAGTCACGAATCAGTTCTGTCTCCGGACGGTAGGAAAAGAAAAGATGCTCGACAGCAACATTACCCTCACAGTCAGCGGGAATAACCGCCTGCGGGGAATCAGGAACCTCCTCCGGTTCATCCAGAAGTGCAAACAGCCGCTGAGCTGATGCAAACGCCGTCTGAATCTGTGTAATAACGGCAGTTACCTCATTAAAAGGCTTGGTATACTGCTGTGCATAGGAGAGGAAGCTTGTAATCTGGCCGATCGTCAAAGGGCCCGGACGGCCTGTAATCGCACAAACAGAGCCAATAACCGCAACGGCAGCGGACACAATGCTGTTGACAAACCGTGTACTGGGGTTGGACAATGAAGAATAAAACTGAGCCTTAACCCCGCAACGGTACAGCCTGACGTTAATCTGAGCAAATGCCGCCTCGCTTTCCTGCTCATAACAAAAGGTCTTCACAATTTTCTGGCCGCCAATCGTCTCCTCAATATAGCCGGAAAGCTCGCCTTGTGTAGCCTGCTGCTCCACAAACTGACGGTGGGATATCCTGGCAATAAAGGCGGCAACAAAAAGGGATAATGGCGTTACCAGTACCACCACCACGGTGATGACCGGACTGATTGTCAGCATGAAGATAAAGGTCCCCACAATGGTAACAACCCCTGTAAACAGCTGAGTAACCCCCTGCAGCAGACCATCTGAAACCTGGTCGACATCATTGACAATCCGGCTAATCATATCCCCATGCGCGTGTCCGTCAATATATTTCAGCGGCAGGCGGTTTATCTTTCGGTATGCCTGCATTCGCAGGTCGCGTACCGTTTTATAGGTCATTTTATTGGTACAATAAGCCAGCAGCCATTGAAAAACGGCACTCACTATAATAGTGACAGCAAAAGTGATGATGATTGGAATGATTCCAGCAAAATCTACAGCGCCCTGTGAGACAATTTTATCCACTGCACGCCCGATCAAAATCGGGCCGTATAAAGTAAGGGAAACATTGATAACGGCACTGACCAGCGCACCCAGCACATAGCCGGTATAGGGCCTTACATAAGAGAGTAAGCGGCGCAAAACGGTTTTGCTCATGCGGACTCCACCTCCTCTTTATTCAGCTGAGAAAGACAGATCTCCCGATAAACCTCACAGCTTTCCAGCAAATCCCGATGATTTCCAATTCCCACAACAGCGCCGTCATCCAACACAATAATTTTATCTGCCTGCTTGATGGCACTGGCGCGCTGGGTCACAATGAGCACGGTCATATTCTGTGTCTCCTGGCGAATCGCACGCCGCAGCGCGGCATCCGTTGCAAAGTCAAGCGCCGAGGAACTGTCGTCTAAAATTAATATTTGTGGGTCGCCCACCAGAGCCCGTGCAATTGTCAGGCGCTGCTTTTGCCCCCCTGAAAATTTTTCCGCCTTGATTGACTGGACTTCTCAGCCCATCGGGCAGTTTTTCTACAAAATCCAACGCCTGGGCCACGCGCAGAGCCTTTCTTAGTTCTTCACCGCTGGCCTCTTGCTTCGCCCAACGCAGATTGCTTTCAATTGTTCCTGAAAACAGCACGGCTTCCTGCGGCACCATGCCGATTTCTTTTCTCAGCTGCTGAAAAGGATACGCCCTCACATCGATGCCATCTACCAGGACCTCCCCCTTTGTGGCATCATAAAAACGTGGAATCAGCTGAACCAGCGTGGATTTTCCAGAACCAGTTCCGCCGATAATGCCTACCGTCTCTCCCTTTTGAATATCCACACTGAGGTTTTTTAAAGCATATTTGTCCGACCCGTCATAGGAGAAGGATACCTGCCGAAACCGTATTTTCGGTGCGGTCAAATCGGGTTGAACCGGTTGGTTGCCCGCATCCGATACCGAGGGCTGCAGAGCCAGTACCTCATTTACACGCGCAGCGGACGCCGATGCCTTTGTGAAGGTGACTACCAGATTGGCAACAACAATCAAAGCCAACAGCGTCTGGGTCATGTAGTTAACCAGCGCAATGATCTCCCCCTGCTCCAAGCTTCCGCCATCCACACGCATGCCGCCAAACCAGATAATTGCAATAATGGCAAAATTCATAATGGTATAAGTCAATGGGTTGAGCAATGCGGAAAGCTTGCCGACCTGCACTGCTGTCCGCGCCTGATCGTCTGCCGCCACATTAAACCGCTTTTCCTCATTCTGTTGCTTGGAGAAAGCGCGAATTACCCGAACACCGGAAAGGCCCTCACGGGAAATCAAAGAAATTTTATCCAGTTTTTTCTGCATAACCTTAAAAAAGGGCACCGAACGGCTCATAACCAGATAAAGCACCAAGGCGATCAAGGGTGTTGCAAGCAAAAAAATAAGTCCCATCTGAAAGTCCAGGATCATTGCCATTACAATCGCGCCAATTGCCAGGAAAGGAGCCCGTATTACCAAGCGGATGAGCATGGCCACCGCATATTGCAGTTGATTTACATCATTGGTAATCCGTGTAATGAGAGATGGGGTCCCCAGCTGGTCGATCTCCGCATGGGAAAGGCTGTTGATATGGCGGTACACCTCATTGCGCAAAACGGTGCCAAAGCCCTGTGAGGCAATAGAGGCCATCTTCTGGCACACCAAAGCACAGCAGAGACCCACCGCCCCTAAAAGCAAAAGCACGCCGCCCATGCGCCACACATAGGCGACATCCCCTTTTTTTACGCCATTGTCAATAATCATGGCGGTAATAATAGGTACGATCAGCTCAAGCACCGCCTCCGTCAACTTAAAAACAGGCCCTAAAATTACCTGAACCCTGTACCTCTTTAAAAATCTCGCCAGCTTATGCAAAAAACTCAATCCTTCCAGCCGTTATTCTTTTTCATTGTACCGCGGATTTCATGCAATATCAATATTTTTTCAAGATCCCCCATAACTATACTCTTCTTACCGTGGCCCTAAAACAAAAACGGCCTGCCCATACAGGTACCTGATAAAGAACCTGTATGGGGTTATGACGCTGGTCTACAAATAAAATCTTAACAGGATATTTGAGCCGCTAAAAAAGAAACATTTTCGCCGATGCTTCTTTCAGTATTGACCCTTATAATTGGGCAGCGTAAGGTTGCCGCCCAATTTTCAACAAAGTACTCTTGCCTTGACTGAACCAAGCCCCAAAAAGACTTTTCCCGCTCGTATAAATCCCCGCCGGGTAAAACCCTGCCGCCAAAGCTCGCAAAGGAGCGCTGCTTTACGCGTTGCAATCTGACCTCCTTAGGGGCGGCCAGTATTATACAATAATCAAACATTACCCCGCCATAGTCCCCTTTTACCGCAGAAAAAACAATATCTTCATAGGTTTGGAACCGGCTTATGAGAAGTCTGTTCACTTCTTCCCTCGTGCGGGAAAAGGCGTACCGGTCATCCATACCGGTTTCGGGGAAATACAAGTCTTCTACATCAACAAAATGAAATCCTAATTTTTTTGACAGCGCTTTGCCAAGCGTACTTTTTCCTGTGCCATTTAAACCACAAACGATAATCCTTGTCCCCACGTTTTTCACTAGCTCCCCGTTTTTAAGTCCCGATGGCAGCACGCTGCCAAAACGCTGCCACAATTATAGCAACAAGCAGAAGCGGCCCCGTTTTCAATGAACCAAAAGCTGGCGCAACCCTTTCAGATGGCGCCAGCTTAAAATATTGTTATGGAGGCCATGCTTACATGCAGGCCTTACTATCTAATGCGTTAGGCATGAATGGCCTCACTGAAAAATTTGTCGTGAATAACAGCAACTGCCTTATCTGCATCTTCCTTGCTGATCAAAACCGAAATCTTGATTTCACTGGTCGAAATCATGGTAATATTGATATTCGCTTCATACAGGGCCTCGAACATATCCGCTGCAACGCCAGGATGTGTTTCCATGCCTGCACCGACAACTGAAACCTTTGCCACGTTCTCGTCATAAACAACACTGCTGGCGCCAATGAGCTCTACATAGGCGGAGAGCAGCTCGATGGTATCCTTCAGATTTTGCTGGTCAACGGTAAAGCTGATGTCCTTTGTGCCATTGCGCCCAATGGATTGTAAAATAATATCCACATTAACATTTTTTGCTGCCAGCTTAGAAAAGATTTTAAATGCCAGGCCCGGCTTATCCGGTACCCCTATAATCGAAATCCGGGCGACCTTCTCGTCCTTTGCAACACCGCTGATCATCATCTTTTCCATTTGCTTAGCCTCCTTAACAATTGTTCCCTTAGCTCTGGTCAAGCTGGAAAGCACCTCCAGCTGAATATTATATTTTTTTGCCATTTCCACCGAGCGGTTGTTCAAAACCTGAGCGCCCAAGGAAGCCAGCTCCAGCATCTCGTCGTAGGAGATTACGCTCAGCTTTCTGGCATTTTTCACCTTGCGCGGGTCGGCGGTAAACACGCCCTCAACATCCGTATAAATCTGGCAAAGATCCGCATTCATCACCGCTGCAATCGCTACCGCGCTGGTATCGGAACCACCACGGCCCAGCGTTGTCATATCGTCGTAGCGGTTAATGCCCTGAAAGCCGGTTACAATCACAATATTCTTCTTATCCAGTTCTTTCTTAATACGGTCCGGAATAACCCGTTTAATCCGAGCGCTGCCATAAGCCGAACTTGTGTGGAAACCCGCCTGCCAGCCCAGCAGCGAAACGACCGGATAGCCCAGCTTTTCAATCGCCATAGCCAACAGGGAAGCCGATATCTGCTCCCCTGCGGTCAGCAGCATATCCATCTCCCGCTTTGAGGCCTGCGGATTAATCTCCTGTGCCTTTTCAATCAAATCGTCGGTGGTGTCCCCCTGCGCCGAGACAACAACCACTACACTATTCCCTTCCGCATAGGTCTTGGTGACAATATCCGCCACATTAAAAACCCGCTCTGCATTGGCTACGGAACTACCGCCAAACTTCTGCACAATTAATGCCATAAAGCTTCCTCCAATTATCAATCTGTCGCAAATATATAATTCTTTAAAAAGTCCGCCAAGGTCATTTACAATGTGGGTAAACTAAATCCTAAAAAATAACCTACACCATTCAGCTATTGCCTGAAAGAATGCCAGGGTTTCATAACTCCTTCAGAATATTTTGCATTGGGTTAAAATCATTCGATTGAAACGCTGGCTCCGTTTGCATCCGTGTCCAAAACAAGTACCTGCCAACCGGAAATCCCCCGTTCCTCCAGGTGTGAGGAAGCATAGTGCAGGAAGCTGTCCGCATCCCCGGCATGAATCATTGCAATAATTGTGGGGCCCGCACCACTGACATAAGTTCCCAGGGACCCTAACTCATAGCTCATGCGGAATACGCTGTCCAGGCCTTCAATCAAGCCGGAACGGTATGGCTGGTGGATGCGGTCTCCCACCGCGACACGAAGATTTTCCAGGCTGCCGGAAAACAATGAAGCCGTCATCAAAGCCGAGCGCGACAGATTATATACCGCATCCGACCTGGAGTATTGAGCGGGCAGCACTGCACGCGCCTTTTCTGTCTTCAGCTCAAACGGCGGAATAAACACCGCAAAGCGAATTTTATCTGAAACCGGTACGCTTACGCTGTAAACCCGCTCCCCCTCGATGGCAGACGCCACCAGGCCGCCCTCAATCGCCGGCGTCGTATTGTCTGGGTGGCCTTCTATCTTTGCCGCAAAATTCACAAGATCCTTTTGTGAGAAAGGAGTGCCCAGCAAACGGTTGGCGCCTAAAATTCCCGCCACTATGCAGGACGAGCTGCTGCCCAGTCCGCGGGCCATGGGGATATTGTTCTCCTGCACCAGCCGGAGCCCCGGCAGCTTCCGCCCGCACTGCTCATAAAGCCGCTTTGCCGCCCAGTAAATCAAATTATGTTCATCGGTCGGAATGACGGTCGAGTCCCTGCTGGAAATATCAACCACATCCGACTCCTCCATCCACACCCTGTTATGCATGGAGAGCGCAATACCAAGAGAGTCAAAGCCTGACCCCAGATTAGCGCTTGTCGCCGGTACCTGAACCCGTATCATTTTAGCCGTTCCCCCTGCCTTGCTTAAACCAAATCAAACATCGCCGATGCGAATCATACTTACGGCTTCAACACCTAATTCCTTCAGGGCGTCAAGCTTCTTATGAATATCCTTTTCCGGCATGCTTTCGGTGATGAAAGCCAGTTCGCCGGCGGGGGCATCCTTGCGGGAAAGGCGCGTAATGCCGCCGAGCACACGGCTGGCATTATGGTAGGCCAAATCCACGTTGTCGATACGAACCCGCACATACATGCTGACCGTGTCCAGCATATAATCTTCAACATAATCGCTGCTGCCGTCACTCCAGAATAAATATTTACGGGCTCCGATGTGCTTAACACAATCGATTACATCGGCTACCACAGCGCTTGCCGTCGGCAGTTTGCCGGCTCCCTTGCCGTAAAACACAACATCACCCGTGGAATCCCCGCGAACCAAAATACCATTAAAGACATCGTCTACATTGGCAAGCTGGCTTTCCCGGGGAATAAACATCGGGCAGACGATAATTTGCAGTTTCTTTTTCTCATCGCGTTTAACGCGGCCAATCAGCTTAATCACGCCGCCCCAGGACTCCGCATACTCCACGTCTTCGAGCGTCAGCTTTGTGATGCCCTCCGTATGTACCTGGTCCGGGTAAACATGCTTCCCGTAAGCCAGGGATGCCAAGATGCAAATTTTACGGCAGGAGTCATGCCCCTCCACGTCGGCCGCCGGGTTCCGCTCTGCATAGCCGAGCTGTTGCGCCAGCGCCAGCGCTGCCTCAAAGGACATTTGCTCCCGAATCATTTTTGTCAGGATAAAATTTGTCGTCCCATTGAGAATACCGGCAATTTCTATCACATCATTGGCGGCAAGGCATTGGCTCAGCGGACGGATAATTGGAATACCTCCGCCGACGCTTGCCTCAAACAAATAATTCAGGTTTTTCTGCTGTGCCAGCGCCAGCAGCTCGGCGCCCTTCATGGCAACCAGCTCCTTATTGGAGGTCACCACACTCTTACCCGCCTCCAGGCAGCGCTTCGTATATTCGTATGCAGGATGCAAACCGCCCATAACCTCAACAACAATCTTTACCTCATCATCATTGACAATATCGTCGAAAGATTTGGTAAAGCGGGCCTCAAGAGGGTTCCCGGGGAACTCCCGCAGGTCCAAAATATACTTAATGTTGATTTCTTCCTTTGCCTTTTTGGCGATTTTCTCCGCATGGTTTGTCAGAACTTCTACCACACCGGAGCCAACGACACCATAACCCATAACCGCAATATTTAACATAGTGACGACTCCTTTTTATCTCTATATTGATATTCTTGACTCAGCTTCTTAATCGGACGGCTTGTTATGCGAGGAACTATTGGAATCCGCCTCGCTGGAGCTCTGCTCATTTTCCGAGGAGGCCGGCTCTGAAGACTCAGCGGAACTCGAGGGAACAACCACCGGCCCGGATTGCGTTGTCTCTGAGGAGGATACGCGCGGCGGCTCAGAAGAAGCCTCACTGGAAACCGGTTCCGAAGACTCCGCCCCCTCATGCTCGCCGTCACAAATAGAGGGCAGATTATCCCGCGAATACCAACCGAGCTCCGTCTCGCTGCAAACTCCCGGATTTTCCAGCTTTCCGGTCTCCACGCAGAACTTTGCGGAAATCATATCGGGGTCCAAGGTAAACTGCTTGGCTTCCTTATTAGACAGATACTGGCTCATAATATTTTTCCAAATTTTCTTAGCGATATCTTCATCGTCCATTTGCCGCTTATAGCTGGCATAACCCGTCCAAACGCCGCCAACGGCATAAGGCGTTCCGCCAATAAACCAGAGGTCCTTGCGGTCCTGAGTGGTTCCAGTTTTACCGTAAACCTGCCAGCCGTCCAGTGCGGCCAGCCGTCCGGTGCCTGCCTGAATGACATTTTCCAAAAGGCGGTACATGATGCTTGCATTGACGGAGCTAATGGCCTGAACCGGGGCCGTCTCCCTGTTGTCGAGGATCACGTTTCCGTCATGGTCTGTAACATAGTAGTAGGTGTAGGGCTCATAGAATTTGCCGCCGTTGCCGAAAATCTGAAAGCCCCCTACCATCTCCCGGATATTGGTGCCGAAGCTGCCGCCGATTGCCATAGAGGGCACCTGCATATCCGTTGCTATCGGGGAGAAATTCAGTTTGTCCTCCAGGAAGGAAACGGCATTTTGAATCCCCACTGAGAGAAGAACTCTTACCGCGGGCGGGTTTTTAGAAACCTGCAACGCTCTCTTTACCGTGACGTCTCCTTCGAAGACAGGATCATAGTTGTTAGGGCCGGGGCTGCCGTCCCCGTTAAGATAGCCGTCCACAGGGTTGTCATCCAAAATTGTCGAATAGTTAATCACTTTCGCTTCCAAGCCGGGGGCATAATCCACCAGCGGCTTAAGCGACGAACCGGGCTGACGGTTCGTCTCCGTCGCATAGCTGGTGCCAAGGTTCAAATATTTAGCGCCTACCCGTCCAACAGTCGCCAACACCCGGCCATTGTAGTCCATTGCCAAGAATCCGCCCTGTGCGCCGGGATCCTGTGTAAAAATGGAACGGTCGGACAAAGCCTCCTCCGCAATCGTCTGCAGCTCTGTATTTTGCGCCGAGTAAATGCGAAGCCCATTGTGGTAGATCATATCGGATGCTTCCGCCTGGGTACACTCGTATTTCTCCATCAGGTCTCTGCGAACATCCTTGAAAACCTGTTCGGTGTACCAATCCCAAATGGGAACGGAGTCCACCACATTTTCACTCGTACGGCCCACAAATTCCATGTGGCCCGATTTTTCATAGGCCGCATCGTACTCTTCCTGCGTAATTTTTTCCTGATCCAGCATCTGGTCCAGCACAATTCTCTGACGTCTTTGGTTGGCCTCTGGATAAACAAGTGGCGTATATGCCGTGGGGTTTTGGGTGATTCCCGCGATTGCCGCACACTCGGCAATGTCGCAATCCTGTATATCCTTGCCAAAATAGAGGTTAGCCGCACTCTGAACGCCCTTGCAGCCACTGCCGAAGTCGACGACATTCAGATAGACCTCTAAAATCTGCTCTTTCGAATATTCCTTTTCAAGGTTAAGCGCACGGAAAATTTCCTTTACCTTACGTGACAGGCTGACATCATTTTCACCCGTCAGATTTTTAATCAGCTGCTGCGTAATGGTAGAGCCGCCATAGGAACCTTTCGAATGGGTGACAAGATTATAAACGGCGCCTATTGTCCGTATCCAGTCCACACCGTTATGGTCTTCAAAACGTTTATCCTCAATAGCAATCATTGCATCCTTCATTGCCTGCGGGATGTCCGAATAATTCACCCAAACGCGGTTTTCACCGCTGTAAAGGCTTTGATACTGAACCGGATTCCCGCTGTCATCGTTTTCGCCATTAACATAAATGAACGAGGTGTAATTGAGCTTCAAATCCATCAGGTCGTATTCAATTTTTGAATCCTTCATGCTCATGACATAGGAAAACAGTGAAACCGAAACAATAATCCCCGTAATAAATGCCACCACAAAAGCCGTCACAAGCAGCTTCCAGATTGCCTTTCCCACCGCCCTGAAGGTCAGAGCAGCCTGGTTTTGGGGGTTCGTCTGTCCATTGGCATATTTATTTAAATCCGTTTTTCTCATGATCTGCCACCTTTTATTAAACTTCATGAAGGGCGCTATAAAACAATTATTCGCATTAATTGTACAGTCATGTATAATTTTTCCAAATTTAACAAAGAATAATGAAAAAGAATCAAAAACAATGTAATGTTTCCGCAAAGGAAAACAGAAAGGCATGGTAAACGCTATGAATAAAAGAACCTACATTCTGCTGGCTGTAGCCCTAGTGTGCTTTCTGACCGCCATCTTTATACTTGTTGCCCGGAACAGCTCTATGGAACCTGAAACCAGCAGTACTGCCACTTCAAATACATTTTATAATTCTACCCCAAATACGCTTTCAAGTCAAGAAAGCAGTATGATTTCTGTGCAATCCAGCGAAAGCAGTATGATTTCATCGCTTTATCTTGTCAAAGAATATCAAGGGCATATCGGTGTGTTTGAACAGGGCAGCAGCAATCCCTTTCAGGAAATCAAAGTCGCTGTCGCCGATCTGCCGGAAGCAGACCAGAAGCTGCTAAAAGAAGGGATTCCCGCCAGCGACCAGAACGAATTAAACCGTATTATTGAAGACTACGAAAGCTAAAGCAGCATTGTGAATATAGAAGGGCTGGCCTCTTTCCCGCCAGAGGCCAGCCCTTCTTTTTTATTTAAAGGATTTCAACGCCTGCTGCCCGGCAGGTTTCCAAGGTACCCGCATCCCACAGCGAGGACTGAACCTCCCCGATATGTGCCTTGCCCAATAACAGCATGCAAAGTCTGGATTGTCCAATACCGCCCCCAATTGTCAAGGGCAGCTCCCCTGACAGCAGCATCCGATGGAATAAAAGCGCCCGCCGCCCGTCACAGCCGGATTCCCGCAGCTGACGATCCATAGCCATGGCATCGACCCGAATGCCCATTGAGGAAATCTCCATTGCTTTGCCTAGTACCTCGTCCCAAAAGAGCAGGTCCCCGTTCAGCTGCCAATCATCGTAATCCGGCGCCCTGCCGTCATGCTTTTGACCGGAGCGCAGCTGGCCGCCAATCTGCATAAGAAAGGTCGTAGGGTGCGCCTTTACATAGGTGTTTTCCCGCTCCTTAGGCGTAAGCTGCGGGTACAGGTCTTCCAGCTCTTGAGCTGTTATAAAGCTCACCGTTCTGCACAGGCTGGTATGCAGCTGCGGAAAGGACTGCTGCAGCACACACAGTGTGTCATAGACCGCGCCGGCAATCCGGTTCACCGTCATTTTCAAATAGTCAGGCGTGCGGTCTTCCGCCGTAATTACCTTTTCCCAGTCCCATTGATCCACATAAATGGAATGCAGGTTATCTGTCTCTTCATCGCGGCGAATCGCATTCATATCCGTGTAAAGCCCCTCGCCGGGCTGAAAGCCGTAACGCCACAGGGCCATACGCTTCCACTTTGCCAGGGAATGCACAACCTGGGCCCGAACCCCTACAACCGGAATATCAAAGGAAACCGGGCGTTCCACACCATTTAAATCATCATTCAGGCCGGTATCCGGGTCTACAAACAACGGTGCGCTTACACGAACCAGGTGCAGCGCATTGGCCAATTTTGTCTGAAAAGTATGCTTTACCGTCTCTATGGCATATTGTGTTTCCTTTAAATTCAACACAGAATGATAGCCCTGGGGAATATAGGTCTTTCCCTCCAAATTTGTCACCCTTTCCTCGGCGGGCCCGCAGCGGACGGAGCCGCCGGAGCGCATAAATCAACTGAAAAAACAAAAACCACACACCGGAACAGGCCCGGCATATGGTCTCAACATGGAGCGAACGACGAGGCTCGAACTCGCTACCTCCACCTTGGCAAGGTGGCGCTCTACCAGATGAGCTACGTTCGCATAGCGCATTTTTAAGTGCTTATATATTATATTATACTCCCTTTTAGATGTCAAGAATGAAATTATATTTTTTTTACAGGCGCTCTGTCCTTATCTTTAATATGCACTCGCCCAGTTGCCGGCCGTTCGACTATTTTTTCCGATGTTCCTACCGCTTTCTTTTCCCTATTGTATATGGTATAATGGCAACAAGCCTTTGGCTTGTTGCTGGGAAGCCTTCTTTCGGGGCACAGCCCCTCCCGCGCTTTCCGCGCGGCGGCGGCTTCCCTTTCCCGTTTTACAACACCTCAATTTATAGGCCTACTGGTTGCTGCTCGAAAGCTTTCTCTCGGGGCGCAGCCCCTCCCGTGCTTTCCGCGCGGCGGCGGCTTCCCTTTCCCGTTTTACAACGCCTCAATTTACAGGCCTACTGGTTGCTGCTCGAAAGCCTTCTTTCGGGGCGCAGCCCCTGCGCTATTGCTTGATGGCGCAAAAAACCGTGAATGAACAATGTTTATACTTTTACTATGGGAGTGAAAAAGTTGAATTATCATATAAACCCGGCCTCATGGTATTCCGTGTTTGCGGTCCCCTGCGAGCTGGTTGACAAGCATTTAAAATTAGCCGGCGCCGTTCAGCTGAAGGTCCTGCTGTGGGCGCTGCGCCATAATGATCAGCCCATTAATGACGAGGCCATCGCTACGGCGCTCCACATTCAGCGTGCCGATGTCTCTGATGCCATGCTATATTGGCAGGAATGCGGCCTCCTTATAGAACAGAATGAGGACGAATATATTCCAACGGCTCCAACCTCCCACCTTACGGCAGCACAGGCGGAATCCCCTGCGGTACCTGCAGCCGTTCCTCCCGCCGCGCCCAAGCCGCCGGTAAAGATGCTCTCGCGCCCGCAGAAGGCCGACAACGCTTTTGTTGCCAGGCGGATGCTGGAGAGCGATGAAATCCGCTTTCTCATGGAGGAAGCCCAGCAAATACTTGGACGCCTCATCAATAATGGAGAATCCGCTACCCTGCTGATGCTCCATGACGACTATGGCCTGCCCGTCGACGTCATCATCATGCTCATTCAATATGCGGTCGGCATCGGCAAGGGCAATTTGCGTTATATCGAAAAAGTAGCTATCAATTGGGCCGACGAGGAAATTTTTACACACGAGCAGGCTGAAGCGAAACTGCGCCTGCTGGACGAGCGTCAGCAGGCCTGGCACACTGTGGAGCAGGCGCTTTCTATTGAAAGGCGTTCGCCTACACAAAGAGAAATTGAATATGCGAACCGCTGGGTGACGGAGTGGAAGTTTCCCGCCGAGCTTCTACATGAAGCTTATGAACGCTGCGTCGACCAGACCGGAAAGGTTAATCTGCGCTATATCAATAAAATTTTGGAAAACTGGCAGCAAAAAGGCGTTCGTTCTCTGGAGCAGGCCCGGCAGGAGCAGACAGAAAAAGCAGCTCAGCAGCCGCAGAAGCAAGTCACCTATGACATCGACAGCTTTGAGAAATCCGGTGTGTTCGATGATCTTACATGGAGGTAACTGAAATGGGCTATAACAAACAGGTCTATGAGCGGACGGCTGCCATCTTGAGAGAACGGAAAAGAAAGGCCGAACAGGAAGCCGAACAACGGCGCTTCAATTTTTTTACAGCCTACCCTCGTGCTGAGCAAATTGAGCAGGCACTGGCAAAGACTGGCATTACCACTGCACGCGCCGTCCTAAAGGGCGGAAATGTCAGGGATCAGCTCTCCCGTTTAAAACAGGAAAATCAGGCGCTGCAAGCGGAGCTAAGCGGCCTGCTGAGCAGTGCGCATCTGCCCGGCAACTACCTTGAGCCGCACTATACCTGTGTCAAATGCAGTGACAGCGGCTATATCGACGGGCGAATGTGCTCCTGCATGAAGCAGGAGCTACGCTCGGAGGCTTATCGGGAGCTGAATGCCTCCAGCCCCCTGGCATTGTGCTCATTTGAGCAGTTTTCCACCAAATATTACCCAGAAGCTTACCGGGAAAAAATGGAGCGTGTTTTTCACAATTGTATTGAATACGCCGAGCTGTTCTCTCCACGGTCTCCTAATCTTATTTTTATGGGCGGGACCGGTCTGGGAAAAACTCACCTTTCCCTGGCGATTGCCGGCGGCGTTATCAAAAAAGGATACGGCGTCGTTTACGGCTCTGTCAACAATATCATCAACCGTTTGGAGCAAGAGCACTTTGGACGCAGCGACGATGCAGACACCCGGCAGAGCTTAATTGAGTGCGATTTGCTGATTCTGGACGATCTCGGCACCGAATTCAGAACCTCTTTCTCCATTGCTGAGATATACAACATTGTGAATACCCGCCAAATGACGTCGAGGCCGACAATCATCAGCACAAATCTGACTATGGAGCAGCTTGGCGCGGCCTATACCGACCGTTTTGCCTCCAGGATTATGGCCGATTATAAGCGTGTTCTGTTTCAGGGGGAGGATATCCGGCAGAAAAAACGGCTGCTGGGCCATTCGTAATATCAACACTGGATCGTAAAGGAACACCTTTTCCGAGTTGTTCGATTATTCAGCCTGCCACCAACGTTCTGAGAAAAAACATATCCCTTAAAGGTTAAATACGCCGGAGCTGCTGCTCGCAGCTCCGGCGTATTTTTGCTAGCGGTTTCGGCAGCCTGCCGGAACCAACCTGCTCAGGCCTTATTTTTATTGTAGATAATTCGCAGCCCCTTGAGAATCAGGCTGTCGTCACAGACTATTTTCTTCTTGCAGTGCTTGACAATATTGCAGGCCAGGCCTCCGGTCGCCACCACGGTGGGTTCTTCGCCCAGCTCCTCTGTTACTCTTTCAATAATCCCATCCAGCATAGCGGCATTTCCATAAACAATACCGCTCTTCATGCAATCGATCGTATTCTTTCCCACAATTTTCTTTGGGGATTCCAAGTTGATATGCGGCAGCTGAGAGGTCCGGCTGGAAAGCGCCTCCAACGTCAGCAAAACACCGGGAATAATCATTCCGCCGGTATAATTGCCCTTCGCATCCACAACGGAAAGCGTGGTTGCCGTTCCCATATCGAAAATCATAATCGGCTTTGGATATTCCGCCGAAGCTGCCACCGCATCGACCACCAGGTCGCTGCCGAGCTGTGCCGGGTTGTCCATCAAAATATTCAGCCCCGTCTTAATCCCCGAGCCCACGACCAACGACTCTATGCCGCAAATCTTGACAATTGCCTCTTTCATGGTTACCGTCAAGGCCGGAACCACAGAGGAAATAATACTGCCCTTTAAGTCTTTGATTTCTACATGGTTTAAAATAAACATGTTTCTCATTAAAGAAGCATACTCGTCGCTTGTCTTAAAGCGGTCGGAAGACAACCGCGCCGTAAAATAAATTTTTTCGCTGTCAGGGTCTAGGCACCCCAAAACAATGTTGGTATTTCCTACGTCGATGGCTATAACCATGGAATGATCTCCTACTTTATCGATTTTCTCAAGGCTTTTTTACGCTGCTGCTAAACAGCGCTCCAAATGCATGCCCCGGCACACTCAGGCCTTTTGCTTACGTTTTAAATTCAGCAGCACCTTGCCGATTACCGAAACCAGCACGCCCGCTATAATTGCCTCAGCCACACCGTTCGTCAGCACAACCCCCATAATCACGCCCGCCACAGCATCAACGGGAACTTCCTTCATCGTGGCATATGCGTCCTTAAAAAGGAAGTAAATCAACGACATAACCAGGCCGGTATTGACAACAGCGCCTACTACGCCCGCAATTCCACAGGACAGGTACTCCGCCTTATCGTGGTTCTGAAATAATTTTTGCACCAGCTTAAACACATAATAAGGGAGGACGCCGACCAAAACCCGGGGTACAAAGCAGATAATCAAACTGAGCCAGCTGCCACTCGATGTTCCATAAACCGGAATCACCGGAGAAAAGGCGAAAGAAAGCGCCGCGGGCTGTACCGTGTTGCTAATTAGACTCACCAGCCCGAACACGCCGCCCAAAACAGCGCCGTATTTCGGCCCAAGAACCAATGCGCCGATAATGACCGGGATGTGAACGCTCGTCGCTTTAATCAGGCCGAGCGGGATCATCCCCAGCGGCGTCATTCCCAGCACGAAAATGATGGCTGTAAACAGCGCCAGCAGCACAAAGTCACGGTACCTAACAACTCTTTTATTCATTTTTATTACCTCCTGCTACTGTTCCCTACCGTTGGGATACAATGCATTATTTGTCTTTATTATAATACGCGCAGCCCGGGCTTGCAACCACAATCTGACAATTATTTAACAAATTTTCATCCTCCCTTTACAACAAAAAAAAACTTCGGTATACTAAAATTATAATTAATCACAGCATTACAAGGCCGGAAAAAACCATGCTGTTAAAGCTCCGGCTGCAAAACATCCATGACCAACCGGCCGTCTGCGGATAAAAGAAAAGGAGAATGGCACATGCTAAAGGGAAAAACCGTTTTGCTCGGTGTCACTGGGAGTATTGCCGCCTATAAAGCGGCCTATGCTGCCAGCGGCTTGGTTAAATTAGGCGCAGATGTCCATGTGCTGATGACAAAAAACGCGACACAGTTTATCAACCCTATCACGTTTGAGACACTCACCGGCAATAAATGTCCGGTCGATACCTTCGACCGGAATTTTGAATTTCAGGTTGAGCATGTCTCTCTGGCAAAAAGGGCGGATCTATGCCTTGTCGCACCGGCTTCGGCCAATGTTATTGCCAAGCTGGCGCATGGCCTTGCGGACGATATGCTGACCACCACTATACTGGCTTGCCGCTGCCCCAAAGTAGTGTCCCCTGCCATGAATACCGCTATGTACGAGGCGCCCGTTACTCAGGACAACCTTGCCTTGTTAAAAAAATACGGCTACACGGTTGTTGAACCCGCTTGCGGGCGGCTGGCCTGCGGCGACACCGGCGCCGGAAAAATGCCGGAGCCCGGTATTTTGATCGATTACGTCCGCCAGCTGATTGAGCGCCCGAAAGATATGGCGGGGCTTCGCCTGCTGGTTACGGCCGGCCCTACCCAGGAAGCGCTGGATCCCGTCCGTTACCTCACCAACCACTCCTCTGGTAAAATGGGGTATGCGCTTGCCTGCGAGGCTGCCAAGCGCGGCGCCAAAGTAACTCTGGTCAGCGGCCCGACGGCTTTGGAAAAACCCTTGTTCACTGAAACCGTCGATGTCGTCAGCGCGAAGGATATGTTTGAGGCCGTGGCCGCGCGGCAGAAGGAGCAGGATATTATCATTAAGGCCGCTGCTGTCGCGGATTACCGCCCCAGCCGGTACCACAATGACAAAATCAAAAAAGCTGACGGCAGCACCGGGCTTGAACTCAGCCGGACGGACGATATTCTCCTCTATTTGGGAGAACATAAAAAAAGCGGGCAATATCTCTGCGGCTTTTCCATGGAGACTGCCAATATGCTCGAAAATTCTCAAAAAAAGTTAAAAAGGAAAAATGCGGATATGATTGTCGCCAACAATCTTAAGGTTGACGGGGCGGGCTTCGCGGGCGACACAAATATTGTGACCATTATTACCAGGCAGCATATAACCGAGCTGCCATGCATGTCAAAAGAAGAGGTCGCTAATCAAATTCTCGACTATATTTTACAGGAGCGAGGCGCCTCAATGAATAACTGAGGCGCCGTTGGCACAAAATAATTTTCGCCGGCTGAAACCGGTGGAATGAGAGGTGCCAAAATGACAAATTTACAATGTGATGTTAAAAGCTGCTCTTATAACAGCGAAAACTGCTGCTGCCGCCCTGATATTAAGGTAGAGGGCCCCTGCGCCTGCGGCTGCGACCAAACCTGCTGTGCATCGTTCGAGGAAAAAAGAGGCGCA
Organism: Hydrogeniiclostridium mannosilyticum; assembly: GCF_003268275.1. Lineage (GTDB taxonomy): Bacteria > Bacillota > Clostridia > Oscillospirales > Acutalibacteraceae > Hydrogeniiclostridium > Hydrogeniiclostridium mannosilyticum. The sequence goes on from NZ_QLYR01000001.1 coordinate 369,155, forward strand.
TCCAACTCCTGTGGGTGTAATAACCCCAACCAGGCGCTGGATGTTGCCTGCACCGCAGACAACTGCGTATATAATTCCTCCAGCAAATGCACCGCCAGCGCAATCTCCGTCTGTGGCTGCAACGCCAACTGCAAGGACGAAACGGAGTGCGCCAGCTTCCGCATGAAATAAAACCGCCGTTGGAAATGAGGTACAGGATGCATCCTGTGCCTCATTTCTTTTCCCATTTCTGTTTTTCAAAGGGCTTCGCTGTTTTTTTAACGGTAAGACACCGGCCTTATTGCCCGTTCCGGCTGCCGCCGTTTGCCTATCGTCCGCCCCAACGGTAAAGCCGGCCTTTTGCCTCCCGAGGCTCAAGGCATGCCGTAAACGATTGGGATCATCTAGTTCAATCCCCAAAATGCGCCTACATTCATCTCGATAAAATCAATATACCAAGAATTTCCCACTTTAATTAAAGTAATATTCTGCGTTCCTTCGCTTTCTATACCTTTAAACGTACTTTTGATCTCAACAGCCATTGCTTCTGATACATCAATAGCCATCCTTCTATAATTTCTCCGGATCTCCTCTAAATCTTCTCCGGAAATTCCTTCAATGTCCTCAATATCGTACTTAAAATCTTTATAGGAGAACTTCAATTTCCAATTTTCACCCAAGGTTCTTTCTAGCGCTCGGTCCAAATTCTCCTGACCTTCTTTAATAAATTCACTTCTCTCGCTGCTGCCGTAGCCATTCTGTGACATAAGCGTAGCGACTGCTTGATCGGGTATCAGCTCTATGTATTCTTTTACCTCAGCGTTCACATTCGCTCTCAGATATTGGCCGACAGTTTCTTTGTAACCTCTGCCGCCGGACAAAACGGCAACGGCAAAAATAATGGCTATTACCAAAACGGCAGCAGCCGCTGCAATCCCGATAATAATACCTGTTTTCTTACGCTTTATTTTCACAGCGGCAACGGCTCCCACGCTTGAAGGCATGCCTTGATATTGCTGATTTGTATATTGTGCCGGTGTAGCCGGCTGTGCACGCTGCGCCTGTCCGGCCGAGGGCTGGTTTTCTACCGGCGCGCCGCATTGTGTGCAGAACAAAGTACCTTCTTCAATATCTGCGCCGCATTTTAAACAAAACATTTTTCTTCCATCCTCTCATTAAATTGAAGCTGAAGCTAAAGCAATCATCAGCGTTATTAACAATATTACGGTAACCAATACAATAAAAAGACAAAAAGTAGAACGTGCATAGTTTCTCAGATTGATATTTCTTGTCCCCCAAAATGAAAAAACAAGAATCAATATAAAACCAATGAGCGGTATGGCAAACAAGAGCTGGTACCCAAAATACCCCCACATGCTAATCGGGGTATAGTCTTTAGACGGATCATAGTTTTTAATCGGAATAGTATGGTTATTGTAAAACGGCGGATTTCCCATTCCCTGAGCCACCGGCTGAGGCTGTGATTGAGGCTGTGCATACTGCTTGATTGGCTGCCCCGCGTTTTGACCGGCCTGTGTTCCATAAAGCTCTGGGCTTGTATTTCCCGCTTTTCCTGTTGCCCGTCCCGGTTCGGTAAAATCTTCCTGCCGCATATTTGTTTTCGCTTCGTCATGCGCCGTCTCTTGTACCGGTAGGCAATTTTTTAGATCTGCTCCGCATTGTCCACAAAATGACGCGCCCTCCTTAATTTTTGATCCGCATTTGGCACAGTAGTACATTCGTATTCCTCCTAATATTATTCTGATAATTTATTATTTATCTCCTTAAAAGAGGGAGGAGCCCGTTAATAAACGCTTCCGCGCCTTAGCTTCAGTTCATACTAAGTCAATCCATTTAACATTCGGGTTTTCCTCTCGAAAGTTTTTCTCATCGGAATCCCCCAATTGAAAACTATACGCCGGCAAGTGCGTCCGGTTGAGGACGTTATTTTCGATGCTAATCCGGTTACATTCGTACATACCCGACATTCGGGCCAAATCTAGGCTTAACAGCCCGTACCCATCCTGTGGCAAATACAAGTCTGTTACAAGCTGGGAATCTGGTATTTCAATCAGCCGATAGCCGCCATTTTCCTTTTGGCAGCTATAAAACTTACAGTCCATTTTCATAAAAACATCTTGACTACATTCCGCTCCAACAATTAAATCCTTTATCCCATCCTGATTAATATCCTGGTAAAAATATTTGATCTTGCCTGTATAATCCAGCCCATTTGTAAACCGGTACCCGGATTCCTTATTTTTTATGGAATCCAGCACACCGGCGTACACTTCATCAACGCTTTGTCCTTCGACCGAAGAGGATAAACTTGTTTCCTGTTCGGATTTCTTTTCCGATTCTTCAATTCTTACAATCTGAAATTTACCTTCCGCATTGGGGTGAAGCGTCGCTTTTTTGCTGGCATGGGTTTTCTTGGTCTGCCCCATATCATAAAAGGAACAGTCATAGGTAAAATACAAAATCATTTCTTCACCGGTATATTCCGCAGCTGTGATCTTCGTTTCTGCTGTAAAATTTATTGTAGAAGGAAAGAAATACAGTTTTTCGTCCTCAACTTGGATGTTCCATTCATTCGCGCCATGATTTTTCTCAGTAAATTGATAATCTGCAAATGATAAGAATAAGCGGTTTATATCTGTTACGGAGTACACTGAACGATACCGGCTGTCATACCCATAGCTTTCTATTAAACTTTTCTGATCCGCCGAGCCCATTCCGCTTCCTCCAGGGCCCTGGCAAAGAGCGTTCAGGGCATTGACATAGTCCTTTTGCTCAAGTCCCTGAGCCGAAATCTCTGCTGGCCCATAGGATAGGACATATTCTACTTCAGCCTTGGTCAAATTACCGGCGATTAAGCCCGGATAATCCTCATCTGCCAGTTTCAGGACTTGTGGTTCCTCCGGCGACTGTGATACCTGCACTTGACTGACGCTGATAACCGAGCTCACTTCCATCTCTGGTTTTGAGACCGGCTTATCCCCCTGTGTTCCGAGATAATAAGCGGCTCCTGCTACGCCACCGGCTACGGCAACCCCCACCACCGCCGCTGTCACTTTTCCGGCTATGGTATAGAGAAGCCCTTTTTTTGCCATTCCGGCCGCAACGCTCTTTCCACCTTCCAGCACCTTCTGTGAAACGGCTGCCGTGTTAGCCCCCGGAACCTGTCCGGTTCCTGCATGGGATAAAATTGGCTGGGCGGCCTGGCTTTGCGCTGCTTCCAACAACCCGTCTGCAGATAGGCTGGACTCTTCCCTGCGAAGCAGCGAAAGCAGCAACGGAAGCGCCGGGCAGCCATATAGCCTGTACCCCTTCTTTTGCAGTTCTTCGGCTTTTTTCTTTAAATTTTTCCGCCCATAGCTTAAGCGGGATTTTACCGTGTTAACTGAACAATCCAAAGCCGCTGCTATTTCTTTAATGGAGATCCCCTCTATCTCGTACATCAAAATACACACTCTCTGTTCCTCAGAAAGCGCACTGATCATTTCATGTACCAGTTGCTGGGTTTCCTGCCTGCTGTATGCTAATTCCGGCTGATAGCTTGTACGCTCATCTTCAATTTTATATTCAAAGGATTCGTCTTCGGTATGAACCGCTACATCTGAAAACAATAACGGATTTTTCTGTTGCAGTTTATTTTTAGCCAAATTACCAATAATAGTTCCCAGCCAGCTTGGGAACGCTTCCGGTTTTTCCAGCTGATCTAAGCGGGCAAAAGCCTTTATATATGCCTCTTGCAGCACGTCCTGCGCTTCTTGTTCATTCTTTAGGTATTTCAGCGCTAAATAATATTTATTTTTATAAGTATTTTCATATAAAAACTGAAAGCCCTCTTCCTTCCCTTTTTTAGCAAGTCCTACTGCTTGCCTATAGTCCATTTTCTCTTCCCCTTTCCCAATCCTTTTTTAATGCGCCTAAATATTTTTTCTTTTTGCCGCTGGTTCTCCGTATATTCATCTATTTCCCTCTTAAACAAACGTACAAACCATTGCGTAGCACTGCTTTTTTTCGTTCATCTCACCTCCCTTGCATAACTATGACAGGCGAGCTTCGAAAAAGGTTTTATATTTTATAAATTTATTTTTTAGACATTTTTCATCTCTCTAAAACAAAATTTACACCGTATTATATCAAATCTTAGAAGCAAAAGGAACACGCTCATTCCAGCGAATTTATTTTTCTTACACTTTACCGCCTTTTTTTAACAGAATCTTGAGATATCAGGCCAGGTATGTTATACTAGAGGTCGAAAAACACAGATAAGGAGCGAACATTTATCATATGAAAAAATCTCGATTTGCTGCCGTCGCTGCCATTATGGCAGTTATGCTGTTTTGTACGGCTTGCTCAAGCACACCCGAAGCCTCTTCTGTTACAGAAACGCCTTCCAGTACGGCTAGCTCCGCAAGCGCTGCGCCCGAATCTACAAGCCCGGCTTCCTCTGAGGCCGGCTCCGATGTTTCCTCTGAGGCCGCAGAACCCAGCGAATCCCCTGTCGAGACACCGCCCGGAACCCTTGTCGAGAGTACCCGTGTTGAAGACAGTTACTTTGATGATGCCGTCTTTATTGGTGATTCCGTCAGCTTGAAGCTCAACCGCTATGCCTCTGAGCAGCGCAAGTCCAACGCTAACTTTATGGGCAAGGCACAGTTCCTCACCGCGGGCAGTATGGGCAGTGGAAATGCCCTGCAGCCGGTTTCCGACGAGTCCATTCATCCCATGTATAACGGCGAAAAATTGTCCTTGGCGGATTCGGTGGCCAAAAGCGGCGCCAAAAAGGTCTATATTATGCTCGGGATGAACGACTTGGCGCCTTACGGCGTAGACGGCGCTGTGGAAAATATGCAAAAGCTCATCACTACCATCCTGGAGAAAACGCCGGATGCTAAAATCTACATTCAAAGCGCCACCCCGCTTGTAAAGGCTAAGAATATTTCTACTCATAAACTGAACAATACCAATATGGCCGCTTACAACGAAAAGCTGGCGGCATTGTGTGCAGAGCAGGGTTATTACTTTGTCGATGTTGCAAGCGTTGTTTCTGACAGCGAGGGTAATCTAATTCAAAGCTATTGCAGCGACCCGGACAATATGGGGATCCACTTTACCGACGAGGGTTGTCAGGTTTGGGTAGATTACCTGTACACGCATACCGCTCAATAACCCTCATTCAGAAAGGAGCACGATTGCAATGGCAAAAAAACTTCTCTGTTTATGTATGACCCTACTGGTAATGCTTGGCGTAACCGCCTGTTCCTCCTCGCAGAAAACGGCAGACCTCCCGAAGGTAATGGAGGATATGAAAGCCATTATGGAGAACAAGGATATGATGGACTTGGATGAAAGCGACCTGATGTCCTATTATGGGATTGAAGCCTCCCAGGTGAAGCAGTTCGCCGTTTATATCGATTCCACCGGAATCAAGGGCGACGAAATTATCCTGATTGAGGGCATTGATGCGGATGCCGCGAAATCCATCAAGGAAAAAATTGATGCCCGTTACCAGGAAAAAGAAAACACCATGAAGACCTATCAGCCGGAGGAATACGCTGTTTTAAAGAAGAGCAAGGTGGAACAAAACGGCAATTATATCAGCCTTATTGTTTCACCTCAGGGTGATGATTTAAAGGAAATTTATAACAAGGCATTTCAATAAAAGCACCCCCTTGAAGCTGATTTGCTTCAAGGGGGTGTTTGTTATAAAGAAACTCTGTTCCAATAATAATAAGTTCTCCCAATATGCCTTGCCTGCCGGTAAATTCAATTTCTCTCAGCAAACACCTCGCAACCCCCACCTGATAAATCAACCCCCGGCCTGCTTCAGCAGGCCGGGGGTCTCTTTTCCTTTTCATTTATCAAGGGCTTACTTCTGCGTGCAGCCTAAAAGGCCTCTTAGGACAGCTTCATCTCAAACAAGGCACGTCCTCCAAATCAGCACGGCTTAGCAAGCAGAGCTGGTTTAGTCCTTGTCCTGGCAATCTTCACAGCCGCAGCCGCAATCGCACTCATCGTCGTCCAGGTCAAACTCCAGCAGCTTCCCGCAATTCGGGCACTCGATCTGGCCATCGCAGATGATATCCTCAGAAAGGCAAATCGTCTCATTACAATTTGGACAAGTCACTTCATAATAGCACTCTTCTTCGTCATCGTCATCCTCGTCGTCAAGAGCCTCGTCGCCATAAAAATCATCTTCCAGCAACCCCAGGTCCTCATCGACCTCATCCAGCTGATCCCTGGTTTCATTGAGCGCCTCTTCTGTTCTGGCCATTGATTTCGCCATGTCGTCAAGCAGATCGATCACAGCATTCAGCACCTTAACTTCCTTTTTGGAGCCGTCCAACTCCAAGCCCTCTGCAAGGCCGCGAATATAAGACACTTTTTCCAAATTAGACATCCGTCTTACCCCCTTTTCTTTTCAGCATCATCCATAATGGATTGACTATTGTTTAAAGCTTACGCCCGCTCCATATACTCGCCCGTGCGGGTGTCTATGCGGATCATCTCGCCCTCATTGATGAACAGCGGGACCTTAATTTCAGCTCCTGTTTCCAAAACAGCCGGCTTGGTCACGTTGGTGGCCGTGTCGCCTCTGACGCCGGGATCTGTCTTTGTAACCTCAAGCTCAACAAAATTCGGCGGCTCCACCCCGAAAACATTGCCCTTATAGGACAGAACCTTGCACTCCATATTTTCCTTTACAAACTTGAAGTTGTCGCCCAGAACGCTTTGGTTGATCGGAATCTGCTCAAACGTCTCATTATCCATAAAATAGTAGAGATCGCCATCGCTGTACAGATACTGCATATCGCGGCGGTCAATAAAAGCCGTAGGATACTTGTCGTTGGGGTTAAATGTCTTTTCCGTTACAGCCCCTGTGATGACGTTTCTGATCTTTGTACGGACAAAGGCCGCGCCTTTTCCTGGCTTTACATGCTGAAATTCGATGATAGAAACAACATTTCCATCCATTTCAAATGTAACACCATTTCTAAAATCTCCTGCAGATATCATATTGCATCCTCCAATAATTTTCCTATTCTATATCTAGTGTATTATATTTCAGGCCATATTTCAAGCAGATTTTGTAAATCCATGAAAATACAATAAGCCTTTCCTATAAAATGATCAGATCTTTTAGGGAATGCGTCAAATTTTCGCAGCCGTCCTGCGTAACTACAATCATGTCCTCAATTCTCAGGCCGAATTTTCCCTTTAAATAGATGCCCGGTTCCACTGTGACCACCATGCCCGGGCGTGTAATGGTTTCATCACTTGCGGAAAAACGAGGCCGCTCGTGAATATCAACCCCAACGCCGTGGCCGGTGGCATGCTCAAAGGCCCCCTTATATTCAGCCTCTAAGATATTTCGTGCGGCGCGGTCCACCTGGCTGCAGGGAATCCCCGGCTTTATAGCCTCCAGCGCGGCAAGCTGAGCCTTCAAAACCATGTCGTAGGCATGCTTCTGCTCTGCGCTGGCTTCCCCTACCGCCACCGTACGCGTCATGTCGGAGCGGTAGCCATTGAGCAGTACGCCGGTGTCCATCGTCACAAAATCGCCCCGGCTTATGGTACGGCCGGAAGGAACGCCATGGCACAGCGATCCGTTTTCACCGGCGACGACAATAAGGTCAAACGCCACGCCGTCCGCGCCCTGCCGCCTCATATAAAATTCCAGCTCCAGTGCGATTTCGCGCTCGGTTACGCCGGGCCGTATTTTACCCAGGATATAGGTGAAGGCCGCATCTGTAATTTTTTGCGCCGCTTTGATCTTTTCGAGCTCTTCCGGCGTCTTAATGGAACGCATCTCTGCAAGAATCCGGTCCGCCGTATCATCCTCAATTGCCGCCGCGCCTACACCGGCAAAAAGCTCTTCGTATAAACGGGCCTGGCTTAAAAAAAGCCTTTCGTTTTCCAGTAAAACACCCCGTGCCCTGTGTTGTTTCAACAATGCCTGAAGGCTTTCTCCCATCTTTTTAATACAGACAACCTTACACGGAGCGGGAATGACACGCTCTGCCGCTTCGGCATAACGGAAATCCGTCAAAAAATAGCAGGCGTCTCGGAATACCAAAACCGCACTTGACGTTGAAGAGAAGCCTGTCAGGTAAAAACGGTTGCTTTCAGAAGTAATCAGCGCCGCATCAACCTGACGTCCGGCAGCCTCCTGCGGTAAAAGGGACATAAACCGTTCAATTGTAGTCATAAAATCTCCCCTTTGCATCACCATAATCTGTGAATCTGCTTTCTACTGCTCGAGCAGGCTTTTCAGAGCTTCCAGGCCCAGAAAATAGCTGACCTTGCCAAAGCCGGAGATCTGCCCCTTACACACGGGGGCAATCACCGAAACTTTACGAAATTCCTCCCTAGCGTGAATGTTGCTCATATGCGTTTCAACAACAGGAACCGGCACGCCCGCTATAGCGTCCCGCAAGGCATAGCTGTAATGCGTCAGCGCCCCCGCATTGAGTAGGATGCCTGCGTACTTGGCCCTTGCCTCATGCACCTTATCAATCAGGTCCCCCTCATGGTTGCTTTGAAAAACATCGCAGGAAAAGCCCAGCTCCTTGGCTCTTTCTGTCACCTGCCCGTAAATATCATCTGCGTTCTCGCTGCCATAGATTCCCTTCTCACGTACGCCGACCAAATTTAAATTGGGGCCCAACAAAAATAAAATCCTGTTATTTTCCATTTAGCTTTTCCTTACCTCCCAATACTCCATAACCAATTTTTTTACGAATAGAAACCTCCAGCCTTCTCCTGAAGCCAAAACGGGCCTCCATGGACTCCGGCGTCACCAAAAAAGAGCGCAGCCCTATTAAATTTGCCCCCAAAATATCGGTAAAGAGCTGGTCCCCTACCATCGCTGTTTCGCTCCTTTTGGTCCCTAAGCGGTGAACCGCGCGCAAAAGGCCTACCGGCAGCGGTTTTAAAGATAGAGAGATAAACGGCAACCCTAATTTTTTTGCAAAGGGTTCAACGCGTTCTTTAAAATTATTGGAAGCAATCAGCATAGCGCAACCCGATGCTTTCATGGACGCCAACCATGTTTCAACGCCCGGAAACAGCACCTGTTCCCCATGGCCGGAAAGCGTATCATCCGCATCTAAAATCAAAGCCTTTATTCCCATTGCATGGAGCTGCTCTGCTTTAATATCCGTTATTTTATGAACTGATACCGTCGGCCATAAAAGCGGCATGAGCGCCCCTCCATTTCTCTTCATACAAAAAAGCGGGCGCCTGGCCCGCTTTCCCTGTCAATGATTCTTTTGTGCAAGCCTTACTTAAACTTACGCTTACGGGCTGCTTCAGACTTCTTCTTGCGCCGGACAGAAGGCTTTTCATAAGCTTCTCTCTTTCGAACCTCGGCAATTACTCCCGATCTAGCACATTGCTTTTTAAAGCGCCTTAAAGCACTGTCCAAAGACTCATTGTCTTTAATTCTAATTTCAGCCATTTATTTCCCTCCCATCCGCCAAAAGGCAGGGGTAACAGTAAATAGTATTACATAAGAATAATTATACATACTCTTAGTGATTCTGTCAAGGACTCTGATGTGAATAAATTTTAAACACGCGAAATATCTGTGCCCAAAACCTATTTGCCCCGGCAAGCCGCCGCCCTTTTAAAAGAAATACACCATTGCATCTTTCCATTGCTGGAAACCGTATTCCTGATAAAGCGGTTTTCCCTGCGCGGTAGGCTTGAGCAGTACCCGCTCAACGCCGCTGCCTTCCGCCTCTTCCATCAGCAGTTTCACTATTTTGCCGGCAATGCCGTTTTTTCGATATGCCGGCAGCGTATACATATTGCTCACGTAAGCCGTTTTACCGGTAAGACAAAACTCAGTCGGCGGCAAATCAAAATAACAAATACCGCCCATTGCAACGACTACACCGTCCGCCTCTGCAATATAGGAAGAAAAGGTTTGACCTTTTAGGCCCGAAAGAAGGTACTCCTTCGTCTGCTGATAAAGAGCGCTCTGCAGCGCTTCCGACAGGCCGTTATCCGCCGAAAGCATATCGACACGCAGCCGGGACAGAACCTCGACATCCCCCGCCCCTGCTTTTCTATACTTGATTTTCAACGCTGCCGTCCCTCCTGAGCTACCTGTTCCACTATAACATATTTTAAAGGGGAAAAACAAGCCGGAATTTGTATTCTTAAATTTTGCAAACCGCCCGGGAAAGAGCGCCTCCCCGGCACAGGCCGGTAAATACTACCCGCCGCTACAATCCTCCGAACACGTAGGGAAAAAGAGCGGACAAAACCGGCGCGAACAGAACCCCTCCCAGCACAGCGTATAAGAATTGCTTCGGTTCCCGGTACAGTACTGCGCTTGAGGCAAAAAGAAGAAACAGTTCGGGAAACTCCCGCAGATCCACATACCACATTCCGAGCGAAAATGCCTGTGTTATAAAGAAGCCTATTATAATTGCAGAAATGAATGCCGGAAACCACCCGGAGCCCCGCGCATACCAAATCAACCAAGCCAACGCCGATGCCGCCGCGGCTATGATAATCCACACCGTGGCATACCGCCGTGGAAAAAAGCCAAAGAGCACGGTGGTGTACCAATAATACCCCAGCAGCATCCCGGCGAAGAAGCCCGACACATTTAGGCTGGCCCGCAGCGGACCGGCGCTGAAAACGGCAAGCAGCAGCGCGATAAACGCCCATGCACCCAGTCTTGAAAGGAATTGGCCCGTCTGCGCCAGCAGCAAGCTCTTTAAACTGCCATCGTGTGGAATGGTATCCAGCCATTTTGCCAAAAGCCCCAGCACCAGTCCCAACAAAAACACCCCTGCGGTGCGCAATAGCTGATAAAGCCTCGGGGCAGGAGCCTTCGGGGTTCGAAAGCGATTGAGCGCCTGAGGCATGGAATCACCTCCATTTTTAGGGAAAGCCCCGCATAAGCAAAATAAAGCTTGCCGCTCTCAATCAAACCGCGAAATTCCCGGCTTTTTCCAGGCAGCAACATTGCCGGCAGCCCTTTGCTTCCTTAAATCCTTAAAAAAACGCTTGAGCTCTGCCGCGCAATCCTCAGCCAGAATGCCCGGGACAACAAGCGGATGGTGGTTATAAGGCAGTGTAAAAAGGTTGGCGACCGAACCGCATGAGCCAGCCTTTGGGTCGTAAGCGCCAAATACCAGCCGCTTGAGCCGGGCGTTGATTACCGCGCCCGTACACATGGGGCATGGCTCCAGCGTCACATACAAGGTACACTCCCACAACCGCCACCCCCCCAGCTTACGGCAGGCCGCATCAATGGCCTCCAGCTCCGCGTGGCACAGGGCGTTTTTATCCTGCTCGCGCCGGTTCCTGCCACAGGCAACGACCTCATCCCCACGGGTTACTACCGCACCCACGGGGACCTCGCCGGCCAGCGCCGCCTCATGTGCCAGTGCCAGTGCCAGCCGCATATATTTTTCATCTTTTTCCAGCTGCTCCATTATACTAAAACTCCTTAATCAGTGGTGTAAACCAACATGCTCACGCAAGAGAAAATGGAGTATGCCAGAAAAACAATCATCCCCGGGTTAAAAAGGAATGCGTTAAGACGGTCCGACACCGGCATAACGCCCGTCTTCTGACCGGAGGCAGGAAGCAGCAGCTTGCCCTTTACCGCCAGAAAAATGATGCCGACAACACCCAGAACCGGTATAACAAAGAGGCAGACGGAATAAACGAGGTCAGCCGCTGTTTCCAGCCCCGAGCTGTATAAAATCTGATTTACAACACTCCAGCTGTTATTGAGAAAATGGATGATGATTGCAAGCCAGATATTCCCCGTACGGACAACCGTATAAGCGAGAACCAGGCCACAGATAAAAGCAAAAACCGCCTGGATAAAATTACCGTGAAGCAAAGCAAAAAGGGCCGCGGAAAGAACGATGGCAAAGCCATCCCCTCCCCTACGCAGCAGGTGCAAAACAGCCCCCCTAAAGAGAAACTCCTCCACCAGCGGGGGGATAACCGCTACGCCGATGAAAAAGAGCACCTGTGCCAGAATATCCTGGTTGACTTCATAACCCGGCATCTCCTGCGAAAGCCCGAAGCGCTGAAAAATCGCCGTTATCCACGCAGCGGGAAAATTTGCCAATATGCATATGCCAAAACCAATCGCCACTGTAGCGGCCGCAACAGGGAATGAAACCCGCTTGCTGGGAAAAACACTCGACATTGGCACACGCTTCAATAAAAGCAACAATAGGGTAGGAATCAGAAAAGCCAAAATATAAGCGATGGACTCTATGAAAAAAAAGCTGGCCGTCTCCATCCATGCGCCGGCCCCCATTCCCGCCGGGTAAAGATGAAAAACCAGAACTACGGTGGTCAGCATGGAAATAATCGCCGTCAATAATAGAAGGCAGGAAAGGATTGTCCAGCCGATCTGGTTGCAGGAGCTGCGAAACAGCTTGCGGCGATGCTTTCTCTCCTGTGTGTCAAGCAGTGTCCGGCAGACGCTCCAATCCGGAGCCGCATAGGGCGCCTGTACCGTCGGCTGCCGTACAGGCTGCCATCCCTGGTTAGCCGGGCCCCGGAAATACGGAGTGGTCTGCGGCGTCTGATATTGAGGAGCCTGCGGCATCGCATTCCGGCCCTGAACTGGCTGATTGAGCGGTTGCGGCGGGGGCGGCCAGCCACGACCGGCGCCCTGGTTCACGTAGATTTGTTCCTGGCGATGAATCTGGGGCGGCACGGAACCCTGGGGCGACACAGGCCCCTGAGGCGGCACAGGGCCCCAGCCCTGCTGTAAAGGCCCCTGCTCCTGAATGGGTGGAGAGGTGGGGTATGCCCCCCGCGACTGGCTCCATTGAGTCTGCTGCCCTGGCGGCGACCCCTGTGGATTCCCCCACTGTCCGCCCGCTTGCGCCTCAGGGGAATAAAACGATGAAGGCCCTCCCTGCTGCGGGGCGTACTGGCCCTGTGGATTAGGCCGGCCGCCCCATGCATTCACCGGAGCTTGCTGCGGCTGACCGGGTATATTGGACATAGGAGCCGGATTGCCGCCCGGCCTTGGCGGCAGATTTTTGCCCGGCTCTGCCGTTTGCTGCGCAGCAGGCGCCTGCTCCGCCCTTTCCTGCGGAATCAAGGGTTCGTCCATGAAGATCTCCTCCCTTTCGTCACTTTCAACCAAGAGCATGCCTGATAAATTTCATGCTCCTCTTTCTATCGAATTTTTTAAAGTTGGCTTTGTGAAAACCGATTTTGCGTTTAATGGATAAAATCTGCTGTATTGTAGCCATTATAACATACCCCTGAAAAAAAGGAAATGAAAAATAACAGCATGGCGCCCACGAGCGGACGGGCATTCTTATCCGTACGCAATACGGCTGAGGAACTCTTAAATAAGCTGAAACCCGGGCCGCAAGAAGGCCTATGCCCAATTTGTTGAAAAAAAGGTGGATTCCTCCGCACGTTTGTTGTATAATAAACCTAAATTTATTTTTTACCGTCATAGACGGTTTTGTCTGTCCGAACCGCCGCAATCTCGAGCGGACAGCCAAAATATAACAACAGAACAGGAGTAAGCCAAAAGTGAAACGTCTCATTTCTCTTTGCCTTGTTTGTCTTTTGTTGGTCAGTACCGCGGGAACCGGTGTTCTCGCCGCTGAAGAAGCCAGCTCTGGACTATCGTCCGCCCAATCCGGCACGGACGGGCGCCTGGAGGTTCCAGATGCTGGCATCTCAATTGAACTCCCTGAGGACATGTACATAATCTACAAGGGTTTTCTACTGGAGGACCCCGTCTTGGAGGAGGCCGGGATTGAGGACCCCACTCAGCTCAAGGAGGAATTTAACCAATATGGCACCTGCATGCAGCTAATCTCCAAGGATCGTTCCATCAATATTACGATCAATAAAAAGAGCTCGGATTCCACGCAGAACATCTATAATTTAGGCGCCCTGGATGACGCCGGTTTCCAGCAAGTGCTTGATTCCATGAAGCCCTCCGGGCCGGATACCGAAAAAATTGACTACAAGCTGGAAAAATATCCGCACAGCGACGTTCCCTTCTTTTATATGGAGGTCTCTGTCAACTCCGAACAAAACGGCCTCAACTCCCAGGTAAGCTATGGAACCATTGTAAACGGATATTCCATTGCCATTAACACCTACAAAAACGGAGGCCAGGTCAGCGACCGCGCAAAAGCCCTTGTAAAAGACATTACTGACAGCATTGTCTTTAGTGAGGTAAAGCCCATGCCTTCCGTTGAAAACGTGCCGGATTGGCTCTGGTATTCCATCATCGGTTTTACCGCGTTGATTGTTGTTGTCGGCACCTGCCAGGTATTTTATAACCGCAGCATGAAGCGCCGCCGCATGGAGCTCGCAGACCGCATCTCCCAATACCGCCAGGAACAGCTGGATGACGAAAAGCGGCGTCAAGAAGCAGGCGAACCGCCCCAGCAGCTTGAGACACTGTTTCTCAATGTAACGGAATACACAGACGATGCCATCCGTAAGTTTACCGTCTTTCACTATCTCCGTAAAAAGACCTCTATGCCATTTATTGCCTTATGCCTATCCATTATTTGCTTGGCCGGCTTTTTCTCCAGCTATGTGGAGGGGCTAATTTCCTTCCTGTTGTTGCTGATTGGCCTTGCTCTGATTGGCTGGATTATCTGGGTGCCGATAAAGATGACGCGCAACAATCTTAATTCCTACCGCAAGGCTCATATCCGAATCAACCGTTATACCTTCCGCGAGGAGAATTTCCGTGTAGGCGGCATGCAAGCCGCTAATGCCTACCCCTATTTTCAAATCACCTCCGCCTACGAGACACGTGACTTCTTCTATCTTTATTTTGGCGAGGAGCAGGCTTATTACCTCAACAAAAATAATTTTGAACAGGGCGATTCCATCCACTTCCGTGAATTTCTAAAAAGAAAGCTGGGCCATGGCTTCCATCGGTTTTAGGCCCTAAAAACTGTTCCCAGCTGTAAAAATATTTAAAACATCCCCCCTCAGAAGGACTTTAAAACCTTTCTGAGGGGGGATATTTAGGCTCTTCATTTAGAGAACAATAAAGCCCCCTCTTTGATGAAATGGAAGTATAAAGAGGGGAAGCTTCGCTGCTAAAACCGGCTTTAATTTTGGCCGGACCGCTGTGAGGCCTTAATATTCTGACGCGTCTTGCGCAGCTCCGCCAGATTTGCCGCCAACGCATCATCCGTGCGTTTCATCAGATCATCTATATAATCATTGGAAGCCTTGCGCATCTCGCGAATTTTAGCCTGCGTCTGACTAATCATATCATTGGACTTTTGCTGTGCCTGCTTTACAATTTCATGCTGGTTAATCATAGCCTTTTTACGCTCTTCCGCCAAACGGACAATGGTTTCCGCCTCCTGGCGTGCGTCGCTGATAATTTGCGAGCGATCCGCTACAATGGCCTTTGCCTGACGTATTTCCTGCGGCAGCGCCTGCTTAATTTCGTCCAGGATCTTCTTTACTTCATCACCGTCCAAAACAGCCCGGCCATGGCTCAGCGGAAGGCTCCAAGCTTTTTCCACCATTGCATATAATTCGTCGATCAAATCCTCTGTGTTCAACTTCTGCGACCTCCCTTATACAATCTGTCCTTGATATCCGCTAAGATACAATCGGGAACAAAATTAGAAATATCACCGCCAAAGCTTGCGATGTCCTTTACAATACTGGAGCTCAAATACATATTCTCTGCCCGTGTGGTCAAAAAAACCGTTTCCAATTCATTATTCAGCTTTTTATTGGTTAAGGCCATTTGAAACTCGTACTCAAAGTCTGAAACGGCCCGCAGCCCCTTGACAATTGCCGTTGCATCACGGATTTTAGCATAATCTGCAAGCAGCCCCTCAAAGCCTACCACCTCAACATCGGCCATGTCCACGGTGCATTTGCGCAACAGCTCGATGCGCTCTTCCACTGTAAACATGGTATTTTTGGCGGGGTTCAACATCACCGCCACAATGACATGGTCAAAAATTCGCCGCGCCCGGTTGATAATATCCATATGCCCCAAGGTGACCGGGTCAAAGCTGCCGGGGCAAATCGCTACTTTTAAGGACTGCATTTATTCATCCTCCAATTTTAAGCGGTAAACAGACAAGATGATTTTCCCATACCGATAGGCCCGCCTTCTCAGCAGGTTTCCGGCGGTTTCCGGCAGTAGATCATCCAACGGATGCTCACAAATTACCACGCCGCCACGGTTCAGCTTCTCCCCTGCCAGGGGTAACGCCTCCTGCAACAGGCCCAATCGATAAGGCGGATCCAAAAAAACAATATCAAAGCGTTCCCTAGCTGTGGATAGGTAGGCCAGCGCCTCCATTTGTACGGCCTGCGCACGGCTGGTAAGGCCCGTGGATTTTAAATTTTCCTCTGCTACCTGAAGGGCCTTGCGGCTTTTATCCACCAAAACCGCCTGGGCCGCCCCCCTGCTCAGCGCTTCAACCGCCAGCTGGCCGGAGCCCGCAAATAAATCTAAAACACGACGGCCCTCTATATCGAACTGAATAATATTGAACAGGCCCTCCTTAACACGGTCGGAGGTTGGCCTTACCTGGTCCCCTTCCAGCGTCGTCAGGCGCTTGCCCCGTGCGGTTCCTGTAATAACGCGCATGTTTGGCCCTCCCTAATGGGGCGATGCCCCCAATAAATTCGCTACCGCCCCTTATGGGAAGTGAAAAACAGCAATTTCCCGCTGTAAGGCAGTAAAGCTATTTATAGATATTATCCCATGATCGGGAACTCTTGTCAACTTTCTTCTTGCGCGGGGCCGGGTTCCAGATGAAAATAGTCGTAAATCGTCTTTGCGACCGGTTTACTGATAGATGGCGTCGCCTCCAGCTCCTCTAACTGTGCGGCCTGGATGGCCGAAACCGTTTTAAACTGCTTTAACAGCGCCCGTACCCGTGCGGGGCCCACTCCGGGAATCTCCGTCAAGGAGGAGCCGATCATCTTTTTCTTGCGCGTCTGTCTGTGGAACCCAATGGCAAAACGGTGAACCTCCTCCTGAATGGAACTGACCAGCGTAAAAGCGGACCGATTTGAATTAATGGCAATTTCCCCACCGTCGCCCGTAATTGCCCGGGTGCGGTGCTTGTCGTCCTTTACCATACCGAAAAGCGGGATCCGAAGCCCATAGGCCTCCAACACTGGCTGCACCGCGCCGACCTGCCCCTTGCCGCCGTCCAGCAGAATCAAGTCCGGTAAATGTCCAAACCCCTCTTCGCCCTTGTGATCCTGATACTCTTGAAAGCGCCGGGTCAAAACCTCCTGCATGGATCCGTAGTCATCCTGGCCTAGCACGGTCTTGATCTTAAATTTACGGTAAGCGCTTTTCAGCGGGCGCCCATTTTCAAACACCACCATGCCCGCGACATTTTCGCCCCCTGCCAGGTTGCTGATGTCATAGGACTCGATATAACTCGGCGGATGTTCCAAGCCCAGCAGGCGGGCCAGCTCGTCCAGCGCGGAAGCCTCACGGCCCGTCCGCCCCGTCTTCTGCGCCAGCTGTTCCGCTGCGTTATTCCGGCACATCTCCACCATTTGGGCCGATTCCCCCTTTTTGGGAACCATAACCTCAACCTTTCTGCCCGCCTTATGGGAAAGCCATTGCGACAAAAGCTCCATATTGCTTGCCGGCCCATCCAGGCATACACGCCGGGGGATGCGATCCCGCATGGAATAGTACTGCTCAATAAACTCCATACGGGCCGTCTTGGCCGATCCAACCTCCTGCAGCAAAAATGTTTCCCGGTCGCACAGACGCCCATCCTGGAACCGAAACACCTCAAAACAGCCGCCGCTGGGCCCTACGGCCAAAGCAACCACATCCTGCTCCGGCACCTTTACCGCAACCACCTTTTGCTTTTTGCCAAGACGGCGGATAGCCTCCAGGCGATCCCGAATACGGGCTGCACGTTCAAAATCCAGGCTTTCAGCCGCTTCCTCCATTCTCTTTGTCAGGCCCTGGACACAGTCGCTGCTGCCGCCTTTCAAGAAATCCAGCGCGTCATTAACCAGCTCGCGGTAATCCTTTTGGGAGACCTTTCCCCTGCACGGCGCACAGCACTGCTTAATGTAGAAATTCAGGCACGGCCGCCCCTTACCAATATCCTGGGGAAAGCGCCGGTTACAGGTTGGCAGGCCAAAGATTTTCTGCGCCTCGTCAATGCTCTCACGCACGACCCACGAACTGACAAACGGCCCCAGGTAATCGGCGCCGTCGTCAGCCAACTGCCTGGCCTCCGATATTTTAGGCCAGGGCCCGCGGGTCACCCGGATGTAATGGTACCCCTTGTCGTCTTTCAGGAGAATATTATATTTCGGCATATGCTGTTTAATCAGGCTGCACTCCAAAACCAACGCCTCAAACTCGCTGTCGGTCAAGATATACTCAAAATCCTCTACATGGGCAACCATCTGCCGCACCTTGCTGTCGTGATTTTTCTCACTGCCGAAATATTGGCTGACGCGGTTTTTCAAAGCCTTCGCTTTTCCGATATAAATAATCTTTCCCGACCGATCGTGCATAATATACACGCCGGGATGCAGCGGAAGCTTCATTGCCTTTCTTCTAAGCCGCTTAATGTGTTCTTGATGCTCGTCCATTTCCGCCTCCTACCAGCCTTACAAATAAAAAGAAGGGCGCCTTCTGTACTCATAGCCGTACGGAAGCGCCCAAAACACTCACTATTGCTTAAAAATCACTCGGCAAATCCTGACTTAACAAGGTCTACCAGGCTGTTGACCGCCTGCTCCTCATCGGCGCCATCCGCAATAATGCGGATATCTGTTCCGCCGACAATGCCAAGGGAAAGAACCCCCAGCAGGCTTTTCGCATTTACGCGGCGCTCTTCCTTTTCAACCCAAATGGAAGACTTAAATTCGTTGGCCCGCTGAATGAAAAAGGTTGCCGGACGCGCATGTAACCCGACCTGATTCTGTACCAATACTTCTTTAACACACATTTAAAATCCACTCCTAGCTCATCAATATCATAGCTATACGATTTCTGTTTTCATAGTTCTTTAACAATTAAATTCAACGCTATTATATCACAATTCTAACATCCGTCAACTATTTTGCATAAACTTTGGATTACTAACTGAATTAAGAGAAAAATAGAGCGAGCCTCTTTGTGCAAGCTGCCAATATTGTTGAAAACTTTTTATAACCTATGCCAGTTGATACCGTACCAACCCCACGGTTAGCCGACAAAAAACAGCATTTTCACTATACTTGTTTGATGAATCCGTTTTGTTCTAAAAATTTCAGGTCTTTGTCGTCCAGCACTGCATCCCGCAGCAGTTCCGGGCGCTTCCGGGCTGTTCGCAGCAGGGATTGCTCGCGGCGCCATTTACGGATATTAGCATGATGACCAGAGAGGAGCACCTCGGGCACTTCCCGTCCACGCCATACAGCAGGGCGCGTGTACTGTGGATATTCCAGCAGCCCCGCGTAATGGCTCTCTTCTTCAAAGCATTCATCTGCGGAAAGAACACCGGGAATCATCCGGCTGACCGCATCCGCCAGCATTAACGCCGGCAATTCCCCGCCTGTCAGAACGAAATTGCCGATGGAGATTTCCTCGTCCACATAAGCGTCCAGCACGCGTTCGTCAACCCCTTCATAATGGCCGCACAGAATTACCAGATTCTCTTCCTGAGCCAGCTCACATACACGCTTCTGCGTCAGTGTTTTTCCCTGCGGCGACATATAAATAGTATGCGGTTTTCTCCCAACCCGTTCCAGCACATCATCAAAAGCCGCCGCTATCGGCTCCGCCAGCAGCAGCATGCCCATGCCGCCGCCAAAGAGCGTGTCATCCACACTGTGGTGTTTATCCCGCGCGTAATCCCGTATTTGGTGGCAGCAAACCTGCAGCGCCCCCTTCTTTCTGGCGCGGCCCACGATGCTCTCAGCCATTACCGTCTCGCACATATCTGGGAACAGCGTCAGCAGATCAATCCGCATCGTCGAAAATCCCCCTTATTGGGCGGATTTCAACCCTGCCCGCAGTGATGTCCACCGCCGTCACCACCTGGCGGACAGCCGGCAGCAAATAATTTTTTCCCGCTGCATCGGTCACCTGGTAGACATCATTGGCTCCGGTGGAAAAAATATCGGTAAGCTTACCGTAAACCTGTTGCGTATCCGCGTCCACCACCTCGCAGCCCAATAAATCCTGCTGAAAATATTGACCTTCCGGAAGTCGGGCGTCTGTACGCGCAATATAAACGACACGCCCGCGCAGGGCCTCTGCCTGCTCCACTGTATCCACTCCCGCCAGCTTTAGCAGCAGCAGGCTTTTGTGAGGCCGGGCAGACTCTACCTGAGCCGGCGTACGCCCTTCCTGCCAATACAGGGTTTTGAAGCCGGATAAAAACGCTGCCGTATCACACCAAGGTTCAAGCCTCAGCTCGCCGCGCACACCATGCGTGCCGACGATGCGCCCAGCCTCTAAAAAAGGCTTTAACATGTCAAACGCTCCTTTTTAACCTCTGTCTCTATAAGAAAAGAGCGGACGTCTCCGTCCGCCCTTTGGTACTCGCAAATCAATCAATCTCGACTGAAACTTTCCCATTGACCCGGGTCGCCGCGGCACGCATGACAACACGAATCGCTTTTGCGATGCGACCCTGTTTGCCGATGACCCGCCCCATGTCGTTTTCGGCAACATGGAGATGGTACACTACCGTTCCGTCCTCCAGGGGCTCGTCCTCATCCACCCGCACAGCGGCAGGATCTTCTACGAGGCCCTGGGCGATCACGACCAATAAATCCTTCATGTGTTTCCTCCGAATTACAGAACTCCGTGTTTCTTAAACAGCACCTTTACCGTGTCAGTGGGCTGCGCGCCGTTGGCAATCCACTTCTTAGCCTTCTCGGCATCTACCTTAACGACGGAAGGGTCCTGCATAGGGTCATAAGTACCGATTTCCTCAATGAAACGGCCATCGCGGGGGAAGCGGGAATCTGCAACAACAATGCGGTAGAAGGGAGCTTTTTTCGCACCCATTCTACGCAGTCTAATTTTTACTGCCATATCATTCACCTCCAAATGAATTTATTCCATAATATCTATTTCACCGGAATAACCGGGTGAAAGCATCTTCAGAACGGCATACGCATACGCCGTTTCATGCTCTTGCCGCCCATTTGCTTCATCATCTTCTGCATCTGATCCAGCTGCTTCAGCAGGCGGTTGACATCTTCGACCTTCATGCCGCTGCCGGCCGCGATCCTTCTTTTGCGCGAGGGGTTGATCAGTGCGGGCTTTTCACGCTCCTCCTTCGTCATGGAGAGGATGATTGCCGCCGTGCGATCCATAATGCGGTCGTCAATGTCTACATCCTTGAGCTGTTTGTCCATCCCTGGAAACTTGCTGAGTACATTTTTGAGCGGCCCCATCTTCTTTACCTGCTGAAATTGCGCCAGCAGGTCATTAAAATCGAGCTTATTCTCCAGCATTTTTTTAGAGAGCTTCTCCGCTTCCTTCTGGTCAATTTTGCTCTGTGCTTCTTCAATCAGGGTCAGCACATCGCCCATGCCCAAAATCCGGGAAGCCATGCGATCCGGGTGAAAAACCTCCAGATCCTCCTGCTTTTCACCGACGCCGACAAATTTAATCGGCTTGCCAGTGACAGAACGCACGGATAGCGCCGCGCCGCCGCGGGTATCTCCGTCCAGCTTCGTTAAAATGACGCCTGTAATCTCCAGCAGATCGTCAAAGGTTTTCGACACATTGACAGCCTCTTGGCCCGTCATAGCATCAACAACCAGCAGGATCTCCTGCGGCTGAACCGCGGCCTTGATCTCCTTCAATTCATCCATCAGCACTTCATCAATTTGCAGGCGGCCGGCCGTATCAATCAGTACGATATCATTACCGTAGTCCTTCGCATGCTTCACAGCAGCCCGGCAGATCTTCACCGGTTTTTCCGTTCCCTGTTCAAAAACAGGGACGCCGGCCTTTTCGCCGACTACCTGCAGCTGCTTAATCGCGGCCGGACGGTAAATATCCGCCGCCACCAACAGCGGGCGGTGGCCCTGCTTTTTCAGCATCAGGGCGAGCTTTCCGCCGTGTGTCGTCTTACCGGCGCCCTGCAGGCCGCACAACATGATGACCGTCGGTGGCGTGGAGGCCGTTGCCAGCCGTGCGGCATCGCTGCCCATTAGAGCGGTCAGCTCTTCGTTGACGATCTTAACGACCATCTGGGCAGGCGTCAGGCTTTCCATTACGTCTTGGCCGACGGCGCGTTCACTCACCTTAGCGGTAAACTCCTTCGCCACCTTATAGTTGACGTCCGCCTCCAATAAGGCCAGCCGAATCTCCCGCATAGCCTCTTTGATATCCGGCTCACTCAGTTTGCCCTTTGATTTTAAGCGCTTAAACGCCGCAGAGAGTTTATCCGCAAGCCCTTCAAATGCCAAAAGATCTACCGCCTTTCCGCTTTTTATCGATCCGCCTGATCAACCATCGCTCTCTTCAACCAACCGATCCGCAATGGACAGAATCTCCCGCGCTTTTGAGTCCAGCTGAGGCGAACAGGAATAATGCACGTTATACTCCAAGATTTCTTTCGTCAGCTCAATTACCCGCTCCAGGCCCGTGTTCATCTCACGAAAACGCTTGGCAAGGCCCAAGCGCTGCTCCATTTCCAACAGCTGCGCCTCCGCACGCTTAATGGAATCCCGCACTCCCTGCCGGGTGATTCCCTCATTATCGGCGATTTCCGCCAAGGAGAGGTCGTCGTTATAATAATATTCAATAACTTCACGCTGCTTCGAGGTCAGCAAATCCCCATAAAAATCCAGCAAAAAAGAGATTTCCAAATTCTTAGCCACCTGGATTTTCCCTCCCCTCAGCAAATGTAAAGCAATTTACTTTACATTTGCTGATTATACAATAAAACCGCCCTCTTGTCAAGGGCGGTTTTAAAGATTATAAAATTTTAATCAGTTCAGCCAGTTGTCCAAGATTCCAGACAGATAATCCTTCAGCCCGTCCATATCGGCTTCCACCTTCAGATAAAAAACTTTATCCGCTCCAGAAACCGTCAGTTGCGTTACTTTCAGGGTCAACGCCGTCTCCCCGCTCTGGGTCTGTAGCAGCTGAACCTGCGCCGGTATGGAGATAGTGCTGCCGTCCACGGTGATCTTTGCCGGCAGCTTTTCCCGCGCCATATTCAACACCCAATCCGTGGGAACAGGCAGGTACCCTACCCGAAGGCTTTTAATTTGCAGCTGGATCTTACCGGCCTCGCAGACAGGGTTCACCTGCATGGTCACCGCCAGGTCAATTCCCTGAAGCCGCACCGGCAAGTATACCTCCAGTAAGGAATCCTCTGTCAAGGAAACATGAACCGCCTTGACAGTAAGGGAGTCCGTCGACAAATATGCTGCCAAATCCGATGGCAGCAAGTCGTTGAGTTGTTCTTCACTGAGTGCAACCGGCTGGCCGGTAAGGGTCCCCTGCGCCAGGGCCTGAACGGTCGCTCGCTGTGTTGCGCCCTGATGAAACGCCTGGTCCTTTTTGGGGTCACTGAGGGCGAGGACTGCCAGAACCGCCAATGCCGCGAATAAAAACGCCAGGATACCGCCGATTATCCACCCTGCTTTTTTCTTTTTCCGAGCAGTCTCACGCATTTTATTCCCCCTTATTTCAGCTCTGCAATGGTCACGCCGTTCTCGCCCTCTCCAAACACCCCCAACCGGTAGCTCTTCACCGCCGGATGGCTTCTGAGATGCGCCTGCACGGCGGCGCGCAGAGCGCCGGTCCCTTTGCCATGAATAATAGTAACCTGATGGACCCCGGAGAGTACGGCGCCGTCAATAAAACGATCCACCTCCATCAGGGCCTCGCCTGTTGTTTGACCGCGAATATCCAGTTCCAGCAGAGAACGGCCGGACGGCTGCCGGCCGATGTCCTTTGTGACCCGCGCCTTAGGAATCCGGCTTTTTTCCTGCTTCAGCAGCCTCAGATTTTCTAGTGGCACACGCGTTCGGATAATTCCGGCCTGAACGACCGCCGAATCCCCCTTCTCAGGGAGTTCCACCACCGTCGCCTTTTTATCAATATCATAGATCAGCACATTGTCGCCAACTTGAAGCGGACGAGGCAAAACGTAATGCTCCGCCTCCTTTTTATGAATGGGATCCGCAGTGTTTTCCATGGCCTTCAGGCCCGCCCGGAGCCGGGCTTTCTGCTCCGCGGTAATCCCCTTGTTAACGGCGCGTTTCATCTCTTCCATTTCCTCGAGCAAGGCGTCCATTTGTCCCCGGGTTCTTGCAACCAGCTCCGCCGCCTTTTGGCGCGCCTTTTCCAGCTCGCGGTCTGCCTCCGCTTGTATCCGCTCGCGCAGCCGCTGGGCCTCTTGGTTTGCCGATGCGGCGGACAGCCGTTCCTTCTCCGCGGCTTGACGGTTGCTCTCCATATGTTGCCTGCTGGCCTCCAGCTGCTCGACCACATCCTCAAAGCGAAGGCTCTCCGTCGATACCAACGCCTTGGCACGTTCGACCACCGGCTCCTCCATCCCCAGGCGCAACGAGATGGCAAAGGCGTTGGAGCGTCCGGGAACCCCGATTAACAGCCGGTAGGTCGGGCGCAGCGTCGCCACATCAAACTCACAGCATGCATTTTCAACCCCAGGAGTCTGTAGCGCATAAGCTTTCAGCTCTGCATAATGTGTTGTCGCCGCAAGCAAAGAGCCTTTCATGCGCAACGACTCCAGAATAGCCGTTGCCAGTGCCGCACCCTCTACAGGGTCCGTGCCCGCTCCCAGTTCATCCAACAGCACCAAGGTCCTGCCATCCGCTTCCTTCATGATCTCAATAATATTGGTCATGTGTGCCGAGAAGGTTGACAGCGACTGCTCTATGCTCTGTTCATCGCCAATATCGGAAAGAATCCGGTCAAAAACAGACACCCGGCTGCCGTCCGCAACCGGAAGCAGGAACCCACAGGCAGCCATCAGGCTTAAAAGGCCGATGGTCTTCAGCGAAACCGTTTTACCGCCCGTATTGGGTCCGGTGATGACCAAGGTGTCAAACCGCATTCCCAGTTCAATATCGGTCGCCACCACCTTCTCTTTGGCAATCAGCGGGTGGCGCGCACGTTTGAGCTCGATTTTTCCCTCATCGTTCACCTCAGGAAGAGAAGCCTTCATTTTATAGCCCAAATTCGCCTTGGCGAAAATCAGGCTCAGTTCCACAGCAGCCTGATAGCTTTTCAGAATCGACCCGGCAAAGCTTCCTGCTTCTGAAGAAAGCTCGCCCAAAATCCGGTCGATTTCGGCCTTTTCCTGTGAAAGCAAGACCCGAATTTCATTATTGGCCTCAACAGCCGCCATCGGTTCCACAAAGATCGTCGCGCCGCTGGCAGAGGTGTCGTGGACCAGGCCCGGAATTTCCGACCGGCACTCCGCACGTACCGGCACTACAAAACGCCCGCCGCGCATGGTAACGATTGGATCCTGCAAATATTTTTGATAGACCGGGGAACGTACGAGCTTATCCAGCTGTTCACGGGCGCGTGAAGACGCAGACCTGATTTTCCGGCGTATGGCGGCCAGCTCGTTTGAGGCGCTGTCTGCCATTTCCTCCTCCGAGGCAATCGCGGTAAAGATTTTTTCCTCCAAATAACGGTTGGGGAATATGGTTTCAAAGCGGACATCCAGCGGACTTGGAGCCCCTTCGCTCTTCGAGCGCCACTCGGTAACGCCGCGCAGCGTCCGCAGGACCTGCGCCACCCGCAGAAGCTCCGGCATCGTCAGCACGCCGCCGGCCTCCGCGCGGCGCAGCGCATTGGCGATGTTCTTTAAACCGCTGAAGGACGGCGAGCCAAAGCGGGCCATCAAAACATAGGCGGCATCGGTTTCTTCTAAAAGACAGCGGACCCCCGTCAAAGACGAGGAAGGCTCCAAGCGTAGGGCCAATTTCTTTGCATCCTCACAGGAAACCTCTTCCGCCAGCATCTGTAAAATTTTATCCAGTTCAAGCGCATGGATATTGCGCTGCATAGCATGCTCCATGATTCATCCCTCAAAATACAACAATCACATTATAAATGAACGCTTACTCCCCAGCGGCAGCCGTTTACGCTTCCGAAAGCATCTGGTGAAAAAAGTCTAATGTCTGAAAGCCGCGCCCCAGCGTAGCCAACAGATACCGCTCGCTGGCTTTGGCAAGCTGCTTCAAGCCGTCCTCCGGCAAAGAAAAAGAAAACAGCTTCTCAAAGTCTACATAAACAATATGGCGCATCGCTGTCAAAACACCCTGTGACAGCGGGATGCCGCCGCCATCCTTTTGTACGCCGCGCGCGCAATCGCCGCAAAGCAGCATGCCGTGCCGCGGGTAGAAAAGCATTTCTTCCGCCTCATAGCAGCCGCATTCCTCACAGCCGACCAGGTTGGGCATATACCCCGTCAACGAAAGCAGGCGCAGCTCCACTACTGATTTAAGCAGCAGCAAGGGTCGTGTTCCCTTACACAAAAAGTGGAGGGTGTTGAGCAAAAGGCGCAGAAAATCACCGGCGGGCGCCTCCCTTGGCGCCATGGAAATTGACAGCTCGCAAAAATACTGCGCCAAAGTTAAACCTTCCAGGTTTTTACGCAGCTCAAAAAAAACTTCAATGGGCTTCGCGTCATCAATTATGTATTTATCCCGCCCCTTGTACACAGACAGGCGGGAATAACAAAACAGCCTCGTTGCGGCCAGTTTGCCGCTGGAAGTCCGGTTTGCCTGCTTGGCAAAAGCACGCAGGACCCCTTCTTTTTTGGTCAGCACTGTAACAAGCCGGTCCGTCTCACCCACATTCATTTCGTTGAGAACAAGGCCCTCCGTATTGAACTGCATCCGTTTCCTCCTGCTCCGTCTGCCGGGCTGCCTGATCGGCCCGGCCGGAACGTTTGCTTTGACTGTAAACCAGGTAATCCCTCACGCTGCCTGTTCTCATAAAGCAGGCCCAAGCTGTCTCCTCGTCCATAAATTCCCGACGCTCCTTTCAGCAACATTTAAGCTAATAACAGTATTTGCGTGAAAGGGGGCTCTATGTGAGGGAAATATTTGCAAAAAGTAAAAATCCTGATGGTTAATCGTCAAAGCCGGTCTGGTCATATCCGAGACTATGCAGGACAGCATCCCGGTTTTTCCAGTCCTCTTTGACCTTAACCCAAATTTGTAAATTAATTTTCACGCCGAAAAAGCGTTCCATGTCCTCACGGGCATAACTGCCGATTTTTTTGAGCATGGAACCGCCCTTGCCAATGATGATAGCCTTGTGGTTCTGCTTTTCACAAAATATCACGGCGGAAATATCCAGAATGCCGCTGCCGTCCTCGCGCTCCCGCATACGCTCCACGGCGACAGCCGTCCCATGCGGAATTTCCTTGTCTAAAAGCCGCAGCAGCTTTTCACGAATAATCTCCCCGGCCAGGACCCGCTCCGGCTGGTCGGTCAGTGTGTCGCTTTCAAAAAAATGCCCGCCCGGCATACACTGCTTGAGCAGCTCCGGCAGCAGGTCGCTGCGGACGCCGTTTCCATCAACCGCAGAGACCGGGACAATCGCCGCAAACTCGTATAACTTGGAGAGCTCCGCCAGCTGTTCCATCAAAAGGCTTTTATCCGGCAGCAAATCAATCTTATTCACTGCCAAAACCGCCGGCATTTGAGTTTCCTTAAATTTTGCGATTAGCTCCAGGTCCGCCGGGGAGGTCTTCTTGCCCGCCTCAACTACTAAAAGGCACGCGTCTACACCCGCGATGGATTCCCGCACAGAACGGACCATATATTCGCCCAGGCGGCTGCGCGGCTTGTGCAGGCCCGGCGTATCAATAAAGACAAGCTGATCCGCCCCCTCCGTCAACACGCCCATAATCCTGGTCCGTGTTGTTTGGGGCTTGCTGCTCACAATGGCAACTTTCTGTCCAATCATCGCATTCAGCAGGGAGGACTTGCCCACATTGGGGCGTCCCACAATTGCAATAAACGCCGACCGTTTATTTTGAAGATCTACTATCATAGAATTCTGCATTTCATATCCTTTCTGCATTTCGAGCGCCGTGCAACTCCCCCCGGCCGCCGGGCCTCGCTGTTGTTACCGCCTTTTCTTTTTCCCCTTCAGAAAATCCCGTATGCGCGGAGGGCCCGCTATAATATACACCACACTGAGCAAAGAAAAGACCAAAAACAAAACAAAAGCCCAGGGGCGGCTCAAAAACCAGCTCCAAATAACCGGGTACACCGTTGCATCTCCAAACAAACAGACTGCCACCCCCACGGCAAAAACAGCGCACACCAATACCGCGCCGGCCGCCATATCCTTTGCATGTTTAATGAGCGGGTGGTACTCCTTCGCCGTTTTGTCGCAAAGGCGTTCTATTGCCGTATTGACCATTTCTGCCATCATCACCAGTGCAAATGTCAAAAACAAAACCGCATATTCAACACGTGACAGCTGAAAAAACAACGAAAAAGCAGAAACATACAGCAGCGCCACCGTATGAATCCGCATATTCCGCTCATGACTTATACAATATGCAATTCCCTGAAAGGCATATAAAAAGCCTTTTAAAAAGCGCAAGCCCTACTCCTCGTCTTCCAGCACATAGCTGCTGGTACCCGGCAGCCCCAGCTGGGTCATTACCCATTCTTCCTTTTCCCGCATACGAACGCGGTCCATCCCGGATTTTTCATGGTCGTAGCCCAGCAGGTGCAGCATGGAATGCGCCGTTAAATAGCCGACCTCACGCTCCAAGCTGTGCCCATAGCGCCGCGCCTGCTCAACCGCCTTTTCCATGGAGATAACAATATCGCCCAAAATCTTAGCCCCAGTGGCATGATTCTCATCATAAACGCCGTTTTCACCCATGGGGAACGAGAGAACATCTGTCGGCGCATCCTTTCCCCTGTACTGGCGGTTCAACTCATGAATCTGCTCATTATCCACAAAGGTTACGCTGATCTCCGCCGAATAGCGAAAGCCTTCCAGCTTCAGCACCGCATTGCAGCAACGTCTGACCAGCATCCTCAGCCCTGTGGGAATTTTAACGGCCTTCTGCTTATTGTCGATAATCACTCTGATTTTTTCCATTCTTTTACCAACCCTTTCCAAGACCCACCCTTCCCATACTAATAATGGGAAGGCGGCAATCTTAAATTTCATGCTCTCTGCAAAATTCGATTATTCCAACCGAAGCGTGCTGTTTTGCGCAAAAACACGCAACCGGCTAAACCCAGCGAACGCCACTCAAAAATCAATTTTCTAATTCCGACTGCCCTGCACCGGCAGATTAAATGTTAATTCTTTCACGTTCTTTTTTATTATATGTCTTTTTTGTCCGCTTTGTCTAGTATTTTTTATAAATTCGGTTAAAATACCACAAAATTTAAAATTATAAAAAGGCCAGTATAGCCAGATTTATCGTACCAGGCATGGATGACATTCGACAAAATCCCCTAGCAAAATCAGCGTTTAACGGCTGTCAGCGCGTAAACTCAAACAATGCAATCCCCACCGCCATTAACAGGTTCAAGGAGTCAATCTTATTACTATGGCGGATGAAAACGCTTTTACCGACCTCAAGGTAGGCATCGTCCAGTCCAGAGGCCTCATTGCCGAAAATGAGAGAAAACAAACCGTCTTGAGCGCGCTCCAGGCGGCTGAGATCTGTGGCGCCCTTGAGCATAAACGGGTAGAAGCTGCGTTTTTCATTATGATAAATATTATAATATGCCCCAAAATCCTGGAAATATTGGATATGAACCTGAAAGAGCGCCCCCATAGAGGCCCTGGCAACCTTGGGGTGGAACACGTCCACCCCCTGGCCAACAATGGCAATTTCGGTTACGCCAAAGCCCAGGCAGGTTCTGATGATTGTTCCTGCATTTCCCATATCGCTTGGATTCACCAACACGATATGGTTGGCCTTCTCATTCAGGCATGCGGCATATTTTTTAAAAACACCGGCGACCATGCAGTTCTCTTTATCACTGATCCGCGCAATCGCCTTATCTCCATTTTCAATCGGGATCTGGTTTTCCGCGCATAGCCTTGTCACCAACTCACGTTCAGAAACGCTTGTCAAGTTTGAATGCAGCAGAACCTTCAAGGCCTGGCCGGGCTGGTTTTTCAGCAGCTCAACCGTTGGAAACGCCCCCAGCGTGTAGGAGTATTCCATTTTCTTCTGATATTTTTTCAGCGGAACATCCCTATTCATTTTATCCTCCTAATTTCAAAGCCCTACAGCAAAATTACACTTCATTCAGCTTGCGGGACTAAATTAAAATGGGCCCGGCAATAAAAATATTTCTTGTGCAAGGGGCCTCCGGTTTGTTGCCATTATAACACAGATGCCAGCTTTGGCTCCAGTGCGAATACAGTAAACCGCAAATAAAATTCCGTCTGCCGCTTTATTAATAAAAACAGCCGTGCTATAATAACAACAAACCTCTGGGCTGTAATAGCCGCTCAGCGGGGTACGCATTGGAGTTCGCAGCTTGCAGCATGTCAAAAACCTTACCCTACTAAAAGAAAGCGAGGTCGTTCTTTTTGCAGACAGGAACCGTTGAATTTACCTCTATATCTCAGCAGCTCAGCGTTTTTGGAACCTATGATGTCAATGTAAAAGCCATTGAAACTGCATTTTCAGTAAATATAAATGCGCGTGATTCCGTAATTGAAGTGAAGGGAGAGACAACCGACAGCGTAAAGCTGGCGGTGGACACGCTGGAGGCGCTTAAAAAGCTGTCTGACAACGGCGAAAATATAAACGAGTCGACCGTATGCCGCATCATAGACCTCGCCCGCTACGGCGGTATGGACGACACGCTCAAGGCCATGACAAACGTCGTCGCCATTACGCATAAGGGCCAGCCGATTAAATGCAAGACTATCGGACAAAAGAATTATGTGAAGGCCTTGCAGGAGAATACCGTCGCCATCTGCATCGGCCCGGCGGGCACCGGTAAAACCTATTTAGCTGTAGCGGCGGCGGTTTCTGCACTGCGCCGGAAGGAAGTGGACCGCATCATTATGAGCCGCCCCGCTATTGAGGCTGGCGAGGAGCGCCTCGGCTTTTTGCCCGGCGACCTCCAGAGCAAGGTGGACCCCTATCTGCGGCCGCTGTATGATGCCCTGGACGAAATTTTGGGGCATGAACAGGTACAGCGCTACATGGAAAACCGCGTAATCGAAATAGCTCCGCTGGCCTACATGCGCGGCCGCACCTTAAACTCCGCGATAGTCATTATAGATGAGGCGCAAAACGCCTCGCTGCCAACGCTGAAAATGGCGTTGACCCGGCTCGGAGAGGGTTCAAAAATTATTCTTACCGGCGACGTCACACAGATTGACCTGCCAAGGCAGAGCAATTCCGGGCTGGAGCGCTGTGCCTCCCTGCTGAAAGGAATCGATGGAATCGCGGTTATTCACTTAAATAACCGCGATGTTGTCCGCCACCGCCTGGTGCGGGAAATTGTCAAGGCTTTCGAAAAGGACGAGGAAAAACAAACCGGCCACCGGGAGAAATCTGTCCGTCTCCATTATCCCGGTAAACAGGGCGGTTGAGGCCTCGCTGCCGTCCGATATTAACCGCCACTGAAAAAGCGCCGTTCACTCCGCATAATGCTTTAACTTTGTTCCAGGCTGCCCTGCGCGGGCGGCCTTTTATTTTAGGCCTGCGGGTAAAATGTGGCTTTCCGCCATTTTCTGAGACCCGGAAAATCGAAACCGTCATACGCCAAGCCTTCCCCTCCGAACAAAATAAAAGACGGGCTTAAAAAAGCCCGTCTTTTATTTTGTAAAAAAGGCCTTGAGATTTTGCGCCGCTGTCTCGATCGCAAGTGAATCCAGCCTGCTGAGGTCCAAATATTCAATTTCGCCAAAACGGGCCTGGTAAAAGGCCAGTCTTTCCACGCGGAGCTCCCCAAGGGCATGTGCAGGCCGGGCTTGTCCACAGTCCAGCAAATAAAGCAAATAGCCGCTCACAGCCTGCGCAATCTCCCGCCAGCGGTACCCGTATGTCTGGGAGGTTTTCATGTAATAGAGTGTCCCGTCCAGGTAAAAGCTCACCCCGGCCCCGCCCAGTTCGTCCGACAAGCGACCGAGGCTTGGCCTGAACACCGCCCTGCTTTTCCCCCCAGCCAGCCCAGACTGGATAAACACATGGTTAAACACGCCGCACAGACGCTCCAGGTCAGTGACAAGCTCACGCTGTTCCCGGGCCTTTAGGTAAGCCGGGATGTTTTTAGGCCATACGTCCTGATATAACCCCGACAGCTGCTCCAGCTTAGATAAATAATAACAAGCGGGTAAGATTTTTTCTATGCTCTCTCCCCCCTTGACAAACCGTTCCACTTTTAGAACCGACGCGGTGAAAAAATCTTTCAGCTGCTGTTTAACCACCTCCGCGCTGCCGAGCTTTTCCGTCGCCAGCTCCAACCCCTTGAAGGCCAACGGAAACGATAAAACCGCCCTTTTACCGCGCTCAACTGCTCTCGCAACCATAACCTCCGCCAAATTGGTAAACGCCGTCCCTACAAAGGCCACATCCCTTCGCTCCAGGGCTTGAGCGGCAGGCGCCCTTAATTGATATTCTTTGGAAAATGCCTTATGGCCGGATGCCGTATAAAATTGCTTTGGCTCCGGCAGGAAAGACCTGAGTATTTCCTGGAAAGCCCGCTCTCTTTCTCCGCAGCCCTTCAGCAAGCCGCTAAGCGACATCTCCTGTTCCTCCCTTACTCCATGCGTTTTCTTCTGCGGCAAATATGTTCCTTTACCGTATTAAACCATTAACATAAGCAAATAATAGTATAGCACAGCCGCGCTTATTTGACAACAAATGTATTCATTGCTCTTTCTATTTTTTATTACAATAATCTTTAGAATCAGAGTCAGGAGATTATACCATGCTGGATGCGGAAATTGTCGGATATGTCATTCAACATCTGAGGGAGCAAAAGCGGCTGTCTCAAGAGGTTCTCAGCAGTTTCGCCGGCATTGGCCGCACGCATTTGAGCGCTATTGAGCGCGGGCAGCGCAAACCCACCCTTGAGACTTTTTTCCGCATTAGCGAGGCTCTTGATATGAAGGCCAGTGACCTGATGGCACAGGTCGAGGCGGAAATGGAATCCCGTGAAAAAAATAAACGCAGCTAGAGAACAAGCTGCGTTTTTGTTTTATTGCTGCTCTGGTTTTGATTTTTCACATGCTAGTAAGATCATTTCTCGTCCGCTTTCTTCTTGAAAGCGGCGTTCTGTCTCAAGCAGCTTCTCCAGCTCGGCAGCAGAAAGCTCTGAAAAAATATAATCCTCCATGTTCTCACCTCATCCATATTATTCCGCAAATCGCGTCTTTTATTCGTCCATAAAGGTCCTGCTTGAATGGTCTGTACTTTAGAACTTGTACAAAAAACTCCAATTAAAAACAATAAAATCCAATCCTTTCAACCCTTTTTAAAGTATAGTAAAAAAAGGTTTTCTTATTTATATCATCAGGATTTTTTGAGAAAAACGCCCTGATTACAGGTCAGTTTTATCACACAGGAGGAAATTTACATGAACATCCGCGAAAACACGCTCGCTGTACTTCATTATGAACCCTACGAGCGGCTCCCCATCCTTCATTTTGGCTATTGGGCTGAGACGTTGGAAAAATGGGCTGAGGAAGGCCATATCACCTGGGAAGAGGCCAAAAATTGGGCCGACGGCAACGCTGCCGACCTCTCTATTGCTAAAAAGCTTGGTTTTGACGCAAACTGGTCCACCTGCTTTGGCGGAAACAGCGCCTTACGTCCCGGTTTTGAACCCAAAGTTTTAGAGGAGCTGCCCAACGGCCTACAAAAAGTGGTTAATCATGAGGGCGTTATTGAACTGGTAAAGCCGCATGTTGCCTCCATTCCCTCTGAGGTTGACCACCTGCTTAAGGATCGCGCCAGCTATGAAGAACACTATAAGCCCCGCCTGCAATACAGCGATGAGCGTATTGATTTTAATTATCTCGAAACGCTGAAGAACCGTGAGCACTCCGAAAATATGCTCGGCATCCATATTGGCAGCTTGTTCGGCAATATCCGCAATTGGTGCGGTGTGGAAGGGATTTCCTACCTCTACGCCGATGACGAGGAACTTTACAAGGAGATTATTGACGACAATGCCAACCTCTGCTATCAGGTTGCTGAAAATATTCTGAAAACCGGCGTACACTTTG
Source organism: Hydrogeniiclostridium mannosilyticum (assembly GCF_003268275.1). Taxonomy (GTDB): domain Bacteria; phylum Bacillota; class Clostridia; order Oscillospirales; family Acutalibacteraceae; genus Hydrogeniiclostridium; species Hydrogeniiclostridium mannosilyticum. Next base: position 403,350 of record NZ_QLYR01000001.1, read on the forward strand.
ACTTTGCCCACTTCTGGGAGGATATTTGCTTTAAAAACGGTCCGCTGGTCATCCCCTCTGTGTTTGAGGAATTGGTTGGCCCCCACTACAAGCGCATTACCGGCCTTCTCAAGAACTATGGTGTTGACATTGTTTCTCTGGACTGCGACGGTATGATCGACAGCCTGATTCCAATCTGGTTTGAAAACGGCGTCAATACGATGTTCCCGATTGAGGTCGGCACCTGGAACGCCAGCATTGCTCCTTGGCGTGAAAAATATGGCAAGGGCCTGCGTGGCGTTGGGGGCATGAACAAAACGGTTTTTGCCAAGGACTTTGAGGCAATTGACGAGGAAATCGAACGCCTGCGTCCGCTGGTCGCACTTGGCGGCTATATTCCCTGCCCGGATCATCGAATTGCGCCGGATGCCAAATGGGAAAACGTTCAGTACTATTGCAAACGCATGCATGAAGTTTTTACCAAATAAATTGGTCTTAAAAGCCCGCCGGAGCGCATACTCTCCGGCGGGCTTTTTTGCTTTAGCACAGGAACCCCTCTGAAGTGGACAAAGGGGTAAAACACTCGTTAAAACTAGCGGTTTTACAAATAAAATAACAACAAGCGGGGTGTGCCTGAAGGCACACCCCGCTTGTTGTTATTTAGAGTCAGCAGACCTTTACGCCAAAGGTTGTTTTCTCGCCATTCACATTCCATTCCATGGTAAAGCCGTCCATCTCACCATAGCAAACAGCATCCGCCAATACGTCATGCTGAATGGAAGCCTGATACTTTCTCATAATCTCCGCTACCCGCTCGCTTCCCTGCTGGTAAACGATGATATGGTCCATCACATTGAAATCCGCCTCTTTGCGCATGGATTGTATTTTACTGATAATCTCGCGTTCAAAGCCCTCTTCGACCAATTCTGGGGTCAGACGGGTGTCGAGCACAACCGTGATGCCGCGGTCTGTCATAGAAGCAAAATCCTTTGACGGCGCGGTTTCAACCAGCAGGTCCTCTTCGGCCAGACGGATGTCGCCGTCGGAAAGGGCCAGCGTAATAAAGCCTTTTTCATCCAATTCCTTTTTTGCCGCATTTCCGTTCAGTTCACTGAGCTTTGTACGGATCTCGCCGATTTTTTTGCCGTACTTTTGCCCTAGCGTTCTCAGCTGCGGTTTAAAAATATAAGAGGTAAATGCGGACAAGTCCTCTGTAAAGCTGAACTTTTTAATATTGAGCTCGTCTGTGACAATTTCCCTGTAGAGGCCGTCAAGCTTATGATGCTCTGCGTGAACAAAAATCTCTGCCAGCGGCTGGCGGTTTTTCAGGCTGGCTGCGTTCCGAACCGCACGGCCCAGCGTCACAATCTGCAGCACCTCATCCATGTTGGCCTCCAGCTCCGCATTCTTGAATTTATCGTCCGCTACCGGGTAGCTGCAAAGATGCACGCTTTCCGGCGCAGAAGAATCGATGCTGCAAACCAGATTGCGGTAAATCTCCTCACTCATGAAGGGGATCATCGGCGCTGCGAGCTTTGCTACCGTAACCAGCGCAGTATAAAGCGTCATATACGCGCACACCTTGTCATCCGTCATCCCTTGAACCCAGAAGCGCTCCCGGTTGCGCCGCACATACCAGTTACTCAGCTCATCCACAAAATCCTGCAAGCAGCGGGCCGCCTCTGGGATCCGGTAGTTGCTCAGGTGTCCGTCCAGCTCCGTAATCAGGCTATTCAGTTTAGAGAGCAACCAGCGGTCCATGACCGTCAGCTTTTCCGCCTCCAACGAATACTTCGTCGCGTCAAATTCATCGATATTGGCATAGAGCACAAAGAACGCATAGGTATTCCACAGTGTGGAAAGAAACTTCCGCTGCCCTTCCAAAACGGCTTTCGCGTGGAAGCGGTTCGGCAGCCACGGTGCGGAGTTGCTGTAGAAATACCAACGGATTGCATCTGCGCCATAAGTTTCCAGCGCCTCGAAGGGGTCAACCGCGTTGCCCTTCGACTTTGACATTTTCTGTCCGTTTTCATCCTGCACATGTCCCAGCACAATGACATTACGGAAAGGCGCCTTGTTGAAAAGCAGCGTCGAAATCGCCATCAGCGAATAAAACCAGCCCCTTGTCTGGTCAACGGCTTCAGAGATAAAATCGGCCGGAAATTGCTTTTCAAATAACTCCTTATTCTCAAAGGGATAATGATGCTGAGCGAACGGCATGGAGCCGGAATCGAACCAGCAGTCAATGACCTCCGGCACACGCTTCATCTGCTTGCCGCACACCGGGCAGGTGATGGTCACTGCATCCACATAAGGGCGGTGCAGCTCAATATCATCCGGACAGTTGGGCGACATCTCCTTGAGCTCCGCGATGCTGCCGACCGCATGGCGATGCCCGCACGCGCACTCCCAGACATTGAGCGGCGTACCCCAATAGCGGTTACGGCTGACGGCCCAATCCTGCACATTCTCAAGCCAATCGCCAAAACGGCCCTTGCCAATGCTCTCCGGCATCCAATGAACCGTGTTGTTGTTGCGGATCAAGTCATCCTTGACCGCTGTCATTTTAATATACCACGATTCACGGGCGTAGTAGATCAACGGAGTATCGCAGCGCCAGCAGAAAGGATAGCTGTGCTCAAACTTGGGGGCGGAGAAGAGAAGCCCCCGCTCATCCAAATTCTTCAGCACCTCCTTATCGGCATCCTTGCAAAAGACCCCGGGCCAGAGTGTTTCTTTCGTCATCTCGCCTTTGCCGTCCACCAGCTGTACAAAGGGCAGGCCGTACTTGCGGCCGACCTTTGCGTCATCCTCGCCGAAGGCGGGAGCAATATGCACCACACCGGTACCATCCGTCAGTGTGACATAGCCGTCGCAGGTCACATACCAGCATTTTTCCTTGGGCTCAACAAAACGGAACAGCGGCTCATACTCCTTGTATTCCAGGTCCTTGCCCACAAAGGCCGCCAGAACCTGCGCTTCCTCTCCTAAAACCGTGGGAACCAGCTGCTCGGCCATATAGTAAACCTCGCCCTTAAAGGCGACCTTCACATAAGCCTCATCCGGGTTCACGCACAACGCCACATTGGACGGCAGCGTCCACGGGGTGGTCGTCCAGGCCAAAAAATACGCATCCTCGTCCTTCAGTTTAAACTTCGCTATTGCCGAACGTTCCTTGACATCCTTATACCCCTGCGCCACTTCATGACTGGAGAGCGGCGTCCCGCAGCGCGGGCAGTAGGGCACAATTTTAAAGCCCTTGTACAGCAGCCCTTTATCCCAAATGGTCTTCAGGGCCCACCACTCGGATTCAATAAAATGATTGTCATAGGTGACATAGGGGTTCTCCATATCCGCCCAGAAGCCGACGGTGCGGGAGAAATCCTCCCACATCCCCTTATATTTCCAAACACTTTCCTTGCACTTTTCAATGAAAGGCTCCAGGCCGTAGCCTTCAATCTGCTCTTTTCCATTGATGTGCAGAAGCTTTTCCACCTCCAGCTCCACCGGCAGGCCATGGGTGTCCCAACCAGCCTTTCGCGGCACCTGGCAGCCCTTCATGGTTTGGTAGCGCGGGATTAGATCTTTAATTACGCGCGTCAGCACATGGCCGATGTGCGGCTTGCCATTGGCCGTGGGAGGACCGTCGTAGAAGGTATAGGTTCTTCCGTTCTTGGTCTGTTCCAAGCTTTTTTCAAAAATGTGATGGTCATGCCAAAACTTTTCCGTCTCTTTTTCGCGTTCAACCAGGTTCATGCTTGTAGAAACCTTTTCGTACATTGATTGTCAACCTCCGTTCATGCCTGCTTAATTTCCGGTAAAATAAAAGCCTTCGTCCTTAGAACAGGACGAAGGCTTGACTTCGTTATACCACCTATTACTACATACAAAAATATGCGTCCCCATAACGGCGGGATTCCGGCGAGGCTTACTCAAAAGCGTTCAGCCCGCAGCTCCAGAGTGATATTCGGCGCAGCTTACTCATACCGGGCTTCCACCTGCCCCGGCTCGCTTGAATTTTCTTCTGAAGCCTACTTGTCTCCGTCAAAGCTTTTGTAAAAATTCAAATTGTAATAAAAGCTAAATAAACAAAAAACCTCAAAGCTCCAGTAAAACCGAAGCAGTGGGGCTTGCCGCAATTATCTGCGCAGTGGTCGAGGTGACTGGATTCGAACCAGCGGCCTCTACGTCCCGAACGTAGCGCTCTACCAAGCTGAGCCACACCTCGATATGGCTGCGGAAGAAGGATTCGAACCCTCACAAACAGAGTCAGAGTCTGTCGTGCTACCTTTACACAATTCCGCATTATTTTCAGCTGCGAATCATCAAACAGCAATAATAATTATAGCAAATTATTTTTGTTTGTCAATCATCTTTTGCAAATTTTTTAGAATAGTTTTTACAATTCCTTCCCCACGTGTTCAGCACTCCCCTTTTTCCGCCTATTTTTTGGCTTATGCGTTTCTTAGCACCGCCTCGGCGCAGCGGATTCCGTCGACGGCGGCCGAGGTGATGCCGCCCGCCCAGCCTGCTCCCTCGCCGCAGGGGTAAAGCCCCCTGCAGCCAAGGCTCTGGCAATCCGCTCCCCGTAAAAAGCGCACGGGTGACGAGCTGCGCGTTTCCGGGCCCGTCAGCAATGCATCCGGATGTGCAAAGCCCCGCAGCCGGGCGTTCATCTTCAAAAGCCCCTGCCGCATCGCCCCGGCAACCTCTTGCGGAAGAATAGCATCCAGGCTGGCAAACGCCACCCCCGGCCGATAGGTCGGAAGCACCGCTCCAAAGCTGGTGCTGACCCGGCGCTGCATAAAGTCCCCTACCCGCTGGACCGGCGCTCGGTAGCCGCCGCCCGCAACCCGGAATGCCTGCTCTTCAATTTTTTCTTGCAGAAACATACCTGCCAGCGGATGCTCGGAGTCAAAATCCGCCGGCCCGATCCCGACCAGCAGCGCGGCATTCGCGTTTATCCCGTCCCGTGCATAGTAGCTCATGCCATTGGTGACCACCCGCCCCTCTTCGCTGGCCGCAGCAACCACCTGACCGCCGGGACACATGCAGAACGTGTACACGCCCCGTCCATTCTCTAAGTGCACCGCCAGCTTATAGGGCGCCGCCCCCAATGCAGGATGGCCTGCAAAGCCGCCATATTGGGCACGGTCAATTTCCGCCTGCAGATGCTCTATACGGGCCCCCAGCGAAAAAGCTTTTTGCTCCATCGGGATTCCCGCCTGGTTTAACCAGCGAAAGGTGTCCCGGGCGCTGTGCCCCACCGCCAGAATCAAGCAATTTGTGTCAAGCCACTGCCCCCCATTCAGCTGAACAGCCTTCAGCACACCGTCCGATATGCGCAAATCCGTCAGACAGGTGTGAAACCACACTTCTCCCCCCAGGGAAATAATGGATGCCCTTAAATTTTTTACCACTTCGCAAAGACGGTCCGTCCCTACATGCGGCAGAGCCTCCCAGCATATTTCACGCGGGGCGCCTGCATTGACGAACTCCTGCAGCACCTTGTGCATGCGGGGATCTTTTATGCCCGTGTTCAGCTTACCATCCGAGAAGGCGCCGGCTCCACCTTCGCCAAACTGTACGTTGGTATTAGAATCGAGCACCCCCGAACGCCAGAAACGCTCCACCTGCTGTGTCCGTGCGTCAACGTCGGCGCCCCGCTCAATCAGGATAGGCCGCTGCCCGGCCTGGGCCAAAATAAGCGCGGCAAACAAGCCCGCGGGACCGGCGCCGGCAATCACCGGGCGGCTCTGCAGGGGTCTAAATTCGGGCAGCTGATAAACAACCGGCTCACAGGCTTTGACCCGCGGGTCCTTAACTCGCGGCTTTGGCCCGGAAACCTCACACTCGACCGTACAAATAAAGCGGACGTCGTTTTTCTTCCGTGCGTCCACCGACTTTTTAACCAGCGACAGAGCGCAAACCCGCTCCGGTTCCACATGCAGCCTCTTTGCCGCCAAGGCGCGGAGCTCCTGCTCCTGTCCGTCTAAAGGCAATGCTATTTCTGTGATTCGGTACATACGTCCTCCCTGTTCTTCAGCGCCGCCGCCCTCCCGGCAATGATGCCCGTACTCCAGGCCCAATGCAGGTTAAAACCGCCGCAATCCCCATCTATATTAAGAATTTCTCCCGTAAAATAGACGCCGGGACAGCAGCGGGACTCCATCGTATTTTCATTGATCTCCGCCAGTGGGATCCCGCCCGCCGTAACCTGTGCATGTTCCCAGCCCAACGTGCCTGTCACTGGAAAATCGAACTGCTTGACTGCCGCGGCCAGTTGTGAAAGCTGCCGGGGGTTCAGCTCCTGTTCCGTCGTTCCCTGCTGTTTTGGCAAAACCCTGCGGGCGAGCTCCTGCGCAATTAAACGGTTAAGAAGCCCCTCCGCGGCCTCTGCACCATGAAAAGCCGTGCCCCTGGCGCCCTTCAGCAGCTGTTTAATATCACCAATCTCATATTCAGGCATAAGATCCAGCCTTACACAGGCATTTTTTTGCTCCTGCTCCGACAGGGCGCCATAAACCCGGGACAGCTCAAAAATACAGATGCCCGACAGGGCGGCTTCCGCAAACAGCACCTCTCCGCGCACCGTTTTACGCACTCTGCCGTCAACCAGCAGAGACGCGGCAGCCAGTGCCCGGGCCCCCTTCAGCGCTTTTACGCGTGCCCTGGGTACCGCCAGCTGAACCAGTGCCGGAAACAGCGGTGTAACCGTGTGCCCAAGCGCCCGGGCCAGTTCATAACCGCTTTCTCCGCCTCCTAACTGAGGGGCGGCCTTTCCGCCAGCGGCAATGATGACTCTTTGCGCCCGTAGCCTCTCCGAAGGCGAGGCTATTGTGAACCCCTTCTCCTTCCTGGTGATATTTTCCGCCAAAAAGCCGCAGCGAAGCTCCGCACCTGTATTTTCCAACAGACGAAGCAGTAGCTTCTGTACGGTTGAAGCCTGCAAGCTATAAGGGTAAACGCGCCCCTCCTCGAGCTCGCGGCAAAGCAGCCCAAACCGGCGAAACTCTCTAATAACCAGCTCCGGTGTCCAGCGTTCCCACACGTGAGCGGCCGTCCCGGCATCTCCATGATAATTTTGAGCGGTAAGCAGGCGATTTGTTAAATTGCAGCGGCCGTTCCCGCTGGCAAGCAGCTTTCTGCCCGCGCGCTGCTGAGCCTCCAGCAGCACAACCCGCGCGCCTGCACGCGCTGCCTCCACAGCAGCCATCATACCGGAAGCGCCGCCGCCGACCACCGCAATATCATAAACCGATTCCGCCATCATTCAATCCTTTCCCGCCGTACGGTTTCTACTTTTCCTACTTTGCATTATAACGTACCTCCCCCGGTTGTCAAGCCCTACGGCTATTTCAGGAAATTAAACCAAGCAGCATGGTAAACGCCATGCCACCCCGCCAAAATCACCGCGGCTTTTATGGATTAGGACTTAAAAACAAGACGATTACGCCCGGTTCTCCTGCTAATCCGACAAAATAAGTAGAGATTACAAGGTTTTGTTAGACCTTTAGAAAAAAATTTGCTATAATAATTATTAAGAATGAATTATGATTTGATAAAAGCATAAGCGCCTTGAACAAACCGAGACGGCGCCTATGCCATATCAAAATAAAAGGATGTGCTGCTATGGATTTATCGACGCTGTTTCGTGTAAAAAAGGTTGTGTTCTCCTTGGAGGTTTTTCCGCCGAAAAAGGACAACCCCGTACATGTCATTTACAATACTCTGTTAGGCCTGCGGGGCCTTCCGGCGGATTTTATCAGCGTTACCTATGGCGCGGGCGGCAGCGCCGTTCAGCAGAGCAAAACCTGTGAAATCGCCTCGCTCATACGCAGCAATTACCACATTGAGCCTGTTTCTCATTTAACCTGCGTCAATGCCCGCAAGGATAAGATCATCGAGACCCTCAATACATTAAAGGAAAATGGCGTGCAGAATATTCTTGCGCTGCGCGGGGATCTGCCGGCCGGTGAAGAAAACCGGAGCGACTTTGTGCACGCCAGCGATCTTGCCGCCTTTATTAAGAGCTACGATGCCTCCTTCAACCTAGTTGGCGCCTGTTACCCGGAATGCCACTATGAAAGCCAAAGCCTGGAGGCGGACATTGAAAATCTGAAGTATAAAATCGACAGCGGCGTCACCCATTTGATCACTCAGCTCTTTTTTGACAACCAGCGTTTCTATGAATTTATAAACAAGGTGCGCCAGGCGGGCATTACAGTCCCCATTCAGGCTGGAATTATGCCGATTGTCAATAAAAATCAAATCGAGCGTACCATCAGTATGTGCGGCGCCAGTATCCCCACAAAGCTGGCGACCATCATCAACCGGTACAGCGACAATCCTGCGGCGCTTCGGGATGCGGGCCTCTTTTATGCGACGGAGCAAATCATGGACCTGCTCGAAAACGGCGTGCAGGGCATTCATCTTTACACCATGAATAATGTCCAAACAGCTACCCGTATCAGCACCGCCGTCGAATCCATTATTGCCGCTAAAAACAGCGCCAACGAGGCATGACCATGCCTTTGACACCATTGCAGCTAGACCGCCGGGAGGTACTGCGCTACCTTGGCTACCGCGGAACGGAAATTCCGTCTTCCCTGGAAAATACGCTCCGGCACTGTATGGAGCAAACACTGCATATCATCCAACCGCTTTATTTTTATCGCTGTTTCCCCATTATTCCGGGTGAAAATCTGGTTGAAATCGGCCGCACGGGCCTTACCCTCCAGGGCAAGGACATCTGCCGCCATCTGTCCGGCTGTGGAGAAGTCTATATTCTCTGCGCGACGCTTGGCTTCGCCATTGAAAAGAAAATACGCCTGAGTTTCCTGCAAAAGCCGGAGGAGGCGGTGATTTATGACGCCTGCGCTACCGAGGCCATTGAAAAGGTCGCCGATGCTGCAGAGGCAGAGATTGCCAGCCTATGCGCCGGGCGAGGCAAGGGCATAACCTGGCGCTTCAGTCCCGGCTATGGCGACTTACCGCTTGAGACCCAGCAGGATTTAATTCGCATAATGGATGCCTCCCGAAAGATTGGCCTTTCGCTGACCGACAGCCTGCTGATGACGCCCAGCAAATCCGTGACCGCTATTATTGGCGTTACCGCCCTGCCGGACGGGCCCTTGTCAAGGCCGGGGGAAAAGCGCAACAAATGTGACGCCTGCCCAAACCGGGACCGCTGTGCATTCCGAAAAAGAGGTGACCAATGTTGAATTTATTGAATAAAATCATCCTGTTGGACGGCGCCATGGGCACCATGCTGCAGGCCAGCGGCGCCGAACTTGGAAAAGTGCCCGAGGCGCTTAACCTGACGCAGCCGGAACTGATTCAGTCCATCCACCGCCAATATGTAGAGGCAGGGGCTGATATCATTTACTCTAATACCTTCGGCGCAAACCGCCGTAAGCTTCAGCACTGCAGTCATAGCGTTGAAGCGCTCATCACCGCCGGCGTACAAAACGCCCGGGCCGCGGCGAAAGGATCTGAAACCATGGTTGCGCTTTCCTGCGGACCTATCGGCGCTCTGCTGGAGCCCAACGGCAGCTTGAAAATGGAAGAGGCGTACGATATTTTCCGCGAGATGATGACTATTGGTGAAAGAGCCGGGGCCGACTTAATTGTCTGCGAAACCATCACGGATTTATTAGAAATGAAGGCTGCTGTACTGGCCGCCAAAGAAAACACACGGCTCCCTGTATTCTGTACCATGAGCTTTGAAGCAAACGGGCATACCTTTACCGGAACCGGACTGGCCTCCATGGCCTTGACATTGGAGGGCCTGGGCGCCGACGCGCTGGGCATCAACTGTTCCCTGGGGCCGGACGAGATTCTGCCCCTCGTCCAGGAGCTTGTTCAGTGGACCAGCCTGCCCATTATTGTCAAGCCGAACGCGGGTCTTCCGAACCTGAACTCGAACGCTTATGACATCAGCGCAGAGGACTTCTGCACCCGTATGGAGGGCTTTCTGGAGCTCGGCGCCACTATCATCGGCGGATGCTGCGGCACTACGCCTGCGTATATCCGCCTGCTTGCCGAAAGCTATAAAGGGCGGGCGCCCGTGCTGCGGCACAGCCGCAGGCAGGCGGCCCTGTGCAGCGCGACAAAAGCCGTTGTTGTGGACGGTGTCCGCGTTGTCGGCGAGCGTATCAATCCCACCGGCAAAAAGCTCTTTAAAGAAGCGCTTCGCAACCGGAACATCGACTATATCCTCACCCAAGCGATTGAGCAGGTAAATGCCGGCGCCGAAATTCTCGATGTAAACGTCGGCCTGCCCGGTATCGACGAAGTGGACATGATGTCTGAAACCGTACGCGAGCTGCAAGGCGTTGTGGATGCCCCGCTTCAGCTGGACAGCAGCAGCCCTGCCGTGCTGGAGCGCGGGCTGCGGCTTTACAGCGGCAAGGCGCTGGTCAACTCTGTAAACGGGGAGCGCTCTGTTCTGGATAAAATCTTACCCCTCGTTAAAAAATACGGCGCTGCCGTCATCGGCCTGACGCTCGATGAAAAGGGCATCCCAAACCAGGCGGAGGAGCGTTTTAAAATTGCCGAAAGAATTGTAGAGGCCGCCCGGCAGTACGGTATTCCACAGGAGGACCTGTATATCGACTGCCTAACGCTGACCGCCTCGGTACAGCAGGCCGAGGTCCGGGAAACGCTGCGGGCCGTCCAGATGGTGAAGGAGCGCTTGGGTGTCAAAACCGTTCTGGGCGTTTCCAACATCTCCTTCGGCCTGCCGGAACGTGAGATTATCAATACCGCCTTTCTTACGTTGGCCCTGGCCCATGGTTTGGACCTTCCCATCATCAACCCCAACAACCGCGCCATGATGAATGCTGTGGATGCCTTCAACGTGCTCTATAACCGGGACACCGGCGCGGGGCGCTACCTCGAACGCCACGCCGCCAATCCCGAAAAAAGCCCGTCGGCCGCTCCCAATGCCACCGGCTACCCCTCCCTTGAGCAGGCGGTCCGGGACGGTTTGAAAGACTACGCCCGCACAGCCACACAGGAATTATTGAAAACACAGGACCCTATGCACATTGTCAATGATTTACTGATTCCCGCATTGGACCAGGTCGGCAATGACTTTGAGACCGGAAAGCTCTTCCTTCCTCAGCTGATCCAAGCTGCTACCGCCGCTCAGGCCGGCTTTGATGAAATCAAAAAAAATCTTGCCGGGAATCGCCAGGGCCAGGCTATTTCCAAGGGAAAAATTATTCTCGCTACCGTGAAGGGCGACATTCACGATATTGGAAAGAATATTGTCAAAGTGATTTTGGAAAATTACGGCTATGATATTATCGATCTTGGCCGCGATGTCCCACCGGAAACCGTTGTTTTAGAGGTCAACCGCTCCGGGGCGAAGCTTGTCGGGCTTTCTGCGCTGATGACCACCACCGTGGCCAATATGGCACTGACCATACAGGCGCTGCGGCGCGAGACCAATTGTACCATCATGGTCGGCGGCGCGGTGCTGACAGAAAGCTATGCTAAGGAAATCGGCGCGGACTACTATGCTAAGGATGCGAAGGCCAGCGCGGATATTGCTAAAATTGTTTTAGGATAATACTTGCTTTTTCATAAAATGAAGCTCTGGACAGCAATAAGCTGTTCAGAGCCTTTTATTTTACCACGTCAAGAACAATTTCATGACTTGGTATAGTTATAATGTATTTGCCTATTTTATATCTTTTGTCTGTGCTATTTAAAACCAGCTATATGATAATATAAAACAAGGATTCTCCCGATTCTAAAAAATGCTGTAATCCTATGATGGCATATGGTATGCCTCTTTGGATCCGTGGCCTAAAATTCATTATTTTACAATATACGTTAAAAAAATTCGCATTTAAAAAATAATATCATTTTTTGATTTAAGCAAAAGACCATATTCGTGTAGCCAGCGGAGCGCCATTGAGAAGGGACGGACAAGCACCATGCTGTCCGCCCCTTCATATTTTATCCGCCGAACGTTCTCTTACCGAAATACTTTAATCGCAAAGGATTTTCAGTGTAACAATTTCACCGCCCTTAGCGTGGAAAGCCACCGTGTTCTGCTCAATGGAAACAGCCTCGGTTCTAGCACCCGTTAAATCGACCTTCTCCGCCGCATGGAAAGTCCGGTTCAGCGTAACCTTGCAATTACTATCCGTTGTACCGGCGTTATAAACGCGGACAAACAACGTCTTCTTCTCCGGCCCTTCCGCATAAGCGGTAGAAAACACAGCGCCCTCCACCTGAATAAACGCCTGCTCCGCTTCCTCAGTGCCCGCTGTATAGGCGCCGAAGGATGAGAGTGGAAGCTGGTATGCCAGCGAACGGTTCAGCAGCGCATTGGCTTCTGCCGGATCCTGCTGAATATATAAACCATACGACTGTGTATAGACGCCCAACATACCGCTCTTTTCCGTCAGCCAACGAACCCCGACGCCGCAGGCGGACTCATCGCGTGTAAGGCAGTCCGTCCGGTAGACCTTATCGACCGAACGCAACAGCGTGAGCGCCAGGTGTGTGCTGTCACCGGCCTGATAAGCCTCGTACTCCTGGGGACCGCGTGAGAAAACAACCGGGGTGTCCGTTCCAGGCAGGCAAACCATATTGCGCAGCGGGTGTGTCAAAATCTGTGCCGGGTTGTCAAGGTCCCGCTCATAAACCGGACGGGCCGCCAAATCAAAGGCTGTGTCAGAGCAGCTGTTTGCGTACTGGCCCGGCCAGGCGAATATCGCCCGAATACGATGGTTTACCGACTCATTATGTACCGTGGTCTCAAAGTCAATCACATCGCTTTTCTCAGCCAATGTCAGCTTGGAGACAATACGAACCCGCGCACCGCTCTCCCCGTAAGCCAGCCGAATCGTCATTCCGGCCTTATGCCCATCGGCTGAAGCCTCAATTTCCGCCTTCAGCCCGCGGGTATCGCTGTGAGCGCCGGATGGGCTGTATGTATAGCTGTCTCCGACGTCCCCATCATCCTCAAACCAGTGCAGGTTTGTAAAAACCTTCCCGGTTTTTTTCACGGTTACATCTATCGTTCCGTTCTTGTTTGCCGTTACGCGGTAGCAATCATTTTCAATCTCATTTTTCCCCGCTGACACGGCCTGCACAGGCGCCGGCGATTGTGCCCCGCCGGATGTTAAATAATAGGCCCGGTAGCCGCCTGCCGGGATATTTTCCGCATAAAACGCATACTCCACGCCTGTATAATAATCCTTTTCCGTCATGTCGCCGAGCGGGCAGCGTGTCGTATCCGCTAAAATTTCCTCGTATTCGTCCTTTTTCATGGTTTCAATATCGCGGCGCTTCTGGAAGGTTTGGCGGACAGCCGCGCCCTCGACCGGCCTTCCACCGGCGGTGACCAACTGCTGTGCAGAGATCTGGTAAGGTACGGCCGCCTTTCCGTAGATCCACTCGCTTCTGGAAAACGGGAGCGGGTTATAGACTACGATTGCCGCGGCCGACGGCCCCTTCCGGATCCGACTGCCCAATACGGTCTGCTCCAGCTTCTCCACTTCCCGCGCTAACTGGCCGGCCTCGGTCAGCCGATGCAGCACATCATCGTTGGTCTCGTCACAGTTACAGCCGCAAATAGAGTCGTGCGCATGCGATGCGGTCAGCAGCTTCCACGCCCTTTCCATAAGCGGCCTCGTGTCCAGCGCGTCAAAACCGGCAACCGCCCTATTTTGCGCATACAGCGGCTGGCAGAACGACACCAGCCTGTTTTCCACCTCACGGTTTTTCTGCTTAATATCAATACGTGTTGAAAGTGTGTTACTCAGGTTATAATGATTTTTAAAAGCACCGCGCTGCTCGCCATAGGCAGTCGGGCGGTAAGCCCCCTGCTCCTGTTCCAGGGCCTTGAAATAATCCTCTAGGGTGCTGTGGTGGATCTCATAGTCCGGGAAAGCTTTCTGAAGCATGCTGATAACATTCTCCAGCCCTTCCACAGGCTCAAAATGGTCAATACCCACAATCAGCAACCGATTTTCCCCGCAGCCCTGGCGATCCTGTCCTTCCATCAACAGCTGGAATACCTGCCGGCAATGCTCCGCATCCGCCAGCTGCCGGTCAAAGCTTCTCCAAACACTGGGTACAAGCAGGCCTAAACCTGTGCTGTAGGCCTCCTGCAAAGTCAAAACCCGGCTGCCATCAGGGGCCTCCCAATAAAAGCACGGGGCAGGGTCCACTCCCTCGGGAAAACGCTGTCCACGTGAAAACATAGCGTAACGGTACCCAAACAGCCGGTACAGCTGGGGCAGCTGCGAGCAGGGGCCAAAGGAGTCCGGGCTATAACCGACCCTTTGCCCGCCCCCAAAGGAGCGGCTGAGATTGCGCCCGATTTCAAGATTTTTCACCAGTGATTCGCCGCAGGGAATGACCATATCCGGCACCGTGTACCAGGGCCCGGGAACAATTTTTCCGCTGGACACCTTTTCTTTCAAACGTTCTCTGTCCTCCGGCAGAACCTCCAAATAATCCTCCAGCATAATGCTCTGGCCGTCCAGCAAAAAATCCTTGTAGGCAGGGGAATCTGTCAGCTTCATTACCTTTTGCAGCAAGCGAACCAGCCGGGGCTGATAGCGCCGGAAGGGCAGGTACCATTCCCGGTCCCAATGGGTGCTGGGGACAATATGTACAACTTTTTTCTGATTACTCATGGGGATAACTCCTCTGTTATTAATATCAACAAATCAGCCTACGGTCCGTAGTTGGCCACAGCTTAATCCTCCACCGACGGCAAGCGCTTGATACGCGGATCGGTAAAGATGTCATATTCATCATAGCTCTTTGTGCTGAACTCCGAGATAACGGCCCCCTCGTCTCCCGCCTGAAACCAGTGCCGGGTGTTGGGGTACATAGTATATTGTTCGCCCTCCTTTAGGACAATTTCATGCCAAACGGTATAATAAGCCTCGCTCCCCTCCGGGGGGCGGCATGCCGGATTTTGGACGGGCTCGCCCTCCACATAAAGATAGACCGTACCGTACCGGCAGCGGAAGGTTTCTTCCTTTCCCTCATATTGAATTTCGGGTACCGGCGCATGACGGTGCTCCGGGCAGGTTTGGCGCGGAAAAAGCACCATTTCCTTGGCGCAGCAGCGGTCTGTATTCACATAGACCACCAATTCAAGCCCTGTGCTTTCCAGTTCGTTCAAGCCAAAATCCGCAACCTCCAGCCCCGCCTCCTCCTTGGGAGTCAAGACGATATGGGCCTTCTGATAGAAGGACAGCGCCTTTCTTCTGGCCTCTTCATAGATCTCTTTTTTCATCTATAATCAACCTCTTTTCTAAATATTAATCCAACGGCGTGCGTTCCATAAAGCTGAGAATCTCCGCAATGGAACGGATTCCTGTGGAAGCTCCGATCTCCATAATACAATGTGTGCCCACAGCGTTGGCGAACCTGCCGCTTTCTTCATAGGACCACCCCTGCGCCAGACCCGCTAAGAAGCCCGCGCAGAAGGAGTCGCCCGCACCAGTCGTATCCTTCGGCTTGACCGTGCGGTAGGTCGGCAGGCTGTAGCGCTTTTCTCTGGACTCACAGATATAAGCGCCGTCTGCTCCTGTTTTAATAACGACCGAACCAGCGCCGATCTCAAAGAAAAAGTCGGCAATTTCAGAAAGCTCCTTTTTGCCGCTGAGCTTGACCGCCTCGTCATAGCTCGGCATGAAGAGATCCAGGCATGGAATCGCCTCCGCAATTTTGGGCAGCCATTTGTCCTCAAAATCCCAAGCGGTATCCATTACGGTAAATTTTCCTGCCGCGCGCATTTCTCGGAAGAACGCTGCACAGCTTTTTCCGTCAAACGAGCTCAAAAGCATAGCTCCTGCAACAAATATAATGTCGCAGTCCGACCAAACCTCTTCCTGAAGATCCTCCTTCTGAAAAGCAGAGGTCGAACCTGGGCAGTATAGAAAGCTGCGCTCCCCGCTGGAGCCGACACAAACGATTGAAACCGTTGTGGAAACGCTGGGGTCGCTCACTACGCCGCGCACATCCACGCCCGCCGCGGCAGCAGTTCCTCTGACAAACTCACCGAAGCTGTCGGATCCCACCTTACAGGAAAGCGCCACCGGAACCCCCAGCTTTGCCAAATCTATCGCCGCATTGGAGGCGCAGCCCCCCACATGTGTGGTTACTGAATCGACTGCACGCAACGTCCCCGCCGGCGGAACAGAATCCGCCGGATTGACGATCACATCCGTTGTGACACTGCCAATACATAAAACCTTTTTCAATACCGTTTCCTCCGATTTATGATTTCATCTGCAAATAAACGGAGCAGATCTCCCCCGCGTTCATGGTAAAGGCCGCACAGCCGGAGTCCGTCGTCAGTGTACGGTCTGTCTGTACCGCTTTTTCCATAAAATCGACAAACTGCGCCTGCCGCAGGCTATCTGCACAAAGCTTTACGCTGCATGCCTCCTGGTATGGGTTATAGAGACGCAAAACCAGCCCGCCGCCGCTTTCCGCCTGCTTAAGCCCACACGCCTGCGCACCGCCCTCAATGCGAAGGAATGAATGAACCGGCGGTAGAGCACCCGAATGCGCCGATGTAGAATACGCATAAAGCGGGTGGCGGAAGCGCATGCTCTGTTCAAGCTGCTCCCCGGCAGCCGCTCCGGCGCAGGCGGCAACGGCAAGGCTCATGTGGTGGACGCCGTACTCCGGATAGGGGTCCGGGTCATAGGATCCGCGAATTAGGTCGGCATATAATGTGTCGTCTGCACCACGGTAGCCATATTTGCAGTCGCTCAACAGCGCTACTGTCTCCGCCCCCTGCTCCGGCACCGCGCAAATAAAGCTTCCGTACGGCACATCCTGCCGCAGCGGCGCGCGATCTAATACCCCGAAGGGAATATCCCCGCGGTACTGCTTTACCGCGCCGGCCACCGGCACGGCAAAGCCAAGCTGAGGAATGCCGTCTTTGGGGTTGCCAATCTCGTGCCAATCCGCCTGAACGTCATAGCGCAGCAGTGCGGAATGGCGTTCAAGAGACACCTTCACCTTCAGGGTTGAATGCAGAAAGGACAACATATATACAACCGACTGGTGAACCGGCCCCGTCTCCTGTGCAAGGATGGAAACGCCGTATTTTTCATTCAGATTTTCCACGGTACGGTATTTGCCCACTCGCCAGGAGGTCATGCCGTCTCCGGTGTTCTCCACAATATAGCGGAAATAACCGGACGTTTTTTCCGCTGAGAGCAATTCGGTCCCCGTTTCCTTGCGTACATAGGAAAGCAGGCTCATGGTGCGCGGGCAGAACACGGCGCGGACACAATCATTTTCCAGTACCAGGTTTTCATCCGTGATAAAATCGCAGCGTGTAGAAGGATCATGCGGGATGGCAATATTTTCGGCAGCGCGTTCTCTGACCGCATAGACCGCATACCCCATGGCGGGAACAGCTGCCACGACACGAATTTTTGTATACACATGCCCCCAATAATGCGTCCCCTTTTCAACGACCTGGCTGGGTGCCTCCCTGCCCTGGGAGTCCGTCACATAGGTGTGCGCCGGGTCGCCCTGCCAATCCCATACGGTGAGCTCGGCAGTTTCCTCCCGCTCATACGGCGTTGTATTGAAAATGGTAAACACCCGCACACTGCCGCCGTGATGCCCGGACTGCGTAAAGCTGAAGCCGTTTTCATCGGCGACGGCAAACCCTGCGCCGGCCGTCAGCACATCATCCTGCTCCCCGGCTAACGCCGAGGTATCTATGGCAGCGCAAAGGGCCTCCATCGCATGGCTGCTGTTGGCGCCTACGCCAGCCATCACTCGTTGAAATTCGCCCATGGCAAATTCCCTTGTCTCAATAACGCCCGATCCCGGAAGAATATCATGGAATTGGTTGAACAGCAGCTTCCGCCATGCCTTTTCGAAAGAGTTCGCCGTGCGGTAACCTGGCAGCCCGGCAGCGCAGGCATCCAGGGCCTCGGCATCATACGCGCGGTCCTCTGCTATATGATTAGCGCGCTTAATTCTCGACTGAGAGGTATAGCAGCCGGTAAATACATAGTTCAATTCACCTTTAAGCAGTGGGAATGCCGCTTTACCGGCCTCAATTTCCTCAAAATAGCCCTTGATGGTGCCAAATACAAGCTGTGGCGCCAACGGCCAGTGCGACATTTCAATCATTGCATCCAGGTCCCGGCGTGTGGGGCCGCCGCCGTGGTCGCCGACGCCGTAGACCTTCAGCATGCCTTGCACCTGATTTTCCGAGCAATAGGACGGAACCCCGAGGATCAGTCCCTCGTCGATTTCCCCATTGTACCACTCATACTCACGAACCACCAGAACCTCCGCACCGGAAGGCGCCTGCCAGCGATAGATGCTAGGCCCTTCCAGGCCGCGGCAGTGGTAATAATAACGGATGCCGCCATTGCGCAGCACCTCGGGCATATTTTGATTGTGCCCAAAGGTATCGGGTTCAAAATCCAGCGTCAATGAATCCTCTGGCACCCCAAACAGCTGGTTCAGGTACCGCTTTGTATAGAGGATATGGCGGGCCATTGCCTCGGCGCCGGACATGTTTTTATCATTTTCCACCCAGGTGGAGGCCGTCAGCTCCCAACGCCCTTCCTGAACGCGCTGCTTGATTTTTTCCAGCAGCTCCGGGTAATACTCTTCAATAATATGGTAAACCGACGCCTGCGACTGTGAGAAAGTAAAATCGGGGTACTCCTCCATTAAGGCCAGCATGGTGCGGAAGGTATCTACCGTGACGGTTACAGTTTCCTGAAAGCCCCACATCCAGTTCATATCAATGTGGGCATGGGCCGCACAGGTAATTTTATATTTTTTAGCCTCGGCCTGTAGGCCGAGCAGCGCCTGCTCAGCCGCAAGCGCCGTCTGGTTCGAGATGCTCCCCCGCTCCTCAAACTCCTCATACAGGCGGTCAATCTGAGCCAGCAGAAGCTCGTCGTACTTTCCGCCCTGTACCTTTGAGAGCTCCAGTAAATAGCCGAGCTCAGCCAGGATTCTTTTTTCCCACTTGCTGTGCCGGGATTGTTGGTAAAGCGCATTATAACGCTTCACACGGTTTATTTTTTCCACAACTGATTCCCTCCCTAAAATAGACGCTAAGCGCCCTTAAAACTGCCATAAGTATAGCAGATTTCATAAAAAAGTAAAGAAAAAAATGATGGTTTTTCTGGAGTTTATTGCCCGATTTTAACGGCCTGCCCCATCGCTAAAAAGAACCCTGCGGGGGCGGCACAGCTCCTCCACAGGGTTCAACAAAATCTCAGAACTCAATTTCCAGGCCGTCATACGAGACGGTAAAGCCATGCTTTTCCGCAAGCGGGGCGAACTCCTCATAGCACATTCCACCATTGTGTGAAAAATGATTTACCGCAAAACAGGTCTTTCTGTCGGCTATCCCCTGCTCCAGCATCCGCTCTTTCATAAAAACCGCGTTGGGCAATCCCATATGGCCGCGCTTGCAATCCTTCGCCACAAAGGTGCAGTCAAAGCTCACCGCATCCAGATGCCGGCCGGCGAGGTACTCCCAGGTCGCCTCCAGCAGTTCGCCGGTATCATGGGCATACAGCAACGTCTTGCCATCCTTCTCAATCAAATAAATGTGGGCGGTCTCCAGTCCGGCCATATGGTCGCAGGCCAAGGCCGTCACCGTATATTCTCCCGCCCGGAACGGTGTAAAAAGGGCCACCTCGACCGGTTCCAGCACCCCGGCCAGCGTCGAATCGGGGGCATCACAGGCAGCCATCGCTTTTTTTAACTGCTCTGTTACAGCCTGGTTTCCATAAATATACAGCTTTGGCACACTGTCCATTAAATGGACAAAATCCGTCCGCCGCAGCAGAAATTCCTCCGGGTATAAATGATCCGGGTGAGAATGGGTGACCAGCACATGCTCCACCTTGGAAAAATCCAGATTGTTTTGCAGGACATGCATATAGGTGTCGGCAGGCATGTCAATCAGCAGTCTCCTGTCCACAATGCTCTGAGACCGAGTGCGGATATTTCTGCCGCCCCGCTGTCGAGCCGTTTTGCAGGCCTCACACTGGCAAAAAATCGCCGGCCACCCCTCTGCTGCCGCCGTTCCTAAAAATTTCAGCTGCATGGTCGTTTCCTCCTATTTTATTCGGCTGTTGTTTAAAAGCCGAAATAATTCTTGGCGTTATAATAAGAGATGTTCTGTACCAGCCTAGAGAGCATCCCCAGGTCGTTGGGGAACTCGCCGCGTTCCACCCAGGCTCCCAGCACATTGCAGAGGATGCGGCGGAAATATTCATGCCGGGTATAGGAAAGGTAGCTGCGAGAGTCGGTCAGCATGCCAATAAAGGTCCCCAGCGCCGAAATGCTCGCCAGTGATTTCAAATGCTGCTCCATTCCCAACTTCGTGTCGTTAAACCACCAGGCCGCTCCATGCTGTATTTTCCCAGGCACGCCCGCTTCTGTAAAACAGCCCACAGCGGCATCCAACAGAGCGTTATCGTTGGGATTAAGCGAAAACAGCACTGTCTTCGGCAGCGCCCCCCGCTCCTGGAGATAATCCAGGAACCCTACCAGGCCGCTGACGCCCGCCCCATAACCGTCAATGCAGTCGAAGCCCGTGTCCGGTCCCAGTTCACGGAAATTCTTTGTACTTACACTGCGTAACGGTCCCAAGTGCATTTCCATCACCCAACCGCGCTTTGCGTATTCCTGCGCTAAAAACACCAACAGGGCAAAATGGTAGCGCTCAGCTTCCTCCCCGCTGACTGTTTCTCCCGCAAGCCCTTTTTTCAAAATGCAATCTATTGTCTTATCATCCGAGGGCAAAAAAGAAACCAGAGAAAGGCCATGGTCACTTCCCACACAGCCTGCGGCCTGAAAATACTCCAGCCTGCTCAGCAGCGCCGCCTTCAGGCTATCCAGGCCTTTAATTTCCACACCGGCTGCCTCGCCCAATGACTTCATATAGCCGGAGAAGCTCTTTCGTTCCACGGCCATAGCCTGGTCCGGCCGCCAGGAGGGCAAAACCTTCGCCGAGCACAAATGCTCTGCCCGTATTTTCCGATGAGCCTCCAGGTCCGCGATCGGATCGTCCGTAGTGACTATCACCTCTACCTTGGAATTTTTAATAATCTTACGCACGCTTAAATCTTTGAGCTGTTCCTCGCAGAGCTTCCAAACCTCTTCCGCCGTCTCTGCGCTTAAGACGCCGTCATACCCCATATAACGCTGCAACTCCATGTGTGACCAATGGTATAACGGGTTGCCCGGCGCATGCTCCAACGCCTCCACAAAGCGCTGGAACTTCACGCGCTCCGGCGCACTTCCTGTAACCTCTTCCTCGGGCGCTCCAATCGCACGCATTAAGCGCCACTTATAATGGTCGCCCTCCAACCAAGCCTGTGTGATATTTTTGTAAACACGGTCGTCAACAATCTCTTGCGGATTAATGTGACAATGATAGTCGATTACCGGCATTTGCTCCGCATATTGGTGAAACAGCTTCTCCGCAGTATCGCTTGATAGAATAAAATTTTTTCCCATAAACTTTTTCAATGAAACCACCCCTGTTAACAATAAAATAAGATCGCTTAATTTTAAGGCTATCTTACCACAATCTTTTATGAAAAAAAAGTAATTTTCCTCTTGAAAAACAAAATCAATTTATGTATGCTAATATCGCACAGAAAGAATCAATCTATTTTTTGACTGAAACAATTATTTTTCAGATTGAAAGGATCGTGTTTATATGATTAAAGTAGGAATTGCAGGCGCGCGCGGCCTGTCAAATCTGCTCGGCCTGCGTGCAATCCCCGATGTCGAGGTTTCCGCCATTTGTGACCTCGACGAAGATGTTCTGAACCAAATGGCAGAGGAGCACCATATCCCCAACCGCTTCCGGGTATTTGACGATATGCTGGAAACCGATATTGACGCCGTCATTATTTCCACCCCTATGCAATGCCACGTCCCCCAGGCCATTGCCGCATTGGAGGCCGGAAAGCACGTTTTCAGCGAGGTAACCGCGGGTGTGACCATGGATGAGCTTTGGTGGCTGATTGAAAATGTCGAGGCCTCCGGAAAAGTATACATGTACGCCGAGAATTACTGCTATACCCCCTATAACCAGTTGATCCGGGCAATGGTGCAAAAAGGCATGTTCGGCACTCCCTACTATGCGGAAGGGGAATACCTGCACGATGTAAAAAGCATGACTACCTACCACTATGATATCCATCAGAGCGGCAAAACCTCCTGGCGCAAATACTGGCAGCTGGGAAAACACGGCGCCTTCTACCCCACACACAGCATCGGGCCGGTGATGCAGTGGTTTGAGGGCGAACGGATCTCCAGCATATCCACGTTTACCAGCGGGCGCCATGTCGCCATGGACCTCCGCCAAGAGGACACTACCATTACCATGTGTCAAATGGCAAGCGGAAAGCTGGCACGCATCCGGGTAGACTGTATCTCCCCCCGCCCGCATAACATGACATTCTACCAGCTTCAGGGAACCAAGGGCGTAGTGGAGACTCCCCGCGGCCTCGGCGATGTTTGTAAGGTCTGGCTGGAGGACTATAACCACGACGAAAACAAGGACGACCGGCAGTGGCGCCCGCTATCCGACTTTAACAGCCTGCTGCCGGAGCGCTACAAAAATGCGACGGAGGAGCAAAAAAAAGCCGGGCATGAAGGCGGGGACTTCTTTATTGTCGAGGATTTCATCAACGCTATCCGCTACGGTACAAAGCCGGCAATTGACGTTTACCAGGCTTGTGAATGGACGGCTGTGGGACTGCTGTCGGAGCTTTCCGTGACCAACGGCGGGCGTGCCATCGACATCCCCCACTTTCGTAAAAACATGCCCTATGAAGAGCAGCATATTTCCTTGCGGTAAGTAAGCTTCTATCAAGAATCCCCCGCCTGAAAATCAGACGGGGGATTCCGCTCTATTATGCTCCAAAGAGTTCCGGCAACAGGCCGACTTGCGCCAGGGACAAATAGTCCTGGCCGCTAACAATTACATGGTCCAACAAGCGAACCTCTACATTTTCTAGGGCAGCAAACACCCATTGAGTAGTTTCAATATCCTGCCTGGAAGGCGTACATTCCCCGCTGGGGTGGTTATGCGCAAGCACCGCTGTCACCGCTCCATACCGAACGGCGAGCGTTACAATTTCTTTAATGTAAATATTCGCCGTCACGGCTGTGCCCTCATTGACAACATCACAGAACAGGATTTTACCCTTGCTGTCCATCAGCAGCAGAACGACCACCTCTGTTTTTCTTCCTACAAAGCGCGCCGTTAAATATTCCCCGATGGCTTCATAGCCGCACAGCCGTTTCGTACTGTTTTTCAAATCCTGCTCATACCGGCGCAAAAGCTGCGGGAGCAGCTTTAAAAAGACGGCGGCCGACTCGCCTATCCCCTCCACCGCCTCAAGCTCCTCCAGAGGGGCGTCTATGACCGCGGAAAGCGAACCAAATTTATGCAAAAGCCGGTGAGCCAGAGCATTGGTGTCCTTTTGCGGAATAGCGTAAAAAAGCAGCAGCTCTAATACCTCATGAGGCTGAAAGTCATCCAATCCTGTCTTCAGAAAGCGCCGTTTCATCCGCTGGCGGTGCCCCGCATGGACCGCACCTGTTTTCTCTTTGGTTTTTTCCATTAGATTTTGCGGCTGCCAGGCTTGACCGGCGCAGGCATTCCGGCCTTGCACAGGGGGCACTCGTCCGGCTCCCAGCTCTCAACCTCCATGGATATTACCGCATGGAAGGGAACGCCAAAATCAATTTTTCCGCCGGTGCGGTCCACTATGGAACCGACGCCGACAATGTCCCCGCCAGCCTGTTTTACCAGCTCAATAACCTCGCGCACGGAACCGCCGGTGGTAACAACATCCTCAACCAGCAGTACCTTCTGTCCCGGTTTTACCTCAAATCCGCGGCGAAGCGCCATTTTCCCCGCTTCATCGCGCTCTGTAAAGAAGTTTTCACAGTGCAAGCTGCGGCTTACCTCATAGGCCATTTGAACCGCGCCCATCGCCGGCCCAATGACAACCTCCACACCGCAGTCCGCATAATACTCTGCCAGCGCCGCACAGAGCTCTTCGCTGTATTTGGTGTTTCGGAACACCTTGGCGCACTGCAAATATTTATTGCTGTGGCGGCCGGAGGTCAGCTTAAAATGCCCTTCCAGCAAAACCCCTGCTTCCTTCAAAACCTCAATTACGCGTTCTTCACTGATCATTTAAATACGCTCCCTTTCTGAGTTCTAAAAATTCCAGCTTATATTTCTTTTATTATACTGTATCTCCCACGGATCGGCAAGCCCCTCCCTTTTTCAGCCTCTGCAACTTTTCTTAAAATATGTTATAATAATATCATTAACCTATAACACCGGTTTTAATGCCAGGGTAGGCGGCCCGGTCCAGTGGGAAACGAATTAATTAGACAGGGGAACAAGCCATGAAGCAAGTGATAATACGGGAAAATGATGCCGGTCAGCGTATTGATAAGTTTTTGACCAAGACTTTCCCAAACCTGCCGCAAGCCATGCTTTATAAAAGCATTCGCAAAAAAGACATTAAGCTCAACGGCAAGCGCTGCGAAATTTCAACGCGTTTACAGGCTGGCGACCTGCTTGCGCTTTATCTAAAAGACGAGTTTTTTCAACAGGAACCACAGGAATACGATTTTTTAAAAGCGCCTGTAAAGCTGAACATTCTCTATGAGGACAGCAACCTGCTTCTGCTGGACAAAAAACCCGGACTGATTGTCCATCCGGACGAAACCTACCATTTTGATTCTCTGATTGCCAGGGTCCAGCATTACCTATATGAGCGCGGAGAGTACAAGCCCGAGGACGAGCAGTCCTTCGCACCGGCTCTGGTAAACCGGATTGACCGCAACACTGGCGGCATCGTTATGGCGGCCAAAAACGCGGCAACCCTGCGGATTTTAAATCAAAAGCTGCGTGAACGAGAATTGCTCAAGCAATATCTCTGCATTGTCTGCGGGCATATGCCCCAAAAGGAAGAAACCCTAACCGCCTATTTGCAAAAGAACGAATCGCAAAACCGTGTTTACATCTCGGAAGCGCCTCAACCAGGGGCCAGGACTATCCGCACACGGTATCGTGTTCTGACGGAAAAAGAGCATTTTTCACTGCTTGAGATTGATCTGCTGACCGGGCGTACCCATCAAATCCGGGCACATATGGCTGCGGTTGGCCACCCGCTGGCCGGTGACGGAAAATACGGTGCCAACGCTGTCAATAAAAAGATTGGTTTCCGTTACCAAGCACTTTACTCCTACAGATTGCGTTTTGATTTTCACACAGATGCCGGCATTCTTTCTTACCTCAACCAAAAAGAATTTCAGGCGGAAAACATTTGGTTTCTGGATTCATTCCGGCAATGGAAATAAACCCGTGTTAAAAAATCAATACTCAATAATACAAACATGCGGGCCTGCAAAAATAGGCCCGCATGTTTGTATTGCCCTAAACCCCGGCATTTTAAAAATTGACTGCATAAACGCTTCTATTGTTTGTTTTTTACGTGCTTAATGGCATCGTGAATTGCCGCAATAAGCTCCTTTTTATCCTCACTGGTCTGTGAGAGCAACCACTGCAGCTGGGCGGTTGCATGGTCGTCCCCGATTTTTCCCAGGGATTTAACCGCCGTCAGTTGAACCTGTGCATTCTCATCATGCAGCAGCGAGATCAAAATATTACAGGCCTCATCCGTGTCTGAGGCCCCACAGGCCGCCGCAAGCGCAAGGCGCGTCTCGTCGCTGCCATATAAAAACTTATTCTTTAATTTCTCCCATTTCTTCTTTTCAACTAATTTTTCTGCTTTTAGCATTACATCCGACATAACAAACCCCTCTTTCAATTTATTTTATATATTAACAATAATTTATATTTATATATAAAAACAATTTATTTTATGAATATTATGTAAACTTATCAATTTTTGCTACAAAACAAAGCATTTTGTTCACAAAAAACCGGAGACAATGATATTTATCATCATCTCCGGTTCTTAACCGTCTTATTTATCCTGTGCCCATAATACAATTTTTTCTGAAGCACATGTTTTTTTCATATCTATCAACCGCTGATTCGAGGAACCGCGAAACTGCAACGTAATGTCTTTCAGTTCCTCTATAAAGGCCCCATCCACTAACACGTCAAGCTGGTGAAGCAATGCATCGGTGTAAGCGCAGTAATTCCTTCCCCCAGGGGCAAGGTCCTGTTCCAGAGTCCCCCCGGTGTAGCACCAAATTGTTTTGCCTGGGTAGGCGCTCCGCACCTTTTTTAAAAAGGGTAGAAGGGCCGCTTGGTTCTGCGGCTCAAAGGGCTCGCCGCCTAAAACAGTAAGGCCATTGATAAACGGCGGCTGTAACGCCGCCAATATTTCCGCCTCTGTTTCCCCGGTAAAAGGCCTGCCGTAGTCAAAAGCCCAGGTCTCCGGATTAAAGCAATTTCTGCAATGGCGGGTACAGCCGGATACAAATAAGGAAACTCTGACACCGATTCCGTTTGCAATATCCGTCTTTTTAATTTCTCCGTAGTACAACGGCTTCCCTTCTCCCTGTCTTGATTAAGCCAGCAATTCGTCCAGCATAACGTCAAAGGCCTTGAGCGTTTCCGGCTTTACGGCAGATTTGATCGTAACCGTTTGGCCGCAGATTTGAATATTTTTCATTTCCTCCAGAATTGCCCGCATACATTTCGCCGCAGTAGGCGCCCAGCTGCCGTTTTCCACAATTGCAACCCGGCGGCTTTGGTAGGCCTTAGCCTTCAGCTTACGCAGAAATGTCTCCATACACGGAAAAACGCCCGCATCATAGCTGGACGCCGCCACAATCATACGGCTATAGCGGAAGGCATCGCTGACGGCTTGGGCCATGTCGTCCCGTGACAGGTCCGCAACAGCGATATGCTGAACCCCCCTGGCCTTCAGCTTTTCAACCAGCAGCTTCGCGGCGTTTTTCGTATTGCCGTGAATGGAAGCATAAGCCACCAATACACCCTCATCCTCTGCTGTATAGCTGCTCCAAATATTGTATTTCTCCAAGTAAAAGCCCAAATTTTCCTTTAAAATCGGGCCATGGAGCGGGCAAATCATCTTGATATCCAGTGCCGATGCCTTTTTGAGCAGCGCCTGTACCTGTGCGCCATATTTACCGACAATGTTGATATAGTAGCGCCGGGCTTCGTCCGTCCAGTCCTCGTCCGTATCCAGGGTGCCGAATTTACCAAAGCCGTCAGCCGAAAACAGAATTTTTTCATGCTGCTCATAGGTAACCATTACCTCCGGCCAATGCACCATGGGCGCCATAAAAAATTGCAATGTGTGTCTACCAAGCGCAAGCGTGTCGCCCTCTTTGGCTACGACCGTGCGGCCGGACCAATCCAGCGTAAAAAACTGGCCAAGCATGGTAATTGCCTTTGCGCTTGCAACAATCTTCATCTGCGGATATTTTTCAGCTAAGGCCTGAATATTCGCCGCATGGTCCGGCTCCATATGAGAAACCACCAGATAGTCCGGAACCCGTCCGTTCAATGCAGACTCCAAATTTTCCATCCATTCGCGTGAAACCCGGTGATCCGCCGTGTCCATGACCACCACTGATTCATCCAAAATCACATATGAATTATATGAAATTCCATGGGGAACCAGATATTGGCTTTCAAACAGGTCGATGGTTTTGTCGTCCACACCGATGTATTTGACCGACTCCGAAATCATAGTGTCTCTCATAGAAGCACTCTCCTTTTACTTTTTACGATATCTAAAACCCGGCTTTCGCCGGTTTTATTACAGATGCAAAACCCGTTCCTTAATCTCCTGTGTACGCCCCTGGTTCCAGAACTGGGTACCGATGTAGCCGCACGTCCGGCGCGCAACATTCATTTTATCCTGGTCCTGGTTGCCGCAATTGGGGCATTTCCACACCAGCTTTCCATCGTCCTCAACAATTTGAATTTCACCGTCAAAACCGCATACCTGGCAAAAGTCGCTCTTTGTGTTGAGCTCGGCGTACATGATGTTGTCATAAATAAACCGAATCACCTGCAACACCGCCTCCAGGTTATTCTGCATATTGGGCACCTCAACATAGCTGATGGCGCCGCCGGTAGAAAGGGCCTGGAACTGTGCCTCAAACGCCAGCTTTGAAAAAGCATCGATCGGCTCAGTGACATGAACATGGTAGCTGTTGGTGATATAAGCCTTATCCGTCACGCCCTCAATAATGCCGAATCTCTTTTGCAGGCACTTGGCAAACTTGTAAGTGGTGCTTTCAAGCGGGGTTCCATAAAGGCCGAAGCCAATGGTGGTTTCCGCCTTCCAGCGCTCACAGGCCGCATTCATATATTTCATTACTTCCAGGGCGAAAGGCGTTGCGCTGGGGTCTGTATGGGATTTTCCGGTCATATAGCGCACACATTCACACAGGCCGGCATACCCCAGCGAAATAGTGGAATAGCCGCCATATAATAGTTTATCAATTGGCTCGCCTTTTTTCAAGCGGGCAATTGCGCCATATTGCCAGAGAATGGGCGCCGCATCGGAAAGCGTCCCTTTCAGGCGCTCATGGCGGCACATCAGCGCACGGTAGCACAGATCCAGGCGCTCGTCAAAAATTTTCCAGAAACGCTCCATATCCCCGCCGGAGGACAGCGCCACATCCACCAGGTTCAGCGTAACAACCCCCTGATTGAACCGCCCATAAAATTTATAGCTGCCGTTTTCATCCTTCCAGGGGCTCAGGGCACTGCGGCAGCCCATGACAGGGAAGCAGTTGCCTTCCTTCAGCTCTTTCATCTTCTTTTCGGAGATATAATCCGGCACCAGGCGCTTTGCCGTACATTTCGCAGCCAATTCCGTCAAGTAATAGTATTCTGTGCCGGGAGTAATATTATCCTCCTCCAACACGTAAATCAGCTTCGGAAAAGCCGGCGTTACCCAAACGCCCTTCTCGTTTTTAACGCCTTCATAGCGCTGCAGCAGCGTCTCCTCAATAATCAGCGCAAGGTCGCGCTTTTCCTGCTCGTTTTTAGCCTCGTTCAGGTACATAAACACGGTAATAAAAGGCGCCTGCCCGTTGGTGGTCATCAGGGTAACGACCTGATATTGGATGGTCTGAACGCCGCGCTTGATTTCATCCCGCAGGCGCCGCTCTACAATACGAGAAACCGCCTCTTCATCCACCGTAGCGCCCAGTTCCTCGACCTCTGCCAAAACCTGCGCCCGCACCTTCTCCCTGGAAATCTGTACAAAGGGCGCTAAATGCGTCAGGCTAATGCTCTGGCCGCCATACTGGTTGCTCGCCACCTGCGCCACAATCTGCGTGGCAATATTGCAGGCCGTAGAAAAGCTATGCGGCTTTTCTATCAACGTGCCGGTAATCACCGTACCGTTTTGCAGCATGTCCTCCAGGTTGACCAAATCACAGTTATGCATATGCTGGGCATAATAGTCGGTGTCATGAAAATGGATGATGCCCTTTTCGTGTGCATCGGTAATCTCCTGCGGCAGCAGAATACGCCGGGTAATATCACGGCTCACCTCGCCCGCCATGTAATCGCGCTGAACGCTGTTGACCGTGGGGTTTTTATTGGCATTTTCCTGCTTAGCCTCTTCGTTATTGCACTCAATCAGGCTTAAAATCTGATTATCCGTCGTATTGGACTTGCGCACCAAGGTACGGTTGTAGCGGTACTTGATATACCGTTTTGCAACCTCGAAAGCCCCCTGCGCCATAATCTGATTTTCCACAAGGTCCTGAATCTCCTCCACAGACGGGGCCCGGTTCATCTGTTGGCACTGCTTTTCGACCGAATCAGCAATTGTCAGAATCTGCTCCTTTGCCAGTTCCCTACTGCTTTCGTCCGCGTTATTAGCCTTGGTGATTGCAACAATAATTTTAGAAATATCAAAAGCCGCTTCAGAGCCATTTCGCTTAATAATTTTCATACCGCAAATTCCCCTTTTTATAATCTTAAATTTATTCTACTACAAAAGCAGCTTTATTACTGTTGCATTTGCAACAAAAATAAAATATAATACAAAATGAGGTATTTAATCAATATTCATTCAACTATATATAGGAGGATGTCCATGTCTAAAACAAGCATATTTCAAGGGATATCCGCAAGTGAAAAGCAGGCGCTGCTGCTCTGTTTCCAGCCACAGCAGCGCACCTATGCCGCGGGCGAGACCATCCTGACCTATACCCCTGCTTCGCAACGCCTCGGCATTCTGCTGAGCGGCTCCGCAACCCTGTTTTGCATCGATGCCGACGGCCAGCAAACCACGTTGGAGCTACTTGCCGAAAACGATGTATTCGGCGAGGTATTTTTACTGCCCACCGGCCGCATGGCCTACTATGTAGAAGCGCATGAGAGGGCGTCCGCGCTCCTGATTGACCGCCGGCGCCTGACTCAACGCTGTGAGAAGGCCTGCCCGCACCATAGCCTTTTTTTAAGCAACCTGCTGCAAATAGCGGCAAGCAAGGCGCAGGCACAGGCAATCCACATCAATATTTTGAGCCAGCGCTCCGTTCGCAAACGCCTCCTAGCCTACTTTGATATTCTCAGTCAGCAAAGCCGCGGCACAGTCTGCCTGCTGCCCATGTCATACAGCGCACTTGCCGAATATATCTGTGCCGACCGAAGCGCTATGATGCGCGAGCTAAGGAAGATGCGGGAAGAACATCTCATTGAAACCGAAGGCCGAACGGTACGCTTATGCCGCTAACGCCTCCTTACCGCGCGTATAACGCTGCAACGAGCTTCCCTGAGCGATCAGCGGGGTCATAAGCCTGCCAGGCAAATACGCATCGATCTCTCGGGTCTACATAAATAACCTGACCATACATCCCCGCGCAGTGGTAAGCGCTGCTTTCTCCCCCTAACCGCCAAAAACTGTAACCATAGCTTGAACCGGATTCCAGGCCAACCTGGCTTGCCGTAGCTTTGGCAACCCAATCCTCGGAAAGCAACCGGCGTCCTTCCCACATTCCTCCGTTTAAATAAAGTGCACCAAAACGCAGCATCTCCTCAGTTCGGATAAATAATCCTGTTGCGCCCATCGCATGGCCCCGCGGGCACGTTGCCCAGCCGGTCCCTTGAAAGCACAATGGATTAAACAAATTTTCAAGCAGAAAGTCCTGTAATTTTTTCCCGGAAACCGCGGCGACAATTCGGGACGCCAAATAGTAATTGGAGTCACTGTATACCATCTTTTCACCAGGGCGGTAAACAAGCGGCGCTCGGAGTACCATTCGCAGGAAATCACCGGTGGGATATTGGCGAATATCCTCCACATCAATATCCAGAAAACCGGAGGCAATTCCAATTGTCTGTGCCAATACATGCGCAACCGTAACAGCCTTCCAATCTTCCCCGCAATCCGCCGGATAATCCTGGTGGAAGAGCTCATAAACGGATGTATCAAGCGGCAGCAGCCCCCTGTCGTACAGCATGCCTACCGCGGTTGCAGTGAAATTTTTAGAGACGGAATAAATATTATTACAGCAGTTGGCCGGATGTATGCAGCGGGTTTCTGTCTCCCCAGCCCGATAATGCGAAACCGTATAAACCGGGATTTCCTCCTGCTCAATGAGCTTTAACAGTTCGGAAAAAAACATCTGTTTCTCCTCACACCCGCGCTACACCGGAGCTGCGCGCCGCTTCGGCAACCGCATGGGCAACCGCCGAGGCAACTCCTTTATCCAAGGCGCTCGGCAAAATGTAATCCACCGTCAGTTCATTCGCCGGCACATAATCGGCTATGGCCCGCGCCGCCGCCTGCTGCATATCGTCGTTGATGTCTGTGGCGCGGGCGTCCAGCGCCCCCCGGAAAATACCGGGAAACGCCAAAACATTATTGATTTGGTTCGGGTAATCGCTGCGTCCGGTTCCGACAATCGCCGCTCCGGCCGCTTTGGCCTCGCCAGGCAGAATTTCCGGCACAGGGTTTGCCATGGCAAAAACCATCGGGTCCCTATTCATCGACCGCACCATTTCCGCGCTTAAGACGCCCGGAGCAGACACCCCCACAAAGAGATCCGCACCCTGAACCGCGGCAGCGAGTGGGCCGGAAACCCGGCGGGGATTTGTGATGGCCGCCAGCTCCTGGTGGGCCTTGCTCAGCCCGGCCGCTCCATCTACCAATGTTCCCGCCCTGTCGCACATAATCATTTCCCCTACGCCCATTTTCATTAAGAACATAGCAATCGCCGTACCGGCGGCGCCAGCGCCATTGATAACCGCTCTTACTTCCCCCGGCTTTCGCCCCGTCAGCCGGCAGGCATTTAAAAAGGCCGCAGCCACCACAATGGCTGTACCGTGCTGATCGTCGTGAAAGACCGGAATATCACAGCACTTCTTCAAGCGGCGTTCCACCTCAAAGCAACGCGGGGCGGAGATATCCTCCAAATTGATTCCGCCAAAGCTGCCGGCCAGCAGCGAAACCGTGCGGACAATATCATCCACTTCCTTTGAACGAATGCACAGCGGAATCGCGTCTACACCGCCAAATGCCTTCAACAGGGCACACTTTCCCTCCATTACCGGCATACCGGCCTCCGGTCCGATGTCGCCCAGCCCTAAAACCGCCGTACCGTCCGTCACTACCGCAACTAAATTGGAACGGCGTGTCAGCTCGTAGCTCTTATCCGGGTTCTTTTGAATTTCCAGGCAAGGCTGCGCCACCCCCGGTGTGTAGGCCAGAGAAAGGTCGTCGCGCGTCTCCAGGGGCGCCCGGCAAACCACTTCTATTTTACCCTGCCATTCTTTATGTAAGCGCAATGATTCGGCCGCATAATCCATATCCATTTCCTCTTTCTGTATTGTAAATTAGTGCTATCCAAGCCACTCCCAGCTGCATGTACTTGGAGGAATGTGGAGCCTCTGTTTATTATTATACCTTTCCTTCTTTTTCCTTGCAAGATCAGAATATCTCGGGAGCAACAGGCTCTTGTTCCCTTTATGAATGGGATCGGCTTTAAAATCAGCCGCGGATCTGGCGATATTTTTTGATATTTGCTATTGACCAATTCCATTATTTTCTCTATTCTATATATAAGCAGCATAAATCAGCAAACAATTTATATGAAAAAATATAGAAATTTCAAAAATTGCGTCGAAAGGAAGAATAAATAATGGACAAAGACAGTCAGGAGCAGCTCTCCAACATACTCGACCTCCTCTATAATATTGACGACAACCAGGTCTTGATATACCGTAAGCTCCAGTCAATTCACGATGACATTGAAGCCATTAAAAAATATTTACAGCTATCTGAAACCCATGAGGAGTAATAATTCTGTGGACTGATTATAAAAGCCCCCAGTTGTAGGCGTTATCCTACCGCTGGAGGCTTTTACGGTATTTTTATGCTTTCAGCTCCAACAGCCTCGCAGACAGCAGACGAACCTGCCCGCCCGCCACAAACAAGGCTATGTCCTTGCCCTTGGGCTCATACATACGGGCACAGAGCGCATAGGTGTCGTTGACGTACAGTACGCAGGCGTCGCCGTCTACCAGCAGCGTCAAGCGAAGCTCTTTTTCCGCTTCAATACAAACAGCACGGTTAAGCCCTTTTTCATTGGAAATCCATGCCATTTTTCTAAACTCCAAAAGCCCTTCCTCCGGCAAAAACTCATATTTATAACCGGCTTTGCTTTTTTCATCTTGGCCCAAATAAACCCCAAACTGCCGCGTTCCTTCCTTGAAACGAAGAGTCAAATCCACCCGGTAGGCGCCACACTGTGGGGCAAACAGCCTCAGGGCCTGCCTGCCCTCCACATTTTGAAGCTCGGCGGCCCCCGGGTACTCTGCTGCCGTCTGCCAGATAAAGTTCAAGCTTTCCGGCAATTTGCAGCCAAGAGTCCCGTCTCTCTGCTGAACCAGCTGGTGCACCACTAGATTGCCGCCCCATTGCCAGTTTCCTTCATCCTTATTTCCCTCCCGCGTCGGCAGCCAGCCGAACAAATAACGACCGGCTCCGTCGGAGGCCGTCTTAGCCGCATAAAATGCCCGGCCATCAAAAACATCGTCGCCCGGCATATGCCAAGGGCCGTTGGGCGTTGGCGCCATGACATAACGCGTGGCATATTGGTCGGAATACTCTGAAAAAACGAGGTACCACCAATCACCCATTTTAAAATAATCTGGGCATTCATGAGTATGGTAAAGGTTTGGCGCCCAGAAAACGCCGTCATCACGCCAGGTTTTCAGGTCCTCGGACACATAGCGAGCGGTAAAGCCCGCGTAAAGCTCTTCCCCATTTTTGCGGCTTACCGTAAGCATAACATAATTTTTCTTCGCTTCATCATAGTAGACAAAGGGGTCCCGGAAATGGTGATGGTCATACTGCTTTGCCGGGATGAGGGTGTCCTCCGGCGCCTTTGTCCAATGTTCCAGGTCGTCGCTTACCGCGTGCATCACGGCCTGCTGGACACCGCCCTTTTCCTCCAGATAGGGAGTGTTTCCGGTATAAAAAATATGAAATTTTCCTTGGGCGGCAATTACACTGCCGGTAAACACACAGAGATCCTGATCTTCCCTGCCGCCCCGCGGAATCATCTCCCCCGCATCCTCAAAATGATAGAAATCCTGGGTTTTCACCTTAAACCAGGGGATTCCTTCCCCGTATTTTTCCGCATTACGCCAATCCTTTAAATAGAACAGATGGAAGGTTCCCTCCCAGAAGAAAGGGATATAATCCCCCGACACCGCGTCCTCCGGTTTATAAAACAAACGGTACACCTTGCTGCCTCCTCACCATTTTAGAAAGCCGCTTGAAGCATCCCCACCCTGACCCCCGCGGTATTCCGGCAAATCATACTGCGGCGCCATATGCAGAGCCCCGCAGCCTGGTTCCTTTTTTCTGTCAGAGCCATTCGGAATGTCTTGAAGGCTTTCCTGGAATTTGCTGCTATTGTACCGTTTTGTAAAATGCTTGTCAATGCCTGAAAGTCTCTATTTAGCAAACTTTATCAAGAATATTTGAAGGCTGCCAAAGGGGAAGGCGGCGGCTGTATATTTAACCGCAAAAAGGCCCGGTATTCACTGTCTTTCAAACAGATAAATACCGGGCCTTCCTAAATAATGAGCCGTGCTAACCGTGCCGGTTTTTCAGCCGTTAGCTTCTGCCGCGCACGGATTACTTTGCCGCCAGCCTCTTTCTGCGGACAAGCAGATAAGCGGACAGCCCACCGGCTAAACCAAGCGCCAGAACCGCTACCGGTAACGCCGCGCTTTCGCCGGTCTGATGATTTTCCCCGCCTTCTTCAGGCTTCGAGTCTGGGTCAGACTCGGGGGGAACCAGTTGTTCAAGCTTCTCAACCGTTAAGACGTAATCGGCGCCCTCGGTAATGGGCAGAACAGCATAACCATTCTCATCAACCGCTACCGGGTCCATCTTAACAAATTGGTTCTTTTCTGCATCGTAGCGGTAAGCATAGAGCGTTTTTCCGGCATATTTTTCGCCAACCAAAACCGTTACGTTGGCCTTGCCCGGCAGCTTGCCCTGATGCTCAAACGAAACAATAACCGAATTATCCTTATCCGGCAGCTGATCCGTAATAGCAGTGTTCCCAGCATTTACGGTTACCTTCAGCGCTACATCAATGCTGTCATCTGTAATATCCAGGCCATTGAAATACCAGGAATACGCCAGGCCCTCTGCGGAATTCGCGTTGATTACAAGCTCCTTGTCAACACCCTTCAGCGCCGCAAACACTCTTGCTTCCACTGTGCCCGGGTTTTCAGCATCGACCTCTGTGACAACCTTATTGGTAACTTCGCTCTGAGCAGCTCTCTTTGCGGCAACCTCGAGCTTGTCATTATGGACAGAGCCTTCCTCTGTGGCGGGCACTTCGACGGTCTCCTGCTCTTCCTGAGCCTCATCCGCGCCGCTGAACACATAGTTCAGGCGTCCATAGGGAGCAACATCGCCATCCTCATAGAAGGTCCAAATATCTTGTTCTTCCTGATAATTGTCCGCCCACTTAAACTGCAGATCCAGCGCGTCGACTAGGTCAGTACCAACATCCAGCAAATCGCGCGGAACCGCAACCATCAGTTGGTTGCCTTCGACCTTCATGTCTACTGTAGCAACCTTGGCCCAGTTCTCCCCGTCATATTTTTCCAGAACAGCCTTGCCGCCTTCCGGGGCTACACGGTTCAGTACATAATCATAGCCCTTCCAGTTTGCATGCTTTTCACTGCCGGTGTTCAAGAACAGGGTCATCCAGTGGTCTCCTGCCGGTTTAGTAATGTCGTCAACCGTGTCAACATAGAAATAGAGGTTGTCAAAATCTCTTGCGACCTTCATGTTTTGAATGTCATTGCGTCCGGTGGTGTTCTTGTACTCAAGCTCACCAAACCCCTTCGCATCGCGGTCTGCCGTATCGCCTACATAGTCCTCATAATTTGCGGTAATTTTGGCGCTGTTCCATTGGTCAAAGCTGCCGTTCACATCAATGGTCTGGTTTTCTCCAACATCAACCTTTGGATCCGTGCCCTTATACTGACGGATATAATCCATCATCTGCATATAGTAGTTATCGCCATATCCGCCCTTCATAGGCTCTGCGTCACGGCTATTGTTCTGGTTTGCACAGTCCACAAAGAAAATCGGTTCATCCTTCAAAGCCGTCGGTTGACGCTGTGCCACCCATTCGTTCCAGCCGGTGACAAAAATCATCTCCGGATCCTTGGAAATGGCATACTCCCACTGCTCCGCGAAGTTATAGCCCATATTGACGGCACCGTCCGAAATGTCGTTGGCGCCGTCATGCCAGCTTCTGGTACGGTCGTTGGCACCGTACCAAGCTGTCGCGCTGAAGCGTGTGGTGGTGCTGTGCTGCGCAATGGACACGTTCATGACTTCACGTCTGCCATTCAGTCCGTAAACAGAGCTATCCGTCAGAGAGCGGCTGAATTCCATCCAAGGGAAACCGTCATCCTTTCTGGATTCATTCGGCCATTGGTTAGCCTTGATGCGGAAGAATTTTTTGATGGTCTTGTTTGCGTCGGATTCATTCCCGATAATCAACGGCTTACCGTCCCAATTAAACCAAAGCTTTTCATACTCCGGATGTGCCTTATAAATTTCATTATAAATGCGTTTCATGGTGTCGCCGGAGGAGGAATTGGTATAAAATACAACCTGCGGCACATCCCAACCCTGCTTTTGGTATTCATCTAGGATTTTCATCAGCTTGAGTGCCTGAGCAGTATAAGTAACCGCATTCGTTGTGTCGAACACCAGGAAGTCTACGTCCGCGTCGGTGAGCATCTGGACGTGCTTGCGCATAACCCACTCATCGTCCGAGGTGTAATAACCAAAGAGGGGCTCCCCCCAGAAGTGGTGGGCACCCACAGGGCCTCCGCCAGCCTTTAACCAATTTTCCTCTGACTCCACGGCGCCCTCTACCTTTTCGATCTTACTGTTGTCATAGGGGCCGCCTGTTCCATGCTGGCCTTGCCAGAGGAAATAGAACACGCCGACGAAACGATCGCCTTCTCTGCTATTGGGAACGGTGTCGTTCATCGGTAGCTCACGGTCCAGGTCGTCCACGCCAGCCAATGAACCATTTACCTTCGAGAAATTTTTGCTGGTGGATATTGCACCATCCTTGCGTACAAGGTTGTCAATAGCAGCATAAATAGCCTCTGCATACCCGTCAACCGTATCCTGTTCTGTTATTCTCTTATTCCAATAAATCGCCTGTTGGGCCTGCCTGAGCTCAGCCACGCTTTCTGAGGTATAAACCGTCAGATCACCGGGAATTTTATCCAGCGCAGAATTGACATCCCAGTAGTCGGCCTCTTTTAATTTCAACAGCTTAAAGGCGCTTTCTACCGCCGCAATCTGTCCGTCAATTTTTTCCTGCTCGTCGGCTGGCCGGTCATACTCTACTTTGGCCAGGGCTTCCTCAAAAGCAACGATCGTATCGTCCGTATAATAGGAATGATCCACGACCTGCTCAAGAATTTCCTCCAACTTACTATAATCGGCCATCTGAATTACACTGAGTGGCCGCTGGCGCAGAACCTGCTTTTGCGCATTCAGCAGACAAATTACATAATCCCCCAGCGGCAGCTTAGCAGCGTCGCCCTCAAAGGTAAAGCTCTGAACCTTATCCGCCGCGCCGGCCTCTTTGCGCAGGATAGGCTCCGCCGTTGCGGGGTCCTCACCCTGCTTGAAAATGCCGAACCAGTCGCCGTCTGCCGTATCCAGGTATGAAACGTCAATCTGATCGCCAATATTGTAAACGGATTTGTCGATGACAAAGTTTGCGCCCTTGACAAATTCATAGGCTTCTGCCTCTTCGCGCGTCTTAAAGAACGCAATATATTTCAGGTCAAATGTGTCGCCTTGCTTGGACGTATTTTTTACTGTATTCAAGCGGAACATCTCAATTGTTCCCGACCAAGTCTTATTGACAATTTCGGTGACAACCGTGTTCCATTTACCGTCGCACACCTTGGTAAAGCTCTCCGAGGTATTGCCGCCCAGCGGCGTTTCGTCCGAACCCCAGAAATAAAGGCTGGTAGTGCCTTTGCTTTCCGTTCTGTACATCATTTTTACAAATTTATAGTCAGAACTAAAAGAGCGGTCCCCCAACGTGCCCATAAAGAAAGGGTCATCCTTCCCGTCCGCATTGGTAAACTCATAATATGAGCCTGAGCCGTCCTCGGCATTTTCTACAAAGCGGAAGGTCTGGTGCCCATCCGCATCGGTCGGCGCCGTCCAGAAAATGCCTTCTTCCGCCTCCTTGCTTTCTTTCATAATTTCCTTTTCGGTAAAGTCAAACAATATAAAATCGTCTGTCAACGCCGAGGCCGATGACAGCGGCACCATACCGAATAACAATGCAAGCGTAAGGCAAAGCGATAAAGCCTTGCTCATTTTTTTGAACCTTTTCACTGTATTCCCCCCGTTAAATCTAATTCCTGCCTCTAACAACTCCAAAGCTATATTTTGCCGCCATCCCCTCCTTTGATTGTTCCAACGATTTGGAACGCCGTTCTAAAACCCCACCCAAAATCAACGTTCATTCTGCGGAACATCGATCCCACAGAATTTTTATAGCTTATGATGAATAAATTGCCTCCCCCTAAAAGCTGCTTTTCATTACAAGTGGGATTATCATCAAAAAATAATGTACACTTATATCATAAATTTGTCAAGCTTTTTAAATAGAAAAAAATTCCATATTTTATTGATTTTTCTGCTGAGAAAAGTCAACAAAATATGGCGTACACTGAAAAAAATGTTATTATTTGTGGTATTTACCGTTTCTATTGATCTGAAACGCCCGATAAATTTGTTCGCACAGCATAACGCGGGCCAGCTGATGCGGGAAAGTCATGGGCGACATGGAAAGCCGCTTCTGTGCCGACGCCTTCACCCCGGGACTCAAGCCATAGGAACTGCCGATGAAAAACACCAGCTCGCTTTTCCCTGCCAGTGCCGCTGCCGCAATATCCTCCGCCAGCCCCTCCGAGGAGTCCAGCTTCCCCTCAATACATAACGCGGCCTTGTAAGCCTCCGCATTACCGGCCCGGGACAAAAGCCGTTCCCCTTCCTCTTCCAAGGCTCGTTCAATTTGGGCCGGGGCAGGGTTTTCGGGCAAACGGCTCTCCGGGAGTTCTATAATTGTAAATTTACACCACGCGGAAAGGCGTTTCGCATATTCATCGCAGGCCTCGCGCCAGTAGCGCTCCTTTAATTTTCCTATACATAAAACTGTAACCTTGATCATAAGCGGAATTAAAAAATCGTTACCTTTCCCGCCGTGTTCTCTCTGGGGGCAACCGACAGCTGAAAGTCCACCCCACTCTGAAAGCCATTCATTGTCAGCGAGCACAGCGCAGTCTGATATGCCAAATCGGGCGTGTTGTTCTCCTTACTCAAATGCGCCAGAAAAAAACGTGCCGTGCCGTTTTTCAGCAGGCCGCAGAGCTCCTGCGCGCAGGATTCATTGCTCAAATGGCCTGTATCCGACAGAATACGCCGCTTCAGCGGGTAAGGATAGGGGCCGTTTTGAAGCATGCCGACATCGTGGTTGGATTCCAGCACCACCAAATCCGACCCCTGTACCGCCTGCCGTACAGAGTCGGACATAAACCCGAGGTCCGTCGCCACAGAAAGCGTCCTGCCGTCCTCCGTCGTAATTCGGTACCCTATGCTTTCAGCACTGTCATGGGAAGTCCGAAATGCTTTTATGTACATACCGGCGCACTCGACACCGCCGCCCGGAAAGGGGACCGCCTTTGCCACCCCATTTAAGCAGCCCATGCGTTCCATCTCTGCAAGCGTTCCCGGGGAGGCGAATACCGGCAGGCGATTCTTGGAGGCAAACACGCGGACGCCGTTGATATGGTCGGAATGTTCATGTGTAATAAAAACCGCCTGAACCGCCCGAAGCGGAATCCCACAAATATCCAGCATTGTGGTCAGCTGCTTTGCACTTTTACCGGCATCAACCAAAATACCATAATCGCCGGAACCAATATAATATGAATTTCCGCTGCTCCCACTAAAGAGCGGGCAAAAACGAGCCACTAAAGCAAACCCTCCTAACAAAGAAAAAAGGGGAACCTATTCCCCTCTCAAAAGCCCTGTATTATATAGCACGCGGGATTGCAGGTTCCGGAACACTGAGCCGTTTTATATCCGCCCCTAATGCCTGCATTTTTTCCACAATGCATTCATAGCCGCGTTCAATGTGAAAAATATCCTCAATTTGCGTCACCCCATGCGCGCATAAGCCGGCAATCAACATGGCAACACCTGCGCGAAGGTCGGTAGCCTTCACCGGCGCGCCGTTGAGATGCTCCACACCCTCAATAACCGCCAGATGCCCGTCTACCGAAATCTGCGCGCCCATTCGCTTAAGCTCCTCAACATAGCGAAAACGGTTGTCAAAAATACTTTCATTGACAATGCTTGTCCCCTGAGCGATTGAGAGCAGTGTTGTAATCTGCGGTTGCATATCCGTGGGAAAACCGGGGTGCGGCATTGTCTTGATATTGCACTTATTCAGCGTGCCGCTACGGACCACCCGGATGGAGTCATCGTATTCCTCCACGGTTACGCCCATCTCCTCCAGCTTGGCGGAAATAGACTCCAAATGCTTGGGGATCACATTGCGGATGAGAACGTCCCCGCCGGTCGCTGCGGCCGCCACCATGTAGGTGCCTGCCTCTATCTGGTCTGGAATAATGGAATAGGTGGTTCCGCCCAAATAGCTGCAGCCGTGAATTTTAATTACATCCGTTCCAGCGCCGCGGATATCCGCCCCCATCGAGTTCAGGAAGTTCGCCACATCGACAACATGCGGCTCCTTCGCGGCATTTTCAATGACCGTTGTGCCCTGGGCCCGAACGGCTGCCAAAATAATATTGATGGTAGCACCCACGGAAATAATATCCAGATAAATGCTGTTGCCCTTTAATTTCTCGGCGAAAATATCAACCATTCCGCCCTCTAAGCTGTATTTAGCCCCCAGTGCGGTAAAGCCCTTCAGGTGCTGATCGATTGGACGGACACCAAAATTGCAGCCGCCGGGCATGCCGACCACCGCATGAGAAAAACGCCCGAGCAAAGCCCCCATCAGGTAGCTGGAACCACGCGACTGCCGTACCAGCTCATACGGCGCCACATGCGTTTTTATGGTGGTTGGATCAATTTCAATGGTCGAACGGTTTACAGTACGCACCTTCGCACCCATATCATCCAAAATACGGACAATGGAAGCCACATCTGTAATATCCGGTATATTCTCAATACGGCAGATGCCGTCGCACAAAACAGACCCGCAGACGATGGCCAGGGCCGCGTTTTTCGCACCGCTGATGCTTACTTCCCCATGAAGCCGGTTACCGCCATTGATTACAAATTTATCCAATGCTACACGCTCCAATCTATATCAATCACACGTTACTATTATAACAAAAAAACATGAAATATTTATTCAGAGAACAAATTTTATAAAACGAATAAAATCCGTGATATTAGCAAAAAAATCGTGGCGCTCTTATGCAAGATAGCTCTATAAAGCATAATACAAACCCGCATAAAAGTCAACAGCTTAATGCGGCAGGCATCCCCTATCGCAAGCGGGAAAAGCTCCATATACATGCTGGAAAATTATCCCATTACCCTACATACTGAAGCGGGTTTTGCAAGGCGCCGTTGACCCGGACCTCAAAATGCAGATGCGCACCAGTTGAGTTGCCGGTGCTGCCGACCAATGCAATGGTCTGGCCCTTTGCCACCTTATCCCCCACAGACACCAGCAGCCGGCTGCTGTGGGCATATAAGGTTGTCATGCCGTTTCCATGGTTGATAATAATATAGTTTCCATAGCTGCTGTGATAGCCAGCCGTTGTAACAACACCGCCGTCGGCAGCAACAATGGGCTTTCCAGCCGCCGCACCGCCGGAAATGTCAAGCCCGGTGTGAAAGCTTCCCCAACGGTATTCATAATAGGTAGTAATTATACGAAGGGACGGTGTAGGCCAAATCAAAAGCCCGCTGCCTATTCCCGGCTCATATCCGGTAGGCCGTTTCTTCGTACCCGTTACCACCACTTTATCGGTGGGCTCACTGACAACCACCTCGGAAACCTTTTCCCGGTTCACCTCTTCGCCGTCGATATAGGTAACGCGATCCGTCTGCTCCTTGACGCCGTTTACCCCCTGAACGCGCACCGCCGTGTAATCGGTGTACTGGGAATCGTCATTTTCCGTGACCGTGGAATAGGGGATTTCCTCCTCATAGGTTTCTAATTTTGTCACCTCTACCTCGAGCATCTTCTTTGGAATGTTAACCATTAATATATTGCCCGGCTGCAGCTCCTCCTCTGTTAAACTCGGATTAATGGTACGCAGCTCCGTCTGAGATAAGGCAAAGCTCTCAGCGATGTTGTCAATGGAGTCGTTCTCTTGAACCTTATAAGCTCTCGGAGAGAGGCCGGTCCCCTGAAGCATTGCGCTGAGCTCATTGCTGCTGATAAAGGCCGACGTCGGGAATAGGCCGGTCGTTGTCTCAATATGCTGTGCAAACTGCGCCTCGGCCTTGGAATCGCCCTGCTTGGCCTCCTCCAAAATTTCGTTCAAGATGTGGTTTAAATCCGCGCTGCTCTTCACTACGCCGACAATTTTTCCATCGACAGACAAGCCCGTCCCCTCTGCAATAATGCCGTCCGACTGCTCAATAATAGCATCGCAGACAGCCGCCGCACTGGTGTAGGCGCTTTTGTCTGCGGCTACAAGGGAGAAAACCGGGGTCAAAGAAACCGCGGCCTCCGCATCCTGAGGCGCTGCATGAACCATGCGCGCATTGACCATATCTGTCGCAGCATCGAATGTGCTTTCGTCCTGTATAACGCCAACCTGCTCGTCGCCGTAACTCAGCAGCAGCCCAAACTCCAGGCCGCTCCAGTACTGAACGGTAAAAAACAGGGCTATCACGGCTGCCGCCGGCGCTGCCACATTGATGATTGCCCAAAACACCTTGCGGTGGCGAACCATGCTTTTACTCACAACGCTGAAAAACTCTTCCATCATTTGCAAAAGTCCGAAGGAGCGAGCCTTTTGCAGACGGGCCCTTGCAATTTTTAGCCCTTCACCGAGCGCCCTGGATTCAGCCTTAAGCCCGGCGATCCAACGTCCGGTGAGGCGGTTCAGCCAAAGGCCTATAAACATCCATAAGGGGCGCAGCTTTTTTTTGAGCCAGCGGCCCAGTTTTTTCAAAACGCGAACCGACTGCACCCCGACAATATAGAGAAAACGCGAGAGCCGCGTCAAACGAGCGCCCCCGTTATTTTGTCCTTCCTGTTTCATTTTCTCCTGTCTTTTCATGCCAAATAACTCCTTTAAAAAGACTGGTTACAATTTTGTAACCAAACTTAAATTATTATAAAACATTTTTTTGTATTTTGCAAGCGCCGTTTCTTCTGTTTTAACCTATGGAAGAGGATTATGTGTATAAACTTAAAACGCCCGTCCAACATTGTGCCGCCAGCTCATTTTCCAGCCGTGATTTAGGCGCCGGATTTGACATATCTGTCCGTTTTATTTTAGGCCTTCACGCCTGTTCATCCCCGCAAAAAATAAACGCAAAAATCCGGCCAAAAAATTTCTTCGACCGGATTTTAGCTTTTATTTAATAAATACGTCAATTTATCTCGTATTTAAACTATTTAATTCTGATATTGTAATTGTTCAGGAATCCAGTGCTCAATAATTCCTATAAATTTCCTTGCCTGACGAGTCGCATCCGCCAAGTCGTGCTCCAGGTAATTGCCACACTCCTCCGGAGTCGTCCCCGGTACGGGGCCCGCGTAGGCAGCAATTTTGCCAAAAATCTCCTGAATCAGGGCAATGGCCTGCTCATGGGAAAGCCCGGTTACCAAAAAATAAAAACCTGTGCGGCAGCCCATCGGGCCAAAATAAATGACATGGTCTTTTTCCGCCGAATTACGTGCAAACGTTGCAAACAGATGCTCGATGGTATGCATGGTGGGGTTGGGCAAAAAGGGCGGGCAGTTGGGCCTGCACAAGCGAATATCATAGGTCACGACGTCATGGTCAATCCGCGACAGATAAATCCCCGGCAATAGCTTATTATGATTGACGCAAAAACTGGCAATTCTCTCCATAGCTGTTTTCTTCCTTCCATCTTTAATCAAAAGGGATATTCTGAGTCAGCCGTTCAAAATCAGTGCAGCCCGGCAGTTGTTCTATCATGGCGAGCGCCTCCGGCACCGCGCTTTCATAAAGCTCAAAAAAGCTCGCTGTCTTTACAGGGCCGTCTTCCGGCGGCCAATGCCACTCCGCCTGCTGCAAATTGGCATAATCCACATCCTCTTCGAGCATCCCCCGCATATGGCAGGAGATTACCCGCCTCTTTTTCCGCCGT
Source organism: Hydrogeniiclostridium mannosilyticum (assembly GCF_003268275.1). GTDB lineage: Bacteria > Bacillota > Clostridia > Oscillospirales > Acutalibacteraceae > Hydrogeniiclostridium > Hydrogeniiclostridium mannosilyticum. The sequence continues at coordinate 448,262 of NZ_QLYR01000001.1, forward strand.
TCAAAACGCTCGACCAAACTTTTTTTCAGCCCTGTTCTGTCTGTTAAAAGGCCAAAAATTTTCCGGCAGTCCTGCGTTGCCTGGAACAACTGGGCCTCCGTCTTGTTCAGGCCGAAGAGCTCTGCCAATACTGCCCGGTAGAGAGCGGCAATGCCATGCTGCACCGGCACATCGCCGGGTACCGTTTTCTTTAGGGAAAATTCCGTCGGCAGAGCGCCCTTCTCGTAGCGGAGCGTAATCACATCCAGGGCAGACTCCACCTGATTATGAAAAATATCCTCCGTTTGCTCCGGCTCCTTTGCCAGGAGAGCCCGGGCTTCCCACTCAATAAAAGGGTGGCATCTCCGATCTAAAACATAATGGCAGACAAAGCCGTAGACATAGGAACGCAGCAGCTCAGCATGCTCCCCAGACGGTATATTCCGCCATAGGGCCTCCAGTGTTCTGGACGGAGGCTCCTCGTGCAGCCTGCCGCCAAGCGGCTCCAGGCTCTCACCCTTTTGCCACGGCAGATAGCGGTGGCTAAAAAGAAAATCCGGCCCCTGGGCGCCCCATATAAAAGCGTGCTCATTCAAAACCAATGCCGAATCCTTTTTCCTCCAGGCCTCCCATACCCGCCGGGCATGTAAATAATGCGTAATAGCCGCCGGCATCTTATCCCCCCTTAATAAAAATATAATACGGCCGACACAATCCGTTCCCCTGCATATGTCGTCTGCCGCTATAGAAAGAGATCGCCGCCGAAAATAAATTTTTCGGACGGCGATGCCTTCACTTATGTTGTTTCACCCAAAGAACCGGCAGTAACACGGCGGTAAATCATCTCAACCGCATCTTCCAGGCTCAAATCCTCTTTCAAAACGGTTTCAGCAATGATGGTAAGATAATCCCGCTCTCTCCACCATCCACGCATTTCCGTCTCACCAAAATCAAACCGATTTGGTTTAGTCCTGTGCCTGCGCAGCGTTTCTTCAAAAGATAGCTCATAAAAATAGGCAAAGATATTGGCGCCATATTCCTCCAGAGCTGTTTGAAACAGCCCATGGTACTGGACGGAATCCAGAATTCCCTCCAATATGGTAACCGCTGAATGCTGTCTGCCATATTTCAGCAGGTTTACCATCAAGGGCAGCGATTTCTCCTTTCCCTCCTGGCCCCACACATGCAGGATCTGCATGCGAATCATATCGTGAGAAAGCAGCATCGTGTTGGGCCCAAGCTTGTCCTGAAGCGCCTTTGCTACAGAAGTCTTACCGCTGCCGGAATTGCCTCTTAGAATAATCAGCTTTGACATCCTGGCTATCCCTCCTATAGTAATGCTGAAACCACTTAGAACCCAGCCGGTGAAAAGTGAACGCACTTACCTTAACAAAAAATCATTCATTTAAAGTACTTTCGAAAGGAAGTCCTGCAAACGTGGATTTTTAGGATGGGCAAAGAAGGTGTCCGGGTCGGCCTCCTCCAGTACCTTTCCGTCATCCATGAATAAAATCCGGGTTGCCACCTCACGGGCAAAGCCCATCTCATGCGTAACCACTACCATGGTCATGCCGCCATTGGCAAGCTCCTTCATAACCTGCAAAACCTCGCCCACCATCTCCGGGTCCAGGGCGCTGGTCGGCTCGTCAAACAGCATAACGTCGGGCTCCATGGCCAATGCACGCACAATGGCAATGCGCTGCTTCTGGCCGCCGGAAAGCTGGGCCGGGTAGGCCTGCGCCCGGTCTGAAAGCCCTACGCGCTGAAGCAGTTCCATCGCCTTCTTTTCCGCGGCTTCCTTACTCAGCAGCTTCAGCTGAACCGGGGCCAGGGTGATGTTCTGCATAACGGTAAGATGTGGGAACAGGTTAAAATGCTGAAACACCATACCCATTTTACGCCGCAGCCGGTCTGCATCGCATTTTTTGTCTGTCAGGTTCTCACCTTCAAACCAGATTTCGCCGCTGGTAGGGACCTCCAGTAAATTCAGACAGCGCAGAAATGTCGACTTTCCCGAGCCGGAGGGGCCTACGACAACCACCTTTTCCCCTTTATCGATCTCCTGATTGATCCCCTTGAGGACCTCAATGTCTCCATCCACCGTATGGAAGGTTTTCTTTAAATTCTTAACGCTTATCACTCTTACGCAGCCTCCTCTCCAAAACGCCCAGCAGGAAGGTCAGAATGATGACGATTACTAAGTAAATAACAGCCTCGGCATAAAGCGGGTAACTGCTGTAGGTCGTGTTGCGGATGGAATCCCCGCTCTTTACCAGCTCAGCCACGCCGATGTAACCGGCCACCGAGGTCTCTTTTAACAGCGCAATAAACTCATTGCCAATCGGCGGCAAAATATTTTTCAGGGCCTGTGGAAAAATAATTTTGATCATGGTGGTTCTGTAGGGTAATCCCAGCGAGCGCCCGGCCTCCATCTGCCCTCTATCCACAGACTGAATACCGCCGCGGATGACCTCTGCCACATAAGCGCCGGAATTGATGCCAAAGCCAATCATTGCCGCCGTCAAGGAGCTGGTACCGGAGGATAGAATGGAGTAGTACAGAATCAACAGCTGAACCAAAACCGGCGTTCCGCGGATAATGGTTAAATACAAGGTTGCAACGGCATTCAGTATTTTAAGCAAAATATTGGGCTTTGCACTGTTGGTATAAGACACCTTAATCAGTGCAATAATGGTACCAATCGCCAGGCCGATCAATATGGCGGCCAGCGTAATCAGCACCGTATTGCCCAAGCCGCTGAGTATGGTTTTCCAGCGGTCATATTTTATAAAGTTTGTAAAAAACTCATTGCCGAAGCCCTCGAAAAACTCGAGCATGGCCTTCCCTCATTTCTTACATCAATATAAACGGAAAAGCAGGGCGGCAAGCCGTCCTACTTTTTCTTTATTCCTCTGCCGTAGATTATTCGCCCTCAAGAACGCTCCTGTACTGGTCAATCAAAGCATCCAGCTCGCCGTTTTCCTTCATTTCCTTCAGGACTTCGTTGATAACCTTCAGCGTCTCGGTGTCACCCTTCTTTACAGCGATGGCGTAATCCTCCTGGGTCAGCGCGTCCTCCAGCTTTACCACGTTGTCGCTGTTGCGCTCAACCAGCTTGGTCGCCGGGAAGTCGTCGATGACAACCGCGTCGATACGGCCCTTGATCAGGTCTGCTACCGCTTCCATACCAGTGTTGTAGCGAACGGTCTCGCCAACCTGGATGTCGCTTGAGCCATCCTCGTTCTTGCAGAACTCATCACCCGTCGTGCCTTCCTGCACGCCGACCTTTTTGCCCTCCAAGTCCGTACGGCTCTTAATATCACTGTCCTTCAAAACAATGATGGACTGTGTCGCCACAAAATAAGTATCTGAGAAGTCAACCTGTTCCTTCCGCTCATCGGTGATGCTGATGCCAGCTGCCGCAAACTGAGCTTTTCCAGACTGAACCTCTGTAATAACCGTCTTGAACTCAACATTGTGAATTTCCAGGGTCTTACCCATCTTTTCAGCAATTTTATTGGCGATTTCAATATCGATGCCCTTATACTCGTCGCCTTCCATATACTCGAAAGGCTCAAACCCCGCATTGGTCGACATGATAACCGTTCCGCCCCCGGCTGCATCGCCGGACTGCGTGCCGCTGGCGGTATTGCCGCCGGAGCAGGCTGTCAAACCTGCGGCCATAGCCGCGGCCAAAAACAGTGCCGCAATTTTTTTACCCATTTTCATATTAGATTCCTCCTGATAGCAATCTTCCGTTTGAGTTGACTGTATTATATCGCATATTTATTCAAATATCAAGCATAAATATACAACTTTATTGAATTTATCTATCCTGTCTGAATTTCTAATCATTCGCTGCAAGCGTTTGGATGTTTTTTACACCCATTTTCTTCAAAAGCTCCTTAAAATCGTCGGGAAAGGAGCCGATAATCTCCAATTCCCGCCCGGTTACCGGGTGGGTTAGCTTCATCCTGCCGCAATGCAGGGCTTGTCTGCCTATCCATTCTGTACGGCCGCCGTAAAAGTCATCCCCCGCCAACGGGTGCCCCGAAGAAGAAAAATGCACCCGGATCTGATGCGTACGCCCGGTTTCGAGTCTGCAAGCCAGCAGAGTGAACCGGCCGTCATCTGCCAGGGCCCGCCAATGAGTAACCGCCTGCTCGCCTGCTCCTGCATCACAAGCCTCTCGCTGGACAGTGTGCCCCGGCTTGACGCGAATGGAGGCGGTAATACTACCCGCTCCCCGCATGCAGCCCTCACATACCGCATAGTAGGTTTTTTCTATATTTCCCGCCAGGCAGGCCGCTGCATATGCATTTTTAGCCAAGACGACAAGCCCTGTCGTGTCCTTATCTATCCGGTAAACCGGCCGAAAGGCAAACCGCTCGCCCGTTGTACGGCAGTAGGAGCCTATGGCGCCGCAAAGGCTGGCATCGTGGCCCGGCCGCGCGTACATGGGAAGCCCCGCCTGCTTGTTTATGACAAGCAGGTCTGCATCCTCATAGACAACAGCCAGGGGCGCCGGAACCGGGTCGGGAATCTTGCCATCCTTCGGCAGGCAAAGCCTGACACAGTCTCCTGTGTGCAAAATTTGCAAAACCCTCGCATGCAGGCCGTTTACCTGAATGCCGCCGGGCACTTGCTTCAGAGCGGTTAACAGGCGTGCCGACAGCGCACAATAGCCCCGCAGGAACCCCCGCAGCTTCACGCTCTCATAGGAAGGCGGTACCGTAAACTCTAAAATTCTCAACAAGTCCCCCTCCTTCAGTCTCGACGGCCCATAAAAACAGCAGGCAATTCTCCTCGCTACGAGCAGACCCGCCTGCTGAATTAAAAACGTTCAGACCCTGTTGACGCTTACTGAACCTCTACCGTCCATCCAAACTCATCTTTGACCTTCCCCCACTGGATTCCGGTCAATGTATCGTAGAGCTTTTGAGAAACCGGGCCGATCTCCCCCTTGTTGATCTCCATCACCACATCGCCCCATTTCAAGTGGCCAATCGGAGAAATAACCGCCGCGGTACCGCTGCCAAAGGCCTCCTTTAAGCGACCCTCCTGCGCTGCCCGCGCCACCTCATCAATGGAGATTTTGCGCTCGGTAACCTTCATCCCCCAATGCCGCATCATATCGATGCAGGACATTCTTGTAATTCCAGAGAGGATGGAGCCCTGCAGTTCCGGTGTAACCACCTCGTCATCAATGACAAAGAAAACATTCATCGTGCCGACTTCTTCAATATATTTGCGTTCCACGCCGTCCAGCCAAAGCACCTGGGTATAGTCCTGCTTTTCCGCTTCGTCCTGCGCTTTCAGAGAGGCTGCATAGTTGCCTGCCGTCTTGGTATAACCCATGCCGCCGCGCACCGCGCGCACATAGTTTTTCTCGACATAAATCTTAACCGGGTTCAGCCCTTCCGGGTAATAAGCGCCTACCGGACAGCATATCACCATAAACATCAAGTGGTGAGCCGGATGCACGCCGACATGCGGGTCCACACCGATGATAAACGGACGAATATAAAGCGAAGCCCCCTCACCGGAGGGAACCCAATCCCGGTCAATGGAAACCAGCTTTTCAATTGCCTTCTCCGCAAACTTTTCATCGATCTGCGGAATGCAGAGGCGGTCGTTTGAGACATTGAGCCGCGCCATATTTTTATCGGGGCGAAACAGCAGAATACGGCCATCCACCGCACGGTAAGCCTTCATTCCTTCAAAAACAGACTGCCCGTAGTGCAAGCACATTGCGGAGGGCTCCATCTCAATGGGGCCGTATGGAACAATTCGCGGATCATGCCAGCCCTGTCCCAAATCATAATCCATAATAAACATATGGTCCGTAAAAATCGTACCAAAGGGCAGTGGGGCCCCGGGCGCCGGTTTTTCCTTGGGATTCTTCGTTAATTCTACTTTGATTTCCTGCATGATGAATGCCCTCTTTCCTAAGAATAAACTAATCTTATCATTTTCCATCCAAAAATTCAAGGCAAAGGCTGATGACGGTTGCATTTTTTTAGAAAAACCGCCGGTATGCGCTCAATGGTTCCGCAGCCCTTTTGGATAGCGGTTCTTCAGCCGCCCACCGCTGGCCTTGCCAAAGCCAACGGTCATGTCCGCGATCGTTACGCCGCACCATCCCTTCATAGTGGGCGGCAGCTCTATTTCTTCCCCGCGCAGGAAGCGTCCGGCACACTCCCCAGGCTCAAGCGGTACAAGCTGGACCAATTCCTCCGGCTTGGCCGCCATAAAGGCGGCATGGCAGGGCTCTAAACGGCCCTTCTTTTCTTCACAGACCGGGAACCCGGCCCGCAGAACCCCCAGGCCATCCAGGCCTGGAACTCCCTCCGGCAGCAGATAAAACTGTTCGCCGGCTTTCAGCATCGGCTGCAGGCCGGCAAACCGGTAAACCTCCCGGCAAAATTCCCGGACAGCCTGCGAGGGCTGCCCCCAGGCTGCCTGTCCTTGCGGCGGGCTCGTTTCCGCAGTATTCACGCGGCGTAGCGCGGCCACAAAATGCCCCTCGCCACCATCCATCGGATAAATACGCCTCGCCTTTCCACCCAAGGCCGGACGCCCCCAATGGACTCCGCAGTCCTCCAGCTCAAAATCCGGATGAGCGCCTAAAAAAGCCTCGACGACGCCCTCGTTTTCTTCCGGTGAAAAAGTGCAAGTGGAATACACCAGCCGTCCACCGGGCCGCAGCGCTTGAACCGCATGGTTCAATATTTCCTGCTGGCGGCGGGCACAGGCCTGTACATGCTCCGGACTCCACTCCGCGGCAGCCTCCCCCTCACGCCGGAACATTCCTTCACCGGAACAGGGGGCATCTACTAGAATCTTATCAAAAAACGCATATAACCTGCCGCACAGGCGCTCCACCTCGCAGGAGGACACCACCGCGTTGCGCACACCCATGCGTTCGATATTGGATAGCAGGATCGCCGCCCGCTTGCGAATAACTTCATTACTCCACAGCAGGCCGGTTCCCGCCAGGCAGGCCGCAATCTGAGCCGACTTGCCCCCCGGGGCCGCGCACAAATCCAACACCCGTTCACCGGGCCTGGGGTCCAGTACCGTCACTGCGGAGGCAGCGGAGGGCTCCTGCACATAAAAGGCGCCCGCATGGTGCAGATAAGAGTGCCCCAGCCGATCCATTGTTTCAGGCACATAATAGGTAAAAGGAGAAAATGGGGCCCGCTGAAGCGGCCTGTCCAAAAGAGCCTCAAACCGTTCCCGCCCGCACTTCAGCGGATTCCAACGAAGCCCCCGAAACGGCGGCTGCTCATAACTCCGCTCAAAGGCAGGGTATTCGCTGCCCAAAAGCCTCTTCATACGGGTTAAAAATTCAACTGGTAATTTTTTCATATTCTCAGCTGCCTTTAATTTCATTGATTTTTTTGCCTATGCTCTTACCGTATCCGTAAGACAGGCTGCCGCAAGGTACATATTGGGCTAAACCGCCAAAAAATTCTGAATAAATTCAAATCCATTAACCCATACTAGCAACGAAGGGGGTGAGAAATTTGGATAACAGAACAAACAATCAGGCGAATAACTGCAACGGCACCAACAAGGCAAATAACGCCAACAACAGCACAAATAAGGCCAATAATTCCAACGCTTCCAACAAGAAGAGCAATTCTTACAGCAACAGCAATTCCTCCAACGCTTCTAATGGAGCTAACAACGCTGAGAACTGCCACAGAAACTCCCAGAACTAAAAAAGCCTAAACAGAAGGCAGGCGCTTTTGTTTTATAAAACAAAGGCTCCTGCCTTCTTTCTTTTTGAGAAAAACAGAGTGCATAAAAGGCGGGGAAGTGCTATCGTTTTGCCCGGGTAGATTTTTTCTTTCTTCCCTTTGCGGCAGCGTTAATGCGGCGAAACCCCTCGCCGCGAATTTCACCGGCCTCTCCGACAATTACAAACGCAGCCGGGTCATGGGCATGAATAATTTCCTTTACCCCTGCAACCTCATACCGCCGAACCGCACAGAGGAGCACCTCGCCGTTACGCCCGCTATAGCCGCCTTTCGCTTGCAGCCGTGTAACGCCGCGCTCAATATTCCCTAGGATGTCCCGCGCGATCTCCTCATTCTTTTCAGAGATAATCAGAATAAATTTTCCGGTTCCGGCATCCGTGCCATACAGAATCGCGTCAATAACCCGCGAGGAAATAAAAATAGTAATCCCGGCATAAAGCGCGCTTTCCAAACTACGATAGACAAAGGCGGAAATTAAAATAACCACACAGTCAACGGCAAAAATCAGTTTGCCCATAGAAATATGAGGAACCCTAGCGCCTAAAAGGCGCGCGACCATGTCCGACCCACCGGTCGTGCCTCCCCTCAAAAACACCATGGACAGGCCGGCCCCCTCCAGCAGGCCGCCGCAAATTGCCGCCAGCAGCGGGTTGCCCATATAGGGACTAAAGGTCCCTGGAACAAGCAAACTGAATAGATCAATAGCGGCGGACATCAAAAAAGTCGCCGCTATCGTCTTCGCCACCGTTTTAAAGCCCAGCGCAATGACCGCCCATACAAAAATAGGGATGTTCAGCAGAAAAGAAAGCGTGCCAATCGGCACACCGATCAAATAGTTTATAACGGTGGAAAGGCCCGTAACACCACCGGGCGCAATTTGATTTGGCGCTGTAAATATCCTTACCGAAGCCGCATATAGCGCGCCGCCAATAATAAAAAACAAAAAATCCTTTAAAAAAGCAACAGGCTTTTTTTCCGATGCCGTTCCCCGCATATAACACTCCTTCCGCGTATGCTATGCCAGCATATCAAACAGCTGCCGCAGGCGAACGAGCTCCCCTTTCAAGTAGAGATACCCGAAAACAGCCTCCACAGCCGTCGCTGCATGATAATCAGCAACCTCTGCATTTTTAGGGACATGGTTCACGTGTGCATTTCTGCCGCGCATGTAGACCTCTTTTTCCTCCTCGGTCATCACCGGAAGCAGCAGGCGAGCGGCCTCTGCCTGGGCTTTACAGCAAACCATGGAAACCGCCCGGTTGTGAAGCTTTTTAACCGGGCAATTTGCCTTGCACACCAGCGACTCCCGCACAAATACCTCAAAAACGCCGTCGCCAATGAAGGCCAGCGTCAACGGACTCATTTGCCGGGGGTCGCATTCAGCCCCTAAAAATCTTTCCATAGTTTTCCCCCATTCTTGAACTTTAACACAACTGGTAAAGTTTTCTTTCCGGCTCGCTTTATTAAGATACAAAAGCCAGGCTCCGCTTTAATTAAAACATCGTGGTAAACAAAGGAATCAGGCCGATCTTACTCCACAAAATCAAATTCCAGGTCATAGAGGCTGACCGTGTCGCCCTCCTGTACTCCCGCGGCGCGCAGCGCATCGATAACACCTGTGGAAATCAGCACCCGCTGAAAATACTGCAGGGACTCATAGTCGTCAAAATTGACGGAATGCAGTATATGCAGCAGCCACTCGCCCTCGACAAAATAAACCCCGTCGCGTTCCGTAATCTGCACCTCTTTTTTGCCGATTTTCTCCGCCTCGACCTGTGGAACAGGCTCCGGATCATAAGCGCGGATCGGCGGCAGCGTAGACAAAAGCTCAGAAATCCGGTTGAGCAACGGATCGACATCGTAGCGGATCGCTGCCATAATGGGGAAAAACGTATAGCCCTGCTGCTCCACAAAAGCGCGGAAATCCTCTATCTGCTCCTCGGTTGCAAGGTCGCACTTATTGCCCGCCACCAGCATTGGGCGGCTGGCAAGTTCCGCGTTAAACTTACCTAGTTCCTCCATGATAATGCGGAAATCATCCTTCGGGTCGCGCCCCTCACTGCCGGATACATCTACAATGTGGACCAGCAGCCGGCAGCGTTCTACATGGCGCAGGAACTGGTGCCCCAGGCCAACGCCATCTCCCGCGCCTTCGATGAGGCCCGGAATGTCGGCCATGACAAAAGAGCGTTCCGGCCCCAACCGGACTACCCCCAGCACAGGCGTCAGGGTGGTGAAATGGTAATTGGCAATATTGGGCTTAGCCTCGCTGACCACGGAAACCAAGGTGGATTTTCCCACATTAGGGTAGCCTACCAAGCCCACGTCCGCCAGCAGCTTGAGCTCCAAGGTCAATTCCAGCGCCTCGCCCGGAATACCGGGTTTGGCAAAGCGCGGCGTCTGGCGGGTCGGTGTGGCAAAATGCGCATTGCCCCAGCCCCCCTTGCCCCCTCGGGCGATAATTTGAGGTTCGTCACCGGAAATATCTGCAACGATGCGCCCGCTCGCCGCCTCTTTAAGCAGCGTCCCTCTCGGTACCCGGATAACCAGATCCTCCGCGTTTCTGCCAAAACAGCGTTTCCCCTTGCCGTCCTCTCCGTTAGCAGCTTCATACTTACGCCGGTAACGAAAATCCGCCAAGGTGGAAAGGTTGTCGTCCACCTGGAAAACAATGTTGCCGCCACGGCCGCCGTCGCCGCCGTCAGGTCCGCCAGAGGCCACATATTTTTCCCGCCGGAAGGAAACCGCGCCGTTTCCGCCGTTTCCGGCCTTGATGGTAATTTTAGCCTGATCTATAAAGATCATCGCTACACATCCTCCCTTCATCAAAAAAACCCGGGCATGCTGCCCGGGTTTCAGACGACCTGTCTCTTACTGCTCTACAGTATAAACACTGACCTTTTTGCGGTCACGGCCCATACGCTCAAAGCAAACTTTTCCGTCTACCAGCGCGAACAGGGAATCGTCAGAACCCCTGCCGACGTTCTCACCGGGATGAATGTGGGTACCGCGCTGTTTTACCAGGATGTTACCTGCCAAAACAAACTGGCCGTCTGCACGCTTAACACCGAGGCGCTTAGACTCGGAATCACGACCGTTTTTCGTAGAACCCATTCCCTTTTTATGAGCAAACAGCTGGATATTAATCTTCAGCATGGTTTACACCTCCACATAACTTACTTTAATGTTTTTGGGGTACTGTTCTTCCAGCCCCAGCAAATGAAGTTTTAAGCCTTCCAGGACATCCTGGCAACGCGGGGCCGCACGTTCATCCACCCTGACCTGCATATAACCGTCGCAAGCAGAAATTTCCGCCTGCGCATGAATAACGCCGGAAACCGTATTGGCTGCCATGTAGGCCGCGGAAGAAACGGCCGCGCAAATGATATCTTCACCCTGCGCCGCGCTTCCCGAGTGCCCGCTCAATCGGAACCCCAGCAATAAGCCCCCGGGGTCCGTCATAAAATCAGCGGCTATCATTAAGCGTTAATGGCCTCAATCTGAACCTTCGTATACGGCTGGCGATGCCCCATTTTGCGCTTCGCGTTCTTCTTCGGCTTGTAGGTGAAAACCGTAATTTTCTTCGCCTTACCGTTTTTCATAACCTTACCGGTAACCGTAGCGCCCTCCACATAAGGAGTGCCAACCTTCAGGCCATCCTCGCCGCCGAGCGCGACAACCTGGAATGTAACCTGCTCATCCTCAGCAGCTGCAAGCTTTTCAACAAAAATGACGTCGCCGTACTGTACCTTGTACTGCTTGCCGCCGGTTTCAATTACTGCATACATGAATCCTGTTTTCCTACCTTTTCTATGAACTCGCTACTACCAGGCGGGTTACCCACTTAAAAGAGCCCGTAATAAGCGGCTTAACTAGTTTACCATATTTCCTTATTCCTGTCAATATTTGAGTGCAAAAAACTCCCCGGTACGAGCCGGGGAGTTTCAAACAAAAATTTATGCGGTCTCAGGGGCCTCCGCTGCCGTATTCATCATACTAATGCAATGGCGCGGACACGCCTCCGCGCACTTCCCGCAGGCAGTGCATTTCTCCGGGTCCACCACCGCATGAAAATCCACCACATGGATGGCATCGCTTTCACAGATACGTTCGCATTTCTTACAGCCAATACAGCCAATCTTGCAGACCTTCATCGTCTCCGCGCCCTTATCGCAGCTGCTGCAGCGCACCACCGCCTGAGGCTTATAGGGCACAAAGGAAATCAGCTGTTTCGGGCACGCCTTAATGCACATGGAGCAGCCCTTACAACGCTCGGGGTCAATCCTGGCAACACCGTTGCAAACCTCAATAGCCCCATATTGGCAGGCGCTGGCGCAGTCGCCCATGCCCATACAGCCAAACCGGCAGCTCGTTACACCGCCAGCCAGCAGAGCGGCGGCCGCACAGCTGCGGATGCCCTGGTATTCCATCTTGTCGCTGGTATAGTCATAGCTGCCCATACAGTGGACAACAGCAACCTGACGCTCAACCGCAGCCCCTTCAACTCCCAGAATTTTGGAAACTTCCGCGGCTACATCCGCCCCACCCGGGGCGCACAATCCGGGTTTTGCCTCTCCCTTTGCCAGGGCAGCCGCATAGCCGGAGCAGCCGGAAAAGCCGCAGGCTCCACAGTTTGCCCCCGGCAGCACAGCCAAAATCTCTTCCGCCTTTTCATCCTTCGGCACCGCCATTACAATAGAAGCAACCGCCAGCCCAAGCCCGGCAACCAAGCCAATGCCCGCAACCAACAATACAGGAATCAAAATTTCATTCATTTTTCTTCCTCCTTAACCCAGCATCCCGTCAACCAGGCCCTGGAATCCGAGGAAGGACACAGCAACCAGGGAGGCCGCAATCAGTGTAATCGGCAGCCCGCGCAGGCATTTGGGCACATCAGCCGTTTCAAGGCGTTCCCGTACGCCGGCAAAAATTACCATGGCCACCAGGAACCCTATGCCCGAACCGAAAGCGTTGACCAACGCCTGTATAAAGCCAAAGGAATCCGGCGCTGCCGTGTGCTTGTCAATGACCAGCATGGTAACGCCGAGCACCGCGCAGTTTGTGGTAATCAGCGGCAGATAGATGCCAAGTGCATTGTACAGCGGCGGCATATAACGTTTCAAAATAATTTCAATCAGCTGGACAAGCGCCGCAATAATCAAAATAAATACGATCGTCTGTAGATATTCTATGCCATTGGGCACCAGGATGCCGTAATAGAGTGGCCAGGTCGCCGCGGTTGCAATCACCATGACCAGCGTTACCGCCGCGCTCATGCTGGCAGCTGTATTCAGCTTTTTAGAAACCCCCAGAAAAGGGCATATGCCCAAAAATTTATTCAAAATATAGTTTTCTGTCAAAATTGCGGCCAGAAAAATGGAAACCAAGCCTTTAATTGTATCGCCATTCATTTTTTACCGGCCTCCTTTTCCTGCAGCTTTGAGCAATTTGCCGCCAGCGGGCAGCCCGCACAACCCATTTCCTCCGGCCTTTTTCCCTCACCTGAGAGCTTATTGGCCAGGGCAATCAGCAGGCCAAAGACGAAAAACCCTCCCGGCGGCAGAATGAAGATGAGAATAGGGTCCATGAAGCCGGCTGTAACCGGCAGGCCGAAAATAGTGCCGGAGCCCAGGAGCTCCCGGATGATGCCCATGGCCAGCAGTGTCGCGGTAAAGCCAACGCCCATTCCAAGGCCATCCACAATAGAGGGAAGCACCCTGTGCTTATTGGCAAACATCTCCGCACGCCCTAAAATAATGCAGTTGACTACAATCAGCGGCAGGTAGATGCCGAGCGCGCTGTCCAGCTCCGGCGAAAACGCCTTGATAAACATCTGCACAATGGTCACAAACGCCGCGATAATCGTGATATAGGAAGGGATGCGCACCTTATCCGGAATTACATTCCGCAAGAGGGAAATCACGGCATTAGAACACACCAGAACGAAAGTCGTCGCCAGGCCCATGCCGATGGCGTTGCTCGCCGCGGTACTGACCGCCAGGGTCGCACAGGTTCCGAGCACCAGGCGCAAAACAGGATTTTCCTTAATAATGCCCTTGGTAAACTCCTGCAGCAGTGTTTTTTCCTGTTTTGCCATCTCAATCACCCGCCTTTAAATTATTAAATTGACTGACAGCTTCATTAACCGCAGTTGTCACGGCCTTGCTGGTAATGGTGGCGCCCGTAAGGGCGTTGATTTCCCCCTCGCCGGCCCCGCCGTCTGTTACCACCTCGAAGCCGGCAGCCGGGACGTCCTGCAAATACTGGCCGCGAAAACTTTCATTTTTCGCGTTCATGCCAAGGCCCGGCGTATCATCGATGGAAAGGATGGAAACCCCCGTCACCTTCCCCGCCTCACTGATGCCGGTCATCACCTTCAGCGCACCGCCGTAGCTGTCGGCCTCTGTTGTAAATATATACCCAATGGTTTCCCCGTCCTTGAGGGCAAGAAAATACCCATCCTTTGCCTCGAAGCTGTCGGCTGAGGCAAAAACCACCTTTCTGGCAGTTTCCTCTGTTTTGAGCTCCTGCTCTTTAATCATGTCCTTTGTCAGCAAATTGGTTCCCGCCAGCAGCAGCGTCATAACTAGGCAAAAAACAAACAGAGATAAGGCCGGCTTTAAGACCTCTTTCGCTGTAATCTTCACCTTCATTGCTTCACACGCTCCTTTCCGAACGGACGCGGGCGCGTGACGCGCTCAATCAACGGCACCAGGATATTCATGAGTACAATGGAGAATGAGACGCCCTCCGGCAGCGCGCCGAACATGCGAATCAACATAGTAATGACGCCGCAGCCTACCGCAAAAACGATGCGGCCCTTGAAATTGATGGGGCTGGTAACATAGTCCGTCGCCATGAAAATGGCGCCCAGCAGCAGGCCGCCGGAAAGCAGATCCAGCAAAACATCGCGCCCCGCCACCAACGAAATCAGTGCCGCCGTTCCCAGGTAACACACCGGAATCACTGGACTGATGACCTTTCTGGCAATCAGATAAACCCCGCCGACAAGCAGCGCCACCGCGCAGGTCTCGCCCAGGCAGCCGCCCCGTACGCCGGCAAGCATATTCAGGTAGCTCGGGAGCTGGTCCGTCTGCCCCTGCGCCAACAAGCTCAGCGGTGTGGCGGTCGTCATAGCATCGGAGCTGCCCAGGTAGTAAAAGGGAGAGGCCCAGGTGCTCATCTTTGAAGGGAACGAACTCATCAGAATAATTCTTGCCGTCAATGCGGGATTGACAAAATTCTGCCCAATGCCGCCGAACATCTGCTTGACCACCACAATGGCGGCGACACCGCCGAATACCGCAATGAGCGGGTGAATCGTCGGCGGCAGGTTAAACGCCAGCAAAATGCCAGTGACCACCGCGCTCAGGTCAGAGATGGTATTTTCCCGTTTCATGACCTTGCGGCAGATAAATTCGCTGAGCACACAGGTCGCCACACAGAGTACAATCAGCAGCAGCGCGCTCCAGCCGAAAATCACGCAGGAGGCTATTGCCGCAGGTGTCAGCGCAATGATAACGTCCAGCATGATCTTCTGTGTCGAAGCGCCGCTCCTCATATGCGGCGAGGAGGATACAATCAAATTTGTCTCCATTACTTTTTCCCTCCGTTCTGGCTGTTCTTAACGAGCGCCTTGCCCATACGGATGGCTTGTACAAGCGGGCGATGCGCCGGACAGTTAAACACGCATGTACCGCACTCCATACAGCACATAATGCCGAGATCCGTCAACTCCTTCGGGCGCTTCAGCTCCGCATATTTTTCAAGCAGCGTCGGCTCCAGGTTCATCGGGCACCCCTTTACACAGCGGCCGCAGCGGATACACGCCGTCGGCTCCGGCAGGCGGGAATCCTCCTCGGCAAAGGCCAAAATACCGTTGTTCTGCTTTAAAACAGGCAGCTGGTCGCTGGCCAAAGCAATGCCCATCATCGGGCCGCCCATTAAAATCTTCTTGGGCGGCTTTTTATAGCCCCCGCAAAAGGCAATGACATCTGCGATTTTGGTGCCGATTGGCACAATGACATTCTGCGGGTACTCCACTGCCGATCCATCTATTGTCACACGTTTTTTCACCAGCGGAACACCTGTTTTCAGGTAGTTTGCCAGGAAGGCCACCGACGTCACGTTCATAACCAGACAGCCTACGTCGGCAGGCAGCTTGCCCAGCGGAATCACGCGGTTGGTGCATGCTTTTACCAGTACCTTTTCCGCGCCCTGGGGGTAACTCGCTTTCAGCGGCAATACGCGAACCCGGTTCTCCGGGTCGCGCTCCTCACTTTCGGCGATTTTACGCAGGGTTTCAATGACCTCCGGTTTATTATTCTCCACCGCAATGATCACGCGGTCCAGCTTCAATAAATCCTTTATGGCATAAACGCCGGACAGCACCGCCCAGGAATTTTCTATGGCCTCACGGTTATCGGCTGTTATGTAAGGCTCACACTCCGCAACATTGACAATCAGGGTGTCCAAACGCTTGTCCTTCGGCACCTTCAGCTTCACATAGGCAGGAAAACCCGCGCCGCCAAGCCCGACAAGGCCGGATTCATGGACAGCGTTGACCAGTTCCTCCGGGGCATCCACCTTGGGCGGCTGAATCGCAGGATCCAGCTTCATTTCGCCGTCCGAGTCAATGACAATCGCATCGGTGAATTGGCCACCCGGAAGCATCACCTTGGTAATCGCGCTGACTTTGCCCGAGATGCTTGCGTGAATCGGCGCACTGATAAAGGCATCGCTGTCGGCAATTTTCTGCCCGAGAAAGACAGGGTCCCCTACCTTGACGAGCGGCTTGCAGGGCGCGCCTACGTGCTGCTGCATGGGAAGCACCACCTGGTCCGGGCAGGGCAAAACCGCAGACTCCATCTGAGCTGTGTTTTTGCAGTGGGGAACCTCCGCCCCGCCATGTGTCGGAAACGGTTTGCTCGGAAACATCACATCCACTTTTCTTACCTCCTGTTTTTCCCGGCGTTAGGCCCGGGAAAATATCTATGTAATAAAGGCATTGTGACACAGAACACCAGGCCGGTCAGAACACCCGATAAAACACCGAATGAAAGCAGCCAGGGAATATAATATACCACCGCGGGGGTCGTTAAGAAAAACGCCACCCAGAATTGACCGAAATTATGCGCTACAGCGCCAACCACACCGAACCCAACCGCGCCAGCCAGCTGCCGCCGCGGCCTGCACACAAGCCACATGGCCAATGTGCTGGCGAGCCCGCCCGCCAGACTCATAACCGAGGCAAGAACCCCTCTGGTAAGCCCCGCAAACAGACTCTTTAGAAGCGTAATAAAAAGCGCGGGCGCCAACCCTAATGCATTGACCGCAAACATTGTTACCAGGTTGGACAGCCCCAGCTTTGCACCGGGCGGTAAGACCGGAACGGGCGGAATCATATTTTCGGCCGCCGACAGCACCAGTGCCAGTGCGCCAAGCAGGCCGTACAAGGCGGTTCTGGACGCAGCCGGCGAAAAAGGCTTTTCCCGCATTGCCATCCTCCATTCTACCCCGTCATCCCATCATACGGTTCTTCACCGACAATCCGCACGCTGACCCGGGCCGGCAGGCACACCGCAACCTGCCCGGGTGTGCGCAATGTTCCCGTGCGCACACAGGTTTGATCCGGGCAGCCGGAATGGTAAAAGGCAATTTCTCCTGGAGCTAGACGAAGCTGTACCCGATAAGCCCCGCCCAGTTCAACGATTCTTTCCTCTGTCTGCCGGGACAGCTCATACCGGGCCACTTCGTCCCCGTCTATCTCCACCACTGCAGTTGCCCCGGACCGCACAGGCAGTGCCGTAAACCAAAGAAACAGCCCCAGCGCTAACAGAAGTAAAGCAGTTATAAGAAAAACATCGCCCTTGCACACCGCCTTTTTTGAAACAGCCATGGCTTAACTCTCTAAGCGGTAGGTGGCAGTTTCAGTCAGACGGAACGCATCCTTCAGGTTTTCCGTCACAACAACCCGGCCGTCCTCATAAATAAAGATGCCGCCGGCCCCGTATTCTTCCAGAAGCGCCCGGCCCTTTTCCTCACCCATAATAAAGCAGGCTGTCGAAAGCGCATCGCTGACCGCGCCTCTTGTATGTGTCACCGTCACGGAAACGAGGCCGTTATTTTCCGGCATACCGGTTTTCGGATTCAGAAGATGATGGTAGACGGATCCATTCTCTTCAAAGGTTTTCTCGTAGGAGCCGGAAGTAGAAACAAAGCCCGAGGCGATCTCCAAGGTGCCCAGTGAAGTGCCCTCGTCGCCCGCCTTGGGGTCGCGCACCGCGATGCTCCATAAAGAGCCGTCCTTTTTCTCTCCATAGACGCCCACACTGCCGCCGACAGCTACCACAGCTGCATCGACACCGGAGGCCTCATAAGCGGCAACAGCTTCATCCGCAGCGGCGCCTTTGCCGAGTGCGCCCAGGTCAATCCCCATATAATGGTATTTTAAGGAGGCGGATGACTCCATCACATCGACCCGTAAATCCTCGTAATTGACATAGGGTAAAAAACGGTTCAAATCTTCCTGGGACGGCACGTGCTGGTTATCTCCGCCAAAATCCCACAGCATGGTCACCGGCAGGATCGTCGGGTCAAAAGCACCGTCTGATTTTTCAGCGACCTCCAGCGCCAGTGCCAGCAAATCCGTTGTGACCGGGTCTATTGTGGTCCACTGGCTGCCTGCCTGATCGTTCAGCTTGGCAATGTCAGAATCCTCCACGCGCCAGGAAATCAAATTTTCCAAATCTCCAATCGCGGCCGCGGCATTGGCTGCCCCTTGTTCCGCATTTCTGCCGTAAACCGTTTGCTGGATATATGTCCCCATCGCGTAATTGGTCGCTTCAAAGCGCGCTGCGCGGTAGCCGTAACGGGCCCAAAGCACCACCAAGGCCACGACTGTCAACGCCAGAATAACACTGAGTACAATGACCAGCCTGGGACGTTTATGTGTAACATTTGTATAGATTGTTTGACGTTGCATCTCATCCCTCCGAAATATATATTATAGCACAATTCTCAAAAAAGCAAAATTTTTCTTTCCACCGCCCAAAATTACAAGCCGTCTCCCGCGCGTGCTTAACCGCACTTGCGGCAGTGTACGGGCGCGTGGTATAATGGCAACAAACCTTCAGTTTGTTGCGCGGAAGCTCCCTTTCGGGGCGCAGCCCCTCCCGCGCCTTCTGCGCGGCGGGCACTTCCTTTTCCCTCTCTTTTACCCTTTTGATTCTACCTGTAAGCCTACCGTTATATTTCAACAAAACTGTTCATAAAGGAGCACTGTCAATCATGAGAATGAGAAATAAACCGTGGGCCGGTCCCGAGCTGGATGCCTGCCCCTTTTTTATACGCAACCCCCAACAGCAGCGCGGCGCATGGCACGACTGGTTCGGCAACGGCAACCCGCTTCATCTGGAGCTCGGTTGCGGCAAAGGCTTTTTCATTGCCGGAGCAGCTCCTCAAAACCCTGGTATCAACTATTTGGGCATCGACCTGAAAGATGTTGTACTGGCACCGGCAAAAAGAAAAATAGAATCCGCATTTGACGGTGCGCCCGTTGACAATGTGGCCTTAACCGCCTTTGACATCGAACGGCTGGCGCTCATTATGAACGAGCGGGATACCGTCGAACGCATATATATTAATTTCTGCAATCCGTGGCCCCGCCCGCGCCATAAAAAGCGCCGGCTCACCTACCCCACCCGTCTAGCAGAATATAAAAAACTGCTTTCACCCGGCGGCGAGCTATGGTTTAAAACAGACGACGACGGGCTTTTTCATGACACCATTCAATATGTAAAGGATAGCGGGTTTATGATTTCCGCGCTCACCTATGACCTGCCCCTTGAACCCTTGGACGGTGTGGAAAATTTTCAGACGGAGCATGAGCTTATGTTCCGGGAGAAGGGTATTCCCATCAAAGCGCTGCGCGCATGCCCCATAGGCTAGACAAGCCCGCCGGCCCTCCAAAACGCCAAAGGCCGGATGCCTGTATCGGCATCCGGCCTTTAATCATAAAAACTCAGTGAATTTCTATGGGTTTCTGTTGAGGCTGTCGTTCTGCTTTTTTCGGCATATTCAATTCCAGCACTCCATTTTTATAGCTCGCCCTAATGTTCTCTGCGTCTATATTGGCGATGTCAAAGCTGCGGCTTACCGAGCCATAACGGCGCTCCCGGCGAACAAAACGATCCTTTTCCTCTTTTTCCTCCTTGTGTTCCGCGGAAAGCGTCAGGCGGCCGCCCTCCACGTCAAGGTGAATCTCTTCCTTTTCAAATCCCGGCAAATCAACGCGCAGGATATAACGGTCGCCCTGGTCCACAATATCCGTCTGGCAGGATGGCCACATGTTTTGCAGGCCGCCAAAAAACGAACGGTCAAAATCGTCAAAATACCGGAAAAGGCTGTTGTCTTTACGTTCAAACGGCATTAAATCAAACATTACAAAGCTCCTTCCTGAAAATCACTTGATGCATTCAATTATTAGGCATGACGGGCTGTAGGCGATCCATATGCGCCCGCTGTGAAGCGCCGCCCTCATTGATTGTACGCAAGGGGTTTTAAAACCCTTTGTACAGTTATTAGTATATCGCCGTCCTATGAATAAATAAGCACAAATTTGTGACATAATCTTTAATTTTAGCACTCTTTTTATCCAAGTGCTAAATTTGCTTAATAAACTCAACCATCATCGAAAGTGAGGAAAATATTATGTCAGCTTTTAATGCCCCGACCGCCCATAACGGCGCCTGTCCTGGGGAGATCGCCGAAACCGTACTGATGCCCGGGGACCCCGCCCGTGCCAAATGGATTGCAGAAAATTACCTGCGGGAGGCCTTTTGCTTTAACCGCGTACGCAATATGCTTGGTTATACCGGTTATTGCGGCGGGCAGCGGATCTCTGTAATGGGCAGCGGTATGGGGATGCCCTCTATGGGTATTTATTCCTATGAGCTGTTTCATTTTTACGGCGTGCAAAACATCATTCGAATCGGCAGTGCGGGTGGAATCAGCGACTCCGTGGCCTTGCGGGACGTAATTGCCGTCCTGGGCGCGAGTACAGATTCCAACTACGCCAGCCAGTACAATCTGCCGGGCTCTTTCTGCCCTACTGCCAGCTTCCCCCTTCTGGAAAGGGCTGTAACCACGGCGCGGACCTTAAAAATTCCTGTACAGATCGGCAATGTACTCTCCTCTGATTTCTTCTACGGCGATGATGAACACGCACTTTTGCAATGGAAAAAGATGGGTGTTCTTGCCGTAGAGATGGAAACTGCCGCTTTATACATGAATGCAAGCCGCTGTGGCAAAAGCGCGCTTTCCCTTCTAACCGTCTCCGACTGCCCGCTTAGGGGAGAAGCGCTCTCCGCACAGGAACGGGAAACCGGCTTCCGGGCCATGGTAGAGCTCGCGCTTCTTGCCGCCGGCTGTACGCTGTCCAGCGAGGCCTAAATTCCTGGCTGCCCTAGAAAAACATTGAATAACCGCAGCAATAATGCTACAATTAAATATTATAACCTACGGACTGAATTTTGTTCCGGTTTTTCGTTATCAATCTCTCTAGCAATGTTATTTTTACAGGGGAGCTGCTCATCAACAGCAGCCATATCAGCAATCAGCAGGCACAAGGAGCAGTATGCTATTATGAAACGTTGGAACTTTTTACCCCATGACCAGGCAAACACAAATAAATTGGCGGAGGAAAGCGGCCTTCCTTTGGTTCTTGCCGGTATTTTGTCGGCAAGAGGCATCGATGCGGCACGCCTGGAAAGCATGTTTCCAGGCAATGCCGGCTTGAGCGACCCTTTTCTCCTCGCCGATATGGACAAGGCTGTCCAACGGATCCAGGATGCCATTGAGGCCTTTGAAAAGATCGCCGTTTACGGGGACTACGATGCCGACGGCGTTACTGCAACCGCCCTGCTGTATTCCTACCTTGAAACCTGCGGCGCCGATGTTCTCTATTATATCCCGGAACGGGATACCGAGGGCTACGGCATGAACTGCGAGGCCATTGACCAGCTCGCAGCAGAAGGCGTACGCCTGATTATTACCGTTGACAATGGCATCGCCTCGGTTCCCGAGGTTCGGCATGCCGCTGCACTCGGCATTGACGTTGTAATCACCGACCACCACCGCCCGCAGGCGGAGCTTCCACAGGCCTGTGCGGTCGTAAATCCGCACAGGCCTGATTGCCCCTCGTCTTATAAGGACTTTTCCGGTGTCGGCGTTGCCTTTAAGCTGGTCACCGCACTGGAGGGCGCCGTTGAAGGGAACGGCATTGATCTGCTCGACAGCTACGCAGACCTGCTGGCAATCGGCACCATTGCGGACATTGTGCCCCTGACAGGTGAAAACCGCCTCTTTGTAATTCAGGGGCTGGAGCTGCTCGCACAGCCCGACCGTCCCGGCCTTCGGGCGCTGGCAGAGCTGTGCGGCCTGGAGGAGAAAACGCTGACTGCCACGCGGGTAGCCTTTTCCATTGTTCCCTGCATCAATGCCGCGGGCAGAATCGGTTCACCCGCCAGAGCCGTCCAGCTCCTGCTCTCCGAATACGCCGACGAGGCCTACCCGCTTGCCGAGGAACTTTACCAGGATAACACGTACCGCAAGCAAATTGAAAGTGATATCAGCGAACAGGCCATTGCTCTGCTCGAAAAAGAACCCCAACGACTGGACGAACCCATTCTTGTCGTTGAAGGCGCGGACTGGAACCCAGGGGTCATCGGCATTGTCGCCGCCCGTCTTTCCGGCCGGTACGGCAAGCCCTGTATGGTCATTTCCTGCTCCGGAGATGAGGCAAAGGGCTCCGGGCGCAGCGTCGAGGGCTTTTCACTTTTCGAAGCCGTATGCGCTTGTAAGGGGTTCCTGACAAAATTCGGCGGCCATCCGATGGCCGCGGGCATTTCTCTATGTACGGAGGCTGTCCCCGCATTCCGCCGGGCAATCAATGCCTACGCCGCCGGACAGCCCAGGGCCCTACCCTCTCTAACGGTGGACTGCGTATTAAACCCACAGGACCTCGGCCTGGAGATCCCCCGCGCCCTCCGGCTGCTTGAGCCCTTTGGCGAGGGAAATCCCCAGCCGTTGATCGGTGTGCTGAACATGAAGCTGACGGAGATCACACCCCTATCCGGCGGAAAGCACCTGCGCTTTACCTTTATGCAGAATGACTATATCATTCACTGCGTTAAATTCAATATCACCGTTGAACAGTTTGAGTACCGCGCCGGCGACCTGCTGGACCTGGCAGTGACGCTGGAGGAACGGGACTACCACGGCGCGCCGCGGACCTCCATCCATCTACGGGCCTATAAACCGGCAGGGATGGACCTTCAGGCTGTTTTTGACGGTTGTACGCTTTGGGAGCGAGCACGCAGCGGTGCGCCGCTTTCAAAGAGGCAAAAAGAACGCCTGCTGCCAGCCCGGGAGGACTTTGCCGCATTATACCGTTATTTGCGCGGCATACCGGTTTTTTCCGGCGGCATCGAAGCACTGCTGGCGCGTATGCCGCCGCACTTTTCCGCTGAACGGCTGCTGATCTGCTTAGACGTTTTACAGGAGCATAAGCTGATCCGCCGGGTACAATCCGGCCTGTATTGTGAAACCTCCATTCTTCCGGCAGCCCAAAAGGTGGATTTATTTCAATCCAACATTTTAAATCAGATATCCAATGCTTCGGAAACCACGGAAGGGGAGTGACGACATGGCGGAGGCTCTACAGACTTATGAAGACCTGAAAAAGCTGCTGCAAAACAGCGAGCGCGATTACGACATGGAATTAATCGACCGGGCATACCATCTGGCGGATGACAGCCATTCCGGGCAAAAGCGCCTCTCCGGCGATTCCTATATCAGCCATCCCGTTGCGGTTGCCTGTATTTTGGTTGAGCTTGGCATGGATTCCGAGTCCATTGCAGCCGGCCTTCTGCACGACGTTGTTGAGGACACACCAATTACCTTAGAGCAGATTAGCAGGGGTTTCGGCGAGGACATTGCCAAGCTTATCAACGGCGTTACCAAGCTGGGGCGCATCCCCTATTCCTCCCGGGAAGAGCAGCAGGCCGAGAACATCCGTAAAATGCTTATCGCCATGGCCGAGGATATCCGCGTCATCATCATCAAGCTGGCAGACCGCCTGCACAATATGCGAACCGGGCGCTTCTGGAAACCGCAAACACAGCGGGACAAAGCCCTGGAGAACATGGAGGTTTATGCCCCCATCGCGCATCGGCTCGGCATCCGGGCCGTCAAGGAGGAGCTTGAGGATCTTTCCCTGCGCTATCTGGACCCCATCGCCTACCAGGAAATTGAAAGCGGCCTGGCTCTTCACCGCAATGAGCGCGAGGCCTTTATTGAAGAGACCAAGGCCCATATTCGTGAGCGCGTCTCCCAGCTGATTCCTAACGTGTACCTGGAGGGGCGTGTAAAAAGCGTAAACGGAATTTACCGCAAAATGTTTATACAAGGCAAAAACATGGACCAGATTTATGACATCTACGCGGTCCGCGTTATTGTCGACACTGTAAACGACTGCTACAATGTGCTGGGCATCATCCACGACATGTACCGCCCGCTGCCGAACCGTTTCAAAGACTATATCTCCACCCCTAAGCCCAATATGTATCAGTCGCTGCACACAACAGTTATCGGCAAGGAGGGCATCCCCTTCGAGGTTCAGATCCGTACCTGGGAGATGCACCACACCGCCGAATACGGCATTGCCGCCCACTGGAAATATAAGCTCGGCATCTCTAGGGGCGACTCGCTGGAGCAGCGGCTCTCCTGGATCCGCCAGATGCTGGAAAATCAAAAGGAGAGCGGCGACGCGACGGACCTTGTACGGACTATTAAGTCCGACCTTGCCCCGGAGGAGGTCTTTGTCTTTACGCCAAAGGGCGAGGTCATCAACCTGCCCTCGGGTTCTACTGTCATCGATTTTGCCTATGCCATTCACAGCGCCGTCGGCAACCGGATGGTCGGCGCAAAGGTTGACAAGAAAATTGTTCCCATTGACTATAAAGTCAAGACCGGCGAGATCATTGAAATCCTCACCACCAAGGAGGTTGGACGCGGCCCCAGCCGCGACTGGCTTAAAATAGTTAAAACCAGCGAGGCCCGCAATAAAATCCGGCAATGGTTCAAGCGCGAAAAAAGGGATGAAAACATCGCCGAAGGCAAGGCCGAGCTGGAACGTGAGTTCAAGCGGAACAACATTGATTTTACCGAAGAGGAGCTCTCCTCATTTTTGCAGCAAATTGGCAAAAAGCAAAGCTGTCAAACGGACGACGATGTCTATGCCGCCATTGGGTACGGCGGTATTCAGCTGTGGAAGCTGATGCCAAAGGTCCGGGAGGAATATCAAAAAACGCACCGCCAGGCAAAAGACTCCGAGCTCCCCGAATTGCCCACGGTGCCTGAAGCGCCAAAAAAGGCTGCCGAAGGTGTGATTGTCGACGGGATGGAGAATTGCCTGATTAAATTTTCGCGCTGCTGCAACCCGCTCCCCGGTGATGAGATTATCGGCTTCATTACCCGTGGCTTCGGCGTATCCATCCACAAGCGTTCCTGCAGTAATGTCCCGCGGAAAATCAGCGAGGCTGCCGAACCGGAGCGCTGGGTAAACGTCCATTGGGCAGGGACGGTAAAAGAGGATTTTAAATCCACCCTTGAGATCATAGCGACAGACCGCTCGGGCTTGCTGGCAGACGTTACCCAGCAGCTGTTCAACATGCATATTGCCATTCACTCCCTAAACTCCCGTGAAACCAAGGACGGCGGCGCGGTAATTACCGCTACCATCACGATTCATGGGCTGGAGCACCTACAAAGCATTATCGCCCGGCTGTCGGGTATTGAGGGCGTCTACTCCGTGCGCCGGAGCTGACGAGAAAGGACGGTTTAAATGAAAATTAAACGGATAACGGGCGGCATGCTGCCCGTCAACTGCTATTTACTCACCGACGATGCCACCGGTGAAACCGCGGTTATCGACCCCGGATTTTTCAGCCCTGAGCTTGCCGACGCCATCTGGCAGGCCGGTTCAAAAAATATTAAGGCCATCCTGCTGACCCACGGCCACTTCGACCACACCGGCGGCCTGGCACAGGTACACCGGATGACCGGCGCCAAAATCTATATTGGCAGAGAGGACGCCGCATTTCTTCACGACCCTGCGCTCAGCCTGTCCAGCATGCTGTCCGCCGCTCCACAGCCTGTCATTACCCCGGACGTTCTTATTTCCGAAGGCGACAGCATCCCGCTGGGCGGCCTGTCCATTCGGGCGCTCCATACGCCGGGCCACACGGCTGGCAGCTATTGCTACCTTGTAGGGGATGCGCTTTTTTCCGGCGACACGCTGTTTCAGCAGAGCTGTGGCAGAACTGATTTTCCCACCGGAGATTCCGCCGCGATGGCCAGATCTCTGCGCCGGCTGGCGGATCTGCCAGGCAACCTCCAGGTTTACCCCGGGCACGAGGGCGAAACCACTTTGGATATGGAGCGGCGCTTTAATCCCTATATGCAGAACAATTAATCACCAGAGCAGAGCGGCTTTTATGCCGCTTTCGTTATTTCATTTATTTATTGCCCGCTGGGCGGTCCTGCCACCGGAGCCTATTATCTTTGACCTTTCAGGAGTGATCACGTGATCTTAATTATTGACGGCCATTCCTTCCACTATGAGATGGAAAACCTATGCCGTTTATTTTTCCACCACGAAAAAATAGAAGTGCGCAAAGAGCTGCCGCCACTTCAGGAAACCCCCGGCGCCCTTGCCGTATTGACAGCACTGCGCCAGGAGAGCGGCACCGCTGCCATCACGGTAGAGCTGTGGGAGCCGGGCGGGGAAAAGCAGCGCTATTGTGAGACGCTGAAGGGTCCCCAGGCCACGGATTCCGGCGCACAGGAGCTTTGCATGGGCCGTCTGCTCTTTAAGGCACTGTCCCAGCTGAGAGGCTTCCGCCCTCAGTGGGGCATTATTACCGGGGTCCGGCCTGTCAAGCTGCTGCGCGCACTGTGTGAAAAATCAGGCGAAGACCAGGCCGCTGCTGATTTTCAACAGATCTACCTGGCCTCCCCAGAAAAGGTACAGCTTAGTCTGGCTACAATGAAAAATGAACAGAAAATTCTTGAGCGTTCCAAGCCAAACGCTTTCAGTCTGTACATTTCCATTCCCTTTTGCCCTACCCGCTGCTCATACTGCTCCTTTGTTTCTTCCTCTGTAGAAAAAACGATGAAGCTGATTCCCGCCTATGTGGAGCTTTTATGCCAAGAGATTGCCGCCGCTGGCGCGTGTGCTGGGCGGCTGGGCCTCCATTTGGAAACCGTCTATTTCGGCGGCGGGACTCCGACCACGCTGGAAGCCGGGCAGCTAAACACCTTGCTAAAGGCCGTGCATACCCACTTTGACCTGTCCGGCTGCCGTGAATTTACCGTGGAGGCCGGCAGGCCCGACACCATCACGCCGGAAAAGCTCAAGGCCCTTTCACAGAATCAAGTAACGCGCATCAGCATAAACCCACAAACCCTGGACGACCGGATTTTAAAAATTATCGGCCGCCGCCATACCGCGCAGCAGACCCTGGATGCCTTTGCCCTTGCGCGCCGTCTCGGTTTTCAGAATATCAATATGGATCTCATCGCCGGCCTGCCGGGGGACAGCGCCGCAGGCTTCGGACATACACTGGACCAGGTGCTTGCATTAAACCCGGAGAGCATCACCGTACACACACTCGCACTAAAGCGCTCCTCCCATATCTACCAAGAGGAAAATGGTGAAAGCGCCGGAGCCGCTGAAACAGCCCGTATGCTTGCCTATGTGCAGCAGAGGCTTCCGGCCCGGGGATATGAGCCCTACTATTTATACCGGCAAAGCCGTATGGTTGGCAATCTTGAAAATGTCGGGTGGGCCCGGCCGGGCGCCGAAAGCCCGTATAATGTCTTTATTATGGACGAATCTCAAACTATCCTGGGCTGCGGGGCCGGAGCCGTTACAAAGGTCAAGGACCCTCACAGTGAAAATTTAGAACGTATTTTTAACTTCAAGCATCCATATGAATATATAGACCGTTTTAATGAAATCATTGCCAGGAAAGAACAGGTAGATCAACTCTATGAAAAATTCAATCGAGCAATACGCACACTACGCTGATACGGTTCAGCAAATCAACCGCTATGCCGCGCTCCCAGGCGACTTTATCCAACGTGTGGAGGAAAAATACCAGAACAGCCTGGCCGAGCTTGCCAATGCTGTTCTTGCACGCTGCCTGCCGCACCGCGTCCATACGATCATGCTCTCAGGGCCGTCCAGCAGCAGCAAGACCACCACCGCCCATCAGCTGGTAGCGCGTTTTCAGCAGAAAGGCCGGGAAGCTGTGCTGATTTCCCTGGACGATTTCTACCTGGGCGACGAGCATACGCCGTTGGATGCCGATGGAAAGCCAGATTATGAGACCGTAGATGCCCTGAATATTGAGCTGCTAAACGACTGCCTGCTGAGCCTAATGCAGCATGGTGCCTGCAACCTGCCGGTTTTTGATTTTACGCACCACCGCCCGCTTGCCGAGACGCGCCCGATTGAGCTGAGGCCGGATGCCATCGCCGTTGTGGAGGGAATCCATGCCCTGAACCCCCGGATTGTCCAGCGACTGCCCAGGCAGGACCTGACCAAGATATATATTAGTGTGAAGCAGGGAATCAGCGACCGCGGGCAGGCCCTGTTGACGCCTAATGACATTCGTCTCATCCGCCGCATTGTACGCGACCACCAGTTCCGCAGCATGCCGCCGGTGGGCACCCTTGCCATGTGGCCCTCCGTAATGTCCGGCGAGTACCGCTACATTAAGCCATACCGGCGCGAGGCCGACTTCACCATCAATTCCTTCCACTCCTACGAGCCCTGCGTTTTCCGCAGCCTGCTCACGCCGTTACTTTCCACTGTTCCACCGGGCAGCGAGCACGAGCAAAGGGCCCGGCAGCTTCAGCAGGCACTGGCACTCTTCACCCCCATCCCCTTTTCTCTTGTGCCGCCTGAGTCCGTGCTGTGGGAATTTATTGGAAACCCGGCGGCATGAGCCCTGTAGCCATGCTTTGTTCATACTTCTTCTCTTGTTTTTCTTTTTAAAAGATGGTATAATTGTGCAAACTATAGATGGGAGCGTGATTTTTGTGGGACTTTTTGAAGACGTTGTTATTAACGCCAAATCAGCCGTCTCTGTTGTCGGAAAAAAGGCCGGGGAAATCGTTGATATATCCAAGCTCAGGATCACTGCTGCGGACTTAAACAACGAAATTTCCAAACGCTTTGAATCGCTTGGAAGAGTTATTTATGATGCTAAAAAAACTGAAAACGATACCAGTGACCTGGTGACGGAATGCATTTCTGCAATTGACGATCTGTATGAACAGCTCGATGCCGTCAACGAACAGATAATTGCCCTGCGCAAAAAAACAATCTGTAGAAACTGTGGTGCAATCAACCCGCAGGATTCTATTTTTTGCAGTAAATGCGGCAACAGGCTTGTCAATGACGGGCCGTCAGCCGATGAAAACAGCGAAGGCAAATAAAAGCGCCGCATAAATGAAGGCGGCCTTCTACTTAAAAAGCCGGGGAATATCTCTCCGGCCCGAAAAGGAAGTATAAGGGCAGAGGGAACCGGCATAAGGGAAGGAAAAGGACAGGCGGAAACGCCTGTCCTATCTTTATGCGTCCAAACGGTTCAAATTCTGTCATACTAAGAGTGAGGCGGGAAACTGCGGAAGGGAACAAGCAGCGGAGAACAAAGAGGGAAGCAAGTAACGCGGAAGAAGGACGGAGAGACCGGAGAAACAGACGGGGAAAAGCAGAAAAACCAGCCTCGCCGCCTGACGAAACTTCGAACCTTTCGTCGGGCGGGCCACTGCGGGCGGCGCTCCCATAAATTGGGGGCGCCGCTTTTCTGCGTTTATTGAGAGTTATCAGCATTCGTCATACTAAAGATGTAGCATGAAAAGACGAAGGGAGTGAAAAAAGCAGTGGCCTACCTTGACGATAAAGAGGCGGCTAAAGGGTTCGAAGAGCAGCGGCCCCGTCCAGACGGATAACGGCGGCAAACGGTTCGAAGAAGCAGTGACCTGTCCGAGCGATATAGCGG
Source organism: Hydrogeniiclostridium mannosilyticum (assembly GCF_003268275.1). GTDB lineage: Bacteria > Bacillota > Clostridia > Oscillospirales > Acutalibacteraceae > Hydrogeniiclostridium > Hydrogeniiclostridium mannosilyticum. Next base: position 478,140 of record NZ_QLYR01000001.1, read on the forward strand.
TAACTGGTTCGAAGGAAGCACAGCAGGCCCGACAAGGCTGTGCGGCTCCCACTGTATGTGGAGCAGACACAGGCAGAACGATTACACGCTCGATTTTTGATAAAAAATCGACGGGTAAACGGAGCTGCCAGCGGCAGCGGAGTGAAAAGCCTCGCAAAGCCCGTGAAATCGGGAAAACAGCACCGGGAAGCTGTCAAAAAAATCTCGCCGAAACGCCCAACTAACAGCTATTTTCTCAAGGGATAACTGCGCCCATATGAAAGGAGGCCGGTATGAAACAAAAATCTATGGTGCGGCAGGTGCAGGAAGCGCTGCAAGTCCAACTGCGGATAGGAGAGAAACGCCATGAAGCAAAGAAGGCGGAGCAAACCCATTCCCCCGCTGGCATTTTCTCCTATCGCACCTTTGAAACCTACATGAAACAAAGCTGCGCTTTTGCAAAGTGGGCAAAATCAGAGTATGGGAGCCGGACGCTGGAAGCCGCCCGGCCCTGTGTGGAAAGCTACCTGCAAAGCGGGATTGACCGGGGCTTGTCCGCCTATACCCTTGCCACACAAAGGGCGGCGCTGTGCAAGCTCTACGGCTGCACGGCGCAGGACTTTGCTGTGACCCTCCCCCACCGGGAACGGCAGGACATTGAGCGGAGCAGGCAGGAGGCCGCCCGCGACTATGGCTTTTCCAAAGAGAACAACGCGGATATTCTCGCCTTTGCAAGAGCGACCGGCCTGCGCCGCCATGAACTGGCGGCGGTAAAACCGGAGCAGATACGGGAAAACGAGGACGGGAGCGTGACGGTCTGCGGGGTCAAAGGCAAGGGCGGCAAGGTGCGGGACATTGACGTGCTGCCGGGGAAAGAAGAAGCGGTCTTGAAGTTTGCGGGAAATCCCACAGGAAAGCCCGTCTTTGCTTCCGTCCCCTCCCATATGGACGTACACGGGTGCCGGAGGGAGTACGCAAACGCCATGTATCACAGCTATCAGGAAAAGCTGCGGAAAACGGAAGGCCGGGATTTCCGCAGCCTGCCGCCTATCTGGGAATTAAGGCCAGTACGGAAACCAGACGGAACCTATCTCAAAAAGCCGGACGGGAGCCGCGTCAAAACATGGCAGCTTGTACCTTCCTACTATCGGTGCAAGAAGGACAGGCGGGGCGTGGTCTACGACAAAAAGGTCATGCTGTATGTCAGCCGACAATTAGGTCATAACCAGATTTCCGTTATTGCCGGACACTATCTGGATAAGTAAATAACAGCCGGTAGGGAAAGAGAAATGGAGCTATCGGAATAAAAACAGCCGCGTGTGGAGAAAACAGCGGTTACATGCGGATAACCATCTATAAAACCGCCGGAAGCTGGAAATTCCGTTTTTTCTCCTGTGCAGGCCGTTTCCATTTGTTTTTTGCCTCTCTTCCCTGCATATTAAGTGGGAAGGGAGGTGATTTTTTGGAATATGGATATATCCGTGTTTCCAGCACAGACCAGAACGAGGACAGGCAGCTCATAGCCCTGCATGGGAAAGGCATACCGGACAACCGGATTTACATGGATAAACAATCGGGGAAAGACTTTAACCGGCCCAAATACAAGCGGCTGGTACGGAGGGTAAAACAGGGCGATTTACTGTATATCCTGAGCATTGACCGCTTGGGGCGCAACTACCGGGAGATACAGGAGCAATGGCGGTTATTGACGCAGGAAAAAGGCATAGATATTTGCGTTTTAGATATGCCGCTTTTGGACACCCGGCAGGGAAAAGACCTGATGGGGACGTTTATTGCAGATTTGGTATTGCAGATTTTATCTTTCGTGGCCCAGAGCGAACGGGAGAGCATACGCAAACGGCAGGCGGAAGGGATTGCGGCGGCGAAAGCAAGGGGCGTTAAATTCGGCAGGCCGCCTGTCCCTTTGCCGGGCAACTTTTATGAGGTACACAGGGCATGGAGGGGCAAAAAAATGACACTCCGGCAGGCGGCGGAAGCCTGCGGAATGCCGGAAGGCACATTCTATGCGAAAGCGGTCAAATTTGAAAAAGCCGATTAAATAAACTGCCTGAAACTTTGGAAAAGCCTACTTTTGCAAAGTGGGAAAAAAGAGGTATAGCGAACGAAGGATTTTCCCCACCGGGTATTGAAAAACGGCGTGTTTTCTGGTAGATTTAATATGTATATTTAGGCATGTACTGACTTTGCAAAAGTAGACGATTGCAAAGCGGAAAATCTGAATGCATACATGAGGGGAAGGAGATGAGTTGTGAACGGGACGAGCCTGTTTGAGTTCTTTGGCAAATCATCAATCAATAAAACGAAAGGAAGAAGCAAACAATGAAAAAAAGAAAATGGCTGGCAAGTTTGTTGGCGGTTGTCATGGTACTGGCAATGATGCCGACAATGGCGTTTGCGGCAGGAGATACAGTAGAAGTATCTACTGGAATGACCTTTACAAGTGACACTACACAAAGTGACATTGACACGTGGGCCATTGATGCAGCAATTATTACGAATAATACAGACGGAACCTACACTGTGACCCTGCAAAAGAATATTACCCTGCAACAAGGGGCAACGTCCCCGATCACATTTGGGAATTACAGGGATGCAGCCGGGGCAAAGCAGCCTACCATGATTTTGGATTTAAATGGCTTTACCGTGTCTGGAAAAACTATTGTTATCAGCAATATGGGAAATCTAATTATCCGGGACAGCAAAGGGACCGGAAAGGTTGTATACGATGGCGGGCAATATCTGGCGGCTGTTCAAAATGCTGGATATTCGCTGACCATTGAAGGCGGCACGTTTGAATGCAATGGTGCAAACAGCGCAGCCTATAATGCGGCAATTAGCGCAGCAGCGTCTACCGAAACAGTGATCAACGGCGGCGTCTTTGATGGAAATGGTGCAGGCGCGTTGATTGCATACGGAGATGTGACCGTAAATAGCGGAACCTTTAATGGTGCCTATGGGGTTGTCTCGAAAAAGGCGGGCGATGGCTCAACAGGAAGCATTACATTCCCAGAGACATCTACTGCTGTCGTTAATGCTGAAAAAATGGCTTTAGTGGTGGAAGGAGACGACACGGTAGCCGGAACCATCTCAGCTAACGGCGGAACCTTTAATGCGCCCAATGTTGTAGGCAAGATCGGCAGCAATGTAACGCCGCAAGATCAGGTTACGATTGCCGGAGGTAGCTATACCGCAGACCCTTCTGCTTTTGTCGCTGACAATACAGCACTGATAGGACTCACAAACAATGGAACTACCCAGTACGCTGCTGGCGGTGACGCACAAATCATGGCTGATTCAGCAAAAGAAGGAGATACTATTACTGTTCTCCAGGGAGATACGATTACAGTACCGGATAAAGTAACGGTAGAAAACCAAACCGGCAGTAAAATTACTGTGAATGGTGAAACTGTCCAAGTTGGCGAGACAATCAATGCTCACGTACATAGTTACAGGGAAACTTGGTCGTCTGACAAGGACAACCATTGGCATGAATGCAGCTGTGGAGAAGCGGCCGATACCGCAGCGCATATTTGGGGCGAATGGACTGTAACCAAAGAGGCTACTGAGACAGAGAAAGGCTCCAGAGAGAGAAGCTGCACGGTTTGCAATTATAAGGCAACCGAGGAAATCCCAATGCTGACTCACACGCATAGCTATGGAACAGAATGGAAATCTGACGGCACAAACCATTGGCACGAATGCTCCTGCGGAGCTAAAGCAGATGAGTCCGCTCATACTTTTGCATGGATTACTGACAAGGAAGCCACAGCGAACGAAAAGGGTTCCAAGCATGAAGAATGCACTGTCTGCGGCTATGCAAAGGTCGCGGTAGAAATTCCTGCAACCGGAACAACAGAACAACCTACCAAACCGGAAGATAAACCGACTACCGACGTTCCTCAGACCGGAGACAACAGCAATATGGTTGTTTGGATTGCCGTTATGCTCATGGCCGGCGCTGGAATGGCGGGCACCATTGTTTACAGCAGAAAGAGAAAGCACAGCAGATAGTTTTTGACCCACAAAGCCGGGGTACGGATATTCGGTATCTGTACTCCGGTTTTTCTTATCCCTGTCCAGCTTCCGTCATACTGATGGTAGAAGGCAAAGCCTTCAATCAATCAGCCGGAAGCCTGACAGGGTAACACAGGACGGGCCTTTTCGCAGAAGCAAGGGAAATCTCCGGCGGAAAGGAGGCCAGATGGAACACAACGGGAAGGCGCTGCAGGAGTACCTTTACAAGACCATAGAGGTCAAGAAGGGCGGCGTGACGTTTCAAGTCAGCCTGTATCTTCCTACCACCGGGACGGGCAACCTGAAAAGCCGCCTGCTGCGCCTGATGGAAGCGGATATGGAGCGGCAGGAGAAGGGGAAGGGCTGAAGCCCTTCCCTTTTTCCCTGTCCTGTGGTATGATATTTTTACCTTATGACAGGTTTCCCCTGCTGGAAAGGAGCGTAACATGCAGGGAAACCAAACAGAAAAATATACGTTGCTCTATGGCCGGTTATCCAACGAGGACAAGCGGGAAGGAACCAGCCTGAGCATACAGCACCAGGAGGAAATGCTGCGGGACTATGCGGCAAAACAGGGCTTTTCAAACGTCCTGTTTCTGTATGACGACGGCATTTCCGGGACAAAGACCAACCGCCCCGGCTTTCAGAGGGTGCTTGCCATGATACGGGAAGGGCAGGCCGCTACGCTGATTGTGACCGACCTGACCCGCCTGTACCGCAACCAGTCGGAAGCCAATAACCTGCTGGAAATCGTGTTCCCGGCGCTGGAGGTGCGCTTTATCGCCATCACCAACAACTATGACAGCGCCACCAACACGGAGAGCGACGAGGATTTAGCCATGTTCTCCAACCTGTTTAACGAGTGGTATCCCCGGCAGACCAGCCGGAAGATTAACGCTGTTATTCAGCACAAGGCGGAAAAGGGCGTGCGGATTGCTTCCATTCCGCCTTACGGCTACCAGAAAGACCCGGCGGACAGGTTCAAAATCATTCCAGACCCGGAGGCGGCGGAACAGGTGCGGTATATCTTCAACCTGTGCGCCTCCGGTATGGGGCCGGAGCAGATTGCAAAGCGGCTGGAACAGGAAAGAATACTTGTGCCTACAGAATACGCCTACCGCAAGTTTGGACGCAACCATTCCAGCCGCAACCCGGACTTTCCCTATCGGTGGTCGGGAAGCAGTGTAGCGGATATACTGGAAAACCCGGACTATATCGGCATACAGACAAGCTGCAAGACGCACAAGCCGTCCTACAAAAGCGACCTTGTGGTAGAGGTGCCGGAGGAAAAACGCTACAAGGTAGAAAACGCCCACGAGCCGATTATTGACCGGGAGCTGTGGGACATTGTGCAGCGGGTACGGGAAAACAAGCGGCGGCCCACCAAGCTGGGGGAAATGGATATGCTGGCGGGCATGGTACAGTGCGCCGACTGCGGCAGCACCCATTACCTTTGCCGGTGCGGGAGCTGGGACGAGAGCCAGTACAGCTATCTGTGCGGGCGGTATCACAGGCACAAGGAAACATGCACGCCCCACACGGTAAAAGCCCTGTACCTGCGGGAAACGGTACTGAAAGCCATACAGCGCCTGCGCTGCGGTGCAAAAAGACCGGGAAGCCTTTATCTCCCATCTGACGGCGAAGAAATCCGGGCAGTTGAAAAAGGAGCTGGCGGCAAAGCGGAAGGAGCTGGAACAGGCGAAAAACCGGCAAGCAGAGCTGGACAACCTGATAGCCGCCACCTTTGAGAAGCTGGCAACCGGCATACTCACAGACGGACAGTTCAAGCAGTTGAACGGGCGGTATCTGGCGGAGCAGGAAGCCTTGAAGGGGCATATTTCCCTCTTGGAAACCGAGCTTGCCGGACAGCAGGACGAGTTGGACAGCGTGGGGAACTTCCTCGCCATTGTTGACCGGCATTTAGAGGTGCCGGAGCTGACGCCGGAAATCCTGCGGGAGTTTGTCCACCACATTACGGTGCATGAGCGCGACGGCGCTTACAAGAAGAAGTTTTACACACAGAAGATTGATATTCACTTTAATTACATTGGGACAATACAATAGAGCAGGACACGTTTTGCGTGTCCTGCTCTACCGAAAATCGTTACTTCCTTATCTTGCCGGGGCCATTCCCCGGCTTTTTTATATTAGGCAGAGCGTTTCCGGCCCTGCCCTTTCACAAAACCAGCCCCAACTCGCTCTGAAAATTCATTGACTTGCAAAGCCAAACATGCTATATTGATCCCAAAAAGCAAGCATGGATAGTATTGCTTGCGGACGATTTAAGGGGAGAAAGCAATGAACACCTGGAAAAAAATAGACCTATGCGGCGCATACCGGCTCGCGCTTCAGAAGCATGCGGATTATCTCCACGCTTCAGCACATCCTGTCACTTACACCGAAGTAGCGCAATTTAACACCGCCCTCATAACCGGAAAGGTACCGGGAAATTTTGAACTGGATATGGTGGAGGCCGGCCTGTTGCCGGATCCTTTCTATGGTGAAAACCTTCTGGAGAGCGAAAAAATGGAGGATATGCACCTGTTCTACGCCAGAAAATTTGACTATTCTACAGAAGAAGGCACGGAACCCTGGCTTGTCTTTGAGGGCATTGACACAGTTGCGGAAATCTATCTAAATGGAAAGAAAACCGGATCCTGCGACAATATGTTTATCCCACAGGAATTTCCGGCCCAGTCTCTGCTCCGAGAAGGTGAAAATGAGCTGGTCGTTCATATTGCCCCGGCCTGTATAGAGGCCAGGAAAAATAAAATTTCAGCCGGTAACACCGCCCTGAAATACAACTATGAGGCACTACGCCTGCGCAAGGCTCCCCATATGTTTGGCTGGGACATTATGCCGCGCATCGTTTCCGCCGGTATCTTCCGCCCGGTACGCCTGGAATACCGTCCGACCATACGCCTAAACCAAGCCTACCTGATGACGGCCGGCATCGACCTTGATCGAAAAACCGCGCATCTCCAGCTTTTCTATGACTTTAAAACGCAAGATGCAGACCTCTCCCGCTATGAAATCGAGGTCACCGGCCGCTGTGGAGACAGCAGCTTTTATGCCTCGGAACGGCCTTGGTTTACCGCAGGAAAATTAGATTTTACCGCCGAAAACGTCCGCTTTTGGTGGCCAAAGGGGTATGGCGCCCCCGACCTTTATCAAATAACGGTTTCCATCAAGAAAGACGGAGCCGTGCTGGATACCATCCGGCACAGCAGCGGAATCCGTACCGTTCACTTAGAACGCACCGGGCTCACCGATGCCTTCTTCAGCGGAAAATTCCACTTTGAAGTAAACGGCAGGAAAATCTTTATCCTGGGCACCAACTTTGTCCCAATCGATGCCTTCCACTCCAGGGACAGGCAACGCCTGCCCGCTGTTATGGACCTGCTGGATGACTCTGGCTGCAATGCCATTCGCTGCTGGGGAGGCGGCGTTTACGAGGATGATTACCTCTACACACGCTGTGATGAGCTGGGCATCCTGATTTGGCAGGACTTTATGATGGCCTGCGCCCTACATCCAACAGACGAGGAGTTTTGCCGTGTTATCCGTCACGAGGCGGAAGCCGTTGTCCGCCGGTTGCGGCACCATGCCAGCATTATGCTTTGGTCCGGTGATAACGAATGCGATCAGTTTACTCAATACGGCGCCTTTCCCAGGGACCCGAACCGCAACCGAATCACCCGCCAGGTATTGCAGGATGTAATCGATGCCGAAGACCCCACCCGCCCCTACCTTCCAAGCTCCCCATATGTCGGCCCTGACGCTGCCAGGCTGGTAGACGACACTTATTTAACCGAGCGCCATCTATGGGGACCGCGTGATTATTTTAAAAGTGAATTTTACAAGGGCTCTCTCTGTAACTTTGCCAGTGAAATCGGCTACCACGGATGTCCTTCCCGGGATTCGCTGGAAAAATTTCTCCCGGCGGATAAACTCTGGCCATGGCAAAATAACGATGCCTGGATGATCCATGCCGCTTCACCGGAAAAGGGCACGGGCGGCAGTTACGCCTACCGCATTGAACTGATGGCAAAGCAGATCCGCGAGCTTTTCGGTACGCTGCCCGACAATTTAGAAGATTTTATCCTGGCAAGCCAAATCTCACAGGCAGAAGCCTTCAAGTTCTTTATAGAGCTCTTCCGCACCGGAAAGCCCAACCGTACCGGAATCATCTGGTGGAACCTCATAGACGGCTGGCCGCAGTTCTCAGATGCCGTTGTGGATTACTACTTCAATAAAAAACTGGCCTATTATTATATCAAACAGGTCCAGCAGCCGATCTTGCTCAGTGTAGCCGAGCCTAAAAACTGGTGCTGTGAAGTCAAGCTGGTCAATGACACCGGCGCACGGCAGGATATTTTCTGCCGGATCAATGATTATATGGGCCATAACCGGACCGTTTACGAGGGGATCATATCCATTGACGGCGAGGTCAAAACAGTGACGTCTCTTCCCTATAGCCAGGGCGAAAAGAAAATTTATACCCTGGAATGGACCTGTGGCGACAGGAGCGGTAAAAACCACTATCTGGCCGGTAATCCTCCCTTTGAGCTGGCATTTTACCGTGATTTCCTCCACCGGTATTATCCAAATATCTAAACCGCCACAAGAAAGCTGCCGGCTGTAAAACGGCAGCTTTTTATTTTAATCTGCAACGCCTCCTGGGCGGCCTTCTGCATGTAATAAAGCCCGGCTGATTATTTAAGCCGAGCCAATATTTTCTCTAACAACCATTACAATATATTCTCTTTAAAGTCCAAGTCCGGAAATACCAGCTTGAAATAATCCTTCTCGCTATTCAGCGCCAGCCTGAACGGAAGGTAGGCGTCGTGCCCCGGGATTGTAAACAACTCCGGATATGCGGCAAAATGCCTGCAATAGTTTTCAACAAAATCCAGCACCCCCTGTTGAATCTCAGCAACCATCTGCCCGTCTACGGGGTCCGGCGCACAAAAATCCAGCCGGACGCTTCCATCCGGATCCAAAGCAAACCCCTTCAGGCTCGGCTCCCGTGAAGTCAACAGCATTTCCAGATACACATTGTGCCGCTTGCCCGGATTATGCGTACTCCAAAATTCACGGTTCAGCCCCTCTGAATATAAATAGGGCACCAGCTTTTCTGTTTGCAGAAACGAAACGCTCTCATCGGCCTCTGCGGTGTAAAAGGTATCGGTACCCGCAAGCAGGCCGATAATTTCGCAAGGGATTTGCCACTTATGCTGGACCAAGTAGCGCAAAAAGACCGCACCGCTTCCAGCCCAGCCGATATCCACCGCACAGGCCCTCCGGCAGCCCTGCAAAACACCCTGCCAATACTGGCGGGCCGCCTGTTGCTGCTGCTCATAGCATGCCAGCACCTCCGGCCAAAGTTTTTCCAGGGCCTGAACCACCTGCCCGGCATTCTGAGGGGTCAGCCTTTCCGACATAGAACTGGATAGCTGTTGTTGCAGCCGCTCCTCCAGCGCCTCCAGCTCCATGCCCGCCACCAGTTCATGCAAGGTCATTCTACCATGACTGTTGTGTTCGACAAAACGGGTAAAATAGGTGCGCTTATACCGCTCTGCCGCCAGCTTGACGGAGGCCAGCCGGGACCAATAAACATATTCGCAGCGAGCCTCCGGGTAAAGCCGCCGGTATACCTCGTGTAAGAGCTTGCCGTCCCGGGCCAAAAAAAGGATCTTGTCTATTTGATGCGCCGCCGCATAACGGTGTATAAAGGTACAGTACCCAAGCACCAGCAATCCCCCAACTATATAACCGTATTCATACTGGGGTGAATAAACCGAGGCGCCGTTGTGCAGCCAGGTGTTTACCGTCCCCGCGTAAGCTGACCCCACCATGCGGGACATCGTGTCCGGCCGGAAGCGCAAGCCCTTTTCCTGCGCATTGGGGTAGTATACGGCGAAAAAGCCGTTTTTCCGGGCCGCGTCAACATCCGCTCCGAAATTATCGCCGACATGGGCAAAGCTTTTTTCAGTACCCAAACGCTCCTTCGCCAACTGAAAAAGAGTCCCTTCATGCTTGCTTTTACCCCACTCACAGGAGACAAGCAGCTGCTCCGGCTCCACAAATCCACAATTGTGTAAAATATTCCGCAGCACCTTTGCAGGCAGGTACATATCAGAAATAATAATCACCGTTTTCCCCTGCTCCCGCAGGCGAGTATACAGGCGCTTCATATAGGGGTTGGCAAAGCAGAGCGACAGCTCCGTCTGTAGCTCTGCTTCCATTGCTGTCCAGGCCTCCGCCCCCATATCATCCTGTAGGCATTGGTAAATTTCCTGCAAGGTAACCTCCCAGGTTCCCTGCTCCCGGTATTTCCTGTTTCTTGCCCGCCGTTCAGCCTGAACACGCAGCTGATGAAACCCCATATATTCCAAACGGGCGCCGACAAAATAAAACAGGTCTGCCGGACGTGCAACCGGCCTGTAAACCAGCGTATCAAATAAATCAAAGGAAATTACATCATAGTCCCGTAGCTTTTCCGCAAGCTGTTCAGGTGTCTCCCGGAGCGAAAGCGACGACTCGCTGCCCCCGGTATGCAGCCGTTTGGCCTCTGTTCTGCCGGCGGCCGTCTCTGGTAACCGCCGCCGGAAATAATAGTGGAAATTGCATTTGAGCAGCAATGCCCAAGATTGTCCCCTCTTTTTTCGGTGGCGTTCTTTGTCGGCATCAACATAGCTTTCATAATAACGCTGAATTTCGGGAACCCGCCTGACCAGGATATTATAAAAGAAGTCCTTTATTTTCTTTAAGGCGCCCACAGGCTTCCCTCCTTCAATCCTTTTTTCAGCCGTGCCGGCAACTAGTCTTTAGGATTTTTATTGACCGAATCACTTTTAAACTGGCGCAGCTCCCATTTTATTTTCTGCTTGATAAAGTGCCGGTAAACAACCGTGAATAAAATCAAAACCACAGCCAGGACAGCGCCCTCGGCTGCAATAATCAGCCAACTGTATTCATTGGACTCGCGTTCGGAAACCTTTACCGTACAAGCCGCCGTAAATCTGCCGTCCCCTGTCGTCACCGTAATTGTCGCCGTCCCGCCATTGACGCCAAGGACCGCGCCATTGGGGCGAACAGAAGCAACCTGCTCGTCGGAGGACTGATAAAGCACGGCCGGTAAAGCCGTCCCCTCCGGCAGAGCCGATGGAAGCAGCTGGTAGGTCTCGTCCGGGTCAATCATAATATTTTCAACCGGCAGCACCAAACCGGTCATTTCCCGCGAGGTGGAATTTTCCTGAGGGTCCGCTGTGGCGCCGACTGTCTCCTGAACCTCATGATAGTCAATTTGTATCGTATTTCCCGACAGTTTCGCTGTAAAACTAGTTTCGCCCCGTGCCTGAAAAACAACCTTGCCGGTGTAGCGCCGGCTGTTCCATTCCACGACAAATACGTAAGCGCCTACCGGAACCTGGGCATCTGCCAGGCTAAAGGAGCCGTCCGTTTCCGTGGTAAGGGAATAGTTCTGTTCCCCCTGTAAGATTACCGGCACTCCGCCGGCCGGTAATCCGTCCTCATCCAGCAATTTTCCAGTTCCCGAGGCATAAACGGCTTGTACACCACCAGCAGAAACCGTCACAACGCAGCTTTTTTCCGCCAGAGAGCTCTGGCCCCGCGCCGTTACAGTGGTAACACCTTCGCGGTGCGCCGTAATAAGCCCCAGGTTGTTCACCGAGGCCACGCCCGGATCGCTGCTTTCAAAGGTAATTCGGTTATTCTGAGCGTTGTCCGGGATAACCTGGGTATATAAGTAGCGCTCCTCTCCCGGCTTCAGCACCATATTATCCGTTTCAATCATCAGGGAATTTGGCCCGGTCCCCGAAAGCACAGTCACCTGGCATTCCGCCCGTCCGCCGCTGCCATCGATAACTTCTATCACCGTACTCCCCGGTACGCCGGCTGTCACAACCCCCTGCTCGCTCACGGTTACTACACTGGCATCGTCAACCGTATAGCTATATTGGGCCCCGTGGACGAACTGGTAAGACTGTCCTTGGCAAAGCAGCAGTTCATTTCTTTCCAGTACCACCGCCTCCGCCTGTCCAGCCGGAAAAAACAAGAGCTCTCCTATAAAAACTGCCATCAGTACCAAAAGGCAGCCGAATCGTTTCTTCAATCGGATTCCTCCTTTACATATGCCTCATGCCCGAGGTAACAGGAAAGCACCTGCGGCAAGGCATGGTCAATTAGATAAAGCCTCGGCAGCCGGAGCGCTTCCTGTTCGAAATGGAAGCCGTCCAAAAATCTGTACAGTGTTTTTTCCGGCTCCAGAGGGTCGTCCGGCGAAAATAGAAAGCCGTTCACGCCGTCTTGAATCAAATCGGTGTGTCCTTTTACTTCTGAGGCTAAAACAGGCTTTCCGCAGTAAAGCGCCTCCATTACGGTAAAAGGAAGCCCCTCAGAGCGGCTGGCCGTTACCAATGCGTTACAGCAGCATTGCAGTAGAACGGCGACATCCCTGCGCTGGCCCAAAAAAAGCACCTTCTTTTCCAGGCCCTTTTCTTGTACCAAACGGCGGCAATCGGGCAGCAGCGCTCCCTCCCCGGCCAGCAGCAGCCGGGCCTGTGGGTACCGCCCCGCCACATTGGCAAACGCCTCTATCAAACGTAGCTGGTTTTTTCTGACAGAAAATTCACCGACGCAAAGTAGAAGAGTCTGCCGGTCCGAAAGGTCCCATTCCCCGTATAACCGGCTCTTTTCCCGCTTTTTTTCCTCCGCACTCAAACGGGGCAATGCCTCCGGACAGATTCCCATGCCGGGGATAGCGGCTATATGGCGGCAAAGCCGGTTGGCTTTCGCCAGCTCCTCGTCCGCCCGGTTCATCGTCAGCAAGCAGTCCACCCGCCCGCGGAACAGCCTCTCACAAAAAAAGTACAGACGGTTCTTCAGCCCTCCGTCCTCCTTGAACAAATAGCCATGGCAAACCGCAATATAACGCGCCGATCGGCAGCCGGACAGCACAACCGCCAGCTTGGTAATAAAGCCGGCAAGTGTCGCATGCGAAATAACCAGGCTGTAACGTTCCCGGCGAATCAGCTTTGCCAGCCAAAAGGCTGTTTTTATGTTTTGAAATGAAATATCCTTCTTCGAAAAGGGCAATTCATAGTAATGGTCGCTATAGGGGATGTCCCGCCTGCCCTGCGCAGCCACGTCCACCTGCCAGCCGTGCTCCTGGAACCATTGTAAATAGGGCAGATGAAACTGCGTGATATGCGACGCGCGAGAAGCTGTCATCAGAAGTTTCTTCCCGCTTCCAGCCTGTTCAACTCTGCTCATAAGCCTTGCACACCTCGTCCGATGTCCCCATCATCTTTACAACGCCCTTATCCAGCCAGACGGCCTTCTGGCAAATCTTTTTCACCTGTGGAGTGGAGTGGGAAACGAACAAGATTGTCGTGCCTGCATCCAACATTTTTTTCATGCGGTCCTCGCATTTTTTCCTGAATTTTGCGTCACCAACCGCCAGCACCTCATCGGCAATAACAATATCCGCGTTTGTAAGGGTCGCGATGGCAAAACCAAGCCTGGAAAGCATGCCGGACGAATAGGTGGCAACAGGTGCATCGACAAAGGCCCCCAGCTCGGCAAAATCAACAATTTCGTCAAAACGTTTATTCATATAGGCGCGCGTGTGCCCATGCATGGCGCCCGTTAAATAAATATTCTCCCGGGCGGTCAGCGTCCGGTCAAACCCGCCGTTAATTTCAATCAACGGCGCAATTGTGCCGATGGTTTTTATCATGCCCGAGGTTGGCCGCATAATGCCTGCAATCAGCTTTAGGAGCGTCGACTTTCCGGAACCGTTAACCCCCACCAGGCCAAGCGATTCCCCCTTGCTCAGTTCAAACGAAATGTGCTTCAGCGCCCAAAATTCCTCAAAAGCCAAGTGCCCCCGCACAGCGTTCAAAAAATACTCCTTCAACCGGTACTCCTTGTTCTTACTAAGGCGGAACATCATGGAAACGTCCTGCACGGTGATAATCGGTTTCATTTTCGTTCCCTCCTTATAGGTGCGTATAAATCCGGTCCTGATATTTTTTAAAGACCAAAATCCCCGTCACCAGCATCAGCAGGCTGTAACAGGTTGCGATAAAAAGCGTTTGCTGCGACGGTATCGTCCTGTAGAGCACTAAGTCCCGCATCATGGTAATATAGTGGTACAGCGGATTCAGGTCCCAAATAAAACGGTACTGCTGCGGGATGATGGAAATCGGGTAAAAGGTCGGCGTCGCATACATCCAAATCGTTGTGATAATGGAGTATAAATGCTTCATGTCGCGAAAGAATACGCCTGTTATGCTCAGCGCTAATGAAAGCCCCGTGGTAAATATCAGCAGCAGGATCAGCGGGACCGGAATAAGGAGCAGATAGGGGGTCACGGGGGCGCCTGTAACAAGAATCATCAAAAACATAGGGATAAGGGAAATCACCATGGTAAAGGCGTTTACCCCGACCGTAGCCAAGCAAAACATATAGTTCGGCACGTGGATTTTCCGAATCAGTCCGCTGTTGTTCAATATGCAGTTCAGCGACTGCGTCGTGGTCATGCTGTTGAAACTCATCATCACATATCCGCACAGGTAATAAACCGGGAAATATTCAATCGAGCGGCGGAACAAGGTGGAAAAAACAATTGTCATGACAGTCATCATCAGCAGCGGGTTGAGCAGCGTCCAAACTACACCCAGCACGGATTTATAATACTTCTTTTTAAAGTCTCTTTTAAACAGCTCATACAGGAAGCTGAAATAATTCATAAATTCTCTGATCGCCTGCATCCTCATTCCTCCTGATTCCGGCGGCGTTTATAGTAACGGTCCTTCAGCCTGTTTAGAAGAGCCGGCGGTAAAAGCCCTACCGCCAGCGGCTTGACGACATAGGGGATTCCGCGCGGCAGCAGCCCCAACGAACGGAAGGCCCTCCATTTTATACATGCCTCATCTACACGGTAGCGGTATTTTCTCTTTCGTCCGGCGGCTGCGTCCTCGCGGTATTCATAGAGCTCTTCCTGAATGGTGTATCCTTTTTCGCCCAACGCATACAGGCGTGAAAAAAGCTCCAGATCCTCGCACCGCCTCGTCCTTTTACCGGTGCAGTAACCTCCGTGGCGAATCAAAGCCTCACGGCGCAGACCCACCGCGCCGTGCATAAAGGGCAGACAAAACAGAAAATCCCGCTTCTCCGGATACTCTGGGTAAGCCATTTTTCCCCAAGCGCCTTTTTCATCGAACAGCGTGATATTGCTGGAGACCAACGCATACTGCGGATGCTGCTCCATGAAGGGAACCAAGCGTTCAAACCGCCCCGGAGCAGAGCGGTCATCTGTGTCCTGCCGCAGCAGAAGCGCTGTTGTGGCTGCCTTCACGCAGCGGTTTAACGAAAAGGCGAGCCCCCGGTTTACCGGGTTGGTCAATAGCCGGATTCGCTGGTCACGGCCTGCGAGCTCTTCCAGGAAGGAATGAACCGCCTGCTCTGAGCCATCATCGCAGATGATCCACTCAAAATCTTGTAAGCTTTGTGACAAAACGGAATCCGCAGCCTCCTGCAGCCTATCCAGCCCTTCATTGTAGACACCGGTGATCACCGTAAACCGCAAGCCGCCACCCCCTTCATTTCCGAAAACTCCAAGCTACATCCCAAAGGTAGACATTGAATCGGTACCACGCTTTCCAGCGGATATTGGAAACCGCAAAGCAGCCATAGGGCCAGAAAAGGTCCGCCCTTTTTTTAACCCTTTTCCTGTTTCTGTTCAGCAGCCTGCGAGGGACAAAATAAGCGCGTGCTTCCTCCTGGCTAATATCTTTAACCAGCGGTGTGAGGTAGCTTTCGGAAGCGTCGTCACAAAAGAGGCACTCTGAAAAAGCACGCGCCTCATCAGCCGACGGATGAACACAAAGTTTTTTCATCCGTCGTTTCAGGCATTGCAGCAAAACGGCGCCATCGCCAGCAGGAACTTGCCCCTCCAGCGCTTCACCGACCTCCAGCATCAACCGGCATTGGCTTTCCGCCCTGCTGGAGCCCTGTGCATTTCCGGCAGTATTTTTCCATATTGGAATAATACTGCTGTGCTGTTCCCGGTAACCGCAGGTCATCGGATGCGGCGCAGCACACATGCTTTCCAGCACATTATTGTTAAAGAGAATCCGGTCATGAACCGGAGAACGCCTGGAAAAATACCAGGCCATATAATCGCCGTCCGCGGGGTCCTTGGGCTCCTGGTACAGGCCGAAGTAGAAGCCGGAAATTCCGCCGTTTCCACCCGCACTGCGCAGCAGCTGCCGCAGGGAGCGCTGGATAGAACCCGTCCAGCCCGTATCTACCACCGCCACCGGATCCCCGTCCAGCAAGCCCTCCTGCCGTAAATAAGAGATCGCAGGTCCATAGGCTGCCTTTGATTTTTCCTCTACCAGCGACCGGAACTGTGGGTTGCCGGAAAGAACATCCTTGACTCGTTCCAATTCATGAACAGCCATAGGCCTGTCCAGCATCTCAGGAGACGCGCCTGCCAGCCGGGCACATTGAACGCACTCGTCCTCGCTCGCCTGAAAACGCTGAAATATGCCGCGCAGGGTGAGCCTGTAGGCCCGCATAAAAATCATTTCATAGGCTTCATCACCGATTAAATGATAACCTGGTACACGCCAGGCCAGCCTGGAGGCATATAAGTAGCTGCATTTAATGTCATAGGCCCTTTTCCCGGCAATCATCCGGCAAAGCTTATGCATGGCATATCCGTCCCGCGCCAAAAAATACAGCCGTTTCAGCCCTTTCTTGTGGGCCTGTTCCATGACCCAGCTACAAAAGCCGTATAAGAGCGGGGCGCTGTAAAAGGCCGTTACCCTCCGCCACGGCGGCGAGGCCTCCCCCGCAAACAAACGGGCGGCTTCATCAATCGCCCGGTTGATCTCCTTTGCATTCATCCTCTGTACTCCACCATCCTTGTCCGCTTACAGGGCTCTAAAACACCGTACCAAACAGGCTGGCGTAGGGAACCACACCATGTACATTTTCCAGCAGGCCAATGATATGGTAGCCGGAGGTAAGGACTATAATAATCCCCATGACCACCCAATAACGATAGCCGGGCCCCGCACTCTGGGTATAGTTTCCATAGCGCCGGCCTCTTTTCAGCATGCCCCCCGCCGGGAGAGCGGCTTTTTTCCCCTGGGGGAAAGCGGTACGAAGCGCGCTCGTCAGCTCTGGTAAAGCCAGGACAAAATAAGCATATGCGTAATAGGAGATCCGCTCTAAAATTGCATGCCGGGTCATCATCATCATACAAAAAGCGGCAAAGAATAAAAAGCCGATTAAATAGCGGTTATATTCATTTGCCTCCTGCATTGGCTTACGGAAAAGATAAACCAGAACTAACAGCAGCAAGGGGATCAATGCATATAGAGAGGACATCCCCTCTAAAAACACGGAGTTGGCATACTCCTGATGGAACACCAGCGTCAGCAGGTTGATAATCCCCTCTGAAGAGATGTAAAAGAACAGCAAGCCGTACGCATATAGCAGCCACAAGCCGCTTCCCGGCCGTATTCGAAGCACTGCATAGACCGGGATCAGAATCAGCGCCGTCGTGTGGAACAACGCAGCCAGGACTACAATGCCAAGGAAAGGCCAAAATTTTCTGTTTTTAATGAAGGGCCAGGCAAAAAGGGTAATAGCAATCGCAACCGCCTGGCGCAGAAAATTCATATTTAAATACAGCAGATACATGTTGACGAACAAAAAGGTAGAAAGCCACACATTGGGTGAATAGCGGTAAATGAAGAATGCCCAGGAAAACAGGCAGAACACCGCTATTAAGCCAATATAAACCTGAATATTATTGGTAAATAGGCCGATCAGCTTTGTCAGCACAATAAAGCCGATCTCCCAGTCCAAATAACTCAGAGAAGAAAAACCCTCCATATCCATCAGCACAAATCCCTGGGCATACATGTCGTAGTCAAAGCCAATACGGTAGCGAAAACAGACCAGCAGGAGCAGCTGTGTAAAACAAATTGCCAAAAACAAGAGCTTTCCTATTTTTTTGTTCTTAAAAATTCCAAAACAGAGCAGGCCCCAAACACAAATCAAACCGACATTAAGCAGATAAAGCGCCAATTATTTCACATCCTCCTTGTTCTGCTTTTTCCCGGCGCACAGCTTGAAGGCCGTCCGGAATAAAATACGAATGTCAAACCAGAAGCTCCAGTTCTCTATATAATCAATATCGAACTGAATCCTCTCTTCAATAGAAGTGTCCCCGCCCCTCAAACCGTTTACCTGGGCCCAGCCAGTCATGCCGGGCTTTACATAATGTTTGATCATATAGGATGGGATATACTCCATAAATTGGTTGACAAAATGTGGGATTTCCGGCCTTGGGCCAACCAAACTCATATCGCCCTTCAACACATTGACCAGCTGCGGCAGCTCATCAATGCTATATTTTCGCAGAAAATGCCCCACAGAGGTACAGCGGTCGTCTTCAGCGCCGGCCATCCGAACAATGGATTCCGTCTCCACCCGCATGGAACGGAATTTATACATCTCAAAGGGCTTTCTATTAATCCCCACTCGCGTTTGCCGGAATATTACCGGCCCCGGGGAGGTCAGTTTAACCATTAAGGCTGCAATTAAAAACAGAGGGCTAAATAAAACCAAGCACAGCAATGAAAATAAAACGTCAAAGGCACGCTTCACAAAGCTGTTCAGCAGGCTGTCCAACGGTATTTTCCGCATACCGAGCACCGGCATATTGTCAAAGCTCGTCACATAGACCCGGGAAGGCAATTTTGCAAAAATACTGGGGATAATTGAGAATTTAACCCCATATTTTTCCAAAATCATAATTTCATTTAAAAATGAAACATTTTCCCCCTCTTTCAGCATGATAAAAACTTCATCGACAATATTTTTTTGCAAATAGGATTCCAGCGTAGAAGATTTACCCAAAAAGGGGATCGCCGCCCCGGGCATCTGCTCAGCCGCCAAATAACCGGATATCTCATAGCCGAACTCCGGCGAATTGCGAATCCTTTTAACAAACCCCTCTGTGGCCTCATTGTAGCCCAGAACGGTTAAAAATTTCTTGTTATAGCCCTTCTTACGCACAAACCATAAAAATTCCCGCAAGGCTCCCCGGTATAACACCTGAAGGAAGGTGCTTAAAAAGAAAAAAACGGTAATGCCCACTTGCACCCTGTCGAAGGAGCTAAATGCACAAAAAAAGGCTACTAAAATAATATAAGCCACTAAATTGGCTTTTGCCAGCTCCGTCGCCTGCACCCAAAAAGGAATATTACGGTAGGAGCGGTAAAGATGAAAGGCACTGTAGAGCGCCAGATACATTAAGCTGATTAAAATATACATGCCGGCAGACGCCACCGCGTTATCGCCAAACAGGAATACGCTGTTTCCCTGATTAAAATAGCGAAATGCAAGCCAAAATGAAGCGAATAGCGATGCTATGACGACAATGAAATCGAGGACTATATTAAAACTGTTCAGTAATTTTTGATTTTGACGGATCATACCCGCTCTCCTTCATTCGATAGGCTGAGTCCACCGCTATAAGCCTTACGCATCTCACATACCTGTTCAAGGCCAGCGCCTTCAGTAAAGGAGAAATATTCTTTTCAGTACGCGGAGTTTCTATGCGTTCCACGCACTGAGGAAATTTTTCCTGGCGCAGACCGTTAAATTTTAACGTAATTATTGTGAAAGCCTTTCCCGAAAAAAGGGAAAGGCTTTCATCAGTTCATTATTGGGTCAGCCCTACAAAATTATTTTGCACGGACTTTCTTTGCCTTAACGCTCAGCACAACAATGCCGGCAGCAGCAATAAACATAACCGCAACAACAGCAATTGTTACATTATTGTTCTCACCGGTCTGAACATTGTCACTTCCTCCGTCCACAGCGCCGTTGACCTTCTCGGCAGCAGCGTAGTAGGAGAAATGGTCGGTCTCAAAGCTGAGGTAACCATTGCTCAGTTTTGCACCCATATCGCTGACCTTGTTGTCGTCGGCAATGTAGAGAACAGCGTTCTGGTTGCCGGCTGCGGGAACCGTAACGGTGACCTTGCCGTTCAGCTTCTCGATCGGGTTGCCATCCTGGTCCTTCAAAACGATGTCCAGAACAGCAACATTCTTGAAGCCGTCTTTCTCGGCAGTGGCAATTGCGTCTGCAACCTTTGCGTTGTCAACAGCAGCAACTTCCATCTTCACCTTTTTGACGCCCTCGGGCAGCACGTCGGCAGCAACCTCTACGGTTACGCCTGTCTTGGCAGTAGTCGTCAGCTCCAGGGTCTCGCCGGCAACTACGTCCTTCTCGTCGCTGGCGCCGTAATCAGAATAGCCCGGAGCAACCGCCAGCGCAGAAACACTGGTCATGGCAACTATAGCTACACCGAGAACACCCGTAAGGATTTTTTTGGATAACTTCATTTTTCTCATTTCCCTTCTCAAAAAATGATTAAGCGCCTCTATTGACGCCCTGACTGTAGCTTATTCTAGCACAACTGCTGCTTCAAGTCAACTACTATACATTGGAAATTTTTAACTAAATTATACAAAAAAATAAATACTATTTCTGTTTTTCCAAAACTAAATATACCGTTTAATTGCTGACTGTCCATACAATATGCATACATTCAGCAAATTTATTTTAAGTATACCTAATATTCAAATATTTGTATAATTATTCAATCGATTTTTAAAACCGTCATAAATTTACAAAATTGGACATTGCAGCCTTTCTCCAACGCAGGCTGTTTTTCCTTCCGCTTATTTCCCGGAAGCGCTTCAAGCAAAGCTCACTGCTCCGAGAATTCAGGAAAAGGCCGCCGGTCGATTTTAGATCGACCGGCGGCCTAAAAAACTTCTTAGAACTTGACGACCTCCCCATCAACGGTACCCGTTAAGCCTGCCGCGTTGGCCTCATCCGTATCGATGTGGACTGCTAAACCCGCTGTCGCGCTGACACGCGCCACGACGTCACCAAATACCAGTGAACGCCCATTATAATTCAGGCGGATTCCAATCAGCTCACCATTGGTTACACCGTAATCCACTGCCTGTTCCGGCGTAAAATGTGCGTGGCGCTTGGCTACAATCACGCCTGCCGCCAGCTCGATGGCCCCCTTCGGGCCAATCACCTTACAGCCCGGGGTGCCGTCTATGTCACCGGAAAGCCGCAGGGGAGCATCTATTCCAATAGACCTGGCATCCGTTTTTGACAGCTCTATCTGGGTACGCTTGCGGACAGGCCCCAGGATTGAAAGCTTAATGCTTCCCTTTGGCCCCACTACCTCAACTTTTTCTACGCAGGCAAACTGTCCCGGTTGAGATAAGCTTTTTTTCGGGGTCAGCTCATATTCCGGGCCAAACAACGTATCTAAATCCTGCTGCGTCAAATGAATATGGCGTGCAGACGTCTCTACCATAATTTTCATCTATCAAACATCTCCCATTTTATTAAAAAATAATTGACTGATTTTATTGTACTCTTTTTTTTAGAAAATTCAACTGAAAAGCCTCTTCTTTCTATCCGGGCAATATGCTATAATAAATTAAAATATTCTGCGGGCATTCGGCGTCTTTCAACAGCAGAACGCCTTGCGGCAATAAGGACGCTGCCGGCATACAGGGCTGAAATTCAGCCATTTTCAGAAATTTTGTCTTTAGAGAATTATTATAAGCAGAAGAAAGGAATCAGAGCATGTACGAGCATTGGGAAGACTTGGAGGCAGCCTGTAAAAGCTGCCGGAAATGTAGCCTGCGCGAGGGCTGCACACAGGTGGTTTTTGGAGAGGGCAACCGGGAGGCAAAGGTACTCTTTATTGGGGAAGGGCCCGGTGAACAGGAGGACGTGCAGGGAAAGCCCTTTGTCGGCCGCAGCGGCCAATTGCTGGACCGTATGCTGGATGCCGTCGGCCTCAGCCGCCACAAGGATCTTTACATTGCCAATATTGTTAAATGCCGGCCGCCGCAGAACCGCGACCCCCTGCCGGAAGAGCAGGAGCAGTGTATTGAATGGCTCCGCAATCAAACAGCGCTGATGCATCCGAAAATCATCGTTTGCCTGGGCCGTATTTCCGCAATGAAGATTATACGCCCGGACTTTAAAATTACCAAAGAGCATGGAATCTTTTTTGAAAAAAACGGCTCTCTGCTCATGGCAACGCTCCACCCCGCCGCCCTGCTCCGCAACCCTTCCAGTAAGCCCGGCGCCTTCGACGACTTCATCAAGCTCCGTGAAAAAATGGAAGAGCTCGGCCTTGTAGAGAAGGAAGCCTGACGCCTTCTCCAAAGAAAAGCTTCCTATACAGCAGTGAGTGATTTCGTCCGCTCTATTTTTACAGGCGCCTTATTTTCATGGATAGCTGAGAGCTCTTTTATGGCATTGGCAACAGTGCTGTAAAGGAGCTCTTTTATTTGACAAAAAGAACAGCCGATAATCTGCACAAAAATTGTGGGCCGGTTTGCCGTTCCCGCACAAAAAAGAATCCTTTTGCAGATTGCTCTTGATTTTACAGTTGATATCAAGGATAATACCTCTGGAGGTGGAGATATGAACGTATTAAACTATTCAACCTATTACGACAAGGTTCTGGGCGGTTGGCTTGGCAAGTGCATCGGCGGCGCCTGCGGCGCCTTGTCGGAAAACAACAAGAATATCCTGCACTATACCATTGATAATGTCTTCCCGGAGGTCATTCCGCCAAACGACGACCTAGACCTGCAAATTCTCTGGCTGCAGGAGGGACTGGAAAAAATTGGCGTCGGTATGACACGGGAGGACTTCGGCGCGCTGTTTGCCAAGTACAATGTCTGTTTGGCAAATGAATACGCGGTGTCCATCCGCAATATCAATCTTGGTATTCTGCCGCCGGTATCCGGCACTTACGACAACAGCTATTTCTTAAACTCTATGGGCTGTCCGATCCGCAGCGAAATCTGGGCGCTGCTGGCCCCCGGTTCCTTCCGGACGGTTAAGCGCTACGCCGAAATGGACGGAAGTGTCGACCATGGCAGTGAAAGTATTTACGGCGAAATCTTTAATGCAGTTATTGAGGCCGCCGCCTTTTTTGAGACGGACCGGGAAGCGCTGATCGAAATAGCCCTCAAGGAGATTCCCTCGGATTGCCGCCAATACAAGAGCATCCATTTTGCATTGGCCTGCTACCGGGAGCAAACCGACTGGGCAACCGCTCGGAATCGCCTCGTACGCAAATTCGGCTCCATGGATGCCTCTTACAGCGTGGTAAACCTGGGCCTGACCATGCTGGCCTTCCTCTATGGAGAAGGCGATTACACCAAAACCCTGCTATATGCGGTCAACGGCGGCTATGACACCGACTGCACCGCTGCTACAGCATTGTCTATCCTAGGCATTATGGCCGGCGCTGAGCGGACACCGCAGTTCTGGAAGGACAAAATCGGCAACGAGCTGGTAGTCGGTACGGTGGATATTGACTGCCGCTACCCCACCATTGAGGCGTTTGCCAAGGCCACCTGTGCGGCCGGGCTTTCCTTCAGGGAGGCCGGTTTGTGGGATGTACAGCTCACCGGCATTCCGGCGGAGGCCGTCCCCTCTCTGCCCGAGACCCTGCAGAAGCCGCTGTCCATTGAGGTTTGCTACCAGGGTTCCCCGGTAATCGGCATCGGTGAAGAAAGCGTCCTGTTGCTGACAGTCAAAAATCATACGCCGGAGGAAGTCTCCGGCGTATTGGAGATCCGCGGGCCGGATTATCTGGTTTGCTCCCTTTCCAGCGTATCCCTGACACTATGCCCCCAGGCGGAAACCACTCTTACCCTGAATATAAAGGCGCCGGAAACTCTTTGCGCGTTGCCAATGAAAAACCTGTTTCAGGCCACCTGCTGCGGCGTTTCCCGGGATTTCGGCCTCTTCGGCGCTATGCGCATGAAGCTTTTCGGCCCCTATTGGGATAATTATGACACCACGCAATACCCGGAGGATCCCTATGAAGAAAAGATGCAAAAGCTCCCTAATGGCGACGGCGACATCCATGCCATGTTCAATGGCTTTGTCAACATCAACCGCGAATATCTTCCGGAGGACTTCCAGCAGCTCCCGCAAGATTTTGAGTGGGTAAATATTCATGGTTCCGAGTTTGACCTGGAGCCTGCCGTTACCTACCGCGGCCCGGCTTGCGTTTATCTTGTCCACGAATTTACACTGGAACATGCCGTCCCCAACGGCCACTTCCATTTTGGCTGCAACGCGCCCGCCAAAATTTGGGTCAATGGCGAATTAGTTCTGGATAATCAAGCGTACTATGCGTGGACTATTTTCAACTGCACCGCCCCCGCAAGTCTAAAAGCGGGTAAAAACCGGATAATCTTCAAGCTTTCGCGCACAGATGCCTTCCGGTTCAGCGTCTTCTGCCGGAACTGGGAGGACCGCGGCCGCTTTATCTGCAACATTACCTCTTTGGGTGAATAACGCCTTATCCGCCTTATCGCGGCCATATTGAACACGATCCTAAAAATGGATGGCTGCCGCACAGCAGGCCTGTATTTATAAATCCTCCCGAGCTGTTTGGGAGGATTTATTGTATCGGGCCGCCAGTTCGTTTCGGGTTCTATCGCAAAAGCAGCTTGAAAAATTCTGCTTGGCAACGCTTTAACCCTATTCAGGCGGAAACCAACCGCAGCCTTGTGCGCCTTTTCTTACCCTGATTATCTTTTTGAACACGCAGGGGGATAACAAGACTACTTTTCACCCATAATAAAACAAAAAACAAGGGGAAGATGTTGCAAATGACTATTACCTTTAAAGGCGCCCAACTAACGCTCTGCGGATCGCCTCTTCATGCAGGGGATCGCATGCCCGGCTTTGTTCTGATCGATCAGGACCTCAAAGAAGTTGATTCTAGGAAGCTGTCTGGTACCCGTATTTTTTTGACGGTTCCCTCGCTTGATACCGGGGTATGCGACCAGGAAGTCCGGCGTTTTAACCAAGCCGCCGCCGATTTACCCGGCGTTTCCATCTATGCCGTCAGCTTGGACCTGCCTTTCGCCCAATCCAGATGGTGCGGCGCCGCAGGGGTAAACGCAGTGCGGACGCTGTCCGATTATCGGGACCATTCCTTCGGCAGGTCCACTGCCACAAGGATAAATGAGCTTGGGTTGCTTACCCGGGCCGTTTTTGTGGTAGATGCTGGCAATAAGATCGCCTATGCGGAGTATGTGCCGGAGGTAACCAACCACCCGGACTACGATGCCGCCCTCTCCGCTGTCAAAAAACTGATCGGCCGTCCGAGCTGATAAACGCTTCTATAGAGGACATGCTGTCTCAAGCAAACAAAAGCAGCGGGGTTACATTTTTCTGTAACCCCGCTGCTTTTTTATCCGTTGGAATTTTCAGGCGTATTTTTAAGGCGGGCCGGCGGCTGGCCTTACATTAAATCCAGCCATGCAGCTTCCTCATCTGAGAGCGAAAGCTGGAACGCGCACAGAAGCGCCTCCAAATGCTGCCTGGAGGAAGGGCTTAAAATACAAAACAGATTCATCGGCTGCCGGAGCGCCCAGGCCAGCACCACAGCCGGAACCGTGGCGCCTTTTTTCTCGGCCAGGCATTCAGCCCGGCGAAGCCGTTCCACATTATCCTCGCAATAGTACTCTTCTACCGGCGCCCAGGAAAGCGTGCTGTGAATCTCCTCCTTCTGAGACGTCCGGTACTTTCCGGAGAGGAATCCCCGGGCCAGACTGGAATATGCAAAAACCGGCAGCTGATTCTCCGCATACCACCGGCGGTCCGCTTCCCGTGAAGGGCCGGACAGCCACACGCTGCCGCCCCAGGGGTCACGGATCATCTCCGCCAGGCTGTAGCTGGGACTTGAAATAGAAAAGGGTTGCAGGCCGTTCTCTGCGGCATAACGGTTAGCCGCCACCAGCCTCTCTACAGACCAGTTGGATCCGCCGAAAAGCTTAAATTTTCCAGCTCTTTTCAGCTCATTCAGGCAGTCAACAAGGGTCTCAACCGGTACGGAAGGGTCATCGCGGTGCAACAGATAAATATCAACCGACTTCAGCTTCAGCTGCTCCAGGGATTCCTCCAGGTCTGACCGGATATCCGCGGGGCTGACCCGAGCTCGTTCCTCGTTCTGGTAACAGCCTTTTGTCAGAACATTAACCCGGCTGCGAACACCACGCCGCTCAATCCAGCCGCCCAGAACCCTTTCCGCGGTCCCGTACAGACGGGCAGTGTCAAAGGTCGTAATCCCTGACTCTAGTACCGCATCCAAAATATCGTCCGCATTTTCCCCCGCTGTCATCCGCGCTGTTGCCGTTCCATAAATAAAACGGGAAACAGGCACCTGCAGACCCTCTATTTTCTTTGTTCTCATTTCCGCCCTCCATAGCCTTACTTCATACGCCCCGGGCCCCTATCGCCACCGGTCAGGGTTTTCCCGCGCGCAAATTCATAATCTGCCCGTATTTCCGCAAAAACAAGAGGATCGAGGCACAGCCTCCTATTTCGCCTTCCAATTTTTTCGAGAAATTGCCAGCAGGTGTGTGCTCAGGCCCCGGACATCCTTTTCCGTGTCCAGAAGCCGGACCGAGCGCATCACAGCCTCCCGGGCATGCTCGTCGGCCCAAAGCTCATCTAGGTTAGGCGCCAGCCAGCCGGCTCCTACTACGCCGTGGACTACCGTCCCGCCAAAGCCTGCGCAGGCAAGCTCTTCTTCAAGCTCCTCCGGTGCATGGAAGTGGGAACGCCCGATGCCCCGGTATTCTGAGTACTCCGGCCGAATATGCTCCCCGTCTTTTAGCTCCCGCTTGACCATGCTGAAAAAGGCATCCTCCTCCAGCAATTTATTTTTGGTGCGAAACACGGTGGTTGCCCACAAAAGTGTGGCAAAACGCGTAATTGCAGCCGCATACAGCCGGCCCCCGGGCTTTAGCAGCCGGCAGCACTCGTTTAACGCTGCCGCTCTTTCTGGTGCGTCCACAATGTGGTAAAGCGGACCCATCAACAGCACCGCATCCGCCGTCTCTGTTCCGCGGGCGATGCTTCTTGCATCTGCCACTTCTGCCGCGCACAGACTGCTACCCGGATATTCGTCTGCCAGTTCTGCAGACAGCCTGATGTTTGTCTCAGAAAGGTCGAACAGATGCACCCGATAGCCCAGAGAAGCCAACCACCACGCATATTCACCGTAACCGCCACCAATATCATAAATAACCGCCGGGGCCGGGGGCAGTGTCTCCAGCAGCAGCTCCTTGGTCCGTTCAAACTCAATCAGCCCTAAATCTGTATGCAGGCGGCCTTTTTCCACCCCGGCGTTGTACCCTGCCAACACATCCTTATCAATCGTTTTCATCGCAATCTCCTTTCTACTATGAACTTGGTCGCCCATCTGCTGCTGGGGGAGCTCGGACTGCTTTGACATGGCACGCCACCTCGCCTTCGGAAATATTTCATCCAGTATGACAGACTTTCTAAAAGCTGTCAATCCCCTTTATACCGCCCCGGATAAAATAAGCGGCTCCACCGAAACGGCCGGTTGTCATTTCGGTGGAGCCAACTCAACAAGCTTAATAAATGTGGATTTACAGTTCAGCATCCAGCCAATAGGCATCGCCCGAGCGGTAGGGCGGCCCGGAGACAACCTCTCCATTCAGAACTGCGGTAATATTCTCTGCACGCTCAAAGGGGCCAAAACGGATCAGAACCTTTCCCTCAAAGCCCTTTTCCAGCGCGACGTCGATCCGCTGGATGCCATTCTCCGGATAAGCTGCCGCAAGGTTAATGTGGTGCACCGAATTCTGCACCTTAAAATTCTGTAAGTCTACTTGCCAGCCCTCGGGCAGTCTGGGCATAAGCTTAAGCACGCCATTTCGCAGCGGAGAAACGCCCGCAACAATCAGGAACGTCTTCAATGCCTCCGCCTGCTGAACCAGGTTGGCTAGATCTCCCTGACGGCGCACGGCTTTCAGCCGGTTTGAATAGGAGATTCCTTCGGGTACGAAATAGGGCTCCGGCAGCCTGGGCGCATAGCAAATTCTACTCAAATTATCCACCAGCCTGGAATAATCCACTACGCGATCCTGCAGCAAGGCGTTCTGCGTCATCATGGCGCTGTTATAGCCAACCCCACCCTCGCCGTCAATCACGATTCCTCTGAAACGGGCCATATCATCTTCATAGGTACGCTGGGACAGCGTCCGCCACTCCACCGGCATATCACGCAGATCATAGCCGAAAATATCCGCCATCATCACCACGACCGGATCATGGTGGAAGCCCTGATGCCTCAGGTCCCATTTTCCGCCAGCGGAGAGCTTTGCCATAACCGCCTGGTACATCCGGTCCGCCATGGCACGCCATTGCTCCGCTTCAACTTTCCAACCGTGGTACTCCGCTATTTTCGCATAGCCGTACAGTCCCAAGCAGCAGGGCACATTGCAGTATAGGGTATAATCACCCATGCCGCCTTCGCTTTCCGCATAAAGCAGGCCGTCCTCTGCAAAGGAAACCCCCGGGTTTTTCAGGCACCAGTCAATCCAACGGATCGCTTCCTCTATTCCCTGTCTATGCTCGCCGATAAAACGCTCCTTATCCGAGGCATTTTCCCAGGCGCAATAATGGGCCATCATCATCAGGCCGTGTCCATCCGTCTCCTGATTGCCAAGGTTGTCACAGTCCTCGCCGAAACGGTCCTCCGTATAGCGCGTCGCCCAACCGATATAGCGCAGCTCCTTTGAGTACACCAGCGGCTTATTCATAATAACCGTATAATGTCCTGGAATATCCTTCCCGTTAATTTTCAACTGATTTTGCGGAAAATACAGCATACATTGGTTGGCATATGACAATGATTTTGAAACAAGCGGATTTTCGCTGAAAGCGTTTGCCGTCATCAGCGCCCGGCCCGCATCCCGGGAGTAAAAGCACCCGCAATAGGAGTTTGCGTTAGGCACCCAGGGGCCGAACCCGTCATAGCGCCAGGAGGGCGCCCCCGTATAGCTCGCCGGAAACAGGCCGTTTTCCTCCACGCGGTCTACTAAATTAAAATAGTTGTGGTAAACCACGCCGCTGGCAATCTCCGCCAGGCTGTTCCCGGAAAAGCGAACCCGGAAGCCTGGGTCGCGCTCCGGATAATCGAATACCGGCGCATTCGCGTAATCCTCTTCAAAGGTTAGCAACGCGGCGTTCATCTCATCGAGCTTAGCCTGTACCGTCTGCGGGTAAAAGTCGCCCTGCAGAACCGTATGATTTTGAAAGAACGCGTCCATTTGACCGGAAGCCGCGGCAACGCCTGTAAAGACGGGCGTCCCCTCCTTTTCAGGATTTTTCTCCACGGTAACTGCGCACACAG
This sequence comes from Hydrogeniiclostridium mannosilyticum, assembly GCF_003268275.1. Lineage (GTDB taxonomy): Bacteria > Bacillota > Clostridia > Oscillospirales > Acutalibacteraceae > Hydrogeniiclostridium > Hydrogeniiclostridium mannosilyticum. The sequence continues at coordinate 507,517 of NZ_QLYR01000001.1, forward strand.
CAGTTCCTTTTTTAGCCTGTACGCACAGTGTACAGGCTTCTTCCCCCTCAAAGGCGCCCTTCAGATAAAGCGTATCCTGCAGAAGCGCCGTCATATGCGGCTCCGCCTCCTGTGATTTAAACGGTGCGCAATCCTCTTCCCAAATATTTCTGAACCACAGTGTATAACCCAAAATAAGCGGAACCCGGTCCACACTGCCATCCTCATAAGCAATACAAAGCCAGCCCATTTTGTCGCCGATAAAGCGGTTGTAGTAATCCTTCGATATTCCCCAAGGGGTACAGCCGTTTGGTATGGAGTGGTAACCCCCGGTAAAATAGAGGCAGTCCCCCGCCATAAGCTTTCCTTTAAACGGCAAGCTGAAAAAATCCATATAAAATCCCTCTTCCCCAAATTATCCTCTAAATTAGTACCCGCTAAAAACGCCGGGGGCACCTTTCAACGGCCTAAATTATAACAGACAGAAAAATGTTTTTCAAGCCGTTTATGCAAATAAAAAAACGTTTCTCCGCCCCAGTGAGCAGCCTTGCTGTACAGCTGCTAAGCGCCCGGCAGAATTATAAATTATTGTAGCCAAAATAATTTTGATGGCTACCACCTCATCTGTGTAGCCAAAACGCGAAAGCATAAATTTATAATACTCGGCATCATAGGGGTCCGTCCTAATCACATCCAACAGCGCCGCCAAAATTCTATCCTGCGGAAAATTCGGATGCGTTAAATTGTGAAAAATATTATTGGCCTGCTGATAAGCTTGATCGGTCGGCCACCAAATTGCCTGGCCGTTCTGAATCAGCGCCCAGACAAGCGACAGAAACACGTGCCAATAATCTATAAAAACATGATCCAGCAAAACATCCGGGTTAATTTGCCGGTAGAGCTCCACACGCTGAACGGGCTTGACATCTGCATTTCGCAGCACACTTGCCTCTATGCCGTCTCTGACCAGGTTGAACGCCGTCGCCTTGGCAATTCCCTTCAGTGCGCCCGTCAGCCCAAAACCGCCGCCGGTCAGGTTGGGCACATAGCCCATCATATTGGACACCTTTCTCTGGTTCTCCTCTATGGCTGCGTTAAACCGGTCAATGACCGCATTATAATCGTCAATCGCCAGGTGAAAATCCGCAACATGCTGTTCAAGGAAGGCTTCATAATTTACCGTCCAAACCCCTTCTGCAATCAATATATTAAACGCTTCCTTTACCACGGGGTTCAGCATACAGTCATAAATCTTGATAAAGTGCTCTAAAAAGCTGTCCAGGTCGCGGATATTGGCATGGTAGGCACCTTCAGCGGCATCGCACAGTTTAAAAGCGATATTCTGAAAAATCAGCCTGTAAGAGTTAAAAACATCCATGCTCTCCGGCACCGTCAGCGTTTGTCCAAAAATCGGAAACGATCTTGCCGCCCCTGTTACTCTGTCCATCCTTTTGTCTCCTTGTTTCTCTTTATATTCATTCTCATGCCTTCGCGGCTATTATGCTAAATATTGCCTGCGGTATTTGGCAGGCGTAACCCCTTCCAGCCTGCGGAACGCGCTGATAAAATTACCCGGGTAGGAAAATCCCACCCGCACGGCAATTTCCGCCACAGAAGCCGAGCCGCTCAGCAGTAGCTCCTTTGCCTTGGAAATACGATATTTCAAAAGATATTCATAAGGCGTATACCCGGTGGCCTTTTCAAAAACCCGGGCTAAATGCGCACGGCTGACAAAAACCGCCCGGCACAAGTCCTCCAATTCGATATGCTGCCGGTAGCCCGTATGAATAAAGTCCAGCGCCTTGGCAACTACTTCATCCTGCCCGGCAATTTCCGCCGGCGCCACTGAAACCATTTGGTGCAGCATCACCGCAATCAATTCTGAAGCAATCGTTTCAAAATCCAGATCCCGCTGCGACTTTAATTCCAAAATCTGCTGGATATTGTTTAAGCAGCCCGCCGCTACCGGGCCGCAGATCACACCACCGTTTTTCTGTCGGATGTATTCCGCGAACCCCTCTGAACCCGCCCCGCAAAAGTGCAGCCAATAAAACTCCCACCGGCTCCGGTCCGGTGTAAAATATTCGTGCGGCCGGTTGGGCGCCAGCAGCGCCACCGAACCCGGCAGCAGGCTGTATTCCCTTCCGTCGTAACGCAGGGTACCCCTGCCGGACACCGTACAGATCAGCAGGCAGTCCAGAATGCCCTGCCCGCGCTGAATATGGTATTGGTCGTTGCAAAGGTGCCAGCCGCCCGACTGCACACAGTAAAACAGCCGGCGCGCCAACACGCTCGGCGCGTGGGCCATTAGGCGGACCTTGCCAAAGGCGCCGTCCCGGTCATAGCGGTTATTTTGCTCCTGTTCCATAGGCCCCTCCTCCAGCTCTCCCTAATTTTCTATATTTTATCACACCTGCATTCAAAGCGGAAGAAAATTTTGCTTTTGTATCGGAAAATGATGAAATCGTATCATCACGCATAAAACCTCTTTTCTTCTCCCCGGCCCGGCGTTATTCTATTAAAAAACGCGGCAGCACTTCAGCATGTAAAAAAGCTTTTCTTGCTGATGAAGAAAGGAATGGCCTTTATGAAAGAGATGACGACACACGAACGGTTCACCCGGATGTTTGAACACAGGGAAGCGGACCGCATTCCCATTATAGACGAGCCCTGGGCAGGTACTGTCCGCCGCTGGCAGCGTGAGGGAATGCCGGCCGGTGTGGATTGGCGCGACTATTTCGGCGTGGATAAGGTTGAACGAATCGGGGTGGACATCACCCCCCGTTATGAGGAAAGAGTCCTGGAGGAAACGGACGATTACATCATCTCCACAACGCCCTGGGGCGTTACGCTGAAAAACTTCAAGCTGGAAGACTCCACGCCGGAATTTCTCGATTTTACCATTACCAACCCGGAATGCTGGGCGGCAGCCAAAAAGCGGATGCAGCCCACCCCCGACCGGATCAACTGGAAATACCTGGAGGAAAATTATGCAAAATGGCGGGCCGAGGGCCGCTGGATTCAAGCGCCGTTTTGGTTTGGCTTTGATGTAACACATTCCTGGACCGTCGGGACCGAGACTCTGCTCATCGCCCTTTTGGAGGAGCCGGAATGGGCCGTAGATATGTTCAACACCTACCTGGACATGTGTATAGCCCTATTCGACCAGGTGTGGAAGGCTGGTTATCATTTTGACAGTATTTTCTGGTGGGACGATATGGGCTATAAAAACACACAATTTTTCTCCCTCGGCATTTACCGGGAGCTGTTGAAGCCGGTCCACAAGCGCGCCATCGACTGGGCTCATAACCATGGAATCAAGGCGCATCTGCACTCCTGCGGGGACATCATGCCCATTGTCCCCGAGCTGGTGGAAATTGGGCTGGATGCCTTGAACCCCTTGGAGGTAAAGGCCGGTATGAAACCCCTGGAACTGAAGCGGCGCTTTGGCAGCGACCTGGTGTTCCACGGCGGCGTCAACGCGGTTTTATGGGACGACAAGGACGCCATCAGCGAAGAAATCCGCCGCCTGATCCCCGAGATGAAGGAAAACGGCGGCTATATTTTCTCCTCCGACCATTCCATCCCCAACTCCGTCAGCCTTGAGAACATGCAAGCTATTATTGACCTGATCAAGGAAATTGGCAGATACTGATATTACCGCCGCGCGAATCCGAAAAAAAGGAACAGCAAGAAGCCTGGATTTTTTCCAGGCTTCTTGCTTTGGCAGCGCACGCTTTTCAGCTTCTAATACCCACAGGCCGCATTATTCAGGCTTCGTTCAATACTCTCAAAACTTGCCGCAAGGTTGTTCAAATAGGTGATGCAGCGGTTCAGATCATCGTCATAACCGACATAAAGAAAATCAATCGCGCCGATTCTAAGCTTTTTAAAAACCTCATACCATTCCTGGTTTCTCCGCAGGGTATTCAATTCGTTGTCCAGGCGGGTGATCTTGTTTTGTACATGGTTCAGCGTTGCGATAATCTGCCGGATCCGTCCGGTATTGACCGCGATTTCGTCACCCGGTACATAAGATTTCGCCGGATTATCAATTTTCCGGCCGATCAGCCAGCTTTCATAAAGCACCTTGGCCTCGCTGCAGATGGTCTTGATAAAGGTCCCAATATCCGCCAGGAAATCCCCCATCTTGTCTATGAAATCTATTACGCCGTCTAAAAAGGCAAGCACCACATAGGCTCCTTTTATCAGCTTGACCGCCAGCGGCGCCAATAACACCACCGCCGCCACAACGCCGGCAAATTTGACCGGTCCAAGCTCCTCGTAGGCCTTTTGAAGCAGTTCGCCGCCATAATGCGCCAGCAATTCCAGCCCTTCCGGGGTGGTAAGCAGGGTAAACAGGATAACCGGCACACCGTCCTTCAAAAAACCGATAATGTTTTCAATGGTGCATTGCTCCCCATAAAGACCGATCTTCTCGCCTTCTGTCGCTTCCATCAGCTGCATAATTACCATTGCCGCATCCTGGCGTTTATCCGGCGGAAGCCGCATCAACGCCTTCGACAATTCCTCGGCATTGAGAGCGAGCAGTCCTCGCTCCGCCTCCGGATTCATACTGCTGCCGAACTGCTGCTGCCCGTCCTTAAAAACAGGATTGCCGTTTTCATCATATAGGGCAAAATAATATTTCAAATCATGTCCGGCTACAAAGTTGTCATCTGTTGCCGGGGTTTTTATGTAGTAGGTGTGCCCGTCCAGAATAATTTTGACCCCCAAGGGGTTTACATAGTCGTTTTCCCCGCAGATTGAATACATTTTCTCCAGGTATGCCTGGTAGGCCTCCTCCCCGTACTTTTCCTTGAAAGCAGCGATGGCCTCCGGGGAAAAGCCCTGTCCATCCAGGGAGATGCACTGATCGATATAGTCCTTATACTCCGAATTGACGGTCACATACTGCGACTTATTGCCGCCCTTAGAATGCCCGGTTACCGTGATGTCGTCAGAGCCATTCAGGCCGTTGTGCTCCACCACATAGTCGAAATAACGGGCCGCCTCCTCCTGCTGGCGGGTGGAGGCCTGCGTCATGCCGAGGCCATTGTCCAGCCATTCGCCGTCGCCGGTTCCGCGGTACACCACATATATTTTGCCCGAATCGGGGTCTGTAAACGTACAGGCCCCGGTGCCGGAGTTGAACTGAGACAGATTCCAGCTCTGGTTGCCGATTTGATAATCCCCGATGCGGTCCAGGTTGGCCTTCAGGATTGTAAACTCATCCTTTTTTATAAAGCTTTCATATTTTTTCGGGTTAGATTCGATGGCCGCAATGATGTCTGCCAGCGTATCGTTTTCACCGGCATCCTTAAACCCCAAGTAAAGAAACTCATTTAAAAGCGCACAAATCTCGGCTTTCGAGCGGAGCGTAGCGTCCATCTGCCATTACCTCCATTTCGCCACGGTAAAGTTTCCCTGCTGGTCCATCACAAAACGGCCCTCGCCGCCGCCGTACAGATATTCTCCATAGGAAGCCTCGTTTATTTCCGCCAGCTGTCCGGGTTCCAGCACATTTACCGTAATATTAGCACTGATCTGATGAGACCACAGGGCCGCGCGGAATGCTTCCATACGGGCGTCCCGGGTCTCCTGCCATTCCTCGCTGCTGACGAAGAGCTTCAGCAAAATACCGCCCGATTGAAGATAATCCAAGGCGCTTGCATCACCGCTGAGAAAAAGGCCCACCTCTTCCGGCTCACAGAACGCCTTCCAGTCTGCATCGACCGATGAGGCTATCGCCTGCAGCTGCCGGGTGGCTTCCTCCTGACGCAGATAGGCAATGTAATTATCGGAAAAGCTTTCCCGTTCTCCCGGGATTCCGGTCACCAGGATTCGCTCGCCCGGAAACGCCGGAGAGGCAACATGCCCGCTCTTTTGGGCATTGCCGAACTGTCCGTCCACCGGCTCAACCCAGGTGAACGCCTCGCCGTATTTTTCCTGCATATACAAAAGCGCTTCATCCTTAAAGGAAGGGTGGTTTGCCATACAACCCGTCACTCCTATCATTATAGCCAGCACAGCCGGCAGTAGTTTCAGCCATTTCATGGATATTCTCCTCCCATTAGCTGAGCTTTCCAAGCTCAGCCCGGGCTCTCTCATATTTATCCGCCAGCACCTCCAGCCTGGAGGCACACAGCTCCGTGCCCACACCCCGCATCTGTTTAAGCTCCTGCGCTGCTTGATCCATCTGACGGGAAACCGAACGCAGGTCGCTGAGAATATCCGCCAGCAGGGCTTTCGCATTTGCATCCATAATAAAACCTGATTCCTTTCCGGGAAACCCCCAAATCTCTCTGAGCCGGCACGCTACCGCCATAGATTCCGGGCCTGCTGCACGGCTGTATCCTGCGCCTGCCGGTATGCCTGCGCCGCCTTGTCCAAAAACTCCGAGTAGCTTTCCATCAGCTTTGCCATTTTCTCCACGTCATCTTCAAATCCCTTCAGCTGGCTGCGAAAGGCCTCCGCATCCGATCCCTCCCAGCCGCGCGCTAAAGAAACCGTGCTGAAAAGCTGCTTTCCAGTACGCCTGTATTCGCCTGCCTGTACACGCATTTGCTTAGCCGCCGACTGCAGCCGCGCAATATGAACCCGCACCGGATTTGATTGATAATAAGCCATCGGGTGCACCTTCCTTTTCGCTTCACTTTTTTCGCCCTTTGAAAAGCAGCCTTACCGGGCCTTGCCACAGGTCAAGCCCTTGCCGCGGGCTGCTTTTCAAGGGGCGAAGTGGACCCGTACGGTCCGCCCCTTTTGCCGGACTGCCTGCTTTTATTTAAAAGCGCTGGCGTTGTTCTGGATTTGTGTCTCCGTCGCCTCGTAACTGGAAACGGTATTATCCAGGAATTTCGCATAGGCTTCAATAATCTGCTTATAGTTTTCGAAAGCGGGAACCAGGTTATTGAACTTTTCCCGGATGGTTTCGCCCGCCGGGCTCTGCCAGGTGGAAGCCAGGTCGTTCATTTGCTTCTGTATGGCCAGGAGCTTGTCGTTCAGGCTGGTGTTCAAGGTGCGGATGGTACCAGCGGTTGCACTGACTTCCCCCAGTGAAATTTTAATTCCTTCTACTGCCATGATGTTGCATCCTCCTCTCAGTTTGTCAGGTTCTTTGCTTGGGCTACACGGTCATCCTGTGTTTGCCGGTACATCTGTGCGGCGCTCTTCAGAAACTCGCTGTACTGGTCCATCAGCTTCTTCATATCCTGAAAATTGTCCGTAAAGCCCTTAATCTGGTTGGTAAAGGCCAAATTATCGGCGCCCTGCCAAGCCGCGCTCATATTGTCCACCTCGGTGAAAAGGTTGCGGTAAATAGACTCATACTCTGCGGCCTCCGTACTGATCTGCTGAGATGCGGCCTCCAGCTTTTGGGGGTCGACTGTAATGGAAACAGCCATTCGATATTCCTCCTTGTTTTCTCCTCCGCCCTGGACGGAGCGGGTGTTTTTTGTCACTGTCATCAGTATAACGGAAGAAAAAGCGCGCTGCAAGCTGTGACAAAAACAGTGACAGGCTTTTTGCAAAAGCCGTTCTTTCTTTTTCTTTTCTCCGCACAATTTTTGTCGCACTCACCGTTTCAGCCATATAAAAGCCTAGCTTCCCTCTTTAAGTAGGCCCTATTGTCAAAAAGAGCGAAAGCACCGTTGCTCTCGCTCTTTTCAAGCGGTCCGGCAAACGCTGAACGCGGCGCTTTGCCAGGCGGCCTTCTTTATTATTTTTGCACGGCCGAATCACCGGTTTCCAGTCCGGCGCCGCACTGGCTGCAAAGCGCCGCGTCCGCCGTATTTGACTTGCCGCATGCAGGGCAAGCCCTGTCCGCCGGAGCTGCCGACACAGAACCCGGCGCAGGCGGTGTTACAGACGCATAGCGCACGACCGTTTTCACCTTCCGCGGGCGTTTGGCCTTGGGAACATAGCCCGCCTTTAGACAAATCAGGCCGGGAACCAACAGCACTCCGCCCGCCAGAAAAGCCCATGGGTAGTAGCGCCAATAGGCTCCCCACACAGAATTTTCATACAGCAGCCGCGTACCGCCCGTCATAAAGGCGGCATAGCCTGCCACTGCCAGCACAATTACAGCCAGCAGGCTGATGCCCAGTCCGGCAAAAAATGATTTTTTCATTCCACAGCCTCCTTATTACCGGATCCGCCTGTCTGCTGGAACAGGTCGGACTGCGGCGGCAGATTGGCTTCCTCCTCTATCTTTTCGGGAGAAACGCCGACAAAATAATCGCGCTCGTCAAACACACCGTTTTCAATGGACACATGGATATTGCGGTCATAAGCAGCGGCCTCTTCAGACACCGTGAAACGGATTACATAATCCTGAGACAAAAATTTTTCAATGGTCTGGTAAACACTTCCGAGATCCTCGGAGCTTTCCGAACGCAGGAATTTCCCGCCGGTCGCCTCACAGATCCGGCTGAGGTAGGCAGAGTCCGCAAAATCAAAGCCCACCGCATAGACGACAATCCCCTGCTGGGTCAGCTGATTAATCACCGAATCCATCTGATTCGCGGATTCCTCGCTGTCCTCTCCGTCGGATAAAAGGATGATGACCCGGTTGCCGGACTGGTTTTGCAAGGCATTCATTGCGCTCACCAGGCCGTTGGCAATATGGGTGCCGCCATCAGCCGTCAAATTATCCACCGCCCGCTGTACCATGCCGGTGGATTCCGTCATTGGACAGAGCATCTCGGCAACATCGTCAAAGGCCACCAGCCCGGTCTTCATTTTAGACCCAGCCGTCTGGATAAAGCTGCTGACTGCCCGCTGTGCCTGCTCCAGGTTCGTCCCCGTCATACTGCCGCTGTGGTCGACTACCAAACAGACATTGCTGCCGGCATTTTCGGCAGAAGTATCAACCAATTCAAAATCGGAAACCTCCGCCCCCTGCTCTTTAACTGTGAAATCCTCTTTTTGATAGGTTTCCTGGTTTTTCTTACTCCGAGAAATATTGACCGTAACGGAAATTTCCGGGTAATTGGAGGTGTCAATCCGTCCGATGTGGATGCCCGCGCGGATATCTTGCAGGGTTTCCAGCAAAAACTGGCTGAACACGACCGTTTTCATATTTTCCTCGCCGTCTGCGCCCGCAGCATTTTCGGTATAGCTGACATCTCCTTGCGCGGTATACTGAGTCATCGCAGAAAGCAGCTTCTGCACAGCGGCAGCGGGGTCATTATTTAATACCGGCGGCTCCTCAGCGCCGTCCTGTGCCCCGGTGTTCTCCGCGGCAGCTCCCTTCAGATTATTATCGTAGGCCTCCAGCAGGTTTGCACACTCTACAGAAAGGTAGCCGCTGTTTTCCCCGGCGGCAGCCTCTGTAAACAGCTCCTCCAGGTAGGTGCGGGCAGTGTCCAGAGCGCCCGAGCGAAAATAAAGCTGGGCCAGCGTCAGGTTATAGGCCAGCCGGTCATCCTCTGATGGATTGGAAGATAATATATAGTTTACAGCCCGGCGCACCGGAATGGAGCTGCTTTCCTGATAAAGCTCTTCTATCTCCTCTTCCAGGTCTGAAATCTGCTTTTCCAGCTGCAGCCGTTGCTGCTCATTGGCGCCGGCCTGCTCATACAGGCGCTCCTGCAGCTTATCAATCTGCTCATATTTCTGCGTCATCTGTTGTTCAAGGGCTGCCTGCTCGCTGTCGGTTGTGTTGCCCAGTTCGTCCGTCGTTCGTTTATAGCCATTGGCAGCCATTTGTGCCAGCGCCGCCCGGGCTGGGAAGGAATTGTCCTTCAGCGCCGCCTGTTCCAACAGCTCGAAGGCCGCCTGCGGATCCCCTCCGGCCATACGGGCCTGTGCGCTGGCCTTCAGTGACAGCGGGTCGGTTTCGCCTGCTAAATTTTCCAGATCCGCCGCAACGGCCGCCCCTTCGCCGGTGCTGACCGCCATCTGGATATTCACAACGCTTTCCGCCTTGCTCCTGTCGTTATCCGAGAGGCGCAGCTGCGCTTTAATTTGTTTGAGGATTTGCAGCAGGTCTGCACGCTTATTTTGTCCGCCGGCTGCTTCCTGGCAAAGCGCCTCCAGCTGTTCCAGCGTCGCATCGCCGAAGCGGTTGTTATAGCGGGAGGCCGCCTGCTCTCCCTGGCTGTACCGGCCCTCTAAGGCCAAGCTCAGAACCGCCAGCTGGGCGGACTGTACATTGGGGCTACGGTTCAGGGCCGTCTCTGCGGCCAGTTGGGCGGGGGCGTAGCTTTCAAGCTCAATCAGACGGCTGGCAACATAATTTTCCCGCTGAGTCAGCTGCTGCTGCCCCATAAAATTCAACCCGACCATGCCAGCGAGTACCAGCCCGCAGAGAATTACTGCGCCGGGCAAAAGTTTCCACAGCACCAGCGACTTTTTCTTGATAATGCCAATCAGCAAAAGAATGGCCCCGGTTAAAAACAGCACACCGCCAATGCCGATTAAAATCCATTGCATCAGGGTCATTGTGCATCCCCTCCTCTGTCTATCACATCCACATCGGTGCGCCCCAAACGGGGAAACACCTTTTGCAGGGAAGCCTTATCTGCAATCGGGTTATCCCGAATCATCAATACCTTCAGCTCTGTCAGGCCTTCAAGAGATGTAAAATCGGAAACCCTGTTGCTGTACATCCACAGGCTGGACAAGCTGTTCAATCCGGCGACCGCAGAAATATCCTGCACACGGTTGCCCGAAAAATCCAGATAGGTCAGTGCCTTGAGATTTTGCACGGCACTGATATCCGTAACCCTATTGTTCCAAATGCCTAAGCTGGTCAAGGCACTCAGATTGGCTACCGGGCTGATGTCGGAAATTTCATTCCAGCCTACGCACAGCTTCTGCAAATTCGTCAAGCCGGCAACCGGTTCCAGATCCTGAACCCCTACATGGATCAGCGAGAGCTCCTCCAGCCGTTTTGCCGCCGCGACCCCGGTGATGTCCACCTCCTCCTGGAAGGCAATATGCAGCCGCCTTAGGAAGGGCATGTACTTCAAGTCGTCCAGCGTCTCAAGCCTGCCCAGGCTCGAGCTGTTATAGCCCCAGCCGCCGGTCTGAACGGAATAACTGTCCTCTGTAAACAGCGCGGACATTCCCGGGCGGTAAACACTATAGCCCACAATATTCAGCTCTGTGACCTGCTCCACGTCCTCATTGTACAGGGTGCCATAGCCTACCCCCAGCGCCTCCCGCACGGCACTTTCGATCATCCGGTCTTCAAAAACAATCTCTGTACGCTCCACATCAATCCGGTAAGCGGCCGATGCCGTCTCGCTCTGATAGCCCCGGCTACTGACGGCAATGGCCTTCAGCGTCGTACGGCCGTTTTTCAGGATAATGGGTTCCTGATAGACCTGGGAATCCTGCGTAGGCTCCGTCCCGTCCGTGGTATAGTAGACCACCTGGGTGTCCTTCTCTGTGGCGATAGCCACCTCCTGCCGCTGGCTGTAAGACCCCTCCTGCAAAGAGAAGGTGGGTGCCTTCGGCATGGTTTCATTATAAAGGTTCTGAATATTCTCGTCATCCGTGGCATTTACCGCGGCCTCCAGCAGCTGCTTGGCCTCTTCCAGCTTTTCCAGCCGGATATACAGCTCGGCCAGCTCCCGGTACCCTTCTGCGTTCGAGGCATCCAGCTCCAGCAGCTGCCTGTAAGCGGCCTCCGCCTCATCGTATTCCCGGGCCCCTGTATGCGCCTGAGCCAAGCCAAGGTAGGCCTCTTTGCTGCTGGGGTCAATCGCCGTTGCCTCGGTAAAGGCCACCACCGCGTTTTCATAGTCCATCTCTTCCAGATATTTTTCGCCCAGCTGCAACGCTTCCTGCAACGGGGAAGCGGTATTGCCGCCCTGCAGCCAAAAATAGCCCGCCGTTACTGCGCCTAATACCACAACCGCCAATACGCAAATAAGCGTAATCCACAAGCCACGCCTTTTCTTTTTCCCAGGCTCTCCCGCCTTTTGCACAGCTGGATTTTGCGGCGGTATAAAGGGCGGCGCGGCATTGCCGGCGGGCACGGGCCCACCCTGCTGAACCGGCGGAATATATTCCGACTGTCCGGCAGCAGGGGTTGGCTCGCCGGCGAATAGGTATTCCGTCGGCGTCCTGTCCGAAGACGGTACGGCTGCCGGTATCTCCTGCTGGGGAGGCGGTGTGTAAGCCGCCTCCCCGCTTGGACCGCCCAGCAAGACTGTTTCATCTCCGCCCTCTGCCGGCTCTGCCAACGGGGAAGAAGCCAGTAAAACCGTTGCGTCATCCTCCTGGAGCGCCGCGGCGGGCTCAGTTTCGGGCGAAGCTGCCCCCATCATATTGTTAGCGGCCCCTTGCGCCGCCGTATGATTCAGCAAAACAGTCTGATCCTCGTCTGCTGGCTCCGGCGCGGGGGCATTCAGCAGCACGGTCTCATCCCCCTGCCCCGCGGTATTGTCAACCGGTTGAGAAAGCTGGGCCGTTTCATTATTTTGTCCGCTTACCTCCGGCGCAGGGGTTGCCGGCAGCGCCGTCTTTTCGCTGTCGGGCGCCGCCCCCGCTGGGGGCTCTGCCGCAGAAAGCGGCGCCCCACAGTTTTGACAGAAACGGGCTGTATCCTGATTTTCATACCCGCATCGCATACAATATTTCAAAAGAGTCCCTCCTTGCTTTTTCTAGCACTTATTCTTTTCGGGGGCTGAAGCTGAAAACAGCCATTTCAGCCCCCTTTATTGCCGGGCGTCTCCGGTGAGCCGTACTCCTCATCAAACCGGGCCTTTAATTTTTTACCCTTTGCCGCTAAAACAGCCTTTGTGATAACCAGGCCGACGAGACAAAGGCCAAAGCAGGCCAAACCGCCATAGAACATATATGTACCCAGCGTCATCACACCGCCTCCTTTAATCCCGGTACAGCCAACCGCCGTCGATAACCTGCTGCATCATGGTCTCCAACACCTGCATCTCAGCGTCACTGATTCCCTCATTTTTTGCCTTCTGGTAATAGGCCACTGCTTTCTCATAATTTTCCTGTACCTTAGTAAAATCCCGCTGCCCCTCCGCCTTACTGTTTTCCTCTGTTCCATACAGGATCGCCAAACGCATATAGGGGCGATAATCCTCCGGCAATTCAGCCTGCAGCTCCAGTAAAATAGCCTCTGCCTCTTCATACTGCGCCAGCATTTGGTAAAGCGCTGCCATATTCAGCCTTACGGCAGCCGAGTGGTTCCCCTGGCTCAGCACCAGCTGGTAACACTCCAGCGCCCTCGTACAATCTGCCTGAAGATCCCCCTTCTCCGTCTGGGCACGGCGCATGTAGGCGCTGGCCAGAGCGGTAAGCACCGGTCCGCTTTTTTCCGGCGCCACTGTCCCCCGGGCCTCCTCCAAAACAGCAATTTCCTGCTCCGGATTCTGCCCAAGCCGGTACGCCCTAGCACAGAGAATATAGGCGCGCTGGCGAAGAGTTTCACTGGCAGTGGATTGGACAACCTCCATAAATGCCTGGGCTGCTTTTTGCCACTGCCCCGCGGACAGGTCCAGCTCCGCCTTCACCAGGTTGATGGAATCCGTATCCAGTCCACAGGCCACCGCCTCCTCCAGAACGGTCTTTGCTTCGTCCGTCTGCTGCATGCGCGCCAGGGAAATGGCATAATCGCGGTAGTATTCCGGGTTTGCAGCACTGCGGGCCACCGCCTCCTGATAATATTGGGCGGCCTTTACGTAATTTTCCTGCTCAAACCAAGCGTTGCCGAGCATAAAATACAAATCTGCAGCTTGCTCTGGGTTGTTAGCCATTTCCGGCTCCAGACCGGGATTGGTTAAAACTGCCCTGCCATACTGCACGCAGGCCTGGTATTCCCCCTGCCGCTCGTAGGCCAACAGCTTTTGGTAATAGGCCGGAAGCTTGGTGCTGAACAACTCAATCGCTTGGTCATACAGGGCGACTGCGGCTTCATAATCGCCGCTTTCCCCTGCGGCCTCCCCTTGCAGTACCAACTGCGTATACCGATCCTCTTTTTCTGCTCCCATCCTGCGGTAGCCAAAAAACGAAAGCAGCAGCGAGCCCGTCAGCAGAACGGCGAACACAATGGTGGTTACATGCTGTGCCGTATGGTGACGGATGTAGGCTCTATCAAGCTTACGAAGGTTTTGAAAGACCCGCAGCAAATCCGCCGCAGACTGATAGCGGTCGTTGGGGTCGGGGCGCATCATCCTTGCAACCACGTCCAGCAGCGCCTGACTGTACGGCGGGTTCCACTGTGCAAGCGGGGTGACGGGACCCGTCGATTTTTCGGGCTTTACCCCGGAAATCAAATGGTACAGCGTCGCTCCCAGGCTATAAATATCAGAGCGCGCATCCAGGGGCGAGTGCATACGGAACCGGTAGGTAGCGCCCGATGAGTCCCCCTGCGGCAGGGGCTCAAGGTTTAAATATTGCTCCGGAGGCGCATAGCCGGCACTGAGCCCGCTGATCTGGCTGCTCCCCTGCCCGTCCAATGAAATATTAAAATCAATCAAGCATACGTTGCCCTGCGTTGTAATCATGATATTCTGGGGCTTGATGTCACTGTGGATGATCGGCGGCGCCTGTGCATGGAGGTACGCCAGCGCTTCACACAGCTGGCGGGCCCAGATGATGAGCTGGCGCTGCTGTATTTTATATCCGTTTTTAATATAATAATCGAGCGATTGTCCTTCGATAAAATCGATCACCGTATAGATGCCGCCGTCTATTTCCAGAAAATCATAGACCTGGGGCAGATAGGTATGCTTCAGGCGTTTTAAGATGTCTGCCTCCGCACGGGCGTGAACCCTTGCCGCTACCTCGTCCTTGATTTTCTTGACCACCACATACCGCTTCAGACGGAGATGATAGGCCTTATAAATGATGCCCGTGCCACCCGCACCAATTTCACCGACAATTTGATACACATGGTCCAGAATGTCGCCGCGGTTCAACATGTATATAAACCATTCCTTTCCTGCAAACTATTTTCCCGCTCACTAACGGGCCGGAACCCCAGCCTATTGCCGGCGCTCAGTTCCACAGTAAGGGCAGGCCCCCTGGTCCGCATGGAATTGTTTGCCGCAGTTCCGGCAGAAAACCACCGCGGTATTGGGAGAAGGCGCGGCGTCCTGCACCGGTGGGATATACACGCCCGGCTGCCGGGGCGGCTGTTCTGCCGGCTGCACGGGCACTTGCTGCTGAACCGGCTGGCTCTGCGCTTGCGGCGCCTGTGCCTGCGCCGGAGCAGGCTGGTTCTGCGGAGGAGTCTGCCGGGGCTGCGGTGGGACGGGCATTTGAACCGGTGGCTGTGGGCGGGTACGACTGTTTGTGCCGCTCCCCAGCTTGCGATTGATGTCCGCTACATTGCGGCAGATCAGCACAAACAGCATAAGCAGTTCATAGAGCAGGCGCACGATTACATTGCCCAAAACAGCAATGCCCAGGCCCGCCAATGAATTCTGGCCAATATTCCCGGGGCCAACGAATATGTAAGCCAACCCAAAAAGGAACAAAAAGACGGCGACCGCCATATAAATAATCCGCAGAACCGACTCCAGCATGAGTTTGCGAAAATGCAAAAATTCATAAAGCCAGCCTAAAAACCCGTGAAATTTACCCTCGTTGCGCGGGGACAAAAAGGCGAAAAAGAGCACAAGCGCCACTGCCAGCGCAATAATTCCACAGATGGTACTGATGGATCCGGGTCCTTGGGCGCCTCCGTAAGCCCCGGAAAAGCCGTTGAAATAATTGTAAGAATTTGCTAACAAATGGAACATTTTATTGCCTCCTCATTCATTACCTGTTTATTAAAAGCCTCGCTGAAAATCAGAGAAACCGGCAGCCCATTGTATGGCCACGCTGCTACTCAACCGTAAAAATTTCATCTGCAAGGCTGATTTTATCGCCCGAGTGCAAGGGAATTTCCTGATCAGGCTCCGCGATCCTGCCGTTTACGTAGCTTTTATTCAACGACCCTCGATCCACCAAATAACAGCCGCCATCCCTCGACACAATGTCCGCATGGCGCCGGCTGATAGAAGGATTCCCCTCTATACAATAATCGACAAGCCCTGCTTTTTTTCCGATTTTCAATACCGGACGCATAATGGGGATCCGAGCACCTGTTTTCTCATGGAGCAGATTCATAGGCGCGTTTTTTTTCTCTTCCCTGTGAACCTCCTCTGCCGCTTTGGCTTCCGCTTCCCGCCGGGCCTCTTCCTCCGCTTTCGCTTCCGCTTCCTGCCGGGCCTCTTCCTCCGCTTTCGCCTGCTCGCGAAGTTGAACCGCCTCAGAGATTAAGACAGTCCCTCCTTTTTCTGAGGAAGTCCCTGACGGGCCGCGCTGAACAGATGGAGGCAGATCGGTCTCCAAGCCTGTCAGTAGGTTGTGAAAGTCCCGAAGTGAAAAGGGCTCACTGTTCCTCAAAAAGTTGACCACTGTCTGAGCATAAGCGCAGTCCTCTTCGCCTGAAAAGGAGCTCCTGTAAATAACCTCCAACAGCAGATAGCGAAGTCCGGCGCCGCAAACCCCTGGACCGGCACATAGCAGAGGCGGGCGCCCCCTTCAGAAATAAAAGCCGTTTCCGGTTCTACTGCAAGCTGTTGAGAAATTCCTGCCGCTTCCGCCGCTAAGCCGGCCTCTGTCAACCTTTTCTCAATATTCAAAAATTTTTCCTTTGTCATAACCTCCCTGCAAACGGCTTCCAGCGGGCGGCAGCCCGAAACCGGATAATCCAGAAAGCGCTGTCCCTCCCGGATAACCGCCTGGCAAAACACCACCCCATTGACCTGGCCGAGTACCTCCTGCCGTTCAAGCTCAAGAATCATCCCTGGTTCCAGCCTGACAGTAAAAACAGCGCCGTTTTCATTAATACTGTACTGTAAATCCAACCTACTCACTCCTTACCGTCTTATTCAGCGCCGCCGTAACACCCGCATTATCTTCAAATAAATTTTTTAAGTGCTCCATCTGGGGCGTACCGGTCAGCAGCGTTCCAATCCCCAAATTCTGTGCCTCCATTGTTAACTGCATTTCCATTCTTTCATATTGCTCCATGCTGGTTTCTATAAACATGCTGATCTTTTTCATTTTTATTTCCGACGCTTTCACGCCTTCACACAGGCTCTGATATTTCGCCCGAAAATTGGAATCCGCCGTCAGTGCCGGGTCCGGACTCAAACCCGCCAGCAACGTCTCGGCCTCTTTTATATGCTGCAAGCAAGCGCAAGCCTCTGCCGTCAGCTCATCCCCCCAGCCGGTTTGTACCTTTAGCCCCGCCATTGGGCCACACCACCTTTCTGCTTTTTAAAACAGTCCCTCCCCATCCTCCAGAAATAAATCTTCCCGGAGCAGTTCGGCCTCTACCCGCAGCCGGGTGCACGCCGTTGAAATTTCCTCCGCCAATTGCTCCGTCCGCCGGATTTCCTGGTCAAGCTCTGCAATCACCTTATCAATAGCCGCTGACAGATAAGCGGTTTCCTCCGACCGCCAAGCCTGATGAACCCCGCTTTTCAAGAGCTCCGCCTTATGCTTTGCCGACCGAAGGCTTTCCGCGCAGGCCAAGAGCTCTTGCTCCTGCCTGTGCACAGCCGCTGCATCCAAGCTCAAATTCCTGCACCCCTTTTCTAATTAACCAACAAGCCTCAGGAGCGTTAAGACTCCTCTTTTTACAGCAGTAAAAGCTGTATGCCATTCTTCCACCCCAGTTCTCTCGGCGTTTTCACCCCACTGAAAATACTGCCGCTTTTTCGGTCGCACAGTACGGCAGGCCCGCGTGCCTTATAGCTGCCGGGTACAATTTCCTCCATCAGCTTAGAAAGCAGGAGTGTAATCTCATGTATACGGAGATCCAGGGGAAGGCGCGCTTCATAGATTTTCTCCCCTGCCGGAAAGAAGAGCTCTACAAAAATTTTATCCCGGCTTTCCTCATGCATCCTCGGCGCCTCCTTCCTCGGTGGCCAGCAGCTTTATCAATGCTGGCCTGCCATCCTCCACCAAATAGCCAAATTCATCCCCAACATGCTCATAGAGCTGGCGGCCGGGCCGTACTTTGAGCTGGAACTGATCCGAAATTCCATCGCCTACCCAAACAGCGGTGTTAAAAACCGCCTGTTTTTTAAACCAGGGGCGGAAGGAGAAAGAGGAAACTCCGGCAGCGGTTTCAGCCATGACAAAGAACACAGCCAACGGCACCTCGCACTTTTCCAGCAGGACATGCAGCTTATCCTTACCGTCTTCCGTCAGCAGGCTAAACACCTCATTGACGCCATTCACCAAATAAAGCCTGGGCTCATATACCGGCGGTTCACCACCCTGCTCACGAATATCCTTTGCCGTGTTATGACGGTGCACCAGCTCGCCAAACAACTCCACCACCGCCGCATTCAGGGCCTCCCCACTGCTGTGGCAGGCCGCCGAACCGGGCGCATGGATAGCTCCCGATCCATCCAAAACCGTGACTCGGAGCTCCCGGCGGCCCGCGGTTACTTCTGCCAACGCCTGCATAAACGCTGTACACCCGGACTGCGACAAGACATAGTGTACCGGCCTGCTCTTCAAGGCGAGAACCGCCGTGCGCAGAGATTCCTTCTCCACCCCAACAGGATACCGGAGCTGCTCCCCATCAATAGCATCCGCTACAAAGGCAGGCGTTACCCGCTCAGGCAGAATCGGCACGCGCGGCGCCCGGGAGCCGCTGCTGCATTCGGCAAGGGCTTCGCAGAAAGCCCGCACTGTCAGCGCCGTATCCCCTTCAGACACAGACGCGGTCTGAAACTCGTACACCTTATCTGTTTTAACCAAGCCCCTTCCCTTGCAGCGCCCCGGGACGACTCCACCCGTAGAGCCCAGTATTCCGCTGTAATCCGATGAGTCGTTCATTTGCAGTACAAACAATTGGCGAAAGTTTTGCAAGGTCCTGTACCGTACCGCATTACTGTTCACCGCAGTAATGACAAACAAAATGCCGTATTTAGAACCTTCACGGGACAGAAGCGCCACCTGAGGCTCCAGCTCCTCGTAGGTTTCACAGAAACCGGCGTAATTTTGAATGACCGTGAGAATATAAGGCAGGTTTTTCCCTGAAGACCGGTTATAGCAGGCCAGATCCCCGCCAAATTCGGCACAAGCCCGCTTTCGATGCTCCAGCTCCTCAGTAAGCATTTTGAAAAAGTTCTGCATTTTTTCCGTGTCATAGGAAAAGAGGACATCGCCCACCTGGGGCGCCTTAACGAAGGCCCTCAGCGTTTCTGAACCGAAGTCAAGCAAATATACATGGAGCGTACGGGCGCTGTGTGTGCGCAACAAGCCGTACAGTAAGGTGGTGATAAACGTCGTCTTGCCGCCGCCCGCAGCGCCATAGACCACGGCGTTGCCCTCCGCAGAAAGCGGAAGCGTCAGCGGGAACTGCCGCTGGTTCTCCGGGTCATCCGCCTCGCCGACCACCGGGGTCAATCCCTCGCCGGATATCGATGCCGCGGCGCCGTACTTGTTCAGTAGGTCATCCAAAACGATCATTTTCTCCAGCGGCGGCATCCACATGGGCCGCGCATGGATCCCCTCCGCCGTGGCCAACTCCGCCAGATATTGAACGATGGTGTCCAGCTGCTTAGCGGCGCCGCTGCGCTTCCGCTGGAGCGACGCCTGCCGGACGACATGGCCCACCCCGTCTAGGATGGAGACCGAGCGGTCCTTCTCCGCCTCCGGTCTGTCGCTGGGCGTATAGGGCGCTCCAGCCCAGGCAGACTGGCCCAGCTCAAACACCTCGTTGTACCCTACCTGCAGGTAAAACCGCCCCGTCTTAGTCAGCTCTGCCGCATCCGGGCGTTTGAGCATATCCATGCTATCGCTTTTTTCCTGTACCTTCAGACAGACACGAAAACGGCTGTTGCTCCAGATTTGGTCATCCACCACACCGCTGGGCTTTTGCGTGGCTAAGATTAGATGGACGCCGAGACTCCGGCCGATGCGTGCCGCGCTAACCAATTCCCGCATAAAATCAGGCTGTTGTGTTTTTAGCTCTGCAAACTCGTCGGAAATAATAAATAAATGCTGCAAAGGCTCCGCCACGGTTCCTTCTCGAAACAGCTTCTGATATTTATAAATATCAATATTGCTCACGCCGATGCGTTTACTTACCGACTGAAAGATGGCCTGCCGCCGCTTGAGCTCGCTTTGAATAGAAACCAAGGAACGATTGACCGCCGCCCCGTCCAAGTTTGTGATGATGCCCACTGTATGCGGCAGCCTTTCAAAGGCCTTGGCCATGCCGCCGCCCTTGTAGTCAATAAGGATAAAGGCCACCTCATTGGGGTGGTAATTCACTGCCAACGAAAGAATGTAGGTAATAATAAACTCGCTTTTGCCGGAGCCCGTCATACCCGCAACCAGGCCGTGGGGCCCATGAAATTTTTCATGAAGATCCAGGGTGAACAGGTTACCGTTTTCATCTACGCCGACCTCTGTCGCCAAGGTCCGGGTAGGGTCATGCTCCTTCCAGCGGGTAAGCACATTGAGGTGCTCTGCCTTACCCACACCAAACATGCGCAGAAAAGTCAGCATGCTGGGAAGCTCCTTTTTCGAAGCCGCCGTATGCAGGAAGGTATTGCCCAGCTTTACGGCCAGCTCCCGGCAGGAGGCGTCCATGGCAATATCCGGTGTGAACGGCAGCTGCCTGCCGTAAAGGTCATCCTGGTCATATAAAAGCGCCTCCTGTCCATGGAGCTCCACAACCTTTGCGCATTCCTTCGGCAAAAAGCGTAGCTCATCATAAAGCGCCACCAGAGAAAAGCCCCGGCATTCCTTTTCTTGAAGGATCTGGCGTACCAGCTCTGTCTGGCTGCCCAGCCGCCTATCCAACGCAAACACCACATACCAGGGAATTGGATCCTCCCGGCCTTCAGAGGCGCCGCGCGCCGCGAACTCCCGCTCCAGCAGAACAGAAACCTCCCTGGCATCACCGGAGCTGGAAGCAATAAAATGCACGCTTTGCTCCGCATCCCAAGTGTGGGGCAGCCATTTAGCAAAACTCCAAACAGCCGTCTCCTTCTCCTCATACAGGAACACCATTTTAACCTCATCATAGCTATGCAGCGCGCTGATTTGCAGCACAAGCCCGCGCACGTAAGCACAGGCTTCCTCACGCCCACCGATGATGCCCACAATGGGCGTATCGCGCAGGGAGAGGGAAATGGGGACAAACGGGATCTCGTGCGGCCCGGTACACAATGCGTAAAGCTCCCTCTGCAAAGGGTCGTCCTCCAACGTAAATTTCTTTTCCGGGAAACGAAATTCCGCATCCATAGGCAGGGAACCGATGCCCAGCCTCAGCATAAGGAAATCGTTATGGCGGTAGGTACGCTCCCAAAGATTACGCCGGGTGCTACGGATGCGGTCGATGCAATCCTCCAGCGTCACGATATTCTCCCCAAGAATCGTCCGTTGACGCACACACTCTTCCTCAATACTACGGCGCATCTCTTCAATATAAGCCCGGTATTTCTGCCGGCGCTCCGCCTCCTTTTTACGACGGCTCCGCTTTTCAAACAGCTTTGTCAGAACAGGCCATAAAACCGTACCCAGCAGCATCCCCACCGACATGACCAAAGAGGGCATTGCGCTGAGCATGCTCCCACCGGCATTCAGAACATTGTAAAGTGTAAAAAATCCGGTTGAAAGCGAAACCAGGCCCATCGTCATGGAGGGGCCCAAAACCAGCATCATCGGCGTGGTATCCCTGCTCGGGGGTGAGGGCGGCGGGTCAATTGTAAAACGGGCCGTTTCCACATCCCGCTTAAAACGGGGCGAGCGGTAAAATACGCCTGTATAATCCTGTGTTTCTTCCTCTTCGCATTCCTCTGGAAGCGGCGGAATGGTTTCAGGAATAAACGGCTGCAGGCTTCCGCCGCAGCGGACCAGGCCATCCGGGTTGTTCATGGCTAAAAAGCCCTTGCCCGGCAAAATTTTCAGCCCATTGATATAAATAATATCCCCTGGAAAGACCTCCCGGTTATCGATGCGGATTCCATTTACAAAGGTACCGTTGGCGCTGCCCAGATCTATTATAAACATCCGGCCGTCCCGCCCCTCCAGGCGGGCATGGCGTCCCGAAACGTAGGGCAGGCGGTAACAAATGTCATTTTCCGCGTCACGGCCGACCTGTACGGTAAACGACAGCGGAACAGCAAATTTTGAAAACACCCGGCGGTCGTCTGTTTCTGGGTCGGCAAAGAGCAGCAGCTTACGCCCGGTTTCAGCCTCCCGCAAAGGATAGACGCCGCCATCCTCCAGCGCCGCCGTACCGGAATGATTTCCAGCCAAGTCTAGATGCACCTTTCTCCCCGACCGCAGCAGCCAGCTTCCACTGACTCCTTCCACTGTGACGATGCCCAGGGAATAACGGCCGCTGACCCTTGAGGGGAGCGTCAGCGTTGCAATTTTATTCTGTTCAACCAGTGTCAGCAGCATAGCCTATAATCCTTTCATAAAAACAGCAGCGCATGTTTTTCCGCCGGTTTCAACTAAGATAAAGATACCAGTTCAAAAGGAGCAACCTATTCCTCCGATTTTCAGTATAAAGTCTTTCCTGCATAATTGCAAACTGTGACAAAGTTTGTGACAGCTTTTTTAGAAGGATGGTTTTGGCAGCTTTTCTGCCGATGCCGTCTAAAAAAGGCGAGAAAGTGTTTTCATCCTCCCCTTAAAATGGTATAATGGCAACAAGCTTTCGGCTTGTTGCTGGGAAGCCTCCCTTTCGGGGCGCTGCCCCTCCCGCGCTTCCCGCGCGGCGGGGTCTTCCCCTGCTACTATTACCCGATATTTTCATGCCGGTTAAGAGGCTTTATCATTTGAAAGGGTGCTGCTGTAACATGTCTGTTTTTTCTGAGAAGCTACAGGAATACATTCAAAAGTCCAATATGAAAATTGCCGCTCTTTCAAAGCTTAGTGGTGTCGAGCGAAGCTTTATCCAAAAGATGCTGACCGGCGAACGAATTCCGGGCGACCCCGCTGTTTTACAGCAGCTCAGCGAGGTATTGATGCTCACGCCTTCTCAGCACCGTATTCTCTCCGAGGCCTACGCCATCTCCAAAATGGGAGAGCCCACCTACTACCGCCGGGTACTGGTTAAGCGCCTAATTGAAGAAAGCGGTAGCTTTATCCAGCAGCCGCCCGTGCTTCGCAGTCACTTTTCCCCGCCGGGCTTTCAACGCCCCGACGTGCTCCCCCTCACTGGGAAGGCCGCTGTTGCCGACACCCTGCGCCTGCTGATTGAGGAAGAGCTGGGCACTGAGGCCCCTTGTATAAAGGCTGTGCTTCAGCCGGAGTGCACTGCTACGGACGTACTGCTTCAGTATGCCCGCACCTGCCCGCTGCTTTCCATAGAGCACATTGTCTGCTTTGACAGTGAACTGCAATACCAAAAAGAGAATAAATATAATCTGCACTGCCTGCAAAGAGCGCTCTCCTTTTTATTCAGCTCCTGTCATTACTCTCCCTACTTTTACTATGAGTCCATCTCTGCCAAAAGTGGAAAGACCGCCCTTTTCCCATGGATTCTCCTTGGAAAAGGCTGGGCGCTTACTATATCCCAAGACGAAGAGCGCGCCCTTATTGTCAGCACACCGGACGCCATTTCTCTTTATACCGGCCTGTTTGAAGAAATCCGTACAGAGTGCCTTCCCGTATTAGAGCACAATGCCCGGCAGCATTACTGGAATTTAGAGAGCTGGGCCCCCCTCCGGCAGGAGATGACCTACTCCCTTCAATTCGAACCCTGTCTTGGCTTTTTCTTTACCATGGACATGGCCAAAAAGCAAATTTACCGCGACCACGCTCAGGGTGAGGTATTGCTCTCATTTTTAGAACAGCGCCAAAAACAAATTACACTGCTGGAGGGCACCCGTAAAAACACCTCCTTTTTTGCCCCGGAGGGGCTGGACCGCTTTCTGGAAACCGGCCTTGTCGCCGAACTTCCCGAGGGAAGCTATGCTCCTCTGCCCAAAGCCTACCGGGCAGAGCTCCTGCGCCGGATGATGGTCTGCATCCAAAACGGAAGCTATACGCCTTATTTGATCAAAACTGCTAAGTTCCGCCTTTCGGATAAGCTGGGTTTCCTGTCTACCGGTTCCCAGCAGGTCACCTGTACCTGTCTACACCCGCTGCACGGATTTACCACTCTTCAGCTTCATGAAAAGAGCGTAGCTTATTCCTTCTGTGATTTTTTTGAATACCTGAGGGAAACCGGGCTTGTCTACTCAAAGGAAGAATCGGAGTCGCTGTTGCGCAGCCGGCTGAAGCAGGTATTCAACGGCTAACCGTTGCCGTAAACAAAGAAAAGCCACCAGGGCTTCGTGCGTCTGCTGCACCGGACTGGCTGCAACCTTGCTTAGCGCCAATAATTGAAAAGGAGTACCATCATTATCTATCTTTTCTACGGTTGGGGCTTGACGAAACACTTCCGCCTCTGAAGGCCGGCTGTATAGTCGAAAAATTCATCAAGTTTATTTAGTAAGGGCGGGCCCGTTCAAGATGTATCGATTTCAGAACGCAGCCTATACCGGCGGCGCTGTCATCGCCGTCGATTTGCATCCAATCCGGAGAGGGTGGCTTCCATCAGACATACCATTTGGCAATGCCCCGCTATAAAAAACCGCTTGCGGTGTAGTTAAAAACCTACACCACAAGCGGTTTTTCTTTTTCTAGCACAAGTATTATTGCCTCCCGTTGCCCGGGGACTAGGGCCTAATATAATACAGCCTCCCTCGGCAAATTTGAAGAAGCGTGATAACAAAAAACACACCCTTACATCCAAGCCTACGCCGAATGACAGGGTGTATTTTTAAGCTATTTCAGGGGCTGAATAAAAACACCAACCCTTGATGCCCAAGAAACATTATAGGTAATTCCACAGCTCCTCATGCGGAGAACCGATTACCGAGCTGCCAACCAGCAAGCCCTGTTCCTTTGCATAGCGCGAACCAGCTTCAACAGCCGCAGTCACATCCGCAACCTCGCCGGTAAAATAGACAATACCCTTACCGCCGACGCCGCGAGCAGCGCGCAGTTCCAAAATATCTACCTTGGCAGACTTGACGGCGGTATCCGCCGCCAAGATGGCACTCGCCACCGAAAAAGTCTCTATGGTGCCGATCGCGCCTCTTTCCGCCTGCGGCTGGGCGCCTAACAGCGCCTTTACCACGGTGGGGTCAATACGGCCGAGCAACACCGAATCAATCAGGTAAGAGGTATAGGTATCTCTCACCTTTTCCATGGATGCGTTGACCTGAGCCAGTTCACCCGTAATGATCAGCTCAAACTTGCCAGGGCAAATCGGCTGAGCAGAAATAAGACTGATCCCGGCCGACTTCAGAGCGTCGTCAGCAGCCTGAATGCCTTTGGCAACGCTTTTTAGCTCAATCACACCTACTGAATACTGCATCCTATTTCACCTCAACCTTTCTCAACTGTAATCGCTTTCTCCGTAACTGCTGTCACTCTACCGGAAACCGGCGTGTGCAGCGATGCGGAAATGCCGTCGTCTGCTTTTGCGACCATTTGACCCGCTGTCACCAAGTCCCCTGCCTGTACCAACGGTACAGACGGCTTACCGACGTGCTGTGACAGCAGCAGGTCATACGACCGCTGCGCAACCGGAAGCGCTCCTGCCCAAACAGGTACCCGGTTAAACCGAAGCACACCTATCCGGCTCATAAACCGTTCAATCGGGATCATACGGTTTTCACGCTCCGGCGACGGAACCGTCGGGGTTTCTGAGCGATAGCCCAAACGAGCCTTGCCAACCTTCTTCTTCATCTCTGTCATTGAAATGGAAGGAGCAATCCCCTGGCAGCAGGCCATCAGGGTGCAAACACCACAGCCGCTACAGAGCGAGGCGGTTGAGAAATCACCCAAACCGGCCTCTTCTGTCATTCCCATATAACGCAGGGTCTTATGCGGCTGAAGCGGATACCCCAGTAAATGCCTGGGGCACATCTCCGTACAGCTGAAGCACTGGCAGCAGGCCGAAGGCGTTCTCACGAGCACCCGTTCGGTCCTTACCGTCTTAAATGTAACCGCCGGGATATCGTCCGGCAGAATTAATAAGGACTTGGTCTTCTTTGTAATCTTCGCTGTGCCGGGGTCGATGATATTGCCCATGGCCGGGCCGCCGTCCAGCACGACGTGCGAAGGCGGAACCGCCACGCCCGCCGCCTGAAGTACGTCCCTGACATTGCTGTTCACCGGAACCGTGACAACCTTCGGAGCGGGGATATCCCCGGCAATGGTCACCCACTTTTCGGTAACAGGAATATCCTGTACTGCATGCGCAATATTATAAGCCGTCTCCGCATTAATGACCACCACGCCCACCTTCGCGGGCAGCTGCCCAGGCGGAACCACCCGCCCGAGCGCCTGATAAATCATAATGACTTCGTCGCCCATCGGGTAGACATCCGGCAATTGCTTAACCTGGGTGAAATCGCCAAATCCCTGGCCGTCGCTGATATGCAGGCGACTGGCGGTGTGCTTTTTCATGCACAGCAGTACCTGCCCAGCTCCCAGCGCCTTGGCGACCTCTTCAGCACCGGAGACTACTAAGCCGATGTGCTCCTTCAGGATCGTGTAATCCGTATAAAGCAGCGGTTCACACTCCGATGCATTGACCAGAACTGTGTTGATGTTCGGCGCAAGCTTCATGTGCGTTGGAAAACCAGCGCCGCCCGCACCGATGACCCCAGCAGCTCTTATTTTTTCCCTGAGTGCTTCTACTTCCATCGGATGATCCCCTTCATAAAATCAGTTTATACCTAAATTCTAAATCGATTCGACGTCAAAGCGTCTCATCAATGATGCCGACAATGACTGCATCCGTCGGTGTTTTGGGGTCGTCTAAGGCCAGCCTCGCGCCGCTCCCCGTGGTAATCAGCACCTTTTCGCCGATGCCCGCACCCACCGTATCAATTGCAATCAAATATTCGTCGGTGTCCTCGCCGTTCCGAAAGAGACGGACTTCTAAAAATTTGGAACCTACTAAGGTATCCACCTTGCGGGTCGACACAATGGTGCCAACTACCTTACCGCTAACCATATACCTCTAATTCCTTTCCGTCACCTTGGGCAATCTTCACGCTTCAGCAGCGTAACGACCTTTTCTTTAAAGCCAATGGCATTGGCGTCATCCGTATCAATGTGCATTTCCAGCGTAAAGCTGGGATCCACACGGATTTGCACCCCGTACATCATCGTTCTACGCTCACCTTCGGCGAGAACATTGACATACTCGCCGTCCTTCACACCAAAGCGCGCTGCATCCGCAGGCGACATATGGATATGGCGGTTGGCAATAATGCAGCCCTTCTCCAGCTTTACCACACCCTTAGGCCCCACAATGGTCAGGCCGGGGGTCCCCTCAATATCGCCGGAGGGGCGAACCGGGGGATGTACCTTTAAAACAAAGGTATCTGTGGCGGAGATCTCAACCTGGGTCTGCTTGCGCAGCGGCCCCAGAACGCGCACCTTCTCGATCGGCCGCAGTGAAGGGCCAATCAGAGTAACCTGCTCTTTAGCCGCAAATTGGCCGCCCATCAATTCCTTCATCGGGGTTAGCTCGGAACCAGGCCCGAACAGCGTGTCCATATCTTTTCTGCTCAGATGGATATGACGCGCGGAAACACCGACCGGAATCAAC
Organism: Hydrogeniiclostridium mannosilyticum; assembly: GCF_003268275.1. Lineage (GTDB taxonomy): Bacteria > Bacillota > Clostridia > Oscillospirales > Acutalibacteraceae > Hydrogeniiclostridium > Hydrogeniiclostridium mannosilyticum. Next base: position 535,127 of record NZ_QLYR01000001.1, read on the forward strand.
GGAAAATCGTCCTTAGACGCCTGAGAGGCGGGAGCCGGCGCCGCAGCGCAAGCCGTCTTAGGCGCCGCAGCAGCCGTCTCCTTCTTCAATTCGATAACCTGTTTAACAATTTGTTCTATTAATCTTTCATCCACTGCCATTTATTCCGCCTCCGTAGCGATTATTCCTCAAATTTGGGCAATCGCCGCTTTTTTATTTGATAACAGGCAGAATCTTCTCAACATCCGAATGAGGTCTCGGAATGACATGAGTGGCAATAACCTCGCCCAGACGAGCAGCTGCCGTGCCGCCTGCTTCTACAGCAGCCTTTACAGCACCTACATCGCCGCGTACCATGACGCTTACGAGTCCGGAACCGATTTTTTCTGTACCAATAAGAGAAACGTTTGCAGCCTTAACCATTGCATCGGCCGCCTCAATGGATGCTACGAGACCTCTGGTCTCTACCATACCCAATGCTTCCATAATATGAGAACTCTCCTTTTCTGTTTTATCGTTTGAATCTGGCTTCAAAACCTCCGCGGGGGCTTTCACAGCCTCTCTGCGAGGCGCTTCTGATTTTTTTCTGGTGCTTCTCGGAGCTCTGGCTGACGCAGCCGATTTCTCGACCATATTCAAAACCTGAGGATCCGTAGCGCCAATAACGGATTGAACGACCTTCGGTTCCTGGGCTTTGCCCTCCCCGGCTTTCGCTCCGTCCGTCGTTTTAGGCGTATCCATGTTATTCCTCCTTTACATTCGTATAAAGGAACTTTTTCACCTCGGGGTGCGGGCGGGGCAATACCTCACTGAGCTTGACCTTTCCAATATGCGAGGCTGCTTCCTTGCCTGCCTCGGCCGCAGCCTGTACGTCGGCTACCGTGCCGTCAACCACCATGGTTACCAGCCTGCCGCCCAGCCTGCGCTCAATGTGTATCAGCCTGACATCCGCCGCCTTCAGCATGGCGTCGAGTCCTTCAATTGCTGCTGTCAAACCTTGCACCTCAAGAAGTGCAATCGCTTTTTCCACTACTATTCACCGTGCCTTTCAGACGTGTGCCGGAAGGCACAACCATAGTCCTTTCTTATTTAATGACAGGCAGAATCTTCTCAACATCCGAATGCGGTCTCGGAATGACATGGGTGGCAATAACCTCGCCCAGACGAGCAGCCGCCGTGCCGCCTGCTTCTACAGCAGCCTTTACAGCGCCTACGTCGCCGCGTACCATGACGCTTACGAGCCCGGAACCAATCTTTTCTGTGCCAATCAGTACTACGTTAGCAGCCTTGACCATCGCATCCGCCGCTTCAATGGAAGCCACGAGGCCTCTTGTTTCTACCATACCCAATGCTTCTACCATAATCGTAATCTCCTTTATCAATCTTTACGACAAATTGCTTGCCACAGCGTTCGCTGTATTTTCTTATTTAATAACCGGCAGGATCTTCTCAACATCCGAATGCGGTCTCGGAATGACATGGGTGGCAATGACCTCTCCCAAGCGGGCAGCCGCCGTGCCGCCTGCCTCTACAGCAGCGTTTACAGCGCCTACGTCGCCGCGTACCATGACGCTTACGAGCCCGGAACCAATCTTCTCTGTGCCAATCAATACTACGTTAGCAGCCTTGACCATCGCATCCGCTGCTTCAATGGAAGCCACGAGGCCTCTTGTTTCTACCATACCCAATGCTTCTACCATGATCATAATCTCCTTTGTAAATGAAATTTATAAAGTTTATAAATCAATATTCCAGAATGTTAAACTTATCGCGACCAACAGCATTAATCTTTGCCATCTTCTTGGTGTCTTCCGCTTCATTGGCAATGATGTAAGAGGTAATGAAGAGCCCGCGCTGCTTAGCCAGGTTGCTCCCCGCCTCCACAGCCTGCTCCACCGATGCAACATCGCCCTGCAGCTTTACCACCATGATGAGGGGAACCTCGGCTGCGTCGCCATTTGCTGGTTTGTTCTTGTCCAAAGCAACGACTTCCACATTGCCAGCTTTGGCAGCGGCGTCCGCAACAATGATGCTTGTCGCAAAGCCGAAGACTTCAATCATACCCAGCGCCATAGCTACACCTCACAGTTCATTTTAAGTATAGCGCTATCCCAAATCAAGCCATGTAGCAAATCTTAATGCCCTGCTGTGATACGTTCATCTCACAAGCTTCATTCATTTGGTCGAGCGGATAACGGTGTGTAATGAGCTCCTCAAGCGGAATACCCATACCCTTGGCCCTACGCAGGAAGGCCATGGCAATCGGGTACTCAGCAGCGCTGTAATCCCAGGAGCCAACCAGCATAATTTCCTTGTTGCACAGGTCGAAGTGCGGGTTGATGGTGCACTCGCCATTATTGACGAAGAAGCCCATTTCGCACAGACCGCCGCCGCGGCGGATGTATTTGTAAACGTCGGAAGCCGCATGAGTATTGCCGGTGCACTGGTAAGCAAAGTCCGCGCCAACGCCGTCCGTCATGTCCTTTACCGCCTGTACACGCTGTGCAAGCTCCGGCAGCTCCTTAAAGTTGACAACGTCCGTTGCGCCGAGCTTACGGGCAAAATTCAGACGGTTCTCGTTGCCGTCAACTGCGATAATGCGGTCGATACCCATTGTGCGCAGTGTAGCAATCATCATCAGGCCAACAGGGCCGCAGCCCTGAACCAAAACCTTGGAATTAAAGTTCAGCCGGCCGGTCTTCTTTCCCTGCTCCAGGGCATGAGTGGTAACGGCGGCAAGCTCCAGCAGCATGCGCTGGTCCAAGGTAAGATCGTTTACGACAAAATACGTGGAGCCCTTTGTGATGTGCATGTAGGTAGAGAACCAGCCGCAGAGGTGGTTTTTCTCATTATCCGGAATCAAGCCGTAAACGCCCTGTTTATCGCACAGCTCCGTCTCACCCGGATGCAGGCGGCAGATGTTGCACTCACCGCAGGAGATGACCGAAGTAACCAGCTTGTCGCCGATCTTGATCGGTTTACCCGCCGTGTCGGTCTTGACATTCTTGCCCAGACGGACGATCTCACCAGTACCTTCATGGCCCAGGACCAGCGGGATGTAGCCGAACGGGTCGCCTCTCCACTCGTGTACGTCAGTGCCGCAAATGCCCGCGCCCTCGACCTTTACGAGGATGTCATCGTCGCCGATCTCAGGGATCGGAAACTCTTTAACCTCAAAGTGCTTGGGGGCTGTCAGCATGGCAACACGCGCCGTTGCAGGAACCGGCGGAAGATCCTTGGCCGGGGCCGCCCCGCCGTTTTCCATGCCGTTAAGCACCGAACGGACAATGCTTGCAATTTCATTTGCATTTATTTCCATCTCAACGAAACCTCCTATATTGAAATTAATAATTGATTACACTATACGGAAAGAATCCACCATGACGCATCTTCTCTTTCTGGTGAAGCTTCTGGCGGAGGTCAGGCCCTCGCCTGTCGGGCCGGCGATGGTAAAGGTGCAGTGGCCTTCACCGCCTACACCGATGCCTGCATAGGAAGGAGCATTCTTAACAAAGATGGTCGTTTCAACCTCTCTGGCAAATTTAGAGAGATTGTCAATGTTCTTGGAGTGCATATGAGCGGTGTGGCGGTTGCCGTGCTCAGCCTTAACGGCCATCTTAATCGCCGTGTCAACATCCGGCACACGGACAACGGCCAGAATGGGCATCATCAGCTCGATCTGTACGAAGTGATCCATCTCCTGGGCCTCACAGAGCACGCAGCGGATTTCATCGCCGACATTGATGCCGATCTGCTTGAGGATAAGCTTTGCGTCGCGGCCGACCCATTTCTTGTTAATCGTCTTCTTGCCGTTCTTGCCGTCGACCAAAACAACCTTCTCCAGCTCCAGCATCTGCTCGCGGCTGATGAGGTAAGCGCCCGCTTGAATCATATGGTGAATCAGTTCGTCGGCAATAGCCTCCAGCGCAAAGACTTCTTTTTCCGCTATGCAGGGGAGGTTATTATCGAAGGTGCAGCCGTCGATGATGTCCTTACCGGCCTTTGCAATGTCGGCGGTTTCGTCAACAATAACCGGCGGGTTGCCGGCGCCGGCGCCAATGGCCTTCTTGCCGGAGGAAAGCATCGCCTTGACAACGCCCGGGCCGCCCGTGCAGCACAGCATTTTGATGTAGGGGTGCTTGACCATGATGTCCGAGGTCTCCATGGTCGGCTTCGCCACCGCGCAGCACATGTTCTGCGGCAGGCCGGCCTCAATAGCCGCCCGGTTGATAAGATCCACCGCATAAAGGGAAGTCATCAGGGCATTCGGGTGAGGGTTAAACACCACTGTGTTGCCGCCGGCAATCATGCCAATGGAGTTGCACAGCACTGTTTCGCTGGGGTTCGTACTCGGGGTCATTGCGCCGATGACGCCGTAGGGCGCCATCTCCAGCAGCATCAGGCCCTTATCGCCGGAAATAGCTTCCGTCACCAGATCCTCCGTGCCGGGGGTCTTCATGGCTACATAGCGGTGTTTCAAGATCTTGTGCTCCACACGGCCCATGCCGGTTTCAGAAACGCCCAGCTTTGCCATTTCCTCCGCCTCTTCCATAATCAGACGGCGGGCAACGGTGATAAACTTCTCACGCTCCTCAAAGGACAGATCGCGAAGCTTTCTCTGCGCCTGGTAAGCAGCCTCAATTGCTTCGTTCATATCGTTAAATACGCCGTGATAGGTTTTTCCGTTGATTACCACACCAGTGGCGACGGTTGCCGGCTGGGCATCCTGCTCATCACCGGACATGTTCGCAACAACCTTGCGGACTATTTCTTCAATTTCCTTGTTGCTGATATCCAAAGTCACCATACCTCCTATATTTTTTTGCAGTCTTCAGTCTAAAACTCCGAACTGCTTTTTGTAAATCTCCTCGGCATAATGTGCCAGGCCGGTGTCCTGCTCTGCAGAGCCGCCGCTGACACCAAAGCCGCCAATCAGTACGCCGTTGCGGTAGAGGGGAATCCCTCCGCCGAAGATCACAATCCGCCCTTGATTGGTATTTTGTATCCCGTATAGCGGGCCGTTCGGCTGGCACAGGGCGCCCAGCTTCTCCGTCGACATTTGTACCGACACACTGGTAAACGCCTTACTCTGTGCAATATCGACACTGGCGATATAAGCGCCGTCCGCCCTCATCAGCGCGGTGGGGTTGCCACCCGCGTCGCACGCCGCCGTTACTACCGGCAGGTGCATCTCCTTCGCTTTGTCGAGCACCGCCCGGCAAAGCCACAAGCTGAAGTCCAAAAAATCGGAATTGGCGGGCATGAGAGCCACATTGCCTACCGTCAGCTGCATCGGCGCCGCCGGTGCAGCCGCGGCCTGCACAGCCACCGGCTTCTGCCCTTGCTGGCTGGCAAGCTCCGCATCCATCAGACGGGCCAAAGCGTAGATGAAATCAGAGATCCGGTTCATCCACATCATCGCCTCACGGCTGATGCCGCCGGTTTGCTTGCTGGAAACAAGCTCCCGTTCCGCCCTGCGGGCAACGCTTCTGGAAACATCCAACGCCGCGCCCGCCTCTGTATCCCCTGGAGTAATAAACTCCTTAATTTCAGGAACCGACTTCATAATCGTGTCGATGGACTCTTCCAAGGCAGCTACCTTTTCCTTGGTAGCAAAGCGTGAGCCGCCCGCCAGCTCGGCGGAAAAGGCAATCAGGTCCTTTTGCAGAGAGCGGACTATTTCGCCGGTGGCCTCCGGCATCTTCTCTCTTGCCACGCCAAGCGTTGAATTTAGTTCATCAATTGTACCCAACACGCAGAAAATCGGGCTGTTTTTGGGAATCATCTTACGATTCATTGTGCTTGCAAAGCCGGAGTCCCCGGTTTTTGTATAGATATTTTTGCGGCTATCCATGAGCGGGACATTCCTCCTTTGCATAAAATTATTTGCTGCCGTCAATCCGACAGGGCCAAGCCCAGCGCCACCGCACTGTGCGGCGGCAAGAAACCGAGCAAATTCGCTCTGCCCGCGGCAATTCGGTAATTATTGAGATATTCGGAGAGAATGTCCGCAATCTCAAAGTCCTGTGAGCTGCCGCCAACCAATACCACGGAGCCAATTCTGCGGATTTCCCCATCTGGGGCAACCGCTTTCAGCGCCCGCTGTGCATTAGCCAAAAAGACCTTCTTTTTGGCCATGCGCCGCACATTGGCAATTTTGTCAATGGTCAGCTTTTTATCAGAACGAACCGGCACCAGTCCCTGATCCGTTACCACGACAATCCGGGAGTAGAACTGCGGCGGAAGCGGCTCAGAAACAAACTTGACGCTTGAATCTTCAAACCGCAGGTAGAGCAGCCCCTCGACCTTGGCCAACGGAAACTTTTTAATCAGCTCCGCTGTGTCACGGTCATCCAGGTTGAGCTCCAGATTGATAATCCGCGTCACCATCTCGCCCGCACCCGCATGGTGGATGGAAGTGACATGGCCGGCGGAATCAATCAGCGCCGCATCCGTGGATCCACCGCCTAAATCGAGAATCGCCAGCGGCGTCTGAGACCCCGGGGTAGTCAATGCTCCCTTCAACGCCATCTCCGCTTCTTTGCCGGAAACCACCACCGGAATTTGCATCCTGGTTTGCAGCTCTCTGGCAATGCGGTTCATATGGAGATGGGAGGTCTTTACCATGGCTGCCAGCATCACGACGTTTTCCATCGTGTGCTCACCGGCCAGGGCTCCCTCCACCTTCGTGGCGGCAAAGGTATCGGCCGCCAGGATTCCCGAAATCCGCATATCCTCAGCCTGTTGCTCCGTCAACTCCGCCATCGTCTGTTTGATGGAGCTGAGCAGCCCGCCGACATTTGTTCCCTCCTCGCCGGTTGCATCCATCAGGGTACCTACCCGCTCAAGCGCGGCCATAATGGCATCCGCGCCGTCATTGACGTTGATTTCCTCTGTCTTCTTGTCGCCGGTAAGGCGAATAGTTCCAGCGGGTATTTTTCGCGCATTCACCTGAGCACCCTGAGCACGGATCACAACCCCCGAGCGGCAGCCAGTCAAGCTGCGCGCAACCGGGATGCTGTCCTTCGTCTCCTGAGGCGTCAGGTGAAAGAGCCCGGCAATGCCATAAGGGTTTGAAAGCGTCTTGATGCTCTCGCCATTACCAGCCACCTCCACGGCGGCAAGCACGTTCTTTTCCACCTTGGAAATCCCCTTGACTTCATCCACAATCGGGATGATCCGGGTCAAGCGATTCGCAATTAGAACACCATCGTCACTGCGGACAATGGCCCCCACCACCTTAACGCCGTCCGCAAAAGCCTTGTTCAGCAGCGTAGCCGCCCTGTAATAAGGGCAGTCGTCAATGATGGCGACCACTTCCTCGGTGTGGCCCGCAAGCCTTTCAATCGGGACTGTGAGCCCCAGCGCCAGGCCTTCTCCGCCGGGAGTATCCGGGTTATGGCCAATCATCGCGGATCCGATTACCACCGTTTCACTGACGGTGTCCATGGAGAGATTGCTGATAACCGGCGCCGCCTGATTAATACGGATTTCCGTAACCTCTCGCGCAGTCAGGCCCGCCGAGGACAATGCGCCGTTTAAAGCCGTTACACAGCCCTCAACATTTTTCAAGGTCCCTTTTACGCCGGTGGTCGCGGTCATAGAAGAAGAAAGGAATACAGGCTTTTCAGCACCCTTGTCCATCAGAATGGCCTCTGTTGTCGAGTTGCCGATATCAATACCGGCTACGATTTTTGAGGGAAACGCCATTTCCTCTCCTCCTTCCAAATCATTTTTCAGTTAATAAGCCGGGCGGATGAAGCTTCCGCAGTACACGGGATAACCGCCCGTCCAAACACCGCAGCGCTCAGTCAGCTTTTTTCAGAATCCCCCTGCGCTCATACACCTCCGTGGCTTCACGGACGAGCTGCGCACAAATAGTTGCCTGGTACTGCTGCTCCAGTTTCTGCGCCAGTTCAACCAGCTGCTGCTTTGTTGAGCGGTTGGGGCGGAGCATATCGTACATCTTAATCAATTCATCATCCGGGATTTGCGTCATTTCCGCTGCCCGTTTCAAGTTTTCACCAATTTGCGGCTTTCCCGCGCTGGCGGCAATTTGTGCCTGGGCGTGCAGCATGTCGCTTGAAATACGAATATCCTTGATATTCACACTGCCGTCGAGCACCTTTTCCAGCGTCAGGTCCTTAAGGCCCTTTCCAGTCGGCGTCCGGATTTCATCCCGGTGTTTATCAAGCATTGGATAATCACTCAGGTCATATTCCTTGGAGGCGGCGGCGCTTTTGCCGGAAAGCTCATTTTTTTTCAGTTCTGCCGCAATCCGTGCGACAATGCTTTCAATGCTCTCATTCATCCCGCCATTTCACCTCCAGTTGAACCGGGGCCTGCCCGGGACGAATTTCCCGCGTTTCCTTAATATGAAGAATTGCCGCCTTCGTTTGAAAGGCCGGGCGTACCATACAATCATTTTCCGCCTCAATCGGCACCGGGGACTGGCCCTTAGCATACCGTGCGGCATTCTTGCCGATTTTACGGTACATTTCCAATGTAATCAGCGGCGCCTGGGGGAAAAGCTCCAGGTTTGAAAGCGGGAATAGGTCTTTCTGGTGAATGACCGTGGTTCCCTTGGACTGAATCCCAATCCCAATCCCGGAACCGCTGTAGGTAGCAGCCCGGCGGGCGATGAAGGAAACGTCGGAGATATCCACCACCTTGATGAAGCGGGGTTTGAGCCCCTCCTCCTCTATACCGGCGGCAATCTCACGAAGCACCTGGGAATGCGGAACCCCGACAATTGTCTTCTTTTGAGCCGTCCCAAAAGCGGGTGCAAGCCCAATGACAACCTCGTCCGGGTAAGTTCCTACCTGCGCCTCGCCAATCTCTCGGATGGTAAAACCATCCTCGGAGGCAGCGGCGGCCGCAGGAGCTGCCGAACCGGCGTTTGCCGGGCTGGAGGAAGCAGCAGCGGGCTCTTTGCCTGCCAGCGCTTCGACAACCCTGCGGGTAATCTCAGCAACCAGCTTTTCATCATATGCCATCTTCCGTCCCTCCTTTAAAATGTTTCGGGGTCGAACGCCTGGGGAATTGCCTTGATCTTCTCCCACGTTTCACCCTCAACATGGTAGCCCGTGCCGGGTCCTTTATAACAATTTCGATCATTAATTGAACTGTGTACATGGAAATCGCGATCCAAAATCGCCGCTGTCTGCAAGTAGTCACCGGAGACCCGTTGCTTCAGCATTTCCAAAATGGATTTCGCCACATCCTCATGGCCGGCCTTTGCCAACACCCGAACAATATCCAGGCCGTTGACCTCGCCCTCGACAACACGCTTGGCGGCCTTTAAATCCTCGTCCACCCGGCGCTTAGCGGTAATGTCCTTACTGCCGTGCGCGTAAACGCACTGCTCCACCTGTTCCTCGGTGACCGGCTCAAAGCCGAGTCCGTCGAACAAGGCCTGCATGGCTTTCGCCGCCTTATAACGAACCTCCACAACCTGTTCCTCGGTGACCGGGCGCAAACCGCCGTCCACCTTCAGGTCACGCTGCAGTACGTTATAATCGTCAAAATCATCGGCCTCAAAGTTCGATCCTGCAAACATGTTGTCATAGTTCGGGGTCGCGCTGTAGCCGGAGAAGATAAAGTCCGTACCCGGCAGCATTTGCATCAGCATACGCGCCGTACGGCGAATGTCCGAATGCGAGAAAGACTGGTCGTTGCTGGAAGCACATTCCAGGCCCAGCATGGCGGCAATCAGGTTTTCAGCCAGGACCGCCCGAATACCGGAAGGTACCGAGCTGACTACGCCGATGCAGCTTACGGATCCGTTCTGCGTCCCCTGAACGCCAGCGCCCTTGATGACAAGCAGGCAGCGGGCCTCCAGGTAAAGCATGGATTTCTTCTCCGCATTGCCCATGAGCGCCTCCGATCCGGTGCCCGAAGTACAACGGACCTTAATGCCTCTGGAAGCATAGGCCGAAGCCAGAAACGCCTTGGAATAAGGGGTGTCGTCCCCGTCGATAAATACTTTCTCGGTACCATAGACAGAGAGCGTTTCTGCGTAGGTGGTGATGCCCAGCATACCCAGCATAAGCTCCGTAGCCTCTTCCACCGCGCACTGCGAAAGCACGCCGGGGCGGCCGTACTGCGAACCCACCAGCAGGCCGATGGCGCACAGCGGGGCATAGCGCGCTACGCCGACCGTCGTCTCCATTTCGGCAAAGCCGCGCAGGGCGGATTCCGCCGCATCGCAGGCAATCTGCACCGGGTTATCATCCACATTGGTCACATGGGCCTGGTTCGCCGGGAAAAGGCGTTCACGCATTTTCTGCATGGACATCATCATTTCCACAACATTCAGCTTACCCACAACCTCACAGAGCTTAGCCGGCGTCATGCCGTCCACCAGGCGGGCAACCTTTTCCTTGCCGACGTTGATGTCCACCATCATTCTGGCGATCGTCAGGGAGTTCATCGCCATGACTTCCTCCGCCATACTTAAATCAATGGCATGGTCGGCGATGAAGGTATCCTCAAAATCGAACTCTTCCCGGCGCTTTTGGTCCATTTCCACAATCACGCCGTTTTCGATTTTGATAGACGGTTTCGGATCATAAGGCGAATCCATAGCCACAAATCCCATTTCCGGATCATCCAATATAAAACAGTCTTTATTCACCGGACGTTCCGATAAAACTTTAAAGCGATTGCTTTGCGGCATGTAATAACCTCGCCTTTCCGCTTGCGGTTTCAACGCAAGCAAAATTTAAATATGCGCGCTTATTTCAGAGCGGCAATAACCTTCTTGGTAATTTCATTGACCAGGTCCTCGCTGGCAGCCTTGGAGCCGGAAGCCTCGGAATGGCACTGGCAGGTAGCCTTCTGGTCCGGGGTCAGGCAATGGCACTCCGGTGTTCCGCGGTGCGCGCATCTGCTGCAGCCGGGGTGTCTGCCCGGAACGCCCATCTGCTTACGGACTTCCAGCAGCTTCTCAATCTGCTCACAGGTAAGCTCCTGGCCGCCGCCCAGTTGTTTGGCATAGTAGCTGACCTTGGCGAAGTACTCCAGGGTCTCCATCTTAAAGTAGGCGTTGATCAGGCTGACGCCAACGCTCAAAGCGCCATGGTTCTGCAGCAGGACTGCGTCATGGTTCTGGAAAGCCTCGGAAATCGCGTCCGGAATCTCCATCGTGGAGGGCGTGCCGTATTTGGTCAGCGGAACGGTGCCCAGGGAGATGATGGCCTCAGGCATGATGTAGGTGTCCAGCGCCATGCCGCAAACAGCGTGAGCGGTGGCAATCGGCGGGTGGGCATGCACAACGGCATTGACATCCGGACGTTCCTGGTACACACGCAGATGCATTTTGAACTCGGAGGAGGGCTTATACTTTGCATTGGGCTCCAGCATGTTGCCCTTGCCGTCTACCTTCAGGATCATATCCGGGGTCATAAAGCCCTTGGAAACGCCCGTAGGGGTGCAGTAGAACTCGTTGTCGTTGATCTTTACGGAAAAGTTGCCGTCATTTGCTGCGACAAAACCGTTCTGATAAATACGGCGGCCAATATCGCACAGTTCTTTTTTGATTTCAAATGCTGTTGCCATAATTGATAACTCCTTTTTCATTTTTGAATTATCGGGATTGATTGATTCCGATTTCTTAGCTTCATTTTATCAGAAATGAGCAGATTAAGCTATAAATGGCGCTTAAATTGATAAAAACGCGTTCATTTGTTGTCAAATAATCGAATGTAATCAAAAATATTACAAAAGGAATATTCTTGAAAAATAGCCAAAATGCTCCGCCCATCTTTGGGTAATTTTTTTACGAAACGCGCGGGATAAGCTTAGCCCTCAATGACCTTCTTGAACTTCCCGTAGGCGGCTTCCCAATCCTCGTGGTTCTCCGGGGTGTACTCAATCGTGTCAAAGGAATTACGGATGATCGCCCTCGCGGCCTTCAGGTCTGCAATCTCGCCGGTGGTCATCAGCTGTACCGCGGCATTTCCCATTGCGGTGGCCTCAATCGGGCCCGCCACAATCTTCACACCGGTGGAAGCAGCCGTCATCCGGCACAGGAGGCCGTCCTTCGTTCCGCCGCCCAGCATGTGGATATAGTGATAGTCGCGCCCGGTGCAATCCTTGATCTCGTCAAACACATAGCGGTATTTCATGGCGATGCTCTCATAGATACAACGCATGATCTCGCCGACGGTCTGCGGCTCGCCCTGGCCGGTCGCACGGCAGTAAGCGCGGATGCGCTCCGGAATGTTGCCGGGTGCGACAAAGTCCTGCGCATCGGGGTCAATAAAATACTGGAAGGGCTTGGAGGCCACTGCGTACTTTTCCAGGTCATTGTAGCTGTACTCCTTGCCTTCGCGGCGGTACTGCCGCCTAGTCTCCTGAATCAGCCACAGGCCGATAATGTTCTTGAGGAAACGGGTAGTGTACTGGTAGCCGCCTTCGTTTGTGATGTTGTAGGCCTGGCTTTTTTCGCTGATGACCGGCTCCTGCAGCTCGGTGCCAAACAGCGACCAGGTTCCGCAGGAAATAAAGATGAAATCGTCTTCCGTCGCCGGGGTTGCCACCACCGCGCTGGCCGTGTCGTGCTCCGCCACGGAAATTACGTCCACATCACCCAAACCGAGCTCCGCCTGAATTTCAGGAGAAACCTTACCCAGTACCTTGCCGGCAGGCTCCACTTCAGGGAAGAGGTTCTCCGGAAGGCCCAGCTTTTTGAGCATGGGCTTATCCCACTGGTGGGTGTAGGGGTTGAGCATCTGCGTAGTGGAGGCCATGGAATACTCCGAGGTCTTTTTCCCCGTCAGGAAATAGCAGAATAGATCCGGCATCAACAGGGCGCAGTCAGCCCGTTCCAAAAGCTCCGGGTCCTGCTCCACAAGGGCCATCAGCTGATAAATGGTGTTCAGCTCCAGCAGCTGGATGCCGCTGGCCTTATACAGCTCTGCTTTGCCGACAACTTTTGCCGCCTTTTCAATCATCCCCGCCGTACGGGTGTCGCGGTAATGGATGGGGTTCTGTAGCAGATTTCCCTTTTTATCCAGCAGGCCAAAATCGACGCCCCAGGTGTCAATACCAATGGTGGAAAAATCCCCCAGCGCCTTTGCCTTTGTAATGCCCTGCTTAATCTCATGGAACAGCCCCAGAACATCCCAATAGAAGGTTCCGCACACCATGACGGGGTTATTGTCAAAGCGGTGTACCTCCGTCAGCTCAATCCGGCTTCCGTCAAAATCCGCCAGCATCGCCCGGCCGCTGGAAGCGCCAAAATCGAATACAAGCACTTTCTTACTCACTGTGCCATCTCCTTTTCTGATATTGTCTCGACCGGTTCTGCCTAAAAACGCTTGAAGGAGACACCTCCTTTCTCACCTTTCTCAATCGGAAGCCCGGCCATTGATTTGTCTATATTATAACGGCTTTTGATTATTTCTGCAACCAAAACCCGCCTTAAAAGCAACTGATTCCTGCAAATAAATTTTCTCAGCCGTTCCGCCCCGGCTCAACTATGTGCCGGCATGTCAAAAAAGCAGTTAAAAATGCCGGACGGTACGCTAACCGTCCGGCATTTTTAACGAAATTACCTTTAGAAAGCAGAGGGGGTTGCTATGGCCCGCCAGCCGTACGCAACGGCAAGATGGCGGCTCCCGTCCCGGTCCTCCTCCGCCTCCACACAGTCGAAGGGCAGAATATCCTGCTCCAGCTCCTCCAGGGCGGCGATCTCGCCGGACAGCCAGGCCCTCAGCCGTTCGGCCGCCGTCTGAATGCGCTGCTTCAAGCCGCCGACCCGCAGGTCAAATACATCCAGGCCAAAAATCTTGTTATCTGCCGACCACTGCTTCCGGTAGGCCGCGGCAAAACAATCAATGCGGGCGATCAGGTCCGGAAGCAGCTCCTCCGCATACCGCTGCAGCGCCGCACGGTCGCCTGCCCTATAGGCCGCGCGAATCCGCACACCCACAGAAGCCTTTGCCGCAAGAACCTCACAAAACTTAGACTGCACCTCAAAGAGCACGGCCCACTCCCGGTTGCGTGCACCGGCAGACCGCAAGGCCTGTGCACAGCGTTCGAAATGCGCGTCGTAGGCATCGGGCAGCACATGCCAGTCAAACAGGCCGTAAAGAATATCCTGGTAGAACAGGTCCTTACAGGGATTACACACCGCCTTTTTCAGTTCCGGATTACCCGGCACCCCCATGGGGCTCTCCAGCAGCATAAAATCTTCAAAAGAGGCGCCCGTACAGGCCTGGAAACGCTCAGCCAGGTGGTCCGAGCTGTCCTCATAGCACAGCTCCGCCCAGAACTGCAGGGACGGCAGAATGGAGAACGGCGATGCCTCTGCCCCGTCATCTCCCCAAGCCGTGATGATTACATCACGGACGCCGTTGTCGCGGCAGCTGTTGTGGGCCATCTGGCCGATGTGCATGCTGAACGCATTGCCAGGCTGGAAGCCGAACCACTTCCAAGCGCCGCCCGCAAAGGCGACATTCTGGGTCAGCTTGCGGTGGTTGAAAATCATTGCATCGTAGAGCGCCGGGTCTGTCGAATAATAGTCCCAATAAAGCAGCGTGATGTCATCCGGAATCTGCTTGGCCACCTCTTCCTTAAAATCGCATTCCTTGCAATAATAGGTGCCGCCGGTTGCCAGCTTGAAGAACATATCGCTCCACATCATCGGCTTAAAGCCGTATTTGCGGGCCAATTCCATCACCCTGCTGAAATGGCGCACCATGATGCCGTTGCGCTCCTCAAAGCCGTGCTTGTGCAGATATTTGCCCAGTCCGACCATTTCAGCCTCATCCATACCGATGTTGACCTTCCGGCTGGTCAAGTTCTCTGCCAGTGTGCGGAACATAGCATCGATGAGCGCATAGGTTTTTTCCTCGGCCGCCAGCAGAATATCATTGCAATCGACAATATCGCTGAAAGCCGCCCATTTAAGGGCCTGGGCCAGATGCGCCAGCGTCTGAATCGCTGGAACCAGCTCAATGCCCAGCGCCGCCGCGTAGTCATCCATCGCGCGGTACTCCTCCTTGGTGTAGCGGCCGCGAAGGTAACCGAAATAAGGGTACTCCTTGATTTCGTAGGTGTCCTCGGTGTAGAGCTGAATCTGGTTATAGCCCATTTTGGCCAGTATCCGTGCCATACGCTTAAAAGCCGCCATATTCAGCACGCCGTTTCGGGAACAATCCAGCATAACCCCCAGCGTATTATACACCGGCTTTTCGGTGAGCGACAGCGCCGCACCGTTCCGCGCAGCCTCGCTCAGCAGGGCGAGGCCGCGTGCCAGTTCATTCAGCTGACAGTATGTAATTGAGGCGGCCTTTCCGTCGCAAGACACAGAAAGGGCTTCACCCGGGCGCAGCTCCAGCTCCGACAGTACCGCGCCCTCAAGCCCCAGGCCCGGCAGCAACTCGGCAAGCAGCCGTTCCTCCTGCTGTTTCGCCTGGGCTGAATACAAAATCTTCATCAATACTTCCTCCCCTGATTTAAAATTCATCGCCAAAGCAAACCTGCCCTGACGATGAGCGCACCCCCACCCCGCGCCTGTTTCACTAAAGGCCGCCGGACCGGGCGGACGCGGGATAACAATGTGAAAAGAAGGTTCCCCTTCAGCGAACGACCTCTACCTCGTCGGGCGCTTTGATATCGCTTTCTACAGAACCATCAGCTTTTTTCTCATGCCGGACAAACACCGGGCCATACGGTGTCGGGAAGGAACCCTCTGCCCACTCCAGGCTGCCAAGCCGCGGTGTAACCCGGATCTTGCGGCAGCCGGGCTCCAGTACCTCCACGCCAAGGATTGTTTCCTGCATCCAGGGTGTCGGGCCGGAGGACCAGCCATGGCACAGGCTGTGGCGGTAGCCGATGTAGCAGTATTTGCCGTAGGCGCCGTGGACATTTACTTTCCCCGCAGGGGTAAGCTCGTCAATACGGGCGGCATTCTCCAGCCAATCTATGTCGAAGTCCTCCCAGAAGGTGGTTGCCCCCAGCGAAAGCATGCCGCCCCAATAGTCGCGGATATTTTCCAGGCAGCCCTCAATGTCACCGGCGGCGGCGCGGGCACGCAGGATATAATAGCCCATAAAGGTGGATATGCTGTGCGCGCCGTTCTGAGAAAGGCAGGCTTCGTTCGCCTCACTGGCAGAGGCAAGGCCTGCCAGCACCATCAGTGAAAGCGCCTGCTTGGCTCCGCCGTAGCCCGCCGGGCGGAATTTCATCAGCTTTTCAAGGTCGGCCTCACACTGCTTTGCAAGCTCCGCTTCGCCGCAGGCCTCAAAAAGCCGTTTGGCGCTGCGGGTCGCCATCACATGGAGAGCCTGCAAGCCGGCGTCGATAGCCTCCTTATTGTCCGCGGTCGGCCAGTCTACAAACCGGGGCTCCGGCGTGCAGTCCTTACCGCTTTCATCAATAAAGGTGCTCAGCTGCTGATACAGCCCCTTATAATAGGGCATCTGGCGTTTCAGAAACTCCATGTCGCCCGTATGTACATACCAGTCGTGCTGAATGATCATCCACCACATAGAATAGGATGGGTAGCCGTTCATCCAGTTTGGCAGCGGCGTACCCTCGCGGACAAAATCAAGGCTCCTCGGCACTGCCTCATTTTGCCCGAAAACAGCCTGAATGGTGGAGGTTTCCGGATGCATATCGCCAATCCAGACCAGGCGGTCGCGCTTAACGCCGTCCCAAATATAATTCTGCATGTTCAAATGCACCGTATAGGCGCCCGTTTTCCAAATCCGGTTCAGCAGTTCATCATTGCAGCGGAAGGAGCCGACGTAGGGAAGGTCCATATAAACCAGGACGCCCTTTACCCCCTTCAGCACCAGATCCTGGTCCTGATCCAGCAGGTCGATGCGCACAAACCGGAAGCCCGTTTCACCAACGCTGATCATGCTCATATCCGGCAGATCTACCACCATGTCGCGTACAGCGTGGTCATTGGTGGCGTTTTGCTCTCCGCCCAGCTCGCTCATGGCCTCCATGGCGGATTCGCCAAAGCGAACCCGGACATTTGCATGGTGCTTGCTGCCGGCCAGCCAGGTAAAAATTTTGATACCGCCGTGGATTTCAGCACCAAAATCCAGCAAAACAGAAGCGCAGTTTTCCGCCGTGCTGTGCAGGACGCAGCCGTCCTTGGGCTCAACGGTAATTTGAGCGGCCCTGTTCTCCACAAGCGCCTGGCTGTTGGTTACCGAGCCGCTCTGCCACAACACCTTCTGCGGCGCAATATAAAAACGCTTGCGGTCATCCGCCTCCATCTTTTCACAGATCTGTTCGTCAAACACATCCGCGATATGGGAACCATTTTTCATTTCCATTGTTCGTACTCCTTTAATTGCTTAACACTTTAATTTTAAATGAACCGTTGCAGTTGTATTATAGCGAAATGTCTCTTCAGAAGCAATGCTTTTATTCTTTCATTATAAAATATTTTTCGGCGCTGCTACGGATTATCAAAGGCCCCGCCGCCTTGGCAGCGGCAGAACGCAGGCTTTCGGAGCCCGGCCGTTTATTTTCGTTCCGATCAGCCCATATTGATTTTATCGATCGGCCTTCGGGTTCACACACCGTTTAATCGGCTAATTTTTTCGCTGTCCATTTTCCGCTGAGGAACCGCGCCACAAAGGCGATGATCCGCACGCCCCAGTCAATGAACATGGCGACCCATACGCCCAGTACCCCCATCTGAAAGCCATAGACCAATAGGTAGCTGAAGCCAATGCGGAAAATCCACATGGAAAGCACGGAAACCGTCATTGTAAATTTCACATCATTGGCGGCGCGCAGGCCGTTCGGCAGCACAAAGCTGGCAGGCCACAGGACTATGCTGGCAAGACAGTTTGCAACCAGCAGTTCAAAGGCCAGGTCCGAGGTTTCGCCCAAGAGCCCGTAGCATTGAATAACCGGGCGTGCTGCCAAAATCAGGCCGACAGACAGAACCGCCATGGCAACATAGGCCAGACCCGTCAGCCGGATGATATATTTTCGTGCCTGTTCATACTCATTGGCGCCCACACAGCGGCCGACAATGGTGATTAATCCAAGCCCAATTGCCGCACCGGGAATCTGAGGAATACCGGCTACCGACCCAGCCACCGCGTTGGAGGCAATCGCGATGGTTCCCAACGAGGCGACCAGGCCCTGGACTAAAATCTTACCGATTTGAAACATTCCATTTTCCAGGCCGCTTGGAATCCCGATGGCGAGAATAGTCCGCACCATTCTCCAATCGGGGCGGAAGCGCCGGAAGGTGTCAATATAAATCACATTATGCGGCCTCAGCAGCAGCAATAGCATAACCGCGGCCCCCACTACCCGGGAAACCAAGGTCGCGATTGCCGCACCGGTCACGCCCATTTGAAAGCCGAAAATCAGCAGCGCATTGCCGCTTACATTAATAGTATTCATCCCCAGTGAAGTCAGCATCGAAACTTTTGAATTGTTCATGGAGCGGAACAGCGCCGCCCCCGCATTATACAGGCCAATAAAGGGGTAGGACAAGGCCGACCAGAAAAAATAGGTCTCGCAGTTTGCCATGACGCTCTCCTCAGCGGAACCGAAAATCAAATGCAGCAGCGGGTTATTCAGAGCCAGGCAAAGCAGCATAATAAAACACGAAAGAACCGCCACAATAAAAAACAGCTGTTTAGCGGACAAATTCGCCTTCTCACGGTTCTGGCGGCCCAAATACTGCGCAGACACAATCGCACCGCCCGTCGCCATCGCCGCAAAGATTTGGATCAGCAGAATATTGATGGAATCTACTAACGACACGCCCGAGACCGCCGCTTCCCCGCAGCTTGAAACCATCACCGTGTCCGCCATGCCAATGGTCACGCCTAAAAGCTGCTCAACCATCAGCGGCAGTACCAATGCATAAACAGCCTTTCTGGAAAACATCATGCTCAGGAACTCCTTTGGCCTATCATTAAAATTGAACCCAGGTTTAACAAGCGCCATCATTATACGCCCTTTACCGCCGGACTGCAAGCCCCGCCGCACCTTAATCCCGCGCATGTTTTTAGACAAAAATATGCGCAGAGAATTGACAGAACAGCGAAATTGAGCTATGGTAAACTTATCCTTACTATAATAGGGTGTTTTATGGGCTCGTTCCCACCTGCCGGAGGTTAATAACAAGGCTAACCTTTCGCTAACCCGAACAACTAACTTTTAAACAAGGAGGACTTTATGAAGCTTGAAGAATTTTTGGATAACCCCAAGCTTATGCAAAAGGTCGTACGGAAAATTCTGCTGATTGTCACCTACATCATCGTTTTAATCTTTGTTCTTTTCAACGTAAGCGCGCTGCAGCAGGTCGGCGGATATGTTTTGTGGCTGCTGGGGCCCTTCCTGCTGGGCATTGCCGTTGCCTTCGTTATGAATGTTATCCTGAGGCTTTTTGAGCTTCATGTGTTCTCGTTTCTCAACAAGAAAAAGCTGAAGTTTTGGGAAAGGGTCCGCCGGCCTATCTGCATCCTGCTCTCCTTCCTGGTTCTGGCCGGCCTGATCTGCGCCATCTCCTTCTTTATTATCCCGGAGCTTATCAATTCCCTAAAAGTACTTACCGACGCCGTGCCGGGGTACTTGCAGTCCCTCTATGACACCGTCACCTCTTATTTACAGGACTTTAACATCACGCAGCAGCAGCTGAACGACCTGAAGCTGGACTGGTCGTCAATTATTGACAAGGTCACCGGCGTGATGTCCGGGGTGATGGGCTCGCTCGGCAACCTCACCGTCGGCTTTGCCAACGCGATGGTAACGCTGGTAATGAGCTTCATCTTCTCTATTTACATGCTGTCGAAAAAGGAAAGGTTTATTCTCACACTCAAACGCATGCTTTATGCCTTCCTGCCCCTGGGCAAGGCCAAGGCTATTTTAAATGTTTCTTCCCTTGCCAACCGGATTTTCTCCAGCTTTGTCCGGGGGCAAATGACAGAGTCCCTCATTTTGGGCTGCCTATGCTACATCGGCATGTCCATTCTTCAGCTGCCCTACGCCCTGCTGATTGCCTCGATCGTCGCGCTGGCAAGCCTGATCCCCATCATGGGCGCCTACATTGGCTGCTTTACCGGCGCGCTTATCCTTTTTTTGGTCCACCCGATGTACAGTGTGTACTTTATTATTTTCTTGGTGCTGCTACAGCAGTTTGAGGGCAATGTCATTTACCCACGCGTTGTCGGCAGCTCGGTCGGCCTCCCTGGAATTTGGGTTATTTTTGCGATTGTGGTCGGCGGGAACATGATGGGCATGGCCGGTATTCTGCTCGGCATTCCCACCTGCTCGGTGCTCTATTCCCTGCTGCGCCGCCAGACCGCCAAAAGCTTGCAGCAGAAGGGAATTACCAATGAACAGGTGCTGCGCAACGACCCGGATTGGGAGCCGGCGGAGGAAGAGGAAGCCAAGCCCCCTGTCAAACCGGTGTTTAGTAAAGTACGCTCCCTATTTGGCCGTAAAAGGTCAACCAATACCGTCGGCCCTGAAAACGGCGCAGAGGGGGTCTCCGCTGAAGCTGTAGAGGCTGATCCCTCCGCCAGTTCTCCCACAGAGGAGCATGTTTCCGCCGAAAAGGACAAAACAGACTGATTCTGTTTTGGCTAAAGCCGTGACTTCGCCGTTAAAGTGTGGTAAAATAATCTTCGGAGGAATTTTCCGGAGATTATTTTTTTGCCGCGGGCAGGTCCCGGTAAATTTATCCGGTTTAAATTGAAACGAAAGGAAGATGGATGTTGGATCAACTACTTACACTGCTAAGCGAAAACGCGAGGCTCAGCTGCGCGCAACTGGCAGCCATGCTCAATAAAACCGAAGCACAGGTGCAGGAGGAAATCGCAGCCTATGAAAAGGCCGGCATCATTCGCGGCTATCAAACACAGATCAATTGGGAAAAGGTAGACTCCAACCATGCATCTGCGTTAATCGAGTTAAAGGTCAGCCCTAAGCCGGACAAGGGCTTTGACGACATTGCCGACCGCATCATGCAGCTGGAGGAGGTAGAGAGCGTCTACCTCATGTCCGGCGGCTTTGACCTGGCTGTTTGCGTTAACGGCCGAAGCATGCAGGAAATTGCCATGTTCGTCGCCCGAAAGCTATCCCCTATGGATTCGGTCTTATCCACGGCTACCCATTTTATCCTGAAGCGCTACAAGGACGGCGGGCTGGCGATGGAATCCGAAGATGAAATTGATGAAAGAAGGAGCATGTTCGGTGATTGATTATACCTCCATACTCAGCCAAAAGGTTCAGCAAATTCCCCCTTCAGGCATCCGTAAATTTTTTGATATTGCCAACGAAATGGACCATGTTATTTCCCTCTCCATCGGCGAGCCCGACTTTACCACCCCCTGGCATGTGCGCCAGGAGGGCATCCGCTCCCTGGAGGGTGGTAAAACCTGGTACAGCCCCAACCGCGGTTTCGCCGAGCTGCGCGAGGAAATCGCCCGTTGGTTTTTGAGAAAATATCACCTGGAATACAAGGCCGACAACCAGGTTCTGGTCACCGTCGGCGGCAGCGAGGCCATTGACCTTTGCATCCGCGCCCTGATAAATCCCGGCGAGGAAGTGTTGGTGCCGCAGCCGAGCTTTGTCTGTTATGTCCCCCTGACACAGATGGTGGGCGGGGCGCCCGTAATTGTCGAGACGAAAGCAGAGGACCGTTTCCGCCTGACGCCTGAGGCACTGGAGGCCAAGATCACCCCTAAGACCAAGCTGCTTGTTCTGCCCTTCCCCAACAACCCCACCGGGGCCGTCATGCGCCGGAAGGACCTGGAGGCCATTGCCGCAGTTGTGAAAAAGCACAACCTGATGGTGCTCTCCGATGAAATATACAGCGAGCTGACCTATGGCGGTGAACCCCATGTCAGCTTTGCGGAAATTGACGGCATGAAGGAGCGCACCGTCGTTGTCAACGGCTTTTCCAAGGCTTTCGCCATGACCGGCTGGCGGCTGGGCTATGCGCTTGGCCCCGTTGAAATCATTGGCCAGATGACAAAGCTGCATCAATACGCCATTATGAGCGCTCCCTCCACTGCGCAATACGCCGCGATTGAGGCCATGAAAAACGGGGATGGGGACATTGCCTCCATGCGCGAACAATACGACTTGCGCCGCCGCTTGATTGTAGACGGCTTTAACCGCATGGGGCTGACCTGCTTTGAGCCGGAAGGGGCTTTCTATGTCTTCCCCTGCATCCGATCCACAGGCCTGGACAGTGAAGCGTTTTGTGAAAAGCTAATCTACTCCGAGCGTGTCGCCGTTGTGCCGGGCCCTGCCTTCGGCGCCTGCGGCGAGGGCTTTGTACGCGTCTCCTACTCCTACTCCATCAAGCACATTACCGAGGCGCTCAAACGCATCGAGCATTTTTTGAAGGAGCTTCACGCATGAGCCTGGAAAACCGTGTTTGCATCAACAGCTGTGAGGAATATGACAGCCGCCGGATCTATGCGGTCATTCAGGAGCAATTTCGGCAGCTGAACGCAGCAGAGCTTGTCAAACCCGGTATGAAAGCGGTCATCAAACCGAACCTTGTCTTGAAATCAAAACCGGAGGCCGCCGTAGTCACTCACCCGCTTGTCGTTGCCGCAGTGGCCAGCTGTTTGCAGGAGCTGGGCGCGGAGGTTCTGGTGGCGGAAAGCCCGGGCGGCCTGTACACCCCTGGGGCCCTACGGTCCAGTTACCACGCGTGCGGATACTCCGATGCGGCGAAGAGCCATGGCTTTGCCCTGAATGAGGATTGCTCCAGCCGGGAGCTGAAAACCCCCGGCGGTGCGGTCTCTAAAACCTTTGAGGTGATTGCGCCGATTCTGGATGCGGACCTGATTGTCGACGTCTGCAAGCTGAAAACGCACTGTATGATGGGCCTGAGCGCCGCCGTCAAAAATATGTTCGGCGTTGTGCCGGGCCTGATGAAACCGGAACTGCACTGCCGTTTTCCAGAAAAGGCACCGTTTGCGGAGATGCTCGTCGACCTGTGCTGCGGCGTACGGCCCCATTTATGCGTTGTCGATGCCATTACGGCTATGGAGGGAAACGGCCCCAGCGGCGGAAATCCCCGTTTTGTCGGCGCCCTGCTGTCCGCACGCGACCCTTTTTACCTGGACGTCCTGTGCGCCGGCCTGGTTGGCATGAAGACAGCCGACATTCCCTATTTGCAGGCAGCGCACAGCCGGGGTCTCTGCCCAGCAGATATAGACGGCTTGGAAATCATCGGAGAAAACTATCGCTCCTTTATCGCGCCGGATTTTGTTCAGCCGGAATCGAAGACTTCCAACTTTATTGAACATCTGCCGCGGTTTCTCCAGCCGCTGGCGGCGCGGCTGGCTACCCCTGCGCCGCGAATCCGCGCCAAGGATTGTGTCGGCTGCGGAAAATGCGCCGAAAGCTGCCCGCAGCATACCATTAAGCTTGAGAATCGCCGCGCACGGATCGACTACAGCCATTGCATCCGCTGCTACTGCTGCCACGAGATGTGCCCGCAGCACGTCATAGACATCAAGCGGATGCCGCTGTTTAAATTGTAAGGATTGGACGAATGACGGATGCTACAGCAAAAAGCCTATGCAAAGCTCAACCTGAGCCTGGATATCCTTGGACGGCGCAGTGACGGCTACCATGACCTGCGCATGGTCATGCAATCCGTTTCACTGCATGACACTGTCACCCTGATCCCGCGGGAAGCCGGGGTCACACTCTTGTGCGATGACCCGGGTATTCCCTCCGGCAAAGGGAACATTGCATACCGGGCCGCGGAGGCTTTTTTGCATGCGGCCGGCGGCCGGAGTTCAGGGGTGGAAATCCACATTGAGAAACGAATCCCATCCCAGGCAGGTATGGCTGGCGGCAGCTCGGATGCCGCCGCTGTACTGCGCGGCCTGAACCAGCTTTACAAAGCCCCTCTGACTGTGGCGGAGCTGTGCCACATTGGCAGCAAAATCGGCGCCGACGTCCCTTATTGTGTTGTCGGCGGCTCTCAGCTAGCCGAAGGAACCGGTGAGCGTCTCTCACCACTGCCTGATATGCCCGGCTGTTCCATTGTGGTCTGCAAGCCTGCGATTGGAGTCGGCACGGCGGAGGCTTTTCGCCGAGCCGATCAGCGCCCTTCCCCGCCGCGCGGCTATACCGGCGGCGTCATAGATGCTCTGAAGCGGTCGGATCTGCCCGCCCTGGGGCGGGCCCTCGGTAATGACTTCGAGGATATTCTCCCCATTGCCGCGGTCTCCCATTTAAAGGAGCTTCTGCGGAAGGCCGGCGCATTAGGTGCAGCTATGACGGGCAGCGGTTCGGCCGTTTTTGCCTTGTTCGCGACCGGGACGCAGGCTGCCGCGGCAAGGGAACTTCTTCCCAAAGATTTGTTTGCCTGCGTTTGCCGTCCGGTTCCCGCCTACTGTTTTCCTGAGCTAGAGATAAATACTCCCTAAAAGCAGTAAAAGGCAACGCCCCGAACCCTATAAAAAGGTTCGGGGCGTTGCCTTTAAACAAGCCCAGCGCTATCAATACAGAGCATCTATTTTAGCTATATATTATTTTTCATATAGCCAATTCAATATTTTATTCTCTGTAGCCTGGACCGCAGTTTGCTACCTTCTCCTGAATTGATAGGGCGCGGGCAGGCAAAACTCCTGATCCCGGAAGGCGGGGTTATCCTGGAACAGCAGGGCACTGTCGCTGTCAACGGCATGCAGAACCGGATAATGCCTGAAGTCATCTCCATCCACGGCTTCACAATCCGGCGCTGTCTTCAGGATGGAAATCAGCTCGCGCCTGAAAACCTCGGCCTGCTCCCGGCAGGCTTCCAGCTTATTCTCCGTTTCAGCGCCATCAAAGAAATATGCTTGGCCATCCGGCGCGGAGAAAACATATTTGCAGGCGCCGTCCGTAAGCATATACAGGCCCCTAGGGCCCTTCTCCAGTGCGCCCATTACGTAGCGGCGGGAACTTTTACCCCGGGCCACTCCAGCCATATCCTCCCCATCCAACTCCATGGAGAAATGGATTTCCGCTGCGTTTAAAACAGTGGGCGCCACATCTACCAGGCTCACAGGCCGCCTGCATACCGCTGCGCGCTCAAATAACGCCGGATAACGCACAAGCATGGGAACCCTGCTGGCCGAATTCAGCATGCTGCGTTTGCCAAAGCAGTTGTAATCCCCCAGCATCTCGCCATGGTCCGACGTGTAGACAATAATGGTATCGTCCAAAATACCCTGGTGCTCCAGTTCGGATAAAATCCGGCCTACCTGGTAATCCACAAAGGATATACAGGCGTAGTAAAAACCCCGGAGTGTCCGGACTAAATTCTCGTCGATCCCGCGCGAGCGGTATTTGTAGATATTTTGAAAATGATTGTAATAGGTGAGGCATTCCTCAGGTTTTTCCACAGACAATGGACCAGGCATATCCGCCGTACGGTAAAGCTTATTCCAGGGCGTCGGCGGTGAAAACGGCGGATGAGGGTGGATGAAGTTCGCCATTAAAAAGAACGGCTGCCCCCTCTCACGCTCCTGCAAAAAGCGCACCGCGCGGTCCCCAGCCCATTGCGTCGGGTGGTCCTGCGCCGGGAGCTGGGATAGCTGCGGAATATAATACAGCTCGCTGCGCTGGCCATAGGGCTCAAAAACATGGCGGTACCCCTTGTCGCGCAAATAGATAAGATAATCGTCATCCTCAATATGCTCCACCAGCTCTTCCTGGCGGTACCGATGCTGGAAGCCGTGCAACGCTCCGGGGTCTGGCGCAAAATGCATTTTGCCGACCCCCTCTGTAACGTACCCCGCATCCCGGAATTCCTCCATCAAAAAGCGGCTGTCCGGCATCGGGTAACCGTTGTCATAGCAGCGGTTATGATGCGTATACTGCCCCGTATACAAGCAGCAGCGCCCCGGCACGCAAACAGGCGACGGCGTATATGCGCTGGTAAACGCCGTCCCTTCCGCACACAGGCGATCCAAATTTGGGGTTTGTATCCACTCATTTCCCAACGCATGAATTGTGTCGCCGCGCTGTTGATCCGTCACCATGATCAGTATATTCGGTTTTTTTACCACTGTTCATTCCCCCATTTTCCGCAGCACAGTCCAACCATGTCAGCGGATTGTGTAATTGGTCACCTTTCCGTTTCTCCATTCCAGATCTACAGTCCAGCCGCCGCGTACTTTCAGTCCGCGGACATGGCCATCCGGCCAGCTGTCCGGCAGCGCCGGCAGCAGCTTCAGCGTCTTTCCATGGCTTTGTACCAGCATTTCGGCAATACCCGCCGTAATACCAAAATTCCCGTCAATTTGAAAGGGCGGATGCGCGTCCAGCAAATTGGGGTAGCTCCCGCCGCCGCTCATACAGTCCCGCTCGGTTGCAGGAACCGGGCTCAGCTGGTTTTGTATCAGGCGCAGGGCATTGTTACCATTCCCCAAGCGCGCCCACAAGCAAACCTTCCACGCCAAGCTCCAGCCCGTTCCGCCAAATCCCCGATTAAGTAAAACCTGTTCGCAGGCCCCAGCCAGCTCGGGCGTCTCTTCAGGCGTAATACGGTCGGACGGATACAGCCCGTACAACAGCGAAACATGGCGATGCTGCGGCTCCTGCTCCCCATATTCCTCATGCCATTCAAGCAGCGCGCCATTCCTGCCGATCCTTAAGGGCGGCAGGCGCCTGAGCGCGCTTTCAAGCTCCTTCCGGCGCTCCCAGTCTTGCCCGCTTTCCTCAAGCGCTTGAAGTGTATTATGGAACAGCTCCTGTAAAATTTCAATATCCATCGCCGGGGCCAGGTCCAGGTTATACGGCCGGCCTTGTGCCAAATAGGTATTTTCCGGCGAGCTTGACAGCGCCGTCACCAGGCAGCCATCCGGCCCCTCTGTCAAAAAGTCCAGATAAAACGCACAGGCCTTCAGCATTACCGGCAATGCCTTATCTCTCAGATAATCCCTGTCCCCGGTAAAACGGTAATGCTCCCACAGATGCTCACAGAGCCAGCCGCTGGACATCGGCCAGATGGCAAACGGCATGCAATAGGTGTCCGGGTCCACATCGCCAACCGGTGCGCTCTGGGCCCATAAATCCGAGTTGTGATGAGAGACCCAGCCGCCGCAGCCGTAATGAGCCTGCGCTGTCTTTTCGCCGTTGACCGCGATATGATCGATTAAATCCAGCAGCGGCGCGTCGCACTCCGACAGGTTCGCGGTATGGACCGGCCAATAATTCATTTCCGTATTGATGTTAATGGTATAGTTTGAGCTCCAGGGCGCATGCAGGTGCTCATTCCAGATTCCCTGTAAATTCGCGGCCTGCGAACCCGGACGCGAGGAGGATATCAGCAAATACCGTCCATACTGAAAGAGCAGGACGGTCAGGGCATGGTCCCCCGGATGGTCTGCAAAGGCCTGCAGCCGCTCGTCCGTGGGCAAATCCGCCCGACTTTCACCACCGAGGTCCAGCTCCACTCTCTCAAACAGCGGCGTGAAATCCTCCTGGTGGCGCAAAAGCAGAGCCTCAAAGGAATACTGCTCCGCGGCCCGCAGCCGTTCTTCCGCCCGCGCCGGTGCATCGCCATCCGGCAAGCGGTTAAAGCCTTGGAAGGAGGTTGCCAGCGAAACCAGCAGCGTGCACTCCTTACAATTTTTTAACACGATTTCTTGATCCTCGTAAGAAACCCCTTTTCCATACGCCGCAACACGGCCTTCAAAGCGGATCGCCTTTGTTTCCTCAAAGGTTCCATACCGCACGTCGTCCACATATTTACAATAATTCGGGTAGCAGACCTCCGGGCAAATTCCACTGAGGATAAGCCGCCCCTCCTCGCACCAAACCCGGTGCTGAAGCTGGCAGCCAAAGGTAACGGTTCCATTCATGGCGCCATTCTTTGCCGTAAGACGCAGGACCAGCACCCGATCCGGCGCGGAACAGAAAACCGTCCGTTCATACTGCGCTTTCCCCGCGCTATACTTTACCGTTGCCACACCGCTGGAAAGGTCCAGGTCTCGCCGGTAATCCTGTACTTTTGTATCTTTATTTGAAAAAGAAAAAAGGAGGTCTCCGAAGGGAAGATAGCATTCCGTCCACTGCCCCAGTAAATGCGCGTTGGCAAGCTGATGCGCCTCCGCCAAACGGCCTTCCTTAAGGCAGCGCTGCACCTCACGCGCATAGAGGCGAGCCTCCGGGTTGTTTTTATCCTTCGGGTAGCCCGACCAAAGGGTGTCCTCATTCAGGGCTATGCGCTCCCGCTCCACACCGCCGAATACCATCGCACCGATGTGCCCATTGCCGACCGGAAGGGCCTCTTCCCAATATTGCGCCGGCTTCCTGTACCACAATTTATTATCCAACATATTCACTCCAATATCAGTACTCCACAAATCGGGCAATCAGCGCCGAAAGCTCCGCTGGCGCGATTCCTCCAGCCTCCAGATAATGCCGCGCACTGCCGTATTTTGCGCGCAGGTGCGCCAGAAGCCGCCACATGCTGTCCGGCTCGGAACGAAGGGCATGGTCTGGAACATCTACACCGATCCCCTTCATTTGCTCCACCAGCTTGGCAAATACCGGCTGCATATACCGCTCTGTCGCGGCATAATCCGCCACAATCACCTCATCCGGCGCCCCGGCAAGCTCCAGCAGCAGCATGGAAACCATTCCCGTGCGATCCTTCCCGGCTGTACAATGAAAAAGAGCAGCACCGCTGTTTTCTATCAAAAGCCGAAATACCTGAACGAAGGAATCCCGCGCACCGTCGAGATTGCGGATGTACATTTCAGCCATGGAGGCGGGAAAATTGCCCCGAAAGCCGTTAGAGCTGATTTCATCCAGCATCACAATGTTCTCGTAACGCATTCCCGCGCATCCCTTCAGCTTGGAGGGCCAGTCCTGCGTCTCCTTGGGGGAGCGCAGGTCAATCGAAAGGGAAACACCCTTTTCCCGCAGCAAATCAACGTCCTTTGGGGTTAGGTTTGCCGTGTTATCCGCCCGGAAAAAAAGGCCTTTGCGCGTCACCCCGCCGTTTTCGGCCGGGTAGCCGCCCAAATCCCGGATATTATACGCCCCCTCCATGGGAAGCAAGTGGCAATCGGTATTGATATTCATGCTGAGACTCCTGTTCTTCTAAATTTTCGCTGTGGATTTTCCTATCCGGCAAAAGTATTACAGTATTTCCACAAAAATTCCCTGGCCGCAGTCGAGCTCGGGGGACCACTCTTTTTCCACCTCCAGCTCCCGCGGCTCGCCATAGGACCAGATGCGCAGGCGCACCGGCCCGGCAAAAGAAACGGTTGCCCTGTTCCGCTTCCGCTCACCGGGATCCACCATGTTCACCAGTGTAAAAGCCCTGCGCTCCCGGCCTGCAGCTTGCCCGTCGGGCTGCCTGGTAAAGCAGCCCGCCATGACCGGGCCCTCTCCCGTCAGGCCGAGAATAGGGCCAAAAGAGCTAAGCGGATGCTCTAGCTCCAAATAGTTTTTTTGCCGTTTGACCTTTACCACCTTGCCGGGGAAGGTAATATCCACCTCTTCCTCCACCCCTCCGGCACAGGCAGCGCCGGTATAAACCATATTGCCGGCATGGCGGCAGGTAAGATAAGCCGGCTCTATTTGACGCAGCTCCCGCAGTACGCGCCGCACCATCTCATAGCGCGGAGTTTTCTCCCCCTGGCGGTCTATCAGGCCCAGCTCAAAAACTTCGTCGCCTGTACTGCCATTCTCATCCCCGGGCGATCCATAAGTAAAGAGCTGAATCATACGAGCGCCAAAGGACAGCGCGCAGTATACCTGCCAGCGAATATCCTGCTCGTTAGGCTCCCGCACAATTTTATTAAAGCCCAACGTCTGGATAAAATACCACAGCTGGCGGTTATATTGCCGGCAGACGTCCGAGGCCGTTTCAAAATCCGACAGGTAGCGGTCCTGCACCCACGTCTTCGTACCGTCCCCATACAGCGGGTAATGGTCATAGGACAAATAGGGCACATCCACCTCAGCGGCATAGCGCTGAAGATATTCCCTGTACGTTACGCCGTTCAGCTGCTTTTCGCTGGCATAAGAAGGGTACAGATTAATAACCGGCATTTTTTCAGCGCTGAACGCTTGATAAGCTTTTGCAAGCAGGCCCAGGCGCGGCAAATCATAGATTCCTGGTTCATCGCGCAGGACGGTTCCCCACAGAGCGGGATGCGCCACATAGTCCGAAACGGAGTCCTGCAGCGACCAGTAGCGGTCCATCGGCGTGTTGGCGGCCTTTGCATCAAAGGCAAAAAGCCCCAGTCCGTATTTACGGCACTGGTCCAGCGCCTGCTGGGCATATTCATGGCGCGCGCCGATGTCAAGATAGATAAAATCCAACCCGAGGTCCTTGAGCCGCCGGCAGCCTTCGTCCGAAAGCACCTGAGAAAGCGGCACACTCCAAGCGCCGATTATGACTTTTTCACAGCTCTTTTCCAGAACCTTTTGCACAAAAACTCCCCCTTCAAATTCAAGAGTAACGATTGAGCCCATCATAGCATTTTGATTCATAAAAGTAAAGTATTATTCATCTCTGTTCTCAAAAAGAAATACGCCCCCATCCGTTGGATAGGGGCGCATTATCAGGAATATTTAACCTTGTTTAGGCTCTTTTTCTTCTGCGGCATATCATCAGCAGGGTAACGCCGGATATAACCGCCAGGGCGACCTCCGCCACAATAATGCTGATTGTGGACATGGAACCGGTCTGCACGTTGCCGGATTCCTCCGACGTAGTACCGTCCGTTCCTGTGGAGGAACCGTTTTCAGGAGTCTGCGGGGTCGAAGGGGTGGATTCGGGTTTGTCGGATTCATTCGAGGATCCAGAGCCCTCGCCCTCATCCGGAACGGTGGGATAGGCAATATCCTCTGTTGTCTTAAAGACATAATTGAAACGGGAACCCGGAGCAGCATCACCCTCCGTGTAAACGTCCATAATATCGGGATTGTCATTGGAGATGACATTGTCCATCCACTTGAACTCCAGGTTTACACGGCTGTTTTCTACGCCCAGTACACTCTTCGGCACCGCAATTTCCATTTGGTTGCCGCTGATCTTATAGGAAACCTCCGCGCATTTCTCCCAGCCATAGCCTTCGCCGGTATGGCGCTCCAGCGTCATGGTGTCGGCGGTCGGTGAAACACGGTTCAGGATATAATCATACCCCTCCCAGCCGGTGGAGCCGTCGCGGTCAGCGTTGATATAAAGCTGCATAAAGCTCTGCTCGTTCAGGCCTGTAATGTCGCTGGCTGTTTCCACATAGAAATAAACATTTTTACCGTCAACCGCCGTTTTCGCCCGTGTAATATCATTGCGGCCGCTGGTGTTGACATAGCTGTTGCTTCCGCGTCCGACACAGTCGCGGTCCTCAACGTCGTTTTCATAAGTGAGGTACTCCATTGCGCCGGCCCAATCGTCAAAGCTGCCGTCCACCTTAACCGTACGGCTGGTGTCCTCCTGCGGGATGGGATCCTGCCCCTTAAAGCGGCGGATATTTTCAACCAGCTGCATGTAGTAGGCATCCTTCAGGATGCCCTTTGACGGCTCGATGTCGCGGCTATGCTCGGCATCATACTGGTCGACAATCGCATCCTTTACACCGCCCCATTCCTCGAAACGGCCGGCCAGCCATTCATTCCAGCCGGTGATGAACACAAAGTCCGCATCCTCTTCTATGGCGCGGTCAAACTGCTGCTGGAAATTGCGGCCTTCCAGTGAAACCTCTGTCGCTTCCTTCGGGCCATAGTTCCAGGTGCCATCCTCGTTGCGGGTAGTGCTGCGCCCAATGATATGGTCGCCGTTCATGGGGGCAATCTGCATAGAATCGCCGTTCCAGTTCATGGAAACGCCCACGGACATGTAAGAACGGCCTTGGCTGTCCACATACTTATTCTGCGGGTAGAGCTCCAGCCAGGTGAGGGAGTCCGTTCCCTCTGCGGGCGCGGCATTGTTATAGGTCGCAATCACCGGCTTAGAGGAGAAGAAGTCCTTCAGATGCTCCGGCGTTGTGCTTACTACGCCATTCAGTACCAGCGGCTTCCCATCCAGGTAATACCAGCAGTCCTTATACAGGCCCGGCTCATAAAGCTGTTCGTAGAGGTTCTCCAGGCTCTTGACATTATCCGAGCCCATGGAGAACGGCAGTACAAACGAAACCTTCGGCATATCGGCACCCTCTTGCAGAAGCTGGTTCCAGGTTTCCATCAGCTTCAGGTAGGCGCTCCGCCAGGTCAGCGTGCCGTTGGTGCAATCGAAGAAGATCACATCGACGCCCGCATCGGAGAGCAGCTCGCCCTGGCGGCGGATAACCCACGGATCCAGCGCACTGTAGTGGCCGTAAACCGACTCGCCCCAGTGCTGTGCGCTATGGATGGGGCCAAGCTCCCCTTCACCGGCCTGGAATTTGGAAACGTCATAGAGCGGGCTGTCCTGTCCGTCCATGAAGTTGTCGCCGTAATTCCAGTTCCAGAAGAACATGCCAACGGTCTTTTCCTCGTTGACCGTGCTTTCTGTTCCCTCATTGGTGGAAAGGACACGGCCGAGAATATCCGTACCCGCCCAAGTGTCGCTTTGCAGGTCCTTAATCTTGCTCATATCCGGAATATTTTTCTCATATTCCGCTTTTCTCTGCTCAATTTCATTCGGGCCAGCCTGCTCTGTCGTAAGCTGAATCCACTCGAAAGTGCTGGCGTCATCGCTAAACTGGACAATAACATCATGCTTTCCGGTAATCTCCCCGGAAAGTGCGGCAATCATTTCCTTGTAAACCGCGTCTACACGGTTGTCGCCATAGTCAATGTAGAACTTAGCAACCGGGTCGCTCTCCAGGTTATCCAGGTAAATCTTCAGAGAAGCGTCCTCCCAGCAGCCCCAGTCATAGAGCGCGTTAACGCCTGCGGTTTCAAGCAGGCCGTAGTTCCGGTGGTAGCCGGCGTAGTTAGCCTTGACAGAGAGCGCACGCCCGTCGCCGTCGCCAAAGTCCACATTGCCGAAAATCACCATGCTGCCTTCGCTGCCGACCTTCACGGTGCGGTCGCCGTAAGGCTTGTTGGAAACGCCTTCGTTATAAGCGGAGTCGTCGGCCTCATTGTTAAAATAATATTTCTCGCCAAAGTCCTTTTCTTCTCCGCCATCCGTAGAAAGGTCGGCATAAGGCGTAAACTCCGCGATCTGGCAATAGGTGCCGCCGAACTCATCCACGCTTAAACGCAGGTACTTCGCGGTAATAGTCTGCGGCAGGTCAAAGATCTGTTCCTCGCCAACAGCCTTATAGCCTTCACGGGAAGCCACATCGGTCCAATTTTCTCCATCCTTGGAATAGGAGAGGGTAAATGCCTTCGGGAAATGAACCAGCACGCCGCCTTCGGACCGCTGAGTCAGGACGATGCGGTCGATTTGCGACTGTTCCTTCAGCGTAACCGTGTAGGTGACCGGGTACTCTAAACCCTCATGATTCCAAGGCGCCGAGGACCAGAAGGTGGCCTTGTTGCCGTCCACCGCGTGGTCCGCCGTCATACTGCCGTCCGCATGCGGCACCGTTGAGGACGCCTCACCGGAAAGGATGGCAACCTTTTTCTTCATTTTTGCATCGGAGGGGAGGCTCTCGGCAATGACCGTCATGCCGGAGAGCTCAAGCGCGTATTCCTCTGCCTCGTTCTGGCCCAGCTTGGTCGCCAGCACACGAACCGCATAGGCATCTACAGGCTGGTCAAAGGTGAATTTCTGTATTTCAGAGTCCGCCTCGTAGCCGGTATATGCCGCGCCCGGAATATCCTTCCACTCCCCGTCGGCCGCATCCTTATATTGGAATTTGAAGTCCTTCGGAAAGGCGACGGGAATAATATCGTCGTTAAAGTGCGGGCTTAACGAAATTTTCTGTACCCGGTATTTCTTCGAGTAGGTAAACGCGACAAACTCTTCCTGCGCCGGCGTTTCACTGGCGGAAACCTCTGACGAATAGTAATTGGTCAGCTTCGTGTCCACCAGGTTACCAACCGCCGTGTCACTGTCGCGCTCAGAACCCGTCAAAATCGCCATGGGGCTGACGCCCTTCTCCTCCTCAACGGGAATGTCCCCGCCGGCGGACCGGGTGCCATAGGCTTTAATTTCCATCAGGTTCGCATACTGGTCCGTAGAACCCTCCGGGTCCACGGCCGGTACGCCGGTGATTTTGATGCGCAGCTGTTTTGTGGCAACCGGATCAAAACTAAATTTCTGCGGATCCACCGTAGCCTGATAATTCTGATAAGCGTCGATTGTCTGCCACTCTTCCTGTTCGTCCAGATACTGGATCTCAAAATCCTTCGGAAAATGGAAGGGCTGCGTAGTACCATCGGAGGCTGTACCCAGGCGAGGATATAAAACCAGCTCCGACACCGTCTTGGTCGGCTTGCTCAGCGTCAGGGTGATGTAATTGGGGTTGCTCTCGCTGAGCGGCGGGTTCGGGTTGGGGTAGCTTGCCCAAAACGCTTCTGTCAGGTCGCCGTCATAAAGGACGTCCGCCGTATGGCCCGGCCAATCGTTGCTGCCCGACGCCTCCGTAATCGTCAGCTGTTCTACCTGCTGCTCCAGCGGTTCTCCATACGCCTCGACCTCGCTCATCTGAAAATAAAAACCGCTGCCGCTGTCATCCTTTGTATAGGCCGTGGCCATCACTCTTAAATAGGAAATCTCAACCGGATTGTCAAACGTATAGGTCTGAATGATCGGATCCTTATTGGTGATCGGCGTAGTTCCTTCCTGCGCCAGCATGGGAAGCCCGGTGTATTCCTTTATTACTTCCCAGCTCTTTCCATCATTAGAGCCGTAAAACGTAAGCCCTGTGGGGTAGCAGAGGTTCCACGCACGCGGCGCGATTTTGACCTCGCTCACCTTGGACTTCTGCTCCAGGCGAAGGTCCACATAAGCGCACTCGCCTTCCTCTGGTTCCCTCTCGGGCACCGGTGCGGACGACCAGAAATTCGTTCGTTCCGCGACGCCTACCTCGCCGTCAATCAGCCAGTCTGCACTCATTTCCGGCAATGCTGTACTGGATGCCTCTACTGAAATGAACCTGAGTTTTTCAGCAGCACTGTTTGCAGGCGCCGCAGAAGCCGGCATAACCAGGCATGAAAGCCCCAGCAGTGCGCACAACAACAATGAAAGCCCCTTCTTGATTTTTTTCATTGAATCCTCCTCATCAAATAAGATGTTTGAACAGCCCCGCGAGCTGTTCGG
The DNA here is from genome assembly GCF_003268275.1 of Hydrogeniiclostridium mannosilyticum. Taxonomy (GTDB): domain Bacteria; phylum Bacillota; class Clostridia; order Oscillospirales; family Acutalibacteraceae; genus Hydrogeniiclostridium; species Hydrogeniiclostridium mannosilyticum. The sequence goes on from NZ_QLYR01000001.1 coordinate 570,282, forward strand.
GCATTATTCCATAAACGGCGCCAAAACAGAGCGCCGTACCATGGCAATGAGCGATGACCGAGGCTATCCGTTTTCGTTCCTGGCCGTGAAGCCATATAGAAACACAGTGGCAATATATTGCCGGTACCGGGTATGGCAAATACTGCTTTACTCTTTTTATAGATTAAGAACAATGGCGAAGCTGCCGGAAGCTCACATTTTTTGAAAGAATTTTTCCATTTTTATAGATAAATGATTATTAATTCCAGTTATAGTATAAATCTGATTGCGATGTTTTGCAATATCCCGTTCTTCATTTGTATATTATTATAATTATATTAAAAAAATTTATATATTATAAATAAATTCTAAATCGGAATTTTCAAAAAACGGCTGGCTAACGGTAACTGCTTCATAAGCCGCAGCCTAGCGCGGACCCATTGCAGCATTTTCGCAATCTTTATCTCATCTTAATGAAAAAGCGCTAATCTTAATGCCGTTCCCTATTGCCTTTTCAGAGTAAGCTTCTATAATGGTAGCAATCCCGTATTATGAAAGGCAAAAACAACACCCGGCCAATAAGGGCGGCGCTAAAGGCCGGTGTTCCATCTTTTCCTAATGCCTTTGGGGTAATACGCATCCCATCGACAAAATGAATTACAGGTATAGCAAAGGAGTTTGAAACCTAATGAAAATTCAGGAATTCGGCGACCGAGAAAATCCTACGGTTTTACTAATCGAGGACGGCCATGCCCCGATTCAGGCACTGGAGAAAATATTCTGCGATTATTTTCTCATTGTTGCTGCGTACGAGGAGGACGCTGAAGAAGAATGCGCACAAGCGCTGATGCGGTATGTTGCTGAGCACTGTGAGAACCATATCTCCATCCTCTGCAGCACCGCCGGCGGTTGGCGACTCGCCCGCCGCCTGATGGAAAACCACATTCCCTGTGAAAAAAGCTTTATTGAAGCTGAATTTGAACAGCCCGGCCTGATGATTTTACCCATGCTGGAGACCACCGCTGCCACTTTGCCGCAAAAACAAACTGCAAAAAGAAGGAGGATGGAAGCATGAAGCCTGTACTTTTTAATGGCTGTGGTACAGCCATTATTACGCCTATGAAAGATGACCTCTCCATTCATTACGAACTTTTCGGGGAGCTGCTGGACCAACAGCTTCAGCAGGGCAGCGATGCCATTGTTGTGGCCGGCACCACCGGGGAAAGCGCCACCCTGACGGATGAAGAGCACATTGAACTCATCCGTTATGCTGTTAAGCGTGTCCATGGCCGAATTCCCGTTATAGCAGGAGCCGGCAGTAACAACACGGCCCATGCCGTCCATCTATCCAAGGAAGCGGAAAGGGCCGGGGCGGACGCCTTGCTGCATGTGACGCCCTATTATAACAAAGCCTCGCAACGCGGTTTGCTCTTGCACTTTGAGGCCTGTGCAGCAGCGTCAAAGCTCCCCATTATCCTCTACAATGTGCCCTCACGCACCGGCGTCAACATCAGTGTGGAAACCTACAAACAGCTCAGCAGGATAGATAATATTATCGCCGTAAAAGAAGCAAGCGGCAATTTTTCTCAAATGGCTAAGATTGCTTCTGTCTGTGGTGATGACCTCTATTTATATTCAGGTAACGACGACCAGGTTACTTCTGCACTTGCACTCGGCGCTAAAGGCGTTATTTCTGTACTCTCCAATCTCGTTCCAAAGGAAACCCATCAGCTATGTCAGGCCTTTTTTGATGGAGACCCGTCTAAAAGCGACGGCCTGCAGCTTCATTATCTGGAGCTTATCGAGGCCCTATTCAGCGACATCAACCCCATTCCGGTCAAGCAAGCGCTTTGCTATATGGGGTATAACGTGGGCTCCTGCCGGCTTCCCCTCTGTGATATGGAGGCTGCCGCCGCCGAGCATCTCCATGCGGTACTGGTAAAGTATGGGCTTTGCACGTCAGACCTGCCATACCGTCCCGGTTCTGTAACAATTCACCGTCCCAAAAACACCTTACTCTGGCGTAAAAACCGCTAACAAAAAACAGGTAAGAGCACAAAGGCCCTTACCTGTTTTTTATTCAATCATTTTCACTCCGGCAACGGCTGTCCGTTCCCCTCCATGCAGCTTCTTTTTATATTCCCCAGCACCCAAACGCTTGCCGGAATCAGAAAAGCCGACGCCATTAGCCAGGCGAACGGACCGGCGAGGCACGCAGCTGTAAAGCCAAAAAGCGGCACCGCCACCAGCCCCGCAAGGCTGCGGGCCGCCATCTCACAAACCCCGGCAAAGACCGCCACTTTACTGTAGCCAATGCCCTGAAGCAGAAACCGCAGGATGTTGACAAACGGCACCATCCAGTAAAAGGCCCCTGTAATTAGTAAATACCGGTAGGCATAGTCAATAATCTGCGCCTCGGCGGTCTCTACGAACATTGAGGCCAGCGGGCGTCCAAAAAGCAAAACCACAATAAAGGCGGCTATGCCGTAGATTATTCCCATTACAATGGCCGAGCGCAGTCCTGGCCCCAACCGGCGTATTTTGCCTGCTCCAATATTCTGCCCTCCATAAGTGGACATCGCCACCCCCATTGCTTCGTAGGCCGTTGTAAAAAGCATCGATATTTTCGATCCAGCCGTAACCGCCGCCACTGCCACAGAGCCCAGTGCGTTGACCGAGCTTTGCAGCAGAATGCTGCCGATAGCCGTAATCGAGGTTTGCAGGCCCATGGGAATCCCCATGCCAGCCAAGCGCCCAAGATAAGCGGGGCGCGGCCTCAGATCCTCCCTTTTAATATGGAGAAGCTCAAATCTTTTGCCAATAAAAACAAAGCAGGCTGCTCCCGCAATAAATTGAGATGCCACCGTCGCAATTGCCGCACCGGATACGCCGAGCGGTAAGACAACCACTAAAAGTAAATCCAGCCCAATATTGAGCACTGCTGCCAAAACCAGAAAAAATACCGGTGTTTTGCTGTCGCCCAGTGCCCGCAGCAGACTGGCCAGGATATTATAGAAAAAGGTCGCCGGAATCCCCGCAAAAATAATCACGATATACCGGTAAGCATCGTCAATAATATCCGGCGGCGTGCTCATTGCCAGCAGCATGGGCCTGCAAAGCGCCACGGTCAAAGCCACCAGCAGCACCGAAAAGCCCACCGCAAGCCAAACGATATTGCCGACAAAACGGCGCAATTCGTCCGTTTCCTTCGCGCCGAAGCGCTGTGCCACCGGAATGGCAAAGCCTGCGCATAGACCCAGACAGAAGCCGATGATCAAAAAATTCAGCGAACTTGTGGAACCCACTGCTGCCAGCGGGTTCTTGCCCAGATAGCGCCCCACTATCACAGCGTCAACCATTGAATAAAACTGCTGAAACAGGTTGCCCAACATTAGGGGCAGCGCAAACCGGACGATTAGCTTAGCCGGGGAGCCGGCCGTCATATCCTTTACCATAGCCTACCTTCTCAATATCTGCCATCAAATTTCTTAAAAGTAATCTGCCCAAACAACGCCCTGGCGGCCCTCCAAGGAGGGCCCCCGGGCGCTCACCTTTGGGATGATAATGGTTCTTTACAGGAACTCTGCCAGCCCCTAATTTTATCTTCACAAAAAGAAAGGGCCTGAAGGCGCCTGGCCCTCTTCCCTTTCTTCAAACTATTTTATTATATAACGAAAATCGCTTTTATTCAACTGTAAATCCGCATATGGCCTTTTTATGCAACGGCTTCTATTCTTATAACCTTTCGGCCATGGAACGCATTTTCTCCGCCTCTTCTTCCGACACCTCTGCGCTGTAGCGCGCCTTTTCATATAACCGCCGGAATCCTTCGCGCTCCGGAATATCAGCCAGCCGGGCCTGCTCGACCTGCTCGGACGGCGTCAGCGCGGGCGAGAGCTTCTGCTTCGCCGGCAGCCTCGCATGGAGCTTTTTTCGATAAACCCGTCTTATACGTGCTGCGGGGTCGCGGCCCGCTGCCTTTGGCGCCCGCATATTTTCGCGTTCCGCCGCATCTTTTTTCATAAACGGCAAAACGAACTCCCTCTGCTCTGTACGGCCCTCGGGAATCTCATAAAAATGTTTATAAAAACGGTAAATAATATAAGCGATTACCGCGATAATTATTGCAACCAACGCCACCACGGCAAGCGCCAGAAAAATTTGTTGCAGCAGCACCGCTAGCCAGCTCGCCTCTACATTTTCCCCCATCAAGGCTGATCCCTGTGAAAAATGATTTTCCGGTGGGGGGATTTCGACAGGCTGCTGCTCCCCAAACGAAAAAAAGGAAAACAACCAGCGCAAAAAACGTTTCAGGGCCCCGCCCAGTCCTGCCAGAAAACCACCTGCCGGAATTAGGGAAAATAAAAGCATAATACCAGCCGTTAGCAATAAATAAAGGGCCGTCATTCCACCGCCTACCGCACGAATCTGCTTTTGCGGTAAATAGGCTTTCTCAGCCATATCCGAAATTAGGCCATCTGTCGCACTCAAAGAATCATAGAGAAATTTTAACAATACATAGGCGAATACTCCGTAAAACAGCGACCGTGCGGTCGTTTCCTCCAATGCGCTGAGAAAAATAAAAACTCCAGCCATCAGGCCCAGCTTAATCCAGCCGGGTTCCAGGCAGTTTTCCAGGCCCGGAGCCAGCCGCAGCAACAGCATAGCCAGGCAGGCAATGCCGCTCCAAAATGCGGCCATCCATCCCCCCAGGAATAAAGCCGCCACTATGGAACAAACAGCCGCACCGCACCAGCCCGCTACAAACTGCCAGAATTTTTTGCCGGCCGCCCAGGCCAGACGGCACAAAAGGGCTGGCAAAAGCAGCAGGCAAAAGGACAAAAACAGGTTTTTCCCCGTTTGTTTAAACAACGCGAGCTGTAAAAGCTGAACGGCATAGAGCAGAAGAGCCCACCCCGCTGCCTCTATTAGCACCCGCAAGCCTGCAAAGCTCATTTGCTTTTTCATATGCGGGCCTCCACTTCAAAATAATATTGCTTCACACCGGGCAGCTCAAGCCGCCGCTGCATCTCCGGGTGCAGTGGCACAATCCACTGAGGCGTTCCGCCGCCGGTTCCACATTGCCGGGCCGCCGCCTGTAATTGCTTATTCTGGCTTGTGGAAATCAAAACCCAAAAATCACTGCGTTCAAATTGAAAATTTCTCATCATCCTTGCGAAATCCTGCTGGCCCTTTCCCAATTCTATACGTGCCAGCAGGCGCTTACAGTGCAGCGCATGAGCGCTGCCGGTGCCAAACATGCTTTGAACCGGGTTCTCACTCTCCGCATCCCGTGCATTGGAGAGGAAGCGCACCGGAACTCCGCGTGCACAAAACCATTCCGTCAGACTTCTGACAATACGGATGCTCTCTTCCTGCAGCGCACGGTAGACATGGGTTCCCTCTGTTTCCAGGTTTAAAAGCAGCGTCACGCGCTGCTGGCTGGTGTCCTGATATTGGTTAACCTTCAATTCTCCTGTTTTTGCCGTCGCGGCCCAGTTGATCCTTTTCATGCCGTCTGCCGGTACATAATCCCGTATACCACGAAACTCAAACGGATCCTCATATAAAAACCGCCGTGTCAGGCACTGCCCCATCATTTGGTTAAAGGGAATTTCCAGCCCCTTTAAGGCGCTTCGCTGCGGGTAAACATAAAGCTCCGCTCTACAGCTCCGCCCCTCTGATAAAAGCTGCGGGTGCAGCAGGTTTGCGGGAACCAGGTCTATTTTTGAAATGGTATAATACCCTCTTCTCTTGCAGGCGACCTCCATTTTCCGGGTAATTCTTTGATAAGGCAGCATGCAGAAAACATCGCTGCGGTAGGAAAGGTCTGTCGTGCTTGTATTTTTACTGTCCAAAAAACAAAGCTCCCGGTTCACCCGGAACTTAATTTCTAACGCAGGTAACGGAAGGATTTTCCTGTTTGTCACAACCTCTGTCAAACGGCACTGTTCCCCCTCCGTCACCGCCTGCTGGTCAAACGAAACCTGTACCCGCAGCCCGCGGTTCCACACACGCTTCCAGATCAGGCGCTGAAAAAACAGGACGATGAGCGCCGCCGCAATTACTAATAGAACGCTCACGACCGTTTTCCCCAATCCTCAGTCGGCACCGGAAGCTCTCCGACGATGGAGCGAACCAACTGCTCAGCCTCGCCGCTCTCGGCAGCGCCTCCCTGCAAAACCAGCCGATGCGCCAGGGCTGGGACCGCCAGCTCCTTAATATCCTCCGGCGTTACAAAATCCCGCCCCCGCACAAGGGCCAAAGCCTGTGAACACCGCAGCAATGCCAAAGTTCCGCGAGGGCTGACGCCGCCCGATATTTTTTGATGGCCGCGAGTTTTTGAAACGATTTGCTGGATATAATGAAGCAAATCCGTATGGATGTGGATCTGCGGGCATGCTTCGCGCAAGGCTACTATCTCATTTCCAGAGCATACAGGCTCCAGGCATCGAAGCGGATCCTGCCGCAAAAAACGCTCCAAAATTTGGTATTCCTCTTCATCGGACGGAAGTCCCAGCGACAATTTCAATAAAAAGCGATCCATTTGTGCCTCTGGGAGCGGAAAAGTGCCTGTCGTTTCTACAGGATTCTGCGTCGCAATTACAAAAAAGGGCTCCTCTAGCTCTCTCGTAACGCCATCTACCGTAACCTGATGTTCCTCCATACATTCCAGTAAGCTGGACTGTGTTCGCGGCGTGGCGCGATTGATTTCATCCGCCAGTAAAATATTACAGAATACCGGGCCCGGATGAAAAACAAAACGCTCGCTTTTGCGGTCAAAAATATTGAGTCCAGTAATATCTGAGGGCAGTAAATCCGGCGTAAACTGGATTCTGCCGAACGTTGCCGAGACAGAACGAGCCAGCGCCTTTGCCATCATTGTTTTACCTGTACCGGGCAAATCCTCAAGCAGCACATGCCCCCCTGCCACTAAGGCCGACAAAATATATTCGGTTGCACGTTCACGCCCTACCAGCACTGCGGCGACATTTTGCTTCAGAGCCTCTATGCGCTCCTCCAAACTTTTTATCATCGCTTTATCCAAAATATAAGCTCCTCTCCCGTAAAATCCATTTAAAATAAATATATCTTACCATTTAATAAAACGATTTTCAATAAAAATCTCATATCATACCGTCCTTTTTCAAAAAAGCTTCCCCAACCCAACCGTATAAACAAAAAATAAAAAGGCCTCCGCAGCTTATTCATGCTTCGTGGCCCGGTAAAATTTTCATTTTAAAAAAGGCAAAAAAAACGATGAGGCTAAAACCTCATCGTTTTTTATTGAAGATCAAAATAGGTTAATTATTTAACCTCGACTTCAGCGCCAGCCTCAGTCAGCTTTGCCTTGATAGACTCGGCGTCGTCTTTGGAAACGCCTTCCTTAACCGGCTTCGGAGCCTCGTCAACAACAGCCTTAGCCTCTTTCAGGCCGAGGCCGGTGATCTCGCGGACAACCTTGATGACCTGAATCTTGTTAGCGCCAGCGGACTTCAGGACTACGTCAAACTCGGTCTTCTCTTCAGCGGCAGGAGCAGCAGCAGCGCCAGCCGGAGCGGCAGCAACAGCAACCGGAGCAGCAGCGGACACGCCGAACTCCTCTTCGAGAGCCTTAACCAGCTCAGACAGCTCCAGAACGGTAAGCGCTTTGACATCTTCAATCAGCTTTACAACTTTATCAGACATTGTAATAAACCTCCAAAATAAATTTTAAATAAATAATTCTTAGGCTTCCGCGCCTTGCTTTTCAGCAATGGCATTCAATGCTACAACCAGACCTGTCAGGGTAGCATTCAAAACAGAAACAAACCCGGAGATTGGTGCATTCAAGCCGCCCAGGGCCTTTGCAACCAAAACCTCTTTCGGCGGCAGAGAAGCCAGTTCCTTTACGCCGTCGGCGTCCAAGGCCTTTCCCTCTACAAAGCCAGCCTTTACCTCAAAGCTCGGATTCTTCTCTGCATAAGCAGAAAGAATCTTCGCACAGGCAACATAATCCTCTGTGTTTGTCGCAATAGCGGTTGTTCCTTCCAGAACACCGTCCAGGCCTTCCAGACCCGCGTCATCCAGCGCACGCTTCAGCAGCGTATTCTTAACAACCTTGTACTCGCTGCCGGACTCTCTCAGCTCTTTACGAAGCTTTGTGTCGTCCGCCACAGTGATACCCTTGTAGTTTACGATGACACCGGTGCAGGAAGCCTTCAGACGCTCTGCAATTTCGGCAACCTGCTGCTTCTTTGCTTCCAGAATTTTCTCACTTGGCAATTGATTTCACCTCCATCACTCAAATACCAACGCATTGCATTTGGACTTCGACTGATGAACCCTCATCCATAAAAAACACCCTTCCCGCATACCGCGAGAAGGGTGCAACAACACATCAATGTATGAAGTCGCCTCTATCCTCGGCAGGCAGGGAAAACCCTATTATGCAAACGCGCCTGCTGTCTTTGAATAAAGAACAGCATATTTATTTTACCATAAGAATATCAGCCTGTCAAGTCTACAGCGGCAGTTATCCGCCAACCCTTGTCGGATTGATACGCACACCGGGGCCCATGGTGCAGGCAACAACGCAGGAACGCACATACTGGCCCTTGCTAGCGGCGGGCTTCGCCTTAATGATTGCCCCCAACAGCGCATCAAAGTTCTGCTGAAGCTTTTCTGTACCGAAGGACACCTTGCCAATGGTGCAGTGAATAATGTTGGTTTTATCCAAGCGGTACTCAATTTTACCCGCCTTGGCCTCGGCAACAGCCTTGCCAATTTCGCGGGTAACTGTACCGGCCTTCGGGTTCGGCATCAAACCGCGGGGGCCGAGGATTTTACCAAGACGGCCGACAAGGCCCATCATGTCCGGCGTAGTGATCAGAATATCAAAATCCATCCAGTTTTCCGTCTGGATTTTCTGAATCATCTCTTCAGCGCCGACAAACTCAGCACCGGCTTCTTCAGCCTCTTTTGCCGCATCGCCCTTGCAGATTGCCAGCACACGCACGGATTTACCGGTGCCGTTCGGCAGAACGATTGCGCCGCGGACCTGCTGGTCGGCATGGCGGCTGTCAACGCCGAGCTTTACGTGAATTTCAACCGTCTCGTCAAATTTAGCCGTTCCGGTCTTTACGCAGAGATCGAGCGCTTCATTAACATCATAAAGTTTGCTGCGGTCAACAAGCTTTGCGCTGTCGACATATTTCTTACCATGTTTCATTGGATTTCCTCCCTATAAGTGGTAAAATCGGATCTGTTCCTCCCACTTGGGTGAATCAGTCTACGACTTCGACGCCCATGCTGCGTGCGGTACCCGCAACCATGCTCATGGCACTTTCTAAGCTCGCCGCATTCAGATCAGGCATTTTTTGTTCTGCGATCTTTTGAACCTGCTCACGGGTAATCTTTGCTACCTTCGTCTTATTCGGGGCCCCGGAACCGCTTTCGATGTTGCAGGCCTTTTTAATCAGAACTGCCGCGGGGGGAGTTTTGGTAACAAAGGTAAACGAACGGTCGGCATACACCGTAATAATAACCGGGATAATAAGACCCACGTCATTTTTAGTCCGCTCATTAAATTCCTTTGTAAAAGCCATAATGTTCACGCCGTGCTGACCAAGAGCCGGTCCAACAGGCGGCGCCGGTGTTGCTTTGCCGGCCGGGATCTGGAGCTTAATCAAGCCCGTTACCTTTTGAGCCATTTTCTTTGCACCTCCAAAATTCGTGGTAAATGGCGGAACCGAAGAAAACGGTTCCTCCCACAGGGGACGTCGTCCCTCCAATAATAAGCGGTTGCCCGCATATTAACTAAAGTGATCGCCGGATGATCCTTATAAATTACCCGGTATTCCTTATCCGACCAGCTCAGCCTGCATAAGCTCAAGCTCTACAGGCGTCTCACGGCCGAACATAGACACCATAACGCGGACGCGGTTTTTCTCCTCGTCGACTTCTTCCACCGTGCCAACAAAGCCTTCCAGCGGACCGTCGATAATCTGCACAGAGTCTCCCACCGCATAGGCAACCTCAACCGACTTAGTCTCTACGCCGAGCTTGGCCACTTCCTCGTCGGAAAGCGGAATCGGCTTTGAAGACGGGCCAACAAACCCCGTACAGCCGCGGATATTGCGGACAACATACCACGATTCGTCGGTCAGCACCATTTTTACCAGCACATAGCCGGGAAAAATTTTGCGCTCGACTTCCCGTTTTTTATTGTCCTTAATCTCGGTTACCGTTTCGGTCGGCACGCGGATCTCCTGGATCAAGTCGCCCATGGAACGGTTTTCCACCGTTTTTTCCAGGTTTGAAGCTACTTTATTCTCATAGCCGGAATAGGTATGAACAACATACCATTTTCCTTCCTCAGGCATTATAAGATTCCTCCGCTCTTTCCGCTAATGCGGATTTCAAGATTAGCAGTAAACGCACTGCTTGGAAACTGCACCCGGCCAACAGCGCCCGAAGGCCCCGTTATACCGCGCTGACGTCCATAATCAGCGCCAGCAGGCGGACCAGCACAAAATCCAGTCCAAAGATAAAAATCCCAATGACAATAATCGCTGCCAAAACAATGCCGGTGTTCTTAAACACAGACTTCGGGGTAGGCCATACGATCTTTTTAACCTCGTTTTTTACATCGCCCAGGAATTTCGTTATTTTCTTCCAGGCTCTGACCAAAACGTTAGGCTTTTTTGCCGTTGACTCAGCCATTCTTCAGCGTCCTCCTGTCCGGATTACTTTGTCTCCCTGTGCAGCGTGTGTTTTCTGCAGAAGCGGCAATACTTATTCATTTCAAGCCGATCCGGGTCGTTTTTCTTGTTTTTCATCGTGTTGTAATTGCGCTGTTTGCACTCCGTGCAAGCTAAAACCACTTTCACTCTCATGACGGCACCTCCCGTTTTACGGAAAAAATTTAGATCCTAATTGGGGATCTCAGCCTCCCTCTAAAAGGGGACAAAAAAATAACCCCTTTTACTGAGGTGAGATAAGTATAACACATCTCCGGCCTTCTGTCAAGTTTTTTCATGATAAAGGGCCCGCTCTCTCATTTTCAAGGGAGCAGTGCCATTTCTCCATGGATTTTATTTTCGAAAGGAAATGGGGCCGATGCGTTTCCGCCGGCCGGAAAGCCCTTGGCCGGGCGGCGGCCAGAGCGAACAGCGCCTCTAGTCTCTTCGGCCCCGTTTCCCGCTTATCTTTTTTTATTCTGATTCCGGTACTCCAGCGCGTCCGCCACCACCTTGGACTGCTTTTTCACCTTTTCCGGCTTTACCTTTTTTCCCTTCATCTTCAGGCCTGCCTTATACCCCTTGGCCATATCCTCGGTAAAATGCGGGGCGAGTTTTTCCTGAACGGCGGCAGGCTCCAGCGAATTGAGCAGAATAATGGTCAAAATGGAACGAACATCCATGTCCCCGTTTTCATAAAGCTCATTGAATATGCCGGCCAGTTTTTCAACCTGCTCCGGCGTCCCCGAGGCGAGAAGCCCCTGCACAACAGGAACAACCTCTTCGCGGGCAAAGGCAACATTGCGGATATCTCCGTATTTGACGCGCTCCTCCAGCATCTTCCCCTTCAGAGAGGGCTCCAGGTTCACCAGCCTATTAAAAAAGAACACTGGATCCGGGTTATTTTCCTCATCCTTGCGGCGGCGTTTCTTGGCAGTCTGTAGCGCGGCCACACGTTTTGGGCCCTGAATGGTATTTGCGAAATCAGCCGCAATGTCCGCCGCCGTCGCCATGTCGTTTTCCGCGGGGTCATACAGCCACACAGAAAGCGACCGCCAAGAAGAAACCGCCCCCTCCTCGTCTGCTGTGCCGCTGCGCAGCTCGAACCGCTTTTTTTGCGTGTCGAACAGCACGCTGTAGCGCAGGTTTTCATTTGCGTAATAAGCGGCCGGGCCCTTGTCCTCCGTGCCGTTTTCCAGTCGGGTAAACTCCTGCTCCCGCAGGGCCTCGCCTACCTTTTCCGCGATGAGCTCAAATGCTTTTTGATCCAATTTTTATCACTCCGTTTTATTTCCAAAGCAGCCGCTTATGGACTTCTTTACACGCTCGTTCAAAAGATTCTGACCGAATAGGTAGCTTTATTATACTACATAATTTAAGCTTTGTCACCATACTATTTAGTAAATGTTGCGATTGCGCCCTTCCATGAAATATGGTATGATTAAAATTCAATTATAATAGGTTATTTTTTACATCTGAAGCCATACAGTTTCAGCATATGGCGGCAATTCCCACTATGCATAAAATAACGGCGGCCCGCCGCCTATGCCAGGCGTTTTTGAAAGATGGGCATAGCCTGCCGCCCTAAAATATGAGGTTTGATTTTGGAGGTACTTTATGAAAAAAAGAGTCGCTGTATTATTTGGAGGCTGTTCTTCCGAGCACGAGGTTTCCTTGCTTTCCGCCAGCGCCATTCTCCGCAACCTGTCGTCTGAGCGCTATGAGGTGCTCCGCGTCGGCATTACAAAGGAAGGCGCCTGGTACCTGACGCCCGCCACTCCGGATCAGATCGCTTCCGGTGAATGGGCCTCCCTTGCTGGAAACCGCACCGCGTTTCTTTCTCCCGACCGCAGTTTTCACGGCATCATCGCCGCAGCTGAAGACAACCGCTGTGAAGAGCCCGCCACCGTATCCATGCAGTGCCTGCCGGTAGACGTTGTTTTTCCGGTTCTGCACGGCAAAAACGGTGAGGACGGTACCATTCAGGGCCTGCTGGACCTGGCCGGTATTCCCTATGTAGGCTGTGGGACCCTGGCCTCCGCCATGTGCATGGACAAGGCCGTGACCCACACCATCCTTCGCTCCGCCGGTATCCACCAGGCAGATTATCTGTGGTTCTATATCTCCAGCTATGAGCGGGACCCGGGCACCATCCGCGGCAAAGTACGTGACCGGTTGGGCTACCCCGTCTTTGTCAAGCCCGCCAACGCCGGCTCCTCCGTGGGGGTCAGCAAGGTCCGCTGCGAGGAGGAACTGGATGCCGCGATCAAGCGCGCGGCGCATGAAGACGGCAAGGTGGTTGTTGAAGAGGCTATTGCCGGCCAGGAAGTGGAGTGCGCCGTTTTGGGCAACGCCTCCCCGGAGGCTACCATCGTTGGAGAAATTTCTTCCTCTGCTGATTTCTACGACTATGACGACAAGTATGTCAACGGCACCTCCCGTCTGTATATTCCGGCCCGTGTCTCCAAGGAGGTCAGCAACCAAATCCGCGAAACCGCGGCAAGGGCCTATCGAATGCTCGGCTGCACCGGTCTTGCCCGCGTGGATTTCTTCGTCCGCAACGGTGAAGAAGTCATTCTCAATGAGCTCAACACCATGCCTGGCTTTACCAGCATCAGCATGTATCCCAAGCTCTGGGAGGCTGTGGGGAAAAGCTTCAGCACCCTGGCAGACGACCTGATTGCGCTGGCTTTTGAGCGCCATGGAACCGGCGCCTGAGCTTAAAAAATTAAAATAAAAGGAAACTTGTTTATGCAAGAAAATTATTTAATCTCCATCATCGGCCGCCAGAACGTAGACGGCGAGCTTGGAGAAGTCCGTGTTACCACGGTCGGCGATTATATCAAAAAAAACGGTAAACAGTATATCGTCTATAAGGAATACGACGAAAATCAGACCAGACCAAGAACCTCTATCCTTAAAGTGGAAAAGGATAAAATGACGATGATCCGCGGCGATGATGACCGCACCCGGTTAATTCTGGAAAACGGCAAGCGCCACCTGTGCCAGTACGATACCGGCTTCGGCACCATGACCATCGGCGTGTTTACCCAGAGCCTGCTTAACGAGCTCCACGAAAAAGGCGGCGTGCTGAAGGCCTCTTATACACTGGATGTAAACGCCAATCTGTCCAGCTACAACGAAATCGCCATCTCTGTCAAGGAAACCGGCCTCAAACAAAACGAGCAGGAAGAGCAGGCGCTCAAAACCAAAAAACCAATTCGGCTGAAGGCACGCATCCGGCAGGCTCCCGGCGAACAAAATGAGGAACCCGCCGGGCAGTAACGGCTCCCATAGGGACCGGGAATATTAAAAACCACGAAACACGAAAGGCGTGAACAGACACATATGTCCAAATTAGTTCAAAAAGCAACCGACGACTTAAAGCAGGCGATTGCTGCCGCTGTAAATACCGCCATTCAGGCAGGCACGCTGCCTGAGGCCCCACTGCCGGCGTTCACACTGGAGGTACCGGCAGACCGGTCACACGGGGACTGGGCCGCCAACATCGCCATGGCAGGCGCGCGGGCCTTCAAATGCGCGCCCAGGAAAATTGCAGAGGCAATTACCGCAAACATCGACCTTGCCTCCTCCTATTTTGACCGCGTGGAAATTGCCGGCCCCGGGTTCTTGAATTTTTATTTGAAGCCGCAGTTCTATACGGATATCCTGCGCGATGTCGCCGCCCTGGGCAGCCGTTATGGGCACAGCGACTTCGGCAAAAAGGAGCGCATTATGGTGGAGTTCGTCTCCGCCAACCCCACCGGCCCCATGCATATGGGCAACGCGCGCGGCGGCGCCACCGGCGACTGCCTGGCCGCCGTGCTGGACTGCGCCGGCTACGATGTGTGGCGTGAGTTTTACGTCAACGATGCCGGAAACCAAATTGAAAAATTCGGCATATCCCTGGAGGCCCGCTACTTGCAGATTTTTCAGGGCGAGGAAAACGTGAAATTTCCGGAGGACGGCTACCACGGCGACGATATCCGGGAACATGCCCGGCAGTACGCCGGCGCCTACGGCGACTGCCTGCTCCGGGTAAGCGCTGAGGAACGCCGCAAGGCCTTGGTGGACTATGCCCTGCCTAAAAACATTGCCAAAATGAAAACCGACATGGATAAGTACCGGATTCACTATGACGAATGGTTCCTCGAAAGCCGCCTTCATAAGGACGGCGAGCTGGAAGAGGTCATCCGGATTTTACAGGATAAAGGCCTTACCTATGAGAGCGAGGGCGCTCTTTGGTATAAAGCCACTAAATTCGGAGGAGAAAAGGACGAGGTTCTCAGGCGCCAAAATGGCAACCCCACTTACTTTCTTGCCGACATTGCCTACCACCGCAACAAATTTGAGAAGCGCGGCTTTTCCCGCTGTATCGACGTCTGGGGCGCGGATCACCACGGCCATGTCGCCCGGATGAAGGGCGCTATGGATGCAATCGGCCTTGACGGGGACAAGCTCGACATCGTTTTAATTCAACTGGTGCGCCTGGTCCGCGGCAGCGAGGTCGTGCGTATGAGCAAGCGGACCGGAAAGGCCATCCAGCTTGCCGATTTGCTGGACGAGGTCCCCGTTGATGCCGCCCGTTTTCTCTTCAATATGCGGGAGGCCTCCTCACAAATGGATTTTGACCTTGACTTGGCGGTTCAGCAGGATTCTCAAAACCCGGTTTATTACGTGCAATACGCTCACGCGCGCATTTGCAGCCTCTTTAAAAAGCTGGGCGTGCAGAACCCCTGCGCCGCAGATTGCACGGATGAGGAGCTGGCCCTGCTGACCGCACCGGAAGAACTGGAGCTGATCCGCCATATTTCCGCGTTTACCAATGAAATCATTGGCGCCGCGCAGGATTACAACCCGGCCCGCATCACGCACTACGTCATTATGCTGGCCAACCTCTTCCACCGTTTTTACACCGCCTGCCGGATCCGCGGTGAGGAGGAGCATCTGGCAAAAGCACGGCTTGCGCTCTGCGCCGCCGTTCGGACGGTTATCCGCAATGTTTTGCTGATGTTTAACATTGATGCCCCCGAATCCATGTAAATACCGTATTTTTTCAAGAGAGGTTCGATATGACGGATTTCACTTGCAGCACGCCGCTGCTGCTGGGCGGCGTCAATGAGTTTCAGCTGCGGTATGCCGGTATGCCGGAAAACGCCAGCCCTGCCTGCTGGGCCGCACAGCGCCCCTCCGTTTTGCATACCTTATTTGAAAACGCCCTGCAAGCAGGCGCAACGCTGCTGTGCGCGCCCACCGATTCTGCCGGCCTTCACGACCTGGCGGCATTGGGCTTGGAGGATCAATTTGAAGCTATCAACACCTCCTTGGTTGAAGAAGCAAAAAAAGCGGCCGCCCCTTACGCAGTCCCCGCAGGCGCCAGCCTCTCCCCATCGGGTTCCCAGCTGCCGCCGCAGGGCAATGCTGATTTTGATGACGATATCTACCAATTTTACCGCCGCCAGGTCCGTGTACTCAAGCGGGCCGGTGCGGAGTTCATTGTGCTGGACCGGCAATGCGCCCTCGCGGACATGCGCGCGGCGGTTTTAGCCTGCCGCACGACCGGTTTGCCGGTTTTGGCCTTGGTTGAAGCAGACAGCAAGGGAGAAACCGCCACCGGCAGCTCGCTGCTTTCCTGCCTGATCACTCTGCAGTCAATGGGGGCGGCGGGCGTTGGCCTCGCCGCCGCTCAAGCGGAAGAGGGCATGCATACGCTGCTGAAGGCCGCTCCACATGCGGCAGTGCCGCTTGCCGCCCCGGTCACCGAGGCCCTGGGGGGAGAAGGCGGTGCGCCGGCTCTTTCTAGGCAGCTGGCCCTATTGGTACAACAGGGCGTCCGTATTTTTGATGCCCGGCGCTGTAATAACCCGGAGCTTATACGGGAGCTTGCCCAATGTTTCCCGCTGCTGCCTCCGCTATCCCCCTTGGAGGAACCGGACCCCGACTGTTATGCCGTTGCTGTGGAGGGCGAAGTATTTTTTCTCGGTGACAATTTTGTCTACAGCGACCCGCTCCCCTGCACCAGTCATTTGGCAGACGATTTGATCGACCTGGAGGACGAGAGCATCAATACTGCTTTAGTAGAAGTGGAGGATCTCTCCGAAGCACTGATATTGGCTGAAGCCGCGCTGCTTTCACGGCTTCCCATCGCCGTGCGCTGCACCTCCCTCCCAGTCCTGGACGCCGCCGTGCGCTATTTTCAAGGGCGGCTCATCATTGACACCGACTGTCCCCTGGAAGAAGAGGAATTGACTCCCTTTGTGGGTAAATATGGCGCGATCCTTTACTGAAACCCTTCCCCGCGCGACAGTATGGACCCGCTTTGGCAGCCTTTAAACCGCGGTTTACCAAGGAAAAAAGAGAAAAGGTGTGTTTCCAAATGTGGAAACACACCTTTTCTCTTATGCTTAACAAAAGCCTTACTCCACTGAAGGCCGGATAAGGCTCTGGTGATAATAGGTAAACTTAACGAAAGCAGGTAAGCCCGCAGCCATGGGACAGAGCCTTACAGCGTGCCGAAAATACGGTCGCCCGCGTCGCCCAGGCCGGGGACAATATAGCCTACCTCATTCAGCTTTTCATCTACCGCCGCGCAATAAACATGCACATCAGGGTGCACCTCTGTAAAGGCCTTGATTCCCTCCGGCGCCGCAATAATGCACATAAACTTAATGCTCTTGGGGCAGCTGCGCTTGATAATGGAAATAGCATCAATGGCTGAGCCGCCGGTCGCCAGCATCGGATCCAGTACAATGACATCGCGCTCCTTGATATCGGAAGGAAGCTTGCTGTAATACTCAACGGGCTGGAGGGTTTCGTGGTCACGATAAAGACCGATGTGCCCGACCTTAGCCGCCGGCACCAGGGCCAGCACACCGTCCACCATACCCAGGCCGGCACGGAGAATCGGGACAAACGCGAGTTTTCGTCCGGCAATCACCTGAGTGGTCGCCATGCCCATGGGGGTTTCGATCTGCGTGTCCTCAAGGGGAAGGTCGCGCGTCGCCTCATAGCATTCAAGCATGGCAATCTCGCTTACCAGCTCACGAAACTCCTTGGATCCCGTTGTTTTGTTCCGCAGATGCGTCAGCTTGTGCTGAATCAGCGGGTGATTCATGACGAATACCTGATTCTCCATGTCAAAATCCTCCTAAATAATAAATCAAAAAATATTTATAAGAAGCTGAAAAAACGCTCCAAAGAAATTCTGAGCTTTACAGGGTTCCATTTTCAATTTCCGCAATCTGGTTTACACGGCGCTCGTGGCGTCCGCCGTCAAAGGGTGTTGCTAAATAGATCCTCGTCAGCTCCACTGCCTGCTCCGGGGTAATTACCCGCCCGCCCATGCACAGGATATTAGAGTTATTGTGACGGCGGGTCATCTCTGCGCAAAATGCATCCGTGCAGACCGACGCGCGAATCCCCTTGACCTTGTTTGCGGCAATGCTCATGCCGATCCCTGTTCCGCAGCAGAGAATACCCTTTTCACTTTCACCGCCGGCCACACTACGCGCCACTTGGACGGCAACCGGCGCATAATCAATAGAATCCTCCGTCATGGTGCCAAAGTCCCTATAGGGAATCTGATTTTCCTCCAGATATTGCTTCACCGCATTTTTCAATGCCAGCCCGCCATGGTCGCAACCTAACGCTATCATCCGCTCAATCCCTTCTCTGTTCTTCACTGTTTCAGGCAGCCTACCCCCTGCGTCTCAGCCCTTTTCACCGGTCTGCCTGTGCCGCAGCTCCCGTTCGGCCTGTGGAAGGCGCAGGTACAGAGGCAGCAGCTCCGCAGCAGCAACGGCTTGTCCCCGCGCAAAAGCGGCCGCCGCCGCCTTCGCCACACCGCTCGCATGCTGTTGGCGAAGGGGCTCTTCCAACAAAAAGGGGGTAAAAGCTTTAAATTCCGTCTTATTATAACACATTTGGGCGCCATCGCCAACCAGAAAAATCTGCTTCTTCTGTTTCCGGCACAAACAGGCCATCTCTTCCGCTGGCAGGGCGGCATCCTCTGTCAGCCGTGTAACGCGACCGCCTCCAACCTCAAACAAGGCCCCGTAGACCTGCCCGCAGCGGGCATCCATCAGGCAGCAGGCGATGCCGTCCAGCTGTCCGGCATTATAGGCCATTGCCTCCAGCGTAGATACGCCCACACACGGCTTGCTCTGTGCCAGCGCTAAGCCCTTGACAGCCGAGACGCCGATGCGTACCCCGGTAAACGACCCCGGCCCCGCGGAAACCGCGAACAAGCCGATATCCTGTAGCGCTACCTGTGTGCAGGCAAGCAGTTGTTCCGCCATCGGCAGCAGTGTCTGGCTGTGCGTCAGCTTCACATTCATATAAAATTCCCCCAACAGGCAGCCGTCTTCCATCAGAGCCACCGATGCCGCCGTCGCGGTAGAATCCATTGCTAAGATCTTCATAGCTCTAACCCTTCTATTTCAATTTCCCGGTCATTCTCGCCGTTTCCCCGCTTAAAAATAATTTTCACCGTATTTTCAGGAAGCGCCTCTTCAATATTCTCGCTCCACTCAATCACCAATACTCCGCCCGTCTCCAAATAATCGAAAAAGCCGGTGGAATACAGATCGTCCCAGGAAGTTACGCGGTACATGTCAAAATGGTACAGCGGCAAGCGCCCTGCATATTCATTTACCAGTGCAAAGGTAGGGCTGGAGACAGGCTCCTGTACATCCAAGCCACGTGCAAGCCCACGCGTAAACGCCGTTTTCCCCATACCCATGCCGCCGAACAGGGCCAGAACCTCGCCGCCCTTCAGCTGCCGGGCCAGGTGCTCGCCCAGCAGCTCCGTCTCCCGGGGAGAAGTAGTGGTCATCTTCATGTGTCCACCTCAGAACAGGCCTGAAACGGCGCCCTTGCCGTCCACATCAATCTTCTCAGCCGCCGGTACGCTGGGCAGGCCCGGCATCGTCATAATGTCGCCCGCGTAGGCGACTACAAAGCCCGCGCCGCTGCTCAACCTCAGGTCGCGTATAGTAATTTCAAAGCCCCTCGGGCGTCCCAACAGCGCGGCATTATCAGAGAGGGAATACTGTGTCTTGGCAATACAGACCGGCAGTGCGTCGCCCCCCAGGCTGCGGATATTCTCCAGGGACCTCTTTGCCGCCGCCGTATAAGCAACACCGTCCGCACCGTAAATATTTTTTGCAATGGCCTCAAGCTTTGCTTCAATGGGAATATCATCCGGGTACAGACAGGAAAAGCCGGTGGATTGTCCAGCCTGCTCAGCCGCCGCGACTACCTTACGGGCGAGGTCCATTCCTCCGTCGCCGCCCTTGGCAAACACCTCAGAAAGCGCGTAGGGAACCCCCATCTCTTCACAGCAGCGGTCGATAACCGCAAGCTCCGCCGCTGTGTCCGTGTGGAAGCGGTTGATTGCCACTACCACCGGAACCCCGTATTTGCGCATATTTTCCACATGTGCCTGTAGGTTGACGATCCCTTTTTCCAGAGCAGGCACATTTTCCTCCTGCAAATCGGCCTTTGAAACGCCGCCGTTGTATTTCAGCGCACGCACGGTTGCAACCACCACTACGCAGCTGGGCTTTAGCCCGGCCAAACGGCATTTGATGTCCAGGAACTTCTCTGCGCCCAGGTCTGAGCCGAAGCCCGCCTCCGTGATGCAATAGTCGCCCAGCTTCAGCGCCAGCCGTGTCGCCCGCACAGAATTACAGCCGTGCGCAATATTGGCAAATGGGCCGCCGTGCATAATAACCGGCGTATTTTCCATCGTCTGCACCAAATTGGGCAAGACCGCCTCGCGCATCAAAGCAGCCATTGCTCCCTCTGCCTTCAAATCCCGCGCATAGACGGGCTTGCGGTCGTAGGTATAGGCCACCAGCATACGGCCAAAACGCTGCTTGAGGTCCTCCAGGTCGGAGGCCAGGCACAAAATCGCCATGACCTCCGTTGCGACGGTAATGACAAAGCCATCCTCACGCGGCACACCATTCAAAGGGCCACCCAGCCCGACAACCACATTGCGCAGCGCCCGGTCGTTCATATCCATGCAGCGGCGAACCAGGACCCTGCGCGGGTCGATGCCCAAAGCATTCCCCTGCTGGATATGGTTGTCCAAAAGAGCGCAAAGCAGATTATTGGCTGCTGTAATGGCGTGCATATCCCCTGTAAAATGAAGGTTGATATCCTCCATGGGCAGCACCTGCGCATAGCCGCCGCCTGCAGCGCCGCCCTTAATGCCGAACACCGGCCCCAGGGATGGCTCGCGCAGCGCCAATACCGCCTTTTTCCCAATTTTCGCCATTGCCTCGCCCAAACCTGCCGTGGTGGTCGTCTTTCCTTCACCGGCAGGCGTGGGGTTGATTGCCGTCACCAGAACCAGCTTCCCATCCGCCCGGTCCTGTAAGCGCTCAATTAAACGCTCGTTCAGCTTCGCCTTATACCGTCCATAGGGCTCCAGCTCATCCTCCTGTATACCCAGCTCGCGGGCAATATCCGCAATCGGTTTCAGCTTGGCCTGCTGGGCCAATTCAATATCGCTTAACATACCTAAATTCATCCCTCTCCGTTTTTAGTTTTGCCATGCCGTTCTACCCGGGGGCTATCTCGCGGCGGAAGCCCGCCCTCTTCTCTCAGCGGTCCGGGCGACCGCTCTCATCCCGGCATACCGCAGCCACAGCGGCCGCAAGGCTTTCTATAGCCATTATAACACAAGAGCGCCCGATTAAAAAGACAGAAATCGCTTTTCAAAATCAAAGCCGCCATAAAATCGCCGGGCGGCTCCGCCGTTCGTGCTTTACCGGCTCCGCCCGGGGAATTACGCGGCCCCAGGCGTAACCCTCATCCCCCTGAGCCCGGCGCCTATTACGCCTAACGGACGTAAAAAATCCGCCTTACCGGCAGCGATAAAGCGGATTACGGTTAAATACGCCCGTCAGCGCGTAACATTTTTCAGCCAGACACGCGTCTTATAGCGCCAGGTGGTAAACGGAACCTTGAGGACCTCGTCGCTCATCAGTATGATATAAACGACCGGTACGCTCCACTTCAGCACAAAGGCCGCGATTGCACCCAAGAGAATGGAGCAGCACCACATACTGATTACATCCAGCGCCAGGCCAAAGCGCGTGTCGCCCCCAGCACGGAAAACGCCCACCACCATCGTGGTGTTATAGGCCTGCCCAATGACAAAATAGGACATGACCAGCATCATCATGGAAAGGTACCCCTCCGCCTCGGGAGACAGTGTCATACTTGCCATGACGATTGGCCGGACAATCAGCACCACCACAGCGCCGGCTACACCGGCAAGCAACGTCAGCTTGGTAAAACGGGCACCGTAGTTTTTGGCCCGCTCCACATCGCCCGCACCAATCGCCTTGCCTATCATAATCGCCGCCGCATTGGCAATACCGAAGGCCACAACCGTCGCCAGCTGGCGGGTTACCTGCGCCACGGAATTTGCGGCGGTAGCGGCGCTGCCCAGGTGCCCGATGACCGCTGAGTTCATAGAAGCGCCCGCGCCCCACATCAGCTCATTGAGCACTACCGGGATCGAATAACGCAGGAAGTCACGAAATAAAAATCCATCCCTGACAAACAGGTCTGATATGCGGAACCGGATCGTACGGTTCATCTTTTTAGAGTAGAACAGCACAATCGCCAGCTCCACAAAGCGCGCAATCATCGTCGCCAGCGCCGCGCCCATAATGCCCATCGCCGGTAGGCCAAACAGGCCGAAAATAAACACGGCGTTCAAAATAACATTAGTAACCAGCGAGATTAAGTAAACAACGGTGGAAATCACCACGCGTTCCACGCTGCGCATGATGTTTAGATATATTGTCGTGATTGAAATCGGAATATAAGCCACCGCAACGATGCGCAGATATTTACAGCCCTCCGAGATCACCTCCGGCTCAGAGGTATAAATACTCATCAGCACCTCAGGTATCAGCCACGCCGCCAGCGTAAAGGCCAGCCCGACCATCAGCGAGAAGCGCATGGCAATTCCCATGACCTTTTCTATGGTGCGGGTATCGCCCTTCCCCCAATACTGAGCCGTCAGCACCGCCGCCCCGGAAGTCAGCCCAAAAAACACCAGCGTCATGATAAACTGCACCTGGCCTGCCAGCGAGGCCGCCGAAAGCACCGTTTCTCCCACCTGCCCTAGCATGATAACGTCTGCCGAGGACACCCCCACGTTGATGAGATTTTGCAGTGCCATTGGCAAAACCAACGCGACAACCGTTTTGTAAAAGGCCCTGTTGCCGGCCTTTTTCAATGGATTATGACTCACTTGCTACCTTCCTTTTCCCTTTTGTTTATAGGTCGCCATTCCTTAAACTACAGAAACCATGCGCCCCCATAAAGGCCCTGCCTTTGTGAACGGGTAATCTCAGCGCCGGACATGAGCACATATCCCCTGTGCACCGCCGAAATCCGCCGGGCATGATTTGCCGCCTGAAGTATAACTAAATAGCACTATACCATAATCAAAAAGGCGGTGCAAGGCTAACATAAATATTCTAAAAGAATTTGATAATCTTTTATCAGTGTCTCCTTTGTACAGCCCCGGCAATTTGCCGGACTGGGCGAGGGCAAATAAAAGGCGGGCAGCCCTGTGCTGGGCAGGCAAAGGCGCCGGTAGAGGCCGGCCGCCTTTTTCCCCGTGGTAAAAACTGCCCGAACCGCGCTTTTTTCCAGCAGCCCTGCAATATCGTTTGGCACGGGATCGCGGATGGTGCTGTCCCCCGCCCCCTCAATCCGGCATGCATGCAGCACATCCCACAGGGCAATATGGTGGCGCAGGGCAAAGTCCTTTTTGTCCGCGGCGGCAGCTGGAATCGGTTCTGCGAAAAGCGCCGCCAAAACGGGCCAAAACCGGTTCTGTGGGTGGGCATAGTAAAAGCCCGCCTCCCGTGATTTCGGCGAGGGCATAGTCCCCAGGATTAAAACACGGGAGCTGCTGTCGTACACCGGAGCCAGCGTATGCGTAACATAGGAATACAAAACTGCTCTTTCCCCCTAACCTACAGCGCGCTCTATAGCAGCAATAACGGTTTCAATGGCCTTTACCCTGGCAAACTTTTTATCATTGGATTCAATGATATGCCAAGGAGCAAACTGTGTGCTTGTCTTCGCCAGCATCTCGTCCACCGCCGCCTCATAGGCAGGCCATTTTTCGCGGTTGCGCCAGTCCTCGTCGGTGAGCTTCCACCGCTTTTCCGGGGTGTTCTGGCGCTCGGTAAAACGTTCCAGCTGGGTCTCGGGGTCGATGTGCAGCCAAAATTTGACGACCACCGCCCCCCAATCCGTCAGCTCTTTTTCAAACTCGTTAATTTCCTGGTAGGCCCGCCGCCACTCCTCCTGGCTGCACAGTCCCTCTACCCGCTCTACCATAACACGCCCGTACCAGCTGCGGTCAAATACCGTGACATGGCCTGTTTTGGGCAGATGCGTCCAAAAGCGCCACAAATAATGGCGCGATTTCTCGTGCGGCTCCGGCGCAGCAATGGGAACCACCTCATAGCCGCGGGCGTCAAGCGCCCCGGCCAGACGCTTGATATTACCGCCCTTGCCTGCTGCATCCCACCCCTCATAGACAATAACCACCGGCACCTTCTTGCGGTAGATGCGGTTGTGCAGCTCACGCAGACGCTCCTGCCCACTTTTGAGGCGCACCTCATATTCTTTTTCGGAAAGCGCCTTACCCAGGTCCACCTCTGCCAGCAGCCCCGCCTTCTTCATGGGAAAAGCCTCCTCTAGCGGCTGAGGCCGGACAGCCGCACCCTTCACCGCGCCGTCAATGCCGCCGGTCAACAGCTTCAGCACCGCCAGCTCCGCCTGTCTAATATCTGTTCCGTCCACAACATGCCACGGGGCAAACGGCACATTGGTTCTTTCCATAAAGCGTTCCAGCTCTTTTTTGGTCTTGTCATAATGCTTATTCTGCCAGAGGTCTTCCTCATTCACCCGCCAGCGGGTGTTTTTATCCTCCCGCAGGAGGTCCAGCCGTTTTCCCTGTTCTTTTTCAGAAATATTCAAAAAGATCTTGAACAGCAAATAGCCATTGACGGCTAATTGGCGCTCAAAGGCCATAATGGAGGTCAGGCGCGCCGCGT
This sequence comes from Hydrogeniiclostridium mannosilyticum, assembly GCF_003268275.1. Taxonomy (GTDB): domain Bacteria; phylum Bacillota; class Clostridia; order Oscillospirales; family Acutalibacteraceae; genus Hydrogeniiclostridium; species Hydrogeniiclostridium mannosilyticum. The sequence goes on from NZ_QLYR01000001.1 coordinate 595,084, forward strand.
AATCCTCATTATCCAGACTGCCGGATAAATGCGCGCGAACGCTGTCCTCCATCCAGCCGGAATCCATCAGGACAATTTTTCCAGCCTCTGGGATTTTAGTAAAATAACGCCACAAATAGGGACGCCGCTCTTCGCCCTCGGTGGTTTTGCTCTTTGCATAAACATGATAAAACCGTGGGTCCAGGCTTTTGACCACCCGGCTGAGTACAGCCCCCTTCCCGGCGCCGCTCCAGCCCTCCAGCAAAATAAGCACCGGGAGCCTATGCTCCTTCAGCAGCAGCTGCTGCTCAGCCAAAAGCTCGCGCAGCTTTTTCAGCTCCAGCTTTTCACGTCCGTCTCCGTTTGACTGATTTCTCTTTTCTTTCGCCATGCTATGAAGTCCCACCTTTTTATTTTATTCCCCGGAACAAGCTGTTCCCACCGGTTAGCGTACCCCGTTTATTCCCTCACAGTCTGCCGGCCGGGCTCATTTTCGTAAAAAAACAGCATAAGCCCGCCCACACCTTTTGCCAAATTGATCCGAACCAGAGCCAGTGTCCTCCGCCGGCTCCGCACAGAAACGGCCTGCGGTATTGCTTCTGGATTTTCAAGGGTCAGGCGATCAAAAAGGGCGCGGGATCGCCCGCGCTCACTCAAACCGCCCGGCTCCCACGCACAGCGGCAACCATTGCGGCAGCCTCCCGGGCAAGCCCGGTAATTTCGGCAAAGCAACCGCTCTCTATCTTATCCGTAGGCGCAATCCAGCTGCCGCCGCAGGCCAGCACATTCTTTTGACGCAGATAATCCTGTAGATTCCGGGGATTGATTCCTCCTGTCGGCATAAAGCGCATATCCGCGTACGGGCCCGCGAGCGCACGCAGCATAGCGAGGCCGCCGACTACCTCCGCAGGAAAAAGCTTGACTGTGCCCAGTCCCTCCGCCTTGCAGGCCTCTACCTCAGTCGGGGTGGCACAGCCCGGAACAACCGGGATCCCGTGCTCCCGGCACCAGCGCACCACCTCCAGACTGGTGCCCGGGGAGATCACCGCACCTGCGCCCGATTCCACGGCCTGGCGGGCATTTTCCACCGTCAGCACCGTGCCGGCACAAACATACATCTTCGGCGTCCGCCGCACAATGCGCTGAATGGCCTCCGCGGCAGCCGGCGTGCGGAAGGTAATTTCCACTGCGAAAAGCCCTCCGTCCATCAAGGCCTGCGCGAGCGCCTCCGCCCGCTGTGCCGATACAATTTTCACCACCGGCAAAATACCGGCACGGCCTATTTTCATATTAAAATTCTCTGTTCTGTCCGTCATTTTTTCGGGCTCCTTCCCCTCTCTGCCATTACGTTTCTTCCGCGCGCGGCACAGCCGCCATAAAACGGCCCAGTTCCGCCCTGGCCGGCAGGCCCTCGTTGTCGCTCTCGTGCATGACCTGGATGGCCCCGACGGCATTAGCCCGCAGGACGGCAGCTTCCAGCGGCAGCCCCTCCGCCACAGCGCTGATAAAACCCGCCGCAAAGCCATCCCCTGCGCCGACGGTGTCCACCACCCGGTCCACCCGGTAGCCCGGTACCGTCATCATCTCCTCCCCCACTGCCGCCAGCGCGCCCTTGGGGCCGGTCTTTACCACCACACAAGGCACGCCCTGAGCCCGGTAATAACGCGCGATTTCCCCGGCCTCCCGGCTGCCCATCAAAATCTCCCCCTCACCGGTGCCGGGAAGAAAATAATCCGCCTTACGGGCAAGCAGGTTGATTCGCCGGCACATCAGCGCCTTATCCTTCCAGAGCTGAGGGCGGAGGTTGGGGTCAAAAAACACCGTCAGGCGGTTTTCCTTTGCCCGTTCCAGCAGGCGAAGCGAGGCCGACCAGGTTTGCTCTGACAGTGCCGGGAAAATCCCCGTCAGATGCAAATAGCGGAAACCGCTCATATCCAGCCGGTCAATCGACGCCTCGTCCAGTTCGGAAGCGGCTGAATTCTTCCGGAAATAGAATATATCCGGGTCCCCCAGTGAACTTTTTGCCTTCAGCATGAATCCGGTTGCGCGTTCCCGGGAATAGCTTACCAACGATAAATCCAAGCCGTTTTTCTCCATCTGCGCGGCAATCCGTTTGCCGAAGGGGTCCCGCCCCAGGCGTGTGAGGTATCCGGCCTCGTGCCCCAGACGCCGCAATCCGACAGCGACATTGTATTCCGCCCCCGCAATGCCTGCTGAAAAGGAGGCGGCCTCATGCAAAGGCCCCGGCTGTTGGGCAATAAACAGCACCATGGGTTCCCCTACCAGCATTATTTTTTGAGCAATCATCTCTTCCAACCCCTTTCCGGGCATGCATCCGGCATTGCAAGCCGAAGCCTGATGTCCATCCCCAGGAATCCGTCTAAACTCATCATACACAAAAAAGGCCTCACCTTCAAGCATCGTCAGGCCATTGTCTCCAACATTTTTTCCGTGACCTCAAAACGGGCGGCACGTCCGGCGGCAACCGCTTGGTACTCTTCTTTCATATATTCGCCCATGCGGCGGATCTCCTCCGCCATACTGCCTGCGATATGCGGCGTCAAGAACACATTCGGCAGCCGGCACAGCTCCCCGCTGGGGTCCACCGGTTCCACAGGATCCGTGACATCCAGCAGGGCGGTGCGCCCGGGTTCTTCCCTCAGCGCGCGTACCAGATCCGCCTCCACCACCTGTGCGCCGCGCCCGGTATTAATGAATGTTGCATTCGGCTTCATGCGGCGGAACAGGCCGTAATTCAGCATACCGGCCGTCTGCGGATTATTGGCCAAATGGTTGGAGATGGTCTGGCTTTCGGCAAACAGCCTCTCCAGCCCGCATTTTTCAACCCCCAGACGTTCTGCCTCCTCTTCGCTCAAAAATGGGTCGAATACCACAACCTTTAACCGGTACTCCTTCAGCATCCGGATAACCAGCCTGCCGATGGCCCCCGCACCGATCAAACCGACCTGGCAGCCGTAATTGCCGGGAAAGCCGTCGCAGTAGCTGCTCGCGGCCTGATGGTTGCCGCCGCTGCTGTACAGTGCCATCGTCTGCAAAAAGCCTTTGCCGGCCAGAATAATTTGCGCCACCGTATACTCCGCCACCGGTACCGCGTTGGCGGCAAAGGCGCTGAAAACGCGAACCCCCTGTTTCAGCAGCGGACGCGCAAAGCCCTGTACCGAGCCTGCCGCATAAAAAACCGCTTTCAGCCGGGGAAAATAGGTTTTCAGCTCCTCTTCATTTAGGTTGAACATTCCCCAGGTGGAAAAGATATAGTCCGCCTGCCGGCAAATCTCCCTTTGCGCTTCGAGCTGTGCCGGGTCCTGTATCAAGCCCAGAAAATTCAGCTCCTGCTCCAACGCCCCCCGTGTCTCCTCGCTGTAAGCGCGCTCAATAAAACGTTCCCCCTGGGTTGTCATATAAATTGCGTTCATCCTGAATCCTCCCCACTGATTTTATTTAGATGCGCCGGTTCGCTGAAAGGCGCTTTCCCATTGCTTTAGCACTTGTGCATCCGCCTGGAGCTGCGCCGCCGAATCCCCACGGATAAATTCCAGCAGGCTATTCCGGCGCCTATCCCCGGCAATCCGGTAATAATCGCGCCATACGTCCTCTCCCTCGCAAAGCGGCCGACGCTCGTCTCCCCGGTTCCATTGAAACACATGAAAGCTCGACAGCCAGGGCAGGATCTCCGCAAGCTCACGGCAGTTCTCCGCGTGGGAGATATCCGGATTAGGCTGCCAATAGGTATGAAGATTTCCCGCACCCGCCTTTTTCAGCAGCATACAGGCAGAATCACTGTGCCAGGTCAGCGTCCAGCGGTGGTATTCCAGGCTGACCCGCAGGCCCTCTCCCTGTGCCAGCGCGCACACGCGCCGCAGCTCACCGGCTGCCTGATCCATGTAAGCCGGATCTATCGTTTCCCGCTCCACACTGCCTGCCCAAATTCGGACCATCGGTGCGCCGAGCGCCTTCGCTGCCCGCAAAACCGGGTGGAAATCTGTTCCCTGGCACAGACGATAATAACTGCCGTAGGAGAGCACCTCCAGGCCGGCCTCTCGCGTCATCTGCCCTACCTGCGCCGCCCCTTCTTCATTTTCGGGCGGCACATGAACGTCCCCGCCCCACTCGATTCCATCCAGACCGGCTTTTTTTGCCAGCCCAATCACTTCCGTACACGTTTTACCCCGAAAGGAAATGGATGTCAGTCCAAGCATTTCGACTCCTCCGCTTTCTATAATTTTTTGTTCCCGCCCATGGGAGTATGGCAGGGCGCCGCTCCCCAAATTACAAGCTGAAACCGCCCTGGCGCTCCCGGTATTCCTTCCAAACAGTTTCAAACCAACCGCCCCGGCCCGGCAGGGGACGAACCGGCTCAAAACGGGAAACCGCGGCCTCCCGGAGCTCTGTCACCAGCTTTTGTCCCGCAAAGCCCGCGGCCTGCGGCTTATAAGCATAATCCGCCAGACGGCCATCCAGGCCGGCTCCGGGCTCTCCTTCCCGGCTGCGCACCAGCGCCGAACCACGGCTGCCAACGCGCTCAGCAGAGGTAATCATCGCAGATAGCACTGCGTACTGTGTCAACAGAATATCCCTGTTGCGCAGCAGCTCCGGCAGTTCCTGCGGCGACTGGACCCCATTTTCGGCAAAGAAGCCGTTCAGCCGGACCTGAAGCCACTCTGAGAGGCCCCGCATACCCTCAATGTCGCGGATTTGGGCAGCCCAGCGGCTCATCTCGCGCTGTGCCTGCCGCCGTAGACGCACACCGCCGTCCCGGCTGCCGGTCTTTCCGCAAAATGCGTTGCGGAGCCGGCCCATACACACAGCCAGTTGTTCCTGCGCCTGCCTCATTGCGGCTTGTGCGTCAAAGCGGGCTGCTCTGAGCCGCAGGGCGACGGCTTCCGCCGCCCGCATAGAGCCCACCTGTGTCGAGTTCAAGGCGGAACCGCCGGGGCGATGCACGCCAAAGGTCCCCGCCGCCTCTCCCGCCGCGTATAGTCCCTGAACCGAGGTCTGCCAGCTGGCATCTACGGCAAGCCCGCCGTTGCAATGCTGCGCGCAAACCCGGATTTCAAGCGGATCCAGGCTCAGGTCAATTCCATGGGCACGATAGAGCTCCACCGCCGGCCGGTTCATTCTGAGCAGGCGCTCCAATGGGCCGGGAACCAGCGCCTGAGAATTGGACAGGTAATCGTACGCCTCCTTTTCCAGCCGGCTGAACGGCCCATTTAAGCCGGCTGGGTCCGTCCGGTAATCCAAAAATACCCGCCCGCCCCGTACACAGGTCTCATGGTAGACCGCAACATCCACCCGGGAAGAGGCCGACACCCGCCCAATCGAAAAGGGCCACTCGTAGCCCTTGCGAAAAACCGCGCCGAGCGCCGCTTCCGCCGAAGAAAAATAATCCGGTAAAAACTCTTTTTCCATCCCCTCCTGTGTTCTGACCCTATAGCTGGGCAATACCTGCTGATAGCTGCCGGAGACATTCCAGCGAAATTTCGTGGACGCCAGCCCATACTGCCACTCCTGCAGATTGGCCGCTACGGCGCCCGCCTCGAGCGCCATGCCGCTCATGCCTACCTGGCTCTCCGGATAGACCCGGTCCTCATACACGCCCGCCGGTCCCCCGGTGCACAAAATCACATAGGGCGCCAAATACGCGCAAAGGCCGCAAGCTTCATTGTCCAGCCGGTCCAGATCCAGGCAGATCAGCCCCTGAACCTCATTCCCTTCCGTCAGCAGTTGAACCGCCATCCGCGGCGAATCTACCCGAATTTTCTTTTGCCGGACAGCCCGTTCCAAGCATTCCGTCATATATTTTGAGGTCAGCGGGCCTGCTGAGGTTGCCCGCCCGCGCTGCTCATGATCCGTCCTGTAGCCCACATATTCGCCGTAGCGGTTGGTAGGAAAGGGTACCCCCAGGTTTGCCAGCTTGATAAAGGACCGCACCGACCCCGCGGCCTCGGCAAGAGCGATATCGCCGTCTACCCCTTCCCCGTCAAAGAGCTCCTGCGCCATGGCCCCCACGGAATCAGGCGCATCCCCTGCCAAAGATAGTTTATAATAGGTCTGCTTATCGCTGCCAGTATTGCGGGAGGTTCCCCGCTGGATGCCGTCCGTGATAAGCGCAATATCCCGGCAGCCGAGGTCGTACAGCCAATCGGCCGCATTATATCCCGCCGCGCCGGACCCCACAACCACCGCATCCAAAACCGTCGCCGGGATGCGGCAATCCCCTAATCTGATTTGTTTTTCCATGCTGTTTTCCTCCTGCGTTCCAAGCAGCGTTCTGAGCTTGCCTACAGCCTTCTCAGGTGGAAGCCGCCGTCCGCATTGAGCACCTGCCCGGTGGCAAAATCCAACCGGCCGCTCACAGCCGCCATTACACAATCCGCCACATCTTTGGGACGCCCGAAGCGGCGGATCGGTGTGATGCCCGCCTCGATCATCCGCTGGTATTTCTCCTGTACAGCAGCTGTCATATCTGTAAGGATGATTCCCGGGCGCACTTCAAAAACCGGGATTCCTTCCTCCGCCAGACGGCTGGCAAAAAGGCTGGTCACCATGGAAACACCCGCCTTGGAAATGCAGTACTCCCCCCGGCTGACGGACGCCGTGTAGGCGGAAATTGAACCGATATTGATGATCCTCGGCGTGTAGAGCGCGCCGCCTTGCCGCTTGGCGGCAATCATCCGCCCTGCCGCCTCTTGGCACATAAAAAATGTTCCTCGCAGGTTGACGGAAAGCACCCTGTCAAAGCTCTCCTGCGTCATCTCCAGCAGATCGGCGCGCACCTGCGGCGCAACTCCCGCGTTGTTGACAAGAACATCTATTTTACCATACCGCTCCTCCGTACGGTCAAACAGGTCACGGCGATCCTCCACCTTTGAGATGTCCACGGACTGATACTCCGCCGTCCAACCATTTTCCCGGAACCGCGCCACTACCCCGGCTGCCTCCTGCGGCGGCGACACCGCGGCAAGCACAACCCGAAAGCCTGCCTGTGCCAGTTCCTCCGCAACCGCCAGCCCAATTCCCCGTCTAGCCCCTGTTACAATTGCCGTCCTCTCCAAGTTATCGGCCTCCTTTATCCTTTCATGAGCCACCGTTCAAGCCTTTCAGCGGCTCTTCTGTAAAATTGCCTTTTATCCCTGCTTTTGCAACACGCAGCGGTACAGCGGTGCATAAACCGCACTGTCCCGCACTACACATCCGGGCGTGGACCCCGCCCGCATAAGCTCGGTGCACTTACTGCACGCCAGGCAGCATTTTTCCGGTTTGAGGCGCCCTTCCCGGAGAATATCGGCCGCGAAATCCGGGTAGGCAAACGCCATTCGTCCAAAGCCCGCCAGATCCGCGGCGCCGCTTTCAACCAATCCCGCGGCCTGGTTGGCGGAAAATTGCCGCAAATAAGACAGGCCGGAGGCCACCACCGCCATTTCGGGCGCCGCACGCTTGATTGCCGAAACACAGCCGCACAGGCGGGCAACGCCCACAATTGGATCCTCCGGCAGCGCATAGGGCCCCTTGTCAAAGGGACGGTTGATATGCGGGTTAAAATAAGGGTTGCCAATGGTAATATCAAGCAGCCGCATTCCCTCCTCATACAAATGCCGCACCAGCTCAACCGGCTCCGCCAGATCCGGCGCCTCACCGCCGCCGGGGCGCACGCCAAAGCCCCAGGGGTAGGCCAGACCGTCATAGACATTGAGCCGGGAAGTAACCAGAAAGCCCCCGGAAGCAACCGACCGCGCAGCAGCAACCGCGTTGCGGTACAGCCGGGTGCGGTTCTCTAGGCTGCCGCCATAGGGGCCGGGCCGCTCATAAGCGGAGAGCGACTCGCTAATGAGATACCGGTGGCAGGCCTTGATATCCACTCCGTCAAAGCCCGCCTTCTGAGCCAGCGCGGCTGTTTTCGCATACCGCTCCTCCAGCCGTTGGAGCTCATCGTCCGACAGGATATGAAAGACGCCCGGGCTGCTGTTTTTTTCCAGCGGGGGACAATACCCCATGACAACCGGCGCCGGTTTTCCTTCCGGCTTACTGTAGCGCCCCGAATGCGTCGCCTGCAAAATCAGCACCGGCTCCAGCCCCTGCTCCCGCTGGGCTGTTTCCTTAATTTCTGCCGCCAGCGCCTGAAATGCGCCGAGGTTCTGCTCCGTCAGCATGAGCTGGCGGGGGTTGGCCCTGGCCTCCGGCGACACCGCAACCGCCTCAAACCAAATCAGCCCTGCTCCACCGCCCGCAAAACGGCGGTACCGCCGCGCCGTCAGTTCGCCGGGCGCGCCATCCGGCGTACCGTCGCAGCCCTCCATCGGCTGAACTGCCAAGCGGTTGGCAAGCCGGCGCCCCGCCACCTCAAGGGGCGCCCGCAGAACGTCTATATTCTCGGAGAGGGGAAGCCGCACTCCGCATTTTTCCGCCCTCTCCACAACCGCGTTCAGGCCCTGATCTGTAAATTTTTCTGCCCGCATTTTTATTCCACCTCTTGCGCTTTCCGTTTTTTGTACTACAATAATAACAGAGCTCGTTAAAGACAGGTCCTTCAGACTTGCGTAAAAATACGTCAGATTTGCTTTCATTTGTAAGGAAGGTGAGCCCCTCTGCCCGTAAACCGACCGTTTCTGCTCTGCCAATATGCCGACCGCCCCGGGACCTTTTTACAGCACTTTCACAATGTCTATGAAATGATTTATGTAGAGGCCGGAGCCATAGAGATTCATATTCAAGAGAAAAACTACCCCGCCGGACCAGGCTCGCTGATCTTTCTCAACAAGCTTGAGGAGCACAGCCTGACGGTGCGTTCCGAGCCCTACCGCCGCTACTTCGCCCAGTTTTCCCCCGAGGACCTGGAACATCTGCTGCCGGAGCCCAAGCTCCGCGCCGTATTCATCAACCGTCCCGACGGCTTCTGCCCCGTATTTGACCTGTCCCCCGTGTCCGAGCAGGCACAGATGCTTTGCGCGGGGCTGCTGACAGAATACCGAACCCCTGCTTCGCCGGATAAAATGGGCCGCCTTTACAGCTCCGCACTGCTCACACAGCTGCTCATCCTCTGCTACCGGCTGCATGGCGCGCTGTTCCCGCTGCCCAAGCGCCCTGTCAACCATGCCGTCTTTGAAATCCGCCGTTATATTGAGCGGCATTTTACGGAGGAAATCAACATATCCGCCCTGGCACAGGAATATTTTTTGAGCCCCTGCTATCTTTCCCACTGCTTCCGGGAATGGATCGGCTGCAGCCCCAAGCAATATGTGATGCGCAACCGCATCTCCAGCGCCAAGGAGCTGCTGCTGCATACCGCGCTTACCGTGACAGAGGTGGCGCAGCGCTGCGGTTTTTCCGATGCAAACAATTTCATTCGGTCCTTTAAGCAGGAATGCCGTGCCACCCCCGGCCAATACCGCCGCCGGCTGACAGCCGAACAATCAATAGAATGAGGAGGAATTTTCATATGATTCAAACCGCCGCCATGATCGGTATGGGCGCCATCGGCACCGTCTATGGACATCGTCTATTTCAGCAATACGGCAGCCGGTTCCGGGTTGCCGCCGGCGGGGACCGCGAGGAACGAATCCGCGGCAATGGGCTGCAGCTGAACGGGGAAACCTTTTATCCCGCCGTCATTCACGCTGCCTCCGCAGAATTTGCCCCAGATTTATTAATCCTGTGCGTTAAAAACCATCAGCTTGTCCAGGCGTTTCCTCTCATCCGCGCCTGCCTGGCCCCGCACACCATTATTCTCCCGCTGCTGAACGGAGTAACAGCACGCGATGTCTTACAAAAGGGATTCCCCGGGCAGACGGTCTTTTACGGCCTCTCCATGGGCATTGATGCCGTCCGCTCCGCAGCGGGTGTAGTCAACCGTACGGACGGTATGATCCAATTCGGCTATCGGGATAACCGTATTCCTGCGCCGGAGGTCACCGCGGTGCGGGATTATCTAGCGGCAGCCGGTATCGATGCCCGGATTATGCCCGATATGGTGCATGCCACCTGGAAAAAATGGATGTTGAACGTCGGCCTCAACCAGGTTTCTGCCTTGACGGGCGCACAATATGGGCACATCTCCGCCATTCCTGAGATTCACACCCTATTCGTTGACGCCATGGAGGAAGCGCTGGCGGTCGCCCAGGCGAAGGGTATCCCGCTGAGCCATAGAGACCTGGAGGAGCTGGACCATATGATGGAGACCTTTCCGAAAATCGGTAAAACCTCCCTGCTTCAGGACGTGGAAGCCGGACGGGACACCGAGGCCGGCTGCTTTGCCGGCACAGTCCTTGACCTTGGGCAGGAATACGGCATTCCCACCCCGGTCAACCGGGTCTTTTTCAACCTCATTAAGGCTCGGGAAGGAATCCGCCGCACCCCGCTGGAGTAGACCCGTATGCTGCAGCTATAACAGCTATGTTTCATTTTCCGCAACCATTAGGCGCCAAAAATGCAAAGCCTATGCGGTTGCCATCTACCGCTCAATGCCCTATTCTGATAGACAAAGGAGTGGTTGTAATGGGGATTTCAGAAAGTATTTTAAAACTCAGGGAGTCCTACTGCTTATCTCAGGAAAAGTTGGCAGAGCTCATTGGCGTTTCTCGTCAGACCGTACAAAAGTGGGAGTCCGGGGCTTCTCTTCCGGAAATTGACAGGCTGATAAAGATATCCAATTGCTTTGGCCTCTCGCTCGATGCCCTGATCAAGCACAACGGCCGGCGGGTCACCGAGGAATTGGCAAGTCATAATAAAATTTTTCCCAACTACGGCAGTCTTCCCGCTTGGGAGGCCTATTCCTCCGGCCTGACAGTCGAATACAGGCAGTCCTATGAAGAGGGGCTGGACGTTGGTTCCCTGGAGGGGCTTTTTCAAGAAACTGCCCGGCTGCCCTGCAGCGCCGAAAAGGAAGAGATTGCCGACATTCTATTCCGCCTGGCCGTCAATGCACCGGTCCGTTCGGACTATCCCTATACAGAGCCGTCGGACCTGGAACAGATCAAGCTATTGCGGGATGGCTACGAAACAGGTCAAAAATCAGTTGCTCTCAACCCACAGCAGCTGCAAAGTAAAGTCCAGGGCGCCTGGATGGGCCGAATCTGCGGCTGTCTGCTCGGAAAGCCCATTGAGGGCATCCGCACCAACGAGCTGCATTCCCTGCTGAAGGCCTCGGGCAATTTTCCTATGCGGCGGTATATTCTGAGCACCGATATTACCGCCGAGATGCTGCAACAGTTTAATTTCCCACTCAGCGGCCGCTGCTATGCTGATATCGTTGAGCGGGCTCCGGTGGATGACGACACCAATTACACAGTTCTGGCCCAAGCCATTATTGAGCGCTCCGGGCTTCATTTTACTCCACAGGATGTGGCCAATGCTTGGCTGGATTTGCAGGGTAAAAACGCTTACTGCACCGCTGAACGGGTCGCCTACTGCAACCTTATCAGAGGATATACGCCGCCGGCTTCCGCAAAATATAAAAACCCTTACCGGGAATGGATCGGCGCGCAAATCCGCGGGGACTATTATGGCTATATCCATCCCGGCAGACCCGAGTCAGCTGCGGAGATGGCCTGGCGGGATGCCTCCATCTCCCATATCAAAAATGGCATTTACGGGGAAATGTTTGTTGCCGCCATGCTGGCACAAGCGGCAGTCAGCACAGACCTCGAAGATATTCTCCGCACAGGAGTTTCTCAGATTCCCAGCACCTCCCGGCTCTACCGGGCTGTTTACTCCGTGCTGGAGGGCTTCCACGCGGGCATTCCAGAAAAGGTCTGCTTTGACCATATCCACCGGATATATGACGAACATTCCCCGCACGACTGGTGCCACACTCTTTCCAACGCCATGATTGTAGCCTCTGCGCTGCTTTACGGCTCCGGAGATTTCGGAAAGTCTATCTGCTTGGCTGTTCAGACCGGCTTTGACACGGACTGTAACGGTGCAACCGTGGGCTCCGTGCTCGGTATGCGGAACGGAATTGAACAAATCGGCTATGAATGGACTGTTCCCGTCCATCATCAGCTTGAGACCTCCATCTTTGGCGTGGGGACGGTGGAGCTATCCATACTGGTCGATAAAACACTAGAACATATCCGACAGGCTGCCGAAGCAAACATTCTGGAAACCAAACGGCAGAAAAAAACGGAATAGAGGAGCAAAGAACATGAATTATCAATTGGAAAATGCCAACGTCATAGACCGTTGGTGTCTGGAAGGTTGGATCTGGGGTCAGGCAATTACCCATGAGATCTACAGTCAAGCGCTGAAGGGGCAGTGGGAAGTCTATCTGACGCCAACCAAATTTGTCCCACATGAGTGGTTTGGCTGTTTAAAAGGGAAAAAAATACTGGGCTTAGCCAGCGGCGGCGGCCAGCAAATTCCTATTTTTTCCGCATTAGGGGCACAATGTACCGTTTTGGACTATTCCTCCGCACAATGTGAAAGCGAACGGAAAGTCGCTCAGCGTGAAGGCTACGATGTAGAAATTATTCAGGCAGATATGACTCAAAGGCTGCCTTTCCCGAATGAAGCGTTCGACCTTATCTTTCACCCTGTTTCAAATTGTTACGTGGAAAAGGTTGAGCCTATTTTTAGAGAATGTTATCGGGTATTGAAAAAAGGCGGAATATTGCTTGGCGGATATGATATTGGAATTAATTATGCCTTTGATGACGGGGAGGACCGGATTATTTATTCGCTCCCCTTTAACCCTTTAAAAAATCAGCAGCTATTAAATGACTGTTTGAAAAACGATTGGGGCATTCAATTCTCACACACGTTAGAAGAACAACTGGGGGGCCAGCTGCAGGCCGGCTTTCAAATAACCCATCTCTATGAGGACACAAACGGGGAAGGTAATTTACACGACCACCATATTCCCTCCTATATCGCGGTGCGTTCCATAAAAAAATAAAGAATCAGACTGGAAAAAAAGCCGTACTGGTATGCTTATACCGCTCGGCCCGCTCAATGAAAAACGGCCTCCTTATATAAAAGAGGCCGTTTTTTCTCTGGCTTTAATAATAAAACCGAATAAACTTGATGTTGAAAAAGTCACATGCCAGGATATCATCCGTTTCAGTTTCATTGAGCAAAATATAATTGGCGCCGACAGCCAGCAGGATTCCCGTGCGATCCACCAATGTGTTCGCCCCGATTAAAAATTCCACAACTACCGTGCGGCCGATTTGTGTGCGCATAAAGCCGTTTAAATATTGCAGGCTGTCCCCGGAGATGGGCGGGGGCTGTGTGGTCGAGGTAATCGGCGCCAGCGGATTTGGCGCCGCATTTCCGCCCGCCGCACCGGGCGCCATGGACTGCAGCCCCTGGGAACCGGGCATGCTTTGCGGCGTCTGGGCCATCGACTGGTTTTGCTGCCCCTGTAGCTGCGTCACCGGCACCCTTGTCGGATCCGCCACCTGAGGCGATGGACGGCGCACCGGATTTACCGGGTTCACATAATTATAGCTGGCGATTTCCTCCAAGGTCGGCAAATACCCCTGGTTTGGGGAATGGGTGCAATCGCCGCCCGGACAGGGCGTAACTCCATACACAGCGCCTGCATCCATCGGCTGATTAGTCTGATTGGTAGCCATGATTATTCTCCTCTCTCCGGTTACGACTCCGCATATTTCTGAGTCGGCCGGTAAAAGCAATGGTCGTTAATGCGGTTGTAAGCCACCCCCATTTGATTGCTGGGGAAAAAGGCTGGGCACTGATTGCTGTATGGATTAAAAAAGAACAAGCATTCCGCGACCGGGGAAAAGACTCCCCCGTTTAGCGCCCAGTCCGCAATTTCATAATGTACCTCTTCCGGGGTCATATTCCAAACATTCTGCGGATTGGTCCGGCCGCCGACCGTTCCCCGCATGCATACAAACTGGCCTGGCTGCTCAATAATTTTGCGTACGTCTCCGCCTTCGCTGACGCGAAAAAACTCACCGTACGGTATGGTGGCGCGGTTCATAATAACCGTTGCCACCGCGCGCATGCCATTGTCGCCTTCCCCGCCCGCCTCACACTGTATCAGCCGGGCCAGCAACTCGCGTGTTGTAAAAGGCATAAACTCATCACCTCAAAAAATCCGGATTTATTTCAGACGGACCTACGCCGCTGTTTAATTGCTAAAACCACCCCGGCCCGCCGGTAAAATGGTTTATTCCAGTGTATGAAATAAAAAGCAGTTGTGCTATAATGTAATTATAATAAATTCACGGCACATGCCGTATAAAAGGATGATTATTCATGCAAGCAATCGCTTTTTTAGGCACTGGAAACATGGGGGGCGCTTTGGCCCGGGCAGCCTGCAGGGGAACGGACCCCGCCTCCGTCCTGCTGACAAACCGCACCTATTCCAAAGCAGCGGCCTTAGCGGAAGAGCTGGGGTGTACCGCCGTACACAGCAACTGTGAGGCCGTGGCGCAGGCACGCATCCTCATGCTCGGCGTAAAGCCCCAAATGATGGCCGGCCTGCTGGACGAGATCAAGCCGGTAATAAAGGCCAGCCTGGCGCGTGGCGAGGAAAAAATTGTCGTCTCTATGGCGGCCGGCCTCCCCATCTCCTTTTACCTCTCCGCTCTGGATTGCCCGGAGCTGCCCTTTCTGCGCATCATGCCGAACACCCCTGCCGCAGTCGGGCAGGGCATGACGCTGGTCAGCTCCTGCAACGCCACAGCAGAAGCCCTGGATGAGTTTGAGGCTCTTTTCCATGCAGCAGGCCGTTTCGACCGTATTTCTGAGGCTCAGATGGACGCCGCGGGTGTGGTCGCGGGCTGCACGCCCGCCTTTGCCTGCCTCTTTATGGAAGCGCTGGCCGACGGCGGTGTACGGGCGGGCCTAACCCGCCGTCAGGCGCAGGAATATGCAGCGCAGGCTGTGCTGGGTACCGCAGCCTTGCTGCTGGAAAGCGGCAAGCACCCGGGTGTGCTGAAGGATGAGGTCTGTTCGCCGGGCGGCTCAACCATTGCCGGCGTAGAGATGCTGGAGGCCGGCAGTTTTCGTTACGCCGCTATGGAAGCGGTCACCGCCGCTGTCAAGCGCAGCATGGAGCTCGGCAAACCGAAGGAATAGGGGAAGCCCCCGCAGCTGTTTTGGCAAGGTAACGATCCTTTACTAAAAGCCGCGCCCCGCTGGTTAAACCAGCGGGGCGCGGCTTTTATCTTATTGTTCTGACGCGTAAGCGGATTCAGGCGCTGACAATTTTATAGTAGACCCTGGCTGTCAGCATGTAGACCAACATATAAAGCACAGCAAAAACCAAGAACGACCCCAGCGTGCAAAGGGAAAACAGCACGCTGTTGTCAAGCGCCAGCAGGGCGAGCAGCTGCGTCAGCCAGCGGAAAACTACCACAATATGGACGCCCGCTGCAAGCAGGGGCAGGAAAAACACCTGCATCACCTGGCTGTGAATGGAAGCCTTCACCTCTTCCCGGCTCATTCCGACCTTTTGCATAATGACGAAGCGTTCCCGGTCATCATAGCCCTCGGAAATTTGCTTATAATAGATAATCAACACAGTCGCCATAACAAAGAGCACCCCAAGAAAAATCCCCAAGAACAGGAAGCCGCCGTACAAGCTGTAAAAGCCGCCCCGGGCTTCTGCCCGGCACTCCGCATAGCTTCCTTTGCCGAGCAGCGTTCTCAGCTCCGCATAAAACTGGTTCTGCCGCTCCTCCGATATTTCGCCTTTAAAATCAAAGCTGTAATAATAACGGACATCCTCCTCCAGTCTGGTGGAAAGCTCCGATAACACAGCCTCATCCTTGACCACCACATAATAGATGTCCATCATCGCTGCGGAATCGAAGCCGGTTTCCTTCATCGCATCGAGCTGGCCCTTTACGGTGAAGGAACGGCCCAAGAGCTTCAACGTATCTCCTTGATAGGGCGTGCGGATCGAATGGATGAACACCTCTCCGTCCGCCAGCGTCAGCGTGCTCCCATAAAGCCGGTTATAATCTGTCAGCGAAAGGAAGTACATCCCCTTCAGGTTTCCCAGGTCAGCGTAATCACCGGCGGGCGAAAAGCCATCTGCTCCCTCGTGCATCTGAGTGGAAAAAAACGGGTAATAGACGGTATTTTCCGGCTGTTCGCGGTATTTTCCCAGCAGCTGCTCTATTTGCTGAAAAACCTCCTCCCTTTCAGCCTCCTCCTGCTCAGCGACCACCACGGTCATCTCCCGCGGATAACGCCGGGCAATCATATCCTCCGCGCCGATATACATGGAGATAGTTGTGGAAATTAAAACCAGCACCACGGTGGAAAGAATACAAATGCTCGCCAGGCCGGCTGCGTTCTGCTTCATGCGGTACATCATTCCGGAAACCGCAATAAAATGCTTGGGCTTGTAATAATAGCTTTTGCTCCTCCGCAGCAGCTTGAGCACAGCTATACTGCCCGCCGTAAACAGGCAATAGGTCCCCAAAATGACCAAAATGACAGCTACAAAGAACCACAGGACTATGGCTACAGGGTTACTGATGGATATGGCCATTGCATAGCCGCTTCCCAGAAAAAGCACACCGAGCAGCGCCAGCACCCATTTGGTTTTGGGCTCCTTTTCACCAACCTGGCCGCCCTTCAGCAGTTCAATGGGGTTTACCAGCCGGACCTGCCGTAAATTATTGAGAAATGTCAGCAGAAAGATGGCGCCGAAAAGCTTCAATGTCGTCCAGACAGCGGACATGGAAAGTTCAAACTGAAACGATACATCAACCCTGATAATCTTCAGAATCAATAGAAAAAACAGCTTGCTCAGCAGCATACCTGCCAGCAGGCCGGCCGCAAGGCTGATAAAGGCCACATAGAACGCCTCGTAGAACATCACCCGGCTGATATGGCGTTTTTCCATGCCCAATATATTATAGAGCCCAAACTCTTTTTTCCTTCGCTTAATGAGAAAGCTGTTGGTGTAAAAAAGGAAAATGGCGGCGAACAAGCCCACTACCACGCATCCCATCAGCATAAACCAAGCAACTGTCACACCGCCGGGCATGTCGTTGAATCCGGAATTTTGAGAGAGTGTACAAATGATGTAGAACATCATCACCGTACCGATTCCCGTCAGAATATAAGGCACATAGGTTTGGGCATTCTTCCGGATATTGGTGGCGGCCAGCCGTGCATAGAAAAACTTAGTCATGTTCAGCACCGCCTGTCGCCAGCATGGTCAGCGTATAGGATATTTTCTGGTACAGCTCCTCGGCCGTCTGCGTTCCCCGGTAAATTTGGTGAAAGATTTCGCCATCCTTGATAAACAGCACCCGTTTAGCATGGCTGGCCGCCTTGGTGCTGTGGGTTACCATCAAAATCGTCTGTCCCTCCCGGTTGATCCGGCCGAATAAATCCAGCAGCTCATCCGAAGCATGGGAGTCCAGCGCACCGGTCGGTTCATCCGCCAGAACAAGCTGCGGATGTGTAACCAGAGCACGCGCTACCGCCGCACGCTGCTTCTGCCCGCCGGAAACCTCATAGGGAAACTTTTTAAGAATCTCCCGTATTCCCAGCTTTTCCACCAGCGGCTGCAGCCGTGCCGCCATTTCATCATATTTCTTGTGTGACAAAACAAGCGGCAGGAAAATATTATCCTGAATAGAAAAGGTGTCCAGCAAGTTAAAGTCTTGAAACACAAAGCCCAGGTTCTCACGGCGGAAAACGGAAATTTCCTTTTCCTGAATACTGCCGAGGCTTTTGCCGTTTAACAGCACATCGCCGCCGGTCGGCTTGTCAAGTGCCGCCAGAATATTCAGCAGGGTGGTTTTTCCAGAGCCAGACTCGCCCATAATCGCCACATATTCGCCGGGTTCCACTGAAAACGTAACGTTTGACAGCGCCTGTACTTGTGCGCCGCCAAAGCGGGTGGTGTAGATCTTTTTCAGGTTTTTGACCTCTAATATTGCCATTGCAAAAGCCTCCTTTTTTCAACATATCCATTGTAACAAACTGGGGAAATGCAGCGCCATTTCATTGGCTTACATTTCCCCAGGTAACCTTACAAAAGCGTAAGGCCGCTTTTTATTCAACCTTCAGGTCAATGGTATCCAGCCCTATTTTGACCCGGGTACCCTGCCCGACCGTGGATTCAATGGAAATTGTATGTGAAAGCTTGGTCAAAACACGCCTGCATAAGTAGAGGCCAATGCCAGTGGAGCGCTTGTCTGCCCGACCGTTATAACCGGTGTAGCCCTTTTCAAAAACACGCGGCAAATCCTCAGCCTGAATGCCGATGCCGGTGTCCTCAATAACCAGGGTTTTCCCACATTCCGGGTGATCCATATAAATGGAAACGCTGCCCCTCCGCGTATATTTCAGCGCGTTGGACAGGATCTGCTCCACCACAAAGGCCAGCCATTTTTCATCGGTCAGCACCTGGCAGTTCAACGCTGTAAAATGAAGGGAAATTTTCTTGCGGACAAAGAGCTTGGCATATTTGCGCACTGCCTGACGGACGATTGCGTCCAGACTGTACCGCTTAATTATAAGGTCGCTGGATTCACTGTCTAATCTGAGGTAGGAAAGCACCATCTCCACATACTGCTCAATTTTGAACAATTCTGCCGAGAGCTCCGCCTCATCTTCTCCCTTTTCCGATTGCAGTAGCAAGCGCAGGGCTGCGATGGGCGTCTTGATTTGATGCGCCCAAAGCGTGTAATACTCCATCATCTCCCGGTAGGCCGTTTCCTGCCGGGTCATAAGCTGGTTTTTATCGCGGTAAACGGCCTCAACCAACTCCCGGTAATCCTGCTCCAGAAGGGATTCCGGCGCCGGCAGGCCGTCCAGGCTGACCGCGATGTGCGCTTTGAGGCGTTCAAGCAGCCAATGCCTTTTATAAAACCGGATAAAGTCTGCCAGCGCAAGCAGCACGCCGAAAACAGCGCAGAGCAGGGCGGCATATCCAACCGCCTCTGCCGGAACCCGGTATAAATAAAACACAACGGCAAATATTGCCGCAAAAAACGCAACCACCGCCGGGCCTTTCCAACGCGCCCGCATGTACTGCTCTAAAACAAAGAAAAACGCGCTTTTTTCATGCTCGCTCCTATTCGATTAAATAGCCGATTCCTTTTTTCGTGGTGATAAAATCCCTCAGGCCTGCCGCCTCCAGCTTTCGCCGCAGCCGGGTAACGTTTACAGTCAGGGTGTTTTCATCTACATAGCTGTCCGTTTCCCATAGGCGGAGCATCAGGGTATCGCGGCTGACAGCCTTTCCCTTATTCTCCATGAGCGTCTGCAAAATTTTATAATCGTTCTTCGTCAGGTCAATTCGCTGCCCCTCGTAGGTCAGCGTTGTGTCGCTGGTGTTCAGGATAGCCCCTCTGTGGGCCAGCAGGCCGGCCTGCCCGCCAAAGTCATAGGTACGGCGCAGCAGCGCCTGGACCTTCGCTGTAAGGACCTCCAGGTCAAACGGTTTGGCAATAAAATCATCGCCGCCCATATTCATCGCCATGACAATATTCATATTGTCCGACGCGGAAGAGATAAAAATCACCGGGACCTTGGAAATCTTTCGGATTTCCCCACACCAGTGATAGCCGTTATAGAACGGCAGCGAAATATCCAGTAAAACAAGCTGCGGGTCAAAGGCGGCGAAATTCCCCAGCACATTCTGAAAATCGGCCGCACATTGCGCTTCGCAGCCCCAGGATTGCAAGTGCGCCCGGATAGCTTTGGCAATGACCAGGTCATCCTCGACAATCAAAATTTTGTACACCATGCCCTTTCCCCCTTCTTACAAGACAGGCCGGGACCTACGCCTTTTTCCGTGCTTACTCCACGGCCATACGGTACATGGCTTCCAGGCACACCTGTGCGTGGAGCATAAATTTTTCAATTTCAATGTGTTCGCCGGTGTTGTGGATTCTGCGGTCCGGTTCATCCGGGAACAGCAGTCCAAAGGCTACGCCGCGGGATTGCAGGCTGCGCGCGTAGGTACCGCCCCCCATGGCGTAAATTCCGGCCTCTTCACCGGTCACCGCTCTGTAAGACTCTTTTAAAATAGAAATCAGCGGGCTGTGCTCCGGCAGATAAAGCGGCTTGCTGTGGCCTTCCACCGTGGCTGCCACACCAAACCTGCCCGCGTGCTCCTGAATGGTGCGGGCAAGCTGGCCGCCGTCCGCCGTAACCGGGTAGCGCATGTCCAGGCAAACACGGTTTTCATTTTCGGAGATATGGCAGACGCCTAAATTAACAGTAATTGTTCCGGACTCCCGATCACAGACCTTTACACCGAGGGATTCTCCATCCAGCTCCAGACCAATTGCCCGGTTGACAAAGGACGCCAACGCCCCCAGCTCCCGCTCGGTAAAAACCTGGCCCAGCAGGCGCAGCAGACGCACGACGGCATTGACTCCCTCCTGCGGGGTCGCGGCGTGCGAGGCGATGCCTACGGAATGGACATGGCCCCCAAAGTCAGCCTGTGTAAAGGTAAAATCCCCCTCGGCCTGCTCTGCTGCCTGCCGCAGCGCCTGAAACTGACCGGCACTGCAACGCAGCTCTGCATCCGCGAAAGCCGGTACCGCATTGCAGACCGTGCCGCCCCGCAGAGAAACAATCACGCCGGATTCTCCCAGGCGTCCAGTAAGATCCATACGTAAAATTCCCTTTTCACGGTTACAGATTCCATATTCCGCATCCGGTGTAAAGCCCATCTCCGGCAAGGGCTCTACTTCAAAGTAGCGCGCCATATCCTCGCTGGCTGTTTCTTCACCGGCCCCAAAGATGGCCCGAATGCGGCGTTTTGTCTGCACCTTTTCTTCCTGTAAAACCTTGAGCCCGTACAAGGCGGCTATTGCCGCGCCCTTGTCGTCCGCAGTCCCGCGCCCATAGCACAGGCCGTCGCGAACAGTCATAACATAGGGGTCTGTTTTCCAGCCCTCACCGGCCGGCACCACATCAACATGTGCCAGCACCGCAGCGTTTTCCCGGCCTTCGCCATACTCTGCGTGCCCTGCATAGTTTGCCACGTTTTTTGTTTTCAAGCCCATCTCGTCCGCCATTGCCAAAATGGTTTGCAGCGCCCTGGCAGAATTTTCACCAAAAGGCATCCCCTCCCTAGCCTCGCTGCGTACGGACGGGATTGCCACCAGCCGCGCCAGGTCGCGCAGCATTTCCTCGCGGTATTTTAAAATCTTACTGCCAAAACTCATATGCCATACCCCTCTCCAAATTTAAAGCCCTTATAAAAAGCGCTTTCACTGTTTGATTTTTACAGCGTCTCCGGATGCCTGGCTCGGATCCGCGAAAAAGCCGCTTCATCCGCAACAACGGTTACGCTTGGATGCATCTGCAAAATAGAGGCAGGTACCTCAGGGACCACCGGGCCAAAAAGAGCCCGCTCCAAAATTTCCGCCTTGCTCTCGCCATTGGCTACCAGTACAATCTTTTTCGCCTGCATAATTGCCTTCAGCCCCATTGTAATCGCACGGCGGGGCACCTCACTGATATTGTTAAAAAAGCGGGCGTTAGCCTCAATGGTTTTCTTGTTCAGCTCCACCACATGGGTGGTCTGGTCAAAAGCAAACCCCGGCTCGTTAAAGCCGATATGGCCCGTATGGCCGATGCCTAAGATTTGAAGGTCAATCCCCCCCAGTCCGCCGATGACCGCATCATAACGCCTGCATTCCTCATTGAGGTCCGCCGCCATTCCATTCGGCAGATTGGTATTGCGTTCATCCACGTTGATTTTACTGAAAAAGTTGGACTTCATATAATAGTGGTAGCTCTGAACCTGCTCAGGCGCCAAGCCGCAGTATTCATCCAGGTTTACCGTTCTCACCGCGGAAAAATCGATATCGCCCTTATCATACCAATCCGCCAGCTGGCGATATATGCCCAGCGGTGTAGAGCCGGTCGCCAAGCCCAGCACAGAATTGGGAAACAGGATCACTTGTGCTGAAATAAGATTGGCCGCCCTTCGGCTCATGCTTTGATAATCCGGCGCTGCTAAAAACTTCATTTTCTAATCCTCCGCTGTTGCTGTTTTTATTTTCCCCAGCCTACCGGCCGGAAATTCATCTGTTCAAAGCGGCTGAAAAATGATTCCGCCGCAAGGGGCCTTGCGTAAGCTGTCCGCCTGAAAACCAAGAATAAAGCCGCAGCCCCATAAAAGCCCCGGAAAGTCCGGGGAAGTGCGCGCCGCGCGTACTGCGCGGGAGGCTCCCCGCTCCGATTGCGCGCTTCCCGCCTACAAGCCTTCGGCTTGTAGACATTATAGCATATTTCCCGCGGCATGCTCAACAACATCTAGGGTAAATCTTCCTTTTCCCGGGCAGAATGTTCATTTCCATTACTTACCGCTGGTTTTTCTGCGCCATAGGCGGTATGATGGATATGACACCATTGAAAAGGAGCTTAGCTATGAGATTAAAAAACGAGGAACTAGCTGTTCTGCTGAAAGAAACCGCCGCCGCCCTGCCCGATAACGCCAGCCCGGATCAAGTTCTTTCTACCTGTGATTTTTACTGGCAGCGGAAAAGCCAAGCCATGCTGAAGGCTTTAGAAGAGCGCTTGATACAGGTGGTGAAACGCCTGCCCAAGCTCTCTGGTATGAGCGACGCCGAGCAAATGGCAATCATTGTCCAGACGATGGAATCCATTACATAAGCCACGGGCCCTTTTCTTCAGGTCCCGTCGTACGGCGCACCAATAAATTCAGGCCGCTGCCCCTCTGAACAGGAGGCAACGGCCTGCTTTTTTCCCAACTGCTCTGCGCTTTACTCATTCAGCCCCAGGGCTTTGATAAAACCGGGAATCCCAGCCTCAAAGTTGACTCCCAGCCGCGGATCTGTACCAGCAGCCCAGGTTCTGGCTATACTGCCCTGCGTGTAGTCCACCGCTATTTGCATCGCCTGCCCAAGCTCCTTACCGCGAAGCAGCCCTGCCAGCAGAGCGCTGCTGTACAGGTCCCCCGTTCCCGGGAAGCTGCCCGCTACCCTGGGGGCAAAGGCATAATAATAGCTGCCGGTTTCCCGATCATACCCTGCCGACCCCAGCTCCATTTTTCCACGAGAAACCCCTGTAAGCACTACCTTTCGCGGGCCCAGCTCCGCCAGGCGGCGCAATACCTCCGTGACTTCCTCCTCCATTTTCGGCTCCCCCCGGTACGGCAGGCCCAGAAGGAGCCCCGCCTCGGTCAGATTCGGCGTTATGATATCCGCATGACGGCACAATTCCACCATTCGACCCGCCATTTCCTCTGTATAGGTTTTATACAGCTTGCCATGATCCGCCATGACCGGGTCCACCAATACCACGGTTTTTGGCCCCTTCAGCTGTGAAAAAATCTCAGACACCACCTCAATTTGTCTGGCTGAACCCAGAAAACCGCTGTACAGCGCGGAAAAAGGAATATTCAGCGCGCTCCATTGGCGGGCAAAGCCAGCCATATCGTCGGTCAGGTCCCGGTAAGTATAGCCTGCCAGGCCACCCGTATGCGAGCTCAACAGCGCTGTAGGCAACGCGCAGCATTCCGCCCCGGACGCCGCCAACACCGGCATAATGACGGAAAGCGAGCACCTCCCCAGGCCGGAAAGGTCATGGATTGCCGCAACTCTTCTCTGCATAAAAAACCTCGAACCACATTTATTCAGCAATCCGCTTTTTTTCCGCTACTTCTCCGGCATGCTTATAAATACTGCCCTCCGGAATGAAGCCGCGTACCATCGAAAGCGGATAAACCTGGCTGCCCTTTCCAATCACCGTTCCTGGGTTCAGAACACTGCCGCAGCCGACCTCTACTAGGTCGCCGACCAGTGCCCCAACCTTTTTGCGCCCGGTCTCCAGGCACAATTCACCCGCGCGAATGACAACGAGCGCTTTATCTGATTTTACATTAGATGTGATCGCTCCCGCACCCAAGTGGGATTTATAGCCGAGAATGGAATCGCCCACATAATTGTAATGCGGAACCTGGACGCCATCAAAAAGAACCACATTTTTCAGCTCCGTTGAGTTCCCCACCACGCAGCCTCTGCCTACCAGCGCATTGCCGCGGATAAAGGCGCAATGGCGCACCTCTGTTTCGGGGCCGATGATTAGCGGGCCGTTCAGGCTCGCTGTCGGCGCTACCTTGGCGCTTTTGGCAACCCAGATTTCTGCCGCGGGGTGGTCGTAATCCTCCTCCGGCAGCCGTGGCCCCAGCTCCAAAATAAAGTCCTTAATTCCCTCCAGCGCTTCCCAGGGATAAGTGCAGCGCTCCAGCAGGGGCGCCGCCGCCGTATGGGAAAGGTCGTATAGTTGCCTTACAGTGAGTTTGTCCATCGTTCAATCTCCTTTTATCGTTAAACTGGCAGCTGGCTCGCGCTTCCGCTGCGGTTACGCATGGGACAATCGCGGGAACATCAGCCGGCTGCCTTTGAAAATATTCTCTTTTCCCCGCAGGATGAACAGCGTTTCGTCCTCCTCAAGCAGCGGAGACAGCCGCCCGGCCTCTGTACAAATTGGAGTAAAGCCGAGGCTGGCGGTGTGAATCTGCGGCGGACTGGCGGCTGCCAGGATTTCCTCCAGCGTTTGCCCTCTTCCACCGTAAATATCATAACAGAACATTGTCCCGCCGTCATAGGATGCAATGAAGATGGTTTCCCGCTCCGGCAAATAATAAACCCTGTCCCGCATGTAGGAAGTACAGTAAAACATCAGCAAGCCCTCATTATCCAGCAGCGGCAGCCTGGAAAAAGGGTTTGACCGCCGGTAACAGCGTTGCAGCAGCGCCCGATCCTCCGCGTTTTCCATATCCAGCCTTTGGGCGGCTTCGGGGTTGGGCGTAACCGGACAGCTGAATTGATACTCCACCGCGCGCTCAAATCCAAACCGGGGGTAAAAATCAAGCGCCGAATCGTTGGCAAATAGATAGACGGCATCACAGCTCCGGCAGTAATCGCGCAGCACCTGCTCCATCAAGCAGCGGGAAAGCCCTTGCTTGCGGTACTGCGGGTCCGTCATCACCGTACCCAACTGAATATAGCTTCTGCCTTTTCCCCGCCACATCGTTTGCATACGGTTGACGGCAATACTGGCAACGACGGTTCCGCCGTCCAGCAGAACATACGGCTTATAACGGTCCGTCCAGTAGCCGTCCCGGTACCACTGCTCAAAGGACAGCCCAAACACCCTTTGGGCCAACGCGTCGAAGGAGGTACGAATTTCCGTATAATCCCTGATATTTTTTTCCAGCCGGTAATTCAATCCCATCTCCCCTTCCGATTCCTCTAACCCGCCTTTTTATAAAGCAGTAGATCTCCGACGTCGACGGCCCCGTCCTCATTCATATCCGCAGCCTTCAGCCAAGCCCCTGTCAGGCTTCTCCGGCCGACCAGATATTCGTTATAAAACCGCAGGTTTTCCGCCGCGGTCCCGCCTAAATCCCCTTTGACCACGGCAGTTACCAGGCTTTCCTGCTTTCCATTCCGCAGTACCTCCACCGTCCATCCGGTACGGACTTTTCCGCTTTTCTGCCGTACCCCGGCATTATCCTTAACCTGCACGGCACCCCCAGTCCCATTTTGTGCATATTGCCGCTCCAGGTCTGCAACCGTTTGGCCGGTAAAATAATAGTAGCGTTCCCCCTTCATCGGGTTTTCCGGCGCCTGCACCGGCGTCAGCAGGTCGTTCGCAAAATAATAGGCCGTTTCTGCGCCGCCGACGGTGATCAGCAACGTTCGTTCCTCCGTCATGCGGCAAGACTCTACCGCCTGCCACGGCAAAGAGAGCCCTGCCCACTCCACCTCGCGGTCCGACAGACGAATTTTCATCAGCAAGAAAGAAGAGCCATCCTGATTGGAGCAGCCCATCAGGTAAATTGAGTCCCCCAGCACCTGGGCCTCCCGGTAAATGATGCCAGCCGGGAACACCCACTCGCTCTCACCAATTCCTTCGAGCGAGGACATCTTTGACACCAACGTGGTATACTCTCCATCCGTACTCACCAAAATGGAAGAACCGTCACCGGCGGTAAACAACCGGCGATCCTCTTGCAGTACAAAAATCCCTTCCAACCGTTCCAAATCAACAGCCGCATGGGCCCGGTAAACCGGCAGACAGCAGACGGTAAGCAGCAGGCAAAGCAACAGCGCCGCGCAACGGGCACCCACATGAAATGAACTTCTCAACCTTCTCAAGCGATCGCCTCCATCCTATAGCATGCTATAAGATGGTATCATATTTTAGAGGCCTACCTTTTGCTTTGTGGACGCTTTCTACCCCCGCCAAAAACCGCTTTCGGCGCTTTTGGTAAGCTATTTTGACACGCGATCCCCCTTGCCAAAGCAAACGGCGGCCAACCTCTCGATCTGTTCCATATGATATTGGTAGGCCGCCTCAGCCTGTCCCTCACTCAGGCCGCGCTCCTGAATGTGGAGCGCGCTTTCCAGTTCCCCCAGCAGCTCCTGAAGCATACCGGACAGCTCTGTAATCCGCTTGATTTCCCCAGTCTCTCCCCGCATAAACCTGGGCTCTGCCGCATACAGCATGGTATAATTCTGTAAATCCCGCACGTCGTGCTCCAGGGCCACTAAACACTCACGCTTGTGTTCACTTTGCGGAAGAACCATAATTATTTCACCTAAAGAACGATATTTTTGGAGAATTTTTCCCGCATAATTTGGCGGCATGATGAGCAAATTTACCACCAGCGCCACAAAAAGGCCCAAAAACATCCCGCCGGCCTGGTCCAGTGCCAGCCGCCAGAGCGGCGACGCGCTCTGTGTCAGCAGGACTGAAAAAAAGGCGGCGCAAGAAAGCACCTCTGCGCCGCGCAGGTGGAGGAGGCTGCACAGATATAGGGTTACAATCGCGCCGATCCCGCCGGCGCCGGCATTTCCCGGCAGAAAAAAAGCGCTGACACTGCCGACCACAATACCGCACAGGATGCCAAAAATATAATTTTTAGCCATGTGAAAGGATCCTTCAATGGAGGCTCCCATCGCCAACACGGCAGTGAGAACAACGTATAGAGGATGAGGCAGGTTTAGCCATTTGACAACACACAGGCAAAGGGTTACCGCGATTCCGGTCTTTACAATCCGAAAGCCCAGTCCCCTTACATATGCAAGAATATTCTTCTTTTTCTCCATCTTTTACCTCAAGGCAGGGCGTCCGTGCAGAATTTCCAATATGTCAGCCGGGTGCTGCGCCAAAAAACGTGCATGGTTCCGCTCCAATTCCTCGCGGCCGCGGAAGCCCCACAGGACTCCGACGGAATCCATGCCCGCCGCGGCTGCCGTCTTCATGTCGACATCCGTGTCCCCTATGTAAAGGATATGCGTTGGCGGCGCCTTTAATTCCTCTGCGATGAGCAACGCCCCCTCCGGGTCGGGCTTTCTCGCCACGCCGGCACGCTGCCCGTAGCACAGCCGGAAGCTTTCCCGGGGGAAAAGCGCTTCGACAATGGCGCAAACCACATTGTGCGGCTTATTGGAAAGCACTGCCGCCGGAACCTGCTCCCGCCTCAGCGCGGCAACCAGCTCCGGCATTCCCGGGTAATTCTGTACGTCCCGCACCGGGTCCGCCTCATAAAGGCCGTCGTAAACCGCGCGCAGCCGCTGAACATCCTCTTCGGTATAATTCCCGGCCGTACGGCGAAGCATGCCGCGCATCAGCACGTCCGCTCCATTGCCCACCAAAAACCGGTATTCCTCAATGGGAATGGCGGGATACCCCAGCACATTTAGGGCTTGATTCGCAAAACCGCCAATCGACGCCAGCGTATCCGCCAATGTTCCATCTAAATCAAATATACAAGCCTGATACAAGCTGAAAACCTCCTACACTGCTGTTTAAATAAACGATCATTCTTCCTCAGGCGCGGCTGCCTGCCTTTTTTGAGGATCGCCGGGAAACAATTTTCCGAACCCCCTCCAGCACCTCCTTAAAATTCAGCAGGACCATCAGCGCTGTCAGCAATGCCTGCCAAACCGGCCAAAACGGCACTTCAAAGATCATCAGCACCGCCTGTCCAATTAAAAGGACCGCATTGACCACCAGCCTTAAATAGCTGATATTCATACGGATATAACGCCTGGTATCCACGGCGCGCACCAAAAACACCGCTACATAGGTTACCAGCGAGGCCAGCGCCGCGCCGTTGACCCCAAGAGAGGGAATCCAGACCAGGCACAGAACCACATTGATAACGGCGCCCAGTACGGCGGTTGCCAACGAATGCATGCTTTTTTTCTCCACCATATAAATACTGCCCAAAAAGTTCACCATACAGGTGAACACGGTTGAAACCACTAGCAGCGGAATAAAGCTCCAGGCCTCATAATAAGCGGGCGCAACCAAAATTTTTGTAATCAGCTTTGCAAACATGATGACAAAGGCGGCGGTCATAAAAATCAAGGCGTTGTAAGAACGAAAAACCCGGGTAAAAAACTTGTTGCGCCCTTTTTCCTCCGTGACGGCGCTCATCTGCCAGGCGTCCATGAAAATGCCGGAAACCAAAATAATCAGGGCCGGCACCTTATTGGCGGCGGCAAATATCCCATTATAGGAGGATCCCAGAAAAGCAACCACCATGTACCTGCTGGAGGTGTTGGTGATCCACCAGCAAATAGTATTGGGAATCAGCGGTACACAATAGCGCAGCATCCTGCCCGACACACCGCGGCTGATTCCGCGCAGCTTGAGAAAACGGTGCAGCCTCCCTGTTGTAAACAGGAAGATGACGGAGAGAAAATCGGCGCAGATCGTCGCCAGAATATATCCCGCGACCCCCATTTGCAGCCACACCAGAAAAAGGACGGTGAAAAAGATGGTCGTCACCGTGCTGAGAATGCCGTCTACGGCAAAAAGCCGCACCAGCCCCCTTGCCCGGATAAACTGGGAGCACAGCGAGCGCATGGAGGACATCAGGACAAATGCATCAATTAAAATAATATTCTGCACAAACATATCTTCCTGAATATCCAGCAGCGACAGAACCGGCCCCATATACGGCACGATAAAGGGCTCCGCCACAACCAATATCAGGAAGCCCAGCAAAATTGTGCGCAGCCCCGTGGAAAAAACATCCGCCTTGTCAATTTCTCTGTCGAGGCCAAAGCGGATAATGGCGTTAACCACGCCCAGCGTCACCAGCGGCAGCAACAGATTGCCCGTATTCATCAGCAAATCCGTCACGCCGTATGCAGATGTGTCCAGCACCCTGGTGTACAGGGGCATCAGTAAGAATACCAGCACCTTAGAGCTAAAGGTGCTGATTGCAAAAATAATGGTGTTGGAGATCAGCTTTTTGTATTTATCCAAAGCGTTTTGTTCTCTCCTCTTTTTTATTTTATCCGCCGTGAGGCTTCTGTCCTTCAGCCCGGCTTTCCCGCGCGGGCCAGTTCCCCGTTTTGTAGAAAATAAAAACCGTCAGGAAGCCGACGAGGCAGCCCAGTGCCGCGCCAGCCAGGATATCCGTTGTATAATGTACAAAAAGGTACAGTCTGGAAAAGCCCATCAATGCCGCAAAGAGAAAGGCGGCCGCACCAGCCCTGCGGTTTACACAAAAGATAACGGAAGCCGCCGTAAAAGCTGCCAGCGTATGGCCGGACGGAAACGAATAATCATGCGGAACCGCCACCAGCATGGCTACCTCCGGAAATTCCCAGCAGGGACGGGGACGCATAACCAGATTTTTTAAAAA
Organism: Hydrogeniiclostridium mannosilyticum; assembly: GCF_003268275.1. Taxonomy (GTDB): domain Bacteria; phylum Bacillota; class Clostridia; order Oscillospirales; family Acutalibacteraceae; genus Hydrogeniiclostridium; species Hydrogeniiclostridium mannosilyticum. The sequence continues at coordinate 624,677 of NZ_QLYR01000001.1, forward strand.
AATATTTCCCAGCAGGAAGCCGGCAACCATCGCACAGACCAGCGCCAGGCCGCCACGGCGGTATTTCGGCTTGCAAAGCATAAACAGCGCGAATAAAAACCAGATCAATCCCGCGTTACCCACCAGAGAAACCACGATCATCACCGGATTCAGCCACTCCGGCCGCAAATGCTGCGCCATATAAAGGCTGACTGCCCTGTCGAAGGCAAGTAAAGCTTCCAAAAACGCTCAAACCCTTTCCCGATTCCAGCCACCCAAAGCAGGGCTTTTGAACCAATAATTGTTTTATTATAGCATTCAAATTTTACAAAAGCATGAAGAAAAAGGAAAAAGGTACGGAGGGGTGAATTTTATCCACCGCTATTATACCAGAATTCTCCTCCATTCGCCATATAAAATTCAAGCGCCGTTTTCTACTCTTTTTGGTAGTATAGCCGTATCTCCCCGCAGCCATACTTGATTTCTCCGCTTAAAAGGGGCCGTGCCCCCTCACTCTGTGCTGCCGAAAGCATGGCGCACCGGCCCCCGAAAATACGGCCTCTTGCATTGCCGGCGGAAGATACAGCGTATAAGCTCTGTGTAAAAAACAGCAAAAGCACATGCCGCGGGGCTGCATGTGCTTTTGAAAGAAGGCGGCGCCCTCCCCTTTACTTTTTCAACCTTTTAAGCTCCGCGCGTTTTTCAGCCAGGTATTCCCGCAGGCGGACAAGCGAATCATGATGGCGCACCGAGCGCATGGTCGGGAACGCATCCAGCATACGGCGCTGTAAAAGCTGTAACCCGGCAACCATCCGTATGCGGCGGCGCTTGGTCTGTTGAGATATTGCCTGGAACCGCTCCTGAACCTCGCTTTTCAGGCGTTCATGCGTGAGCTGCCCCTTCTGGCGCAGATCGGCGGCAACGCGCTCCAGCTCCGCCAGCTTCCCGTTGAGCTGGAGCATGGTGCGGACACTGAAAATCAAATCCAGCAAAAAAGCCGCCAAGGCCCCGCCAGCCAGCCCAACCAGCAGAATCAGCGGCAGCCTGCCGATCAGGTCCAGCACGAACGGATGAAGCAAATAAACGGTAACAAGCCCCATCGCCCCAAAAAGCAGTGAATTTTTCAGGCAGACACGCCCGTGAAGATTAAAGCGCCGCTGGGAATAATCCCATAATTTTGTATGGAAGATTTTTTCCAGCAAAAAACCGGTCACATACTCCAGAAGGCTTGTCACCACCGCGCCAGCTAAAAAGAGAAGTACCGGCTGCGGCTGCAGCGGCGAGAGCAAAAACACAATGAGCAGCGCCCCAAACCCATATACAGGGCAGAGCGGCCCAGTCAAAAAACCGCGGTTAATAAAACGCCCGGCGGGAAGCGAGCAGTAAATGCTTTCACAAAGCCACCCGGTAAAGCTGTATAGAAAAAAAGCTAGAACTATGGTACAGGCCTGCTCCATAAAACCGCCAGCCCCTTTCTCCGGCCCTTTCGGGACATATGATGTGTTCATTGTATAATTCCTGTGGATAATTGTCAAATCAGCGCCGTCAAAAAGCTTAGGAAATAGTAAAGCAAGGCGCCTGTAACCGCGGGGAGCAAAACCCAGTCCACAACGTCGACCGTAAGATCCGTCACCTTTAAAAGCCGGTGTATGCTCAAGGAAGCGTTGAAGATCTCACTGAAAAACAGCACAAACACATAGGCCTTCATGCCAAAAACAGGGAGCAAGACGGCGATAAACAGCACACGCAGCAGGGAATCGCTGAAATTATACTTCAGCGTGGACACCTGCTGGTCCAGCCCCTTGAGCATGCCGTCCACAATGCTGTCCAGGTACATCAGGGGGACAATGGGCGCCATTATGCGAAGAAGAACCCCCGCCTGGGTATTATTAAAAAAGAGGTTGCACAACGGTTCCGCAAACACAATGAGCAGCGTGGTGACAATAAACGAAAACAGCAGTGTCAGGCGCATGGCAAGACGCGCCATGCGTTGAATGGATTTTTGCCGGCCGCTGGCCGCACGCTCCGCCAGCTCGGGAATAAACAGTGAACACAGCGGCGTAATAAAGGAGGCCGGAAAAAGGAGGATGGGCATAACCATCCCCTGCATAATTCCATATTGAGCCAACGAACCGGCGGCGCCCGCCCCATACTGCTTTAGGCCGCGGGGCACAAGCAGGTTCTCCGTACTGTTCAGGGTGCTGCGCACAAAATTCCCGCATAGTACCGGGGCCGCTATATGAAGCACCTTTCTTGTAGCGACCCGCCCTTTTCCGGCCCGTCCGCCCGGGTTTCTGCGCACCGTGCAGAGGAAGCACAGTCCAAGCAGCAGGCAGGAGGAGGCCTCTCCCAGCGTGGAGCCGAGCATAAGCGCATCGAGCGGCGTTATCCTGCTCATCAGCAGCATACCGGCGCCAATGGTAAAAACCTGCTCCAGCAGCTCCCCGGCCGCAGGCAGAGCGGTATTGCGAACCGCCAGAAAATAGCCCTTGATGCAGGCGCATACCGCCATGCAGGGCAAGCCCGGCACCAGCAGCCGGATGGGCCTCGCGGCCTCCGGGCTGCCAAGCAGGATTGCGGCAATCCACCCGGAGCCGCACCACAGAACCAGCCCTGCCAGCCCGCTGATTAACAGGGCAAGCACCATACAACGCCCCACGGAAGGGCGCACACCATTCCCTTCGGCGACAAGGCGCGTCACCGCCAAGCTTACCCCCGAGGTACAGGCCGTGACGGCAAGCGAGAAAATGGAGAAAATCAGCTGATAAAGGCCCATGCCTGAATCTCCCAGTTGACCACAGATAAAAACCCGAAACGCGATATTTGTGAGGCGGAGCGCAACCGCTCCGCCGGTTAAAATCATAGCGTTATATAAAAACCGGCGTTTCCAAGTCAAAAATAAACCACCCCCAAATAAACTATATTCAGCGGCAGGACAAAATAAGTCTGTAATTCTTTTGCTTTCTGCTGTATAATAGAAAAAAAGCCCCCGGAAGGAGAACGCAAATGAGTACAGATATGGTTGGTTCCGACTGGACGGAGGTCTGCGTTACGGTAAAACCCACAGATGTGGATCGTGCCGGCGACATAGCGCAGATGACGGTTCCCTATGGTATCTATATTGAGGATTATTCCCATCTGGAGCAGGAAGCCTGGGATATTGCCCATATTGATTTAATTGATGAAGAGCTGTTAAAAAAGGACCGCAGCAAAGCTTTGGTCCATATCTATATCAGCCCGGAGGAAAACCCGGCCGAGGCGGTCTCCTTCCTGCGGGAGCGCTACCGCGCGGAGGGCATTGAGCATGAGATCTCCATCAGCGCCTGTGCGGAGGAGGATTGGATTAACAACTGGAAAAAATACTTCAAGCCCATCCCTGTCGGGAAAAAACTTCTCATCCGCCCGACCTGGGAGGAAACGTATGAGGCAGCGGGGCGCACAGTCCTGGATCTCGAACCCGGATTGGCCTTTGGCACCGGTACGCACGAGACGACGCGCCTGTGCCTGGAGCTATTAGAGCAATTTGTAGGGCCATCCAGCGAGGTACTGGATGTGGGCTGCGGCAGCGGCATTCTCTCTGTAGCAGCGATCCTGCTTGGGGCTTCGAGGGCCACCGGTGTTGACATTGACCCGCTTGCCGTAAAAACAGCGGTGCAAAATGCGCAGCGAAACCATGTGGCGCAGCGTTTTACCGCTGTCTGCGGGGACCTCACCGATAAGGTCGAAGGACAATACGACATCGTCGTCGCCAATATCGTGGCCGACGTCATCATTCAGCTGACGCAGGATATTGACCGCTATATGAAACCGGACGCCGTCTACCTGATGAGCGGTATTATCGACACGCGCGAGCAGGATGTGACAGCCGTACTCAACGGGCATTTCCAGATTCTTGAGCGCCGTGAGGAACGCGGCTGGGTCGCTTTAGCCGCTAAGCGGGCAGTGGCGCCGTAAAGAGAGGGGAGCGAAATCATGTTGGAGCAGATCAAAACCGCTTTTAAGGAAAGCTGGGTTTACTGGCTGATTATTGCCGTACTGTATTACCTGCTGCCCCTGATTATGCGTGACGTCGTAAGCGCCATGCTTGTTCTCTGGTTCGCTCTTCCGCTGGCCTGCCTGGTCTGCTCGCTGCACCACGGCGTTAAGCGCGGATTCCGCTGGTATTTTTTCATTGTTGTTGTCCTGCTCTTTGTCCCGGCCATCTATTTGTATTTTAACAGCAGCGCTTGGTTCTACACGCTGCTCTATGCGGGTGTTACCCTGCTGGGCAGCTTTATCGGCGGCGTTGTCTGCCGCCCGAAAAAAAGAAGATAACCATTATGCTTTTAGGAGGTATATACATGCAAAATTGGGATGCCGCTCAATATTTACGCTTTAAAGGGGAGCGGACACGCCCTGCGGAGGATTTGCTCAGCCGCATTGCCAACGAAAATCCGGCCAAAGTGGTTGACATTGGCTGTGGGCCCGGGAACAGCACCCGAAAGCTGGCGGACCGCTACCCCCAGGCCGATGTGCTGGGGGTGGACTCCTCCCCCGAGATGATCCGCGCAGCAAAGGAAGCCAATCCCTCCCTGTCGTTCCGCCTGTGCGATGCTGGCAGGGAGCTGCCCGCTCTGGGCAGCGGCTTTGACGTTGTATTCTCCAACGCCTGCATTCAGTGGGTGCCAAATCATACGCAGCTGCTGCCCGATATGATGGGCCTGCTCAAAAAAGGCGGCACGCTGGCTGTACAGACCCCAATGAACTATGAGGAGCCGATTCACCGGATTATCCAGGCGGTCTCCTCCAGCGAGCGCTGGTGCCCACTGTTTTCCAACCCCCGTGTTTTTTACAATCTGAAGCCGGAGGAATACTACGACCTGCTGGCTAGTTTGACCAGCGAATTTTCAATCTGGACCACAACCTATTTTCATATTATGCGCACGCATGCCGACATTATAGAATGGTATAAGGGCACCGGCCTCCGGCCTTACTTAAACGCGCTGCAGGAACCGGACCGGTCGGAATTTGAGCGGGAAATCACCGCAGAGGTTCAAAAAGCGTATACTCCCAGGCCCGATGGGTCCATCATTTTTCGTTTTCCGCGTCTGTTTTTCACAGCTACCAAGCAATAGCCGTTACGCCGTTACCCGGCGGGCCATGACTCGCTATCAATAAAAACACATTATACAGGGAGCGTTGACAAAGATGTACCAGGGGAAAAACAAAGCCATTACCTTCAGCTACGACGATGGCGTCACGCAGGACCGGCGGCTGATTGAAATTCTGAACCGTTACGGCCTGAAGGCAACCTTCAATATCAACAGCGGGCTTTTGGACCGCCCGGATGATTTCCTCATGATTGACGGAAAAAAGATCGGCCACGCCAAAGTGTCCGCCGCCGAGGTCCGCCGCCTGTACCAGGGCCACGAGGTTGCCGTTCATACGCTGACACATCCGAACCTGACGGAGCTGGACGAACAGGAGATCGTTCGCCAAGTGGAGGAGGACCGGAAAAACTTGAGTGCGCTTGCCGGCTACGAGGTCACCGGCATGGCTTATCCATGCGGCGGCGTCAATAACGACGACCGCGTGGCGCAGGTACTGAAGGAGCATACCGCGGTACGGTATGCCCGGACCATCACCTCAAGCAACAGCTTTGCCCCTCAGGAAAACCTGTTGCGCTTTAACCCCTCGGTTTACCATCTGGATTGGGCGGATATGGAGAAAATGGCGGACGAGTTTCTGGCTATGCAGGCGGAAACCCCTCAGCTGTTCTACATCTGGGGCCACAGCTACGAATTTGACATCAACGACACCTGGGACCGCTTTGAGGCCTTCTGCAAAAAAATCAGCGGCCACAGCGATATCTTCTACGGAACCAACCGCGAGGTGTTGGGGTAAATAATCTTGTTGAAAAAGCCTGTATCTCTTAATAAAAAGCGATACAGGCTTTTTTCGGTAACAAATGTCCACAATAGTTATATGGAAATAAATTCCATAAACATGCATGGCGGAAGAATCATTCTACTGTTGCCTTAGCATATCCATATAATCAGTTATAATAGAACTCAACCGTTTTCCTAACTCTAAAATTTGAAGCATTACAATTTACTGAGCTTGTTTCCAAATATTTCAGAAGAAACTTTTGTCTTTTTATGTTTTTCACACTATTTACAGCAAATAATAAAGAGGAATTTATTACAATTGGTTTGCAAAGATTACTAAACCTTGACAAAAAGCTACGTAGTATTATACTTAATAGAGTAGATTTTTGCAGAGAGATATTTACGGAATAAAAGGAGCGGGACACCATGCTAAATACTCCACTGCTATCAGTTATCATCCCTGTATATAATGTTGAAAATTATCTTGAGAAGTGTCTGGACAGCGTATTAAATCAATCTTATAGAAATTTAGAAATCATCACAGTAGACGATTGTTCAATTGACGGTTCTCTGAAGCTTCTAAATAATTATGCAAAATTGGATGATAGAATCAAAATTATTCATCATGAGAAAAACAAAGGATTATTTCAGGCCAGATTGACCGGTGTGCATGCCTCTCATGGGGACTATATTGCTTTTGTTGATAGCGATGATGAAATTACATTAGACTTCTACCGCGTTTTAATTGATAAGGCAGAACAAGAACATGCTGATATTGTAATGGGCAATACCATTATGGAGGACGAAAATCATTGGAGATTTCGTTACAATTCGAATTTTGGTCTAACAGCTGAAAGAATACTGGTAGGCCAAAATATTTTTGATACCTTTTACGAAAATGAAGGATACTGCTTTTCTTGGCATACGGTATACAACAAAATCTATACGAGGAAATTATGGGATAAAGCCTTGCCAGAATATCAATATATTTCTGGAAATTTAACTATGACAGAGGATATTGCTTTTTCTACAGTTTTATATTATTTTGCAGAGAAAATGTGCTTTATTCCTCATGACGGCTATATCTACTACCGTCATGCTGCTGCATCTACCGGAATATCCACATCTTTACAAAATGTTCGCTCAAAAGTAAATGACGTGAGAAGAGTTTTTGACTTTATTGAATCTTTCTTGAAAAAGCAAATGGTGTTTTCTAAATATAAAAAGCATTTCCAGGAATGGAAAAATAGGTATTTCCGCTGGCATTCTTGGAATGTGAAAGATGCGTTAGAGCGCTTCGATGTGTTACAAGAAGAAAAAGATAGTTTTAAGGCTGAATTTTTACAAGGTTTTCAGAAAGAAAATTTTGAATTTGCACGGCCAGATGATGCCTATTTTACCGACCTAAAAACATCTTGGAATCACCAGTACGAAGAAATAATAAACCTTATAATGGATTCAAAAATTGAAACAATCAGTTTTGATGTTTTTGATACATTAATTTTGCGTCCATTATGGAAGCCCGATGATATTTTTCAATTATTAACCATTGCGATTCAAAAACAATATGCAGAATATAAAGATTTGCCTTTTTATGATATCCGTATTGAATCAGAAACACAAGCTCGTAGACTTCTGAGGATTGAAAAACCCTTTTGTGAAGATGTTGTATTAGAAGAAATTTACCATAAAATGTCAGAAATATACCATCTTCCGTTGCAAACTTGTCTAAACTTTATGAGAATGGAAGAACAGCTAGAAATAGAACTCTGCTATCCTAGAAAGTCTGTAAAGCAATTATTTGAACTTGCGTTATCCGTCGGAAAAAAAGTGGTCATTACTTCTGATATGTATTTATCTAAAAATACACTTGAAACCATGTTAACCAAATGTGGGTATTCAGGGTACCATGCATTTTATCTTTCCTCAGATAAAAGATTATTGAAGTCCACCGGTAAACTTTTCGAACTGATCATAAGTGATTTAGAAATTAAAGATGCTTCCCAGATGTTGCATATTGGAGATAATTGGAATACCGATATTTTGAAAGCACGTTCTTGTGGGATTAAGGCCTATTTTGTACCGAAAGCCACTGATATTTTTGGAAATTGGGTGTCTAGGTTAAAAACAAATGACTGTATTAGTATTTATGCTAAGCCTCAGGGATTTTTAGCTAACTATACTTATGCAATGCAGCAACTTCCGATTCGTTGCATGTTAGGAGTTATCGCCAACCGCTATTTTGATAATCCTTTTTACTATTCTTTTTATAAAAATTCTAATTATAATGGAGATCCCTATTTTATGGGGCTTTACCTGTTAGGGATGCTTGCATTTGGCTTCACTAAAAAAATAGCGGATGACGCTTGCCTACAGGGATATGAAAAACTTCATTTTTTATCTCGGGATGGGTATCTCTTTAAACAGGTTTACGATATGTTGGCACTCTACTACAAAAACCCTCCTCCTTCAGACTATGTTTATGTATCCAGAAAGGCGTTATTGCCGTATCAGATTAAAACTGCACATAACTTTTATGATATTTGTAATCATATGGACATCATTCAGCATACACCTCAGGATATTCTTGAAATGTATGCCGCAGTTTTAAAACCACTTACCCTAGAGGATGAAAGGACCTATAGGGATAATGGAATATTATTAAACCAAAATTTCAAAACAATGGGAGATTTTGTTTGTTTCATCAATGTGATGCTGAATATTTCTTATGACGATACGAAAAGGCAAGACAGTACCCAGTCTTTACAGGAATATATGAAGTCAATTTTTGGAAAACATGACGCTACCATTGATTTGGGATACAGTGGTAAACTTCAGAGCATTTTATGCGATTTGGCAGAAGTACCCATCAACGCTTATTTTCTTTACTCAAACGGATATAATACCAGCTATGTCGCGAAGAAGTCTGGTTACCATTTTTCTTCCTATTATGATTTCTTACCTTCAGGAAGTGTCAGCGTACGGGAATCCTTGATCATAGAAAATGGTCCTTCGTGTATTGGCTATCAGAAAACAGCTACCGGAATTGAGCCAGTATTTGAAGAAAACAGGATGGGTTATATTGAGAAATATGTTTATGGAGAACTCCATCGGGGTGTATTGGACTTTACTCAAGAAATTCTAACGCATTTTTCTGATAAACTGGATATGTTTGAGCTAAGAGGGGCAGAATTAGCTGCTCCCTTTGAAAACTTTTTATGCCATGCCACAGATTTTGATCGGGCGGTATTTTCCTGCTGTTACATGGAAGACGAAGTATATGCAGGACTTTCAAGAATTTCTCTGTCGGAAATTTGGGCACAAGATATGGTAACTCAAGGATTTTGGAAACAAAATGAAAGTCCTGTTGTCCAACAGCAGATCCCGGAGGAATTAAAGGAGATTTATACTGATGGCGTCTTTATGAGTTTTTATCATTGGATCAATAAGAAATTTCCTAAAGGCGGAAAGGCCAGGGAAAGGATAAAAAAGATCGCTGGGAAGTTTTTTAAATGAATTATTATCAGTGAGGTGTGGAAATAATGTCTCTCAATAAATTAACTTTAACCAAAATATTAAAATGTCGAGAATCTATAGAATATTTTTACTATGTAGAAGGTGAATGGAAAGATGCATTTCAAGAACAACAATCCTATTTTGTGAAGTACGATAGAGATATGACATGGTGTCCAGACTCTATTGCAGTTATACCATTTTTAGGTAATTTTTTACCTATTTCATGGGTGTTTGATGCAGAAATTGTAATAAATGAAGTGGATGAAGATTTTCTTTATTCTATTGACGAAATTAAGTCAGGATATCAAGAAATGTATCCGGCAATTGATTTTAAAGGCTCCTTATCTATTAAAAGAAAGGTCAAAAATTCGGTTATAAAAGGCTTAAATAAAAGTTTATTATTTTTTAGCGGTGGTGTGGATGCAACCGCGAGTTTAATCTCAACACTTAATGAAGAACCTATGTTGGTCACCTTATTGGGTTCGGATATTTTTTTCCATAATATTGATGGATGGAATAATGTAAAGGATGCTGTTAAACAAACAGCTGAAAAGTTTTCTTTACCTTATAGTTTTATTAAGACATCCTTTCGGAGCGTTATTAACTATAATTTTTTAAATGAACGGGTTGCAAAACCTAATCATGAAAATTGGTGGCATGGATTTCAACATGGTATCGCGATTATTACTCATTCAGCTCCTCTTGCGTATCTTGAAGGAATTAAACAAATATACATTGCTTCCACTGACTCCATTAAAGGAAACGAAGTATATACATGCGCTTCATTTCCTACAATAGATAATAATGTGCGTTTTTGTGGCTGTAAAGTATTGCATGAAGGCTTTGAAAATAGCCGTGCTGACAAAGTTAGAAAAATTTGTTCTTTTTCAAAAAGAACTGGCATATCGTTTTTTTGAGAGTTTGTTGGATGACACTTACAGGAAAAAATTGTTGTATATGTGAAAAATGTATGCGTACTTTATATGCAATTCTGGCCGAAGGTTTTTCACCAGAAGAATTTGGCTTCCCAATGACACAGGAAATGTATCAAAAACATTTGGAAATGTTAAAAAACGGAGAAATTCAAATTCCGGTTATTTTTTGGGCGGATATTATTAAAAAACTTTCTCATAATCAAAAACTTCAAGATACAAATCCGGTAGCGAAATATTTAGTCGAAAAATTCCCCCAATATGGTGAAAAATATGGAGTGGTAAATTATCCTACAAGAATTTCTTATTTTAGCTCTACTGATGTTCAAGCAGATGATGTATCACATAAGATCGGCAGTAAAGTTATTATGTTTAAATCTGATTTGAACTTAGAGACAAAAGAAAAAGCTTTTCAATCAGTAGGTATGAATACTGGAAATCAAGTATTTAGTTCTTCTTTAGAAAAGATATTGAATTTAGAAGTCAGTCCGTGGAATAAAATACAGAAAGACCATTCTCAATTAAATGATATAAAAGCTGTAGTAACTACGGATCTGATTTGGATTAATCAAAATTCTAATTTTGATTATTTGTATGAACGGTTAAGTAAAGTGCAGACACCATTTGTACCGATTAGTATTGGGCTACAGGCTGGGAAATTGGATCCAGACTTCCGTTTGAATTCATCGTGCTTAAAAGTTTTATCTGCTATGCAGGAACGGGCTATTCTAGGAGTAAGAGGAGAGTATACAGCATCTATTTTAGAAAAACACGGAATAACTAATATTTCTATAATCGGATGTCCATCCTTATATTGGACTAAAAACCCGGATTTTCAGTTCGAGAAAAAAGAATTTATAGGGAAAAAAGTTTTATGTAATTTCAGAACATTTTATGGGAATTTGACTAAATCAGAAAAACATTATTTGACATATTGTGCCAATAGAAATTACACTTTTGTAGAACAGACCTCATTACCTTTTTTAATTTCTTCTGTTAATGATTCACGTTTTTATAATTATATAAATAACTGGTTAATTAAAAATACTAAATTATATTTTGATACGGATTCATGGAGAACAGGAATAAGAGGACATGATTTTTCATTTGGTGGAAGATTTCATGGCAATGTAATTTGTCTATGGGAGAATATACCAGCTCTATTTTTAACTTTGGATTCCAGAACGCAGGAATTAACGGACTTTTTCCATTTACCAAGTATAAGAATGGAAGAATTCGATAGAGAAAAACCAATTGATTACTATTACGAATTAGCAGACTACTCTGAGTTCAATCGTCATTATAAAGAAAAATATTTAAACTTCAGAGAATTTTTGAGAAAAAATAATTTGTGTGAGTAGTTATCTTTGTGTTCAGGAAAGGAGGACCGTATTATGGTCCTCTTTTTTGTAACCTAGTTACAGAAAAAATGAAGCTTCATTTTGTAACGCCGTCTTTATATCAAAAGGAGGACGATAATGAAGCATTATAAGACGGTTCTATTCGATCTGGATGGAACACTCCTCGACACCTCTAAAGGGATTTTGGGGGCAGTAAAATATGCCCAGCAACAAATGAACCTCCCCTCTCTTCCCGATAGTCGTTTACGGGAGTTTATCGGTCCTCCGCCTGTGGAAAGCTACAAACGGATCTTTGGCGTTGACGAAGCTATTGCGCAACAGGCTGCCTTTTTCCACCGAAAATATGGAAGTGAGCGCGGCTTATTTGAAGCGCAGCACTACCCCGGGATCTCAGAACTTTTGCAAAATTTAAAAAATTCAGGCCGGTTTCTGGGGGTGGCCACACTGAAACGGGAAGACACTGCCCAAAAAATACTGGCACATTTTAACCTGAAACAATACTTCGATGTGATCGCCGGCATTGACACAAAAGAACAGCTCTCAAAATCAGATATCATTCAGGCCGCATTAAAAGAGATGGGACAGACGAACGCATCAGCCGTATTGATTGGGGACAGCCAATATGATGCCGAGGGAGCCGAAAAAGCCGGTGTTTCCTTTATCGGCGTTACTTATGGGTTCGGTTTTTCCGATGCAAAGGATATTTCTCCCTACGCTTCTGCCGATTCTCCTTCCCAGCTATTAGCATTATTATAAAAGCCGCTCCTGTTTGTTTATCTGCCGGTCGAATCTATTGAGCGAAAGATTCAACCGGCTCACAGGCAGTAAAAAGCGGGGGAGCCACGGATAATTATCCGTGGCTCCCCCTATTGTTATTTTTTACACCGTCGCCTCGACAAGGCGGGCCTTTTGCAAGGCCAGTACCAAAACCGGCAGCAACACAAGCTGAATGGCGATGCCTGGAAGGGCTGTTACAAAAGCCCCTGTAAGCCAAAGCTGTAACGAATACTCACCGGCGCGGAAAATCAGTGAATTCAGCGCACCGTAGATAACGCGCCCAATCAACATGGCGCCCAGCAGCGAAAGATACAAATTTGCGATATTATACCTTGTCTTAATAACACGGATCAGAATACCGGCCACCAAACCGTACACCGCCAGCTCACAAATCATACTGGGAAGCATTGCCATTGGCGGCATGCTGGTAATCAAGCTCGAAAGCAGGGGCGCGAGTATGCCGCACGCTAGGCCGTAAACGGGACCGCACACCAAGCCGCAGAGCAAAACCGGAATGTGCATGGGCAGCAAAATGCTGCCGGCATTCGGAATTGCATGCAGTGTAACCGGCAGTACTACGCCCAGTGCAACACACAAGGCGGTCATTACCAAATATTTTACCTGTTTCATCTTTTTCCTCCTAACAAAAATAAAAAGAAGGCCTCTGTTTCCCTCTGGAAACGGATACCTTCCCGGATATCGTCACTCAATACAAGATATATTCTTCTTTTATCGGCCTTCATTGAACAAAGAACAAACTGCTGCAAAAGCTTCTGTCTTCTGACAGAAATAACACCGCACTTCTGTGTGTGTTTCAATTAGTATAACAAAAATATTCCCCACTGTCAACGGCAGGCCCCTGCCAAGTCAAAGTACGCGGCGACAGCCTCCTCAATAAGCTTTACAGCGTGCGCAATCAGTTTGCCGGTATTTTTTTCGGCAACACCGGCCACGACCATCTCGCAGCGGTTGACTGGCAGCAAAATCTTTCGGGCCGTGCTTTGTCCTACCGCGGCGGCCATCGCCGGTGTGATTTCTCCCAGCAGCGCATCTGCCGCCAGCATTCCGATGGGCCCGGCGATAATGTCGGCCGTCCTGCAAGCAACCAGGACGGCATTTTCCCCTGTTGCCGCCTGATGTGCGCCGCCCTTTAGCATGTTGGCAGTGGCGGTGCTGTTGGTCCCGATTGCAATAACCTCTACACGATCCTCATTTTTGTCGACTGCCTCCACCAATTCACGCCCGATTCTGCCGCCCTGTCCGTCAATAATCACTACTTTGCACACCGTTTTAGGCCACATAGACAAATCCCTCCCAGAATGAACTTAGTTATATTTTAGCATGTCCAGCTGCTAAAAGCTACCGGCTTATGGAAAATCCTTCTTTCTGCTTCGGAATACGTGACATTCCCCGACGAATGTGCTAAAATATGCACGGTTTCAGCAATTGGCGAGGAGGAATTTATTTGAATTTGAATGAACAGATGCAACAGATCCTGTCCGGGGCCATGTACAACGACTTGACGCCGGAGCTCAACAAAGCCCGGCAGAACGCCCTAATTTTAACCAATGAATACAACGCCAGCTATGGCCGGCCCCATGCCGAGCGGGAAGCTGTTTTAAAAAGGCTGTTTAATTCCATTGGCGAGCAGGTTCATTTTGAGCCCAACCTCCGCTGTGAGTTCGGCTCAAATATCTCCATCGGCAGCTATTTCTTTGCGAATTTTGACTGCATCCTGCTGGACTGCGGCGGCATCGAAATCGGAGACCATGTCCTCTTTGGCCCGCGTGTCGGTATTTACACTGCCAATCATGCCGCCGATGCCTACGAGCGCATTCACGGCGGCTGTTACGCCAAGCCTGTCAAAATCGGCAGCAATGTATGGGTCGGCGCAGGCGTACACATCAACCAGGGCGTCACCATTGGCGAGAACAGCATCATTGGCTCCGGAAGCGTTGTCACAAGAGATATTCCCGCGAATGTCATCGCCGCCGGGGTCCCTTGCCGGGTAATCCGTTCCATTACAGAGGCGGATAAAACCGGCTACCAGCCCTGAATTGCCGTAGGTGTGACAACCCGCCGGCACGAGACTTGAGCATAAAAAACGCGCTTCAGCAGTTAAGATGCCGGAGCGCGTTTTGTTGTCTATATCGTCCTTAAGCCTCCTGGAGCTGGCTCGGGCGTTCAAACTGGCTGTTATAGAGATTGGCGTAGAAACCATTTTTCGCCATCAGCTCATCATGCGTGCCCTGCTCTACAATATCGCCGTTATTCATACACAGAATGCAGTCCGCATTACGGATGGTAGACAGGCGATGTGCAATAACAAAGCTGGTCCTCCCCTTCATCAGGTTATCCATCGCCTTTTGGATGAGGATTTCCGTCCGGGTATCAACACTTGATGTCGCCTCGTCCAGAATCAGGATCTTCGGGTCGGAAAGGATTGCCCGCGCAATTGTAAGCAGCTGCTTCTGCCCCTGAGAGATATTGCTGGCCTCCTCGTTGAGTTCCATCTGGTAAGCCCCGGGCAGCGTACGCACAAAATGGTCCGCCTGCGCGGCTTCGGCTGCCGCTAATACTTCCCGGTCGGTCGCATTCATCCTGCCATAGCGAATATTCTCCATAATCGTGCCGTTATAGAGCCAGGTTTCCTGAAGCACCATTCCAAAAATGGAGCGCAGCTCATTGCGGGAAAAGCTGCGGATGTCATGGCCATCTACCGAAATGCTGCCGCTATTGACATCATAAAAACGCATCAACAGCTTAACCATCGTTGTCTTTCCGGCGCCGGTCGGGCCGACAATCGCAATCTTCTGCCCCGGCTTTACGTCCACACTAAAATCGTGAATAATAATCTTCTCCGGCGTGTAGCCAAAGTGTACATGGGAGAACTGAACGCTTCCATCTACCTGAACCCGCGCGCCGGGACGGGACGCTGCGCCGTCTGCCAAATAAACAGTCGGGGCATCTGGTTCTTCTTCCTTTTCGTCCAAAAACTCAAAGACCCGTTCGGCTGCCGCCATGGTCTGCTGTAAAATATTGCTGATATTGGCAATTTGCGTAATCGGCTGGGTAAACTGCCGCACATATTGAACAAAAGCCTGAATATCGCCAACAGGGAGGCCGCGGTTTACCGCCAGCCAGCCGCCCAAAATACAGACGGCCACATAGCCCACATTGCCGACGAAATTCATCACCGGCATCATCAGGCCGGAAAGGAACTGAGACTTCCATGCAGAATTATAAAGCTGGTTGTTGTAGGCATCGAACTTCTCCACACTGCTTTGTTCCCCGTTGAAAGCCTTCATTACCACATGGCCGCCGTACATTTCTTCAACATGGCCGTTGACATGGCCCAAATACTCTTGCTGTGCCCTAAAATATTTCTGGGAATGCTTGACAATGATGGAGACAAACACCATTGAAACCGGCAAAATGCACAACGCCACCAAGGTCAGTTCCCAGCTAATGGAAAACATCATTACCAGGATGCCGACCAGCGTTGTAACCGACGTGATTACCTGCGTGATGCTTTGATTCAGCGTCTGGCTCAATGTATCCACATCGTTCGTTACACGGGAAAGTACCTCGCCGTGATTAACGCGGTCAAAGTATCCCAGCGGCATGCGGTTGATTTTTTGCATAATGCTGTTGCGCAGACGGTAGGTCACCTTCATCGAAACCCCCGTCATAAGCCAGCCCTGAATCACCGAAAAAGCGGCGCTGGCGAGGTAGAGTCCAAGCAAGGTCAACAGGATTCCGCCAATTTTTCCAAAATCAATGCCGCTGCCGGTTCCGGAAATTTTCCCCATAATGCCGTTGAACATCTCCGTAGTCGCCTGCCCCAGCACCTTGGGGCCGACAATGGCAAAAACCGTGGAGGCCGCTGCAAACAGCATGACAATAACAATGTGGATTTTGAACTGGCCGAGATAATTCAGGAGCATGCCAAAGCTCTTTTTAAAATTCTTCGGCTTTTCACCCGGCATCATTGGGCCGCCCATCGGGCCACGCCCGCCCATTGCTTTTTTATTTTTCATCACGCCTCACCTGCCTTTTCAACACAAAAATCCGGCAGCCTTGGTGAAGTTTCTCGATTTGCGCTCATTTTAACTCCTCCTCAGACAGCTGTGACATGGCGATTTCACGGTAGGTACTGCAATTTTGCAGCAGCTCCTTATGTGTACCACGGCCGACAATACGACCGTCCTCCAAAACCAAAATCTGTTCCGCATTCATGATGGTACTAACCCGCTGGGCGACAATCAACACTGCCGCATCGCCGGTATATTGCTTCAATGCCCGGCGCAGCGCGGCATCCGTCTTAAAGTCCAGGGCGGAAAAGCTGTCGTCAAACACATAGATCGGCGCGTTTTTTGTCAGCGCCCGGCCAATGGAAAGACGCTGCTTCTGACCGCCCGAGACATTGTCTCCTCCCTGAGAAATCGGTTCCTCATAGCCCTCCGGCTTTGCCTCGATAAATTCCTTGGCCTGCGCTACCTCAGCGGCTTTTTCGATTGCCTCTTTAGAGGCTGCCGGGCTTCCATAGGAAAGGTTGCTCTCAATGGTGCCGGAGAACAGCACGCCCTTCTGCGGCACAAAGCTGATATTTTCCCGCAGCTCATGCTGGGGCACTGCCCTTACATCCACACCGTCTATACAGATCCGTCCCTCTGTCACATCATAAAACCGGGGGATCAGATTGACCAGCGTGCTTTTACCGCTGCCGGTAGAGCCAATAATCGCAGTCGTCTGCCCCGGGCGGGCGGTAAAGGTAATATGCTCCAGCGCCATATCCTCCGCCTTATTGTAGCGGAAGCTCACGTCGTCAAACGTCACCTCGCCCCGGACCTTTTCCGGAAAGTGAACCGGCGCTTTGGCGTCGAGCACATCCGGTTTTGTCTCCAGTACCTCTGCAATTCGTTCACCCGAAACAGCGGCACGTGGCACCATAATGAACATCATTGCAATCATCAGGAAACTCATAATAACCTGCATGGCATACTGCATGAACGCCATCATGTCGCCGACCTGCATAGCGGATTGCTCAATCTGGTGGCCGCCGACCCACACGATAATCAGCGTAATGATATTCATCATAAACATCATAGCCGGCATCATGAAGGTCATGGCCCGGTTGATGTATAAGTTGTTTTGCGTCAAATCTTTGTTAGCCCCGTCAAAGCGTTTCTCCTCAAACTGCTGGGTGCCGAAGGCCCGAATGACCATCATTCCACTGAGGTTCTCACGCGTTACCAGGTTCAGCCGGTCGATCAGCTTTTGCACAATCTTAAACTTCGGCATAACCAGCACGTAAATTAGGAGAATCAGGCCAATTAATACCACCACGCCGATGGCGATGATCCAGCTCATGGACACGCTCTTGTTGACAGCCATAACGACGCCGCCAATTCCCATGATCGGCGCATAACAGATCATGCGGATTCCAATAATCAGGAGCATTTGCACCTGCATAACATCATTGGTTGTACGCGTAATCAGGGAAGCGGTAGAATATTCGTCGAACTCGCGGCTGCCGAAATTTTCCACCCTGCTGAACACGTCATGGCGCAGCGCTCTCGCAACGCCCGCAGCAATTCTTGAGGCCAGCAGCCCAACGCCGATGGTCGCCAGCGCGCCTGCCAGGGTGAGCAGAAGCATATACAGGCCCACCCGCAGAATATAGGCCATTTGAAGGGCGCCGGTATCTATGCCCAACTCCTCATAAAACGCCTTTGTTACAACAACCCCCATCTGAGAGAGCAGGGAGCTGTCTACCGCCCCGGCACTTTCACGGGCGGAATCAAAATAGGACGAAGGCAGCTGCTCCAGCATGGGCTGCATTTCATAAAGCTTGGAAAAATCTACATTCTCCAAGTCATCCGCACCGGTGCCCTCCGTCGAAGCGCCTTCCTGTTCCGCCATTTCCTTCATGGCGCTGACAAAGGTCATAATTCCTTGCCCGTAGGACGATTCCACCGCTTCCGTATCCGCATCTGCCCGAAGCACCAGAATATCCTCCGTACTTACGAGCGGGTAGTCGTTCGAGTAGGCCTCCGCCTCACTGCTTCCTGCCGAAACCTGGGTGTAGCTCTGCTCAATTGCGCTCTTTTGTTCCTCCGTCATGAAGAGCTTTAAAAAATTCATCCCCTTTGCGCTGACCGCTTTGGGGACTGTCTCCTCGATTCCGCTTTGCTGTATGCCGACATTTACAATGTCAGACATCAGGTTTGGCAGGTTCAAATCGCACATGGCCTGCCCAAACAGAAACAGCACACAAAACACCAGTGGCAGAATATATGGCTTTAAATAACGGGCTAGCTTCGTCATAGCTTATTTATTCCCTCCATTGTCCGACTCCATTTCAAATTCGCCGCGAACCTGCTGCATAATGTTCATAAACTGTTCGACCAGTTCGACCAACCGGCGGGTATTCTCCTCGCCCATTTCCTTTTCAACACGGTCCATAAAGCTGACAAATACCTTCCAGCCCTGCTCCATGACCTGGTTGCCCCTGTCGGTCATGGTTACATATACCGCCCGGCGGTCCCCCTTGCTTGTAAACCGTTCGAGCAGCCCCCGGTCCTCCAGGGAATTTAAGGCCTGTGACACTGCCGGCTTACTCATATTTGCCGCCATACTCAGCACCGAAATCTGAATCCCCAGGCGCTCGCCGGTGTCGCCGGTCAGCTCCTTTTTCTGCTTCAGGCACATCATTAAATGATGCAGCAGAAAAAAATCATTTTGTGTAATACCTTCTATCTTTGGTGCAAATGGTTTTCGCTGGCTTTGATGAAAGCGCTGAAACGTATCAATTATTTTACTCGTTTTTTCTTCTTCCATTCCTATCCCTCCTTTGTTCATTAATTATTCATTAAATAAATTGTTAATGATATTAACAATTTAAGTATAAGACAGAGGCTTTGATTCGTCAATATGAAACCGCCAAAGTTTACACAATGGAAATATTTTGTTTTCAAACAAAA
Source organism: Hydrogeniiclostridium mannosilyticum (assembly GCF_003268275.1). Lineage (GTDB taxonomy): Bacteria > Bacillota > Clostridia > Oscillospirales > Acutalibacteraceae > Hydrogeniiclostridium > Hydrogeniiclostridium mannosilyticum. The sequence goes on from NZ_QLYR01000001.1 coordinate 644,095, forward strand.
AACCTCGCCTGGAAAAAACCAGACGAGGCCTGTAAACTATGAAACGAATAAACGGGCAGCACTTAAGCTTCGCCGTAAAACTCCTTAACCGCTTCGAAGAAAGCGTCAATATTTTCCCAACTGCTGGCGGGCGGAATATCGCAGCCCGAGGAAATAACAAAATTGGAATGGCCGCAGCATTCGGACATAATACGCTTTGTTTCAGCCTTGATGGATTCCGGCGTTCCGTTTCTGAATTGCAGTGCCGGGTCGACATTTCCCATGGTGACAATATCTGCGGGAACATGCTCCAGCATTTCCTTCATGTCAATTGCGTTGCCGAAGTGATAGGCAGCGGACCCCGTTCTCAGAATCGAATCAATCATCAGGATGGTATTATTCCCACAGTTATGGTAAATTACCAGGAAGTTATCATCCTGAACCGCATCTACAATCTGCTTGACATAGGGCTCGGAAAATTCCGCGGCCATGTCCGGCGAAAGCAAGCCGGTCAGCGGCTCCGCCATAACCACACCGCCTGCTCCGGTTGTCTTGTACGCCTTAATATATTCAATCAGGAATTTCGTGGCCTTCTCCATTAAAATATGAACCATGTCGGGCTCTGTATAGCAGTTAATCAGCGCCTCTGTCACGTCCATCAGACGGCCGGCCAGCGAGAAGGGGCCGATTACGCCCGCAAATACAGGGCGATCGGTAATGAGCTTGCAGGCCTTCTCAATCGCCTCAATATACAGCCCGGTACGCCCCGCCCCAACCTGGGGAACGGCAAGCGCCTTCGCCTCATCCTCATCATGAATCAATGTACCGATTACCGTGGGGACCTCATCGTCGCTGACACGGATTTCCGCGCCAAAGGCCTCTGCCTCTACCGAAAGATCCATCATGCTGACAGATGCCGCCGAATCCACACGGTCGGCAACCCGCTTCATGCCCTCGGCCTGCAAATCACTGTCGCTGATCAAATCCTTTACGGTTATGCCTAATAATGAAATTGTCGGGAAGGACAAGACCGGCATTGCCTTTTTATGCTCTGCCTTTTTCAAATCCTCCAGCCAAGCTCTTGTATTCATATTCACAGCCTCTTTTCTTTGGTTCTGATTTGAGTCCAGTATATCAAACTCCCGCCAAAACTTCTATGAACAAATTTACTATTTTGGAAAAATCTTATCCGATTTTAACGGTAGGAAAACATTTTGAGCCCCAAACCGAGAAAAACGCCCTGCTTATGCCTTGCACCCGGGCCCCAGCAGAATTACAGCCTCGTAGGGCTGAAGCTGCAGGATATCCCCTGAACGAAGCGTCCCGATGACTGCATCCACCCTGGGGGAGTAAACCTCGGCCTGCCCGGCAAAATGAAGTGTGATCTCCTGCCGCACAGCGCTGTCTTTACTGTTCACCAGCAATACCCTGGTGCCCTCCTCGCCCTCTTTGCACATAGCCATCAGCATCGGCTGGGGCTCAGCAAGAACGATGGGCGCACGGCTCGGAATTTCCAGCAGCTCGACCAGCTCCCGTTGCGTTCTGAACGCCTTGGCGCCTGCGCCGCACAGTGCCGTACAGTGCGCATGGAACGCCTCACAGTCCTGAGCATAAACCGGCAGCCCCTCTTTTACCAGCCGTTCTACAGCCTTCAGCAGCGCCTCGCCCGTCTCACAGGCCGGCAGCACCAAGGCCTGTACCGCAATATCGCCAAAGCGGAAAGCCCCCTGTTCACAGGTCCCCTTTTGCAGGATCTCCAGATCAACAAAGCGAAAATCGGACTGGTGGCCCAGGATGGTGTACATTGCCTCTGACATACTATCCGCGGAGGCATCCATCATATTCTGCAAGGCAGGGTCTCCAAGGCCGTTCTCCGGCACATAATAGGCGTTCATGGTTTCGATGGGATAATAAAGCGCATACGGTGTGCGGAGTCTTCCCGCCGCCATCCGCTCCGCCGTACCGGAAATGGCGCGGTTCCAAACCTGAAAATCCGGCTGGGGCTGGGCGGTGTCCAGATAATACGAGGTAAAAATGTCCACGCCCAGCGCCAGCTGAAGCAGCGGCGCTGCAAGCATCTGCTCCTTGCTTACCTTGCCGCCCTCAACATGGGCGGAGGACTCACTCATCACATGCTTTCTGCCGTAGGCCGCCGCCACCGACGAAACCAACTTGGGCGTAAAGGCATCCGCCCAGTTCTTTTCGGGGACGGAGCTCAGCATGTCGATTCCGGGGTAGGTCATGTGGCGCAATAAGGAGAAGAAATTCCCCTCAAAAACGGGATGGAGACGGATGTCGTCCTCCAGCAGTATATGGCCGGAAAACGGCAGTCCATGCTCCTTACAGTACTCCGCAATCTGCATAAAAAAGCTGGCTTCGTATAAATCCGTCAGCGTCTGGTAAAAGTCGCGGCGCACCTGCTTTGCCCGTTCTGATTTGCCCAAAAACAGGTAAAGCAGCACCGGCGCTAGGGCGTAGCCCCTCTTCTCCTCGAAGGCTCGTTCCACGTCCGGGCCCCAATTTACCGGTGGATAAAGCGCAATGGTGTCATCAAATGGGTCGTAAACATCGTCCGGGTACAGCCCGGCATTGATATATTTGCCCATATAGGACGGTTCATCGGTAAAAATCGCTTCGATCCCGCCGCCGTTGCCTGTAAATTGGTCGCCGACGTGGTCCGTATATTTCTGGTATGTGTTGCGCAGAAAGGCAGCCACTGCTTTTTTATTGGAAACATCGATATAGCGGCGGCTTTCGCAGACATTATGCTGCGCATGCGCGCCTTCATAAAACGGTTTTTCAATAAAATAAACCAGCAGCAGCTCCCGCCCGCTCTCATTGACCACCGTGATCTTCTCCTGGGTGTCGCGCACCGCATAGGTACGGTACGGCGACTCCGCATGGATAGCTTGTATCCCCTCATCGGGCACCAGATATGCATAAGCGGCTATTCCGCGCGTATGCCCATGGGGAAAGGCCAGCTCCGCCGTTTCACCCGGCTGCACAAGCCGGTGCAGCAGCACAAGCGCCCGGGCTTCATAGGAGCGGTCCTCCGCCACTGTTTGGCCTCCGGCTCCGCCGCTGGGGTAGCCCTTTTCGTCATACAGCCAAACACGCAGATCCATCCGGCCGCATTGCTCAAGCACAAAACGGAGAACCTCCCATTCCTCTTCATCCTGCAAATAATTATTTTTAGCCGACACATTGGTAACGATGCCGGCATAGCCAAGGCCCTGAATCATTTTCAGCGTCTCTGCCGCCACACGTTTCTTTTCTTCAATAGCCGCCTGGGCCTCATAGGGAAAATCATGGATGAGGCGCAGGGCCCCAAAGGGATTTTTACTCATAGTCAAACTCCTCCCGCCGGAACCATTCTGGCCGGTCTTCATTTCGCCGCTATTGTAGCATGATTTTCCCCCGATAACAAGACCCTTTTTTAGTTTCTCATGAAAACGCTGCTGGGCTTCCGCACAGAAAAAACGCATGAACAAACAGATCCCTGCGTACGGCTCCTCCCGCATCAGGGGAAACAGCCGTACGCAGGGACCTGTTTTTATATACGGCAGCGAGGCCGCCGGTTTTATGCCAGCGCTCCGTCCAGCATGTCGCAGTAATTGTCAAAGGAACGTGAGCCAACCGATTTTGCGGCAGCCGTCCCGTTTTTAAAGACAATAACCGTTGGAATGCTCATGACGGAAAACCGTTCCGCCAGTTCATTCTGTTCATCTACATCGACCTTGGCAATCACCGCGCGCCCGGCATATTTAACCGCTAATTGCTCCATAATCGGCGCAACCATCCGGCAGGGACCGCACCAGGTCGCCCAAAAATCTACCAAGACCACCGCGTTATCTGCCAGCAGCTTATCAAAATCATTTTTTGTTGCGTGAATGACTTCAGCCATTTCCAGCACCCCTTTTCTCATATGCTTTTTAATCTATTTTCCGAGAAGCGCCGAGCCCCTGCACCTACCGTGTGCCGTTACCCATGGCACGGGTCCGTTATTTTTCGGTATTGTCCGAAAATAACCGATCATTCCGCATGATAGGTAACCAGCTCCGCCTTCTCAATCACGACATCCTCCACCGGCTTATCGTCAGCGGTTTCAACCGCGGCAATCGCATCTACAACGTCCATGCCTTCAAATACCTGGCCGAAAACCGTATGCAGATAATCGAGGTGCGGCGTACCGCCGATCTGCCTGTAAACATCAACCGCTTTCTCTAAAACAGCCTTATCCGCTTCCGGGACGCCCGCCGCCTGTTTATCCGACAATTCCTGGTTCAGCTCATTGACCAGCGTTTGCAGCTCCTCATCGCTGGCCCCTGCCGCCTGTTTATCTGCCAGCTCTTTTTTTGCTACGCGTATAAAACGATTCATGTACATGGTCAGCATAGCGTTTTCGGCGGTATCATCCGTCAGCTTATCAGAGCACTGTACAATAAAGAACTGGCTTCCGTTGGTGTTTGCGCCGGCATTCGCCATAGACAGCGCGCCGCGCAGATTCAGCAGATTGGTATTAAATTCATCTTCAAAATCTTCTCCAAAAGCACTCTCGCCGCCCTGGCCGGTTCCCTCCGGGTCTCCGCCTTGAATCATAAAATCGTTGATTACGCGGTGGAAGGTCACGCCATTGTAGTAGCCCTTTTGAATCAGCTCCTTAAAATTTTGTACGGTCTTTGGCGCGGCATCCGGAAAAAGACGGATTTTGATTTCACCCATGTTGGTGGTCAGAACCGCGATTTCTTCGCCGTCTGCCGGCTTATCCAGCTGGTAGCCAACCTCTTTGCCATCGTCCGGGCGAATATTCCACTCTGTACCGCCGCTCGCTGGTTCACTTTGGCAGCCCGCGGCCGCCCCCACTATCATTACCCCGGCCAACAAAGCCGCAACTATTTTTTTCATATACTAACAAACATCCTTCCAAATATAATACCTTGTTCGGTTGTCTACCATTTTAATATACTTCGGCCAATTATGCAAGCCGCCTGGAAAACTTTAGAAAATAATCCTAATTTACATCCCTTTTCAGTATGCGCGGTAAATCCGGCGCATATAGATAAACGGAAGATAAAAGAGGAGGTTTGTTTAATGAACAGCAATTTCAGCCCTGAAGGGTGGAGAATTGACACCCCCGAAAACAGAACGGCCATGCAAAATATATCCACGCTTACAGCGGCCTGCGCAGAGGGGCTTATTTTAGAGGGACGGGCGCTTGTCTGCGACAGCGAGCATAATTTACTGGTGGATTTGGGCGGCTGCAAGGGGATTATTCCCCGTGAAGAGGGCGCTTTGGGTATAAAAGAAGGCAGCGTGCGGGATATTGCCATTATCTCCCGTGTAAACCGCCCTGTCTGCTTTACCGTAACCGGGTTTCAAAAGGATGAGGAAGGCCGCACAACCGCCATTCTCTCCCGCAGAGCCGCGCAAGAAGACTGCCTGAACAGCTACATCCGCCAATTAAGCCCAGGAGATGTTGTCAACGCCCGAATTACCCACCTGGAGAATTTCGGCGCCTTCGCGGATATTGGCTGCGGCGTTGTAGCGCTGCTGCCAATCGACGCCATTTCCGTCTCCCGCATTGACCACCCGAGAGAGCGCTTTGCCGTGGGCATGGATATCAGGGCTGTCGTCAAGTCTATTGAAGGCAACCGCATCACACTGAGCCATAAAGAACTGCTTGGCACCTGGGAGGAAAACGTCTCACGCTTTCATGCTGGGGAAACCGTTGCGGGAATTATCCGCAGCGTAGAGCCCTATGGGATTTTCGTTGAGCTGGCGCCAAATCTGGCGGGGCTTGCGGAGGCAAAGGAAAACGTATTGCCGGGCCAGCAGGCAAGTGTATATATTAAAAGCATTCTTCCCAACCGCATGAAGGTAAAGCTCGTCATCATTGACACCTTCGATTATACATATCGTCCCAGTGCGCCGGTCTATTTCTTTGAAGGCGCACATATGGATCGTTTCACCTATTCTCCGGCAGATTGCAGCCGGCAGATCGTAACCGATTTTTCCGAAGAGCTTACGGAAGCGGACAGCTGAGCCTCTCTGGCGCAGCGCTCTTCCGGCCTGCGTCCATTGTGGAAAGAAGCCTGCACGCGGGCGCCTTTATTACAAAATATTCCGTAAAATGAAAGCCTTCCTGCCGCGATATAACGCAGCGGGAAGGCTTTGTGCTAAATTCCAGCAGGATTATTTTTTTATTTTTTTCAATAGGCCGCCTGCCATACCCTGCACTCTCTCCGCAAGAACCACTGTCTGGCCGTTTATCCGCATTTTGCGGAATACAAAGATCACCGAGGTCAGACTAACGCAAAGCACTACCAGCAGGAAAGCAACCACACTGTTGCCATTGTCCTCCTCGGCGGGCTCAATTTCCGCCGTCATCACGGCAGCTTCAACCGTAGGAATAAAGGCCGATCGGGCAGCTTTACTGGCCGTATCGTCGCTCCTCGTAAGAGAAGCGGTGGAAATTTCTGAAGATACCGGCGTATATTGGCCCGTAGTGTCCACCGCTAGGTTACACAGAAAAGCGGTGGCATCCGCAAGATCCTCTACACGGACAGCTTTGGGCGCGCTCTCGGCATAAAGCCCCTCCAGCGCTGCGGCATCCATAATGCCGTTCTCTTCCAAGCCTACAGCCTTTTGATATTTCAAAACCGCTGCCTTAGTCGCCTCGCCATAAAAGGTGCTTGTTTCTCCGCTCATGTAGCCCAGTTCCACCAAACGCTCCTGCATTTGATGAACCAGACTGCTGTGCATGTCAGGGTAAATGGTTCCCTTGCTGGGGTTTTCCGGCGCGTTGCTGCCGAAGAGGCTTTTTTGCGTCTCGACCGTCGCCTCGCCAGTCACTTCCAGATCCGCTTCCTTCTGATAGAGCGCGATTGCATCATAAAGCGCATAATCGTAATAATCGTTGATTCCCTCATAATAATAACCCAGGTCGCTCAGACGCTGCTGCATGGACTTGACCGCCGATCCCTGAGCGCCCACGGACAGCTTTGTATAGGACGGCTCCTGTACAGTCTTTGGGGCCGGGCTCGCCGTACTGGAGGAGCCGCTTTTCGCGGCAGCCTGTCCACTGCCGCCAGCCGGCGCCGCCACCTGATTTGCGGTATCCCCGCCCGAGGGGCCGCCGCCCTGGACCGTTCCGTTGGCGTTAAAGGTATAAGACGTGCCGTCGATGGTTTTGGTACAGCTGACTACATACTGGCCGTTTTCATAATAATATTTATTGCCGTTAAATGTCACCCAGCCCGTTGTAGGATAGGACACGCCGGGCACCTTATACCAGCGGGCCGATGTTCCCCATAGCCTTGTGGTGACAGCCTGATAACGCATATTGACGCCGGGCTCGCTGTTATCCACAAACATGCCGTTGCCCACATAGACGCCCACATGTCCCGGTTTCCATAGGCCCAGGCCATGTATTCTCGGAATGGAGGAAATAGGGCCCGATTCACTGGAGCCGTTGATTTGCCCGGAACTGCTCCGCGGTGTAGCGCCGTTCGTATAAACATACATCAAGCCGGAGCAATCGGTTACCCCCCAAGAGGCTGCGCCGTATTGATATTTCCAGCCCTGATTGTAAGCCATAATTGCAAATTCAGCCAGGCCGGCGCCGGTTTTTCCGCCCGCCGCCTCAACGGTTGCCGGGGCGGCAATATGAACCGCAGCCGCTGTAAACAACGCCATCATTGCAGCCATTACACGCTTAAAAACTTTTTTTCGCATGGAGAAGGGTCCCTCCCTGAACCAGTCATGAAACATTCCTGTAATTTATCTCATTTTTGTTATTGATTTCTTTTGAACTGTAACCATTTTGTAACAAGTTGGTTACAGTCTATCATAGTTGTTACAGAAATGCAACCCTTTTCCCGACGAAACAGAAAAAATTCACAAATTATCTTTAAATCTGGCGGAGGTTTCCTTCAATATTGTAAATATCCGGAAAACGCTTTTTCAGGCGCGCCTCATGACCTTGTCAGCTGCTCTGGCAACGCCGGGCCCGGCGTTACATAAACAGTATTGTAACCAACATAAATCACCCGGCCGGGCTTCGCGCCGCTCGGTTTGCTGACGTTGCGCACCTGTGTATAATCCACCGGCACCTGGGCGGACTCGCGCGCCCTGCTGAAATAAGCCGCAAGTTGAGCAGCCTCCAGCATGGAGCTCTCCGGCGGCTCCTTTCCCCCTGTAACCAAAATGGTGTGGGAACCGGGAATGTTCTTAGTGTGGAACCAATAATCATTATTGGCAGCTTTTTTTAGGGTGAGCTGATCGTTTTGCCGGTTGTTGCGGCCGACTAAAATCGGCAGGCCGTCACTGGACAGGAAGGAAAGCGGCTGCGTCCCCTGCGGCGGTTTCTGCTTGCCCTTGGGTGGACGGATATAGCCCTGCTCCACCAGCTCTTGCCGGATTTCCGCCAGCTCCCGTTCTGTCTGCGCACGGCTGAGCTCCTCAAAGACCGTGTCGATGTACTGCAGCTCTTCCTCCGCCAGGGCGATTTGCTCCGTCAAATATTTCTCGGCTGTATTGGCCTTTCGGTATTCCTTAAAATATTTCTGGGCATTCTGCGCGGGCGTAAGCAGCGGGTCCATCGAAATGCGGAGCAGGGGCAGGCCCTCCTCATAAAAATTTTCAAGCTCAGCCGCCGCCATTCCCTTTTGCAGCCGGTACAGGTTGGCGTTGATCAGCTCGCCGCACAAGCGCAGCTCTTCCCTCTTGGCGCATTGCTCCAGCTCCAGGCGCTGCTTGCCAATTTTATGCTCCAGCCGTTCCGCCGTATTGGTGAGCAGGCGCAGAATATCCTGGGCACGCGTGCGCATGCGCTCAATCTGGTCCTTCTCCCCATAAAAGTCCTCCAAAAGCACGGAGAATGTCTCTTTTCGGCTGACAATGGCGCTTAAGCCGTATTGCTCAATCGGTATGAAGGAAAAATCCTTTGGCTTTCCAGTCATATCTGCAACCATATGGGGCACGCCGTCCGCCCGGCGAACGGTATCAAAAAGCCTTGAGAGGAAAAAACGCAGCCGATCCCACTGCTCCGGGGTCAGCTCATACAGCGTGCGGTCCGCCCCGCGCAGCGTTTGGTGGGAAAGCTCCCGGCACACAACCGGCGAAACACCCTGCAGGGTATTCAGCAGAGCTTTGGAAAGCGCAATGTCGCTATTGCCGGTACGGAGGCCCGCCACCACCTCTTCAGCCGGTACCTCAAGCGCGCATCGTTTGTCCTGCGGCGGCGGCGCCTGGTAGCTGAGTCCCGGTAACACCAGGCGTGCCGAGGACATTTCTGCATCCACCCGCTTCAGCGAATCGATGACCTTATTCTGTTCGTCCACAAAAATAATATTGCTGTAGCGCCCCATAATCTCCATGTAAATAGAAAGCTCCACCCGGTCCCCCAGCTCGTTTACGGCGTCAAAGACCAGACGCAGCACACGGTCAAGCCCCTGCTGCTCTACCCGTAGCAGGCGGGCACCGGACAGCCGTTTGCGCATTAGCATGCACAGCATGGGCGGCTGCTTGGGATTTTCCGGAATGGACCTGGTAAAATGAATGCGCGCGCTGTTCGCTCGAGCAGAAAGCAGCAGGTTAAAATGATCCGTACGCGTTCTCATCTGCAAAACCATTTCTTCCCTGTTTGGCTGGTAGACCTTGTCCACTCTGGCCTCAAGTGCCCGGGACTCAAGCTCTACCTTTAAATGCCTTAAAAAAGAACCATCCAGCGCCACTGGTCACACCCTCCTTTTCAATCCGGTTTGATTCCCGGCCACGGCCGGAATTGTTTGTGTGGCGAATGCCGGCTTGCGGGCCGCCGGCCCGTTACCCGTTCTGGGCAGTGCCCTCATTCGCCTACCATGCCTCTCTAACTTTTGTTTACAGATCGCCCAAAGGCTTTGCTTTGGCGACGGTACCCTCCGTCCTTACCGGCTGCGGCTGACTCTCCCGGGCCGCGGCCGAACGTAAAAGATGGCGCCCAAAATAATAGGCATGATCCCCTGTTCTCCATCTTCAACTTGTTATTACCCACACCTTATAGATAACGCGCAGGCCGCCGCATGGTTTTCGCGGCCTGAAACGCCACTGAGGGGAACTCCTGTGCCAAACGGGCGGCAAGAGGAGAAACCGCCACCGCCTCCGTGTCATAATGCCCGGCTGCCACCAGCGTGATGCCTGCCGCTTCCGCCTGTAGCAGCTCATGATGCTTGGCCTCGCCGGTGACAAACGCCTGTATCCCCGCCTCGGGTCCCGGCATCAGGCCCCCGCCCGCGCCACTGCAAAGGCCGACTCTTTGAACGGGCAAGCGGCCCTCCACATAGAACAGCCCTTCACAGCCCAACCTTTGTTTCACATACGCCGCGAAAGCGCGCGGAGAAAGCGTCTGATCCAACTCCCCGGCCATGGTCTCCGCCAAGCCGGAGCCCTGGTACTCTGTTAACAGGCTCAGCTGTTTCAGCCCCAGGGCCTCGCCCAGACACGTGTTCACTCCGCCTGCCGCCAGGTCCAGATTGGTGTGTGCACAAATGGCGGAAATTCCTTTTTGAGCCAACAAAAAAGGGGGACTGCCCGCCGTAAGACGGCGCAGCGGGGTAAAAATAACCGGGTGATGGCTGACAATGAGCTGTGCACCGCAGGCCGAGGCCTCTTCCACTACCGCGGGAGTAATATCCAGCGCCACCAAGGCCCGATCAACTGCCTGCTTCTCATCCCCAACCAGCAAACCCACATTGTCAAAGTCCATAGCCGTATGAAACGGAGCGATTTCATCTATAAACCGATAGATTTCCCCGACTGTATTCATGCTTCACCGTTCCCTTCCGCGCTTTCCAGCAAGGCTGCTATCTCCGCCCCTGCGGCCGCATATTGCTCGGCCTCAGCCGTTTTGCCCGCACAGCGCGCTCCTGTTTCCATTTTGCGCAGGCCGGCCAGCTTTTGCCTCAGATAGGCTCTATTCTCCGCAGCGGCGGCATCCAGCCTGCCGATATACGGGTAGGCAGCGCTGAAAACCTCCACCGCGCCCAGGTAGCGGACCAACAGCACCGAATAAATATGTTTTTTTTCCGCCACAGCCTGCTCTCTTTCAATGAAAAATCCGGCTTGAGCCAGATAAAGCCTCAGGTCTTCCGCGGAGGACATGGGCTGCAAAATCAAATGCTTTTCCGGGTTTCTCAGCCATGCTGCCGCACGGATGATTTCCCGGATGTTTTCACCGCCCATGCCGGCAATCACCACATCGTCCGCCTCATGAGGAAAAACCTGCGCCAGTCCGTCGGAGAGGCGCGCATGAACAAGGCCCTGCGCATGGTAGCGGTCGATATTGCGCTGGGCGGCCCGCAGAGGAGCCAGCGCAATATCTGCTGCAATTCCGTGTGAAATCTTTCCCTGCTTTGCCAACCAGATCGGCAGATAGCCGTGGTCTGTGCCAATATCCGCCATCTTTACCCCGGGGCGCACCCAATCCGCGCACAGCTGAAGGCGAGGCTCAAGTGTAAACAAAGGGCGCGGCATTTTACTCACCTCACAAAAAAGCCGCCCGTCAATCAGGCGGGCGGCGGTTTTCCGGCTTACTTATCTTTGATGTGCTCGTTGATCTTATTTAAAATCTCATTCACATCCACACCGTGAACCATGCATGCTTCTTCCAAGGACTCGCCGCGGGAAGCCGGGCAGCCCAGGCAATGCATACCCATTTCCAGGAAAAAGGGCGCCGTTGTCTCATCAAGCGTCAAAATATCGCCAATCAGTGTATCTTTTGTAATTGAAGCCATTTAGATATACCTCCTTTTCTTCATAAAACCTTGGTTTTTATTATAATACCCCATTCTCTCTTTTGCAATACCAAAAATAAATACCCCGCGGGTAAACCCACGGGGTATTTTACGAAAAGAAAATACGGATCTATATTATTCTTCTCTCATCTTTGCGAAACACTCACTGCAATATACAGGACGATCCTCGCGGGGTCTAAAGGGAACCTTTGCCTCTTTGCCACAGCTCGCGCAAATGGCGGTAAACATCTCGCGCTCAGGCTTGGAAGCATTCTTGCGCGCATCACGGCAGGCCTTGCATCTCTGGGGCTCGTTTACAAAGCCCTTGGAAGCATAGAACTCCTGCTCACCGGCGGTGAAAACAAATTCAGCGCCACATTCTTTACAGATGAGAGTCTTGTCTTCGTACATTTGAATTTACCTCGCTTTGAAATAAAGATATTTTGCCCATAGACGGATTTCAACCGACGCCTTTGATTTACAACGCTCTAGATTAAGCTACCCGGGCATATAGAATGTTGAACACGCAACATGATTAATGAAAGGATTGCTTCAATTTCCTGCGCACACGCTGCAGGGCATTGTCCACCGCTTTCTCTGTAACGGAAAGCTTTTCCGAAATTTCAGCATAAGGGCATCCGTCTAAGTGATAGAAAAGGACTTTCTGTTCAAACGGTGAAAGCGAACGGCTGATCTGCCTTTTAATCCGGCTTACATTCTCGCCGTCCAGCACCAGATCCTCCGGATTTTGAGAGCAGTCCGGCAAGTCCGTTTCCTCTTCCATGTTGCTGAGCGACACGAAACGGCCCAACCCCAAACGCTTTTGGCTTTTCGTCTTTCTGTAAGCCATCATCATTCGGTTTTGAATACAGACACCGGCGTATGCTTTAAAAGCGGTTTCACTGCCTGACTGATAATGTTCAGCTGCATCCAGTAGCCCCAAAAGCCCTTCCTGGCACAAATCATCTATTTCAAGCGACATACTGTGGAATGAACGCGCCTTCACTTTAATCAAAGGCATAAAACGGTCCGCCAATTCAACAAAAGCTTCCGCCACGCCATCCCGCACCAGAGCAGAAAGCTGGCTGTCCGTATGGTTCCCCCAGTCATCTTCCTGGCAAACATTCTGCAAGCTAAAACACCCCAACGGAAATAACATTCTTTTAGTTTAGATAATCATACATCATTCCTCTGGAGAAGTCAACTGATTTTCTGCTCACTTTTGCTAAAAATATATTAAAAAGATAAAATACTTTTCGACGCCTTTTATATTTTAGGAATTTTCACCGCCAGAACCCCTTTTAAAGCGGCAATATAAGCTCTGTCTATTCTAAATAAAAATACATATTCCGCCTTTTATTTCGGTTTTCTGTCAAATTTCAGTCTTTTATTCCAATAATGAACTAAACCAATTCTTTAGCTGGGGTATAATACAAAAAAACAAACAGGAAAGCAGGTGCGCCTATGGTCGCCAAGGTACACAGCATGGGCCTATGGGGAATGGATGCATTTACCGTGAAGGTTGAGGCCGATTTGAGCATTGGAATCCCCGCCTTTGATATTGTCGGCCTGCCGGATGCCTCTGTAAAGGAGTCTCGGGACAGGGTTCGTTCCGCCATGAAGAACAGCGGGTTCAGCTTTCCGGTCAACAAAATCACTATTAACCTTGCCCCTGCCGATCAGCGCAAGGAGGGATCGCTTTATGACCTGCCGCTCTTCACCGCCCTGATGTGCGCTACGGGGCAGATTGCCGCGGAAGCCGTTGACGGCTGCGCTCTGGTGGGAGAACTCTCTCTAAGCGGCGAGCTGAGGCCGATTCGCGGTGTGCTGCCCATGGCCATACACGCAAGGGAGCGCGGGTTTCACACGCTTTTTGTCCCGGCTGAAAACGGTGCGGAAGGCGCCGCCGTCGACGGGCTTACCGTGTATGCGCCGAAGACCGTCGAGGAGCTGTTTCTCCATCTCTCGGGTCAAAAGCGCCTTCCGCCCTGCAGCCCCTCGGGCCAGGATTGTCAAAGTCAAACCTTCTGGCCGGATTTTTCCGAGGTACGCGGCCAAGAAGAGGCCAAACGCGCCCTGGAGATCGCCGCCGCGGGCGGCCACAATATTCTTCTGATCGGCCCGCCGGGCTCCGGTAAGAGCATGCTCGCCAAGCGGCTTCCCTCCATTTTGCCGGACATGGCCTTTGAAGAGGTGATTGAGACTACAAAAATTCATTCCATCGCCGGCACCATTCCCAACGGCTCCGCTCTTGTACGCCATCGGCCCTTTCGCTCGCCGCATCACACTGTATCCCCTGCGGGGCTGTCCGGCGGAGGAACCCTTCCCCGGCCCGGGGAGCTGTCGCTTGCCCACAACGGCGTACTCTTTTTAGACGAGCTGCCCTTTTTCTCCCGTGCGGCGCTGGAGGTCCTCCGGCAACCGCTTGAGGATGGACGGGTGACGATTTCCCGTGTCAACGGTACGGTTTCCTACCCCTGTTCCGTTATGCTCGTCGCCGCCATGAACCCCTGCCCCTGCGGCTATTTCGGGCATCCCACGCGGGCGTGCACCTGTACCGCGGCTTCTGTTTCCCGTTATCTGTCGCGGGTCAGCGGCCCACTGCTGGACCGGCTGGATCTGCATATTGAGGTCCCGCCGGTTGAATTCGACGCCCTGGCCTCAACGAAACCCGCAGAGTCCTCCGCCGCTATCCAGGAGCGCGTCAACAGAGCGCGAACGCTGCAAAACCAACGTTACACGGGCAGCAATATCTCTTGCAATGCGCGAATCACCCCCGACCGCCTGCAAAAAATCTGTGTTCTGAGTGACAACGCCAGGCTTTTGCTGAAAAAAGCCTTTGAAACCATGGGGCTCTCCGCCCGTGCGTACGACCGGGTACTCAAGGTTGCCCGTACCATTGCCGACCTTGACGGCAGTGAAATCATTCAGCCATACCATGCCGCCGAGGCTGTGCAGTACCGCAGCCTGGACCGCAAGTATTGGATGGCCGAGCTGAATTAATTTGAAAAAATATTTTTTTAAAGCTGCCGGAACATGACCGGCAGCTTTTTCTTGCAAATTTCTCACAAAACTGGCAGGCATTAACACGGTTAAGCGCATCGGTTCCAGATAAAATAAGTAACGAGGAGCGAAGCCGCAATTTTATTTTATAAACGAATTTGATTTAAAAGCGCAAGAACGAATACAGCTTGGCTGCGATTTTGACCGCAGCCGGGAGATAAAATAAAATTAGGCCTCCCTTCTCCTGATTCGATTTTATTTGGTCTGTCAACCGGCCTATCATGAAAGAAGGGCACAACCGATGATCAATAACATCCCTGTTGGCCTGCCCGGTGAAGAAGCCGGATGGAATTCTGGCCTTTATATCGCTTTAGGCGGCGTTGACCTGCTGCACGGCGATTCTGATTTTGAGGGCTATTTTTCTTCACTTCCCGAGGATGCACAGCTGCGCCTGCTCCAGAAAAGCGGGCATTCCGCTGAAGCCCTTCGGGAAAATATCCGGGAGCTTCAAAAACGGGATTAAGGCCCGGCAAGCGCCTGCGGCGTTTAAACGCGCCGCAGGCTACATAGGCTCCCTTCCCGCAAATAATGCTGAATCGCCCAGACCACCCCGCCCTGATCGTTGGAGCGTGTTTCATAGCGGGCGGCCTTTTTCACCGCCTCGCAGGCGTTCGCCATTGCTACACTGTGCCCAACGGCGCCGATCAGCTCCAGGTCGTTGTAAAAATCTCCGAACGCCATCACCTCCTCAGGGGCAATCTGCAAACGCTGCTGGATGCTCTGCATCGCCGCGCCCTTGCTGACCCCCTTTGCCACCACATCCAGCCACATGGCGCTGGAAAAGGTAACCTGCGCCCGCGCCCCAATACAGGCTTGCAGGCGTTTCCAGCCGTTTTGCTCCGTGTCTCTGAAATCACAGCCGGTAAAGCGTAAAAGCGGGTGCGTTTCTGCCAGAGCCCTGAGATCCGGCACCTTACGATGAATGATGTTAAACTTTTCCAGCATCCGTTGAAAGCGCTCGTCCTCATGTTGAACATAGCCGTAGCTTTCGTCGAAGACAATCGGGTAAAAATCCGGGATTGACGCTGCCTCGTCAAGGCAGGAAAGCACCAACTCCGCTGAAAGCCCGCACGAGGCCAGGGTCTGCTTCTGGTAGGAAACATGCGCGCCGTTCTGTGTAATGTACAAAAGCCGCTCCGCAACAGGCGCAAACAGCTCCTCAATATTGAGCAGCTGCCGGCCGGTGGCTGCCGCAAAAATAATACCCCGTGCGGTAAGCTGCTCAATTAGCGGAAAAATTTCCCCATCCAGCGTGCCGTCGCTTTTAACCAGCGTTCCATCCATGTCAGACGCAATCAGCTTAATCAAACCGGTACCCCCATCCGTTCAGTAATATAGCCGTAAAAACAACCGCGTGCTTTTCGCGCGGTAAAGCCCATCCCGGCAGAGATCCTCTCTGCAAGATCTCTTAATTGTTATTTTACCATAAATCTATAAAAAAACAAAGCGGCCCTCCCACGGACTTGCCGCAGAAAAACCGCATAAGCATTAGAAGGCCAGCATGCCGCAAAGCAATAAAAGCTGCTCGGTGAGGAACGCCGCCGCTGTAGCGCCGAGCGCCACTGTCAGCAAGCCCTTGCCGAAATACGCCAGCAGCAGCGCCGTCAGCAGGCCGGCCAGGCCGGAAACCATGCTGGACGTTGAATATAAAATATCCGGGAATGTCATGGCCGCCAAAACCGCATAGGGTACATAAAACAGAAAGGATTTGACAAAGCGGTTATTGATTTTTTTACGAAAAATTGCGAGCGGAAGCACCCGCGGAAGATAGGTCACCAGGGCCATAACCGCTACGCAGATGAGGATTCTAGGGTAGTTCACGCCGGCGCGCCCCCTTCCTCTTCCGCCGGCACATCGTCCACCGGGTAGCGCATCGCCGCCCAAGCAGAGACTGCCACCGCGCAAATAATAATTACCCAGCCGGAAGAAATCCCGGAGAGGAACGGCGTCCATTTGAAAGCGCAGCTCAATCCCATGGAAAACAACACCACCCACAGGACCGGCCTCGCCTTACGGGCCGGCGGGATAATAATGGCCAGGAACATCCCGTAAATTGCGATGCCCAGCGCGCTGCGCAGAACCGGCGGCAGCAGCTCCGTTACCGTTGCCCCCAGCAGGGTCCCCAGCGCCCAACCGATATACGGCATCAAAATTAGCCCGGAAAAATAGCGCGCGTTGACGGCCCCCTTCTGCTGGCTGGCAACCGCAAAGATTTCATCCGTAATACCAAAGGATAGTGTCCAGCGCTGCAGGGCCGTCATCGCCTCGTCAACCTTTTGCGAGAGGGAGAGCGACATCAGCATATAGCGAATATTGATAACAAAGGTCGTCACAGCGATTTCCACATAAGAGCTGCCCGCCACAATCAGCGCAAGCCCCGCGAACTGCCCGGCCGAGGTCAGGTTTGTCATGGAAATCAGCACCGCCAGCCAGACGGGCAGGCCGTCCTGCACCACCGTCATGCCAAAGGCAAACGACACACTGATGTAGCCCAGGCAGATAGGCAGGCCGTCCCTCAGCCCCTTGCGAAAGGTCAGCGCCGAAGGTTTTTGTTCTGGCATATTGTCACCCGATCGTTTTTTCATATATAGCGCGCGTTATTTTGCAAGATATTCGCAAACCAGGCCGCCCATTTCCTCACAGGTGACCCTCCGGGCGCCCTCCGTATAAATGTCGGGTGTACGGTATTGCTTAAGCACCTCCGAGACAGCGCCTTCAATGGCGGCGGCAGCCTCCGGCTCATCCAGAGAATATTTCAGCATCATTGCGGCAGAGAGAATGGTTGCCAGCGGGTTAGCGCTGCCGGTGCCCGCGATGTCAGGCGCGGAGCCGTGAATCGGCTCATAAAGGCCCGCACGGCCCGAACCTAGGCTTGCGCTCGCCAGCATGCCGATGCTGCCGCTGATCATGGACGCCTCGTCCGAAAGAATATCCCCGAACATATTCGAAGTCAGGATCACGTCGAACTGGCCGGGATTGCGCACCAGCTGCATGGCGCAGTTGTCCACATACAAGTGGTTCAGCTCAACCTCCGGGTACTCCTGCGCCACCCTTTCCACCGTTGCGCGCCACAGGCGGGAGCTCTCCAGCACATTGGCCTTATCCACGCTGCACAGCTTTCGGGAACGCTTCTGCGCCATGGAGAATGCCACGCGCGCGATGCGTTCAATCTCCGGCACACTGTACTGCTCTGTGTCATAGGCGGCCTCGGCGCCGTCCTCCAGCGTTCTACGGCCGCGCTCCCCAAAATAGATGCCGCCTGTCAGCTCACGCACCACCATGATGTCGAGCTTTTCACCGATGATCTCCGGTCTTAGCGGAGAGGCCTCCCGCAGCTCCGGAAAGATCACCGCCGGACGGAGGTTGGCAAACAGGCCCAGCGCGCTGCGGATGCCGAGCAACCCCTTTTCCGGGCGCTGGTTGCCCGGCAGCCCATCCCATTTAGGGCCGCCCACGGCGCCCAGCAGCGTAGAGTCCGCACGCATACATTTGTCAATCGTTTCCTGCGGCAGCGGAGTTCCCGCCGCATCAATGGCGCAGCCGCCGAGCAGCGCCTCCTCAAATTTCATACAGAAGCCAAAACGCTCCCCGGCCTTTTCCAGCACACGCGCCGCTTGCCCTACAATTTCCGGGCCGATGCCGTCGCCCTTCAGCAGTACTACTTGATATTCCTTCATCTTTTTATCCTCCATAACGATATATAGTTGAGCCTTAAGCTTTTTGCTCCTTTTCATTGGCTGCCCGGTTGATGGCGCAGATGATCCCCTTGATGGAGGCCAGGCTGATGTTGCCGTCCATCCCCACGCCAAACACGGATTTGCCTTCCGGCGTACGCAGCTGGATATAGGAAAGCGCCTTGGAGTCAGCGCCCTTGTCGACCGCGTGCTCACTATAGGATACAAATTTATAATCGGTAATACCCACGCCGCGCAGCGCGTTGAAGAACGCGGCGATGGGGCCGTTGCCCTTACCGCTGATTGGATGGTCCTCATGGCGGAAGCGCAGGATGCCGTCAAAATGAACGACGGTATTGTCGGAATCGGTGTCATTTTCTTCAAACAGCTTATATTGCTTTAGATTGTAAGGGTAGCGCAGGTCCAAATATTCCCTGCGGAAAATCGAGAAAATTTCCTCCGGCTTCAGCTCGCGGCCAGCCTCGTCGCATGCCGCCGTAACCATGGCGCCAAACTCGGGATGCATCGCTTTGGGCAGGTCATAGCCAAAGCTCTGGCGCATGACAAAGGCCGCGCCTCCTTTGCCCGACTGGCTGTTGATGCGAATGATGGGTTCATATTCACGCCCCACATCGGCGGGGTCAATCGGCAGGTACGGAACCTCCCAATAGGGCGTGCCGCTTTCACTCATATACTGTACACCCTTGCTGATGGCATCCTGGTGAGAACCCGAGAACGCAGTGAACACCAGGTCGCCCGCATAGGGGTGGCGGGGATGCACCGTCATGCGCGTACATTTTTCATAGATTTTGCGGATTTGCGGGATATCCGAAAAGTCGAGCCGCGGATCCACACCCTGGGAATACAGATTCATGGCGATATTCAAAATATCGGCGTTGCCGGTCCGTTCACCATTGCCGAACAGTGTTCCTTCCACACGCTCCGCGCCGGCCATAAGCCCCAGCTCTGTCGCAGCCGTGCCGGTACCACGGTCATTGTGAGGATGAAGGCTGATGATGGCACACTCCCGATGCTTCAGGTGACGGCAGAAGTACTCAATTTGGTCCGCATGGTGGTTGGGCGTGGACATTTCAACCGTGTTGGGCAGGTTGAGAATGACCTTCTTTTCCGGGGTCGCCCCCAATGTCTCCAGCACCTGCTCACAGATATATACGGCATTGTCCATCTCCGTACCGGAAAAGCTCTCCGGCGAATATTCATAACGGATATTGGCACCCGTGCGGGCAACCTCCTTCTCCGTCAGTTCGCGCACCAGCTTCGCACCCTCTATGGCAATGTCCGTCACCCCCTGCATATCCGTCTTAAAGACTACCTTACGCTGCAGGGTAGAGGTCGAATTGTAAAAATGGACGATGACGTTTTTAGCGCCGTCGATTGCCTCAAAGGTCTTTTGAATCAGGTGCGGGCGGCATTGCACCAGCACCTGGATGGTCACGTCGTCAGGAATCAAATTCCGCTCAATCAGCGCCCGGCAGATTTCATACTCCGTCTCCGAAGCGGAAGGGAACCCGATTTCAATCTCCTTAAAGCCAATATCCGTCAGCATTTTAAAAAACTGAAGCTTTTCCTCCAGGTTCATCGGGTCAATCAGCGCCTGGTTGCCGTCGCGCAGATCCACGCTGCACCATACCGGCGCCTTGGTAATCGCCTTATCCGGCCAAGTGCGGTCCGGCAGCGAAACCGGCTGGAATGGAATGTACTTCTTAAAGCCTTGATACATGACAGATTCCTCCTATTTTAAAAATGGCAAGACAATAAAGGCACGAAAGACACTAGAGGAGCAACAAAAAGCCCCGAAATTCCTCAACGGAATTTCGGGGCGAATCAACCATTCGCGGTACCACCCAAATTCAGTACACCAAGTACCCTCTAACCTCTAACAAGGCCTTAGCTTTTAACGCAGCCCATGCGTCCGGCCCTCTTCGAACCGGCGGCTCCAGGATGAGTTATACACACAAAGCTAACCGCGGGCTCTCACCAGCCGCCCGCTCTCTGACGGTTTCAGCAATGCGTCTTGTTCCCTTCATTGCCTTTTGATATTACTCTTATTATAGAACCGGTCTTTTAAAATGTCAAGCTGAAAATTCACTGCAATTTCCGGCCGTCACAGGAGCTCCTCCTGATAACGCGCGCGGGCGCCGCCGACAAATTTTGCCCGCGTTCTGGCGCAAATCAAAACCGCCTCACCGATTTTAGCAACCGAAAGCCGCACCGGAACCGCCACCGGGACCAAGTGCATGCCGATCAGGGTCCCGCCAATATCCATGCCCGCACGGGCAGGCAGCGCCTCAACCGCGCATGGGTGGACAAATTGTTCCCAGGCCGTCGTGGCAAAAGATCCCCCCGCTTTGGGCTGCGGCACCACATTGACACGCTCCAGCCGGTATGCGCGCCGCGCCTCCTCCTCAATAATCAGAGCGCGGTTCAAGTGCTCGCAGCACTGCGCCGCCAGGTAAACCCCCTGCTCCCGCAGTACCGGGTAAATACCCGCAAACACCGCGCGCGCCGCCTCTATGCTGGAATCGGATCCGATTTTATGGCCGGTCACTTCGCTGGAAGAGCAGCCGACTACAAAAAGGCTGCCCGTTTCCAGCCTTGCCTGCTCCAGCAGTTCCTTTGCCGCCGTGCGCGCCTGCTCCTGAATATTGCAGAACCCTTCACTCATCTTTTCCGCCATTATAGATCCCCCTTTTATCATATCCTGTTTACGGTTCCTGCCGAGACGCTTCTTCATCCTGGCCGCCATAGCTACGGGCTGCCGCCTCCCGGGCCAGGTTGAGGATGCCGCCGTTCTCCGCCGGATCTTCGCGCGGCGGCAGCTGTGCGTAGACCTCCGCCACCATGGAGCGCATCCACAGGCCAGGCGTAATCCGCACGGAGTAGCCGCAGCCGGCATCCATCATCCACTCATAGGCCTGCGCGCGCGGCAAGCCATATGCCGCCAGCAGGGACATGATCACCCCGCCGGAGGCCACCACAACGGCGCTGACCGTCTGCGTACGCAGCAGCTGCTCAACCAGGGCCTCAAACGCGGCGCATACCCGGTACATGAAGGCCTGGTTGCTTTCACCGCCGGCCGGGCCGGCCTGGGGGCCGCCGTTCATCCACTCCATAAAGTGCGGGTCGGCCTGGGCAATCTCCCCTGCAGTCTTGCCCTCCCACGCGCCAAAATCGCATTCGCTGAATCCATCGACCAAGGCGGGCCGTGCCTGTGGGTACAAAACCTCCAATGTCTCCCGGCAGCGCAGCTGCGGCGCACAGAAATAGGCCTGCGCGGCGGGGTATCCCCCAGCCCGCCGCTGCTTCTCGAGCTGGGCCCGGCCGGCCGGAGCAAGCGGCAGATCCGTCCGCCCGACATAGCGGCCCTGCAGGTTGCCCTCCGTCAGGCCGTGCCGTATAAAATGAATGACATAAGACTGCATGCTTTCAACCTCTTCTCCTTGACTTTTGTAAGGTTTTTTATTGCCGCTGTGGCGCCGCCCAATTTTTAAGCGCGCATTTTGTGGGAAACGACGGGTAAAATGTGGTTCGACAGCCTGGCAAACACTGTATCTAGCCCTTTACAAATGGTTATAATTCCTGTATACTTTACGATAAGTTATTTGATTTTCTGCCCTGATTCTACATTGTTCAACGGAGGCTTACTGAGAATGAATGACCATTTTCCCAGAATCATTACGCTTCTGCGGAAGGAGCGGAAGCTGAGTCAAAAAAAGGCGGCCGAGGCCCTCGGCGTATCCCAGGCCCTGCTCTCCCACTATGAAAAAGGAATCCGTGAATGCGGACTTGATTTTGTGACCCGCGCCGCTGATTTTTACGATGTTTCCTGCGATTACCTGCTGGGCAGGTCGCCCAACCGCAACGGCGCCATCCTCTCGGTCGAGGATATTCCCGAGCCCGATGCCGCCGGGAAGGAAAATGTGTTCCGCGGCAGCCTGTTGCCGACACTGAACAAAAAGCTTTTAGCAAACTCCCTTAATATTATCTACGATCTTCTGCAAAAAAGCAACAACAAAGCGTTGACGGGCGAGATCTCGGCCGGCCTGAACGCCGCCGTGTACCGTTCTTTCCGCATTTTATACTCGGCGAATGAGAAGAACCCCCAGGGGCTTTTCTCCATTCCGGAGCCGCTCAGCGACAGCCGCTCAGCCGCCGCACAGGATATTGCCGAGGCCAACGCCGTCTGCCTGGCGGCCGGCATGGATGTGGAGGAGCTGGAGGGGCTGAAAAAGGGCGCCGCTCCAGCGCTTTCTCCAGAGCAGCTCTCAACAGATTACCCGCTGTTTGCGGCCTCGCTTTTTAACCTCATTCAGAATGCGGAGAGCCGTATGGGCGTTAAAAAGGAAAAGAAAAAATAAAAGCCGTGCGAGCCCCGCAGCCGTACCGGAAAAGAACACAACACCCTGCAATTCAGCGGTGAATTGCAGGGCATTCTTTTTGTTCTCTACCCCGGGCCGATCCCCCCAGGTACGCAATCTTGCCTTACAGCTTCAGTTTTTTGGCAAAAAAATTGAGATAGTACTGCCAATCCCGGCGGCTAAGAAAATGTGTGCCGCTGCGGTAATGGAAGCTCACCGCCCCATCCTGTAGAGCGCTGTCAACCGGAATCATCTCCTGCGGCATTGCCAACGCACCCAGGCCATAAAGCTGCCAGGCAGGGCCGGCCGCTATGCAGGAAAGCAGCTGAGACTGCGGGTCCGCCCACTCGTCAATTTGTGCGGACCCAATCGCCAACGGGCGCGGGGCAATAGCCGCCAGCAGAAAATGCTGGTCAAAGGGCATCTGTTCCTCGCGGTTGCGGTGGCGTTGATAGGAGGCACTAAACCAGAAGGGATAGTTGGCAGTAATATCCACAATATGCTCCCCCAGCTTGCCGCGGGTAACGGCATCGCCGGAACAGCCCGCATCGTTTGAAATACACCCAGCGACCCGCCTGTCCTGCGCCGCGCACCACAGAGAGGTCTTTCCCAACCGGGAGTGTCCCGCTGTTATAATGCCGTCTTTGCGAAGCTCCGGCTGTTCCAGCAAAACATCGGCCGCCCGGCTCATTGCATAAGCCCAGCAGCCGATTTTTCCCATCTGGCCGTCCCTTCTCTCTGCCAGAGAATAACAGCCGGCAAGGCCGTTTTCCATATCGGCATCATCCGAACTTACGTCCTCGTAATAAACACAGGCCGTGGCAAACCCATGGTCCAGGATTTCCTCAACCGGATAATACTCGTCGGGAATCTGTGCACGGAAATTCATGAGCAGAATACACGGCGCCGGCTTCTCCGACCGCGGCACCGCCAGGTAAAGAGGAAAGGAAAATACCCCTTTCGGCGTATCAAAGCTTACTGTAAAGCGTTTTTCTACCGCCTTATCCGCATAAGCCGCCGCTTCTTCCTCCAGTTTCCATGAAGCCGGAACCGGCGCGGGCGAAACCCCGTAAACCTCCTGTGCTAAAACGTCCAGCAGCTCCACTCTGCGTTTTTCCCAGCCGCCTATTCCGGCAACGGCCCCGCCGTCGTTCATCGTCATGAGCTCCGGAAGTTTCCGGGCCGCCAGAATCTCCTGTAATGTCGCCATGTTACTCCCCCTTTTCAATTAGCTTCATCATACAAGCTAGTTTCATGAAAGTCAATCCTCCGGTAAAAATTCTATTTTGAGAAAGGAGCTCCTGCTATGCCAGAGGTTCGTTTTTATTTGGAAGCAGACGACCGCCTGCTCAAATTCGCCGTCATCGTTGCCCGCTATCAAGGGCAGTGGGTCTTTTGCAAGCATCGGAAGCGCAACACCTATGAATGCCCCGGAGGCCACCGGGAACCCGGCGAACCGGTTGACCAGGCCGCCGCACGCGAGCTGTATGAAGAAACCGGCGCCAAGGACTACCGTCTGGCGCCGGTCTGCAGCTATTCCGTTTACCAACCGGAAAGCGGTGAGGAAAGCTACGGAATGCTCTATTTCGCTGAGATTCAAACCCTTGGGCCATTGCCTGCTGAGTTCGAAATGGAGCGCATCGAGCTGTTTACCGAGCCGCCCGCCAACTGGACATATCCTGAAATCCAGCCCCAGCTTCTGGACCGGGTGCGCTTATTTCTAAAAAGCCGCGCGGCAAGCCCCGCGGAGCCAAAAGGCCCGCAAAGGCCCGTGTAGCCATGAAAAGCGTGGGCTTTGGTTGTGCTTTTTATAGCCTTCTAAGGCCGGATATCCAACGCAAAAAACTTATTTTATTTTACAATACTGCTCTCCCCGGCGTGTCAAACGAAGATACCCCTTGACCAGCATCGGAATGGTAAAAAGCGTATCCGGCCGCTTAGCCGCCTCCATCGCCGTATGGCACAGCAGCTCATAGACAGCGCTGCGGTAATAAACGTCATAATCGCCGGCCACCCAGATATTTACGGAAAAGTCGGCGGCTATAAGCCCCTTTTGGCGCAGGGCCTTCAGGGCCCCGGCCCGCTCCTTAATCAGCTCCATTGAGTCCTCCGGCTCTGTAATCCGCACATAATCAAGCGCCGTCATTACCAGCTCCTCCGAGCTGTCGCTGTGCAGCTCAAAACGGGCTACCGGGTAACGGCAGGCCTGTCCAATCGCTCTCAGCAGGTGCTTTTCTCTCCATGTCAGCTCCATCTTTAACCTCCTAAATGCTTCCATCTAATTAATACAGGATTCCCATTGCATATTTCCAGGCCAACACGCGAATCACGGATTCATCCAGCCGTTCTTCACTGACCACGCCACTCTGCACCGCATCATATAAGGCCGTAAAATCGTCCGCATAATAGGTGGACAGCAGCAGGTCATTCCCGGCATTAAAGGCCTGAACAGCAGGATTTTTCCCACCGGTATACTGCGGAACAGCCTCCATGCTGAGATCGTCGGTGATGACCACCCCGCTGAAGCCCAGTTCCTCCCGCAAAACCTCGTGGACCCTGCCCGACAGCGTCGCCGGTGCATCCGGGTCTATGGCGGTTACAATATTATGGCTTACCAGGATGCAGGGGGCCCCGCCGAAATGCCCGCTTCAAAGGGAATAAAATCCGAGTTTAGAAACGTATCGTAGCTGCGGCTGTCATAGGCGATGCCGGTATGCGTGTCCGCATTGTTCCCATAACCGGGAAAATGCTTAAGCACGCAAGAAAACCCGTTGGCCTCGTAAACATTGACAGAAGTGCGGATAAACGCCGCCGTTTCCTCCGCCGGCCGGCCGAAGCTGCGGTCATAGATAAAATCCGAGGGGTTGGTTGAGACGTCCGCTACCGGCGCCAAATTCATATTTAGCCCCAGTTCCCGCAGCAGCTCAATTTTATCCACGGTGTCCGCCCGGACCGCATCCATGCCGCCCCGGGCAAAAACCTGCTGCGGCGATTGAAACCTTTGACCGGCAAGGGCAGGGTAGCGGCTGACACGGACGACCGTGCCGCCCTCCTCGTCGCAGCATAAGGCAAGCGGGATGTCGCTTGCTGCCTGAAAGGAGTCCGTCATGGCGCGCACCTGCTCCTTCGTCTTATCAGCGAAGGCATCGGCCATCAGGCAATAGCCGGCGGGCTGATAGGTCTCAAGCGCCTCGAGCTGTCCCGAAGCCGGGCAGCGAAAAAGGAAGACCTGCCCCACCTTTTCCCGCACGGTCATCTGCTCCGCCTTTTTTTCGGCGGCCTTGTAATAACCGGCAAATAAATCCTGCATAGACAGCCTCCCCATCCCGATTTTCTCCGGCTGAGACACCGCTGGCTCAGAAGCAGCGGCGGCGGAGCCCTCCTCCGGCATGGAACGGCTCTCCAGCGGAAGCTCCGCCGTTGACGACTGCGCCCCGCTGCCGTTCCACACCAGCAGATTGGAAAGCCTCAGCGCCCCATATGCCACGCCTACGGCCGCCAGCGTCAAAGCCACGGTCAGCAGCACTGTTTTTCCGCCGCCCCTCCAGCCTCTCCGTCCCGTCAAGCCCATCCCCCTCTCATTCTGTCTTTTTTTATTCTCCATCTTTCCGTCCGTTCTGTCAAGCGAATAGCCATGATTAAAACCGGATTCCTTTATTTTCAGGAATCCGGTTTAGCTGATTTTAATAGACGATATGTCAATCTTCCTTGAGCAAATCGCGGTAAAGGCGGATATACTCATTGGCGGAACGGCCCCAGGAATTGTCCGCCTCCATAGCCCGGTCCACCAGGAGCTGCCAGCCTGCTTGGTCCTCATAACCTTTCAGGGCCCGTCGGACCGCATAGAGCATGTCGCCGCTGTCGTAATTACAGAAGGTAAAGCCGTTGCCCTTACCGTCGCCGCTGTCCTGAATCGAGTCCTTCAGCCCGCCGGTTTCACGCACTACCGGGATTGCCCCATAACGCAGGGCGATCATTTGAGAAAGCCCGCAGGGCTCGCTCCGGCTCGGCATCAGAAAAATATCCGCCGCGGCGTAAATCTTTCTGGACAGCTCCGGTATAAAGCCAAAGCACGCACATAAACGCCCCGGATATTGGTCTTGCATAGCGCGGAAAAACATCTCGTATTCATATTCCCCGGACCCCAGAATGACAAACTGTGCATTTGACTCCTGCATGAGCTGGCCGAGCGTTTCCTTGACTAGATCCAGCCCCTTGTGCTGCACCATTCGGGTAACCATGCCAATCAGCGGGGCGCCGGGATTCTCCTCCAAGCCCAGCCGAGCCTGCAGCTCCCTTTTATTCAGGGCCTTTCCGCTCCTGTCCTGTACGGAATAGGGGGCATACAGGTCGGGGTCCGCCGCTGGGTCATAGCTGACCGTATCGATGCCGTTTAAAATCCCGGTAATTTTCCAGGCCCGCTCCCGTAAAATAGCCTCCAGCTTATGTGCGTACCAGGGGTCCAAAATTTCCTTCGCATAGGTCGGGCTCACCGTGGTGACGCAATTTGCCGCTTCAATGCCGCCCTTCATCAGGTTGACGCAGCCGTCATATTCCAGCAGCGAGGCCGCGCTCATAGGGATGCCGAGCACATCCTCCAGCAGCTCCATGCCATATTTCCCCTGGTATTGGATATTGTGAATGGTAAATACGGTTTTAATGCCCTGGAACCACTCCCGGCCCGCGTAAAACAGGCTGTAATACACCGGCGTCAAGGCGGTTTGCCAGTCATTACAATGGATGACGTCGGGCTTAAAATCAATATAGGGAAGCATTTCCAGCGCGGCCCGGCTTAAAAACGCAAAGCGTTCGGCATCGTCATAATGGCCATAGAGGCCTTTCCGCTTGAAATAGTACTGGTTATCGAGCAAATAATAAATTACGCCGCCGGAGCGCGCCTCAAACACCCCGCAATACTGGCGCCGCCAGGCAACAGGAACCGACAGGCTCGTGATAAACTTCATACTTTCCCGCAGCTCCGGCGGGATATCCTCGTAGAGCGGCATAACAATCCGGCATCCAACCAACCGGAGCCGGAGTGCCTGCGGTAAGGAACCGCAAACGTCCGCCAGCCCTCCCGTTGCCGCAAACGGCCTTGCCTCACTGGTACAAAACAACACTTTCATAAGTCACGCTCCCCACACTTTCAATATTGATGAAAGGCCCCTGCCCACCCGGATGATTTTACACAACACCGGGGCCTTGCTATACGACCGCGCCTTTACTAATTAATACCGGATAAGACTGGAACCCCATCAGCGACCGTTCGTTTTTAATATCCACATCCTTATCCGCAATTACATAACTCAGCTGGCAGCCCGCGCCGATGGCGCCGTCCTGCATAATCACGCAGTTGCGCAGCACGGTTCCCCTGCCGACCTTTACGCCCCGGAAAAGCACACAGTTTTCTACTGTTCCGTCCACGACACAACCGTCTGCAATGATGGAATTGGACACACTGGCCCCGAGGCCGTAGCGGGCGGGCATATCGTCCCGCACCTTGGTAAACACAGGGCGGTCCTTGGCAAACAGCTGCTCCCGCACCTCTTGCAGCATTAGGGACATGTTGGCCTCAAAGTAGGATTGCACAGAGCCAATCAACCTCATATAGCCTGTGTACTGGTAGCCGCAGACCTTATACTTCGCCAAATTGCGCTGCAGGAGATCCCGCTCAAAATGATACTGGTTGCGGCTGATGCAATCATCCACCAGGCACATCAGCAACTCGCGGCGGATCAGCAAAAAGCTCATGCCGAAGTCGCATGCGCCGTCTGTCCGCGGCGAAATCAGCATATCCAGAATCCGGCCGTCCGGGCCGACGGTGTATACGGCCGGATCCGCCATATCCAGTGGAATCCGTCCATGGCGGTAGACGATCGTGATGTCCGCATCATGCTGCAGATGAAACGACAGAACAGACGAAAAATTGATGCTGCACAAAATATCGCAGTCCGACAGCGCCACAAACTCCTCATTGGAGTTGCGCAGGAAAGAACTGATGGAACTGAGCAGCTCGATGCGGCTGTCCGTATTTGAAGCCTCACGGCCAAAGGGCGGCAGGATAAACAGCCCCTCGCGCTTGCGCGATAGGTCCCAGGCCTTTCCGGAGCCGAGATGATCCATCAGCGACTGATAATTGCTCTTCGTAATCACCCCTACCTTATTGATGCCGGAGTTCACCATGTTGGACAGCGGAAAATCGATCAAACGGTAGCGCCCGCCAAATGGGACAGAGCCCATCGCGCGTTTTTCCGTTAATTCCCGTATTTTTTCATCGTGTATATTTGAAAAAACAATTCCTAAAATATTATTGCCGCGCATTACCGAGCCTCCCCTTCATAATCCTTCCCGGGTTCTGCCATTGCCCGGGGCGGCACCACTGCCCCCGGCAAAACCACCGCGCCGGCGCCAACCACCGCAACTCCCCATTCGTTCTTGTTTTCAATATCCTCCGGCCGTGCGCCGACAACGGCACCCTTTTGAACAACGGCATCCTCTGCCACAATCGCGTACTGGACCACCGCACCTTCCTCCACACGGCTGCCGGGCATGAGAATAGAGTCCTTTACCACTGCGCCCGGCGCGACATAAACCCCGGCAAACAACACTGAAAAATCAATCTCACCGTAAACGCTGCAGCCCTCCGCAACCAAGGAATTTTGCACCCTGGCCCCGGCTGCCACATACTGAGGCGGCATGACTGGATTGCGGGAATAAATCTTCCAGCGCTCTTCACTTAAATCTAGCTGAACCTTGGGGTTGAGCAAATCCATGTTGGATTCCCATAGGCTCTCAATGGTACCTACGTCCTTCCAATACCCCTCAAATTCATAGGCATACATCCGCTCGCCCGCATGCAGCATGGCAGGAAGAATGTTCTTGCCGAAATCGTTGTCAGAATCCGGGTCCGCGCCGTCCGCCGTCAAATACGCCTTCAGCTTTTCCCAATTAAAGATATAGATTCCCATAGACGCTTTATTGGATTTAGGCTGCTTGGGCTTTTCGTCGAACTCATAGATTGCGCCGCCGTCATTGGTGTTGAGGATTCCGAACCGCGGCGCTTCTTCCCAGGGAACCTCAATGACCGAAATGGTACAATCCGCTCCTTTTTCCTTATGGTAGGCGAGCATTTTGGAATAATCCATCTTGTAAATGTGATCCCCCGAGAGAACGATTACATACTCGGGGTGATAGCGCTCAATAAAAGGGATATTCTGAAAAATAGCGTTAGCCGTCCCCTTGTACCAATCCGACCGCTGGTTGCCCTGAAAAGGGGGCAGCACATGTACTCCCGCGCCGTTCATACTGTCCAGGTCCCAGGGCTGGCCGCTTCCAATATACTCGTTGAGCTCCAGCGGCTGATATTGCGTTAAAACACCGACCGTATCAATGCCCGAATTTACACAATTGGACAGAGGGAAATCAATAATCCTGTATTTTCCTCCATAGGGTACCGCCGGTTTCGCCATGTTTTTTGTCAGTACCCCTAGCCTACTGCCCTGGCCGCCGGCCAGCAGCATTGCCACAATTTCTTGTTTTGGCAGCATAGTAATCCTCCTTGCACGTTCTTTACAAATGAAAACCACGGGCGATAAGCCAAACCGGGCTACCGCCCCTGCATATAGGCCCCTTGCGCGCCGCGGGCAGCACCCTGCCCACGGCCGATTTCAAGCTCTGCCACCGCCGGCTTGGGCTGCGGTTTTTTACGGCGGCAGCGCAGGTAGAACACGCTCAACGGCGGCAGCGTCAGCTCCACCGATTGTTCAAAGCCGTGCATTCCCAGCGGCTGCGAGCGGATCTGGTTCCCGTTTGTAGCACCGCCGCCGCCAAACTCGGCGCAGTCCGTTGAAAAAACCTCCTCGTAGATGCCCTCCCAAGGCACCCCGATGCGGTAATGCTCCCGCCGAACCGGGACAAAATTGCAAACGACAATTAATTCCTTTCCCTTTTTATCCACCCGCCGAAAGGCAATCACGCTCTGGGTGTAATCGTCATTTGAAATCCAACTGAAGCCCTCCCAGCTAAAATCGATCTCCCACAAGGGCGTATTCTGGCTGTAAAAGGTATTCAGCGCCTTAAAAAATGTCCATTGCCGGTAATGGCTGGGCTCCCGCAGCAGGTCCCAGTCTAGCGCCTTTTCAAAGTTCCATTCATTAACCTGGCAAAACTCATTGCCCATAAACATCAGCTTTTTGCCGGGATGCGCCATCATATAGGCCGCAAACGCCCGTGCGCCCGCCAGCTTTTCCTGCCAGCTGCCGGGCATCTTCTGCACCAAGGAGCCCTTCCCGTAAACCACCTCATCGTGCGAGACCGGCAGAATAAAGTTCTCCGAAAATGCGTAGAAAAAGGAAAAGGTAATATTATCATGATTAAACTTTCGGTAGATGGGGTCCAGAGACATATAGTGCAGCATGTCGTTCATCCACCCCATATTCCACTTATAATTAAAGCCCAGGCCGCCGCAGAAGGTCGGCTTGCTTACCATGGGCCACGCCGTGGACTCCTCCGCAATCATCATTACCTCGGGAAAAAGGGCAAAAACGGTCTCATTGAGCTTTTGCAGAAACGCCACCGCCTCCAGGTTTTCCCGGCCGCCGTCCCTGTTGGGCAGCCACTCCCCATCCTCCCGGCTGTAATCCAGGTAGAGCATCGAGGCCACGGCATCCACCCGGATGCCGTCGATATGGTATTTTTCCAGCCAGAAAACAGCGCTGGAAACCAAAAAGCTGACCACCTCATTGCGCCCATAATCAAAAACTAGGGTTCCCCAATCCTTGTGCTCCCCCTTGCGTGGGTCGCCGTACTCATAGCAGGGGGTGCCGTCAAACCGGGCCAGTCCCGCTTCATCCTTGGGAAAATGAGCGGGCACCCAGTCCATAATAACACCGATCCCAGCTGCGTGACAGGCATCCACGAACCGCATAAAGCCCTTGGGCGTGCCATAACGGGATGTCGGCGCAAAATAGCCTGTCACCTGATAGCCCCAGGAGGCGTCGTAGGGATATTCCGTCAGCGGCATCAGCTCAATGTGCGTATAGCCCAGCTCCTGGACATAGGGAACCAGCTCCTGAGCCAGCTTTTCATAGGAATAAGGGTTGCCGTCCGGATATCTGCGCCAGGAGCCCGCATGCAGCTCATAAATATTCACCGGCTGAGCATAATGGGGCTTTCTCTTTTTGGCGCGCTGCCAGGCCTCATCCTGCCAAACATAGCCGTCCACCTCATAGTAAAGGGAGGCGTTGCCCGGGCGCGTTTCGTAGTGATAGGCATACGGGTCTGACTTATAGGTTTTTTGCCCGTCCTTTGCCGTCACGCAAAACTTGTACAGGGTAAACTCCGGCAGCATTTCAGGCAGAAAGCACGTCCACACACCATCGCTGACTTTATGCAGGGGGTGCGCCTCCTCGTTCCAGGCGTTAAAATCCCCCACCAATGAGACCGCCAGCGCGTTTGGCGCCCACACCCTGCAGGACATGGCGCCCTCCTCGCCTGAATAAGCGCGCAGCCCGAGGTATTCATAGGCCTTCGCATTCGTCCCCTGGTGAAATAGGTATAGCGGGACGCTCCCTTGTTCACACATATCCAGTCTTTTCTGTTCACCATTTACCGCCACAAGAAGCGCTCCCTTCATGCTAAAAACCATTCATACGGACAGCTGTTACCATTATGACTTAATCATATCATAATTGAAAAGAATATCAATACTTTTATAGCTTTCTCTTAAAAATAAATCCATGTTAACGAATTTTATTATATTATTTGTTGCAAATTTAACAAACGCAGATCCGTAATAAAAAATTCTCCTCCCGGAGGAGTGCCGGCGGACAAAGCCTATCCAGCCGCGCTTAAAATCATAACAGCTGTCTTTTGTCGATTCCAAGACAAACACGCTTCCAGTTTAATTTTTTCTCCTTCATTTGCAGATGCGGCGGAGAAAGGGGGAGCCCACAAAGGCTCCCCCTGCATTTTATACCGATTGATTTTTTTCTTCCGTTACTTGAACCGGGCCCAACAAGCCGGAGGGCTCAAAGGCCAGGAAGCGTGAGAACATATCCCTTTGCTGCCAGCCCAGATGGTTGGTAACCTCTATACAGAGCTTATTTTCCCCTTCCACGAGGGCGTCCGTCACCTCCAAGCGGTAGGGTGGAACCAATTTTGTGCCAACTGTCCTACCATTCAAAGTAACGGCGGCTGTTTCGCCTACCGCACCCAAATTCAGGAAATAGCGTGCCGCGGGGGCCACTGCTGGGAATGTAAAGACGGTTTCATAGCGGAAATGCCCCGAAAAACGCGGCAGCCGCCCCTTTCCGCTCATATTTTCAAGTGTTTCCAGCTGCGCATAAGGGGTAAACGCCGGGTACTCCTCTTCAGTGGACAGCGACACCTGCCACGGGCCATTTACAGCTGTAGCCGGCGCCATGCGCGGCATAACAGGCGGCAGATCCCACCCCCTGGCTGTTTCTGGAATCTCCAGCTCGCCGGCATCGCCGAAAATCAGCAGCAGCGAATGATAGGGCGGCAGACGCAGCATGATCTTACTGCCGGCAGCCGTCTGCTTATGCAAATAATTATCCATCGCATCATATGCCAGGTAGTCCCCTCCGGAAAAGGCCTTACAGGAAAAGGACACCATGGCATCGTGGTTGACATCTTCATTGAACAGCATATAATAATCCAAGCCGTTTCGGACGTAATGGTAAACCCGGAGGTACAAATTTGCCGGATGAATCTGTACATCGTCCATCGCGCGGTTCCGCAGCCAGGCGGGCAGGCTGTCCAATGAAATGGTCTGGAGCGTGGGAGAAGGGGCCAGTAATTGTGAGGCACGTTCCCCTGCCGGCGTAAAGGCCGGGAACTGGTTGATAAAGAGGACCGACACCCCCCGCGCGCTCAGTTCATTTAGTTTTTTCAGCAACGAACCGGGCAGGCACTCCGCGTAAGGGATGACCAGGCAGGGGAATTTTTCCTGCTCCAGGCAAAGCTGGCCTTTTTCCACACGCGCCCGCTCCAAATAGTCCGAGGGAATAAAGTCATAGTCAAGCTGGGCATCATACAGCCTTTTGGCAACCTTCTGCATCGGCATGTAGTCCGCGCCGGACCACTCCGCCTCAGCCTGGTATAAAATAGCGGCCGAGGCCTTATGGACGCCGCCTGAAAGCAGGTGGCACATCCGGTTCATGTACTCCATCAGGCGCCTGAAGTCGCGGTACTGCGGATTATGCCCGCGGCCATAAAAATACGGCGGGCAATCGGGATCTGGGAATTTAGGCGAGAACGCATGCGGAACGAAGAAATTAATACCCCGCACCAGCATGTGGTCCGTCAGCCATTTCATGGTTTTAAGGCCCTCGGCCCAGCCGTAAGCGCCGTAAATCTCGCACATGGCGCGCCCTTGCTTCAGGCCCTGCAAATGCGCATGCGAGGCCCCCAATTTCGCCAGCGTATAATGGAAAAACTCCGGGTCCGCAATCTGGTAGCCTACACTGGCGGCATTGATGTACTCTGCGAGGCCGGGAATAATCTGATGCAGAACCACGTCGATTCCCGCCATATCCTGGCCCTCCAAAGTGCGGAAGAAATGCCCTGTGCTGCAGCCTGTTTTGGTGTGCGCGTTCATATCCTCCACCACGTGCCCAATATACAGCACGCCGTGCGCGCGGCACCAATCGCCGAGCTTCTCGGAAAAATTCCGCTGGTACAGGCGGGTGATAACATTCATATAGGCCAGCCGGAATTTGGCCGTCAGCCGCGGCCCCAGGTCAAACCACAGAGCGGGGACAAGCGGAAGCGCCGGCTCGCCGAGTTCTTCTTCCAGCGCGGCAAAAAGCTCATCCCGCCAGGGGTAGGCATAATACCGGTTGCCAAGGGACGGCATCGCGTCCTCCGGGTCATTGTTGCCAAAGCAGGGCTCATCTGAAAAGAAGCCCGCAAAGGTACCGCCGAAATATTGCCGGTAATGCGCATAGTGCGACTCGTAAACCGCTTCCACCAGGGCATCCATCGACTCGCTGGAAAGCGGGTCGCAGTACAGGCTGCGCCACTCGGGCATCCCGCTGCGGGTCTGGAGCAGGAACACAACCCGCCAGCAGCCCTCCGGCAAGTCAAAATAAACCATACCGTCGGAAAGGCCCCCGGTAATATCCAGCACACGGCCGGTCAGCTTTTCCCCGTTCGGAATCCTTTCGCAGGCAAGCACGGCAATAATCCGGTCTTCTCCCCTGCAGCGCCCTTCCGCAAGCACAGCTCCGTCCTTTAAAGGGCCCATGATATCCACATGCTGCTCACGAATTTCCCAACGCCGGAGCGCCGGGTCCTTATGGGCCAATATGCCGTTGGCATAGCCAGTGGGAAAATGCTTGTCGTCCAGCAGCCACACCTTCATCTGCCGCTGCTCGCATTCACGAAGGATCAGATCCATATCCTCCCACCACGAAGGGCCGCAGAAGCCCTCATGCGGGCGGGACTCCACACATACGGCCCGGATACCGCTCTGATAAATTTTTTCAATTTCCTCTTGAAGAATGCCGTCCTCTTCACCATGCTGCCAGAAAAAAGGCGCGATATAATTTTCGCCGGCCCCATTCAATGCTTCCTGCAATCTAGGGTCCATTTTTCCATCTCCTTTACTCTCAGGTTTTATAGCGCTCACCCGCTTTGAAATCCACGCCCGGCCGCATACAGCCGGCATTGCCATTAAATGAATGCTGAGGCGCATCGGGCCCTGGAACCATGCATATTAAAGCTAAAAAGGCCTCAGCCCAGGGAAACCGTCTGCCCCGGCGGAACAGCCACCACCTGCCCCTTCCATTCCAAGGCGCCCTCAAACGGCGTATGGTTTACAACCTCCGCCTTTTCTCCATCGCAGAATACGTCAATTGTACCGCCCGGGGTGGGGACGCTTCCCCGAATATACGCGAGACCCGCGAGGTGAGGCGATACCGTAAATTTTTCATAACCCGGGGCCTCCGGCCGCACACCCAGAAAGTACTTGCCCGCCAGCAAAATCGGCCCGGCTCCCCATGCGTGGCACAGGCTCTTGCCAAAGGGACGGCCATACATCGCATAATGCTGCGCGCCCTGCTCGGCGGCGTCATAGGCCTCCCAGAACGAGGTCGCTCCCAGCCGCAGCATGCCGCCCCAGTATTCCCGCAGGAAGCCCATCACATCCTCATAGCAGCCTGCATCGCAAAGTGCCGCCAGCTCATAAAAGCGCATGTAGGGCGTTGTAATGGGCAGAACCGTCTCGTTCAGCAGCGCGTTCTGAATGACCGCCGCCTTCTGCTCCTCCGAAAGGTAGCCAAAGGAGAGCGCAAACATATTCGCATATTTGGTCACCACTGCATCCGATGCGGCTGCCGGGCCATGGGTAAAGCAGTTATACCGTGCGCTCCAGAAGATCTCAAAGCAGTTTTTCAGACATTTCTGCCAAAGGCTATGATAGAACGCGCGCCCGTTCTCGTCGCCGCAGAGCCCGGCAATCAGCGCCATTACCTCCAGCGAACGCGCAAACAGAATCTGAATCAGGCTGACGTCGCCCTTATTGTTGATGGGGGCCCAATCCACGAATACCCAATCCTCCGGACGGGCGTTCATAAAGCCGCGCTCGTCGGTTGTCTCCAGGCAAAAGTCCATCAGCGTGCGGGCATTCCGGTAAACCTCGCGCAGAAAGGCGGCATCGCCCGTATACAGGTAATAATCATACAGGCTGATGAACCAGTAGCAGGTATAATCCTGAATGGTATTATGATGCTGGTGAACAGGGTCCTTGCCGCGCAAGGCACGCATAGTGCGTTTGCAGAGCTCGGAGTCAAAGAAGCTGTAATAGTTGAGCAGGTAGCTTTGGCAGGCATCTCCGCCCCATACCCAGCGGTCGCGTTTAATACCGTCAAAGAAAAATTCACGGGAATTCAGATGCAGCGTATAGACCGCCGTGTCATAAATCCGGTTGAGCAGATCGTCGCTGCACTCAAAGCTGCCCTTATTCTCAATGGGCAGATATTCGTATAAGGCCGTTAAACCGCCGGCACTGAGGCCGCCCTCCGGGGCCAGGAACACAAAGCGAAACGCGCGCGGCAGGGTGGTTTCAAAACAGTCCTCTGTGACCTTCACATCCTCACGGACCTCACATTCCGCATAATTCAGCGCTTCTTCGCGGGATTCACCATAGCTGATATGTAAAATACCCTCGCCCTTAAAGCCCTCGCCTTTTAAGGAAGCCATCATCTCCTTGCCAAAATCGAACAGAACGCCCTGACCTATCTTTTCGACGGAGACAGGCTGCAAGGGCTGCATTTCCAGCCGGAAATCCGACGGGGGACATGAGGGGCTGGTAAAATTCCAGCTTCCTGCCGGGAGCCAGCGGCTGTCTACATTGCTGGCCTCCCAAGCGCCATTGGTTTGAAGGCCGTCCGCATCGATGTACAGCGCCGGAAGCTCATGCGGGTTGAAAACCGTGATGCACAGATCGTGGCTGCCGGGCTCCAACCGAACGCCGTCTTGATAATCATAGCAATAGCGGCCGCCGCCGTCTACCTCAACCGCAACCTCCCCAGTCGCATGCACTTGAAACACCACCGGCTTTTCCAAATGAAAACGGCGGCGAAACTTAATATTTGGGAAAAAAGTATCCATATGCCAGCAGGGTGTAATCTGCATACCGCGTTCATAGCGCCTGGAATGAACGCGCAAAAGCAGCATCATCTCAAAATCACCCGGATACCAAATCCACTGGGCCTTTCCGGCCTGAGGGTTCAGTGCTGATTCCAACATAAGCTTCAACCTTTCTCAAAAAAATATTATCACAATTTATAAAAACGATTTTACGCCCCTATTGTACCTGATTTTTAAAGAAATAGCCACTGCTTTTTATAAAAATATTGTGTAAAAACAGTGAATTATTTTATTTTCCCCGGGGAGGATGAAAACAGGATTGAATCCTTTCCCCTCCTGTGATAAAGTAAAACCAGCAAATAAAGGCTAAAACAGTTGGGAGGTTTTGTAATGAACCATTTATCTATTAACCTGCGCAATCGAAAAAACACCATCAGCCGCAACCTGTACGGCCAATTCTCCGAGCACCTGGGCCGCGGGATCTACGGAGGAATTTATGTAGGGGAGGATTCGGACATCTCCCATATCAACGGCATGCGCCAGGATGTAGTTGAGGCCCTGAAAAAAATTAAGGTGCCCGTTTTGCGCTGGCCGGGCGGCTGCTTTGCCGATGAATACCACTGGAAGGACGGCATTGGCCCGCGTGAAAGCCGAAAGAAAATGGTCAATACCCACTGGGGAGGCCTGGTAGAGGACAACAGCTTCGGCACCCATGAATTTATGGAGCTCTGCCGGCAGCTTGGCTGCGAGCCCTATGTAAATGGGAACCTCGGCAGTGGAACCGTTCAGGAAATGAGCGAATGGATGGAATACATGACCTTTGACGGCATCTCCCCCATGGCCGAGCTGCGCGCCCAAAACGGCCACCCACAGCCCTGGCGCGTTCACTACTTCGGCGTGGGTAATGAAAACTGGGGCTGCGGCGGCAGTATGCGCCCCGAGTATTATGCTGACGAATACCGCCGTTACCAGACCTATGTGCGCAACTACGGCGATAATAGAGTATTCCGCATAGCCTGCGGCCCAAATGCGGACGATTATAACTGGACGCAGAAGCTGATGGAAATTGCCGGCCCCTACATGGACGGCCTGACGCTCCACTACTACACACAGCCTGGGAAAAACCGCAGCGCGACTGATTTTGACGAAAATGATTATTATGTTGTCCTAAAAAATGCGCTGCGGATGGAAGAGCTGGTTTCCAGCCACCTGCAAATCATGCACCGATACGACCCCGCGCACAACGTCGCGCTGCTCGTTGACGAGTGGGGCACCTGGTACGATGTGGAGCCGGGAACTAACCCCGGGTTTCTCTACCAACAAAATACCATGCGGGATGCCATTGCCGCCGCCGCAACGCTCAATATCTTCAACCAATACAGCAGCCGCGTCAAAATGGCAAACATCGCCCAAATGGTCAACGTGCTGCAGTCCATGATTTTGACCGAGGGGGCCAAAATGGTGCTTACCCCAACCTACCACGTCTTCGACCTGTTCAGTGTTCACCAAGAAGCCACACTGGTCGGCAGCTGGCTGGAAGCAGGGGAAACCGGCCCGGCCGGCTGCCGGGTCCCCCTGCTGAGCCAGTCCGCCTCTGTGGATGGCGACGGCGTTCTGCACATTACCCTGGTCAACCTCTCTGCCTCCAGCTCCTGCTCCATACGCACCACACTGGAAGGTATGGAGGAAATCGGCACCGTTTCGGCGCAGGTATTATCCGGTGCAATTCAGGGTAAAAATGACTTTGAAGCCCCCCAGCGCATTCAGCCGGCGCCGCTGAAAAACGTTGATATTGGCAGGGATTGCTTCGACCTGGAGCTCCCCGCCTGCAGCGTTGCCGCTATAGCCGTCCGCTGAGCGGGGCGCAAATTGCGGGCAGAACCCGGCGGCACTCCAAGGTCAAGCGCAAAGAGGCCCGGTGCTTTTTCTAAAGCACCGGGCCTCTTTTTTCAGAGCAGTAATTATCCGATAATCAGGGTTGCAATCCGAATGGCAAAGAGTGCGAAAGCCACCCACATAACCGGATGGATATCCTTGATCTTGCCGGTGCAAACCTTCAAAATTACCCAAACGATAATGCCGAACATAATACCGTTGGCAATGGAGTAGGAGAACGGCATCATAATCAGGGCGACAAAACCGCCGATTACATCCGCAATATCCCCGTCGAATTTCATCTTGAGCACAGACTTCATCATCAGCAGGCCGACAAATACCAGCGCCGGTGTGGTGGCAAAGCTGGGAATCGCCAGGAAGATTGGAGAGAGGAAGAGTGCAATAATGAACATTGCCGCAGTTGTAAGTGCCGTCAGGCCGGTGCGGCCGCCTTCGGCAACACCTGCGGTGGACTCTACAAAGCTGGTAACCGTGGAGGTACCCAGGCAGGCGCCCGCAACAGTGCCGACTGCATCACTCAACAAGGCTGCGCCAACACGCGGGAGCTTGCCGTCTTTGTCGAGCAGGTTGCCCTGGTCTGCAACACCAATCAAGGTGCCGACCGTGTCAAACAGATCGACAAACAGGAAGGCAAACACCACCATGATAAATTCCATTAAGTGAGAAGAGGCAAAGCTGAAGTCAAACTGGAAGAAGGTCGGCGCCAGCGAAGGAGGAAGCAGGTTTTCCGGCGCCAGGTTGGGAATGGTGGAAGCGCCGCTGTACCAGCCGCTGACCTCCGCCAGCATCCCCAGCACCCAGGTAATTAAAATCCCCCACAAAATAGCGCCGCGCACCTTGAAGTGCCACATAACGCCAATAATGAGCAGGCCGACAATGGAAAGCACCACAGCGGCGCTGCCGACATCGCCAAGCGCTACCAGCGTGGAGGCATCCCCAATGATGACCCCGGCGCCCTTCAGCCCGACAATGGCTATAAACAGCCCGATACCGGCAGAAATACCGTACTTCAGGTTTGCCGGAACGGAATTCACCAGCGCCTCACGGAATTTAAACAGAGAGAGGATGATGAAAATGATGCCTTCGACCAAAATTGCAGCAAGGGCCACCTTCCAGGGGTCCTGGACGCCCATTTCCTTTACCATCGGCACTACTGAATACGCAAAATAAGCATTCAGGCCCATGCCGGCCGCCAGGGCCACCGGGTAATTGGCAAACACACCCATGATAATGGTCGCAAACGCCGCCGAAATAGCAGTCGCCGTAAAGACCGCGCCCTTATCCATGCCGCCCTCGGAAAGGATGGTGGGGTTTACCGCCAATATGTACGCCATTGCGAGGAAGGTCGTAATACCGGCGATAACCTCAGTACGGACCGTGGTGCCATGCTCTTTGAGCTTAAAGAATTTTTCCAAGAGATTCACGCTCCTGTTAGAAAAAATTTTTGACCCCCATCTAAAGCCCTCAAAGCATGCTGAAACAGAACGGCAGCAAGCACCAGTGGATGTCTTTATGGGAATCAACTACCTATAGTATACAACAAATTTTTTCAAAATCAATAGTTTATTCATTTTTTATTCATTGATTCGCCATCTTTCCGGTATTTATTCCCGAAGAAGCGGCAACGCGCAAACCATCGGCCCGGATTTTCCGTTTCTCTTGGGCGCTGCGGTTACAGCGTACGCTTTTCGGCATAAAAAACGGAGCCCTTCTGTATAGTACATACAAAAGGGCTCCGCCTTTTAACAGCGGCCTAGCGGGCAAGCTTATCCAGAACAGCCGCAATTTCATCCAATTTTTTACGCCGTTCCTCCTCGTCGCCCGACTTGGTCGCCTCCAGAACGCAACACTCCATATGCGCCCGGATAATCTCCTTATTTGCCCGCTGCAGCACGGCCTCTGCCGCCATGATCTGATTGGCGATGTCAATACAGTACTGGTCCCCGTCAATCATCTTCAGGACGCCGTCAATCTGCCCTCGGGCCGTTTTCAGCAAGCGGGCCACCTTCGCCTTATCCGCCTTCACATCCCCACATCCTTCCGCTGTTTTTGGTGCGCGTTAATCGTGAATACCGGTAACCTTGTAACCGGCGTCCGCCACCGCCTGCTTCAGCATGGCATCGGTCACAGACTCGGGCACCTCGGCTACCGCGTTTTTGGCCTCCAGGTTCACGGTGGCCTGAACACCCTCCAGGCTGTTTAGGGCCTTCTCCACATGAGCGGAGCAATGCGCGCACATCATGCCTTCAATTTCAATTGTCTTTTTCATCTTAGAGTCTCCTTTTTCGTTTTCTTGATTTATGGGATCCGCCGGCTCACGGTTGAGAGACCGGCAGGCAACCGGGCAGCTTTCACCGGGCGCCGGAGCCAAGTCCGCGCGCCGGAAACGCGGCTTAAAAAAGCGCAGCCTAAGGGCGTTGGTGACCACACAGACGGAGCTCAGGCTCATCGCCGCGGCGGCAAACATCGGGTTGAGCTTCCAGCCCAGCAGGGTATAAAACACTCCTGCTGCCAGCGGAATGCCGATGGCATTATAGAAAAAAGCCCAAAAGAGGTTTTCCTTGATGTTCCGTATGACAGCACGGCCTAACTGTAACGCCGTGACCCCGTCGAGCAGGTCGTTCTTCATCAGCACTACATCCGCCGACTCAATGGCAACATCCGTCCCGGCGCCAATGGCAATGCCCACGTTGGCGCGGGCCAGCGCCGGAGCATCGTTGATTCCATCCCCAATCATCGCTACCTGGTGGCCTTCAGCCTGCAGCCGCCGGATTTCCTGTTCCTTATCCTGAGGCAGAACCTCTGCTACCACCCGTGAAATCTCCAGCTGTTTCTGAATCGCGGCAGCCGTTCTCGCGTTGTCCCCGGTCAGCATGACCACATCAACGCCCATTTCCTTTAATTCGGCAATTGCCTGGTGGCTGCTGGGCTTTACCACGTCCGCCACGGCGATCAAACCGCACAGGCGGCCCGCACAGGCAAAGTAGATGGGCGTTTTGCCCTGGCCTGCCAGCCGTTCGGCCTCCTTGTCCAATGCCTCTGTTGCAATTTTACGGTTCTGCATAAGCTTCCGGTTGCCGGCAAGAACTGTTTTTCCCTCTATGTCTCCCGTTACGCCGAACCCTGTTTCCGATGAAAAGCCGGTAACCGCCGGCAGTTGAATGCGCTGTGCCGCGGCATACTCCACAATCGCGCGGGCCAGCGGATGCTCAGAAGGGTTCTCAATCGCGGCCGCAAGCGCAAGCAGCTCTTTTTCAGAAATACCGGCGGGGATGCAATCCGTGACCGACGGCTTTCCCTCGGTGACAGTCCCCGTTTTGTCGAGCACCACTGTATCGACGGCCCGCGATGCCTCCAGGCTTTCAGCGGTCTTAAATAAAATGCCGTTCTCTGCCCCCTTGCCCGTGCCTACCATAATGGCTGTCGGCGTAGCAAGCCCCAGCGCACAGGGGCAGGAAATCACTAGCACCGCGATGCCGATGGAAAGCGCAAACTGGAAAGAATAACCCAGCAGCAGCCAGACAATTGTGGCCAGCACCGCAATGGTAATGACTGTGGGCACAAAAACCGCGCTGACCTTATCGGCGAGCTTGGCAATGGGCGCCTTGGAGCTGTTGGCATCCTCCACCAGGTGAATAATCTGCGCCAAGGCCGTGTCGTCCCCCACCTTGAGGGCCTGCATCTCAAACCAACCGGATTTATTTACCGTCGCGCCAGTCACCCGGTCCCCGGCTGTCTTTTCCACCGGAAGGCTCTCACCCGTTAAAGCGGATTCGTCCACCGCGGACTGTCCCTGCGTAATCACGCCGTCAACCGGCACGCTCTGGCCCGGCTTTACATGAATGATGTCCCCCGGCCGTACCTCTTCCACCGGGATCTCCACCTCCGCGCCGTCGCGGACTACCAGCGCTGTTTTGGGCGCCAGGTCCATCAGCTTTGTAATAGCCTCGGAGGTCTTTCCCTTGGAGCGCGTCTCCAGAAATTTACCGACCGTAATCAGGGTAACAATCGTCCCCGCCGACTCAAAATACAGGTCCATGGAATAGTGCATCGCCATCATGCTATCCCCATGCCCCAGCGCCCAGCCGATGGAATAAATAGCAAAAATACCGTAGAGGACAGCCGCAGACGAACCGATTGCGATCAGGCTGTCCATTGTCGCGCGCCCTGAAATAGGGTTTTAAAACCGACTGTAAAATATTTCTGATTGACCAGCAGGATTGGCAGCGTCAGCAGAAACTGTGTGAAGGCCAGCGTGAGGGCATTTTCCGTTCCCAGCAGAAAAGCCGGCAGCGGCAGCCCCATCATGTGGCCCATGGACACATACATCAGCACCACCAAAAAGCAAACCGACACAATTAAACGGTTTCTCATGGAGCGCACCTGCTCCTCCACCCGGCCATCTCTTTTAGCCGCTGTTTTTTTCTGCGCGGCGGCAGTTTGCAGCGCGGCGCCGTAGCCAGCCTTTTCAACCGCCTGGACGATCTGCTCTGGTTTTACCCGGTCGCTTTGAAAGGAAACCTGCATGCTGTTTTGCAGCAGGTTTACGCTGACATCCTGCACCCCCTCCAGCTTACGCACCGCTTTTTCAACATGCGCACTGCATGCGCTGCAGGTCATTCCGGTAACAGCAAAACGTTCTTTTGCCATATCAAGGCCTCCTTTAGAACACAATACCCCCGTGGGGTATTATTATCATAGTATAAAATGCAGCATTTGTCAAGCGCTTTCTTTTTAGTCCTTACAACCACAAATGCTCCACCGCGGCAAAACAAAATGCGCCGCGCCCTCCGTGATAGCATATCACATAAAAGCCCTTTTATCCCCGGACTCCCCACAGAGCCGTTACAGCCGACTTAACCCTGATCTCCCTCTGTCAATGTGCGCAGCAGCGCCCGGCACCCCTCCTGCACATCCCGCCATGTGTCCTCAAAATTCCCAGTATACCAAGGATCTGCAATCGACTCCACCCTCCCGGCATATTCAAGCAGCAGGTGCACCTTGCCCGCTGGATCTCCGTGCCAGAACCGCCGCATGTTCCTGATATTATTTTCATCCATTCCAATGAGTAGGTCATACTCCTGATAATCAGCCTGCGTAATCTGCCGCGCCCTTTTGCCCGAGCAGCAGATCCCCGCACCGGCAAGCTTTCGCCGGGCGCCCGGATGGACGGGGTTGCCGGTTTCTTCCGTACTGGTTGCAGCGGAAGCACAGGAGACCTCCTCGGAAAGCCCGCGTTTTTCAGCAAGATCCCGCAGTACAAACTCCGCCATGGGCGAACGGCAAATGTTGCCGTGGCAAATGAATAGTACTTTTATCATGTTCTTAGAA
The DNA here is from genome assembly GCF_003268275.1 of Hydrogeniiclostridium mannosilyticum. Lineage (GTDB taxonomy): Bacteria > Bacillota > Clostridia > Oscillospirales > Acutalibacteraceae > Hydrogeniiclostridium > Hydrogeniiclostridium mannosilyticum. The sequence goes on from NZ_QLYR01000001.1 coordinate 688,801, forward strand.
CTCCTTAAATCGTCATATTTCCTTGTATTTAAAGGTTTTTTACAACTTTCATTTTTCTTGTAGTTTCTGTATCTTCTTATAAATTCTCATGTTTTGGCAGTCAAAAGTTGTAAAATAAGTTGTAAAACTACCCTTATTTTACAACTTTACAACTTACCGATTGCAGACTTCTTTCATCTCTTTTTGAATATCGTCAAAGTCCAAGTGCGTGTATGTATTCAGCGTAACTCCTATATCAGAATGTCCCATAATCTTCTGTAATGTCTTAGGGTTCATTCCCGACTTTGCCATATTAGAACAAAAGGTATGTCGGCAAACATGAGGTGTAATTTTAGGTAATTCCTGTTTATATATTTTATTATACTTCTCGCAAATATGCTGAAAATATTTCTCCCAATGCAAAGCAACCATAGGCATATCATTTTTGTCTAAATACAGAAAACCACTTTTACCGTCTATCACAGGTTCTGATTTTGACTTTTTACGGTTTTGAATAATCTTACGAAAACACGCCTTTACATCATCAGTCATAGGCACAAGTCTTGTACCGCTGTCTGTCTTTGTGTCCTCTATAATATATTCCATATTACGCTTACGTTGCAACTGATGATTGACATTGATAACACCTTTTTCTAAATCAATATCAGAAATCGTCAATCCAACAAATTCAGAAATACGAAGTCCTGTCTTAAATAGAATGTAAATGCCCTCATAATACTTACGAAAGTGCTTGTCCTGCTTTACAAATTCAAGAAACGCTCTCTCCTGCTTTCTTGTAATAGCTTCTCTTGTTACGCTGTCATTGACAACCACCGTTGCAAGCTGAAATTCAAAAGGGTTCTTTCGTATCAAATCATCATCAACAGCCATTTGAAACGCTGGTCTTACAACACCACGGATAGAATGAATACTGCTGTACCCTCTACCGTCTGCCTGCAATTTAATGAGCCAGCCTTTTGCGTCTGATAGTTTTACCTTGTCAATCCGTTTCTTTCCAAAGGCTTCTTTAGCAATGATATTGATAACAAATTTATAGTTTGCTTCTGTATTATGCCTTACGCCTGTTTTCTGTGAAATATATTTTTTCACAAGCTCCAAGACTGTCATATCTCCACCCGAAGAAACAATATCATCTTCTAAATCTTTATGTATCTGTTTCTCCTTATCCCGTAAGGGAATATCATCTTTTGCTCCTTGTGGAATGGTATCGGTTTTTACCAATTTCCAACTATACACATATTTCACATTTCCAGCATTATCTACATACTTATACATATATCTTCCGTCTTTACGTTGACTCTCTCCATTGCGTAAAACACGGTTTTTATTGTCCCGTCTTTTTTCGCTCATCTTCGCTCCTTTCCACTTCTGAAAGAGTCCCGATATGACTTATTCTCATCATAACATATACCAGCTCCTTTTTCACTAGATTACGTCCAATTTATCAATGACCTTTTCAAACTGTCGGCGTTTAATCTGTATGCGGTTGCCATTCATAATGAGCCAGCCAGCGTCCTTGTTTTCCTCTGCCAATCGTCTTAGCTTGTTTTCTCCGATACGGAAATACTTTGACGCTTCTTCAATGGTAAGGGTGTATTTTTCCCATACGGGAATATCCTGTGCATTACTCATAAAACACCCCCTCACTTTCGATTACGTCTGCTATATCCGTACATATCTGTTCCACAAGCATTTCCTGTTTTTCGGAAAGGTGGGTACATTCATCAATCATCTTCATGTAATTTGAGCCTGTCAGCCTGTCGATTTCCTCTATCATCACAATGGACGGCATGACCTGTCTTTCCAGCCATTGCAGAGTACGTTCCATATTGACGGGTACGGGGTTCATTTCAAACGGTAAATCGCTATGGGAAATGAATATCTCCCACAACGGATAGTCGGGAAAGTCCACAAAATCAGTAATGAGATAAAACACCAGCCCATGAGGGTTATAGGTCAATAACAGTTCCTCAACTGCCTGTACTGCCTTTTTGTCACGCAGACGGATTTCAAAACGGTTGATAATATCCGTATGTTTCTTTTTCGTTGCCTGTTCCTTTTGTTTTTCATACAGGCAGAAATATTTTGTGCTTGTCTTTGAGCCGATATAAAGGGTGCTTGCTAAATTGCGGTTTTTTCCGCTTAGTTTACCGCCCTGCACATTTTCATAGTTTTTACAGCGACAATCTGCACCGCCATTTCTGTATTTTTCAGATAAAACAGGAATATCCAGCAGACCGCACATATCATTGATTGCCAAGTCAAAACGTCGGATAACACCGCCACAGTCAAGACAGCGGTTTAAGAATGAATACCAATCCCTGTTCTGTGCCTGTAAAACATATTCCATGTTGCGTGAGCCTGCCCCTTTTAATTCCAAAAATACTCCCATGTGTTCCTCATCAGAAGCCATGACCTTGATTTCCCCGTAGGCATAATACTCCTTATAGCCATAATACCCATAGTCATAATGGATAAAATAATCTGCTTTCATGCCAAGCACTTTTCGGATAACTTCCAATGCGTCAGTCGTTGGAAAACGGACAGACAGATAATCAATCAGTAGATAAAAAGGCTTATCACAGATATAGTAATTCAGACAACGCAGGATAATATTTTGTGTTTCCTTACTGGCGTTGGCTTTTCCGTTCTCAAATCGGTTGATACTATATCTTGATACATGGGTAAGACTTGCAAGCTCTCCTTGTGAAAGACCGCTGGCAAGACGTTTGTTTTTCATTTCAAGTGCAAATTCTAAGTTGTTCATTGTATTCCTCCAATCCCACAATAGCCTTGAAATACCTGTAAACCGCCTTTCAAAAAAGTGTGAAGTGTACTATCTTCTTAAAACTCCTCTTTACTCCTTACAGCTTTGGGGTTGTATGGTTTTTGACTTGTCTTTTGTGAAATAGTGCCCCCCTGTTAGATAACGGGGCACAGACAAGGCTCACAGGCTCGCCAGCAGACAAAGCATTTCCGTCCTTTGACGGCAAGCCGTCATGGCGTTGTTGCTGACGCACGCCAGCAGTCCTGCAATGCGTTGTCTGCCAGTCCTGTTTTTGCCCTTTCCAACAAGTTCCATTCCAACCATTATTCATATCTACGGGTTTAATCAGATAGGCATTTCTTTTTGAATGTTTTTACATTTCATTCTATTGTGCTTATTCGTTTACAAGAACATAGTAATTCTTATACGCTTATTTGTCAACATCTTTTTTACCTTTACAAATCATATTAAGCATGATAGACTTATAATAGTGAAGATATAACGAGATATGGAGGGTTATGCAATGAAAATAAGCCATTTAGGAAATAATATACAGACCATAAGAAAATTTAGGGGAATGAAACAACAGGAACTTGCGGACAAAATCGGTATCAATATGCAGAGCCTTTCCAAGATTGAAAGAGGGTTGAACTATCCTGCTTATGAAACGCTGGAAAAGATAATGGAAGTGCTGGACGTAACACCCAATGAATTGTTGTCGGGGGAATGGAAATATATTAACCAATCCGAAAAAGAAGTCTGTCAGTTTTTAAGAGCAGAGGAACGTCTAAATGCAGAATTGAAGCATGGACATTATGATAACTTCTTTGACAGCGAGGAAGAATGGCTGGAGTATGAGTTAGAAAAGTTACGGGAATATATTAGCGATTACATCAACGGAAAGAGCATTGAAGCGTCCGACCTTTATCCAATCAAAGAATTTATCCAGCATTTGAAGTTTCAAAGACTGTTAGACCGCTATGATGATTTATACAGTATGGATATGTTTGGGGAAAGTATAGAGGGACACAAGTATAAAACGCCTTATCAAGTCGTGAAAATGATAAACCCGAACTCAAAAGAGGATATGGAACTGTTACGGGAAGTATTAAGGAATAACCATTTTGATGATGAGGACGAGTAACCTTTTCCCTCTTGCGAGAAGATACAGCAAACAAAAAGCCCGATCAAGAGTGCAAAGCACCACCAATGGTGGCAAGCTCTTGACAGGGCTTTTTCTTTACTGTTTTGAGATAATCAAGAGGAAGAAAGGGATAGAATATTGCTTAATTTATCGACAATCAGACAAAGACGACTTTAGTTTTACAGTATGAGCTTGTGCTACATAAGGATAGTAACTGGAAGATTTTAAAAAGCCACGCTACAAGTAAATACCGTTTACATACGAATAGTATGAAAGTGTTGACAATCATTTTATGGCGATATATAATAAACATACAGAACGAATGTAAAAGAGGTGTATATATGGCGAGAAATAAATATCCTGAAATAACGGTTGAGAAAATATTAGATGTATCTCAACGCTTGTTTCTTGAAAAAGGATATGATAAAACAACAATTCAAGATATTGTCGATGAATTAGGCGGATTAAGCAAAGGGGCAATCTATCATCATTTTAAGTCCAAAGAAGAAATTATGGACGCTCTGGGAGATAAGATGTTTTTTAACAATAATCCATTTGAGAAAGTAAAAGCTCGAACAGATTTAAACGGACTTCAAAAAATGAGAATGGCAATCCTATTAAATCAATCTGACGAAAAACAGATAGAATTGACGAAACAAGCTATTCCCATGTTGAAAAACCCTCATGTATTAGCTCGTATGATTGAAACAAACCGTCGTCGTTTATGTCCCTATTGGGAATTATTTATAGAAGAAGGAATAAATGACGGGTCTATTAAAACACAATATAAGAAAGAACTTGCAGAATTTTTAGTGTTAATGGATATTTGGTTAATACCTTCTATCTTTCCAGCTAATAGAGAAGAGTTACTAAACAGATTTCATTGCATAAAAGAAATGCTTGAAAATATGGGTCTGCCTTTATTGAATGAAGAAATAAGCGAAAAGATAACAGCATTACCTTATTTTGAATAGTTACAAATAAATTGCCTAGAGATAGGCAATTTAAAAAGCATATATACATACATTTGTTCGGTATTATAATGTAAAGGAGATATTATCATGGAAGAATTTAAGTACTCAATATGTGTATCGGCATTGAAGAAAAAGTATAAAGATAAAGAGGTCTTGAGCAATGTAACTTTCTCTGTACCTAAAGGCTCTATTTATACTTTATTAGGGTCAAACGGTGCTGGAAAAACAACAACTATTCGTATATTAACAACACAAATCAAAGCAGACAATGGTACGGTTCAAATTGAGGGATATAATGTTTTTGATAATCCGCAAAAAGTGCATGAAGTGATTAGTTTGACAGGGCAGTTTTCCGCTGTTGATGAATGTTTGACAGGTAAAGAAAATCTAATTATTATGGGGAAATTACGCCACTTATCAAAGCCAGAGGAAACGGCTGAAAATTTGTTAGAATATTTTGAATTAGCAAAGGCTTCAAACCGTATTGTATCTACTTATTCTGGTGGAATGAAGAGAAAACTAGATATAGCAATGAGCTTAATCGGAAATCCTAAAGTCATTTTTTTAGATGAACCAACGACTGGATTAGACCCGCAAAGTCGTCATAGTATGTGGAATATAATTAGAGATTTAAACAAGTCTGGTGTAACGATATTTCTAACTACTCAATATTTAGAAGAAGCAGAGCAACTGGCAGATATAATCGGCATATTAGACAATGGAAAAATCATCGCAGAGGGAACGCCAGAAGAATTAAAAGCATATCTCCCACAAGGAGCAGTACAATTTACATTTGGAAATTCAGAAGAATTTGAGAGCGCTATATTGTTGATGAAAGATTATAAAGTTTCCATAGAGCCAGAGAAATATAGTATTATTGTGTTTACTGACGGAAAAGCAGATACATTGTCTAAAATATTTAATATATTATATACGAATAAAATTTCTATTCAAAACTTTAAAGAACTTGCTCCTACATTAGAAGATGTGTTTTTATCCATGATTGAAGAAAGAGAGGGAAAATCAAATGAAGTCAAAGACTAAAAGATACAATGATACTTTTACAATGGCAGGACGTTGTTTACTTTTATCGAAAAGAAACCCAGATACTTTTTTAACCAGCATTATTCTACCAGCACTAATGATGTTACTATTTATTTCTCTTTTCGGAAATCTCATTCAGATTGAGGGTATTTCTTATGTAGATTTTATTGTTCCGGGAATTTTATTACAATGCATTGCTCAAGGTTCTTCTACAACTGCAATTATGGTAAATAAAGACGTAACAAGTGGTATTGTTACAAGGTTTAGTACACTGCCTATCAATAAAATTTCAATATTGAATGGTCATATTTTAGAGGCTTTCATAAGAAGTATTATGAGTACTGTTGTTGTTGTATTGATAGCAATGTTACTCGGCTTTCGTCCATCATTCCATATAACAGACATAGGAATTGTACTCATATTATTAGTTGGGATAATATCCGTATTATCATGGCTGGCAGTTATTGTCGGGGTAATAACAAATAGTGCAGAGGGAGCAAGTTCATTATCTGCATTAGCAATCATACTACCTTATTTAAGTTCTGGTTTTGTGCCAACCGAAACATTACCCTCAATTCTGAAAGTCTTTGCAGAATATCAACCTATGACTTCAATTATAGATACTATGCGAAATGCTTTTTTAGGAAATGCATTAGATATTCAAGTGTTTATTATTGCTTTGACATGGTGTATCGGCTTAACGATACTATTTTATATCTTATCTTTCGTTTTATTTAAAAAGCGTTTTTGTAATTGAGGATATGTATTTATATCATTTCCAAACGGGAAGCGGTTAGAATGGAAAAATCATTTTAAGGACGATTGCTTTATGAAACACTTTAAGCATTTTACCAAAAAATCGACGACCAGATGGCGAAGCATACACTACTACAACTAAATACTTTAATGTCTTAGCTCATGCAAACTATATGTTTTGTGTGGGCTTTTTTATTACCTTTTTTCCTATATCCAAAAGGTATAGACGGTATTTCCGTTTATATATTTCAGCGTATGCGGAAAGGGGGTGAAATTATGAACACATCTTCTTTCGAGCATATCGTTAGAATACAATTTAATGCTTTGATGATGACAGTTATTAAATGCACAGTAAAAAGCAGAAACAGACAGTTTGTAAGACGTTCTAAGCGTGAAATTTTATTCTGTGAATTATCAGATATGAAAAATCTTGAGCATGGAACAAAGGATAACTATTCTTGTAATTATATTTCTTTTGAAGTCTTGAATTACACAATTCAAGTATCAAATGAGAAACTTTCTGTTGCTTTATGTAAGTTATCAAATAAAGAACGTGATGTAATTCTATTACGCTATTTTCAAGGCATAAGCGACCAAGAAATTGCAGACTTATACCATGTATCACGTTCTGCTATTTATCGCAGAAGAAGTAACGGATTAAAGAAATTAAAATCAATATTGAAAGAAAGGAATTGAACCAATGAAAAAAGAGTATGGCTATCCTACATTAGAAGTAATATACCAAGCGTCTGCTGGAAATGAAACTGCAATAAAGGAAATTTTGAAATTCTATGACGCTTATATCTGTAAATTATGTTTGCGTCCGTTTTACTACTCTGAAAGTGGTAAAATCACTATGCAGGTTGATGAAGAATTAAAAGGTCAAATTCATACAGAAATGATGAAAGCAATCTTGAAATTTGAAATCAGAGTGAAGTAATCATAATTAAAAAATAAGAAAATGGGGGATACACGGTATTGTGCTATCTCCCATTTCAGTCATATCGGAATACTTTTCAAAAGTTGTAAAATCGTTGTAATGCCCTCTCCCACTATGAAAAAACCGCATAAAATAAGGAGATTTAGGTAAAAGAGAAACTCCTGCCGTGGCACACAAATAATACTTTTATCATTTTAACCTCCTTCTTTCCTTTGGGTACCCAGAAAATGAACAAGCAAAACTCCTCCACGGCCGGCTGCCCGGAAGCAAATCACGCCCGGGGAAGTCCCTGACTGCACCTGGTATAGGGAGAATCAGCCGCCCGGGTTTATCGTACGCAAGCGGCTAATCTCAAGAAGGCCCGGGGCCTATTATACAGCCCCGGCCTACCTCCAGGTAAAGCTGATGAACGTTATAAATGTTCAGGTAAGCCTGCCTTTATACCGGGCCGCCATAGGTTCATTTTCCCTCCAGGGCCTCGCGCAGCTCCTTCCAGGGATCGGTTTCCACACGGCAGCTTTCATCAAACACCATAACCTGCTTTTCAGCCGCCGTAAAAGCCGGCCAGGGCAGCTCCTCCGCCGACGGATCACCGGTCCTGATAAACGCCGCCCATGCATGTGCCATTATGCGTGACAGGCGCTCTGACTCCGGGTTCAGCACAATACGCATTTGCAGCGGCAGGTCCGCCGTATGCCAGGCACAGCGCTTGTCTGCCGTACCGGGCAGAATGGAATCATAAGCGACAACATAGTGGTAGACCGGCGCGCGCCCTGCTCCGCCTTTGCCAGCGCCTGATAATAAGCGCCCCCGCCCAGTATTCCGGCGGTCGAAAGCATCCGCAACAGCAGATGTTCCTGCGAAACACCTTTTCGATCCGCCCTTTTAAAGGCCTCCACCACACGCCTTGCCTGGCCGGCATCGGCCACCGAAACAAATGGAAGCCGCTCGTCCATACCGCGTATACAGCGAACCAGCGTATCCTCCAAACTGCCGTTTTCTATTACAGGTGCGACAAAAACAGCCAATTCATCCTCCGAAGCCCCTACCAGCAGCGGTACCTGTGCCGACTGTACCGGCGCATAATAGCATGGCGCAGCATGGTAAGCCAAGTTGACCGTATCCGCCACGGGGGCAAGCTGCATTAAATTTGTCTCGCTGAGCTCTGCCGCCACCGCCAGCAGCTGCTCCGCCGGTACCTCAGCAAGCCCGCGGATATTGTCCGTCGGAATGGAAAGCCTTTCTAAAACCTTTTCTGCGAAGGCCGCCGCCTCCTGTGTGGATTTTCTGCCTACAATATCGGATCCGCTTTCGACAATCGCGCGGTGAAATAGACCGGCAGCCTTATCCATCGCCAGCAGCGTACTGACCTTCATCCCTCCGCCGGATTCCCCCATGATCGTGACCCGATCCGGGTCCCCGCCGAAAGCCGCGATATTATCGCGCACCCATTCCAGCGCCAGTACCAAGTCCAGCATGCCTGCCATTCCCGACTGTGCATAGCTTTCATCAAAGGCGCCGAGGTATAAATATCCAAATACATTCAAACGGTGGTTAACGCCGACAATCACCAAATCTTCCTCTCTGGCCCACCGGTCGGCTCCCAAGACCAGGGTGCCCGACCCGGTTGCAAAGCCGCCGCCGTGTATATACACCACAACCGGCCGGCGTCTGTCATCCACTCCCGGCGTGAGTACATTCAGCACCAGACAATTTTCACCCTGCTTCTCCTCTGCCACCCCAAAAAGCTCAGGCCTACCGCCGCTGAAATAAGCGCCAAGGCCCTCGCTGCCGGAGATACTGCCGCCATTCTGTACCGCGCAGTACCCGTTCCGGGTACAGTCCCGAACACCGCTCCAATCCTCTGCCGGAACTGGCGGCAGGAAGCGGCCCGCACCCTCACAAGCGCCGCCGTAGGGAATCCCTCTGAAAATCGCGATCCCCTGCCTGTTTTCTCCCCGTACCGCGCCATGGGTTGTCTGGGCGGCTGGATTCGCCTCCTGAACTGTGCCAAATACAGGCATTCCATACTGCTTCATGCATACCTCTCCTTTTCTTTAAGTAAGTTGTCAATTTGTACCGGAGCATTCCCGGTAAACCAAGCCACGCTCCTGTGCGCTATTGAAATTGGGAATGGTAAAGCTGTGCGTAGAACCCGCCCCTTTGCAGCAGCGCTTCATGCGTCCCCTGCTCTACAATATCGCCGCCCCGCACCACCAGGATGTGGTCTGCGTTTTGTATGGTGGACAGGCGATGTGCAATGACAAAGCAGGTCTTTCCCCGCATCAGTTCTCGCATGGCACGCTGGATTTTTTGCTCTGTCTGCGTGTCGACATTTGAGGTTGCCTCGTCAAGGATGAGCATCCTGGAATCCAGCAGCATTGCGCGGGCAATGGTGAGCATTTGCTTCTGCCCCTTTGACAGCCCCGATCCGTCGCCGGTTAGAACAGTGTCGTACCCCTGCGGCAGCCGCAGGATCGCCTCATGAATATACGCGGCCCGGCAGGCACGCTGAACCTCCTCAAGCGTCGCGTCTTCTTTGCCATAAGCAATGTTTTCATAGACCGTTCCGGTAAACAGCCAAGTGTCCTGCAAAACCATCGTATAGGCCCGGCGCAGGCTCCTGCGCGTCAATGTGGAAATATCCTTGCCGTCCACCAAAATTGTTCCGGCCTGTGGGTCGTAAAAACGCATGAGCAGGTTGATGAGCGTAGTCTTGCCCGCCCCGGTCGGCCCCACAATGGCAGTCAGGCTTCCCGGCTCCGCGTGAAGGCTCAGTCCGTGAATGACCGTCTGCCCCGGCAGATAGCCAAAGCGCACATGCTCCATCCGCACATCTCCCAGCACATCGGCCAGCTCTTCTGCCCCCGGTGCATCCGCGGGTTCCGGCTCCTCGTCAATCAGGTGAAAAACACGCTCTGCCGCCGCACAGGCAGACTGTAGCTCGCTGAGAATATTGGCTGCCTCATTGATGGGCCCGGAAAACTTTCTTGAATACAGCACAAAGGAGGACAGATCCCCCAGCGAGATGCTTCTAAAAAGGTATAAAACAGCCCCCATGACGCTGACAAGAGAAAGCGACAGATTGTTGATAAAATTGACCGAGGGCCCCGTCATACTGCCGTAATAGTCGGCATTATAGTAGGCCTCCACCGCCTCCGTGTTCTTTCCGTCAAACCGGCTGATAACCGTATTCTCCTGATGGTAAACCCTGATGGTCTTGTGCCCGCTGACGACCTCCTCCACATAACCGTTGAGCTCGCCCAGTCTGGCTGAGCGGCGGCGGAACAGCGGGCGCACACGGCGCGTCATGTAGCGGGTAAACAGGATTGCCGCGGGAATTGTCACCGCAAAAACCGTCACCAGCACGGGAGCAATAAGCAGCATCATCGCAAGAGAGCCAACCACCGTGATTAGGCTGGTACAGATTTGCAGCAGATCGTTTGAAAGAGACGCGTTGACCGTGTCAATATCATAGGAAATCCGGCTGACAATATCCCCTGTCTGTGTCCGGTCAAAAAAGGAGACCGGCAGCTCCGCCAGATGGTCGAATACATCCTTGCGCATCTGAAAGGCGACTTTCTGGCTCAGACGAATCATTAGACGGCTCAGAATATAAGCCAGCAGGGAAGCAAGCAGGTAAAATCCGGCCATCAGCCCGGCATAGAGAAAGACGGCGGAAAAGTCCACATCGCCCGGCCCATGAATGGCATCGATGGCATAGCCTGACAGCATGGGCCCCACCAGGCCGAACAGGTTGCTGGCCAGCGTCAGCAGCAGCGCTAAAGCGAGCAGCCAGCGGTAACGTGCCAAATACCGCCACAGGCGCAGCAGCACATATTTGCGGTTTTTAGGCCGGGCAGCTCCCACTGAGGCGTCTCGAGGTGTTCCTTTGGCCTCCTTCATACGGCCTCGCCCCCCATCTGCGCCTCGCTGATCTCCCGATAAGGCGCGCAGGTTTTCAGCAGCTCCTCATGGGCGCCGTAACCGATGATTCTGCCGTTTTCCAGCATCATGATATGGTCGGCATGCCGGATGGAACTGACCCGCTGGGCCACAATCAGCGTTGTGGTCCCCTGAAAGCGGGTGTGGAGCGCCCGGCGAAGCCTGGCGTCTGTCTGGTAATCCAGCGCGCTGGAGGCATCGTCTAAAATCAGAATCTCCGGACGAGCCGCCAGCGCGCGTGAAATCAACACCCGCTGCTTCTGCCCGCCGCTGAGGTTGGCGCCGCGGATCGTCAGCCGGTAATCCAGCCCCTCCTCCAGTTCGTCGATGAACCAGCGCGCCTGGGCACACGCTACAGCCTCCTCGACCGCCCGGCGCTCCAGCTCCCGTCCAAAACTGATATTCTCCTCCAGCGAATCCGCAAACAGCGTGTCGTTCTGAAAGACAATACCAAAGCGGGCATACAGCTCCGCAAAAGGGATGGAACGGATGTCATCCCCATCGATGCGGATGGAGCCGCCGTCCGGATCATATAGCCGCAGCAGCAGGTTTAGAACGGTGGTTTTCCCGCAGCCTGTGGCCCCGATAATCCCTAGCGTCTCTCCTTTTTTCAGCGCAAAGGAAATGTCCCTTACAGTATCGCGCCCGGCATGATAGGAAAAATTAACCCTATCAAAAAGAATATGGAAGCCTGTTTCCTTATGGTCCGGCGGGTAAAGCTTTAAATCCTCGGGCGCATCCAGCACTTCGCCGATCCGGCGGGCGGAAGCCGCACCCTTGGAATAAAGCATAAACATGCGGTTAATAGACAGCAGCGCGTTTAAAATAATGGTAAAATAGGTCAGAAAGGCCAAAATGGCCCCTGTCTTCGTCTCCCCGCCATACACGCGGAAGGCGCCGGCCACCACTACCAGTGTCAAGCCCAGGTTCAAAAAGAAATTCATCAGCGGATTGCTGGCGGCCATCGTCACCGAGGCCTTGGTCTCACGGGCAGCGACAGCCCGGTTTACGCCGGCAAAACGGCCCTTTTCATAGTCTGCTTTGGACAGCGCCTTGACCACGCGGATGCCGGAGGTATTTTCGCGTACTACCCGCACCATACTGTCCACCGCACGCTGAAGCTGCGAGTACAACGGAATGCCTTTGCGGGAAATATAGAATACCACAAAGCCGACAAACGGCAGGGCGGCCAGCAGCACCAAGGCTAAAACCGGCTCCAGGAACAACGTCATCGCCATGCCGCCTAAGAGCAAAATCGGCGCACGGATTCCCAGCCGCTGCATCATGCCGATCATCTGGTGGATGTTGTAGGTATCCGACGTCAGCCTGGACTCCAGAGAGGCCACCGTGAACGCATCCACCTGCCGGCAGGAAAGGGAGAAGACTTTAGCAAACAGATCGTGGCGCAGCGCCTGCGTCGTGTCACGTGCAACCCGCGACGCCATACGGTTAGCGAGCACATTGCCGCCCCATGCCGCCAGAGAACAGAGCAGCATCAGCACGCCGAAAAAAATAATTTCCGAAATCTGCTCCCTCGGCACAATCACATCGATTAAATACGAGAGAATCCACGGCAGAAACAAGTCCATAATCGTGCCGGTAAATTTAATGATAAACCCCAGCGCCATCCGCGGAGCATGAGGGCGCAGATAGGCCAGCACCTTTTTCACGGCTGTTCCACCTCCCCCTCTCCGTCAGCCTCTCCGTTGACTATGCCCTCGGCTTTTTCTTCAAGCCGTTCCAGCATGGCTAACAGGCAGGCTTTTTCATCCAGTGAAAATCCCTCCAGCAGGCAGGCATTCCAGCGGCCGATCACCTCGCGTACAAGCGGCAGCACACGCAGCGCCTTTTCCGTCGGATAAACAAGGAGCTGCCGGCGGTCTGACGGGCAGGCCGAGCGCGTGATAAATCCGTTTTGCTCCAGCAGCGCCAGCTGGCGCGCCACACTGCTTTTGTGGACATAGATTTCCTTCACCAGCTGCTCCTGTGAGATTCCCGGCCTCCGGCAGACCCATAGGATGTAAAGGTGCTGGTAACCGTTGAGCCCCTCCTGCTCCAGCTGGTTATTCCGGTACAGCGTAAAGCAGCGGGAAATACGGTTAATCCGCCCCATTAGGGGCTGCGGGGTTATCATGCCCTCCTTCGCCATTCAGGTACGCCCCCTTTGCAGGAAATTTAGTTGCGTGTGCAACATTTAACTTTAATCTAACATTTTTACCCCAGGAAGTCAAGGCCTGTTCAACAAAAATTTATTTTTATGAGATTATTTTCTATATAAATTGAGCGGCTATGAGCTTAATCTCAAGCATGCGGAGAGCATAGCAAGTAATAAAAAAATTAATGAATATGTTACATCTTCCCCCCTGTGAATGTTGTAATTTTTTCCATATGGTGTATAATTTAAGAAGAATATAGGGGTAACCCCCCTTTATAAAAGGAGAGATGTATAATGCTGGATAAAAAAGTAGCCGATTTGCTCAACACACAAGTCAATAAAGAGTTCTATTCCGCCTACCTTTACCTGCAATTTGCGAACTTTTATGTAGAAAAGGGCCTGAATGGGTTCGCCAACTGGTACCGGGTTCAAGCGCAGGAAGAACGCGACCATGCAACACTGATGATCCAGTATCTGCAAAACAACGACATGCCGGTAACCTTTGAGGCCATTGATAAGCCGGATGCCAGCCTTCAAACCGTAATGGATCCGCTGAAGGCCGGGCTGGTGCACGAGCAGTATGTCACCGGCCTGATTCATACGATCTATGACGCCGCCTATCAGGCGAAGGATTTCCGCACCATGCAGTACCTGGACTGGTTCGTCAAAGAGCAGGGCGAGGAGGAAACCAACGCCAGCGATCTGGTTAAAAAAATGGAGCTCTTTGGTTCCGACCCCAAGAGCCTCTATATGCTGGACCAGGAGATGGCTGCCCGCGTTTACGCAGCGCCCTCTCTTATTCTGTAAACCTTTCTGAATATAAACAGGGAACCGGCTGCTAAAGCAGCCGGTTCCCTGTTTATATTCAGAAAATTAATTTGCGGCTTTCCCGTCAATCCAATCCATTACCTTTTCACATACAGCCTTAATACAGCCCTGTTCAAAGGGTGTTTTCAGTTTGGCGCGGCGCAGCAGCTCGACAAAGGTCTTTGTACCCGCCTGTTTGGTAAAATCAAGATAGCGCCGGAACGCATCCCGCCAGTTTTCCTCAGAAGCGCCCCAGAACTCCAGCGCGGCGGTTTGTGCAAGGCAGTAATCAATGTAGTAAAAGGGAAACGAATAAATATGATGCTGGCGCTGGTAGCCGCCGCCGTCCTCAAAATATACCGTTCCTGTAAAATCAATCCAAGGGCGGTACTTCTTTTCCAGCTCCAGCCAAACCTTTCGCCGCTGAGCCGGCGTATGGCTCGGATCCTCATACATCCGCTCCTGAAATTCGTCTACCAGGCAACCATAGGGGATAAAAGAAATCGCCTCTTCCAATTGGAAAACCTGGAACTTCTCCAGCTCCTCTTCAAAAAAGAGACGGTCCCATGGGCGCGTCAGCAGCTCCATACTCATGGAGTGGGTCTCGCAGCATTCCATTGTCGGACTGATGTTCTCCATAATCTCCATATTCCGCGCAAGGTAATAGGCAAAGGCATGGCCTGCTTCATGGGTGATGACATTGACATCCTCCACAGTGCCGTTGAAATTTGAGAAAATGAAGGGGCTGCGGTAAGCGGCAATCTCCGTACAGTAGCCGCCCCCCTGCTTTCCCTTTTTGCTGGCCAGGTCAAAGAGCTCATTCTCCAGCATAAAATCAAAAAATTCGCCGGTCTCCGGGCTCATCTCCCGGTACATTTTCTGTGCAGCTTTTAAAATAGCGTGCATATCTCCCTTGGGCGCGGGATTTCCATCGGCGAACACATTGCCGTTATCGTAAAAACAGGTATGGTCAATGCCCAGCCGCTGGGCCTGGCGCGCTTTTACCTCCGCAATTGCCGGTACCAGCTCGTTTACAACCTGGTCACGGAACGCTCGTACCTCTTTGGGCCCGTAGCAGTTACGGCCTAACCGGTCGTAGCCCAGCTGCACAAAATTCTCATAGCCAAGCTTTTTAGCCTGCTCCGTCCGGTTTTTAACCAATTTATCGTACATTGCATCCAGCTCCTGCGCATGCTCCTGAAAAAAAGCCCCTGTCTTTTCCCAGGCTCTTTTGCGGATCTCCCTGTCCTGAGAAACCTGGTAGACATGGATCTCCGACAGGTTCAATACCTTCCCGTCAAAGGGAATCTCAGCCGAGGCCAGCAGCTTCTCATAAGCGGTGACAAGCTCATTTTCCTCCTGGCAAAGCGGGATAATTTCCGGCGAAAAGGTTTTAACCGACAGTTCCATATTCTGAAAGAAGAGCGCGCCCGTCGTCCTTTCAAGCTCCTTGCGGAATTTTGAGCTCAGCAGCGCCTCCTGGAACGCTTTCACATACGCTTCAAAGGCAGGCGCGTTGCGGTCATAGAACGCCATCTCTTCCGCATAGAACGCATCCGCGGTATCGACCGAGTGGCGGATCATTGCCAGTGACGACATGGTGGAAAACGCCCGGTTCATCGCCTCATGCTCATACAGCAGCGCCAGCTGCCCGTCGGCGGACCGGCAAGACGCCAGCTGCCTGGTAATTTCCCGGTAACGCTTTTGCAGGGCCTCCAAGTCCGGCCGTTCATATTGCATTTCTGAAAATTTCATTTTCCTTTCAACTCCTTTTTCATAGACAGTTTATTATAAACACAGAAAGGCTGCTTTATCAACAGCCTATTAAAAATTAAGGGGCGCAGCGCGCCCCTTAATTGATATTCTGATTTTGCCTTATTCCTCTGCCTCGCTGGGCTCCAGCAAGCCATATGCGCCGTCCTTGCGGCGATAGACCACGCTGATCTCCCCGGTCTCCTCACTGCGGAACATAAAGAACTGGTGCCCGAGCATATTCATCTGCAAAATGGCCTCCTCCACAGCCATCGGCTTCACATAAAAATGCTTTCTGCGCACGACCTCATAGGCTCCATCCTCCGGCAGCCCGGCTTCTTCCTGCTCCGGGTAATCCACGACATACTGGTCAATGGCTCCGGAATGGACCCGCTTTTCAAGACGCGTTTTATTTTTGCGGATCTGCCTGCCCAGCGCGCTCACAACCCTATCCAGGGCATCGTTCATTTCCGGCTCCGTCGCCTCGGCCCGGCAGATCATACCGGGCTGACGGATGGTAACCTCCACCGTCTGGCGGTTTTTCTCCACCGTAACCACTACATTCGCCTCTGCATCCTCATCAAAAATGCGGTCAAACCGCGAGAGCTTTTTCTGTGCAAGATTTTTAAAATTATCCCGCAAATTAACTTTTCTTCCCGTTGTTGTGATCTTCATACCATTCAGCTCCTTATCCTTTGATGATCGGATACTCACCGGCCCCATACTGCAAAAGACGCCACCAAAGCTTTTTTGCAGCATAGAATCCTAAATTCTCTGTAAGCTCCTAAGAATATTATACTACATAAACAATGACCAAACAACTAAAATCTTTTAAACAAACCATGAACCTGCTTTTGGCGCGCGCTCTTCTCATAGGCTTAGCCTGCCCAGACGGCATGTCCTTATCCGCCAAGGCGGTAAAAGCCGGTACCCTCATCAAAAAGCGCCCGCCAAAGGCGGACGCTGAAGCTCACAGAATATATTGCTGATGGCGGGTTACATGGCAGCCGACGTTGACAGCCACCGGCAGCCCGGCAATATGCGTAGGGAACTCGCAGATGTTCACCTGTAGGGCCGTCACGGTCCCGCCAAAACCTTGAGGCCCAATTCCAAGAGCATTGACTGCCTCAAGCATCCGCCGCTCCAGCCCAGCATAATAAGGATCGGCATTCCGTTCAGACACCGCGCGGCAAAGCGCCTGCTTGGCCAACAGCGCGCATTTTTCAAAATCCCCGCCGATTCCTACGCCCAGCACCATCGGCGGGCAGGCATTCCCCCCCGCCAGCCGGGCGGTCTCCGTCACAAAGCCAATAATGTCCTGCTCTGTGGCGGAGGGTGTAAACATGTTGATACGGCTCATGTTTTCACTGCCAAACCCCTTTGGCGCCACCGTCAGCGAAACCCGGTCGCCGGGTACCAAGCGCACATGCAGAATTGCCGGGGTATTATCTCCCGTATTGCCGCGGCGGATGGGGTCCTTCACCACCGAGCAGCGGAGCAGGCCCTCTGTATACCCGCGTCTTACCCCTTCCTGCACAGCCTCCTCAAAGGAACCGTTGATGTGAACCTCCTGCCCGACCTCTGCAAAAATAACCGCCATGCCCGTATCCTGGCAAACAGGAATATTCATCTCCCGTGCCGCGTCCATGTTCCAGCAAAGATCCTGGAACACCGCACGGCCCAGCTCCGATTGCTCCTGATCCAGGCCCTGCTGAATCCGGCGCTCCAAATCCTGTGGCAAAACCCGGTTTGCCTCCACACACAAGCGGGCGACTACCTCTGTAATTTTCCGCGCCTCAAGCTCTCTCATATTTCAACCTCTCTTATTTGACACGCCTGCCCCTGACGAAAACCATCTCCGGCTTTGCCTCGAAGCACAGCGGGTCCTGATCACGGTAAACGATGAAATCCGCATCTTTTCCGGCCTCCAAAGAACCGACCCTGTCGCTGATTCCGCAGATCTGCGCCGGGCTGCAGGTCACCGCCTTCAAAGCCTCCTCGCGGTCCATCCCCTCCCGGACCACCAGCGCCGCACATACAGGCAGGTATTGGATGGGAATGACCGGGTGATCCGTTATAATCGCAACCGGAATCCCGGCACGCGACAGAATTCCCGTTGATTTGGGCGTGAGGTTCCTCAGCTCCGGCTTAGAACGGTCGCAAAGAGACGGGCCGGATAACACCGAGACGCCCTGCTGGGCCAAATAATCCGCTGTCAGATGCGCCTCGGTTCCGTGCACAACGACAAAGTCCAAGTCAAATTCCCGCCCCAGCCGGAGCGCTGTATAAATATCGTCGCTTCGATGCGCGTGAAAATGCACCTTTAGTTCCCTTTTGAGCACCGGCAGCAGCGCTTCACATTTGATGTCATATTCAGGCGGGTCGCAGTCCTCATCCTCTTCCGCCCGCTTCAGCTCCTGCCAATAACGCCTCGCTTTAAAAAGCTGTTCTCGAATCAGCGCTGCCGTCGCCATTCTTGTATAAGGCGTCTGGCCTTTGTCGTGGTAAACCGTTTTCGGGTTCTCGCCCAATGCCATCTTCATGGCAACCGGCGCTTTGACAATCATATCGTCGATGCAGAAGCCTGCCGTTTTAATCGCTGCCAACTGGCCGCCGATGGGGTTGGCGCTGCCGGGGCCCGTCACCACTGTGGTCACGCCGGCATCGAGCGCCTCGCTGAAGCAGCGGTCCATCGGGTTAATGGCATCAATGGCGCGCAGCTGCGGGGTCAAGGGCTCCGTTTCCTCGTTGCCGTCGTCCCCCTCAAAGGCCAGCCCGTCCTCCCACATGCCAAGATGCGTGTGCGCATCGATTAGGCCGGGGTAAACATGCGCCCCCGCCAGGTCAAAGCTCTCCTCCCCCTCCCGGGGAACCGGCGGCATGGCGCCTACCTCCTCGATCAGCCCGTCCTTCTCCCTGAAATAGCCGTGCTGCAAAACCGTGCCGGCCATTGTATGTATTACACCATTTTTATATAACATCCGGTTTCCTCCTTGGAAATGATGATTGCGCTTCCAACGCCCCGCTATTCAAACCACAAGCCACGCGCCGGATAATCTGAGCGGCATTCGAGCCCGCCTCCGCAACAATAAAAAAGCGGAGCTTCTCACTCCGCTTTTCTTACTTTTGTTGACCCGTGTGCCGGGAAAAACCGCCGCGCTTACTCTCCAGGCCCTTTTTAAGGTCGGAAATTTTCTCGTCGCTGGTCTGCTTAAAACGGGAGAGCATATCCTCAAAGCTGTCGCTCTCGTTTCTTTTGTTGGCCTGCCACTCGTAATTACCGGGCCGGTTTGCCCTGGGAGCCGGCGTACTGTTGACCCTCGGGGCCGGGGGAAGAGCCTTTTTTATGGAAAGGCTGACCTTGCCGTCTTCGCTGACGCTTAGCACCTTAACCTTGACAACCTGCCCCTCCGAAACAAAGTCGCGAATTTCCTTCACAAAAGTGGGCGCTACCTCTGAGATGTGCACCATGCCGGTCTTTCCGCCCGGCAGCTCCACAAACGCGCCGAAATTTGTAATACCCGTAACTTTCCCCTCTACAACTGTTCCTACCTCAAGCTGCATATGTAAGCTTTGTCCTCCTTAAAATTTGCCTCTTAATTTCCTTCATAGGTTATAAACACCCGTTCGCCGGCCTTCGCATAGCCAAGGTTCTCGCGGGCATAGCGCTCCATATAATCGCTGTCCTGTCCGGACTCATCCTCCAGAATTTTCCGGAGCTGGTCGTTTTCCACATCCTGCACGCGGATTTGCTGCTCGATATTATCCAGCTCCTGTGCTTTCCGGCTAATTTGAATTTGCTGGTTGACAAGTGCAATCACAACGGAACCCATCAAGGCAAGCACTGCGATTTTCAGCAAAAAACTAGAGCGTTGCTTTTTCTTTTGCTTGATGAGCCTCACGTTTTTGTTTCACCCTTCCCATCCTTTGTTTACTCCTGGTCTTTTTAGCCGGCTTCTCCATATTGGTTTGATTATACACCATTGTGCGGCGGGGTTTCAAGTTCTTTTTTAGTTTCCGCATAATTTTTTTGAGAATTGCCCCAAACCGGCGCAGGCATCCCAATATTTTCCTTTTAACCCAACACAGCAGCCGTTTGAGCGGGGACCAGATAAAACGGTTAAGTTTATTAAAAAGCCAGCGAAAAAAGCGGGCGGTTACCATTCCCAGCGTGAGGTAATACACGCACCAGCCCATACCCTCACCGGCAAAAACATAGAACCGCAGGTCCCCCTTGCAGGCGGCCAGCGCCGTTAAAAAGGTGACGAACGCACAAACGGCACAATAGACAAGGTCTAAAAAAAACACATGCGCCTTTGGAGGCTGAAAGGCGATGCGGAACAGCCGGATCACATCATAGAGGGCGCCGAGCAGCACCCCGGCCCCCACCGCCAGCAAAAACCCCCTAAGATGCTCTGAAAGCGAAATATCCACCAGCGCCCACCCCTCAGCGGAACAGCCGGCTGAATATTCCCCCGGAGGCCTGGCTTTCGGCATAATTCAGGGAGCTGATATCCCCCGTCACATTAAGCTCCCCGGTTTCTATGTTCAGGCGGCTGATGTTCAGCCCCTTTCCCTTAATGGTCAGCTCACCCAGGTCGGTATATGCAACAATCACCTGCTCGTCAAAGCTGTCCACATTAGAAACTCCCGTGGCCGTGAGGGACTTTCGGTTTTCCAAAATGACGCTGTGCGGCAGTTTGACTGTTTTTTTCTCTTCTGCCATCCTTTTCCCCTCCATATACTATATGAGATTTTTCCTTATGCTCATATGTATTCGCGGAGGGCTGAGATTATACGGCTTCCTCTAAAATGCGGTACATCGCGGCCGCCTCTTCCTTTTTTGCATACTCGCTGACGCTGAGCACCTCCGCCTTGACCGCACGGGCGCCAAGCTGCAGCTCCAGCACATCGCCCACCTTCACATCATAGGAGGCACGGGCAATTTTTCCGTTCACCAAAACGCGCCCTGCATCGCAGGCTTCGTTGGCGACCGTGCGGCGCTTGATGATCCGGGAAATCTTCAAATATTTATCCAAACGCATGGGACTTTCCTCTCCTTCCAAAAAACTGGGGTCCGATGAAAACAAAAAGGCTGCAACCTGCCGCGGCAAAACAGAAAGCGGCACATCGCAACCTTAAAAGCAAGCTGTAATACGAAAAAGAAAATGTTCTTATTCCGCTACGGAATCCTTAAATGCCTTACCTGCTTTAAAAGCCGGTACCTTGGAAGCCGGGATCGTGATCGGGGAATTTGTTCTGGGATCACGGCCCTGTCTTGCACTGCGGCTGCGCACTTCAAACGTACCAAAGCCAACCAGCTGAACCTTCTCGTCGCTGGCGAGGGTCTCAACAATGACATCCAATACGGCGTTAACCGAATTGTCGGCGTCCTTCTTCGAAATTCCTGCTTTTTCAGCTACAGCAGCAATCAATTCTGTCTTGTTCATAAGTTTTTAACCTCCAGTTTTTATAATCAATATTAATCATCGGCCCGTCCTGAGAAGGGCCGAGAATTACAACTGAACCGCCACAGCCTCCCATAAGCGGGCCAGGGCCTCTCTCTGATCCGGCAAAAGCGGCACGCCCTCCTGCTCCGCTAAACGCTCCATTTTGCAAAACGCCGCCAAAAAACGGCCGCAGGCCTTAGCCAACGCCTCTTCGGGTTCTTCCTCCACAAAACGGGACAGGCCGGCCGCAGCAAATAAGAAGTCGCCGTACGCAGCGCCGCAGTCTTCCTCCTGAAGCAAACGGCCGCGCAAGGCCGCCAGAGCACACTCGGTTTGTTCAATGGCCCGCAGCGCCGTTTCCGCACCGGCTCCCGCCTTAAACGCCTTTTTCTGCAGCTTAGCTGCACGCATCAGCGCCGGCAGGCTGGGAGAAACACTCTTCAGTACCTCCGACTGGGTCTCCTGGCCCTTTGATTTTTTCTTCAGGGCATCCCAATTTTCTAAAACATCCTGCGAGTTGTTTACATGCGCCTGCCCGAAAACATGCGGATGTCGGTACACCATCTTCTTGGCTATGCCGTCCACCACATCTGCAAATGAAAAGGAACCCGCCTCCTGTTCCAGCTGCGCGTGGAAAACCACTTGCAGCAGAACATCGCCCAATTCTTCTTCAAGCAAATCCCTGTTTGCAGTATCAATCGCCTCTACAGCTTCGTAGGTTTCCTCTATCAGGCCGTTGCGAAGGCTCTCATGGGTCTGCTCCCTGTCCCAGGGGCACCCGTCCGCGCGCGCAGCTTCTGCATAATCAGCAGCAGATCATTTATATCATACCTGTCTTTTTGCAAAAATCCACGATTATTCCTGCTCCCATTGATCTATTTGATGCGGTGCATGATTCATTTTACCCTATCCAGTGATGATTTTCAAGTGTTTTCGCAATTTTTTGTCCGCCGGGAAGGCCCGTAACATCGGATTTCTTCAAAATTCGGAGCATCAAAACCCCCGCCGCATAGACCAAAAAGAAAATCAAAAAGGCGATTAATGTACCGGCCGTCTCTGAAAAGAAAAACAGGCAGCCCTTTCTGCACCAATATCCGGCCACGCTTGCCAGCACAGCGGCCAAAAAGGGCTTGACAAACAACGGAAACAGCGAAAACGAGATTTTTGTTTCCCTTGCAAGGAAATAGAGCGAGCAGAAGGTCAAAAAGAAATAGCACGCCAGGGTGCCGATGCCCGCGCCCAGCACATTGATTTCCGGAACCCCAACCAGGACATAGTTTAGGACAATTTTCAGCACCAACCCGATCCCCATGAATTTAACCGGGAGGTCCACCCGCCCCACCGCCTGCAAAAGGCTGTTCAACGGCGTGTTATATGCGGCAAAGATGGCGCCCAGGCCCAGCAGCACCAAAATTCTGCCTGTTATAGGGTTATATCCCAGCAGCGCGGCTGTAGGGCCGGCAAATACGGAGAGCGCCAGGCCCGCCGGAATAGTCACCAGAGAGGCTACCCGCAGCACACGCTCCATCCCCGACTTAAGACGCTCTCGGTTGCCGGAGGCCCAGGCTGCCGTGATGTTTGGCAGCGCCGATATGCCGAAGGCCTGTGTAACCGCCGGAATCAACATGAACAGCGTCACGGCATTGGTATAGCAGCCGAAGAGGGCGGTCGGCACCCTCCCCTGTTCCACATCCACGGGGTCCAGGTAGGCCCCGTACTGCTGAACAAGGCCGCCGGGGTTCTGTGCCATCAGGTCATTGAGGCGGTTTTGCAGAAACGTGGTGTCCACTAAGCTGGAGAGGTTTACCGCCAAAGCCCCAACTGCCACCGGTACCGCCGTTTTCAGCAAAAGGCGAACCAGCTCCCGGTTACTGTGCGGCAGAGGGGAACGCTCCAGCATCGCCTGCGTGATGCCGTCCCGTTTTCTCCAGTAATAGAGCACCAGGTAGAGCAGGCTGAACAAGGAGCCAACCGTCACCCCCAGGATGGCGCCCGCGGCGGCATAGGGCAGCGCGGCAGCCTGCGCATAGTCCGCGGATTCCACCGCCGCACCGAACACTGTGCCGGAAAGCAGATATTCCTCCGAAGCCCTTTGAAGCACCCAGGAGGAGCAGCCAAGCCCTAAAAACAGCTTGAACAGCGCCTCCACAACCTGAGAGACCGCCGTCGGCGCCATATTGCGCAGGCCCTCGTAATAGCCGCGGTAAATCGCCGCCAGCGCGCTGAACAGCACCGCCGGCGCCAGCACGTAAACCGCGGGCAGCGCGTTCATGTCGGACCGGTTCGCATATTCCAGATAGGGCCGGGCCCCAAACGCCATGACCAGGCACGACAATGTCCCCAGCGCTAGGAAGATGGGAATGGAGAGGTGGTGAACCCGCCTGGCCTCACGATACTGCCCCCGGGCGCAGGCCTCCGACACCAAACGGGAAATTGCCACCGGAAAGCCTGCCGTCGCCAGGCTGAATATGGGGTTGTAAATTGTGTAGGCCGTACCGAAATACCCCATGCCCACATTACCGATAATTTGGTTCAGCGGTATTTTGAAAAAGGCGCCGATCACCTTGACAACCGCCAGTGAAAGCAGCAGCAGAAAGGCCCCGTGAATAAAGCTTTGCTTTCCGTTTTTCGCAACTTTTTTGATAAGACCACATCCGTTCCGTAAAAGTGAGTCTCCTTTGTCCTATTTATACGAAGCGGAAAAGGACTTTATTCGAGCGGATAAAAAGCCCGCCCTGCCTCCGGCAAAAACGGAAGCAGGGCGGGCAAAAGTCCTCAACAAATAAAACAGCCTGTTTTATGCGTTCTCTTGATTTTCACGGTACTGGGACATGTAAAGCTTGTAATAGTTGCCCTTTTTCGCCATCAATTCCTCATGGGTGCCGCTCTCCATAATGCGCCCATCGTCAATATACATGATGCGGCTGCAGCTCTTGATGGTAGACAGGCGGTGCGCAATGATAAAGCTGGTCCTGCCCTTGAGCAGGATGTTAATTCCCCGCTGTACCAGCTGCTCGGTACTGGTGTCGATGGATGAGGTCGCCTCATCCAGAACGAGGATTTTCGGATCTGAGAGCAGCGTTCTAGCAAAGGCGATCAGCTGCTTCTGGCCCTGCGAAAGGCCGCCGCCGCGCTCCTTCACCTCGGTATTGTAGCCGTCGCGCATCCGGCTGATGAACTCATCCGCCTGCAGCAGCTTTGCAGCGCGCACCACCTCGGCGTCGGTCGCATCCCGTTTGCCGTAGCGGATATTGTCCGCAATGGTGCCGGAAAAGATGAAGCTGTCTTGAAGCATAATCCCCATCTGGCTGCGCAGGGAGTGAATCGTCACATCCATAACGCTGTTGCCGTCAATAAGCACCTTGCCCTCTTCAATATTATAAAAGCGGCTAATCAGGTTTACAATGGTGGTCTTGCCAGCGCCGGTAGGGCCTACAAAGGCGATGCTTTCACCGGGCTTGGCTTCAAAGCAGACATCCTTCAAAATCTTCTGCCCCGGCTCATAGCCGAAATTCACATGGTCAAACTTGACGTTGCCAACAATCGGCGGCAGCTCATAGGCATTCGGCGCATCCTCAATGACGGGCGGCTCGTTCATGGTTTCGCAGACACGCTCAAGGTAAGCGATGGCATTGACAAAGTTATTATAAATGTTGGCCAGGTTGATAATCGGCTGCCACAAGCGTGAAGAATAAGTGCCCATGGTCAGCAGCACGCCGAAGGTTGCCATCGGCTGCAGCCAGAAGGCACCGGCAATATAGACCAGCGAAAAAGCAATTTGGGAAACCGTCTCCGTCGTATACCAGACGGTGTTGGAAACATAGACCGCGCCCATCCAGGAATTATAACGCTCTGTCAGCAGCTTATTTAAAATACCCATATTGGTCTTTTGACGGTCGAACGCCTGGGTAACCCGCTGCCCCTCGATAGACTCCTGCACAAAGGCGTTCACATTGGAATTTTTATTGGAAACCAGCTGCCAGGCCTTGCGCTGGCGCGGCTTGATCAGCAGGATAAAGCCTGCGACAACCGGCAACCCCGCCACGGTAACAGCCGCCAGCAGCACGTTGACCTGGAACATAAAGACAATAATAAAAATGATGTTGATGATTTCAATGATAAAGTTCAGAATACCGTTGCTCAGTGCGTCTGACACATTATTCACATAATGCACAACACGCACCAGAATTTTACCGTGCGGCCGGTTGTCATAATAAGCAAACGGCAGCGCCTGCAAATGGTCAAACAAATCCTTACGAATATCATGAATAATGTTCTGGCCTACTTTGGCGACAATTACCATACGGATCGTATTAAAGCCGATATTGACAATGATGGTCAACGTCAACAGTAGCGCCAGTTGAACCAGATAGGGCACATTTTTCTCCGGAATGGCGACATCCAACGCCCGCTGTACCAGCAACGGCCCCGTCAGGCCGACGACACTGCCCACAGCGCTCAGCAGCAGCGCAAAAATCATGCTCCACTTATACCGCACCACATAGACCATTACTTTTTTCAGGTTGTCAAAATTAAATGGGGATTCCAGCTCCTCGTCCACGTCAAAACGGTTACGCGCCAACGTCATCGCCTCCTTCGTCCACATTGTTCTGCAAGGCCCAAATATGGTAATAGTAGTCATGGTTTTCCAGCAGCTGGGCATGCGGGCCCTGCTCCCGGATTTTGCCCTCGTCCAGAATAATAATCCAATCTGCATCCTGAACAGAAGAAATCCGCTGTGCAATAATTACCTTTGTGCACAGAAAATCCAAGTGGCGCAGCTGGTCCTGAATATACTGCTCCGTCTCCATGTCGACCGCAGAGGTTGTGTCGTCTAAAACCAAGACTGAAGGCTGCATTGCCAGCGCCCTTGCCAGAGAGATTCTCTGCCGCTGCCCGCCGGAAAGGCCCACGCCGCGTTCGCCAATCAGCGTGTCGTAGCCCTCCTCCATCTTTTTGATAAAGCCGTCGGCATCGGCAATCCTGGCAAACTTCTGCACATCCTCAAAGGAAATATTTTCCGCGCCATAGGCGATGTTGCCTTCGACCGTGTCGGAAAACAGGAAAACATCCTGCATGGCGGGGTTTACCGTTCTATGTAGGTCGGACAGATACATATTCTGTATATTTTCACCATCCAGCAATACCTCGCCGCTTGTCGGCTCATAAAAGCGCTCCAGCATATTAACCACGCTGGTTTTTCCGGATCCGGTAGGGCCCATAATACCGAGTGTCTGCCCGGGCTTGATGTGAAAGCTGATGTCATCCAGAATAACATTGCCGTCGATTTGAAATGAAACATTTCTAAACTCTACGTCGCCCTTACAGCGTTCCGGAAGCGCGTGCGCCGCGCTGCGGTCAATAATGCTGGGCTGGGCATAGAAAATTTCCATAACCATTTGGCAGGAGGCGAAAAAGCGCTGAATATCGTTGATGATCATCGCAAGGTTGGTCAGCGGGTTGGAGAGCGCCCAGGTCAGGGAGTTAAACAGCAGCATTTCGCCCGGCGTCAGCTCCCCATTAATCATGAAAATACCGCCTACCAGCAAGGTCGTAATCGTAAGCGACTGTGACAGCAGGCTTATCAACGGGTTAAACTTAACGCTGACATAGGTTGTCTTTAAGTTGATGTCACGGAACTCCTCGTTCCGCTCTTCAAACTTTTCCTTTTCAAACTCCTCGGCCGCAAAAGCCTTGACCACACGATTGCCGGCAATATTCTCCTGCGCCACGGTGTTCAGCAAAGAAAGCTTGTGGCGCACCTGAATAAACATTGGATGGATGATTTTTGAAAACATCCGGGTGATAATCATAATAATAGGCGTAATGATTACCAGGCAGAGCGTCAGCTTAACATTGACGGAAAGCAGAAAAATAAAGGTGACCAGGAAAATTACGACCGAGTCCACCGTCATGTAGGAAATCCACGCCGTGCAGTGGCGCAGTAAATCCAGGTCGTTCGTCATACGGGTCATCAGGTCGCCGGTACGAAAACGGCCCAGAAAATGATAATCCTGTTCCTGAATTACCTTAAACATTTGCCTTCTTACGTCGTCAATCAACGTCTGGCTGTTTTTTTCAAGACAAACGACCATGAGGTAACGCAGCGTCAGCCGAATAATCTGAACAAGGAGCATTGCCCCCAAAATGGGAAGCAGCAGGGTCGTGTCCTGCGGCGTAATGACGTTGTCGATCAGCATTTGTGAAAGCCTCGGGTTGACCACCAGCATAGCCGAAGTAATCGCTGAAAGAACCAATCCCACAACAAACAGCTTGCGTTTGCTGCCCATGTACTTCCAGAGCCATTTCAATTGTAACAAAAAGCATACCCCCTCCACACAAGCTCTTTTTAGGTACCACGAAATGATAAACCTTTTGTTTTCTTTTTTCTACCCCTAATTTGAAATTTTGAATAATTTGTAACAATGCATAAAAACCGCCTAAATTCATTCTACAGCTTGTTTAAATCTCCTTTCTCTTTCTTCTTATTTTCAGCATAAAAGCCCAACGTTCATCATAGACGAACGCTGGGCTTTTGTCCAAAAACGAAAAGTGCGCGCGAAAACAGGGCCCCGGCCCTCGCAGGCCTATCCCACCGAAAAATACCGCAAACGCCGCCCTCACCCTAGAGGCCCCGGGGGCCGTTTTTCTCCGCAGTTCCACATTCACAGCAGAATCACCACTTCCTTTTTATTTGGGTAGTGCCTGCTCAAAATTCTTCAAGGCGCGGCCGGGCCGGCCAAATTTCTTCCTGCTGTTCCAGACAAAGACATAAAATTCAATTCCTATCTGTATATATTCTAATTTTATATACAAACAGGATGTAAAAATAAGCAAATAAACTCGTTATTTCAATTTTTTGCTATATCTCGCCCGAATGTAAAATAAAATTACTCCCTGGTTAAAAACACCTCGCAGCAGCCGGGGCCCATCAATAATGTACGCTCGCCGCCTGCGCAGGCATAGCCGTCTGGCACCCGGACACGCGCCTCGGCATTCCATGGCACCTGCACCGTCATCAAAAGGCGATCCGCCTCCTTTTTCCAGCTGCAGCGAACCGTGCCGCGGGTCGTCTCATAAGCTGCCGTCACCCGGTTTAAGCCTTCAGGCACAGAGGGCCTCAGCTCTATCCCGCCGACAGCCAGGCCGCTTTCATCGCGTATGCCGCCCAGCGCTTTCAGGAACCAGATGGTAAAGGCCCCCAGCATCGGGTGGTCATGCGAGTTCATGTAATTGCCTGTCAGGTTCTCCCAGCGCTCCCAAATGGTGGTCGCGCCGTTTTCAAGCATAAAGCCGAGGCTGGGGTAAGTCGTCTGCCCGGCCAGACGGTAGGCAATATCGTCCAGCCCTTCTCGGTTCAGCAGTTCATAAAGGTACTTGGTCATCTGGTTTCCCGTTGTCGTATGGTACTGGTTTTCATCCACAATATTGAGCAGCAGGTTTCTCAGTACCCGCTCTTTCTGATCTGGCGGCACGATATCAAGGAAAAGCGGGAAAATATTGCAGGCCTGCACGTTGGTGCCATAGCAGCCCTCTTCTCGATTAAGGTAAGCGCGGTTCACCGCCTCCTTCACCTGTTCCTTCTCCGCGGCAAAGCATGCGGCTTCCTCCGGGAGCCCCAGCACGCCGGCCGCTTTCTCCATTATGTAATAATCATAGTATAAATAACCAGTTGTAATAATTGGCGCCGGGATATTGGCAGGCAGGGCATCCACACCCCGCATCAGCAGCGCCTGAGTCATTGGCGGGGCCCATTCCCCGCAGAAACGGTCGATAATCAGTCCCGCGCCGTCGCGCTGCGAGGCCTTGAAGGCCACATATTTTTTCATGGCCTCATAATGGCGGCGCAGCGGCTGCAGGTCGCCATAAAACTGGTAGTAGAACCAGGGGAGCAGCACCAGCACGCTTGAGATATGGGAAGCCGGAAGGTCGCCGAAGAAATACGGGGCCGTATCCGGGATGGCACCGGTGTCCGGGTCCTGGGCATCCGCCAGGTCATTGAGCCATTTTTCATAAAAAAGCGCCATGTCAAAATTATAAAGGCCTTCCTCAAAACGGACCGTCATGTCATTGATCCAGCCCAGGCGCTCGTCACGCTGCGGGCAATCCGTCGGCACACTGTGCAGATTGTTCTGTTCCGTGCGCAGCATCGCATCGTAAATTTTATTGAGCAGTTCATTATCACAGTCAAAGGCGGAGGCCCGCTTTACGGCCGTGTGCACGCAATGCGCCCGCACCTCTTCGATCATCACCCCTGCCGTCATCTCAATCTGAACATAGCGGAAACCATGGTAGGTAAAACGCGGGTGGTAAACAGCCGCCTCCTGTTCCCCCAGAATATAGGTGTCTGTCGCGCGCGCATAGCGCAGATTTTTCTGGTTCACCGTGCCGTCGGCATTCAGTACCTCACCGTAACGCAGCGTTACGCTGCCGCCCGCGCTCCCTTTTACCCGGATCTGTACCCAGCCGGCGATATTTTCACCAAAATCCGCAACCAGCTTGTAGTCCTCATCCTCCGTATAAGCCAG
Source organism: Hydrogeniiclostridium mannosilyticum (assembly GCF_003268275.1). Lineage (GTDB taxonomy): Bacteria > Bacillota > Clostridia > Oscillospirales > Acutalibacteraceae > Hydrogeniiclostridium > Hydrogeniiclostridium mannosilyticum. Next base: position 719,063 of record NZ_QLYR01000001.1, read on the forward strand.
GTAGGCCGGCTTCAGCTCCCGCACCACCTCAATGGACGGCATAAGCTGGCACACGAGCCTTCCTGCAGGGGCGCCGGCCTCCACAGCCGGAGACCATTCCTGCGGCTGGGGCCGGTAGCCCCGGTCGCGCCAGCCTGCCTTTTCCAACCGGGCATCATACAGTTCGCCGTCATAAATACTGTTCTCTCTGACGGCGCCCGCGCTGCAAAGCCATGAACCGTCTGCACCGGTTGAAAAGCAGGTATCATCCAGGGCCACCTTGCATAAAAGCCGCGGCGTCCCCAGCCAGGCCGGGTAACGGTTGACCAGCTTTTTCATTCCTTCATGCCGGTGCCCATACCAGCCCTCGCCCAGCTCCACAGCCAGCACGTTTTCTCCTTTTTCCAACAGCGCGGTAACATCAAAGCAGCGGTAGAGCACCGTTTTCCGGTAATCCGTCCAGCCTGGGTCCAAAACGCTGGACCCAATCTTTTTTCCGTTTAAATAGGCCTCAAAATAGCCGAGCCCGCTGATGTAAATTCTGGCCAGCTTCGGCAAATCCGCCACCGTGAAGGTTTTACGCACCAGGGTTGAAACCCCCTGCTGCGCACAGGGCATCTGAATCCAGCTCCCCTGCCAAGCCGCGGCATCCAGCAGTCCTGTTTCAAAGCAGGACTCGCCCTGCAAACGGGCGCACGGCTCCGGCTCTGACCACCTTCTCAGAGAAACCTGCACCTGCCACCGGTAGCGCTGCCGGCCAGCAAGCGGCAATCCGTCGTATTCCACCGCACAGGAGCGGTTTGAAAAGACCTCGCCGCTGTCCCAGACCTCCTGCTCCCCGCGCCAAACATGGACACGGTAGGAAACCTGAACCGTATTTTCCCATTCCCCGTTCACCCGCCATGCAAAACGCGGCTTCGGGTTCTGCACGCCAAGCGGCTCTTTCAAATATTCACAAGTTAACTGCATGTTCTCTCCAGACCTCAATGCCATTGGTCAAAACAACCCCTTTCTATATGTCCCATTTTACCCATTTCCCACCGGGATTTCAACCCAAAATCACAAGAAATGATATGTTTTTTTATACAGAAAAGAAAAGCGGTTTTCTTATTCCCTGAAGTATTTATTTTCCTGCAGCGCTCCTATTGAAATCCGCCGTTTTAAAGGCTATACTTATTTTTAAGCAACGCCGATGCTAAAATATTCGGTACAGCACGGCATTTCCCGCGGCGCTTAAAACCTTGTGAGCCTGCTGGGCGGACTAATAGACGAAATTATGATAAAAGGTAAAAGGTTGTAGGCATGATAACTGGAGATTTAAGGGAAAAAAGTGAAAAGTACTGCGAATGCTTTGAAAGCCTGTGCGGGGCGGCATGCGCCGTGTTCGACGTGGGGGAAGTAAAAACGCTCTTTCAATGCCCCGGCGGCGCAGGCTTCTGCGACAACTGCTCACACTGCCAGGCCCAGTACAGTTACCTGTACGGCTGCCACGAGGCCTACCGCTGGAACGGCAAATATATCTATTATTGCCCCGCCGGGCTTGTATTTATTGCCTCGCCCCTCTCAGATGCGACCGGAGAGCTCGCCGGGGGCATTGTTGCCGGCCCCATCGTAATGGGGGAACCGCAGGACACCCTCTCAGAGCTGCCGCAGGATTTACACAAAAGCATTCAGGCCCTGCCGGTTTTCTCCACCCGTAAGACCAACCATATCGCGGAGACGCTCTCACTGGTCACCTCCTCCATTAGCGGGCTGCCGCACAGCCGCATGGGGAATTTTGTCTATGAGCAGGAGCAGCTGCTCAAGGATATTTATTCCGTGCGGGAGCGAAGCCTCAGCGAGGCCCGCAACCCATACCCCATTGAGGATGAAAAAAAGCTGCAGGCCATGATTCGCAACCGGGACAAGGCCGGCTCTCAAAAGATGATAAACCAACTGCTGAGCCACATTTTTTTGGCCAGCGACTTTGAGTTGGACGAGATCAAGGCGCGCGTCATTGAGCTTGTGGTGCTGCTCTCGCGTGCGACAATCGATGCTGGCGCCGACATCAATGAAATTTTCCGCTTCAGTAAAAATTACTTCCACGATATTGAACAGTTTCATTCTATTGAGGAGCTCAGCGTCTGGCTCACCGGGATTATGCACCGCTTCATCAACTATTCCTTCGATTTCCGCCAGATTAAGCATGCGGACTCCGTCTATAAGGTGATGGAATATGTGCGGGATAATTTTGACAAAAAGCTGACGCTCGATGAAATTGCCCGCAACGTCTACCTGAGCCGCTCCTATCTAAGCCGGGTTTTCAAGGAGGAAACGGGCCAGAACCTCTCTGCATACATCAATTCCGTGCGCATTGACAAAAGCAAAATCATGCTGATGGACAGCAATGTAAATCTGGCCGACATTGCAAACCTCTGCGGGTTTGAGGACCAGAGCTATTTTATCCGCGTTTTTAAAAAGCTGGTGGGCGTCTCGCCTAAAAAATATCGGGACAGCCGCGGGCACATTTGAAGAAACCGCAATAAAATTTTATAATTGGCAATAAAATTCTATAAAAACGTTTCTCAACACAATAAAATAAGGACATGAAAACAAACACATTGTGAAGGAGAAATTGTTATGGCAATATTGGAAGATATTTGCAGCTTTCTGCAAAAGGGCCGCGCTCCAAAGGTAAAGGAGCTTGTCCAGCAGGCCATTGACGAAGGGCTGCCCGCAAAGGATATCCTTGAGCAGGGCCTGCTCAGCGGTATGACCATCATCGGCGAAAAGTTCAAGAACAACGAGGTTTTCGTGCCAGAGGTTCTGATTGCCGCCCGCGCAATGAACGCCGGCATCACCATTTTGAAGCCTCACCTTGTTTCCGCCGGCGTAGAGTCCAAGGGCACGGCAGTTATTGGCACCGTGCGCGGCGACCTGCATGACATTGGCAAGAACCTGGTAAAAATGATGATGGAAGGCAAGGGCATCACCGTCATTGACCTTGGTGTAGACGTTTCCCCCGAGCAGTTCTATGATGCCGCCGTTGAAAATAAGGCGCAGCTTGTATGCTGCTCTGCACTGCTGACCACCACCATGAACGAGATGAAAAATGTCGTAGAGATCTTCGAGGAAAAGGGCATGCGCGATGCCGTCAAGATCATGATCGGCGGCGCTCCTGTAACCGAGAGCTTCTGCCAGGCGATCAAGGCGGACTGCTATACCCCGGATGCCGCATCCGCCGCGGATGCCGCGTTGGATTTTTGTACTGCTTCCTGAGAATAAGCGAATCGAAGGCTCCCGGAATGATGCCGGGAGCCTTTTTTATTATTCTTTTCAATTCAGGATTGACCCGCAGGAGGGATTCCCTTATAATAACCTCACCGATACCCTCATATTTTAAAAAGCCAGGTGACAACTTATGCCATTCATTAAACTTCAAATGGACCATATGCTCCGGGAAATCCCCTATGAGCCCGATGCCGCCCTTCCGCTTTCGGATCTTCTTGAAAGCGCCGGGGTTTCCATCAATAAACCCTGTGCCGGAACCGGACGCTGCGGAAAGTGCCGGGTTCAGGTAACCGGAGAGCTCTCCGCCCCCACCGGCCAGGAACGGTCCCTGCTGGGCGAAGAAGCGCTGCAAAACGGAATCCGGCTGGCCTGTATGGCTCATGCGTTGGGCGACATCACCGTGGCCCCGCTACAGGAGCAAGGGGCCCTGGCCATTGAATCAGGTGTTATCCTGCCGGAAATCTCGCTTTCCCCCCTAGGCGGAAACAACGGCCGCTATGGCGCCGCCATTGATATTGGTACCACCACCGTCGCCGCCTACCTGTATGACCTGGCGTCCGGCCGGTGCTGGGCCAAAGGCGGGGCGCCCAACCCGCAAGCTGTTTTCGGCGCGGACGTCATCTCCCGCATCGAGCAGTCTCTTGCTGGAAACAGAGGCCCGCTCTCGGAAAAGATTGTGGACTGCATCAACACGCTGCTCAAAAGGCTTGCTCAGGAAACCGGCATTTCTAACCGGGAAATTGACTGTGTTGTCATTACAGGAAACACCACCATGCTGTACCTGCTGACGGCGCAGGACCCCGACTGCCTTTCACATGCTCCCTTTGACGCCGGCTGCCTTTTCGGCGAGAGGCTCTCACCGGCGGAATTGTCCATTGACATCTGCCCGGACGGCCTTCTCTATCTGCCGCGCTGCATCTCCGCGTTTGTCGGCGCAGATATTACCACCGCTATCCTCTCCTGCGGACTATGGCAGGCAGACAGACCCGAGCTGCTGCTGGACATCGGCACCAACGGCGAGATTGCGCTCTGCCATGACGGGCGGCTGCTCTGCTGCTCCACCGCCGCCGGCCCGGCTCTGGAGGGCGCGGGGATCTATATGGGGATGACCGCGCTGCCGGGCGCCATCGACCATGTTTACCTGACCGGCGGTAAAATTACCTATACCACCATCGGCGGTGCGGAGGCAAAGGGCATCTGCGGCTCCGGTATTCTGGATGCTGCCGCTGTCCTGCTCGATGCGGGCATGCTGGATGAAACCGGCGTTATTCTGGAGGAGGACCACGACTTCCTCAACATGATTACGGAGAAGGATGACCAGCCCGCTGTAGCCATTGGCCCCGTTATCCTGACGCAAAAGGATATCCGCGCCATTCAGCTTGCTAAAAGCGCAATCTGTGCCGGAATCCTGACCCTGCTGGACACCGCCGGCATTCAGCCTGACGAGGTTGCCTCCTTTTTTATTGCGGGGGGCTTCGGTAACTATATCTCCATTCCCAGCGCCGTCCGCATCGGCCTCATACCGGGCCCGCTGGCTGAGAAAGCAAAAATTCTCGGCAACGCAGCAGCAGCAGGCGCCATCGCCACCCTGCTTCAGGAATCCAACGCCGGGGCCTCCTATTCCCTGGCGGAGGCGGCCCAAACAGCCGACCTTTCCTCCAGTCCTATCTTTATGGACCATTATATGGACTGCATGATGTTCCCGGAAAGCTGACCCGAAAGCATTGTCTGGGCAGCCTTCAGCTTTTACCGGGCCCCTTTGTTCGTCCCCGGCGAAGGCGGGAGCTCATCCCCTGGAAACAATAACAAAAAAACGGCGCGCGGTTCGTTTCCGGCGCGCCGTTTTTTCAGTGCAAACCAAGCGGCGGCTTACAGGCTTTTTACCGCGTTGTTCAACCGATCCATGGCCTCCTCCAAAACAGAGCGTGGGCAGGCGGCATTCAGCCGCGCGAACCCGCTGCCGCCCTCACCGAATGCGGCGCCCTGGATCAGCCAGATCTTTGCCCTATGCCCCAGAAAATGCTCCAGTTCCTCATCGGACAGCCCTAAAGCCCGGAAATCCAGCCACAGCAAATAGGTGCCTTCGGGCCGCTGGAAGCGAACCTGTGGTATTTGCGTTTTTAAATAGCGCTCAATAAAATCGATATTTCCCGCCAGATAGGCAAGCAGCTCGTCCAGCCATTGCCTGCCGTAACGGTAGGCCGCTTCACAGGCAACCAGTCCCATGGCGTTGACACCGCTAACCGCGACCCTGCCCATCTCTTCCTGGAACCTTTTGCGCACCGTATAATCTGGGATAAAGATGTTGGAGGCCTCCAGGCCCGCAAGGTTAAAGGTCTTGCTTGGCGCTGTACAGATGATGGAGTTAAAGGCGTGCTCCGCCCCCAGGCTTGCGAACACGGTGTGCCGGTGGCCCGGATAGGTAAAGTCGCAATGGATCTCATCACTGACTACCAGCACATTATGCTTCAGGCAAATCTCTCCCATTTTACGGAGCTCCTCTTCCGTCCATACCCGGCCAACCGGGTTGTGGGGACTGCAAAGCAGGAACAGCTTGACCTCATGCTCAATAATTTTTTTCTCAAAATCCGCATAATCCACCGTGTAGATTCCATCTGTGCATTGAAGCGGGTTCACCACCAGTTCCCGCTTATTGGACTTTACCACCCCCGCATAGGGGTCGTAAACCGGCTGCTGGATCAAAACTGCGTCGCCTTCCCGTGTGAGCGCCCGCACCGCTGTTGCCAGCGCAAAGACCACGCCCGGCGTCTTTACCATCCAATCCCGCCGGGTCTCCCAGCCAAAATAATCGTGAAACCAGCCGGCGACTGCCTCGTAGTAGCTTTCACCGCTCTCAGAATAGCCGAAAATACCATGCCGGCTGCTTTTTTCCAGCGCCTGCGAAACCTCCTTTGGGATACGGAAATCCATATCCGCTACCCAAAGCGGAATCACGTCCTCCGGCAGTCCCCTGGCCCGGATTAAATCGTATTTTACCGCATTGGTATGCCGGCGGTCTATCACTTCGTCAAACTGATACATTCTTTTAGGCTCCTCTCAAATCTCTAATCCGCATCCTGAAACAGCGGGGTGGAAAGGTAGCGCTCCCCAGAGTCGGGCAGAAGCACCACGATATTTTTGCCGCGGTAGGCCTCTCTTTCAGCCAGCCTCGCGGCGGCAGCAAGCGCGGCGCCCGATGAAATGCCGACAAGCAGCCCTTCCGTTCCGGCGACCAGGCGGCTTGCTTCGTAGGCCTCTTTCTCCTGCACCGCGGCAATCTCGTCATAAATACCCGTATTCAGGATTTTCGGCACAAAGCCCGCGCCAATGCCCTGAAGGCCATGCGGCCCAGCCTGGTCCTTGGAAAGAACCGGTGATTTTGCAGGCTCTACCGCCACCACCCGAATAGCCGGGTTCTTACCTTTCAGGTATTCCCCGGCGCCGGTCAGCGTACCGCCCGTTCCCACACCTGCCACAAAAACATCCACGGTTCCATCGGTGTCCCGCCATATTTCAGGCCCTGTTGACGTGCGGTGCGCCTCCGGGTTGACAGGGTTGACAAATTGGCCCGGGATAAAGCTTGTTTCCGGCATGGCGGCCGCCAGCTCCTGCGCCTTGTCAATTGCGCCCTGCATTCCCTTGGCGCCTTCCGTCAGCACCAGCTCCGCGCCATAGGCCTTCAGCAGATTTCTCCTTTCAACGCTCATAGTCTCCGGCATTGTCAAAATGACCCGGTAGCCGTGGGAGGCCGCCACACTGGCCAGTCCAATGCCTGTATTGCCGCTTGTCGGCTCAATGATTACATTTCCGGGCTTCAGCAGCCCCCTCTGTTCTGCATCCTCAACCATCGCCTTGGCTACGCGGTCCTTTACACTGCCTGCCGGGTTCAAATATTCCAGCTTTCCGATCAGCCGGGCCGGGATATTCCGGGCCTGCGCATAACGCGCCAGCTCAAGCAGCGGCGTGTTGCCCACTAGGTCTGTCAGTCTGTTATAAATCTTCATTGCCTTTCCTCTTCTCCATTATGGTCGGGCCTGTTTTACCCTAATTGCCTCTTTCCGCGGAAAAACGGCAAAAAAGCCCGCGCCGCCTAATTGGCCAAACGGCAACCGGCATAGCGCCGGGCCAGGATGAGCGGGCTTTTTAAATTAAGTATACCCTGCGAAAATAAAAAGTCAATTGCTAAAATCAGTCACGGGGAAAATTTTCCATGAAACCCCAACGGCACACACAGCCGTCAGGTGAAGCCCCCGGAGTAAAACGGTTTACGCCCAAGAACACGATGCAACAAAACCGGCTCCGCCTGAAAACGGAACCGGTTTTGTTATTAAGTGATCATACTCAAAGGGCCTTCCAATTTGCTGCAAAGCGCCCGAAGCTTTTCCAGCGGATAAGCGCCCAGCAGGGCTAACGCACCCTCCTGCGCATCGGTAGAGGAAAGCTGCAGCTCACTCTGTAAAAAAGAATGGAGCAATATGCAGCCATGCTCGTACGCCTCAGCCACCTCCAGGCCGCGGGCCGTCATCTGCAGCACGGAAAAACGCCCTTCCTCAAGCAGCTCCAGACGTACCAGCTGCACCGCCATGCGGTGAACGCTCGGCTTTGCCACACCGAGTTTACCGGCCACATCCAGCAGGCGAACCCGCCCGTTTTTCTGCAATTGATAAATCATAATCAAATAACGCAGCTGTGCAGTTGTCAAATTCATACATGGCAACCCCATGCGGCTTGGAAATCATACATTCCCGTTCTCCTAACTTTAATGCTTATGGCACATGGATGAGCTGGGGCAGTCCTTACAGCCGCAGCCGCAGGAGGAGCGGCCCTTTTTCCGGTCCTTCACCATCTTGCGTATAATCAGAACAACCACAAGCAAAAGCAGCAGGCTGATTATGATTGTCGCCAGGTTATTCACGAAAAATTCCCACATTTAAATTGCTCCCTTCCCGTTCGGCCGCCGCTGTTTCTTACTTCGACACCCGAACCTTTACTTTCAGGGTATTGCTCTCTTTATAAGGCCGTACCAACAGGAAAATAATGACGGCCAGAACCAAAATTGCAATGGCGGTAAACACACCGAAACCGCCGCCGGTGAACAAGGTGCCGAGCTGGAAAATGCACAGGGAAGTCGCATAGGCGAAAACACATTGGTAGCCAATTGCGAACCAAGTCCATTTTGCACTGTTCATCTCTCTCTTAATGGCGCCGATAGCCGCAAAGCAAGGTGCGCACAGAAGGTTGAAGACCAGGAACGAATATGCGGACAGCGCCGTAAAGGAGGCCTGCATATTGGTCCAGATCTGCCAGCCGTTCTCAGCAACCTCATCAAAGCCGCCATAGAGTACGCCAAAGGTGCCAACGACGTTTTCCTTCGCAATCAGGCCGGTAATTGCCGCAACCGCAGCCTCCCAGTGGCCCCAGCCCAGCGGAGCGAAGATCCAGGCAATGGCATTGCCGATGACCGCCAGAATACTGCCGCTGATTTCAACCTTGCCGAAGCCTCCGTCTGTAAATCCGTAGTTTGAAGTGAACCACACTAGGATTGTTGCAAGCAGAATAATGGTACCGGCCTTTTTAATAAAGGACCAGCCGCGCTCCCACATGCTGCGCAACACGTTGCCGACCGTCGGCAGGTGGTACGCAGGCAGCTCCATGACAAACGGAGCGGGATCCCCGGCGAACATCTTTGTTTTCTTCAGGATGATGCCGGAAACAACAATAGCAGCCACACCTACAAAATAGGCGCTCGGGCTGACCCACCAGGCGCCATTGAACAGTGCGCCGGCAATCAGGGCAATAATTGGCAGCTTCGCGCCGCACGGAATAAAGGTAGTCGTCATAATCGTCATTTTGCGGTCGCGGTCATTTTCAATGGTACGCGAGGCCATGATGCCGGGAACGCCGCAACCGGTGCCGATCAACATCGGGATAAAGGATTTACCGGAAAGGCCGAATTTACGGAAAATCCGGTCCATGATAAACGCAATACGCGCCATATAACCGCAGCCCTCCAAGAAGGCCAAGAACAAGAACAGCACCAGCATCTGCGGCACAAAGCCGAGAACCGCGCCTACACCGGCGATAATACCGTTCAAAATCAGGTCCTGCAGCCAATCCGCGCAGTTAATCGCCGTCAGGCCATTTTCAACCAGCACCGGAATACCCGTAATCCAGGGTCCATAGGCGGCGGGATCCGGCTCCTCTGCGGCAACAGCCGTCTTGAAGTCCTCCAACGAAACAGGCACCGTCTCCTCTACCTCACCGTTATCATCGAGAAATTCCGCCGTGCCCGTGACATTTTTTGCGGCGGCGGCATCCTCAAACGCGCTGATAACAGACGCATCCGGTGTTTCAGACTCCAGCGTCTCATTCAGCGCCGCCACATCGACACCGGCGGTTTCGGCAGCCTCGATAAAGGCATCCCGCTTCGTCACCTCCGCGTCGTACTCTCCGGTCGCCTCCTCATAGGAAGAAGCGCCGATGCCGAACAGATGCCAGCCGTCTCCAAATACCCCGTCGTTGGCCCAATCTGTTGCAATGGTGCCCACTGTGGTTACAGAGACATAATAAACAATAACCATGACAATCGCAAAAATCGGCAGCGCCAGCCAGCGGTTGGTGACAACCCGGTCAATTTTATCAGAGGTAGTCAGCTTAGACTTTGTATTTTTCTTTGTATAACATTTTTTGATAATGGACGAAATATATGTATAGCGCTCGTTTGTAATGATGCTTTCCGCGTCGTCGTCCAATTGGTTTTCAACTGTTTTAACAAGGCCCTCAACATCTGGTACTTTTTCAAGCAGGGCCTTGATTTTGTCGTCGCGCTCGAAGAGCTTAATGGCATAAAAGCGCTTCTGCTCCGCCGGAACCCCTGCCAGCATCCCTTCAATCGCCGTCAGCGTGTCCTCTATACGGCTGCTGAATTTATGCACCTGGGGCTGGGGAATGTGGTTCTCGGCAACCGCAACCGCAAGGTCAGCCGCTTCCTTGATGCCGGCGCCCTTCAGCGCGGAGATTTCCACGACCTCGCAGCCCATCACCTTTTTCAGCTGCTGAACGTTAATCTGATCCCCATTTTTCTTGACGACGTCCGTCATGTTAATAGCCATGACAACCGGGACGCCCAGCTCCAGAAGCTGCGTGCTCAAATAGAGGTTACGTTCCAGGTTGGTACCGTCAACGATATTAAGAATTACGTCGGGCCTGTCCTGAAGCAGGTAATTTCTGGCGACCACTTCCTCCAGGGTGTAGGGGGACAGCGAGTAGATGCCCGGAAGGTCCGTAATAATCACATCTTTATGGTTCTTTAGTTTGCCTTCTTTTTTCTCCACGGTAACGCCGGGCCAGTTTCCCACAAATTGGTTCGCTCCCGTCAAAGCGTTGAACAGCGTCGTTTTACCGCTGTTCGGATTGCCCGCCAAGGCAATTTTAATCGACATATCATTTCCTCCTTGCGTAAATCAGCTTGCATTAAAGCAATTAGCTTCAGCTAACCTTTTGGTAATAAAAAAATTTTAGGACGATTGAGCTGCACCGTCAATGCTCCGTGCCGCGCAGCTCGTACGGCGGGCCGCAGGACCCGCAAGCCATTTTACCGCCCCGGACCGGCATCAGCCGAAGGCGAGGGCGCTTTTCCACTTTTAAGGGACCATGCCCGCTGAAAAAGCTCTATATCCTCAGCGTAATTATTGAACCTCTATCATTTCAGCATCTGCTTTACGAATGGAGAGCTCATACCCCCGAACCGTCACCTCGATCGGGTCGCCCAGCGGCGCTACCTTTCGCACATGAACCTGAACGCCCTTTGTAATTCCCATATCCATAATACGGCGCTTAACGGCGCCTTCGCCGTGCAGCTTTACAACCGCAACTGTCTGCCCTACTTTTGCTTCCCTCAATGTCTGCATAGATCTTTATTGCTCCTTTCGGTAATATCTATAGAAGGGACAAGGCCTTTTAGGGAAGGCTGTCCGCTACTTTAAAAATGAACGGGCCGGACTCTTCTGCCTCAGATCATAATCTTATTGGCCATTTCACGGCTGATTGCGACTCTGGAGTCCTTCACATTGACGATGACGTTCCCACTGATCTGGGAAACAACCGTCACGCCCCCGCCTACAACAAAGCCGAGGTTTTCCAAAAAGCGGCGGGTATCCTCACGGCCTCCAATTTTCTTAATCAAATTTACTTCCCCTTCTTTGGCCATTGTCAGCGGCATCATAATCCACTCCTTTTTCAAAAGGTCCCGATACGAACACATATTTTAGTTAGCATTTTCTAACCCAATACATATATTAGTACGAACTAACTTCAAAGTCAAGGTGAAATTCACGATTTTTTCATAAAGTTGCAATCTGCACAAAATTTGTGTTATAATGACTATAAAGCTTCAATTTATTGTAAGGGATTTCTTCAAGGGCGGCGTTTTCTTTTATTTCATACATTTTGCCGTGCGGGCCGCTGAAAGGCAGCGTGGCATAGTAGACCTTCGCAGCCCGTCGCTGAAACCGCCGGCACATCGTTTTGTAAGGGCCGGCAGAAATTTGTCAAAGCGGCGAGGTCTATTCATGTCTTAAATACGAGGGCTTAGCTCCATTTAAGCCCTGGGAACAGGAGTGAAACTATTGAAAATTCAAGAGTCCGCTGAAAATTATTTGGAAACCATTTTAATTTTAAAGCAGAGAAACGGGGCCGTACGCTCCATCGACATTGCCAATGAATTGGACTTTTCCAAACCCAGCGTCAGCGTCGCCATGAAAAATCTGCGTGAAAACGGCTATATTCACATGGATGCAGATGGTTATATTACGCTTACGGAAAAGGGCCGGGAGATTGCAGAAATGATTTACGAGCGCCACACGCTGATTTCCAGCTGGCTGGTAACGCTGGGCGTGGAAAAAAAGACCGCCATTGAAGACGCCTGCCGGATTGAGCATGTCATTAGTGCCGAAAGCTTTGAGGCGATTAAAAGCCACGTGCAAACACAAAAATAGGTTTAAAATTTTTCGGTTTTCACAAAACACAGGCGCCCTTTTCCTAAAGAAAAGGGCGCCTGTGTTTTGCCCGTTCCCTTGCGGGCAAGGGCGTTATTTTAAGAAGCCGGAAATAATCTGCTGCTCCGCTTCCTCTTCGCTCAGACCCAGCGTTTGGAGCTTTAAAATCTGCTCCCCGGCAATTTTTCCTATCGCCGCCTCATGAATAAGCGCAGCATCAATGTGCGATGCCTCCAGCGCCGGAGAAGCCGTGACCGTGCCGTTCCCTACCAGGATTGCATCGCACTCCGAATGCCCGCTGCAACGGTTACGGCCGCGAATGCAGGACAAAAACTCCTGATGTGAGGTTCCCTTTGCAACGGAGCGTGAGATCAGATCCACGCCGGAGTCCTCCCCCGTCAGCGTGACCTCAAAGTCTGTTTTAGCCACCTCCGCACCGTCCGTCATAATTCGCTCGCGCACCAAAAGCCGGGCCCGTGCATCCAGCTCTGCTGTAGTTTTACGCAGTGTGGAGTCCACACCGCCTAGCTGAACCGTGTCCATTTCCAGGCAGGCGTCCTCCGCCAGGTGCACCTCCGTGACCGGGTCAATCCGTTTTGCCCCGGCGCCGGAGCCATTGGCCAGGTGCTTTTCACGGTAGACAACATGCGCGCCTTTTTCTAGGAAAAAGCGGTGAATCCCATTATGGCGCGCTTCCCCCTCGCCGTCATTGTGAACCCCACAGCCCGCTACAATAACCACGTCGGCGCCCGCCCCCACAAAAAAATCGTTATAGACCAAGTCGTCCACGCCGGTGTGGGTAACACAGGCCGGGATATACACCGTTTCGCCCAGTGTGCCGGGCTGGATGTGAATATCAATGCCCGGAAGATCCTTTTTCGTGTCTATTTTAATATTTTTACTGGATTGGCGCCCTGCACATTCCCCGTTTTCACGGATATTAAACGCCCCCTGAAACGAGCCCTTAAAATCCGAAACAACACGCAGAAATTCCGCTGTAATCTTATTCATCCTTATACCCCCTCCTTGCCAAGCGGACAGCGCGCCGACCTTTCGTCGGCAAGCAATGTCGGCAGGATCTCATGCTTTGGGCCGGCGGCACGGACCCGGCCGTTTGCCACCACTACAATTTCGTCCGCTATACTCAGAATACGCTCCTGATGTGAAATAATGAGCAGGGTTCCATGACCCTGGCTGCGCAGGTCCTGAAAGGCCTCTACCAAACGCGAGAAGCTCCAAAGGTCAATTCCCGCCTCTGGCTCGTCAAAAATAGAAAGCTTTGCATTGCGTGCTAAAACAGAGGCTATCTCAATCCGTTTAATCTCACCACCGGAGAGGCTGGCGTTCAGTTCACGGTCAATATATTCATTGGCACACAGGCCGACCTTTCCCATCAAATCACAAAGCCGGTCCTCGCTCAGCTTTTGGCCCGCGGCAAGCTCCAGAATATCGCGCACAGTCAGCCCCTTAAACCGGACAGGCTGCTGAAAGGCATAGGCAATGCCGAGCCTGGCCCTGTCTGTAATATTCATAGAGGCAATGTCTTTTCCCTCAAACAGGATTTTGCCGGAGGCCGGAGACTCCAGCCCGGCAATCAGCTTTGCCAGCGTAGTCTTGCCGCCGCCATTTGGCCCGGTGACCACGACGAGCCGGCCTTCCTTGATTGTCAGGTCAATACCGTTGATAATTCCTTCGCCGCTGGAGAGATTCCACACTAAATGTTCGAGTTTCAGCATACACATTCCTTCTCTTTCCGCCACAAACGTTATTGAAGACTCTTTACTCTCAACATCCGCATTGCATTTAATATGGCGATTACCGAGACGCCTACATCTGCAAAAACAGCCTCCCACATGGTGGCAATGCCCAGCGCGCCCAGCAGCAGCACCGCAGCCTTAACCGCCAATGCAAAAATAATGTTCTGCCGCACGATGCGCAGCGTCTTTTTCGAGAGACGGATCGCGGTGGCGATTTTGGAGGGCTTATCGTCCATCAGGACAATGTCCGCCGCCTCGATCGCTGCATCCGACCCCATCGCGCCCATTGCAATGCCGATGTCCGCACGAGAGAGAACCGGTGCATCGTTGATTCCATCTCCTACAAATACCAGTTTACCATTTTGTGACTTTTCTTTCAACAGGCGTTCCACCTGTTCTACCTTATCCGCCGGTAAAAGTTCCGTGCACGCCTCGTCCAGCTCCAGCTCCTTTGCCACACTTTCGCCGACCGGGCGGGAGTCCCCCGTCAGCATGACGGTTTTTTTGACCCCCTGAGCCTTCAGGGCCTGGACGGCCGCTTTCGCGTCCTCCTTGACCTCGTCGGAGATCACGATATGCCCGGCGTATTTTCCCTCAATGGCGACATGCACCGTTGTTCCCACATGGTGGCAGGGATGCCAGGCCACGCCGATTTCATCCATCAGCTTGTTGTTGCCGACACAGACTCCCCTGCCGTCAATCCGGGCGCGGATCCCCCTGCCGGAGAGCTCCTCCACTTCGGCCACTCGGCTGCGGTCAAGCTCCATACCGTAGGCCTCCCGCAGCGAGCGGGAGATAGGGTGATCGGAATAGGCCTCTGCAAGCGCGGCAATTTCCAATAAATCCTTTTCGGAGCACTCATCCGGATGAACCGCCGTAACATTGAACACACCGCGTGTCAGCGTGCCGGTCTTATCAAAAACCACGAGCTCCGCATGTGCCAGCGCTTCCATGTAATTGCCGCCCTTCACCAAAATGCCGCATTTTGAGGCGCCGCCGATGCCGCCGAAAAAGCTGAGCGGCACCGAAATGACCAGCGCACAGGGGCAGGAAATGACCAGGAAGATCAACGCACGGTGAATCCAGTTGGACCAATCGCCTACAAACAAAGGCGGAACGATGCCCAAAATCAAGGCGGCTATTACGACCACCGGCGTATAGTAACGGGCAAACTTGGTAATAAAGTTTTCTGCCTTTGCCTTTTGGGCGCTTGAATTTTCGACCAAATCCAAAATTCGAGCCACCGTCGACTCGCCAAACACCTTGGTCACCCGGACCTTCAACAGCCCGCTTTGGTTTATGCAGCCGCTGATAACATCGTCGCCGGGCTCCACATCCCTTGGCAGGGATTCACCCGTCAAAGCCGCCGTATTCAAGGTGGAGGCCCCTTCCAGAACCACGCCGTCCAGCGGGACCTTCTCTCCCGATTTGATGACAATCGTATCGCCGACAGCCACCTCGTCCGGGTCTACCTGAACCAGCTCGCCGCCGCGCTCAATATTGGCGTAATCCGGGCGTATATCCATCAGGGAGGCGATGGACTGCCGGGATTTGCCCACCGCGTAGCTCTGAAACAGCTCGCCGACCTGGTAGAACAGCATTACGGCGACCCCCTCGGGGAACTCGCCGGTGCAGAAGGCCCCGACCGTAGCAAGCGCCATTAAAAAATTTTCATCGAACACCTGGCCGTGCGCGATGTTCCGCACCGCCTTCCACAAAACGTCCCAGCCGATGAGGATGTAGGGAACCAAAAAGGCCGTCAGCCGCAGCCAGCCGGAGAACGGAAGCAATGCGGCGGCAACCAGCAGAACCAAGCTTACCAGCACGCGAAGCAGCATTTTCTTTTGCTTTTTCGTCACCGAAACCCTCTCCTTTCCTCTTGCAGCCGTTTATAATAAAATCTCACAATCAGGCTCTACCTTCTTACAGACCTTGACAATTTTCTTCATAATTTCATCCATCTTGGCTTCATCCGCTGTAACCGTCATTTTTTGCAGCATAAAATTAACGCTTGCATCCTCGACGCCCTCCACTTTGCGAATAGCTTCCTCCATCTTCTGTGCACAGTTGGCGCAATCCAAATCTCTGAGCTTATACGTTTTTTTCATTTTAAAGACCCCTCTCAAAATTATATAATTATTAACGCTTTGGCAACGGCAGAACACTGGCCCTCTGCACGCTTCATGGGCCGCCTTCATCCGCCTAATATTGCTTTTTACCGTTAGCGGAAATAAGGCAAAATCGATAAGCTTAAGAAAAACCCGATCACTCGTTTACGTGTTCCAGCCCCTGGGCGATGATGCTGTGGACATGATCGTCTGCAAGGGAGTAAAACACACTTTTGCCCTCCCGCCGGAATTTCACCAGCTTACTATTCTTCAGCACCCGCAGCTGATGGGAAACCGCCGTTTGCGTAAGCCCTAGAAGCTGGGCAATGTCACAAACACACAGCTCGCTCTCCAGCAATACATAAAGTATTTTGACCCTGGTAGGGTCGCCGAAGACCTTAAACAGCTCCGACAGCATATACAGCGCCGAATCCGGCGGCATTTCACTTTTCACCCGTTTGACCACGTCCTCGTGAACAAATAAATATTCGCAGCGGTCAAATGCATCTTCCACGTTTTCTCACCCTTTCATATGATTATCTGTTCATATATTAATATATTGTATTCTGTTTGTCAAGTATTTATTCCCTTATTTTCGAGGGCTTCATAAAAATAACCAGGGTAGTGCCACGCCCGGCGCCGGTTTAAAGACAGCCAAATATACGGCACAGCATAAAAAAACAGACGAGCCCCTCCCCAGGAAAGCTCGCCTGCCCTATTACAATATAAAGATCGTAAGCTAATTGACCAGGGCCCTTATTAATCCTCATTAAAGCGGGACAGAAAGGCCTTTGTGCGTTCTTCTTTGGTGGAGCCGAACACGTCTGACGCCGTTCCCTGCTCCACAATATTGCCACCGTCCATGAAGATGACCTGATCCGCCACATCGCGCGCGAACTTCATCTCATGCGTAACGACCACCATTGTCATGTGCTCAGCCGCCAGTTCACGGATGACCTTGAGAATTTCGCCAGTCAGCTCCGGGTCCAGCGCGCTGGTGGGCTCATCAAAAAACAGAATATCCGGGTTCATTGCCAGCGCACGCGCTATGGAAACCCGCTGCTGCTGCCCGCCGGACAGCTGGCACGGGTAAGCGTCCGCCTTGTCAGCCAGCCCCATCTTTTCCAGCAGGGCGCGGGCCGTTCTCTCCGCCTCTGCCTTATTCTTCTTCAGCACGCGAACCGGCGCCTCCGTAACATTCCGAAGAACAGAAAAATGCGGGAACAAATTAAAATTCTGGAACACCAGGCCCAAATGGAGCCCAATTTTCACACGGGTTTGCTTATCCGCATAAACTGCCTTTTCCTGCTCATTATTTGAGACCAGCGTCTCTCCGCAAATTGTAATTTTACCGGAATCAACGCGCTCGAGCTGAGTAATACAGCGCAGCAGGGTGCTTTTGCCGGAACCGGAGGGGCCGATGACAGCCAGAACCTCCCCCTGCCTGACCTCCAGGGAAATCCCCTTCAGCACTGGCAGCCCGCCAAAGCTCTTCCGTACATTTTCAACCGATAGCATATCCACCGCCGGGCCCCTCCTTAATGGTAATAGTCATAATGCTTCTCCGCCCGTGAGAAACACAGGCTTACCACACCGTTCATTACCAGGTAAAATACAGCCGCCACAACAAAGGGCACCACAGAAACCGCGGAGGAGGCGAACTTCTCCGTCACCCGCATAATCTCAATGACGTTGATAGTTTGTGCCAGAGAGGTGTCCTTGACCAGCGTGATAAATTCATTGCCCATCGGCGGCAAAATACGCTTTACCACCTGCGGCAGAATCACATGGATGAAGGTTTGCGCCTTTGTAAAGCCAAGAACCTTCCCGGCCTCATGCTGCCCTACAGGCATGCTCTCAATCCCACCCCGGTAAATTTCCGCGAAGTACGCGGCATAGTTCAGGGTAAAGGCCACCACCGCCGATTCGAAGCGGGGCAGCTGAATACCAATCAGCGGATTAAGCGCATAAAACACAAACATCAGTTGCAGCATCAGCGGTGTACCACGCATAACCAATATGTAGATCTTGACCGGGATATTAACGACCTTCAGCTTACTCATCCGGCCAAAAGCCAGCAGCAGGCCCAGGGGCAGGGAAAACAGCAGCGTTAGAAAAAAGATTCCCAGCGTTGCTCCGCTGGCCTCCAGCATATTTTCCAGCAGCACTTGTAAGTTCACAGCGGCGTTACACTCCTTTGCACTTCATCGCCTGTATAAAAAGAGGGCGGTACACAATAGCTTTGTCCGCCGCCCCATGAACCTTGAAAATCAGTCCTTGGAAATTGTGGTGACATCCTCGCCGAACCATTTTTCGGAAATCTCGGCCAGTTTGCCGTCCTTTGCCATGGCTTTCAGCGTTTCCTCGACCTTGCTCTTCAGGGCATCGTCTCCCTTGCGGAAGCCAATGACGTAGTCCTCGACCGCCAGAGACTCCACATTATCGCTGTCCTTCATCAGAATGCGGTAAGCGCCGGGTTCGTTATTGATATAGAAGCGGGCCACCACCTCGTCGATGGCAATCGCGTCAATCGTACCGTTCTTAATTTCCAAAATCGCCTTGCTGTAGTCGTCAATCGGCACAATTTCCTTCAGCGAATCCTTAAACGCCTTCGCCTCGTCGCTGTCCAACGCCACCTCTGCGGAGGAATCCGCCTGAACGCCAACCGTCTTGCCTGCCAGGTCCGCAAACGACTGATAGCTGGAGTCGTCCTTAACCAGGATGATCTGGTTATTCTTCATATAGGGTACGCTCAGGTTTACCTTTTCAGCACGCTCGGGGGTAGAGCTGTAACCATTCCACAGCAGGTCAACCTCACCGTTGTTAAGCTCTGTTTCCTTTTGGGTCCACTCAATGGGGCAAAGCTCCAGTTCCACATCCAGGCGCTTAAAAACCTCTTTGGCAACATCCACGTCAAAGCCGATAATGTCACCGGTTTCAGGGTCTGTATAGCCCATAGGGGGGAAGGCGTCGTCCATGCCCAGTTTGATTTTTCCGGCCTCTTCGATTTTGGTCCAGGAATCATCGACAGCCGTGCCGGAGCTGCCGGCCTCTCCCTGTGAGCAGCCGGCACAGAGCATCATCGCGCCCGCCAGCGCTAACGCTAATAACTTTTTCATAAAAGGGGTTCCTCCTTCAAGATAGTCAAACAGCCCTGCTGTTCAAGCAAATTTGTTCTAATAAACAGGTATTATATTAACACATTATTGTAATAAAGTAAAGACAAAATGCGCTCTTTTTCTTATTTGGAGGGCAGCGCCTCCCTCCGCCGCCGGAGCTGCGGGAATAAAACGGCGGCTTTACCATAATTTTGCTTGCCATTTACACAGCCGCCGCTTATAATTCATAATAGTGTAATAACTTTTATAAAGTGAAAGGGAAGGGCTGTTAGATGGATTTTGCTGCAAACGCTTACCTGCAAACATACCGGACCCCTTACAAATACGGGGCCCCCGTGCTGGCCGGGTCTGGAAAGCCGGGCAGCTTCGACGCACTGGCGGTAGACGCGCCCTTTGTCTTTTTCCACAACGGGCAGTTCCACATGACTTATATCGGCTTTGACGGCGAAGGGTACCAAACCGCGCTGGCCACCAGTGGCGACCTGCTGCACTGGGAGCGAAAGGGCGTAATTCTCAGCCGGAAAACGCCCGGTGCCTGGGACAGCATCGGCGCCGCCGGTGTTTGGATTATTTTGGAGGACAATGAACTGGACACCTTGCCCCGTCTGAAAAAAATCGACGGGAAATATTGGATGGTCTACCACTCCTACCCCCAAACTGGCTACGAAGCCGGCCCGGCGGAGATCGGCTTGGCCTGGACAGAGGATGAAACCCTGATGAACTGGACCCGGCTGGAGCAGCCTGTCTTCTCCTGGAAGGACGGCGCGGACTGGGAAAAGGGCGGCCTGTATAAGTCCTGTGTTGTCACGCATAACAACCGTTATTATATGTTTTACAATGCGAAAACCGAGGGAGAGCCTTGGCTGGAGCAGACCGGAGCGGCTTTTTCGGAGGACCTGCTGCACTGGGAGCGCTGCCCGCGCAACCCACTGCTCCCCGTGTCGCCAGGCTGCTGGGACAGTATATTTGTCTCCGATCCCTGGGTGGTACACAGCGGGAACCAATGGCTGAACTTCTACTACGGCTTTGACGGCAGGCACGCACAGGATGGCCTCGCCGTCTCGGAGGACCTGCTGCATTGGCAAAAATGCGAAGGCCCCCTCCTTTCCCATGGCCAAGCGGGTGAGCTGGACGGCACACACGCCCATAAGGCCTGTGTGCTGCGCCACAACGGCGTGCTTTACCATTTTTACTGTGCAGTGCGGCCCTGGCAGGAGGGCGATGCCACCAACTGCGGCGGGGAATTTCGCTGCATCACAGTTGCCGCCTCGGCTCCATTCCAATGATTTTCACCGCCGTTGCAACAAAAATAAGAAATAACAGAAACACAAGAAAGGTTGTTTTAAAATGAAAGGACAGGCGCGAGAAGGGAGATTTACCCGGACGGAGAAAAGCTGGATTCTGTATGACTGGGCCAACTCCGTTTACGCAACCAACATCATGGCGGCTATTTTCCCCATCTATTTCACTTCCGTCTGCGGGCAGGATACAACCGGCCTGCAGTGGTGGGGCTACGGCACCTCCATTGCCACGCTTGTGGTCGCCTTGCTGGCTCCGCTGCTCGGGGCCCTGGGAGACTATAAGGGTATGAAAAAGAAGCTGTTCAGCTTTTTTGTGCTGTTCGGCGTGCTGTTTACCCTGCTGATGGCTGTCTTTGATATCTGGCAGCTGCTGCTTACCGGCTACATTCTTTCCTATATTGGTTTTGCCGGGTCCTGTCTGTTTTACGACTCCTTCCTGACGGATGTCACCACCCGCGGCCGGATGGATAAGGTATCCTCCTGGGGGTATGCGATGGGATATATCGGCGGAAGCACCATTCCTTTCCTGATTTCAATCGGCATCCTGCTGGCAATGGGTATGAGCAACCCGGCCGCCGTCAAGCTCTGCGTGGTATTAACCTCCGTGTGGTGGGGAATCTTCAGCATTCCTATGCTAAAAAACGTCAAACAGAAATATTATATTGAAAAAAAGAAGGCGCACGTTGTCTCCGATGCGTTCCGCAATATCGGCTCCACCTTTCGCGATATTTTTAAAAACAAGGGCATTTTCCTGTTCATGATCGCCTATTTCTTTTATATAGACGGCGTAAACACCGTTATTCACATGTCGACCTCCTACGGAGAAACGCTGAACCTGGACCAGACCGGCATGATTCTTGCCCTGCTTGTCACGCAGGTGGTCGCCGTCCCCTGCTCTATTCTCTTCGGCCGCCTCTCTAAACGGTTTGGCTCGCTGCCGATGATTCTCTCTGCTATTGTGCTGTATTTCTGCATCTGTGTGCTGGGCTTTTACATGGGCTTCAGTGTCGAAAACGCCGGCGGCAGCGCTGAATCCATTGCCAATGCGCAGATTTTATTCTGGATTATGGCCTTTCTGGTCGGCACCGTGCAGGGCGGCATTCAGGCGCTTTCCCGCTCGCACTTCGGCAAGCTGGTACCGCCGGCGAAGAGCAACGAGTACTTTGGCTTTTTTGATATTTTCGGCAAATTCGCCACTGTGATGGGCCCTCTTCTGATCTCGGTCATCACCGCGGCCACCGGGCGCTCCTCCCTTGCATTCTCAGCTTGATCCTGCTGTTTGCCGCCGGGGCCGGCATCCTCTTCTTTGGACGGGCGAAAATCCGCCAGGCTGAGCAGCAAAGCACACAGGATAGGAATTCCTAGCGGCGCGGGCTTCCCCTGATTTTCCTCTGTCCTCAAGCGTAAAAGTGCCTCGGTTGAAAGCTTTCAACCGAGGCACTTTTGTCCGGCGATGAATATTACAGCCGTAAAAAATCAAACGCCGGGAAATTGCGCAGAATCCAGTATAGCAGAAAAAAGCCCAGTGCACACCAGTAGAAGGCAGGCCTGCGCGGCAACAGCCGTACCGGACGGCCAAATGCACGCATCACAAGCTCCACATAGCCCGCCAGCAGAAACACCCCCAGGCAAGGAAGGAAAAGGTTGGCGCGCAGGGCCGTCAAAAGATCCAGCTTCAGCATTGCCATGACGCAATGCGTATTGCCGCAGGCGGGGCAGAGAAGCCCTGTCAGCTCCTTGACGGGGCACCGCGGGAACGCCGCCGCCCACTCCAGCAAGAGCGGCGTTAAAAACAGCCAGGCCAGCAGCCCCAAAACCGGCAGGCTGAGCAAGCCAACCTGCCAGATTCTCCGTTTTCTGCCGTCACAGCTCATTGCGGCCCTCAATCGCGCGGGAAAGCGTTACCTCGTCGGCATACTCCAGGTCGCCGCCCACCGGAATCCCGTAGGCAAGGCGCGTTACCTTTACCCCCAGCGGTTTAATCAGGCGGGAAATATACATTGCGGTCGCCTCTCCCTCCACAGTGGGGTTCGTCGCCATGATGACCTCCTGCACCCCGCCGGCATGCACCCGGGCAAGCAGCTCTTTGATGCAGAGCTGGTCCGGCCCCATGCCATTGAGCGGCGAAATCACGCCATGCAGCACATGGTAGGTGGCGTTAAACTCCTGCGTGCGCTCAAGCGCCGTTACATCGCGCGGGTCCTCCACCACACAGATAATGCTTTTGTCGCGGCTTTCATTTCTGCACACCGGGCAAAGCTCCTGGTCCGTCAGGTTGCAGCAAATTTTGCAGTAATGAATTTTATCATGCGCTTCCTGAATGGCCGAAGTCAGTGCCTGCACCCCCTCCTGGGACAGGCCCAGGACATGGTAGGCAAGCCGTTGGGCGCTTTTATGCCCAATGCCTGGCAGCTGCTCAAACTGCTCTACCAGCCTAGAAAGCGGCGCAACATTATATGTACCCATTATAATCAGAATAAGCCCGGTACATTCAGTCCGCCGGAGAGCCTTTCCATCTGCTCCGACTTATCGGCCGCCGCTGCGCGCAGGGCCTCATTGGCCGCCGCAATAATCAGGTCGCTGAGCATCTCCACATCCTCGGGGTCAACGACCTCCGGCTTAACGGTCAGTGTTTTGAGCTCCATCTTGCCGGTTACAACGGCTTCTACCGCATCGCCGCCGGAAGTAGCCTTATACTCCTTTTCTTCCAGCTCGGTTGTTACACGGTCCATCTCCTCCTGCATTTTCTGCGCCTGCTTTGCCAGCTGCTGGATATTAGAAGGGCCTCCACCGCCGTATCCCTGTGGTAATCTTGCTTTCATCTGTTCAACATCCTTTCTCCGTCGTTAAAACTGAATCCATATTGGGGCCTGTTCTCCCCCCTGCTTTAAAGAGGGAAGGCCGCCTCATTTTTGAATGACATCAATACCGGCCTGCGCCGCGAGGTCTGCCAGCTCCAGCAGGGGGTCCCGCTCCGTTTCCTTTTCGGCCTGCGGCGGCCGATAGGGCCCCAGCTTATAAACCCGGCCCGTGACCTGCTGAATGGCCTCACGCATTTTCATGCGCTGATTGGGGCGGCGGAGCAGCTCAAAGGCCATATCCTTGGCCTCAATAAGGATATACTCACCGCTCATGTAGGCCTTTGACCCCTGAAAAGCCGCTGAAACGGAAGGGAATTGCTCCTTGAGCAGCTGTAGGATTTCAGGCCACTCCTGAAACGGCTCGGCAGCAGCCATCACGTTCCCCGCCCGAACCGGCGGTTCTTCACGTTCGGACCCCGGCGCCGTTTCAAATACCGCTTCAGGCGCCGCATTTTGCGCCGCAGCCACAGGGGCCTCCACCGCATCCGCCCGCTGCTGTACGGCCGCTTTCATGGGGCGCCCCCCTGGCCCCACCGCGCTCCAACGCCTCAATCCGGCGCAAAAGGGCATCCGCCGAGGCATCCAGCGCAGGGGTACACAGCTTGAGCAGCGTCATCTCCATTTCAATCCGTTTGTCCCCGCCATGGTAAAGGCGTTCCAGCGTGCTTTGCAGCAACGCCATACAGTGCAGAACAGCCGACAGCGAAACCTCGCCCGCCTGCTTCTGCATAGCCGCGTACTCCTCCGCGGTTACGGTGAGAATTTCCGCCGCATTTTTCATTGTCTTTACCAGCATTAACCCCCGATAATGGGATGACAGCTCCTCACAGAGCCTTGTCATATCCTTGGAGCCCCGGTACATCTGATCCAACAGATTCAGTGCTGTGGGAGCGTCCTCCCCATTCACCGCATCTACCAGCTTAAACAGATAATCGTGGCCCACCAGGCCCACCGTCTCTGTAACGACATCGACGGTGACGTCCGAACTGCGGCCCAGACATTGATCCAGCAGGGAAAGCGCATCCCGCATCGCGCCGTCTGAGAGCTTGGCAAGCAGCAGCGCCGCCTGATCCTCCAGCGCCGCCCCTTCCCGCCCGGCAATTTCGGACAAGCGCCCGGCAATTTCCTGCGGCGGTATCCGCTGGAAATCAAAGCGCTGGCAGCGCGACAGGATGGTTGCCGGTATTTTATGAACCTCCGTCGTCGCCAGAATAAAAATCACGTGCTGGGGCGGTTCCTCCAGCGTTTTCAGCAGCGCATTGAACGCGCCGATGGAGAGCATGTGTACCTCGTCAATGATGAAAGCGCGGTATTTTGCCGCCGAAGGCGTATAATTGGCCTCTTCACGCAGGGAACGGATATTGTCCACGCCGTTGTTGCTGGCGGCGTCAATCTCCACAATGTCCATGATGGAGCCGCTTTCAATTCCGCGGCAAATCTCGCATTCCCCGCACGGGTCGCCATCCCGCGGATTCAGGCAGTTGACCGCCTTTGCCAGAATTTTGGCACAGGTGGTCTTTCCCGTTCCGCGCGACCCTGTAAATAGATAGGCGTGGGAAATCCGCCCGGACATCAACTCGTTTTTCAGGGTAACTGTAACCTGCGGCTGCCCGACGACATCGGCAAAAACCTTGGGCCGCCATTTGCGGTACAACACTTGGTACATCGACTTCACCTCGTTTCAAACCGGAAATCGGCCGGAAATCGCCAGCTGTTAAAAAAAGCGCCCCGCCATTTGCAAAAACCAAGAAAAAAACAAGACAGAGCGCCTTTCGGCTTTCATGTAGTAGGATATACAGACGGACAGACAACCTGCATCGCACAAAATAATCCGTTTAATGCTGCTCGGTTCCCCGCCTGACATGGTTCGCGGCATCTCGTCGCACAGAGCCCGCCCGTCTGCATATCCTATGACACGATTTCTGCCTTGCTTTTTAAAAGCTGAAATAAAACAGTGTCCCCGGCCATCCAATGGGGCAACAAAATTGCCCGTTAAGTATTATACCCTATTTGCCGGTAAAACACAAGGCTTAAATCAAGAAAAACACTCGTGCGCAGGTTACAAAGATTTAACTGTCAAAATTCGCCGGATTCCACTATAATAAATTTATAAAACGGCAAAATATTTTCAGGGAGGGACTTTATGAAATATCAGCGCCAATACGGCTCGCCGCCGCCCCACAAAAATATTTTGCGCGGCGCGCTGGCTGTAGTCTGCCTTACGGCAGCGATTTTGATTGTTTACGGAATTATGGACAGTGGAATCGGCGCGCTGGGCGGAATATTGGGGGACAGCTCTTCCGCTGCCTCCGGCGGCGTCAGCGAGAGCAGGGACTCCGCGCTTTCTTCCCTGCCAGAGAGCAAAGCGCCGGAAAGCGCGCTTTCTTCCCCTTCAGCATCCTCCACAGCTTCTTCCGAGCCCGCCTCCGCTATTCCACCAACCGGCTCCAGTGCCGCGGAGCCCGCCTCCCCGCCGGCCTCAAAGCCCCCTGCCAGCGGGGAGGATCCCTTCCCGGGCCTGTATGTGGACAAGCCTGAATACACGCCGCATGCTGAAGGAGACAAGGTCGCTTACCTGACCTTTGACGACGGCCCCTCCTGCTACACGGTCCCACTGCTGGACGTATTGGACCAATACGGCGTCAAGGCTTCCTTTTTCGTCATCGGCAAATCTTCGCCGGAGGACATTACCGCCCTGCAGGAGACCGTCAAGCGCGGGCACACGCTGGCCGTTCACAGCTATTCTCACCAATATAAGGACATTTACCAATCGCCCAACGCCTACCTGGCAGACTTTCAGCGTGAGCGCGACCTCATCTATAACGCCACCGGTGTGGAGCCCACCATCTACCGCTATCCCGGCGGCAGCATCAATTCCTATAATAAAGCGACCTATAAGGAAATTATTACCGAGATGAACCGCCGAGGCTATACCTATTACGATTGGAACGTCTCTTCCGGCGACGCGGATGCCAACAATGTGCCGCCGGACAAGCTGTATCAAAATGTGATGAACGGCGTGCAGGGCAAGGATAAGGTCATCATCCTTTTCCACAATACCTCTGCGAAAAAGACAACGCTCGACGTTATGCCGCGGATTATTGAGGGCTTAAAGAAGGAAGGCTACCGTTTTGATAAGCTTGACAACACGGTAAAACCGACTAATTTTAAATGGCGGGACTAAGCGGCGCGTCAAAAGAGAAAGCCCACTAGGCTTTCTCTTTTGATATTTAGGCACTGCCCTGATACGGCCCGGAATATTCATTATGCCTCAAGACAATAGGAAAACGCGGACTGCCTTTCGGCTATGCCCGCGTTTTTTTGTTCCATATTATTTTTTACCTCTCCAGGCAAGGATAAACTCGCTGCCCTGGCCCGGTTCGCTGTGCACGCTCACGCCAGCCCCCAGGTAGGCAGCGCCATGCTTGACAATCGACAGCCCCAGGCCGGTGCCGCCGACCTCTTTAGAATGGCTTTTATCCACCCGGTAGAAGCGTTCAAAGATGCGCTCCTGCTGCGGCTTCGGAATACCGATTCCCGTGTCCTTCACAGAAATCTCCGCGCCGTCCTCGCCCCGGCGGACTGTAACTGTAACCGAGCCGCCCTCGCGGTTATATTTGATTCCATTTTCGCAGAGGTTATAAAGGATCTCCTCCAGGATTGGTTTTACGGTCTGGTGAATTATATGGCCCCCCTCCAGGTGCAATGAAACGCCCCTCTCCTGGGCCGGGTCATGCAGCCGCTGCAGAATCTCGCCAGCAGCCTGGAACAGATCGACCTCCTCCTCTTCGTAGGGCAGGCAGCCCTCGTCAAGCTGGGAGATCTTAATAACGTCCCCCACCAATACAATCAAGCGCTGAGCCTCGTCAAAGATTTTGCCCGCGAATTTTTTAATGTCTTCCTGCTTGACAAAGCCGTCCTGAATAATTTCCGCGAAGCCGGAAATCGACGTCAGCGGCGTTTTCAGCTCATGGGACACATTAGCGGTAAACTCCCGGCGCAGGTTCTCACGCTGAATGCGCTCGGTGACATCCACCAGCAGCAAAACCGCGCCGGCCACCTCTCCCCGGCGCAGAACCGGGTTGGCAATCAATTGGCAGAAGCCGTCCTGTACTTGCAGCAGCTCGGTCCGGTGTCCCCCAGCCAAAACGGCATCAATCGTCCGCCGGAAGGGTTCGCTGCGGTTCAGGGTGAGTACACTCTGGTTCTGCGGCGCCGCCTTTGCCCCTAAAATGCGCAGCGCGCTGCTGTTAAAGGAGAGCAGATCCGTCTGCTTATCAATGACCAGCAGGCCCTCGCTCATATTTTCCGTAATAATTGAAAACTCCTGCTGCTGCCGCTTTGCCGCCGAAAGCTGCTGCTGAATGGTACGCTGCTGATTGCGGATTTTTCCTAAAAGCGGCGCGACCTCATCGTAGGTCTCGTTTGCCTCCGGGTCGTCTAAATCCAGCTCGTTGAGCGGCTTAACAATTTTCTTGGAAGCCCGTGAGGCAAAAATGCCGGACAGAATCAGCACCATAATCAAAACCAGGAGCACCGGCTGCAGCAAACCGCCCAGCAGTGCGGCAACCGTATATTGCGTGCTGGATATTCTCAGAACATCCCCATTTTCCAGCCGCAGCGCGTAATAAACTGTCTTTTCCGCCAGCGTGTTGGAGGTACGCACCGCCTGGCCGTAGCCCCGTTCCCTAGCCTCCCGGATTTCTTCACGCTCCGCGTGATTTTCCATTTCGGAGGCATCCGCACGGTTATCAAACAGAACATCCCCATCCTTTGATATCAGGGTAACGCGCTCCGCATGCTCCGGCAGCTCCTCCAGGGCCTTCGCACCATCGTTTTCAACCGCAATAGACAAATAAGAGGCTTCGTTTTTCAGCTCCGTCTCCAATTGTCCGCCGAAAAACTGATAGAGGACCACCATCAGAAACGCCAGGCCTACTGCCAGCGCAAGCGCTGAAACCAAAAATACAGCGCGAAATATCCGTTTGGTCATTTCTTCTCACCACCGATCTTATACCCGAGCCCCCGGATGGTCTCAATATACTTGCCGGCATCCCCGAGCTTTTGCCGCAGGGTGCGGATGTGTACATCCACCGTACGGCTCTCGCCGTCGAACTCATAGCCCCAAATACGGTCAAGCAGCTGCGCGCGGGTCAGAACCGTCCCCTGTTCCGCCAGCAGCAGGCAGAGCAGCTCAAACTCCTTCAGGGTCAGCGCAACCTCTTCGCCGCCAACCTGTACGACATGGCGCGCGGGAGAAACATAAAGGCTGCCCAGCCGGTACTCCACCGTGCGCTCCGCCGGCTCCTTCGTCCGCCGCAGCAGCGCGCGCACGCGCGAGAGCAGTTCCATCATTCGGAACGGTTTAGGAATGTAATCGTCCGCGCCGCTGTCCAGGCCCAGCACCGTGTCATACTCGCTGCCCTTTGCCGTCAGCAGAATAACGGGCAGCCGCTGGGTGGGCGGAGCGCCGCGCAGGCGTTTTAAAATATGAATGCCGTCTTCCTCCGGCAGCATGATGTCCAGCAGGACCAGCGCCGGCAGTTTTTTTTCCATAGCTGCCCAGAAATCAGCAGGCTTTGAAAACCCCTCCGCCTCGAGTCCCTGGCTGTTTAATGTATAAATGACCAGCTCGCGGATATTATCGTCATCCTCAAGCAGATAGATCACGCGGCTCACCTCTCTTACAGTAAAATAAAATTGCGGTTCAGCCCGGCTTGCAGGC
Source organism: Hydrogeniiclostridium mannosilyticum (assembly GCF_003268275.1). Classification (GTDB taxonomy): domain Bacteria; phylum Bacillota; class Clostridia; order Oscillospirales; family Acutalibacteraceae; genus Hydrogeniiclostridium; species Hydrogeniiclostridium mannosilyticum. The sequence continues at coordinate 748,179 of NZ_QLYR01000001.1, forward strand.
CGCCAAGCAGAAGAGTCAGAAGCGCGCAACGCGCAGGGAGGGCGTCCCTGACAGAGCGCTGCTGTGCTGCAAGCCCGCAGCTTGTAGCCATTGTACCATAAAACAGGGGTAAATCACAATTTTCTATGCTGCCCGCTGATGGAAAATTCCACCCACTCCGCAATATTGACGGCGTGGTCGCCGATGCGCTCAAAATACTTGGCTGCCATCAGCAGATCCATGGAGGCCTTGGCGTCGATTTCACGGCTGTAGATGAGCTGCATCAATTCCTCCTTTATCTGGTTAAACAGCCCGTCCACCTCGTCGTCCGCGGCAATAACCTGTTCTGCCAGCCCGGCATCCGTTTTGACGAAGGCCTCTACGCTGTCGGTCACCATTTTCACGGTTGCCAGCGCCATGTCGCCGATGTGCACCTTGCTCTGGGAATTATTTTCCACAATATACGGGGCCAGATCGGCAATATCTGCCGCCTGGTCGCCAATGCGCTCCATATCCGAGATCATCTTCATTGCCGCGGAGATAAAGCGCAGATCCCGGGCGACCGGTTGCTGCTGTAAAATCAACCGCATGCAAAGGTCCTCAATTTCGCGTTCCTTGTCGTCGATCTCCACCTCCACGGCGGCTATCCGCTGCAAAAAAGCCGGATTTTTCTCCTGTAAAGCCTTGGCGGAAAGCGCGATGCCTTCCTCGCACAGGCTCCCCATGCGGATAAGCTCAACATGGAGCCGTTCCATTTGCTGGTCGAACTGGATTCTCATTAACCAAACCTCCCCGTGATGTAGTCCTCGGTACGCTTATCCTTCGGCATGGAGAAAAGCTCCTCTGTTTTTCCGCATTCAATCATTTCACCCAGCAGGAAGAACACCGTCTTATCGGAAATTCTTGCCGCCTGCTGCATATTATGTGTCACAATAGCCACCGTGTAGTTCTTTTTCAGCTCGCTCATCAGTTCCTCAATTTTCATGGTGGAAATCGGGTCCAGCGCGGAGGTCGGCTCGTCCATCAGCAGAACCTCCGGCTCCACCGCCAGCGCACGGGCAATACAGAGGCGCTGCTGCTGGCCGCCCGAAAGCCCCAGCGCCGATTTTTTCAAACGGTCCTTGACCTCGTCCCAAATAGCCGCGCCGCGCAGGCTTCTCTCTACAATCTCATCCAGCTGTAGACGGCGGCGAATGCCGTGCAGCCGCGGGCCGTAGGCAATATTGTCGTAAATGCTCATTGGGAATGGATTCGGTGATTGAAACACCATGCCCACCTTCTTGCGCAGCAGGGTTACGTCCACTTCCCGCGCATATATATTTTCGCCGTCCAGAACAACCTGTCCGGTAATTTTAACCCCCGGGACCAGGTCGTTCATACGATTGAGCGTCTTTAAAAAGGTTGACTTTCCGCAGCCGCTGGGGCCGATAAAAGCGGTGATCTGTTTTTCCTCTATATCCAGATTAATCCCCTTCAGCGCATGGTTGTCGCCATAGTAGAGGTTTAAATCCCTAGCATATAATTTACTCTCCACAGCATTCCCCTCCTATTTCTGATTTTTCTTTTCCAGCCGCCGGCTGATCCAGCGCGTGAGCAGGTTCAAAACCAGTACAATAATCAGCAGCACCGCGGCAATGCCGAAGCCCACGTCATTTTTACCCTGCGAATAGGCATAGCGGTACAGCTCCACCGAAAGCGTGGCGCCGGACCCCATCATCTGCTCAAGGATATTGCCGCGCGGCATATAGATTGCGCTGCCGCCCGCTACCAGGATTAACGCCGCCGACTCGCCCACAATGCGCCCGGTTGCCAGGATAATAGAGGTAATCAGCCCCGGCATCGCAGCCGGCAGCAAAATAGTGCGAATGGTGTACCACTTGGAGGCGCCCAGGCCGGCCGCGCCCTCGCGGTAGCTCTTCGGCACGGCCTTGAGGGCCTCCTGCATATTGCGGATGATGGTCGGCAGCACCATAATTGTCAGCGTCAGCGCACCGGACAGCAGGGAAACCTTCAGGTTCAGCGCCGTGCAGAAAAAGACATAGCCGAACACCCCGAAAATAATGGAGGGAATGCCCGCCAGCGTTTCGGTTGTAAACTCAATGACCCGGATAAGCCGCTTGTTTTTTGCGTACTCGTTCAGGTAAATGGCCCCGCCAACGCCCACCGGCACCGAGATGAGCAGAGACAGCACGATGATATAAGCCGTATTGATAATTGCCGGCAAAATACCGACGGTCTTTTCAATGGGGTTCGGCGCCGTTGTCAAAAACGCGCCCGTCAGCATGGGTATGCCATTCCAGAGAATATAGGCGATGAAGTAAAGGACCATCAGCAAAATCGCGGCTGAGAAAAAATAAATCAGCCCATAAAGAATGATGTCGCTTAAACGGCGCTTTTTTTTCATTAAAGAGGAAACAGGCTTCATTCCGTCTTTCCTCCCTTTTTCAAAATTCCGTTGAGGGTAAAGTTAATAATCATGATGAATACAAAGAGAACCAGGCCGATTCCAAACAGGGCCTCTCTATGTATTCCGCTAGAATAGGCCCATTCAAACGGTATGCTGACCGTCAGCAGGCGAACAGGCTTGAGCAGCTCCGGCAGAATAACCGCGTTGCCGGCCACCATCATGACCGCCATGGTTTCACCAATCGCACGACCTGTCCCCAGCACCATACCCGCTACAATTCCGCTTCTCGCAGCCGGGACCACCACGCGGAAAATACTCTGAATTTTTGAGCCCCCCAACCCCATGGAAGCCTCATAATAGGAACGCGGCACCGCGCGCAGGGCCGTCTCGCTCACGCTGATAATTGTAGGCAGAATCATGATGACCAGTACAATGATGGCAGAAAGCAGGCAGCCGCCCGTCGGCATGGAAAGGCTCTCTTGCAGGCGGAAAATCATAGGGACAATCAAAATAGCGCCCAGCAGGCCGTACACCACCGAGGGAATACCGGAAAGCAGGTCAATCATCGGCCTTACAATTGCCGCGAGGCGCTTCTGGGCAATGTGCGAAAGGAACACCGCCACAAACACGCCGATTGGAACGGCAATCAGCACCGAAACCAGCGTTGCCACCAGGGAAGCCAGAATCATGGGAAGAATGCCAAAGACATTATTTTCCGGGGACCATTCGCTGCCGAGCAAAAAATCGGCGACGCCGATTTTTAAAATAGCAGGCCCTCCCGTAACCACCATATACAGCGTAATAAACACGACGCTGACGACCGCCAGCAGGCCGCACGTAAAAAAGAGAATATTCATGACACGCTCTGTCAGCGCTTTTCTTTTTGCCGCTCTTTTGATGGAATTGCCGGCGTTCTCTTTCGTCCGCATCCGATTTCCACCTTTCTAATCTGAAATTCAACATCCCGCTTCAGCACGCCGAAAACCCGGACAAGCCTTGCGCCTCCACGCGCGCTGCGAGCCCGAGTTCCCGTTGCTGTCTTAAAGGAAGAAAACTGTTATTTAACGGAGATCAAGCTGTTGTCCGTGACCAGCTTCTGGCCCGCGTCGCTCAGCACAAAGTCAATGAAAGCCTGCGCGGCGGGGGAAAGCTCCGCACCCTCTTTGGTGACCAGCAGGAAAGAGCGCTGTAACGCATAGCTGCCGTCCTTCAGCGCATCCGTGCTGATGGCAACACCCTCATATTCAACCGCTTTTACCATGGATTCATCCATGTCGGAGAAGGACATATAGCCAATTGCGTTGGCGTTCTGAGAAACCGTGGTCTGAACCGAGCCAGTGTCCTTGCATTCTGTCGCGGTAGAGACAATATCCTCAATGCCGATGATCTCTGTGAAGGCGCTGCGCGTACCGGAACCGGACTCACGGGTCACAACCGTAATCGGGGCGTCGGAGCCGCCGACCTCGCTCCAGTTGGTAATTTCGCCGCTGTAAATCTTGAGCAGCTGGTCCTTGGTCAGGTTGGTAACGCCGTTCTGGGCGTTTACCACAACCGCGATGCCGTCAATTGCGTAAGCGGTCCCCTCCAAGCCGGCCTCCTTTTCCTCATCCTTCAGGTCACGGCTGGAGTGGCCGATTTCATACTTGCCGTCGATTACACCCTGAATGCCGTCGCCGGAGCCATTCATCTCATAGTTGACGGTGACATCCCGGTTTTCATCCTGGAACTGGTAGATCAGCGCGTTCATCACCTTTTCAACCGAGGTGGAGCCGCCGGTCTTGACAATGCCGCTGAGCGCCTCGTTAGAAGGAGCGGTAGAGCCAGCAGCGGTATTGCCTGAGGAGGCGCTTCCCGTGGAGGAGGTTTCCCCGCTGGAGGAGCAAGCCGCAAAGCCGCAGAGCATTACGCCGGCTAAAAGCACAGCCAAAATCTTTTTCATCATGAAAACTCCTTTACATTTTCTTTTCTTAAGTCTGCTTTGAGTATACTGCGCCTGTGTAAAATCTAAAATCCAGGCTATGTTAAAACTATGTAAAGCCGCTTTTGTCCGCCCCGCGCTTATTTCCGGCAAAACCAGTGCAAAATTGACCGATTCCGCCCTTAATAAGCGCCGTTCCCCATGACAGCCGCTGAAGCTCTTCATAATTTTCAGAGAATATTTTACATAGCCAGCATCATTTTTCCTCAAAACAAACCGGTTATACGCCACTCCGCCGGGATGTAAAAAACCCCGCGTACCCGAATAATCGGGTACGCGGGGTTTGAACGTTTTCCGTCAGTCCAGCAGGCTGCCGTCTCTGGCCAGGGTTACCACCTGCCATGGAATAAACTTGCCGCTGTTTTGCAGCGCTTTCTTTACGGCGTTTTCCAGCCCACCGCAGCAGGGAACCTCCATGCGGACCACCGTGACGCTTTTAATATCGTTGCTGCGGATAATATCGCCGAGCTTTTCGCTGTAGTCGCCCTCGTCCAGCTTGGGGCAGCCGATTAGTGTCACATGGTTTTTCATGAACCTTTGGTGAAAGTCCCCGCAGGCATAGGCGGAGCAGTCGGCGGCTACCAGCAGCCTGGCGCCATTAAAATAGGGCGCATTCACCGGCGCCAGCTTTATTTGCACCGGCCATTGCGCGAGGTATGAGAATGCCCCGCCGTATCCGGCAGGCGCGGCGGCCTGCTCTGCCGCCGGCCGCCGGATAACCCCGGCCCGGCTGCCAGGGCACCCGGAAAAACCGGCAGCATGCTGTTTTTCCCGGTTTTTCTTTACCGCCGCCTCATCATAGGCATCCGCTTCCCGCTCTTCAAACGTGATGGCCGCCGTTGGGCACACAGGCAGGCAATCGCCTAGGCCGTCACAATAATCGTCGCGCAGAAGCCGGGCCTTGCCGTTGACCATGCCGATGGCCCCCTCATGGCAGGCCGCCGCGCACGCACCGCAGCCGTTGCATTTTTCCTCATCTATGCGAATGATCTTGCGAAGCATCAGCTACTCCTCCTTTTATGAGTGAACGAACGCTACCACCAGCAGCATTTTAAACGGTTCCTTGGCAAACACGGCGTGCGGGTGGCGGGCGGGCATGACAATGGATTCCCCCGCTCGCAGTACATGCGGGTCTCCGTCAATCGTAATAAGCCCTTCGCCGTCCAGGCACAGCACCAACGCATCGCCGCCGGATTCATGTGTGCTGATCTCCTCCCCTTTAGCAAAGGAAAACAGGGTGATGCTGACAGCTTCATTTTGTATGAGCGTCTTGCTGACCACCTGGCCCTCCTGATATTGCAGCTCATCCTTCAGCTTGAGCGCCTCTGCCTTACGAATATTTTTCATAATCTCCTGCATCTATGAAAACTCCTTTCCTGAACCCTTGCTTCTGATGTTTTTATCATAGCATAAACCGCGGCTTCACTCCGTAACATTGGTTACGAAAAATAGAAATACTAAATTTTTACAAAATAAAAAATAATGGCGCCCTATAAATAACTTTCCAGGCGCTCCTGGTCCTTGACCGTAATTTCCCGTCCGGACAGCTCAATGATCCCCTCCTCCTGCATACGGCTTAGCTCCCGTGACAGAGAAGGCCGGGCTACGTTCATGTATTCCGCCATTTGCTCGCGCGAAGGGACGCCGCCGGGGCCATCGCTATGCCGCTGAAGCAGGTATTGGGCAATTTTTTCCCGTATGGAGCCGCAGCCAAGCACACGAACCCGGTTGCTCAGCGTATAGGCTTTGCCCGCAAAGACGCGCAGAAGATTATTTTTTAACAGGTTTCCCAGCGCCGCGGGGGCCGCTGTGCCCGCGGTAAAGGCTGTTCCCGGCAGCTCCAGCACCACGGACCTTTCCTCTGCCTCTGCCTGCACTTCATAAGGCTCTTCAATGAATAAATAAACTTCCCCAAAAACATCCCCCGGTCTGTCAATGGTTGCGATCAGCAGCCTTTTTCCCGCCAGCGTATCTCGGGAAATGCAGGCCTTCCCCTTAATTAATACAAATAATCTTTCCGGCTTGTCTCCCTGCTGAAACACCAGGCTTCCTTTTTCATAGAGCTTTATCGTGCCGGGCGCCAGGTCCATAAATTGCAAAATTTGTTCATCCGTCATTCCGCTGCACAAATAGCAGTGCCGCAGCGCCGGCAAAGCCTGCCTATCCACTTTCTTACTCCCCCTCGTTTTTATGCAAAATATCCCGGCTCTGCACCAGCAGAAACCACCGGAGCAGCAAAGATAAAAGCCTTTTCATCTCAGCCCGCCGTTTCGCCGCCGCGGCCATCACCGCGCACCGGCTTTACATAAGCTAAAACCCCGCTGCTATTATACCATATGTCCGCTTCAGCGAACAGCCCCGTGATAAAACGGACGGAGCCCGGGAAGAGGCCGCACAGGGGGATATACTACCAATGGATAGTTGAACCAGCCGCCTGCCCCTCTGTTCGCTATACTGAAAAAAGATTTGTATAAAAAATGAGCGGAATCCGTCCGTTTGGATTCCGCTCACCAGGCAGGCCGTAAGGCCCTTCATCAAACTCGTTTAACCGCCTGCCCGGAGGCATAGCAGATAAATTCCTCTACGCTCGGCACCGTGCTTTTGCTGGGCACCCGCCTTTGATAAGCACTTGTAACGCCGTCAGCCGGGCAGGCGTGCCAGGCCATCTCAATTGCCGCCTGCATATCCCGCTGGATCTCTTTTACCGGCACCCCATATTTTTTTGCCAGTTCACGATAGATCTTTCTCATCGCCATATGAGCTCCTCCTTTTCGCTGATCCCTTTTCAGCCCTTTTTTATAAAATCCCTTTTGTTCCTGCCGATATTTACCTCATTCAACCAACCTGTTAATGTGAGTTAATTTTAGCATAATAAAAACATGAAACATGTCACTTTATGAAGCCAAACCGCCCTTTTAATTTAATATGTAAACTACAGGAACATTTTTGAAGTTTTAGGTTTTTTGTATAATAAATCTTATAATATAATTTTTAAAATATGGGGATAAAGAGTGGTGCCGACATGAATGACTACGGAAGACAAATCGAGCTTTTACTGGTTAAGAGAAACATTTCAAAGGCCGCCTTTGCTGACAAAATTGGAATTACCGTTCAGCAGCTGCATGCTATTCTCCGCGGAAAAAGCATGTCAACCGTGACCACCCTTGAGACAATGGCAGAGATACTGAAAGTCCCTACAGACGTCCTGCTTCAGGATATTGATAAGCGCTTCCTTTTATATGCCATAGACGACTATTTAAATCTTATTGACCGCAGCCGGGCCCAAAAATCGCTGGAGTATTTTTTGTCGATTTTAGAAGAGGAAAAGAAAGATGAATGAACTTTATGTCACACGATTATCCACCTTTCGTAAAGCACATAAATTAACCCAGCAAAGCTTTTCAGAAAAAATCAGCATCAGCTCCGAGCATTTCTCCAAGATTGAAAGCATGTGCAAAAATCCATCCCTGTCGCTGCATATAGAAATCTGCAAGCAGCTGAATGTTCCCTCCGATTGCTTTTTCAGCGAACGGCACCCCGTGCCCGTCCTCTCCTGCCGGCAATTCGAGGCGCTCAGCCTGCTGAAAACGGCTGAGCTGAAGGCGTTGCTGAACCTCCTGCAAACCCTCTATGAAGGGAACTGACACCCACTGTACCCGGATATTTCCCGGGCTGAGCCTCAAATAAAAAAGCGGGCAGCATGACGGCTGCCCGCTTTTTTATTGAAAGCCCAGCTATTCAGCAGCCTCGGCCGCGCCCGTCTGCTTCTGAGCAAGCAGAGGAACCGCAACCAGCTTATTGGAAAGGTGGATCAGCGGCGCCAGGCCGAAGGCGCTGATCAGCGTGCCCAAGCTGACAATTCCCCCCGCCGCATAGCAGATTGCCGCGCAAAGCACATCTGTTGACATGCGGCACCAGAAATATGGAACCCGCGGCAGCCGGCGGTTTATAATGAGCGACAAACTGTCATAGGGCGAAATGCCGATATTGGAGGTCTGATAAAACGACACCCCCATGCTCGACACAAGCACCCCGATGCATACAATGACGAGCTGCTGCCAAAATTCAACCGGAAGCAGCCCCATTTGCAGCCAAACCTCGTAAAAAAAGCTGGAAACGTACCCGAGCAGGCAGGCATTGATGATGGTACCAATACCAACAAAAGACCGTCCCGCAAAAAACTCAATTGCAAACAGTACAATATTCAGCAAAAGCCAAAAATGCGCATACGGAATATGCAGAAAATCAGACAACGCCATGGTCATGCCGCTGAACGGGTCGTTGCCAAGGCCCGACAGCTTAAAGATGCTGATGCCTACGCCAATCAGCAAATTTCCTGCCAGCATAAGCAGGTACCTTCTGAATGAAATCCCCTTAAAATAGGCCGAAAAATTGTGTTGCACGTTCATTTCCCCCTCTGCGTTATAAATTATATAGCAAACCATAGAAAATGACCATACTTTTTTATAAAAACAAAGTAAAGGGGGCTTAAAAGCGCTTTGCAGCCTTCTTGAAAGAATATACAGGCAGAGATTTGTAACAACGCACGATTTTCAGCGGCATCCTTCTATCAATATCACTAAAATTTATGTTTATTTAAGTTGTTTTACGTTCTGTAAAAAATAAAAAGTTCATAATTCATTGTCAACATTTTGCAAAAATGGAATTAATTGGAATAAATTTATTGACAAGTAAACAAAAGCATGATACTTTATTAACAAATTGAATATTTTGGCAAACCCGATGAAAACCGGTGACGCAAAGCTATAGGGTCTTCGTCCTTTGGACATGACAGCCAGTTGCAGCATCAGTACACTGTTTTAAGGAGCAGTGGCTTTTGTTTTGTACTGTCCGCCTGCAAGCTTTACGCTCGCAGGCTTTTTATAATTAAAAAACAGAAATGAGTTTTGGTTCAGATGTATCGACTAATAAGCGGCGCCTATTCTTTAGAAGGCGAGACATATCTCTCATTCGGCATTCAATATGGGAATATTATGATTGAGGATATTTCCATGGAGCAGGCTGAGGTTGAGGGTCTCATCGCGCTATGTAACCAGGAAAAGCTGGATGTGCTTCAACTGCCCGGTGTTGTGGCCGACTTTTTGGATGCCCCCGAGATGTTCGCAGGCTGTACAAGCCAACCTGCCGGAGGACGCTTCTATGAATGAACATGTATTAACCCCGGCACAGCGGCAGGCGTTTACACGGCTTCGGGCTATGATGCAGGCCTACCTGGTAGAGCGCGACACGGAAAAGGCGCTCTCCTTTTTTACCGAGAACACGCATAGTATTGGAACGGGCGTGCAGGAAATTGCGCTGAATAAGGCCGGGCTGCGGACTTTATTTGAGGACGAAATTCACCACGACCCGCTGCCGTTTCAAATTGCCTACAAGGAGGTTTCCGCCGCAGGCGGGGAAAACAACGGAACCGTCTCCATTTATGCCCTGCTTCAGGTAAAAAAAAGCCTTTCCACCGGCGTTCCCCTTTGTGTCAACATGCGGCAGACCGCACATCTGTGCAACATCGGCGGCGAATACTACATCCGTCTAGTCCATGCCTCCATTCCTGCCATACAGCAGCAGGAAAATGAATACTACCCCATTTATTTTGGCGAGCAGACCCTTCGGCAGCAGCACGAAAAACTGGAAAGAAACGTGCTGAGCCTGCTCAACGAGACCATGCCCGGCGGTATTTTCGGGGGATATAACGAGCCTGGCTTTCCGCTCTATTTCATCAATAACCGCATGCTGGAATATTTAAACTACCCCAGCTTTGAAGCTTTTCAAAAAGCCATAAACGGCCGGCTGCTCAACAGCGTGCCCGACAGTGAGCGCCTTCAGGTGGAGTCGGCTGTTACCGGAGCCCTTCAGAAGGGCGGCGCCTACTCGGTGACGCATCGCATGCTCAAAAGCGATGGGGAATATATCTGGGTTTATAATAAGGGCCGCTGCATTCCGACGGAGGACGGCCGCAAGGCAATTATCAGCGTCTGCTTTGACATCACCAGCCAGGTCGCCGCACAAAATGAGCTCGGGTTCATTGCGCAAAGCCAAATCGGGGGCCTTTTTAAGGCCCGTATGGACGAGGGCTTTTCACTGCTTTACGCCAATGAATATTACTACCGCATGCACGGCTACACCCGCCGGGAAATGAAGGAGCTGCTGCACGACCAAGCCGTCCACCTGGTTTACCCCGATGACCTCGCCGGGGTTTCCGCGCAAATTGAGCAGGCCATTCGGGAAAAGAGGGAGTCCATTGCTTTGGAGTACCGGATCGTCCGCAAGGATGGAACAACCGCCTGGCTGCATGCCAGCGCCGGCCTCAGCGAGGCGAACGGCTGCTATTACCTCAGCGGCATGGTCATTAATATTGATGAGCGCAAAAATTTTGAACAGCAGCTGCTGTGGAGCGAAAAGCGTTTTCAGATTGCCATTGAGCAAACCTCGATCAACGTGTGGGAATACGACCTGAAAACCAGGTCTATTCTACAGACGGATAAATCCTACCAGACCTTTGGCATCGGCAAGGTCATTCATCAAGTCCCTTACAGCCTGATTGAAAAAAAATCCATTCATCCGGACGATGCCAAAAAGTATATAGCGCTTTATGACAAGCTGCACAACGGCGCTAAAACCGCGAGCGCCGTTATCCGCATCCGGGCTACGGATAGCCAGTTTTATTGGATTAAAATAAACTACACCAATATATTCGACGAAACCGGCGCCCCCATACGGGCGGTGGCCGTATCGGAGGATATTACCGCTCAAAAGGAGGCCGAGCAGCGTTCCTTTCAGGAGGAGCACCTGCGGGAAATGCTCTCAGCCGACGTGCTGGTTTCCACAAAAATTAATCTGTCGCAAAACAAAGTGCTGCGTATTTGGAGCGACAGCTACCACCCCTATGCCTTTCAGGACGTTATCTCTTACACACAGCTCTACGCAGAGGTTATCAGCCACATCGCCAATTCCAGCGACAAAAAGCGCTTTGCTGGACTATTTGCCCCCGCCGTACTGATGAAGGCCGCCGAAAACGGGCGGAAAAGCCTGTACGGAGAATACCGCTGCATGGACACCGCCGGGCACATCATCTGGTGCGCTTTTCATTGGACAATTATGTATGACCCGGACAGCGCCGAGCTGTTTGCCTTTGGCTATATCCGCGACATCAACGAGCGAAAAAAGGCCGAGCTGGTGCTGCGTGAACGCGCGGAACGGGATGCGCTCACCGGCCTTTACAACCGCCAGACCATGGAGTCCCTGATTGACCAGCTGATTCACCAAAGGCGGCGCAAGGGCGCGCAATATGCTTTTCTCATGATAGATGTCGACGACTTTAAACAGGTCAACGACACCTATGGCCATTATTACGGCGACCAGCTATTGCAGGAAATCGGGCGCATACTGCGGACGGATTTCAACGGCAGCAGCCTGACCGGGCGGCTTGGCGGTGATGAATTTGCCGTTTTCTTTGAGGATATTCCCGGCAAACAGTGGGTTACTGAAATTGCCGCCCGGCTGTGTAAAAAGCTGACGCTCAGCTTTGGCGTCAACGGTGAGAAGCTGCAGGTTTCCGCCTCCGTCGGTATCGTCATCGACCGCTTTCAAGGCGCCGATTTCCAACGCATGTTCCAGCAGGCTGACCTGGCGCTGTACAGTGCCAAATCTCACGGAAAGGCGCAGTACAGCTGTTTTAACAGCCAACTGGGGCAGCCTGACGAGCTGCAGCTGCTCAGCGACGGGTGCGTTGCCAAGCAACACCTGGGAGAACGCTGCATGCTGGACGAAATGGACGACTCCATCTTTGTCATCGACGAAGAAAGCCACGACGTCCTCTTTATGAACCAAGTGGCACGGCAGACGTTTAACATTGACAGCTATGCCGGCCGTAAATGCTACGACATCCTACAGGGTTTTTCTCAAATCTGTGTTTTTTGCCAGACACATCTGCCTGAAGAACACGGCTTCAAGAGCTGGGAAAATACCAACGCGCGCCTGCACAAACGTTTTATTATCCGCGACAAAATTATCCGCTGGGACGGCAAACGAGCACGCCTGGAGATTTTCACAGACCTCAGCATGCAGGAATCACGCCTCCATTCTAACGTCAAGGCGGATCGGATGCTGCTGGAATCGGCCTCGCTTTTGCTTACCTCCAGTACGCTTGGGACCGCTGTACGGGATATTTTGGAAAAGCTGGGCAAATTCTACCGAGCGGACCGCGCGTACTTTACCAGGGTACAGCTCGCGCACAGCCTTCAGATTGCCCCACAGGAGTGGCGTGCACCCGGCATTTGCTCCCCGCGCGGCGGGACCGGCCGCATTGAGCAAGGGTTTCTGTCCATTTGGCATGGCGACCCGCAGGCCAAGCCCCTGCTTGTATACCGGCAGATAGAACAGATGCAGCCGCTGTTCCCCGAAAAACACGCGCTCCTCCGGGAACACGGCGTTTCCGCTTTTGCCGCGGCAATCCTGCTGGACGACTGCCTCCCCATTGGATATATCGGCCTTGAAAACCCGCGTGACAATCTTGACAACACCACCTTAATACAATCTCTGACCCACTTTTTAAACCATGAGATTAGTAAACGCCGGTTGCAGCAGCAACAGCTCTATATGGCTGAACACGACAGAATGACCGGGCTTTTAAACTGGCAGAGCTATAGCAACCTTTTGGCCCAATTAAAGCCGGAGACGCTCTCCTCCCTTGGACTTTTGGTCGCGGACATCAACCGCCTGCGCGTACTCAACCAGGAATATGGGCACGGCTATGGCGACCAGCTGCTTCATTCCCTTGCCTCTGCCATGAAAAAGGAATTTTCACCGGCCTATGTGTTCCGGCTGGACGGCGACTCCTTTCTTGCATTCTGCCAGGATATTACCTACAAGTCTTTCCTTTCACACATCCACCGCCTGCTTGCTGAAGTCAACCGGCAGTACCCCGGGTGTGTGGCCTTCGGCTGGTCTTGGGACGATGCCGATATCAGCCCCGACCGTATTTTTAACCGTGCCCAGGAATTTTTGTCTGTGTCCAAGGCCGAAAAAAAGGGCGCCGCACATCAGGACAGCCGTGTGCAGGCCATCCGCCTGCAGCGGCTTCAGAACACCATTCAGGAGGGCAAGTTCCGGGTTTACCTACAGCCAAAGGCCGAGCTTTCCACCGGCAGGCTCAGGGGCGCCGAGGCGCTGGTGCGCTATGTGGACGAGGTGCACGGGGTTGTGCCGCCGGCCAAATTCATTCCACAGCTTGAGACTGAAAATATTGTACGCTATATTGACTTCTTCATGCTGGAAAAGGTCTGCGCAATTTTACAGGACTGGACAAGGCGTGATTTCCCAAGCTGTCCAATCTCGATTAATTTTTCCCGCCGAACACTGATGGAGGACTGCATCGTGGAAAAAATCTCCGCTGTGACAGACCGCTACCACCTGGATCATGCCCTTTTTGAGATTGAGATCACCGAAAACATCCGAGAAATCGACCGCCATATGCTCCGAGAAATCAGCGAGAGCCTTGTTTGTGCTGGCTACCGAATCTCTCTGGACGACTTCGGCTCGGAATACAGCAACCTTTCCATTCTTTCCACGCTGCCGCTCAGCGGGCTGAAGCTGGATAAAAGCCTCATTCAGGACCTCTACGCCAACCCCTCCACACATATTTTGGTTAAAAGCCTGATTCAAGCCTGCCATGAAATGGGCATCGACAGCACCGCGGAGGGCGTTGAAGAAGAGGAACAGCTTAAGATTTTGCAGGCGATCGGCTGTACCTATGCGCAGGGGTACCTGTTCAGCCCGCCCCTTTCCGTTCAGGAGTTCGAGCAGGAATATCTGGACTACTCCTCACATATGGTGTCGTTTCTATCAAGATAAGTGCAGCCCCCGGCGCCGGGGGCTGCACTTATCTTGTCTTATGATGATGAAGGCATTTCAGCCGGGAGAGGCTCCCATTTTTCCGTTTGCTATTCAGCCGGGGGCTGTTCCTGAGCCGCCGGCTGCCGGGGCGCTTCAATCATTATTTTACCATTCGCATACTCCATCTTGACCTTATTGCCGGCAACGCCGAGCTGCTCCAGCATTTCCCTGGGGATTTGCACGCGCCCTGCTTTGTCGAGCACTGCAAACTCCTCATGGGCCTGAACCTCCTCCTCAAAAAGGTTCAGCGAGCTGAGCTTGTCGGCATAGCTTTGCTTGACAATCATCTCACTGCTGGTCTTTCCATCCCGGATGGCCACCACCCTGTTCACCTTTTTGGACAGCAGGCGGTCATGTGTGACAATAACGACCGTCAGGCCCTTCTCCTGGTTCAGCTTGCGAAAAGCATCCAGAATATAGCTGCCGGTTTTTACATCCACCGAACCGGTGGGCTCGTCGGCCAGGAGGATTTTCGGGTTATTCGCTAGAGCGATGGCAATGGCGATGCGCTGCTGCTCGCCGCCGGACATTTGGCTGAGCCGGTTATTCTTTTTATGACTCATGCCCACCAGGTCTAAAAGCTCCAGCGCACGCTCCTTTCGCTGCTTGCCGCCGCTGATCATCATAGGCAGCTGAATATTCTGCAAGGCCGTCAGATAGGGCAGCAGGTTTCTGGCATTATTCTGCCACACAAAGCCGACTGTACTGCGTTTATATTCCACCAGCTCCGCCTCGCTGAGCTTAAAAAGGTCCTTGCCGTCTACAAACAGCTTGCCCGCGGACGGACGGTCCAGGCCGCCGATCATATTGAGAAAGGTGGATTTTCCGCTGCCGCTGTTGCCGATAATCGCCATAAGCTCGCCCTCGGCAATATTGATCTCCAACCCCTGCAGGGCCAGCACCTCAATATCCTTGGTCTTATAAATCTTGACCAGGTTTTCGCATACGATGATGTCTTCAGCCATGGATGATCTCACCGTCCTCCAATTCATAGGCCACGTCGCCGATTTCCATCAGTCCCGTGTCGTGGGTTGTCATGATAATGGTCACGCCTTCGCTTTGGGTCAGCTCCTTGAAAATTTTGACTACCTGCAGGCCCGTTGTTGTATCCAGTTCAGCCGTCGGCTCGTCGGCAAACAACACCTTAGGCTTGTGGGCAATCGCCCTGGCAATGGCAACGCGCTGCTGCTCACCGCCCGACATCTCCTGCGGCATATGGTTCATACGGCTGCCCAGGCCGACCATCCGCAGGCACTCCTCCACCCGCTCCTTGTGGCCGCCCTTATACTTTGCCAGCCGCAGCGAAAAATCGACGTTTTCAAAGGCATTGAGCATCGGGATCAATGCCACGGACTGAAAGACAAAGCCAATCTCGGTGCGGCGCAGGGTTCCCCGCTGCTGCTCTGAAAGCTTTGTGATATCCTGGCCCTGAAAAAGCACCTCGCCCTCCAGCGGATAATCCAGCGCCCCCAGAATATTCATCAACGTCGTCTTACCGGAACCGGAACGGCCCTTCAGCATGGTTAGTTTTCCCCGGGGGACGGTGATATTGATGCCTTTGAGCGCCCAAAACAGCTCGCCGCCGGCAACGGGGAAGCCCTGCCTGACATTTTTGGTCTCAATAATATTTTCCACCGTTAATCCTCCCCCAGCTTCAACGCCTGCGAAATCTTAATCTTGGAAATCAACCACCCAAGAATGACCATGCACAAAATCATCATGCCCGCAATAACGGCAAACAGCCGGACAGAGTCGCTCTGCGCACTGACAACCTCCAACGGAATCACCTGGTCCGCCGCTGAATAGGCAATTTGAATCAGGGGCACAAACAGCCTTGCGGCCAGGTTGCCGACCAAAACGCCCGCCCCGATGGAAACGCCGGAAATAAAGAGCTGTTCATTGAGCAGCATGGCCAGAATCTCCCGCATTGACATGCCCATAGCGCGGAATATGCCAAATTGCAGCGCCCGGGACTGAATGGAAAGAATCCAGTAAATCAAAAAGCCTGTCGTACATAGGATTAAAACCACGATGAACCCTACGGTCAGTACCCCGTTGGTCCCCTGGAACATGGGGTCGTTTTTCAGGTCGATGAGCTGCGCGTTGGCATCCTTAAAGAGTACCAGCCAGGCGCCCGTGTCCTTTACAAAATCATAAACAGGCTGAGAGGATCCCTCCATCTTCATCCAAACCTCATAGGGCGTTACCCCCCAGGCAGACTGCACCTGCTGCAGGTGCGCCACAATTAGGAAATTGTCCGTCTCCTTGACGGCGCCCTCCTTGGAAATCTCACGGGTAACGGGCGCATAGGTGGGCCAGTAATCCACAAACCCGTAAATGACCCCTCTGGCAGATTCCCCATACTCATTTTTATAGGTGATGATATCGCCCACCTTGTAGCCGTAAAGCTCTTTAAAATTAGAGGAAACCAGAACGCCTCTGGCATCCTGCGACATAGCGTTAAGGTAAGCATACCAATGAGTGGGCAGGAGCTGCTCCTTAAACCAGGCGGTCTCCCCAAATTCCTTGGTATTAATTCCCATTAGGGTCGCACCGGAGATGCTTCCCTCGTTTACAGAAACCGACACGCTGTTGTTGCGCAGCACCTTGGTTACGCTGCCGACCCCGTCAATCTGCATATAACGGCTGAAGTCCGGCTCATAATAGGTCAGCTCCAGCGTCCCGGTGGCATCGTTCGCCACCGCCTGCTCGTTACTGGTCCATTTCTCCTGGAAAACGATATCCGCGCCGGTGGCATAGCGAATCTTTTCCTCCGCATTGGCATTGATGGTCCGTGCGGCCTGCGCGCTGAAAATTCCCATCGCCATGGTCAAAATTAAAAAAATCATAATAAAGCCCTGGTTGTTCCGGGTGCGGAGGATGCGCAAAAACGAGGCATAAAGCGACGGCGGCCACCACCTTTTCCCAATGGTAAAAATCAGACGTACCAGCAACGGAAAAATCCGGAGGATAAACAGCCCGGAACCAATGATGAACAAAGAGGAACAAAAATACAGCAGCGGATCCAGAGCGGCCCCATCTGCCACCTTTTGAGCCAGAAAATCCTTTTGGCCGTTAAAGCTGTATAAGCCGTAAACCGACACAGCCAGCAGCACCACGTCAAGAAAAATTTTCTGCCACCACGGAGCCCGGCCCTTTTTGTTTTTCCGCTGCTTATGTGCGACAATGGTCACATTTGCGTAGCGAACGGCGGGCAGAACCATTGCGCCGATGGAGAACAACGCTGCCAACCCCGCAAACAGCAGGGACAGCGGGTTGATTTCAACCTGAAGCGCCGTACGGCGCACAAACTCCAGAAAAGCGTTGGAGGAGCCCAGCAGCTGACAGATAAGAATTGCCAGCGGGATGCCCAGCAGCAGGCTGATGACGGCGATGACGGCGCTTTGCAGCAGATAAATCCACAAAATCTGCTTTTTAGCCGCGCCGCGGCTTTTCAAAATAGAGATTTCATTCTGCTCCATGGAAAGCATTTGCTGGGAAACCATAAAAATGAACGCGCCCAGCAGCACAAAAATGGGCACCTGCAGCACCCACAGCGTCACATTCAGTTTATCTGCCTGCGGAATATACTCCTCCAGCAGCTCCTGGCAGTAGAATTGAATGCCCTTGTTGGAAAGGCCTTCAAATTCCTCCTCATAGCGCTGAATAACCGCCAGCATCTCCTTGCTCTCATCACCGCGCATCCTGTTGTGGTCCAGCACCGTATAGAATTCGGCCTGAAAATTACACCGCGGCGCCTCGTAGTCGGCAATCAGAGTTCTAAAATTATTTTCGCTCATAATCAGCGTGTCGTTCCAGGCCGTAGGCGCATCCTGCCAGTAGGGGTCCTCCTCCAGGCTGTTTTCAAACACGCCCACAATACGCACCGTCATGGGGGCGCCGTTCTCGCCCTCTACGCGGGACATTTCCAGCTCCTGCCCCAGCATCAGGTTTTTCTCCACCAGCGTCCGTTCGGTTACCATCACCTCGACGATGCCGCCGTCCACCGGCTCCTGTGCATACATCTGCCCGGCGGTAACGTTGATATGCTCCTCTATATTGGAGTAAAATCCGAGGTCGACGTTGAGGTCCTCCTCCTGTTCCTCCACCGCAGGCTTGGGGACGGCCTTCGTGTTGGTCACATAATAATGCGTCACCTGCTCCAGCGCCGGGACGTTCATCTCTTCCGGCAGCTGGCGCATCCGCTCCTCTGCATTGGCAACGGCCTCTATCCCCTTTGCGCCGGTACTGGTCCCAACAAACGCCGTGCGCAGCACCACTGCTCCCGGGTAGGCATCCTCTTCCACAATATACTGGTTCAGATCCCGGTTCAGCATGCGCTGCAAGGCCGCCTGGGAATACATGGGGCCGCTGGAGGCAATGGCAACCAGAAGAATATTGCCAATCAAAAGGCTGACGGCCATCCACTTTTTGTTCAATAGCTTTCGCTTTACAAATTCCAGCATCACAGTCTCTCCCTTAATCCAAGATCAGCGTCTGGCCTTCGGTGAGCCCGTCCAGAATCCATGTCGTGCTCATATTATTCTCGCCTTCGACCACATAGCGTTTTTTTACCGTTTCACCGTCCAGGACGTAGACATAGCGCCTGCTCTCATCCTTTTTTATCGCCGAACGGTTCACCAACAGTACATTATGTAAGTCCACATCGTTGCCGGTAACCGCTACCTTCCGCTTTGCCAGCGCGGGGTCCAATTTGCCGTCTAGTTCAATAAGGGCCTGCCCCTGCTTCAGGGCAGCCGGAAGGATGTTGGAGGCGCTAATCACCCTGCCCGTGTAAGTCTCAACCTCGTCGTTGTTGCCGATCTGCACCGTAACCGGCATGTTATAGCGGTAAGCCCCCTCCGCATCCTCGGCCGAGATCAACAGCCTGTCAGAAGCGTACATCGTAACCAGCACCTGCGATTGGTCTACCTTATCGCCCTGGTTGAAGCTGACGACACTGTCCACAATACCGTCAAACGGTGCTACCAGTACGGTCTCGCTGATTTGAGACTGAAGCTTCTGAATCTCCTCCTGCTGAGCCGCCAGGCTATATTCCGTCTGGTACACATACTGGTCATATTGGGATTGAAGCTTTTGAATGTTCAGCGCCTGAATGCGGGCCTCATAGGAGCTCAGCCCGTTCAAGGCTGCTTCGGCCTGCTTTATTTGGTCCTGGCGCTGCTGCTTGCCCAAGGTAAAATCCCGCTGCGCCCGCTCCAGCGCCAGCTGTTTTTCCTCCAGCGCCACCTGGTTCTCTTCCGTGGTAAAGCGGGCCAGCACATCGCCTTTAGAAACCTCTGTCCCGCTGGTAACATAAAATTCGTCGAACCGCACCGAGCCCTCCGTCCAGCGGAGCTCCGCCTGCACCGGATAGACGACGCTCCCGCTTCCGGCAACCTCTTTCGTAAAGTTTCCCCGCTCTACCACGGCGGTCTTATAATTGGCCTTTTCAGGGGCTTCCAGGGTCTCCTCCAGAATCATTTCATTCTGCTGGGAGCCTGCTTGGCGGCTGCAGCCGCCAAGCAGGACGGCAGCCGCCAACAGCACCGCTGCGGCCTTACTCCTTGACATAGACTTCATCCCCTTCCTGCAGGCCCTCAAGGATCTCCGCCTTAACGTCCGACGTCATGCCGACCTCCACTTCGCAGCGCACCCGCTTTCCGTCCTCCATACGGTAGACATACTGCCCGGTCTCATCCCTGTACAGCGCGTTGACGGGAACCGTCAGCACATCTTCCTTATAGCCGCTTTGGATGTAAATGCATACATACTGCCCGCTTTCCAGCGCGGCGCCGGCAGCATCTATTGAAAAGCGTGTATCCATATCCTCGCCATACAGAACGCGGGAGACATATTCCTCCTGGTCATAGGGCTCATAGGCAACATCATAAATCTGATCGCCGACGCTGGCATAAATCCGAGTTGCGTCACGCAGGTCCGCCTCACTGATATATTCAGCGCTGATGACCAGCTCCGACTCATTTACAAGATAGAGAACCGGCGTGTAGCCCTGTACCGCCGCCCCCTCGGACAACCCGCCGATATAGACAACACGCCCGTCATAGGGGGCGACAAGCTGGTTGTCGCCAGCTTTAGCCTGTAGCTCCGCCAGCTGGTCCGACAGACGCTTTTGCTCCATAGCCTGCAGTTCCCTGCTATGGCTCAACGCGGTCTCAAGCTTGTCAATATCCAGCTCCTTTACCTGTATCTGCGCGGCAGAAGCCCCTTGCTCCCGCATTTGCTCCAGTTCAAGCTTTGCGATGCCGATGTCCAGCTGTTGCTGCTGAACGCTGAATTGAGCATCATTTTTCTGATAATCCAGCTGTTTTTGCAAGGCGTCAATCTGCTCCAGCAAGGCGGATTCGTCCAGCTGCGCCAGTACCTGGCCCTTGGTAACCAAGTCTCCGACATTGACGTTTTTCTTTTCCAGTGTTCCCTCGGTTTTGAAATAAAGCGCCTCCACCGCAGGCTTTATCTCCCCGTCCAGATACTGGATATTATAGATTTCACCCCGGGTTACGGCGGCTGTATCCATCTGCACCCCGACCGGCTCCAGCAGCTCGGGGGCCTGCTGCTCCGCCGTTCCCTGACAGCCGGGCAGCAGCAGGATTCCCGCCAGAGCTAAAAACAGCGCCGCTGTTCTTTTAAGAGTCCAATACAACGCTGTCACCTTCTTCCAAACCGCTTACAATTTCAATCCACTCGCCCGCTTTCAGGCCGGTCTCCACATTTTTCATAATCTTCATGCCATTTTCGTCCAGACAATATACAATCTTTTGCCCGTTGGCCGTCTTAACCGCTTCAGCCAAGGTGTACAAAACGCCCTTCCGCTCATCCAAAACCACGTTTACCGCGCCGGCGTTCCCGCTCTCCAGCTCTGGGTTCGGATGCAGCAGCTGTAAATAGCAGCGGGCCTCGCCCTCCTCCTGCTCCGTCAGGCCCAGACTGGCTGCGTCCACCACCCGGGCCGGGTAAGCCTCCTTTTTATAGACGACATCTACCTCATCGCCCGTTTTAAAATATTCACAGTCCTCACCTTTTACAACGAACACCGATGTTTCCATGTCTGAAATGGTGATAAAGCGCTCATCCTTCACGGAACGCTCGCCTTCTTCCACCTGTTGGACATAGGTGGCTGTTCCGTCGATGGAGGCGTAAATCTGCCGGCGGCTCTTCTCCTGCCGCAGCTGGCTGAGCTTTTTATTTTGGATATAAATATCGTCGTTCAAAGCTTCTATCTGATTATCATATTGAACCGTCAAACGGCTTTTCTCTATGCGCTGAGCCTCCAGCTGGCTCTTCAGTGCGGCCGTGTCTGTATCCTGCCCTGCCGCCTGAAGCTGTTCTTCCAGTGATTGGCACAGCAGCTCCTGCTTTTGCAGGTCCAGCGCCTTGTCCTCTTTGGCATGCTTCAGCTTTACCTGGGACTGAGATAGGGTATATTCCTGCGCTTCTATCTGCTCGTCAATATTCCCCTGCTCCAGCTCCGCCAGCAGCTGGCCTTTTTTCACCGTCTGCCCTGTCTCCACATAGACCGCTGAGATGTACTCGCCGCCAAGCGCAAAGCTCAAATCCTCGGCTTTAGCCGGCCGGTAGGTGCAGCTCACCTTCTGGCTCAGCTGTAGGTCCCCCCGCAGCACCGGTGTCTGCTCATATTCCTCCACCTCGTAGTCTCGGACTACAGGGGCCGCAGGCAGCTCCTCCTCTTCGGGCAAAATGGCGCAGGATGTGCAGGATAATAGGACGATTCCTGCCAAAATCGGCAGCCACTTTTTCCTCATAACCCCACCTCATTTTCACAAGATTTATTTATTTTAGCATACTCATTTTGTTTGCACAATCATTTAATCGCAATTTTATTTAAAAATATTCTATAATTTTTTTGCATTCTCATCATAATACACAAAAATAAAACTGGTTTTTATATCAGCTATAAAACCATCTGTACCCTTAGGTACCCTGTAAAAGCACCGCGCATCAATTACAGGCCGAGATTATGCGCGCCCGTCTTCAAAGGCATAAATGGGGGTAAGCGCGCATAGAGATGCGCACAGAATCACAAGCAGGCACCTGTGAAGCATGGCCTGACACCGGAACGGCCTGCCTACTGGCTTTCGTTGCTATCACGGCTCTCACATGGAAAATATTTATTCGTCCATAGCTGAGCCTCTATGCATTTATATTTAGGTATGATTTTATTTAAAAACAGGCGTATATCCTGATTATAATTTTTAATGTATGAATATAGCGTATCTACTAAAAACACCGGCTGCCTATCATCACTTTCAAACTGAGCCATACTGTCGCCAAAGGTAAAGCTGATGTCGAAGGGATCGATTTCATTTAACGGCAGCTTCACACATACGCCGTGATCGAAATTCTCGTAAAAAGCATCGCAATATTCCAGAACAAAATAAAATGGATGTTTCAGCTGCGGTTTGCCGCCCAACTCCATAAACTCGTTATATAATGCTTGCTCTACTTGCAGGCGGTACGCATAATAAAACTCAAAATCCGGCCCAAAGCGTTTATGTGCCCGGCATTGACTTGATTTGTACAATTGATCGGCTATTTCAAAAGCCCTTTCTCGAGGTAGGTGCATAATACTGCGATATGGCCGGCTGCTTGGATGTCTGTAATTTACCAGCATTATATTCATCTTTCTCTCCCTCTCTCCTGTCTTAATAAGCTTATGCCGATTATATTATCACAAAGTCATAATTGAAGCTATTTAAATGTTAGCAATTTTTCCATTAAATGAAATTTTAGAACCTTTTACCGGCTCCTAAAATATAATAGTATAAAAACAGTAGGAAAGCTGGAATTACTCCATGAAGCAAAACTTTTTTTGTAATAACAAAGGCTGTCCCTACTATCCGTACTATTGTTGCCAAAACACTTGTTGGATCGGATTGGCCGGTCCAACCGGTCCAACCGGACCCACTGGCGCTACAGGACCTGCAGGCGAGGCCGGAGCCATCGGGCCTCAGGGGCCTCAGGGCATTACTGGCCCGGCTGGGCCCACTGGCGCAACCGGAGAGGCTCCCAACGATATTTTCGCCTCCTTTAATACCTTTCAGGCCCTACTACCTGTCGGGTCCCTTATTTCTCTATACCCCGATATCAGCGATCCTACAGGGAGTATTGTTGCAGCAGACCCCACGCACATTATGCTGGCTCCCGGCTATTATCTTGTATCCTACAAGGCATCGGTGTTATTTCAAGCGGCAAGCTATATGCAAATTACTCCTTCATACAACGGTACAGCTCATTTGGATGCAGGGATCTATTTTGCCACATCAACCGGCGGAACAAGTGCCAGCGGTTCGGCTTTCATTATCATCCGCGCTCCTGCCCAGACCGTGTTTACGCTAACCTATTCCGGCTCCAGCGAAGCTAGAGCAGGAGATATTAACCTGACTATACTGCGCCTGAACCGGCCGCTTTAGCATGCCATAGGCTTCAATTGACATATATAATCCACCAGGCGCTAATTTCAAATAAAGGTGCATATTCTTCAAAAGGCTGCATACTAACTTTTCAGCACGCAGTCTTTCTGGTAAAAAAATTTATAAGCTTTTAATATTCCATTACTACGAGAAGAGGACCTCTTCGAAAAGCCGGCATAGATTCCAAGTTTCAATAGAACAAAAGAAGTCAAAATTCGAATGTCCCGTTTTTTGATTTTCAGCAAAGAATCGCATAACAACAGAAAAAGCTACATCTTAATGTTTCAAGATGTAGCTTTTAATTTGAGTTTACGCTACAAAAAAGATGCCAGTAAGGGACCGTAGTACCAACCCGCAAGAGGTTGGTAGCAAGCCGAAGCGTTGTGAGCGTGTTTACAAGCGAACAGCGCAGGCGCAGCGTGACTTTTTGCGAAAAGGGAGAAGCAATGAAGCGGTGACTGACTTTTTATGAAATAAAAAATCGGAACGAGCGTAACTCGTTCCGATATGCCAAAGGACTATGAAAAAGATATTTTTCGCAATTCGGCTGGTGGGGTTGAACTCTCCTTAGATTTAGTATAGAATCTCTATGATTTCTTTGAATTCACCCGTATCGCGAAGTTTATCAAACTCCGGAGATAATAACCATTTGTCGCGCATGATTTCACAAAGTGTCCTTGTGTCCGATGTTTCAAAATCGATTTTTCTTGCTGTAATATCTCCCAGTAATATACTGGAAAAAGTTTGTTCTTCCGGTCGTCTGTCAAACAGTCTGGCTGCTGTTGCTCCAATTTTTAGGTGCTCAAGAGCCGCCAAGTTGTTATCGAGTCTTGCAAATAGTTTTGCTATATCCAGTTGCAACTTGGCGGCACCCCAACCATCCGGTGTGATGGCGTTGTCGTACACAATTTTTTCAAGTTCCCATACTTTATTTATTACAACAATGGACTGCTCATCTGAAATACAGCTGGAATTTGCCAATAACCATATGGAGCTTCTTAACGCTTCATAGTCACGCTTTATTTTCTTTCTTAAATAAGGAAGCTTTTCGTTGTCAGTCAAACTCCACCACATTTGATTTTCTTTACAGAATTCAGCCGACGGCAGGGATTCATAGATCCTTCTGCCCTTTTCTTTTCTTCCCATTTCACAGTGATTAAAAGCAAGTCTAGCTGTTGCTTCAAGACGAATGTTCTGATCAGGGCAATATTTCATAATCCTTTCGCCCAAGGCAGTGATTTCCGCATCATATTTTTCCAGGTTTTCTTTCCATTCCGGAATATTGCCGTCATCATCTCCTGCAATAAATAATGCATGCATCAGTTTATTCAATAACGCAAAGTTATTTGGATATTCTGCAATACCCTCACTTGCCAAATCGTCCTCCAACTGGTTTTGGATATACTCCTGGATCATCTTCGCATTCTTTCCTACCGTATCTACAAAGGATCCCCTGCTCCAAAAATTTCGGCTTCCATATTTATACTTCAGGTTTGCGTGTCTGTCGAAGATCATCAGTGCGCTTTTACTCTTGAGTGTCCCCACGAACTGTGCTATACCAAAACAAAGGAGTGAAGGTTATGGATCTATTGATCGGCAAAAAAAGATTGCAGAGCTCCGAAAGGCGCAGGGCATGATGCAGGACGAACCGGCGGAGGCGCTCAACGTCTCCCCGCAGGCCATCTCTAAATGGGAAAACGGATTTTCCCAAACAAAAGGATATTAAGGAATAACCTGTGTTTACCTGCTTGCGAATAAAAGAATTAAGCAGAAAAGAAATGACAATTCTTGAAGAGGAATGATATAATAAGTGTGAAAACAAATTAGAATTCGGAGGCACAAATATGTTATTAGATTTTAACGATATAAAAGAAATCACAATTCCAGGTATGAATAGTGGAACAGGTATGATGACAGCAAAAATGTATATGGACGAACAAGGAAAAATCATTCCTTGTGCCATTCATGCAGGTGATTCTATTGGTTTGCATAAACACGAAACAAGTGATGATATTAACTATGTATTATCTGGAACTGGGAAAGCAATTTGTGATGGAAAAGAAGAAATATTGGAAAAAGGAACCTGCCATATTTGTAAGAAAGGCTCTGAACACAGTATCATCAATACTGGCAGTGAAGATTTACTTCTTATTACAGTAGTGGTAGAACGATAAATCCTAGTTTAACTGAAAGAAAAATTAGAATTTGAAAGGAGAAAACAATGAAAAAAATTATAACTATTTTTAGTGTTATAGTTCTTATTACATCACTAACAGCCTGTTCGCCAGACTTCAATGGAAGCAGAACAGGAAATGACAAGCAACTAATTATGGAATATACAGCGTTTAATACTACTGATTCTCAAGATTTAGTTGTTGAAGCTGGGGATATTATTCATACGGAAATTGTAATTGAGGACGGTCAGTTATCATATAAAATTCAGAAAAATGATGATGAACCTATCGCTGAAAGTGAAGGCATTTTCTTTTCAGTAGACTATGATGTTGAGGTAGAAGAAAGCGGAACATATACAGTAACAGTAACAGGAGAAAAAACAAAAGGAAGCGTTAAATTCGTAGTAGAAAGTGCGGAGTGACTTACTGAAATAAATCAGCAAATCACAGTTTATGCGTAGATAAGTTCAAAATCTTTCAGACAGACACAGTGATCCAGACGTGGTGGCGGTCGAAGACATCGAGCCATGACAGCGAAGCTGTCAAACGTCTGTTTCACTTCGGCTGTGAGCGAGCCTGCGGCGAGCACGTTCGCAGCCTGCCGTAAAGGCCGGCATAACTGGTATATTACCCGTTTGGGACAGCGTTATCATCCACCCGCCCCCTTCTTTACGGGCAATGGGACGGCCCCGCTTGATTCCGCCGGTTGCTCACTCATTCGTCTGCCTGTTTTTCTGCTCCCTCTGGTAAAGGGTTAAAGGCAAGTATAACAAACAACAAGGAGCGCCATAGAGCGCTCCTTGTTGCTTGTTAATTTAAAACCGCCACACCGGCGGCGAGATAAGTGGCAAATAAGGTCCAGATCAGGTACGGAACCATCAGGTAAACCGCCGCCTTCCGAACGCGGCGCATCTTCAGCATGGTCGCCACAATCAGCAGATCCAGCACCACAATGACCGCAACCGCAGCCCAAAAAGCCTGAAAGCGAAAAAACACGATGCTCCACAAAAAGTTCACCGCCAGCTGGGCGGCATAATACTTCAGCGCCTCCCGCTTTTTGTCCCCATCCGCGTCGGAGGCATAGACAAGATAGGCCGCAATGCCCATCAGTGCGTACAAAATTCCCCATACAACAGGGAACAGCCACCCCGGCGGAGAAAGCGGCGGGTTATTGAGCTCCGGATAGAGTCCCCCCGAATTGCCCGACAGCAAAGCCGACAGGGCACCAACCAGCTCCGCAAGGACGATGCTGGTCAACAGCTCAAACCAATTGATTTTCTTCAATAAACCACCCCCATTTTTGTTACTATATGTTGACACACCGTCAATTATGTATCCGTGGGGGCCAGACAGGCAGAATCGGGGAAAGCCCGGCGAAGGCGCCCGCTAGACAGGCTCCGCCTCCGGCTTGGCATAATACTGCGCCTGTGCATGCCAAAGTGCGTGGTATTTACCGCCCGCTTCGGCAACAAGCTGTTCATGGCTGCCCTGCTGAACAATTCCTCCCTGGTCAAAAACCAGAATCCGGCTGCAGAAGCGGCAGGAGGAAAGGCGATGGCTGATATAAATTGCGGTTTTATCCTCGACGATCTCATCGAATTTAGCGTACACTTCAAATTCGGCCACCGGGTCGAGCGCGGCGGTCGGTTCATCCAGCACGATGTAGGGCGCCTCCTTATAGAGTGCGCGTGCCAGCGCTATTTTCTGTGCCTCGCCCCCGGAAATTTCTACGCCCTGTTCGTCAAAATCCTTGTAAAGGCAGGTGTCCAGCCCCTCGGGCAGCTCAGCCAGCCGCCCGTCAAACCCGGCTTTTTCCAAGCAGGCCTCAGCCCGGGCCAGGTCATAAGCCGCCCGGGCCGCCACGTTTTCGCCAAGCGGCACAGAAAGCAGCTGAAAATCCTGGAATACAACGGAAAAGATCGATTGATATTCGTCATACTGGTATTTTCGGATATCGATGCCATTGAGCAGGATTTCACCCTCCGTCGGATCATACAGGCGGCAAAGCAGCTTGATAAACGTGGTTTTGCCAGATCCGTTCCGCCCAACCACCGCCAAGCGCTCGCCGGCGGTGAATTTTAATGAAACATGCCGCAGCGCCCATTGGCTGCTGCCCGGGTATTGAAAGCCGACATTGCGAAATTCAATTTCATACTCATTGTCGCCCTTCTCGCAGAATGCCCGTTTTTCCACTGGAAGAGATCCGCGGTACATCTCGTTGGGAATATCGAGAAATTCAAACGTAGTGCGCAGAAAAGCCGCGTTATTGCGCATGGAGCCGAGGGCGGAAACCAAGTCGGAAAGGCCGCCGGACAGGGCAGTAACGGCCCCTACATACTGCGCTATGGACCCAACGCCGAAGGCGCCCGCCCAAGCCTTGAGGCAGACAAACACATAGACAAGCCCGGTAAAAAGCACGGAAACAGCGGCCCCCAGCGCCCGGTACGCGCTCATGGGCCCTTTGGCGACGCGGGCAATCGGCGACCCTGGGCAAAAGACGCTTTCCGTCATCAGCTTTTTTATGCAGAAGCGCTCCTGCCGGTAGATGCGCAGATCCAGCGCCCGCTCGCGGTCAAAGGGAAACATCCCGAAAAAATTAAAGCAGCGGTTGCCAAACTTGGCCTGGCCGGCGGCCTCGACCCAATAGCGCTCCGCCTTATTGGCAAGCAGTGGCGCCAAAAAGGTCACTGCCAATAACAGGCCGATAACCAGCACCACAAAGAGGGGATGGTTCAGCGCCGTCAATTCCCCCGCATGTGCCGGAACCGGCAGCGTAAACAGGCTGACGGTCAGCGCAATGCCGCCGCCGACCTTGAGCACAGCCGTGAGGCCCTCCTCGAAGTTCCAGAGGAACCTCGCCAGCCCCCAGCCGCTCCACTGGTCATTCTGTCTGATTTGTGAGAGGAGGTCATGGGTATGGGCATCATCCATTTTACTGAAATCCATCGACAGCAGCTTTTGGGTGTAAACGCTTCTTCGTTGAAACCATTGAATCCCCCAATCGCTGCAAGCGTTTTTCCAGCGGCTCAGTCCGGCCTTCAGTAATGCTAGGCCGGCCGCAAGCGCCAGCGTAACCGCCGCCAGGCGCAGCAGAGCCTGTGGGTCGCGCGCACCGCTCAGCTCATTGAGGATCAGCGCGGAAAGGTAAAGCTCCGCATAAGGCGCCAGCACGCTGACCAGGGCAAACAGTGTTGTGGAAATAAAAAATCTAGGAGACAGCTCCCACCAGATTTGAAAGGCACGCCAGTTCAGCGCAGCCGCTTCCTTTAGGGGGACTTTGTCTGTTTGTTTTTTATGGGCTGACCGTTTCGGCATCCGGTACTCCTCCCTTCCGGTAATAGCGGCTTTGAAGCTCGAACAGGCGGGCATAGGCCCCGTTTCTTCCAAGCAATTCACGATGGGTTCCCTCTTCCATAATCTTTCCGTCCTCCAGGTAAACAATCCGGTCGCAGAACTGTGTGGAGGCCAGCCGGTGAGAGATATAGACGGAGGTGCGCCCCTCTGTCAGCTCGTTATATTTTTGATAGAGCTCGCTCTCCGCAAGGGGGTCGAGCGCGGCGGTCGGTTCATCCAGTACAATGACCGGCGCATCCTTATAGAGGGCCCTGGCCAGCATCAGGCGCTGCTTTTCACCGCCGGAAAGCTCTACTCCATCCTCATACACCTCCTTGCCGATGTGGGTTTCGGCCCCCCGCGGCAGTGCCTGAAGCTTCTCGGCCAGGCCTGCTTTGCGCACGCAGCCGTCCAGCCTGTGCGGGTCTATACCCTCATCCGTTTGGGCAATATTTTCCGCCAAGGTGCCTGCCAGTATGGAAAAGCTTTGAAAGACCGCGGAAAAATGGCGGTAATAATCCCGCCGGTTCCACCGTTTGATATTCTCCCCATTCATGAGGACCTCGCCCTCCGTTGGGTCGTAAAACCCACAGATCAGCTTAATCAGGGTCGTTTTCCCGGCTCCGTTCAGCCCGACAACCGCCAGCTTTTCCCCGGCTCGGATTTTCAGGTTGATGCCCTTGAGCGTGTCGGCCTCCGCACCGGGGTAGCGGAAGCGCACGTCTTTCAGTTCGATTTCATAGGGCTTGTCGGCTTCGGGCTCCAGGGCTTCGCCGTCCTCAAAGCGGAACGGTTCCTGCAGCTCCAAAAATTCGCGGACGGTCGAAATGTCCAGCGATTGCTTATACAGAGTAGTAAAGCCTGAGAGAATACCGGTCACCCAGGCGGTAAAACCGCCTACCGCCGTAAAATAGAGCAAAAACTCCGCCGCCGTCAACCCCTGCGTCAGCGTAATGCCCAGCAAATAGGCGTAGGCCGCGCCGTTGCGCAGCAGCGTCATCAGGACGTCCACAACATCCGCCCACAGATAAACCCGCTCACGGCGACCGATAAAGTCCTGGTACAGCCTATCGTATTTTTGGTGGATCTCCTCCAGCCAGCCGCGCATGCCGAAAATACGTACATCCTTGGCCAGCGCACGGTCGTCCGCCTTTACGCCCACATAATTTAATTTGTGTATATATTGCGCCTCTTCCTCACGGTGGCGCCAGCCCCAGCCGTTGATGCGCTTTCCGGCAAAATAGCCGGCCAGGGTGGTAACAGCCGTAATAACAATGAGGACAGGATCCAGCGCGGAGAGCAGCAGCAGATAAATGACAAAGCCCGCCGTGCTTTGCAGCAGCTCCGCCAGCGTGTCCCATACGGCCTCTGTTGCCTGGGAATTTCCTCCAACCGCTTCGCCCGCCTTGTCCCTTTTTTTCAGCACGGCCGGGTCTTCCGTATTCGGATATGAGGTCCGCGCAAACTTCTTATTGATCTCTGCCAAGATTTTGAGCCGCACGGCGATGCGCCCGAAAAGCGTATTGGTCGCCACCCAGGTTTTCAGTATATTGAGAACCAGCAGCGCCAGCACAAAAAACGCAATGGTGCCGAGCACCCCCTCCAGCGGTACCCGGTCCTCAACCGCGCCGAGGATGGACGGGGCAATAAACAGGTTGACCAGGTTCAGGCCCACAAAGAATAGCGCCTGCAGCAGGCAGAGCGCTAAAACGCTCTTCTGTTCCTGCCAAGCCAGCCCGGCCATGTAAGCGGTATTCTGCCAGAGATTATAGCGCGGCCGCTCTTTGGGCGGTTGCTTTTGTTTTGCTTCCTTTTTCAAATCTCCACACCTCCTGCCGTCATTTTAGCATAGGCAGACATACAATCGTGCATTTCTGCACGAACGGTATGTTTTTGAGCGCAAATGGTAAAAATTATGTTCACAGCGCCATACAAGCCTACAAAAATACCGCCTGCTCCTGGTTCGTTCTCCAGGCCGAAGCCCCCGATTAAATGGTATGCACCTCCGAAAGCTAGACACTTTGGGAGGTGCATACCAAGCAGTCACAAAATCAGCAGAATTGTAAATCCATCCAGCGTGCAGACGGCTGTAACCGGCGCGGCTGTTTACAGGCTGCGGAACATATGGCACAGCGAGAACATTCCCCGCTCCTGTCACCGGGCCAGCAGGATGATTTCGCCGTCCTCCGGCAAACAGCGCAGGCCCTGTCCGTCCCTGACAAAGCGGCCCTTTTTCAGCCGCAGGCTGTAGGCGTACGGGTTCTCGGTTCCCCCGGCAAAAGACAGGCGCAGCTCCTTGGGCAGAACCTCCCGGTACGGCGTCTGCGCCGTCTCCGCGAACGCAAAGGCCAGGTACCAGTCCTGCTCTGTACAGCGGATGCCGACCTGCCCCGGCTGCGCGCAATAGCACAGCCGCTCTCCCAAGCCCGCGCACACCGTGTCGTTCCCCTCCGCGCGGCTCCAATAGGGCTCCTCCGAGAAGGCCAGCTTTTGCCCGTTCTGGCAGGGGTAGAGGCCGGCCCGAATGGAGCCGAGGCTGAAGCGGAAGCCGTCCATTACCGGCAGATTGTAAAAGGCGCACTGATTCTTCGGCTCACGCTGATCCAAATATTTTTCCGCAAAATGCTCGTCGAACAGGTAGAGATCCCGAACCCAGAGCATGCCATCCTGGTAGAGCAGGTTCAGGCGGTAAAAACGATCATTATACCACACGGTTTTATTGCCCGCCGCCCCGTGGTCCCGGTCGATGCACATTGCGGCGGGCGGCGTCTGGGCATAATGCCCGGAAAACCAGCGTCCGCTCTCCCCGAGCGTCATCAGCTCAATTTTCCCCCCGGCGGCATATTCCTTCAATAACTCATACTGCATGCACAGCCCTTTTTCAATCTCCTGCCAACCGAAGGAATTTTCCTGCCCAACCTGCGTATAAGCCAAGGACAGGCTCTTGCCGTTGAAATTTTCATCCAAATACCACCGCACCCAGTCCTTGCTGCCGCCGGAACCGGCATATACCGGCTCCATCGACGCCACACCCTGGCAATTGCTGGGGTTATAGCCGCCCGGCTCGCCCAGGCCCAGGTCGTACTGATGGATGGGGTCGGCGCCCAGCATGCGAAAAACCGGCACGTCAATCTGGTTTTCCCGCGTCTGCGCGGGACAGAGCATGTTCATCCTCGACGGATAATAGGCGCCGTTGTAGTAGCCGCCCCACATGGTATAGCCGTCGGTGCCGTATTGGTCCTTGCAGTTGCAACTGGCGGCAATACCATACCGTTCCTTCATATAGGCCAGAGAAAGCGCGTCGATGTGCCACGAGCCCGCAACCTGCGGAAAATACCCCAAAATCTCCCGAAAGCGCTGAAAGGCAACGTCAATCAGCCTTTTGCGCTCCTCAGGCAGGTAGCCGACCAGGAACCCGACATCTGTGTGCCAATCCCAGGCCCAGCGGCCCCTCCACGGTATGCCGGCTTCCTCCGCCATGGGCTGGACCACCTCCAGCCACAGGCCGGCCTCTATCTGATCGCGGTACTCCTCCAGCAGCGCGATGTATTCCGGCAGGATCAGGGCATCGTACTGCAGCAAAACCGTCGCCGGGAACCCATATTTCCGGCCTAGCTCCAGCTCTTCCCTTAAGGTGCCGGGCAGGTCGATCTCCCGCCCCTCGCGCGGTTCGACCGCGCGGACAAAATGAATGATGTTGACTATGTTTTTCACAGCAGCTCCCCCTTTAGCCCGGCCCCACTGTCCGGGAAGATTTTATCAAGCCCTTTATACCATAATCCCTGCGCTCCGTCAATCTGAAATAAAGTTCCCACCGCCCTGTAAAACCCACCCGGCAGCACAAAATTAGCGCCAGGCAGGGAGCGGCTTCATTTCCCGCTGCGCCTGCCTTCCGCAGCAGGGGGCGCGGCGCATGGGCGCCGGCGGAGCCCCTTAAGGAAGGGTTTGCCGCTCATGTTCCATCCTCGCTATAATTGACAATGAGGACTTCTTCCGTTTTTTCCGAACGATCCTTGGTGTGGTAATTACAGTTGGCATAGTGGTAATTCAGCCGGATGGCCCGGTATTCCTCCGCGTGCGCCGCCAGCCAGCCCATCAAAATCCGGTTCTCGCGGCCCTTGCTGCGCAAGACATTGGAGAGGGCAAAACGGATGCCCCGCCGGTGCAGGCCGTCTAAAAATGCCAGCAGGTCCCGCTCGCAGTCCTCATTCCAGCCGCCCTGCTCATTGTAGGTGGCGCAGGTGATCAGGTAGGGCGGGTCGCAATACACCAGGCTGTCCCGCCCCAGCGCGGACAGATCCACTTGCCGGAAATCCTTGCAGCTGAGCTCAAAGCGCCCGCTTTGCAGACGCTTGACAAAGGCCTCCAGCTTGGCCCGCATACGGGGATTAAAATCACGTTTGCCCACAGGCAGGTTAAACGCGCCCTCACGGTTAAAGCGAATCTGATTATTAAAGGAGTAGACCACCAGGACATAGAGCAAAAGCGCATAGTCCGCGTGCCGCGGAGGCAGCGCATTGAAATCGCCGCGCAGCTTCAAATAGGGCTCCCGGTTATAGCCTGCCAGCCCTGAGGAGCCGCTGCAGCCGTAATAAGCATAGCCCCGCTCTGCACTTTTAGAGAGCCCATAGCGGCCGATAACCGCGTCTATACGGTGAAGCAGTTCCTCCACCCCGGTGCTGCAAAACAGCTCCAGCAGCTCCAGCAGCGGCTTGCTGCTGTCGTTGAGCACCACCTTCTCCGCGGGAAAATTTACGCCCACATTGCCGCCGCCGCAGAAAAGATCCACCAGCGTGTGTACGTTCTTGGGAAAATACGGCAGCAGCTGCGGCAGCAGCTGGTACTTGCCGCCCGTATAATTCAGCGGCGATTGCAAATATTTTTCTTTTTTTACAGATTTTTTTTTACGGCATGAGCATAAAAACAGTCGTTCCTCGTTGCCGGTAATATTGGATTTCCCTGCGGAAAAGGCCTTATAATCCATGGAATAGACAGAGACCCTTCCCTTTTGCGATAAAATACGGTAGATGTCTTCGTCGCTGATTTTTGCATTGGAGCGCCCATCGCCCTTCTCCGCCATATTGTTGTAGGACAGCAGGATGTACTTTGCATCGATGTGCTGCACCAGGTCCTCAAACGCCTGCGCGGCCTTTTGGGTGCAATAAGCGCTTTTTAGCTCGCCGCGCGGCATCTTGCGCGCCACTCCGCTGACCTCCGGCTGCTCCCAGCGGGCCACATTCTCCAGCAGATGGTAGCTGTCACAGTATTGGCGGGAGTTATACGGCGGGTCAATGTAGACCAGGTCGGCCTGTATTTCGCGCACCAATTCATTGGCATCCCGGTGGCAGCAGCGGTTTGCCGGATGGTTCCCGTTGCTCACATCCGGCACCGCCAGCTCCAGCTCCGCCGTTAAATCTCCATTTTTTCTGTAGGCATCATAATGTCCACAGGTATTTGCAATTTTGTCCATCGCATATAAAAGAGAGGTGAGCAAAACAGCGCGTTCCCGTTCATTGAACAGGCCCTGGGCATAGCTCTGCTCAATATTCTCCCGGATAAAGCCAATTTTCCTGCAAACAGCCCGGCTGAAATAGGCGCCGCCGAAATTCTGCGACATATAATTTTCCTCCGTGGCCTCCAGACGGTTATAGGCCTGCACCTGCTCAATTATTTTGCGCCGGGACACCCTTTGCGTGCCAAACCATGCCAGGTGGCAGACATAATTGCTGTACAGATTGTCATTGACAATCAAATCCTTATCCATAAAGGCCGCGCCACCGCGCCGGTACCCGCGAAAATATCTGCCACGGTACATATGCCCCGGCAGTGCTCCTGAACAATTTTGCGGATAAAGGGGGTCAGCTTATATTTGCTGCCGAGGAAACGCCTATTGTTGATGGAAACCGTCTTGTAGGGCGCTTTTTCGCGCTTTTGTCCGGCCTTTTTTATTTTTTCGGCCTTTTTCAAGGCTTTTTGCCTCAGCAGCTTTTTCAGGTTGGCAACCTCTTCCTCACTCCAGCGGCAGCGGTTGGCGCTTTTTTCCGGGGCCTCAAGCACACCGGAACGCAGCATGTAGTAAAGCGTCGACCGCGGGATACCCAATTTCCGGCAGACCTGAACCGTTGTCAATAAAGCCATCCCCTACACATCCTCAATGCAACAAAATTTTTCATCTTTGTACATTGTACCATGAAGCCGGGGGAATTACAACGAGAATAAAATGGGAAAATTTTCAGCTGAAAGGACGGCTGCACTTCTACGGCGGCAGACAGTAAAAAGCCATGCACGCCCAAAAAAGCGCCGGCATAAAATAACCATTGGGAGCCCGTTCCAGCGTGACTCCAGCGCCTGCGCGCAGGCTTTATTTTTCCGGCCGGCTGTCAGCGCCCGGCCACAGAAGGGGGCAGCACATAATGGAACAGGCCAGCGAGTTTTACATCCATGAGGTTTATTACCCCAGCCCGGCGGAAGAGGAAAGCGCTTCACCGATCGCCCACCTCGTCCAGCAAATTCTTGACGAGGTGGCTCAGCAGGAGCATCTGCAAGATCGCCGGACCATTTATATAATCGACCCCGAGGGCCAAAAAACACTCCGGGCTGCGTGGAAAAGCTTTATATGGCTTGCAAAAATATTCTACGGGCGGGTAACGCTGAAAATCGATGTCAAAAAATTCACCTGTGCCATCTGCTGGCAGAGCGAACGCCTCTCCCTGCGCAGCGACAGTGTAAAGCTGGTGATCATGGATCTGCTCACCTCCTGCGATGCGCTCAGCATAGAACCCGGTGAAGAGGGGCGGATCTGCATCTCTGCCGCGATTCCATTGTTTCTAAGGCTGGGCTCCGAGGATTGATGCCCGCTGCTCCATTCGGCCCATTTTATTGCGCACCGTCCACCCGGCATGCGCCTGGCAGCAGCCTTTTCTCCATACGGATATGCGGAATACCCAGCTCTAAAAATTCTTCTCCTGTACGCCGGTAGCCCAGGCGCAGATAAAACCCCTCCGCCGTACGGCGAGCATTCAGCCAGAGCAGTCGATGGCCGCGCGCTCTGCAAAGCGTCTCGGCAAACCGAAACATCCCTGCGCCGATGCCCGCCCGCGGCAGTCCGCCCGTACGGCGGCCTGCCGCAGCTGCACCCGGCCGTCATGCGGCGCCTTCACCAGCAGCGTCCCCACCAGGGTCCCTGCGCAGAACGCGCCGATGTGCGTGTCCTGTTCCTCGGCCGCCAGGTTCTCCTGGTACAGGTCCAGTCCCAGCGGACGCCGCAGAATATCCTGCCGCAGCTCCAGTTCTGCCTGGTATGCCGCGCTCCGCCAAGGGATTTCACGATAATCAAGCTTTAAATCCATTTTTAAGCGCCATCCTTCATCCGATTTTTCTTTATTATACCAGATGTCAGCCGGCGAAAGAAAGCGCCGGCTAATAGAAATATTTAGCGTGACTGCCGCTTTTACCGGGCATGCGGCATATAAACGCGGCATATAAATAACCGTAAGAGATAGAGCAGGTATTTTTGATGAAGAAAGGTTTGATGGGCATGAACGACCGTATGATCCGCCACTATTTTGTGGATTCCAACAGCTCGCAGGGGTATGCGGACCTCTCTGAAGCCAGCCTTGGCAGCCTGGAGCAATTGATTCGGCTGAACGACTATCCACAGCCGGCTGTCGATGAAATACTTTCCGCTGTTTCCTCCTATGCGCTTGAAAAGGGGCTTGAGGTAGAACACATACATAACTGCCTTTCCAATAAGCTTAAAGGGGTAGTCCTGCCGGAGCTTTCCGCCGGTATCGTGTTTCAGGAGCCCTGGTATCCCGGTACGCTCAGCGTGACGGCAGCACTTGACCACCCTGAACTCAATGCCGTGAAAGAAGCGCTGAGAGCCGCCTGGGAGGGCTTTGAGCGGGCAAAAATCATTCATGACCGCTGGGAGAAAATCTACATCGCCAACCTGGATATCCTGGCAGCCGATGCCCTGACAGACGAGGTCACGGAGCTCTTGTTTCAGGATAAGAAGCTCGATAAGGAGGCCGCCTATGTGGAGCGCTTCTTTGGCGCCGCTACCGTTGACGGCTCTTTTGATTACATCCAAAACCTGACACAAACCCTTTCCAGGCGCTATTTTCTCAAGGGACGTCCGGGTACCGGAAAGTCAACCTTCTTGAAAAAAATTGCCGCGCAGGCCAGAAAACGCGGCTATGACACCGAGGCCTACCGCTGTGCGCTCGACCCCAACAGCTTTGACATGGTGGTGGTACGGGAGCTGGACTTCTGCATCTTTGACAGCACATCTCCCCATGAGTACTTCCCCTCCCGCACGGGCGATGAAATCATCGACATCTACAAGGCCGCTGTTGTCCCCGGTACGGACGAAAAATATGCCGCCCGGCTTACGGATGCCGCCGGTGAGTACAAGGCGGAGGTCCGCGTTGCCACGGAGTTTTTGCGAAAGGCCATCGGCCACATGGACGCATTCCAGCGCACTTACCTGTACCCGCTGGATGAGGACGTAATTGAAGCACAGAAAATCCATCTGCTGCAGGCAATCTTCTAGCTTCTAGGCGAACGCAGGCTCTCGCCTGCCACGTATTGCAGCGCTTATCTTTTGGGTCATATATCGCCCATTGCATTGACGAATTTTCAAAGAACAACAAAGCCCGTCCTGCCGCACAAGCTTGTGCGGCAGGACGGGCTTTGTTCCGGGGCCGGTTCTATATTTTCTGCTTCCAATAATGCAGCTCCGGCAATTGTTTTTCAAAAAAAGCACGCGCCTGTGCCTTGGGCCAGCCTTCATTGGAGAGATGCTCCGCCAGGTAATCGGTCAGCTGCTCCAGGGACTGGTAAACAAACTTTCCATCGGCATAGCACCACTTACAATATTCTTCATTAAAAGAACTATCCGGTTCACGGCTGATGGATTCATCCTCCAGCGGCATGCCGCAGCACTGACAAACCAGCTTTCTCGGTGACCCCAGCAAGGTATTGATCGACACGTCAAAAAGCCTTGAAAGAAGCTTTAATGTCTCTGTGTTGGGGATGGTTTCACCGGTCTCCCAGCGTGAGACCGCCTGCCGCGTTACAAACAGCTTTTCCGCCAGCTCATCCTGTGTCAGGCCGTGGGCATTGCGCAGTAAAACCAAAACCTCTTTTGTTTCCATGATATACCCCTCCTTTTCTTTTATTATACCGTACACGGTCGCGATTACAAGCAACACGCTGTTGCGAAAGCTTCCGCGTCCCGGAGTCATAGCTGCCTTCGTTTGTCCAGCCCTAACTTAAAAACGGCAAGAGCGGAGTGTTTCCGTAGTTGACAAAGAATTTCCTGAGCAGTAAGATGGCAATGTAAAATTACGCATATGATCTTTGATTGATACAAAAATACAGATTTCCGCAAGTGAAACCAAGCAATCCAAATTCCATTACCGTATAAGCATCATCGAGCTATTGAAATAAGGTAAAAGCCGGCAGTCCACTAGAGCCAAAGGAGAAAGTTCTTTGGCTCTACCAATCTATTTCCATTGACATCCATTTCATTCCCTCCTATAATGAAACAAATCTTTGAAGATAGATGGGGGACAATAAATTGATAAATATTGAGGAGATTATTCAGCGGGAAGCCATATTCCAAAATAAGCAGGCGCCATACAAAACGCTTGAAGGCGGCCTGGTCAATCGTTCCTATCGCGTAATGGACACTTCCAAGGACTACTATGTGCGGGTTCACGGCACTCAGGCGGACTATTTGGGGCTGGACCGTTCTCTTGAAGTAGAGGCCTGTAAAAAAGCAGGGCAGCTGGGAATTTCACCGTATGTCTATGAAACCGGCGGGGATTCTGCCGGCTATTTGGTGACGGACTTTTTCGCCGGCAAACCACTGGACGAAAGGAATATTCACGATCCGGATAATCTAAAGAAAGTGGT
Source organism: Hydrogeniiclostridium mannosilyticum (assembly GCF_003268275.1). Classification (GTDB taxonomy): domain Bacteria; phylum Bacillota; class Clostridia; order Oscillospirales; family Acutalibacteraceae; genus Hydrogeniiclostridium; species Hydrogeniiclostridium mannosilyticum. The sequence goes on from NZ_QLYR01000001.1 coordinate 787,332, forward strand.
CGCCATTGTTAAAACCATCCATGAGAAAATGGCGGTTGACCGCAGCTTCAGTGCGTTTGACCTCATTGACGGCTATGTGCGTCAGATCAAGGAATTCAAGGTGCCTGTGCCGGACTCTTACCACCGCATTCTGGATAAGGTGGAAAAAATTCGTTATCAGCGCAGCCGGGACCGGAAATACAGCCACGTTTTCTGCCACAATGATGTCTGGAAAAACAACCTGCTATTAAACGGCGAGCAAATGGTCATCATTGACTGGGAGCTCTGCGGTTACGGCGATGCTTATTTTGACTTAGCCCGAATCCCCTATTTGGAGGTTACCTCTTTTGATGAGGAAAAATTGATGCTGACGGAGTATTTCGGGTTCTTTGAAATGGAAATGTGGAACAGCCTTCAGCAAATGAAATATGTCGGCGTCGTCTCTGAGGCCGTGTGGGCCTTTTTCCACTCTGCCCTACAGGACGGCTGCCACAGCGACTCCTTTAATTACACAGAATTTGCCCATTTTGTTGTCAGCCTTTTAGAAAAAGACCAGAACCACTTCTAACCCCTTCCGCACACAATAAGTCCCCCGGAGCATAAAGTGTGGTATCCTTAAGGGAGATTACCAGAACAACTGAATAGGATACAAACAAACTGTCCTCAACCTTTTGGTTGAGGACAGTTTGTTTGTCGAAATTTTATCTCGACTATTTTCGTTGTAGGTAGCATAAAGATTTCCCTCTCCGAGGGATAAATCAGAGACAATAATATCAAGCAATATAGAAAGTATTGCCAGCTACATTCATACGTTGTGTTACGGACAATACTTCTGGCGCAAGCGGGACAAAATTCTCCGTTGAATCAGTACCGTTTTGCACTTGGCTCGCGCTTGCCGGTTATGAACCTGAACTTATGACTAAAGTGACCGTTGTTCCATTGGTAACTTCTGTACCAGATTTGGGAGACTACCGCATACCGTTCCTTTTGGTGCAGAGCTTTCTTCTTCCGTACATCCACCATAGAAAAGATCGTAACCTATAAGTTTCTATTTTGCGTCTTCAAGCATCATTCCGTTAAGCTCCGGAACTACTCGAATATAATTGCCGATTGAATAATCTGAATTTTGGGAAAGAACTTGCCCGTCAACAGGCTCTTCTCCTTCTCCATGCCCATGTCCAAGCATCCATGCGTTGCATATATCACACCAAGTACAGTCACACGAGTTCCCATAAGTTATTTCCCTGCCGCAACGAGGGCAAGTCGAGTCAGATAAGGGATCGTTTAAATGATTCGGATTTTGAGAAGAGGCTTGTCCACCCGAATTATCAAACGATCTCCCCCTTGTAACTATATCGTAAAATTCATAGCCTGTGTAAATTTTACCTTTATAGGTAATAACGTCTGGCAATCCGTCGCCATAACCCACATCAAAGCTTTCCGCACTATCTGGCAATGCAATGCTTTCCAAACTTGTTTCAGCGAACGCACTAAAATCAATTCTTTTCACTCCATTAGGTATTGTAACACTTGTCAGATTTGTGCAACCAAAAAACACCTTTTGCTCTATTTCAGTCACATTGTTGGGCATTATAACGCTTGTCAAACCTCTACACTCGTAAAATGCGTACTCTTCGATTGTAGTTACGCCGTCGGGCATGGTAATACTTGTCAGACCTGTGCAATTCCTGAACGCTTCATCTTCTATTGCGGTCAAGCTGTATGGTAAGGTAATATTTGTTAGGCTTGTGCAGTCAGAGAATGCACCGCTTCCTATTGTAGTCACACCATTAGGTATTGTGATGTTTGTCAGATTTATGCAACCTTTGAACGTACAAAAGTCAATAATATTATTCATGTTTTCCGGTAGCGTAATACTTGTCAGGTTTTCGCAGTAGGAGAACGCACTGTTTCCTATTTCAGTTACGCTGTCGGGTATTATGATACTTGTTAGACCTGTGCAGCCCATGAACGCCTCGGGTCCTATTTCTGTCACACCGTTAGGTATTGTGATGCTTGTCAGACCGATACAATCTTTAAATGCATAACTTCTTATTTCTTTCAAGCTTTTGGGCATGGTGATTCTTATCAAATTTGTAAATCCTTGGAAGGCTCCGCTGTCTATTATAGTCACACTGTCGGGCAAGGTAATACTTGTCAACCCTGTGCCGTTGAATACATTGCTCCCTATTTGCAATAAGCCGTCGGGTAAGGTTATACTTGTCAGACTTATGCAATCCTTAAATGCGTATTGCCATATTTCGGTCACGCTGTTATCGGACATTGCGATATTCGTCAGCGCAGTGCAGCCCTCGAATGCAAAGGCTCCTATTTCAGTCACGCTGTCGGGTATCGTGAGATTTGTAAGGTCTTTGCAATGGGCGAACGCGCTGCCCCCTATTTTTGTTACGCTGTTTGGAATATAAACTTCCGTAACATCTGTTCCTGAAAATGCACCGTCAATTCCTACAACAGGCCTGCCCTCTATTTTTTTAGGTATCCGTACTTTTGGAGCAATTCTAAGATATTTTGTAATAACAACGCCGCCTAAATCCGCATCATACTCATACTCAAAATCACTTGCTGAAGCTTCGGCCAAACCTATTGGAGGATTGTTATTCTCACCATAGCTATTATTTCCACCATTAACAATGAACACAATGGCAACTATTGCAGCAGTCAAAAATAATATTATAACAGCAATTATAGTTTTGTTTTTTTTAGATCGCTTCTTATCTAAGGCCTCATTATTACCGCTTATATCAATAGCTTTCGTTTGTTTTTTGCCGCACTTTGGGCAAAAAACAGAATTCTCATCTATTTGTGCGTCACATTTTTCACAAAACACGTTCTAACCTCCTCATTTTCAGTCTTTACCAAAACAATGCTTACAGAAGAACTTTGAAGATAATTTACCGGTTTTTTCTTCAACATATTCGCACGCTTTAATAAGTGTTGTAAACGTTTGCCGTTCGCCGGAGTGATTATCTACAGCAGTACCGTTTTTGGTATAATGTCCACAGCCGCCCTTATGTATTTTTACATAATCACTTGACTGGTCAGCATATTGAGCGTTTTTATCATAATATACAGTATACATATCTTATTCCCTTTCAATCCTTTTTTTGCGAGTGCCATATTCAAATTTCTCCCGCCAAATCCATTTAGCAACCATAATCCGCATTATGATATTAGATTTGTAAATCGGCAAAATTTACCCGATTATTCAGATAAATGTTACTACGAAAAAGCTGAATTGTAAAGGAATTCTGCTCCCAAAAACATGAAGATCGTTGAAATTGTTGAAAATCGTATAAAAATAAAGCCCTTTCTGACATTGTAAAATTAGAATGCAGAAAAGGCTTGCTTTTGTGCGCCAAAAATTTGATTACTCAATATAACATAATGCAGAGTATGCTATTGCCGCCGTTTACAGTAGTTTTTTATAGAATCAGCCGCATATTTTCCATACGTCTGTGGTGTTCCAAACCTGTGGAAATGATATAAATACGAGTAGTGTCAATACTGCTGTGACCCAAGATACCGGCAAGCTTGACGATATCCTCTTCGATACCGTAGAACATCCGCGCAAATAAACGGTTCCGGGGGACTTATTGTGTGCGGAGCCAGCTAAACGCTGAAACTGCCGGTTTTACGCTTCGCCAAACGGCACATTTTTATATCCATATTCCACATACAGGATACCGGCAGCTTTTCCTGCGGGCCTTAAGCCTATGCTGAAGGGATCAACCCTTTAAGCATTCCACTGGATCCAACCCCGTAAAACGCCATACCGCCCTGAGGTGGGCCGACAGGAACAGCCGGAAGGGGGTTAGAACTGCACCTTTTCAGTGAGCCAATGGGCAAGGCTCTCGATGGAAACACGCTCCTGCTTCATGGAATCGCGTTCACGAATGGTCACGCATTGATCGTTTTCACTGTCGAAATCATAGGTGATGCAGAACGGTGTGCCGATTTCATCCTGGCGGCGGTAACGCTTGCCGATGGAACCCGCGTCGTCATAGTCCACCATAAAGAATTTAGAAAGCTCCTGAAAAACAGCCTGCGCTTTATCATTCAGCTTTTTAGAAAGCGGCAGAACAGCAGCTTTGAAGGGCGCCAGGTATGGATGAAGGCGCAGGACAACGCGTGTGTCATTCTTTTCAGCATCGATGACCTCCTCGTCATAGGCGTCGCAGAGGAAAGCCAGCGCCACACGGTCGGCGCCCAAAGACGGCTCAATTACATAAGGAATATAGTGCTCGTTGGCCTCCTGGTCAAAATAGGTCAAATCCTTCCCAGAATGGTCAATATGCTGCTTGAGGTCATAGTCCGTCCGGTCGGCAACCCCCCAAAGCTCGCCCCAGCCAAACGGGAAGAGAAATTCAATGTCTGTAGTTGCCTTGGAATAGAAGGCCAGTTCTTCCTTTTCGTGGTCGCGCAGACGCATATTCTCCTCTGTCATGCCGAGGTTCAGCAGCCAGTCGCGGCAGAAGCCTCTCCAGTAATCAAACCACTCCAGGTCTGTCCCCGGCTTACAGAAAAATTCCAGCTCCATCTGTTCAAATTCACGGGTGCGGAAGGTGAAGTTACCGGGGGTAATCTCATTGCGGAAGCTTTTTCCAATCTGCGCCACACCAAAGGGCAGCTTTTTCCGTGTAGAGCGCTGGATATTGGAAAAGTTCACAAAGATCCCCTGCGCGGTTTCAGGGCGAAGAAAAATTTCATTTTTGGTATCCTCCGTCACGCCCTGGAAGGTCTTAAACATTAAGTTAAATTTGCGGATATCCGTAAAATTCGCAGATCCGCAGGCCGGGCATTTGACGTTATGCTCTTTGATGTAAGCGTTCATCTGCTCAAAGGTCATGCCATTGGCATCCGCGCCGTCATCCTCAATCAGCTTATCCGCACGGTGGCGCGTTTTACAGTCCTTACAATCCATCAGCGGGTCGGAAAAACCACCCACATGGCCGGACGCTACCCACACCTGGGGGTTCATCAGGATTGCAGCATCAAGGCCGACGTTCCAGGGGCTTTCCTGAACAAACTTTTTATGCCAAGCCCGTTTGACATTATTCTTAAATTCAACGCCCAGAGGGCCATAATCCCATGTGTTAGACAGTCCGCCGTAAATCTCGGATCCCGAGTACACAAACCCGCGGTTTTTACAGAGTGCGACGATCTTTTCCATCGTTTTTTCAGTTGCTTTCATAGCTAGTTCCTCCGTCAATCATTCATTTATATCCATGGATTGGGACAACACAATGACTGCCTGCCCTTGGGGCGGCAGATACCTGGTAAAAAGCTGTTTTACTCCCTCAACCCCAGCCAGACATCTTTTAGATAAGTTTACCATCATCTAACATTCCTTGCAAGATTAATTTAAAAAAACTTGACTTCATGCCGCTTTTTCCTTATAATAAAAAAGATCTTATATAAATTATATCGAGGTGTAGCGCAGTTGGTAGCGCGCCTGCTTTGGGAGCAGGATGTCGCAGGTTCGAGTCCTGTCACCTCGACCACGTCGGAGCAAGCTGTATATCGCTTGCTCTGACTTTTTTCAAAAGTCAGAGCATACTCATTCCGCTGCTCCTCCTTTTCCGCAAAAGGTCGCGTTCGCGTCGCCTGTTCGCTTGTAAACGCGCTCACGACGGCTTTGGCTCACTACCAACCTTTTGCGGGGACGCAGGGCAGTGCATCTTTTTCGTAGTACCCTTCCAGTCCGAGTGTCTATATGGACACTCGGATTTTTATTTCTCCAGTTTCGTTATGAACATCGGTACCAATAACGGAACCCGCATAAGTGCTGATTTATTCAGTAACCATGCGGGTTTTTTGATACCTTGAGCAGGAAAATGATATGGTAAAAATCTATCAAAATAGGGTAAAAATGCAACACATTACCAGTTCCCCTGCTCGCTTATAAACGCCCGCACAACGGTTACCGACCTGATAGGAGAAAACCGAGGCAAGGTGCGCTTTCTTGATGAGGTCTGCGGCTTTTTACGGCAGCACACCCCTATATTCCCTGTTCCAGGGGAATCCGTTCTAATTGCCCATAAATTTTGTCGTGTGATACCGTTACCCAAAGCGCTGTAGCAAATACGATCTTCACTAGGATAAAATAAAAAACCTTACGGCTAATAAAACCGTAAAGGCCTAAATAGAATATTGACAAGTGTGTGGAAAGCGGCTATACTTAAAATACAGGAAGGGTACTGTCAGCCGACGGTTAGCCCAGAAGAGTGATTAAAGAATAACCGCTGCATTTGGACGATGGGGCGGTTATTTCTTTTTGCTCAGAAAAAGAGCAATAATACTGATGATTACCATGCAGAAGGCAAAAAGACCCTCATATGTAACCATAAGCACCACCCCCTTTCAATAGGGGAGTGGCTAACCGCCTGCCGTTCGTGACAGTACCCACGGCTAATATATCATATCCAATCCATAAAATCAATAAGGAGGTGGAGCTATGGCGAAGAGAAACGCCCAGGGGTCCGGCTCTATCCGCGAGCGCAAGCCCGGACTATGGGAGGCTAGGTATACGCTAGGCCAAGCCTTCGTGCAATGGCAGCATAAGCTTATTCTGGTCGTGGGGCAGCAGCATTTCATCTGCCCTTTTGTTTTCCTTTAATGTTTCGTAGGGCATGTCGTTCAGCATAAAAATCCCGTCCCTCCTTTATGTGCAAACCTTTTTTATAACGCCTTTCAAGCGTTTAAATACCAATAAATAAATTTTAGAAATAACGCGTTTTTAGATAAAAATTTTTAGATAAAAATCTGTAAAGGAGCTGACCAGCTTTGAAAAAGAACATGATGAGCGTCGTCTATCACGGCGCCGGCGATATCCGTCTGGAGCCGCGCCCGGTTCCGGTGCTGCGCGATCCCTTGGATGCCATCGTCCAGGTTACCAGGTCCACCATCTGCACCAGCGACCTGCACATCCTCAACGGCGCCGTTCCCCGTGCGCGGCCCGGGGTGGTGCTCGGCCATGAATTTGTTGGGGAGGTCGTCTCCGTAGGATCCGGAATTACACAACTCCAGCCCGGTGACCGCGTAGCCGCCAACTGCGAGACCTTCTGCGGGGAATGCTGGTACTGCCGGCATGGCTATGTTAATAATTGTGAACGGGGCGGCTGGGAGCTCGGCTGCCGCATCGACGGCTGCCAGGCTGAATATGTGCGCGTGCCTTTCGCGCACACCGGCTTGGTCAAACTGCCGGACAGCGTCAGCGACGAGGCCGCGCTCTTTACCGGCGATATTCTTTCCAGCGCCTATTGGGGCGCTCAGCTTGCGGAAATTCACACCGGCGATACCGTCGCCGTTCTGGGCGCAGGCCCCGTCGGCCTTTGTTCCATGGCGTGCGCCCGCCTGCTTGGCGCGGGAACGGTTATTTGCATAGAGCCGGACCCCTTCCGGCGCACGGTAGCCCTGACAAACAGGCTTGCCGGCCTTGCGCTGGACCCTGCCGACCCGGAGCTTTCAGAAAAAATCCGTGCCCAAAGCCATGGACGCGGCGCGGATTCCGTGATAGAGGCCGCCGGTTCTGCCTCCAGCTTTGAAACCGCCTGGAGGATTGCCCGCCCCAACGCCGTCGTCGTACTGGTTGCCATGTATGAGGCCCCACAGACGCTGCCCCTGCCGGAGATGTATGGAAAAAACCTCATCTTCAAGACCGGAGGGGTCGATGCCTGCCGCTGCGGCGAGCTGCTGCACCTCATTGAGCAGGGGAAGCTGGACACCTCGTTCCTCATTACTCACCGCGCCCCTCTTCGGGATATTCTGGAGGGCTACCGTGTTTTTGAGAAGCGCCTGGAGCACTGTATAAAATGGGTCGTTACCCCATAAGCTCGGGAAAGGCCCCACCACGCAAAAATAAGCCGCCGGAGGACGCCCTGTAAGGGGATACTCCGGCGGCTTATTAGCTGGCGCGCCAAGCGCTCAGGAATTTTTCATCACGATGCTTTCCACCACGTTCGCTACATGCTCACAGGCATCCGCGCATTTCTCCAGGTAGCTGTAAATCTCCCGCCAGGCAATGACAGTGAGGGGGTCCTTGCAGGAGGTGTGAAGATGGTACATGCTGTCAATAAACAGCCGGTCGGCCTCCTCCTCCATTGTATTGATTCGTACAATATGCTCGTGCAGGCTTTTCGAATGCTTAAAATCGGAGAACTCCGCCATCATGGTCTTCACGGCCTCACAGCAGCGGATAACCACCTGCGCCAGAGCCAGGGAATCCGGCTGAATGGACTTGATATCATTATAGTATATCCGTAGCAGCACATCCTCGATTTTATCCGTGACCTCGTCAATATTCTGGCTGAGCTGTAGGATATCCTCCCGTTCTATGGGCGTCATGAAAGCCTTTGCCAGCACGTTCAGCAGGTCATGCTTTTTTTCATCGGCGGCATGCTCCACGGCATGGATTTCGTCTAAGCTGCGGCGCAGGTTGTTGGGGTCAAAATTTTCCATTTCAGCCGCCAGCAGGTGGGCGGCCTGGCAGGCATAATCCGTACAGGAAATAAAATTTTCAAAATAAAATGAGTCCTGTTTTTTTGACATGTTTATAAGCTCCTTTTCATCTGTTTTCAGTTGCAGAGGACAGACACCGGGTATTTTTAAAAAATGGCCATAAAGAGTTTTGCCATGATAAAGCTGATCAGGCCGCAGCCCGGGAAAGTGAAAATCCAGGTCAATACCATGTCTTTAACCACGCCAAAGTTAATGGCGGACAAGCGCTTGACAGCGCCGACACCCATAATAGCAGTCGTCTTAGTGTGGGTTGTGGACACAGGAATGCCAAACAGGCTCGAATATAAAAGGCAGAAGGAGGCGGCGAGGTCGGCGGAAAAACCCTGGTATTTTTCCAGCTTGACCATATCCATGCCAACTGATTTAATAATTTTCTCTCCGCCGACGCTTGTTCCCAGCGCCATGACAATGCTGCACAGCAGCATTAGCCACACGGGAATAGCCACCCCGCCGGCGCCGTCCTGACCGGTGGCAAAGGCCAGCCCCAAAAATAAAACGCCGATAAACTTCTGGCCGTCCTGCGCCCCATGCATAAAGCTCATCGCGGCAGCGCCGAAAATCTGAGCAGCTTTGAAAAACGGATTTGTTTTCCGGCGGTCCATGCGGCGGCAAACAATGGTCACCAGCTTGCAAACCACCCAACCGGTGACAAAGCCCAGCACCAGGCTCAGCACCAAGCCATAGAGCACCTTTACCCACTCGCCCAGGTTGATGCCGCCGATTCCGTCCTGTATGGCAATTGCAGCGCCGGAAAGGCCGGCAATCAGGCTGTGGCTTTCACTGGTGGGAATACCCAGAAAAGAAGCCCCTGTGCTGTAAACGACAATGGAAAACAGCGCCGCGCAAAGCGCAATCAGCGCCTGGTGGGTATTTCCGCCGAAATCCACCATATTGCTGATGGTTGTAGCCACCGAGCTGTTGATCTGCGTCATGATAAACACGCCTAAAAAGTTAAAGGCCGCGCTCATGAGAATTGCCGAACGCACCCCCATGCAGCGTGTTGTCACACAGGTTGCAATGGCGTTGGGCGCATCCGTCCAACCGTTGACGAAAATGACGCCCAGCGTAAGCACCACCGTGATGAGGAGAATCGGATTGCCCGCCATCTCCTGAAGAAAGTGATTAAATGATACATCCATAAATTTTACACTCCTGCTCTTTATTACGGAAACAGCCCGGCAGTCCAAAAAGGCAGAACCTCTCAAAGAAGAAGTCCTGCCTCCACGGTGCTAAAGAATATCCGGCTGGGTCAACCCGGCATACCAATAACTGTGAATAAATAAAGCCGCTCGCGCGCTCTATGACAGACTCCACCACTTATTCCAGCTTTTACATGCATTTAACACATAGATATAAAATAACACCAAATTCGCATTCCGTCAATGCTATTATGTGATTCGCTTCTATTTTTTGCAGCAAAAATTTTTGTAAAATAAATATTTTATTTATAGTAAACAATAAAAATGTAGTTTATATTGTTTTACAATTAAAAAGCAATATCCTACAAGCAGCGTGTTCTATGCGGCACGGTTTGACTGTAAGCCACCTCCGCGCTTTTAAGGCAAACGGCCGTGCTTTCTCTCCGCATAAAACCCATATTTCTGCCCCCTTAGGCACTGAATCTTCGCCAACCGCTTTTCCTTTTCTCCGGCCTGATGGGGTATTTCCCACGCCCGCGCCGCTGGAGCCTTTGCCAAATAATAAGGGCCTGCGCCGCCCATGGCACAGGCCTTCATTTATTGATGGGTTTAATTATTGGGGTGATATTCCGCACAGGTACACTTTTTAAACTTTTTACCGCTGCCGCACGGGCATGGGTCGTTGGGACCTATTTTCTTGCCCTTGCGCATCGGGCGCTTTTCATCTGTCTGGTCGGCGCTTGTCGCTGTGGGCTTTGCCACCTGCTCGCGCTGGGGCTCCTCCTTGGTGCGGATCTGAACGGTCAGCATCATCCGGGCCGTGTTCTCTCGAATCGTGGCAATCATCTGGTCAAACATGTCGAAGCCCTCAACCCGGTATTCCACCACCGGGTCATGCTGGCCATAGGCGCGCAGCCGGATTCCCTTTTTCAGCTCCTCCATTGCATCGATGTGGTCCATCCACTCTGTATCGACGTTTTTGAGCAGAACCACCCGCTCAAGCTCCCGCATCAGCGGTTCGCCAAAAGCCTCCTCACGCTTTTCATAAATCATCTTGGCACGCTTTGTCAGCTCCTCAACAAGGAACTCCGGCTCCAGGCGTTCCAGCTCATCGGGCGTATAAACTAAGTCCTGCGGCGTCAGCATCCAGCCCATATAGTGGTCCCGCAGGCCCTCAATATTCCAGTCGTCCTTGAGCGTACTCTTCGGGATATATTGCGCAACCTGGTTCTCAATGGCCTGCTCGATCATCTTCATGACCTGGTCATGGATATTTTCACCGTTGAGCACCTGGTCGCGCTGCGTGTAGATAATTTCACGCTGGCGGTTCATGACATCGTCATATTGAAGCACGTTTTTACGAATGCCAAAGTTCCGGCCCTCTATCTTCCGCTGGGCGCCCTCAATGGTATTGCTGAGCATCTTCGTCTCAATCGGCGTATCCTCATCCACATTCAGGCGGTCCATCAGCATGGTGATGCGCTCGCCGCCGAACAGGCGCATGAGGTCATCCTCCAGCGAAATATAGAACCGGCTCATGCCGGGGTCGCCCTGACGGCCGGAGCGGCCGCGCAGCTGGTTGTCAATCCGGCGGGATTCATGGCGCTCCGTGCCGATGATATACAGGCCGCCCGCCTCGCGGACCCGGTCCTTCTCCCGCTCTATCTCATGCTCGTATTTCTCGTTCAGCTCCCGGAAGGTCTTCCGCGCGTTTAAAATTTCCTCATCGTCCGTCTCCGAATAAGCGGTGGCCTCGCCAATCAGCTCCTCTGAAAACTGCATGCGGCGCATCTCAGCCTTGGCCATAAATTCGGCGTTGCCGCCCAGCTTAATGTCGGTACCACGCCCGGCCATATTGGTAGCTATGGTTACGGCGCCGAGCTTACCGGCCTGCGCGACAATCTCCGCTTCCTTATCATGGTATTTTGCGTTCAGCACCTCATGCTTAATGCCGCGCTTACGCAGCAATGCCGACAGCTGTTCCGACTTTTCAATGGAAATGGTGCCGACCAAAATAGGCTGGCCCTTTTGGTGGTGGGCGGCAATGTCTTCAATGACCGCGTTAAACTTGCCCTTCTCCGTCTTATAGACGACATCCGGCATGTCCTTCCGTACCATGGGGCGGTTGGTGGGAATCTCTATGACATCCAACTTATAAATCTCACGGAATTCGGCCTCCTCCGTCATTGCCGTACCGGTCATACCGGACAGCTTGTTATATAAACGGAAGAAATTCTGGAAGGTAATTGTCGCCAGGGTCTTGCTCTCGCGGGCAACCTTGACCCCCTCCTTGGCCTCAATGGCCTGGTGCAGGCCCTCGTTATAGCGGCGGCCGTACATCAGGCGCCCGGTAAATTCATCGACAATAATGACCTCGCCGTCCTTAACGACGTAATCAATATCCTTCTGCATAACGCCGCGCGCTTTAATCGCCTGGTTAATATGGTGCTGAAGCGTAATATTGGCGGCGTCGGTCAGGTTCTCCAGGCCGAAATACGCCTCTGCCTTTTTCACGCCGGATGGGGTCAGCGTCGCCGTCTTGGCCTTCTCGTCCACAATATAATCGGCATCCTTGTAAAGCTCGTCATTATCTTCCTTGTCATTGAGCTCCGCCACCTTTACCAAACGCAAGGTTTTGGCAAAATGGTCGGCCTTGTTGTACAGGTCTGTCGATTTGTCGCCCTGGCCGGATATAATCAGCGGGGTCCGTGCCTCGTCGATGAGGATTGAGTCGACCTCGTCCACGACGGCGAAGTTATGCCCGCGCTGCACCTTGTTTTCCTTGTAAATCACCATGTTGTCGCGCAGATAGTCGAACCCGAACTCATTGTTGGTGCCGTAGGTAATATCGGCGGCATAGGCGGCCTTGCGCCCGGCATTGTCCATATCATGCACAATCAGGCCGACCGTGAGGCCCAGGAAGCGGTAAACCTTGCCCATCCACTCTGAGTCGCGGCGGGCCAGGTAATCGTTAACAGTAACAATGTGGACGCCCTTCCCGGAAAGCGCGTTTAAATACGCCGCCAGCACAGCCGTCTGCGTTTTTCCCTCGCCGGTTTTCATCTCCGCAATCCGTCCCTGGTGGAGCACGATGCCGCCGATAATCTGGACCGGGTAATGGCGGGTTCCCAATACACGGTCTGAAACCTCGCGGCAGACAGCAAAGGCATCCGGCAGGATATCGTCCAAGGTTTCGCCGTTTTCAAGACGTTTTTTCAGCGCCGGGGTCTGAGCCTTGAGCTCACCCTCCGTCATCGCCTTATACTTATCCTCCAGCGCCAGCACCTTATTACAAACCGGCTGGATGCGCTTCAGCTCGCGCTTACTGTAATTGCCGAAAAACGCGGTTAAAATATTCGCCATGTGTCACTTACCATACCTTTCCTCATTCCGCCGGGCCTTGCCGTCAGGCAGCGGCAACCGAGGCCGGCGGCTAATTTTCCCATAAAGCTTTGAGATTTAAGAAAATTGTACCGCTGACTATTAAAAAGCCGCAAAGCCGGCTTTTCATGAAATGCGGCCTGTCGCCCGCAAAAACCGCCGGGCTCCGCCGCTGATGCTAATAACCCCAAATTTTTATAAAGAGGGCTTCCGGTTAAAACGCAAGCATGCGCCCGCAATAATAAACGGCCACATGATTTTGTAGTCATTATATCACATCATCTCTGAAAAAGAAAGCACTTTTCCCCGAACCCCGGCCCGCACAGCCGGACGAAAGCTGCTCCTGCCTGCAAAGCCAAAAAGCGGACGCAGCTCCAGGCAGAGTGCGTCCGCTTTATGGCCTTGCCGCAGCCGCTCATTCGTGCAGAAGCTCCAGGCAGGTATGCAGTAGATAATCTGCCTGTTCATCCGTCAAGCAGGTATGCAGCGGCAGAGAAACCTCGTTTTCAAACATCGCATAGGCATTGGGATAATCTTCGATGCGGAAGCCGCGCTTGCGGTAAGCGGAAAGCAACGGCATGGGCTTATAATGTACATTGGCCGCGATATTCCGCTCTGCCAGCCGCTCAATAAAGCGGTTCCGGTATGCCGCGTCCTTTCCCAGCAGCCTCATCAGATAAAGATGGCCGCTGCTGAGGAAGCCCTCGCCCCGGTGCGCCAGGCTCTGCACTGCCTCCCCGGCAAAAGCCGCGTCATAGCGTGCAATCAACTCCTGGCGGCGGGCCAGCAGCCCCGGATAGCGCCGGAGCTGTACCAGCCCCAGAGAGGCCATAATATCCGTCATATTGCACTTAAAATAGGGCTCGACAATATCGTATTCCCAGGCGCCAAGCTTTGTTTTTGCCAGGGCATCCTTATTCTGCCCATGCAGCGAAAGCAGCATATATTGCTGATAAAGCGAATCGCTGTCAACACCGGGAATCTCCCGCCACGTTGCCGCGCCGCCCTCACCCGTCGTCAAATTTTTGACGGCATGGAAGGAAAAGGTGGTGAAATCCGCAATGGAGCCTACCCGCTTGCCGTGATATTCTGCGCCGAGCGCATGCGCGGCATCCGCCAGAATAATGACACGCCCAATGGCCTCTTGAAGTGCGTTCGCCGGGCGAAACAGCGCCCTTTTCCTCTCCACGATCTCATAAATCCGGTCATAATCACAGGGAACACCGCCGAGGTCCACCGGCACAATCGCCTTAGTTTTTTCCGTGATTGCAGCTTCCAGCCGGTCATAGTCCATCTGAAACGAATCCTTTGCCGTGTCCACCATCACCAGCTGAGCACCCACATGGCACACCACACTGGCGGAGGCAGTATAAGTGTAAGCGCAGGTGATGACCTCATCACCCGGGCCTATGCCAAGCAGGCGCAGCGTCATCTCCGCGGCCGCGGTCGCCGAATTTAGGCAGGCGGTCCGTTTTGTGCCGCAATAGACAGAGAGCGCCTCTTCAAACCGTTTCGTCTTCGGCCCGGTGGTAATCCAACCGGATTTCAGCGTATCGACAACCTCCGCGATTTCCTCTTCGCCAATATCCGGTGGGGAAAATGGTATTTTCATATTCAATCACTCCTTGGCGTTTTTCTCTTCGCCGGCAACACAGTAATATTTGCCCTTGTAGATTTTATAGCTGTGGTCCAGGTCTATTTTGACGGCTTCATGGGCCGGGACGCGGTCCTCCTCGGGCGGCAGCTGCATATAGTCGCCAAAGGCCATCTTTAAATAAGTATCATACCCAGCCGGAACCGGCATCTTCAAGCCTTCAAAATCCACCCATTCCGCTTTTGCAAAAATTTCAGCTGGGTATTGATTGACCATGTATTTATAACGTGCGCAAAGTTCGGTGATATATTGAGTCTCGGGTGTGATCGGATATTGAGACATCTTCTTTTCCGCGAAACGCCAAACCCGATAGCGCATCTTCTGGGACGGCGCCAATGCCAGAAGGAACTTTCCTAAAATGTAAAAACCTTTTCCCTTACTCGTCGGCGCCTCATTATTATTAAACATAGAATACAGTAAAGCCCACATAATCTGGAATTTTCTCGCCCAACGGGATTTTGGACAGCCGTCCAAGGGGAGAATCTCCAGGCGGACGCCATGCTGAATATCAAGATCCCTTTGCCGCTCTTTAATAAAGGTTGTGTCCTCATCTGTTATTGCTGTCAGCAGCGAGCGTAAATAATGTCCCTGGTCAGAACGGCAATATGCATACTTCTCAGTGTCAGCTTCTTCCGCCCAAAGCTTTTTCAGCCTTTCATAATCCGCGCGGGGCATAAAGACGTCGATATCGTCATCCCATGGCACAAACCCCTGATGGCGAATTGCGCCGATACAACAGCCGCCGCAAAAATAAAAGAGCAAATTGTGCTTTTCACAAAATTCTTTGAAATAGACCAGGATCTCAAGACACTTTTTTTGAAGGTCTTTTATAGAGACTTCATGGTACTCAAGCTGCTGCCCATTTTCCAAGCCAGACACCCCTTGATAGATAATCAAATTCAATACGTAATGACGCCGCCGACCAATATGCCGCCTTCTCTGAGATAATCCATCAGCGCCTCAAAGGCTTTGTGCCTCGTCTTCCCTAATCGTTCAAGACAAATAGTAATATCTCCTGAACGGCAGGTTTCAAACGCAGAAAAATCCTCCTGGGCACAGGGAGCCAAGCAAAGCGTAAAGTCCGTGCCCTCAGGCAATTTTTCAAAGCTTTTTGTTACTTCCACTCTTTTCCCTTGTTCACCCAGTACTACGGCAAGGCCGCGAAGTATCTGCTCCTGTCTTTGAGAATCTCGGATGCTGGATGTTACAACGATGCGGTGGGCATTATGCTTCTGCTGCAAATCCAGAAGCATACGCGCACAAAAAGCAGCGGACATTGTTCTATTTTTAGCCATGATTTTCTCCTCCTTTTGCAATCGGGAGCTCACCTAAAACCGGTACCCCATAAAGTGCAAAATCCTCTTTTCTATTAACTGTTGGGAAAAACATCGCCATAAATAATGTAACAAGTAAGCTAAGTCCCAGTCCCAGAATGCCAAATGCGGCAATAATCATCTTCTTCGGAGTATAAGCGGCGCTGACCGTCTCCATAGTTTGTTCTGTCGTTTCACCGATCAGCTTAATGGAAGCCTCTGAAAGACTTTGCACGGATTGTTCCAAAGTCGCCGTGCAGGCCTTCAATGCTGCATTGACAAACTGTTCATCCTTTGCCTTAATCGTAATTGTAAATATAGGAGTGTTTGAAGTTGTCTTCACTTCGTATAAATCAGTTAAGGAAGAAGAGCTATATTCGTCAGCCGGCACAGAAAGGCCTGCATATTTGATAATATCTTCCTTGGTAAAAGCTTGCAGCAAAATCTCGTTAATTTGATAGCGTGCATAATCGGACCCTAATACGCCCGCAACCGTAGCAGCAAACTGGATTGACCGATCACCCTCCGCTGTCGCGGCTTGATCCTCTGTTAAATAAGAAGCGGTGGCAATCCAATTTCCCTCACGCTCCAGCGTTGATTGGCCCGAAGATTTCATCGCACTGATACCTATTCCCAGTATCACGAAGAGCGCGGTAACTATTAGGATAAATATTTTATATCTCCATATTCTCGCCATTACATCTCGGAATCCACATTTTTCAAACAAATAATCCATCTCCTTATCATCATTTGACGTTTATATACCTTTTATTAAATAAGCGCTGGCAATTAAATCGCGTGTAAGGCCTTTTACATAGGCCAGCACCAAAAAAGCAAATAATAAATGTAATCCAAAACTGCACGGACACGATGAACAAGAAGCTCCCAGTTGCTTCCCCTCTAGGCATAAAAAACAGCGATAATAATGATGTTAGAGCAACTATTCTTGCGAAAGTTTTTCCTCTTAACAACCTCATTAAAAAAAGAAGGCCTAGTCCTAAAAGAAGGCTAAATAAAATTACCCCACATATTCCGCCATCTGTAAAAACTTCTAAAATAAAAGAAGAACCCCAACCGTGTCCTTGTAAATAATCACTACGAGCAGTGTATGACATGCTGTGCGCAAAAGAGTTCCCATAGACAGCATGCTCAACACTGTTGCCACTTAGATCCATAGTCCCGAACAATTTACTTGATAAGCCACTATGCGTAAAATAATCAATAAAAGGGCCAAAAGTATAATTTTTGAAAGCAGAATTAGGCAAACTAGGAATTGACTGGAAGCCTATACACAAAACCTCAAAAGAAACCCCTTGTTTATAAAACAAATCAACAATTGATCCCCATAAACCCGAAGTGGCAACTGCTTCGCCTTGCCGAATATAATTATATGCTGATAAAAACACCAAAGAAACGGGTATTATACAAATTAATAACGCCTTTTCTAATTTGCCAATCCATTTTTTTTCATCACCAAGAGTATCACGAACAAAAAAATACAGAAATGCAAAAATTGCATTCTCCACTATCGGATTCCTTATACCAATAATAAGGGAAGGCACAGCAGATAACACATATACTGACAAGACAAAAAAAGCCCAATGCTTTTGCGGAAGCGTGGCCAAATAAATACATAAGGCATAGATCATCAAGGAAGCTGGAATATGAATATAAAACGGTAAAGAGTTGTGATATAAAATATAGTAATCTTCATACGCTTTCCCCTGCATAAAAACTAACTTATCCGCTTCTTCAATCAAAAAGCATAACATTGTAATTATCCAGAACCCAAAAGAAACAATACGCAAAGCACGCTGAAAATCAAACTCATCCATTGAGAACCATTTGGGAACTATCGCTATTTTTTTTGCTATAAATCTATCAGCCGCAATGCCCCCAATCTGTATACAGAACAAAGAAACAAAAATAGCTATCAAAGCAAAATATACGGCTGAAACTTCAAAATTCCACCACTTAACATTACGAAACATGCTAATAACGGGTCTGGACAAAAGAAAAACAAAAAACGTCAAATTAAAAAACAGAAAAAAAATGCGATCTCTTATATTCTCAGCTGCAAACAATAAATTACTTATCAGCAAGCATAAATTAGCACAAAGTAATATATTAAAATTGCCGAGGCAAAGTCCTATCCCAAAAAGCATCCAGGAAAGTATCAAACAACAATATCGTAAGTATCTCGCCATTGACATCTCCTTTTTATCTACTGCGATAAGATTATCTGCTGTTATCATTCGTATTGGTCAGAACATTTCACAGGCCTTAAATCTCCCAGCGAAAAACCGTTTTAAAGGGTGTGTTCAAATCCGTCTCAAACACACGGGAAAGGTCCGCAACCGTATGGACGGGCCGATCCTCATAAATGATGGCGCTGAGCCTTTTTTGAAACTGGGGCTGCTCCATCAGCTCCACCGCCTTGACAAAATCCTCGCGCCCGGACCGGCTGCAGCCGGTAAAGGTCAGCCCCTTCTCCAAAATATCGCGGGTACGAACGGGAACGCGGTTTTCGCTCACGCCCATGAGCATGACCGCCCCCTGCGGCCTGACGGCCGTTATAATGTCGTCAATTGCATAATAGCTGCCCTCGCCGCCCGTGCACTCAAAGGCATGGTCAATATGAAAACCCTCCGGCAAGCTGTCAAAGAGGAAGGTTCTGTCTGCAAAAGAAAACTGAAGCAGCTTGCGCTCGTGCTTTCCCACCACGAAAATGCGGCTTTCCGGCAGGAGCTGGCGCAGCACACAGCACACCACATAAGCGAGGCTGCCGTCGCCCCAAACGCCGATGGTCTCACGCCGGGTGTGCGCCGCCCGCATAAAACGGCCGGCGGCATGGACTGCTACGCTGACAAATTCCGTGATGGCTGCCACCGGCAGAGGCACCTGCTCAAACGGCACCACGCGGTCGGGCGAAAGGTTGACATATTCGCGCATAAAGCCGTCACAGCCGCTGGAAAGAAAGCGGCTGCCCTCAGCATAATTTTCATAGGTAACACCGTCATCCCTGCCGGGAACGTTGGGGATGAGCACGACTTTCTGGCCTCTTTGAAAGGAGCCTGTGCCATCCCATACAACCTGCCCGCAGCACTCATGAATCAGCGCCATGGGCAGCTTTTGCCGCAGGATCTTCGCATCCCGCCGCCCCAGGAAATAGCGCTGGTCCGCATGGCAAACCGCCATACATT
This sequence comes from Hydrogeniiclostridium mannosilyticum, assembly GCF_003268275.1. Lineage (GTDB taxonomy): Bacteria > Bacillota > Clostridia > Oscillospirales > Acutalibacteraceae > Hydrogeniiclostridium > Hydrogeniiclostridium mannosilyticum. The sequence goes on from NZ_QLYR01000001.1 coordinate 806,539, forward strand.
TCGGGCGGATGATGACCTCTTTTTTGAAGTCGACCTCCTCATACTTCAGGGAGAAAACATGAGGGCTCACCAATTGATATACATAATTAATCAATGGCAATTCCTCCTACCATCGCCTGCGCGATTTTATAATCGCTTACATTGGTAATTTTGAGATTGGAGACCTCCCCGCGCACCATAAATACCGGAAGCCCCCGCACTACACAAATTTTGCAAGCGTCCGTCAAAACATTTTTCTCTTCGTCGGAGAGATCGAAATAGAGCTCCTTCAGGCGCTTCATATTAAAGGACTGCGGCGTCTGGCCCTGGTACATCTTGCTGCGGTCCGGGATTTCTGTAATGGTTCCGCCCTCGTCCGACACGACAATGGTGTCTGTTGCGGGCACAACGGTGTCGCAGGCGCCATACTTCAGCGCGGCGTCGATGTTCTCTTCGATAATGCGCATGGTGACAAACGGGCGGACAGAATCATGGGTCACGATAATATGCTCATCGCTGGCCCCGTGATCTGCCTCTATTTTTTCAATGATATTGATGATAGTCGAATTTCGGTCTCCGCCGCCCGGTACGATCCTGATGCCGGCCTTGCGCGCGGGCACATATTTGTCGAGCAGATCCTCCATATGCAGCACCCAGTTCGGGTGCACCCCGATATAAATCATATCCAGGCGCTCGCACAGCAAAAATTTTTCCAGGGTATGAACCAGGATCGGCTTGTCCCCCAGGGGAAGGAACTGCTTCGGCATGTCTGAAATATTCATCCGGCTGCCAACGCCGCCGGCTAAAATAGCGCCAAAAATCATTTTTCATTCTCCTTATTGCCATATTTTCCTTTATAATCACGGTAGCTGTGCTCAAGATCGTACAAAACGGCATCGTGATGCGCAACCCGTTTTTCCTCCGGCGGCAGCTGCATATAATCGCCGAAAACTATGCGGAGGTATTCGTCATAGCCGATCGGCAGCGGCATGAGTTCACCCTCAAACTCCTTTTCAACAGCGGCGGCAAAAATCTGCTTTGGATATTTATTTTTCATATAGCCCGGCCCCGAGCAGAGCTCGGTGATATTCGCGCAGTCGTCTATCTTATATTTTGTCATGTGCCGTTCGGCAAAACGCCAGATTTTATAACGCAGCCTGCGGGATGGAACCATTCCCAGCAAAACCCGGCTGCCGAGGCGCATCAGCCCGCCATGGTTTTCCGGCACGGTCTGTGCCCGAAATAAGGAATAAATCAACGCCCAAAAGACCTGGAATTTCCGCTTCAGGGGGGCATCCGGATACCCGTCCAGCGGGAGAATATCCATCGCCAGCCCATGGCAGAGGTCCAGGTCCTGCTGATAGGTTTTGACAACCGCCGTCCGGCTGTCACGAATCGTAGCGAACAAGTTGCGGTCAACCAGATGTGCATCTGCGTTTACCAGCACATAGCGCTCGCTGTCTGCTTTTTCATTCCAAAGGGCGAGGAAGCGCTCGTAGTCCGGGCGGGGCATAAAAAAATCAACGTCGTCATCCCAGGGGATAAACCCCTGGTGACGGACGGCGCCTATGCAGCAGCCCCCGCAAAAATAGGCCAGCAGCTTATTTTCCGCGCAAAAGTCCCGGAAATAGACCGCCATTTCGAGCCCCTTCTTTTGCAGGGCCTTCAACTGTTCTTCCGTTAAATCCGCCATATCTCGTGCCTCCGCATATCACTGAAAACCGCCGTGATTTTTTTTCATTGCCGTTTTGATTTCCTCCACCTCGGGCGAACGGCCGCCACTGTGCTTTCTCAGCCAAAACGGCAGCTTAACAAGGCCTACCAATGTCCCCGCGCCATAGGAAAGGTGCAGCAGCAGGAAGAGGAGGGGCAGCAGCAGGTTGCTGATGTGGAACCGCCTGGTCTCAATAATGGCCTTACAAGCCATTGCCACTGCCAGAATACCATAGAGCGACCACATCAGGGCCATTAGCAGCGGGTGGCCGAGCACAGCCAGCAGCGCCGTAACCAGAATGGCGCACACAAAGGCAAGGGGCACGAAATGGTAAAGAGAAAAGCACTGGGGGCAGACCCCCACCGTCAGGCCAATCCAGTAACCGTTTTTATACTTTTGCTTCAGCATTTTTCCCAGGCCGTTGCGTGTATGCTGGTAAGAAATAATCTCCGGCTCGTAGCACAGCCGGTATCCGGCGGCGCGAATCCGGTAATTCATTTCATTATCCTCTGTGCGCCAAAGGTTTTCATTGTAGCCGCCGACCTCTTCAAAAACAGTCCGGCGGTAAGCCCCGTGGAAGAGGCTTTTTACATAAAGCTCCTCCTGTTTTCTTCTGTAAGGGGCAACACTGCTGCCGAACATGGAGGTTTCCGCCATTAGCAGGGTTCGTTTAAACGGGGTGTCCTCATCTATAATGTTGGGCCGTCGGCCCCCGCACACTGCTTCCCCGCGGTTCAGGCAGGCCATATTTTTACTGACAAAATCCACCGGGATCGAGGAATGGGCATCCACACGCAGAATAACGTCGGCCATGGCGTTTTTCAGCACTACATTCCACCCGCACGGCAATACGCGCTTCTCATTATCGGCTACCACAACACGCCGGAAAGCGCCCTCGTTTTTCTGTTGGAACTCCAGCATTTTTTCCTTGGTGCCGTCTGTAGACAATCCATCCACCAGAATAATCTCCATCAATTCATGCGGATAGTCCTGGGCACGGACCTCGTGAAGCAGGGAGTCCATGCACGCCTGCTCGTTATAGGCGATGATACATAGCGAAACCGTGGAAACCGGCTCCAATCTTTTGACGTCTGCCATATGCCCCTCCTCCCACCGGGTTTTCCGCGCATGATCCTCGGCATGGGCGCGCCCTGTAAAACAGCGCAAAAATATTTTATCACAACCATTTACCGTGCTTAAAGCGCAGGTAAACAACAGATTAATTCCAAGCTATTTGCCAGTTCATTATAGCAAGTCCCTAAAAATTTGTCAAATAAGCCGCCGGCCGGGCCATGCCTGCCTGCTTTCTCTATTTATATAGCATTCCGGTTGAGCGCAAATTTATCAGCCGCATCATAAAAAACGCCGGCAAATCACGCAAAACCATTGACAAACGCCGGCTTTTGGATTATTATTCTAATCGTTTTATTAAACTGAGAATATAATTTTAACAGGAGGCGTTCTATATGGAGGATCACGCATGCCTGACATTGATTCAGAACTCGTTCCCACGCTTGACGGATGTGGAAAAGAAAGTAGCCGCTTACCTGCTGGCAAATGGGGAAAAGGTCGTTTACATGACGGTTTCTGAACTGGCGGAAGCGACCGGGGTCGCGCCCTCCGGGATCATCCGCTTCTGCAAAAAGGTCGGCTATGCCGGCTATTCAGACCTCAAAATCAGCCTGGCCCGCAGCGTTGTCCCTAGTGAAAACCGGCTGCTGCCCGCAGTGGACGGAAACGACAGCGATGCTGATGTTTTAAACAAGGTATTCGCCAGCAGCATCGACGCACTGCACGACACCCTGATGCTGCTGGATCGCGCCGCTTTTACACAGGCGGTCAACCTGCTGCAGCAGGCAAAGCGCATTGTGTTCTTCGGCATCGGCACCTCGTCCACAATTGCCGCAGACGCATTCTACCGGATAATGCGGATAGGGTACCCGGCCTTCTATGCGGTAGACCCGCAGATTATGCGTACGCTGGCAGCGGCACTGTCGCCCGGCAGCGTCGCCGTAGGCATTTCCCACAGCGGTGAAACCTATGACACCGTCAAGGCCGTTCGCATTGCACGCGAGCAGGGCGCAAATACCCTTGTCATTACCAGCTACCAGGACAGCCCCATCTGCCGCTATGCGGACCTGGCGCTCACTGCCTTTTCCGATGAAATCCGCTACCCGGTCGAAGCGGTTTCCTCCCGGATTGCCCATGTAGCCCTGCTCGATGCCCTGTGCGTGGCCCTCTCCCTGCGGGAGCCGAAGCGCACCTCGCGCCACATGGCGCTGGGCTCAAAATACCTGGAGGATTTCCGCGTAAAGGCCGCGCCCTCATCCTCCGCAAAGGGCGGCTCAGGGGGCCGGAAATAGCAGCTTTCCAGCGGCAAGCCACACTGAGCGTCATGTAATAAAGCAAGGAGGAGGGCCGGGTCTTGAAGCAAGCGAACACGCAGAGACGGCAGCTGTTTTCAGGCTGCTCTTTTCTGCAAATGCGAATGCTGGCTCTATGCTGGTTCGCATACATTTTTGCCTATTTACTGCGTATGAACCTGTCGGTAGCGATTCCCGTCATTAAGCAGAGCGAGGGGTACAGCAACACGCAAATCGGCCTGCTGACCAGTTTATTTTTTCTGACCTATACCATTGGGCAGCTGCTCAGCGGCCTGCTGGGCGACCATCTGCGCAGCAAGCCCCTGCTGGTTACCGGCCTGCTGCTGTCTGCCTGCTGCAACCTCGGCTGTGCGTTTTCCAGCGGGCTGCCCATGCTGTTTGCCTGCTGGATACTCAACGGCTTTGCACAGTCCATGCTGTGGGGGCCGCTTATCCGCACTCTTTCCCTTTGGTTCAATGCCAGGCAACTGGAACGTGTTTCCTTTTATATGGCGCTGAGTACCATCACCGGCTATGCCTGCTCATGGGGGCTGGCCTCCTTTCTCTCTGAAAGGCTGGGCTGGCGGGCGGCTTTTTGGCTGCCAGCCGTGCTTGTTCTGTTGTTTGCCGCACTGCTGCTATTATTATTCCGCAGCACGCCGCAGCGCCCGCTGCCCGCGCAGGAGCACGAACCCGGCCTGGCGGCGGAGGCGCCGCGCTCCCTGGGCGATCCGTCTCCTGTGGTTCCGCGCCTGTCGCTGTTTGCCTACCTTGGCAGGATTTGCTTTCCCGTGCTGTTTCTCATGGCGGCGGCCCAGGGCCTGGTTCGGGAGGGCGTCGGCGTGTGGCTGCCGACCGTCCTGACGGAATCCGGCTATTTTCCCGCAGACTCGCTTTGGTTTGTGCTGCTGGTCATTCCGCTGATGAACCTGGCCGGCGTGCTGTTTGTACAAAAGCTTCTGCGGCGCGCGGGACAAAACAGCGGAAAAATCCTGTTTTTTCTCTACATACTCATTACCGCCGCCGCGGCGCTGCTCTTCTTCCTTGGCGGCAGCAATGTAATACTACCGCTAATCCTGATGGTTCTTTTATTGTCTGTCACCTATGGGACCGGCCCCATTTTCACCAGCCTGATTCCCTTTCAGCTTTCAGCTTACGGGCGTGTTTCGCTGACCGCCGGCCTGTTCGACTTTTCCATCTACTGCGGGGCCGCGCTTTCCGGCGCAATCTCCGGCGCATTGTCCGACGGCTATAGCTGGGGGACCGTCTACCTTTTTTGGCTGCTCGCCGCGGCAGTAGGGCTGCTGGCGGCTGTCGCCTGGTTTTTCTTCAGCAAGCGGGGCACGGCCCCGGGCTCAAAACCGGCAAAGGCGAAATAGGCCCCTTGTGCGATCTTATCCTTGGAGGAATGAATATTGAACACAAAGACAAAAGGGATTTTACTCACGATTGCATCCGCGCTTTTATTTGGGGTTACGCCTGTGCTGGCAAGCCTTACCTACGACATGGGCAGCAATGCCTCTACGCTGACCTTTTACCGCAACCTTATGGTTGTCCCCGTGCTGATTATTGTGATGCTGGTGAAAAAAATCCCCTTTCGGCTTCACAAAAAGGAGCTCGGCCTGATTCTGCTGGTCGGCATCGTCTTTCGTGCCAGCACCACCTATATGCTCTATGACTCCTACCAATACATCGGCATCGGCACCTCCACTACGCTGCATTTTCTCTACCCGGTGTTTACCGCGCTGATCTGCCGGGTGTTTTTCAAGGAGCACATGGGCAAGTTCAAAATAATAGCGCTCGTCATTGCCAGTGCCGGAATCCTGTTTTTCTTCGACCCGTCCGGCTCCCTGCAGTGGCCTGGCCTGGTATTGGCAATCGCCTCCGCCGTTACCTACTCCTGCTATATGACCGGCATGGACAAGACCGCCCTGCGGGACATTAACCCCAACAAGGTAGCCTGTTACATGGGGCTCAGCAACGCGCTGGCCATGCTGGCGCTCGACATTCCCAGCGGAAACATTGTATTTGCACTTCCCCCGCTGGCAATGGGTTACACCTTTATTATAGCCGTGTGCACCTCCTTTCTCGCCGTTGCGCTGTTGCAGATGGGAATCAAAGAGCTTGGCGCCAGTACCGCCGCCATCTTCTGCATGTTTGAGCCGGTAGCCAGCATGCTTTCCGGCTGGATTTTTCTGGGGGAGGCATTTTCCTGGTCCAACCTCTCCGGCTGCCTGCTCATTCTCGGCGCCGTCGCGGTTATTGTGATGTCAGACCACCGCAGCGCGGACAAACGCCCGCAGGTGGTCCCGGAACAGGGCCCCAGCCGTTAGGCCCTTCTGTTTCCCCGGAATCTCCGGGGATTTTTTTATGCTGTAAGTAAAAATAACGGCAGAGGTTTTCCTGAGGGAAAACCTCTGCCGTTATGGCATTATTTATACGCCGCTACCGATCCCAATCCGGGTTCAGCTCCAGATCCTTGCGGTAATACAGCCGGTCCCGGCCGCTGATTTCGCGGATCACCCTACACGGCGCGCCGAAGGCAACCACCCCGGCGGGAATATCATGCGTCACCACGCTGCCGGCGCCGATGACCGTACCTTTGCCGATGGTGACGCCCGGCAGCACCACTGTGTTCGCGCCAATCCACACATCATCTTCAATGACAACCGGCAGTGAAAACTGGGCGCACTTGCGCCGGTACTCGCCCCACACCGGATGCCCGGTCACCGTAACGGTGACGTTCGGGCCAAACATTACATAGTTGCCAATGTGTACCTCGCCGTCGTCGACAATGCTCATATTAAAGTTGGCATAAAAATGGTGCCCGATATAGGTGTTGCAGCCATAGGCGAAATTGACCGGAGACTCCATCCAAACCTCCTCCCCCACACTGCCCAGGAGCTCCTCCAGAATACGCCGCTTGGTTCTCGTGTCGCCGGGACGGGTATGGTTAAAGTCGAACATCAGCTCCTTACAGTGGTTGCGCTGAAATTCTATTACCTGCTCATAGGCACGGTCCTGGGCGCTGCTGTGTCCATACTCACAATACACCAGGCCTGATTTCATCTGTTTTTCCAATGACATTTGATTTTTCCTCTCCCTTTACAAGCTTTTTCCATATAATGCCGCGCCTATTGATACAGCAGCAAGCGAACGCTGCCGCCTAACCCCGAAGGCTGCGGTGTCTGGAAATACTCCCGCTCCCGCCAATTAAAGTAGCGCTGGCGCAGATGGTCGTTGATGGTCTCTCCAAAATAGGGCCATTCCTCCAGCAGGGCGGGCTCCTCCTGCTCCATGGCCTTGGTCTCCGGCGACAGCATGGCATTGATTACCGTACTGCGCACCTCCAGCCGCACCGTATTTTCCCCTTCTCTCAGGGCCGGAGTAATATCCGCCGTATAGGGCAGCTTCCAAATATCCCCGCAGAAAACCTCATTGACATAGACGGAGGCTGTACAGTGCAGGTTCTCAAGTGCAAGCTCTACCCGGCGGACACCCTCGTCCGCCGTCCAGTGAAAGGCGGCGCTGTAGGTTCCCAAGCCGGAATACCACTCCAGCCCCGGCACGGTATTCCAAAGCTGCGGCGCAGGGGTTTCTCCGTAGCCTTTGCCGTCCACCGTCAGCAGCCACCCAGAAACCTCCCGGCAGGCACAGGGGGCGTCCGCCTCCTGAACCCAAACCTCGCCCGGCTTCAGTTCCGGTGAAAAAACAAAGTAGAGCGATTGCATCGGCTTAAACTGAAGAGTGACGGACAGCCGGCCGCCGCGTTCCTCCGCGCCCTGCACCGGCAGCTCCCGCCCGCTCTCGGCACAGAGCACCCGGAAGCCGCCGGATACCTGGTAAAACGTAAGCGCCGTGCGGACTGCCTCTCTGGAGATATTCGAGAAGAAATAAAGCTCCTGTTCCCCGCAGCGGCGGTGGACGAACCCGACGGTATCGTTTTTTTCCACCCGTACGTCGGGTTTTACCTGCGCATGCAGGCATTGAAGCAGCGCCTGCTCCTTATTCTCAACACGGATGGCCCGTCCTCTTCCGCAGCCGCCGCCAAACAGCTCGTCCATCAGCGCGCGCACCCGCTCGTGGTCTGTCTTTCCCTCCACCAGGCCGCAGCTGCGGCAGGGGACTCCGTCGGCAATCAGGGTACCGCCGGCACGCACAAATTCCACTAGGCGCTCCGCTGTTTCAAGCGGCAGGCGCGTACATTGCAGCAGCAGAATGGTACGGTAGCAATTTGTCTCGATGCAAAGCCCCGCCGGGGTGATGGAGCCCAGGCTGCAAACCGCCTCGTCGTTGAGATAATCGAACCAATAGCCCGCCTTGTTGATTCGGTCCGCCGTCTCACGGCCGATGCGCTCCTCCAGCTTCATGGCCAGGTGAATATCCGAGAGCAGATTCTCCGCCCAGACATCCGCCTGCGGCAGATAAACCGCGATATCCGACACCGGGACGCCCTCGCGCAGCAGGGCGCTGCATGACTGGATGTAGCGTGCCACATGATGGTAAAGCGGCCACCAGCCCGCGGTGTGGTTGATGTTGCAGCTGGCATAAAACGGCCAGCCACGCGGCCCAGCCAGTTCCGGGCTGTAGGCGTAGCCGTGGTTGACAATCATATTCATGCCGTCCAAGAAAATCGCGTCCACCGCGGCCTTCAGGTCCTGCAGCGTCTCGGTGAAACGGGGAACCTTCAGCCAAGTGAAGGACTCGTTGGATATAATCTGCTTCCCATAAATATGCCCGCTGGACGAGGCAAGCCGGCGGTGAATGGTGTTGCACTCCAGTTTGTCGTGCTCGCCGAATGTCTCGCCCTCCGGTATATCCGCGCACGCATAGACCTTGAGAATATCCCCCCATGTACCGTGCGCCTGGATGCGGGTGGTGTGGCCCCGCTCCTTGCTCCAAGCCGTAAACCGCTGAAAAAAATTCTCGATCGTCAGCTCCGACATGGTGCGGAAATAGTCGTAACGAATGTCGCCCGTGGCCTCCCCCATATCGCCCCACAACGCATAGATATAGGGCTTAAGGGAATAGCCGCGCCTTTTTTCAAACTCCTCCAGCAGGACGCCGCTCCAATTGTGGCCGTCGCACTCGATGGAGTCACAGAATAGGCTGCCCAGATCATCCCCCAGCCGCTGGACCAGCGGCTCCACCATATGGCCGAAAAAGCGGTCAAAGGCAGCGGCGCTGCAGTGGTCCATTACCAAACCGTCGGCATTGGGGCAAGGCTTGAGCGCCATCATCCGGTAGCGGTTGATAACAAAGATGGTCAGCTTATGCGGCCCCTCCGGCACCTCCACTGCCTTCATCTGAGTGCCCCACGGCCAATTAAACAGGTATTTATCCGTAAAGGCGCCAGTCACATCCCGCACCGTTTCGGGCAGCATCCGGCTGTTTTCCATCTTACCGAGAGACGCGGCACAAACCTCGCCGGTAAACTGCGTGGTAAAATCGTGCGCGTACGTACACGGCCCCTGTATATCGATTTGATAGGGCAGGGCGCTCTGCATGGCATACTCCTGCGTAATGGGCGGGCCGCCGTAGGGCCAGCTTGAGCCTGGGGTAAAATCGAAGCGCAGCCCCAGCTCCCTGCAGCGATGTGCCGCATAACCGGTCAGCTCAAAAAAACGCGGCGAGAAATAGGGGACGTTTTGTACGCCCTTCTCCCTGTCGTCCCGGTGAAGCGGGTACAGAATTTGCAGCTCCACTCCGCCGATGCCGGCTTCCTTCATCAGGTTCAGCTCCCGGTCGATTTCCTTTTCCTCCACCGCGCAGCCATACCACCACCAACGGGTCATGCCGCGGGCCGCCTCCGGCGGGTTCCGCAGCAGCGCCTTAAAATCCGTCATTCTTCCACAGCCTTTCTATAATCTGTTCTGCACCCATTTTAACAATCGATTTTCCCCGCGTGGAAAGCCTTCCCCGCCCCGCTTGAGAGGCGCACATCAAAGCAACGGCTCCAGCAGCGCCCTGCCGCCAAAAGCTTACCGGTATTTATTCAGCTTTTTCAGCGCCTCATCCTTCTTGTCCATCGGGTACCAAATGGGGGTTTTCACCAGGTCGTCCGGGTGCTGGATGACCGCGAGAATATCATCCAGATAGTGGTCGAAATCGTAATAAGCCTGAATTTTTTTGCCGGCCTTGGAAATTTTGCTGTAGACCTCGCTCCAGTCCATTTCCCGTTCGGGCCCTTCACCCGGCACCCACTGAATACCGTAGATATCCTCCTGCGCAAGCAGGTCGTCCAGGTGGCGGAGCTCGCCCACACCGTCCAGGTGGTAAAAAGGACGGTACAGCTTTTTCGCGGTATGCTTCAGCTCCTCCAGTACGAACTGCCGGAACATGCCGTTGCTGATCATATAACAAAAATCGCATTGCAGCATGTAGGAGGGCTTTTCACTGTAAATTGCCGCCCAGTCCGAAAAGCCCTGCTGCCCGGCGATGATTTCCAAAATCTCGCTATAAAATTGGCTCCAAAGGTCTGAAATCTCCCAAACAAGCCGCTGAACCTCCTCCGGCTCGTCGTACAAGTCGTAGAGCAGCTGGTCCGTCGTCAGGAAAGATGCCAGAATGTCGAGCACGCCGCCGAGATCCGTCATACCCATACAAACATTTCCGCCCCATTTCTTCATGCCGGCGCGGTAGATGTCTTTAATCCGCACCAGCCAGGGGTTATCCGGGTCATAGGCGAGGTGCAGCTCGCGGATCGGCACCTTCTTTTTTGGGGTAAACCACACGGTGTTATTGTCGTTTTCCAGGTTGCAGCCCAAAAACGCCGCCCCAACGCCCGGGCCGAACTGGTCCATGTGCATATGCGGAAAGCTGTCGCCATGGAACTCACAGGTCGAAAGCTCATAATCATAGCGGTCGATGATCTGCTCTGGGGTAATGCTCAGGTCATTGCAGTTGGCAAACGAGAGGACCGGATTTTTAGGCTTGTCCCGCATAGGGTCCGCACCGCCGATAACCAGCGGCAAAATCGGACGGCCGAGCTCATTTTTCCACCATTTCCGGTGGTTCTCCCGCACCTCATCCCATTGCTTATCTGTAAAACGAATCATAAGCTCAACTCCTCTTCCCAGTGAAATGTCAGGGTTTTCCCGTCTCCCGCCGGATTTTTAACCGTTAAAATACCGCTCTTAAAGCGGATTTTCCACTCGTCCTTCTTCCCCAGGTAGGGCTCTACAGCCGCCTGAAACACCGGCCCGGTAAAGTCGGGCACAACGGCCCAGCCGCCCCGGCCGCTCTCTTCCAGCACCCCGGCAAATTCCGCCTCAAAATAGGCGGGAATCACCGCCAGGGCGCCCGCGCGCACTCTTTCCGCCACGGTTTCCACCGTCGAGGGCCCAAGCCGGCTGCCGCAGACAACCAACAGCCGGGCATCGCCAATATCCTCCGGCCGGACATATTGGTCGAACACCAATGCCTGGTTCAACGGGTGAAAAATGGGGTGGCACAGCGTCTCCTCCTCCTTGGGGACACCATGCGCAAGCGGCAGGGTACGCAGCGTTTCCTCCGTCCGGGGGTACTTGCCCAGCGGAATCATGTCAAACTCGGATTTATGATAGGTAAGCGCCTCATGCGAGCAGGTTTTGTGCAGCAGCGTATACATTACGTCAATGAACGAGTTTGTACGCGCGTCGGGCAGCAGGTCCTTGGAGCCAAACAGGCCGCTGCCGTCGAAATTACCGCTCTTGGCAATGCAGGCGTCGTCCGCGCGGATAACGGCAATGTCGCACGCCACATCCAGGTGCGTATAGGGCAGTGGATGCTCCGGCACAAAATTGTGGACAAAATCCAGAAAAATCTCGCCAAATTCGGTGTAGCAAAAACCTTTTTCCGTGTTTCGCAGCAACGCGTCCATATTCTCCACAAACATCATAGACGGGGCCATATAGTAGGCCAGCTGCAAACCGCTTTTAAATTCCTCCGGCGAATGCGCGGGCAGGCCCCACAGGCGGGTAAACCAGTGGCCGACATCCATCCCCCAAAGGTCCACGCAAATGCCGAGCGGCTGCCCGTACTGCTTGGCGGCACCCATGGCAGCCGCCAGCTGCAGCGGCTGAAACTCCTCTTTCAGCACCTTAGGGCATACGCGCATGCCCGCCCGGCTGAAGGTGTGGTACATCACCGGGAACACATGCTCCGAATAAAGCGGAACGCCAAATTTTTGTGAGGCCGCCCGAATCGCCTCGCAAATATCCGCTTCAATCCGGCCGGCGCTCTTCCCGTGCGGGTCCGCCCACTGGTAGCCGCCGCCTTCCCCATATTGGCTGCTGTGCAGCTGGACATGCTCGGTCTCGTCATACAACAGGCCCATAAAATACGGGCTTGTACGCGCCTTTTGCACCAGACCGGGCGAAAGCTCCCCCCGGCCCGTGCCCGGCGCATAAACACGGTTAATGGAATAAAACTCATTTCCCAAAATAAAAGGGAGCTTTGCCTCCGTCAGGATGTCAATCATCCTTTCCGTCTCCTGTTCACAGGGAATGGCATGGTGCATATAAAAGTCGACTCCCAGCTCCCTGATCATGTCCAGGTAGCTTTCCACGGACGGCGTGGGGTCTTGTGCCGCGAAAAACTGCTGTTCCCCCGTGCGCAGGTACCGGTCGCAGCTCTGCGGGTGGAACGGGTCGTTAAAGCCGATGACAGAATTTTGAATGCCAATGAATACTCTCCCCATAAAACGCTTTCCTTTCCAATGACTATTTTCATGGATTGCTTCTTTACCCATTAAAGCATTTCATTGACACGCTGTCAATCTACTTTCCCTGCGAAAAAAATAAGTTTTTTGCTTTTTTATTCCCCCGGGAAACGGATGTCATAAACCCGGCTGTATTCCTTGGTTTCCTGATTTTTGACGGTCTCCGACCGGTTGCGGTAGAGCAGGCGCACCAGCGGGTAAACGTCTACCCAAATTTCGTTATTCCCCTCCTTTTGCGACTCGTCAAAAATCAGCTGCAGGCCGAAGTGGAGATGGGCCTCATCAATATTATTCACATTCTCCGTTGAGCTGTAACCCGTACGCCCCAAATAGCCGATGACATCCCCGGGTTTCACCGTCGATCCAACCTTTAAATCTTTTACATAAGGATAATTTTTACGCAAATGCGCGTAATAATAATAACGTTTTTGATCTTTACTGCGAATACCAATCCGCCAGCCGCCATATTGGTTCCAGCCCATTGCCTCTACAGTACCCCCTTCCACTGCAATAACCGGCGTGCCGACAGCCCCCATCATGTCGTGTCCCAAATGCTTACGGGCAAAGCCATAGGTACGGCTGGCGCCGAAATCGTCATAATCATCATAGGGAAAATTTTTTGCAATAGGCGAAAAACCCATCAGCCCGTATTTTTTCACCCATTTTTTTCCGTCCGGCGCACTTTCATCGGCCACCTGAATCTCATACTCCCCCACCAGACCCGACAGCACCGCAGAATAAGCTTCATAATAATAGGAATAGTAGCGCATATCTCTGGTTAGATCCGCTAGCTGTTCCCCTCCGGCTATTTTTCGGTACAGCTCATCGAGTGTTTTGGTCCGGAAGCCGCTGAAATTTCCGCCGTTTTTCCCCGCGCAGTAGGCGAGCAGCTCCACCCAGCCAATGTCAACCCCCTCTTCATGCGCCTTAATATCCAGGTCTAGGGCATGCTCCAGCACCTCATAGGGTACATTGAACTCTACCCACTTAATATAATTTTTACCGTCTGCCGCCACGGGTTCCCCTGTTCCCGTGGCCTGGAAAGCCGTGGCAATTAAAACGAAAAAGCACACCAGCAAAATAACCGCCCGACTTTTTCTTTTCGGAACCATCATAAACATCTATGTACCCTTCTTTCCGTGTTCCTCTCTCCGGTATACTCTTATATTTTATGGAAAAGCACCACGCTTTAGTACTGACCAGCAGCCGGATTCCATAGCGCGGCCTTGACACGCCCTATATTTTAATAAAGTAAATCAAAAAATCGTTTTTATTCTTTTAATGACTTATAAAAAATTTGAAAGAGCTATAATATTAATAGAAATTTAATATTAACAGGATTTTCCCAAATGTTGGGAGGAGGCGTTTTTTTGAGCGACACACAGAAAAAGCATTACCTGCAAAGCCGGTTGATTTTATTAAAGGCCGGTATTACCAAGGCTAAAAAAGAGGGCGATTACAAGCGTGTTCATCACTTTCAGGAGGCCATTACCCATGTGATGGAGGAAATGAACCGGCTGCCCGTACAACCGTAAAACATACCGGGACCGCTTGTGTGCACAAGCGGTATTTTTTATATTCGGAAAACTACTCGATAGATGAGCGGTTTTCCGCGTATAAAAAAGAAAGCCCATCTACCTGAACGCCGGTAGATGGGCTTTCTTATGCTGTATAAACCTACAATCTGAGGCTCATACCGTCATAGGCGGCAATAAAAGGGGGCCGCAGCATTTCATCCAGTTCCTTTTGAGACGGATGTAGCGTCTTCGCCAGGTGATTGAGCACGATAGGCGCCCCCGTCCTCAAGACCGGCGGCCCATACGGCGTGACTGCCATCAATGTTTGTGCCATGGCCTGCACCATAGAGAGGTCATTATGCTCAAAAATCCGATAATCCCCCGCATGGCCCGGGCCGATTGTGCAGTCAACCACCCATGCATCCAGCTGCCGGCCATGCAGCGCCTCCCATGTACCGGTCAGCATCCAAGCACCGTCAAGCGCGTACAGCACCGCTTTTCCACCCGCCTGAAGCAAATAGTGCAGGGTGGTTTCCCGTTTAAATGCCGGGCCGCTGCCTGTGCTACCGGCAAGCAAACGGTAGTCCGAGCTGTGGTTGGAGGGCAATGGCAGCAGCCGGTAAGCGCCCAGGCACACCTCCTGAAACGGTTCAAGCGCCGATAGCTGCCAATAGCCTTCTCCCTCTGTAAATACATGGGCTATCCACGAGCTTTCCCCATAAATTTTCAAAGGGTTCAGGCCAGCCGCACGCCGTGCCTCCGCTAGCCTGCCGGCAGCCTCCGGGTTGCAATGGTCGGAGTGGCTGTGCGTGAAAAACACTGCGGAAATCTGAGCCCAATCCACCTGCATTTCCCGCAGCCTCTTCAGTGTATGCGCCGTACAGTCCAGCAAAATTTCCCCGTCGATCAGCGTACTTGTAAAGCCCCTATATTCTCCGTCCTTCTTAGGTTCTTTCCAGTCTGCTGCTCCTGTTCCCAAAAAAATGAGTTCCATTTTATCCGCTCCCCTTTTAAGCCGTCCGGCTTCTATTGAATGGCAAAGATCGAGTGAAATTCCGGGATATCCGGAGCCTCATGCGTAGTACCTCTGCGAGGCCTTTTCTGTTGGACGGCCGGCATTCCGCTCCGCCTTTCTTATATATTTTCGCTATTCTGCCTTTTCCCAAGGACCAATTTCTTTGGAAATACGTATGCAGAAAAAAGCAGATGGGATGCTGCGAATCCGTCTTACACGGCTTTTCATGCATAAAGGAGGGGCCGGCTGTCAGTTTAACGCTGCCGGCCCCCTTTTTACTTTTCAAGCCCTAAAAAGCTTAAAAGCAAATTGGAAA
Organism: Hydrogeniiclostridium mannosilyticum; assembly: GCF_003268275.1. Lineage (GTDB taxonomy): Bacteria > Bacillota > Clostridia > Oscillospirales > Acutalibacteraceae > Hydrogeniiclostridium > Hydrogeniiclostridium mannosilyticum. Next base: position 822,144 of record NZ_QLYR01000001.1, read on the forward strand.
CTAATAGATATAATCGCCCTCTTTATTGGCCTCGCCCTCGCCGTGCTGAATTTCCGGGTTCAGCAGTGCGTCGAAGAGCTCCGGGCCAATAAAGGCCCTGGCTTCTTCAATTCTCTTGGCCTCCGCCGGGGTGTCCATATCCTTTATCACATAATAAATCGGCTTGGGCTCACCCGGCGTATCATCGTCATTAATATGCCGGACGCCGAGATTCAGGCCAAATTCATCCCGGTTGTCCACATAGGCATGATGCGTCATCATGTCGATGGTATCCAGCTTTTTAACTTTCTGGTAAGCCAGGCAATAGGCCATGGCCCCCTGCTGCTCGCTAAAGGCATCCCCCTTGGAGTTAAAGCCCTGCTCGGAAAGAATAATTCTTCTGGGCTTGCCATGATAGAGGAATTTTTCCTGTGCTAGGTAGGCCGGCAGCACCTCAATATTTTTGAAGGTGATTTTGGGGGTGGCAAAGGTAAATTCGGGCGCCCTGTCATTGTAAAAGTCGGGGCTCCGCAAATCCTCCGGATAGGGGTGGTAGGCGATGTTCCAATCAAAATTACCGTCCCGCAGCGAATACTTCAGGGCATAATCCACCACCGCGCGGCCGGCATAGAAGTTATTGGAGCGCGTCGGGTCAAAATTCACCTTATGCCAGAAGTGGTCCAGCGACATATAAATGCGGTGGTTGGCATAGTGCTTTTTCGCGCAAATCCAAGCAAGGCGCATGGCCTGGGTATATTCCTCGGTATAATCCGCCACGGGCATATCGCCAGCATTGCCCCATACATACTGGCTGTTCACCTCGTTGGAAATAACAAAGCCGCACATACGCCCATATTTGGCATCCTCACGCGTATAGCGTTCTGCCAGGAACTCAACAAACGCCTTGTAGTAGCCCTGCCCTTCTTCCGTTTCCATGTTAAAGGCGCTGATAAAGGCCGTGGGGCCATCCTCGCTATTCTGGGCCTCCCAGGCAAAATTCGGATGGATGGCATCCGCCATCAAGAGAGGATCCTGCTTGCTGCCGAAGCGGGCAGGCGCGTTCAGCAATATGCCGGTTACCAGCGCGCCTGCCTCCCAGCGTTCCTGCATCCATCGATCCAATGCCTCAATTTCTTCGCCAATGAAGTAATAGGTTTTACCGTCGCACACATAGGGGATGGTTCCCTCCGCTTCAAAGGGCGTCATAATCTGCGGCAGGTTGATATTGGTGTGGGTCTGCTTTATGCCCAGCAGCCTGATATCCTCAGGCGTTGCACCCAGTGTCTTTTTAGTGGACGGCTGCGGATAGGCATAGCTCCAGTCTGCTACATCCTCCGCAAAATCCGTCACATACTTTACGCCGTCCATTTTTTCATGGCTCGGCAGCCAAACGGTGAATTGGCTGTAAATGCGATCGTGCGCCCCCACAAAACGGGGCAGCGCCAGCTTGCCGTCATTGCAGGCAACCTTTACCATGGACAGCTCCCGGCCCGCCAGGGGACCGACAACCGCCACCTGCTCCCGGACAAAAAGCTCCCCGTCGAAGGGCTCTGAAAGTTGCAGAATCAACTGTTCCCCTGTAACTGTAATCGATTTAACGCTCATAATGGTTACAACTCCTTCTATTTAAGCTAATATGCGGCGGCGGGCTTGCCGTCATGCTGGCCAGGAAGAGCGCCTCTGCCGCCTCGTGCGTGAAGCCTATCCGCAAAGCCGCGCTGTATGTAAAAGGTCTTTCGGCCCCGGACAATTGCTTCGAAGTCATTCTACATCATAAGGCCGGCGTTTGCAAGCGCTATTAAAAATATTTTATTCCCCGCCGGGAGGATAGCCCGGGCCCTGCTTTCACAAAAAAAGCATCCCGGAGGACTGTTCCGGGATGCCGTTTTTTTCAACAAGGCCCTCAACTCTGTTTATTCTAAAAGCGGCCTTACTATGGAGGGCGTCCGCCCTGAAAGGAACTTTTTAGCCCTTAACCGCACCGGAGGTCAAGCCCTCGATGTACAGCCTGGAGCCACAGACAAACATCAGCAGCAGCGGCAGCGTTGCAATTACGAAGCCGGCAACCATGGAACCAATATCAATGGTGCCCGTAGCGGCCTGGAACACGCGGATTGCCACGGTCATAACCTGCTTGCTGTTGGTTTCAATAACCATCAGCGGCCAAATGAAGTCGTTGTAATAGCCAATCATCTGGTTGATTGCAATCGTCGCCAGAATCGGCTTGGAAAGCGGCATAGCGATGGTCAGCAGTGCGCGGAACTCGCCGCAGCCGTCAATACGGACAGACTCAAAAATTTCTGACGGGATATTGCCCATAAAGGTCCGGCAAAGCATGATGCCGAATACCTGTCCGCCTGAAATCCAGGGGAACCACAGAGCAAACCAGGAGTTGATCAACCCCAGATCCTGCATCAGTGTGTACTGCGGTGTCAGGGTCAGAACGCCCGGCACCATCATCAGCGCAAGAACAACCAGGTAAAGAACGTTCTTCCCGGGAAAATTCAGCTTTGCAAAAACATAGCCCGCGTTTGCCGCCAAAAGCACTGTCAGCACCGTTGCCACGGCAACGACAATGATGGAGTTGATCATATTCGGCAGCAGCATGCCGACCGCGGTGTTATAGTTCCCCCACTCTATCGGATTGGGCAGAGACCAGAAGTTGCCGTAAATCTGCACATTGGATTTCAGGGAGAGGATAACCATCAGGAAGATCGGGATAAAGGCCAGAATCAACAGAATAACGGAAACAATAAAAATGATTGCCTGGAAGGAAAATTCCTTTCCGTTAAACTTTTTCTTGGTCAGCTCCAAGACCGCGCCGTCCGGCCCGATAATTGTTTTTACTTTTTTACTCATGCTCGTTCCTCCTCCCTTATTGTTCGTCGGCGGATTTGACTCTCATCTGGAGAATCGTACCGATCATAATTGCAATAAACAGCATTACGCCCAAGGCACAAGCATAACCGTAACGGCCGAACCTGGTCGCATTGTAGTACAGCTCAAGGCCTGGCACATATGTAGCCGAGCCCGGGCCGCCCTTTGTCAAAATGAAAATGCTGTTGTAATCTTGCAGGGTACCAATAAAGGTCAGAATCAACATCAGCTTAATTTGCTGCCAGATCAGCGGCATTTCAATATAGCGGAAGTCCTTCCAGCGCGTGGAACCATCCACCTTAGCCGCTTCAAAGAGCGAAGCGTCAATATCTATGAGCCCTCCGTAATACACCAGGAAGGCGAAGGCATTCACCCATGGGAAGCCCATAAAGATAATTGCACCCAACGCCGTGTTCTCATTACCGAGCCAGGAAGTATTGCCCGGCAGGCCGAACACTTTCAAGATCTGATTGAGCAAGCCGATGCTCGGGTCGTAAATCTGCTGCCACATCAAAGTGGAAACGATGCCCGGAACCACCATAGGCAGAACAAACAGGAACCGGAAGATTGTCTTCTGGCGGGACTTCGACATGGAGAAAACCAGCCAGGCGATCAGCACCGGCACGGTCAGCACCTTCAGGAAGGCGGCAATCAGCATAATTGCCAGGTTGCCCAGGCCCACCAGGAAGTAACCCTCTGTAAATGCCTGCACGAAATTGTCAAGGCCGACAAACTGAATTTCGGACCAATCATAATTGGTACGGGACCAGTTTGTAAACGCCCTCGTCAATGCGGTAAACATTGGGTAATAGTTAAAGATCAAGATCAAAACGAAGGTAGGAACCAGCAGTATATAGGCCGTTTTATGCAGCCAGACCGCACGCACAAAGCGTTTTCCCAGCCTGCGCAGCGGGGCAACCGACATAATCAGGCAGAACAGGAACCCAATGATTCCGACTACCAGTAAAATGGAGAATACCGAGCCCAAAGAAGCCAGCAGCACCGTAGATGCCAGGCTACCGGTCGGAATGCTCTTAACATAGTCGGCCTGGCCCGTAATGTAGACGCTATCGGTCAGCGGAATTATGTTGGTTACAGTAGAGTCTGTAACACGGTCGCTGAAAATTTGATTTCCGTTTTTGTCAAAGACATAAACCATACCTTCCTCGGTCCCAAGGAAAATATAATCGCCGTTCTGGCTGGCGCCAATTGCATTGCCAATGACGGTTTCTCCGGTTGCCTTGCCTTCCTGCAAAGTCTGGAGATTTTCATCAATGACCTTATACTCGGCGTTTACGTCTGCAATCGCTAAATTGCTGGTGCCGGGAATCTTAACCATCTGTGCCAGCTCATATTTACTGTTGACAAGAGCAAGCTCTGCCCCCTGCTGATCGACCTTGCCGATCTCACCGGCCTTGTTGATATAGATCAGGTTATCATCAGAGGTAAACGCCACACTTTTCACCTGGCTGGTAAACTGGATATTAGAAACCTGCTCGCCATCCATTGTATAAACCAGGATATTACTTTTATTGACGTTTGTTGCAGAGGCTACCGCAATTTTGGAGCCGTCGGAGGAAATGTCCACACCATAGATGCGGCGCTGTACATTAATTGTATTCTTTAAGCTACCATCCTGCAGCCCAAGCAAATAAACATTCTGATCTTCACAGCCTACAACCAGCAGGCCCTGAGCCGCGTCCACCTTCATTTCGTGAACCGGGCCGTTTGTTTCAAATCTCCACAGCTCATTGTTATCCTTATCATATGCCACCAACGCGTTCTGATAGGCGCCTACATAGGTGGTTCCCGTAGTTTCATCATATGCCAATGAGTAGTTTTGAAGTCCTGTGCTCATTCCAGCATCGGTAACCAGATCGTTGCCCTTTTGGGAAAGAGACATAATCACAACTGAAACAATTGAAAGAATCAGAAACAGGCTTGTCAGTACGATCCAAAGCTTTCTTTTTTTCATAGGCCAGTTCCTTTCGTTTAGTGATGTTTTGCAGAACCCTATTCCATGCGCAAACCGCTTCGTATCATCCCCTTTATAAATCATAGGGACCACCGGCCCCGGCAGTCCCTACAACCTACTCAACATCTCACAGAAATGCCTTAAAGCACTTTCACATTGAATCTATTACTAAGATTATTTACCCGTCGGCTCATTCTGCGGGTTCTCCAGGTCTGCCCTAGAAATCGTAGCAGCAGCTAAAGAATCGTCAAGATATTTCATAATATTTTCCTTGTGCTTGGAAGCCCACTCATCAATGGAGATCTTACCAGTCAGGAACTGCTGGGAATAATCATACCAATCACGCAGGGAATTCTGCACATCGCCCGGTGCGCCGCGGGCCATCATCTGGCCATAGCCCTTCTGGCAGTTGCCGATGAAGGTCAGGCCGTCGAACAGGCTGGACCATTCGCCGGGAATTTCTACATCATAAACAAGGGACGGGCCGTTCAGAGCCATGTCGTTTTCAATGCCGGCATTCAGGTAGATGCCCTGGCCCTCGGCGGAGGAGAAGTACATGAGGAAGTCAACGACCATCGCGTCATGCTCTTTATCCTTCTTCACAGCGCCGAAGAAGCCGGTCGCAACCTCTAGGGTACGGGCGGGCGCTTCAATGCCTTCGCCTTCCATGGACGGCATGTTGAAGTGGCCGAGTTCGAACTGCTTAACACCGGAAACAGCCTCGCCGTTCGCGTCGACAATGTTGTCACCGGAAGCCAGCTTATCCATGTCCAGCTTGAAGTTTACCAGACGGGCGCCGGTATCAACCATAATAGCGGCCTTGCTCTGATAGAACAGCGGAGCTGCGTCGGTGGTGCCGAAGAAGGCATCGCCGCCGGCATATTTCGGGAAGATTTTCGCAAAGTTCGTCCAAACCGTCTTCATGCCTTCGGAATCCGGCTTATAATCGCCGTCAGCGATGGCCTTGAATGCACGGACCGGGTTCTGGTTGACCTTCCAGGCATCGTCGTTGAACGGGTCGTCAACATTATACTCCCAAACGCCGTCCACATCGGGGTCATAGTCATAATCGCCTTCCTGGGCACGGTAGACATTGATCATGCTTCTAGTGGTCTGGTCGGTATAAATCTGAGCCAGCCAGCCCATCGCGCCGGACCAGAAGCTGTTGAAGTCGCCGGCCATGGTGATCGGCTGCACGCCATGCTCCTGGAGCTTTTCGCAGGTCTCCACAAACTCATCCCAGGTTGTGGGGACTTCAGCGCCTGCCTCCTCAAAGATGTCCTTGTTATAGAACCACAGGACCTGTACGGAGTCCAGGGAGATGTTCGTCCAGGTACCCTTTGCCAGGTCGCGGGTCTGCATCTCATAGTTAAACTGGTCGGTCCACTTTTTGCCGGAGTAGGGGCTGATTTGGTCCGCATACTCCATGTAGTTGATGGACTTGTCGTTTGCGGAGGAACCAGCCATGTTGATATTGACAATATCAGAGGTCGGGTTCTCCGTGCCAAACATGTTCTGAATCCACTCGCCGTAGCTGTCGGACGGCTTCAGGTCGACAACCACGTCCACGTTGGGCTGCTTCTCCATGTAGGCATCGGCAACAGCCTGCCATGCTGCTTCAGCGCCAGGGCCTGCCTGGGTGTTGATGGTAATGGTACCTTCGTACTGCTTGGCTTCGGTGCCGGATGACTGGCCGCTCTGCTCGCTTCCCGACGCATTGGAAGCGGAACTTGCGGATTCAGTCGGTCCGCAGGCGGTGAATACACCCGCGATCATCGCGAGGCACAGCGCCATGCTCAAGACTCTTTTCTTCACTAGATTTCCCTCCATAAATAAAATTTCAGGATTATTTTTACAGGAGAACAAATCTACCCTAATGCAGATAATCTCCTGAACCCCTGCATAATAAAATTGCCATAGCTTCTTTACCCAATAGGCGGCAGCCTACATAGAAGTTAAGGCAATTCTCACAAAAGTAAATTTAGAAATAAATGCCAGAATCACTAAATTGACCCTTCAAATAGGCTGCATTTTGAATGCTTCTCAATAATATCACAACAGTGCCAAATAATCAAGAGGATTTTTTATATATTTTTTTATTTTACCGTCATTTTTCATTCATGTTTTTCTGAAAAGCAAAGCGCTTTCCAGCGACAAAATCTGCTGAAAAGCGCATTTTTATTGGATTTTTTGACCCATAAAAAAAAGCGGATGCTTTGGAACGGCCCCCAAAAATAAATGAAAACTCTATGAAGTTTTTTTTGCTTTTTTACCTTTCGCCGTCTCCAAAGCACAGATAATTTTTCCTTTTTTATTTCTATTTAAGACCTGAAAAGATAAAAAAACGTTTTTTCGTTATAGTCCTTTATTTAATTTTTACAAAAACTTAACACACCCCAAAAAGGGAGACTGCCGGTAATATATGGACAGACTCCAGGGACATAAAAAATAAAGAGGGCCGCCCTGCTGGACGGTCCCTCCATATTAATAAAATTTACTTGCCTGTCGGCTCATTCTGCGGGTTATCCAGGTCTGATCTGGAAATTTTAGAGCCTGCCAGAGAGTCATCAAGATATTTCATGATGTTGTCTTTGTGCATGCTTGCCCACTCATCAATGGAAATCTGTCCAGTCAGGAACTTCTGAGAATAGTCATACCATTCACGCAGGGAGTTCTGCACATCGCCCGGTGCGCCGCGGGCCATCATCTGGCCATAGCCCTTCTGGCAGTTGCCGATGAAGGTCAGGCCATCGAACAGGTCCGCATATTCGCCGGGGATCTCAACATCATAAACAAGGGACGGGCCGTTCAGAGCCATGCCGCCTTCCAGGCCGCCGTTCAGATAGATGCCCTGGCCCTCGGCAGACGAGAAGTACATGAGGAAGTCAACGACCATCGCGTCATGCTCTTTGTCCTTCTTCACAGCGCCGAAGAAGCCGGTTGCAACCTCAACCGTACGTGCCGGAGCCTCGATACCCTCGCCCTCCATGGAAGGCATGTTAAAGGTGCCCATTTCAAACTTTTTAACGCCGGTAATTTCATCCTCGCCATTGCCGGCCATAATCTGCTCGCCGGCAGCCAGCTTGTCCATATCCAGCTTGAAGCTCACCAGGCGGGAGCCGGTGTCGATGTACATAGCGGCCTTGCTCTGGTAGAACAGCGGCACACCGTCCGTGGTGCCGAAGAAGGCGTCGCCGCCCGCATATTTCGGGAAGATCTTGGCAAAGTTCGTCCAAACCGTCTTCATACCCTCAGAAGCCGGGTCATAATCGCCGTCGACAATCGCCTTATAGGCACGGACCGGGTTCTGGTTGACCTTCCACGGGTCGTCGTTGAACGGGTCGCTGATGTCCAGCTTAAAGGTGCCGTCCACATCGGGATCATAGTTGTAGTCGCCCTCATGCGCACGGTAAACCTCCAGCATGCTTCTGGTGGTCTGGTCGGCATAAACCTGGGCCAGCCAGCCCATCTGCATGGCCCAGAAGCTGTTGAAGTCGCCCGGAACGGACAGCGGCTGAATGCCGGCCTCATAGAGCTTTTCGCAAGTGGTTACAAGCTCGTCCCAGGTTGTGGGGACCTCAGCGCCTGCCTTCTCAAACAGATCCTTGTTGTAGAACCACATGACCTGAACGGAGTCCAGGGAAAGGTTGTTCCACTCGCCCTTTGCCAGGTCGCGGGTCTGCATCTCATAGTTGAACTGCTCCGTCCACTTCTTACCGGAATAAGGGCTGATTTGATCCGCATATTCCATGTAGTTGATGGACTTGTCGTTCGCAGAGGAACCGGCCAGGTTGATGTTGACAATGTCAGCCGTGGGGTTTTCTGTACCGAACATGTTTTGAATCCACTCGGCGTAGCTGTCCGTCGGCTTCAGGTCGATGACGACTTCGACATCCGGATGCTTTTCCATGTAAGCATCAGCAACAGCCTGCCACGCGGCGTCGGCGCCGGGACCAGCCTGAGTATTGATTGTGATCGTGCCCTCAAAGTCCTTTTCTTCACCTGAAGAGGTCTGCCCGGTTCCCGACGCAGTAGAACCTGAACTTGCAGACTCGCTCGGACCGCAGGCGGTGCATACGCCCGCGATCATTGCGAGGCACAGCGCCATGCTTAGAATTCTTTTCTTCACAAGAATCCCTCCCATAAATTATTTCAGGAATTTATTTTTACAGAACGTCCCCACCCAGGAGTGGATGTCCGCCCTGAACCCCTGCCTCAACAGAAGACATTTTCGTTTTTAATTTTTGGAAAAGACTATCTATAATTAACTCTCGTTCATTTTACAGTTCCCTATACTAGCACACTATTAAAAATTTCTCAACACTTCTTTTTCCAATTCTCATAAGTTTTAATTTAAAAACGTGAATAACCATATAAATATATAACAAAAATTCTTCTTTTTTAACGATATAGCTGCAATTTATTCTAAAACAATAAACGCGTGCCGAAAAAAAGGCGATTCTATTTACAAAAACCGGAGACGGCCTTCAAACCATCCCCGGTTTTCTTAAAACAGCAAATTATTTTCCTGAATATAATTCACCAGACGGTCCACCGTTGTAAACGCCAGACCCGTTACCGTGTCGGCACAGCCATAATAAATGGCAATTCGCCCTGTGCCTGCATCTGTAAGCGCTGCGCAGGGAAATGTGACGTTCGGCACGTCGCCCACGCATTCATAGGGCTCCTGCGGCCCCAAAAGGTAAAACCTGGATCGCGCCAGCACCTTCCAGGGCTCATCCCGATCCAGCAGCGCGCCGCCTACACGGTAGACAAACCCGTTGCAGGTGTTGATGACCCCATGGTAGAGGAGCAGCCAGCCCAGGTCTGTTTCAATTGGGACCGGCCCCGGCCCTACCTTCAGGCTCTGCCAGGCGGAAGCGTTGCCCGGAACGGTCCCCATAACAAAGCGGTGCCTGCCCCAATAGGTCAAGTCCGGGCTTTCGCTGTAAAAAATATCGCCAAAGGGCGTGTGGCCTCCATCGCTGGGGCGGCTGAGCATGGCGTAACGCCCGCCGATTTTCCGGGGAAACAGCACGCCGTTGCGGTTGTAGGGCAGGAAGGTATTTTCAAGCTGGTGAAAGGCTTGAAAGTCCTCCGTATATCCAAGGCCAATGGTTGGGCCGTGATAGCCGTTGCACCAGGTAATATAGTAGCGGCCTTCCAGCCGGCAGACCCGCGGGTCATAGCGGTATTCGTACCGGGCTGCCTCCCCGCCGCCTTGAAAACGGATGGCCTGCGGAGAGATCCTCCAACGCAGGCCGTCTTCGCTAAAGCCTGCGTGGATGTTCATTTCCACCGCCCGGCTGTCACAGCGGAAAATGCCCGCAAAGCCGCCTCGAAAGGGCGCTACGGCGCTGTTGAAAATGCTGTTGGACGTGGGGATTGCATCCCGCTGGATAATCGGGTTTCCACTGTAGCGCCAAACGGGCTCCCTGCAGCCCGGCGGACAATCCTGCCAAGGGATATTGGGCAGCGCCGCTCCTATTAGTTTGCTCATAACGCGCCTTGCTCCTTTTCTGCAGCCGTCCAGCGCAACGCTTTATTGATAGTATGCATCAATCTGGGCCTGCACCGCCGTTATAATTTTATCCATGCCGGATTGATTTAGCTCCTTGACAATCTGCGGCACCATTTTGACCGGGTCGGAGGCGCCTGTCAGCAGTTCATAGCGGTATTTATCCCAGGTTTGCTGGCAATTTGCCAGCTCGGTGGACAAATCGCCGATGTCCGGGGTAAAGCCCAGGCAGGCAGAGGATTCTGCCCGTGCATTCAGGGCCTTGACCTGATCCCACTGGTCCGCCGGTGCGTCCGACAAGGTAGACAGGTTGAAGTAGGATCCAATCGCATAATTGCCAATTTGCCAGGTGTCCGTCAGGCGCTTTACGACCGTGCGCTCGCTGTTGGCGTACTCGAAGTCGGTTCCTTCGACACCAAACGCCAGCATATCGCGCAGCTTCCGGTCTGTATTGACCAGCTGCAAAAGCTTAAGGGCCTCTTTTTTATAGGAGGAATTTGATGAAACCGCATTCAGGGAGCCCTGAATTGTACCATTGGTGTAAAGGGGCCCGAAAACCTGAACCGTGTCATATTTTTCAACGCCCTCGTTTACCTGCCAGCCAACCTCCGCGCCCGGGTACCCCTGGGCGGAAAAGAAGGCGCGGCCTTTAACGGCATCCTTCTGGGTCGGCGCATCCGGGTTGATGATGCCCGCTCCATACCATTTGTGCAGCATCTTCAGGCGGTCCATGACCTCCTCCTGCTCCAGCACGGACACCACCCTGCGGTTTGCGTCGTCATAACGCACACCAATGGGCTGCAGCCCCAGTGTGAGGCCGTCATAGTCGCTCAACAGTCCGCTGAAGCCGTCTCCCTGGGTCAGGTTCAGCGGGTAAAAGGACTTGCCCTCCCCCTGCTTCATCGCGGTAAAGACCTTGTCCAACGCTTCAAAATCCTTTGTAGCCGCCACATTGATCTGATATTTCTGCACATAGGCATCGTCAAATACCCAGTACTGCGTCAATGAGGAATCTTTATAGGTCGGTACCGCATAGATCCTGCCATTAATTTTTGCCCCCTCCCAAACCTCCTGGGGGATGGACTTATAAAGCGCCGGAGCCTCGCTGGCCAACAGGTCGGTTAGATCTGCAAAGGCATTTTGGTTGACCTGGCGGCTGTACTTCGTTTCATTGGTAAACATGATGTCAAACTTTTCCCCGGTGTTGACCAGCTGGTTAATTTTGTCCGGCCAATCGCTGTAGCTGGCCATTTTGATATTGACCCTAACCCCGATTTTTTCCTCGATGTAGGCGTTGATCTTTTCCACGCCGTCCGCCAGATTTTCCGGCTGGCTGCCAATCAGCCACCAGGTCAGAACCGGCGTCTTCCCTGAATCGCCGCTTTCGCCCTCCTCCGCATTTTGGCAGCCGCTGAACAGTCCTGTTATAACGGCCAGCATGGCTGCCAGGCAAAGCAGCGCCTTCCATTTACTCATTCTCATTGTGTAAGCTCCTCTCTTTTTTAAATGGCCTTTATCCTTTTACCGCGCCCACTGTAAGGCCGGAGATGAAATAACGCTGAAAAAAAGGGTAAGCACAGGCGATGGGCAGAACGATAAGGATTGCAATTGCCATTCGCGCACCCTCTTTGGGCATGTTTTTCGCCAGCTCTGCCGCGCTGACCCCCAGGCCGGCGGCATTTTGCGAGAGATAATCCACATTGCCCATGATCTGCGTCAACAGCGCCTGCAGCGAGTTCAGCCGCGAGTCGTCGATGTAAAGCATGGACTGGAACCAGTCGTTCCAATAGGTAAAGCACAAAAATAAGCCTATGGTCGCCAACACGGGCAGTGAAACCGGCAGCACAATCTTAAAAAAAATTTTAAGCTGGGAAGCGCCGTCGATTTTAGCGGACTCTACAATGGAATCCGGTATAGTAGACTTAAAAAAGGTCTTGCAGATGATGACGTTGAAGGATGAAACAGCCAATGGCAGAATCAGCGCCCAAATATTATTTTTCAGGCCCAGCAGGTTGGCGTTGACATAATAGCTCGAAACCATGCCCCCGTTGAACACCATTGGAATAAAAACCACCCAGGTTAAAAAGCCCCGCAGCCGGTATTGTGAACGCGACAGCACATAGCCCATGGTTGTGGTTAACAATGTGCCCAGCGCCGTGCCGGTTATGGTGACAAAAAGCGACACCCCCAGCGCCCGCAGAATTACGCTGCCCTGCTTGAGCAGGAACAGATAGGATTCCGCCGAAAAAACCTTTGGAATCAGCCTGTAGCCATATTCATTGATAGCGGCCTCAGAGGAGAAAGAGATAGACAGTACAAACAGCACAGGAATGACGCACAGCAGGGAAATAACGATAAAGATAACATGGAACAGCGCATTGGCGCCAAAGCCGATGCGGTTAAATTTATCCAAGCCCGACTGCGTTTGGTTGACTTTTGCTTTCACCGTTTCGCCTCCTCAGATCATCGCGCTTTCCGGGTCGATTTTGCGAACCACGGCGTTTGCGGCCAGAATTGTGATGCAGCCCATAACCGACTGAAAAAACGCTGCGGCAGAAGCCATGCCAACGGTGGCGCTTTTCAGTGATTTATAAACCATAACATCAATGGTGTAGGTCACACTGAACAAGGAATTTGAATCCCTCGGAACCTGATAAAACAAGCCGAAATCTGAGTAAAAAATTCGCCCTACACTCATGATAAACATCATAACAATCACAGTTTTCATAACCGGTAGGGTAATGTAACGCATCTGCTGCCACTTGGTTGCGCCGTCAATGACGGCAGCCTCATAAAAAGAAGTGTCGATGCCGGTAATCGCCGCCAGGTAGACCACCATGCCGTAGCCCAAGCCCTTCCACAGGTTCATAAAGATCAAAAAATAGGGCCAATATTGCTTTTGCATGTACCAATTAACCCGGTCTCCGCCCATACCCTCTACCAGCTGGTTGGCAAGCCCCTTGTCATAGGACAGAAAGCCCCACACCACCGCGGACACGACCACCCAGGAGAGAAAATAGGGCATGAACATCGCGGTTTGATACATTTTTCCCAGCCTTTTGCCGTGAAGCTGGCTGACCATCAAGGCCAGCGCTACAGGCACTACGATGCCCAGGATAATAAAAACGACATTATAGCCCAGCGTATTGCGCAGCACAATCCAGGCATCGTTGCTGGTAAACAGGAAGGTAAAATTTTCAAAGCCCACCCATTTGCTTGTAAGGATGCTGTTGATAAAATTCCCATTAATTTTAAAATCCTTGAAGGCAATAATAATGCCGAACATGGGTAAAAACGCGAAGAGCAGGTACCAAATTGTGCAGGGCGCAGCCAGCAGCGACAGCTCCATATCGTCGCGGCTCCAGCCCTTTTTTACGCGTTTTTCTTTTCTTTTTTCACCTTTCACCCGTTTCCTTCCTTTCCTTGACACACATCGCGGGCACGCCCGCCGGCTGCTGTCGTGAATCTGAACTTAGTATGGAGCTAAAGGTCCCGCTTTATGCCGGCAAGCTGCCAAAACTTTCGGCCCTCTGCGCAGCTTCGCCGCCTCCTGCATGCATGGCCCCTGTTTTTCCTGCCTGCTTTTCGCCGTTTCAAGCCAAAGTAATCAGGCCGCACCTTTTACTGCCCCGGCAATAAATAACGCCCATGGCATAAAAACGTCCGGCCTCAATAAACTTGAGGCCGGACGTTTTATAAACTAAACACAATATAAATGCAGCCGCATCGGGGATCTTTTTATCAGTCAATCTGCTTTAATTTATTCTTTAAAAAGTCGAGATAGTGCTGCTCCTCCGCATCCCGCAGATCCTGTTCCTGGTTAAAACGCGCCAATATCTCTTCAAAGCTTTTCGGCTCATAATCCTCCGGCGGCTGCGGCAAGCTCTCCTGCTCCTGAAACAACTCCCGGCAAAGCTCCGTGTGCTCCTCCGTCAGGGCCAATGTCAGTGCGTTCAGCCCTAGGGCCACCGTATGCTCCGTGATTTGCTCGAACAGTTCCTTTGTCATCACCGCTTTATTTTCAACGGCATCAGCCTCTTCTTGGTCGGCAATACAGATAAAAAAGATTTTTTCCTTAAGTAACTCTAATTCACCTTCTGGCAGCGCCAGCAGTCTTTCGTAGGTAGACGGCTCTTTCCTTTCGCTGCTGTTTTTTTGTTCATGGCATTTCATGAAGCATTCCTCCTTTTCCCCTGCGCAATATTATACCCGAGTTATGGGTCATAGTCAATACGAATAGCGCTAAATATAATGAACTATATAATCACATTAAAAGGAGAGGTGTATATGCGCGATTACGCTCCCCTATGGGAGACCATGCAACGCAAAGGTATAACGACATATACACTCATCAGCACGTACAAATTCAGCAAGGGAACCATCTACAGGCTGAAACACAACCAAAATGTAAACATCCAAACACTTGAAGATCTGTGTGAAATTCTGGAGTGCAGTATTCAAGATGTTGTGAAAGTAATTCTCCACCCAAAAAGCAATTAATGCCTGCTTACACGAACCGCAAAGCGCAGGCCCGCTGTCTATATGCCCGAAAATGCCCCGGTATCATTTCCACCGGGCATTATTATTTCAGCCCGTGCAAGCCTGGCATCCGTCCTCCTAGGCTTGGGCTTCAGCCGAGCTCCCCGGGCTCCGGGCCCGCATTACAAAAAACACCTGCCGTAATGATTAACCGGCAGGTGTTTTTTTACTTCATTTCACTGATTACGGACCAGTTCTGTTTGAGGTAAACAGCCCCGGAGATCACAGACGCAGCCGTAGCCGCAAGCAATAGGATATTACCGGCCAGCAGGTACGCATCCAGCATGGCGCTTTCCGCCAGCAGCGGCACTATGCCCAACCCTCCGAGCTCCGCAAGGTATTGAACCACCAGGATAAAAATGATAGCAACCATCTGTGTGACGGTTTTGGCCTTTCCCCACCCATTAGCCGCCAGCACAATGCCCGAAGAGGCGGCAACCAGCCGGATGGAGGTCACCATAAACTCCCGTGCAATAATGAGCAGCACCATCCAGACGGGCGCCAGGCCCAGGCTGACAAAGCAAACCAGGGCGGATATGACCAGAATTTTATCTGCGAGCGGATCCATAAACTTACCAAAGCTTGTAACCTGGCCGTTTTTTCGTGCCAGCATTCCATCCAGATGGTCCGTATAGGAGGCGGCGCCAAAAATAAGCCCCGCCAGCAAAAAGTGATGGGGAACCTGCGGCAGCATAAGAAACAGAACAAAAAAAGGAACCAGTACGACCCGCAGAACCGTTAATTTATTTGGTGTATTCAAAGCCGTCCACCTCCCTCACATGCCTCCGTACCATCCGCCGTTTTTCCGCCGTCAAACCAGTTCTCCCATCAGGTCGCAATCCATGCAGCCGGTAATGCGAACCGTTACAAATTGACCGTAGGCGGGCTTTTTTGCGCCTGCCGTAAAGAAAATTTTCCCGTCAATATCCGGTGCATCGGCAGCCGAACGGCCGAACCAGCACTCGGCATAACGGTCAAAGCCCTCGGTCAGCACGGTGAGCTCGCGGCCAACCTGAGCCTCGCCCCACTCCTGCATAATCCCCATCTGCTGCTCCATAATGACATCCATGCGGTGTTCTTTGGTTTCTTCCTCCACCTGGTTCTCCATCTCACCCGCCAGGGTCCCCTCTTCCTGCGAGTATGTAAAGCAGCCCAGGCGCTCAAAGCGAACCTCCCTGGCAAAACCGCACAGTTCCTCAAACTCCGCCTCTGTCTCGCCGGGAAACCCGGTAATAAGCGTCGTTCGCAGGACGATGCCCGGCACCATGGCCCGGATTTTGGCGGTCAGCGCGATCAACTCGTCACGGTTGCCCGGGCGGCGCATATTTTTCAGAACATTGCCGTTACAGTGCTGCAGCGGCAGGTCCATATATTTGACGATTTTTTCCTCCTCGGCCATTACCGTCAGCAATTCATCCGTAATGGCGTCGGGGTAGCAGTAAAGCAGGCGGATCCAGCGCAGGTCCTCGATTTTGCAGAGGCGGCGCAGCAGCTCGGGGAGCTTCCATTCTCCATAAAGGTCCTGTCCGTAGCGGGTTGTGTCCTGGGCAATCAGGATCAACTCCCTGGCCCCATCCGCCGCCAGCTTTTCCGCCTCTGCCACAACGCTCTCCATCGTCCTGCTGCGGTACCGGCCGCGGATCATCGGAATCGCACAATAGGCACAGCCATTGCTGCAGCCCTCGGCTATTTTCAAATAGGCAAAATAGCTCGGGGTACTGCGGACGCGCTCCCCCTCCAGAGGGAGCAGGGTTTTCTCCGGAAAGGCCTGCGGGCGTTTGCCTGCCAGCGCTTGCTCCACCACGGCGGCAATGTCGTTGTTTGCCCCAATGCCGCAGACGGCGTCAGCCTCCGGCAGCTCCTTCATAACCTCCTCCCGGTAGCGCTGCGCCATGCAGCCTGTCACCACCAGGGCCTTAATTTTCCCCTCTTTCTTCAGGCGCGCCAGCTCAAGAATCTCCTCAATGGATTCCTTTTTGGCCGCCTCGATAAAGCCGCAGGTATTGACAATTGCCACATCCGCCAAAGCGGCATCATCCCGCAGCTCATAACCGGCCTTTTGCAAGGCCGCCATCATAATCTCCGCATCTATCTGGTTTTTAGAGCACCCCAGGCTCACCATTCCAACCGAATAAGCCATTCTGCCAATACGCTCCGATCTTTTCTATATCGTTATAAGCGGGCGGGCCCGCCGTTCTGTTAAAGGGCGTTAAAGCCCTCCGGCTCATCACTCAAATAATCCCGCAGTACGCTGCGGATTTCATCATAGCGGTAGCCCAGGCGCCCAAGCGCCGCTACCGTGCGCCGTATGTCCTTTTCATCGCTCAGCTGCCGTGCATAACGGCGCTCCACCAGGTCCCGCAGCGCATGCTCAGGCTCGGGCGCCAGCTCGTCAATGACGGCCTCCGCCACCTCCCTGGCGATTCCCTTGCGCAGGAGCTCCTGCCGGACCCGCATTGCGGCAAAGCCCTTGCGGCAGAACAGCTCCGAAGCGTAGCTGCGGGCAAAAGCCTCGTCATTCACCAGCCCCAGCTCCTCCATATGTTCAGCAGCCTCCTGTGCGGCGCTTCTGGAGGTTGTGCGCGCAATCTTATCCGCCAGCTCCTTTTTGGAATGGTTGCGGTGCTCCAGCAAATACAAAGCCTTTTCGCCCGCCCGGCGGCTTTCGCTGCGCTCAATCATCTCATGGAGCTCCTCGTCCGTGATCTCGCGGCCAATTTTCCAGCCATGGGCCAGCAATGTCTCCGCATCCAGGGTCACGGCGAGCTCACCATCTAAAAACAGCGCTGTGCGCCGCCCGCGGCGCGGCTCCATTGCAGTAATCAGCATCAATCCGCCTCAATGTCTATATTCGCCTTACCGCGGGCGCGGGCGGGCGCAGCCGCGGGCTCCCCAGCGGAAGGCTCAACCGGCTTTGCCGCCGATGCCTTTGAGGACGGCGTATTTTTGGCGTACAGCTTGTCGACATTATCCCGCACCTGCTGCTCAACCTCGCCGGCAATCTCGGGGTTCGACGCCAAATATTCCTTTGCGTTGTCGCGCCCCTGGCCCAGCCTGTTCTCCTTATAAGAAAACCAAGCGCCGCTCTTTTGAATAACCTCCAGCCGCACCGCCAGGTCCAGCAGCTCGCCTACCCGGGAGATGCCGCGCCCATACATGACGTCAAACTCCGCCTCGCGGAACGGCGGGGCAATCTTATTCTTGACAACGCGCGCGCGCGTACGGGAGCCGATTTGCTCTGAGCCGTTTTTCAGCGTCTCAATTTTTCGGATATCCAGGCGCACGGAGGAGTAGAACTTCAGCGCGCGGCCGCCCGGGGTCACCTCGGGGTTCCCGTACATAACGCCGACCTTTTCGCGCAGCTGATTAATAAAAATTGCCACGCAATTGGATTTTGAAATTGCGCCGGCAAGCTTGCGCAACGCCTGGCTCATCAGACGGGCCTGTAGGCCGACATGGCTGTCGCCCATTTCGCCCTCAATTTCCGCACGCGGCACCAGCGCCGCGACTGAGTCCACGACAATGACATCGATTGCGCCGGAGCGTACCAGGGCCTCGGTAATCTCCAGGGCCTGCTCGCCGGTGTCCGGCTGCGAAACCAGCAGAGCCTCCACATCCACCCCCAGGTTGCTGGCATAAACCGGGTCCAGGGCATGCTCCACGTCGATAAAGGCTGCGGTGCCGCCGCCTTTTTGCCCCTCGGCAATGCAATGCAGCGCCAGCGTAGTCTTGCCGGAGCTTTCAGGCCCATAAATTTCAACAATGCGGCCGCGCGGAAGGCCGCCAATTCCAAGCGCGAGGTCCAGGGAAAGGGAGCCTGTCGGGATGGCCTCCACATTCATGGCCTGGTTTTGCCCCAGGCGCATAACCGCCCCCTTGCCGAACTGTTTTTCAATCTGGCTCAGCGCCGTCTGCAGCGCCGTTGCCTTATCAACTGTTTTATCCTGATTCGCAGCCATATGCTCTCTTCTCCTTTACCCATCTGGCCCCGGCCTTACGGCAGCCGGCCCGTCAATATGATCTATTCAAATTATAACCGATTTCCTCCTCAAAAGCAAGGGAAGCAGCACAAAAAATCGAACAAATATTTGTATTTGCTACCGAATGCCGGACACGACCCGATCCAGGCCGTTAAAGTCTTTTTCCACGCGGACCTCCCTCAGCCCGGACTGCTCAAACAGCGCCGCAACCGCACGACCCTGATCCTCTCCGGTTTCTACCGCGCACACGCCGCCCCTTACCAGACGGGGAACCCACAGCGCTGCAATGCAGCGGTAGAAATGGAGGCCATCCGTCCCGCCATCCAATGCGCTCTGCGGTTCGCGGCGGACTTCCCGCTGTAAAACGGGCAGCTCCGCCGAGCGGATATACGGCGGGTTGGAGAGGATACCATGGAGCCCGCCGAATTGCTCCGCGGTGGACGGGCGGCAAATGTCGCAGCGTAGAGGCTGCACCCTGCGGCCCATGCGGCGGCAGTTGCGCTGCAGGTAGACGAACGCCTCCTCTTCCAGCTCCAGTGCCGCAACCGACGCTTGAGGAAGCAGCCCCGCCAGCCCCAGCGCGACCGCACCTGTTCCGGCGCACAGGTCGGCTGCCCTCAGGCCCTTTCCCCCCGCCATGCCGGGGAATGCCTGGGCAAGCCTGCGCGCCCCGGTGTAAACGAGCAGCTCCGTTTCCTCCCGGGGAATCAGAACCCCTTCTCCAACCTCCAGCTCCAGGTCCATAAAGGGCCAGGAGCCCAATATGTATTGCAGCGGCCGGCCGGCCGCCCGCTCACGGATCAACGCCCGATACCGCTCCTGCCGCACCTCGCCGGCGTCAGCAGCTCCATGGATCGCCAAGGCCTGCCGGTCCATTCCAAAAACCTTGTGAAACAGGCTGATTGCATCAAAGGCAGGGCTTTCCAGCTCTGCCTCCGTCAACGTTTTTTTCCCTTCTTGATAAACTTCCTTCAGCGTCATCGGCACATACTCCTCACAGGGCCTTTCAGGCGGATTTCTTCGCCCGCTCCCCCTTCTGCGGGACAAGATCCTCCCCATTCTCCGGGATAACCTCCTTCAAGGAGGCAATGGCTACTTCTATCATGCTGTCATCGGGTTCCTTCGTCGTAATCCGCTGCATCCACAGCCCAGGCGCGGCGATGACTCGGGTGAGCCAATTGTCATATTTTCCGCACAGGCGAATCAGCTCAAAGCCGATGCCGACAACGACCGGGATGCACAGGATTTTTACAAGCGTCCGTAAAAACACATTGCTGAAAGGGATGAAAAAGCCGATGACAATCCCCAGCAGGATCATAATTACCATAAAGCTGGTGCCGCAGCGCGGGTGAAAACGGGTGTGGCGGCGGACATTTTCGACCGTCAGCTCCTCCTGGTTTTCATAGCAGAAAATGGTCTTATGCTCCGCCCCATGATATTGAAACATGCGGTGGATGGACGGCACAAAGGAGCAAAACAGCACATACAGCAGGAGGAGCAGCATCCGCATAACCCCCTCCGCAACGGAGCGCCAGGGCGCTGCTTCGGGTACAGCCAGGAGGAAAAGGTTGAAGAGCCAGGTGGGGAGCAGGAAAAACAGCGCAATTGCCAGCGCCACGCCCAACGCCATGCCCACGATCATAATCAAATTGACAATCTTGCCGCCAAAATGGCGTTCCAGCCAACGGTCAAACTTAGAAGGCTCTTCCTCCTCCAAGCCGGATTTCTCCGCGGAAAGCTCCAGAGCCTGGTAGGAAAAGCGAAGCGAGTCTATAAAGCCCGCCACGCCGCGCAGCAAAGGCCACCGCAAAACCGGGTATTTCTCCCGCAGGCTTTGGCAGCCCATCTCCTCTGTGTCGATTGTGCCATCCTCCAGCCGCACGGCTACAGCGCTTTTTTTCGGCCCGCGCATTAAAATTCCCTCAATCAACGCCTGGCCGCCAATGGTCGTGATCTGCTTGGTCTTTTCTCTAGGCATCTCCCTTGTTATTCCCCTCTTCTTTTTCATCTTGTTTCAAAATGGGGATGGTGATGGTTACCGCGGTCCCCACGTGTTCATGGCTTTCAATATCCAGGCTGCCGTTATGCAGCTTCATAATCTCATCCGCCAAGGCCAGCCCAATGCCCGAGCCCCGAACCGTCTGGTTCGCCTTGTAAAATTTACGCTTAATATTGGGCAGATGCTCTGCCGGAATGCCGCAGCCGTTGTCGCTGATGACGACGTGGATAACGTTTCCATCCTCCGTTGCCGCCACATTGACCGTGCCGCCCTCGTTTACATATTTTAAAGCGTTATCAATGATGTTGACAAAAACCTGCCGCAGCCGGTTGACGTCGCCCAGCACTGGAGGCAGCATGGGCGTTTCCTCGTAGACCAGGAACTTATGCTCCGTCTTGGCGCGCTCACTGAACATGTAGACTGCTTCCTCCAGCTCCGCCAGCAGGTCGATCTTATTCATTACCAGCGTCATGCGGCCGCTCTGCATGCTGGAAAACTCCAGCAGCTCCTCGACAATGCCGGACAGCCGTTCGCTTTCGCGGATGATGATGCCCATGCCGCGGGAGCAGGTATCGGGATCGATGCCGGGCTCCTGCATGGTTTCCGCCCAGCCCTTGATCGCCGTAAGCGGCGTGCGCAGCTCATGGGAAATCGAGGAGATAAAATCATTTTTCATCTTCTCCGATTTTCCCAGCTCGACGGCCATTTCGTTGATATTATCACACAGCTGCCCGATTTCGTCCTCCTTGGTCTTTAATATCCGCACGCCGAAATCCCCCTGCGCAATCCGCTTGGAGATGGCGCTGATCTGCTTAATCGGCGTAATGATGGAGTTGATGAAATATAGGCCCGATGCCACTACCAGCACAATCACCAGCGCGCCCGCGCACAGCAGGAACCCAATGACCAGAACGACCTGGTGGTCCGCCTGCTCCAACGACACCACATAGCGAATGGCACCGACAAAGCTGCCGGTGGTGTTGCGAATGACGCGCGTGACCGCCATGACCTTTTCGCCGCTGGTCAGCCGGCCCGTCCATACGCCGTACCCCTCGCTGTCCTCCAGCGCCATGTAATAGTCCGGCATCGGCTGCGTATCGTCAGGTACAAAGCCAATGGAGGTAATCAGAATCTCACCGTTGCTGTTCAGCACCATCAGCTCCATATTTTCCTTGCCGGGAAAGTTTTCCACATAATTCCTGGCGGTGCTGTTGAACTCGCTGGAGGAGCGCTTTCCATAATCCGCAAACACATTGGTTAGTTCCACCGACCGGCCGCGCAGAATAGACTCAATATTACCGTAAATAGATCCGCGGACCGTCATGGACAAAACCAGAATCAACACCACCAGAATAACCAGGATCACGCCTAAACTGGTCAAGAGCCACCGGCGCGCAATGCCGTTGATATTGGTATTCTTTTTTCCGGGCATCCGCCGTTCCCCCTCCTCAGCAAAATGGCGTGTCCTGCGCCAAAGGGAGCTTCGCCGTGCAAACGGCTAGGCCTCCCATTTATAGCCCAGTCCCCAGACCGTGACAATGTGCCGCGGTGTGCTGGGTTCCTCCTCAATTTTCATGCGCAGGCGCCGGATGTTGACGTCCACAATTTTTTCCTCACCGAAATAGGCCTCGCCCCACACGTGCTTCAAAATATCCGTGCGGTCAAGCGCCGCGCCGGGGTTGGAAAAAAAGTATTCCATAATCTGGAACTCCACCTGCGTCAATTCAATTGGCACGCCGCGCCGTGTCAGAGTATGGCTTCGCAGGTTCAGTGAAAAATCACCGGAGACGATCTCTTCTTTAAAATTATTGCTGTCCCGTACCTGTGCCAGCGCCACCCGGCGGTAGACCGCATCCACACGCGCCACCAGCTCGCTGGGGCTGAAGGGCTTTGTCACGTAATCATCGGCGCCCATCATCAGGCCGCTGACCTTATCCATCTCCTGGGTCTTGGCCGTCAGCAGGATAATGCCCACCGCGCCGCTTTTCTGGCGCAGCGCTTTACAGACCGCCAGGCCGTCGTACTTCCCCGGCATCATAATATCCAGCACCACTACGTCGAAGGAGCCGTTCTCCCGGTCATAAACCGCAAGCGCCTCTTCTCCGTTCGCCGCCTCATAGGCGTCATATCCGGCCCTTTTTAAATTGATGACCACAAACTCGCGTATGGCCTGCTCGTCCTCTGCAACCAATATTTTTTTCACCAAGATCCCCGCTTCCTAAACTAGAATCATCCTCAAAACAAACCGCCGGCCCCGGCCGCGGCAGGCGCGCTCAGTCCTGCGAGAGCAGCCCGAAGCTGTTTTTTACATCCTCCTCGGTCATGGAAAGCGGCAGCTCAACCCCGCCGTCTGTTACCATGGATCCGGACTCCAGCAGCCTTGCCGCATAAACCTGGTTATCGTTATCCAGCAATTCAAAATAGCCGCCGCCCTTCTGCGCGTCCCATTGCTTCGCCGTAAAGACCCGGATTTCCAGCAGCGGATCCCCGCGCTTGCCAAGCGTTACCACCCCGTTCTCGTCCTCCGCCGTCTCCTGCGGCAGCCACTGGTAAAAGGTCAGCGCCCGCTGCTCGGCGTCAAGCACGGTGGTAATATTGCCCCGCCACATATCGGGAATTAAAAACCAATAGCCGTCATTGCTGTTGTTGACGGTGCTCATCACACGCTCCGGCATCAGGGTGGCGGTGTCGTAGCGCTGCCACTCAATGATGTTCCCTACCTCCGCCGCATTCTGCGACGTATAGCCCGGCAGACGGCTTACAATGGGAAATTCGATCATTTTGTCGCCGTTGACATCCTTGCTGAGCACCTCCAGGTCCCGGGCTGTATAGGTCACCGTTCCGGAGCCGTCCTCCTTCCGTGTGAGGAACGGGGAGGCCAGGGCCTGGGTCCGCTGATCCCAATACAGGATCTCCGTAACCATGCTGTTTACGCTTTTACGGCCGTCAAGAACAATACCAACCTGCGACTCGTCCACCAAGCCGCCGGCGGCATTGACATAGCGCGTGACCTCTTGATCCAGCGCGCATTCTCCCATAATCTCTATCGCGCCGCTGCGCAGCCGGAACAGGCGCGCCACCGCCGGCTGCTCGCCGACCTTGAGCCCGGCGGTAAAAATCTCATCGTAGCCGTCGCCGTCAAAATCCATAACCGCCATCTGCGCATAGCTCTGGTCCATATTCAGCTCGGTGACCTTTCTGCCCTCAAAGCTATAGACATAAAGCCTGCTGGACCCGGCATCCGTATTGCCCCAGCCGATGATGATCTCTGATTTGCCGTCCGCGTTCACATCGCCAAATTCAACCTTGTCAATTTGGGTGGCAGGGTTGTTAAAGGTCCCCACATTGCTCCAGACCCCGTCGGTTTTCTTCATAAAGATGACGCTGATGCCGGAAACATTTTCGCCGCTCGGCTGAAAAAACGCGATGGCCTCGCCGGCCTCTTCGCCGTTCTGGTTCATGATGATCGCGGAGCGGTAGTCCCCATTGACCGGGTATTTCAGCGTAAAGCCAGAAGCTGCCTCCGCCTCCAGCAGCTGGTAAATCGCCTCGCGTTCACCGGTAGGCTTCGGCGGCTGCATCAAATTCTCGGCATCCATTCCAAACCAGGAGCAACCCGAAAGGCATGCCGCCAGAAGCACCGTGGCAGCAAGCGGAAAAAGCCGCCTTTTCACAGCGGCAAACCCTTTCTGAACGCTTTTATTTTTTCGCAACTCGCCACCTCCCTCGCTGCTGTCACGGCACGCCGCCATGCATAAACGCCGCCCGGCGACAGGGCGTTAACGCAAGAAGCACGGCAGGAAGCGGGCCCCATTTGCCCGCGGCAGCAGGCAGCCTTTCCGCTGTTTTTTGCAACAACGCGCTAAAGCCAGACAGCTTCATTGCTGTTATTATAACATTTCCCACGAAAAAAGAACAGTATCAAATATGTAATAATATAAGGCCTCAGCCCTCAAATCCCGGCTGCTTCAGGCGTGCAAGGCATTTGCGGTAAACCGGCAGCATATGCGCTTCTGAACACCATTTTTCCAGCTCGCCGGCCGGCAGCCAGCGCGCGCCGTCGTTTTCATCTGCGTTGCCGGCCAGCGGCGCGGCCTCCGGCCCCGTGAGCAGATAGGCCGCATTCAGGTGCAGGTGAGGGCCCACATAGCTGCCGTTCTTCCGGTGCGCGCCGACCGGAAGGATATCCAACGACGCGATTCTGGGGGATAGTGGACGGATGCCGGCAAGCCCTGTTTCCTCTTCCGCCTCCCGCAGTGCGACAGACAGCAGATCCGCCTCTCCGTCGGCATGGCCGCCCGTCCAGCTCCACGCGCGGTAGATTTTATGATAGACCATCAGCGTACGCCGCTGCTCCCCCCGCGCGCTGACAATAAAGCCGGAGGCCGTCAGGTGGCAGAGCGTACAGTTCCTCTCCAGCAAAAACGGGCCGTATGTCCGCAGCGCCGCGAGAATAGCCTCCCGGTCGCCCGCCTCCTGCTCGTTCTGAGGCCGGTAGGCTTCAATCTCCTGGTACAAACGCATAAACGCCATCCTCCTATAAAAATCAGCCCGGAAAGGCCGGGCTGAAAGCAGGCCCTTCACCAACGATCGTTATGCAACCATTGCGAGCCCCTATTTATTAATTTTTCCGATAAAATTCCCACTCAGGGGCTGGTCTTCCGGTTTTTTCCGCCCGTCCTGGCGCAGGCTGCCCAGCGACGCGGAACCCCAGTCCTGCGCATAGGTCACAATATCATCCTTCATGCGGGAGTTGTCCCTGTACTCATAGGGCTTCGGCCTGGGCGCGCGGCGCCGGGACTGAGCGGCCCGCTCGCCGGAACCGGGCTGGCCCGGCCTGCTCTCTTTTCGGGCGGCTGCTGGCTGGCCCTTGCGGCTCTTCTGAGCCTGCGCGCCGGGCCGGTCCTGTGCCGGGGCCTGCTGTTTTCCCTGCCGGCGCGGGTTTGCGGACGGATCCCCATCTTTTTTTCCGGCCTGAAGCTGCCTGTTTTTCTCCTGCTGCGCTTTCGGCGTTTGGGCCCCGGGAGCCGCCGGAGAAGCCTGGCGCTTCGGCTGCTGTGCGGCCGCCGGCTTCTCTGCCCCGGCAGCGGCCTTCGTCGCCGCGCTTTCCGCTTTCTGCTTAGATTTTCCCGCCCTTTTCTGCTTCGCCTCACGGGCCTGCTCCGCATATGCGGCGGCACGCTCACGGCGCTGGCGCTGAAGCTCCGCCTTCGGCACCGCCTCCGTCTCCTGCATGGGATAAGGGTGATCCGTCAAAACCGGAATCGTCTTTCCAATGGTCTTTTCAATCGCCTTCAGGTCGGCGGCCTCGTTGATTTCACAGAAGGAAATTGCCGTTCCCGCCTGGCCGGCGCGCCCTGTGCGCCCGATGCGGTGCACATAGGTCTCGGGCACCTCGGGAATATCAAAATTGAATACATGCGTGAGGTCCTCAATATCGATGCCGCGCGCCGCAATATCCGTCGCCACCAGCACACGGACATTTCCCTTCTTAAACGCCTCCAGCGCCGCCTGACGCGCCCCCTGCGACTTATCGCCATGGATGGAATGCGCCGGGATGTCCGCCTTTTGCAGTTGGCGGGCCACACGGTCGGCGCCGTGCTTTGTGCGGGTAAACACCAGTGCCGAAGGAATATCCATATTCTTCAGCAGATGAACCAGCAGCTTCGGCTTATTGGGGCGGTCGACGTAGCACACCTGCTGGCTGATGGCCTCAACCGTTGTCGCTGAGGGCGTAACCTCAATCACGGCCTTGTCTGTACGCAGCACGCGGTCGGCAATTTCCTGAATCTCCGGCGGAATCGTCGCGGAAAAGAGCAGCGTCTGCTTTTCCTGCGGTATCTGGGCAATTACTTTTTTGACATCGTTGATAAAGCCCATGTCAAGCATGCGGTCCGCCTCATCCAAGACAAAAATCTCCACCTGATCCAGCTGGATAAACCCCTGCCCGATCAGGTCGTTCAGCCGCCCGGGCGTCGCCACCAGGATGTCCACACCCCGCTTGAGCGCCTGTACCTGGTTATTCTGGTTGACGCCGCCGAAGACCACACAGCAGCGCAGCCGCAAAAAACGCCCGTAGGCTCGAAAGCTGTCGAAAATCTGTAGCGCCAGCTCGCGCGTCGGCGTCAAAACCAGGGCCCGAATCTTCCGCGCCTTGCCGCCGTCGGGCTGCGCTGGCCTCTGCTGATTTTCCGCATTTAAACGCTGTAAAACCGGCACGGCAAACGCCGCCGTTTTGCCGGTGCCCGTTTGGGCGCAGGCCAGCAGGTCACGCCCTGTCAAAACGGACGGAACAGCCTGCTCCTGAATTGGCGTGGGCTCCGCATAGCCCTCCGCCTTGAGCGCTCTTAAAATTGGCTCAATGATATGAAGTTCTTTAAAAGTCATACAAAAATCCTTTTCATCATAATTACCTTTCGCCGTCTCTCCGCATGAAAAGCGGCGCGCCGCAGGCCGGCCCCTTACCGGTCAACCCGCGCGGTAAACGCTTACACCCTCCTTGATGGTCTCCGTCACCTGAATGGCGCGCAGCTCATCTTTGGGCACTGTCAGCGGGTTCCGGTCCAAAATAACCAGGTCCGCCTTTTTCCCCGGCCTCAGGGAACCCTTTTCCTTCTCTTCAAAATACTGGTATGCACCGTTGATTGTCACCGCGCGCAGCGCCTGCAGCGGGGTGAGGCATTCGCTTTCCGCCAGCTGCCGGCCGCCCTTCGTTTTGCGCTGTACGGCGCACCATAGGGTGGTCAGCATATCCGGCGGCAGCACCGGCGTATCCTGGTGAAACGTAAAACGCACACCCGCCCGCAGCGCGCTCGCAGCCGGGCTGATATAGCCCGCCCGTTCTCTGCCAAAATTTTCAAGATGTACGTCGCCCCAGTAATAGACATGCGCCACAAAAAACGAAGGCAGCATCGAAAGACGGCGCAGCCTCGGCAGCTGATCCCGCCGCAAAAGCTGAGCGTGAATCATGACCGGGCGAATATCCGGTAAAGCAGGATATTCCCCGCGAACCCGTTCGCAGGCCCTGAGATATTGCTCCGCCGCCGCATCGCCATTACAATGGGCCAAAAGCTGTACCCCCTCGCGGCAGGCCTGCCGTACCAGCTGCTCCACCTCGCCGTCCTGGCAGACCGGATAGCCGCGGTAGCCGTCTGCCGCCTGCTCATAGGGAGCGCTCATCCACGCCGTCCGCCCCTGTGGGGAACCGTCCAGAAAAATTTTATACCCGCCGATTTTCAAATGGTTCCGGTATTGCCCCACATACATGCGGTTTTCCTCCAGCAAAGCCGGATGCCCACGCTCGTCCACGTAGCTGACGGTGTCCACCTGAAACCGGTCCCGCCGCGCCAGCTCGCTGAGAAGCGCCCACTCGCCGGGCTTTGTAAGCCCGTCTTGGACCGTGGTGATGCCGTAGCTCAGATATGCCTGCTGTGCTTTTTCCAGGCCCTTGCACAGCTCATCCAGCGATGGCTGGGGCATCTGCGCAGAAAGCCGGATAAATGCCGTCTCCTCTGCATAGCCGCTGGGCTCGCGGGAGCCCTCCATGCGGCCGATGACACCCCCGTCGGGGTCCGGGGTAGCCGCCGTTACGCCCAGCTCCTTCAGCGCCAGGGTATTCATTACGCCCATATGCCCGGAGGCATGAGAAATTAAAACTGGATTCCGGGGGCAGGCCCGGTCCAGGATCCGCTTATCCGGATGGCGCTTTTCATCAAATGAATTGTGATCATAGCCAAAACCAATCACCCATTCGCCGGGCCGAAGCTTCTCGCGCACACAATAGTCTTTCAGCTGCTTTTCCAGATCCGTAAAACCGGAGACATGCTGCAGCGGCAGCAAACGCAGGGTGCTCGCATAGGCCGTAAGGTGGCTGTGAGCGTCGATAAACGCGGGCAAAAGAGTTCTTCCCTTTAAATCCACGCGCCCGGCCTCCGGGCACAGAGCCGACAGCTCCCGTTCCGAGCCTACCGCGGCAATCCTTCCATCACGCACTAAAAGAGCCCCGGCATACAGAGGCTCCTCCATTGTAAGAACCGTACCGTTGTAGTAAAGCGTTTCATTCCCCATTAGCAAACCGCCCTTTCTCTTGCCTGTCCAAGCAGAAGTTTTGAATCAGCCTCTATAGCTTTTCCAACGCGCAGCCCTTTTAATCAGTAAGCCGGGCCGCACGGGACAGACAAAGCAGGCCTTAAAGGAGGCAACGCAACGCCTGCGGCCAGCTTCAAACGCTGTACGGCACACGTTTTTCTACTATAACGCAGCCCACCGCGCGAGCAACAGCCAAGACCCGTTTCAATTTTTTGCTTGAGCGGTTGGTCCGGCGTTTTCCGGTAAAATGGGTCCCCGCCGGAAAGCTTTTCCGCGCCCGATACACAAAACATCCGCCGCGCCCCGAAAGGATGCTTTCCGACCACGAACCGGCAGCCTGCCATGATATAAGCTCAAAAACACACGCTCATTCGCATAACATCCGCCGCGCTGCGCGCGGGAGGGGCCACGCACCGAAAGGATGCTTTCCAGCCTCGAACCGGCAGCCTGCCATGATATAAGCTCAAAAACACACGCTCATTCGCATAACGTCCGCCGCGCTGCGCGCGGGAGGGGCTGCGCACCGAAAGGATGTTATGCAGCTACAAACCGAAGGTTTGTAGCCATTATAGCACACTCCCCCGCTTTCAACAAGCGGAATCCACCAATATGCCGGTAATCCTCATATTTTTATAAACCGCACCGGGTGCCCGTCCGCCTCGATATAGCGCACCAGATCGCCGCAGGAAAGCCACGCGGTCGCGGTATTGACGCCGGGGTGGACACCCAGGCAAGGGCAACCGGCTAAATCCTCGTCAATCAGCACCTCCACGGCCCTTTCGGGGTCATTTACCACTGCCAACGGCGTCACCGCGCCCTTAGTGAGTGCCAGGTACCGGGCCAGCCGCTCTTCCGAGGCAAAACTGAGCGCCGTCGTTCCCAAAATCCCCCGCAGGCGCTTCAGATCGGCGCGTTTATCCTTTTGCAGCACCACCAAAAAATGGCGGGTACCCTTTGCATCCCGTAAAAACAGATTTTTACATACTTCGCCCTGTCCATCAAAAGAAAGCAAATCCATCTCTTCCATGGTAAAAACGGCGGCGTGCTCACTGATTTGATAGACAATCCCCAGCTCACGCAGCCGGACCTCCACCTTTTCACGGCTCACATGCGGGCCTCCTTTCGCTTTAACAAACGGCTACAGCGATTGTTTTTCCCTGCGCACGCGGAACATGGCCAAGCCTACCAGCAGCAACAGCGGGAACAGCGTGCCCGCTAAAATACCGCTTTTCAGCCCCGCTTGGGAAAGCGCCTCCCCTGTGGAAGCCGCCCACTGTGAGACAACCGGCAGCTTTTGGGAAACATCGGACACCACGCCGGACAGCCACGGCCCCAGCGAGCCGCCCAGGTCGCCGAAGATTGCCAGCATGCCGAACATCGCGGTACCGCCGCGCGGAAACGTGCGCGAGGACAGGCTGAACACGCCGGGCCACATCAAGCTTACGGAAAGCCCCGTCAGCGCGCAGCCGAGCAGCGAGAAAATCGGCCACGGCGAAAACACCGTCACCAGGTAACATGCCACGCACAGGGCGCCGCAAACCGCCAGCACACGCTTTAAATTTAATTTTTCGCCCCAAAAGCCATACACTGTGCGCCCAATTCCCATAAACACCGCGAATAGGCAGGGGCCGAGCAGGTCGCCGAGCATCTTCGAAACCCCTAGCCCTTTTTCTGCAAAAAGAGAGGACCACTGAGACATAATCAGCTCCGATGCCCCGGCGCTGAGCATGAGGAGCAACGCCGCGATAAAAATTTTATTTTTGACTAGCTCCCTGACCGTCATCAGCTTCTCTTCCTCAAGCGGCGGAACCAGCGGCACCTTGGCAAAGCGGAAGATATTATAAAAGGGCACCAGTGCCCACAGCAGGGGCAGCGCCGGCCAAAGCTGGCTGCCTGCAAGCTTGACGAACAGGGTGGTGAGCAGCACCACGGCAACCTGGCCCCAGCAGTAAAAGGAATGCAGCAAGCTCATGGCGCCTGCTTTGGAGTCGCCGGGCAGGGAGTCCACGATTGGGCTGACCAGAACCTCCAGCAGCCCGCCGCCCAGGGCATAAATTACAACCGCGGTGACAAGCCCGGCATAGGGCGGCAATATATGCGGCAGTACCGCCAGACAGGCCAGCCCTGCCACACAGAGAATATGCGCAGCCATTGCCGAGCGCCGGTATCCGATTTTGTCCACATAGCGCACAGAGAAGACGTCCGCACAGATCTGTACGCCAAAGTTAATCAGGATCAGCCGCCCAACCTCTTCAAATGTAATTCCGAACTCTGTCTGAAAAATTGTGAATAAAAGCGGCGTCAAGTTATTGATGATCGCCTGGGTGATGTAGCCCGTATAGCAGGCATGCACCGTATGCTTATAGGTGTATTTTCCGGCTTGATTCTCCACTGCTGTTCTCTCCCAACCTCATGCTGAATCGAAGGGCGGGCTTACCGCTCAACATCCGTTAAAGTACCATGACAAGAAACAAAAGTCAAGACGTGAAAAAGAATTATCCGGGCAGGTCCCGCCATGCCGGCGGGCAATTGCGGGCCCCGCTCCGTCAAGCCTGCTGAAAACACAGAAGAGAGGCCGGAAATAACATCCGGCCTCTCTTCATTTAGCTTGAGGGTAATATTGAGGAGGGTAGAACATGTAGTCAAGAATTGGTGCGGCTCCAATATCTTGATTACAATTTTATTATATATTTTTCTCATAGCCAGTTGTTAAGATGCTATGAATATTCTTTTAAATCTTTCCGCCGTATCTGTACGGTTTTTCTAAATTTTCGCAGATTATAAAGAACGAACGTTTGACTTTTTGCAATATTATGCTATAATAAATAATTATAAACATGCGCCAACAATACACTGCGTATAATCGCCCAGCCGCCCCGTCTTGTAAACAGGCGGATGGACGATCTCCTGTAAAGCGCTGATTTTTTGCATGCCGCAAAACGGTATGCTCACCGAATAGATGATTCAGGCAAGGGAAAGGATGAAGTGTACCATGTTGACAGCCAGTCAGCAAAAAGTCTATGATTATTTAAGAAACCGCGCTCAAAGCGGCCTTCCTCCCACGGTGCGTGAAATCTGCCGCGCCACCGGCTTAAAATCCACCTCCAGCGTGCACGCCCATTTAAAGACGCTGGAGCGCGAGGGCTACATTGTGCGGGATGCGGGCCTGAACCGCGCCATTCATATCGCCGGCGAGCAAACTACCATTCAGGTGCCCGTAGTCGGGCGGGTTGCCGCCGGGCAGCCGATTCTGGCGGTTGAAAACGTGGAAAGCTATGTGCCCTACTGCCCGCCGCGCAACGATGGCTATGAATACTTTGCCCTGAATGTACGCGGAGACAGTATGAAGCTGGCCGGAATTTTAAACGGCGATATCGTCATTGCCCAAAAGACAACGCTGGCCCGTGACGGTGAGATCATAGTTGCTATGATCGACGACGAGGCCACCGTAAAGACCTTCTTCCGCGACAAGGGCTGTATCCGTCTGCAACCGGAAAATCCTGACTACCAACCGATTTATGCCACGGAGGTCTCCGTACTCGGCCGGGTTGCCGCGGTACTGCGCTATTATTGAGCGCTTCCCACGCCGCCTTGTTAAGAATCGAATAAAATTGTATAAGCGCTCCGGCGGCCTGTTTCTAAAAACAAGCCGCCGGAGCGCTTTTTAGCGGAGCTACACGCGGTGGTTCCAGCCGTGCTTTCCTTCCACCCCAAACAAAAAGGATTATAACTCCACACAAAAACGCATTGACAGCCGCCTGTTTCCTCTTATAATGGAGCTATACATATTGCCAAGGGCTCCGCTCCTTGGCAATGGCGGCTGACGGCTCACGGGCCGTACTTACGGGCCGCTGGCGCATGCAGGCCATTTTGACCCGGAATCACCCGCGACTCACAATACAAACCGAGAACCCGTAAATTTTGAAAGGACTTGATGAAATGAAGGTAGCAGTTATCGGCTGCGGCAGCCTTGCAAACGCCGCCCACATCCCCGCTTATGTCAGCAACCCGGATGCAGAAATCGCCTACTTCTGCGACATTATCCCCGAGCGAGCCCTTGCCGCAGTAGAAAAATATCATTGCGGCAAGGCGGTTACGGATTACCGCGAGATCCTTGCCGACCGGGAGGTCGAGGCAGTCTCCGTCTGCACCCCCAACAATGTGCATGCTTCCATCTCTATTGACTGCCTGCGCGCGGGCAAAAACGTCCTCTGCGAGAAGCCGGCGGCCCGCACCTACAGCGAGGCCCTGGAGATGCAGAAAGCCCAGCATGAAACCGGAAAAATTCTGAACATCGGTGTTGTCAACCGCTTTAACGACCATGTCAACCTAATGAAAAAGCTCATTGACAGCGGCGAGCTGGGTGAAATCTACCATGTGTACGTCAGCTTTCGCTCCCACCGCTCCATTCCCGGCCTTGGCGGCCCCTTCACCACCAAGGCCATCGCCGGCGGCGGTGCGCTCATCGACTGGGGCGTCCATTTTCTGGACATTGTCATGTACTGCTGCGGCGACCCCGCGCCCCTGACGGTCAGCGGGGAAACCTTCTGCAGGCTGGGCCGTGACATGCGCGGCTACGTCTACACCGACATGTGGGCAGGCCCGCCGGACTACAGCGGCACCTATGACGTGGAGGATTCCGTCGCGGGCTTCATCCGCACCAGCGGTCCCGTCATTACGCTCAACGGCGCCTGGGCCCAGAACATCGGGGAAAACGAGATGTTTATCGATTTCATCGGCGACAAGGCGGGCATCCGCCTGCAATACGGCAGCGACTTCACCCTGTACGGCACCAAGGACGGCGCATTGACGGAAACCCACCTGAAGCAGAAGGCCGCCAACCACTTTCAGACGGAGATCGATGCCTTTGTCCGCAGTGTCCAAACCGGCGAGAAGCTTGCCTCCCATATAGATACCGCGGTTATTACCGCGCGCATGATGCAGGCGCTCTATGATTCCGCCGGGCAGCACCGGGAAATTTCATTGGCCTGACGGCGGAGGAGCCTAACCATGAAAACGGTTGGATTTATTGATTATTTTCTGCATGAATGGCATGCGGACCATTACCCCGCCTGGATTAACCAGAGCAGCGGCGGCGAGTACTGTGTAAAATATGCCTGGGGCGCTGTGGACAGTCCCCACCCCGGCGGAAAGAGTAACCGCCGCTGGGCGGAGGACATGGGCATTTCCCTGTGCGGCAGCATAGAAGAGGTTGTTGAAAAAAGCGATGCGCTGGTCGTACTCTCCCCGGATAACGCCGAGCAGCATGAGTGCCTGTCCCGCCTGCCGCTCGCCTCGGGCAAGCCGGTCTATATCGACAAAACCTTTGCCGAAACCCTGGCCGCCGCAAAACGGATTTTCCAAATGGCCGAACAATCGAGTACGCCCTGCTACTCTACCTCCGCGCTGCGCTATGCGGAGGAGTACCGCCAAATTCCCGGCGGCGAGCTTTCCTATATTGGCAGCTGGGGCCCAAACAGCCTTGAGACCTACTCCATCCACCAGATTGAGCCCATCGTCGCCCTGATGGGTACACAGGCCCAGCGCGTACTCTATACCGGCACCGAGGAGGTGCCCAGCCTGTTGATTGAATTTACCGGCGGGCGGCGCGCCTCCATCACCTGTTTTCCGTGCGGTTCGCCCTTTGTCATGCAGATGCACGGTGCGGGCCGGACCTATTTGGCAGAAGTTAAGTCGGACTATTTCCAGGCCTTTATCGGGCATATGGTCGAGTTTTTCCGCACCGGTGAAATTCCCGTCCCCCATGAGCAGACCCTGGCGGTTATCGCCATCCGCGAGGCTGGCCTTCAAGCCGCCGCCGCGCCGGGCCTATGGGCCGGCGTTCCCCGCTGACGGATGAAGGAGGCGTTGAAGGCCGCTGAAACAAGCGGTTTGCCCACGGACCCCGGAAAGAACTTTCAATTTGAACGCCACTACACCGCCGCGCCCAGACAACTCGGACCGATCAGCCTGTATCAATTCGGCGAGCTCTCCTGCGAAGCGGGCTATGAGATCGCCGCCCACCGGCAGTGGTGCCAGGAAATCAGCTATGTCGTTTCAGGCGGCGGGCACTTTATAGACAATGCGCAGGCCATCCCTGTAAAGGAGGGGGAGCTAATCTTTAACCCCGCCGGGCATACCCACGCAATCAGCGCGGACTGCGGCGAGGCCATCCGCTTTGCCTACCTCGGCTTTGAGCTTGCACCGTTGGAAACGCCCTTGGAGGAAGACCTTCTCCCACTGCGGCTTTTTTATCAGCGTTCCGGCTGCCTTCACGCCGCCGGCTGCCAGGAGATTTTTCAGCCCTTCCGCAAGGGGCTGGAGGAGTTCTACCTGATGGAGCCGGCGCATCTGCTGATGGCGCAGGCTTATTTGCTGCAAATTCTACTGCTCTCCTACCGTGCGTTGAGCGGCGCACTTTCGAGCGCCGCACCTTCGAGCGCCGCACCGCCGTGCGGCGATAGCCCGCCCGCCGGACTGGCGGAGGGCGTTGCCGTGGGCAAGGCGGTTTACGCCGCCATCCGCTACATTGACCGTCACCTGCTGGAGATTCAAAATGTTCAGCAGCTCTCCCGGACGCTGGGGTATAACCGCACCTATCTTTCCCATCTGTTTAAAAGCAGGATGAACAGAACCCTGGAGGAGTACCTTACCCAGCAAAAAATGGAGCGTGCCAAGGAGCTACTGCTCAGGGATCATCTTTCGATTGCAAAAACCGCCGAGCTGCTGCAATATGCCAGCGCCTCCGCGTTTAGCAGAGCCTTTCGCAGCTATGCGGGCGTCCCGCCCTCGGCCTTTATCAAACAGGGCCAGCGTTAGCGCCCTGCCCCGTACAAACTACAATCAGCAGGGCCCCGCCAAAAATGGCGGGGCCCTGCTGATTTTTATTGAGGCGCCGGATTCTGTGCCACCGCCGCCTCTTCCGTTATTTTGGCAAACACCCGGCCGCTCAAAGAACCCGAAAGCCCTACAAAACAGTAAAACAAATTTCAGAGGAAAAGCTGACATTGCGATTGATGCTGGACGCATCCGTGTAGGTAAAATCCCAGAAAATCCGCGTCCTGTAATCACCGGGGGCAAACCCGCCCAGCTTTTCATATTCCTTGCCGGCCGTCCAGACGTCTGTATATGGCTGGTCCCGGCGCAGGGTGTCCTGCACCGCGATGGAGGACAGGGAACTGGAGATAACCGGGGTATCCTCCTCCCCGGCATACAGGGTCGGCAAATAATAGCTGCCGCCGCGAATAACCTCAACCTCTGAAGGTTCCCCCAGCCCCACATAGCGGATTTCAACCTGAATATTCAGCGGCGCTTCGGGCGAAAGCTCACCGGATGCGTAATACCGCGGCGAGCTCACCATACACTCCACATCGCCCACCCTCACCCAGGAGCGGACGGTCTCCAGCAGGTTTCTGGAACAGCCCGTCTGCACCATTACAATGGAGAGCAGCAGCACAAGCGCCGCCAGCCTGAACCCTAGCTTTTTCATGCGCATCCCCCTTTTTCATGACTTTTAATAAGCCGTCCTGTAGATTATGCCGCGCTTAAAACCCTCAGTACATGGGTATCACCGCTTTCCCCTTTATCGCTTTTATACTAACAGTCTTATCACAAATTGTAAATGATAATTCTTTTATTATTTCGTTGTCAGCAGGAACAAAAATTCATCCTTGCTAAAGGAGGCCGCCGGAAAAGTTGATGCCGTTAACAACACACTGTAAAAAACAGGCTTGCCTGTGGGTCTAAATCCACAAGGGCAAGCCTGAAATTATGAATATGCCGGGGTAAAAAACCAGGCCGGGCGCGCGGCGGCAATATCCGGGTACGGCCAGCGGGCCGGCAGCCCGAGCCTGCGGCCCGAAAGCAGTATTCTACCGTTGTCAAAAGGGGGTGCCCATTGACAATCTATATTCATATGAACCCGGCAAAGTTAAATTTTTAAACGGTCAATCCCCGCACGCGCAGCCTGTGCCGGCGGCGCACGGCCTGCGCATCAGCACCGCTTTCATGGCGCCGGTGGAATGGCGTCCCTCCAGGGAAATATCGACCAGGAGCTCCAGCTTAGATCCGGTAAAGTAATCGGCATCCACCTCAAAGACAGCCTCCGCCTTATATTGCCACAGGTTATTCAGCGGCAGCAGGTAGCTGCGGGCTCCGACCACCTCGACGCCCTGCGGCGTGTACAGCGTTATGCGTACCCACTGCTGCTCCCGCATGCTCTTGTCATTATAAACCGTTACCTTGAGCTTTCTGGTTTTGCCGTGGGTAAAGTAGCAGTCATTACCCAGATCCAGCATGGACCAAAAGGCCGGGAAATCCGCACGGATTACAAACGGGGAGAGGCCGCTCAGCTGGCTGACCGACAGTGCGTTGTCCTTTCCGTTTCCGTTCATCATCGGCAGATAGTCGTCCGCCTTGCAGCAGTAGAGCGCGTCGCCCGCATCGCAGTGGATGACATAGCCGTTTTCGTTCGCGGCATCGCAGAGATCCGCACCCAGGAAGCCCGGCGTCACCCTGAGGATCCGCTCGGCAAGCTGTGTAGCTGTCTGGGGCACCCAGATGCCCGCGGAGGTCTTGTCGATGCACATGGTTACGATCTGGTCGTTGAGCGGCTTCGTCCATTTTTCAGGCAGCCCGGAGGCGCCGGAGATAATTCCCATCACCGCGCCCAGGGTAGCGCTGGTGCAGTCGGTGTCTTCACCGCAGGACACCGCCAGGCACAGGCTCTTGCCGAAATCACCCTCGCCGTACATCCAGCCGGCAATGGTAAAACCAATATTCTCCGGCGCGTCAAAGCCGGGCGCACCCAACTCCAGCTCTGAGGTGTCAACGTCGGAGACCTTTGCCGACTGCACGCCGAAGGTACCCGGCGCATAATTGTGAATGCGCTTTCTGGCCTCCTGCATGGACACCCCCTGGTCATAGCACTCCACCGCCAGGCGGATACAGCCCGCGACCTTGCTCTCCTGCGGGATATAGGACAGGCCGATATCAATCAGCTTTCTCGGGTCGCTCTCCACAAAGGCGGCGCTCTCTACTGCGGCGAAGAAAATTTCACCCAGCATACCCTCGCCCGCATGGTCGACAATGGCATCCTCATACGCGTATTTTGCGGCGATCTCCGGGTGGCCCGGAGCCAGGCAGGCCCAGATTTCCGAGCGGATAAAGCAGCCGCAGGAATCCTTGTAAGTGTTGTCCACATAGCCCGCCATCGGCGGAACCAATCCCGCGCGCAGGTTGGCCTTGCCGGTTCCATACTCCACCCAGTTGGGAATAATGTACGACAGCCAGTAGTCGCCCAAGATAGAGGCGTTAACCTGGCGGCCATAACGCTCCACCGCTGCCAGCCAGGCGATTTGCAGGTCGAGGTCGTCATTTGCCGGGGCCCCCTTGGATAGGTCCTGTACATAAAAATCAATGTCCACAACCTGGCGGATCCCTTCAAAGGGCGCACCTAAAACGCCGCCGACATTTTTGCCGGCCCAACAGCCCATAACCTTGTCA
This sequence comes from Hydrogeniiclostridium mannosilyticum, assembly GCF_003268275.1. Taxonomy (GTDB): domain Bacteria; phylum Bacillota; class Clostridia; order Oscillospirales; family Acutalibacteraceae; genus Hydrogeniiclostridium; species Hydrogeniiclostridium mannosilyticum. The sequence goes on from NZ_QLYR01000001.1 coordinate 860,603, forward strand.
CGGTACGTCGATAAATTCAGTTCCATTTCAATCTCCTCCTAAAAACAGGGTGATCCTATTATTTATACCGCCCCGGCAGCTTCATCCGGGGCGGCAACTCATCGGGCGGAGCGCAGGCTCCCCCCGTTCAAGCTATGGGTTCTGCACCGGCGGCGCCTTCAGCCGCCTCTTTCAGAAGCCCTTGCCGGGGTTATTTTTCACTTTCCTCCTGGAGCCACTCCCGGCGTACCTGTTCATAGACGGAGGCCGGAATATCCGGGGAGCCGAAAGAGCAGAAGGGGGCCAGCTGGCTGCCGGCAATTGCGGGGTTGGTGCAGCGGGTATCGTTGCGGTACTGCTCGCGCGCGGCCTTGTCACGGAAATCCGGCACCTCGTAGGGCGTGTTGCCATTGCAGATGGATTTATAACCCAGTATGCCGGGCATGCCCATATCCAGCGCCTGGTACACGTCGATGCACTCCTCACCCTCCGGGCGGCCCAGAATTTTCTCCAGGAAATAATGCATGGTGTAAAAATCGCCGCCGCCATGGGTGCGAATCATGCGGCTCAGCTCGCTGTCCACGCGGGACTTCGGCTGGTAGCTGTATTCGGTGTCCGTCAGGCTGTTGCCCTCCTGGAACACATGAATCCGGTCCACGCCCTCATGCCAACGGTCGGACTCCATCATGCCCTTTTTTCCGTAGATAGAGTACCAGATAGAACCGGGCTCACGTTTCAGGTAGCCGTTCAGGCTTTTAACGGTGGCGCCGTTGCTCATTTGCATCACCAGCATGCCGGAAGTACCGCCGCGGAAGCCTTTCGCCGCCATATTTTCCACATTGGGCGTCTCAAAGCCGACAACACGTACCGGACGTGTGCCCGTGATGGTAATAATCGGCCCCAGGCTGTGCGTGCAATAATAGCATGAATACAGCCGGTTGCGCCAGTGGTCCGGGTCCCCGTAGGTGATGCCCGGCCAGATGGACTCGCAGTCATGAACATATTCGCCCTCGCCGTGCATAAATTCGCCAATCAACCCCTGGTGGTATAAGCGCTTCATCTCCTGCGTAGCGGAGAAATAGCAATAATTTTCCGCGTAAGTATAAATTTTGCCGCTGTTCTCCACAGCCTCCACAAGCTGCACCGCCTGCGCCATGGTTTCGACGGGCAGAACCTCGCTGCAAACATGGCGGCCGGAATTGAGCAGGCGGATTGCGTAGGGCGCGTGCTCGTTGGCATAGTTTGCCAGGACCACCGCGTCCATATCATGCTGAAAGAACGCATCAAAATCCGTGTAATAGGTGATGTGCGCGTTGGTCTCCGCCTCCACCTTTTTGCAGCGCTCCAAAGCCGGCTCGTACCTGTCACAGATTGCCACCAGCTCCGCATCCGGATGACGTGAAAGCACATTGATCATCGTCATGCCGCGAAAAGCGCCGAACACGCCTACTTTAATTTTTTTGCTCATGGTAAAAACGCCCCTTTACATTCATAAATCAAAGGGGAACTATCATGATGATTCTGTTGGGTCTAAAAAAGAAGCGGGTAAAACCGGCCTTCCGCATATTGAACACAGGGCCCTTGGGGGAAGGTCCCGCGCCGGGGCAAAAAGCCGTTGAACAGGGCGGCGCAAAGCGCTTTCCCCTATTCTTCAGGCTCATCATACCATAGGCCTAGGGCAAATTCAATAAGGAAGAAAATAAAATTTCCCAATATTTCGCCAAGGCCCTTCTGAGCCCTTGGCCTGCATTGCGGCCCGGCTGTTATGGCAAAAGCCAGCCCCGGGCTTCCGGCCCGAAACTGGCTTAATAAATGTAACCTTAAATATTGCGCTCTTGAACGCCGTACGTTTCACACCGCGGATATTCCCTATATCCCCAAGCATACGGTTTATTTTCCCGCCCGTATAAAATCAATTCCGTTCCCATAGGAACGAATGACCAGCCCCTCTACACGCTCGCCGGTTCCATAGTAGTGCTTTTGGAAATAGAGCGGATAAAAAACGCCCTGGTCCACCAGCAGCTGTTCCGCCTGCTTGTAAAGCTCCGTTCCGGCGTGCTGTTCCTGTGCGCCGCTCGAAAGTGCGCCGCTCGAAAGTGCGCTGTCGAGCAGCGCCTGGAAATCTGAACCCTCGAAATTGGCGGGATTCTTGCCAGCCGAGGCAAAAAGCGAAAGCGCCGCGTAAGGGCCGTCCGTCTCCGGCTGTATCCGGCACAACGCAACCGTGAACTGCCCGGAGGCCACCCTCGAAAGCAGCTCATCCTCCGGCAGCGCCTCCATATTATAATAGGTGTGGAAGGTACTGTTCCAGGTCTTTAAAATTTCATTGACCATCAAATCCAGCTGTGCATCCTTCGGATAAAGGATTTTCACCGAAGGCGCCTCCTCCAGGCCGAGCTCCTGCAGCGCCTGGGCCAGCAGCGCGCCGGTATCCTGCGCCTCCGGAAAGCTGAGCGAACCGGCGCTCTCCCGGTAAGGTTCTCCATCCAGCGTGGAAGAGGGCGGCACCACCCCGCCGGCAGCGGAAGCGCCCTGCGGCAGGTATTGCAGCAGGGCTGCGCGGTCCAGGCATTGCAGCATTGCCCTGCGCAGGCTGGCGCTGCGGCCAACCTCCGAGTTGACGTTAAAGCAAAGCCCCCAGGTGGTGTCTTCAAAGGCAATTACGCCGCACCCGGCCTGCTCCGCGGCCTCGACCTGCTCGGACGGCAGGCGGATTACATCGACTGTTCCGTCCAGAAGCGCCTGGAGCGGGTTGGAGGTGTCGATATCCTGGCTGCCGATATAAAATTTTATATTGGAGGGCCATGCCCCCGCTTCGCCCCGATAAGAGGACGAGCCCTTGACATTGATATATTTTCCCGCGTCCCAGCCGTATTTGCCGTCGATGACAAAGGGACCGTTTCCCAGCAGCGTGCTGCGCTCAAGCCCATAGCGCCCGGCGGTTTCAGTAAAAAATTTTTCGTTACAGGGCATAAACACCGGCAGCGCCGTCAGCGCCGGGAAATTTTCCACCGGATAGGCCAGCCTTACCGCCAATGTCCGCTCATCCACGGCGGTCACGCCCAGCTCCTCCGGAGCAAGCTCCCCCGCATGGACCTCCCTTGCGTTTTGAATGCAGAGCATGGGAGAATAGGTAGGCGATCCCGTTGCGGGGTCCAGGGCACGGCGGAAGGCAAACACAAAATCCGCGGCAGTCACCGGGGTTTCCCCGTCGGACCACACCAGCCCCTCGCGCAGGGTAAAGGTAAACTCTGTATAATCCGCGTTGTTCGTCCAGCTCTCCGCCGCGCCGGGCACCGCGCTACCGTCCTCGGATTGGCGGGCCAGCCCCTCAAACAACGCCGTAATAACCGTTGCGGCAGCCTCACCGCTGGCAATTTGCGGGTCCAGGGTGGACGGGTTGCTTGTCAACTGATAAACGAATGTTTTTCCCTCTTTTTCAGAGGCGCCCTTCTTGCCGCAGCCTGTGGAAAAAACAAAAAACAACACTGCTAAAAAAACAACCGCCAGCCGTTTTGCCACCGAACCATATCCCCCTTACCTGAAATTCAACCTATCTGGTCCATTATTCTTTCCAATAAATACTATTTTATAGTAGCATGCTTTTTTGCACATTGCAACGAAGCTTACACAATTGTCATGATTTCGTAAGCTTGTCATAAAGCCCACGCGCCGCGCATACCCATGGGAAGAGCAGACAAGCCGTTGTTTTTAGAGCTGCTGCTTTCTGCTCCGGAAATATCCATATTACCCATAAATTCCCGCTGTTTTTCTTTATGCGAAACCGATAAAAAGCCGCCGAAACGGCTTGCAATAAGGGGTAAAATGCGGTAGAATAAAAAGAAGTTTCGTAGCTTATTTAAGCAGCGCGTCCGCGGAATTTGCCCGGGGACGTTCTGTTTTATCTTGGGGGTGCAAAATTGTTCTATCAAAAAGAAATTGAAACCATGTCCCGAAAGGATATTGAGGACCTGCAGCTGCGCAAGCTGCGCTGGATGGTGGATTACTGCTACAACAACGTTCCCTTCTACCATGAGCGCCTGGGCCAGGCGGGCATTACGTCGGGCGGCAAAATCAAAACCCTGTCCGACATTCAATACATACCCTGTACCACGAAGGACGACATCCGCGACAACTATCCCTTCGGCCTGCTGGCTGTTCCCATGAAAAAAATCGTGCGCATTCACGCCTCCTCCGGCACAACGGGCAAGCCGACCGTCGGCGCTTATACGCAGGAGGACCTCGACGTCTGGAGCGACCTGGTCGCCCGCGTTGCCGTGGCAGGCGGGGCTACGGAGGATGATATTTTTCAAATTTCCTTTGGCTACGGCCTGTTCACCGGCGCGCTGGGCCTGCATTATGGCCTGGAAAAAATCGGCGCAACGGTCATTCCCGCCTCTTCAGGCAACACCAATAAGCAGCTGATGATGTTCCGCGATTTCGGCGTAACCGGCCTGGTGGCAACCCCCTCCTACGCCCTTTACCTGGGCGAAATGGTGCGGGAATCCGGTTTTCCCATGAGCGCCTACAAGCTGCGCCTGGGCCTGCTCGGCTCCGAGGGCTGCACCAATTCCATGCGCACACAAATTGAACGCAGCCTCAATATCTTCGTCACCGACAACTACGGCATGACGGAGCTGACCGGCCCCGGTGTGGCCGGGGAGTGCGAGCTGCGTCAGGGGCTGCACTTTGCCGAGGACCATTTTCTGCCGGAAATTATCGACAAAGACACCATGGAGCAGAAGGGGCCCGGCGAGCCGGGCGAGCTCGTTGTCACCACCCTTTCCCGCTACGGCATGCCGGTGCTGCGCTACCGCACCAAGGACATTACCAGCATCACCTATGAGCCATGCGCCTGCGGCCGCACCCATGCGCGCATGCAGAAGGTCATGGGCCGCACCGACGACATGCTCATCATCAAGGGCGTCAACGTCTTCCCCAGCCAAATTGAAAGCGCGCTGGTCGGCATGGAGGGCGTCGGCCCGCACTACCAGCTCGTGGTGCGGCGCAGGAATTTCCTGGATAACCTGGAGGTAAAGGTGGAGCTGCTCAACGCGGACCTGCTGGAATCCTACGGCGCGCTGGAAACCCTGCAGCGCAAGATTCACGACCGGCTCAAGAGCGTGCTTGGCCTGGACACCAGGGTCACCCTCGCGGAGCCCAAAAGCCTGGAGCGTTTCCAGGGCAAAGCCAAGCGGGTGCTTGACCTGCGCAACGAACCCGAGGAAAAATAAGCGACAGGCTCTAATCGACTATAAAAACGAATCGGCGCCGGCGCGGGCTTTACGCCCCAAAAACAAGGCGGGAAGCTGTACCGGTGCGGAAAGGCGGTATTAGAATGAAAGAATTGCTGCTTGGCAACGAAGCCGTTGCGCGAGGGCTGTATGAGGCCGGTGTGCGGGTGGTTTCCAGCTACCCCGGAACACCAAGCACGGAGATTACGGAGGCGGCCTCTCAATACGATGAAATTTTCTGCGAATGGGCGCCCAACGAAAAGGTGGCGGCAGAGGTTGCCGCCGGCGCATCCTTCGGCGGCGCGCGTTCCTTCTGCGCCATGAAGCATGTCGGTCTCAATGTGGCAGCCGACCCGCTCTTTACCATGAGTTATATCGGCGTAAACGGCGGCATGGTTTTGGGCGTGGCAGACGACCCGGGCCTGCATTCCTCCCAGAACGAACAGGACTCCCGCAATTATGCCATTGCGGCAAAGCTCCCTATGCTGGAACCGGCGGATTCCGCCGAGTGCAAGCAGTACGCCAAGCTCGCCTATGAGCTTTCCGAACAATTCGACACCCCCGTTATTCTGCGCTTGACCACACGCGTCTCTCACAGCCGCAGCATTGTTGAGCTCGGCGAGCGCGCGGCGCTGGACCTCAAGCCCTATGAGAAAAACCCGGCTAAAAACGTTATGCTGCCCGCCTTTGCCAAGCCCAAGCACCATGCTGTTGAAGCCCGCACCGAAAAGCTGCGCGAATGGTCGGAGGCCTCGGGCATCAATACTCTTGAGGACAACCACGCCAAGATCGGCATCATCACAGCAGGCGTCGTTTACCAATATGCCCATGAGGTACTGGGCGACTCGGTCTCCTACTTAAAGCTCGGCATGGTCAACCCGCTGCCGGACGCGCTTCTGCGCGACTTCGCAAGCCGGGTGGAAACCGTCTATGTCATTGAGGAGCTCGACGATATTATTGAGACCCATTGTAAAAAGATTGGCCTCGATGTACACGGAAAGGACACTTTCCCCCGCTGCGGTGAATTTTCACAGGCGGTTATTGCAAAATGCCTGGGCCGTGGCCTGCCGCAGAGCAAGGCGGTTGCAGAGGCGATTCCCGTCCGCCCGCCGGTGATGTGCTGCGGCTGCCCGCACCGCGGCCTGTTTTATGAGCTGAAGAAGCACAAGGTCTATGTCAGCGGCGACATCGGCTGCTACACGCTGGGTGCCTCCGCGCCGCTGAGCGCAATGGACACCTGCGTCTGCATGGGCGCCTCGGTTTCCGCGCTGCACGGCTACAACAAGGCCCGCGGGCCCGAGGCCGAGCACAAAAGCGTGGCGGTCATCGGAGATTCCACCTTCATCCACTCCGGCATCACGGGCCTGATCGACATTGCCTACAACCGGAGCAACTCCGTCGTCATCGTGCTGGATAACTCCATCACCGGCATGACCGGGCATCAGCAGAACCCGACCACCGGCTACACCATCAAGGGGGACCCAACCAGTGCGGTAGACCTGGAGGCCCTGTGCCACGCCGTAGGCATTCAGCGGGTGCGCGTATGCGACCCCTATGACCTGAAATCCGTCGACCAAGCGCTCAAGGAGGAGCTGGCTGCGGACGGCCCGTCCGTTATCATCAGCCGCCGTCCCTGCGCGCTGCTCAAATATGTCAAGGCCAAGCCCCCGCTCCGTGTCGATACTGAGCGCTGCATCGGCTGCAAGGCGTGCATGGGCATCGGCTGCCCGGCCATCAGCATGCGCGGCGGCAGGGCTGCTATTGACCAGACGCAGTGTGTCGGCTGCGGTGTCTGCACCGACCTTTGCCCGAAATCCGCCATCTGCGCACAGGAGGTAAAAGAATGAATCAGGTAAAAAGTGTGATCATCGTGGGCGTCGGCGGCCAGGGCACGCTGCTTGCCAGCCGGGTGCTGGGCAGCGCCATGCTGCGCCGCGGCGTGGATGTAAAGGTCTCTGAGGTACACGGCATGAGCCAGCGCGGCGGCTCGGTCGTTACCTATGTCCGCTACGGCGAAACCGCTGGCAGCCAGGTATATTCCCCGATTATAGAGCCCGGGGAGGCCGACGTTGTGCTGGCCTTTGAGGCGCTGGAGGCGGCACGCTTCCTGCCCTACCTGAAAGAAGGCGGGACCGTGATTGTCAATTCCCAGCAGATCGACCCCATGCCCGTCATCACCGGCTCGGCTGTTTACCCCGAGCATATCCTCGATAAAATCAAAGCTCAGGGCGTTCATGTTATGGCGCTTGATGCGCTTCGGCTTGCGGAACAAGCGGGCTCCATCAAAGCGGTCAATATGGTGCTCATCGGCGCGATGGCCCGCCGTCTCAGCCTCCCCCGCGAGGATTGGGAGGAGACTGTCCGCAGCACCGTCCCGGTGAAATTCATCGACATGAACCTGAAGGCCTTTGCGCTCGGCTATGGCGCTGTGGACACCGAATAAGGCGCCGTTTTTCGCTTCACCGCTGCCGTTTAAATTGGGAGGGAGGAAACGCTATGCATATTCAGCAGATTTCTGTTTTTGTAGAAAATAAGCCCGGACGAATGGCGGAAATTACGGAAACCATCTCGGCCGCCGCGGTCGATATCCGTGCGATTTCTATTGCGGATACCAGTGACTTTGGGATTCTCCGCGTAATTGTCAACCAGCCTGAAAAGGCCGCCGAGGTGCTGCGCGCCGCGGGCTTCACCGTTTCAATTACCAGCGTCATCGCCATTGGCATCGATGATGCCGTCGGTGAATTTTCCCGGGCCATGCGCCTGCTCGCGGACAACCGCATTACAGTGGAATATATGTACGCCTTTGTCAGCAAGGAGCATGGAAAAGCTTCTATTATCCTTCGTGTGGACGACGACGACCATGCGGCTCAGGTCCTGGCACAGCACGGCATCTCCATTCTTTCTGATAAAGAGGTATACAACATGTAAAGGTCCTTTTTAAAAGTGTTTTAAAAAGGCTTTTAGCCCAGCCGCTTAAAATAAATAAGGCGGACCAATCTAAAAATTGATTGGTCCGCCTTATTATGCTGTGAAAGATCGGTTACTCATACCGGTTGAATGCGTTTACAACAACCGCCAATTTGCTATCAATTACTAAGCTGGCTGTTTTAAATGCAAACCAATAGTATACGGCCATAAATGCAAACCCCATGAGCCATACGCCATAGGATTCGCTTATTAATATTCCAATATAATTAATAACAAATAGCAACGGCCCTTTATGGTCAAATATATCGGCATACATAACCAGGCCCTTTTCCATTGCCTGCCCAAAGTATAAATAATAGGTAGAATCCGACAAGGGCGCCTGCTCAACCCAATTGGGCGGCGCGCCCAAACAAGTTATCAAAGCTAATAATAAAACCAGCCCATAACAAAAATGTTATTTCTAACAGCTCTTTTATCCATAGTTTATTGATAGGTCCCCTTTTATCATATTCCGTTTGTCCTGTTAAAACAGTACCTGGATTTTCCGCGCCAGCATATCCTCCCGGTCACGCTCAATGCTGTCGTTAACAGGCTCCAGCACTGCCTGCGCCGCGCTCTGCCCGGCGGCAAAGCCCACCGTATAGCGCGCCGGTGCATCGGATCTGCGGGGAGCCTCCAGCAGCTTGACCGCTTTCTCCGTCTTAAGGCCGAGCAGCAGGTCGCCGTGCCAATAGGTTACGCCGGGGGTAATGCAGTGCCGCGCTGCTTTTCTCTCCAAAACGAGCTCAAAATAGAGCGCCAAGCGGCAGGGCTCTGAAACCGTCACATGGTAAAAGCCATCCTTCAGCATACCGCTGGCCTCGGTTCCATTCTTCTGTAAAACTATTTTTTCCGCGTGCTCCGGCACATAAAACAGGAGTTCACGCGGCCCGTCACACCGACGGATGTCCAGGCGCACACTGCCGCTGTAGGGGAGCGATGTTTTCTCATCGAACGCAAAGCCATCTAACGAATAGGAACCATCATAATAGGCGGCAAAGGCCACACAGTCCGCATCCGTAAGCACGGAAAGCCGGGCCGCATTGGCAAGCCCCTCTGCGCCGCGCATACTGCAACACCAAAACGCCTCGTAAATATTTTCAAGCGTGGAAAGAAACACGCCGGCGGTCTCTGAACCAATGCATTCGTCACAGCCAAAGCCGCCGTTGCTGCGCTGCGCGTAGCCCATCCCATTGGCATAAATACGGTTGGCCGCTTGGGCGTAAGCATAGACGCCCGTCTCCTGAAACAGGCCGGAAGCCAGCAAAAATGAGTCCACAATAGCGCAGGGCTCCGTCCAGGCGGGACGGCCGAACCAATTGTCGTTGGCATAGTTTTCCGTCATGCCCTTTTCCACGTAAAGCTTAAAGAAGCGTACGGCAAAGCCGAGCAGCTCCTTGCGCCCGGTCACCTGATAATAGCGCAGAATCCCGCGCGTGGCGGACAGCGAGGCATGGGTCTGCATGGACGCTCCTAGAAAATCAATCTGCTCAAAATTGCGGATCATCTCGTCGAGCAGCTCCGCCACCCGTTCATCCCGGAATATCTCATAATATTGGCTCAGCGCGTCCAGGCACATATATGCGCAGCCGATATCCGTGGAAAGGTACCAGCCGTTGACAGATTTCCCCGCAATAAAGCCGGCGGGCGCGCCGTCGAAGGAGCGGCAGTCCGGGTCCAGCGGGTAAGCGGCATATAAACCCTTGACCGGCAGGTACAAGTTTTCGACAATAGCCTGTGCCCATCGCCGGATTTTTGCGTCCCCGCGCCAGAGGTACAGCTCCAGCAGGCCGCGCAGCAGCCAGTTGTGCCCCGAAAGCTGCTGTTCATTTGCCATACCCGCGGGCAGAATGTCCTTTAGGTAGCCCCTCTCGTTAAATTCACTCTCCAGCTTTTCCAAAATCGCGTCCAGGTAAGCGGGCGTGCGGCCCGTGGACCGCGCCAAAAGGGTCAGGGCCAGAATGGTTCTGCCCTCCCAGTCCCCCGGCCAGCCGTTTTTATCAATATCAAAAATCTGCTCCGGACGGTACTCCTTGCCCTCCAGCCGCGCGTAATTCTTCACCATGCGGTAAGCCAGGTCCCCCTTGGGAACTACCTGCTCAAAAGCCAACGCCTTCATAATCGACCACTCCTCCCATCAGGCTATTTTCAGCCTGAGCTTTTCATTTTACAAATAATAATAGACCCCATGTGCCGTGCCGGGCGGCTCTGAACGGATTATACCGCCTTATTTTATCCGGCGCATTCCTCGTAGCATAGGCCTTGCTCCTGTACCGTCACCCGTATGCTTCCCCGCGGTGTCGGCACAACCCCTTCTGCGCGTTCCTGCGCGCCAAGGGCAAAGCCGGGCCGCCAGCCCTCAAAGCCCGGATTCTCCGGATAAACGCCCAACAGGTAGCGCCCAAAAAGATAGATGGGCACAGCGGACCAGCCATGACAGAGGCTGCCGGCATAATCGAAATCATCGGCGCCCAGGATCGTTTCCCAAAAGCTGGTTGCCCCCCGGAAAAGCATCGACCCCCAGACCTCTGCAACCGTCTCAATGACCTGGCCGGCATACCGCTCCGGCTCCTGCATCAGTGCGTCGTATTTAAAAATGGAATGGCTGAGCGTCATGGGGACGAGCCCGCTGCCACTGCTGGCAAGCAGTGCCCGCAGCGTCTGTTCCTGCTGCTGCGGCACCAGGCGCGCGCACAGGGCCAGCGCCTGAACCATCTCCGTGTAGCAAGCTTCGCCGGCGCCGCCCAGCGCCGTCCGGTAGGCCTGTCGTTCCTGCGACCAAAATGCCGAATGGAAGCCCTTTGCCAGGCGTTCATGCAGCCCCCGGCATTCTGCCGCAAAGCCGTCGTCCCCCACCCAATGCGCCAGCCGTTCCGCTGCCTGAAGCGCCAGTATGTACATTACATGGAGCGGAGCGTCATAATCGGATTTCAGCGAGGCATCGCCGTCCAGGCCCGGCGCCCATTCATAAAAATTCCAGTAGCGTTCCGGGTCCGGCGTATGCAGCAGGTTGGCCCGGCCGTCAATAAGGGCGGCGTAGCCCCGCACCACGCGCTTTACGCCGTCCAGCATCTCGCGGCCCGCATTCAGACGCCCGCTAAAGCGGACCAGCTCCTCCAGCTCCAATACCCAGAACATGGTAAAGGAAGGAATGACCATGCCGCTGTCTGTCGGCGCACAGATGCTGACGTTGCCGTCCTCATGCATCCCCTCATACAGCAGGCGGATGCTGCTCTCCGGGAAATCATACTCGCCGAAAGCGTAATAGCCGAAAAGCATCTGATTGCGGGAATCCATCGCGTAAAGCGATTGCTCACGCCAAGGGCAATCCTCATAATGCTCGTGCATACACAGGCGAAGCGTCTGGGCGGACACCTCATAAATACGGTTGAGCAGGCGGTCCGCACTCCTGAACGCCCCGCGTTCCACCAGCGGGTAACAGGCTGGCAGCAAGCCTGCGTACCGTATTTTCAGCGCCTTCCCGGGAGCAGGGATATGCAGGGCAATATAACGCCCGGCAATCCGCTTAAACCAATGGCTGAAGGACTGCTTTCCGGCGGCAGCAGTGTAGCGGAAGGCAAAATTTCGCCCGCCCACCGCGGCACGCACCCGCAGGTCGTCCAAATGCTCGCCGTAGGCAATATCAATCTCCTCTCCGCCGGCAGCTTCCAGCTCCAGGTGGAGGAAACCGCAGTCCTCCTTGCCCAGGTCATAGACCAGGTATACGCCGCGGCCCCCGTCCGGTTCTCTCAACGTCCCGTCATCGGTAAACAATTCGGCCGCACGCCGCGCGGAGAGAAAATCATGCTGCATCTGCCCGGCCGGTGTCGCGTCCCTATTTTCTTCGCGGTACAAAATTCCCTGGGCCGCCAGCTTTACAGGCGCCTTCTCCTGAATGGACAGCTTCTGAATGGGCCGGGGCGCGTAGTTTTTTGCGTCCGGCACCACGGGGCAGGCCCGCTGCCATTCTTCGCCGGGCGCATAACCGCTGCCGCGCCAGCCGTCTTCACGGTTTGCCTGGTAACGGAAGGAATAGCCCAGCTGAGGCGTTATCCGTTCCTTTGCGCCGCTGGCATAACAGGCGCTGCGGCGGCACAGCGTTTCCCCCCCGCTGGCAAGCATCTCCTTTTCGTCGCAAAAAAGCGCATAACGGATATGGGGGACGTCCTTTTTATACTGGAAGCTCTGCCCCTCCTGGTGGTTTGCCGTAATCGCCAGAATATTGCGGCCCTTGTGCACATAGGGCCGCAGATCCAGCCTGTCGTAGATTTTATGACTGGGAAAATCGTCGAATTGGCCGCAGGCGGCGAACCGCCCGTTAACCCACAGCGCGTACTCACATTCAGCGGAAATCATCAGCTGTGCAGAATGCTCCGGCAATTCTTCCAGTTCAAATACCTGCCGAAAATCTGCGTAGAGATCCTCTCCTTCAAAGCCCGAAAGCCACACCGGCTGTGCCGCCTGTTCAAAAAACCCCATTAAAAGCTCCTCCTCTATTTTGCGGTTCTGCTTATTTTACCTTTTTCCCATGCCTGGAAAAAGGGTGAAGCACGGATAAAAAACCGGGCCCGGGCTGATCCTCTGCCCGGACGGCGGCAAGCTGGCCGAGGTAAAACCACAGCGTTACGCTCATTACCGACAGATTCAGCAGAATAAAATTCTCCACCATGGAGCACACGACCACCACCCCGGCTGCCACAGCCATCAACAAATAAGCCGTATCGCCCTTTCGGCGCAGGAACAGACCGGCGGCGACATCCTTCCACAGCAGGATAAAGGCGATGAAAAAGGGCAAAAAGCCCAAAATCCCGTTTGCAACCAGAATCTGCAAAAAGCCGTTGTGCATATTGGTGGTCGTTATATGCTTGGAATCCGCCAGTTCCGGATAGGCGGCTTGCTTGGCAATGCCGATATTATCGGCTCCCCAGCCCAGGAGGGGCTTCTCCTCCAGGGCCTTCAGCCCGGCCTCCCAAATCAAGAAACGGCCCGTAGAGACATCCCCGTCCTCTTTCTCACGGTCCACCGTCACATGGGTTTCCTCCGGCTTGCTGGAGGCTTCCGCTGAAGAATCCTCCGCTTCCTGCTGCGGGGCCGTCTCCGGCTGTTCCGAGGGGGCCTCGGAGGCGGGGGCTTCCTCCCCGCCGGCCTTCAGCTCCTCAACCGCCACCGGGATATAGGAAAGGCCATGCTTGACGAGGCTGCCGCCCGCATAGGCCCCCACGGTCACGCAGGCCGCCAGGCACAAGGCCAAGCATAGCGCCGGACAGGCGGCCCGGCGGAATTTTTTCCTGAAATAAAAATAAAACCGGTAAGCTCCCGCGAAGAACAGAACTGCCAGCCCAGACACCAGCGACCCCCGCGAATTACACAGCAGCAAATACATGTACTGGACAAGCAGGCTGCACACATAAAAAACAACCAGCACGCGGGGGAGCCTTCCCCTGCGCCTGCGGCGAAGCGTCCCGTCCAAAAATACCATAATAACCGACAGCACCGCAATCATGCCGCCGGTGTTGGGGTTCCGGTAAATTCCCCACAGGACCGGGCTTTGAAACCCCTGCAGGATGCCCTCCGGCGTAACATAGCCGATTTGCAGGAAAAACATCCCCAGGCTGGCGATAGAAAACAGAAAGCTGAGGATTAAAACAGCGCCGTTGTAGCGCAGCAGCTCCCCGGTGCGCTCCTGCTCCGTCCGCCCCCCGCCCGGGTAAAAAACAAAAAGGTACAGCCCCGCATAAGCAAATATTTTAAAATTGCCCACCAGGTTGTTTTCCCGGTTCAAAAACATGCCGGCGGCATACAGTACTAGGTAGAGCAAAAAAAGCAGCGTGTAGCGCGTTCTCAGCGCCGTCCTCCGGGTAACTAAATCGTACAAAAAGCAGAGCCCGCCCCAGGCAAGCACCAGGAAATTAAGCTTGACAAAAAACTGGTAAAAGGGCTCCGCTGCCTGCAAAACCTGGAGCGTGACCAACGCAAGCGCTACATTAGCGGGCGTCAGAAGCAGTTTTTTTAAGCCTTGTACAAACGAGCGCGATTGATTTTCCATGGTTTCATTCCTCGCATCATTTTGCTTTGCGCAGCCGGAGCTTTCCCATTACCCCGTTTACATACTCCATGGCCATCTCATCCTTTGTAATTAAAAGCGCGCCGCCGTAGAACACCACGCAGGCGCCAATGGTCAGGAAGCCGCCCTTGATGACCCCCAGCTGCAACAGGGAGACGGCATAGGAGATAGGAAAAAAGCACACGGACAAAACGAAATATTTAACGGTGCATTTTTGAAACAATTTAATCTGGGGGTTTAGTCGTTTTACAAAGCGCCATTCCAGAAGGACTACCGGTATTTCTGCCAGAATTGTAGTAAGGACCAGCGCGAACGGCGTCAGCCAATCCAGCAGCACCAAGGCTGAATTTAAAATTAAGTTTATCACGCCGCCGGCAATTAGGAAATAGGTAATCACTTTTTCCCTGCCATAAATATAAATGACCTGGTTGGTCATAACCGTACTGGCGCTGATTTCAAACATGCGCAGCCCAAATAAGGCGAGAACCGGTATTGTTCCCGGAAAACGCCCGTGCCCATATAAATCCATAATTAAATTTGAAGTTACAGCAATGCCTACTGCTACCGGATAAATCAACATAAAGTAGGTTTGCGAGGCCTTCTTGTAGAGGTTGAGATAATTCTTTTCATCCTTTTGGCTGAAATAGTAGGACAGGCGCGGAATAGTAACCAGAACCAGGCCGTTGACAACGTTTACCAGGGTGTCCACTAAGGTCTGGGGCATCGTGTAATCCGTCATTTCATTTCTTCCAAACGTACGGAGAAACATTTTATCCAGCTGAACGAAAAGCATATGCGCATTGGAGATCAGCACCAGGAAAAATAAGGCTTTTATAATGGGCTTGATGTAAGCCCAGTTGATTCCCTCAAAATTGAATTTTACCCGTTTTTTAACGAAGATAAAGCTGGATATATTATTGAGCAGTTCCGCAAGGGAAGCAATCATTGTGTATAAGAACACGTCGTCCGGTTTTTTCACCAGGGTAAAAATGGCTACAATATAGCATAAACGGACGATGATGGTCTTCAGCATAATGAAGCCGTAGCGCTCGTACGCCTCGTTCATCCACTCCGTAATAAAAACGCCGGCAAACAGGTAAATGCTGTAGGCAAGATATATGTCCAGGCTTCCCTGCTCCATTAAAAAGGAGTATACAACAAAGATGATCAGAATAGAAATATTGGTCACACAGCTGATGCTGAACAGGGTCGTAAACAGCTTGGACGCCTGCTTGGGATCCTCGCGCACCCGGCTGACGTAACGCATGCCGTAGCTGTAAATGCCGAAGCCCGCAAACGGCAGCAAAACGCTGACCAAAGCCTGCGCCGCGTAAAACTCGTTGTAAAGGTCTTTGTCAAAAAAGCTCGATATATACGGCCCTACCGCCAGGGGAACAAAAATATTGAATATATTCAGCAGCATTTTTAAAATGGCATTGATTTTAATTGACCGCATATTTTCCACCTTTCAGCGCAAATTCCATAATATCCAGCCTCTTGCTTGGCCACTGGAGCACCGGGCCGCCGGGGCCGTGCAAAAGCAGGATGAAACAATTTACTTTTTAAAATATATATACCATACCATAATCCCCAAATTTTGTAAACCTCATACATCCTCCGCCGGAAACAGGGGCGGCAAGCCTCAGCAAGTTGATTTTATTGCGCGGCGCATGGTATACTATTGCCGTAACAGTAGTTGATATTTTGTAAAAAGCTGCGATTGGGGGCGCTCTCTTGCACATTTGCTATATTACCACGGTCGTTCCTTACGGGACGGCGGAGACGTTTATTCTGCATGAAATTGACGCGGTACAGCGTCAGGGCCACAGTGTGGAGGTCATTCCCATCCGCCCGGAGGACGCGCTGCAGACGCCCGGTTACAGGGTCTGGCACTGCCGTGCCTTGGGGGGCGCCTGTTTAGGCCTGGCGGTAAAATTTTTTCTGCGCCACCCGCTGCGCTCCATAACCGCATGCGCGCCGATGCTTTTCAGGGCGGGCGGCCTTAAAAAGGCCCTGAAAAACCTCTACTTTTTCCCCAAGGCGCTGGCAACCGCCGCCCATTTGCAGCAGGAGCCCGCCGGCTTTATCCATGCGCATTGGCTGGCCACTACCGCCAGCGTCGCCTATATCGCCTCGCGGCTGACCGGGATCCCCTGGGGGGCGACCGGGCACCGCTGGGACATCTATGAGCATAACGCCCTGGGGCCAAAGTTTCGGACGGCGGCCTTTATCCGCACAATAGACCAACGCGGCGCGGCGCATTTACGCGGGCTTGCCCCGCAGGCCCTGGCTGAAAAAATCCATGTCGTTCACATGGGAATCCACCCGGAGGCCTCGCCCCGGATTCATGTGCGTCCGCCGGACAGGCCGCTGCGGCTGTGTATGCCCGCCAACCTGGTAGCGGTCAAGGGGCATCGCTTTGTGCTGGAGGCTTTCCGCCTGCTGCTGGAGCAGGGGTTCACGGCATTTACCTGTATTTTCGCCGGGGACGGTGAACTGCGCGCGGAAATCGATGCGCAAATCCGCCGCTACGGCCTGACCGAAACGGTTCAGCTGGCAGGGCATGTGCCGAACCGGGAGCTCCTGGACGCCTACCGCCGCGGGGAGGTCGACCTGGTGCTGCTCCCAAGCCTGGAGCTCTCCGACAGTGAGCATGAGGGAATCCCCGTCAGCCTGATGGAAGCGATGGCCTGCGGCATCCCCGTGCTCGCCACCGCCACCGGCGGCATACCGGAGCTGCTGCGGGACGGGGCGGGCCTGCTCATTCCCCAGCAGGACCCCCGCGCGCTGGCGGACGCCATCCGCCGCATGGCGGAGGATGGCGTGCTCTACCGCAAAACCGCGGAAAAGGGCCTTGCGCGCGTTCAGGCAGATTTTGACTACGACCGGAATATCCAAAGCCTTCTCAAGCTGATGGCGCCCTCCCCACACGAACCACAGGACAAGGAGGAACGGAGACATGCCTAAAATCAAGGTTATTGAGCTGATTCCCTCCCTGGGGGCCGGCGGGGCCGAGCACTTTGTGCTGGACCTCTGCCGCTGCTTAGACCCTGCCCGCTTTGAGGTGCTGCTAGTCTCTTTTTTCGGCGAGGAAAGAAGCGCCCCGATGTATCTGGATCTCATCCGGCGGCAGCCGGTTCGCTGCCTGTTTCTCAATAAAAAAGACGGCCTCGACCCCTCAGTATTGATTAAACTCAACCGGCTGTTCAAGGCTGAGCGGCCGGACGTTGTCCACAGCAACCTATACACAGCCGTTTATGCCATGCCGGTAGCCAATCACCGCGGGGTCCGCTGTTGCGTGCACACGGTCCACACCCTGGCTGAAAAGGAAATGCCGCCGGCATACCAAAAAATCCTCGCCCGGTATTACCGCAGGGGCCGGCTGATTCCAGCCGCCATATCCGGCGAGGTACGGGAGAGCATCGCCCGGCGCTACGGCCTGCCGGAGGCGCAGATCCCGCAGATCGACAACGGGGTGGACCTCAGCCGTTTCCACCCCGCCTCCCCTTTCCCCGCGGACAAGGCCCTTGCAGGCAAGGCGCTTTCCGGGCCGCGGTTCCTCTGCGCGGGCAGCCTCTACCCGCACAAAAACCACCGGCTGGCGCTGCAGGCCTTTCGATTGGTGCGGGACAAAATCCCACAGGCCACGCTGGCCGTTGCCGGTGACGGCCCGCTGCGGGCGGAATTGGAGCAAGCCGCCCGTGAGCTCGGGCTCGGCGCCGCCGTTTCCTTTCTGGGAACGGTGGAGCGGATTGAGGAGGTCATGCGCGGCTGCGATGTTTTTGTGCTGCCCTCAGATTATGAGGGCTTCGGCCTGGTGGTTGCCGAGGCCATGGCGTGCGGCCTGCCCGCTGTCGCCACCCGCTCCGGCGGGCCTGAAAATATTATCCGGGACGGGCTCGACGGATTTCTCGTCCCTACCGGCGATGCCGGGCGTCTGGCCGCCCGCATGCTGGACGCATGCAACCCTGACCGCCGCCCGCTGCTCGCCGCCCGAGCGGTGGAGCGCGCCCGCGGCTTCGACCTGGCCCGCACGGTCTCAGCCTATGAGCAGCTTTTTAAGGCCCATTTATCCCCCTAAAATAAAAAATTCTTCTGCTTGCCGGGCCGCCCTTTACAAAGGGCGGCTTTTTTCACCCCCGCCGGTGTGTTTTTCTCAAATTCAACCGCTGAAAGCCCTCATATTCCAAAATTTTCCCTCATATAAATAAACCGTAATGAACACCCACGCCATGATAAAGCGGCGGGCGCAAACAGGAGGGAGACTTTTTGAAAGGTATTGTGGAAGAGCGCGCCATTGAGCTAGGAGAATATATCGTTGAGCATGAAGCGACCGTGCGCAAGACCGCTAAGAAATTCGGCATCAGCAAAAGCACTGTACATAAAGACGTGGCCCAGCGCCTAAAATATGTGGACCCCCAGCTGTACCAAAAGGTAAAAGCCATCCTGGACGAGAATAAGGCGCAGCGGCATATCCGCGGCGGAATTGCCACCAAGCTGAAATATCAGAAAAACGAGGAATAAGGCGTACAAAAAGCCCGCTGCGCTTTTCTCTCGCCAGCCCGGCACGTTAAAAGCCTTGCCGCCCCTTGAAGCCTTAACAGCCGGAATATACAGAAAACCAGCGCAAGCCGGAAGCAGAGGCCTTGCAAGCGCAAGGGTCCCTGCTTCCGGCTTTTCGTATTTGAGGCATGAAAGCGCACCGCGCGAATGGCTTCGCCGTACGCCGGCTGAAAATAAAAATAATGTCCCTGTTTCTTTTCCGGGCGCAGCTATTGTCATTTTTTGCAAAATATATTATGATAAAAATAATAGAATAACGACAGATGAAGTTTTTAGGAAAACAGCAGCAATGCTTACCGAAGGAGTAAAACTCTCAGGTGTCCGGCAGCGGACGGGGACTATAAACGGATGTGGCTCTGGAGAATCCCGTTTACGGGGGCCGAAGGTGTAAGACGCGGAGACGCGCTAATCTCTCAGGCAAAAGGACAGAGTGAAAAACGCCGGCCTTGTGCCGCATGCCTGTGGCTTGTACACAGGCGCTTCTGCGAGGTGTTTTTTGGAGCCAAACGGTCTGTGAGAAGCCGTTTGGCTTTTTGTTTGCGTCCCGCCCGCCGGTTTGTTCTGAGCTGTCGTTGCAACAGAAGGAGACTGTAGAAGCATGGATAGTATATTAAATACCGTCAACGCAGTGAATAAGGTATTGTGGGATTATATCCTGCTCTTCCTGCTTTGCGGAACCGGAATCTATTTTACCGTCCGCCTGAAATTCATTCAGGTCCGTAAATTCGGCGAGGGCTTCCGCCGCCTGTTCGGCGGCCTCAGGCTCAACGGGAAAAAAGCCGGGGCTGAGGGGATGAGCTCCTTTCAGGCCCTCACCACCGCTGTCGCGGCACAGGTAGGCACGGGGAACATCGCGGGCGCGGCGACCGCGATTGTCTCCGGCGGGCCGGGGGCGATTTTCTGGATGTGGGTCAGCGCCTTTTTTGGCATGGCGACCATCTTCGGCGAGGCGGTGCTGGCTCAAAAGTATAAGACCACTCTCGACGGCGAGGTCACCGGCGGCCCGATCTATTATATCCGCGCCGCATTCCGGGGCCGGCTCGGCCGCTTTCTGGCGGTATTCTTCTCTATCGCGGTCATACTGGCCCTCGGCTTTATGGGTAACATGGTGCAATCCAATTCCATCGGCGTTGCCATGGAAAGCGCATTCGGCATTCCGGCTGTTGCCGCCGGCATCGCCGTTGCGGTTGTAGCCGGGTTCATTTTTCTGGGCGGCGTCAAGCGCATTGCCTGGGTCACAGAAAAAATCGTCCCCTTTATGGCGTTGATCTATATCGTTGGCTGCGCAGTCATTTTATGCATGAACTACGCCGCAGTGGGCGAGGCGTTCCGCCAGATTTTTGTCATGGCATTCGCGCCGCAGTCGGTCGCGGGCGGCGTTGCGGGCATTACGGTACAAAAGGCCATGCGCTTCGGCGTGGCGCGCGGCCTGTTTTCCAACGAAGCAGGCATGGGCTCCACCCCGCACGCGCATGCCATTGCCAAGGTTGAAAGGCCGCGGGACCAAGGCGTCATGGCTATGATGGGCGTCTTTATCGACACCTTCGTCATTCTCACCCTGACGGCGCTGGTTATTCTCTCGTCCGGCGCGCTCTCCTCGGGCAAAACCGGCACGGAGCTGGCGCAGGCGGCATTTCACGCCTCCTTTGGCTATGCCGGGGACGTATTTATCGCCGTCTGCATTTTGTTTTTCGCCTTTTCAACCATTATCGGCTGGTATTTCTTCGGCCAGAGCAACGTAAAAGCTTTATTCGGCAAGAAGGCCATCAAGGTTTACGCGCTGCTGGTCGTCCTTTTCGTCATCGTCGGATCCGCCCAGCAGGTGGATCTGGTCTGGAATTTATCCGACCTGTTCAACGGCCTGATGGTCATTCCCAACCTGTTGGGCCTGCTGGCTCTCAGCGGGCTGGTGGTAAAGCTCGCAAAGGACCGCACGGACGGCCTGCCTGGCAGCAGCCGGAAATAATACATTTCAGCCTCCCGGCCAAAAAGGCGGGAGGCTTTTTCAGCTAGGACCGGAAAAGGAAACGGGCGGGGCTGTACAATCCGGGCCGGCAATGGTACAATACAGGAAAGAACCCCGCCTTATTCACGGCGGGAGCATGGATTGAGGGATATTGCATTGACCAGAAAACAGTCAAAAGGCACTCAGCAGCCTGGGGATAAACAAAAAAAGAGCGGAAAACCTGCGCCGGAAAAACAGGAGCCCCGCGGGCAGGCGGACGGGCGAAACCCCAAGCCCTGCCCGCTCTACCGGAAATGCGGCGGCTGCCAGCTTCAGAACATGAGCTATGAGCGCCAGCTGAGCTGGAAACAGGCGGAAACGCAGAAGCTGCTCGGCAAATACCACACCGTAGCCCCCATTTTGGGCATGGAGAACCCCTATTACTACCGCAATAAGGTACAGGCCGCTTTTGCGCTGACGCGGGACAAGCGGGTGATCTCCGGCGTATACCAGGCCAGTACGCACCATGTGGTGGCGGTGGAAAGCTGTATGACAGAGGACCGGAAGGCCGATGAAATCATCGGCACCATTCGCGGGCTGCTGCCCTCCTTTAAGCTGCTACCCTATAACGAGGACAGCGGCCGGGGCTTTCTGCGGCATGTGCTGGTCAAGCGCGGTTTTCAAAGCGGGCAGATCATGGTAACGCTTGTTACCGGGACACCGCTATTCCCCTCCAAGAATCATTTTGTCGCGGCACTGCGGGAACGGCACCCGGAGATCACCACTATTCTGATGAACATCAACAGCAGTTCGACCAGCATGGTGCTGGGGCCGGTAGAAAAGGTGCTGTACGGCCCGGGATATATTGAGGACACCCTCTGCGGCTGTGTATTCCGAATTTCGGCGAGCTCTTTTTACCAGATCAATCCCGTGCAGACGGAGGTCCTCTATCAAAAGGCCATCGACCTGGCTGGGCTGTCGGGAAAAGAGCGCGTACTGGATGCTTACTGCGGCATCGGAACCATCGGTTTAATCGCCAGCCGCCGGGCAAGGCGGGTCATTGGGGTAGAGATAAACCGGGACGCCGTGCGGGATGCCGCCGCCAATGCCAGGCGCAACCACATTGGCAACGCCGAATTTTACCAGGGCGACGCGGGCGAATTTATGCGGCAGATGCAGGAGGCGGGCGAAAAGCTGGACGTACTGTTTATGGACCCGCCCCGCGCCGGCAGCAGCCGCACCTTTCTGAGCGCTGTGGCGGCGCTGGCGCCGCAGCGGGTGGTGTATATCTCCTGCAACCCGGAAACCCAGGCCCGGGACATCGGCTTTCTGGTTCAGAAGGGCTACCGGGTACAGGCTATTCAGCCCGTTGACATGTTCCCACATACCAACCATGTGGAGACGGTTGTATTGCTTTCCAAGGGAGAAATCGACTCGAAGAAGGTTCGAGTGGAGTTTTCTCTGGAAGATATGGATATGTCCGGCTTTCAGAACGATGCTACATACGGTCAGATAAAAGAGCGTGTGTTGGAGAAGACCGGATTGAAAGTATCGTCCCTCTATATCGCACAAGTTAAGCAGAAACACGGTATTATCGAACGTGAGAACTACAATAAGCCGAAGTCTGAGAATGCCAGACAACCGCAATGCCCACCAGAAAAGGAAGCGGCAATTACAGAGGCATTAAAATATTTTGGGATGATATGATGATATGAAAATAGACCGTCTGATTGGGATAATCACAACCTTACAACAGAAAAAAACCGTTACAGCTCCTTACCTCGCTGAAAAATTCGAGGTATCTCGTCGCACCATCAATCGTGATATTGAGGACATCTGTAAGGCCGGTATCCCTATTGTTACTACTCAAGGTGTCAATGGCGGTATATCAATAATGGATGGCTTTTCTCTTGATACCACCGTGTTTACCGAGCAAGAACTTGCGGCTATATTTACGGGCTTAAAATCGCTTGATAGTGTTTCCAATTCTGCCTCTGCAGAAAAGCTCGCGCAGAAGATTGGCGGAAGCTCTGCAATCAGACTGGCTGATAATATGGTAATTGACCTTATTTTAGCATCCATTTTAATTCTTTCCTTTCGACTCGGCATACCAACGCTTGCACTGCTCGATTCTGGCTCCCTGAGGAGTATCGCCATGTTCAGGATCGCAGGAATACTGCATCAGAAACTCACAAGGGATATCTGGGCATTCACCGTGGAACGGGTGCCCATTTGTTTCTATACAACCACCGCAACCGCAAGTCTCCTTATATTCACATCCGGTGCAGTACAATCCGCATCTTGAATCAACCATATGCATTACCTCTAATTTCTTTATTGGGTGTCTAACAACCGTCTTGAGCTTAGCTACATCACATTTTCTCGGATCAGAAAGATATATCTCGTGATGATATCTGTCATCAGTAATATCAAGCTCATAGCCATTCCGCCTTGCGTAATCGTGCATAGATGTAATCGTTGCCGGCTCATCATCATAGGAACCGATATGCATACACTGTACGCATTCTCCTTCAGCATATGACAAGAACTCCACCTTTGAAAAATCCGTTTTGTATTCTTTTTTATAATCAAATGCCATATCAAATGCCTCCACAACTCTTATAAAAACAGCAACTCATTGCCTTCAGGATCCTGTAGTATAAGCTCTCTACCGCCCCAAACTGCTGTAAATGGAGCAGCTACAGATCCTTGAACTCATCGAAAAAGCCGGTCCTTTTAATATTCAGCAGATCAAGGAAGAAACCGGTATGCTTGTAAAGCAGATCACACCGATTCTTCATCGCATGCAGGAAGCGTTTCTCATTTATGAGGATCAGTATGATGGCGAATGGGATCGCGGCTGGTATAAGTTCGCAGAGATGTTCCCGGAAGTAGATCCGAATAAATATACCAGACTGGAAGCACTCAAAATCGTGCTGCAGCGATTTGCATATAGAATCGTGTGGTTTGACACAGCGATGGCAAAGTCGTTCTACAAGATTCCTGAAAAAGAAATCAAATTGGCAGTCGGTGAGCTGGTTACTGAAGGCATATTGATAATATCAGACTCAGGTTATATGCTAAAGAGTGATGCCGAGCTGCTCGAAAATTACGAGCCTAAGGTTATGAGCTTCGTTTATGCTATTCACCGCAATGACTTTATCTATAAAGCTCACGAGCACGTTCTGAAGGAAATGGCAAAGCAACTTACCGAAGGGCTTGAATATGACCACGAGCCTCTGCAATACCTACTGATTGACGGTGAGTTTCATGGAGCATCAGTCGGACATTTCCGAAACGGTCCGTATGATCTCAATGATATTGTGTGTGATCTACCTGATGCCGAAAGCCGCAAGAACGAAATCGTCGAGGCAATCCGAATCGTAAACTATGGTAAGATGCCTTCTCGGTTCATGGGAAAGGAACTATAAGTATGACCAAAAGATTGATTACCATTGTTGGAGCAAATGGAGTTGGTAAGACTACAACGTCAAATTCATTATTGCAAATGTTGCCTAATAGTGCATACGTTGACGCAGATTGGTGTAGAGCCATCAACCCCTTTCAATTTACTGAAGCTACTAAGAAAACTGTAACAGACAATATCTTTTGCCTATTCAAAAACTATCTATCATGCGATGACATCGAAACAGTAATTTTTCCCTATGGTTTTCATGGAGAAAGAAAGCCAATTTATGATGAAGTAATTCGCAGACTAAGGGATGAAGGAATAGTCTTTGCTGAACACATTGTTATATTGAAGTGTGAATATGAAGAAAACAAAAAGCGTTCTATCAAAGACAACCGAGATAATGAACGCATAGAGCGAGGAATGAAAAATACTTTCAATTTTTATGATGAGTTGGAGTATCCTACAATAGATACAACATTCATGTCGCCAGGACAAGTTTCCCAAAAAATAATTGAGTTATTTTTCAGATGAACTGTTCTTGCACAAAGAACGTAAAATCCCGCAGATTTCATCCCCATCATAGGATGAAGTCTGTGGGATTTTTGTGTTTTCGGAAGCTGTGAAATATACAAGCCGGAGCAGATTTGTATATACACAGGTGACGAAAACAGGGGTGTCCAGAGGGGTGCAACCCCTTGGCTCTGGGTTTCCAATAGGGGCGAGCAGCATCCCTGTTGGCACACGACTTCCCTTGGAAAGTCTAGTGTGTTATACCTTTGTGGAGCAGATGGCAGCCGGAATTGTAGCACGCCCCGGAACGTGTGGCTACAGTTGCGGCGTTCTGGCGGGAAAGGTTGCCACTTGCGGACAGCATAAGCGACAGAAAAAGGCTGGTAAGCGGGGCGGATATGCACTGTCTGCCAGCCGTGTCATCTGCGAAACAAAGGTATAACAAAGCCCCCGTCAGCCGCTGCTTACTATCGTATCAGAACCACCACGGTAGCTTCCCGCGTAAGCTGTCCATCGCCTCGCCCTCCACCTTCTTTGTCCGGCTCTCGCTGAGATGGAAATGGAGCGCCGCGCCGATCAGCGGGTGCTCGATTCCATCGGTAAAGCCATAGCGGTACAGCAGATAGGTCTGCTCTCTGGCAGTCAGCTTGTCCAGTGCCGCATACAATTCTATCAGCTGCTCTTTTTGGATATAGATTTGCTCCGGCGTTTGGGCGTGAGGGTCAGCTATGGCTTCGATCCGCAGCATCCGTTCATCATCGGATAGAACGTCATCCAGATATACTCTCTGGAAGCCGGGGCCGTCTTTCTGATCCACCATCCGTTGCTCAAACTGCGCGAAGGCGGCGCGGATGCAGTCCGTCATGGCGTTGCGGATTGCTGGTGCCGCATAGGTCAGGAATTTCATGCTGCGTCCTGCGTCAAATAAAGGGATTGCGTTCAGCAGGCCGATACTTCCCTCCTGCACCAAATCATCTACATCAATTCCAATATCATTTTCATCCAGTCCCATGCTTCGGTATTGTTCTAAAGCAATTTTTCGGATAAAGCCCAGATTGTTTTCCAGCAAAATGTCACGGGCATCCGTATCCCCTGCCTGCGCCAGCTTGCACAGCCGCTCATTGCTCAGGGTCGGCATTTTGTTTCTCCTGCGCGTGGTCTAAGGTAGATTGAAGAAATTCCGTCAATGCCTGACCAAACTTGTCCAATGCTTCCTTTTGCACGCCATCCATCCCCGCCGCGCTCTGGGTAACGGCGGCGGAAATCATTTCCGGCGTGATGGTTGGTGCCTGGATATCTTGGCCTTTTGTCAACTCGGTGAACATCTGCTGCGTGACGCCCTTGGTCAAAGACTGCACCGCCGTAAAATCGTTGCCGATCTCTTTTTTCACTTCCCGCAGCGCTGCCATAAATGAGTTCTGTATCATCGTCAGGTCAGCCTGATATACAGGGACTTTCTGTCGGTTGACAGCTCTGGCCGCCTGCACAGCGGCATCCGTCTTCACATTCCGGTGCAGCATCGCGCTGAGAGTAGTAAGCATCTGGTTCTGACCAGCAAAACCGGCGGCCAGCGTATCGTCAAAATATTGCTCGATCATGTAGGTGACTTCTGCAAAGCGAGGGCTTTCCAAAAGGCGGTTGACGATCTCCGCATTGGCTTTTCCAGTGTACAGATTCCGCGCCGCCTGCACAGACAGACCCAGTTCTTCAATATCAAAATTTGTCCGGTCGGGCGTGTTGACTTCCCCTAACAGGAAATCTGTGGAGACTTCAAACACTTTTGCAATGCGGAGCAAATGTTCTGTGCTGATTTTATCGGTTTTGCCGCTTACAAACCGGCTGATGGCGCTCTCGGTGCTGCCGATGCGGGTCGCCAACTGTGCCTGGGTAATCTTATGTTCCTTCATAAGCTCCTGCATCCGCTGCCGGACATTGCCGGGAAGATAGGCTCCCTCCATGTGACGCACCTCTTTTCTGAAAATCCTTTTTATCCATTATACCTTATAAAACCAGCGCGGGCAAATGCTTTCCGCTGGCTTCGCCGCTCTGAGGTCTTGCATTTTTGCAAGATTTCAGGGCGGCATTTTTCCATTTCTTGCACTTTTAGCGGATTTTTCGGTCTACAGGCTTTTTCCCCGTATATTCAGGCAGACGGGCAGATACCGTCAATAAATTATGGAGGGAATAGCCTATGAATTTGTTTGAAACTGTAAAATCTGCTGTCACTGTGAAGCAGGCCGCTGAACACTACGGATGCAAGGTTAACCGGGGCGATATGATCTGTTGCCCCTTCCACGTTGACCGGCATCCCAGCATGAAGCTGAACGAGCGGTACTTTTACTGTTTTGGCTGCGGGGTCACCGGCGATGTGATCGACTTTGTGGCGCGGCTGTTTGGTCTGAGTAGCTACGAGGCCGTAAAGAAGCTGGCCTATGACTTCGGCATCGACCCGGACAAGCCACCAGCAGCGATGGCCCTGCCCAAACGGGAACGCCCCCTGCTGAGAGCATACCGTCAGGAGGAGGTGCGCTGCCTGCGGGTATTGTGCGATTATCTGCATCTTCTGGAAAGCTGGAAGGTGCAGTACACACCCAAGACACCGGAAGATGTTCTGGATGACCGGTTTGTGGAAACCTGCCAGATGCTGGACTATGTGGAGTATCTGGCAGATTTGCTCATTGCCGCCGAGCTGGAACAGCGGGTAAAAATCGTAGAAATGCTGAACAAAGATGGCCTGATCGCCGGTTTGGAGGAACGATTGGAGAAATTGAAAAAGGAGGAAGTTACCCATGAAGAAAAACAAGCAGCCTGACGGGATGCCTGTCTGGTTCGATGGAAAAAGTATCAACGAAGCCCTGTTTTGTGATGATTTTCTCGGCAGACACAAAATCATCTACACAAACGGGGCTTTTTTCACGCCTGAAGGCCGTGTGACCGATGAACTGCCGCTGCGTGGAGAAATTTTTGAGGAGCTGAAATGCTGTGCGGTCAGCAATATCCCCCGCAAAATCAGCAACATTGTGGAGCTGATGAAGCTGGCGGCGCTGGCGGAGGATTTTCCCCCGGAGCCAGATCGGATTCATCTTTCCAACGGGACACTCTTTTTGGACGGGATCTTTGTGGAGGGAAAGCCAAAAATTGTCCGCAACCGCTTTCCCGTGACCTACAACCCCAATGCTGCTAAGCCTGTCCTCTGGCTGCAATTTCTGGATGGACTGCTCTACCCGGAGGACATCCCCATCTTGCAGGAATATATCGGTTACTGCCTGATTCCCAGTAATAAGGGTCAGCGGATGATGGTGATTAAGGGCAGCGGCGGCGAGGGTAAGAGCCAGATCGGTGCGGTGCTGTCCGCCCTGTTCGGCAGTAGCATGAAGGACGGCAGCATCGGCAAAATTTCCGAGAACCGTTTTGCTCGTGCTGACCTGGAGCATATTCTCTTGTGTGTGGATGACGATATGCGGATGGAGGCCCTACGCCAGACCAACTACGTCAAATCCATCGTCACCGCACAGGGTAAGATGGATTTGGAGCGCAAGGGCAAACAGAGTTATCAGGGCTGGATGTGTGCCCGGCTGCTGGCGTTCAGCAACGGCGACTTGCAGGCACTCTTTGACCGCAGTGACGGCTTTTACCGGCGGCAGCTGGTGCTGACCACCAAAGAAAAACCTGCTGACCGTGTGGACGATCCCGACTTGGCTGAAAAGATGAAAGCGGAGATTGAGGGCATCTTCCTCTGGGCCTTTGCGGGATTGCAGCGGCTGGTCGCCAACAGCTTCAAGTTCACCGAGAGCCAGCGCACCAGAGAGAACCGGGAGGCCATCAAGCGTGACAATAACAATGTGTTCGATTTTCTGGAATCCGAGGGCTATATCCGGCTGAAAGCCGATGCGTCTATCAGTTCAAAGGATTGCTACGACATTTACCGGATGTGGTGCGAAGAAAACAGTCTGACTGCACTTAAACGCCGCAGTTTCAGCGATGCGCTGGTGGCAGCCTGCGGCAAGTACAATCTGGAACACTGCAACACGATCACCAATTCGGCAGGACGCCGGGTGTGGGGCTTCATGGGCATTGAGGCAGTGGCGAGGCCCCATATAAACGAGTTTACGGACGCTTCACAGTGTACGTACGTACCGGAAGACTGGCGGGAGTGATGCCTACTCCGGTCGCCGGTACGTATGTACGCAGCGATTAACCCTATTATCTCATATATTGCAAAAACACTTTGGCTCGACAAAGTGGTCGTGACCACTTTGGGGACAACCAAACCGAAACAGGAAACGCGGTGATTTTATAGGCATATTTTGAAGCAATCACAATGCGGCGAAATATTTCTCTATTATCTGCACACACTTCGCAGAATAGCGGCTCACGAAATGGCATACAGATTGCACCGTTTCGTGACAATACAGCCCGAATGATGAAAAGCCTCGCATTTCCGCGAAGTCGAATATTCCGCCGTTAAACAACGATACACAGGGAACTATTTCTATAGCAAAACAGCAACTATAACAATTTTATCATTCCATAAAGCCGGTACGCTGTCCAGCGCAGCCGGTTCTTTTTATGGGCAAGAAAATTTGGAGGATTATTATGAAATCAAGTATCCGAAACGAAATCAAGGCGCAGATCATCCGCGCCGGTTACACCATGCAAGAAGTCGTTGACCTTCTGCATGACGAATATGGCTGGAGTGACAGCGTATCCAATCTTTCCGGCAAATTGCAGCGGGAATCACTGCGGTATCGGGAGGCTGTAGAACTGGCTGACGTGCTGGGATATGACATTGTCTGGCAGAAACGGAGGGATTGAGCATGGAGAAAGCACAGTACGCGATTATGCGATTTGCAAAATACAAGGGACCTGAAATCGGCAATATCGAGGCCCATAACGAGCGTACAAAGGAAAAGTACGCCAGCAATCCTGATGTGGACACCAGCCGAAGCAAGTACAACTTCCATCTGGTCAAACCGCCCGGCAAATACCGGGCGGAATCAGAGCGGCAGATTGCCTCCGCCGGATGCCGTACCCGGAAAGACAGTATCCGTATGGTGGAGGCTTTGTTCACCGCCAGCCCGGAGTTTTTCAAGGGAAAGAAGCGGACGGAGATTCGGACATTTTTTGAGGAAGCCCTGCACTTTCTGGAACAGCATCAATCCAAAGAGACAATTATATCCGCCGTGGTGCATATGGACGAGAAAACGCCCCATATGCACCTTTGTTTTGTCCCGCTGACTGAGGACGGCAGGCTCAGCGCCAAAGATATTATGGGCAACAAAAAGAAGCTGACCTGGTGGCAGGATGAGTTTTGGAAACACATGGTCAAGAAGTTTCCGGATTTGGAGCGCGGCGAGAGCGCCAGCCTGACCGGGCGCGACCATATCCCGCCCCGCGTGTTCAAGGAGATGACCAGACTGACCAAACAGAAGGATAAACTGGAGGATCTGCTCACCGGAATCAATCCCTTCAACGCCAAAAGTCGGGCGGAGGAAATCTGCAAGATTCTGGACACCTATCTTCCCAGCGTGGAGAAGATGGACACGCTGCTGCGGAAATATGGCGTAGCCTTCACGAAAACAGCATCCGAAAATAAAAGGTTGAAAACGAAAAATGCCGAACTGGAAGAATCCCTTGCATCGGCACGGAAGGTCAGCACCTTAAAGCAGATCGAAGATTTCAAGCTACGGCGCGACTATGACAGTGCTGTGGCGATTTTGGAGCAGATACCGGCAGAAGTTTTGAACATCTATGCGCAGAGCAGCCATAGAGGAAAGGAGCGGCCTATTGAGCAAAGTTTATGATGATCCGAAATATGATGCGGCATTTGACCGCTGCGTTGATGTAATGGCGCGGCTGTTGCAGAAGTACGGGCCGCAGCTGTTGGGGCAGATGCAGGAGACTGTGAAAGATGACTGCACACGTTTTGCGGTATCAGGGAAGCAACCCATTCCTGTGTATCAGGAATTTGACAAAGCCGCTTGATATAAATTGAATTTACACGTTGCGTATTTATATAGCACATGCTATAATAAGTACGCAACGTGTATTTTTGCTTTATGGGGTAAATGAAATGGACTGCAAAGCCAAAATAAAAGAACTGCGGGAAAGCACTGGCATGAACCGCAAGGAATTTTGTAAATATTTTCAGATTCCCTATCGGACAGTAACAGAGTGGGAACTGGATCATCGCCATGCGCCGGAATATGTGCTTCGTTTGTTGGAGTACTATATTCAGAACGAAGGTCTGGCGAAGAAAAAGGGAACGGATGAATGTTTGGAGATGGAAGAAAGGGGCGGCCTGCATGAAGAAAACTAAAACAAAATGCTATCTTTACACACGGGTATCTACTTCCATGCAGGTGGACGGATACAGTCTGGACGCTCAGCGCGATAAACTGCGGAAATACGCTGAATATGAAGACATGGTAGTGGCGGGTGAATATTCTGACGAAGGCTTTTCCGGTAAGAATATTCAAGGCAGACATGAATTTCAGCAGATGCTGCAAGATATTCAGGATTGCAAAGACGGCGTGGAATATGTGTTGGTGTTCAAGTTGTCCCGGTTCGGCAGGAATGCCGCCGATGTGCTGAACTCTTTACAGCTGATGCAGGATTTTGGCGTCAATCTGATCTGTGTGGAAGATGGCATTGACAGTTCCAAAGATTCCGGCAAGCTGATGATTTCTGTTCTCTCTGCGGTGGCAGAGATTGAGCGTGAGAATATTCGGACGCAGACGATGGCCGGACGGGAGCAGAAAGCCCGCGAAGGAAAATGGAACGGCGGTTTTGCCCCTTATGGATACCGGCTTGAAAATGGAAAACTGCTGATTGCTGAAGATGAAGTGGATGTCATCCGCACTATCTTTGACCGCTATATTCACACGAACGATGGTGTCAGCGGCGTGGCGAAATATTTGAACCGGCAGGGATTTGTGAAGAAGCTGCGGCAGAACGGCACAATTCCCGGTTTTTCTGCCAGCTTTGTGAAAAGTATCATTGATAATCCGGTATATATGGGAAAAATCGCCTATGGCAGACGCCGGACAGAGAAGAAGATCGGCACACGGAATGAGATGCATGTGGTTGAGCAATCGGAGTTTCCCGTGTATGAAGGTCAGCACGAGGCTATTATTTCTGAAGAAGATTGGAATCTTGCACAGGAGAAAAGCAAAGTCAACGCTTACCGGCGTGAGAAAGTAAATGACCCTACCCACGCACATATCCTGTCCGGCATTCTGAAATGCCCCTGCTGCGGCAAAAGCCTGTACGGGAATATTGCGAAAGCCCACAGCAAGGACAAAAAGACCCGTTATTACTATTACTGCAAAAACACAGTTACACCGACTGGTCATGAGTGTACTTTCCGGCTGAACATTGAGCAGACTGAAATGAACCGTATGGTGGCGGCAATTATCTCCGCAATGGTCAATGATCCGCGGTTTGCAGATGCAATCAAAGAGAAAATTGGCTCTGCTGTCGATACAAAGGATTTAGAAAAACAGTTGGAGACGTTACAGATGCAACTACGGCAGACTTTGGGCACAAAGGCGCGTTTGGAACGTCAAATGGATGGCTTAGATGTAAGTGATCCCTATTATGACCGAAAAATTTCTGATTTACAGCGCCGCTATGACGAGCAATATGGTAAAATAGATGAGGTTGAAGTCCAGATTGATGATGTGCAAAGCCAGATACGGAGCATCCGGCAGGAAAAGATTTCTGGCGATAATATCTATCGCCTGCTGCTGGCATTCGATCAGGTCTATGAAGCCGCCTCTGAGGTGGAGCGAAAAGAATTTATGCGGGCTTTCATCGAGCGAATCGAGTTGTTCCCGGAAAAGCAGCCAGATGGCAACTGGATCAGGAAGATTATCTTCAACTTCCCTGTTCCAGTAAATGGGACAGAAGTGAAAGAATTGCCCTTGGAAAATGGAACAATGGTCGAGACGGTTGCTTTGCTATCTTAGGAATCTGCTTCCCGCACTTTTATCCCCGTGGGCATCACGCCCAAGGAGATGGGACTCGGTAGGGATAAGGAACAGCCTGCGTATAACAATACGTGAGTATGTACTAAAGAAATACGGATTAAAAGTACCGCCGCTGTATATTGCGAATATCAAGGAAAAGCTGGGGTTGGGGAAGCTGCTCTCCTGCGAGGATGCGGGGATTCGCCGTGGTATGGATAGGTTAATCTTTCATGCCGGCAATAAAACCTTTTCAGTACAGTGTATGAGTAAAAATATATCACACAGCCTTTGTAAAGAAATCCATAAAAATTTGGACAAATTAAAAAAAAGCAATCGATCATTAAAAAATTATTTTTTGGTCACTCTCACATCCAAATGATGTGGGAGTATTTTTGTGTAGCAAAAAGAACGCGCTTTCGATTTTGCTTAACTGCTGCCTATCTGACAGACCAGGCTCCGCCAAGGCGGCTAACGCCCCTCTAACGAGGTTACAAGCCTTGACGGAGCCTGAGAGCTATATCCGAATTCTTTTAGGCAAATAGAAAGCTGTTTGACTTACAGCATAGGCTTGACAAGATGTATGGATAAGCGCGTTTATCCGCGGCCCTTTTTCAGCGCCTGCATCACATTGCGCACAACGCCCTGCACCACATATTCACGGTACGCCGCGGCATGGCCCGGGCAACCG
This sequence comes from Hydrogeniiclostridium mannosilyticum, assembly GCF_003268275.1. Lineage (GTDB taxonomy): Bacteria > Bacillota > Clostridia > Oscillospirales > Acutalibacteraceae > Hydrogeniiclostridium > Hydrogeniiclostridium mannosilyticum. The sequence goes on from NZ_QLYR01000001.1 coordinate 893,935, forward strand.
AACACCCGCATCTTTTCAAGGGTAGCTTCTTTTACCGCATCTGTGATGCCCGGCATCAGGTCGGTAATCCCGCAGCCTTCGGTATAGTTGTCATGGGAATAACGGGCGTAGGCGGCGTTGATGTCAGTGAAAATATTGACCTTACTGATGCCGTTTGCGATAGCGCTGCGGAAATCCTGGTCGGAAAGGCCGGAGCCGCCGTGGAGGACGAGCGGGGTCTCCACAATTTCAGCTATTTCCTTCAGCCGGTTAAAGTCCAGCTTGGGCTTGCTCTTGTATGCGCCGTGCGCCGTGCCGATGGCGACCGCCAGCGCGTCCACACCGGTTGCCTCCGCAAATGCGCGGGCCTCCTCCGGCTCGGTATAAATGCTGTTATCGTTTTCCCCTACGCTTTCCGCGCCGCCGTCGTTGCTGCCGACATGGCCGAGCTCCGCCTCAATGGAAAGGCCGCGGCGGTGGGCATAATCGGCCATGGTCTTCACATCCCAGATATTCTCCTGAAAGCTCTTGGTAGAGCAGTCGTACATCACGGAGGTAAAGCCCAGGTCAATGGCCTTTTGTACGCAGTCAACCGTGAGCCCATGGTCCAGGTGCAGCACGACCGGCACCGTGGCCTTCTTAGCCAGCGGCACCAGGAAGGAGGCAAGCTCCTCAAGCCCGGTATAGGGCAGCAGCACCTCGGCGGAACCGATAATAACCGGGGATCGCGCCTCTTCCGCCGCGGCCAGCACGCCCTTGGCCATTTCCAGGTCAACCGTGTTAAACAGGCCCACGGCATAGCGATTCTTTTTTGCGTCGGGTAAAATTTCGCGCAGGGTAACCAGCATGTTTGCTCCAGCCTTTCTCTTACTTCATATTTTCAACGACAATTTTACAGTTGTAAAAAATGTTTTTTTATCTCTAAAAAACAGCATATCATATTTTGGCTGCCGCTGCAATGGGAAACAAGACATACGGCCCAAAGGAACCGTAAAAAACGCTTGCCGGGCGCCCGGCTTTATGCCACAATAAGCCTGGAAAGCTTACCTGAAAGCCCGTCGAGGAAGGCGGCGTCCGCGCCCGAATCGGTGACAAGAGCGCCAATATCCTCCGGCTGGGCATAGCACACGAAGGAACGTTTCCCCAGCTTGCTGGAGTCCGCCAGCACCACAGCGTCACCGGAGCGCGCCACGGCAAGCTCAACCAGCGAGGAGGTGTCGGCATCGGTGCCCATAAATCCATCCTCCAGGGTCACGCCGTCCGCACCCAAAAAGCATTTACTGAAATGAAAGTTCTGAATAAATTTATTGCTGGCAAAGCCGGCAAAATCCATGCGCCGGGCACGGTACTCTCCCCCCAGCAAAATCACCGTGCAATAAGGGGACAGAAGCTGTAAATTCGCCAATGAATTTGTCACAACTGTGACGTTGCCGAGTTCCGCGTCCCGCAGCCGGCAAGCCAGCGCCGCGCAAAGCTGCTGCAGGGTCGTGCCGGAATCCAAAAAGAGGATGTCCCCGCATTCTATCAGCTCCAGCGCCCGCTGGGCGATGCGCTGCTTCTCCTCCCGCATGGCCTGCTCCGATTGTTCAAAGGAGTAATCATAGGGCCCATTCTGAGCCAGCTGAATCCCGCCATATTTGCGTATAACCAGATTCTGCTGCTCCAGCTCCGCAAAAAGGCGGCGGGCCGTAGACTCCGACACATTTAACAAAGACATGGCCTGAGCCGTGTCCAATGTTTTGGCGGTGAGAAGCGTCTGTAGCAGCAGGGCCTCCCTTTCACTTCGCTTTGCGACGTTGACCATCTCCCTAATAGTTTTTCAAGCCATCTATTTAAAAAACAGCATTATAAGCCCCGGCGCACAGAACGCTCAAAAGTGCCGGCGGCCCCCAAAAGCAGCGCGCCCGGGCCTCTTCTGTTATATCCTATTACGGCGCGGTTGTCAAGCATTCGGTCGCCAAAAAGGCGGATTCGGTCGGATATTTCCCGAATATAATGAATGATTCACACATTATATTGAAAGAAACAATCAAAAATGATTGACAAAACCCTTCCTTTGCATTACCATAAGGCTAGAGAAGCGGAATCTTTTCTTTTGGGGATTATCATGATGAACTGAGCGGCCCAGGAACGCCGGGCCGCAGAGAAAGTAGGTGCTGTTCTGTGAAAAAAGTGGAGCGATCCCTAACCGGCCTACTCGGAAAACCGTATATGGATGCCGTCACAGGCGCCGCCGCCGTCCTTTTGGGGATGGACAGCGGCCAGGCGCGGAAGCTTGCGGAGGAAAAGGTGGACTTTTTGCCGCAGGAGTGGCTCCGGAGGATGGACGCCATGCTGGACCGGGTCGGCGAGCAAATCTGTCCGCCAGTGGCGGACACCGTTCAGGGCGCGCCGACCAACGCGTTCGCAAAAGCGGCAAACAGCCAGGCAAGTCCGGTTTCAGGCTTTGGCTACTACCGTCTGGGGGAGGACGGCAGGCTTTACCTCGCCTCTAAAAGCGAGCATTACCACACGCCCATGGGGCACAACTTCCCGGGCTACCGCTTAATCGACAATGCCCGGGCGCTCGGCGTCACCAACGCCACCCACAACAACACCCGCGGCTACATTACCCGTCTGTGTGAACGGGAGCTGGTGCGCTGCGCCAACGGCCTGGCACGCGGGGATGTCCAGGGCCTGGAGAAGGTGCTTGCCAGCACGGAGCGGCATGTGCTGAACCGGGTAATCAACCTTGAAACGGGCAGCCTGGCCTGCGAGGCCGGCATCAAAATGATGCTGGCGCGCTTTTACCGGCTGGATAAGACCTTCCCGGCGCCGAAATACAGCGGGAAAATCCCGGTGTTCTTTGTCATGCAGGACTATGACGGCGGCGCCATGGCCAATTACCACGGCACCACGGTCCTTGCGCAGACATTCCGCGATATGTGGCCAGAGCTCTATGCCGGCGCGGAAGCGGGCCGCCTTTATGAGGTCTGCCCCATCGCCATCAACAACATCGAGGATTTTAAGGAAAAGTTCGCGCGCTATAATACGGGCAATTATAAGGCCGCGGGGCTTATTCATGAGATCATTCTCATGAACTACGGCGGCATTAAGCTGCATGAGGATTATCTTCAGGAGGTTTACCGAATCTGCCACGAGGGGGACACCCCCATCCTGTGCGACGAGATCCAGTCCTGCATGTGGTACGAGGGGATGTTCCTCTTCCGCTTGTATGGCCTGAACCCGGACTTTGTCGCCATCGGCAAGGGCTTCCCGGGCGGGCAATACCCGGCCTCGCGGATCCTCCTCTCCGCGGAGATGGATAACCTGAACCAATTCGGCGCGCTGGTGACCAACGGGCAGGAGGAGCTGGCCTCGCTGGCTTACCTGATTACCATGGAATACGCCCAGGAAAATGCGGAGGAAATCCGGGACATCTGCGCTTACTATGAAGAACAGGCGGAGACGCTGAAGGCCCGGTTTCCCAGCGTGGTGGAACGCATTGAGGGCCAAGGGCTGCTGAGCGCGGTCACCTTTAGGGATGTAGGCGAAACGGTGCGTTTTGTCCAGCTTCTGCAGGAGGAATGCATCGATGTCAGCGCGCAGGTATACAAGGCCTGCTGCCCGCCCGCCGCCCTTTTGAAGCTGCCGCTCATTGCCAGCCGGACAATGGTTGACTGGATGATTCAGCGGATGGCCGGGGTCCTCACCCGCATGAAAACGGAAGCCGGCGGCTAAAAACGAAAGCCCCACCCGGGCTTATGTTCATTTTACGCCGCCGCCCTGCGCGGGCGGGCGGTAAAGAAAGGCGTGACAACGCATGAAAAATATACGGTTTGGCATTATCGGCTGCGGCCTGATGGGCAAAGAGTTCGCCAGCGCGTCGGCGCGGTGGTGCCATTTGAGGCTGGACGTTCCGCGCCCGGAAATTGTTGCGGTGTGCGACATAAACCCGGAGGCCCGCCAGTGGTTTGTGCAAAATTTTCCCACGGTAAGCTTTGAGACGGGCGACTACCACGATCTGCTGGCCCGTGCGGATGTGGACGCAGTATACTGCGCTTTACCCCATGTGCTGCATGAGCAGGTCTATGTGGATATCATCGAGGCCGGCAAGCACCTGCTCGGCGAAAAGCCCTTCGGCATCGACCGGCAGGCCAATGCCCATATCCTGGAGGCAGTGGCCCGCCACCCGGAGGCAGTGGTGCGCTGCGCCAGTGAGTTCCCCTATTTTCCGGCCTGCCAGGAGCTCATTCACTGGATTCAGGCGGAAAAATTCGGTCGGATCCTCGAGGTCAAGGCCGGCTTTAACCATGCCAGCGACCTGGATACCGGCAAGCCCATCAACTGGAAGCGCCGCCGGGCGACAAACGGCGAGTACGGCTGTATGGGCGATCTGGGCATCCATACCCAGCACGTCCCCTTCCGCATGGGCTGGCGGCCGAAAAACGTCTATGCCGTGCTCTCCGACGTGGTTCGGGAGCGTCCGGACGGAAAGGGCGGCATCGTCGCGTGCGACACGTACGACAACGCCACCATGGTGTGCCAATGTGTGGATCAAAAAGGCATGGAATTTCCGATGTACATCGAAACCAAGCGCCTTTCACCGGGCTCTACCAACGAGTGGTACCTGAAGGTTTCCGGCATGAAGGCATCGGCCTATTTCACCACCAGCGACCCCAACGCCTTCCACTACCTCTATACCGAAGGCAAAAACCAGGCGTGGTGCCGGGTCGACCTGGGCTTTAGGCCCTTATTCCCCACCATTACGGGGGATATTTTTGAGTTTGGTTTTACAGACTCCATCCTGCAGATGTGGGCCGCCTTCCTGTGCGAGGCCGCCGGGCTCCCGGTGGATTTCGGCTGTTTTACGCCCGAGGAGACACGCCTGTCCCATGCGCTGCAGACCGCGGCGCTGCAGTCCTGGCAGGAAAAGCGCGCGGTAGACATAGAGGAGCTGCCGTAGCGTGCTGAAGTATTGGAAAGGGGGAGGAAGCACTGGAACGGAATTTAATGCTGGGAATTGACGTCGGCACCACCGGCGCTAAAGCCCTGCTGATGGATACGGCAGGCGCCCTGCTGGGCTCAGCCTACCGGGGCTATGAAAGCACACATGACCGACCCGACACCTGCGAGCAAAATCCCGCAGACTGGTGGAATGCCGTTGTCGCCACGGTGCGGGAGGCGGCCGGCACGCCGGAGCGGGCATGCCGTGTCGCGGCGGTCAGCCTGTCCACCCAGGGGGGCACCCTGGTCCCCACTGACCGGAACGGCGAACCGGTCTGCCCGGCCATTGTCTGGAACGATACCCGCTGCACCGAGGAGATGCACGCGTTCGGCGCGCGCTTTGGGGAGGACTATCTCTACCGCGTCAGCGGCTGGTCCCTGCAGCCGGGCCTCAACGCCATGCAAATCGACTGGCTGCGAAAAAACAACCGGCCCCTGTTTGAACGCACGGAGCTGTTTCTCTCGGTGCCGGATTACATCGCCATGAAGCTGACCGGCAAAGCGGTAATCGACCCCTCCAACGCCGGAATCAACCAGCTAATGAGCCTGGAAAAGAAGGATTGGGAGGATGAAATCCTTGATTACCTGGGGATTACCCGCCGCCAGCTGCCGAAAATCGCAGATTCCGGCGCGGTCATCGGCACGCTTTGCCCTGCCGCCGCCCAAGAGCTGGGCCTGCCGCAGGATGCGCTGGTAGCGGCCGGGGGGCATGACCAGTACTGCGCCGCCCTGGGGGCGGGTGCCGTTGAAAACGGGGACATCCTTGTCGCCAGCGGCACAGCCTGGGTGGTGACGGCCATTTCGGAGAAGCCGCGCTTCGACAATCCCGCTCGCCCAAACCAGAGCCTGCATACCGTACCCGGTAAATGGGGCGCGCTGCTCTCGCTGGAAAGCGGCGGTATATGCCTGGAGTGGCTGCGCAAAAGCCTCAACACCCTGCGGGCGGGCGCGCCGCTTTCGCTGAAGGAGATCGACGCGGGCGCGGCCCAATGCCCGGCAGGGGCAAACGGCGCGTTGTTTTACCCCTACATTACACCGGCGACCTACCCGCCGGAGGCGGCCGGCTGCCCCTCTACCCTGCTGGGCCTGACCATTACCCAGGACGGCTTTGCCGTGGCGCGCGCCGTCATGGAGGGCGTTGTCTACCAGGTGCTCTGGATGCTGGAGGCGTTCGGCGGCCGGCCTGCGGGCGGACTGATGTTGACCGGCGGCGCGGCCAAAAGCGCCCTCTGGACTCAGATACTGGCGGATGCTGCCGGCGTGCCGGTGCTGGTGCCGGGAATCGCCGACACCGCCTGTGTCGGCGCGGCCGTCCTGGCAGGGATCGGCGCGGGCCTGTTCCGCGATGCCCGCCAGGGCAGCCGCGCAATGGCATCCCAAACACGCACGGTTTACCCCAATGAACAGAACAGGCCGGTGTATGAAGAGGGCTACCGCCGCTTCAAAAGCACCCTGCGGGCGCTGCAGGCCTGTTACCGCGAATAAGCGCCCGGTTTATGAAAACTTGTCGAATGAAAGGGTGATGTCACATGGCATTGTTTGAAGTGAAGCCTTACGACCGGCAGTTCTATGCGGAAAACCTCCGGGATTTTCTACCGCCCCAAATCATTGACATCCACACGCACGTCTGGCTGGATTCCTTCCATAACCCTGAGGGCGGCGGACGGGGAGACCGTGTGGTGCTTTGGCCCTCCTTAGTGGCCAAGGACAACAGCGCCGAGGACCTGATTGAAACCTACCGGCTGATGTTCCCGGATAAAAAGGTGACCCCAACGGTGTTCGGCAACCCGCAGCCACATGACGACCTGCGCCTAGCCAACCGTTATGTGGCGGAGTCCGCTGGAAAATACGGCTTTTACCCGTTTTACTTCTCCCACCCGTCGGAGCCGGCGGAGCCGTTTGAGCAGTCGGTTCTGGCCGGGAAATTCCTGGGGGTCAAGTCCTACCTGAACCTGGCGCCGGACTATATCCCGCAGGGTGAAATCCGCATCTATGATTTCTTCCCGCCACATCAGCTGGAGGTCATCAACCGCCACGGCTGGCTGATGATGCTCCATATCCCGCGCGACGGGCGCCTGCGCGACCGGGTCAACCTGGCGCAGATGGTGGAGATCGAAGAAAAATACCCGAATATCAAGCTTATCATCGCCCATGTGGGCCGCGCCTACGCCGAAGAGGATGTCGGCGATGCGTTCGAGGTCCTTTCCGGCTGTAAAAAAATGCTGTTCGATATTACCGCCAACGCGAACGCGCAGGTATTTGAGCAGCTGCTCCGTGCAGTGGGGCCGGACCGCGTGCTGTTTGGCAGCGACATGCCGATTCTGCGCCTGCGGGCCCGCCGTATCGTTGAGAACGGCAAATACGTCAACCTGGTGCCGCCGGGGCTTTACGGCGACGTTTCAACCGACAGCCATATGCGCGAGGTATCGCCCGCCGAGGCGGAGAAAATCACCTTCTTTATGTATGAAGAGATCTATGCTTTTAAAAAGGCGGCCGAAGCGGCCGGCCTGACACCCGCCGAGGTAGAAAAGGTGTTCTATGGTAATGCCAAGCGTCTGCTGGATGCGGTGAAGCACGAGACCTACGGCGAGTAAGCACGGTTTTCCCGGCGGGCCCGCTGTAGGCGCGCCGCCAACCGGCAAACAGATTAACGGACGCGGCCCGCCGCTGTGCGAAGGGCCGCGGAAAGGTGTGAATGGACCATGAAAAAGGTTAAAATCGGATTTTTACCCCTTTATATCAAGCTGTATGACGACAAAGACCCCTCCCTGCGCATCCCGATGCTCGGGCACAAGGATGCCGCCATTGCCATGTTGAAGAATGAAGGCCTGGAGGTGGTGGAGGCCCCGGTCTGCCGCATCAGCGCGGAATTCATGGCGGCAAAGGAGCTATTTAACCAGGAGCAGGTGGATGCCGTGGTAACGCTGCACCTGGCCTATTCGCCGTCGCTGGAGTCCATCGGCGCACTGCTGGCATGCGACGCACCCATTGTGGTGCTGGACTCCACCATTACCTATGACCTGTACGGCCGCATGCTTGAGGCGGACATCGATTCCAACCATGGCATCCACGGCGTTCAGGATATGTGCAACCTCCTGAAGCGCAACGGCAAGCAATATTTTGTTGAGGCAGGGCACCTGCTGCATTCCGATGTCGTCGCGCGGGTCGCTGCGGACTGCCGTGCCATCAAGGCCGCCGGGGCCTATAAATCGGCGCGCATCGGCATTGTTGGCAAGCCGTTCCAGGGCATGGGGGATTTTTATATTTCCGACGAGGACCTGAAAAACAGCATCGGCGCCCAAATCGTCCACTACAGCCCTGCCGAAGCGCGGGACTATTTGAGCCGTGTAACCGAGGAGGAGATTGATGCGGAGCTCGAAAAGGACCGCCGGATGTTCTGTGTGGAGGTTCGGCAGGAGGAGAATTACCGCGCTGCCGTCAAGACCGGGCTTGCCCTGCGCAAGTGGGCGGCGGAAAAGAAGCTAAGCGCCTATACGGTCAGCTTTTTGGATGCAACCGCGGAAAACGGCCTGCTGAAAATGCCGTTCCCAGAGCTCTGCAAGGCCATGATGTCCGGCACCGGATATGCCGGTGAAGGAGACACGCTCACCGCGGGGCTGGTTGGCGCGCTGCTCAGCGTCTACCCGGACACCACCTTTGCCGAGGTGTTCTGCCCGGATTGGAAAAACGACCTGCTGCTGCTCAGCCATATGAGCGAAATGAACCTCTCGCTCTCCTCATTCCAGCCGGTGGTCGCCGACAAGCCGTTTTCCTATGCGGAGTCCGGCGACACGGTCGGGTCATACGGCAGCATGCGCGGCGGCAGCGCTACGCTGGTCAATGTCGCGCCGATGGGCGGCGGAAAATATACGCTCATCCTGGCGCCGGTGCAGATGCAGGAAATCGGGCGCGAGCATGGCGGCTACCGCTATGTCGTCCAGGGGTGGCTGAAACCCCCGATGCCGGTTGCGGACTACCTTAAGCAATACAGCCTTGCAGGCGGGACGCACCATTCAGCGCTGGTTTACGGTGCCGGGCCGGAGGAGCTGCGCGTCTTCGGTGAGGTTATGGGCTTTGATGTGACCATCATCCGCTGACCTCTGCCGCCTTGCTGGTCGGCTGCTTGTCCGGCGGCCTCGTTGAAATAAGCAACAGACACGGCCTGTTCAGCCTTTGCTGCACGGCTGTGTCTGTTTTTCTGTTTTTATGGCGGCTAGCGGCCGGGCAATAACGCAGGCTAACCTCCCGTGTTTTTGCCCCTGCCGCGGGACATGCTAACGGCGGGCAGCAACGGGCAAATAAGAACGAATGCTGTAAAACCAGCCGGATTTTATGCTATAATAGTCCCATATTGCAATCCGGAGGCAGGGAACGCGCCGCGGCAGACGCTGTTTTTGGGCTTTTTGCATATCAGAATTTTTTCTACCAGGGGGTTCATTATGACGGCAGCAGAAACAGGAACACGAAAAGCGAACTTGGGAGAAGGCGCATTGGGGCCGCTTTTGTTTCGCTATGCGCTGCCGGGCGTCATCGCCATGCTTGCCAGCGCGCTTTATAACATTGTCGACCAGGTGTTTATCGGCAACGGCATCGGGGTCCATGGAAACGCGGCGACCAATGTGGCGTTTCCGCTGACCACGCTCTGCACAGCGGTCGCGCTGCTGCTGGGAAACGGGGCCGCCGCCAACTTTAACCTCACCATGGGGGCGGGGAAAAAGCAGCAGGCGGCAAAAATCGCCGGCAATGCCGTCACCCTGCTGCTATTGCTGGGTATCTTCCTCTGTATCGGGGTGCGCATATTTCTGGAGCCCCTGATGCACCTGTTCGGTGCAACGCCGGATGTACTGGATTATGCCCTGACCTATACGGGCATCACCTCCTTCGGGTTCCCGTTTGTCATACTGGCGACAGGCGGGAGCGCCCTGATACGCTCTGACGGCAGCCCGCACTACTCCATGGCCTGTATGCTGAGCGGGGCCGTGATTAATACCATTCTGGATCCGCTGCTGATCTTTCAATTCAACATGGGCATGGCGGGGGCCGCGCTGGCTACGGTGCTGGGCCAGGCTGTGTCGGGCGTGATGGCGCTGGCCTACCTGCTGCGCTTCCGCTCCGTAAAGCTGCAAAAAGGGGATTTCGCCCTTTCCGCCCGGAGCTGCGGCCGCATCGCCAGGCTCGGCGCCTCGGATTTTCTGAACCAGCTGGCTATGATGCTGGTTCAGATCGTCTTAAACAACACCATGACGTACTATGGCGCGCGCTCCCTGTACGGGAAGGAGATCCCCCTGGCCTGCGCCGGGATCATCTCCAAGGCCGGCATGATTTTCTTTTCCATTATTATTGGGATTTCACAGGGAATGCAGCCGATTGCCGGCTTTAATTACGGGGCCAAAAAATACCGGCGGGTCATGCAGGCCTACCGGCTGGGCATTACCGCCGCCTCGGTTATCTCCGTCTGCGGCTTTCTCTGCTTTCAGCTTTTCCCCAGGCAGATCATCGCGCTGTTCGGCAGCGGCAGCGATGTTTATTTTCAATTTGCCGAGCGCTACTTCCGCATTTATATGTTTGCCACCTTTTTAAACGGCATCCAGCCCATCACTTCTAAATTCTTCTCCTCCATCGGAAAAGCGCCCAAGGGAATATTTCTGGCGCTGACCCGGCAGTTTCTCTTTTTACTGCCGTTAATTTTGATTCTGCCGCTCTTTGGGGGAATCGAGGGCGTTATGTTCGCCGGGCCCATTGCAGACACCGTTGCAGCCCTATTCTCCCTGCTGTTCATCTATTGGGAATTTCGGCGGCTGCGGCTGCTGGACCAAAACAAGCCCGCGGCCGGCGCGCGCTAGGGCGCGGTATGCGTATGCCCACACCGGGGCCGCAGCTTGCCCTGCGCTGCGTAAAGCACGCTTTGTGCCGTTCTCCCCTAAGCCTGCTCCAGCGCCGCGCCGGGGTAATACCAGGCTAGAATCTCACGGTAACCGGCCCCTTGGTTTGCCATATACTCGGCCCCGACCTGGCTCATCCCCACACCATGCCCATAGCCCCTGACCGTAAAGGTAAACTGGTTTTCAGCAAAGCTGACGGTAAAATTTTGTGAGCGCAGCCGCAGCGCGGAGCGGAAGCTGCCTCCCGGAACCTCCGTACCGCAGACCGTGATGCTCTTTACCGAGCCCGCCGCCGTACGCTGGGCTTCCCCCAGCCAGTCCGCGGGCTCCCCCTCAAAGGAAATGCCGCTGTTCACCGCCGACAGGCTTTCCTTGAGGTCCTCCGGTGTAAAAATTGCCGTGGTCTGGTAGCCCGAGGCAAAGACGTCGCCGGGGCTGGCCACATTGGTCAGGTAGCTGCGCTGCCCGCCCCAAATTTCCGCCGAGCTCTCGGTAATACCGGCAGAAATGGCGTAATAGGTCGCGTCTATGTACTCCCCCTCCGACACTAGGCGCTGTCCCTGGACAGGGGCGACCGCCTCCTTGATCTTGCTGAGGTTGCTCTCGTAATTCTCCCCCCAGCGCGAGCGCATCAGTTCGTCCGTGACAAATTTTTCCCCAATGGAGAGGTCGGCGGAAAAGTCGGCGCCCTTCAGGCTTTCATCTGGGTTGCTCCGCTGCTGGCTGCGCAGGTGGCTGTAGTAGGTATAGGCCGCCACCGCCTGTGCCTTGAGTGCCTCCGGTGCATAGGAAGGGGGCACTTCCGCCGCTACCGCACCCGGCAGAAAATCCGCGTCCGGTACCGTGACGACCTCACCGCTGCGGCTGTCCAGAATTTTGAAGGAATCGTTTGAAACCGCTCCCGTTCCGGTGGGAACTGTGGGTTCCGAGGGCCCGGCGCTGCCGGACGCCGCGCCGCCTTCCGAACCCCCGGAAGACGGCGGTTCCCCGCCGGCGGATTCCGCCGGGCTCAGGCTGCCCGCGGAAGCGGGGGCGCCGCCCAGCGCCGCCAGGGGCATTAACACCATCAGCAGCACCAGTACGGCGCCGGCTATTATCTTCTTTTTCATACCATCGGCTTCCGGCAAGGGCCGGATATTCCTTTCCCCCTTTATTGCTGTTTCAATTCCGCCGGCTGCTTTCACGCCGTTGGCGGCGCCTGTCCCTTTTTCTAAAATAAAAGAGGCGTCTCTACATTTTACATGATGATAAGCTTATTTATGCATAAAATTAAATATGCGCCCGCAAAATCCTGCTCCAAAAAGAAAAAATGAAATATTCTACAATTTTTATTGCATAAAGTTCCAGCAAGTTGACTGTTTAAGAATTGACTTTACGGCGCCGATAGGCTAAAATAGACACATTGAGCTAAACAGTAAAAAAGAGGATGAATTTTTCACCGAAAAAAGCGTCAAAAAGCACGGCTGTTTTATTTTGGCCTTCATCCGGGGCCTTGGCTTAACAGAAATAAAACCGCGGCAAATTACGGAAAGGCCGCACAGAAAGGCGTGGTGTTATGGAGAACATAATAGAGAACCGGGAAACCGAAAAAAAAGACGGCAAACTGAAAATGCTCTGCGAGGAATTCCGCCGGAATAACCAGATTCCGCCGGAAAAATTTGATCTTTATAACGTAAAAAAGGGACTGCGCAATCCGGACGGCACAGGCGTCATGGCCGGCCTGACGCTAATCTGCAACGTGCACGGCTACCTAATTGACGACGGCGAGCGCATACCGGATGAGGGCAAGCTTACATACCGCGGCATCGACGTGCAGGAGATTGTTGACGGGTGTGTAGCGGAAAACCGCTTCGGTTTTGAGGAGGTCGCCTGGCTGCTGTTGTTTGGCAAGCAGCCGACGGGCGAGCAGCTGAGCTCGTTCTGCGAGGTGCTCAACAGCTACCGGGAGCTGCCGGAGTATTTTGCGGAGGATATGATTATTAAGGCGCCGTCGAGGAACATTATGAATAAGCTGGCCCGGTCCGTGCTGGCGCTTTATTCCTACGATGAAAACCCGGACGACGCCACCCTGGAGAACAACATGCGCCAGGCCATGCAGCTCATTGCCCGCATGCCCACCATCATGACCTACGCGTACCAGGTAAAGCGCCGCCATTTTGATAAAAAAAGCATGTATTTCCACCCCATCAACCCGGAGCATTCCACCGCTCAGTCCATTTTAAACGCCATCCGCCCCGACCGTTTCTTCACCGACGAAGAGGCAAAGCTGCTCGACCTGTGCATGATTCTGCACGCGGAGCACGGCGGCGGCAACAACAGCACCTTTACGGCGAGGGTGCTCTCGTCGACGGGAACGGACATCTACTCCACCATTGCCGCAGCTATTGGTTCCCTGAAAGGCCCGCGCCACGGCGGGGCCAACCACCGCGTCATGACCATGATGAACGAGCTGATGGAGAATGTCGAGAATTGGGAGAGCGACGACCAGGTCCGCGCTTATTTGGAAAAAATCGTGCGTAAAGAGGCGGGCGACCGCTCCGGCCTGATCTACGGTATGGGGCACGCCGTCTACACCATCTCCGACCCGCGCGCCGTTATCCTCAAGGACCGTGCCCGCAAGCTGGCTGAAAAATACGGCATGCTGCAAGAGTTCGAGCTCTTCGAGCGGGTGGAGCGTCTGGCGCCCGGCGTGTTTGCCGACGTAAAGGGCGACACCAAGGTCATCAGTGCAAACGTGGACTTTTACTCCGGCCTTGTCTACCAGATGCTCGGTATACCCAACGACCTTTTCACCCCCCTGTTTGCGGTCTCCCGCATCGCCGGCTGGTGCGCGCATCGGATTGAGGAAATGGAGACCTGCGGCCGGATTATCCGGCCCGCATACCGCTCCCTTTCTAAAAACAAGCCCTATGTTCCGATTGAGCTCAGAAAATAATTAACGCCGCGGCGTTTCATGCCGTACGGCGTCCAGGGAAGCGGGTGTGTAAAATTAAAATGAGTATCAAAAAGGCCTGGATTGTTTTTGGCACGGCTTTTCTATTGGTCTTCCCCACCAGGCTGGCTGAGCTGTTTTTTCTGGCCGACCATGAAACAGGGCTGTACACGGACAGCATGCGAACCGTTTCCTTTGCCGTCACGGCGGTATTGGCAGCGGCGGCGGTGCTGATGATGCTTTTCTGCAAGGCGGACCCGCGCTCCTGCTACACCGGCAAGCCAGTGTACAGCCCGGCCGCCTCGGTAGCCGGGTGCCTTGCCGGCGCCTGGCTGCTGGTGCAGTCGGTGATGCTCCTGCTGCAAAAAACCAGGAACAGCCGGGGGCCGTTCAGGTTCAGAATTTCCTCTTTCGGGTCATTATGCCCCTTTGCGGGGCCGCCGCCTCTGTGGTTCTCTTTATGGCGGCCTACGGCTATTTTACCGGCGTGAACCGCCTGGCGGGCCTGCGCTTTCTGACGCTGCTGCCGCCGCTTTGGGGCTGCGTCTGCCTGGTGTCCTCCTTTATTCTTTACACCTCGGTGGTGGAAATTACGGAAAATGTCTACGACACATTTTCCATGATCTTTGTGCTGCTGTTTCTCTTCTCGCAGGCTAAGCTCCTGGCGGGCTATGAGGAGGGGCGCAGCACGCGGAACCTCATTCTATACGGCATGCTGGCGGTTCTGGTGACCATGTCCGCGAGCCTCCCCAGCATTATCTCCTCGGTATGCCATGAGGGAGAATCCGTCTTCAGCCAGGTCAACATGATCCGCATGGTCAATTTTATGCTCTCCATCTATATTCTGGCCTGCGTCATCGCCCACTGGCGGGCGCTTTCCGCCCGGCGCGAGGATGTGCACATGCAGGCGCATTACGGCTGCCTGCCGCTGGAGCGCCCGTCGCTGGCCTACCAGTGCGAGGTTTATTTGCGCACCCAGTACCAGAGCAAGGCTTTTTTTGCAGAGAAACACATTTCCCCGTACGGTGCGGAAGAAAATTCAAAAAACTTGCGTTAAAGTTCTATCAAACTACTTGTATTATGAAGCTAAATGCTATAAAATAACAGTATAGCAAGAATATGAAAATTCAGGAGGTAACTGTTTTATGGCTATCAAGATTGGTATCAATGGATTTGGCCGCATCGGTCGTTTGGTCTTCCGCGCAGGGCTGAACAACCCGAACATTGAATTTGTAGGAATCAACGATCCCTTCATGACCCCGGACTACATGGCTTATATGCTCCGCTATGACACCATGCACGGCAGATATGAGGGCAAGATCGAGTACACCGACGACGCCATCATTGTCGACGGCAAAGAGGTTAAGTTCTTTGCCTGCATGAACCCGGCCGAGATTCCGTGGGGCGATGTCGAGGCAGAGTATATTGTAGAGTCCACCGGCGCTTTCACCACCACCGAGAAGGCTTCCGCCCACCTGAAGGCCGGTGCCAAGAAGGTTGTTATTTCCGCTCCGTCCTCTGATGCGCCGATGTTTGTTATGGGCGTAAACCAGGACTCCTACAACAAGGATATGACCGTTGTTTCCAACGCTTCCTGCACCACCAACTGCCTGGCTCCGATCGCCAAGGTTCTGCACGATGCGTTCGGCATTAAGGACGGCCTCATGACCACCGTTCACTCCACCACCGCCACCCAGAAGACGGTTGACGGCCCTTCCAAGAAGGACTGGAGAGGCGGCCGCGCTGCTTCCGGCAACATCATCCCCTCCTCCACCGGCGCCGCAAAGGCTGTCGGCAAGGTTATCCCCGAGCTCAACGGTAAGCTGACTGGCATGTCCATGCGTGTACCGACCCTGGATGTTTCCGTTGTTGACCTGACCGTCAACCTCGAGAAGCCGGCTACCTACGCAGAGATCTGCGCAGAGATGAAGAAGGCTTCCGAAGGCGAGCTGAAGGGCATCCTCGGCTACACCGATGAAATGGTTGTTTCCTCCGACTTCCTGGGCGATCCGCACACCTCTATCTTCGACGAGAAGGCCGGTATCGCGCTGACTGACACCTTCGTAAAGGTTGTCTCCTGGTACGATAACGAGTGGGGTTATTCCAACAAGGTTCTGGAGCTCATCCAGCACATGAGCAAGGTTGACAACGCCTGATTTGTGCCTTGAGCTTAACCGGTAAATAAAACTAAAAAACCGTTTTCTGTCTGTAAGCCAGACGGAAAGCGGTTTTATTATTTTCTCATATATTGAACAGGCGCCCCGCCAGGACAAGAAATAGAGCCCGGCAGCAAGCGGAACATACGCCCCGGCCTGCCCGCATTGCCCCGCTGCCGGGTTTTACCCTTTCAAGCAGACAAACAGGCCCCGCCGTAAAATTTGTTTTTGCGGCGGGGCCTGTTTTTATTTATTTATGGCTGCGCGAAAGCGGCCTTAACCGCACTCACGGCTTATAGAATCACATACTCCAGGTTCATCAGCTCCGCTACCTTCTTCATCAGGGCGGCGTTATGGCCGATAGACATTGCACAGTGGTGGGTGGGCGCCTCCTCAAACCAGCGTTCAAAATAGGTGTCAGGGTCTACGCTGAATTTAACCGGCGTCTGTGTGTTGCCAATCTGCATGATGGTCCCCTTGGTAGACTCTCCCTCGCTGATAATCAGCTTCAGGCGCCCGTCCACCGTCTGGGTAACCCCCAGCATGGTAACAGGCCCGCTCTTCACCTTGGCCTCCACGGAAATACCGCTGCCGCGTTTGCCGTGGTAAACCCCCATGCCGCGCAGGATGGGCTTGCCCTCGGAGATCTCCAGGTGGAAGGGGCCGTCGTGGCCCAGCAGGATGGTGCCGTCGATATAATCCGTGGTGACAATCTCGGAGAAGCTGCCGCCAACCCCGAGAATATCGCAAATCTTCATTGCCAGGTTCGTCTTGAGGTCGCCCTCGCCGGCACAGGGCACGCTGTTCGCCGTAAGCAGGGAATGCCCGACGATAAAGCCGCTCTGCAGCTGCTCGTACGCATTGCCGTCCGCCCCATGGTAATAATAGGTCAGGGCATTGAGATGGAATTTTCCCACCAGCTTCTCCTGTGCGGCGGCCACCCGGCAGGACCACTCCAGCTCCTCCGCTGTCGGCTTCTTCGCCAGCTTCTCAGCGGGCGAGTCCCCGCTGATGGTGAACATCTCGCGGACCTCGGCCTCCTTACGGGCCACGTCCTCCTCCGTTACGGTCTTCAGCAGCGCGTCCAGGTCGCACATCTCCAGCACCTCAAGCTGAATGCCTGCCTGCGCCTGGAGCATGGTGAAATCGCTGTACATATCCAGCATACCGCTGTAGGTGTTTCCCAAAAAGCCGAAGCGGGACTCTGACAGCGTGTTTTTCACCTGGGCCGCGCGGATCCACTCGCTGATCTCCTTCCAGGCACGGATGGCCTCCGGGCGGTTACAGGTGGTCTCGTTCGCTACAGAAACCGCCGGGGTCTTCTCCAGGCCGAGCAGGCCGCTGATGACCTTATAGGGGATGCCCGCACGGTGGAAAGCATTGGCAAACTCGGGCACCGGGCAGGCATTGCAGTGCGCCAGCCACTCGCCGGTGGAGGTTTTCTCATAGTTGACGCGGTCGCTAGGCTGCAGGTTCAGCATGACCACCTTGGCCTGGCAGCGCTGATGAATGGGCAGCACGGTGGCGCTGGTGGCATAGGTGGCGGCATGCAGGAAAATAATATCCACATTATGCTCATTGAAATACTTGCCGGCCTCAATTCCCTTATCCACGGTGTCCACCAGGCCAAAATTGTACACCTCGCCCCATTGTCCCATTTTTTCCGCGATAAATTCATTGTAAGACACCAGACGGTCGTGCAGGGACGGGAACTGTGCCCAGTAGGCAGCCAGTCCAGTGGAATACAGGCCCACGCGGGGCTTGCTGTAAGCTTTTGTGTTCATACTTTCATCACCCTTATTTATTTTTTATATATTTTGCTTCGGTACCCCGAATATTACGGCAGGATATTGCCCGCCGCCTGGTAAACCGCATACCAATCCTCGCGGGAAAGCGTAACCTCCGTCGCCGCGGCAATCTCCCGCAGGCGCTCAGGGGACATCGTGCCGCAGACAGGCTGCAGCCTTGCCGGGTGGCGCAGCAGCCACGCAACCGCAGCGCCGGTGGGTGTAATCCCATATTTTGCGGCAATTTCCTCCAGCTTCCTGTTGAGCGCCGGGTATTTTGGGCTGCCAAGAAAAACACCCTCGAAAAAGCCATACTGAAAAGGCGACCACGGCTGGATGGTGATGTCCTTCAGGCGGCAGTAATCGAGCACCGAGCCGTCCCGGTTGACCGCGGCTGTGTTTTCCATATTGACATTGAGGCCCGTGCTGATCATCGTCGCGTTCGTAATGCTGAGCTGCAGCTGGTTGACTGCCAGCCTTTGCCGTACACTGCGCTGCAGGAGCTCAATCTGCATGGGATTGTGGTTAGAAACGCCAAAGCAGCGCACCTTCCCGCTCTCAGAAAGCCGCTCAAAGGCCTCAGCCACCTCGTCGGGCTCAGCCAGCGCATCGGGGCGGTGGAGCAACAGAATATCCAGATAGTCTGTGTTCAGACGCTGGAGGCTGCCGTCTACCGCCTCCAGAATATGCTCCTTGGAAAAATCGAACATCACCCCGGGGCGGATACCGCACTTGGACTGTAGAATGATTTTCTCCCGCACGGCGCTGTTCATGCCGATGGCGCGGGCAAAAACCGTTTCGCATTCCCCGCCGCCGTAAATATCCGCATGGTCAAAGAAATTGATGCCAAGCTCCAGCGCGGTCTTAACAACCGCCTCCGCCTGCCCGGCCTCCAACCCGCCAATGCGCATACAGCCGAGCGCCACACGCGGCACACGCAGCGCCTCTATGTTTTGATAAAGCACCTTCATGACCTCCTTTGCTTCTTTCCCCCCCTGCAGCCCTGCTCCCGCCGCCGGGATTTTCTGCCGGGGGCCGGTTCAAATCCGGTTCCCTTGACATAATCATAGCATAATTTTCTAACGATACAAGAGGGATTTTTCTGATTTTTCCAAGCTTTTTCTGTAATAATATCATAATATTGCTATTCGTCAAGATTCTACTTACTTATAAATAAATGTTTTTCCCGATAAATCGTAGCCTTCTGAGGCGGAGGCCATGAGCGCCTGTTTTATCAGATTATTGCCCCCGATCCAATAAAATTTTTTTCCGGGCCGGTCAGCCCGGCGACACCCGGAATTTTTGGCGGCAAGGCGGCCCTTTTTACGCGTCAGGCGCCGCAAACCTGTTGACTTTACGGGTAAAAAACGGTATTATGCACTTGAATCTATTGAATATCGAATACCGGAGGAATTTTGATATGAACCCTTTACTGCCGCTTGATCAATTTGTGCCCGACGGCGAGGCGCGCCAACATGCCGACGGACGCCTGTACCTCTACGGCTCACTCGATGTGCCGGGCGACGACAGCTATTGCAGCTGCCGCTACCGGGTATTTTCCTCGGACAGCCTGACACACTGGACGGACCACGGCGTCTCCTTTTCCACATCGGACGGCGCTGCCGGTGAGTTTGAGGGCAACCGCCTTTACGCGCCGGACTGCGTCTGCAAGGACGGCGTTTATTACCTGTATTTCTGCCTTTCCAACGGCCGTGAGGCCGTTGCCACCAGCGGCAGCCCGGCCGGCCCCTTTAGCGATCCCGTCGCTGTGATCGGCGCGGACGGCGACGGCATAGACCCCTCCGTCTTCATTGACGACGACGGACAGGCCTATTATTACTGGGGGCAGTTTTCCCTTTGCGGCGCGCGGCTGAAGGAAAACATGCGCGAGCTGGACATGAGCACCGTAAACCGCGCGCTGATCACAGAGCAGGAGCATGGCTTCCATGAGGGTGCCTCGGTGCGCAAGCACAACGGAATATACTACCTGCTGTACACCGACATCAGCCGCGGCGGCGCCTCCTGCATCTCCTACGCCATGTCCCGCAGCCCGCTGGGCCCCTTCACAAAGGGCGGGGTGGTCATTGACAACACCGGCTGTGACCCCAAAAACTGGAACGACCACGGCTGTATTGCCGAATTTAACGGCAGCTGGTACGTCTTTTACCACCGGGCGACCAACAACAGCTGCTTCAGCCGCCGGGCCTGTGCGGAGCCGATTACCTTCACGGCGGACGGCCGCATCCCCGAGGTGGAGATGACCACCCAGGGCACCCAGGGGCCGCTTTCACCCCTGCCCGTTCTGGAGGCCGGGCGGGCCTGCCTGCTCTCCGGCGCGGCGTATATCGAAAGCCGTCTGGAGCAGGGCGTCTACCAGGAATATCTCTCTCATATTCAGGACGGAAACTGGGCGGCCTACAAATATTTTGATTTTGGCCAGGCAGCCGTCTCCGGCTTTACCATGGCCGCGGCAAACGGACGCTTTGACTCTGTTTACAGCGCCCGGGTCGAGCTCCGCCTCGATTCCCCCGACGGCACGCTGATTGGTACGCTCGATATTCCGCCCACCGGCGGCTGGACGGACTGGCGGGATTTCTCCTGCCCGGTGCAGCCGGTACAGGGACGCCACGCGCTGTACCTGGTCTTTCACGGAGACTTGGGGCGGCTTTGCTCGGTAAAAGAATTTCATTTTATTGCATGACGCTTATTTTTAGAATAAACTGCGGGAGGAAAAACCACCATGAAAAATTCAGACATTCACATTCGAGACCCTTATGTACTGGTACAGAACGGCAAATATTATCTGTACGGTTCCCAGGGAGGCAGCTGCTGGGGCCAGGGGGGCGGATTTGACGTTTACACCGGCACGGACCTGGAAAATTGGGAGGGCCCGTTTGAGGTCTTCCACAACGACGGATCCTTCTGGACCGACCGGGAATATTGGGCCCCTGAATGCCATGTCTACAATGGCGCGTACTATTTGCTGGCCAGCTTTAAGAACGAAGGCGTCTGCCGCGGCACGCAGATTCTCCGGGCAGAACGCCCGGAAGGCCCCTTTGCGCCCATTAGCGACGGCCCTGTCACACCAAGGAATTGGGAATGCCTGGACGGTACGCTGTACGTGTCCCCCTCCGGCGACCCCTGGATGGTCTTCTGCCATGAATGGGTGCAAGTCGGCAACGGCGAGGTCTGTGCCATTCCGCTTACGCCCGACCTTCGCGCGGCAGCCGGTGAGGCGCGCATTCTCTTTCGGGCAGGAGACGCGCCGAAGATCGCCCCAATGAAAAACGCGGCCGGTCAGGACTGCTTTGTCACCGACGGCCCGTTCCTGCACCGCACCGCGGACGGTACCCTGCTGATGATTTGGTCCAGCTTCAGCACAGGCGGCTACTGCGTGGCGGTAGCGCGCTCCGACAACGGCGATATTACCGGCAACTGGATTTTAGAGGACGACCTGCTCTTTGAGCGCGACGGCGGACACGGCATGATCTTCCGCACCCTTGACGGGCAGCTCATGCTGGCACTGCACACACCCAACGCCAAGTCCAAGGAACGTCCGAAGTTTTACCCCATTCGCGAGCAGGCAGGCAGCCTCTGCCGGGAAACCCTTTGATTCGTCCGCCTTATCATAAATTAAGCGGCGCGCTGAAATACACAGCCGGCAGGGGCAAGCTCCTGCCGGTTTTTTACTGTATATGCAAACAGGCCCTTCCGCCTCAAGCGGATAATTTTCGCATTTTGTTTTTTCTCTGTTTACAAACCTTTCATAGATTGCGCACGATTCGGCTCTATTATATATGAAGCATATAGAATATGCGGCAAATAAAAAACAAAGGTCTGAGGCACATGAAAGCAGACGCCTTCCGCATGGAAATGTGGCGCAATCTGTTCCGCATCAAATACTGTATGGAAAAAATTATGGACCCTGTCACCCAGCCGGAGGGGCTGACCCCGCTGCAGGCCCTGGTGCTGCTTGCCATTCGGAACAGGCAGGTGTGCAATATCCGCGCGTTGTGCGACGCAACCCAGATCACCCAGAGCAACGCCTCTACGCTCTGCAAAAAGCTGGAACAGGCCGGTTTTCTATACCGGGTACGCAGCAAGGCGGATGAACGGGTGGTTACGCTCTCCGTAACCCCCGCCGGTTGCGGGGCGCTGGAACGCATTTTGAACCGGCTGCACTTTATTGACGGCGTTCTGGAGCAGGCCGGCCCTGAGAAGCTGGATGCCATCTTAGCCGGCGCCGAAGCCACCATTGAGGTGCTCGCCCTGCTGGAGCGTGCCGCGCCGGATATCCAAGCTCAGCGGCTGCCGCAAACGGACAAACCCGGCCCCACAACGGCCGGTTGATTATGATGAAAGGAAATACCCTATGCTTGAATTACAGCACATCAAGAAGACCTACCATGTCGGCGACACAGAGACAAAGGCGCTGGATGATGTAAGCGTCGCCTTTCGCGAAAAGGAATTTGTCGCGGTACTGGGGCCGAGCGGCTCCGGTAAAACCACCTTCCTCAACATCATCGGCGGACTGGACCGCTATGACAGCGGCGACCTGCTGATTAAGGGCAAGCACACCAGCGACTTTAAGGACAGCGACTGGGACGCCTACCGCAACAACTCCATCGGCTTTGTGTTTCAAAGCTACAACCTCATCGGACACCTCAGCATCGTCGCCAATGTCGAGCTGGGCATGACGCTCTCCGGCGTGCCCAAGGAGGAAAAGCACCGCCGGGCTTTGGAGGTTTTGGAACAGGTCGGCCTGAAGGACCACCTGCACAAGCGCCCCAACCAGCTCTCCGGCGGCCAGATGCAGCGCGTCGCCATTGCCCGCGCCCTGGCCAACGACCCGGAGATCCTGCTGTGCGATGAACCCACGGGCGCACTGGACACCTCCACCAGCGTCCAGATTATGGACCTGATTCAAAAGCTCTCCGCGGAACGTCTGGTCATTATGGTCACGCACAACCCTCAGCTTGCCGAGGACTATGCCGACCGCATCATCCGCTTTCAGGATGGGCATATCATCTCCGACACACACCCGCACCAGGAGCGCCCCAAGCCGGACGGCTTCCACCTGAAAAAGACCAAGATGCGCTTTCTCACCGCGCTGAATCTCTCGTTTAACAACATCCGCACCAAGAAAGGGCGCACCTTTCTGACCGCCTTTGCCTCCAGCATCGGCATCATCGGCATTGCGGTCATCCTCAGTCTTTCCTCCGGGTTCCGCACTACGATTGACGACTTTCAGACCGACGCCATGGCGCAGTTCCCCATCGTAATCTCCCGCCAGTCCGCCGAGGTCGACATGGCCGCCATGATGGAGCAGCACACCCAGATGCTGGAGGACCAGGACGAGGAAGCGCCGCCGGAGGAGATCATCCTCACCGACCCGGATTCCACCATTAAAATGCATACCAACCGCTTTACCGGCGAGTATTTGCAGTACCTGAAAAACATTGACCCCAAAATATGCAGCAGCATCGGTTACACCCGCATTGTCAGTATGAATATGGTACGGAAAACCGACAGCGGCATCATCCCCGTCTCCTTCAGCAGCGAGTCCAAGGACGAGGACGGCCAAGAAAGCTCCGCCATGAGCGGCACCATGTCTGCCATCGGTCTGTCCTCCTTCCCGGAACAGCTCGACCAGGAGGAGACCTCCTACCTGGAAAAGAACTACGACCTGCTCGCGGGCCAATACCCTGCCGCCGCCACGGACCTGGTGCTGGTGCTGGATTCCGACAATACCCTGAACAAGAACATTCTGGAAAACCTCGGTTTTGACACCGAGGGAAAAGAGTCCTTTGATTTTAACGACCTTATCGGCGCTGAGTTTAAAATTGTTTCCAATAACGACTTCTACAGCGAAACGCCCTACGGCAACTACCTGCCCACACAGGACTATGAAGCCATGTATAACTCCGACAGCGGCATCACCGTCCGCATTGCCGGTATTGTACGCGTCAAGGAAAACGCCGGTATTGGCATCCTCAACACCGGCATCGCCTACAGCGACGCCCTGTCGGAGCAGGTGGCCGCCATGCAGCAGGAGAGCGACATTGTCAAGGCCCAGCAGGAGAGCAGCAAAAATGTCATGACTATGGAGGAAATCTCCGAGGCGGACAAGGACTCTCTGCTCGCTGTTCTGGGCGGCGACACCACCCCCTACGCCATTATGCTCTACCCCGCCACCTTCGAGCAAAAGGACCAGGTCATCCAATACCTGGACGACTGGAATGAGGGGAAAAGCACAGACGACGCCGTTGTCTACACCGATATGGTAGAAACTATTTCCAGCATGACGGGCGATATTATGGACGGCATTACGGTCGTGCTGGTCGCGTTTGCCGCCATCTCCCTGGTGGTCAGCATGATTATGATCTGCATTATCATCTACACCTCTGTGCTGGAGCGGACCAAGGAAATCGGCATTTTGCGCTCTCTGGGCGCCCGTAAAAAGGACATCACCCATGTATTCGATGCGGAAACGTTCATCCTGGGGCTGTGCTCCGGCCTGTTGGGCGTGGCCATTGCCTGGCTGCTGACCTTCCCCATCAATTCCATCATCGCCTCCATGGCGTCGCTGGAAAATGTCGCGCATTTGCAGCCGCTGCACGCATTAATTCTGGTGGCGATCAGCACCATTCTCACCATGCTGGGCGGGCATATCCCGGCCCGCATGGCTTCAAGGAAGGATGCCGTGGAGGCGCTGCGCTCTGAATAGGCCCATCTGCCCTTAAAGCCAGTAGGCAGCAACAGCCCGAGGCGTCCGTTCCGGTTGCCTCGGGCTGTTTTTCGTCCAGCGGGAACCGCGCGGGCCCGCAGCCGCTGTGCCGGTTGAAATTGTCCCGCCTGCTATGGGCGGCAAAGCGCAGCCTAAACGACATATTTCCCCCGGCATTCACGCGTATTAAAAATGTCTACACGGTTGGCGGCCTACACAGTTGGCGGCCTACATAGTTGGCAGCCTGCGCGGGTTCCGTTTCTCCCTGCTGCAAAAGGCCTGTCTCCGCGGAGACAGGCCTTTTCCTTTTATTTTGCGGCATCACGCGGGCAGGGACTCCAGGTAGGTCAGCACCGCATAAATGTTGATAGCGCTCTCCCACGGCCTGCAGCGGCAGCCGTAGGACTTGCCGTCACGGTAATACTCCGACCAGGCGCCTGCCTCGTCCACCAAGGCCAGCGTCGTTTTGTACAGCTCAGCCGCCAGCGGATGGCCAACCTTTGTCAGCGCGTTGAGGAAAAAGCCGTAGTCATAGCCCACGGTTCCACCGCGGCCCTCCGGGTCCGACGGCAGGGCATGGTTTTCTTCATATCGGCGCGCAGCCTCGTTCACCATCCCAGCCAACACATCCATGGGTACAACATCTGCCCCGATAAACAATGGGGCAAAGGCCGCGGAGGTCAGCTGGAACACCGAACGCGGGCGGACCGGCAGTTCTTTTTTTCCGTAGCAGTCCGGGCACAGGTACCGGGCCGCCGCCGTCTTTTTCAGCACCGCCATATGACAGCATTCCTCGCAGACGCCCCAGCGCTCAGCAGGATATTCCTCCGGCTGCAGCCGGGCCGGGTTATTGGTAATCAGTCCGCCGCCGCGCACAAAGTTCTCCGCATAGCGCGCGCGTACCCGCTTGGCCACCACGGACCAGCCGTCGCTGTCGTTCGTATAGGCGATGTACTGGTCGAGCCCGGTGAGGAACAGCATCGTCGCCTCGCTGCTGCCGTCATACATGGCATAGCGCGGCAGAAAGCCACCCGCAATATAGGTTTCGTCGCCGTTAAAGGGCAGCATGTCGTTTTTCAGATGCTTCATCTGCACCTCCAGCGCCCATTTGAGCATGGGGAGCAGGGAATCCAGGTACGCCCTGCCGCCGCCCGCTTTATAGATGTCAAAGGCCTGCACCACCAGGTAGCCGGTAATCTCCACCTCGTCATTTTCATGGATGTGAAAAATACCCGGGGTACCGATGCTCTGCGCGTTTTTAATGTGGCCATACCGCTGCCAGATGCGGTGGTAATAGCTCAAAATGGCCTTCGCCTCCTCCAGGTAGCCAAGCTTGAGCAGGCCGCGGCTGACCCCGTATTGATCGCGCACATAGGCCATGTGGTAGAAAAAGCCCGCCAATACGCCGCCGTCAAGCCCCTGCTGGGCCTTGACCAGCACCGCTACCCCCTCGCATATCTCGCGAACCTGCTCCGGCACCTTGCGGCCGCGTGCCAAAAAAGCGGCCCAGTAGGCCCTGGTGCGCTCCACACAGGCAGCATAGCCGGCATCCTTTACCGCCTGTACCGTCTGCGGCCGGCTGGCAATCCAAAGGAAATGCTCGCCCGCCGGAACCGACAGGATAAAGGTACGCGCGTCCGTCTGCTCAATTCTTACTGCGGCAGAGCCCTCGATGCAGTGGAACAGCTCATAATCCGATGGATGCGTGTAGCAGGGGCTGCCCTTTTCCGCGTGAAAAAGCCAGCGCTGTTCTGTATCCTTGACGGCGGTGAACCACTCCGTAAGCGCCAGGGTAAAGCGCAGCGTCCCCGCTGCCTCAATTTTGCGGATCAGACAGGGCTGCTCGCTGTCAATCAGGTCCGTCATACGGCTGCCGTCCGCCAGGCTGTGGGTCCAGATATCCGTGCCAGGCGTGCGCACGGACTCTGCTGTCTCTATTCCCTCCAGCGCCAGACGGCCCAGGGATATACCGGAATACGGCGGCCCAAAGACCTGTTCAATAACCGGCCCCTCCTCATAGGCGCACATCTGTCCATTGCCCAATACATGCAGCGCCCCGTCGTCTCCGACGCGTTTCCAATGCTTTACATTCATAAAGGAATCCTCCCCTAATTGTTCAATCCATTCTGCTTCCATGATTTGATCCCCATTATATCGTGTTCCCCTTGCAAATACAATCCTCTCTATATAAAAAAACAGAAAAATAATTTTCTCAATCTTTTAAGAATATTTGAGAAATAAATATTCTTAAAAGCCAAAAAAAGCTGTTTGGCCCATTGTAATGCGTGAGCCAAACAGCCTTATTCCGCTTTTTCTCAGCCCGAAATCCGCTCCGCCTTCTCCTGCGCCAGCAAACAGAGCTCCGCCGCCTTAAAGGCATGTTCCTGTGTCATGGCGTTTTCGGTGCGGTTCAGGCAATCCAAAATCAGCTGCCCGAAAAACGGAAAGCCCACCTTACCGGCAACGTCAAAGCGCTGCTCCCCGTCCCGGTTGACGAGGTATACGTGGTCCCCGCCGGGTTGATGCGCTACATCGACATATTTACGGATTTCGATGTAGCCATCCGTCCCCAGGATGAAGCAGCGGCCGTCCCCCCAAGTGGAAAGCCCGTCGGGCGTGAACCAGTCCACACGGAAATAATTGGTAGAGCCATTGCCGCCCACCAGGGTACAGTCGCCGAAGTCCTCCAGCTCCGGGTATTGTGGATGATTGTAGTTTGCCACCTGGCTGCGGACCACCCGCGCATCCTTTTCCCCGGAATAATAGAGGTACTGCTCAATCTGGTGGCTGCCAATATCGCACAGGATTCCGCCATACCGCTCATGCTCGAAAAACCACGCCGGACGGCTCTCTGCGCTGAGCCGATGCGGCCCCATGCCAAGCACCTGAAGCACGCGGCCGACCGCCCCCTGCTCAATGAGCTGGCCGGCAAAGACCGCCCCCTCTACATGCAGGCGCTCGCTGTAGTAAACCATGTACTTGCAGCCTGTCTCACGGACCTTCTTCCGGGCCGCCTCCAGCTGCTCCAGCGTGGTGAAGGGGGCCTTATCGGTAAAATAATCCTTGCCCGCGTCCATTACCCGCAAGCCGAGCGGACAGCGCTCCGAGGTTACCGCAGCGCCGGCTACCAGCCGCACCTCCGGGTCCGCCAGGATCTGCTCCAAGCTCTCCGCCGCCCGAGCCTGCGGAAAGCTCCGGCGGAAAGCCGCTACTTTTTCCGGGTCCGGGTCATAAACATATTTCAGGGTAGCGCCCGCCTCGGTCAGGCCGTTGCACATGCCGTAGATGTGCCCGTGGTCCAGCGCGGCAGCGGCTATGACAAACCCGCCCGGCTTCACGACGGGGCTGGGCTCCCCCTTGGGGGCGTAATTCATGCCGTCCGCCTGTTGTACCGCCATATCTGCCGCCTCCTCACCTTGTTCCATAGGTTCCTTCCGTGCTGAAGTAAACCGCCTCACCGCTTTTGGCCTGCGAGGTTGCAACCCGTTTCTGGAGCTCCTCGTAATAGAGGTCCTCGTCAAAGGGGATTTCCACCATCCGGTTCAGCCAGCTGGAAAGGTGCATGGCATTGGAGAGCGTCAGGCCGCGGATGCCCTCCCGGCCCTCGGCGACCAACGGCGTGCCGTGTAGGATCTTCCCCGCAAAGGCGTTGAGCACCCCGATGTGCTGGGGATTTTCCCCGTCCGTCTCCACAATGGAATAATGCGGTTCCGCATAGGCGAAGCCGTTCTCGGCCTCAAAGCAAAATTCGCGTTCGTTGACATCCAGCTTGTAAAGCTCCAGCTTTTCGCCATCGCAAACTAGCTTGCCGCGCTCCATAGTCAGCTCCAGCCGGTTGGTACCCGGCAGGTCCGCCGTGCTGGTGACAAAGACGCCGGTGGCGCCGTTCTCAAATTCCATATAGGCGGTCACATCGTCCTCCACCTCAATGTGGTGCCATTTTCCATAATGGCAGAAGGCCTGTACCTTTACCGGCAGGCCGCAGATCCACTGCAGCAGGTCGAGCTGATGCGGGCACTGGTTGAGCAGCACGCCGCCGCCCTCCCCCGCCCAGGTGGCACGCCAGTTGCCCGAATCATAATAGGACTGCGCGCGGTACCAGTTGGTAATGATCCAATTCACCCGCTTGATGGCCCCCAGCTCCCCACTGTTGACCAGCTCGTGCATCTTGCGGTAGACGTGGTTCGTGCGCTGGTTAAACATCATACCAAACACCAGGCCGCTCTTTTCTGCGGCCTCATTCATCTCCCGCACCTGCTTGGTATATACTCCCGCGGGCTTTTCGCACATCACGTGCAGCCCATGCGCGAAGGCCTCGACGGCAAGGCCCGGATGCTGGTAGTGCGGCACCGCGATGATGACGGCCTCACAGGTGCCGGAGGCAATCAGCTCGCTGCCCTCCGCAAAAATTTTCACGCCCGCGCCCAGGCGTTCCCGCGCCCAGGCCCGGCGGCTTTCGGCACGGTCCGCAACCGCGGTGACCTCCACCTCCGGCGTCGCGCCGGAAAGAATATTGCCAATGTGGCCCGAGCCCATGTTGCCCACGCCGATGATTCCCAGCTTCACCTTTTGCATATTCCCCAAAACTCCTTTATATTCATCTATTAGGCCGTTTCTCAGCGGTAACCGAGCCCGGCTAAATTGTCATAGCTTTTTTGCAGGCAGTCAAAGGGGCTGCCCGCGCAGGTGTCCTGCTCCACCAGCGCGTAACGGGTACCGCCCAGCTCCTCCAGCTTAGCCAAAATCGCCCTGAAATTCATGTTTCCTTCCAGGACAGGGGCCATCAGCTGGTCAAAGCCCTTAACCGCCATATCCTTTAAATGTACGCAGGGAAGACGCCCCTTCAGCCGCTCCAGCCACTCGCAGACATCGGCGCCGCCCGCCTGCACCCAGTAGGTGTCCAGGGTAAAGCCCATCTCCTCGGGCGCCATGTCATCCATCAGGATTTCAATCAGCCGCCGCCCGTCGGGTCCCTTCTCAAATTCAAAATTGTGGTTGTGGTACATCAGCAGTTTGCCTGCCGCGGCGATTTTTTTCGCCGGCTCCCGAAAATCCCGTGCGAAATGCTCTACCCAGAAAAAGTTTTGATATTTCGGCGGCATGGCGCCAAGGCCGATGTAATCGCAGCCCAGGATATTATGCTCCTCAATCAGCCGGTCGGTGTCGTTGATAATCCGGTTGGGATCGTTATGCGTCAAGACAATTGACAGCCCGTTTTCGGCGCAGAGCTCCCGCAGGCGGAGCGGGTCGATTTTTCCAATGCCCGACACCTGAACGGTGGTATAGCCCATTTTTGCAATCTTCTCCAGCGAGCAGGCAAGGTCCCCCTCCGTCTGGCAAAAATCTCGCACGGTATAAAGCTGTGCTCCTATTTTCATGGTATTATTCCTCCTTTTGGCTTTGTGCTGGATGAGCAAATTATAGCACGCCCAACGGGAAAGGCCATTGAAAATGGTGTTCTTTTTCTTGCAAATATAGCGCTTTTCTTCTATACTGATTTTAAAAAGACGGTTTCATCCCGCAAACAAAACTCAAATAAAGCTGAGGGAGCCGCTATGTATTACCATCATCACCTGGAAACCCCGCACATCCTTTTTCACCATACCGTCAGCGGCGAGGCCACACCGGACTTTGCCCTGCACTGCCACGCAGAATACGAAATCTATTTCTATATCCGCGGCGATGTCAGCTATTTGGTGGAGGGCCAGGCCTATCCCCTGGAGCCGCACAGCATGCTTTTGCTGGCGCCCGGCACCTTTCACGGGGTGCGGATTGACTCCGACGCCCCCTATGAGCGCTATTGCCTCCATTTTGATGCCGCATTGCCCGCTCCGCGAACGCTTCCGCTGCTGAACAGCATTTTTCAGAACCACATCTATTACAGAAATGCAGAACGTCTTCAGCTGAGCGCCTTTTTTGAGGCCGTTGAGGCCTGCCGGCAGCTGGATCCCCCTGTCCGTGAGGAGGTGCTTAGCACACGGGCCGAGGCCCTGACCTACCAGCTCCTGATGCTTTCTGGAGACAGCCCCGGCGTGGGATCCTTAAATTCGGAGCAGGAGGGCCCGCTTGTCCGCCGGCTGCTGAGTTATCTCAATCTTCACCTGACGGAGGACCTTTCCCTGGACGGGCTGGCGGAGCGGTTTTATATCAGCAAGCACCACCTGAACAAAATCTTTAAGCGCTCGACCTCCACAACCGTGATGGACTATGTCATTCATAAGCGTGTGGCAATGGCCCGGCAGCTGATTCGGGAGGGACTGCCGGCGGCGGCGGCAGCCGAACAGAGCGGGTTTCACGATTACTCCGCCTTTTACCGGGCCTGCAGGCGCGTTACCGGCGCTACCCCTTCATCCTTTAACCAGCCGCCGGAAATGCGTTAAATTTACTAAAACGTAATTTTTTTACATATAATTAAAATAAATTTCGATATATGCCGGCAAAACAAAGCCTGCCTTGCCGCGGCTTAAAAGCGCCTTGCGCGTAACAAAAAAGAATTATAAAAATAGAGATATTCCGTCCATGTAAAAGGAATATCTCTATTTGTTATCCGCTATTCTTCAAGCGTTTGCAGGCTACTTTTTTAGCGCCGCAGCCGCAGTAGTAATAATCGGTGTAAGTCTCGTAATAACCATGGTCCTCCTCATGCGTGACAGCCGGGGCCGTTTCATCGTACGGCCCTATAATCGTGCGGCCGTTTGTATATGTCGCGTGCCCATTTTTGTCATACCCAATAAAGAGCGGGTTGTCCTCCGGCTTTTGATAAGGATAGTAGAGCGGATATAGGCTGCCCTCTTTGCTCTCAGCCCATGCGTGAAACCCGTCGGGGTCTCTCGTTTCCTCCCATGTACCGGTTGTATACCAGTACATTTTGTAGACGCTATATTTAACGGTCTGCTCCGGTTTGTCTACCACCGTTACGATATTGGGTACCCATTTCTGCGCGGTGTGCTTTTTCCACACATGAGTGTGCTTAGGCTTCGCCTGGGAAGCAGCTCCGCCGCTGGAGCCCGTTCCTTACCGGGTGATTACAATCGACCCCAGCCAGTAGGAGGGGTTCGCCCCCGCGGCGTATTTCCCACAAACCACACAGCAAAGCGGCGCGGATCACATCATTGCCGTCAGCCCCTCTGCCGGGCATTCCTTTTCCACCTTTCTTCACGAGGGCTTTCCCGGCCACCCCTACCAGGCAGCCTATACCGGCACGCTCGACCTGCCCGCCGCGGTCCGGGAGCTCGACTGCCTTGGTTATACGGGGGGGGGGCCATCTATGTTGAAGAGCGCTCCCATGAGCTGCTGGCGGCGGAAATTGAACGGGAATTTGTGCGCTATCTCAACCTGAATAACCGCTATTCCCGGTTGACGCCGGCCTATGCGGATATCATGATCCACACCGGCGGCTGGGACTACCAGCAATTTTTCGCCTACGCAAAGCAGGAGCTCGACTTTTCCACCGAGGAACAGGCGCGTGAGATCTACCGGGTGATTATTGCGGATCCTGCCTATTACCTGCACTACGAGTACGCCGGCTGCTTTATCAATGAGCTTCGGGAAAAGGCCGAGCAGGAGCTGGGGGAAGCCTTTGACCCCGTGGCCTTTCATCAGGCCGTACTTCAGGACGGCAGCGTCGGGCTTGCCGTTGTTGAAAAAATGTAGAAAATTATACCGGCATCAACCGCGCGCACGCCTGAATTTCACCGCTGCTGGAGGCAGGCGAGAACGGCGGGCAAATAACGGCGCCGCCCATCTTAATATAATTTTTTCTCGAAATTAGCAGAAACCTGTGCTATAATAAAAACTGAATTTATTTTTTACGGTTCCGGCCGGGCTCCTGGTTGAAGGGAGACAAGCCGGCTGCCGGCCCGCCGTATCAACGGCGGCAAAATAGAACTGCTTTCACTGGCACAATTCAATAGATTCAAAGGAGTGAATATCTTATGAGTATTCGTATTGGAATTCTTGGCTACGGCAATCTGGGCCGCGGCGTCGAATGCGCGCTGAAGCAAAACCCGGACATGGAGCTTACCGCCGTCTTTACACGGCGCAGCCCGCAGGACGTCAAAATCCTGACAGCCGGCGTCCCGGTTTACCCTGTGGAACAGGCCGAGCAAATGGCGGACAAAATTGACGTTTTGATTCTCTGCGGCGGCAGCGCAACCGATCTGCCGGTGCAGACCCCCAAATATGCCAAGCTGTTCAATGTGGTCGACAGCTTCGATACGCACGCACGTATCCCTGAACATTTTGCCAGCGTTGACAATGCCGCCCAGTCCAGCGGCAAGGTGGGCATCATCTCCGTGGGCTGGGACCCCGGCATGTTCTCTCTCAACCGGATGTACGCCAACGCCGTGCTGCCGGACGGCGCCGACTACACCTTCTGGGGAAAAGGCGTCAGCCAGGGGCACTCCGACGCCATTCGCCGCATTGAAGGCGTCCGGGATGCCCGCCAGTACACCATTCCGGTGGAAAGCGCCCTGCAGGCCGTGCGCAGCGGTAAGAACCCGGAGCTTAGCACGCGCCAGAAGCACACCCGCGAATGCTTTGTCGTTGCGGAGGCAGGCGCCGACACGGCCCGGATCGAGCGTGAAATCAAGACCATGCCGAACTATTTCGCCGATTATGACACCACCGTTCACTTCATCAGCGAGGAAGAATTGCAGAAGAACCACAGCGGCATCCCGCACGGCGGCTTTGTCATCCGCTGCGGCAAAACCGGCTGGAACAGCGAGAACACGCATATCATCGAATACAGCCTGAAGCTCGACTCCAACCCGGAGTTCACCTCCTCCATCATCGTCGCGTATGCGCGCGCCGCCTACCGCATGAACCAAGAGGGGCAAAAGGGCTGCAAGACTGTCTTTGACGTTCCGCCCGCCTACCTCAGTGCCAAGAGCGGCGAGGAGCTGCGCAAGCACCTGCTGTAACCCCCGCTTTTAAGGAACCGGAGCAGCTCCGGTTCCTTTTTTGATCTGCTGCCCGATCCATTTCTTCCCGCCGGCTCGTCCCCTGTCCCAGCATTTCCCGGATCGCCTCTAACATTTGTTGTGTGTGCTGATATTTTTGTTTCTTCATAAAGCACCCCCTGTGCAGTCTATTTTCCTACACAGGGGGCCTTTTGTCTATTGTCCGTTTTTACTGGACTGGTTCATAATGAGCGGGGCCTTGCCTTTATTCCATCCCGTTTCGTTTCTTCTGCTGCTTTTGCCGAAGGCGAACGGACGTAAAAATAAAATTCCGGCTACCGCGAGGCTTCTTCGCCCTCCGCCTATGCCTCCTCCAGGTAGCGCCGCAGGTTTGCCAGCCCGATGGGCAGCGCCTGCAGCGGGTCCTCCATGCCCTCGAACTCAATGGACACATAGCCGTCGTAACCATTTTGCTTGAGGATGGACAGGCACTGGCGTACCGGTACGCAGCCGTGGCCGATAATGGTCCCGCGCAGGCGGTTGCCGCCGCGGGTGCGGAAAAAGCCCTCACCCGGGTCCGGCTCCATGCCGGATTTCAGGATAAAATCCTTGGCGTGCACATAAAAGGCGTAGGGAGCAACCCGGCCAACGGCCTCGGCGGGGTTCTCGTCCACGCAAAGGAAATTGCCCATATCATTTAAAAGGCCAAAATTCTCATGGGCGACCATATTGACCAGCTTTTCCACCCGGCGGCTCTCCTGGCAAAAATAGCCGTGGTTTTCCACCATGGTGCGGATGCCGAGCTTTTCGCCATAGGCGGCAACGGCCCGGCAGCCCTCGGCAAGCCGTGGCAGCGCCTGGTCAAAGCCCCTCCAGCTCCGCCCGGCGGGCGGGTAGCCGCCGGTGGCGTCGTGGCGCATCGAGGCCGCGCCCAGGCACGCCGCCAGATCTACCTGGCCGCAGACGCGTTTGACCTCCGCCTGAAGGTCCCCGGCGCTGCCGGTCAAAAAGTCAGCGCCCACCGTATAGTTGGAAACCGCCAGGCCCGCCCGCTTGCATGCCTCGCCCAGCCTCCCGGCATATTCCTCGGGCGCGGAGCCGTCATGCGGGAGAATATCGACAAACTCAATGGCATCAAAGCCCATTTCAGCGGCCTTCTGCACACAGTCCAGCTGGGTCATAGCGCCAGCCTGCAGAAGACGGGAAAAGCTGTAGGAGCTGACGGCTGTTTTCATTTCTTTTCCTCCCCTCTCAGTACCACCTCATGTCCGGTAGCGGCGGACTCATAGACCGCGTCGAGAATTTCCATCAGCGTCACGCCGTCTCCGGCGGGGGAGATACAGCTGATCCCCTCACGGATGCAGGAAATATAGTGGTCGATTTCACGCTGGAAAAGGCCGCTGAAATCAAGCGCGGTCGGGTGGGCAAGCTGAACGTCGGCCAGGTAGCCGTTGACCTCCGTATAGAGCTCCAGTTCCGGGTCGATCTTCGCGCCGGCCTTGGAGCCGAAGAGCTGAATGGCCCCCTCGTCCTTCTTGATGTTCAGGCTGAAGCTGGCCTCCACCGAGAGTACTGCGCCGTTGTCAAAGCGGATCATTGCCGTCGCAAGATCCTCCACATCGCAAATATCATGCGCGCTCTTTTCCGCGGAGGAGTAGCCGCCCGTTCCCTGCTTGATATTCTTGCGGTTGCCGAGCTTCTGAAAGGCCGCGCCATAAACGGAAACCGGCAGCGGGTTGCCCATTAGGTAGCGCACCAGGTCGATGACGTGAACCCCCAGGTCAATCAGCGGCCCGCCCGCGGAACGGGACTTGTCGCCGAACCAGCCGCCGGGGTTGCCGTTGCGGCGCAGATAGGTGGCCTTGGCATAGTAGAGGTCGCCAAAATAACCGGCGCTGATAAAGTCCTTCAAAATCGCGCAATCGTTGCCATAGCGCCGGACAAAGCCGATCATCAGCAGCCGGTTGTTTTTCTCGGCGGCCTCCACCATCCGCCGCGCCTCAGCGGCACTGGTAGCCATCGGCTTTTCACACAGAACATGGCAGCCCGCGTTCAGCGCGGCAATGGCACAGGGGGCGTGCGCGGAATTCCAGGTGCAGACACTGACGGCATCCAGCTCCGGCAGGGCGGCAAGCATCTTGTCCTTATCGGTAAACAGGCGTGTAACGCCGTATTTCTCCCCGGCGTTTTTCAGGGTCTTTTCATTGATGTCGCAAAGGGCGTACAGCTCCACGCCCGGGTTATTTAAATAAGAACGGATATGCTCCTGAGATATACTCCCGGCGCCGATAACGCCTACCTTTATCTTCTCCATAAAAAATGCTCCTCCAACTATTTGCTTAAAACGGGCGGTCAAGCGCCGGTATTCCGGCGCAGAAAATCCACCGCACGGCGGATGTCGGCCTCGGGATTGTCGCCAACCTCGCGCTCAATGGTTAAAAATCCCCGGTAGCCAATATCGTCGAGCGCCTTCAGCCAGCCCGGAAAATCCACGTCCCCCTCACCCAGGGGGAGCTCTTCAAAGTCGCGCCCCTCCTGGATTGTGTCCTCAATAAGCCCATAAATGGCCTCCGGCTCGCGCACACGCAGGCGGCGCCCATCCTTGGCATGGGTGTGGACAATATAATCCTTCAGGGTGTAGACGCCCTGAACCGGGTCATCCCCCGTGACCATGACAAAGTTGGCGGGGTCAAAATTGACGGCCACACCCTTCGAGCCCAGGGAGTCTAAAAAGCCCTTCAGCGTTTGAGCGGTCTCCGGGCCCGTCTCGATAGCAAAATGCGCCTCCATCTCGTCCGCATAGCGGCTGAGCTGAAAACAGGCCTCCTGCATGACCTGGTAGCGCGGGTGATCCGCGGAGGCCGGGACCACGCCGATGTGCGTGGTAATCACGTCCGTCTCCAGATCCTTCGCCAGGTCGAGAATCCGCTTGGAGCGTTCTATCAGCTCCGGGTTCTTTTCCGCGTCCCCAAAGCCGTGCCCCAGGTCGCCGCACAACGCGGAAATCCGCAGGCCCTCCGCTTTGACGGCGCCGAGGAACTCCCGCCTGGCCTCCCCGGAGAGCGCCTCCGGGGCCAGCTCTCCATAGGTTGCGTAGGCCTGTATGCCCTTTACCCCCAGTGCGGCGGCCTTGGGCAGGGCTTCCCGCCAGCCGGTGCGGAATGAGTCGAGCAGAACCCCGATTGAAAATGCATACATGAAAATCATCCTTTCCAGACAGAATCCATAAAAATTTCGTTCTGTTTTCAGCTTTGGCACACTACTAATGGTAGGGGGAAACAAAACGCGGGCAGCCCTGGCAAATTATGACCGGTTTGTATCGGCTTTCTTACAGTGCTGGCCCGGATA
Organism: Hydrogeniiclostridium mannosilyticum; assembly: GCF_003268275.1. Classification (GTDB taxonomy): domain Bacteria; phylum Bacillota; class Clostridia; order Oscillospirales; family Acutalibacteraceae; genus Hydrogeniiclostridium; species Hydrogeniiclostridium mannosilyticum. The sequence continues at coordinate 930,632 of NZ_QLYR01000001.1, forward strand.
TTGCTTTCAGATTGGTTTCATTATATAATAAGGGCAATTGATTGGAAAGAAAAGATATTGCCCAGTAATAACACGATCTTGCTTTTTCCTGAGGGAGATGAAAACATGCCTGCGCAATCCTCCTATGAATACCACCAGATCCGCGACCCGGATTTTCCTATTATCTTTCACCAAGAAACCCTGAATTACGAAGAAAGCGGCGTGTTGGCCCATTGGCATGAAAATATTGAGCTGCTGTGGTTTGTAGACGGGCGCGGCGCAGTGGTCATTGACAGCGTGCGGGTGGAGGCCGGCCCCGGCGAACTGGTCATGATAGACTCCAACCGCCTGCACCGCATCTTCGCACTGAGCGCGGCATGCTGCTATTACTGCCTGATTGTTGACAAGGCCTTCTGCGAGCGCTTCGGCATTCCGGTTGGGGAGGCCCGCCTGAAAACCTCCGCAGACAGCGGACGCCTGCGCGGCCTTTACGGGGCCATAGCCAGCGAGATGGCGCAAAAGCAGCCGCACTATAAGGCCGCGGTGCTGGCCGGTGTGCTGGCCCTGCTGGCGGAGCTCTACCGCAATTATATGGACCGGGCTCCGGGGCTTTTCCCCAACCGGGAGCAGACGAACCGTTCCCGTATGGTGCGCGGCGCCATCTCTTTTTTACGCCGATCCTACCAGCAGCCTCTGACCATCGACGACATCTGCCGCGAGGTGGGCTTCAGCAAGTTTTATTTCTGCCGCGTTTTTCACGAGGCAACCGGCAAGACCGTGGTGGACTACCTGAATTTTCTGCGCTGTGAAAACGCGCAGCTGCTGCTTGCTTCCGGCAGATGCAATGTACGCGAAAGCGCGGAGCGCTGCGGCTTTCACAATGACTCCTATTTTACGCGCATCTACAAGCAGCAGATTGGCGAGCTGCCCTCTGAGACTATGAGGAAGCAAGGGTAGCGCGCCGGGGCATTCTGTCGTTTTTTTGTTTTTAGTGGCTTTTTCAGCCGGAAGATGGTATACTAACTTATTATGATTAAAACAATAAGCGGCCGCCCAGAAGCAAGGCGGCCGGTTCAAAACAGGGAGAAGCGGCAGAGGGGGCTTCTCCTGTATTGAAGGGAGAAGGTTTCTTGAAGAGAATGACAGCCGCCGCACCTCCTGTTGAAGGGGTTGAGGAAAAAAAGGACCCCGCACAGGAATCCTTTGCGGCAGGCCTTGGATTTTATAAGCTTTTCTGGGTGTTTTTTATCGGGTGCATTGCCGGCGTTATCATCGAAGTACTCACCTGCCTGGTGCAGGAGCATAAAATCGAAAGCCGTGCAGGCCTGATCTACGGCCCTTTCAGTCCGGTCTACGGCGCGGGCGCCGTGGCGCTGACCGTTGGCCTCAGCTGGGCAAAGGATAAGAGCATCGGGGTGATCTTCCTGGTCGGCACCCTTTTGGGCAGCTCGGTGGAATATATTTTCAGCTGGGCGCAGGAAAAGCTGTTCGGCACCATCTCTTGGGAATACAGCAATGAGGCGCTGAACATCAACGGGCGCACCAGCATCTGGTACGCCTTTTGCTGGGGCGTGCTTTCCGTGGTCTGGGTAAAAATCCTCTACCCCTTCCTCTCCCGGGTCATTGAAAAGATCCCCAGCACATGGGGGCTTCCGCTCAGCCGCGTGCTGGTGGCATTCATGATTGTAGACATCCTCCTCTCCGGCATGGCGGTTGCCCGCCAGACCGAGCGCCGCGAGGGGGTGCCTGCCGGCGACCCTGTACGGCAGTTTCTGGACCGGCATTATACAGACGATTTTCTCAAGAAAATTTACCCCAACATGATGTTTGTCGGCGAGGACGGCCCGCTGAAGCCACAGGATGAGGATCTGGCCTCGCTGCCGCCCGTCTCCGGCTCCCCTCATGCGCCGGGCTCTGTACCGGAGCGCTGAGGTGTGCGGCTTGAACATGAATTTTTCAATACGCTTTGCCGCGCCGGAGGATTTGGACAGCATTCTGTGGATCATGGAGTGCGCCTGCCGGTCCGTGCCCGACCCGGCCTGGTTTGTCGCCAGCGGCCGTGATTTTCTTCAGGACTGCCTCGCGGGAAAGGGCTTTATTTTGCTGGCGGAGGGCCTTACCGGGCCTTCCGGTTTTCTGGTGGTCAAATATCCCGGAGACGAACCGGGTCACTTGGGGCGGGATGCCGGGCTGCCGGAGGCCGAGCTGCCCCGCTGCGCCTATATGGACACGGTTGCCGTTCTGCCGGAGGCTCGCGGCAATCGGCTGCATATCCGGCTGCTGGCCGCGGCAGAACAGGCCTTGTCGGGTTCTTCCCGCTGCCATTGGCTGGCCACGGTCCACCCTCAAAACCGCTACAGCCTGCAAAATTTTACGGCCTGCGGCTACCGGGTCGCGGCTACCAGAAAAAAGTACGGCGGCCTGGACCGTCATATTCTTTATAAGCGCGCCCGGCTTCTGTGAAGGAGCGTGCTTTCCATTGCGTTTTCGGTTTCTGCCGCCTATCCGCGAGGGAAGGCCTTACTAGATCGCCCCGGCTGATTGCCCGGCGGCCTCTCAGCCTCCCCTTTCAGCTCTGGAGAAAAACAGAGCCCGCCGTGCTGTATGATATAAACAGGGGGGAACCGGTAGCCGGTTCCTCCCTGTTTATTGCCGCCCTTCGGCTCATCCCCGGGTTCTTTCCGGAGCGGGCGCAGCCTCAGCCGTCATAATCCTCCAAAAAGGAGTGCACCGCCGCCCCCTTGCGGTAACTAATCAAAGTTTCCAAATTTACATTTTCCACGCTCTTAAAAATATTTTTATCTATCTGGGGGTTTATTTTACGCAAATCGGAAATAAGGCGTTTTATTTCCGCACGTTTGGACTCGGACCGATCCTCAGCAGCCCGCTCCGTCATCCGGCAGGCGCATTGCAGAAAGGCCAGTCCATTGTAGCGCTGCCAGGATAGGATATCCGCCTCACGCACCAGATACAACGGACGGATGAGCTCCATCCCCGGAAAATGGGCGCTGTGCAGCTTGGGCATCATGGTGCGCACTTCAGCGCCATAGAGCATGCTCATTAGCACCGTCTCAATTACATCGTCAAAATGATGCCCAAGCGCGATTTTATTGCAGCCCAGCTCCTGCGCCCGGCTGTAAAGGCAGCCGCGCCGCATGCGGGCGCACAGGTAGCACGGAGAGGTGGCGGAGCGGTCCCTGTCCACTACCTCAAAGAGCCTGGTGTCAAACACCTTTACGGGCAGGCCCAGCAGCGCGGCGTTATCCAGCAGCAGGCGGCGGTTTTCCGGGCGGTAGCCGGGGTCCATCACCAAATATTCCACCTCAAAGGGAATTTCCGTATAAAGCTGGAGATGCTGCATGCACTTGGCCAGCAGCATGGAATCCTTACCGCCGGAGATACAGACCGCGATGCGGTCGCCCGGCGCAATCAGGCGGTAATCCTTGATACCGCCGATAAAACGGTTCCAAATCGGCTTCTTATACTTTTTAATGATGCTGCGTTCCACCTGCTGGCGCTTTTCCATATTCAAGCTCCTCCAATCCCGAGGCCCCGCGCCCGGACGGGTTCGGCCTGCAAAGGATTTCGTTTTCACCATTATACCACAAAAAGAAAACGGCGACAGCCGCTTTCTAATCTTTAAGCAGAATGCAAGCGCTTTTTTTCGCGCTTCAATAACCGCGCCCTGCACCCTGTGCGCGCCCTTGCCGGTTACCGGCGCGGGGTGGCCGGCGCGTTTCTCTCTTCATGCGCTGAAAAATGTTTTTCCAGCCCGTTAAAAAAATAAAATTAGGGCTTGTGAAAACCGAAAAAATACAGTACAATGACCTTTGAAACAGGCCCGACAATCATTGAGGCCCTATAAGGAGGAGTTACTATGACTCAGGAATTTCAATACAGGATTGCGCTGGTGGGTACGCCCGATTTTCCGGACATGCGCTATGACGACAGCCAGCTGAGCGCACTGCGCGACCTGGGCTTTAATACCGTCCAGCTCAACATCGCCTGGGGCGCCCGTCCCGCGGACGAGCCCCTCAACCTGGAGGATATTCTGGCCCCGACGGGAGAAGAGCCCAGCAAGCGGGTGCAGGAGCGCTTCGAGGCCATTGCCTACCGCGCCCGTCAGGCGAAGAAATATGGGTTCCGCACCCTGTTCCACTTCGGAGCGCCGCGGATGGATATTCTCTACCGCACCCTGGCCGACCCGGCTGAGCTGGACCGCCAGACCTGCCTGTATTCCGTACAGCGCGAAGAGGTTATTCAGAAGTATGAAGACCTGCTGCGCCAGCTTGCGGTAAAAATCCCCGAGGTAGACGATATTTTAATGTATACCTTTGACCAGGAGGCCTGGGTGGGCGACGAGTTCGGCAATGACGAGCTGGCCCAGGGCGTGCCGTTGAGCCACCGCCTGCCCCCCTTCCTGCAGCGCCTGAGCCGTTGCTGGAAGGAGCAGCGCCCGGGAAGCACCCTCTGGTGGGAACCGTGGGAGATTTCCGCCGGGCAGATCTACGACATGCTGGATCAGCTCCCGCGCGAGAACTTCGGCTTTATGCTGCACTGTAATATTGCAGAGGTCCAGATGACCAACCCGGTTGACCGCTGGTTCCGCAACATGCTGCTGCTTTGCAGGGAGCGCGATATTCCGGTGATCGGCGAAATCTTTATGACCGGCGGCAATGAGGAGGTCTCGCCTCTGTGCCACGTTGCGGCGCCCGCCGTTGTCTATCATGAGCTGAAGGAGATGCAGCGCGTGGGCGTTTGCGGCGTTAAGGAATATTTCGGCACGCTGCCGGATACCGACGACCCCAACCTGCGCATGGCGGGCGTCTTCTTTAACCAGCCCGATATTACGCTGGAGGAGGCCCTGCAAAAGGTAGCGGCCCCCTATGAGGGCGCCGAAGCCGAAATGCTTGACGGCTTTGAGGCCTACGCCCTTTCTATGGATGTATTCCCCTGGGATCTTTCCTGGAAAATGCGCGCCATTGTCACACAGCACACTGCCTGGCACGGCTATAACCGCTTCTGGTTCTCCGGCGAGGTAGCGCCTTCCCCGAGCTGGCGTTCAACCCGCCGCTCCGTCTTTGCCATGACGACAGACGAGCCCGAGCTCCATCTGTGGCTCATTGAAGATATTTATCTGCGAATCAAGCACGCCGCCCGTTACCTGGAAAAGGCAGCCGTCTGCTTCGAGGCTGCCGCTCAAAAATGTTCTGCCGGGGCCATCCCGCTCATCATCGCGGACGCAAAGCGCTTTCTCTCCGTCATGCACGACCTCGAATACCATGCCGGCGAAACCCTGGCCGCCTATGATATCCGCAAAAAGCTCGAGTGCGGCAGGGAGATCCCGCAGCAGCTCCTGGACCGTATGGATGCCCTGCTGACAGCCGATATGAAAAACCAGACGGAAAACGGGGACGGCGAGACTGCCTACACAAAGCTTCAGGAATTTCGCCGGGACCCCGCCGCGTTCGCCCGCGCCAACTTCCTGTAAGAAGAGGCCCGTCGGCCCTGCCGCCGTTGTGCGGGCTGGGGTTACAGCATAGAAGAGCCCTTTGTGGGCATGGCTCCAGGCATTTCTTCACATTCATTCTCTTGATGAATTGATTTGCCTGATGAACCGGACTTATGGTATAATGGCAACAAACGAAAGGTTTGTTGCCATTTCTTTTTACCGCTTTCCCGGCATCACCGGTTGGCGGCATATTCCATATTGGCAGATGTAAAATTCAAGGCGTTCCAGGCAGCCGCTCCCCTGCCCGCCGGAATGCCCCAAAATAGAGAGGTCTGGAGGTTTAAGCATGAGAGAAGACATTTGCAGCATTCCCATTGGTGAATTATTCGGCCCCAAAAAGGGCTGCCCGTTCTGCCGGATGGACGCCATGCTGGAAAGCCGGCTGGCGGAATATATCACCGGAGCGGCCATGATGGAGCCCGACGTGCGAATCGAAACCAACCGTTTGGGCTTTTGCGCGCATCACTTCGACAAAATTTGCGAGGTTGGCAACCGCCTTTCCATCGCCCTGATTCTCGAAAGCCATCTGCACGAGCTGGAGGAGCGGGAATTTCCCGCTAAAATGCCCCGGCTGCCGCGGCGGCGGCGCGGTGAAGAGGGCGGCGCTGCCGCTGAAACCTGCTTCATCTGCGAAAATATGGAAAAGAACCGCCGCCATCTGATGGACATCGCCGTCAAGATGTGGCAGGAGGACGAGGATTTCCGCGCGCTCTACGCAGGCCAGGAGTTCATCTGCCTACCGCATTTCAGGCGGCTTCTCCAGGAGGCCGATCGCATGCCCAAACGGACGGCCCCCGCCTTCGCACAAGAGACCCGGCGCCTTTCCCAGGCTTACCTGCAGGCGGTACAGAAGGACGTTACCCATTTCTGCCGGATGTTCGACTACCGCAATAACGGCGGCGATTGGGGCAACTCCAAGGATTCCATCGAGCGGGCGATCTCCTACTTGACCGGCCGCCTTTACCTCAAGGAAGAAAAGGAGCCAAAAAAAGAATGAGTGCCAAAGACAACGGCGATATTTTCGACCTGGATGCCACCCTGTTCTGCGGCCAGTGCTTCAGCTGGGACCGGCTGCCCGGCGGAGGATATGCCGGCGCTTCCGGGGATCGGGCCTTATTCCTCTGCGACCCTTCCCGGGATTTACCCCGTGCCCTAGCAGACCCGTTTTGGCGCGGCTATTTTGATTGGGATTTCCCCTATGCGCAGGCGCGCGCCCAATTTTCGGCGATGGACCCTATTTTGAAGGAGGCCGCCGCCTTTGCGCCGGGCATTCACATTTTAAACCAGGACCCCTGGGAGGCGCTGTGCTCCTTTATTATTTCACAAAACAACAATATTCCCCGCATCACGGGCATTGTCCGGCGGCTGTGCCGTACGTTCGGCAGCCCGCTGGAAAAAAGCGGTGATTGGGCGCTTTTTTCTTTCCCGCGGCCCGAACGCCTGGCAAATTGCACCCCGGGCGATCTGGCGCCCCTGCGGTGCGGTTTCCGGGCACGCTACCTCATCGATGCCGCACAAAAGGTTTCCAGCGGGCAGGTGGACCTTGAACGGCTGCGGACAATGCCGCTTACAGAGGCCCGGGAGCAGCTGATGCAAATTGTAGGCGTGGGCGTGAAGGTAGCGGACTGCGCCCTGCTGTACGGCCTGCACCGGCTGGAGGTATTTCCCATGGACGTATGGATGAAACGGGTCATGGCCCGGTGGTTTGCCGGCAAGAACCCTGATTGCTTCGGCCCATACGCCGGAATCGCGCAGCAATACCTCTTTCACTACAGCCGTAACCATCCGGAATGCTTCACCGAGGACGAGGCCCGGGAACGGGTATCCTGAAAAGATTGTAAAAGAATTAACAAACAAGGCTTTTTTTTCGGAAATAAATGGGGTATAATAGAAGCAGAAACATAAACGGGGCTGTGAGCCCGCCCGCGGGCAGCAGCCCCGCCGCGGAAAAAAGCTTTTACGGGTTCGCCGCGCCGCTTCAGCCCACCTGGCAAAGCGCGGCGGCAGCGGGCCGCCGGCAGGCGGAGGAGCATATTTCTGCCATTCCTTTCGCAAATATTAATAGATGATTTTATTTAGGAGCGTGATGTATCAATGCCACTCGTCAATACAAAGGAAATGCTGCAAAAGGCCTATGAGGGCGGTTACGCGGTTGGCGCTTTCAACGTCAACGACATGGAGATTGTCCAGGGAATCACGGAAGCTTGTTCTGAGCTGAAGGCCCCCGTAATTTTACAGGTCTCCGCGGGCGCCCGCAAATACGCCAACCACACCTACCTGGTCAAGCTGGTCGAGGCTGCTGTTAAAGAAAATCCCGATGTGCCCATGGCCCTGCACCTGGACCACGGCCCATCCTTTGAGCTGTGCAAGGCCTGCATCGACGGCGGCTTTACCTCCGTAATGTTCGACGGCTCCAGCAAGCCCTATGGGGAAAATGTGGAGGAGGCCCGCAGGGTCGTCGAATATGCGCACAAGTACAATGTCACCGTTGAAGCCGAGCTGGGTAAGCTGGCGGGCATTGAGGACGACGTCCAGGTAGGCGACGACGACGCACAGTTTACCGACCCCGGCGAGGTGCAGGATTTTGTCACCCGCACTGGCGTGGACTCCCTGGCCATTGCCATTGGCACCAGCCACGGCGCTTATAAATTTAAGCCGGGCCAGCAGCCGAAGCTGCGGCTGGATATTCTCCAGGAGGTAGCCAGCCGGCTTCCGGGCTTCCCGATCGTACTGCACGGCGCTTCCTCCGTACTGCCGGAATTTGTCGAGATGGTCAACCAATATGGCGGCAAGATGCCCGACGCCATCGGTATTCCCGAGGAAATGCTGCGCGAGGCGGCTAAAATGGCGGTCTGCAAAATCAACGTGGACTCCGACATCCGCCTGGCCATGACCGGCGTTATCCGCAAGTATATGTTTGAGCATCCGGATCACTTTGATCCCCGCCAATACCTGGGCGCGGCAAGAACCGCTGTCAAGGATATGGTCGCACACAAAATCAACGTGGTGCTCGGCTGTGCGGGTAAGGCCTGACCGGCCCGCCACACAGGCCTTTTCTGAATAAAGGTAAAGATTAAACGCCGTCCGGTTGGGCGGCGTTTTTCATAATCCATAATCCCGGCTGTTTACAGCAGGACCCCGGTAAGCTGCTTCTGCCTTCAAACAGCGCCGCCATAACCCCGGCATGGATCCCTTTCGGGTTATCGGGCAAATCTCGTTCACCCATGCCGCCCTCTGTCCGGTAAAGGGTCTCAAGGCCTGTGTTTCATTAATAGAAGTCCGGCAAGCGCCCGTCTGAGAGCGGGCGCAGGAACAGGGGCGCCGCCGTACCACCGCACCGGGTAATAAGGATGCGTATGAATTATGCTCATGTTTTTTCCGCCATTTCATGCGCGCCCCATTGGTGCATAAACCGGCAGATAAGGTCGTCTTTATCATATAATTTACTGCTTCCGGCGTCACCGTAGCGCCGGGCCAGCGTACTGCGGGGCACGGTGGCATTCGCCCGCATACCCGGCGTAACGCCCGCCTGATAAACCTGTAAAATTTTTTCAGCCCCATCCGTATAGAGGTTGCCAAGCCGCCACCAGGGGGCCGGCTCAGCCAGGTTGGGGTAAACGTCCCCGTCCGCGTCAACCGCCAGGCATGGAAGGGCTGCGCGCATACCCGGTGGGGCCTCCTCCTGCGACAGCTCGGCCATCCATTCCTGTTCCGGACGGCCGAGCAGCCTGAGCCCATCCCGGCTGCGGTCCACAAGCTCACGCGGAACACGCTTCAGATCCTGCCGCTCGATGCGCAGCGGCTCCAGCTCGTAGCCGCTGCCCTCAGGCGTCATACCGCCGATAAAAAATTCAAACCGCCGCCCAATTGCCTCGCAGCGCTGCGGCAGCCTGAGGCGGTCCATCAGGCGGAGAAAATCGTCCAGCTCCGCCAGGCAGCGCTTGGTTAAAAAGAGCTGCCACCTCGGGGCGATGCCGGCATCCAAGCAGCGCTCCGTGGCAGTCAGCTGGTCCCGAAAGGCCCCTCGCCTGCGCATCCCCCAATCGGTGCTTTGCTCCATGCCGAAAAAGGTAACCTGGCAGGCTTGGGTTGGAAGAGCCGCCGCCCATGGGGCATAGCGCTCGTCGCGAGCAAGACGCCAGGTTGACAGCAGCTCAAACCGCTGTGCGCGCCCGGGGGAAGACAGTTCCTGCTCCAGCCGCCAGAGCTCGCGGTAGTCCCTGTGAAAATCAGGCTCCCGCCACCAAGAGAAAAAGCTCAGCTCCCGGCAGCCGTTTTCCACTGCTTCACATGCTCTTTTAAATTGTATAGCGATTTTAATAAACTCCTGTGCGCCCATACAGCCGTTACGGTGTTCCCCAAGCCAGCAGTGCCGGCAGCGGTTGGGGCAGCCAGCGAGATCCACCATTATGCCGAGGCAGGATTGATTTTTATTTTCCACTTTGCTTTCCTCCGTTCATTATAAAAAAAGCGGCGGGCATCTCGTTTCTCTGCTGAAACAGGCCTGCCGCTTATAAGCCGGAGCTCCCGGACAAACGAAAAGGCCGCGGACAAAACGTCCGCGGCCCAGCTTCTATTTGAGATCACCGGCAAAAGGCAACAACAAACAACGCCCAGCAAAAGCTGCGCGACGAACGGCCTTTACCGGCGACTCCCAGAGGTTTCCTCCGGATTAAGCTCCGCACAACGTCTCGCCGTTATCCATTTGAACGGAGCTGATGGATCGATTCATTATATATACATGGGATATCAACACCCGGCAGCCCTCCTGTTAAGGCCTATTATAGCTTGCTGGCCGGCGGGTGTCAAGCCAAAGCCCACGCCTCAAAATCCGGCGGCGCACAGCAGCCCGGCAATAACCTCGTTGGAAAGCAAAAAGCCCTTCCGTGTCAAACGGACACCGGTTTCGTCTACCGTGCAGAACCCAGCTCTCGCCAATACGGCGGCTTTGCGCACCAGCCCCGCCGGCAAGGGGCCGCCATAGCGCGCCCGGAAATCCGCGGCCTGCAATCCCTCCGCCAGGCGCAGGGCCAGCAGCACATACTCCTCCGCATCCCCGCCCGGGCCGTCGTCTACCGGCATCCCGCCCGAAAGAAAGCCCTTCAGGCTGCGCGGAAAGTAAAACCGCCGCCCGTTCAGGAAGGAATGTGCTGAAGGCCCCAGGCCCAGGTATTCCTCACAGCGCCAGTATTTGAGGTTATGGCGGCTTTCAAAGCCCGGATGCGCAAAATTAGAGATCTCATATTGCCGGTAGCCACGGCGCTCCAGCTCCTCGCAGGCCGTCTCGTACAGGGTGCACACCGTTTCCTCATCGGGCAATAAAAGGGTTTTCCGCTGCCGGTCAAACACCGTGCCCGGTTCGATCTTCAGTAGGTAAGCCGACACATGCTGTACGTCCAGGCCCGCGCAGAAGGCAATGGATTCCCGCAGGCTCGTGCCGGTCTGCTCCGGTATGCCGAGCATTAAGTCCAGGGACAGGTTCCCGATGCCCGCCCGCCGGGCGGCCCGCACGGTTTCGGCTACCTGGCGTACGGAATGGCGGCGGCCCAAGCGCTCCAGCTCCACCGTATGGGCAGATTGAAGCCCAATGGACACCCGGTTGACCCCATGCTGCGATAAAATTTCAAAAAAGGAGGCCCATTCCCTGCCGGGATTGACCTCCACCGTGACCTCTGCCGCACATGAAAGCCCCCAGCAGGTTCGGACCGCCTTCAGAATGCGCGCCAGGTTTTCCGCACCCAGCAGGCTTGGGGTACCGCCGCCGAAGTAAACACTTCCCGGTTCCCGGATAGAATAATCGTTATAAATCTTATCTATTATACATTTAGTATAAACATTAATCTGTTCCTCTGAAAAGCCAAGTGAATAAAAGTCGCAGTATGGGCACTTTTTTTCACAAAACGGCACATGGATATAAAGCCCTGCACCCGGCTGGCCACACACCCGCGCCTCCTGGGACGGCACAGGCAGGCCGCTCACTGCGCCGCTCACTGCGCCGCCTCCCGGCCTTTTGCCGGATCCCCGCCGCTGTGCAGCAACGCGGGCAGCTCCCAAAGGCTTTCCAGCACCGGGACCCCACACCGTTCCAGCACCGGCCTGCTCTGATGCCCGGCGGCAACCAAAATACAATCCGCGCCCAATGCCCGGGCCATGTCATAGTCATGCGTCATATCCCCGACAACCGTATAGGGGCCGGGTTCCCCCGCCAGCAGCTCCACCGCCCGTTCCACCTTGCCGCGCGAGAAAATCCCATCCTCGCCGCTGATGTGCGCAAAGCAGCCGGATACGCCAAAGCGTTCCGCATATTCCCGCAGGGCCCGGCCTTCAAAGGAGGAGATGATCACCTGGCGCCAGTTCTCCCGCTGCAGGGCCTCAAGCGCTTCCCGCGCGCCGCCGGCAAGCCGCGCTGTGGGCGCCAGACGGTGATATTCCTCCATAAACTGCTGCGCCAGCTGCTCAAACGGCGCCTGGTCCAGGTTAAATAGCTTAGCATAGTAGCGTTCAACGGGCACCTCCACATGGTCCCGGTACCAGGCCAGGCTGACCGGCGGCAGGCCATGGCGCGCCAGCAGGGTATTGTCCGCCTGTACGGCAATCCCGGCATCGTCCAGCAGGGTCCCGTTCCAATCCCATATAATTGTTTTCATGGCATCCTCCGGTAACGGCCGTCATTCATCCAGCTTCAGCACGGACATAAAGGCCTCCTGGGGGACCTCCACACTGCCCAGCTGGCGCATACGCTTCTTGCCCTCCTTCTGCTTTTCCAGCAGCTTCTTCTTGCGGGTAATATCGCCGCCGTAGCACTTGGCAAGCACATCCTTGCGCAGCGCCTTCACCGTCTCCCGGGCAATGATCTTGCCGCCCACACAGGCTTGAATCGGCACCTCAAAAAGCTGGCGCGGAATTTTCTCCTTCAGCTTTTCCGCCATTTTCCGCGCGCGCGGATAGGCCTTATCCTCATGAAGGATAAAGGACAGCGCATCCACAACGTCGCCGTTGAGCATGATGTCCAGCTTGACAAGCCTACTCTCCCGGTAGCCGTCCAGCTCATAGTCAAAGCTTGCATAACCGCGGGTCCGCGACTTGAGCGCATCGAAAAAGTCGTAAATAATCTCGTTGAGCGGCAGCTCATAATGGATGTCCACCCGGTCTGTGTCGATATATTTCATATCCTTGAACACACCGCGCCGCTCCTGGCAAAGGTCCATAATGCTGCCCACATAGTCGGACGGCGTGTAGATATGCGCCGTTGTCATAGGCTCCTCGGCCCTGGCAATCAGCGAGGGGTCGGGGTAATTGGTGGGGTTGTCGATGGAGATCGTTTCCCCGCTGGTCTTGGTTATATGATACACCACGCTGGGCGCGGTGGTAATAATATCCAGGTTATATTCGCGTTCCAGCCGCTCCTGAACCACCTCCATATGCAGAAGGCCCAGAAAGCCGCAGCGGAAACCAAAGCCCAGGGCGATGGAGGTCTCCGGCTCAAAGGAAAGCGCCGCATCGTTGAGCTGCAGCTTCTCCAGTGCATCGCGCAGGTCGGGGTATTTTGCGCCGTCTGCCGGATAAATGCCGCAGAATACCATCGGCTGTACCGCGCGGTAGCCCGGCAGCGGCTCGCGCGCGGGGTTATCCGCCAGGGTGATGGTGTCGCCCACACGCGCCTCGCGCACCGCCTTGATCGAGGCGGTAATGTAGCCGACCTCTCCGGCGGAGAGCTCCGGCGCGGGCTCAAACGAAGTGGCGCGCATATAGCCGCACTCCACCACGGTAAACTCGCTGCCCACACTCATCATACGGATGGTATCGCCCGGATGGACCCGCCCATCCGCCACCCGCACATGTGCGATAACGCCCCTGTAGGCATCGTAATAGGAGTCGAAAATAAGCGCCTTGAGCGGCGCGTCCCCATTGCCGCCCGGCGGCGGTACCAGCTTGACGATTTGTTCCAGCACCTGGTCCACATTCTGCCCGGTCTTGGCGGAAATCGCCGGAGCATCGTCTGCCGGAATCCCGATGACATCCTCAATTTCCCGGCGTACCCGGTCCGGGTCGGCGCTGGGTAGATCGATTTTATTGATAACGGGCACAATTTCCAAGCCGGCATCTACTGCCAAGTACGTGTTTGCCAGCGTCTGCGCCTCAATCCCCTGCGAAGCATCCACCACCAGCACAGCGCCCTCGCAGGCCGCCAGGCTGCGGGAAACCTCATAGTTAAAATCCACATGGCCCGGCGTGTCAATGAGGTTGAAAACATAGTCCTGCCCATCCTTTGCATGGTACAGCAGCGTTACTGCGTGCGCTTTAATGGTGATGCCGCGCTCGCGCTCCAGGTCCATATTATCCAGCAGCTGATCTTCCATGTCGCGCAGCGCCACGCTGTCCGTCTGCTCCAGAATGCGGTCCGCCAATGTGCTTTTTCCGTGGTCGATGTGGGCAATGATGCTGAAATTGCGTATATTTTCTTTTGATATCACCATAGGCAACTCCCTATTCCGGCCATTAACCGGTTGTTATTCCTGCAATTAGGTAATTTTTATGAATATATCTATTCAAAAGATAAATGACGGGCGAATAGCCGCGTTACCCGGAGCTTGCCCGCTCACGTCAAACGGCGGCGCGCCGAAAATTGCAAACCGGCCGCAGCTCCATGTGTTAGACACTGGGACCGCCGTCGAATTATAAGGGCTGTGGCCCGTCAGCAGCCACGGATTAATAAAAGCGTTCTGCCTCTACCAAGGCTGCACCTTCCCCGTGAGCTCCGTGATGGAGGCGATGCCGTTTTCGCTGAGGTAGTGCTCCAGGCCCGCCAGAATCTTCTGCGGCGTGTACGGGTCGGTAAACAGGGCGGTGCCAATCTGCAGCGCGGATGCACCCGCCAGCAGCATCTCCACCGCATCCTCCCAGGTTGTGATTCCGCCCAGGCCAACGACCGGGATCTTCACCCGGCTATATGCCTGCCACACCATGCGCACTGCAACCGGGAACACCGCCGGGCCCGAAAGGCCGCCGGTGTTGTTTCGGATGATGGGCCGCCGGGTGCGGATATCAATGCGCATGCCCGTGAGGGTATTGATGAGGGAAATCGCATCCGCGCCGGCAGCCTCCACCGCCGCCGCAATCTCCCCAATATCGGCGACATTCGGCGAGAGCTTAACCATCAGCGGTTTTTTACAGACCCTGCGCACCTTCGCGGTAATACCCGCTGCATTTTCACAGCTGGTGCCGAACTGTACGCCGCCCTGCTTGACGTTGGGGCAGGAGATATTCATCTCAATCATATCCACATCCGAGTCGGAGAGGCGCTCTGCCATTGCGCAGTAATCCTCCGGGGTATTGCCCGCAATGTTGGCAATCACCGCCGTGTCCTGCGCCCGCAGCCAGGGCAGGTGCTGCTCCAAAAAGCAATCCAGGCCCGGGTTTTGCAGTCCCACCGCGTTGAGCATGCCGCTGGGCGTCTCCGCAATGCGCGGCGGCGGGTTGCCCGGCCGCGGGGCCAGCGTAAGCCCCTTGCTGGAAACGCCGCCAAGCACGGAGATGGGATAAAACGCGCTGTATTCCTCGCCAAAGCCAAAGGCGCCTGAGGCGGCAATCAACGGGTTTTTCAGCGCTACCCCGGCGATATTGACCGACAGGTCAGCCATGCCGCACCCCTCCTTCCTCAAAATCCACCGTCCGGCTGTCGAAGACGGGCCCATCCTTGCAAACATGCCCGAAACGCCAGCCGCCGCCGTCCTTCAACCGGACGGCACAGCCCAGGCACGCGCCCACGCCGCAGGCCATGCGCTCCTCCAGCGAGAGCTGGCAGGGAATCCCGCGAGCCGCTGCCGCGCGGGCGACAGCCTTCAGCATCGGGGTAGGGCCGCAGGCAAAAATTTCCTCGCAGCGCTGGGGCAGGCAGTCCGTGACCAGGCCGTGAAAGCCCGCCGATCCGTCGTCCGTGCAGAGAACGGTCCGGTTGCCGCTGCGTTTAAAATCCTCCTGTAAAATCACCGCATCCCTGGAGCGGAAGCCCGTCACCACGACCGCCCGCTCCCCAAAGGGCTTGGCGGCCTCCAGCAGCGGCGGCACACCGATCCCGCCGCCGACAAAACAGACGTTCCGTCCGGTGTCGCCCAGCGCAAAGCCGTTGCCGAGCGGCGCAAGGATATCCCAGGATTCGCCCGGCCGGCTTGCGGCCAAATCCGCGTCCCCTCCCCCTTGGCCTGAAAAACAAAGCGCAGGGTACCACTGCCGGTTTCACAAATGGAAATGGGCCGGCGCAGGGTTTTACCCGGCACATAAATATGGGCAAACTGTCCGGGGCGGGCCGCCTTTGCAAGCTCCCCCGCCTCCACCGTCACATCGTAAATGCCGGGGGCGATTTGCTCCGCCCGCTCAATCCGGCAGAGGCGTACATCGTATTTCTTCACCGGGCTCACGCTCCGATCCTGCCGCCCAGGCCCGCGACGAGCTCGTCCCGCATACGGCGGGCCTCCTGCGCCGCCGCCAGAGCATAGTCCTCTTCCTTTGCCCCCGTCTTCTGCCAGGCGCAGAGGATGGAGCGGGAAGCATTGATGACGGCGCCCAACCCCTTGGCGTCAAAGCCGGGCAGCACGTCACGCGCGCCGCCGCCCTGGGCCCCATAGCCCGGCACCAGGAAGAAGGTGCGGGAAAGGCTGTGCCGCAGCTCAAGCAGCTGCTCGGGGTAGGTTGCCCCAACCACGGCGCCCACACCGGAATAGCCGTACCGGCCCGGCAGCGTCTCGCCCCACTGCTCACAGAGCCGTCCCATGGTGGCATAGAGGGTTTCGCCGCCCTCAAACTGGAGGTTCTGCAGCTCGCCCGAAGAGGGATTGGAGGTTTTTACCAGGACGAAAATCCCTTTGCCGTAGGCCTCACAGTCCTTCAGCAGGGGCCGGATGCCATCCGACCCCAGGTAGCCGTTAACCGTCAGGGCATCCCCGTCAAAGGCCGGGAAGGCCTCTTCCTCAACCTCAGCGCGGCCAAGATGTGCGGCGGAATAGGCCTCCATCGTCGTACCAATATCATTGCGCTTTCCGTCCGTAATCACAAAAAGGCCCTTTTCCCGCGCATAGGCAATGGTCTCCTGCAGGGCGCGCATCCCCTGCCAGCCATAAGCCTCATAATAGGCGCACTGGGGCTTGACCGCCGGCACAATGGGGCTCAGCGCGTCGATCAGGCCCTTATTATAGGCCAGAATTGCCTCCGCCGCTCCCTCCGGCGTTTTGCCGCACCGGCGGTACGCCTCCTCCCGAATGAAGGAAGGAATATAGGAAAGCTTCGGGTCCAGCCCGGCAACGCTTGGGTTCTGCTTTTCAATGATTTTCTCGATCAAACGGTCAAACGACATCGTGATCCTCCTCTGTTCGATGAATTGATGGGATAAAGAATAATGAAAGCGGCAGCAGGCGGCGCTCCGATCCACTGGGGCCCGCGCAACCCGCATGCCGCGCCGTTTCAGGTCACAGGGCGCGGTAGACTACCGCGCCGCGGCAGACGGTCAGCCGGACACGGCCTAACAGCGTCCGCCCCTTAAAAACCGCGTTTTCACTCTTGCCATGCAGAGCCTTGGGGTCCACCGTCCAGGACTCGCGGTGGTTGAAAAGCACCAGGTCCGCCGGAGCGCCGGGCTCCAGGCTGCCCGCCGGTAGGCCCAGCAGGCGGGCCGGGGCGGTGCTCATGCGCTCAAGCAGCTGGTACAGGGTGAGGATGCCCGGCCCGACCAGCTCCGTAATTCCCGCCGCCAGGGAGGTTTCCATGCCTATGCTGCCGTTAGGCGCCTTTTCAAAATCCGCCTTTTCCTGCGGCGTGTGCGGCGCATGGTCCGTGGCAATGACCGCCAGCGTACCGTCCCGCAGCGCCTCACAGATCGCCAGGCGGTCCTCCTCCGTGCGCAGCGGCGGGCTCATGCGCTTATCGGCATCCCGATCCAAAAGCGCCTCCTCCGTCAGGGCAAAATAATGCGGGGCGGTCTCGCCCGTTACCCGCACACCGCGGCGCTGGGCATCGCGTATCATCGCCGCGCTGACCGCAGTGCTGACATGGCAGATATGGATGGGGACGCCGTAGGACTCCGCCAGCGCAATCTCCCGTGCTGTTGCGCAGTTTTCTGCGGCGGCCGGCACGCCGGGCACCCCCAGCTTACGGCTGACCGCGCCTTCATTCATCAGGCCGCCCGCGGAAAGGAACAGGTCCTCGCAGTGCGACACCACCGGCCTGCCCAGCGCCGCCGCCCGCTGCATGGCCTCCGCCATCAGGCGGCTGTCCGCCACAGGCCGCCCATCGTCGCTGAACGCGGAGGCGCCTGCTTCCGCCAGCTGCTCCATGCCGCACAGCGCCTCACCGTTCAGCCCCCGGGTGATCGCCGCCGCCACGTAAACCCGCGCCTTGGCGTCAGCCGACTTCTCCAGAACATAACGCACCGTCTCCGGCGAGTCGATTGCGGGCCGGGTATTCGGCATGCAAAGCAGGCTGGTCACCCCGCCTGCCGCCGCGGCCTCGCAACCGGTCAGGATATCCTCCTTTTCCGTAAAGCCGGGGTCGCGCAGATGCACATGCATGTCCACCAGGCCCGGGGCCGCCACACAGCCGCGCCCGTCGACCACCTCCGCATCCCCCGTGGGAAGGTCCCGCTTCAGCGCGGCAATTTTTCCGTTCTCAATTAAAACATCCAGCAGCGCGCCTTCGATCTTTTGGCCCGGATCGATGACCTTCGCGCCCTTTATCAATAATTTACTCATGATTTCGCCTTTCCTCAAGAAGTTTCTATCTCCTAAATGGTTCTTTCTATCTTTATAAAATCCATTCTATGGGCTTTTACTATTGTAGCATAAAACGCGCGGAATCTCAAATTTCACCGGCACTTTTTAAGGGAAAATCCCACCCGGGCACAAAAGCGCGCGGCGGGCTGCATGAAGTCCCAAGCAGAACATGCCGGCGCATATCCGCCGGGGAGGCCGTCAGCGGTTTTCCTTCTGCCACTGGGTAGGCGTACGCCCCGTTAGGGCACGAAAGGCACGGTTGAAAACGGAGAGGTCGGCGTAGCCGCAAGCCTCTGCGATTTCCCGCACGGAGCACGCGGTATTCGCCAGCATCCACTTCGCATGGCCGATGCGCAGCATCGTCAGGTAGCGGTGCGGCGTCATACCCCTGTCGCGTTGAAAGCTGCGGGTGAGGTAATCCCTGGAATAGTTCAGCGCCTCCTCCAGGTTCTCCATCTTCACCGGCTCCTGAAAATGGGCCGAGAGGTAGGCCTCTGTGCGCCGTACCAGGTCTTCATTACCCGACTCGTTTTTCAGGCCCCGGGACAGTTGGTCCAACACCTCAAAAAACAGTGCTTGCTTGCCGAAGACCCGCCCCAAGCTCAGCCGTTCCAAACGGTCAAGCTCCTGCAAAACTGTTTCCAGCGGCTTTGGATTCCAGCCGCCCCGCAGCGGTATACTGCCATCTGCCGCCGTACCGTAGGCGCCGGAGAAATGGATATAAAAATAATGAGGCATGTCGCTCGGTTGCCGTGCGTGCTGTGTCAACCCTGCCCGCTGAATATAATATTCTCCGGCTTTGACCTCAACCGAGATTCCGTCTTCCTCAAAGCGCAGGGTTCCCTTCATTAAAAGCAGCAGCACGCTGTATGGCGCGTTGCGTGTTACATGAAACTCCCCCGGCGAAAACGTACGGAAGGAAGCGGCCAGATAAGCTGGAACCGGCTCTGCCTTTAAAAAATCATTCATTAAAGCATCTCCCCTCGCTTTTCAGTATACAAAAACCAAGGGATTTTGCAAGAACTATTCCGGCGCTGCCGCGATGCGCCGGAGGCCGTCAGCAGCTATACCCGCCTCTAAACGACTATTTAAAAATCCGGACGCCTGCGGTTCTTTTTCGTAAGCTCGCAGTGCTCCCACAGCGCCTGTGCAGGCGGGCAAAGCGGCGCCTTCCCGGATGCTCAGGCAATCGGGCAGCAAAAAGCACGCCGGGAGTCTTCAGCCTCCCCGGCGCGCCTTCATACACAAATTTTTTACCGCGCTTATAATCTGCGATAGTATTTATCGTTGAGCAGGCGCGCCTTCCTGCCCCTGCGGCGGGATTTCTGGCGCTTGTAGCGCGTACGCCCATAGCCGCTCCTCGGCGGACGCCGGTTGCTCAAAATAACCACCACAACAATTAATATGCCGATGCCAATACATACCCAGGAGATGATCCCCAGCCAATTGATTTGATCGTTATCATCGTCCGAAACGGGAGCGGACAGAACCCCAGCGCCGCTCACCTCGGCAACGCTGGGCAGCCGGATGCCGCTGGAAGCCTCTGACGGCGCTTCCGACTGAAGGGAGGAAAGCGCTGAGGGGTCCTCGCTGCGCGCAAAGGAGCTTGTACCAGCCGCACTGGCCGCATTGATCGCACTGGCCCGCGGCGCCGAGCTTACAGCGCCGGGCTTATTCTGAACCGTGGTTTGTGCGGGCGTTTGCGTCTCCTCCTTGGGAGGCGCCTGCGTTTGAGCCTCGGAGGCCGGCTTCGGATTGGATTCCGGTTTGGGTTCCGGCTTCGGGGCCTGGGTCGACACATCTTCCGACGTCTGGGCGGGAATGGAGCTTGAGCTGTCCGCCGAAGCGGACGGCTCCTTTGAGGCCTCGTCCCGGGTTTCCGGCTCTGCCGGCACGGCGTAAACATCCGGCGTATATAGGGCGGCGGCCCCAAAAGCAAGGCATATGGTAAAGGCCAGCAGGGCCAATAGCTTCTTATGTTGCTTCATCGTTCTCTCCTCGTTGTCAGCCGGGCCCGTATTGCCTCTGCCTCCGGCCCGCTGCCACATCTTGTTTTTGTGAAAAGGCTCCGGCATGGGAAATCCCCCAGCCGAAATACCGCTTTTGCTCTTTTTATTTCAATGGTTGAAGGCAGGAGCCTCCCGCATGAAGCGTCCGGCGCGCCCTTGCCCATGTCCGCGATCAGTGTACCAGAAAAATATGGAAAGATTATGTCCATCTTCTATCACATTTCTGAACAATCAGCATTGCGGTTATTTATTTTAATAGCGTATTTAAAATACTAATATCAAGGATAAAAATCGATCTTCTATATATTTACTGCCAAAGGGCTTCGCCTCTTTGGCAATGGTGAAATGCGTGCCCACAGGCCCGCCGCCAGCTGCGGCTGCCCTTGGCAGTGGAAAACGCCGCGGCAGCAAATTTACTTTTAGGCCATGCCCTTTCCTGCCAAAACTGGCAATAAGCCCAATTTTTTTATATTATAGCACATAAATTGAGGTTAAATCAAGTAAACAAGCAATTCATCCAGCAATTCGCCGTTAAAGCGCAAATGCTTCCCTGTCAGCCGGTATAAAAGTGTATTTTCGTCTCCAAAACCGATTTGCCGGCATTGATAGTCCACCTCATTGAGGCCGGCGGCAAACAAAATGATTAATAACGTACAAATAAACGAGGTTAAAAAAGCTTTCCATCTACGACCCACTTTTTACATCCGTCCTTTGGTTTCATTCTGACGGAGCTATTCCTCAACTACCAAATCGTTCAGCGTATCCACCAGCGCGTTGCCGAACAGCTCGCCGGAGTACAGCACCTCCTCCAGGGTGCTGCCGTCCGTGCCGAACTCAACCAGCAGCGAGCCGCGCGTCATATGCTCATTATATTTTTTCGGGCAAAAATGAAGCGGGCGGGCCAGGGTTGGGTATAGATCGCTGACCGAGCGCTGAATGCGCACCGCCAGCCGCAGGTTGTACTCCCAGTCCGGGAACCCAAGCTGGCCGTTGTCGTCACAGCCGGAAACCACCATAATCTGCGCAGCCTTTTTTCCGTTGATGACCACGGTGGGTTTGATGCGGTTGTCACTAGAGCCGAGCGCGTCGCGGTGAATATCCAGCGTTACCTGTATGCCGGGGTATTTTTCCAGGTTCCGCTGGATGGTCTCCCCCGAACGGTCATAGGATCCGTTGTAGCTCGGGTAGTCGTGGCAGGTGGTGTCATGCACCACGCCATAGCCCGCCGCCTTCAGCTTCTTTTCAATCTCGTCCCCAACAGCGACTACATTGCGCGAATTGTCCTGCGTACGGGTTTCGCCCTGAAAGGCCTCCGTCGTATGCGTATGGTAGATCAGAATTTCCACACTTCCGTCTCTTTTTAGTTTGACCGCCGGCTGGCGGTTTAATTCCTCGCCGATGTCAATTCCGTGATTTGTATTTGAATTTTTCACCCACAGGTTTCCATATTGCAGGCCTGTGTTTGCCATTGTCATCTCGGTGATTCCATCGCCCGCCATCGTCGGCACCGCCCCGTCGGAGGAATTGCCCCCCTCCTCCGCCCGGCTGCTTTGGGCTGATTCAGCGGGCTGGCTCTCCTCCCCCGCCGGCGCTTCAGACTGCTGCGCGGCGGCGGAAGGCTCCGGCTCCTGCGCCGATGCGTCCGGCCGGCCGGCATCCTCGCGCAAAAGGCCGGCGGCCCCATCCGGAAAAATAAAGCCCGCCGCAGCCAATACCGCATCCGGTTCCCCAAAAAGCGGCATCCGTATCGCCACACAAAACACGCCCAAACAGCACAGAATTGCCGTTATAACTAAAACGCCCCGTTGACCCCACCGTTTCATTGCACACACCCTTCCACACGGCCTGTTTTCCACGTCCCTGCCAGGAGCGGAAGCTTTTTCCCCGGCGGGCAGCCGCGGGGCCCTGCCCCTGGACGATGCGCCGGGTTTTCCATGTAAAATATCTATGCGGAGGAGCCGCCAAAAATACCGGCTCCGCTTTTGGGGCGCATTTCCCCGGCTAATCCAGCAGCAGGCCGAAGTCCTCAACCGACAGGCTGGGATTGAGCGCGGTATTCAGCGCCATGCCCAGCAGCCGGGCCCCTCGCATGACCAGCAGGTCGATTTCCCGGGGCGTCACAATCATCTGTGCGCCGCGCGGCGAAACCTGTTCCTCCACATCCCTACCCGCCAGATCCGCCGCCAATGTCCGTGCCTCCACCACCGTGGGAATCCCCAGCGACACCACCGGCGCCCCCAGCGTCTCCGCGTTAAGGCCGGGGCGGCGGTTGCCGACCCCGCCGCCGGGCGCCAGGCCCCTGTCGCTGATCTGCACCGTGCAGCCCAAGCGGGAAAGGCTTTTTGCCGCCAACGCATCCGCGACCACCACCACATCGGGCTTCAGGGCCGCACACAGGGCCGCCGTCATCTCCTGAACCTCTATCCCCGTGTTGCCAAGCACGCCGGGCGCTACCACCGCCACCGGGCGCAGCCCGTCCAGCCCCGTTACCCGCGCTAGCTCGCCCCGAATATGGCGCGTTGCCAATACGCTGCGTGCAAACCGCGGCCCCAAGGCATCCGGGGTAATGTCCCAGTTGCCGATTCCCACTACCAGCACCGTCCCCTCTCCCTTTAAAAAGGCCGCAAGCTCACCGGACAGGAGCGACAGCACCTCCTCACCGCTGTCAATATGGTCTGAAATCGGCGGCATCTCTACGGTGACATACCTTCCCCCCTCGTGCGTCAGCCGTGTGATTTTGCAGGCGCCACGCTCCTCCTGCTGCTGTTCCCGGCGGGGCACATATTCCATCGCCAGATCTGTACGGAAAACCATTTATTCAACATCCTTTCCTAAGCATAACCCGGGGAGGCCGCCCGGCCCCGCGGGTCGGCTGAATTTATCATCCTATCCAAAACAGTTTTGCCATTTACAGGTAAAAAAATACCCTTCCCGTCAGACAACCTCGGGAAGAAGCAACATCAGCGGTATTTTCCGACTCAGCAGTAAAATTTAAGACTTGCATTTTTACAGAGAAAATGCTAAAATATATTCTACGTGACAACATCAAAGGAGGTGGAAATATGCCCAACATTAAATCTGCAAAGAAACGCGTAAGAGTTACCGCCGCTAAAACCCTGGCAAAGAAGGCTGCAACCTCCGAGCTGAGAACAGAGCTTAAAAAAGCTGCTGCAGCGCTTGAAGGCAACCAGGCCGACAAGGCGGAGGCCGTCCGTGTTGCTGTTAAAAAGCTGGACCAGGCCGCTGCAAAGGGAATCGTTCATAAGAACGCTGCCGCCAGGAAAAAAGCTCAGCTGGCAAAAAAGCTGAATGCTGCAAACGCTTAAACCGCGTTTAAAGAGCAGGGCAATGTGGCCCTGCTTTTTTATTTTTACGGGGCGCTTCTTCCGGCTGTAAAGCCCCGCCCGGCGGCAAGCACAGGGCTGTCTATTTTCCAATGCCTGTGTTGACTTTTGATTTAGAATCTAGTATGATGAATATAGGAAAATCAAAATTTGTATTGATTTAATGGAGGTGCTCAGTCCATGAAAAAAAGTGGCTTTACTGTTTTTATAACCGTTGTATCCGCGCTGGCGGCTGTAGCGGCTGCCGTTGTTGCCGCCACTCTGTTTTTTGAGAAAAAAAAGAAGGACGAAGAGGAACTGGAGCATTACCTCGACTGCTCCATTCAGTAAATGCCTGGGTCCCGGCTATAATGTAAGGGCGGCTGTTTAAACAGCCGCCCTTTTTACTTAATTTTTATCCGAGGATTTTGACAGCAGCGCGGCAATATAGCCGAAGAACACCGCTGCCGCAATACCGGCTGCACTGGCCGCCACACCGCCGGAGAAAGCGCCCAGCAGCCCATGCTGCTGCACGGCCTCCCGGGTGCCCTCCGCCATCAGGTAGCCAAAGCCCGTCAGCGGCACCGTGGCCCCTGCGCCCGCAAAATCGACCAGCGGGCCGTAAAGGCCCAGCGCTGTTAAAATGACGCCCGCCGTCACAAATGAAACCAGAATCCGGGCCGGGGTCAGCTTGGTAAAATCAATCAGCAACTGGCCGATAACGCAGATTGCGCCGCCAATTACAAAAGCCCATACGTAATCCAAAACCATTTCCACCTTTCACAAAGCGCCGCCCAGCTGCCTGACGGCAGGACGGCCCGCATTTGTTTATTAAACTTTTGCCCTCTCGCGCATTAGTTTTACTCCGGCGGCGGCAAATATGCGCTCCGATTGGTCTCTTTGCTTTTCAAGCTTTACATTTGCTAAAAATCGTAGTATTGTTAAAAAAACTTGATTTTTTAATTCTTTAATTAGGGCCAAGCTGCCGGAAAGGATCAGACATGGAAAACATCGCCTATTATAATGGAAAAATCGCTTCTATTGAAGAGATGACCATCCCCATAAACGACCGAAGCAGCTATTTCGGCGACGGCGTCTACGATGCCACCTACACCCGCAACCACATTCCCTTTGCCCTGGAGGAGCACATCGACCGCATCTACCGCAGCGCCGCGATGCTGAAAATTTCCGCCCCCATGCTGAAGGATGAAATGGGCCGCCTGCTGCGTGAGCTGGTCCGCCGGGTGGACTGCCCGGAGCAGATGCTCTACTGGCAGGTTACCCGCGGAACCGCCATGCGCGCCCATGCCTTTCCCAAGGAGGATAAGCCGAATCTTTGGGTGCTCTCCTGGCCCTGCAGCGTCAAGGATATCCACGCAAAGCTGAAGCTTTGCACCATGGAGGACACCCGCTATTTGCACTGTAATATCAAGACGCTCAATCTGATCCCCAATGTTCTGGCCGCTCAAAAAGCGGCTGAGCTCGGCTGTGACGAGACGGTCCTGCACCGCGGGAACCGGGTTACCGAATGTGCGCACAGCAACGTCTCCATTCTGAAGGACGGCGTTTTCCGTACCGCTCCGACCGACAATCTTATTCTGCCGGGCATCACCCGCGGGCATATCCTGCAAATCTGCCGTGAAAACGGCATCCCTGTAGATGAAACCGCCTTTACGCTGGAGGAGATGATGCAGGCGGACGAGGTCGTGGTTTCTGCATCCAGCGTGTTCGGCCTGCCCGCCGTCGAAATCGACGGCAAACCGGTGGGCGGTAGAGCGCCCGAATTGCTGGAGGTTATTCAGCAGGCCTATATGAAAAAATTCCTGACTGAGACCACCCCACAGGCCGGCTGAACATTTTTTGCGTACCGGCCCGGCCGCTCCCGTTTTCCCCCATAAGCCCTTTACACACCTGAAAGGGCGGGAGCATTCCCTCAGCCATATAAATTCAATAAAAATTTACGTACCGGGCGTTGCAGGCGCCCGGTATTTTTTCAGGCGGCTCCAGCCACCCAGCTGTAAGAAAAATGTAAGGCTTTCTCCGGTGTTCCGTCAGGATTCATTGGTAAAATAATCCCCGTATAAAACTGGAAATGAAAGCGAGAAGACTTTATGAATGAATTCATCCTAAAAAGCTATGAACTGCTCACCGTCTTGCTGCCGGCGGCAGCGGTTTTATTCCTACTGAGAAAAGCTTATGCCTCCAAGAGGCTCAGCCTGCCGCCCGGGCATTTTCTTTGGCTGGTGCTGTTTGCCGCCTACATCGGCGCCATCTTCTATTTGACCGGGGCGGGAACCGTCTACCACATCAGCCTCTATGGGCTTGAAATCCGGTCCGCTCAGGTGAACCTTCTGCCCTTTTCCCGGGAAGTCGATTTCGCCGCCTACCTGCAGAACATCCTGCTGTTTCTTCCGCTTGGGATGCTGCTCCCCCTCATCTGGCCCTCGCTGCGCCGGCTGTCTTTTACGGTGCTGAGCGGCTTCTCTCTTTCTCTGCTCATCGAGGCCAGCCAACTGCTGAACAACCGCAGGACCGATGTTGACGACCTGATTCTAAACACGCTGGGAGCCCTGCTGGGCTATTGCCTGTTTCTGTTGCTCCGGCCAGCGCTGCGGCGGATAAAATATCAATCCGCCGGACTCTTTAAAAGCGAGCCCTTCCTTTACACCGGCGCACTGTTTCTGGGGCATTTCCTTCTGTTTAATGAATTTGGGCTCGCCAGGCTGCTCTACCATTTCTGAACCGGCGCTACTCGTTAAACAGGTTGAAATCCACGGGCAGGCCATTCATCCCCTTGTTTGTAGAACGCTTTATCTATTTTGATTTTATTAAAAAGAATTTTCTTACAGCGCCCCGCTTTTGTTTTAAACCAGGCTGGAAAGATTGATAAAATAAGGGTTCCCGCTTTTCCTCTTACCGTTTCTTTTCCGCCTTACAGCTTCGCAAGGTTAAAGAGCTATATTTTCGTTACCAGGCGCATAGGAATTGTATCTTTACCCATACCGGGGCCATACTAAAAGGGCGCCGCTATATTTTTAGCGCACCCTCGCTTCCCTTTTGAAAAAAGCCCATTCCGTACATCATAATATCCTCCGCCATCGCGGCCACCTCCTCGGCACTGGTGGCCATTCCCTCGGCAAGCCACTTCTGCAGCAGCCCAATACAGCCGGCGCTGACAAAGGCATAGAAAAACTCAATCTGCTTTGGTGTGGCGGCGGCGAAAAAACGGGAGTACGCGGTAAGGCATTTTTCCCTGCCGGTGTTGACCAAGCGGTAGGCAAACGCCTTGTCGCCGTAATCCCCCAATGTCACCGTGCAGAGGTCCGCGTTATCCTTCAGGCATTGAAAGATCCCCGTGGTGATTTTCACCGGCGAAACATCCTGAGCCGTCTCCAGTAAAGGGGACAGGGCCTTTTGGAAGTCCGCCATCATTTCCTCCTCTATCTGATCCCGCAGGTCGTAAATATCCTTATAATGCAGGTAAAAGGTGCCGCGGTTGATGCCTGCGGCCGCGCAAAGCTCCCTGATGGAAATATCCTGAATCGGCTTCTGGCGCAGCAGCTCCGTAAAAGCCTTGCGAATCAGCATTCTTGTCACGCGGGTCCGGTGGTCGTTGCCGGTTGGTTTCATAAATCCACCCTCCTTTTACTGGTCGACAGCTTGATCTTAAAACAAAAAAATGTCCAAACCGAAAACTTTTTATGAAGCAATTTTATTATTCAACAATGTCTGTTCAAACTGTTGAATAACGGGACAATGCCCCTGATTTTGCTTATTGTGAGCTTCTCTACCTTTGAATATAATACTGTTAGAAAAGAAAATCAACACCGAGTCTAAAGCAAAGAAGGTAATTTTATGATGCGTCTATATATCGTGACCGGGGCCAACGGACATCTGGGCGGCACCATCGTGCGCATGCTCCAGAAAAAAGGGGCGCCGGTGCGCGGGCTTATTCTGCCGGGTGAAACAGCGGCGGCGCTGGAGGGTGTTTCCTACATTGAGGGGGATGTAAGAAATATAGAGAGCCTGCGCCCATTGTTTGAGAACACGCAGGGCTATGAGGTCTACGTCATCCATACCGCCGGTATCATTGATATTTCCGAGCACGTTTCCCCGCTGCTCTATGATGTAAATGTAAACGGCGCCCGGAATATTATCGCCCTTTGCAGGGAGTACGCGGCCAAGCGGCTGCTGTATGTCAGCTCGGTCCATGCCATTCCGGAAAAGGACCACTTTCAGGTTTTGCATGAGGTCCGGCGCTTTTCCCCGGACTGGGTGGTGGGCGGCTACGCTAAAACCAAGGCGGAGGCCACCCAGGCTGTGCTGGATGCCGTACAGGAGGGGCTCGATGCCGTTGTTGTGCACCCGTCCGGCATCCTCGGCCCTTATGACCGCTCCGGCAACCACCTGGTTCAGCTTGTCAATGATTACATCAACGGTAAGCTCCCCGCCTGTGTCAACGGCGGTTATGACTTTGTCGATGTACGGGATGTTGCCGACGGCTGTCTAAAGGCCATTGAAAAGGGCAAGCCGGGAGAATGCTTCATTCTCTCCAACCGCCATTATGAGGTCAAGGACGTCCTGCACATGACTAAACGCTACTGCGGCGGACGGCGGCTGCCCGTGCTGCCCATGTGGATGGCGAAAGCCGCCGCGCCGCTGATTAGCTGGGTCTGTAAGCTGCGCAAGCGGCGCCCGCTGTACACCAAATACTCGCTGTACACACTCTCCAGCAATGACAAATTCAGCCATGACAAGGCCACCGTGGAGCTGGGCTACCGTCCCCGGGACCTCGCCCAAACCATTCGCGACACCATTGCCTGGCTCAAGGGCGGAAAGCTGGGCTCCGCACTGTGACCGGCCGATAACATGATGCTAAAAGCAGGCCTTCCGGCAAAACGGGACGCCTGTTTTTTATGCCCACAGGCCTTCGCACCGCACAATTGCCGCCCGGCGGAAAGCATGCTATAATTAAACGCATCAACCAGGGCCCGCCCGCATCGGCGGGGCAGGGCCCAATCAGCTGCGAAAGCGAGGTTAAAATTCAATATGTTTCCGAAGATGAGAAGAAGCAAGCAGGAGCTGCCCCTGGCGGAAAGCCTGGCAATTTTAGAAAAGGCGCCGACCGGCGTGCTCGGCGTGCTGGACGGCGACGGCTACCCCTACACCGTGCCGCTGAACTACGTCTACCAGGACGGACAGATTTATTTTCACTGCGCAAAGGCGGGGCATAAGCTTGAAAGCCTGCAACGGCACGACAAGGTCTCGTTTTGCGTCGTGGCCCTCGACGAGGTCGTTCCACAACGCTTTGCCACCCGCTACCAAAGCGTTGTGGTCTTTGGGCGCGCCCGGGTTATTGCAGACGATGCCGTGCGCCGCATTGCGCTCCAGGCGTTGATTCAAAAATATTCTCCCGAATACGCGCGGGAGGGCAGCCAGGAAATCGAGTCCGCCTGGAATGATGTCTGCATTGTCGCCATTGCCGCCGAACAAATTACCGGAAAGGCCAACCGGCCCGGCCTGTAGGCCATGCAGCCGGAAAAAAATTTTTTATCCATAAATCCGCCTCGGGGGCGTTTACTTTCCTCTTTTCCCGTGTTATAATCCGGCTGTAAGAAACGTTTTTCCCATCGAATTTTGCTTCATGCATTGGAGGAGTGCACGTGGAAAAGAAAAAACTGTTTGTCGTCTGTTCCAGCCATTTGGACCGGGAATGGTATGTATCCTATGAACAAACGCGCATCTATATTGACGGCGTAATCAACCGCGTTCTGGATATTCTCGCCCGCCAGCCCGACTACCGCTTCATGCTGGACGGCCAGACCAGCGTTCTGGAGGATTACCTTGAGATCTACCCGGAGCGCGAGGAGGAAATCGCCCGCTTTGTCCAGGAGGGCCGCCTGCTGATCGGCCCCTGGTATATCCAGCCGGACGAATGCCTCCCCATTGGCGAGAGCATCGCCCGCAACCTGCTGCTTGGTGAAAAAATCTCCCGCCGTTACGGCGAGCCGATGAAGGTCGGTTATGTGCCGGACGCCTTCGGGCATATTTCCCAGCTGCCGCAGATCTTCACCCAATTCGGCATTCACAATGCCTTTATGTCCAGGGGCTGCCCGCCCGGGACGCGCGGGACTTCATTTGGAAGGGAGCCGACGGCAGCGAGCTCACCGGCATGTATTACCCGTACGGCGCCTGCACTATTATGGACGGCGCTCATATGCGCAAGGGCATCCGCCTGGTTGAAAACGCACAGGAATTTCAGGATAAAATCAAGGAGGCGGAGAACATGGCCGGCTACCAGCCGGTTGCTCCTTTCACCCTGCTCACCTTCAACGGCGACATGCTGCCGCCGCCGGAGGACCCCGCCGCGCTGGGCGTCCCCTCCTATGACAACCTCTCCGACTGCTTTGCCTTAAGCGCCCAATACCGGGATCAGTTCCAGACGCTGGAGGGCGAGCTGCGCGAGAGCCCGGACATCGTCTACAACCTACAGGACACGCTCGTCAGCCGTGTTTATTTGAAGCTGGAAAACCAGCGCGCGCAGGATTCGCTGATCCGCTTTGCAGAGCCCCTGAACGCCCTAGCCTTCGGCGCGACGAAGAAGTACCCCGCCGGGTTCCTGGCGAAATCGTGGAAATACCTGCTTGAAAACCATACACACGACGGCATCTGCGGCTGCAGCGGCAACGACGTGTGCAGCGAAATGATGACGCGCTTTCAAAAGAGCCGCAATATCTCCGACACTTACGCGCGGGTCGCCCTGGAAGCGCTCGCCGCTCAGACAGACACACGTTTTGCGGCGGCAGAAAACGGCTACGGCACGCTTGTGGTCTTTAACCCGCAGCCCTTTGCCGCGGATGAGCCCGTCTGCGTGGAATTTGTCTACCCCTCCAGCGAAGCGCCGGAGGCCTTCCGGGTTACCGACAGCGACGGCCATGCCTGCCCCTGCCAGATTACCGCCGCGCGCGACCGTGAATTTATCCGCTCCGACTTTAAGAGTGTGCAGCATTTTGCCAAGGACCGCGTATTCCAGGCCGTGCTTCAGGCCGGTCCGCTGCCCGCCTTCGGCATAAAGGCTTTTCGTCTGGAAAAGGCCGCCGCCAACGAGAACGCGCCCGAGGACGCACTGCTGGTCTCGAAAGAAAGCCGCACAGTCGAAAACGCTTACATTACCCTTTCCGTTGCAGACAACGGCACCCTGACTCTTACCGACAAGGCCACCGGCTATGTTTACCGGGACCTGAACTACTTTATTGAAGAGGGCGACGGCGGAGACGCCTATATCTTTAACCAGATTCCCGGCGGTTCCGTTCATGACAGCCGCAGCCTGCGCTGGGATATTGAGTTCCTTCAGGACGGCCCGCTTCAGGCCGCCTGCCGTTTAAAGGCGGAGTGGGAGCTGCCGTTTGAAATGACCGGCCATGCGGCCGGGCGTTCCGCCCAGGTTGTGAAAAACTCCCTGGAATACCTGGTGCATGTTTATGCCGGCAGTCCTGTCGTGCGCATACAGCTGCATGTAGACAACCGCTCCAAGGACCACCGGATCCGCGCCTATTTCCCCACCGGCATTCAAAGCGACCACGTCTGGGCCGACGGGCAGTTCTCCCTGGAGAAACGCACCGGCTCCCGCCTGCACGGCACCATGCCTCAACAGACTTTCTGTGCCGTCAGCGGTGAGCAGCGCGGCCTTGCCATCTTAGAAAAAGGCCTGCACCAGTACGATTACCTGGACGACGGCAACGGCACGCTGGCGCTTTCCATTATCCGCGGGCAGGGGGCCCTCTACCGCGGCTTCTTTGAGCGCTACAACGACGAGTATTCCGAGACTCAATGCCTCGGCGGCTTCGACATGGAGTATGCTATTTATCCCTTTGCCACCCAGGGCGGGGCGCTGCCGGACATTGTTCTGCAGAAGGCCGCTCAGTTTAACACCGGCCTCCGCAGCACCCAAACCGGCAGCCATGAGGGGCGCATCCCCGCCTGCCAGAGCTTCCTGGCGCTGGAAGAGGGCGGCCTGCAGCTCTCCTCCTTCAAGCTTTCAGAGGACGGCAGTCGTATTGTGGCCCGTTTCTACAACCCCCGCGCCATATCCGTCCAGGCACGCCTGGCCCTGGCGCTTCCCGTTGACAGCGCCGTGCGCATGAATATGCACGAGGATGTGCTAGCAGCCTTGCCCGTCACAGACGGCCGGCTCGCGTTCGAGGCCGGTCCCTGCGAAATTGTTACCCTTGGCTTTGACGGCGTGTTTTCTCCCTTGGAGCGTTGACCCGCCCCTAACGCCTTGACGACAGCTTAACCTACAAACAAAATTCCTGATTTTTAAACTATCGGTTTAAGGATCAGGAATTTTATGGTATAATGGCAACAAGCTTTCAGCTTGTTGCCGGAAGCCCTCCCGCGAGCTGCCGCCGGAGCTCCTCCGGCCCTCAGCCGCTTTGAGCGTAAACCAGCCGGGGACAAAAACTCTGCTCCTTATGGCAAATATTTTCAGAAAAATAATCTATAATAACCTATAAATCTTTTTCAGCGCTTTATCTCCGCGCCCGGGGCCGAATCATACCGGCCTTTATAAAGCGCTGCCTGATTTGCTTTTTAGAGGCAGGCAGCCCACGCCCCTAAAATATTTTTTTGCACGGCAACTTTTCAGGGGCGCACAGCGTCTAAAAAAGGTAAGCGCGGCAAACGAAGCCCACGCCGCGGGTAAAAGGCTCTTCTATTTTAAGAAACTAAGGTAAGGATGGGGTATGATGAGCAAAAATGGAGGAAAGCCCAAATATATGAAGGGCGAGGACGGCCGTAAGCCGCTGAACAAGCTTTTGGTTATTGCCGGTATCGGCCTGGGCTGCTGCCTGCTGGCAGTATTGGGCGTTTTAGCTGTAAAGGCAGTCTTTCCGCCGGACAGCATCGTGCTTTCATCATCGCCAGCGCAGGAAAGCTCACAGCAGCCTTCGTCCACAGTGGAGGAGGCCTCTTCAACGGATCCGGTTTCCTCCGAGCCGGAGGAGCCTTCAAGCGCCGCGGAGGAAAGCCGGCCGGTTTCCTCCGCCGAAGAGCCGGAAGCCGTCCCAAGTGCCAGCGCCACGGCGCCGGTGAAGCAGGGCGATTTTTCCGATGCGCTGTTTATTGGGGACAGCCGAACGGAGGCGCTGAACGTCTACGGCGTGGTACAGGGCGCTTCGTTTCTGTCAAATAAGGGATTGGCGGTAAACACCATCTTTACCAAAGCATCCATCCGCACCGGGTCCGGCATGGCGACGGTAGCCGATGCGCTGCGGCAGGAGCCGCAGCATAAACGGGTATATATTATGCTGGGGATCAATGATCTGGGCTGGCCAAGTATGGAGACCTTTACCGGCAATTACAGCAAGCTAATCGATGCCGTCCGCTCCAGCCAGCCAAACGCCACCATCTATGTGCAGTCCATCCTGCCGGTATCCAAAAAGAAATCCGATTCCGACCCCGTTATTAACAACGCCAACATCAATCGCTTTAACGAGCAGATTCAAAAAATGGCGGAGGAAAAGGGGGCTGTCTACCTGGAGGTCAACAAGGCCCTGATGGACAGCGCGGGGGCCCTCCCCGCAGGGGCGGCGACGGACGGCATCCACCCCAACGTAGACTATTGCAGGAAATGGGCTGAATACCTGAAGGCCAATGTAAAATAGACAGAAAGAGGTTATTTATAATGAAATTGAAAAAAAGATTGACGGCGATTGCCGTAACGTTACTGGCAGGCGCGCTCATGCTGGCGGGGCTGTCTGCCTGCCAGCAGCAGGACCCGCAGGCTTCCGGCCCGGCTGTACAGAAGGAGCCGGCCGGGCAGGCCGCCGCCCTGGCGGATAGCCTAAGCAAGGGGATCCCGTTCCAGGACCAGCTGACGGCAATGGACGGGGAAAAGGCCCGTGAGGTCTACCTGCTGGATGCGGATGCCGTAACGGAGGGCAAGGTTTATGTAAGCACCGGCGCAACCGCCGAGGAAATCGCCGTTTGGTATGCAGCCAGCCCCGAAAAGGTCGATATTGTAAAAAAAGCCCTGGAGGAACGCATCGATTATCAGCGCACAGGCTTTGAGGACTATAACGCACAGGAATTGACAAAGCTGAAAAACCCCGTTTTAGAGGTTAAGGGTCAGTATGTCATTTTGTGCATCTCAGACGACAACGAAAAGGCAAAATCCATTATTGACAAGGCCTTTTCCTGACCAGGTGCAAATTCGGCCCGCCTTTTAAACCGGGCGAGATATAAGCCCGAAAACGGAAGGGGCCACGCCAGTGCGCAGGGAAGAATTTGAACGCTACATAACGGAGAATCAGGAGCGGTTTTACCGGCTCTCTTTTAGCTATACACACAATCCGGATGCAGCGCTCGACATCGTTCAGGAGGCCGTTCTAAAGGGCATTGCCAAATTTTCCACCCTGCGGAACCCGCAGTATATGCAGACCTGGTTTTACCGCATCCTGGTAAATGAATGCGTGTCCTGGTACCGGCGCCACGGCAAGGTGCTACCAATGGAAACAGCCGTACTGGAGGAGCGGGGCCCAGGCACAATGGAGGACCCCCAGGCCGTACAAGCGGCGGTTATGGACCTGCGCCACGCGCTGAAAGCCCTGGACCCCAAGCTTCGGGCCGTGGTCGAGCTTCGATTTTTTGAGGACATGAAGCTGGAGGAGATCGCAGCGATTATGCATATGAACCTGAGCACGGTAAAGTCGAGGCTTTATAAGGCGCTAAAGCTGCTGCGGCTTGATTTAGAGGAGGAGTAGCATGAAACCGGATTCAAAACAGCGGCTGCGGCAGGCCCGGAAATGCTATGAGGAAACGCCCGTGCCAGAGGCGCTCCCCTACCTGGTGCGTTCCTGCCTGCGTGAAAGGCCCCAAAAGACTAGATGGGCCCGCGTAATGGCGCCCGCCCTTGTGTGCTTATGCTTTTTATTCGTCACCCTGCTCAATTGCAGCGAGGTGTTTGCGCAGACGGTCTCTCAGGTGCCGCTCCTCGGCGAAGTGGCAAAAATCTTTACCTTTCGCTCCTATTCCGAGAAGGATCCGATGAAGAATATCGACGTGCGGGTACCCGCCCTCTCCCAAACCGGAAACACAGCGCTTGAAAAACGCGTAAACCAGGAAATTCAGACAAAAATCGACGGCATCGTCGCCAAGGCCAAAACCCGTGCGCAGCAGGAGTGGGAGGCCTACCGTGCAACGGGCGGAAGCGCCGGGGACTTCATGCCGGTAATTGTCACCGTGGATTATTCCGTAAAATGCTCCAACCAACAAATTCTCTCGTTTGTGCTGGAAAGCACGGAGGTCCGTGCCAGCGCTTATACGCAGCTGTTCTGCTACAACATTGACATGGCAACCGGCAACGACCTGACTTTGCAGGATCTGCTTGGCGACGGCTACGAGGAACATGTCAACGCCTCCATCCGGCAGCAAATCGCGCGCCGGGAGGCCGCCAACCCGGACTTGGATTACTTTGAGGGCGAGATGGGCTTTCAGGGGATCAAGCCGGACCAGAGCTTTTTTATCAATGACCGTGGGAACCCGGTGATCGTCTTTGAGAAATATGAGATCGCACCGGGCTCTATGGGCATTCAGGAATTTGAGATTACGCCATGATGCCTTCTCCGCGATCCGGGCTTGCGGCCCCGATGTCAGCGCGCAGGCTCCGCCGGCACGGACTTTCGGAGAAGCCCTGTGCCCGTGACGGAGAAAATGATATACTCAGCGGGATGCCGGACGAGAGCGGTACCCGCTTTTTTATTTTCCGCTGCATTTTTCACAGCGGGTCAGGCTTTGTGCCATTATGCGCCGAATGATAAAAGGAGGCCAAATGAAAATTCACAACCCCGTCCGGTTTAAATTTCTGCTGCTGGCTCTCATCCTGCTTGTAACCTTTATCAGCTCACAGCTGATAAAGGCCGCAAGAACCGAGCAATACAAGGACTGGGCCCCGGCCCCCGGCAGCTTTTTAAAGCAGGAGCGCTTGAAGGATTTCCGCACCCGGGTTTACTACGCCTACACGGTAAACGGCAAAGACTATCGGGGAAGCGAAATTTACCACAGCTCAACCAGCAGCTGGCCGGATGCCGGCGCCGCGGTAGCCGTGTGGTACGACCCCGAGGCCCCCGCGCGCTCCTCATACCATAAACCTGGTCCTGGCCTGGACCCCTACGCGCCCTATTTTTTAGCCCTTCCCATCTGCGCGGCGATCCTGCTGAAAAGCCCCAGGAGCAGGCCAGCGGCGGGTTAACGCTGAAGAAAT
Organism: Hydrogeniiclostridium mannosilyticum; assembly: GCF_003268275.1. Classification (GTDB taxonomy): domain Bacteria; phylum Bacillota; class Clostridia; order Oscillospirales; family Acutalibacteraceae; genus Hydrogeniiclostridium; species Hydrogeniiclostridium mannosilyticum. Next base: position 966,478 of record NZ_QLYR01000001.1, read on the forward strand.
CCGTCAAATACAATTCCCTGCGGCCCGGCGTACTGATATGCCTGGCCGGATTTATTTTTATGCGTTTTCCTTTTTCGCAAACACCCGGCCCGTTTCAAACGTCTTAATAAGCAAAGGGAGGGTTGTAATGTGTTGATCGACACAGCGTACCGCAAGTACAGCGGGCCAATGCTGCAAGCTATGATCCGTTTTTCCCGCGACGAGACAGCGGCAAACGACGCGGTTTCGCAGGCATTTACCCAGGCGCTGGTCAACCGCGCCATGCTGGAGGCCATGCCCGAACCGGCCATGAAGGCCTGGCTATATGCGGCGGCGCGCAATGCTTTGGTCGACATGAAGCGAAAAGAGGCGCGTCTCGTTTCGCTGGAGGGCTCCTCCCCGGCAGAAATCCCGTTCAACGACCCCAGCGACCGGATTCTGGCGGAGAGCATGCTCAGCCGTCTGCCCCCCGGGCTGCGGGCCCCTGTATACCTGAAATATTACCGGGGCTTCAATTCTGCTGAAATTGGGCAGGCCATGCATATTCCCGCTTCCACCGCACGAACCAGGCTTCGGACCGCGTTGGGGCTCATGCGTGCAATGATGAAAGGAGACTAACCATGTTTGAACAGCTTTTACAGCAAAACCGCCTTAATATCAGCTGCGAGGTCGCCTGTATGGTACGCGACCATGCAAATTTTCTGGATCAATACGAAAGCATCAACCTCGCCTGCGGTGCCTACATTGCCTCCAGCGCCGTTAACGCAAAGCTGCTGACCAAGGGCGCGAATATCAGCTGTGGAAATTCCATCATTACGGATTTTCAAGGAGAATTTGTGCAGATGCCGGGCGGTACGTTTGAGGACGGCGCGGATTTCAGCGGCAAATTCCTGATTGTAACAGGCGACGTCATCCTCAAGGGCAACGGCATCCATATCTTCGAAAACGCGGAGAGCGTTGTTGTAACCGGCACGGTCTATTACCCCGCTTCCTGCAGCCAGGATCCGCTGGCCCGCGTCAATGGGGGCAAGCGGCCTTATCCAGACAGCTCCGTCATCCTCCTGGGGGATCACACCCCCGGCGGGATCCTGGCTGAAACGCCGGAACAGGAGCGGCAGGTCTGGGTTGCCGGCGAGGTGTCCGCCTTTGAGGAAGACGACTTAAAGCAAGCGGTGAAGCGCGGCCTGCACATTGCCTGCGACCGCCTCTTTATGCCCGAGGGCCTCCACGGCCGGTATGCCGCTTTGTTTGAGACCCCATGCTGTACGCTGGTTCCGGATGGCTACACCGTGACGGGCCCGCTTACCCTGAACGAGGCCACGTCGGTGCTGTATGGCAAAAAACTCTATGTGCGCGGCTCGCTGCTGATTGAAAAGAAGGACGCCCGGTACCTCGATGAATTTGAGTCCATCCTGGTCAAGGGCTGCGCCAGCATGCCATCCGCCTGCGCCAAGGCCTTTAAGGCGGTAGGCGAAGCAGACAGCTACCAGATCTATGAGGGGCGTCTTTACCAAATCAACGGCTGGGAGCTGTTCTCCCACGACCGCCTCAAGACCATGGCCAGCAGCGGCGACAAGATCACCCTGACCGTCAACGGCTTTGCCATCTTCGCCGGGGATGTCACCGCGGAGGACATGGAGGCCATCGCCTCGCTGAGCTGCAACGGTTTTTTGGTGATGCCCGGCGTGGCGCAGGGAGCCATCTCCCAGCGTATGGGAGCCGTCAACGGCTTTATTGTGGATGCGGAGGGAATCGAGCAGATGACCGGCCTGACGCTGCAGGACTTGCTGCGGCAGATCGCCGGCAGTTCCCAGCCGGACAACGGCGGCAACATCTGCACCGAGGTTTACATGATGAGCTAACACAGCCGCACAGGAGCCCCGGCCGCGGCCGGAGCAGCGGCTATAAAAGCAGCCCGTACCCGGAAATTGCCAGAAGCGATTTTTCCGGGTACGGGCTGTCTTGCGCAAAAATGTGCGCGGCGCGCGGAGGGTAGGCAAGGCTTTCAATTTCCCCTATTTCTTTTTTGCCGAGGGGATGATCTCCTCGTGAAAAAAGTAATTGACGACAATGGGCGGTTCCTCAAACGGACGCTTTACCGAATCGTCATTGCGAACATAGAGCAGGCCCTCTTCCCTGGTAAAACGCCGCATTTCTTCATCCAGCATGGCCCAATAGCTGCGGTCGCCCTTCTTGTAAACGGCCTCATAAAGCGGTGCAAGCCCGGTATATTTTTCCGCAATATAGTCTAATATTACCGTCTTGTAGCCGCCCCGAAGATTTAAATTTTCAAGCCACACCAGGTTGCAATGGCTTTTCGCTTTTCTAATAATAGCCGGAACGTCTGTAATACCGGGGAAAATCGGAGAAATAAAGCAGGTTGTCCGCACGCCTGCGTCGTGAAATGCTTCCATCGCCGCCAGACGCCGTTCAATACTGACAGCTTCGTCCATATCCTTCTGAAATTGTTCATCCAGCGTGTTCACCGACCAGGATACCCGGGCGTTCGGAAAGCTTCTGATTAGCTCCAGATCGCGCAGAATAAGGTCTGACTTTGTGGCAATGCTGACCGTGCAGCCGCTGCCCTGCATTTGCTCCAGCAGCGCCCTTGTGCGCCTGTATTTTTCTTCCAGCGGTTGATACGGAATGGATCTCGCCGGCTATGGAGCTGTTTCTCCGGCTGCTTCACGCCGGAAAAAACGTATATTCTATTTAAAAGCCAGGGGGAGCTTATGAAAATTATTAAATATCAAGACAAGTATAAAAACGCGTTCATTCAGTTAAATTTAGCCTGGATCGAACGCTTCTACAGGGTGGAAGAATCCGACATAAACATGCTTGAGCACATCGACGATCATATTCAAAATGGAGCAATGGTATACCTTTTACATAAGCCTGTTTCTTGGGACATAAACGCCAGAAACGGGTTTTTTTATCCTCATTCAAGCCATAAAACATGAAATATCACCAATTTTTATTGTGATTATAAGCATACGTATTACCAAAGTATAAAGCTTTTTAGCAATAGCAGAATGTTAGGCCTTTAGGCCGCAAATTTTCGGATCATTCGGCGTTATTGCTATTTATCCAGCATTGTTTTTATTATTTGGCCGGTTTTAGTAAGATTTATATTGCTATTTCACAAAATGATTGTTTATTATTTTATCGGCTTATTCCATAGAAGTCAAGGCTTGTCGCATATTTTCACAAAAAAGAGCACAATCCTGCCTTTTGCATAGTTTTTACAGCGCAGGGCTATGCTTTGGGGCAGATCGTATTGACACAGGAAAAGACACGGTTTATGATAGAAAAAGAATCGCCCCCCTGAAATTTGCGGGTGATTTTTATATACAAGACGGTTAGTTATAACTAACTAGTTAAAAAAGAAGCATGAAAAGGAGTTGGTTTATAATGGGTATCGCCGCCATAATTTGTATATTCGTTATGATTGTGGTATTTTCCGTTCGGAGATATGCCAAAAAGCTGGTTTCGAGCTGCTGTGGGGGAGAAGATGGATTGCTCAAAGGAGCCCCGGGCGGCAGAGCAAAAGGTTACCCTTTTTTAAAGCTTTTAGAGATTGACGGAATGACCTGCATCCATCGTGCGCGGCGCCTTGAGCATGCCCTGAACGAGCTGGACGGCGTGCGAGCTGAGGTGGATCTGAGCAAGGGAACAGCGGCAATTTATATGCAGGAGAGGCTTCCAGATGCCGCGCTGCGGGCCGCTGTTTGCCGGGCAGGCTGCACGGTGGTTGGCGCCGGTGCAGACGTACCCGCGGCGAAAACCGGAGAAGAAGGCACCTGAGGAACCCGTACGCCCGGACAAGGCCGGGCTATTCACACCAACGCCGGCAGAATATGGCGCTTCGGCTTGGAATATTTACGATTTTACGGCTTTAAATAATTTTTTTTGCGGTGCCCTATAATTCGACAAAATTACCAAAAAATGAAAGCTATAATAAATTACGAAGTGAATAAAATTCACAAATTATAGGGGGTATTGAGCCATGAATTTAAATATTCTGGAAAAAGATTTAAAACGGCTGCGTGTCAGTGTTGGCCTCACCCGTGCAAAAATGGCGGAGCGGCTTGGCATCAGCAAGAAAGTCTACACTTATTACGAAAACGAAAGGTCTGTTATGCCCATACCGGTTATTTGGCGGGTTAATCAGTTGTTTGGCGACTTCCTGCCTGCCTTGGAAAAAAAGCAGGCGGAAATACTTTGTGCCCCGGGGCTGAAGGCTGCTCGCTAGGCTGGATAGGCTGGCAGGGGTGTGCGAGGAACCTTTTATGAGCGCGGGGTTTATGCGCTCCTTTCCGCCTTTATATTGTAACGCGGTTTACTGGAACAAGAGGACAAAAGCAGAAGGATGTGCCAAAAAAGGCACATCCTTCTGCTTTTAACATGGTGAATATAATAAACGAAATGATCACGCCAACGCCTTTCGGACAGCCTCCAGGTAACCGTAGCCGTACAGGTCGTCCGGCTGCAGGTAGCTGGTCTCCGTCCACTCGTTCCAGCTGTTCAGCGTAATCAGCGGAGTCCGGCCCGGATGCGCGTCCACATAGGCGCGCGCCATGCGAACGGCCTCTTCTACGGCATCCGGGGTATTGTTTTTGACGACGCCGGGGCGAAACTCCATGAAGCGGGGATTGTTGTCCCAGCCCACGGAGATGTGCGGGTAGTAGGGAACCGGGGACCGTTCGTCAATCATGGCCCATTCCTTTTGCACATCCCGCAGGATCTCCCGGTAATCACGGTCGATATTGGCGAAATGTGCAAACTGGTAATGGGTGATGCTGTCAAAGCCCAGTGATGAGATGACCTCCCACGGGGACAGGGAATGGTCGCCGCCGTCCACGCCGCTCAGGTTGACCGCGTTGTTCGACCAGAAGATAAGCTGTAGGTGCAGGCCGGGAAAGCCCGCTCGGACCGTCTGCTCGCGGAACCAGTCCAGTGCGCGGCGGGTGTTTTCGACCCCGCCCAGGCCGCGGATCAGGTTGGCGGCATCATAGACGGCATAAACCGGCTTGCCATCAATTTTATAATAAGAGGGCTGGGAGAAATAGCGGCCAATGGTGCGCAGCGCGATCTGCTCAAAGCTGCTGCGGTCCACCGCGCCGTCCCAGATTTCGCAGTCCTGCAGGCTCGAATTGCGGATATCCCACGTATAGTTGACGCTGTGGTTTGCCCACATCAGGTAGAATTTTACCCGGTCGTTATTCCTGGCCTTAAGATAGCCGTTGTTGAGGCACTGCTCCAGAAACGGGCGGTTTTCATACCAGTACCAGTCGTAAATAAAGACATTGACGCCGTGGTCGGCGGCGGCGGCGATCTGGCCCTCCATCACATAGGGGTCCGCCTCGTTGACATAGCCCCACAGCGGCTTTCTGGGCCAGTTGTGCCCCGGGTATTTGGAAACCGAATTTTTAACGGACTGCCATTCGCCAATCCCCTCAGGCCAGAAAATTTTTGTGCGGGGCTCGTCGCCCGTATAGGCCGGCCAGATATAGGCGGCTACATCATAATTGCTCATTGACGGCAACTCCTTTTTAACGGCGGACAGCACAGCCGCCGCTTTCTTTTTGATTCAGGCCTATTATAGCAGGGAACCCCGCGCTTTTCAAGAAAAGGAAGCGGGTAAACAATAAAAAACGGGCGCCCCAATCCGCCCCTGCGGGCAGTATTGGCAATTGCCGGCAGCGCAAGGAGAAAACAGGTTGCCGCCGTATGGCCGGTGTGCTATAATGGCAGCAAACCGAAGGCTTGTTGCAGGGCGCGCCTTGCTGCGAAAGTAAGACGGCGGCGGATAATATTCTGAAAGAATGGGGGGACCCAGCAATGGAGGAAAATAGAATGAATACGCCCACATTGGAGACGGAGCGCTTGATTTTAAGAAAATTTACGGAAGATGACCTGGAGGCTCTTTATCAAATATACAGCGACGAGGAGGTGAACCGCTTCCTGCCATGGTTCCCGTTGAAGAGCATGGATGAGGCAAGGACGTTTTTTGAAGAACGGTATGCGGCAACATACACGCAGCCACAGGCCTATGCCTATGCCATCTGCCTGAAAAAGGACAATTACCCGGTAGGCTATATCAAGGCCGATATGGAGGAGCACCACGATTTTGGCTACGGCCTGCGGAAAGAACTCTGGCATCAGGGCATTGTCACGGAGGCCGGGAGGGCGGTTGTAGCGCAGGTTAAAAAGGACGGGCTTCCCTATATTACAGCCACCCATGACAGGAATAACCCCCACAGCGGCGGCGTAATGAGAAATATTGGTATGCGCTATTGCTATTCCTATGAGGAACGGTGGCAGCCCAAGGATTTCTTAGTCACCTTTAGAATGTATCAATTAAATCTTGACGGAGACGAAGAACGGGTATACCAAAAGTATTGGCAGGCTTCGGCCGTCCATTTTATTGAAACAGATTTATAAGGGCTCCTATAACGGCAGGGCTTCGCGCGTGCGCCCCGCCGCCGGAGGCTCAAGGCGGGAGGGCCCCGAAACGGGCGTCCGCCTGTTTTTTTGCGCCGGAGGATGCTTTTGCCGCAGCAGATAAAAATGAACAGGATTTTTCGTGAATATCGCCTCTCATCTCTTGCTAATAACCGTAAAATATTTTATAATAAAGTAGATTGCCACACAAAGTCTGAAAGTCAAGGATCAAAAAATCGAAAGGAGTACCGTTATGAATTATTCCCACGAAGTGGAACAAATGTGTACTATTGCAAAGGGCCCCCATCATGGCCCTGCTCCGATCCCGGAGGAAGGAAAATGGGTAAAGGCTTATGAAATCAAGGACATTTCTGGCCTTTCACACGGAATTGGCTGGTGTGCTCCGCAGCAGGGTACCTGCAAATTGACGTTAAATGTGAAGGACGGCATTGTAGAAGAAGCTTTGGTAGAGACCATCGGCTGCTCCGGCATGACGCATTCCGCAGCAATGGCGGCGGAAATTCTGCCCGGCAAGACGCTGCTTGAGTGCCTGAACACCGATTTGGTATGCGATGCCATCAATGTCGCCATGCGCGAGCTGTTCAAGCAGCTTGTATACGGCCGCAGCCAGACGGCCTTCTCAGAGGGCGGCCTGCCGGTTGGCGCCGGCCTGGAGGACCTGGGCAAGGGCCTGCGCTCTCAGGTCGGCACCATGTTCAGCACAAAGGCCAAGGGTGTGCGCTACATGGAAATGGCCGAGGGTTACGTGCTGAAAATGGCCCTGGATGAGAACGACGAGGTCATTGGCTACCAGTTTGTGAAGCTGGGCAAGATGCTGGAGGATATCCGCCACGGCATGAGCCCGGACGAGGCGTATAAGAAGAACATCGGCCAGTACGGCCGCTTCGACGGCGCCGCCAAGTACGTAGACCCCCGTGAAGAATAAGCTGACAAAGCAGAAAAAGGAGGACGAAACTATAATGGCTAACGATGTTAAATTTGAAGGCAAAGAAAGAAGAATGGCCAAAATAGAGAAGTGTCTTGCTGAGTATGGCCTTGCCAGCCTCGAAGACGCTCGTGATTTGTGCCTTTCCAAGGGTATAGATGTAGATAAGATTGTCAAGGGCGTACAGCCCATTGCATTTGAAAATGCCAGCTGGGCCTACACGCTGGGCTCCGCCATCGCGCTGAAAAAGGGCGCCGCTTCCGCCGCCGATGCCGCAGAGGCCATCGGCATCGGCCTGCAGGCGTTCTGCATTCCGGGCTCTGTCGCCGAAACCCGCAAGGTCGGCCTGGGCCACGGCAACCTTGGCGCCATGCTCCTGCGCGACGAGACAAAATGCTTCGCGTTTCTCGCCGGCCACGAATCCTTCGCGGCGGCTGAAGGCGCCATCGGCATCGCCCGTACCGCCAACCGTGCCCGCAAGGAGCCGCTGCGCATCATCCTCAACGGTTTGGGCAAGGATGCGGCCTATATCATCTCCAGAATCAACGGCTTTACCTATGTAAAGACGGATTATGACTTCTATTCCGACGAGCTCACGGTCGTGGAGGAGCGCGCCTTCTCCGACGGCGAGCGTGCGGCGGTTAAATGCTACGGCGCCAACGATGTGCTGGAGGGCGTTGCCATCATGAAGCATGAGGGCGTGGACGTCTCTATTACCGGCAACTCCACCAACCCGGTGCGTTTCCAGCATCTGGTTGCGGGCACCTACAAGAAGTGGGCGACCGAAAACGGAAAGAAGTACTTCTCCGTTGCATCCGGCGGCGGCACGGGCCGTACGCTGCACCCGGACAATATGGGCGCGGGCCCTGCTTCCTACGGCCTGACGGACTCCCTCGGCCGTGTGCACGGGGATGCCCAGTTTGCGGGTTCTTCTTCCGTGCCCGCACACGTGGAAATGATGGGCCTGATCGGCATGGGCAACAACCCCATGGTCGGCGCCACCGTGGCCTGCGCTGTGGCGGTTTACGAGGCAAAATAATAGCGGCCTGAGGCCGTGTAAATATGGTTTATCACAGGAAAGGAGCTGCCCCGCGGGGCGGCTCCTTTTTGTTTGCCGCCGTGCTCCCCGGCAGAAGGCCTTCCGGCCTATTTTGCTTTAGAATCGCGTTGGTTAAGGGGCGGCGCGTTTTTTAAAACGATAGGATTTCAGTAAGACGTACGGTTTAAAAATGGAAAAATCTGTTTTTGTGTTGAGAATGACTGATTTTTTTCTTTTCGTACCGTTGAGGACAGGATAATGCTTGATAAAGCAGGCGGCTTCCTATGTGATTAGTTACGGCTAACCGACAGCACTGTAATTGACAACAAAGAGAAAATACACAGGGAGGACGCTATTTTTGAAGGGAAAGATGAAAAAGCTTACCTGCACTTTTAGCGCTTGTTTTTTGTTTTTCACTGTCTGTGCTGGGAAGCGGCAGCCCCAAAGTAAGCGCTAGGGAGCGCTCAGGGGAGGCTTTGGAGGAAACACGGTATACAAAGCGTGCGAAGCTTAAAAGCGAATATCAAAAGATTTATGATGCGGTCTATGACGGCATTGACCGCTTGGAAGAGGACTATGCCCCGGGCGCGGTTCTCTTCGATTTTTCGGGTGAGGATATTCTGTTTAATGAGGCCAATGGGGACACCATCTATATTCCGCTGGGCTCCATACTCAATGACCATCCGGAATTGGAATGGCTGTCGCCCGGCGCGCTGGAGCCGGTTGTCGATGCGGCCGCCGGTAAGCTGACGGGCATTCGCCTTAGAAGCGGCATGACCAATGCAAGAATAACGCCCCACCAGGACAAAAGCGTTTTCGACGCTGAAATGAAGGCAATGAATGCCAGAATTTCAGAAATCCTCTGTAATACGGAGGCCTTTAAAATTATATGCGACAGGCTGGGCATCCCCTGTGTTTTGCTTACGGGCATGCAGCACCAGTGGAATGCGGTGGAGCTGGACGGGAAATGGTATGCTGTGGATTGTACATGGGGCGACCAAACGGGAAGCGGCAGCCTCGCTTTTGTGCGGCACGACTATTTTCTGGTGGGCACTGAGACCAAGACGCTCGGGGGAACGTCAACCTACGGGCAGGGCCATATCACCTACAGCACGGTCAACATTCCGCGGCTCAACAGCAAGGGGCTTGCGCTGCTGAGCGGAGTATCCGGGGCTGATTCAATCTACGATGGGGATCCTCACGGCATATCCGGCGAGCCAGCGGCAACGCATGGCGGCTCAGAAGTAGGCGGGGATTTCAGCATTTCCTATTACAAACGCTTGCCCGGCAGGGCCTGGGAAAGCATAGGGACCTCTGCGCCTGTGGATGCGGGCAGCTACATGGCCCGTGTCAGCCTGCGTACAGCGAATATGAAGGGAAGCAGGCCTTCACCTATGAAATTACTCCGGCGGTATTATCCGGCGACGCCATTGTGATGGAGCTGTCGGATGCCCGATACAGCGGAACAGCCGTCACTAAGGAGGTGGCTATCACATACGGCGGGCGGGAGCTCAGGGAAGGAACGGACTATACGGTCGCCTACCGGGACAATGTAGCAGCCGGCACGGCTGAGATCAGCGTTACCTTTACGTCGCCGCTCAAATACGGCGCGGCGCAGATGAACACGCTGGACGAAAACGGGAAATTTGTGCCGTACACGGCGAAGCTGCCCGCAGACACGCCGGTACAGCCGGAGGATAATTGGAGCGAACCGGATGTCACCTGGTCGGAGAATGGCAAAACCTGCACGGCTGTGTTTACCAATACGGCTACCGGCGAGGTTAAGACGGTTACTGTCAACGCCGTGGGCAAGGTGACGAAGCCGGCCGGCAGCAACAACATGGGCGTGACCACTTATACCGCGACCATTGTCTTTAACGGGATGGAATATGTGTATACCAAGGATGTAACCGATGTCCCTGTAACGGACAGCCAGGGGGAGACCTCCACGCCCTCCGGGCAGGAGGAAGACGCGGCGGACGCGTCTCCGGAAGCCGGTGAAAACAGCACCGTGGTACTTTGGGCGGTACTGTTTACCGGTGGCGCGGGAATGCTGGCAGCCCTTTACGCCCGCAAAAAGTGTGTCGAATAATTAAGTAAGAGAAAATATCTCTTTTAAGAACGGTTTACATGCCCTTCGTGTATCCGTAAAGGCGCCCTGTCGAGCGGGCTGCTGTGGTTTTCCGCGGCAGCCCGCTCATTTTATTCAGAACGTTCCGCGGCGGAGGCGGCAGCGGAGCACGGCTTACTCACGATGGTAGAAAGGCATGCAGGGCGGGCCCGCGCCGCTATGCGGCAAAAAATAAAGACAGCCGTAAAAACAAGCGGTTAAAAGCCTCCTGCGTTAGCTTTTGATGCTGCGGCAGGAGGCTTTGTATGCCTGGAGGCACAGGCATGGCCTGTTGGAGCGGCCTGGCATGGGTAAAGGCTCTACGCTATTCAAGGCTGGATTCTCCTCTTCGGTTTTTGTCATAATAAATAGAAAAATGGAGTTAATACACAAAAAACATAAAATTATAAATAAATTTTCATATTGATTTTATAAATTTTGTTCGTTATAATGAAACTGAGAATAAAATTAACAGAATATTAGAGATTGAAAGAATAAAATTCTAAACCGGGCGATCCAATGCTCTGCTTTTTTAAGAGAAATCTTAAAATAAATTTTAGGAGGAATGATGATGAAAAAAACGCACAACCCAAGCCGAACCCGCAGGCCCCTGGCGATGCTGCTCGCCTGTTTGCTGCTGCTAATCCCCTTGGTGTTTACGGCGCCGGTTTCCGCAAACACCAAGAGCATGCGTGTCATTACCTTTAATATCAACGCGGACCGCGCCAACGGCAGCGTAGCGGGAATTTCCTCGTATATGCTGGGCTCCGGCGCGGACGTCATTGGGCTGCAGGAGGCCTCCTGGGCTGAGACCTCCATCACAGGCCCCAACGCACAGAAGGCAGGCGGTGAAATTGCAGAGGCGACCAAGGGCGTCTATTCCTGCTACACAGGCATTCCGGACCTGCCGTTCAAGGAGTACGGCTGGGGCTGGCGCAACCCGATCTTCTGGAAGACGAGCGAATACAACTGGATCACCGGGGGCAGCTACATGATTTCAGAGGTCAAGACGAATAAATTTTTGTGGGATGAGAACAGAATCCGCCAGGCAACCTCCGCGGACTATAATTCCATCGTGCCGAACCCCATCGCCGCGCCGGAGGGGCGCGCCGCGCGTATTGTCACCTGGGTGGTGCTGGAGGAAAAGTCCACCGGCAAGCGCTTTATTGTCGCCAACGGTCATATGCCGAACCCGCTGACAGGCCTGGCCTACCGGGGCACACAGATCTATTATGACCGGATGGCGGAGCTTCAGCGTGAATACAACCTGCCTATGATTTGCATGGGAGATTATAATACCACGAATCTTTCCCCCTTTACCAATAACGGATATACGACCGCCGCGGCTGACGGTGTGGACCGCATCCTGGTCAAGGGAGTCACTGCTCAGAGCTCCGTGGTAGACAGCGGCGTCAAGGCTGCCTTCAACAGCGACCACTCCGCCGTACACGCGGTTGTGAGCGTGCCGTAAGCAAGCTTCCGGGCGAGCTCGGAGCATTGGGGAAAACAATCAGTAAAAAGGGGGCCGGGTTTTTAAAACCCGGCCCCCTTTGCCATTCTGCCACGCCTGCGGGCGGGCCGTGGGCAGCCTATGCCCCCGCCGGTTCCCAGCCCTTGCAGACATCGACCCAGGCCTCGGGGTGTGCGTGCGTTTCGAGCTCCGCCAGGGTCAGCTCAATTACGCTGTTGCTGCTGCCGCAGGCGGCGACGACGCGCTCAAAGCGCCTGAGTGATGCATCGAGAAAAACGCGGACTCCGTCCCGAACGGCGAACGGGCAGACGCCGCCTACCGCGTGGCCGACCAGTGCAAGCGCTTCGTCCGGTGTGAGCATCTTTGCCTTGGCGGAAAATTGGGCCTTGTATTTGGAATTGTCGATCTTGGCATCGCCTGCGGCGACAATCAAAACCGGTTCGCCACCCACGGAAAAGGACAGCGTTTTGGCAATGCGCATCGGCTCACAGCCGACGGCCTGCGCCGCCAGCTCCACCGTTGCACTGGAAACGTCGAATTCCCGGATGCGTCCGTCCATTCCATATTGTTCAAAATAAGCTCTTACTGCTTCTGCCGACATATTGGTTCCTCCCTGTTTTGAACCACTGCCTCCGCCGGCGGTTTAAAACCCGGTGGAAACGGTGGAGATTCCTGTGTAGCCGGTCCCCGCAAAGGTGCACGGTACTGTTAAAATATTGTTCCTGAAAATCAATCAGCCGGGCAATCTCGGCTTCGGTGAAATCGGCGTCCACCGGCACAACCACCCATTTCTCTTCTACGTCGTCGCGGCGGTATACGACGGCGGCCAATACACCGGTAAATTGACGGACAGGTTCGTCGCTGCCGAGAATATAAGCATCCTGCTCTTCGCCGTCCGCTGCGATTACGCCGGGGACATAGCCGTAGTTGACCGGGTAAACAAGCCCTGGATGTGCTGGGTGTGTGCTGCCCAGCGGGCGGTCAACTATTACCGTAACGCTTCTTTTCAATGTGTCGCCTCCTTTTACCCGCAATTTCCCTTATTATAAAATAGGAGCGCGGTTTTGTAAATGACCAATCCGCCGCTGTCCGCTGGAGTTGAGCCTCTTCATTTTCCTGTCCGCCAAAGGTTGAACTGCCCGGTGTATTTTGCTATAATGCAGAGGAAAAATGATGATTCGTTTAGGAGAATAGAGGATGAAGGAATTGATTACAGCGGAACGCGCTCCCGCCATGCCGCAGCGGAACAGTATTCCCGAAGCGGCGGTGAAGACGGAAAAAGCCCCCCTGTGTTTGCCGGAGTGGAAGGTAGCGGGGATCTTCTCATCCCATATGGTGCTGCAGCGGGAGAGGCCCATTACCATCTGGGGCTGGAGCCGCCACACTGGCGCCGTGGTGACAGGGGTATGGGGAGAGGAGACCGTCTCCGCTGCGGTGGACGAGACTGGCAGGTTTGAGCTGGTCTTCCAGCCCCGGGCGGCCAGCTTTGCCCCTTCGCGGATGACCGTGGCATCGGCGTATGGCAGCGACACCTTTGAGGACGTCCTGTCCGGCGATGTGTGGGTGGTCGGCGGGCAGTCCAACGCGGAGCTGGCCCTGGCGCCGTGCCTGGGCGACACGCCGGAAATCGCACAGACCCTGCGGGAGGATCACCCCTTCCGCCTATTTACCCAAACGCAGGCTTATGCGGTGGAATGCAAGCAGTTCTACCACGAGCCCGCGCGGGATGTGATCAACCCCGAATGGCGCTGGCAGCGGCCCGGGCCAGAAGCGGCGAAAAGCTTTTCCGCCATTGGCTATTATTTTGCCCGCCTGCTGACGGAGCATGTTCCGGTGCCGGTGGGTGTCGTGATGATGTGCGCCGGCGGGGCCTGCCTGCGGGAGCTCATGCCCCTGGAGCTGGCGCATGAGCGGGGTTATACCGAGGGGGCGAATATGCCGGCCGGGGGCTATTACAATACCCTGATAGCGCCGCTGCTCGGCCTGCAGTTCAAGGGTCAGCTCTTTTTCCAGGGGGAAAGCGAGGGCATCTGGAAGGAGATGGCGCTTGCCTATGACGGCGACCTGGCCGCCTTTGTGGCGGATGAGCGGCAACGGTTCGGTTTCAATTTCAGCTTCTATAACGTGCAGCTCTCGTCCTATAGGGAGGAATGCGATGCGCATTTTCAGCATCTGTATTGGGTGCGCAGCCGGCAGCTGATGGCGCTGGAGCAGATCCCCAACTCCTACCTTGCCGTCAGCAGAGATTTGGGTTCCCGCCCGGAGGATGCCGATTTTGCCCATTCCCCGCATAAATATCCACTGGCCCAGCGGCTGGCTGCGCTTGCGCTTGCGGGCGATTACGGCGTGGGCGGCTTGGATGCGGCATATTCGCCGCTGCCGCTGAGCGCCGTACGGAGGGGCGGTGAGGCGGTAGTGACCTTCCGCTGTGTCAACGGCGGCCTCTCCACCCTGGACGCTGCGCCGCCGGCCGGCTTTTCCGTACTGGATGCTGCGGGCGCTCAAATACCGGTGCAAGCCCGGATTACCGCTTCAGATACGGTTTGCGTCCAGCTCCCGGAGGGCATGGATATTGCCGAGGTTCATTTCGCCATGACCAACATGGCCTATGCCGCGCAGGGGAACCTGTGCGGCGGGAGCGGACTGCCGGCGCCCGCCTTCGCGCTGCCGCTGCAGAACGACTGACCGGGCCGGCAGCTTGCCGGAAAACCGTTTTACCAAACCCAATGGTCGCCGGTCCGGTACAAAAAGAACGAAGTATGCGCAGGGTTTGAAAAATTTTCTAAATAACTCGCCGTAAATTTCAAATAGCCCTAGAATTCCTTGATTTTTTTTGCTATAATAGGGCAAGACACTGTACGAAAAGGTATGAAACCGTACTGCGGACATGCAGTGAAAATTTGTAGGAGGTTTGATTCATGAGCCACAAGTATGTTTACCTGTTCTCTGAAGGAAACAAGGACATGCGTGAGCTGCTGGGCGGCAAGGGCGCCAATCTGGCGGAAATGACCAGAGCCGGCATGCCAGTACCCCAGGGCTTTACCATTTCCACCGAGGCCTGTACCCAATATTACACGGACGGCCGCCAAATCAACGACGATATCCAGGCCGAGATCTATGAGTATCTCGGAAAGATGGAAGAGATCTGCGGCAAGAAGTTTGCCGACCCGGAAAACCCGCTGCTGGTTTCCGTGCGCTCCGGCGCGCGCGCTTCCATGCCCGGCATGATGGACACCATTCTGAACCTGGGCCTGAACGACGTTGTTGTCGAGGGCCTGGCCAAGTTTACCAATAACCCGCGTTTTGCCTACGACTCCTATCGCCGTTTTATCCAGATGTTCTCCGACGTTGTAATGGAGCTTTCCAAGAAGCGTTTTGAGGAGATTATCGACGCGAAGAAGGCGGAGAAGGGCGTTAAGATGGACACCGAGCTTGACACCGAGGATATGAAGGATCTGGTCAAGCGCTTCAAGGCCTTCTATAAAGAGGAAAAGGGCGAGGATTTCCCGAGCGAGCCGAAGGTACAGCTCATGGAAGCGGTTAAGGCCGTTTTCCGTTCCTGGGACAACCCCCGCGCCAACGTTTACCGCCGCATGAACGAGATCCCCTATGACTGGGGCACCGCCGTCAACGTACAGGCGATGGTCTTCGGCAACTCCGGCGACAAGTCCGGCACAGGCGTTGCCTTTACCAGAAACCCGGCTACCGGCGAGAAAGCGCTGTTCGGCGAGTACCTCATCAACGCGCAGGGCGAGGACGTTGTTGCCGGTGTGCGCACGCCGTCCCCCATCAGCCAGTTGAAGAACGACATGCCCGAGGTTTACCAGCAGTTCTCCGAGATTGCCGACCGTCTGGAGAAGCACTACAAGGATATGCAGGACATGGAGTTTACCATTGAAAACGGCAAGCTCTACATGCTGCAGACCCGTAACGGCAAGCGTACCGCTGCCGCTGCCTTGAAGGTTGCCGTCGACCTGGTCGACGAGGGCATGATCGACGAGGAAGAGGCTGTGCTCCGCGTTGAGCCCAAGCAGCTCGACTCCCTGCTCCACCCGCAGTTTGACGGCAATGCCGTCAAGAGCGCTAAGGTCATTGGCAAGGGCCTGGCCGCCTCTCCGGGAGCTGCCTGCGGCAAGGTTGTTTTCTCCGCTGAGGATGCCAAGGAGTGGCACGACCGCGGCGAGAAGATCGTCCTCGTTCGCCTGGAGACTTCTCCGGAGGACATTGAGGGTATGGTTGTTGCCGAGGGTATCCTGACCGTGCGCGGCGGCATGACCTCCCACGCGGCTGTTGTTGCACGCGGCATGGGCACCTGCTGTGTCTCCGGCTGCGGCGACATCGTTGTTGACTATGACAAGAAGCAGTTCACCCTGGGCGGCCTGACCATCAAGGAGGGCGATTACATCTCCATCGACGGTTCCACCGGCAATATCTATGCTGAGGCTATCCCCACGGTTGCGGCTTCTATTTCCGGCGACTTCGGCCGCTTCATGGCTTGGGCGGACAAGTACCGCAAGCTTGAGGTTTACACCAATGCCGACACGCCGCGCGACGCCAAGCAGGGCCGTTCCTTCGGCGCTCAGGGCATCGGCCTGTGCCGTACCGAGCACATGTTCTTTGAGGAAAGCAGAATCAAGGCTATGCGCGAGATGATTGTTGCGGACAACACCGAGGACCGCAAGAAGGCGCTTGCCAAGATTATGCCGTACCAGCAGGGCGACTTTGAGGGCCTGTACGAGGCCATGGAGGGCTGCCCGGTTACCATTCGTTTCCTCGACCCGCCGCTGCATGAGTTCCTGCCCACCAAGGAAGAGGACATTCAGGAAATTGCCGGCGAGCTGGGCATCACCGTTCAGCGCCTGCACGAGGTCATTGACAGCCTGCACGAGTTCAACCCGATGATGGGCCACCGTGGCTGCCGTCTGGCGGTTTCCTACCCGGAAATTGCCGAAATGCAGACCACCGCTGTCATTAATGCGGCTATCAATGTTACCAAGAAGGGCAAATACAATATTAAGCCGCTCATCATGATCCCGCTCGTGGGCGAGGTCAAGGAGCTGAAATATGTTAAGGACGTCGTTGTTGAGACGGCAGACCGCATTATCAAAGAGTCCGGCATCAGCATGGAGTACGAGGTTGGTACCATGATCGAGATTCCGCGCGCCGCCTTGACCGCGGATGAAATTGCGGAAGAGGCTGAGTTCTTCAGCTTCGGCACCAATGACCTGACCCAGATGACGTTCGGCTTCAGCCGCGACGACGCTGGCAAGTTCCTCGATTACTACTATGAGAAGAAGATTTACGAGTCCGATCCGTTCGCACACCTCGACCAGAAGGGTGTTGGCAAGCTGGTGAAGATGGCTGCCGAGCTGGGCCGCAAGACCCGTCCGGACATCCACCTCGGCATCTGCGGCGAGCACGGCGGCGACCCGACCTCTGTCGAGTTCTGCCATAACGTCGGCCTTAACTATGTTTCCTGCAGCCCGTTCCGTGTGCCGATTGCCCGCCTGGCAGCCGCACAGGCCGCTGTAAAGGAAAAGCGCGCAAAATAATAAAGCTGATTTAGGGCAAAGCCCGATAGCAAAATCATAATAGAAAAAATGACCTTGTGGAAGTAATTCCGCAGGGTCATTTTTTATGCTGAAAACCTTGTAAATACGGGATTTGTCGGGTAAATAGTGATTTCCTCGACTTTTCCACGATGATGAAAAACACAAATTTCAATGCCCTAAAAAGGTGAAATGGAGTTTACCCAATCGTAAAAGCTGGCTTAGGGCAACGGCCTTTTAGCAGCCACAGCAAAATAAAACGCAAAAAGGGCCTTGCCGGAGTACTCCAGCAAGGCCCTTTTGATGTTAAAACCGCAACGAGGCACGGTAAAGCCCCTGTGAGGCAGCTTATGTTTATTAGGGAAAAATATTACTCTTTAAAAAACTCCTCATAGTCAACATCGAAAATAATTTTCAATGCCTTGAGATCGTTTGCTTTAATATTTCTGCGCCCGGTTTCAATATTGGAGAGGGTATCTTCCGACATATAGCTTCCCATAAGTTGCAGCTTTGTCGTTACGTCTTTTTGAGTCAAATGTTTGGATTTTCTAATGGATTTTATATTTTTACCTAAGGGAATATTACGAATAATCCATTGCTCCATCTTTTTAAACCTCAACTCGATTTATTTATAGTACAAGCTATTGATAAATGGAGGAGAATAGTCTATTATATATGCTAAAGGTGAACAAGACGGCAAATGCAGCCGCTGCCCGCATACCCGTCGGTTTTTCTTGGAGGGGTAAAGCTCTTTTGTGTCGGTGTGCCCTAGTAAATAATCAATACTGGTGCCGTAATGATCGGCGAGCCGTATCAGAACACTGGTAGGAATATCATTCTCCCCGGCCTCATCTTTTGAGTAGCCGGTTCGGGGCATATCCAATATTTTTACAATTTAGCCTATAACAGGTTGAACTACGATAAAACAAAAAGCACGGGATCTATTCCTTAAAAAATTCCTCATAGTCAACATCGAAAATAATTTTCAACGCCTTGAGGTCGCTTGCTTTAATGTTTCTGCGCCCGGTTTCAATATTGGCAAGGGTACTGCGGGACATGATGCTACCCATTAATTGAAGCTTAGTGGTAACATCCTTTTGGCTCATCTGCTTTGCCATTCTGATATTTTGGATATTCCTCCCAAGGGGAATGTCTGTGATAACCCACTGCATCATATTCCCTCCCCTCGTTTAAACTAAAGCAAATACCTACTTTTACTCATTATTATTATATTGAATTAAAATGATAAGAGCTGTTTCCAGATAGAAACAATCGTTGTATGGTTTCTAGTAGTTTTACAAGTACATTTAGATGTAGAAAAGTAAACCAATATTAGACATTACATAGTGTTGAGGAGTGTATTTTATGATGGAACCGAGTGAGAATTGTCTGCAAAAGGGGGAGCTGGCTCGATTGCTTCCGCAGCGCCTCCGTAACCTGCGCATTTTATATGGCGTGACGCAGCGGGAGATTTCCGGCGTCTTGAACGTTTCCAGGTCTAGTTACACCTACTATGAGCTTGGGTACACGCAGCCGCCCTTGCAGGTGCTGTGCGCCATGGCGGCTTATTACCATGTGACGGTGGGGTACTTTTGGGCCAAGAGCCCATCAACCGTGAACACCGCTTTTATAATTTGCTCAAATAGCCGTGCTTATTCCGCGCAGGGGGCACAACGCCCCGGCCCCCGCGCGCCCAAACGCCGAAAAAACCGTTTTCATCGTCCCAAATCAAAAACAGCGGGAACAATCCGCCGCATGGTGGATTGTTCCCGCTGTTTCCTTCCCAAAACAACACTTGACTTTATAGCAAAAAAAATTTATAATAAAAAGGCTAAAATAGCTGTTTATGCCCTCATAGTTAAATGGATATAACAAGCCCCTCCTAAGGGCTAGTTGTAGGTTCGATTCCTACTGGGGGTGCCACGTCGGAACGAGTTACGCTCGTTCCGATTTTTTGTTTCACAAAATCGTCCGCCGCTTCACTGTTCTTCCTTTTCCGCAAAAGGTCGCGCTCGGCTCACCTGCTCGGTTGTAAACGCCCTCGCAACGGCTTGCTGCCGCTGCCAACCTTTTGCGGGCGTCTTTTTTGTCTCTTGGCGGGAAAATAAGCCCTGAAACCATGGAGAACCACCGGTTATTTTATTATTTTTTCAAAAACCAGCTCCGCTCTTTCATAGGGCCATTCCGATCTATTCAGCGGAATTTCCTTGAATCCATATTTTTGGTAGATATGCAGGGCGGGCTTTATAAAATACTTCCGGTTACAAGTACAATCTTTTTGGCTCTGTTTTCGATGGCATGGCTTAAGCAGGCCTCAAAAACAGCGCTCCCAGCGCCTGTACCGGTGTACTGTCCGGCGGCAGCCAGCTTGCATATTTCCCAGACGCCATTTCCGTGCGGCTCTATCATACAGGCTGCTAAAACAGCCTCATCCTGTACCGCAAAATATAGTATTTGTTAATTTTGCATGTAATATCTTTTGAGCGCTTATACTTTCTTTTATCGGGCTATTCTGTCCTGAAACACGGCAAGCCCCCAGATTATTTAATGTAGGAGAGGAGGACAAAAGCAAGCGGTGAAGCGTCTCATTAAATGAGCAAGCATTTTTTATTGTGAAGAGGAGGATTGTAAACGCATGAAGGAAAAGGGCAAAGAAAAAACACCCTATACATCCTGGAAGGGCGTAGGTTATGCGTTAACCGAGCTCTGGCGGTTCGACCGCCGGCTATTCCTGCTATGCCTGCTGCGCATTCCGGTGCTGGTACTTTTGCCGTTCAGCACCGTTTACCTTTCTAAGCTGGTGGTACAGCTGGTAACAGAAGGCGCTCAGGTCCCGCGGATGCTGGCCAGCGTCGGCTTGCTGGTACTCGGCATGGTGCTGCTTAACGTATTCAGCAACTATGCCGCCCTGGTCAGCAAGGGGCGCGCAGAACTTTTTGAAACCAAGTTTTATTACAAGGTTTTTGATAAGGTCATGGATACAGATTATGAGAACGTAGAGAGCTTTGAAGGCCAGACCAAACGAGAAAGGGCCTTTCCACAGAATTACTCCGGCGTAGGGGTCGGCCTGAGCAATATCCCCGAGTCGTTGGTGGTTATTGCCTCGTGTGTATTTGGCTTCGTGTTCTACGGCGTTATCTTAGCGGCACTGAACCCATTCATTACATTGCTTCTGATTGCCATTACGGCCGTCAACTATTTTGCGTTGACCCATGTGCGCAAATACGAGGCCGCCTACCTGGAGCGGCGCTCTGTCTATGAACGGCGGCTTAACTACATCCAATACCACGGCCTGGATGCCCAAAACGGCAAAGACATCCGCCTGTACCGCATGCTGCCCTGGTTCCGCCAGCTTTTTAAAGAGGCCTTGGCGGCACGGGACCGCGAGGTCTGGCTATTCGTGGCCCGGCAAATCCTTGCCAACGTGCTCAACCACAGCCTGGTTTTTATCCGGGACGGACTGGCCTATGCCTATTTAATCTACTTGGTGCTCAGCGGCCAGATGCAAGTTGACGACTTCATCCTTTATTTCGGCCTGATCTCCGGCTTCTCCACCTGGATTGTCAGCCTAATAGACAATTTCAACTGGCTGGCGCGCAGCGGACTCATTGCCAGCAACATTCATGAATACCTGGAGATGCCCGACTATTTGAACCGTGGCCCCGGCGCGGATTTGCCGCAAGGCCGGGACCTGCCCTGCGCCCTGGAATTTAAAGACGTCTGCTTCCGCTACCCCGGCGCAGAACAGCCGGTGTTCGAGCATTTACAGCTTACGGTAAAGCCGGGAGAAAAGCTGGCAATTGTCGGCGTCAACGGCGCGGGTAAAACCACGCTGGTCAAGCTTTTATGCGGCCTCTACCGCCCCACGCACGGCGATGTACTGGTCAACGGCAAAAAGACGGAGGAATACAACCGCGACGAGTACTACACGCTGTTTTCCACCGCTTTTCAGGACGTACACCTGCTGCCCATGAGCATAGCCAAAAATGTAGCCATGTGTCCGGAAGAACAAATTGACCGTGAACGGGTTTGGGACTGCCTGCGCAAGGCCGGGCTGGCGGAACGCGTCCGCGGCTGGAAGGACGGTCTGGACACAAACCTCGTCAAAGGCGTGCAGGACGATGCGGTCGACCTCTCGGGCGGCGAGCAGCAGAAGCTGATCTTCGCCCGGGCACTGTACCGGGATGCGCCGGTGCTGGTGCTTGACGAGCCCACCGCAGCGCTGGATCCCATTGCCGAAAATCAGCTGTATTTACAGTACAGCGAGCTGGCACAGGACAAAACCTCTATCTTCATCTCACACCGGCTTTCCAGCACTCGTTTCTGCGACCGCATCGTCTTTATTGAAAATGGTAAAATCACCGAGATGGGCACCCACGACGAGCTCATGGCGCAAGGCGGCGGATATGCAAAAATGTTTGAGATCCAGAGCTATTACTATAAGAAAAAAGGGCAGCGCGCCCCGCTGGCAGAGGAGGGAGCATAATGCGGCAGAAAAATAAGCGGCAGGGTGAAAAGCACAGCTGGCGCCGGGATTTTCAGATTTTAGGCAGGGGAATCCGTTTTGTCGGCCGCCTGGAGCCCAGAATGATCCCCATCGGCATTATTAAAGCGCTTTGTCCGGCACTGTCACCATTTGTCAGCATCATTATGACCTCACAAATTCTGAACACACTGCTCACCACTCGCGACGTTCAAACGCTGGCGGCCCAAGTGCTGATTACAATTGGCCTGAACTGGTTTTTTTCCAGCCTCGCAGACTGGTCTGTCAATTACCGGAATGTGCTGATTCTCTCCATGGCGCGAAAACAATGGATGCAGCTGAGCACGAAGATGATGGAAATGGATTACCAGACGGCGGAGAACCCACAAACCCACCTGCTCTACCAGCAGATTTGGGACCGCTGCGTGTACATGGGCCGCGACCTGTGGGGTGTGGTGGAAAAAATTGAAAGCTTGATTCAGGGCCTGATCAGCGTCGTGGTTTCCATCGGCATCACCGCAGCGCTGTTTATCTCCGTCCCCACCGCGGAAAATGCGAGCCCCTTTACCAGGGTGATGGCCTCGCCCTACCTCTCGGCGGCGCTGCTGGCGCTTGTCGTGCTGTCCGTTGTGGCGTCAGTTATGTTCAGCCTGCGGCAGAACAAGGCCGTCATCAAGATGTCGGCGGATAAGGAGTTCAGCCGGGGAAACCGCATTTTCGACTACTACATCAACCATTTGCAGGATTATAAAACCGGCAAGGATGTCCGCCTCTATCATCAGAGAACCCTGATCCGTGAGGAATTTAACCGTTCGTATAACGGCGTCAGCAAAAAACTAATTGCCCTGTGCCGCTGCAATGGGCGGTTTGAGTCCCTGCGCTCAGCCGTATCCGTCACTGTCTCTGGGCTGGTCTATCTGTTCGTGGGCTGCAAGGCGCTGGCGGGACTGCTCTCTGTGGGCAACATCGTCCAGTACACTGGCGGCGTCACCCAGTTTATTTCCGGCTTTTCCATGCTGATGACCCAGCTTGCCGATTTAAAAATGATGTCAAAGGATTTTGAATTTTATTTCGACTATCTGGACCGCAAAAATGTACTGCCGCACGGCGACCGCTGCATCAAAAGCACAGCGGACGGGCGGCATGAGCTGGAGTTCCGGGACGTCTCCTTCCGCTACCCCGGCAGCGAAAACTGGGTGCTGCGCCATGTCAACCTGAAGCTGGCCGCGGGCGAGCGTCTGGCGGTGGTCGGGGTCAACGGCTCCGGCAAGACGACCATGATAAAGCTCCTGTGCCGGCTGTACGACCCGGTCGAGGGCCAGATATTGCTTGACGGCGTTGATATCCGCGAATACGACTATGAAGCCTACCAAAATCTGTTCTCTGTGGTGTTCCAGGACTTCAAGCTCTTTGCCCTGGAGGTCGCGCAGAACATCGCGGCAGATGTGGATTACGACCCCGCGCGCGTGGAGGAGGCCCTGCGCCAGGCCGGGCTCTGGGAGCGGGTCCAGGCCATGGAAAAGGGCATCGAAACGCCGGTCTACAAGGAATATTATGCGGACGGCGTGGAAATCTCCGGCGGCGAGGCCCAGAAGCTCGCCATCGCGCGGGCGCTGTACCGCCAGGCCGCCTTTGTCATTCTGGATGAGCCGACGGCCGCTCTGGACCCTATCTCCGAATTCGAAATCTACTCCCGCTTTGACAGCATGGTCGGGGAGCGGACAGCGGTGTACATCTCGCACCGGCTCTCCAGCTGCCGCTTCTGCCGCCGCATTGTAGTGTTTGACAACGGCGAAGTCATCCAGTCCGGCAGCCACGAGGAACTGCTGCAGGACGAGGGCGGCAAGTATTACCAGCTGTGGACGGCTCAGGCTCAATATTATGATGAGGAGTCTCAGGGCGAGCCCGACGGCCTCGGTATGGCGGCGGCTTCTGAGCCCTCCTGAAAAAGTTCTTGCTGATCTGCCGGTATTTTTACAGCATCCTCCACGGCAGAGCCAAAGGGGCAAAACAGCAAAATCCGGGCCGGGGGAAGACGGATGTCTTCCCCCGGCCCGGATTTCCTATTGACAGGGGCAGCCCTCGCCGCCGCGGTTCAGGGGGCTTCACGGGGCCATGCGCTATACCCAGCCGCTAAAACGCCTACCGCCACTGCGCGATGGTCTCCACCAGTGCCCGCAGGTTTTCAAATGGGAAGCCATTGTCCGCCTCCACATAAAACCACGAACCGCCGTCCATCATTTTAAACGTCTCAAATTCGCGCAGGACCAGCTCGCGGACATCTGCAGGCGTGCCAAAGGTCATGGTATTGGCCCGGTCGGTATGAATGGCGACAGCCAGGCCCAGCGAACGGCAGGTGTCCGCCAGCTGCTTCATGTCATAGGCCGGCAGCTGGGGCCAGATGGAGGTGGCGCCGACCTCGCGCAGGTCCTCCAGGATGGGCTCGATTTTGCCGCAGCTGTGAAAATGGATATCCAGCCCCGCCTTAACCGCTGGTGCAAACAGCTCCTTCAGGCGCGGCTTGAAAAAGCGCCGCCAGGTTTCCGGGCTGAGCAGCATGCTTTTTTCCGCGCCGTAATCGTCTCCAAACTGGATGCCGTCCGCACCGGCGGCAATGGCCTGCTCAATGGCAACCGCATTGTAGGCG
This sequence comes from Hydrogeniiclostridium mannosilyticum, assembly GCF_003268275.1. Lineage (GTDB taxonomy): Bacteria > Bacillota > Clostridia > Oscillospirales > Acutalibacteraceae > Hydrogeniiclostridium > Hydrogeniiclostridium mannosilyticum. Next base: position 991,146 of record NZ_QLYR01000001.1, read on the forward strand.
CAGATTTTATCCGCCAGGCGGTTGATTGCAGGGTCGTCCAGCTCTATGCCGCAGTAGACCTCATCGTCCGGCAGCAGCTGCCGCAGGCGCTCAATCAGGCTATGGGCGTTAACCAGCGTGTAATACTCCCCCTGGTTTCTACACACCGCCTGCTGGGCCTCCACGCTCCGGCGCAGCGGATCCGGCAGTGTATAGCGGTCGATCTCCTCCAGCACCGGGATGGGGTATTGCTTTGGAATGCCGGCAATACCATAGATGCGGTACTCCCACAGCGTTCCCCACTCATCCTTCTTAAAAGCGTGGTAGGAGCCGTCGGGGTCGTAATCGCCGGGGCCGGGGCCGCAGGGCTCGTGCCGGTAAAAGGGTTCAAAATCCCCGGGGAGCGTTGCATACAGGTCGTTTAATTTTTCTCCGTGCTCAAAATAGCCGACGGGCGTATAATAGTACTGAAGCGGCGCCTTGTCCACCGGGCGGTAGCGCATGGCGGCCTTAACGCGTTCACGTGGTGTCATCCGGGATTCCCTCCTGTATTCCTCATCTCTGCATAATGTTCCATGCCAAATATTCTGCTACAGTGATTATAGCGTATTTGCCGCCGTTTTGCACAATTTTTTTATGCAGGGAATTTATGTACCGGTTTCGTCCCACAATTTATGCTATACTGGCACTGTCCCCTCTTGAGGGCCGCCGTACCGCACAGGCAGGCTCCAATCCGCCTGGGGAAAATACCGCGCCTAATACAAACCCATGATCTTACAGGAGGCAGCTTATGATAGAAATCCATGGAAAATACAGCACCGCCAGGGTTTATACAGACACGCTTGAGCCGTCGGCCGAGGGGCAGATTCAGGCCATCTGCGACCAACCGTTCGCCCAGGGGAGCCGAATCCGCATTATGCCCGATGTACACGCCGGAAAAGGGTGCGCCATCGGCACGACTATGACCGTTACCGACAAGGTTGTGCCGAATATGGTCGGCGTGGATATCGGCTGCGGAATGCTGACGGTGAAGCTAAAGGAAAAACGCCTGAACCTTCCGTCGCTCGACAGCTTTATACACCAGAACATCCCCTGTGGCAGAGCGGTGCGGAAGCGCCCGCACCGCAGCCATGGGCGGATCGATGCCACTGCGCTCCGCTGCGCAAAAAGGCTTGACATGCGGCGTACCATCGAAAGCCTCGGAACCCTGGGCGGAGGCAACCACTTCATTGAGGTAGACAGGGACGAAGAAAATTTTTACCTCATTATCCATACTGGCAGCCGTAACCCCGGGCTGCGCGTGGCGGAATATTACCAGGAACGGGCCTATCAATCGCTGGGCGGAAAGGCGCAGGCGGAGGTCCCCTATGAATTGGCGTATCTTACCGGGCAGGAGCTTCAGGACTACCTGCACGACATGGAGCTCATGCAGCGCTTTGCCGGCCTCAACCGCCAGATTATCAAGGAGGTCATCCTGGACGGCATGAAGCTCCACGAGGAGGGCAGCTTTTCTACCATTCATAACTATATTGATTTTACCTCCGGGATTCTCCGCAAGGGCGCTGTTTCGGCCAAAGCGGGAGAAAAGCTGCTCATCCCGCTCAACATGCGGGACGGGAGCCTGATCTGCACGGGACTTGGCAATCCCGACTGGAATTTCAGCGCGCCCCACGGCGCCGGGCGGCGAATGAGCCGTAAGGATGCGCTGAACGCCTTTACGGTTTCTGCTTTTCGAAAAGAGATGGCGGGCATTTTCACCACCAGCGTGTCGCCGGAGACACTGGACGAATGCCCCATGGCTTATAAGCCGGCAGACGAGCTTTTATCCCACCTAGCCGGTACAGTTAAGGTCGAAGCCCGTCTTCGGCCGGTTTACAATTTTAAGGCGGGGGAATTTTCCGGCGGAAATCAGCGGTGAGGACACGGCGAACCCGGGGACGCGCCCGCCCCTGGAGCAGTAACGGAGGGCGGCGCTTCATGCGTGGGCCGGTCAAGCTTGCAGGCTTGCCGCCATTGGGCAGCCGCATTGATTAAAACGGTTGTTTCCGCCCATCCTTTGTGGTACAATGGCAGCAAAGCGGAGCTTCTCAGCAAAACCTCCCCCTGCGCAAGGCGCGGCGGGGGCTGCCGGAACGGACAGCCGAGGGGTGAGTTTTAAATGACCACGTCGTGGAGGTGCTCAATTTAATGGACAATCTCGAGCCGAAAAAGCTGGCCCTAATCCGCATCCTACAGATTTTTGAGAAGTACAGCGACTGCGATCACCCGCTGACACAGGAGGACATTGCCCGGCGCCTTGAACAGGAATACGGCATCAACATTGAGCGCAAGGCCGTCAGCCGGAACATCTCTCTGCTGAAGGAGGCCGGGATCGGCATCGAATCCCGCCGGGCGGGCAGCTACCTGGACAGCCGCCGGTTCGAGAGCGCCGAGCTCCGCATGCTCATCGACGGGGTGCTGTGCAGCAAATATATTACAGCCAAGCATTCCGCCGACTTAATAGACCGTCTGTGCGGCCTGTCCAACCAATATTTTCGCTCTCACGTAAAGAACATCTATTCGGTAAACGAGTGGTGCAAAACAGAAAACCAGGCCCTGTTTTATAATATTGAAATCATTGACGACGCCATTGAGCTGGGCAAACAAATTACTTTTGACTACAACAAATACGGGCTGGATAAAAAGCTGCACAAGTCCGCGTTCCATACCGCCTCCCCCTACCAGCTTCTTCTCCATAACCAGCGCTATTATTTAATGGCGCGCAATGAACGCTGGAAAGACGTCGCTTTCTACCGCCTCGACCGAATTACCAGCATCAAGCTGACCGGACGGCCGCTTGTGCCCCTGCAATCGGTAAAGGGGTATGAAACCGGCGTGGACTACCGGGAGCTGTCCACCGGCCTGCCGTATATGTTCAACGACAAACCCCAGCCGGTGGAGCTGATAGCCGACGGCTGCATTATTGACCAGGTGATCGACTGGTTCGGCACGGACATCAGCCTGCGGCCGCTGGACGGCGGCAGGGTCATGGTGAGCCTAAGGGCCAGCCTGCAGGCAATGGAGCACTGGGCAACGCAGTATATCAACCATGTGGAGGTCATTGCGCCAAAGGAATTGCGGGACAAAATAACCGAGAGCCTTCAGCATGCCGTAAAAAAATATTTGGGGGAGCAGCGCCATGAATGAGTTAAAATCCTTAAATGCCATTTTTGATGGCAAGCTTTTCAGGATTCCTGATTACCAACGCGGATATGCCTGGCAGCAAAAGCAGCTGACAGATTTTTGGAACGACCTGTTAAACCTGCCAAACGACGGCAGAGCGCACTACACCAAGGAGTGGACGGGCCGGGCAATTTATGAAAGGAGCCAAGAGCTGCTGCGCTTTCTGTCAACACGTTGGAATTGCAAATTAAGCGAAGAGCAAATAAAAGAGCTGGCGTTTGTTTCCTTCGTTGAGGACGAACGGCAAGTCCCCTCCGCGTTAAGCTGATAAAACCGGCAAAGCTTCCCGCCCATACCGGCGGGAAGCTTTTTGCTGCCAGGGCTTTTGCGGCAAAATTGTTTAATTGAGCTTTCCCCACCGTTATCCTCCCAAAAATGGTACATAAGATCTGTTATAGTATTACCAGAAAGTAAGTAACCCCATCCATGCGCATCAATTTGAGGGAGGGAAACGTTATGCTGTTTTATAAGATAGAAGCAACCATCGACACCGCAAAGGCCCTGCCCGTCCCCACGGACCGGCAGGAATACCGCGCCTTTGCGGGGACCCTGGCTGAAAAAAGCGAATCCTACTATCAGAACCAGGCACAGAGCTATTACTTGTTTGCCGCCGCTTCCAAGGAAAAAAGCATCACCTTCGGCGCTATCTTCAAGGAGGCGGCCGACGTTCGCAAAGCCTTTCTCGCCTATCTGAAACGCCTGGGTTATGCGGCTTTAGACTGCAAAATTGAGGAAATCACCTTCCATGCAGCCAGAACCCTGCTTCAAACCGCCGACCGGGGCTACTTTATTGAAGACGAAGACGAAGTCCTGAGTTTTTTTGAAATCGAATGCCTCGGCAACCACTATGGACATGTCGATTACAGCGAGGCCCTGTTGGCGGAACCGGAATCCAGAGAAACGCTGCTGCACACGGCCAAATGCCTGCTGGCGGAGGAATCCCTGTCGCCGGAGATCGAGCGGATCTATGCCGGCCGGCCGGCGCGCCGCGTGCAAGGGCACCCCGTCCACTACCTTCTGCGCTGCGACGGCCGCGAAACCTGTAAATCCATCTACAAAGTCCTGCTGGCCGCCCTCTATGCCAACGGGCGAATTCAAAGCCGGCGCTATTGCCTGGTAACCTTTGATGACGAGAGCAGCACACCGGACGAAACCTATGAGGCGCTTTATAAAAGCTGCGAGTCCGGCGCCGTTATCATCCGCTATGAGGCAAACGCCGGGCCCGGCGGCAGCCATGCACGGCCCGGCGGGGATGTTATCGCCGCGCTCTGCGATGTAGCCGTAAAATACCGCAACCGGGTGCTGACCATCCTCTGCCTGCCCGCCGAATGCAGCAACATAAAAGAAGCCTTTCTTGAGAACCTGGGCTGCACCTCCCTGATTGAGCTGTATGAGGACGTGGTCTATGAGAAGGAGGCTGTCCTTTACCTTCACCGGCTGGCCGGACAGCATAAAATCCGCGCGGATAAGCGGCTGGACGCCGCCGTCGAAAACACGGGGAAGGGCTTCAGAGCGGTGGATCTCAATCGGATTTTCGACGAATGGTACGACAGAAAGCTGCGCACCGCCGTCTATCCCCAGTACCGGGAAGCACAGACCGTCAAGGCCAATCTTCAGAAGGCCAAGCCCAAAGGGAGCGCCATTGAAGAGCTGAACCGGATGATTGGGCTGAAGGAGGCCAAAAACGTAATTACAAAAGCCCTGAATTATTCCAAGGTGCAAAAGCTCTATAAGGATAAGGGAATCCTTATGGATAGACCGGCCATGCACATGGTGTTCACCGGCAACCCCGGCACCGCCAAAACCACCGTCGCCCGTTTGTTTGCCGAAATTATGAAGGACAACGGCCTGCTGTCCAAGGGCGACCTGTACGAGGTAGGGCGCAGCGAACTAGTCGGCAAATATGTGGGTTGGACGGCGCAGATCGTCAAGCAAAAGTTCCAGGCGGCACAGGGCAGCGTCCTTTTTATTGACGAGGCCTATTCACTGGTAGACGATAAGGCGGGGCTGTACGGCGACGAGGCCATCAACACCATTGTGCAGGAGATGGAGAACCACCGGGATGATATGGTGGTCATCTTCGCGGGATATCCGGATAAAATGGAGCAGTTTCTAAACAGGAACCCGGGCCTGCGCTCCCGAATTGCTTTCCATGTTCCGTTCGAGGACTACAGCGCCGGGGAGCTGGCGGACATTGCCGAGCTGATTGCCCAAAGCAAGGGCCTGCATTTTGCCGATGCAGCCCGCCAAAGGCTGCGCACCGTTCTGGAGGAAGCCCGCACCCTCCCCGATTTTGGAAACGGACGCTATGTGCGCAATCTGGTGGAAGCAGCCAAGATGGAGCAAGCCGTCCGCCTTGCCGGCATGGAATACGACGCAGTGAATGCCAGCACCCTGTCCACTCTGCTGGAGGAGAATATTCCCCTGCCGCCCAAAAGGAAAACGCCGCCGGTGAGAAGGATTGGCTTTTGAAAGCCTCGGAGCAGCGCCGGGCCGCTGCTGTAAAGAGCGCCGGGCCGCTGGGTTCGTCCGGAATTTTATACCCGATTATCCGAAAAAAGCATTTATCGCGGCACGCGTTTACTCCGCGCAAATGGGCCCCGAACCGAGGCAAGCCTATAAAAGAACCATTTTCAAATACTGCTGTCGCCGGCAATATATTTTATCCTTTCTTTCTCGTTAAGAAAGCCCCCATGATTGCGCCAATAAAGATAAGCGGCCCTATTCTGACAAACAGCCATTCAAATGAATGAACCGCTACTCCGAGAACCGCGGTTTCAGGGCTGCTGTAATCCCACCTCAGATAGGGGCTATTTATTAAAATTAGAACCGCGGACATGATTACTATAACCGTACATAACGAGATAAACAGCCCATGAAGAATTTTTCTCCTCGTATTTTTCCTTTGTGCCAGCTGCAAATTTATCACCTCCAATTTTTCAGAAATCGTCCTTAAGCTGTCGGCCTCCGTTTCAACAACCGTTTCGCCAAGCAATTTGCTTACGGGTGTTTCCAGCGCTTCGGATATGGCAATTAGCATATCAGAGTCAGGAACCGACAAGCCTTGCTCCCATTTTGAGATTGTCTGCCGCACAACATTCAATTTAACGGCAAGCTCTTGCTGCGAGAGCCCTTTTAATTTTCTGATTGCCTTTATATTCTCGTTCAACATAAAAACCCTCCTTCCGGTTTTCTAACCGTATTGTATGAAAAATTATCCGTTGCCACAAGCAACGGATAATAACATTTAAGCCTTCAAGCAATAAAATGAACGCTTTTTATCTTCTTTTTTTAATAAGCCCGGCGCTGCCGCGGCTCTTTTGCCGGTTCCATCTGTCTTGCGCGGCAAATACCGCTTGCGGCCCAGGCTATATGGGGCGCGGGCTACGCCCGAAACGCAATTTCCCCGCGGCAGACCACCAGCCGGATGTCCATGTTTTCGTCCAATGCGACGATATCGGCATATTTCCCCGGCTCCAGGGATCCGGTTTGGTGGTCCTCGTGGATCTGGCGGGCCGGGTTGATGGTGGCGGATTTTATCACCTGCCGGAAGGGGACGCCATAGGAGAGCAAATTTTTAACCTCCTGGTGCATATTGGTCGTAGAGCCGGCAATTGTCCCGCCGGCCAGCCGGGCCAGGCCGCCCCGCACCTGCACATTTTGTCCGCCCAGGTCATAGTCGCCGTCCTTCATACCGGCGGCGCGCATGGCATCGCTGATGATGACGGTGCGGTCTTCACCGAGTACCCGGAAGGTGATGCGCAGCACTGCCGGGTCAATATGAAAACCGTCGCAAATCAGTTCCGCGCTGACGGCGGGCGTGTCAAAAACCGCCCCCACAACGCCCGGCGCACGGTGGTTGAAGCCGCTCATCGCGTTATAAAGATGTGTGGCATGTGTGACGCCCCAGGCAAACGACTGCTTCGCCTGCGCAAAATCCGCCTCGGTATGCGCAATGGAGACGGTGCAGAGCCGGCTCGCATTGCGGATCAGCTCCTCCGCCCCCTCGCACTCCGGCGCAACATCCAGCAATTTGATAATGCCGCCGCAGCCCTCGTAATAATCCCGGAAAGCCCGCCAGTCCGGCGTACGGATATATTCCCCCTTCTGCGCGCCTTTGCGGTGAATGGAGAGATAGGGGCCCTCCATATTGACTCCGGCAATCCGTGCGCCGGGCCCGGGATGCTCCATGCAGTCCCGGACATTATCCAGCGCCGCACGGATTTCTTCACTGGAGACCGTCATGGTGGTAGGGCAGAACGAGGTGACCCCCTTGGTAGCCAGGTAAGCCGCCACCCGCTTCAGCCCCTCCCGGCTGGCATCGCAGGTGTCCACCCCTATGCTGGCATGAATATGGATATCGACAAAGCCGGGTACGAGCGTACAGCCGGAAAGGTCGACGGCTTCGCCGCCGGTATTCATGCGGCCCTGAAGGTTCGGGGCAATTTCAGCGATGCGCTCGCCGCTGGTAGCCAGGTCGGCCCGGACCGGCTCAAAACAGGAATTCAGAACGGTCGCGTTTTTTAAAATCATATTCGGTCTCCTTTCATTGAGCAAGCCTGATTTATCCGGCCTATTTTCTCAACCTCATTATAAAGAGATTTTCCGCCGGATGCAAGCGAGAGCCTCCATCCCTTTTGCCGGTACCGTCCCCGGCCGGACAAAGGGCCGCATCAAAAACGCCGCGAACCGTGGTCCGCGGCGAAGCTTTTTCAGCCCGTGAGGCGGCGCGCCCCCTGCTGTTTCCTATTGGCAGAATTTTTTCAGCGCCCTCAGCAGCACCGCGGGGTTTTTATAATAGGCTGAAACCGGGCACACGGGCAGCCGGGCGCCTGTCAGCGCATAAGCGGCCAAACGGGCGGAGCGGACGGAATATTCCTCGGTAAACACCATGTCCGCCGGGATCTCGACAAACTGGCCGATCATGGCAAAGTTCACGCTGTTCTCCGGCGGCACCGGGGGACGGTCCGCCAGTTTATGCGGCTGGAATTGGGCGTCAATATACGGCATACGGCAGGGGACGACATCGACGATGTCGCTTTTAAGCTCCTCCAGCTCCTGCTCCAGATGCAGATGGTGCGCAAGCTCGGTGAGAATTTCCTCCCCGGTGCATTCATTCATGGTCTTTTTCACATAATCCCCATATTTATCCGCATAAAGGCCATATCCCCAGAAAACGGTCGTATCCATGGGCTGATCCTTAAAATGCGGCTGTGCTGCCACCACAATGCTCATCAGCCAATTGGAGTCGCAGAACGTCATCAGCGCGCCGCTGCCCGGTACATTTCCTGAGAAGGACTCAATTTTCTTGAGCAGGCGGTTTCCCTTGCAGGTCACGGTAAAGCTTAGCCAGCCGGTCTCATGCTCATGGCAGAAAAAGGGCTCCGGGTCGCCAAGCCCCGGGCGCTTCTCCGCAAGCCGCGCCCACAGCTCGCCCGATGCTGGCCGCCCCTCCGGGGCTGGAGCGGGCGTGCGGTAATCGCCCAAGGTGGCATTGTCCGTCATGCACCCGTTGGTCACAAAGCACAGGTCCCCGGCCGCGAGCGCTTGCACCCGTTCAAAGCCCTGAGAATCCCGCAGATGCAGCGCCGTCGCCGTCAGCGCATCGCCGGGGGCGAAATCAACATCCGTTACCGTTGTACCGAGCACAAACTCGACGCCGCGCTCCTCCAGGTAGCGCTTCAGCGGCAGGATAATGCTCTCGTATTGATTATACGGCGTCCGCGTCACGCCCTCCAGCGTTTCAATGCGCCCGAACTCAAAAATCATACGCAGCAGGTAACGCCTAAATTCAAACAGGCTGCTCCATTTCTGAAAAGCAAAGGTCGTCTGCCACAGGCGCCAAAAATTTGTGCTGAAAAAGTGCGGCGTCTCCCGGAACCAATCCTGAATCGAGAGGCCGTCCAGGCTTTGCTCCGGCGCCATCAGCAAACGCGCCAAAGCAAAGCGGTCCTCCCTGTTGAAGCCCATGCCGGTTACCGCTAAAATCTTTCCATCCCGGCCGACAAGCCTGGCCCGCGCATAGGTGGGGTGGGCCCGGTCGAAATTCAATATTTCCTCCGTAACGCTGCGGTCAGGATTTTCCAGGGACGGGATGGAGGAAAAAAGCTCCCAAAAATTTTCATAGGTCTCCTCATTGAGCATCCGCCCGCCGCGGATGACAAAGCCGTGTGTGCCGTCGCCCGAGCCGTCATTTGACCCGCCCAAAACCGGAAGGCGCTCATAGATGTGGATGCGTTCGCCGGTAAAGCCGCAGTCGCGCACCAGGTAAGCGGCCCCGGCCAACGACGCCAGCCCGCCGCCGGCAAAATAAGCATCCCCGCTCGGGCTGCGGCGCGGCACCTCCTGTACCGCGTCCTCATCACCGCCAAAGAGCGCCTCCCAGGCCTGCTGGTCCTCCTGTTCACCCTCCCCGAGGGGGCGGCCTTCCATTTTTTTGCGCCCTTCTTTTTGTGCCATGAGCGCCCCGGCGGCGCCGGCGGCCGCCAGGCCCGCCACAGCGCCGGCGACAACGCCGGCTATCAAAAAGGCTTTATCATGATCCTTCATTTTTATCCGTTTCCTTTCTTCCGCCGCTTCTCTCGTTTATCCCACGCCTCAGCGGCAAAATTAACGCAGCCGTACCCGCACGGCGGTGCCGAATCACGGCAGTGCCGAAGCACGGCGGTCTCGCCATTAGTTTCCGGCAATCCGCGGAGATTATGCAGGCAAAGTGGAAATAACGGAACGAATGCCCCTATTCCGGCTAAAGCCGGAATAGGGGCTGCTGAAAAGCTTCTTTCGGGGCGTGCTTCAAATAAAAAGCTTTTTTCCAATCTAAAAAAACAACGGGAGCCTTTTTCGCGGCGAAGAATAGGCCGGGAATACGAACGGTCCGGGCAGGGCGCGGCCTAAAATGATTTATTCTCATTAAAATTTAAGCCGGAGGCCGCATTCCGCAGGTGGCGGGACGGATCAATCCGGCTCAAGATATAATAAAATACAGCTGTTCCCCTCCAGCCACAGCTTCGAAGCAGCGGGCCGGGTCTGCCGCCCGCCGGAGGACAACAGCACGCGCGCGGCGCTCCACCTCTCCTCCAGCTGAAGCGTGCGGCGCTCCGGCCCACGGTTGACGGCGCAGAGCAGCGCGCCTGTCGTGTCCTGGCGGCAATAGGCAAGCAGTCCGCCCTCCGCGGCAATCGGGTAAAAAGCGCCCTCTTTCAGGCAGGGACATGACGCGCGGATTCCTCCAAGCGCACGGTACCATTCCGTCAGCTCCCGGTCCTCCCGCCCCCAGGGAAAGGTGCGGCGGTTAAACGGGTCGCGGCAGCCCTCCAGTCCGGCCTCATCGCCGTAATAGATGCAGGGAACACCCGGAAGCGTAAATTGAACCGCAGCGGCTAAGCGCAGGCGCAGCAGCGCGAGGCCGCGTTCCTCCGGCGACAGGCGGGCGGAGCTCTGCCATGCGCGCCCGCGCCCGTCCAGCGCCATGCCGCCCAACAGCGTAAGCGCACGCTCGGTGTCATGCGTGCCGATGTGGTTCATCAACAGGCGCAGCGCCTGGGGCGGGTAATTTTCAACCACAGAGAGAAAAACCTCCATGGCCTCTTCCGCCGGCCGGCCGGTTAAATAGCCGAGAATCGCGGCCCGGTACGGGTAATTCATTACACTGTCCAGCTGCCCGCCGAGCAGGTAGCGGCGGCGCTGGCCATAGGCGGCCTTATTGGAGGCATCCTCCCAGACCTCTCCCAGAACCAGCGCATCGCCTTTCTCAGCCCTTGCCGCCTCATGCAGCGCATCGAGAAACGCGTCCGGCAGCTCGTCGGCAACATCCAGGCGCCACCCGGCGGCCCCAAGTGCAAGCCATTTACGAACCACACCCGCCGGGCCGTTGATAAAGGCGTTAAAGGTGGGCTCCGTCTCCCGCACATTGGGCAGGGTCTTGATTCCCCACCAGCATTTATAAACGCCGGGCCAGCTGGTAAACTCATACCACCCGGCATAGGGAGACTGCCGAGACTGGCAGGCCCCGTCCGGCGCATAGCGCCCCAGGCTGTTGAAATAGACGCTGTCGCTGCCGGTATGGCTGAAAACGCCGTCCAATAAAATGCGGATCCCGCTGCGCCGCGCGGTCCGGCACAGCGAGACGAAATCCGCCTCGTTCCCCAAAAGCGGGTCGATTTTCTCGTAGTCGGCGGTATTATAGCGATGGTTGGAGTGGGCCTCAAAAATAGGGTTGAGGTATATGCAGGTGACGCCCAGCGCCGAAAGATAGGGCAGCTTTTCCTCAATGCCGCGCAGGTCGCCGCCAAAATAATCGGAATTGGTAATCTCGCCCTTTTCGTCCGGCCGCCATTCGGGCTCCTCCGTCCAGGCTGCATGCATCCTCCGGTCCGCAGGAACCGCGCTCTTCGGCGTGCCGGAGCTGTAAAAACGGTCGGGGAAAATCTGGTAAATGACACCGCCGGCCAGCCAGTCCGGCGTTTTCAGCTCCGGGCTGTAGGCCGTTATCTGCCAGGGGGCGCCGGCGCCGGCCAGCGTACTTTTCCCGCCGCCGTTTGGGGCGCGGAAAAGCCCGACGGCGCCCCGGCCGGTCTCCAGGCTAAAGTGGTAAAAGTAAAGGCCCGCCGCGGGGACCTGGAAGTCGCACTCCCACCACTCCCGGTCATCTCCATCCATTCCGCACCAGAACATCCCCAGCGTCACGCGTTCGCCGGTTTGGTCGCAGAGGATCTCCGTTCGGGCGGCGGAGCAGCGCAGCCCGCGCGGGGGATTGATTTTGAAATGAATTGTTTGCCCGGCGGGGACAGCGCCGACGGGATTGCGAAAAACCGGATTCATCGAATCAAACATGTCAGGCCTCCTTAACCGCTCTATGGGGTATTTTAACCTCTCCGGAGCAGTTGCCGCACCCCCTGCGGGGCAAGAGGCGCTCCGCGCTTTGCGCGGGAGTGGCTGCGCACCGGGCGGCGCTTTTTGACCGTCCCTGAACCGGCAACTGCCGGACCAGGGACAATGAAGGCCACAGGCCCCCTCCGGTTTTCTGGGGCCCATGGCTTCTTATCTTTCTTATACAGCTGTTCAGCCTTTTTTGTTTACCGGGATCTGTGGAATGGGATCTGCATGCCAGATGTTCTGCGCGTATTCCCGGATGGCGCGGTCCGCCGAAAAACGCCCGGCCTTGGCGATATTCGTCAGGCACATCCGGTTCCAGACCTGCCGGTCCCGGTAAAGGGCCTCCGCCCTTTGACGGGCCTGCGCGTAGGCGTCGAAATCCGCCAGCACCATGTAGGGGTCCGACCCCCGCAGCGAGCTGGCAAGATCCTTGTAATCCATGCCGCCGAAGCCGTTCTCCATCAGCTGGAGCGCCTGCCGGATGACCGGGTGGTTATTCGCCAGCTCTCCCGGGCGGTAGCCGCTTTGCCTCAGGGCCTCGGCCTGCTCGGTTGTCATGCCGAAAAGAATGATGTTCTCGTCGCCCACGGCCTCGTGAATTTCAACGTTTGCACCGTCCAATGTACCGAGCGTCACCGCCCCGTTGATCATAAACTTCATATTGCTGGTACCGCTGGCCTCCGTTCCCGCTAGGGAAATCTGCTCGGAAATATCCGCGGCGGGAATCAGCAGCTCCGCCAGTGTAACGCGGTAATCCTCGACATAGACGATCTTCAGCTTCTCCCTGACCGCCGGGTCCGCATCAATCATCTCCCCGAGTTTTACAATAAAGCGGATAATCTGCTTGGCAAAATAGTACCCGGGCGCGGCCTTGGCGCCAAAGATGAAGGTTCGCGGGGTAAAATCGGCCTGGGGGTGCTCCTTCAGCCACAGATAAAGGCTGAGGATATGCAGCGCGTTGAGATGCTGGCGCTTATATTCGTGCAGGCGCTTGACCTGAATGTCAAAGATGGAATCGGGATTCACCACGGCGCCATACGCCTTTTTGAGATAGCCGGCCGCGCGCTGCTTGTTCTCGCGCTTGACCTGCTCCAGCTCCCGCAGCGCCGTGCCGTCGTTCGCCAGCGGCAGCAGCTTTTCCAATTGGGCCGCGTCGGCCAGGTACCCGCCGCCGATATGCTTTTCCAAAAAAGCCGCGAGGCCGGGATTGGCCTGGGCAACCCAGCGGCGGTAGGCAATGCCGTTGGTGACGTTGGTAAACTTGCCGGGCATCTCCTGGTAAAAGTCCCGAAAGACGGTTTCCTTTAAAATCTCACTGTGCAGCGCCGAAACACCGTTGACATGGTGCGCGCCGACAACGGCGAGGTTTGCCATTTTGACAAACCCGTCGTTCAGCGGAGCCATGCGGCCCACCTTGTAGCCATCCACACCCCTGCCGTGCATGTCGGCGCAGAAACGGCGGTTGATCTCCTCCACAATCTGGTAGATCCGCGGCAGCCGCAGGCGGAACAGATCCTGATTCCAGCACTCCAGCGCCTCCTTCATCACCGTGTGGTTGGTGTAGGCAACCGTGCGGCTGACGATATCCCAGGCCGCCTCCCAGCCATAGCCGCACTCGTCGAGCATGATGCGCATCAGCTCGGGAACGGCGAGCACCGGGTGGGTGTCATTAAGGTGGATAGCCGTCAGCTCCGGCAGGCTGTCGAGTGTGCCGTACTCGAACAGGTGGCGCCGGATGATGTCCTGAATTGTTGCGGAAACCAGAAAATACTGCTGGGAAAGACGCAGGCTCTTTCCCTCCGGGTTGTTATCCTCCGGGTAGAGGACCTTGGTGATGACCTCCGCCATAGCGTTTTGCTCCACAGCGCGCAGATAGTTGCCGGAGTTAAAGGTTTTCATGTCAAAATCCGACGACCGTGCCGCCCACAGGCGCAGCTTGCTGACAGCGCGCCCATCCTTGCCGGAGATACACATGTCATACGGCACGGCGAGCACCTTGGTGTAATCCTTATGGTTGACGGTGTGGTGGTTGTCGTACCAGGCCTCCTCCACATGGCCGTCAAAATGGACTTCAACCGCTTTTTCCGGCGCCTCCTGCAGCCAAACCTTGCCGCCCGGCAGCCAAAAGTCCGGCAGCTCGGTCTGCCAGCCGTCCACCAGCTTCTGGCGGAAAATTCCGTACTCATAGCGCAGCGAATACCCCATGGCGGCATAGCCCTGGGTGGAAAGGCTGTCTAAAAAGCAGGCCGCCAAACGCCCCAAGCCGCCGTTGCCCAGGCCGGCGTCCGGCTCCTGATCATAGAGCGCATCCAGCCTTACCCCCAGCGTGCGCAGCGCTTCGCGGGCACTTTCCTCCAGGCCCAGGTTGAACAGGTTGTTTTTCAGGGAACGGCCCAGCAAAAATTCCATGCATAAATAATAAACCTGCTTCGTATGCGTCGCCTTTGCGCGCTTCTCCGTCTCGCTGCGCCCCCTGCGCATAAGGTCCGACACCACCAGGGCAACGGCCTTGTAATAGGTCTCATCGCCGGCGTTTTCGGGCGTCACACCAAAGGTGTGCAGCAGGTGATCGATGATTTCTTCCCGGAACCGTTCCGCTGTCAGGTGGTAGTTCATGGTATCAGCCTCCATTCTATGGGTCATAGCCGCTGCCGCGGCGCCCTGCGGGCCCCGTACAGCGGAAAATCTGCGTATCTTTATTGCATCAAGCCGGGCCGGGCGGATTTTTCTCCGCACAGAAGGCCTGCGGGGCGCGCCCCGCGTGGAATCTCAATACCCTTTAATTCCTGAATAAAGGATATGTATAGTATATACTAATTTTTCCCATATTCAAGTAAAATGCCGGAGAAGGAGGAATTAGCAAAAATAAACGAAAATAAATGAATATACAGCGTTTTTTTACGAATCTCCTTTTAACTCCGGCAAAAATTTATTATCACCTTAAAACAGGTTAAATTTATGCAAAATATCTAATTTGTTTATTTAGCACGCCAGCTTCCTGCAAGCGCCGGACGCTGTGTCGGACAGCAGCGGTCCCGAAAAATATCCCGCGGCTTACCGGTCCAGGGGGCCCAAACAGCCCTGCGGCAGGGCGGAATGGCCAAAATTCTTACTTGAAGTCCGCCCCAACGGCACCACACGGGCTGCGCGCGGCGGGTTTTTCGGCTTTATTTTGCGCAAAAATAAAAAGGGGCTTTTTTCTTGCTATAAAATAGATTATAATAAATGGAAAGGAAATGTGACAGGGAAGCGGACGGGCCTATGGATTCCCGCTGAAATAAATGCCGAAAAATGAAAAAGCTAAAAATCTAAGAAGCCAATTGGCCGGGAGAGGATGAAGCGTTTTGAGTAAAAACCGGATTAAATTAAATATTTGCGGAATGGACTGCGTACTAAGCTCTGAGGACGGAGAGGCTTACGCGCGCGACATGGCGAAAAAAGTGGAAAATTTTATCGGGCGGCTCATGGAGGCGAACCCCCGCATTTCATTGAGCATGGCCGCGGTGATTGCCGCGCTGAATTTCTGTGACGCGGCGCAGAAGGCAAGCGACTCGGCGGACAACCTGCGTACACAAATCAAGGATTATCTGGAGGATTCCTCCCATGCCCGCATGGATGCCGATGAATCCCGCAAGGAGATCGAGCGCTTGAAGCGGGAAATCCAGACGCTGCGGGGGCGCCTGAACGCTCCGGCGGCACAGGAGCCCATTCAGCGCCCGGCAGGCGGCGGCCCGGCGGCTCCTGTTTCGCCCGGTGTTTCGACCGCGCGAAGCGTACCGGCCCCTGTCGAGCAGCCTAAGGCCGTCAAACCGCCGGAGGGCCAGCAGAATTTTATGGATTTTTTTGAGAAGGACCTCTCCGAGGAATAAATCCTCCTGTTTAATGGAATGTAAGCGGGACTTGCGTGCCGCCTTCGCCCCGCCCTTCTAAGCGGCGCGGCAAGGACCGGCGTACAGGTCCTGTTTTTTATCAGCAGAAGCCGCCGGAAAATTCCGGCGTTTCCCTTTACCACGAGAAGCATTGTGACAGCCTGAAAGGAGTGTGTGCTGAAATGGAGATATTGGCTCCCGCCGGTTCGCCGGAGAGTCTAACCGCCGCGGTGCGCGCCGGGGCGGATGCGGTCTATTTGGGCGCTTCCTCCTTTTCCGCGCGGGCCAATGCGCACAATTTTGACAACGAAGCGCTGGCGGAGGCGGTGCGCTACTGCCACGCGTACGGCGTCAAGGTCTACCTCGCAGTCAACACGGTTTTGCGCGACGAGGAACTGCCCGCCGCGCTGGAGCTAGTTGCCTATGCCTGCCAGCTGCCGGTAGACGCCGTGCTGGTGCAGGACATGGGCCTGTTCCGCCTAATCGGCCGGGCAGCGCCGGGCCTGCCTCTCCACGCTTCCACGCAAATGAGCATTCACACGCCGGCCGGGGCACGCGCACTGCAGCAAGCCGGGGCCACACGCGTCGTTCTCTCCCGGGAATTGTCCCTGCGGGAGATGAAAGGCATTGCCGCCAATGCCAGTGTGGAGCTTGAGGCCTTTGTCCACGGCGCCCTGTGCATGTCGGTCTCTGGACAGTGCTATTTCAGCGCCATGCTGGGGTCCCGCAGCGGCAACCGCGGCCTGTGCGCCCAGCCCTGCCGCCTGCCCTTTCAGGCGGAGGGCGGCACTGGGCACGACCTCAGCCTGAAGGATCTTTCCATGGTCGAACGTGTCCGAGAGCTGGAGGCCGCCGGTATCTGCTGCGCCAAAATCGAAGGACGGATGAAGCGCCCGGAATATGTGGCGGCGGCTGTCAGCGCCTGCCGCCACGCGGTAGACGAAGGCGCGGCGCCGCCCGCTCTGCTCAACAGCCTGCGGGCGGTTTTTTCCCGCTCCGGTTTTACCACCGGCTACCCAGACGGCCGGTTGGGCCGGGAGATGTTTGGAACGCGGCAGAAAGAGGATGTCGCCGCGGCGACAAACCAGGTACTTTCCGGCCTGCGGGGGCTCTATAAATCCGAACGGCGGCGGGTGCCGGTTCATTTTTTTCTGGACATACGCCGGGGGCTGCCGTCCAGACTGATTGTCCGGGATGCGGAGGGGTATGAAGCCGCGGTGGAAGGAGAGATCCCGCAGCCGGCGCTGAACCGTCCACTGGACGCGGCCTTTTGTGAAAAACAGCTCGGCAAAACCGGCGGAACACCATTTTTGCCTGCCGAATACACCTGTAAGATTGACGAAGGCCTCTCCCTGCCAATTCCCATGCTGAATGGGCTGCGGCGAGAGGCGCTGAAGAGGCTGGAAACGGCGCGGCGGCAGCGTCCGCCGGTTTCCTTCCACGCGCCGGTCCTCTTGGCACAGGGGCACGCCTCAAGCCCGCCGCGCCCAGTGCCCGCCAGACTGCCGCTGCGGGGCCGGTTTCCGGACGATTCCCTGCCGGATGCAGCCCGAGCGCTCGAATGGTGCTATCTGCCCTACACACTCCCCTCGGAGCGCTTCCAGACACTCACGGCAGCGGGTTACCGCATCGCCCTGGAGCTTCCGCGCGGGCTGTTTGGCCTTGAGGATGCCGTCGCCGCCCAGCTGACACATCTTTGGCAGGCTGGAGCGCGCGACGTTTGGGCAGGTAATATCGGCGCGGCACAGCTGGCAAAGGAGCTTGGCTTTACCGTCCACGGCGGTTTTTCCCTCAACCTTCTCAACGGGGAGGCGCTGGCATGGTACCGGGAATTCGGCCTGGCAGACGCGGAGCTCAGCTTTGAGCTCACACTGCGGCAGGCTGCTGCCATCGGAGACACGTTGAAGCGCGGGCTGCTGCTCTACGGGCATCTCCCCCTGATGCTGACGCGAAATTGCCCGGCCGCCAACGGCCCGGGTGGGTGCCGTCATTGTAAGGCCGCTGGAAAGACCGCCGTGCTTACCGACCGTCGCGGCGCGGCCTTCCCCGTGCAGTGCTTCGGCGCTTGCAGCGAGGTGCTGAACACCGTACCGCTGGAGATGAGCGACCGGCTGGCGGAGGTTCAAAACATCGATTTCGGCGTACTTCGCTTTACCGTGGAGGCTCCGGCTGCGCGGGCGGCTGTCATCCAGCGGTACCTGACGGCACAGCCGCCGGAAAAAGAATACACACGCGGCCTTTATTACCGCGGAATTGAATAAACGGTACGGTGCGGGCAGCAGATTCCGGCCGCATGCCCGCATCTCAGTGAAAAGGAAAGGAAGATTTGCCTATGGAGACCATTCAAATTAAACGGCTGCGGGAAGACGCCGTATTGCCGAAACGCGGCAGCGCAGGCGCCGCAGGTATGGACCTGTGCGCCTGCCTGGAGAAGCCGCTGACGATTGAACCGGGGGCCCTGTGCAAAATCCCCACGGGCATCGCTATTGCACTGCCAAACGAAAACTGCGCGGCCTTCTTATTCGCGCGCAGCGGCCTGGGCGTGAAGCACGGTATCTGCCTCTCTAACGGTGTGGGCGTTGTCGACAGCGATTACCGCGGGGAAATTCAGGTAGGCCTGTGCAACATCGGGCGGGAAGCCTACACTGTACAGCCCGGTGAGCGGATCGCCCAAATGGTCGTGATGCCGGTCTGTATGTTCCCACTGACAGAGACTGGCACGCTGGACGAAACCGAACGCGGCAGCGGCGGGTTCGGCTCTACTGGACGCTGACCGGATGCCGCCGGGCCTGCAAGCCGTACGGCATAAAATAAAAAATTCCCGCTCGTGGCAACAAGAGCAGGAATTTTTCGTGCGCCCGTCTTGTTTTCTGCGGACCGCAGCCTATGTTCTCCTTTTGACAGCTCCTGCTTTATGAGCATGATACTATTGAGGCAGCCGTGCTGTCACCCGCCAAATTCTGGCGGCAAAATATTTAAACGACAAAAAGCAAAAATGGACTTGCTTTTTCTTCGCAATTGTGCTATTATATATCAGCAGTCTCAAAAAGGCTGCGTTTGTGCGCTCGTAGCTCAGCTGGATAGAGTGCTTGACTACGAATCAAGAGGTCGCGGGTTCGAGTCCCTCCGGGCGCGCCAGAAATAATCGCATAAGACAGCCGTTTTACGGTGGTCTATGCGGTTATTTTTTTGCCTGAAGGCGCCCGGTGACTACCTTTTGACTACTTTTTGATTTCTTCCAGCTCCTTGACTTTGTCCATCAGGACGCGGATTTGCCGGATGGCCTCTGTGAGCTCATCGTCATGGGCATACACCAAACGGGTTATCGTGTCGTTATCAAGAGGGGCAATATTATTTTCCAAAAGCTTTCACCTCGTTTTCTTACCCCTCTGGAAAGTTTTACCATAGCTTTATTATATCCCATGATTTATTTCCGGCTAATTTCAGTGAAA
>NZ_QLYR01000020.1 GCF_003268275.1 Hydrogeniiclostridium mannosilyticum
CAGGGTCTCCGACAACGGCTGGGTCTTCGACAACGGCAGGGTCTTCGGCGACGGCAGGGTCTACGGCAACGGGCAGGTCTACGGCAACGGCGAGGTCTTCGACAACGGCTGGGTCTCCGACAACGGTGAGGTCTACGGCAGCGCAAGAATCGGGGTTAATGGTTATATCTCAAGCCCGCGCTCATACTTTGTACAAGGTCCTATCGGCTCACGGAATGATTTTCTGACCTGCTATCTTGATAAAGATAAGAAGATTTACGCGGTTACAGGCTGCTTTTGCGGGAGCATAGAAGTATTTGTGAAGAAAGTAAAGGCGGTCCACGGAATGAATAGGTGGGCAAAGCAATACCTGAAAGCTGCCGAGATGGCCCGCGTTATGCTTTCCGGGGATTAACGGAGGATGTCAAATGGAATATGTAGGATTGGGTCCTGAAAACGGTAAAATCATAGCAGAAGAAAACGCTCTATCTTATGCAATGGAATGCTGCGGAATTGTAAAAATCGGATATGGACCAGACTGGCCTGAATTTTCCAATATGCTTATTGATTGGTTCTATAGTGGCAACTGGTTAAAGGAGGAATCCTGCGGTGAAACAGTCGCGTGAGGAATGGCTTGAGGATCGGCGCCGGAGTATCGGCGGGTCCGATGCCGCTGCTCTAGTGGGAATGAACCCATGTGTAACTCCATATATGCTTTGGGCAGATAAAACAGGTAAGCTGCCTCCAAAAAATGACAACGAGGCTATGCGGCAAGGCCGGGACCTGGAAGCTTATGTAGCACAACGCTTTACAGAAAAAACAGGGAAAAAGGTACATGTGTACTCGGAAATGCTTAGAAATCCAGCTTATCCTTTTGCTCATGCCAATATTGACCGAAAAGTAACCGGAGAGCGTGCAGGTTTGGAATGCAAGACCACCAGCATTATGAACCTAAAGAAATTTAAAAACGGTGAATATCCAGAGAACTATTATGCCCAATGTGTCCATTATTTAGCTGTAACAGGATTTGACCGTTGGTATCTGGCAGTGCTTATTTTAAACCAAGGGTTTTATACTTTCACAGTAGAGCGCGATGAAGATGAAATAAACACGCTGATGAAGGTAGAAAAAGAGTTTTGGGACAATTATGTAATCCCTGGTAATCCGCCGCCGGTCGACGGGTTGAAGCCTACAGAGGAAACAATTAAGACTATTTTTCCATCCGCAAACCCGGGAATAGCCGTAGATTTGTTTGGGCGGGAGAATTTAATCAGAGACTTCCTGGAAACCAACAAACTTATTAAGGCCTACGAGCGAGAAAATGAAAGGAGAAAGCAAATCCTTCAAACCGATCTTTCAGATTCAGAACTCGGCTTATGCAGCAATTATAAGGTGCTTTGGAAGGAGCAAGAAAGGAGAAGCTTTGATTTATCGGCGTTTAAAACAGCTTATCCCAACATTGATCTATCGCCCTATTTTCGTACTTCTTCCTTTCGGAAATTTGACATAAAGGAGCAAAAATAATATGGGAACCTCTATTCAAAAAAACGTTGAAAACAATGCTTTACAGAAAGAAAAAACACCAACTATGCAAGCCTATATCAAGAAAATGGAGGGAGAAATCAAAAAGGCGCTTCCCTCTGTCATAACCCCGGAACGGTTTACCCGCATTACCCTTTCGGCCTTGTCCACAAACCCTAAACTTGCAGCAACGACCCCCGGCTCGTTCTTGGGCGCAATGATGACAGCCGCGCAGCTTGGCCTTGAACCGAACACCCCGTTAGGACAAGCTTACCTGATTCCTTATAGTAACAAAGGAAAGCTGGAATGCCAATTTCAGATTGGGTAAACCTTTTGCCCCTTATTCTGGCAACAGAATATGCAAACGCCGTGAACTGCAAGCTTGGCAGGTGTACCCGCAACGATAACGGAACAGCAGGAAATGGCTGCTTATGCGGGTGCTAACAGGGAAACCCTTCAATGTGTCGTGGCCTGTATCCTTCTTGAAATTGACACACTGGGCAATCCTGTGCTATAATATTCCCGGGTGATAATATGTCCTCTGGAATATACAAGATAACAAACACGCTGGATGGTCACTTCTACATCGGACAATCTCGTAATTTGGAGCGTCGTTGGTATCTCCACAAAAATAATGCCACGAAAGTAAAGGCACATTACACCGTGCTGGAAAAGGCATTTAAAAAATATGGGATTGATTCATTTGAATTTGAAGTGATCGAGTATTGTCCTGTTGAACGACTGAATGAACGAGAAATCTATTATATCTCAAAGCAAAAACCTCAATATAACATGAACTCTGGCGGCGCAGGTAACAATGACTATATTTGCAGGGAAGATACAAA
Source organism: Hydrogeniiclostridium mannosilyticum (assembly GCF_003268275.1). GTDB lineage: Bacteria > Bacillota > Clostridia > Oscillospirales > Acutalibacteraceae > Hydrogeniiclostridium > Hydrogeniiclostridium mannosilyticum. The sequence goes on from NZ_QLYR01000020.1 coordinate 2,346, forward strand.
GGCTGTCTTACGCAAATATGGGAAACGCCAGTGGGAAGGCTATGATAATGAGACCAAAAGAAAGATCGTTCAAACACAGTTGACCGGCCCGCGGGTTGGGTCACATCGTTCAAAGGAGACAAAAAAACTTCTTTCCCAGAAAACAAAAGCGTATTTTCAGCGTAATGGTGGAATGCCAGAAGAGCAAAAACTGAAAATAAGCTGTGCTTTACATGGAAAACCGAGACCAAACTATGGGCATTATAAGCCGGTTCGAGCGGTTTTTGATGGAGAAATAGAGTACGAGTTTGGGAGTATAAAAGAAGCAGCTGCAACCCTTCAAATCGATGGCGGGTCTATCGTAAATTGTTTGAAGGGAAAGCGGAAAACAGCAGGCGGTTATTCTTGGGAATATTGTAGTCAAGAGACTATCCGAAAGGAGTAAGCCGGAAATTAAGCACCGGCTGAAGTGCGGCGCACCCCACGAGGGTGATGATATAGTCCACGCCGCAGTGATGAAAAAACTGCGGGAAAAGTGATAAAGGTTTGATTGACCTCGCATACCGAAGCGGGGAAATCAGTGTGATACAGGCCCACACAGTTTGCGAAAATGACGAGTTTGAATATGAGTTTGGGCTCGACCCTAAACTCATACACAGACCCGCCAAATCGGAACGTGGTGCGCCTGTATTTTTTTATGCCGTATTTAAAACAAAAGATGGCGGGTATGGTTTTGAAGTAATGAGCGTCGAAGATATTCGGAGCCATGCTGCCAAATACAGCCAGTCGTATAATAGCGCATATTCTCCCTGGAAGACAAATTTTGAAGAAATGGCAAAGAAAACCGTTTTGAAAAAAGCGCTTAAATATGCTCCGCTGAAGTCTGATTTTGTCCGTCAGGTTTCTGCTGATGAAACCATAAAAACGGAATTGTCGGATGATATGTTCAGCGTTCCGGCTGAAACAATCGAGGTTGAAGGCGTAGAGGTAGACACAGAAACCGGAGAAGTAACGGAGGCAGATAATGATTAACACAGCAATATTCATGGGCCGGCTGACTGCGGACCCGGAACTGAGGCACACGTCGAGCGATACGGCGGTGACAAGCTTCACGGTGGCGGCTGACCGTTCCTATGTAAAAACTGGAGCAGAGCGCCAGGCTGATTTTATAGACGTAGTCGCATGGCGCAGCACGGCGGAGTTTATCTGTAAATATTTCAAGAAAGGCCAATTAATTGCCGTTCAGGGGTCCATACAAACGCGAAACTATGAGGACAAAAACGGGAACAAGCGCAAGGCGGTTGAGGTTGTCGTGGACCAGGCGCACTTTGCAGGCCCTAAGAGGGAGCAGGAGGGCGGGAATTTCGCTCAGCCCGGCGACGGCTTTCAAGAGATTACGGCAGACGACGACTTGCCTTTTTAACTAAGCAGGAGGGATTGAAGTGGTTAAATTTCGTTTAGCAAAAGCAGACTTAAGATATATTTTCGATATTACTAAGAGGTCACTTGGCCACGTTTGCAGGAAAGAAGTACATCAGTACATAAAATTTACTGGAAACGATGGTATGTTGCAGGCGACGTCGGTGGATGGATATAGGATGCACTGTGTATCTGTTCCGATCACGGTGCTTAAGGGAAACCAGCCGTTTTCCTTCCTGCTAAAGCCGTTTTCAATTCCCGCGATGAAATCCTCTTTTATCGAGTGCACACTTGGTGAAAAAGAAATTGCATTTAATTTTGGGGAACGGAAATTCATTGAGCGGCTTGGGGATGGAGTAGATGACTTTATTGATTTTGAAGAAGCCATTCCTAAAAATGAACCAGTGGAGACAATCGGCTTTAATCCAGACTATCTTGCGGACGCATTAAAAGGTTTCCGCTCATCTTCAGACAATCCTGTCGCTTTAGAGATTTACGGCCCCCACAGCCCGGTAGTTATCCGAAGCAACAAAAATCCCGAGGATTTTCGTTTGGTTCTCCCTGTTCTTTTGGGGTGAAAGGAGTTGGCTGCACTTGAGCATCATCTTATCGGTTCCGTTCAACCCCGCCCAAACAAAGCTATGAGGCGGTGGGAGAATGCTTGAGCAAGGGTACATAAAGTTATACCGCTCTTTGCTGAGATGGGAATGGTATGACGACGCCAACACGTTCCGGGTCTTTGTTCATCTGCTGCTTACAGCGAACCATGAGCCTCAGAAATGGCACGGGATTACCATAGACCGGGGGCAAAGGTTAGCAAGCTTTTCAAAAATTGCACAAGAACTTTCTTTGTCAATTAAAGAGGTTCGCACGGCAATTCGGCACCTCATAGAGACAGGCGAGCTGGCACACTCAACAACGGCGAAATACGGCATATTTACTATACAAAATTACGAAAAGTTTCAAGGAGGGGCACAGTCAGAGGCACCCAACCGGGCACCCGAGGGGCAAGCAGAGGGCACGCTAGGGGCAAGCAAGGGGCAACAAAGGAAGAATGATAAGAATATAGAGAAAGAGAAGAATATACTCCCCCCTAAATCCCCCCAGGGGGAAGGACAGGCCGAGGACCTAACTGTTGAAACGGCAGGAGGAGCGGCGGAGGCCGCTATCCGACCCAAGACGCCTGTCCAGGGATTTGAGGAATTCTGGAAAGCCTTCCCCAAGAAGGCGAGCAAGGGCA
>NZ_QLYR01000022.1 GCF_003268275.1 Hydrogeniiclostridium mannosilyticum
GAATACGAAGGGCGTCACGGGTGGAAGGTAAGGCCATACCGGTTTGTAAGCGTCGGCTATATCGAGAGAGGAGAATTTGAAATACCAAAAGATAAGCCCTTAGGGGAATCTAAGAAATCTGCACCGGTTACTGAAAATGATCGTTTTGAAGAGATTCCTGTTCCCACAGATGACGACTTGCCTTTTAACTAAGCAGGAGGGATTGAAGTGGTTAAATTTCGTTTAGCAAAAGCAGACTTAAGATATATTTTCAACATTACTAAAAGATCACTTGGCTACGCTTGCAGGAAAGAAGCACATCAATACATAAAATTTACTGGAAACGACGGTATGCTACAGGCGGTGTCGGTGGATGGGTATAGGGTGCATTGTGTGTCTGTGCCGATCACGGTGCTTAAGGGAAACCAGCCGTTTTCCTTCCTGCTAAAGCCGTTTGCAATTCCCGCGATGTACTCCTCTTTTATCGAGTGCACACTTGGTGAAAAAGAAATTGCATTTAATTTTGGGGAACAGAAATTCATTGAGCGACTTGGGAAGGGAATAGATGACTTTATTGATTTTGAAAAAGTCATTCCTAAAAAGGAACCAGTGGAGACAATCGGATTTAATCCAGACTATCTTGCGGACGCATTAAAGGGTTTCCGTTCATCTTCAAGCAATCCTGTCGTTTTAGAGATTTACGATCCTTGCAGCCCGGTTATTATCCGGAGCCGCAAAAATCCCGAAGATTTTCGTTTGGTTCTTCCTACTCTTTTAAGGTGAAAGGAGTTGGCTGCACTTGAACATCATCTTATCAGTTCCGTTCAATCCCGCCCAAACAAAGCTATGAGGCGGTGGGAGAATGCTTGAGCAAGGGTACATAAAGCTATACCGCTCTTTGCTGAGATGGGAATGGTATGACGACGCCAACACGTTCCGGGTCTTTGTTCATCTGCTGCTTACAGTGAACCATGAGCCTCAGAAATGGCACGGGATTACCATAGACCGGGGGCAAAGGCTAGCAAGCTTTTCAAAAATTGCCGGTGAATTGAGGCTGTCGGTTCAAAATATAAGAACTTCAATAGATCATCTAAAATCAACAGGCGAAGTAACATGCCGATCACAGGGCGGACATAGCATTTTTACTGTGGTTAATTACAATTTGTTTCAGCAGCTAACAAGCCAACCAACAAACAGCCAACAAAGTCCTAACAAAGCCCTAACAAACGACCAACAACAAAGGAAGAATGATAAGAATATAGAGAAAGAGAAGAATATACTCCCCCCTAAATCCCCCCAGGGGGAAGGACAGGCCGAGGACCTAACTGTTGAAACGGCAGGAGGAGCGGCGGAGGCCGCTATCCGACCCAAGACGCCTGTCCAGGGATTTGAGGAATTCTGGAAAGCCTTCCCCAAGAAGGCGAGCAAGGGCAGCGCCCTGAAGGCTTGGAACAAGCTCAGGCCGGGCAAGGAGCTGCGTGAGAAAATCATGGCAGCGATTGAGCGGGCGAAAAAGAGCGAGCAGTGGAACCGGGAGAACGGGCGGTTTATCCCCTACCCGGCCACATGGCTCAATGCCCAGGGCTGGGAGGATGAGCTTGAGCCGCAGAACAAGGCAAAGGCTCAAACGACCTACAACATCGAGGCGTTCGAGAAATCGGGGGCGTTCGATGATTTGGACTGGAGGCCGTAACATGAAACTGCATGTTAAGCCGGCGAAGTATCACAACACGCCGGTTGAGGTTGACGGAATACACTTTGACAGCAAGGCGGAGGCGGCGCGGTACGTACAGCTGAAAGCGCTGAGAGCAGCGGGGCGGATTCTTTGGTTTACCCGGCAGCCGTCCTTCCTCTTGTTGGGAAACACCCGGTACAGGCCGGATTTCATGGTGTGCGATTCTTCCGGGCTGGTATGGGTGGAGGACGTCAAGGGCGTGGAGACAAAGGAATTCAAGATCAAGAAAAAGGACTGGGAAGCGCTTTATCCAGGCTTTGAATTGAGGGTGGTTAAGTAAACGGCAATTCTGAAAGTCCAACGAAGTATGCGTGGTTTTGATTTTATCGGCCCATTTTTCAATTTTTATGGCTAAGTAATGAAATTATACTATTTTGATTTTTTGTTTTAAATTTGGGTGTGTTTTGTCAATTTTATTTTAGTGGCCATTTTTAGCCGCAAAGGAAACAAAAAAGACGGGTTTATTCCCCGCCCTTTTTGCTTTGCTTGTTGATGATTCGTTGAACTTTGTCTCGCTCTATTTGCATAGAGATAGCCCGCTCAATAAACTGAACCGTCCCCTCTCCTTGTGCCTCTGCGGCCTCTTGAGCCGTTTTAAGGGTGTTTGTGGGTAAAGAAACCATTAAACTGCTTTGCGGACTAACCGAGGAATCCTCGGAGAGTTGCACACGCTCCCCCATACGCTCACAGATAGCACGGTCAATGAACCTGTTCAAACTCTCCCCATAATTTTTTGCATGGGATTGTATCACTTCTTTTTGGCCTTTACGCACTCTGATTTTTATTTCATCATAGGCTTTTGAATTGTAGCGGTCTTTGACAACACTGGACGTTTTTCCCATATACTCACCTCCTAAGATATTATATCACATTTATCATGGTGGGTACAGTATGAAAACAGCAAAATATAATACTGGGTACAGTATTTATATTGCGATTGCTCAAAGAGTGTACCCAGTATGCTTTACAGATAATTTATTAGCGGAAAAAGTCTAAAAATACATATCGAAAAAATTCATCTATACAGGAGGCAGCAACATGAAAGACAAACTCACCTGCTCGGAATGCAGAAAAAAAGACACATCCGAATGTCCAATGGCAAAGGCTGAAAGAACGGTCACGGGAGAGTTCTCAGGCTTTAAAACCGCATTCGAGGATTGGGAAGGGTGCAGCAGGGGCGAAGGCCGGCGAATGGCGCCGCAAGCAATTTTTCAGGGAAAGCGAGGCCATAGAAATTGAACAAGGCGCTTCTGTCGTCTAAAAATATGTGTTGGTGTACGCCGCAGGATTTTTTTGATAAGTTGAACCAAGAATTTCAATTTGTTCTGGACCCCGCGGCTACCGATAAGACAGCGAAATGCCCCTTATACTATACGCCGGAGACGGACGGACTTTCACAAAGCTGGGACCGCGGCGGCGCGGTATTCTGCAATCCGCCTTATGGGCGCGAGATTGGGAAATGGGTGAAAAAGGCGTTTATAGAGGCCCGCGGGGGTTTTCCAATCGTGCTGCTCATTCCAGCGCGGACGGACACGAATTATTTTCACGATTACATTTATGGGAAGGCGGAAATCAGGTTTGTGCGAGGGCGTTTGCATTTTACGGACGATGACGGCAACGCCGTAAACGCCGCCCCTTTTCCCTCGATGGTGGTTATCTACAACGGGGGCCGGTGAAGGAGGAAGAGTGATGAGA
>NZ_QLYR01000023.1 GCF_003268275.1 Hydrogeniiclostridium mannosilyticum
TGCGAGCCTCGCGCGTTCTTGAATTTCCAGCCATCCGTAAGAAGTAATTTTTCAACTTCTCGAAAGGTCATTGTCCTCACCTCTTGATTATATTATACGCATAATACGCATAAAAGTCAAGCGTTTTTCTTAAAATTTTAAATATTTTTTCAAGCTCATGCCTTATGGCGTGGGCTTTTCTTATGCTCATTTTGAGGTGATATGCGTGGAAAAAGAAAAGCTTATAGGCGAATACCAGGCCGATCTCAAAAAGGTAATGGACCGAATAGAGGAGGCGCTGGCAAACAGAAAGGAATGCATGAGCACAGAAGGGCGCAAGCGTCTTGCTCTTCTGTATGGCATGCGAAATAGCCTCTGTTTCTCCCTGAAGGAATTGACAAAGGATTGATATTTATTTTAAAGCGTGGTGGTGATGTGTGGCAAAAGGAAAATATGAATATTGGTTAAAAAGGGAAGGCTTGATGTTGCTGGAGGGCTGGGCCCGGGATGGCCTGACCGATGAACAGATTGCGAACAATTGCGGGATCACAGCTTCAACTTTGTATGACTGGAAAAAGCGCTTTACTGAGATTTCGGACACCCTAAAAAGAGGCAAAGAGGTAGTCGATTATGAGGTTGAAAATGCGTTACTGAATAAGGCGCTGAGCGGCGATACCACCGCTCAGATTTTTTGGCTTAAAAACCGCAGGCCAGCCAGATGGCGGGATAAACCTGTAGAACAAAACAGTGATGGAGGCGTTCAGATCATTGACGACGTGTAAAATATCAGAGCTTCTTTCCCCCGCTTTTTATGAGATTCACCGAGCGATCAAGGCTGAAAAAATCAACGAGCTTGTCGCCAAGGGCGGCCGTGGATCCACTAAATCAAGCGCAATAGGCGGGATAGAGCTGCCATTGATGTTACTGAAACACTCGGACTGCCATGCTGTTGTATTGAGAAAGTACGGCAATACCCTGCGATCCAGTGTTTACGCCCAAGTGTGCTGGGGTATTTCCGCGCTTGGCTTGACCAATAAATTTAAGTGTACCGTCAGCCCTATGGAAATCACCTGCTTGCTCACGGGTCAAAAAATTTATTTTTTTGGTCTGGACGATCCGGGAAAGCTGAAATCTATCAAAGTGCCCTTTGGATATATCGGCATTGTATGGTTTGAGGAGCTGGATCAATTTGACAGTCCGGAACAAGTGCGGAATGTTGAACAAAGTTGTTTGCGTGGAGGCCCCTTCTCCTTCACCTTCAAGAGCTTCAACCCCCCTGCAATGGCACGAAATTGGGCAAATCGGTATGTGTTGGAAGAGAAGCCCGGAAAGCTTGTCCACCATTCCACCTATCTGACAACACCCCGGGAGTGGCTTGGTCCGCGGTTCTTAGCCGACGCTGAGCACCTGAAGGAAAAGAACGAAACAGCGTACCGCCATGAATATTTAGGTGAAGTGGTAGGCAGCGGCTCTGCGGTTTTTGAGAATTTAAAGCTTGAACCGATCCCGGATGAGATGGTCCGGTCCTTTGACCGGCGCCTGGGCGGTTCTGGACAGGCGGAGGCCGGCGTCTCCATTCAAAAAGGCGACCTTGTGAAAATTGCCCCCGGCGCGGTCTATTACAACGGCGCGGCAATCCCGTCCTGGGTAAAGAATCAAAGCTGGTATGTGTCTCAAGTCAGCGGGGATCGGGCTGTGATTGACAAGAACGAAAGCGGGACAAGCTCCATATGCAGCCCGGTAAATACAAAGTATCTGTCGGCAGCCGGCAGCACGGGCGCCGCGCCCGCCCCTTCCGAGCCGAAAAAGATCGAGGCGGGCGGCAAGGTGAAGGTAACCGGCAGCCAATACACCAACGGCGTGGCGATTCCCTCCTATGTTAAAGGGAACACCTACACGGTCCAGCAGGTCAAGAGCGACCGGGTACTGCTGAAGGAGATTTATTCCTGGGTCCCCCTGAGCGGCGTGCAGGCCGTATAAGGGAGGCGCAAATGGAATGGCTTAAGGGTATTTCGGATATTTGCTCCTATTTGTCTATTATTGGGACGCTGCTTGCAGTGGCGTTCAAGGGGGCGGCATACCTCCGGCGGATGAA
>NZ_QLYR01000024.1 GCF_003268275.1 Hydrogeniiclostridium mannosilyticum
GAATACGAAGGGCGTCACGGGTGGAAGGTAAGGCCATACCGGTTTGTAAGCGTCGGCTATATCGAGAGAGGAGAATTTGAAATACCAAAAGATAAGCCCTTAGGGGAATCTAAGAAATCTGCACCGGTTACTGAAAATGATCGTTTTGAAGAGATTCCTGTTCCCACAGATGACGACTTGCCTTTTAACTAAGCAGGAGAAAGGAAGTGAAACAGCTTGAACATTATCTCATTCGTTCCCACCGGAAGGGAAAATGCCGTTTCCCGTTATGACATTGCCAAGGCAGTCGGGATTTCAGAGCGGGATGTCCGTTTTAAGATCAAAGAGGCCAACAAAGAGCTGGAACGGATTGGAGAAGCGATTGTTTCAAGTTCCAGCGCCCGGGGGTATTGGCGCACAAGCAATATTGCCGAGATGGAAAAATACTTGCAGGAATCCAGCCGCCGAAGAGCGACACAGGCTAAGAACGACCTCCCCATCCAGCGAATCGTCAGCCAGGCAAAAGGCGAAGCCCTCATTTATGTGAAAGGCCATTTCAGGAGGATTCGTGTCAATCCCGCCCAAACAAAGCTATGAGGCGGTGGTAAGGTGCCAAATAGAATTATTAGCGAAAAGATTCGTACAAGCAAATCAATCAACGCGCTTTCAGATTTTCAATTTCGATTATGGACGTATCTACTGACTTATGTTGATGATTACGGAAGAGGCAGCGCGGATCCGGAATTGCTGAAAGGATTCGTATTTCCAAGAAGGAACGGAGTTCGGGAACAAGATATTCAAAAGGGCCTTGAAGCGTTGGAACGCAATGGTAGCATTCTTCTCTATGATGTTGCAGGAGAACCCTATTTTTGCCTTCCAAACTGGGGCAAGTATCAAAGAATACAAACCAAGAAGTCAAAGTTTCCTGAGCCAAGCGAAAATGATATTTCACGGTGGTCTACGGTGACTCACGGTGACTCACCGCTAGAATCCAATCCAGAATCCAATCCAAATCCGAATACGAATACGAAAGGCATGCGCGGGCGTGTATCGCGCTTTCAAAAGCCCACCGTAGAGGAAGTTCGTTCATTCTGTAAGGAACAGGGCTATGCTTTGGACGCAGATTATTTCTGCAACTACTACGAGAGCAATGGCTGGAAAGTCGGAAAAAACGACATGAAGGACTGGAAAGCCACTGTTCGAAACTGGGTTAAGCGTGAAAGGGCTGAACAGAGCAAAACAGGAACAGGGGCCGAAACCACCTACAACATTGAGGCGTTCGAGCAATCGGGCGCGTTCGATGATTTGGACTGGAGGCCATAAATGCAGGCGTATGTTAAGCCGGCGAAGTATCACAACACGCCGGTTGAGGTTGACGGAATACGCTTTGACAGCAAGGCGGAGGCGGCGCGGTACGTACAGCTGAAAGCACTGAGAGCAGCGGGTCGGATTCTTTGGTTTACCCGGCAGCCGTCCTTCCTCTTGTTGGGAAACACCCGGTACAGGCCGGATTTCATGGTGTGCGATTCTTCCGGGCTGGTATGGGTGGAGGACGTCAAGGGCGTGGAGACAAAGGAATTCAAGATCAAGAAAAAGGACTGGGAAGCGCTTTATCCAGGCTTTGAATTGAGGGTGGTTAAGTGATCGAAGAAAAAAGAGGCCGCGAAAGCAAGACAGCGGAAAGAAGCGGACAAAAGCCTGCCCGATAGGGATAAATTTAACGTTGAAGCCGGGCGGCGTGCCACAAAAAGGCCGGCGCTGGAGTTCATCAAGGGGGAACACAACATGAAAGACAAATTCACCTGCTCAAAATGCAGAAAAAAGGACACATCCGAATGTCCAATGGCAAAGGCTGAAAGAACGGTCATGGGAGAGTTCTCAGGCTTTAAAACCGCATTCGAGGATTGGGAAGGGTGCAGCAGGGGCGAAGGCCGGCGAATGGCGCTGCAAGCAATTTTTCAGGGGAAGCGAGGCCATAGAAATTGAACAAGGCGCTTCTGTCGTCTAAAAATATGTGTTGGTGTACGCCGCAGGATTTTTTTGATAAGTTGAACCAAGAATTTCAAT
>NZ_QLYR01000025.1 GCF_003268275.1 Hydrogeniiclostridium mannosilyticum
ACGATATGATATTTGCAATTCCACGTCGTATGCGTTAAACTATTCATGTCGTTCATTTCGAATGACCTCCCTTTGCTTTTGTCGTGCAGTTGGCAGACCGCACTTCTATTTTAGCAAAGGGAGTTTTTTTGTCTACATCATCGGCATAAGCCTTCTTTTGAACCACTCGCCTAGCGAGTGGTTTTCTCCATACAATAAATGGCCATTGTAAATTTTTACAATGGCCATCGCTATAAGCTGTTAAATTTTATCAAAGAGATGTGTAAAATCAAAAGTTGCAAAATAATCTTTGGGTGTTTCCGCACGGCGTATCAGCTTCGCATTCCCATCCTCACAAAGCAGTATTTCCGCGGAGCGAAGCTTGCCGTTGTAATTGTAGCCCATTGCAAAGCCATGTGCACCGGTATCATGTAAAACAACCAAATCGCCAATATCAATTTGCGGCAGCATACGGTCAACGGCAAACTTATCATTATTTTCACACAAACCACCGGTAACATCATATTTATGGTCACACGGCAAGTTTTCCTTCCCCATTACCGTAATGTGGTGATAAGCGCCGTACATCGCCGGCCGCATCAAATTTGCGGCACAAGCATCCAGCCCAATGTAATCCTTATAGGTATGCTTTTCGTGAATCGCCCTTGTTACCAAGCAACCGTTTGGCGCCAGCATATAACGCCCTAATTCCGTGTAGATTGAAACATCCTCCATGCCGGCTGGAACTAAAACTTCTTCAAAAGCCCGGCGAACGCCTTCCCCTACCACTGCAATATCAACCGGATCCTGATCGGGCCTATAAGGGATTCCTACACCGCCCGACAAATTGATAAATTTAATCTGCGCACCTGTTTCTTTCTTCAGCTCCACCGCAAGCCTGAACAAAATTTTAGCTAGCTCAGGATAATAATCATTTGTCGTTGTATTGCTTGCCAGAAACGCGTGCAAACCGAACCGCTTTGCGCCAAGCTGCTGCAGCTTTTTATACCCTTCAAAAATCTGTTCTTTGGTAAAACCATATTTGGCATCGCCGGGATTATCCATAATATTATTGGCAATGGAGAAATAGCCGCCCGGATTAAACCGGCAGCTAATCAGCTCCGGGATTCCAGCAATCGAATCCAAAAAATCAATGTGAGTAATATCATCGAGGTTAATGGTAGCCTCTAAACTTCTGGCATAGCGAAAATCTTCCTCCGGTGTATCATTCGAAGAAAACATGATATCCTCACCTGTAAAGCCGCAGGCCTTTGCCATCATCAATTCCGTCAATGACGAGCAGTCAACCCCACAGCCTTCCTCCTGTAATATTTTGAGGATAAACGGGTTCGGGGTTGCTTTTACCGCAAAATATTCCTTAAAACCAGGATTCCATGCAAAGGCCGCCTTCAGCGCCCTTGCCCGCGCCCGGATTCCCTTCTCGTCATACAGGTGAAAAGGCGTAGGAAACTGGCTGACAATATGCTCTAGTTGTCCCTTCGTAACAAACGTCTTCTTCATTTATATATCCCTCTCCATTCGTAAAAATTGTTCTAAGAAACCGATATTTAGAGTATAAATTCTATTTTTATCAATGTCAATAGATGAAGTTATAAATAGGATTTCACTACAGCCGCAAAGGATCGCAATAACAAAAGCCGGCGCTATGCCCTAAGCAGTACCGGCTTTATTTATACTTAACATAAATAAGTCAGAATTTTATATATCTTGTATTTTTATTCAAAATATGATAAAAAGGACCTGGCTCTTTTGATAATTATGCGAGAGTCAGGTCCTTTTTGTATGGAGAAAACCACTCGCTAGGCGAGTGGTTCAAAAGAAGGCTTATGCCGATGATGTAGACAAAAAAACTCCCTTTGCTAAAATAGAAGTGCGGTCTGCCAACTGCACGACAAAAGCAAAGGGAGGTCATTCGAAATGAACGACATGAATAGTTTAACGCATACGACGTGGAATTGCAAATATCATATCGTC
>NZ_QLYR01000026.1 GCF_003268275.1 Hydrogeniiclostridium mannosilyticum
GAATCCAGGAGCTGGAGGCGAGGCTCAATGACTAAGGGGTATGAATGGGCACAGGCACAATATGACCGGCAGGAGCCTTTCCTTCCTGTCTGTGAAGGCTGCGGCCGCACTGTAGACGCCGTCGCTGATATAGACGGGACGAGGCTTTGCGAAGCCTGTGTTTCCGAATGGCTCCTGAACCATTTGGATATTATGACAGACCGGATTATGAGCTGGGGAGCATTGGCGGGATGAACGGAGTAAGCTTTTATCTTGTTGGAATTGATGAGCGCAAGGTATTTTTCCAAAACGGAAAGGTTTGCTGTAGAGAATGCCCTTATTGCAAGAGCAAAACAGTAAACGGCCATTTGCGAATCCTCTGTATTAGAACCTATGAACCTCTTATGGAGTTAGACAAGCTCGGAGCAGATTGTCCCCTAAGCTTTACCGGTGAAATTGTAGGAAAGAAGGAGCAAAAATGGGAATCCCCGTAATGATATTGGGAGAATCGGGCACAGGGAAAAGTGCCTCACTGAGAAACTTTCAGCCGGGAGAAGTTGCAATTATAAATGTTGCAGGAAAGCCGCTGCCGTTTCGCACAAGGCTAAAAACCTACATATCGGATGATTATAATCAAGTAACGGCAGCAATCCGCGGCTATGTTGGAAAAGGTGCAAAATCAATTGTGATAGATGATTCACAGTATTTAATGGCCGATGAGTTCATGAGAAGGGCAAAGGAAAACGGTTTTCAGAAATTCACGGATATAGGAAAAAATTATTTTGATCTCATATCGTTAGTAAAAACTCTGCCGGATGATAGGATTGTTTATTTTCTGTCACATTTGACAACAGACGATCAAGGCCGGGAGCGCTGCAAAACAATCGGTAAGTTGTTAGACGAAAAGATTACCGTTGAGGGGCTTTTCACGATTGTCCTCAAAACGCAGGTGAAGGACGGGCATTACTATTTTTCCACGCAAAACAACGGAATGGATACCGTTAAAAGCCCGATAGGGATGTTTGAGGATTCATTAACTGAAAACGACCTAAAGACAATAGATTTGACAATTAGAGAATATTACAACACTGAGGAGGAGCAACATGAAGAGAATTGACAATTGGGAGCAAGTAGAAGCGTTCAATGGAGACAAGGAGACGCTGGAGCCGGGCGGTTATATTTGCGAGATTATGGAGGCGAAGGAAACGACCTATTACAACAACAATGGAGAAGCGTTTCAACGCCTTCAGGTCAGTTTTGATATTGTGGAAGGTCCTAGAGCCGGCCATTTTGCCAGAGATTATCGGACACAGGCCGTATATGGAAAACAAAAATGGAATGGAGTTCTCAGGGTATTTCCCCCGATGGAAGGAAGCAGCGACCAAGCGAAGTTGTCTCAGGGACGCTTCAAGGCAATTACAAACGCATTAGAGCTGAGCAATCCCGGTTACAAATGGGACTGGGATGAAACTAAACTGAAAGGGAAACGCATTGGAGTAATGTTCCGCAACGAAGAGTGGGAATACGAAGGGCGTCACGGGTGGAAGGTAAGGCCATACCGGTTTGTAAGCGTCGGCTATATCGAGAGAGGAGAATTTGAAATACCAAAAGATAAGCCCTTAGGGGAATCTAAGAAATCTGCACCGGTTACTGAAAATGATCGTTTTGAAGAGATTCCTGTTCCCACAGATGACGACTTGCCTTTTAACTAAGCAGGAG
>NZ_QLYR01000027.1 GCF_003268275.1 Hydrogeniiclostridium mannosilyticum
GAAGGCGGAAATCAGGTTTGTGCGAGGGCGTTTGCATTTTACGGACGATGACGGCAACGCCGTAAACGCCGCCCCTTTTCCCTCGATGGTGGTTATCTACAACGGGGGCCGGTGAAGGAGGAAGAGTGATGAGAATGGATAAACAAAAAGGCTGGCCGCCCTGTGCAAGATGTGACCAATGGAGGCCAATCTCGTGTGAGTGCAAGGCGATCAACGAGCAAGGGGTTGCACCCTGTCAGGTTATGAGCCGTAAGCTGTTTAATCATTTAGCGGAGGAGAATAAAGATGGCTGAATACATAGAACGTGAAAAGCTCTTGTCTCATTTGTTCAACAAGCAGGACAAGCCGCTGGACGTAATGAGAGAGATTACAGAGTTTCCCGCCGCTGATGTTGCCCCGGTGAAGCATGGGAAATGGGGAGCATATGAAGTCTTTCCACTAACAGCGAGTTTAAATGGACATCCGTGCAGTGAATGTGGCATGCGCTTTTTTCGACATCACAAATCGTATTTATGAACTACTGCCCCAACTGCGGCGCTCGCATGGATCAGGAGGAAGAAGCATGAACCCCGCGGCAAAATGGCTTTTTGACTTATATAAAGGCTCGGGCCTCACGAAACAGAAGTTTGCTGAAAGGTGCGGGATGTGCGCAATACAGATCAGCCGCTGGGAGCACGGAGAACAAGACCCGTACCCGGCCAGCATTAGAAAAGCTGGCGCCGCATTTGGCGTTGACCCCCCGGAGGAAATTATAGAGGCGGTGGAAGCAGCCGGTCGAAGCAGGCGCGTTAAAAAAGCGCCGCAAGTTCCAATCGCAGAACAGAAGGGAATAGACGTTCCCAATAAGGACAAAGAAAAGGCCTCCCGTTTTCAATACGACGGGAAGCCCCGGGAATTTTGTAAAAAGAACCGCTGTGAATGGATTGGCTCAGACGGGAAATGCCATCTTCCCTCTTGCCTGAATCTATAAATGCGGAATATCTTAAGGGCAAGCTGAGAAGGAGGAGGGATTAGGTGACAAAGAAGGAATTATCGCAGCTTTATTATTTGAATCATGAAATTGAACAGGAGCGACGAAGGCTTAGGGAGCTAGAAGCTGCGGCGACCAGCGTCTCACCTAAGATCACGGGTCTTCCCCATATCAATAAGATTTCGGACAAGACTGCCATCGCCGCGCAAATAGCAGATTGCAGGGCGGTTATTGAGGCTAAGCTCAAGCTTTCCGTTGTCGAATATAACCGGCTGAACCGATTTATTGCTTCCGTGGATGATAGTCTTATGAGGCAAATTTTGAGCCTGCGTTATATCAACGGCTTTTCCTGGCAGAAAATTGCTTTTGCGATTGGTGAACACGATGAAAGCTATCCGAGGAAAAAACACAATCATTTTTTGAAATTGACCGAAATTCCCGAACAGAAAAATTTATAAT
>NZ_QLYR01000028.1 GCF_003268275.1 Hydrogeniiclostridium mannosilyticum
GCATATGGAGCTTGTCCCGCTTTCGTTCTTGTCAATCACAGCCCGATCCCCGCTGACTTGAGACACATACCAGCTTTGATTCTTTACCCAGGACGGGATTGCCGCGCCGTTGTAATAGACCGCGCCGGGGGCAATTTTCACAAGGTCGCCTTTTTGAATGGAGACGCCGGCCTCCGCCTGTCCAGAACCGCCCAGGCGCTTGTTGACCTCTTCGGCTATGTAGGGGAATTTGCTCTTGAGATAGGGGCCGGGGCAGGAGGTGGCGGAAAACCAGCAATGCATGGTTAGGTTGCCGGCGGTGTCCCCTGTATAGTTCAGCCTATCGATCCCGTTTCGCTGGCAAATATCCGCACAGAGGTCAATGAGCTTAGCCAGAGCCTTATCGCTTACATGCCAGTCGCCGCCGGTTTCATCGTTGGCCACCTCGATTGTCACCGCCTGATGGTCGTTTGACGGGCTGGAGCTGCACCAGGAGCGGTTTTTCTCTTCCACATACATGCCCACTCTTCCGTCGCTTCCAATCCCATAGTTGGAGGAAGCCTGACGGGCGGAGCTGGCAAAAATCTTCCCGCAGGTCTCAACAGAGAGGTTGCCCGCCATGTGGTGGATGGTGATCTTTTTTATGCCGGTGTTCCGCGGATTATTGCTGTTAGGGGATATACAGGTATAGTTCACCAATGCGCTGTTACTCATGCTCTTCACCCTTTCCGTTGCTCAGCTCTTTGGCTGTTTCGGCGCTGATTTCCTCGTCTGGCCCAAGCTCGATTTCCAAAATGCTTTCGTTCATGTTTCATTCCTCCATAATAATTTTAACGCCGTATTTTTCGGCACAATCATGCTCAATTTTACAACCCCGTGCCTTTTCCCAACCTTTTACGAAGTATACTGCATGGCATAAGCTCATGTTCTCGATAGACTTCGCTAAAAAGCACAATGGAATCTGTACAACTCCACGCTCCTGCATTTTCTTTTCGCTATACCACTCATCGGTGAACAAAGTATTTATTACCTCGTATCCGTTTAACTCAAGAAAATTGACGGCTCGTTCTCTTGCTGCAACAATCTCCTCATCTGTCTTTCCTGCCATTGGTTGGCTAATCATTGCTTTTTCCATTTTCATGCCTCCGTTTCAATGATTTCCGGTTCCTCCGGGAATACCGTGGGTTCTTCTCCCCATACCGCCATAACGGCGCTGAAGTAGGGCTCCGCAATCTCCTCCTGGACCTGCTTTCGCCCATTCGCGCTGTTCGCATACGACCGCCGGAAAATATCTCCGATGGGGTAGCTTGTCCCTTCCAGCTCGATATACTTTT
>NZ_QLYR01000002.1 GCF_003268275.1 Hydrogeniiclostridium mannosilyticum
AGCCCGGGCAGCACATCAAACGCGCTGCCCGGGCTTTACATTTTCATAAAGGCTTAGCGGGCAAAGGAACACAACGGTTGAGCCGGGCTTTATGAAAAAACCGTATTTTGAATGCTTGGCGGCGGAGGCGGCTGTTCAAAACCCGGCGGCGGGCGTCCGGATAGGCGTTGCGGGAATAAAAAAATTTTTTCTGTATGGATATATTCACGCCGCAGCGCTGGAATGCGCCATAAAAAATTGTCATTTTAGCGCTTTGGGGGCTGCTGGCAGCGCCTTTTTTATGCATATTCCATGAGATAAACTTGCAGGACAGGGAAAAATGCGGCGCACAGGCCGCGCGGACGGCCCCGGGGGGTGAAAGCGGGCCTTTTTCGCCGTACAGAGCGTGTGCAGGGAACGGCGCATCGTGCAGCGGCCTGCTGCCCTGACAAAAAAACGGGCTGATACGGGGTGATTTTCTTGCATTATTTTTGCATAAATTGGAAGAACAACATTGCAAAACAGCCATTCCCGTAGTATAATTATGAAAAATAATGAAATGCTTGACACCATGGCTGCTCTGTGTGCTCTTAAGCATGGGAAGCGCGCCAGGAAATACAAAACAGTTTGTTATGAAATGTCAAGAGTTTAGGAGGTAATTTGAGATGAAAAAGCGTTTTCTCGCGGCAGTACTCGCTGCATTGCTGGTGGGTACCTCCTTGGCTGGCTGCCAGCAGGGGGGAGAAGCCTCCGGCGATACCGTTAAAATCGGCGGCCTGGCGCCGCTGACGGGCAAGGTTGCAAACTACGGCATTGCCACCAACAACGGGATTCAGCTTGCGGTTAAAAAGATCAATGACAACGGCGGAATCCTCGGCGGCAAGAAAATCGACTATATTTATTATGACGAAAAAGGCGACCCCAATGAGGCGCTCACCGCTTTTAACAAGCTGGTTCAGAACGACCAGGTCGTCGCCCTGATCGGCGATGTAACGTCCAACCCGACCAAGGCTGTCGCGCAGAAGTCGGTGGAATATAACCTGCCGATGATTACCGCTACCGGCACGACCGCGGAAATTACGGAGGGCAAGCCCAACGTGTTCCGCGCTTGCTTCATCGACCCGTACCAGGGGGAGCTGATGGCCTCCTATGCCGCGGATAAGCTGGGCGCTAAGTCCGCAGCTATTCTTTACGACAACGGCGACTCTTACTCCTCCGGCATCGCGGATGCCTTCGAGAAGGTTGCCAAGGAGCAGGGCATGGCGGTGACGAAGCTGGGCTATGCCTCCAAGAGCGTGGATTTCCGCGCGCAGCTCACTCAGATTAAGGGTGAAAACCCGGATGTGCTGCTGATTCCCTGCTATTATGAGGATGTTGCGCTGATTGCCGCGCAGGCCAAGGAAATCGGCATCACGGCAAAGCTCCTCGGCGGCGACGGCTGGGACGGCGTGCTGGATAAGCTGGATGCCTCCAATGTCGATGCCGTTGCCGGCTGCTATTTCTGCAGCCAGTACTCCGCCGAGAGCGACGACCCCGACCTGCAGGCCTTTCTGGAGGAATATAGGGAGACCTATGACAGCGAGCCGAGCATGTTCTCCGTTTTGGGCTATGACGCTATGAACATGATGGCCGCGGCTATTGACAAGGCCGGCTCCACAGACCCGGATGCCATTATCGAAGCGCTCAAGAGCATAGAGTACAAGGGCCTGACCGGAACTACAACCTTTGACAGCAGCAACAACCCGGTGCGCGAGGCGATCATTACCACCGTGGAAGACGGCAAGTACAAGGTTGTTGAAACCTATAAAAAGTAATTTTATTTGCACAGGGCCTATAACGCCGCGCAAATTTCGCAGGCCGGGAGACGGCTCTGCTGCCCCGCAAGGCACTGCCGCGGGCGCCGGAAGAGGGGAGGAGGATCCCCTCTTTTTCGGTTATAGGGAATAATATGCAACACAAAGGGAGGGCACAAGTTCATGGATTTTATTGTACAGGTCGTCAATGGCCTGGGAATGGGCAGCATTTATGCCCTGGTGGCCTTGGGCTACAGCATGGTGTACGGCATCGTGCAGCTCATCAACTTTGCGCACGGCGACATCATCATGGTTGCGGCGTACATCATCTTTATTTCCATGATGATGATGGGCCTGCCGCTGTGGGCGGCGATTTTGCTGTGTGTGGTTTTGTCCGCGCTGGTCGGCATGCTGATTGAGCGGGTGGCCTACCGCCGCCTGCTGGTGCGAAATGTGCCTAGAATATCGCTGCTGATTACCGCCATTGGCGTCAGCATTTTTCTGCAAAACCTTTTCCAGTTGATTTTTGGTTCCGACGCCAAGCCGATGCAGAAGTTTTTTGACCTTCCTGCGCTCTCCGTGTTCGGTGTGTCCATCACCTCCACAACCATTCTGAACATCGTGACGTCGGTTATTATGATGATCTGCCTGCAGCTGCTGGTCGGCAGGACTAGGATGGGCAAGGCCATGCGTGCCACCTCCGAGGATGCGGGCGCGGCAAAGCTGATGGGCATTAACACCAACCACATCATTGCCTTGACCTTTGCCATCGGCTCCGCCCTGGCAGGCGTAGGCGCGGTGCTCTACTGCAACACCTACCAGCAAATCAAGCCGATTATGGGCAGCATGCTGGGCCTGAAGGCGTTTGTCGCGGCGGTGCTGGGCGGCATCGGCAGCATTCCGGGCGCCATGCTGGGCGGTTACATACTGGGCGCCGCAGAGGGCCTGACCACCTCGTTTATCAGCAGCAACCTCACGGATGCCGTTGTGTTTGGCATATTGATTTTGGTTCTCCTGTTCAAGCCCGCCGGCTTGCTGGGTAAAAATGTAAGGGAGAAGGTGTGATACGATGCAGGATACTCCACTGAAAAAAGAAAAAAAGCTTGGTTTTTGTCTGCTGAACGCCGGCCTGGTGCTGGCATTATTCCTGCTTTTGTTTATTTTCGTGCGCACCGGTGTGGTAAATGCCTATTATTCCTATATTTTGACAAATGTCTGCATCAATGTGGCCCTGGCGGTCAGCCTGAACATTGTCACCGGTTTTTTGGGCCAGCTGGTTCTGGGCCACGCGGGCTTTATGCTGGTGGGCGCGTATGCGGCCGCCCTGTTCACCATTAACAGCGGGCTGGACATTGCCGTCAGCTTCCCCCTCGGCCTGCTGCTGGGCGGCATCACCGCTGCGGTTTTCGGCGTGATCATCGGTGTGCCGGCGCTGCGCCTGCGGGGGGATTATCTGGCCATCATTACTCTGGGCTTTGGCGAGATCATCCGCGTTATTGCCAATAACGTACCGTTTACCAACGGCGCGCAGGGCCTGGGCGGCATCCCCAGCCCCAATACCCGGAGCAACCCCATGGTGGTGCTGGGCTATGCGTTCTTTATTGCCGTGCTGGTGATTTTTGTCAGCTATACCTTCGGCACCTCCCGCCATGGCCGCGCGGTCATCGCCATTCGTGAAGATGAAATTGCCGCGGAGGCCTCGGGTATTCACACCACCTACTACAAGCTGTTTGCCTTTATCCTGGCAGCCTTTTTTGCCGGGGTTGCCGGCGGCCTTTATGCGCACCACACCAGCCTGATCGACCCCTCCGGCTTCGATTTTAACCGCTCGGTGGAAATCCTGGTCATGGTGGTGCTGGGCGGCATGGGATCCATTACGGGCTCCGTCATTTCGGCGGTGGCGCTGACGATTTTGCCGGAGCTGCTGCGGGGCTTCGATGCCTACCGGATGGTGGTTTATGCAGCGGTGCTGATTTGCGTCATGCTGTTCCGGCCCACCGGCCTGCTGGGGCGCAGCGAGTTTTCCATGAAGAAATTCATTCGTGCGGTTCCCCACTTCCCGCAAAGGGTGAGGGGCTTCTTCCGCAGACTGGCCCGCAAAGGCAAAAAGGAGGCGTAACGCATGGCGGTACTTGAAGTAGATAAGCTGGGCATTGCCTTCGGCGGCCTGCGGGCGCTGGAGGATGTGCACTTTAAGGTGGAAGAGGGCAGCATAGTCGGGCTGATTGGCCCGAACGGTGCCGGCAAGACCACCGTATTCAACCTGTTGACCGGTGTGTACACGCCGACAGAGGGAACAATCAGGCTCAACGGCGAATCCATCCTGAAAAAGAAAACCTATCAGATTACCCGCAGCGGCCTTGCCCGTACCTTCCAGAATATCCGCTTGTTTAAGGATATGACGGTCATCGACAATGTGAAAACGGCAATGAACAGCCAGATGAAATATTCGGCGTTTTCCGGTATATTCCGTTTGCCCTCCTACCGGAAGGAGGAGGACCAGGTGACGGCGCGGGCGATGGAGCTGCTCGATGTTTTCGGCCTGTCGGGCCAGGCCGGGGATCTGGCGCGCAACCTGCCTTACGGCAAACAGCGCGAGCTGGAAATTGCCCGGGCGCTGGCGTCAAGCCCTAAGGTGCTGCTGCTGGACGAACCCGCCGCGGGCATGAACCCAACCGAGACGCAAAGCCTGCTGGAGGCGGTGCGCCTGATACGCGAGCGGTTCCAGGTCTCTGTTTTGTTGATTGAACACGATATGAGTTTTGTTATGGGCTTGTGTGAGCATATTATTGTGCTGGATTATGGAAGAATCATCGCGGAGGGGCCGGCGGATGAAATCCGCAGGAATCCCAAGGTTATTGCCGCGTACCTGGGAGGTGAATGATTTGGCAGCCATGCTTACAGTAGAGGGGCTGGAGGTCTATTACGGCTCCATCCACGCGATTAAGAATATCAGCTTTGAGGTAAACGAGGGTGAGATCGTTACCCTCATCGGCGCAAACGGCGCCGGGAAAACGACTACGCTGCATGCCGTCTGCGGCCTGGTGAAGGCGGCGGATGGCGGGATCCATTTTTGCGGTACGGATCTGCGCGCCATTGCGCCGTATAAAATCCTGGGGCTTGGCCTGGCGCAGGTGCCGGAAGGCCGCCGCGTTTTTGCCAAAATGACCGTTCAGGAGAACCTGGAGATGGGGGCCTACATCCGCCGAGACAAGGATCAGGTAGAAAAGGACTTTCAGCGGGTGCTTGAGCGCCTGCCGCGTCTGGCAGAGCGCCGCAAGCAGCTTGCGGGTACGCTCTCGGGCGGCGAGCAGCAGATGCTTGCCATTGGCCGTGCGCTGATGGGCAACCCGAGAATGCTGCTGCTGGATGAACCCTCCATGGGCCTTTCTCCGCTTTTAGTGGAGGAAATCTTCCGCATTATTGAGGATGTCAACCGTTCCGGCGTAACCGTGCTGCTGGTGGAGCAGAACGCAAAGAAGGCGCTGGAAATTGCCGACCGCGCTTATGTGCTGGAGACCGGCAGCATTGCCATGTCTGGCGCCGCGGCGGAGCTTGCGAACGATGAAAAGGTGCGCAAGGCGTATCTGGGCGGCTGACGAAAACAGCTGATGAAGCCCCGGCGGCGCGCAAGCGCGGCAGCCGGGGCTTTTTGTGTGGAGGGCTCTGCTTTTTCCGCATCCGTGCTGCGTGCGGGAAGCGCGCTGTGGTTACACGAAAATTTTGTCCGGCCTTCTGGTAATCCGGCGGCGCATATGGTACAATGGCTACAGCTAAAAGGCCCGCAATACGGGAGCATCCCAGCCGGGCGCGCGCTCCGGTTTGGCGAATGAGGCAGAGAGGCCGGGAAAACGGCAAGAACAGCAATTGGGAGGAGTTCAATGAAAAAATATTCGATTGGCGTTGATTTCGGCACCCTTTCCGGGCGTGCACTGCTGGTGGAGGTGGCGACAGGCAGAGAGCTGGCCTCTGCCGTTTACGAATATCCGCACGGGGTTCTGGACGAAGCCCTGCCCTGCGGCAAGAAGCTGGGGCATGACTGGGCGCTACAGCACCCGCGCGACTATGTGGAGGTCCTGGAGCATACCATTCCCGCGGTGCTGCGTGAGAGTGGGGCCGACCCGGCGGATGTGGTTGGTATCGGCACGGATTTTACCGCCTGCACAATGGTGCCTGTCAAGGCGGATGGCACACCCCTGTGCCTTTTGCCGGAGTTTGAGGAAAACCCCCATGCCTGGGTTAAGCTCTGGAAGCACCATGCCGCGCAGCCGCAGGCCAACCGCCTCAATGAAATTGCCGCCGCGCGCGGGGAGCCCTGGCTTGGCAACTACGGCGGCAAAATTTCCTCCGAGTGGGCTATCCCGAAGCTGTGGCAGGTTTTAGAGGAGGCGCCGGAGGTTTATCAGGCCATGGACCGCTGGATTGAGGCGGCGGATTGGATTGTGTGGCAGTTGACCGGGCAGGAGAGCCGCAATTCCTGCACTGCCGGTTACAAGGAGCTTTGGAACAAGCGTGCGGGCTATCCCGCGCCGGACTTTTTTAAGGCGCTGGACCCTCGCATGGAGCATGTGGTGGAGGAAAAGCTCGGCACGGTGATTACGCCGCTCGGCAGCCGTGCCGGCGGGCTTTGCCCTGCCATGGCGGCCAAGCTGGGCCTGCCGGTGGGGACGCCGGTAGCGGTGGGCAACGTGGACGCGCATGTCTGTGTGCCGGCGGTAGGCATCGACGGGCCCGGAAAGATGCTGGCGATTATCGGCACTTCGACCTGCCACATGATGATGGGCCGCGAGGAGCTGCAGGTGCCGGGAATGTGCGGCGTGGTTGAGGACGGCATTATGCCGGGCTTCTTTGGCTACGAGGCGGGGCAGTCGTGTGTGGGCGACCATTTTGCTTGGGTTATTGACACCTGTGTGCCGGCCTCTTACTGGGAGGAGGCCCGGAGCTTGGGGATGAATATTCATGCCTACCTGCGCGCAAAGGCGGAAAAGCAAAAGCCGGGCGAGCACGGCCTGTTGGCGCTGGATTGGTGGAACGGAAACCGATCGATTCTGGTGGACGTGGACCTCACGGGTATGCTGCTGGGAATGACCCTGCAAACCAAACCGGAGGATATTTACCGCGCGCTGATTGAGGCCACCGCTTACGGCACCCGCGTACTGGTTGAGAATTACCGGGCCCACGGCCTGCCGGTGGAGGAATTTTACGCCTCCGGCGGGATTGCCTTTAAGGACCCGATGGCTATGCAGATTTATGCCGACGTACTGAATATGCCGATTAAGATTGCCGGTACCCTGCAGGGGCCTGCGCTGGGATCGGCGATTTTCGGCGCGGTGGCTGCGGGCGGCAAGGCAGGCGGCTATGACAGTGTGTTTGACGCCGCCCGGTCCATGGGCAAGGTCAAGGATGAGGTCTACCAGCCTTCGGCTGAAAATGCCGCCGTATACGGCCAGCTTTATCAGGAATATAAGCGGCTGCACGATTATTTCGGCTGCGGTGAAAATGATGTGATGAAACGGCTGAAGGCCCTGAAGCTCCGGCAGAGCGGACAGGGCCGGTAAAGGAGGAAAAAATCAATGCTGAAGCACTTGAAGGAAGAGGTCTATAAGGCCAATATGCTGCTGCCAAAGCATGGGCTGGTTACCTTCACCTGGGGGAACGTCAGCGCCGTGGACCGGAACAAGGGCCTAATGGTCATCAAACCCTCCGGCGTGGAGTATGAGCAGCTCAAGCCGGAGGACATGGTGGTGGTGGACCTGGAGAGCGGCGCGCGGGTGGAGGGGGCGCTGAACCCCTCCAGCGATACGCCGACGCATCTGGAGCTCTACCGCTGCTTCCCCAATACCGGCGGCGTGGTTCACACCCATTCCCGCTGGGCTACCACCTTTGCCCAGTGTGGGCGCGGGATTCCTGCCCTGGGTACCACGCACGGTGATTATTTTTATGGTGAGATCCCTTGCACCCGCCGCATGACACCGGCGGAAATTGCAGGAGAATATGAGCTTGAAACCGGCAAGGTAATAGTAGAAACGTTTGCGGAGCGGTCCGCGGACGATATTCCGGCGGTGCTGGTTCACAGCCATGGCCCCTTTGTCTGGGGGACGGATGCGATGAACGCCGTGCACAATGCGGTTGTCACGGAGGAGGTTGCCTTTATGGCCTGGCATGCCCTGGCGCTGAACCCGGAGCTGCCCGCCATGCAGCAGGAGCTGCTGGATAAGCATTATTTGAGAAAGCATGGCCCCAATGCCTATTACGGGCAAAAAAAATAGACGGAGCCTTTCAAAAAGCAGGTTGGCGCTATGATATAGCTCTCGCCTGCTTTTATTGCGGGATTTTACATTGATTATAACAACAAAAACCCTTTACCTTCCCGTGTTCCTGTGGCAAAGGGCGCCATATCCTCAGCGGTGGGGTTGTCATGGCGGCGGGAGCACTGAGAGACTGGCGCGTGCATGCGGTAGCCTTGCAGGGCACGGCCGCCGTTTGTGCGCAACCGGGCGCCTTGTAAGAGCAGAAATAAAAAACGGATAGACTGGTGAAAGGACGGAGATCGGCATGAACAAAATGAAAGGCGCAATTTTTGACATGGACGGTACATTGCTGGATTCCATGCATGTTTGGCGGACGAAGGGGGAGGACTACCTGCGCAGCCGCGGCCTGGAACCGCACGCGGGGGCAAACGAGGCGACGCAGTATATGAGCATGGCGCAGATGGCAGGTTATTTCCGCGCAGAATATGGGCTCCGGGACTCGGAGCAGCAAATTATTGACGATTTAAACCGGATGGTGGAAAACCAATATCTTCATGTCGTGCTGGCAAAGGAGGGCGTCCCCGAGGCGCTGGAACGCCTGGCAGGGCAAGGCGTAAGGATGTGTGTCGCCACGGCAACGGATCTGCCGCTGGTGGAGGCGGCCCTGAAGCGTACCGGCCTGCTGCCCTATTTTTCGGCTGTTTTCACCTGCACAGGTGTGGGGGCAGGAAAAGACCGGCCCGACATCTATTGCCGTGCGCAGGAGCACCTGGGCGCCGCTATAAGCGAAACGGTGGTTTTTGAGGATGCCCTCTATGCCGTACGGACAGCGAAGCGGGCCGGGTTTTATGTAGCGGGCGTATACGATTATTGGGAGCGCAAAAAATGGAGCGAGATTCAAGCGCTTGCAGATATTTGCATCCATTCCTTCTCAGAGATTGAACGGATATGGAAATGAGGGAGAGCGTGCGGCTGCTGACGGCCCGCGGGCTTTTTCAGAAAACAGGGCCCGGCGGTCCTCATTTTTGTGCGGATGGGGACCAGTAAAACACTGCAAAAGGAAGATTAAAATTTTTTTAAATTACAGGCTTGACAGAGGGCGAAAAGTATGGTATAGTTTGGTTAGTCAAAGCTAACCAAACTATTAAGGGTTTTGCTCTTGCCTAGTGGGGTTAAAGGAGCATTAGGTTAGTTTAAACTAATTGGAGGCGATTCATATCGACCAGGAGCAGGCTTTTGAACAGCTGTTGGCTTACCACTGCGCTCCAGTGCTGCTGGGCATAAAACCGGCGGGGCTTGTTTCCGTAAGCCTGAAGAGGTTTCCCGATTTTCCGAGCCTGCTCAGACGGTATGCGTCCTACCTAAAGCGCCTGGGCATATCCCTGGAGGTTTTGTGCAGCTGTAACCGCCGGGAGCTGCTGTTGGTTTACCGGCGCGGGTTGCTCCGCGCAAGCTTGTCCGAGCCGGAGGTGCGGCGTGCTCTTTGCCGGGAAGGCTACCCTGTGCGCCAGAGCCTCAGCCGTCAGCTGGCGTACCTAAAAACGCGCCTGCAAAATGTGGAGGGCTTTCCGCATGAAATCGGCTTATTTTTGGGGTACCCGCTTGCGGATGTGGACGGCTTTCAGGCCAACAGAGGCGAGCATTACAAGCTGTGCGGCTACTGGAAGGTTTATGGCGACGAGCAGAGCGCAAGGGCCTGCTTTATGCGCTTTGACCGCTGCCGTGAGGCGCTTTGCGGCGCCTTGAGCCGAGGAGAAGGCATCCTGCAGTTTATTGAAAAGCACCGTTATGCCGCGTAGGTATCCAATGAGGATATGCACGGCAAATTAAAGGAGGTACTTATATGAAAGTTACAGTTGTTTATTGGTCCGGTACCGGAAATACACAGGCCATGGCCGAAGCGGTTGCGCAAGGGGCGAAGGACGCGGGCGCGGAAGTGGACTTACTCCAGGTTTCCGAGACCTCCGCTGCCGCGCTGGAATCTTGTGACCGTCTGGCGCTCGGCTGCCCGGCAATGGGTGCGGAGGTGCTGGAAGAAACTGAATTTGAACCCTTTTTCACAGAGCTTGAAGGCAAGCTTTCCGGCAAGCGTGTGGCGCTGTTCGGCTCCTATGGCTGGGGCGATGGGCAGTGGATGCGCGACTGGCAGGAGCGTGTGGAAAGCGCCGGGGCCTATTTGACCGGCGGTGAGGGCGTAATCGCCAACTACGAGCCGGACGCCGGGGCGCTGGAAAATTGCAGGGAGCTTGGCAAGCAGCTGTCCGCCTGATTATACCGGGGCCGGTGCGGAGGTAGGGCGGGCTTTCCCGGACATACGGCCTGCCGGCCCGTGTCATATTTGAATAGCAGATTGATCCTTTCTGATGTTCCGTATTTCTTGGAGGAAGGCCGAAAACGCCGGTGCCGGCGTGCCCTCTGAAGCCCCGGCATCGCGGCCTAATCCGATCCTTTCTTTATTGTTAACAAGACTCTTGATATAGAGCTGTACATTGCTACGAAAACATCCTTCCTTGAAAAATGCGCTTTGGGCGGTACCTTTCGGCCGCCTGAGGCGTATTTTTCTGCCCTTTAGCGGCAACAGGAATAAAAGGCGGCGGCTCACGGGCAATCCTGAGCCGCCGCTTTATTTCATGGTTGCTGTTTTGGCTGCTGTAGGCGCCGGGCGAAATAAGCCGCCAGAAAAGGGCGGCCCAACCGCGGGCGTCAAAACAGGTGGGGCTAAAAGCGTATCAGGCACCCGCCGCCTGCCTGAAGAGGGATGAGGTAAGCCTGTTCCTCCTCATCAAAGGGGATTTCACTCCAGGCTTCATCCTGGGGGTTATAGCACCGTGGGGCGCTTTCTGCCTTGCAGCAAAGGGTGGCGGCCTGCTCCCAATCCTTGTTCGCGAGTAAAATCAGGCCGTTTTTAAAGAAACCGACCGTGCAGCGCCCGCCGGTGATCTCCGTAATGCCGCCGAAGGCGGAAAATGGGGTGACGGACTCGCTTTCCGCGCCGGCATGCATGACCTTTACCGAAGAGGTCGCCGCGGTTTTGCGCCCGATTTTGGCTAAATCGAGATTGACGTGCTGAACATCGTAAAAATGCTGTGTGCGGTGGCCGTTTTGGGAGATCATGCCATTTTGATATTTCCATACCTCCTCGTAGTCCGGCGTCCAATAGGTGAAATACGACATGCGCGCGGCGCCGTAGGCGAGCGCCTGGAAGGCCTCGTAGCGGATCTCGGCCTCGGTCAGGTAACGGTAAGGGCCATGTTCCGCCACCAGGACAATCAGCATAAACGGCACCCGGTGGGCTAATGCCTGCGCCCGGATGACCTCCAGGTTGTCGAAGAAGCCGCCGCGTTCGCTTTTGGCCTGTGCGGCAAGGTAGATCTGCCGCTCCCGGTCGTCGGCAAAATCATCTCGCTGCTGTACCGGGGCTGCCTTGAGAAAATGATAGTGGTCATAGCTGAGAATTTCAGGCTTCACCTCATCCAGAAAGCGCGCTACATGTTCCTGGTAGGTGGCGGCGCCGAGCATCTCCGGCGTCGCATAGTTGGGGAAAAGATTGATGTAGGCCTCATGCTCCGGGTCCAGCTCCTTGAGCCTGGCGACAATCCGGCTCAAAACCGGAAAATCAGCGGCGGAGGGCTCATCTTTAATATGGTAGGAAAAAAGCGCCGGGTACGCCCGGTAGTCGGCGGCAACCGCCGGCAGAAGCGTGTCAATGAGCTCCGGCTGCCGGACGCATTCGCCCAGGCGGGGGTCCTCTACGGTCATGCGTAGGCCGTATTTTTCACAGAGCTTAAGCACGCGCTGGTTGCCCTCGACGCCGTAGTCCCCGGTGATGAGGTTACAGCCGGACTCGCGAATCTCGGCGAGGCGCTGCTCGCACATAAAGTCGGATGGTACGCCGCACCAAAAGGTAATAGGAAATGGCATGGATCACACCTCTTTCTAAAATTGGTTGGCAGTTATGAATAACCCGGCTGGCCGGGCAGCTTCGATAATAATAGGAGCCGGTTCAGGCGGCTTGCCTGTTTTTAATTAATTTCCCGGGAAAGTATTTTTATTTGTCCCGGTGGTCCGCAGCTGTACAGTTTGAGTATTGGCACGCGTTGCTGTGGCGTTATGGTTTACCGCCGGGGAGAGCGGCTGTCCGGGGCGGCGCTGAGGGGTGTTTGTCAGTTGCCCTTAGTATATTGCAAGCCTCTTAGTTTTTCAATACTTATTTTAAAAAAATAAAATACTTTTTCTACATATTGCCTGAACGCTTCCCGGCTGTTGCTATTATATATATCGTCGCCGCCGCAATCCTATGAGCCCCGGCGGCGAAAAGCTGCCGGGAAAAACAAGAACATCCGGCGCTATTATAAAAAGCGCCGGATGTTCATTCATTTTTTATTCGATTTATTCATCCCCGGTAAGGTTGATGGTGACCGCCTTGGGGCGGGTCATGGACTCAATGGAATAACGCACGCCCTGCGTGCCCATGCCGGAGCTCTTGACGCCGAGGAAGGGGAAATTATCCGGGCCGCGCTCGGGCTTGTTGTTGATCTGCACCGTGCCGACCTCCAGCTGTGCGGCGATGGAGTAAGCCTTGTTGAGATTATTGGTGAAGACGGAGGATTGCAGGCCATACTCGGAGCGGTTGGCAATTTCAACGGCCTCGCCGGCGGAGGCGACCCGGATGATGGGCAGGACCGGGCCGAAGGGCTCGACCCAGGCGACGTCCATTTCCGTGGTGACCCGGTCGAGAAGCGTGGGCTGAATCAGGTTGCCCGTGCGCTGGCCGCCGGTAACCAGCCTTGCGCCCTGCTGGATGGCGCCGCGCATCAGGCTTTCAACAAAATCGGCGGACTTTGTTGAAACCAGCGGGGTAACGGTTACGCCCGGTTCCCGCGGGTCGCCGGTTTTCAGCCGCTCGACCCGAGCCTTCAGCTTCTCCACCAGCTCGTCCGCGATGGTATCAAGCGCTAAAATGCGTTTTACTGCCGTGCAGCGCTGGCCGGAATAGGAATAGGCGCCGTCGACAATATTGTCCGCGGCGAAGTCCAGGTCCGCATCCTCTAGGACGATGGCGGCATCCTTGCCGCCCAGCTCCATGATAACCGGAGTCATGCTGGTCAGGGCGGAGATGTGCTGCCCAACCTCCGTGCTTCCGGTGAAATTGATGAATTGAATATCCTTGTGTGTGACGATGTAATCACCGATAACGCTGCCAAGGCCGGTCGCGGTGTTCAGCACACCGGCGGGCAGGCCGGCATCCTGCATGGCCTTGACCATCATCAGCGCGCTGACGGCTCCCTGTGTGGCGGGCTTGAGCAGTACGGTGTTGCCGCCCATCAGCGCCGGGCCGATTTTGGAGATGGCCAGGTTGACCGGGTAGTTGAAGGGGGAGATGGCCAGCACTGTGCCGACCGGCACCCGGGTGACGCAGGACATTTTGTCCCGAGATCCGCCGGGGAAGCTGTCGCCAAATATTGCCTCGCCGTGCAGGCTTTTGCCGACGTCGGCGGTGTAGCGCAGCAGATCCGCGGAGCGCTTGACCTCGGACACAGCTGATTTTTTATCCTTGGCGATTTCCATCACCAGGCATTCGGAGATTTCCTCCGCCATTTGTTCCAGCAGGTCGGCGGCCCGGTACATCAGCTGCGCCTTGCGGTACACCGGGTAGGCGGCCCAGGCCTTCTGCGCGGCCTTAGCGGCGGAAATGGCCTCGTCAAGCTCGGTGTGGGACATGGAGGAGAGCCTGCCCACAAGGGAACCGTCAACCGGAGACAAAACCTCAAGCGGCGGGTTCTCACGGGAAATCCGCCACTCGCCGTTGACCAGGTTGCCGAATGTTTTTTCTTGCATCATAAAAGCACCTCATTTTAAATGATAGTATAGTCGTATGCGGGAACCTCCGGCCTTTATAAGCTGTTTCGGAGCGCCCGGGCGAAAAGGCCTGTGTTATAGGGTAGTGTCTCGGGGCGGGGCCATATTTATGCAGCCTATCCTGCAATTCGGAGGACGGTGGGCCCGGCGGCCTGGCAATCACAAGGATGGTCTATGTTCATAAGAGAGGGCGTGGCCTACAGGCCGTCACTGTTTTTTTGCACAGGCCGCGACATCTGCGCCAGTGATTTTTTAAACTGGAAGGTAAAAAGAACCGCGGTAATAGGGCGGTGAATTAAGAAAACATTGAAGCAAGGGACGGTATAGCCAAGCGGCTATGCCGTTCTTTGCTGTTTTTGAGTTGTATTTTGGGCTTTTTCTTTCGCCCGGTCAAAATCAAATGCACCGATGAAGTTATAAACAATCGTGATTTCCCTTGTCTTGGATTTCTTGTCGATATGGGAAACCTCTATACGGTCTATAAACTCCCGCAAAATAGAAGCGTCAAGTTCCTGCATATCGGTGTACTTCTTTACGACGCTGATAAACGCTTTAACATTGGTCTTTTGCTTTTCCTGCTGCTTGATTTCTTCCCGCAACACTTCTGCCATTGATTTTAAGTTTTCCTGCTCCAACTCATAATCGCGGGACATTTTGATAAACCGTTCATCTGATAATTTCCCGGTTACATTGTCCTCATATAAATGCTTGAACAGGTTATCCAATTCAGCAATCCGGCTTTCGGCTTTGGAAAGTGCTTCGCGCTTGCGGGAAAACTCCGCGTCGCGTTCCCGTAAACGGCTGTCCGCTGCTTCCTTTACAAACTCGGCTTCGTACTGCGTTACATACTCGATTGCTTCCCGCAAGTTCCGCAAAACAATTTCATGCAGAACAACATTTCTAATGGAATGGGTCGTACACAAATCTTTGCCTTTCCGATAGGTGGAGCATATAAAATATTTCTGTTCCTCGGTAAAGTTGGTTGCGCGGCATTGATACATCTTGCCGCCACACTCTGCACAATAGAGCAGCCCGGAGAAAATACCCATATCGCCCATTTTGGTAGGGCGGCGGCGTGATCTGCGTATGTTCTGCACTATGAGAAATACGCTTTCTTCTACAATCGGCGGCTGTGTGTTCTCAAAAATCACCCATTCGGACGGGTCATTCCACAACTTCTTTTTGCTCTTATAGGATTGCT
This sequence comes from Hydrogeniiclostridium mannosilyticum, assembly GCF_003268275.1. GTDB lineage: Bacteria > Bacillota > Clostridia > Oscillospirales > Acutalibacteraceae > Hydrogeniiclostridium > Hydrogeniiclostridium mannosilyticum. Next base: position 15,084 of record NZ_QLYR01000002.1, read on the forward strand.
TGCGGGTCTTGAAGTTCACCGTATGCCCTAAATACTCGATTTTTTCAAGCATACGGGAAACCGTTTCATTCGTCCATTTATACGGGTTTGCCCCCGGCTTCGGTTTGTTGCCAACTTTCATACCCTTTGACAGCCAATAGAAAGTAGGATTGAGGATTTCGCTTTTCTCTAACCATTTTGCAATTTGTGTCGGCCCCATGCCGGAAACACACAATGCGAAAATCTGCTGCACAACGGCTGCGGCTTCCTCGTCGATAATCCATTTCTTTTTGTTGTCAGGGTTTTTCATGTAGCCATAAGGCGGGATTGTGGTAAGATGTTCGCCGGATTTTCCCTTTGATTGCCAAGTAGCGCGTATCTTCTTTGAAGTGTCGCGGGCGTACATCTCATTGAACACGTTGCGGATTGCGGTAAACTCGTTCTCTCCCCGCGTACTGTCCACCCCGTCATTGACAGCGATAAAATGCACGCCAAAATCGGGAAATAGCATATCGGTATAGAAACCGACTTGCAAATAATCTCGCCCAAAACGGGACATATCCTTGACGATAACGCGCTTGATTTTCCCCGCCTTTATATCGGCTAACATACGCTGAAAGCCGGGGCGGTTGAAGTTCGTCCCAGAATATCCGTCGTCCTCGTCATAATGCCGATAGGCAGTAATCCCATGCTCCCGGCAATAGCGTTCCAAAATCTTCTTTTGGTTGGCAATACTGTTGCTCTCGCCCTCTAATTTGTCCTCTTGCGAAAGTCTTTCATACAAAGCTGTTATGCCCTCGTCCTGCGTATTCTGCTGCTGATCGCGCACATAGAATTGCAGGACATTGTTTGAAATGGCTTCGCGGACTTCCGCGCTTAACACTTTGGGGGCTGCAATCTGCTGAAAAGAAATAGTATTTTTCATCTGCGCTCACCGCCTTTCGCGGCAAGTGCAGCGTAAAACTGTCTGCTCCAATCCAGCGCGGCGTGATCGCCGTTGATTGCTTCAAGGGAAACACCCATACCAGCGGCGCAATCTGCAAAAGCGATTACATCTAAACTATTACGGGAAATACGGTCAAGGCTCACCACAATAATTTTTTCCAGCCGCCCGTTTTTCATATCCTGCTGCATGAGGGAAAAAGCGGGGCGGTCAAAGTTCAAACCGCTATAACCGTTGTCCGCATACAGCGCAAAGGCGGCAACTCCGTTTTGGCTTGCGTGGTAAAGAAGTTTTTGCATTTGATTGTCAAGGTACAAAGTATCTGTTTTTAGTGCCGCACGAAAATAATATGCGGTCAATTTATCCGGCTGTTTCATGTTACCTCCTATTCCGACAGCCGGACAAACAGGTTATATATATTATACCACATAACCCGCCGCCCGTCTGCAATAGGATTACATTTTCGGCATTATACCGGGCTTTTTTCCTGTTTTAAGTCATTGTGAATTAAGCGGCGTACCTTTGTCGCGGCGTCCTCTCTTACACCGTCTTTTACAACGGCTTTGACGATATAGGTTATATCCCCGATCTTGTATTCGCGTACAATCGGGGATTTTGCTTCTTGCTTATTTGTTTGTTCCATAGAGAGAAATCCCCCTTTCGTGGGATAGAAAGAGAATATAAACTGAAAAGGCTGAAACGGGCGGTTGTTAGCAGCAACCTCACGAGAGTTTCACTCCGTCCCATGCTGATGGGTGCGCCGCGCAATGCTTTGGGGGCGTTCAACGCGGGAGTATCATTGTGCCGCCTTGCACGTCGTCGCCCACAAGCTGCTAAACCTGTTTTTCGGCGTGGTAGTTCTCGCTCGGCTTTTCCCCTATGGGGAAAAGCGTCATGGCGTACCCGCCGTATGGCTCGGTACAGACGGAATGTACCCGTTTGCCTGTTATGCTGCGCGCCGCTGGCGGGCTTTCTTTGTCAAGGTACAATAAATAGGCTTTGTCGGCCTGTAACAGCATACCGTTTCCGATATGCTGTTACGGAACGACAAATAGCCCATAGGGGGAAGCGTGGAAAGGGGGACACACTTCCCGTATGGGCTTAAAAATTATCTGATACGAAATGCAAGTGTGCGGGTAATAAGACGCACTTGCAGCCTGTTCCTCATTTCTTCATCAACAAAGGAATAGGTATTGCCCGCGTCGTCTTTCAGCGTGCGGGTACAAAGTTTTGCTATGTAGCCCTCGTAATGCTTCAAGATCGCACACATGGCGTTGGTGTCGCCGTTGACTGCTGCGGAAATGACAGGGAACGGCAACAGATTTTCAGTTTTTCTAACGGTATTTTTCATCTGCTTTTCCCTCCATGTACTGTTTAATCCTTGCAAGCGCGATTTTCCTTTGTTTGGAAATCGTGCTTCGCACAACATTTAGCTGTCTGCCTATCTCCGCGTCGCTCATATCCAAGAAGTAAGATAAAAGAACAATGCTGCGTTTTCTTTCCGTAAGAGCGTTGAGAGCAGCGGCAAGCAATTCATCTCTGATAAACACATCAAAGCCGGACACTTGAAAACGGAAAAACTCGCTTTCGTATTCGTCCAATATGAAAAGCTGCGCAAGTTCAATTTCGCTCATTTCTGAAAAGAAGATTTCGCGGGCTGCGCGTTTGGCAAAATCGCGGTAACAGCTTTTCATTTCCCCTTTTAGGGTTTTCTTGGCTAATGCGTCATACTGATGTTGTATCGTTTTCATTTCGGAAGAAGATAGCTCCATGAGATCACCTCCTTCCCGCGTGGAGTAGAGGACAGAAGTTATGGGCTTGTCCTCTCGCCCCCTTTCACTCCGTATCCGCTGGGAAGCAGGTGCTTTGTCGGACTGTTCAAAAAAGTTTTTGAAAAAATAAAATGCGCCCATCCGCAAGACGCGGACGGGCGCAAAGGAAATGTAAACGGTAACTAAATGTATTGACAGTTCATATTCATAGCCGGAATATCCCATTGCAGCGCAAGGGCTTTTTTTGATAAGCTAAAATATGTCGATTTGTGTCGTAAAAGAAGAAACACGACGATACCTCCAAGATACCGCCGTAATCTCAATAAGTCGTCATTCTTTTGTAAGGAAAACAAAGAAACGGCGGCTTGATAAACTCAAAACCGCCGCCAGACAATAGAAATATATGTAAAATAAGCACACGAAAGCACCTGCCCCGCAACGGTTTTTTTCTTTCCCCGTCGGGCGGGGCAGGATAACTTCAATATGCTACCTTTTTATCTTATATCAGATCGTAGAATAACCTTTTTGAACAGGAACATCGTAGCACCAAAGTAGGTTAGATAAATCGCGCAGAAAAGTAGGATTGTTACAAAACCATACAATAATATCAATCCTTTCTGCAAAATGACTTCTCCAAATAAAACCTGTGTGCTGGCAATCAATAAAACCGTAAGGAAAAGCGGAAATAAAAGCGGAATAAAGAACATCGTTGATATTTCCTTGCGAATTAAAGAAGCCTGTTTTTCTTTTGATACACCAAGCAGACCTATAATCTCATAATTTTTTCGATTTTTATCTATCGCCGAAAGCTGTTCAAAGGCCAGCACCGCACAAGAAAGAATGATAAAGATAATACTCAAATAAAGGCCACAAAAAGAAATAGCAGTAAACCCTGTAAGGGAGTTTGCAACACCCCATGCCTTTACAGTAACCCCGAGTGTTATCCGTTCTGTTGGTTCATATCCCGCTTGAATATCCGGAAGCCAATCATCGCTGTTGAGAAATCTTTGGATTTCTCCCTTTAATTCAGAATAGCTCTCACCATTCAATTTCATAGCCAGCCGTATTTTATTTCCTGATAACTGTTGTGCTGTTTCATCTGGCAGGACAAGTACATAACCGTTTGTTCCTGCCATTTGATATTGCTCCATAGGTTCCGTTAAAATAGGCGTTTTAATCGGTGTCAATGTTCGATCATTTACAATGATTTCCGATTGTTGTTCTAATGCCTGTTCTATATCGTCAAGATAATTCCATGTATCACAATGAATTAAGTATTGATTGCTGCCCATAGAAACAGGTGAAAATCCCAACATCTGCCGTAAATGGTTGTAATCAGACAAGGATAACGCTTCTATGGCTTCATTTGGAACATCATACAGATAATATGTTACACTGTCCTCAACCTCGCAGCGTTGATCTACAAAAGCAATAACGTCGTCCATGCTGGACTTGGTTAATGGCGCGTCAATGGCTACGCCGACATCGTAAGGATAATAAACTTCCATGTTAGCCTTATAGCTGGCACCCATTGAAAGCCCTATGAACATAGTCACAAGTGATATTGTCAAAAGGATTGCTACTATTGCCATTGTTCTGCCAGCAGATTGAATGCGCCGTCCAATCTGCCCTAAGAAAAACAAGTTCTCTGCCTTATACTTTTTATGAGGGGCACGCTTTGCAAATTGATATAGTAAAGCTGGTAGTTGCCGATGAAGTTCATAAACCCCAATAAGTAGAAATAGGCAGCTTCCACCTATATAAAGTATAGCCGCATTTGTCTGAATTTGAAGTCCTTGTGCAAGTAACACAACGCCTAATATCATAGCAGCGGTTGAAATTAGCACCACAAGAATACTCTTTTTAATTGTCTTAAAACGATATTCTTCGTTTTTTCTGTTATCGTAAAGTAGTTCAACTACTTTACGACGACGGATAACTTTTGCCGCATGAAATATTCCAAACCCATACATCAGAATGAAAAGTACCACCGTAATTCCCCACGCCTGAAAGGAAAAGGAAATATGATAGGTATGAGGGGTTTCAAAGATATTTTTAACGACTTGATTTAATACGCCGGATAAAAGCGTTCCGACGATAGAGCCAAACAGAAGCGCGCCACACCCGATAATTGTATTTTCGATCAAGAAAAGGTTGCTTATTGTTTTGACTTCCATTCCCATAAGTTCATAGAGTGCAAATTCTTTTTTTCGTTGTCCTAACATAAACCGAATAGCATATTTGACAACAAATGAAGCCATAAAAGCAATCAAAAAAGATAATATGAGAATGCCGGAAGTTAGCATAGACATATTTTCCGACATGGCAATAATATCGTCGGAAAATCCAAGTGCCAAAAAGGAATACATCAATGCAATCGTAAGCGTAATCGTAATAAAATAAATGATATAATCGCGCAAACTCCTGCAAATATTCCGAAAGGCCAATTTAGCGTACATCACTGACACCCCCTCCCATCATGGTGAGGACATTCAGTATTTTTTCAAAGAACACTTGCCGAGTATCATTTCCCAAGAAGATTTCGGTAAAGATTTCCCCGTCTTTTAGAAAAAGAATACGGCTGGCATAACTTGCGGAAAATGCGTCATGAGTAACCATTAAAATTGTCGCGCCCAGTTCTTTATTTATGCTTTGGATTGTCGAAAGCAGCATTTGAGATGAATGGCTGTCCAATGCTCCGGTTGGTTCATCAGCCAATATCAATTTAGGCTTATTGATAATGGCTCTGGCGCAGGCACACCGCTGTTTTTGCCCGCCGGAAACTTGATAAGGATATTTCTCTAAAATATCTGTGATATTCAATTTTGCGGCCATTTCCTGCACAAGTCCGTCCACCTGTCCGACTGGAATATGATTGATCGTCAATGCCAAGGCAATATTTTCAGAAATAGTCAAGGTGTCGAGTAAATTGAAGTCTTGAAAAATAAAGCCAAGATTTTCCCGCCGAAAGCGGGCAATTTCTTTTTCCTTGATTTCCGTTACATCTGTGCCGCCCAAATAAATATGCCCCGCGCTCACTGTATCTATCGTGGAAATGCAATTAAGCAAAGTAGTCTTGCCGGAGCCGGAAGGCCCCATAATCCCGACAAATTCACTTTCATTGACGGTAAAACTAATATCTCGGATTGCCTTTGTAATGTTGTTGCCATTACCATAGAACTTTTGAATACGCTCTAACTTCAAAATCTCTTTCAATGAATAATTGACCTCCTTTAATCGCCCCTTTACAACAACTCTATAATAAAGCCGATAACCAACAAGGAAATCCACCTTGTGTGTTATCGGCTCTGCGGCTGTGCGTCTGGCGCTTTGATAACGGTTATATGGAACTGTTCAACATCAATCAAACATTCGCTCTTACATTTTGGACAAAAAAGAGGAAAGTTTTTGAGAATGGTATCTTCTCGGATTTTGTCGCGTGTTTTATTACCACAAATAGGGCAACGGATAAAATCTGTTTTTTCCATGCCTATCACTTCACATTCCGGTCATTATCTTTTTTCTTTTTTTCCTCTCGATATTTCCGAATGATTTTATTTCTAACGGGAATACCAACACCAATAAGCAAAACAACGGCTAAAATTGTAAAATCCATACCGTTCACCTCACATTTCTTTGTTCTTCATAATCCGAATAGAAAACAAGATTGATACCGCATACATAACGACGACAAGCACAATCACGAGTACAATAAGCAGCACAGGAGAGTTACTAATCGTAGTGATAATTGAGTTTTCCATAGGTATTTTAGGGAGCAGAAACAACGTCGCTAAAAACCCCGCCACCGGGATATACATAAACACGCGGCCTTTGATAGAGCCGAACTTATAATATCCGGGGATTTGAAACACTGTATAAAGTGCAAATAGGAATAAACCGCCAATAGCTGCGCTGATAATATCGGTCTTTTCAACGGTTTCACCTATTACACGTAATACAATAGGTTGAGTAATAAGTGAAACAACAAGAGCAAGCGCCCCCAGCGCAAGAACAAAAAGATAACGACCAATCACCATTTCACTTTTTTTAACGGGTAAAATACCATATAGACGCTCCATGCTATTCTTTTCTGTGATAGAAAATGTGTAGCCCGTTGTCATGGCAATAAAACACATGGCGAAAGAAACACCCGTCAATATAGAGCGATTGATTGCCGCAAAAGCGATAGGAAGAAGCATAGTAAAACCAAGCACTTTGAAATACGGCCTTACAAGGGAAAAATCCAGTTTTGTGGCTTTCAACATATTACTCATAATCTTCACCTCTCTTGCTTGTAAATACAACAATTTCGTCAATGGTTGCTGGCTCTATATCCAAAGTCGAAAATGCTGCAACATCTTCAGTTTTAACCAGAGCCTCAAAACCTGTTGGAAATGTGCGGACACCAATCGCCTTTCCTTTAAGATCGGCAGATAGTTCATTCGTTCCCCCCTTGACAATGCGGAACATATCTACAAAGTCATCTTTGCTCCCGCTAAAGAACAGTTCGCCATAACTGATATAAGTTATATAGTCGGCAGCACGTTCCAAATCTCCTGTTATATGCGTAGAGAATAAAACACTGTGTTCTCCGTCCTCGATATATTCCGAAAGGATTTGCAGCAGTTCATCTCTGGAAACAGGGTCAAGGCCGCTGGTAGGTTCATCTAAAATCAATAGCTTTGCGTCGTAAGAGAATGCACAAGCAAGCATTAACTTCATCTGCATACCTTTTGAAAGTTCTTTGACTTTCTTATTTGTAGCGATATGGAACTTCCGTAGCATTTCAGCAAATCGCTCCGTATTCCAGTTCGGGTAGAAAACAGAAATAGACTTTTCGACCTGCGTTATTTTCCAATCGTCGCTGAAATAGTTGGTATCAAACACAACGCCAAGTTCTGCCTTTGCTTTTTGCTCGTCAATGATATTGTCAAGACCCAGGATTTTAATTTCGCCGCTATTGCGTTTGAGCATATTCAAAATGAGTTTGATAGTGGTTGTTTTACCGGAGCCGTTCGGTCCGATCAATCCCATAATGTAGCCTTTTGGTAGAGTAAAAGTAATGTTGTGAAGCTGAAAGCTGTCAAAGGATTTCGATAAGTTTTTTACCTCTAAATAATTAGTCATCTGCATTCGCCTCCAATAAAACATCTAAAAGATGATGTAGTTCTTTGTTAGATAGGTTAGCAATTTTCGCTGCTTTTATAGCTTCTGTCAAACTATTTTCTACTTTACAAATTAGTTGCTCTTTCATTAGTTCGGAACCACTTCCCAGCACAAAGCAGCCCTTACCTTGAACATTCTTGACAAATCCCTCTTGTTCCAGTTCGGTATATGCCTTTGTAACCGTTAATACGCTGATTTTCAAATCCTTTGCCAATGTTCTTAGGGAAGGTAGCGTTTCCTCTGCTTGAAGTTCTCCCGACAAAATTGCAGCTTTCACTTGTTGTTTAATTTGTTCATAGATGGGTACACCTGACATATTAGATATTATTAGTTTAATTGTCATCACCCTCTCTCTGTTCTTACTGTTATATTGTTCTGCATAACAGTATAACACATGATTTGGGAGATAGCAATACTTTTCAAAAAAATTCACAATCGGCTTTGCAAAAGTTTACAATCGACATTCACATAATTTGTTGGAAAGAAATCTGCAAGAATAATAGGAATTATTTAAGCTAATGCTATGAAATGTATAGACATATCCAAAAAGAAAGGTGAACAGTAGAATGTAATAGGGTGAATTAAAAATGGCAAAACGACCTGTACCGTTGTACGATTTTAAGGCTTTCGGGGCAGCCATAAAAGCCGCGAGAAAAGAATATGGAGAGAGCCGGAAAAAGGTAAGCGACGAGTTATATATTTCCCCGCGTTACCTTGCGAATATCGAGAACAAGGGGCAACAGCCGAGTTTACAGGTATTCTATGACCTTGTAACCCGGTATCATATTTCGGTAGATCAATTTTTCTTTCCAAACAGCGACGCGGAGAAATCCACCGGGCGGCGACAGCTTGACGCGCTGCTGGACAGTATGAGCGAGAACGGCCTACGGATTATAACCGCAACGGCAAAGGAAATAACGGAAGTTGAAAAGGCAGAGGGCTAACCTCTTTCATACGGGAAATGCAGGATTGCAGCGCATGGCGGCTGCAATCTTTTTTTGTGTAAAAATGAAAAAACAGTACAACAAAAGCCACCTTTGAAACGGGATAGGGAGTAGATAGCAAGCACAGCAAACGAGTACCCGTTTGCGAAAAATGCTTGTTGGGATAGTCCCAAACCCTTATAGAAAGAAAGGCGGCGTGAAAATGGAAAACCGAAAACGAAATATTCAGATGAAGTTTTACGTTACAGAAGAAGAAAAGCGGCTGATCGACGAGAAGATGAAGCAGCTACCAATACGGCAATACGGCGCATACCTCCGCAAAATGGCGATAGACGGATATATCCTTGTCGTTGACCGAAGCGATACAAAAGCGTATATCCGGGAACTGCAAGCGGTGAGCCGGAATATCAATCAAATTGCCAAGCGCGCCAACGCGACGGGGATAATTTACAAGCAGGATATAGAGGATATAAAAAAGGCGGTGGGCGAGATATGGCAATTACAAAGACGCACCCTATTAAATCAACCTTAAAGGCCGCGATAGACTATATCCTAAACCCGGAAAAGACAGACGGAAAACTGCTTGCGTCCTCTTTCGGCTGCGGTCTGGAAACCGCCGATATAGAGTTTGCATGGACGCGGGAAGCTGCGGGAGATCGCGGCACCCATTTAGGGCGGCACTTGATACAATCCTTTGCGGTGGGCGAAACCACGCCGGAAGAAGCGCACAAAATCGGCATGGAACTTGCGCAAGCGGTGTTAGGCGGCAAGTATGAGTTTGTATTGACAACCCACGTTGACAAAGGCCATTTGCACAATCACCTGATTTTTAACGCTGTCAGCTTCGTTGACTACAAAAAATACCATTCCAACAAGCAAAGCTATCACTTTATCCGGCGCACCAGCGACAGGATATGTAAAGAGCATGGGCTATCCGTCGTCGTGCCAGGGCAGAACAAGGGAAAAAGCTATGCGGAATACACCGCCGAAAAGCAAGGGATAAGCTACAAAGCCAAACTGAAAACGGCGATAGATACCCTCATTCCCCAAGTCAAAGATTTTGACGAACTGCTGCGCCGTTTACAGGAAATGGGATATGAAATCAAACAGGGCAAATATATTTCTTTCCGCGCTGCTGGACAGGAACGGTTTACACGCGCAAAGACGCTCGGTGCGGCCTATACGGAAGAAGCGATAAAAGAACGTATCAAGGGCGTATATGTTGCCAAAGAAAAAACGCTGCGGGAAGATAAGAAAATCCGGCTTGTGGTAGATATTGAAAACAGTATCAAAGCCCAACAATCGGCGGGCTATGAACGGTGGGCGAAAATCCACAATCTGAAACAGGCCGCAAAAAGTATGAACTTCTTAACCGAAAACAAGATTGAATATTACAGCGATCTTGAAAGCAAAATTGCGGATATTATGACCGCCCACGACGCGGCGGCAAAAGCGGTTAAGGAAGTAGAACGGCGAATGTTTGATCTGTCCTTGCTGATGAAGCACACAACCACATACAAACAGTTAAAACCAATCTATGAGCAGTACAAAAAATCGTCGGACAAGGAAAAGTATCTGCGCGGGCATGAGAGTGAAATTATCCTGTTTGAAGCTGCGGCGCGGGCACTCCGAGAAATGCAGATTAAGAAGCTGCCTGATCTCGCCGCGCTACGTAAAGAGTATGACAGCTGGACAGACAGAAAAGCCGCGTTATATGAAGATTATCGAAAAGCTAAAAAGCAAATGCAGGAATACGGCGTTGTCAAAAAGAATGTTGACAGTATTCTTTACCCGTCCCAAAGCAAGGCGAAAGAACAGGAACGGTAAAACCTTATAGCGAAAATCAGCGTAACATGGTAAAATAAAAAAGAGAAAGGAGTAAATCTCTATGGGTACAAACGACAATATACAGATTTTTGAAGATAAACGCATAAGAACAGCATGGGACGAGGAAAAAGAGGAATGGTACTTTTCCATTGTTGATGTTGTTGCGGTTTTGACCGAGCAGCCAGATACACGCCATGCTGCGAAATATTGGAGTGTCTTAAAAACACGCCTTAAAAAAGAGGGAAGCGAGTTGACTACAAATTGTAGTCAACTGAAATTGAAATCAGCGGACGGGAAACGTTATTTGACCGATGTTGCGACAACCGAACAGCTTTTGCGTATCATTCAATCTGTTCCCTCACCAAAAGCAGAGCCGTTTAAGCTATGGCTTGCAGAAGTAGGCAAAGAACGTATAGAAGAAACCATAGACCCGGAACAGGCGATTGATCGCGCCCTTGAAACTTATCTGAAAAAAGGATATACCCGCGAATGGATTAACCAGCGGTTACAGGCAATCCAAGTCCGAAAAGAACTAACCGACGAATGGCAGGACAGAGGCGTACAAAGGGGCGTAGAGTTTGCAATACTTACTGACGAAATCACCCGCGCATGGTCGGGTATGACGACGCGGCAATACAAAAAACTGAAAGGGCTGAAAAAAGAAAACCTGCGGGACAACATGACAACAACGGAAATCGTTTTGAATATGCTTGCGGAAACCTCTACAACGGATATTTCCAAAGAAACCAAACCGCAAAACTTTGAAGAAAACGTACAGGTGGCGCGGCAAGGCGGCGAGGTCGCCGGAATTGCTCGGCAAGCATTGGAGCAGCGCACCGGGAAACCCGTTATCACTTCCCAAAACGCGGCGCAATTAAACACTGTTGTAACGGGTATGATTGAGGGCGTTGTGGACGCGGAAAAGAAGAAAGACGAAACAGACGAATAAAGGGGCTACAAGTGGAATGTTAGGGGCTGAAAACGCCTGTGTTTCTGCGGCTTCCAGCGCGTGAAAACAGCATAGACGATACTTTATACTCAAACCTCAAAAAACAGCTTTCTAATGTTCCACGCAAAAGGCAAAAAAAGAACAGGGGCGCGGTGCCGGAAATCGGCAACCGCGCCCCTGCTGCGTGTAAGTCATTCCTCGTCGGTCAATATAAACTCCTTTTCGGAAAACTCGCTGTCTGTCATGGCTTGCAGCTTCTTTACTGCTGTTTCTGCAATCTGCTGTATATCCCCGTCCATATAGGGCATGGCTGCAACGATATTATCAACCGTTGTTTCGCGGCTGTCCTCCGCGTAAATCGCAATAATGTTTTCTTCTTCTATGGTAAAATGGATATTCATAGTATCAAACCTCCAAATCTCTTTTTTGCTCTTTCTGCTTATCTTTCGGCTGCTGTGCCGCCTGTTTCTTGTACTCGTCCAGCTTTTTCAGAATGGACGGTTTCTTTTGCGGCTGCTCCCGTTTCTCGGATTTTACCGCTTTTGCAAGGTCGGTAATGGAAATTGCTTCGCCCGCCTTTGCCCGTTGCTCCAAATCCGCAACGGTAGGCGTTTGCGGCGTGTTATTGATAATCCCGTCAAAATTGTTGTCGTTCTGTTCTATGGTGTCCTCGACGTGCTTTAAGGGATTATCCCGCTGCGGTTGCTCGGCGGCTATGGCGTAAGCCTGTATGCCGTTACCCATAATGAGATACTTCCCGTCCTCCGACGCATGGTGAAAACCAAAGCCCGCCGCTTCGATCTGCTCCCGGCTCATATCGGTGATATAAAAATTACCCCTCGGCGTTCTGACGGTTTCGCCCGTCATAAGGCTTTCGGGGGTCGCTTCCGGCTGCTGCTTTTCAAGCTGCCCGTCTTTATAGGAATACCCTTGCGCCGCGATTGCTTCAAGGGTACTGCCTGTAACGTCGCCATAAACACGCTTATCTGCGTCCACCAGCATTTGCAAAGTATCTTTGACGGTATCGGATAGGGCTTGCTGCTGTTCTGGCGGTAGCTTATCAAATACGGGGGTTTCCTGCGTGGAAATCGGCGGCTCATAGTTGTTTGCTGCATATTCTTCAACCGTCATTCTTGCGCTTGCGGCTTCCTGTGCGATTTCGTCCATAACGTGCTGCTTGTATTCCTGCAAATCCGGGTCAAAATCTAAAAACTGCGGGGCTTCGGGCAAATCATACTCACCTCTGTTCAGCATACCCCGGCAATCATCAACGTATTTCTGTACGGCATGGAAATAGGCTGTTTCCGGCGGGGTAAGGTTGTCGGCTTCTTTCATGGCTGTTTGGGCTGCTTGCTCCATTTCGGACAGGTTGCTATGTAATTTGAGATATGGGATAAACTCATGCAAAAGCATATCCCGTCCGGCAATCTCCTGTTCCAAAGCGTCTTTTCCCTCATTATGAAGCACATAATTTTTCCAATCTTCATCTTGTGCCAAATTGTTATGGTGTTTTTCAATGTGTTCAATAAGGGAACCGTCCCCGTCGCCTAAATCTTGCTGACCCTCATATGTTCCTTTTTCACCGTTCATCGTATAGTCAATTTGAAACGCTGTCTTATCGTATAAATGGCCTCCATGCTCTACGTATTTCTTCGCGTCTAACGATTGAAAAACTCTATTCGCTGCGGCAAGGGACATCTTTTCACCGTCTTTTAGCTGGCTGCTTTCACTCCAAAGTACCGTAACGACGGGTTGAATAGCGGGATCAAGGCTGGATTGTATGTACTTATCTGCTTCCCGCTGCTGCTGCAACTCGGTAAAATGCCCCTCAATCTCGGTAATGAGTTCCTTTGCGGTGGCCTGTATCGCTTCAAGGGACGCTTTTAACTCGGTCATTTCCTTGCCGCTGCTCCAACCTGCTACATAGCCGAAAGAGTAATCTGACGTATCAAGCCCAAAGTGCTGGCAAACGATATAGGCGATACTTTCCGCTTCCACCTCGCGGGTATGGCGGTCAACGCGGTTTTGCTGCTCCGGCGGGGCGTTCAAATCCACATCATGCCGCTTTGCATGGGCGATTTCGTGAATGGCGGTTTTTACCGCCTGTAATTCGCTTACGCCCTCTTTGATTGCAATACGCTTATCTGCGTTGCTGTAATACCCGTTTGCGCTGGTTTGGATATTTTCAAAAGCAATCGGGACGGGAGACGTTCTCTTAATCGCTTCAAAAAAATCCTCGTACTGTTCCACGTCGGCAAGCAAGGGCTTAACGGAAAGGTCGGGAAACTCCTTGCCCTCGGTCTGTGAAATATCAAAGACAGTTATAACCTTAAAGGCGGGTACGCTGATTTCTTTTTCTTCCTTTATCGCTTTTCCCTCGCGGTCAAGCATGGGTTTTCTCGTTTCGGGGTCGATTTTATCTACCAGCTTTTTCACCTTGTATGGCGCGGGGGCAAAGATTTTTATACCTTTCTCGCCCTTTTTTACATGGCGGTCAAACTCTTTTTCCCATTGACGGAAACCCATTACCAAATTACCGCCTTGCATGGCAATCAAAATGGTATTGTTTAGGCTGTAATCGTGAAACTTTGACATAGCCGTTAGAAACTCTTTGTAGCGATCACTGTCAAAAATCGCCTGTACGCCCTGTTCCAAACGGGCGGTGATTTCCTTTACCTTGTCGGCGGGCTTTTCAGAAGAAAGTATAATCGGGACGACGGGGCGGGGTTGCTGCTCGGTGGTCTGTGCGCCTGTCTGCTGCGCTTCGGCTGCGTCCATAAAAGTCTTGTCCTGTTCGCCGCGCTCCGGCTGTGGGTAACTCATAATGCGGTATTCCTCCGGCACTTCGCGTCCCTCAAACTGCCGTTCCCACTCGTCGCCGCTTTCCATGATATACCCGTATTCGGTAAACGCTCCCTTTTCCTGCTCGGCGGCGTTCTTGCCAAAGGCGGCAAGGTCAATGCCGCTTTTCCATTCTTCGGGCATTTGCACCATGCCGGATTGATTTAAGTAATAGTCGCCCAAATCGCGGTAGGTATGTACTTCGGGGATATGTACGAAATAATCCGCGTTATAGGTGAAGTCGATAACCTGTCCGATATTCTCAAAACCGTTTTTCTGCTGCAAGGCTGCGTTCAGCTTGCCAACCTCGGCGGGGTCAAGCTGTTCAAAACGCGCCGCAAGAAAATTGAGTTCGTCCATACTCGCCGTTTGGATAAGGGAAAGCGGCATATTAACAGGTTTGTCCTGTGGGGACGAATAGCCGTTAATAAAAAAATCCTGCGGGTTGTCGGCGGTAATGCCGACGCCCTGCATAGCTTCGTGAAGCTGCTCCTTTGTGGCGGGCATATCCAGCCAATAACCGCCTGCGTCGCCCGCTTCAAAGCGGCTGCGGTTGCCAATCATAATAGAAAACTGTTCGCTCATGTGTTCACGCTCCTTTTGCTGCCCGGTATTTTCGGGGATAGCTGCCGCCCGTTCTGTCGGGGTTTCCTTTGCTTCGGCCTGCTCCGGCTGCGTCCGTTCTTCGCCCTCTATGGTGTACCCCGGCAAAAGCATACCGTTTACTTTGAAATGGTCGGCGTATTCCGGCGGGATAGGCGGGGAGATTTCGGTAAACAGGCGGTCGTATGCTTTGATACGCCCATTCAGATACTTTTCCATAGCCGCCCTATCTGCAAAAGTTTTTCTGTCCTGTCCGGCAATCTTCGCTTGCCCGTTTCTGTTCGGGCTGTTGGTGTAAACGCCCCATGTGAGAGAGTATGAATACGGGATAGATTGCTGTTTTTCCCTGTCATACCGGGTATTCTCGTAAATGTAGTAATTCATCTGATATACCCGGTTGCTGCGGGTGTGGCGGTTATATTCGTTTTCCTGCCACTGGTTAGAGGTGTGCTGCACAACGGTTGTCCTTGTGTATTCAATCGCTTTGTCGAGCAAAAGGGTTTTTCCCGCCTGTTCTTCCCATGCAGCGGCGCGCTTTGCAAGGTCGTTAAATATCGCCTGTTCCGCTGCCGCGCTTTCCTTGCGCATGGCGTGTAGCTGTTCCAGCGGCAAAGAAACATAAGGGGAAATATCTCCGTCCTTTGCTTCAAAATATATCCGGCGTTCTATCCGCATGGTTTCGGCGGCTTCTAATTTGTCATGGTCGTATGAGGAATACGGCATATTGTTTTACACGCTCCTTTCTCAATTTTTAAGGGTTTGGGACTATCCCAACAAGCAAAATCCCCGCAAATCTCAAAGAGAAGTGCGGGGATTTATCGCAAACGGGTACTCGTTTGCTGTGCTTGCTATGTAGTTGTTCTTAACCGCAAACGGCGGTTTCTCTCGCTTTCCGCTTTCTGTCTGCGGCGTATCTTTGCCGCGCAATCGGGACAGTATTTCGCCCGGTTGCTGCCCGCCGCAAACGTGCTGCCGCATACCGCGCAACGCTTCAAATCGGTTTCCCCGCTGCGGGTGATCTGTTCGCAAAGCTGCCTGTCGGCGGGTAATACCGCTTCGCGGAAATATCGGCAAATAAGGGAATAGCTGATACTCTGCACACAAACGCAAGTTTCCCCGTCATCTAAAAGCAGACAGTTTCCGCAATCGTTGTTTGCACAAGCGGCGCGGGTCATTTTCTTTACGGCTCGGTATGACTTTTCATCAAGCCTAATCATTTTCGGTTTTGCTCAACGCGGAAGTTTACATACTTGCCGCCTGTGTCGGCAAGCAGCACAACCCCGTCAAAGGTCTTTCCCGTTTTCGTCGAGTGCATACCCTTGATTTTCACCTTTCCGTCTTTCAAAAGGGCGGCGGCAATCGCCTTTGTGAAAGTCTTTTTTCGCTGTTCAAAAAATCGGTCGTTCTTCCACATGACAAAGCCGCAAGCCCTGTCGGAGCAGTAAAAGTTTTTCTTTCCCTCGTAAACCGCCGCGCCGCAACGGGGGCAAGTGCCGATTGCTTCCCGCTGCGGGGTAAACAGCTTCGCTTTATCCTCGGAAATTGCGGAATAGGTCTTGACGAGATCTGCCGCCATTTTTTCAATCCCGCGCATGAAGTCGGCGGGAGTGTCGCTGCCTTTGGCAATCCCTACAAGGCGCGTTTCCCATTCTGCCGTAAGCTGCGGGGAAGTAAGGGCTTCGGGCAAAATAGCGACAAGGTTATATCCGTCCTTTGTGGGGATTAGCTTTTTACCTTTACGCTCGGCAAAGCCCGCCGAAATTAACTTTTCGATGATACCCGCCCGCGTTGCTGTCGTGCCTAACCCCTTGCGCTCGGCTTCTTCCGGCGTGTCCTCCTTGCCCGCGTTCTCCATAGCAGACAAAAGGGTATCTTCGGTAAAGGCTTTCGGGGGCTGCGTGAAACGCTCGGTAATCTCTGCCGCTACGTTATCAAATGTCTGCCCCTCGGAAAGAGGGGGCAAAACCGCTTCCGGCTCGGCTTCCTCGTCCTGTTCTTCAGCTACGGCGCGGGATAGTCTTTCAATCTCGCGCCAACCCTCGCAAAGCGTCGTCCTGCCCTTTGCGGTAAAGGTATAGCCGCCGCAAGTGAAAACCGCCGTAACCGCTTCATAGGTATAGGGCGCGGCAACAGCGCAAAGCAATTTCGCGCATACAAGGGTCATTAGTTTTTTCTCGCTTTCGGCAAGGGAAGAAAAGCCGTTTTTCAAAAACTCCGCTGTCGGCAAAATAGCGTGGTGGTCGGTTACTTTGCTATTGTTGATAATCCGCGAAAGATCGGCTTGCAGCTTCACCCCCTGCATAAAGGGGAGAGCAGCGCAAAGCCCGGTAATGAGTTCCCTTGTGCTGTCCTGCATATCGGAAGTAATGTGCTTGCTGTCGGTGCGGGGATAGGTCAAAAGCCGCTTTTCATAGAGGGCTTGCGCATAGTCAAGGGTCTGTTTCGCCGTAAATCCATACAGGCGGTTTGCTTCCCGCTGCAAGGAAGTAAGGTCAAACAGTTTCGGCGGGGCTGCGGTTTTCTTTTCTTTTACAAGAGAAGTACAAACGACCTGCGATTTCTCGCAAGCCGCTTTCATCTGCCGCGCCGCCGCTTCGTCGTGTAGCTTATCGGACAAAGCTAAAATACCGCCCGTGTCCAGCTGGACAACATGATACTTTTCTTTTTTGAAACTGTTAATGGTATAGTCGCGGTTGACAACCATAGCAAGAGTGGGGGTCTGCACTCTGCCAACATTCAGCGTCTTATGGTACAGGATAGAGAAAAGGCGGGTTGCGTTAATGCCGATCAGCCAATCGGCCTTTGCCCTGCAAAGTGCGGATTGATAGAGATTATCATAGCCGCGCCCGTCTTTGAGGTTTGAAAAGCCCTCGCGGATTGCGCTTTCCTCCATGCTGCTAATCCATAGGCGGGAAAAGGGCTTGTTACAATTTGCCTGTTCATAGACAAAACGGAAAATGAGTTCCCCCTCGCGCCCCGCGTCGCAAGCGTTGACAATCTCGGTAACGTCGTTACGGTGCATAAGGTCTTTGAGGACAGAAAACTGCTGCTCCTTGCCGCTGGCAACAACAAATTGCCACTCCTGCGGGACAATAGGGAGATCGTCGTATTTCCATTTTCGGTACTGCTCATTGTAGGTCGCCGCGTCCGCAAGACTAATCAAATGTCCGACACACCACGACACAATGTAGCCGCCGCCCTCAAAATATCCGCTGTGTTTTTCATTCGCGCCCAAAACGGCGGCAATCGCCGCCCCAACGCTCGGTTTTTCTGCAATTACAAGTTTCATGTTTTTAATCCTCCTGTGAAAAAGAAAAGCGGTAAATCCTTTTCTTTGGATTTACCGCTTTAAGGTATTCTTTACATTTTAGTCGTCAAAGTATTCCGTAAATTGCCCCATTTCCTCAATTCCGAAATAATCCATAAGCTGCTTAATCGCTTCACCTTTTTCGGGCTGGCGGTGTTCGGGTTTGCATTTGGTATAGTCGTTGTAACGGCTTGCTATATATGCTTTTTCTTTGGCAGTCATTGTGCCACCTCCTACCATATATTCACATTTGCACTATACCATATTACAAAAAAGGAAACAATTATTTATTACAAGTTTTCGTCCTCCTGTTCGATTTCTAATTCTTCCGTTTCCTCGTCGTCCTCGTCAAAGTCGAGATCGTCAAGATTGCTACTGCCTTTTGCTGCGTCCTTTTTGGGCTTCAAAATCTTAAAGTAGTAGAACGCGCCGCCGCCCGCTGCGGCAACAAGCAACACGACAAGTAGAATACCCATACCGCCGCTTTTTTCTTCTTCCTGCGGCTGCTCGGTTTCTTCCGGCTCCGGCTCGGCTTCCACGCCCGCGCACTCGCTCATGTTGACGCTGCAAACAGGGCAAGCGGTGTTGACGCTTCCGGCAACACATTTTTCAGTGCAGCTACAAACGGGGGCTTCGGTCTGTCCGTCCTCCATAAGTGCGGTTAAATCGGCTTCGTCCACTTGGTTAAGGAAATGTACGGTGTTTTCTCCGTCATCGGCGCGGTCAATGATGATGTAAAAATAGTTGCCGTTTTTGGTAACGACGGTGATAAACTGTTTATCGCCGGACGCTTCGCCCGTTATGTCGTCCACAAGGCTCATATTGCCCTCCGGCGTTAGGGGCTGTGGCTCATAGCCGCCTGTCGTTTCCTCCGGCTCGGTAACAGTTTCCGGGGCTTCTTCTACCTCCGGCCCTCCACCCGCATAGGCAGTAACAGAAAAGCCGCACATGACAACGAGTGCGGCAAGCAGAACAGTAATTTTTCTGAATAGCTTTTTATTCTTCATCTTCTCTGTCCTCCTGTTCAGTGCTGTATGGGGTTTCCTGCTGCGGCAAGACGATTTCGCCGCTGGCGTATGCGGAGAGGAACGCGGCAAGCTGCGCCCCGTCAATGTGTACCGCCTTTACCATTTGAACGATCTGCGCGTTTTCTTCCTCGGTTTTCTGCGCTTCAAGGGCTTTCAGCTTATTTTGATATTCAACGATTTTCGCCCTCGTCTTTGAAATATCTCTTTCGATACGGTCAAGTTTCGTGTTTGCCATAAATGATTTACTCCTTTCCAAAACGGTCTTTCCATGAATAGTTACGCCCCAATCCCTTTACTGTTTTGAGATAGGGCATAGCGTTTTCCTCTAAAGCAACCGCCCGCTTAAACAAATCGGGATAATGCTTTTTAAGATACAAAATCTCCTGCCGTTTCATGCTCGGACAAAAGAAACAGGACGATTTGCCGGGTAGCGGCAAGCCTGCCGCCCTAATTTCCCGTATGCAATCGTCCCTGTCCCAGCCCCACATTTCAATAAGGGGGTAGCGGTTATGATATTTTTTGTCGGCTTCGTTATGCTTGCGGGAATGTTCATAGCGTTTCATTTCGCCCGCGTCATAGCCGATAAAACGGTTGACTTTCTCGCCCCGCTGCCAAATCTCGCGGCAAGGTGGGTAACGGTTGCAAAACTTCTCTTGCGGAGTGATTTTGTGTTTCTGTGAACACCGCTTATATCCGTAGGCAATCGACGGGAGAGTGTGAGAGCGCAAGCACTCGGTTTCAAGGGTAAGACGGTTTCCGTATCGGTCAACCGTCTTTACAACTGTAATTTCCGGCATACCATGTTCGGATAGCCATTTATTCATCACTTTGATAAATTGATAGGTATGCGGGTGTTCTGCTCCCGTATCGGCAAAGGTGATAAGGTCAACCGGGATTTTATGCTTGTATAGGCCAATAAGTAAGGCGGCACTATTCGTACCGCCGCCAAAAGAAACAATATTGATAATATCGCCCTCCAATCTTAATTGTAATTGAGCCGCCCGTAGGCGTAAAAGTGGGATTGCCAATAGCTTGTATTGAGTTTTGAATATTGAATAGGGTCGCCACAATGCAGCATGACGGGGTTTCCCGCCGCGTCCTCACCGACATAAATCCCCACATGGGAAACGCCGGGGGTATCGTATGTGCCTGTAAAAAATACAAGGTCGCCCGGTTTCGGGGTGGAAACGCGGGTTGAAATGTTATATAGCCCCTGCGCCCCAAGTCTGCCCGTATTGTATAGGCCAGAGTTTGTCAAAACATAACTCACAAAACCGCTGCAATCAAAAGAGGTTTCCGGGCTGCTGCCGCCCCACACATAGGGAAAACCGACGTATTTTTCCGCTTCGGCAATCAGCCGCGCAAACTGTTCATCGGAATTGAGCAGCGCGTCGGGTACTTCGTAATCGGCGGGCGGGTTTTCATAGTATTTAGACACATAGCCGGATTGCGGGAACAGGTCGGGGCGGTTGCCAAGAGAGGACATATACAGCGAATAAAGGGATAATTGATCTTCTCCCATGATGTAAACGGGGACATGGGATAGGTCAAAGTTTTCCAAATCCACATGAAGAATATAATAGTTATAGGGTACTTCAACTTCGTATTCGTTGCCCTCGCTGTCCGTCCTCATTTCTGTGCGGTAGCGTACCTGTACTTCTTCCTCAACGGTCAGGATATACTGTTTCTCAAAGAGCATTTCAAGGGTGCTTTGCGCTTCATCAAGAGTAAAAATGCCCTCATGCAGCGCGGAGAGAATAGAAATCAGCACATAGGGGTCATGCTCGATCTCGTCAGCGTTTACTCTGTATTCGTCATAGCCGGGGTATTCGCTTTCGATATTGTCAAGCATATCCTGTAATTCAGCTTCCATGTCGGAGTAGGCGGCTTCTGCGCCTAAAATATCCGCGTCCTCGGAAAGATAGGACGACGCAATTAAACCGCTGCCGCCATTACCGCCCAAAAGGGAACAAGAGGACAAGCCGCCGAAAAGTAGTAATACGACAAAGGCAATCCCGCCCACAATCAAACAGCCTTTCCAATGCCGGACGACAAAGAATGTCGCCCGTTTTGTTTCCTGTGCGGTTTTCTTCGCCGCCTTTGCGGTGGCTTCGGCGGCCTTTTTCGCCTTGCCGCTCGCTTTCAGCGTTTTTGCGTATTGCTTTTTAATCCGCTGTTTCTGCCAAAAACGGGAAATGGGATTAGAATGTGCAAGGGCGGGGTTGTCGTGCAACGCTTTTTGATAGTAAAAATCTGCGTTTGCCTTTACTGCCTTTTTTTCCGCTTTTGCCGCTGCCCGGTAGGGTTTCAGCTTATGGCGGCGTATGCCGCCCTTAACTGCCCGCGTTGTCATGCCGCCCGCTTTTTCTCCTGCAAGTTCTACCTTATGCCCGCTTTCCACACCGACGTTTTCTTTTTCTACCTCGTAGATTTTTCCATGTACGGTACTGTTCAACTCCTGCGCCGGACGGGATAAGGGGTTATGACGCAATTTGCCGTTTGGTGGCTTATCCGTCTTTTCAAAAGAAAGGCGCGTTTTTGATTTTCCTTTGGTTTCGTCAAAAACGCGTTCTTTTTTAATTGTAGTCTTTTTGGGGATAGCCGCCCGCGCTGCGTCTAAACGATCTGCCGCCTTGTCGGATTTTTTGATAGCTTTTTGAAGTTCCGGCGTTGCCCGTTCTGCTTCGGAAAACTGCAAACGTGAAGAATGGGTTTTAGGCTGTGCCGCGTCAAGGGCTTTTTTCTCTGCGCCTTTTGTTGCGTGTCGCTCAATCTCTGCGCCGATATGCTGCACAACCTTTTCTGTTGCTACCCCTGCGGGGGCTGAATAGTTTTCCTCCTGCGGCCTATCGCTGATACTCGCCGTTTCGCCCGTTGTGAGATTTTCCGCAACCGCCCCGTCGCGGGTCATTTTCTGTGTTATCTTGTCCGGGGCTTTCAGTTCCTTGCTCAATCTTCATCACCTCCAATCCGCTGTTTTGCAAGTTCGCAATAGTCGGGGTTTAGTTCAATGCCGATATAGCGGCGGTTAAGCTGCCTTGCCACCATGCCCGTTGTACCGCTGCCAAGAAAAGGGTCAAGGACAATCCCGCCGATAGGACACCCCGCCAAAATACAAGTTTCTGCCAACTTCGGCGGGAACGCTGCGAAATGCCCGCCGCGATATGGTGCGGTGTTGATCTGCCAAACGTCGCGGCGGTTTCGAGTAGGTAAACCCGTATTAGCTGCCGCTATTGGCTCGGCTACTGCTTGCCAATCGTAGTAATATTTCTTTGATTTTGTGAGCAGAAATACATACTCATAGCAGCGTGTCGGACGGTCTTTGCAGCTTTCCGGCATGGGGTTTGCTTTGTACCAAATGATAGAGCTACGCAAATACCAACCGTCACCCCGCAAAGCAAGGGCGACAAGCCAGGGAATACCGATTAAATCTTTCGGCTTGCAGCCGGGGGCGCGGCGATTTATCGCCACCTGCTGCCCGTTTCTGCCTTTCGGATATATTGGGTCGTGGTAATCGGCCTTGCTGCCTGTACCGCAATAAGTGTCCGCGATATTCAGCCAACAAGTCCCCTCCGGCACAAGCACCCGCTTTACCTCATGGAATACCGTTATAAGACGGGAAACATATTCTTCCGGCGTTGCTTCCTGTCCGATCTGCCCGTCTGCGCCGTAGTCCCGCAAAGCATAGTAGGGTGGGGACGTTACGCAACAATCGACGCTGTTTTCCGGCAGGGTTTGAAGTACCTGCAAGCTGTCGCCGCAATAGATTTTATTTGCTTCTATCCTCATGCTGACACCTCGCCGGGTTTGGTTGTCATTACGCGGTAAAGTTCCGTATCTTTCGGGAAACGGTCAATAAACGGCAAAATGACGTTGCCATAGAAAATAAGCCCCTCGCCCGCTTCGGAATGGGTCACATAGGTCATTTGCTGCTGTGAAATGTTAAGCTGCTTTGCAAGGATTTCCCTGTCGCCCTGCGCTTGATTGAGCATATACACAAAATCGCTGTTTTCAAAAATGTTTGCCACTTCGCGGGACGCAAGCAAATCTTTGACATTCTGTGTGATACCTGTCGGAATACCGCCCCACTTTCTAAAACGCTTCCAAATCTCGACACTGTACGCTGCGGTCTGTTCCTCTTTGAGCAGCAAATGAAACTCGTCAATATAGTACCGTGTCGCCTTGCCCTCGCTGCGGTTTATGGTAACTCTGTTCCATACCTGATCTTGCACAATGAGCATACCAAGTTTTTTTAGCTGTGTGCCGAGTTCCTTAATATCAAAGCAGACAAGGCGGTTGTGAATATCAACATTCGTCCTGTGATTAAACACATTCAAACTGCCGTTTACATAGAGTTCCAATGCCGCCGCGATACGCTGCGCTTCCTTTTCCGGCTGCTTCTTGATTTCGTTGTAGAGATCGCCCAAAATCGGCATATTCTCCGGCTTTGGGTCGGCAAGGTAGCTGCGGTACACGCTGATAACAGCGCGGTCAATCAAGGTCTTTTCAACCGCTTCCAGCCCGTTTTTGCCGCCCATGATTAACTCGCAAAAGGAAAGAATAAAATCACTTTTGAGCGCAATCGGCGTGTCGCCCTCGCTGTAATTGAGGTTAATATCCATAGGGTTGATGTACTGCGTGCTGTTCTGCGAAACCTTGATAACCTGTCCTTTCAGCCGCCCCACAAGGGGGTAATATTCGGCTTCGGGGTCGCAAATGATAATATCATCTGCCGTAATGAGAAAAGCGTTTGTAATCTCGCGCTTTGCCGAAAAACTCTTGCCGCTGCCGGGTGTGCCGAGAATAAGGCCGTTTGGATTTTTCAGCCGTTTTCTGTCGCACAAAATCATGTTGTTAGATAGCGCGTTTAGGCCGTAGTATAACGCTTCGCCGTTTTGGAATAACTCTTGAACAGTAAAGGGTACAAAAATAGCGGTGCTGCTCGTCGTCAAGCCCCGCTGGATTTTGATTAAGTTTTCCCCCAATGGGATAGAGGACATAAGCCCCTGCTCCTGCCGATAATCAAGGCGGGTTAAAATACAGTTATATTTCTGTGCAATCCCCGCCGCACTAAATACGTCGTTATCCAATTTCTGCTTTGTGTCGGCAAGATTGAGGACAAGCAACGTAAGCAAAAACATTCTTTCGTTGCGGCTCTGCAAATCGTGAAGCAGATTTTTTGCTTCGCCGCCGTAGGTGGCAAGGTCGGACGGTATTATATCCATATCGTACCCGCTACGGATTGCCTTTTTCTGTTCTTCGATTTTCATACGGTCTAAATCGGTAATTTTCCTTTTGATCGTCTTAATCGCTTCGTTGTGGTCGATACTCTGAATATGCAGATTAACGACAATCCCGTTTTCTGCTTCCATGAAGTCGGCAAGCATACGGTCAGACAGTTCCGGCGCGACAATCTGCAAAAATGAAACTGCACCATACTTGCCGCCCATTTGAAACATTCGCCCGTCGCCAAAACGGAAAGAGGACGGGGCGATAAAATCCTTGACGGATAGGCCGCTTGCGGGTAGCCATTCCCATTCAAAATTGAAGCGTTCCCCGTCGGGGTGAAACAGACCATGAAGCAAGGCAAGCCGCTGTTTTCCGTCCAGCGTCCGCGCCGCCGCGCCGATCACCTTAAAATGATTGAGAGTGTCCGTTTCAATACGGGCAAGCCGCGCCCGCGCTGTTTTTATGTCCTTTGCTTCCACTGTAAAAGTGAGAAACTTTGTCTTGATAAGCCCGTTGTTTCCCCGTTCAAGCTGCGCTTTGAGCATTTCGGTGTATTCTGTTCTGATACTGTCAAAATCGTCATTCTGCGGCGCAATCGTGATACTGTTTTTGAAATCCTCCTTGTTTGCATAACGGCTAATCAAAGAGAGCTGCACACTGATTGAAGCGTCGAAAGAGTTATACATATCGCAAAGAGCCTCAAAAATGGCGGTTTTATCGTCCGGCTGTGCAAGCTGATAGTTGATGTCCTCAAACTCTATGCACTTGGAATACCGCCCGTTTGCAAGGCGGCATACTCCGTCCTTATACATTCGCTCAAACGGTATGCTGTCCTGCGCCGTATGGGGCTTTCCGTCGCCTTTCGCCTGCCGGATAATCGCGGCGATCTGCTTTTTCTCCTGCCGCGTAAGTTTACGCTTTTCGTTTTGGGTGTTCACCTTTTCTTTTGACAATCGCCCGTACCTCCTTATCTAATTGCTGCTGCCGCACAAGGGCGGCATAAAAATTGTTGGTCTGATAAGGTCGCTCTTTGGGGCGAAGAAACTTCACTTCCACAAATTGCCGTATTACAATTTCAAGGGGCTGCCCGTTCTTTTCATACATAGCGAATAAGAACATGGGAAGCATGGCAAGCACCATGCACAAAGCCGCCGTTGTCGTTCCCGCGCTGTCCTTTGTCAAAAAGAAAAGCGGTAGTCCGATTGCTACCGCTGCGCCGAAACAAATTAACTGTCGTTTTGTAAGGTTAAACATAACCTTGCTTTTGATTTTTGTTAAATCCTTTGGGACGGTTACATACGCCATTTCAAACCTCCTTTCTTTCAAGCTGTATATCGCTTGCAACTTCGTTCCCCCATACGTCCCAACCGGGCGTATGCTGCCTTGCAAAAAGTTCAATGCGCGGTAGGTCGCCCATAAGGTCTACAATCTTTTTCCGCGCTTCATCGGGCTTTTTGCTGTGTTGTTCAACAGGGGAAATAATGAATTGGTGTACCTTGTTTGATTTTCGCTGCGGGTGTCCTTTGGTAGCAAGCAAACAGATTTCCGCGTTTCCCCGCGTCCAAAAGCCCAAACCGTAAAACCAAGTGAGAGATTTTCGGTTTTGCTTTAGCCAAACAAAAGCAACGGTTTTATATAAAAATCCCCATGCTTTGATTAGCTTTAACGCTTCCGCAATCTGCGGGAAAGTCGTCCATAAAAATAGGACACAATCGCTATCGGCAATCTGCGGTATCGGCAAAGCGCAAATATCATCTATCTTCATAGTTGGGTAATGCCTTGCTGCTCCGCCGCGTACTTTCTTTTGCACATAGCCCCAAGGGGGATCGGCATAGATGATTTTATATTTCTTCACTTATTCCCCCTTAATGTGCGCTGAACAGGGATTTTGCAAGGCTTCCCGTCTTAAACAGGGTAAAGCACAAGAGGACGGTATAACCCATACAAGACCAAATCGCGCCGGATATGTCGTCGGTTGTGGCGATTGTCTGTATCAAAACCGCATAAATACCAACGCACACCAAAATCAAAAACGCTTGAAAACCAAGCGCAAGCAAGGATTTTAGATAGTTCTGTCCCATGCCGCCCCATTCGCGGTTTGCCATTGTTGCGATAGGGATAGGGGCGATACTCGTTACAAGGTATATTTCAATCATACGCCCATACACCACAAGCATAATGCAGATTGATAGGGCGTTCATGGTAAGGCCAACAAAAAGCGATTGAAACCATAACCCCAACAGCCCGCCGACGCTCATAGCTTCAAGTTTTGTTTCTATATCGGTGATAACGGTTGAAATGTCTATGCTTGTATCCGATATGATAACCCCCGCGCTGTCATTGACGACGCTTTGCGTTACGTCGAACACACCCATAACGATATTCCATGTATTTGTTACCAGCAGTACCGCCACAAAGGTTTTGAAAATCCACTTAAAGAAAATCCATGTGTCGAGATCGTGCAGATTGTTTTTTTCGATTACAAGCTGGATTAGTTCGTAGCACATGACAAAGGTAATGATGACCCCTGCAATCGGTATAATGACATTTTCCGATAGGCTGCGTATCATGTTGAATATGCCCGCGTTCCACCCAGCGGGGGTTGTGCCGACTTCGGTAGCGATATTGCCAACCTCTGTATTTACACTGTCGAACAGGCCGGAGAGGTTAGATAAAATCCCGTCTGTCAGTATGCCCCTAAACCAATCTTCAATCATCTGCCATATCAAAAGTTAATCCCTCCTTTCCCGCGCCCTCCCGCATAAAGCGGGAGAGCGCGGCGGGTAGTATTAAACTGTGGCATTATCCAAACAGGCCGGAGAGCAGCGGGACAAGGGTAAGACCAATGAGGGCAACACCGCCGCCTGCCATAAGCTGTTTCATGCCCTGGCTTTTCGCGCCGGGGTTGTCGTTGCCGTACCCCTCCATTAAGTTAATGCC
The DNA here is from genome assembly GCF_003268275.1 of Hydrogeniiclostridium mannosilyticum. GTDB lineage: Bacteria > Bacillota > Clostridia > Oscillospirales > Acutalibacteraceae > Hydrogeniiclostridium > Hydrogeniiclostridium mannosilyticum. Next base: position 42,612 of record NZ_QLYR01000002.1, read on the forward strand.
GCCCCAAATGCCAAGTCCTGCGCCAAGCGCGATTACCAAAGTCTGCAATACGTCAACTGCGGAATTAAAAAACTCCATAAATTACCTCGCTTTCTGCCGTTTTACGGCTTAAAAAATGTTGTTGGAAATAAAAATGCCGCCGTTACTTTTCGGCGGCTGCGTCCTCGTCGGACAAATCTATTTCGTATATGTCAAAGGCTTCGTCCGGCTTTACGATTGCCGGACGAGTGGACATATACCGTTCAACGTCAAAAGCGTTTTTCTTGTCGAAGTCGGAAAGATATTTGTAGTTTGGGTGTTTAGTAATATCGTATTTGTCGCTGAAAAAGGGACGCACACCGCGCAACTGTAAAATACACTTTCCACCGTCCATAACTGCTATTTCGTCCTGTGTCATCAACTCCTTTCCTAATTTTTGATAATTGAGGCCATGAGAAACCTGCGTGCCGCGATTTTCGGAAGTGTTGAAACTGTCTATTGTTTCCCGTCCCAAGTTCTCCGAAATATCCTTTGCATTTTTCCCGCGCCCTCCCAAAAACAAGGTGCTGTCGGCATTATCAAGTATGATTTCTGCCGCGTCCTTGTAAATGGCTTTTAGCTGGCTCTGCGATTGCAGAATGATAGAAGCCGAGATTTCCCGGCTGCGGATTGTAGCAATCAGCTTTTCAAACTGTGGGATTTGACCGATGTTCGCAAACTCGTCCAGCAGACACCGCACATGGACGGGCAGCTTGCCGCCGTACTCGTCGTCCGCTTTATCGCAAAGCAAATTGAAAAGCTGCGATTGCAGCATAGCGATTACAAAATTAAAAGTGCTGTCCGTATCGCTCATAATGAGGAAAAGCGCGCTCTTTCTGTCGCCTAACGTGTCAAGTTCCAAATCGTCATAGGACATGAGTTCGCGGAGTTCCTTAATGTCAAAGGGGGCAAGTCGCGCACCGCATGAAATCAAAATGCTTTTCGCGGTCTTGCCCGCCGCTAATTTATATTTTCGGTACTGCTTCACCGCGAAATGGTCGGGGTCGCGTTCCTCCAACTCGGCAAAGAGCAGATCAACGGGACTTTGGTATTCCTCGTCGTCCTCGCGGGCTTCGCTGGCGTTGATAAGTTCAAGCAGCGTTGTAAAGTTCATTTCCTCTTTGGGGGCTTCGTACCAGATATAGCCGACAAAAGCGCAATACAGCAATCTTTCGGCTTTCACCCAAAAATCCTCCGCGCTTTTTTCGCCCTCGCCTTTGGTATTCGCTATCAGCGTGTTTACCAGCTTCAAAATATCCTTTTCGCTGCGGATATACACAAAAGGGTTGTAGTGCATGGATTTTTTGAAGTTTATCGTATTCAGCACTTTTATCTTGTACCCGCCGCGCTGCAATAGCTTTCCGCACTCGATTAACACCGTCCCTTTCGGGTCTGTCAAGACGTAAGAAGAATGAAGCTGCATTAAATTAGGCTTGACAAAAAACCTTGTTTTTCCGCTGCCGCTGCCGCCGATCACGACGACGTTTTTATTTCTCGCGTACTTCGGCTGCTTTGGGCGGCTGTTCATGGTAAGCCGTTCCGTCTGCGTCAAAATGATGTTATTTTGAAAATCGGGGTCTATGTAGGGCTTTATATCTTCGGTGCCGCCCCAACGTGCGCTGCCGTACTCCGCGCCCTTTCGGTATTTCTTCGCGTTTTTCCCTTTGACATAGACTATCAAACGGATAACCACCGCGCCGACAATGCCAATAAGCAAATCAAGCGGGTGGACGCTCGGCAAGGCATTTTCAAACGCTGCGGAAAAGCCCTGTGCAATATGCAGCACCTTTGCGGAAAAATCCGCGCCGGGGGCAAGGCGCACCGCCTGTCCGACTTTATCAAAGAGATAGACAAAGAACACATAGGGAATATTTGGGATTATCAGCTTTTTGTAGTTAATCTGCTTCATATTTCACGTCCCCTGTCTATTTTTTTAACCTTGTCGCGGGCGGCGTTAAGCTGCTTCGCCTTGTCCTTTGCAGCGGCAAGGGCTTTGCGGATAGAGGGCTTTTTATTCTTGTTCAGCTTCTTTGCGGAAAACTCCCTAAACGCTTCGGTCATACTGTCAATGTCCTTGCCTTTGAAAAAAACGAGATAACGGGGGATTTCGCCGCCCTCGATTTTCTTCACATGGTAGTCAAGTTCGTATTCCTTTGCGATAGGGTCAAATGCTTTGATATTGTCGTCAGTAATTTTGATATTTGTTATCTGTTCGCCGGATTTTTTTAGCTGGCGCAAGGTCTGTTTGCCGCGTTTTGGCTTGCCACGCTGCTTCTCGATCTGCCGTAAAGCTAATTTCAACGCCTTTTGAAGCACCGCCGCGTCTAATTTCGCGGTTTTGATAGATAGCGCAATCACTTTTTGGGTTACTTCTTCCTGCAAGGTATCAACTCCTTTCCCTGTAAAATGCGGCTATGCTCATTCGCCGCCGTAAAGGTCGTGATTGACTTCTGCTGTGTAGAAATGCCCCATTGTAGAGGGCGCGGAAAACAGCGTTTTCAAAAGGTATGCCCGTATGTTATAAACTTTGGTCGTGTTTTGGTCGATACGGTCAAACACATATTCAATATGGGACGTGTCTATTTTCAAAAGGCGGCTCTTTACCAACTCGGCGGGGAACTTTTCACCGCCAACTTTGATATATTGGGCGGTACTGCATAGGGTTTCAAGAATTAACTCGACAACTTCATCTAAACGTTCCTTATCTATTTTGGTGTTGCGGATAAGGTGATCGTATTCGATATTGTCTTTGACAATCTCCCTGTAAATCTCTACTGCGGTATTTCCGTCAATCCTATCAATCCCGCCGAATGGCGGCGCGTCCTCCGGCTCTGCCGGATAGATTGATTGATCGTTATTTGATACATCAGTAATTATTTTTTCTTTACTTGATATATCTTTATTTAATTGCGTTGGATTTTCCAACGTAGGCTTTTCCTGCATAGGTTTTTCCAACGTTGGATTATCCAATGTTGGATTTTCCAATGTAGGTAAATCCAATGTAGGCGGCTGCGGCTGCTCGTAGATGATATAATCCGCACCCCGCAAGCGTCCCTTTTCGTCGCGCTCCCGGCTGCGGACGATATATCCGGCTTTTTCAAGTTCCTTTACCGCTTCGCGGATTGCGTCGATTTTCTCCCGGTTGATATGGGATAAGCCTTTTAGGGTATAGTCCCAATCCTCCGGCAAGGATAGCATTTGCGAAAGCAAGCCTTTTGCTTTTAGGGTCAATTCCTTGTTGCGTAAATGGTGGTTGCTCATAACGGTATAGCCCGTATTGCGTTCCACTCGGAAAACCGGCATTTTTCATCACTTCCTTTCTTGGTATGCGTGGACTATTAGAAAGCTGTTTTGTGCGGTTTTGATATTGCAATACGTCTTTGCCGTTTTTGCGTCTGAAAAACCGCATGACACAAGGCGTTTTACCTGTCTATTTGTCCATGCTGGCGGGCGTTTTCCGCGTCCTTTTGCCGGGGCAGTAGGGACACTCTTTGAAAACACAAAACTCATATTTCCATTTTGGACGGTAGAAACGGCAAGTGCCGCAATCTTCATCACTTCCGGCACAGCCGGATTGATAGCGGTCAAATCCCGGCTTCTGCTGCATGAGCAGTTCAAAAGCCCGCCCCTCGTCGTCTGTGAAAAACATTCCGGCTGCCCCTCCTTTCCTGCGGGCATAAAAAAGCCACAACTTATTTCAAGCTGTGGCGTGGTATGCAGAAAGGGACGCTATCTCTCGATAACGTCCCTTTTGCTCGGTTATTCACTTGTAACCTGTTTGCCCGCTGTCCTTAAAACGTGATGATATAAGGGTTTTTACTTGTTTTCTTATCTCACCGCGCTTAAAGGAGACGGCGAAAAAATCTGCAACCGGCTCGGCCATATAGACTGCTGTTGCCTGGTCGCCGGGAAAGATCACCGGCATGATGTAGATTAACGGAATGAGCAGAATGAATTTGCGCATGACTGCCACCAGAATGGAGGCCTTGGCATTGCCGAGCGAGGTAAACGTCATTTGGCAGGCCATTTGGATGCCAAACAACAGCAGGCAGGCGGTGTAAACCCGCAGGGCGCTCCGGGTGAACTCTAGCAATACCGCATCGCCGGTAAACAGGGCGGCAAAGGCCTGTGGGAAGAGCATGATGGCAAGCCATAAAAGAACCGAGTAGCAGAGGCTGGACACAAGCAGCAGCTTAAACGCCAATTTTACCCGGCCGGTGTTTTTAGCGCCGTAGTTGTAGCTGATAATGGGCTGCGCGCCCTGTCCCAGGCCCTGCAGCGGGAGCATGGCAAATTGCATGACGCTGGTGAGAATAGTCATGGCGCCTACGGCGATGTCGCCGCCGTAGCGCAGCAGGGAGGAGTTGAAACAGATGGAAATTACGCTTTCGCTGGCCTGCATAATGAATACCGAAAGGCCCAGCGCCAGCATGGGAAGGACGGTTTTAGCCTTCAGGGCGAGGTGGCGGCGGTGAATTTTCAAATAGGTCTTTTTGCCAAATAAGAAAATCAGTACCCAGGCGCAGGACAGGGCCTGCGAGAGGATGGTTGCCAAGGCGGCGCCGCGCACGCCCATATTGAGGCCGTAGATGAAAATAGGGTCGAGGATGATATTGGCAACCGCGCCGATGAGCACAGAGAGCATCCCAGTTCTGGCGAAGCCCTGAGCGGTGATGAAGGCATTCATCCCCAGCGTCATCTGGACAAAAATTGTTCCGATGGCGTAGATATTCATGTAGCTGACGCCGTATTCAATGGTGTTTGGACTGGCGCCAAAGGCCAGCAGAAAGTCGCGGTTCCAAAGCAGAAGCACCGCGGTCAGCACTACCGAGATGATGATTTGCAGTACAAAGCCATTGCCCAGCGTCCTTTCAGCGGATTCCTGGTCGCCCTTACCCATGAAGATGGAGGCGCGCGGCGCGCCGCCGTAGCCGGTGAAGGCGGAAAAGGCCGTCACAATCATAATCAGCGGCATACAGACGCCTACGCCCGTCAAGGCCAGGGTTCCGATGTCCGGAATATGGCCGATGTAAATGCGGTCCACAATATTGTAAAGCATATTGATGATCTGTGCCGCTACGGTGGGCAGCGCCAGCTTGAGCAGCAGCTTGCCCACCGGCTCCTTGCCTAAAAAGTCCTTATCGCCATTCATGCTTAGTCCACCTTTCCCATGGCGTTTTTGGCATTTTCAATAATCCGGCTGTTGAGCTCCGCAAAGAGTTCGCGCTCCTCAGGGGAGAAGCCTGCAAAAATCTTTTTGAGATAGCGTTCGCGGATTTCGTCAATCTCTGCGGTGACAGGCTGGGCCGCCGGAGTCAGCGACAGATGGATTTTCCTCCGGTCACTGCGATCCTGCTGCCGCTGTAGCAGCGATTTCTGAATCAGGCTTTCTACAGCCTGTGAGACGTTGCCCTTAGAGAGCATGCGCAGCCCGACAATATCGCCCGCCGTGTCCTTACCGGGATTGTTTTGTAAAAAGCTGATGATGTCTGCTTCAATCAGCGTCAGCCGGTAATGGTCACAAACTGGTTTGAGCATACTCTCGTAGAGCTTGACAGTTTTTCGAATGCACAGCAGCAGGCCGGTTATTTGGTTCATAACGTGTCTCCAATTTTAATTAGTTCTAAATTGAATGGTTTTATATAGAACAACTTGATGCTTATTATACGCCCAATCGCCTCGCAGGTCAAGGGCCTGGTCAGGTTTTCTGCCAAGATTTATGCAGGACGTCGAAAGCCCTTGACAAATATATAAAGATATGCTATTATAAATACATAATCTTAATGTATCAATTAACTCACAGTTTGTAAGTCATTGATTTTTTTGATGATTTACAAATTGTGAGTTTTTTATTTGCAGGCGGATAATATTTTTTAGGAGGTATCTTTGATGAATAAAGGTACAGTAAAATGGTTTAATGCGGACAAGGGCTATGGTTTTATCAAGAATGACAACGGCGGTGAGGACCTGTTCGTCCATTTTTCCGCGATTATCTCTGAGGGCTTTAAGTCCCTGGAGGAGGGCCAGCATGTGACGTTTGATTCCGAGATTGACCCGAAGAACCGCAACAAGGTGCGCGCGGTCAATGTCTGCCTGGCATAAGGGCAGGCGGATGCGCCGCCGGTGATTTGGGCGGGCCGCCAGTGATTTGGGCGGCGTGCTGAACGGCGTTTAAAAACAAACAGGTCCCCCGTGGCAGCGGCTGCTGTTGCGGGGGATCTGTTTGTTTTTAGGGGAACCTTGATATTAGGAAACGGGAAGCAGTCCTTACTGTTTTTCGGGCGGCTGGTTCTCAGCTCCGGAAAGCAGCGCGAGCACCTCGCTCAGCGTGTCCAGCGGGGAGCCGCTGAGCTTTACGCTGATATAGGGGCGCGCGCCCGCATTGATCATCACGCGCTTTTTAAAGGTGGAAACCAGCAGGGCGACCTGCCTGGGGTCCACCTTCTGCTTATAAAACAGCAGGGTGTCGTTTTGCTGCTTGACTTCATGAATGCCCAAGCGGGAAGCCTGGTTGCGCAGCAGCGCGATGCTGATGAGCCCGTTGACGCTCTCCGGCGGCTCGCCGAACCGGTCAATGAGCTCGTCGGTGACATCGAGCGCATCCTCCTGGGTGCGGATATCCGCGATCCGGCGGTAAATTTCCAGGCGCTGGTTGAGGTCGCCGATGTATTTTTCCGGAATATGGGCCTGAAGCTGAACATCCACCAGGCACTCGCCGTCGTAATCGGGGACCTCCTCGCCCTTTTCCCGCTTGATGGCCTCGCCAAGGATTTTCAGGTACATGTCGTAGCCGACGGCCTCCATGTGTCCATGCTGCTCGCCGCCGAGGATGTTGCCCGCCCCGCGGATCTCCAGGTCGCGCATAGCGATTTTAAAGCCGGAGCCAAACTCGGTAAATTCGCGGATGGCGGAGAGGCGCTTTTGGGCGATATCTGAAAGAACCTTGTTGCGGGTAAAGGTTAGGTAGGCATAAGCGCGGCGGTTGGAGCGCCCCACGCGGCCGCGAATTTGGTGCAGCTGCGAGAGGCCCATGCGGTCGGCGTTGTCGATGATAAGCGTGTTGGCGTTGGGGACGTCGACACCGGTTTCGATGATGGTGGTACAGACCAGGACGTCGATTTCATGGTCGATGAGCCTGCGCCAGACCTCGGAGAGCTCCTGCTCGTTCATTTTCCCGTGGCCAATGCCGATGCGCGCTTCGGGGATATGGGACTGGATCCGGGCGGCGACACGCTCAATGCTGGCGACATCGTTGTGCAGGTAATAAACCTGCCCCCCACGCCGCAGCTCCCGGCGGATGGCGTCAAACAGGATGCCGTCGTCGTGCTCCAGCACATAGGTCTGAACGGGGTGGCGGTCGTGCGGGGCCTCCTCAATTACGCTCATGTCCCGAATGCCCGAGAGCGCCATGTTCAGCGTCCGGGGAATGGGGGTGGCCGACAGCGTGAGCACGTCCACGTTTTTGCACAGGTCCTTCAGGCGCTCCTTTTGGGCGACGCCGAAGCGCTGTTCCTCGTCGATGATGACAAGGCCCAGGTCGCGGAATTTAACATCCTTGCTCACCAGACGGTGCGTGCCGGCGACAATATCGATTTCCCCGCGCTTGAGGCGGCGGAGGATGTCCTCCTGCTGCTTGGGCGTGCGAAAACGGGAGAGCAGCTCGATGCGTACGGGGAAGCCCTCCATGCGCTTGCAGATGGTCTGAAAGTGCTGCCAGGCCAGGATGGTGGTGGGAACCAGAAGGGCGCACTGCTTGCTGTCGCAGACGCATTTAAAGGCCGCGCGCAGGGCGACCTCGGTCTTACCGAAGCCCACGTCGCCGCACAGCAGGCGGTCCATGGGGGCCTCTCGCTCCATATCGGATTTAATCTCCTCCACGCAGCGGAGCTGGTCCTCGGTTTCGTCATATTCAAAATGGCTCTCAAAGTCGTGCTGCCACTCGTTGTCGGCTGAAAAGGCGTGCCCCTTGGCCTGCATGCGCTCCGCGTAGAGCTTAATCAGCTCTTTAGCCATGTCGCGCACCGCGGCGCGGACGCGGCTTTTGGCCTTCTGCCACTCACTGCCGCCCAGGCGGTTGAGCTTAACGCCGGAATCCTCCCGCGGGCCGATATACTTGCTTACCATGTCCAGCTGCGTGACGGGTACATAAAGCGTGTCGCTCTTTGCGTAGCGCAGCTTAATATAATCCTTGACGACACCGTGCATATCGAGCTTGTGGATGCCGTCGAAGATGCCGATACCGTGCGCGCTGTGCACCACGTAATCGCCGGGGGTGAGGTCCGCCAGGCTGTAAATTTCCTGGCTGTTTTTAGGCCGCTTTTTCTTTTTGGCGGGGGCCGCCGCCAGCCGCCCGTGGGAAAGCAGGCCGAAAAAGGCGCCGGGCAGCTCAAGGCCGGCGGAAAGCGCGCCGCTGGCCACCACAATGGTGCCGCGCTGAACGACCTCCGCGCTTTCCAGGTAGGAGGCCGGCAGACCCTGGGCCTGCAGGTCGGCGGCAGTTGTGCGCGCGCTGCGCTCGTTGCCCGCCAGGACAACGCAGGCCCATTTGTTGGCCAGCATATTCTGCAGGTCCTCGGTGAGCAGCTGGATGCTGCCGCCCCAGGGGGAGAGCTGGCGCACGGAGAAATGAACCAGGTTTTTCAGCGGGAGATCATAGCTGCCGCGTGCGAACGAATCCATCAGTACAGTTCCGCGCAGCTCGAATTGTTGCAGGGCGTAGGCCCAGGTTTCGCTAAATTCGGTCAGGCCGCGGCAGAGCACGCCCTCCTCCAGATAGCCCTTGACATCCTCGCCCCATTGCCAGAGAACGGAGCGCATGCGCTCCTTGTTTTTCAGCGGCTCGCTGCAAAAGATCAGCGCATTGCCGGGCAGGTAATCAAACAGCGTGGCCACACGGCTGTAAAGCAGGGTGATGTATTTGTCGGCACAGCTGAGGGCAAGGCCGTCCTCCAGCTTGCCGGCGTGCTTGCGCAGCGTGTCCTTTGCGGGTGCGGCATGCTTGCCGCGCAGCGTGTTTGCCAGGCTGCGCAGCCGTTCCGCCAGCGCGCCGGGGTTGGTGGCCAGCGCCTCCATGGCAGGCGCCAGAATAATTTTCTCAACCGGATCGGTGCGTCGCTGGGTCTCAAGGTCGAAAAAGGAGAGCGTGTCGATCTCGTCGCCCCAAAATTCCAGGCGGACGGGGTTGGGCGCGCCGGGGGTAAAGATGTCGAGAATGCCCCCGCGCAGCGAAAACTGTCCGGCGCCGTCGATCTGAACGGCGCGCTGGTAGCCGCAGGCCAGCAGGGCCTTGATGATGTGCTCCGGGCTGACCTGCTGCCCTGCCCGGAGTACAACGGTGCGCTTTTCCAGCTCCTCCGGCGGCAGGGTATATTGCAGGGCGGCATCGATGCAGGCAACGACGGCATCCCAGCCCTCCGCGGCGTCCGGCTCTTTATCCGGCGCGCTGCCCGCGGCTTTGAGCATGCGTGCCAATACTTGCAGGCGCTGGTGTTCATATTCGCGGGAGGCGCTCTCCACGTCCTGCAGGTTGAAGTCCCGGGCCGGGTAGACCAGCGGGCGCAGCCCAAGCGCGGCAAGGTCGCCAGCAATGCGCTGCGCCTCGGCTTCATCCGCCGCAAGGAACAGGGCCTTACGGCCCTGGCGTGCGCACAGGGCGCCGGAAACCGCTGCTTTGTGGATGCCGGAAAGCCCGGTGGCGGCAGCAGGCAGCGCCCCGGTGGAAACGGCGTCCTCCAGGGTTTGATATTCCGGCAATCTGGCAAGGGCATTCCATAAAAATTTCATAATCTGTCTCCGTCTGTCGTTCCATTTTCAAAAATAGGTACGTTTCCAGGTGCGCCGCCTTTTGGAAGCATCTAAGCTTCCGCTGCCGGGGTTGGCGGCCTTTCCCCGGGCGCGTTACAGCACCCCGGCGCTGCGCAGCAGGAATATCCAGGCCGTGACGGTGATGCTGGAGAGCACGGTTGTCGCCACAATGATGCTGGAGGCCAGCACGCCGTCATTGCCCATGTTCTTTGCCATGATGTAGGAGCTGACAGTGGTCGGCGCGCCAAGCATAATGAGCAGGGCAACCAGCTCCTGCCCGCGGAACCCGAGCGCAATGGCGATGGGGAGAAACACCGCCGGCTGGACGGCCAGCTTAATCAGTGCGGCGGCCAGGGTGGGCTTCAGGCGGGCCAGCGCCTTGCCGCCCTCAAAGCCAGCGCCGATGGCCACCAGTGCGATAGGGGTGGACATGTCCGCGAAGCTGGCGAGGGTCTTATCCAGCATAGCCGGAAGCCGCAGGTGGAGCAGGGAAAAGGGAACGCCCGCGGCAATGCCGATGATGATGGGGTTCCTGACAATATTGAGCAGCGTGCGCTTTATGCTGCCGCGGGAATTTTGCGGGCCCGCCGGGTGCTCCCCATAAATGGTGAGGATGATGACGGCGAAAATGTTGTACAGCGGCACGGCGGCGACGATCATCAGCGGGGCCAGGCCGGCGTTGCCGTAGATGTTCTGAATAAAGGCCACACCCAGCACGGCGGCGCTTCCCCGGTAGGCGCCCTGAATAAAACTGCCCACCTGCGTACGGTCCTTAACCAGGCGCGCGCTGAGCAGCCAGATGGCCAAAATACTGGCGAGCGTGGCACCGATGCAGAAGAAAAAGTAGAGCGGGTCAAAATCGGCCTGCAAATCCATGGCTGAAATCTGCATGAACAGCAGGATCGGCAGCGTGACCTTGAAATTAAACCGGTTGGCGACCGTGACAAAATTTTCATTGAGCAGGCCGATTCGCCGCAGAAAATAGCCTGCGGCCATGACCAGAAAAATTGGCATGGTGGCGTTAAGGCTGTAAATAAAATCCTCCATGGCGGCCCTAACCGTTGTAACGGTTCATGGCTTCAGCGGCATTGCCCTGAAGCAGCAGGGTTACAGCGCCCGCCGCGTGCTCCAGCGCCTCGTCCAGCTTTTTTTGCTCCTGGCTGCTGAAGCGCGAAAGCACCCAGTCCGCCAGGTCCCAGCGGGGGTCGGGCTTGGCCCCCACGCCGATTTTTACCCGGGGAAAGTCTTGGCTTCCCGCTAAATAGATGATATTTTTCATGCCGTTATGCCCGCCGTCGCTGCCCTTGGTGCGGATGCGGATGCGCCCGGGTTCCAGGGAAATGTCGTCGAAGAGCACGATGACGTGCTGCGGTGGGATTTTATAGAAGGCCATGGCCTCCTGAACGCTTTGGCCGGAGAGGTTCATAAACGTGGAGGGCTTAAGCAGCAGCACGTTTTTTCCCGCAATTTGCACGGTGGCGGTCAGCCCCTTGAACTTCAGGCGGTCAATGGTGGCGCCCGCCTGCTCCGCGATGCGGTCAATGGCCATAAAGCCGCAGTTGTGGCGTGTGTTTTCATATTTGGAGCCGGGATTGCCCAGCCCGGCGACGATGTATTCTACCGGTCCCGCAGCGGGTCCGGCGGTTTTTTTTTGAAAAAGGCTGCGAATATTCATGGCGGTAATCCTTTCTCCGGCACAGTGCCGGAACAGAGTCGGGGGACGGCGGGGGCTGCCCGCCGGCACGCAAAAGAACCCCACATTGCCTGTGTGGGGGGAATACGCGGGTAAAACGGGCCGATAGGCGGCCCGGGTGGCGGCTATGCCTTGGTACAGACCATCAAGGCATGATTAGCCAGACCGGTACAGGAACGGCTGGCGCTCATCCGGTCTGCGAGCTCACGATAGCAGCGAAACTGCTCGTCATCCATGCGGTCAATCGCATCGGCGGCAAAGAAGAAATCCAGCCCGCAGTTTTGGCAGACGGCAAAGCCATGCTCTATGGCGCCGGCTTCCATCTCCTCCGGGGAGGTATAGTAAAAGACGCCGGGGCGGAGGTCGTCCGTGCTGTTTTTTAGCACCGCTTCGTTTGCCTGGGCGTTGGGGTAAAATGCCCGCAGGGATTCATTTACGCAGGCGCCAGCATATACGCCCAGCCGGTTGATATAGGCGAAGGCAAAGACGGCTTTGTCTGTTCCAACCCGCCAGCATTCCCGGAACACCTGCCGGCGTTCCTCCGGCGGCAGGTGGTACATCGGCCCAAGGCATAGCACCAAATCAAAGCTCTTTTCCGCGAGGCCCGTCAACCGCGTGGCGTCGCCGGCCAGCGCCGTGAGGTTCTTTTTGCCTTGAACCCGGATTTTTTGGCTGAAAACCGCGATATTATCCGGGCTGAGATCCACCCCGGTGTAGGATGCGCAGCTGTCGGCAAATAACAGCCCATAATAGCCGGTGCCGCAGCCGGTTTCGAGAATACGGGTGTCCTGACGGATATAGGGACGCAGGATCTTTTCCGTGTAATAAAACTCTGTGCCGCCCGACCGGGAGCGGTCCGCCCGTCCCTCCTCGATTCCGCCGGCATACAGTGCCGTGATTTGTTCCTCGTTGGCCGGCATGCGCTCACCTCCGCCGGCGGATACCGCCGTTTTGTATTGTGGCCATTGGTTTTTGTTTTTTGTTATTTTACTATTATATCATTTTAAGCGGAAAAGGCAAAGCAAAACCGGCACTCCTGAAAAACTTTTTCAGGAATGCCGGGATTTATTGCTTTACTGGAAAGCCGCTTTATGAAAGCTCCAGCTTGCCGGTGTAAAGCTGGTAATAGGTGCCCTTTTTGACGATGAGTTCCTCATGGCTGCCGCGTTCGATGATGCGTCCATGATCCAATACGATGATGGCATCGCTGTTGCGGATGGTGGAGAGGCGGTGCGCAATGACAAATACGGTACGGCCCTTCATCAGGTTATCCATACCCTTTTGCACAATACGCTCAGTACGGGTGTCGATGCTGGAGGTGGCCTCGTCCAAAATCAGCACGGGCGGGTTTGCCACCGCGGCCCGGGCAATGGAGAGCAGCTGGCGCTGGCCTTGTGAGAGCTCTTCGCCGTCGCCGCTGATCATGGTCTGGTAGCCGTTGGGCAGCATGTTGATGAACTGATCGGCGTGGGAGAGGCGAGCGGCCTCGTGGATTTCCTCGTCTGTGGCATCGATGCGCCCATAGCGGATGTTTTCCATAATGGTTCCGGTAAACAGGTGGGTGTCCTGCAATACGATGCCCAGGGAACGGCGCAGGTCAGCCTTCTTAATTTTGTTGATATTGATGCCGTCATAGCGGATTTTGCCGTCTTGGACATCGTAAAAACGGTTGATCAGATTGGTGATGGTGGTCTTGCCCGCGCCGGTTGAGCCCACAAAGGCGAGCTTTTGGCCCGGCTTCGCATACAGTGAAATATCGTGCAGGATTATCTTTTCATCCGTATAACCAAAGGTCATGTCGTAGAACTGCACGTCGCCCTTGAGCTCCGTGTAGGTGACGCTGCCGTCCTGATGCGGGTGCTTCCAGGCCCAAAGGCCGGTTCTCTCCGCGCATTCCTCCAGGGAGCCGTCCGCCTTCTTTTTCGCATTGACCAGGGTGACATAGCCGTCGTCCACCTCTGGCTTTTCGTCGATCATCCGGAAAATCCGCTCAGCGCCTGCCAGGGCCATGACAATGGAGTTGAACTGCTGGGCCACCTGCATGAAGGGCTGGGTGAAGCTCTTGGTAAATTGCAGGTAAGCGGCCATGACGCCCAGGGTGATGCCGCCGATATTCGCTACAGAGAGAAAGCCGCCCAGAACAGCCGTCAGCACAAATTGCAGGTTGCCCAGGTTGCCGATGATGGGGCCCATCATGTTGGCGAAGGTGTTGGCCTTTGTAGCGCTTTCATAAAGGCGGTCGTTGAGCGCGTCGAACTCCTGCTCGGAGACGCGCTCGTGATTAAAGATTTTAATGACCCGCTGCCCGTTCATGCGCTCTTCAACAAAGCCCGTCACGTCGGCAATATCGAGCTGCTGGCGCACGAAGTATTTGCCGCTGTTGCCGCCGATTTTTTTGGTGACCAGCAGGAGCACGCCGATCATGACCACCGCGAGGATGGTAAGCAGCGGGCTGAGCGCCAGCATAGAAATAAAGGTGACAATAATGGTGAGAAGCGACATGAGCACCTGCGGGATGGATTGGTTGATCATCTGGCGCAGGGTGTCGGTGTCATTGGTGTAGAGGCTCATAATAGAGCCGTTGGTGTTTTGGTCAAAATAGCGGATGGGCAGGGTCTGCATGTGCTCAAACATTTCATCGCGCACACGCTTGAGCACGCCCTGGCCGATTTTGACCATCAGACGGGTGTAGATAAACGAGGCCAGCACGCCCGCCAGGAAGATGGTCCCCAAAACAGCCAGCGCCGCGTACAGCTCGGAGAAATTGGGATCCGTGTTGCCAATGAGCGGGACAATGAAGTCGTCGAGCAAAAACTTCAGGGAGAGCGAAACCGAAACAGAGGCAACGGAGCTGATGAGAATGCAGATAAACACGGCGATAAACTGCGCCTTATAAGTACCGGTCACATACCGGAGCAGGCGCCTGCCGGTTTGCAGGGTCTGCTTATTGATGCGTTTGTTCCCTTTTTTATTCATCGTCGCCGCCTCCTTTCACTTGGGATTCATAGACCTCACGGTAAATTGCGTTGGTTTTCAGCAGCTCGGCGGAAGTGCCGATGCCGTTGATCTCGCCGTTTTCCATAACGATGATTTGGTCGGCGTCCTCAATGGAGGAGACGCGCTGCGCGATGATAAGCTTGGTGGTGTCTGGAATTTCCTCTCGGAACGCCTTGCGGATCATGGCGTCGGTTTTGGTGTCCACCGCGCTGGTGGAGTCGTCCAGAATCAGGATTTTCGGCTTTTTCAGCAGTGCCCGGGCAATGCAAAGGCGCTGCTTCTGCCCGCCGGATACGTTGTTGCCGCCCTGGACAATCATGGTGTCGTACCCGTTCGGGAACTCCCGGATAAATCCGTCGGCCTGTGCCAGGCGGCAGACCCGTTGGACCTCCTCGTCGCTGGCGTTTTCGTCGCCCCAGCGGATATTTTCATAAATGCTGCCGGAGAACAGCACGTTTTTTTGCAGCACCATAGAGACTTGGTCGCGCAGTGCCTCCAGCCCATAGCTGCGCACATCGATGCCGCCTACCTTGACGACGCCCTGGGTTACGTCGTAGAGCCTGGGGATGAGCTGCACCAGGGTGGATTTGGCGCTGCCGGTGCCGCCGATGATGCCGATGGTCTGCCCTGCCTTGATGTGCAGGTCCACGTGCTTGAGCGACAGCTTGCCGCCCTCGCCCGCATAGCTGAAGCTGACGTTTTCAAAGTCGATGCTGCCGTTGGGGACTTCCTGAAGCGCTTCAGCGCCGTCCTGCATTTCGGGCTCCTCGTCCAGCACCTCTCTAATGCGGTCAGAGGAGGCCTCGGCAATCATAATCATGACAAAGACGAAGGAGACCATCATCAGGGAGCTTAAGATCTGAATGGCATAGATGATAACGCTGGTCAGCTCGCCGGTTTCCATGGAGCCGAAGACAATGCTGCGCCCGCCGATGAGCACCATGAGCAGAACCACCGCATAGATGGTGAACTGCATAACCGGGGAGTTCCAGGCGACAATTTTTTCCGCCTTGGTAAACAGGTTGTAAATGATTTTGGAAATGCCGTGGAATTTTTTGACCTCATAATCCTCGCGCACATAGGCCTTGACCACGCGCGCGGCGTTGACGTTTTCCTGTACGGTGTTGTTGAGCACGTCGTACTCGTTGAACACCTGAATGAAATGGGGGTGTGCCTTCTTGGCGATAAAAATCAGCAGGCCGCCGAGCACCGGCACCGTCAGCAGCAAAATCAGAGCGATTTGCGCATTGACCGTCATGGTCATGATGAGAGAGAGGACGATCATGATCGGCGCGCGGGCCAGCAGGCGAATGCTCATCATATAGGCCATTTGCACATTGGTGATGTCGGTGGTGAGCCGCGTCACCAGGCCGGGCGTGGAAAAGCGGTCGATATTCTTAAAGGAAAACTGCTGAATTTTATAGAAGATGTCATGGCGCAGGTTCTTTGCATAGCCCGCGCCCGCCTTGGCGGCATAATTGCCGGCCTTCACGCCGAAAAACAGCGCCAGCATGGCCATGGCCACCAGGACGGCGCCCATCCCAATGATGTAGCCCATGTCGCCGTTCATAATGCCGACGTCGATGATTTTAGCCATCATCAGCGGAATCAGGACCTCCATCAGGACCTCCAGAATAACAAAAACCGGGGACAGGACGGACTCTTTTTTAAATTCACGTACAGATTGAAATAATCGTCTATTCATCGTTACCTCCTTGCTCGTTATCCGTTCTTCTTTCATTTTGGGTAAGGTTGCCGAGCATGTGCAGCAGTACCTCCCGGCAGGTGTCCAGATCTTGCGGGGGGATGCCGTCCGCGAGCTTTTGCTCCATGCGCGCGATATTGGCCTGAACCTGCGTGCGGAACCGCCCGGCCTTTTTGGTGGGCACAATTTTTTTCAGCCGCGCATCCTGGGGTACGCTTTCGCGGGTGATAAACCCGCTTTTTTCCATCAGCTGAAGCATCCCTGTGGCGGTGGAACGGCGAATGTGAAACTCCTCCTCCACATCCTTTTGGTAAATCTCGCGGTTCAGCGACTCCATCAGAATATAAAAAAGGATGTGCCGCTGCATGTGGGTGAGCTCGCCGCCTCCTTCAGAAACGGGGCTTCTCCGCCTGAGATGATGGGAGAGCGCATGAATCAGCCGCCCAAAATCCGGCTGTGCATCCGCCGCTGCCGGCATCCCCATACGAATCCCTCCTTATAATTGTTCGTTCCCTAACAATTATAAGGGGGTTTTAAATTTTGTCAACCCCTTGCAGCAGCACGGGGCGCAAAGCAAATATGGCGGCGGTGCACAGATAGCGTATTTTTGGGCCGGTTTTAAACGAAGAGATGTAAAATAATTGAAGATCAACGGCAATAAAAGAGGCTGAATTTGTAGTAAATGCTGAAATTAATTTTTTAGATATAAAAATATTTTAATATAAATATTTTTAACAAAAAACGAACCGGGCGCTGTAGGCGCCGTGACGGACAGAGGCTGGTTCGATGAACGCTGTTTTTACTTGGGCGGCCCGGTTTTTTACCCTGAAGCGGAAGGACCCGGCACGCCCGCGCAGAACAAAATACAAAGGGCAGCGATGCGGCTTTCCACCGTACCGTTGCCCTTTACAGCCCGAAACATGAGCGCCTAGCCCTGGGAGGCTTTTTTTAAAAAAGCCAGGTACTGCTCTGCCGCCTTTGAGAACATCTGGTATTTTTTCCAGACGACGTGCGTGCCCATTTCTATCCTGGGCCGCAGGGGGCGGAAGCACAGCTTGCTCTCCCCGCTGGTGTTAATAATTTGGTCGAGCCCAACGGCGTAGCCGAGCCCTTCCTCCACCATTAAGGAGGCGTTGAAAAGAAGGCTGTAGGTAGCTACCTTGTTAATTTGCCCCCACTCCTGCTTCAGCCAGGGCAGCAGGGCCCCGGCATAGCATTCCTGGCGGGAAAGGATGAGCGGCTTGTTCCAAAGATCCTCGGGCTCGACGGCCGCTTTCTCAGCCAGGGGGGAATCGCGGCGCATCAAAACGCCCCAGGTGTTCCGGCAGGGAATATCCAGGCAGTCGTATTTTGCGGTGTCCACCTCCCCGAGAATAAGGCCGAAATCACTTAGGCCCTGGTCCAGCGAGTCAAGAATATCCTTTCGGTCCCCGCTCTGTATATGGAAATAGACCAACGGGTATTTCTGCTGCAGGGCGTGCTGTGCCTGAATTAGATAGCGCACACCCTCGGTCTCTCCGGCGCCGATAAAGACATTACCGGCGATGGCCTCGTCGGACAGGGTAATTTCATCCTCGGCCTTCTTTACCAGCTGAAGGATTTCCTCCGCACGCTTGCGGAGGATCATGCCTTCCTCGGTCAGCGTCACCTTGCGGGAGCCCCGCGCGCCGCGGATTAAAAGCTGTTTGCCGAGCTCGGCCTCCATCGCTTTGAGCTGTGTGGAAAGCGTGGGCTGGGAAAGGTGCAGGGACTGCGCCGCGGCTGAAATGCTCTGCTCCCTTGCTACCGCTAAAAAATATTGCAAAACGCGCAATTCCATTTGAAGGCCTCCTGTTTCATGCACCGTACGCGGAAGCGTACTTTGCCGGTTTGACAATTTGAGGACCGTGTTTATTCTTAAATCATAATAAAAAACGCCATAGGTTTCAACTATTAATTTCTATTATAAATAAGTATTTGCTATTTAATGGTACCCGGTCTATACTGAAACTATAAAACAAATGTACAGCCCGCGCATAGAAATAGAATAGCGCTTGCTGCATGCGCTGAAATTTCCCGGAAGGTGGCAGTCTGTACTGCGGAGCGGCCAAAAAGAACACGAAGAAGCGCCGGAAAGCGCGGCGGACGTTTCTTCCATGCAGGCAACCCTGCAAAACCTGAGGGATGCCGGGTGCGGCCCCCGGCTGGCGGAACGTTTTTTTCGCTGGAAAGGAGCGGTGGCGTGCCGGAGCAGCTGCGGCTTCTCTCCGCGCATCGGAAGCGGCTGCTTGAGTGGGTGCGCCGGGAGGAAAGGCGCATGGACTGCCTGGATTATTTAGCTTACCGATTGGGCAAAAAACATCAAGCGGCGATGCAGGCCGCTGATTCCATTGACAAGGAGGCCAATGAAATGGAGATTATTCAGAACCAAGTATTTGATGGGGAGCGCGCCCTTTATGGCAGTAAAGGGGTGGCGGTCCGGCATTGTAATTTTGACGGGCCGGCCGACGGGGAGAGCGCCTTTAAGGAGTGCGCGGACATAGAGGTGGAGGACTGCCGCTTCAACCTGCGTTACCCGTTCTGGCATAACCACGGGCTGAAAATAAAGGATTCGGAAATGACGGAGCATTGCAGAGCTGCGTTGTGGTATTCCGACCACATTGAGATCGCGGACAGCGAGCTCCGTGGAATCAAGGCCCTGCGGGAATGCAGCCGGGTAAAAATGCGGGGCTGCGCCATTGTCTCCCCGGAGTTCGGCTGGTCGGCAGATGGCGTGGAAATGGAGGATTGCACGGCCGAAAGCGAATATTTTATGATGCGTGCCAGCCGCCTGCATTTCAAAAACGTGCGCATGAAGGGAAAATATTCTTTTCAGTACATTGAGCGTTCCGTCTTTGAAAACTGCGTCTTTGACACGAAGGATGCCTTTTGGCATGCCAAGAATGTCGTGGTGCGCGACAGTGTTGTGAAGGGCGAGTACCTGGCTTGGTACTGCGAGAATGTCACATTTGAACGCTGTAGGATCACCGGCACCCAGCCGCTGTGCTACTGCAAGGGGCTGAAGCTCATTGACTGTGAGATGGAAGGGGCGGACCTTGCCTTTGAGCGGAGCGAGGTGCAGGCCGCCGTCACCACCCCGGTCATCAGCATTAAAAATCCCTACGCAGGCCGCATCACGGCGCCCGCCGTGGGCGAGATTATCCGGGACGATGAAAACGCGATGGGCGAGGTCGTAATAGACGGGCGGCTCGCCGGGGAAAAGCGGGCTTGCGGCTGTGTCTGAGCGTAAACCGGCAGCCCTTTCATCAGCGCGTTTAATGAAGGCCCTGCCGGCGCGCCTGTTTAGGCCAACGGCACGGCCTTTTCCGCTATTTTGAGCGGCTGCGGCTTATTGAAAAATGATGTCGTGCAGGCGGTTGACAAAGTAGGTATAATCCGCGTAGCTGATTTCAGGGGGGATCAGGTGGTCAAGAGCGGGGAAATAGCCCGTTTCAAAAAGCAGGGGCTCTATGCGCTTGAGTTCGCGGTCAATGGCTTCCTTGCCCTTGGCAATTTCCATTTTGTCGATGCCGCCCATCATGGACATATAGGGGTATTTCCGGCGCAGCGCCACTACGTCGCAGCCGGCTGTTACCTCAAAGGGCAGCATCATATTGACGCCGGCCCCGGCAAACAGCGGGATCAGCTCCTCGCAGTCGCCATCGGTGTCCACTTGGATGACGGCGATGTCGTGCGCTTTGGCAAAATCGCTGAGCTTTTTGTAGTTGGGCAGCATAAATTCGCGGATCATATCCGGCGAGACCAGGGAGCCCTGTTTGCCGGACATGTCTTCCCAGATGTGGAGAATATCGACCTTGACGTCCCGGCAGATTTTTTCATAAATGGAGAGCCAGAAATCTGTCAGGCCGTCCATGATGTCCTTGACCAGGTCGGGCATGTCGTAAAAAGCGAAAAGGCTGCCCTCCACGCCCATTAGGTCGCGCAGGGTGCCGTAGAGCCCGCAGGGGTAAATCCCAATCTGTACGGGGGCATCCGCCGCATTCCATTGCCGTGCCAGCTCCTTCCAATTCTCCGGGAAACGGGCCGGGTCGTTTGGGTTGAGGCGTTCCGCCTTCAGCTGCTCCCATTCCTCGCGGTTGTTTACCGGGGAACGCAGAATTTTAGGAATGCCGGATTTTCCCTCGATGCATTCCACGATTTCTCCCATGGGGTCGCGCATAACCAGCTTGCTGCCGCTGCGTTCCAGCACTTCGGGCACAAAGGGCGGGCAGTGCAGGTGGTTGACGTATCCGGCAACCTGAACCACGGGCTTGTCAAAGGGGAAGTTCTGCTGCCAGGCGAGGGGATTGTCAATCCCCTCGCTTTTCCAGCGCTCCAGGGTTTCTCCCCAGGGGCCGAAGTAAAATGAAAACGGGGCGCGGTCTATGGGCAGGCATTGTGCGCAGCGCCTTACGCGCTCACGGTTGGTCAATGGTTCCATTGGGCTCCTCCTCAATTAATTAAGAGTATAAAAACGTTTTTCTAATTTGTAAAATTAACAAATGATAAACTGCAAAAGAACCTACTACAAGCATAGCTTTTTTTTCAAAAAAAGCAAGCCCATTTATCAATTTTATTGGTGCCTCTTGGCGCCGCGGCAAGAGCAGTGCGGGCTGGTCGGAGGAATACCAATGCACAGGGCGGCGCGGCGGAAAAGAAAATTCACGCCCGCCGCTGGAACTCCGCCCGTCAGCCCTGCCCGTACTTATCCGGCAGTACGGAGGGCAGCCCGGTGGTAAACGCGATGGCATCGCCGTCGCACTGTGCCAGGAGCGTGTCCTGCTGGTCCGTGCGGTAAATGGAGATTCCGGCCTTGTTCAGCCGTTTGACGACCGGGTCGGACGGGTGGCCGTAGTCGTTGTCCAGCCCGCAGGAGATTACGGCGGCGCCGGGGTGGACTGCCGCCAGGAAATCCGCAGAGGTGGAGGTCTTGCTGCCGTGGTGCCCGCACTTGAGCACGTCGGCGCTCAGGTCGGCGCCGCTGGCGAGCAGCGCATCCTCAACCTCCTTTTCCGCATCCCCGGTGAAGAGGAAGGAACGGTTGCCGCAGGTGAGCTTTGCCACCACGGAGTAATTGTTGAGGTTGTCGTCATCATTTTCCAGCGGTGCCAGCAGCGTCAGCCGGATGTCAGCCGTCTCGTTTTCATACAGTACGGCGCCCGGCGTTGCCCTCGTGACCTTCAGCCCTTTTTCGGCAATGGCGTCCAGTACGCTTTCATAGGTTTTTGTGGTGGGTGTGGCATCGGCGGAGAGATCCGGCATGCAGACCTTGCCGATCTCCAGCGACCGGATGACGGTGTCCATTCCGCCGATGTGATCCTCGTGCGGATGGGTGGCGATTAGGACGTCGATACGGCTGACGCCCAGGTCCTTCAGGTATTCGGGCAGCTCGTCCTCGGTAGCGTTCGTGCCGGCGTCTATCAGGATATTGACGCCGTCCGGCAGGCGGATGAGCTCGCTGTCGCCCTGGCCGACATCCAAAAAATAGACCCGCGTCTGATTTTCATCGGCCAGGGATGTGCTGGGGGCATCCGCCTGGTCCGCGGGCCTGTCCTGAAAATATTGGACGGCCCAGCCGCCAATGGCTACCGCCGCCGCGGCAAAGAGCGCCCAAAGCGGGTAAAACCTGGGCTTTTTGGGTTTGCGCTGGGATGAATATTTTTTTACGTAACGGGCCATGCTTTCCTCCCTGTCTGTCCGGTATGAGAATTGTAACCGGCGGCTCTTTGTGCTATAATGGCAGCAGGCCCCCGGGCTGTTGCACGAAAATTCCCCCTTGCGGGGCCTCGCTTGCCTTGTTTGGCTGCTTGGTTTATTTGCAGCTGCGGGCCTGGTATTCGGGCGCGGCCCCGGTTCAGGGCGAGGGGCTCTGTGAAGCTGCTTGGTGAAAATTTCTATAGGCGGGCCGTGCTGATGCGGCTGCCCGCAGTACTTATTATAACGGAAGGGAGCGCATTTGACAATGAATCCGAATGAGCTGATTAAAAAATTCACCGTAGGTCCTAGCCAGCTGGCCACCGCCATGGGCAGCGGCAGCGTGGAGGTGCTGGCGACCCCGGCAGTGGCCGCGATGATGGAGAACACGGCGGCGGCCCTGGCCCAGGCCTGCTTGGAGGACGGGCTGACCACCGTGGGCACCAGGCTGGCCCTTAACCACAAGGCCGCCAGCCCGGTTGGCGCCGAGATTACCGTGCGCGCTGTGCTGGAGGCCCGGGAGGGGCGGGTGTTCCGCTTTACCCTGACAGCCAGCGACAACGCCGGCGAAATTGCCGACGGCGTCCATGAGCGTGTCTCGGTAAAGCAGGCGAGCTTTGCCGAAAAAGCGAAGGCCCGGCTGGCCTGAGCCGGTTTGCCGCCTGCAAAACCGGGCGTTTGCGTGGGGAGTTGACAAATTCCGACGGATGTATTATTATAAGAATGAACTGAATCGGGGCGCTGCGTAACCGCGGCTGAGATGGAGCGAAGTGACGCTCATGTCCCTTGAACCTGATCTGGGTAATGCCAGCGTAGGAAAAAACGAGGTCTTTAGACCCGCGCTTTGCTGTGGCTTGCCATTTGCACTGCGCGGGCTTTCCTTTTTTCAAGATGGGTTTGCGGTTCAAATTGAATTGACGGAGGTTTTTTATGGCTACGCAAGCTGCAAAGGCTGCGCAAAAGCGCAGCAATGTTCTGCGCATCACGGAGAGCGCGATTATGATCGCTTTCGCCACGGTGCTCAGCGAGGTTAAGGTGATGGATATGCCCATGGGTGGGTCCATTACCGCGTTCAGTATGCTGCCGGTGGCGATCATCGCTTACCGCTACGGCATGAAATGGGGGTTCTTTACCGGGTTTGTCAGCGGATTGTTCCAGATGCTGCTTGGAATGAAGAACCTGCAATACGGCACCAGTTTCTGGGCTGTGGCATGTATTATTTTGTTTGATTACCTGGTGGCCTTCGGTGTGCTGGGCTTCGGCGGCTTGTTCCGCGGCAAAATCAAAAACCAGGGCCTGGCCTTGGCGGCAGGCAGCGTGGTGGCTTGTGTGCTGCGCTTTTGCTGCCATTTTATCACCGGACTGTTCATTTGGGGGGTGTGGGCGCCGGAGGGGATGCCCGCCTGGCTGTACTCGGTTGTCTACAACGGCTCCTATATGCTGCCGGAAACCATCATCACGGTAGCGGGCGCGCTGCTGATCTCGCTCTTCCTCGACTTCAGCAGCCCGAGCATTACCCGCCGCCGCGCCAAAACGGAGGAGGCTCTGCCGCGCAATAACGCGGCGCTCGCGGCAAAGCTGGTGGGGGTTGTTACCGTAATCGGCGGCATTCTCTACAGCGTTTCCAGCGTGATTTATACTTTCAGCGCCAGTGTGCAGAGCGGCACGGAGATGGAGCTTTCCTCCGCCGCCGTTACCGGCACGGTCGTTGTCTGCGCGGTTGCGGGCGTGGTGCTCTATGCGCTTGGGGAGATGGTACAGCTGCTCTCGGACATCCGTGAGAATCAGCTGAAAAACAAGAAAAATAACACACAGGACTAATGCCGGGCCTTTTACAGGCCTGAATGGAACGCGCCTTTCCCGGCTGCTTGCGGGGGAGGGCGCGTTTTTTCACCACGTCTGGCTGTGCGGGGTTGTGCGTGCCGGTTTGCGTTTAGGCGGCGGTATAACGGGAAATAAACCGGCCTTTCTGGAAAATGCGAAGGCTGCCCGCCGCTCAGGATGGCTAAACCGGATAAGCGGGCGAGATTTTCTTATGGTAGACTATGGATTACCGGGCAGATTGCCGGGCGGAAGGGGGAATAGAAAATGGAGTACGAGGCGGTTGTCCAATCGGCCCTGGAGGAAATTGACCGGAGGATTAAGGGGGATATTTATGTGGAGGATTTGGCGCGCGCCGCCCATTATTCCACCCATCACTTCCGCAGAGTGTTTATGCGGGTGACCGGAACGCCGGTCGTGAGCTATATTACCCGGCGCAAGCTGGAGCACGCGCTGTATGAGCTGTCAAAGGGCAGGCGGATCCTGGAGGTTGCGGTGGAGTATGGGTTTGAGACCCACGCGGGGTTTACCAGGGCCTTTAAAAGGGCCTTCGGCTCCCCGCCCTCGCTGTACTGCCTGCATGTCCCGGCATGCCCGCCGGAAAGGGCGGCGGTTTACAGTGTGAGATTAAAACAGGAGGCAATGAATATGCAGGTTCAAATCAAGGAGATCCAGCCCTTCGACATCGTCGGCTACGCATCGCGCCACCGGCTGCCGGGCGTAGGGAACATTTCCGACATCCCGGGCTACTGGGAGAAGATCAATCTGGAATACGGGGCGGCGCTTACCACGCTGCACGACACCTACCGGCAGTCGCGCCACTGCGAGGTCGCGGTCTGTTTTGACCTGGACGAGCGGCAGGCGTGCTTTACGTACATGCTTGGTGTCGGGGTTGACGGGGCGGATGCCGCCGTCCCGCAGCGCCCGGGAACCTACCGCCGCCGCATACAAGGCGGCCTATATGCGGTCTTTACAACACCGAGGGTCGCGGAGGACCAGTATGTACAGTCCATACACGACACCTGGGGGCAGGTTCTCGGCAGCTGGCTTCCCCAATCGGGCTATGAATATGACGAGGCCCGGGAGGGCTACGAATATTATGATGAGCGCGACCACGGAGAGACGGCACAAATGGATATTTACGTGCCCGTTCGTAAACGCGGTAAGGCGTAGGCCGTATGGTGTAAAGCTGGAAAAGCGCCGGTCCTGTTTTTTTAACAGGGCCGGCGCTTTTTACCGGGTACGCACTGGTACCGCTGCGGCGCTAAGGCCAATTTGGGTACACGGAACACATTCGCCTGCCCGGCGCCCACCCGAGCCTGAGAAGGGAAGAATAGATCGGGCGGCGGCCATATAGCGGCGCCGGGAGCAACGCGCAGGCCTCTGCTGGGCTGCTGGTTTGCTGGTTTGTCCCGGCCCGTGTTCAGTGGCCTGAGCTGGCAGCTTTCAGATAGCCGCCGATTCCGGCGGACCCGGAGAGGCTCATCGCCTCTGCGGCCACATGGCCCGCGGCCTCCTTATGCCAGGTGGAAATATGGCGTCTGGTTGCCAATACGGCGGAAGGGCTTACGCTGAATTCATCCAGTCCAAAGGAGAGCAGGAGCGGAATCAGGCAGGGGTCTGCGGCGGCCTCGCCGCACATGCCCACGGGGATCCCGGCCGTCTTTGCGGCGGTGATGATATTTTGAATGCTGCGCAGGACAGCCGGGTGAAGCGGTGTGTAGAGCTTTTCCACCTTGGCGTTGCCGCGGTCCACTGCAAGGACGTACTGAGTGAGGTCGTTGGTGCCTATGCTGAAAAAGTCGGCCTCTTGGGCGAACAGGTCGGCTGTCAGCGCTGCGGCCGGTGTTTCCATCATTACACCGAGGGCGATTTGCCCGTCGTAGGCCTTTCCCTCGGCCTCCAGCTCCGCCTTGCATTCTGAAAGCAGGACCTTGGCGGCGCGGACCTCATCCACGCTGGTAACAAGCGGGAGCATGACCTTGATATTGCGGTGCTGCGCGCCGGCCCGCAGCAGGGCCCTCAGCTGAACCCGGAACAGATCCGGGCGGTCCAGGCAGTAACGGATGGCGCGGTGCCCGAGGAAGGGGTTCTCCTCCTTGTCCATGGACAGGTAAGCGATGTCTTTATCCCCGCCGATGTCGAGGGTGCGGATGATGACCTCCTTGCCCTGCATGAGGGAAGAAACCTGGCGGTATACTTCATACTGTTCCTCCTCACTGGGGAGTGCAGGGCGGTCCATGAACAAAAATTCAGTGCGGAAAAGGCCGATTCCCTCCGCGCTGGAGGCTGCCGCGGCTTCGGCGTCCGCCAGGGAGCCGATGTTGGCATAGAGCTGGTAGGCGTTCCCGTCGGCATCGACAGTGGGCTTGCCCCGGTAAGCTTCGAGCAGCTCGCGCTGCTTCAGCTGCTCCGTCCGCTTTGCCCGGTAAGCCTCCAGGGTCCGTTCGTCGGGGGAGAGGATGGCCTCGCCGCTGTCTCCGTCCAAAATAACGCGGTCTCCGTCCCGCACCCGGCCCAGGTCCACGCTCAGCACGGCGGGCAGCTCTAGCGCACGGGCCAAAATAGCCGAATGGCTGGTCTTTCCACCCGTCCCGGTCAGAATACCGGCGATGTTCTCCTTTTTCAGGCCCACGGTCATGCTGGGGGTGAGGTCATGCGCCACCAGGACGGTTCCCGGCGGCAGCGCGGAGACATCGGTGCCCGTTCTGCCCAGCAGAATGCCCAGCATGCGGGTGCGGATGTCGCGCACGTCGGTGGCGCGCTGGCGCATAAGCTCGTCGTCAACGCCGGCGAACATGTCGGCATAAAGGCTGCAAACGGCGTCTACCGCGGCCTCCGCACAGTTACCGGCATCGATGCTGTCGTTCATTTGGGACAGCATGAACGGGTCGTTAAGCATCATGATCTGGCCGGTGAGAATTTCGGATTCCTTTTCGCCCACGCGGGCCTTAATGTCGTCCGCCATGGATTGTGTGCGGGCCTGAAAGGCCTCAATGGCTTTTTGCAGCCGTGCCTTTTCCTTTTCCTTGCCGGCGGAAACAACCGCGGAGTAGTCGAGGTCCTGCTCTTGAATACAGACGGCGCGGCCGATTCCGATTCCGGACGAGGCGCCAATACCGTGTAGTGTCATCACACGCTCCCCTTTCAGCTGTCGGTTTATCGGGTGCGCGCCGCTTATCGGGTGCGCGCCCGTTTGACTGCCCTTATTCGCCCAGGCCGGAGTCAATCAGTTCAATAATAGCCTTGAGCGCCTTCTCCTCGTCGGGCCCGTCGCAGCGGACCTCCACCTCGGCGCCCTGCTTAATGCAGGCTGCCATCAGGTTCATAATGCTTTTGCCGTTGATCTCCTTGCCGTTGGCCAGGAGGGTTACGTCACAGTTGAACGGCGTTACGGTCTGAATAAAGAGCTGCGCGGGGCGCATGTGCATGCCCATGGGGTTGACGATGGTTGTTTTTTTGGAAGTCATAATCAATTCTCTCCTTTATCAAACAGATGAATTTTATTTTTCAGCGGGGATTTATTTTGAGAGCTGTTCGGGGGTGCGGTTTTTCCGCAGCAGCGCAAGCAGCAGCATACCGATAATGGAGCCGGCTACCAGAGCCACAACATAGCCGAACACATTGCCGATGACGGGGAAGACAAAGATGCCGCCGTGCGGGGCCGGGAGGGTGCACTGGAACAGCATGCTCAACGCGCCGGCTACAGCCGAGCCTACCGCGCAGGAGGGAATAACGCGCAGCGGGTCGGATGCGGCGAACGGGATGGCGCCTTCGGTGATGAAGCAGAGGCCCATGATGTAGTTGACAATGCCGGATTTGCGCTCATCCGGGGTGAACTTTTTCTTAAAGAAGGTGGTGGCCAGGGCAATCGCAATTGGCGGGACCATGCCGCCGACCATAACGGCTGCCATCATCTGGTAGGCAATGTCATTGGAAGCAGCGCCCGCCGCGGCGGCAGTAGCAATAGCGCCGGTGCCGGTTACATAGGCGGCCTTGTTAAACGGCCCGCCCATGTCGATGCTCATCATTGCTGCCATGACGGCGCCCAGGAGGATACGGCTGGATTCGCCGAGCGAGTTGAGGAAGGAGGTCAGCCCGGTGTTGATCAGGCTCATGACCGGGTTGACCAGGCACATGAACGCACCCATGAAGAGGACGCCGATGAGCGGATAAATCAGGATGGGCTTGATGCCCTCCAGGCTGCGGGGGAGCTTGTCGCAGGCCTTGCGCAGGCCGAGCATGAAGTAGCCGCCGGCAAAACCGGCGAGCAGCGCGCCCAGGAAGCCCGCGGGGATGGGGGCGCTGCCGGTTGAGATGGTCCAGAAGGAGGTGCCGACGCTGGCGAGATAGCCGCCGACAAAGCCGACAGCCAGGCCGGGACGGTCCGCAATGCTGTAAGCGATGTAGCCCGCCAGGATGGGCAGCATAAAGCTGAAGGCCGCGTTGCCAACCGTCTTGAAGAAAGCGGCGACAGGGGTGTTCATGCCGAAGTTGGCGGGGTTGATGGCAGCATCGTCAAACAGGAAGGCCAGCGCAATCAGGATGCCGCCGCCGATTACAAACGGCAGCATGTGGGAGACGCCGTTCATCAGGTGCTTGTAAATCTGGCGTCCGGCGGACTCGTTCTTTGTGGCGGCGCTGCTCTCGGCTGCGCCTTCATGCTTATAAACGGGGACATTCCCGCTTTCAATGCGCTGAATCAGCGCCTCGGGCTTGTGAATACCGTCGGATACGGGGACAAAGAGGACCCTTTTCCCGGAAAAGCGGGCAGTTTCCACATTTTTATCCGCCGCAATGATAATGCCGTCCGCCGCTTCGATCTCCTCAGGCGTAAGCACATTTTTTGCGCCGCCGCTGCCATTGGTTTCGGCCTTGAGGGGCAGGCCGAGCTTCTGGCCCGCCTTTTCCAGGGCCTCCGCCGCCATATAGGTGTGTGCAATACCGGTAGGGCAGGCGGTAACGGCAAGGATGCGGTAGCCGCTCTTTTCAGCGGGCAGGCTTTCTTTGACGGGCTCTGCCGGTGCGGCGGCCTCCTGCGCGCCGTATTTGGCCTGCTCATAACGGTCAATTACCGCGAGGAAGGCATCGGCATCCCCGGCTGCGCGCAGCTCAGCGGAGAAGGCGGGGTCCATCAGCAGCACCATCAGGTGAGAGAGAATTTCCAAATGTACATTTCCGTCCATCGGGGCGGCAATCATAAAGAATAGGTCGGAGGGCTGGCCGTCCATGGCGCCGTAGTCCACGCCGCGGTCAAGGGTGACGGCGGCAAGGCTGGGCTCGCGCACGCAACCGGCTTTGGCGTGCGGTACGGCAATGCCGGCCTCTATGGCGGTGCTGCTCTGTGCCTCGCGCGCCAGAATCGCCTGCTTATAGGCCTCTTTGTCCGTCAGGGCGCCGCCCTTTTCCTGTAGCCCGACCATCAGGTCAATTGCCGCATTTTTATCCGCCGCACTGGTGTGAAGAAGAATTTTTTCCTTGCTCAACAGGTCAACAATTCGCATGGTGGATGCTCCTTTCTCTGTGTAGGTTGTTCCTTTTTATTCCGTGCCGTTCAGGGCAGATTCTGAAAGAGCTTCATTACCGCGCCTTTGGTGGCGAGGCCGTCCGAAAAGGCGGTGGCGCTGCCAGTGGCGGCGCCCATTTTCAGCGCATGGGCATAGTCGCGCTTTTCCAGCCAGCCGGCCAGAAAACCGGCGACCATGGAGTCCCCCGCGCCGACGGAATTTTTTACCGTTCCCTCGGGGGCAAAAATTTTATGGTAACGCCCGGTTTCATCCAGTAGGATAGCCCCCTTCGCCGCCATGGAAACCAGGACGTTGCGCGCGCCGCGCTGCTGAAGAACCGCGGCACCCTGCCTGATCTCTTCGTCGGTCCGGAGCTCCCGGCCGAGAATGGCGCCGAGCTCAAGATGGTTGGGCTTAATGAGAAACGGGCGGTAGGCGAGCACGTTGCAGAGCAGGTCACGCTCGGCATCGACGGCAACCTGCACGCCGTGCCCGTCGAGCCGCGCCAGAATCTGCTCGTAAATATCATCCGGGAGCGAGGCCGGGATGCTGCCTGCCAGAACCAGGTAATCGCCCTGCCGCAGGCGGGAGAGCTTTTCAAAAAGCCCGTTCAGAGCCTGCGCCGGAATGTCGGGCCCCTGGCCGTTGATCTCGGTCTCGCGCCCGGCCTTGATTTTTACATTGATGCGGGTGAGCCCGGCGGGCAGCTCGATAAAATCCATCCGCACGCCGGCCTGTGCGAGTCCCTGTGCGACGGCCCGGCCGGTAAAGCCCGCCAAAAAGCCCAGCGCGATATTTTCGACGCCTAAATTGCGCAGGACCATGGAGACATTGATGCCCTTGCCGCCGAATTGGAGCTGCTCCTCCGTTGTGCGGTTGACGCTTCCGGCCTCGAAGGAGGACATGTGCACCACATAGTCGATAGCCGGGTTAAAGGTGACGGTGTAAATCATTGTGTTCATCCCTCCCGATGCTTTTTATTTATAGGTTGGGTTTTGCGGGGCGGCTTGTTTTTTCGCTTTTAGAGCCGGCCTCCACTTCTTTGATGACGGCGTGCTGGCGGTAGGCTTCGTCCGGCAGGCGGCTGGTGATGATGCAGACCTTGTTCATCGGGCAAATGGTCACCGCGGCGGCCTTGCCGAATTTGCTGGAGTCTGCCAGCACATAGGTCATGTAAGCCTGTTCCACGGCCTTGGCCTTGATGCGGGCCTCCTCGGTGTCGGGGGTGGTAACGCCTTCCTTGACTGTGACGCCGTTGGCCCCCAAAAAGGCCTTGGTAAAGTGGTAGCCCTGCAGGCCCTCCAGGGCGACGCCGCCGACAATGGCCTCGGTGCCGGGCTTGAGCAGCCCGCCCACCACGTAGGCGCGCAGCCCCATTTCTACCAGGCGGCGGGCGCAGGTGATGCCGGTGGTGACAAAGGCCGCCCGGGATTTTGTCAGGTGCTCTACCATGCGGATGACGGTGGTTCCAGCATCCAGAAAGACAAAATCGTCGTCGTTGACCTGCGCGGCAGCATAGCGGGCTATGCGCTCCTTCTCGTCGATGTGCAGCTTGGATTTTGTGACAAAATCCGGCTCGTCGGACCCGGACTGCACCGTCTCCCGCAGGGCGACGGCTCCGCCGTGTACCTTGGTAAGCCTTCCCTGCCGGTCAAGCGCCGTCAGGTCCCGGCGCGCCGTTGCCTCGGAGATGCCCAGCTTTTCACAGAGCTGAGAAATACTGACGGTCTGCTGCTTTTCCAGCAGCTCTAAAATGATGCCGAACCTTTCCTCCGCTAACATAAGACATTCACCATACCTTGCAATGATTTGCTGGAATTTGATTGATTTTCTTGGATTGATTTTAATATACCACATAAATCAGTCAAAATCAATTATTTTCAATCAAAATAAGTCTTGAATAATATACAAATATTGAAGTTTGCTTTTGTATGATTTGGCAAAAAAGCCTGGACAAACCGGCCTGTCCGCCCGGAATGGCCTTGAAAGGGCGAGGCGGCGGCGCTGGACAGCGGCGCTGGACGGCGGCGCCGGGTGACGCGGGAGGAACGGCAAAAGGCGTCAAAATGGCGCGGCGGGCGGGGTAAATTTTAGTATCGGATAAAAGCAAATGTTTTATGCGGAAGAAGCCGGAGGACAGGATTGTGCCGGGAAAAGCCGTTTGTCCGCTGCGGCGGGCGAATTGACAAAAGCATATAAAACTATTAAAATCTTATTGACAAGGGGCCGCAGGCTCCGTTGGGGAAGGATGGATTTTATGAACAAGCAGCAGGCTGCGGCGGACGGGATAAGGCGGCGGGACGGGTTTGCCTCGCATTGGGGGTATGTTCTGGCCTGTATTGGCTCCGCGGTGGGCATGGGCAACATTTGGATGTTCCCCAGCCGGGTGTCAAAATATGGCGGCGGGTCTTTTCTCATCCCCTATTTTCTGTTTGTCGCCATCATCGGTTTTTCGGGCGTAATCGGTGAAATGGCTTTTGGGCGGGTGACGCGTTCCGGCCCGGTGGGGGCGTTTCAAAAAGCGCTGGAATCCCGCGGGGGCAGCGGCAGGGCCGGCAGGGTGCTGGGCGCCGTGCCGGTTCTGGGTTCGCTGGCGCTGGCAATTGGTTATGCTGTTGTAATGGGCTGGATATTAAAGTACACCGTAGGGGCCTTTACCGGCGAGACGCTGGCGCCGGCGGATGTGGACGGCTTCTCCGCGCAGTTTGGGCAGATGGCCTCCAGCTTTGGGAACAATTTTTGGCAGGTAGCCGGCCTGGTGCTGGTGGCGGTCATTTTGATTGCCGGCATCGGGGCCGGGATTGAGAAGGTCAACAAGATTATGATGCCGCTGTTTTTTCTGATGTTTGCCGGGCTGGCGGTGTACATGGCCTTTCAGCCGGGCGCGGCGGCGGGCTACCGGTATATGTTTACCGTGGATGAAAACATTGCCAACCCTATGACCTGGGTTTACGCCCTAGGGCAGGCCTTTTTCTCGCTCTCCCTGGCGGGCAACGGCACATTAATCTACGGGTCCTATCTGAAGGACGATGAGGACATCATCGGCTCGGCATGGAAGGTCGCGCTCTTCGACACCATGGCGGCGATGCTGGCGGCGCTGGTTATCATCCCCGCCATGGCGACCGCGGGCGTCAATCTGTTTGACGGCGGCCCCGGCCTGCTGTTTATTCATCTGCCAAATCTGTTCAAGGGCATTCCCGGCGGCGCGGTGCTGGCAGCAGTTTTCTTTATCGCGGTGTTCTTTGCCGGCATCACCTCGCTCATAAATCTGTTTGAAGCGCCAATCGCCACCCTGCAGGAGCGGCTCGGGCTTACGCGCGCACAGGCGGTATTGGCCATTCTGGGCATCGGCACAGTAATAAGCCTGTGCATCCAGGCAATTGTCGGCGAGTGGATGGACGCGGTTTCCATTTACATCTGCCCCCTGGGTGCAGGAATGGCGGGTATTCTGTTTTACTGGGTATTCGGTTCAAAATTTGCCCGCGCGGAACTGCAAAAGGGCCGGAAGCGCCCCATTGGCCGCTGGCTGGAGCCAATGACAAAATATGTGTTTTGCGGGCTGACCGCGGCGGTTTTTGTCCTTGGTATTGTATTTCAGGGGATCGGATAAATTGCAAGGGGCTTGTTCCTCTGTTCAAATAGACAAACCAAAAGGACGCTTTTCCCGGCTGTGGGGAAAGCGTCCTTTTTAGATAGGATGGGCACATCACATAAATCAACGCAAATTCGATTACTGATTATATTGAATTACTTCTGAATGTGTGTTATTATACTGCTGTCAAATTCGGTAGCAGTATTTTTAAAGGAGGTTATCGCAATGTTTATGGAGGAACGGCAGCAGGAAATTGCGGAAGCTATCGCTAGGAGCGGCAAGATACTTATTGCTGAAATCGTGGAGAAGTACCATATCTCGGACGAGTCCGCCCGCAGGGACCTGCGCATGCTGGAGCAGAAGGGCTTGTGCAAGCGCACGCACGGCGGAGCGATCCGCCTGGGGCAGATTAACATGATTCCGCCGCGCGACCGGGATTACAGCGCTATGCCGGTTTTTGAGAACTACCGCCGGATTGCCCGGCAAGCGGTGAAGCTGGTACAGGAGAACGATGTCATCTACCTTACCAGCGGTTCCTTTGGGTTTATTTTGCTCTCTCTTTTACCGCGCGGCGTCCACTATACGCTGGTTGTCAACAGTGTTGACCTGGCGAAGGAGCTGCGCGCCTGGGACGGCGTCGACGTGTATAGCATCGGGGGAAAGATGCGGCAGAGCGGATCGGTGGTGGACAGCCTGGCTACCGCGTTTGTCGGGCGCTTTCATTTTGACCTCTGTTTTATAACGGGCGCCGGCCTGACCGCCGAGTTCGGCCTGACGAATAACACGGATGAAACGGCGGCGTTCCAGCGGGCGGTAATGAAAAACAGCCGCCGGCGGATCCTGCTGATGCCGGGTACAAAAATTGGCGCGGATTCCATGATCAAGGTCTGTGAAACAGAGGACTTCAGCACCATTATTACCGACTGGGACTGCGATGAGGAACAGGCCGGACAGTTGAGAGAAAAGGGGCCGCAGGTGATGGTGGTTGAAAATGGGGATGACACGTGAAGAGCGGCTGCGCAGCCTGATTTTGGACCGTTATGCCAGTGTCCGGCAGTTTTCTCTGCATGCGGGCGTGCCCTACAGCACGGTGATGACGCTTTTGGCAAGGGGAATCGGCGGCGCTTCCTTTGACACGGTGATGCAGCTCTGCCGGGAGCTCGGCTTGAACCCGTTTGAGCTTTATATATGAAAGCAGGGGCGGGGGCGTGCTATTGCCCGCCGCTTTTAAACAAAGGCCTGTCAGGGCCAAGCACACGGGCCGGGCGGTAAAGGGCGGGCTGCCGGGGCGCGTTTACTTGCTTCCGCATGGGGCCGGCCTCTTTTTCTTCACAATAAAAATGCACAGTGCCAAGAAGGCGCACTGTGCATTTTTTGCAGGATCGTATGGGCCGACTCAGCCCTTATAGTTGTGATGAATCCACTCGATGCTGCGCTGGACGTCGGAGAGGCCGTCGGGGGTGGGGTCGTCGTTCTCAACGACCACCCATTCCACGCCGATTTCAGCGGAAGCGCGGAGAATGCCGAGAATGTCGTTCTTTCCCTCGCCAATAGCGCAGGGATTGCCGTTTTCGTCGCCGTCCTTCAGGTGGACAAGCGCTACGTCCTGGGCATGGTCTTTGAGGTATTGATAGGGGTCAACCCTGCTGTTATAGACCCAATAGGTGTCGGGCTCCAGCTTGCAGAAGCCCGCGATGCGGTCGATGGGCCGCACGCCGTCCGGCAACGGCTCAAACTCGTGGGAGTGGTTGTGGTAGGCCAGGGTGATGCCGTGCGGCTCCGCGGCGGCCCTGGCGGCCTTCATCACGCGTTCCAGGCGGGCCATGTCCTCCTCCGTGGCGGTGGGTGAATAGGAACAGGCGATGATTTTGGCGCCGTCCGCCAGCGTGTAGGCCATAATTTCGTCGAGGCTCGCTTCCAGGCGGTCTACCCCTTCATGGGAGGAGACGGCAACCAGGCCGGCCTCATCCAGAGCGGCTTTGACCTCCTGCGGCGAAAGCCCGGCATAGCCGGCGAACTCAACGCCCTCATAGCCCATCGCCTTGATCTTTTTCATGACCGCTCGCATATCTTCTCCGGATTGAATGCAATCCCGTACGGAGTAAAGCTGCAGCGCAATTTTCATGGTGAAATTCCTCCCTGCTTTTCATTTGTTTTCAGGCACCGCGAAAGCCATAGAACGGCGGGGCGCCCGGAGTTAGATGTCGACCGAGATACAGGTGTGCGTCCGTGCGGACTCAAACACAGCATCGATGACGCGCATGACGCGCAGAGCCTCCTCGGGTTTGACGATCAGCTCTGCTTTGCCGAGGTCCGCATCGCGGAAGTTGCGGTAGTAGTCGCGGGCGTCCGTCTGGACCTCCGGCAGGGCGATCTCCTCAATCGTCTCCTGGGGACGGGGGGCCATGGTGCGGGTTGGGCCCGCTACCGTGTAGACAATGCCGGCCTCCCAGTGCATCTCGCTGGTCTTGGCGCGCACAATTTTGCCCTCGCAGCCGAAGCTGTCAATCTGCAGGGTGCCGGCATCGCCGGAGACATGCCAGCGCGGCAGGTTGATAAAGGTATAGGTGTCGACCTCCACCAGCGCCGACAGCCCGTTTTCAAAGCGGAGCAGCAGCTTGAAGTTGTCGTCCACCTCGGGAAATTTAACGGAGAGCAGGTGCGCGTAAACCTCCTTGACCGGGCTTTTGACCAGCCACATGATCTGGTCAATCAGGTGTACGCCCCAGTCCAGCAGCATGCCGCCGCCGGCCTCCTTGACACAGCGCCAGTCGCCCGGAATGCCCTTGCTGCCCTGTACGCGGGACTCAATATAGAAGGGCTTGCCCAGCGTGCCGTCTTCAATGGCCTTTTTAACAATAAGGAAGTCGCGGTCCCAGCGGCGGTTTTGGTGCACGGTGAACTGGCGGCCGGCCTCCTTGGAGACGGCGATGACCTCCTCCAGCTCTGCGGCGCACATCATCACCGGCTTTTCGCAGATGACGTTTTTTCCGGCGCGCAGCGCCTTGATGGAGAGCTCTTTATGAAAGTTGTTGGGCACGGCGATGATGACCGTGCGGACGGAGGGCTCGGCGAGCAGCTCCTCCAGCGTGTCGAAGCCGCGGATGCCCTTGCTGCGTGCGGCCTCAATGCGCGCTGGGTTGATGTCGTATATACCGGCCAGGTGAAATTCCTCCGGGAGCGTAAGCAGCTGCTCCGTGTGGTAGCTGCCCATTCCGCCGTAGCCGATTACTGCAATTTCATACATAGCATTATTCCCTCTGCTGTCTGTTTAGAATGGAATAGCGGCTGACCGGGGCTTAAGCCCAGTACATGCCGCTCTCGCGGGACTCAAAGATGATGGTGCGCTTGAGCACCTCGATGGCCTTTTCCAGCCCCTCGCGGGTGCTCATCAGGCCGTCCTCATGTTCAATGGAGATGACGCCGTCATAGCCCGCCTTGCGCAGCTCGCTGAAAATAGCGCGCCAGGTGTCCTCGCCGTGGCCGTAACCCACGGTGCGGAAAACCCACGGGCGCTCGTCGATGCGGTCGAAGGAAGGGGTGTCCAGGACGCCGTTGACCGCCGTGTTGTAGGGGTCGATGGCGGTGTCCTTGGCATGGAAGTGGTAGATGGCGCCCTTGAGGGCCCGGATGGCGGCGATGATGTCGATGCCCTGCCAGAAGAGGTGGGAGGGGTCGAGGTTCGCGCCGATGACGGGGCCGACGGCCTCGCGCAGGCGAAGCAGCGTGGAGGGGTTGTAGACGCAGAAGCCGGGGTGGAGCTCAAAGGCAATCTGGTTTACGCCGTGCTCCTGCGCAAATTTGGCTTCCTTTTTCCAATAGGGAATGAGCTTCTCGTTCCACTGCCAGTCGCGGATCTTCTGGAAATCCGGCGGCCAGCTGGCGATGGACCAGTTTGGGTACTGGGAATTTTCGCAGTCGCCCGGGCAGCCGGAGAAGCCGACAATGGTTTTGACACCGATTTTTTCCGCCAGGCAGATTGCGGCCTCAAATTGCTCGTGGTAAGCGTTGGCAATCTCTTTGTTGGGGTGGACGGGGTTGCCGTGGCAGGCCAGCGCCGCGATGTCCAGGCCGTATTTATTGATGGTTTCCATGAACTGGTCGATCAACTCGGGATGCTCCATAAATTGCACGGCGTCCGCGTGCGCGGTGCCCGGGGTACCGCCGCAGCCGATTTCAACCTGTTGAACGCCCAGGCTTTTGAGGTAGCGCAGGGTTTCATCGAGGGACAGGTCGCCCAAAAGAACGGTTAAAACACCCAACTTCATTGGGACACACTCCTTTTTAGCTTTATATAAGCCGGCGCCGCCTGGCCGCTTCCACAGGAACCGGTACAGAACGGCGCCCAGGCTGGTAGCTCAGTGGTTATGCGCGGCGCGGCCTCAGTCGAAGTAGACGGCCTTGCCGGTGCGGGCGGACTCGTAGATCGCATCGAGAATCTGAGTGACGACAAAGGCCTGTTCGGGCTTTACAATCAGCTCGCCCTTGCCCTGGACGGCATCGAGCCAAGTGTTGCATTCGAAGTCCTCCGCGGACATGACCTCCGCGCCCTCGAAGAATGCCACACCCTGCGGGGTTGCGGTCTCGGGCTTGGTGACCGTTTGCTTGTCGTAGACAATATGGTTGATGCGCAGGCCGTCCTTCATGTCCGCGCCCGCCTTGGTGCCGCACAGCATGGTAATGGCCTCGCCCTGGTCCAGCGTGTTCAGCGCCCAGGAGGCGTCAATGGTAATGACGGCGCCGTTTTTCATGGTGACGAAGCCGAAGGCGGAGTCCTCAACCTGGTAGTCCTCATTGTCCCACGTGGAGAAGCCGTTGCCCTGCTCGCCGGGCTTGAGGAGGCGGCCAAGCTTCTCAAAGCTTGCGCCCATGACGCTTTTGGGCTCGTAGTTGTTCATCATCCACAGGGTCAGGTCCAGCGAGTGGGTGCCGATGTCGATCAGCGGCCCGCCGCCCTGCAGCGCTTTGTTCGGGAACACGCCCCAGGTGGGGACGCCGCGGCGGCGGATAGCCTGCGCGCGTGCGTAGTAGATGTCGCCCAGGTCGCCGGCCTCACACATCTTTTTCAGGACCTGGCTGTCCTGGCGGTACCGGTTTTGGTAACCAATGGTCAGCAGCTTGCCGCTCTTCTTCTGGGCGTCGAGCATCTTCTTTGCGTCGGCGGGGGTGGCGGCCATGGGCTTTTCACACATGACGTGCTTGCCGGCCTCCAAAGCGGCGACCGTCAGCTCGCAGTGCGCGACGTTCGGGGTCAGCACATGGACGACATCGATGCGCTCGTCCTTCAAAAGCTCCTTGTAGTCGGTATAGACCTTGGCGTCCGGCGTGCCGTACTCCTTGGCGGCCTTTTCGGCGCGTTCTAAAATCAGGTCGCAGAAAGCGATGATGTCCACACGGCTTTTCTGGTGGGACAGGGCCGGCAGGTGCTTGCCGTTGGCAATGCCGCCGCATCCGATGATGCCTACTTTAATCTTATCACTCACAGTATATCGCTCCTTCAATTTTATAATGTTTGGCAGAGCCTGTTGTAGGCCCGGCCGTTTATTGCCTGAAATGAGAGGGCAGGCGGCTGCGCTTACAGAATGGACGCGCACATACCCTGCTTGGGGACCGGGCCGTCCACGGGCGCCGCCCAGCGGACCGCATTGCAGATGACCTTTTGAATGTCCGGATTGTGGTAGGTGGGGAAGGTTTCGTGGCCCGGCTGAAAATAGAAGATATGCCCGCGCCCGCGGTTGTAGCAGCAGCCGCTGCGGAAAACCTCGCCGCCGGAAAACCAGCTGATAAAGACCAGGTCGTCGGGCTTGGGAATATCAAAGCGCTCGCCGTAGGTTTCTTCATGCTCCAGTATGATGGATTCGCCCAGGCCCTGGACGATGGGATGGCCCGGCTCCACAACCCAGAGGATTTCCTTGTCTCCGGATTCACGCCATTTCAGATTCAGAGTGGTGGTGCCGCACAGCTTGGAGAAAATTTTGGAGGCGTGGGAGGAATGCAGCAAAATCAGGCCCATGCCGTTCTGCACATGCTCATAAACCCGCTGTACGACCTCATCGCCGACCTTTTCGTGCGCCATATGGCCCCACCAGACAAGGACGTCGGTGCTGCCGAGCACCTCCTCGGTCAGGCCGTGCTCGGGCATTTCCAGCGAGGCCAGCCGCGTTTTCATGCCGGCTTTTTCAAGAAAGCCCGCAATGTAGCCGTGGATGCCGTCCGGATAGATTTCCGCGATTTCGGGAACCTGCTTTTCATGAATAAATTCATTCCAAACGGTTACGCGGATTTCCTTTTTTTCCATAGTAAAAGGACTCCTTCCCAGAAGTGTTTTATTGTTAAAAACAGCTCAAGGAAAATTTCATTCTTGAGCTTTTCTTCTACAGAGATTATAATAAAAGCAAAGCTGTTTGTCTTGTCAGTTTCTAGCCACTTGGTGACAAAAGTTGCTGACTTTCACAGAAAAACTTGCCATTTTTCCTAAGGAGGGCTTTTCGGTGCAGGGAACCTATGAATATACAAGAGATAACCACCGGCTGCCCGCCTGCTGGAAAACCGAGAATGATGCGTGTGAACCGCATTTCCACAGCAGCATAGAGGTGCTTTATGTGCTGAAGGGGCAGATTCGGGCGGCGTTGAACGGCCGTCCGGCCCTGGTGGGGGAGGGTGAATTTTTAATTTCACCGAGCTATACCGTGCATTATTACCAGACAGAGGCCTACTCTTATGCCTATGTGCTTACTATTCCGACTGAGGCCATCCCCTCTTACAAATCCTTCCTCTCAAAAAAGACCTTCGCCAATTGCTGCTGCAAGGACCGTTCGGGCGGGGAGATGCGCCACTGCCTGGAGGCCCTCAACCGCTTGACACTGGAGGGGGAAGAGGAATCTATCCGGCGCTTAAATACCATTAAGGGCTACGTCTATGTATTGTTTGGGCTGATGCTGGAGGAAAGCGGCGTTCAGGATGTGTCGGAGAATCAGAATACCTCGCTGGCGAAGGACATTCTGACCTATCTGCAGGCGCACTACCAAGGCGACCTGACACTGGATGCGCTGGCGCAGACCTTCGGCTATAGCAAAAGCCGGTTCTCCCACCTGTTTCATGAATATTTCGGCAGCGGAATTTCGGAATACGTCAATACCCTGCGCTGTAAGGCCGCGGCTGAAGCGCTGGCCCGTCACGAGGTATCCATGGTGGAAATCGCCATGGGGGTGGGCTTTGAGAGCGCCCGCACCTTCTACCGCGCTTTCAAGCGCTGCTATGGCATGACGCCCTCGCAGTACGCCAGCCGCCATACGGCCGGGAAGGTTTATAGGCCCGGTGCTGCGGGCGGTAAATCCATTTTTGGGTAAGCGCGTTGGCGCGGTAAAAATTATTTGAGCGGGTAAGTATTTGTATTTTTTTCAATTTTCCCTTGACATACGGTGCAGAAAATGCTATAGTATTCTGGCACCGTTGATTACCGGTCAATGGTTGTACATGCTGGTGTAGCTCAGTTGGTAGAGCAGCTGATTTGTAATCAGCAGGTCAGGGGTTCAAGTCCGTTCACCAGCTCCAAGAGCAATGCTGAAAGCCGGACAAGACCAGCATGGTTGTTCCGGTACATATTCGGAGGAGTTCCCGAGTGGCCAAAGGGGGCAGACTGTAAATCTGTTGCTTCTTGCTTCGATGGTTCGAATCCATCCTCCTCCACCATCTGGGGTAGACACTTTAGATGTCTACCCCATTTTTGTCAGTATTCATGCGGGTTTGCGGGCTTTTTAGAGCGCAAAATCCAAAGTGATTTTCCATAGATGCCTTTTCCAAAAAACAGCAAAACAAAGACTTTTTATGAGCATAAGCGGAGTTTTCACCTGATTTTTCAGGCTGGGAGCTCCGCTTTTTTGCGTTTACCACCCTTTTTTCCCGTTGTCGGAAGTGTAGAAGTTTCCGGCAGTTTCATAGATAGATTGACGAATCCCCAAAACGGGCCAATTTCAAGCCCTCAAAATACAAGGGGGGAAGTGCGCCCTTTTTAGAATCTCTCCGGCAGGCCGCTGGAGAGGTTTTTGCGGCTGTATAGTATCATGAGAAAGGTACGTAAAAAGATTCAGGACATAGGTAAGTTAAAGGAATAAAATGGACAGAAGAACAACTGAGAAGGAGGTCTTCTGTTTGAGTTGGAAGGAGAGCACAGCAGTGGAACAGAGAAAAGAATTCATACAGGAATATCTGGCAGGAAAAGCAGACAAGCTTTAAGGGCCTCTGTGAAAAATACGGAATATCGGAGAAAACCGGCCACAAGTGGAAAAACCGGTTTTTCGAATATGGATATGCAGGGATTTGTGACCGAAGCAGAACGCCGGAGAACAGCCCGTCTAAGCTGGATGAGGATATGGTGATACGGGTTAATTAAACTGCGGACGGCACATCCAACTTGAGGGCCTAAGAAGATTGCGGTACTGTATCAAAAGGCATGGGATGTGAAACGGGGATAAAGAACCCACTTCCTGGAGCTTTACAAGCAGGTTGTTTTCATAAGGCAGGCTGGGAGCTTGTTTATTGCGTGCATATTATATATACCAATCACCACTGTTTCTAGACAGAGGTTGAATTTTATATTTTTCAAAAAGATCGCTCCACTTTTTTTCATGAAGATAGAAATATACTGCTACAGACACATGCTGCATTATTTCGGCTCTAC
Organism: Hydrogeniiclostridium mannosilyticum; assembly: GCF_003268275.1. Lineage (GTDB taxonomy): Bacteria > Bacillota > Clostridia > Oscillospirales > Acutalibacteraceae > Hydrogeniiclostridium > Hydrogeniiclostridium mannosilyticum. The sequence continues at coordinate 84,141 of NZ_QLYR01000002.1, forward strand.
ATAAAAAGAAACGATCCTCATATGGAACACTCCAGTAACCGTATGTAATGTCTTCAAACAAACCTCTACAGCGAATAGCGTCTTTTTCCTTTTCAAAATTCTTTGGAGAAAATATATCCAATATTTTAGATGAAATTAATTCTTCTTTATAGATGATTTTATAGAGATAGTTTGCACAATAGAGGGTGTACGCAATGGAATATTGAATTGTGTGATGTACGAGCTCTTGCTTAAGTAGATTAAAATCTATTTTCCCACTTAGTATATATTTAAAAATATCAATGTATCTTATAACATCATACATATGTTCATACACTTCGTGCCTATATATATGATGACATAAAATAATAAAATCACAATAAATATTAGGAATCCACTGCTCACCTAAAGGTCCATTTTGCAAAGTAGCAGTTTCAATAATACGTGCTACATTTAATTTTTCTTTCATAAAGCGTGGATCCAATCTATGATGTATTTCAACAAGTAATGATTTACTATATAGTGCTGGAAAATGTTGAAACTCTTCTTCCATCAGTATTTCTAATCGTTCACGTCGCTTCATATCATCGTATCCAACAGAATATCCATTTTTAAGAAGAGTATCATATGCTTTTCGTCCGTCCAGAGCGGAAACAAGAATGTCTAAGTCTCCCGCACCACGCTGATCAAGTGTTTGAGAATACAAATTATACAATAAAGAAGCACCTTTGATTAAAATGGGCTTTATTTGGTTCTTTTTAAGCAAATAATTTATTTCGATAATTTCATTTTTTCTATCTGTAAGATAGCCCCGTTTTGCTTGAAATTTACTATTACAAGCCATTAAATAAAACAATTTAATTTTATCTAAATTTGTCATTATAAATCCACCTCCACCATTTTGAACTTCACATGGAGACCAAAATAGTTTGTTAAAATATGTTTTGTATTTAAACATATCAAATTATTAGTTTTTTGTAAAAGATTTTTGAAAATAATTTTTAGTGCACTGCAGGTGCGACAATGATATGTTACAAGGAGGAATAAAAAGAGTAGCGAATAGAGAAAACCTGTGATACGGTAGAGTTGATGAGACAAAACCGAAAAGCAGGTAATCCTATTCGCTATGAATACGATAACACAGGACATGCGGTTTAAGCAAGTGGTAATTGAATATTCTTTCAAAGACGGTGTCACCACGGCAGCCATCCGCTACAAAACCAACCGCCAAAATATCTACCGTTGGCGAAAAAAGTACGACGGAACCGTCCGCTCTCTGGCCGATGGTTCCCACCGTCCTCACAACTATCCAAACCAGTATACCGAAGAAGAAATCAAACTCGTGAAAAATATGCGCCGCCGAAACCCGCATGCGGGTTTGGTTGTGTTTTGGGTCAAACTGCGTCAGCGAGGATATACGCGCTCCATTTCAGGATTGTATAAGCTGCTGGGGCGGATCGACGGTAAGCCTGTTAATCTGCCCGATCCCAAGTATATCCCCAAGCCATCCGAGTAGATGCAATACCCTGGCCAGCGTGTGCAGATCGATGTGAAATTTGTGCCTTCCGCCTGCCTTGTAGGAGGTGCGGCCGAAGAAAAGTTTTACCAATACACATTCATTGACGAATATAGCCGGTTTCGGTATTTGAAGGCTTTTAAAGAACACAGTACCTACTCCTCCACACAATTTCTCAAGCATGTTGTAGAAAAGTTCCCCTATATGCGATTAAGTGTGTTCAGACAGACAATGGCTTTGAGTTTACCAACGAGATGGGCAACAGCAAAAAGAAGCCCCAACCCTATTTGAAAAACTTTGGCTCAGTTCGGCATTAGGCACAAGAAGATCCGGCCATTTACTCCGAGGCACAATGACAAGCTTGAACGCAGCCATCGCAAGGACAACGAGTACTTTTTTGCTTCCCACACATTCTATTCTTTTGAGGATTTCCAAAAGCAATTGGCTGTTCACCAGCGCTATTACAATGATTTTCCCATACGTCCTCTTAACTGGTGTTCTCCCAAACAGGTTCTTCTCTCTTTTTCACATTTTGTAACACATCATTGACAAACTTACAATAATTTTTATAAATTTTAATTAAAATTGTTGACAAATATATGGTTTTATGATTTAATGTGGTCAAAGGAGGGATGGCAGATGGAATTTACAGATGCCGAATTAAACGAACTCAAAACGTTAGCAAAAGAATTAGAATTGTCTATCAATGACCTTGATGACATCGAGGTGCTGTGTCAATGCTCCCCGTGTTGCACCTCTTTCCAGCAAAGTTATTGATGTGATGAGGGCAGCGTATAATATGCGCTGCCTTTTTTAAAAATGGATTGGAGGTGATTAAATGCAGAACCCTATAGTAAAAAAGGAATTTACGGTTAGTAAATGGGAAGACTGTTATTATGTTATAGATAAAACAAAAAAACTTCCTGTGCTTAAAGTTGGTCGTTTTGTAGGGTTATTATTGTTACTTTGTAATGGCAAGAATGATGTCGAAAATATCATTTTGACCATGTCAAAATGTACAAGAGACAATAACTTGGAACTTAAAAAGAAGGTTATTGATACAATGGAATCTCTTCAGCTTTTCATAGAAGACGCTTCTGAACAGCGGAATTTCTCTGCGGAATCAAATTTGGTAGAAGAGCTTTCCACTATAGCAGAAAACTATCTTGAATTTCGAAAAGATTACCCATTGTATATTGATTTCTATTTGTCAAATAAATGCACAAGGAACTGCATTTACTGCTTTTCTGGTTCTCAGTCTAAAAATGAATCGTATGCAACTAACAATTTTTTGTCAGTTGAAAGATTTAAAGAAATTTCTTACGAGGCTCAAAACTTAGGGACAAAAACTTTTATTTTTACAGGTGGTGAGCCAATGCTCAATCCCTATATTTTTGACTATATACATATAGCCAGGTTATCTGGGATATCAGTAAAAACATCTACAAAAATGAAACTAAGCCAAGCTTTTACAAAAAAGTTGTTAGATGCTGGCCTATCTTCTCTGCAAGTAAGTATTGATTCTGCTAATAGCGAGATAGAGGATTTTTTAGTAGGCACAATAGGTGTGCTTCCCGAATTGGTGCAAACTGCTGAAAATGCCCTACATGTGGGAATTCCGCTTTCAGTTAGGTGTGTTATAACGAAATACAACGCTGATGAAATAGGTGATCTTTTAATATTCCTCCATGAGCGAGAAATGTTTAATGTCAGCTTTAGTTTTTGGGGAGAAAGTTGTGAAACCAAAGTTGGAAATTTTGGGGCCTCCATAGACCAAGTGCAACGCCTAAATAGTGTTATTGAAGAATTTCGCATTACGCATCCCAAAATGCAAATTCAATATAATTTCAGCTATTTAGATATTTTAACAGAGGAAAAATCGAATATAAATGCTAAAAATTATCTGAGAAGGCCTATTTGTATGGCTAGCGTTAACGGAATGAAAGTCCGTTCTGATGGAAAAGTTATGTTTTGTGACCAGGTTCAATATTGTGATGAACTTATTGTCGGCAATCTTCATACTGAAGGAATTCAGGAAGTATGGAAATCTTTAGAAATGATGAGATGGTTAAGTCCTTCAAGAGAGGGATTTCAAAAGACGTTGTGTTATTCGTGTGCAGATTTTGAATGTTGCTATAGACATAGGTGCCATAAGGATACAATTATAAAATACGGAACCCTTTTTGCTAGAAATGTATATTGTAACATGATAGCGGACTTATTTCCAATGCTGAGTGTGAAAAAGATGACTTTATATCCGTGAACGACGCAAATTATTTGCCGGATATAAAAAACCGATATTTTTTGTTAAACGAGTGTACTGTAACTGAACTTTACTATCCTTCTCGATGCTTGTTGATTGAAAAAGAAAAAGAAGCTTATATTATCTCGGGAAATGAAAAAAAGCTTTCCTATCATGCGCGGCAGGTTCTTAAGCGTTTTGTCCGTTCTATTTTTCATGAACAAGGCTTTTATTCTTTACATGCGGCAGCTATTGTGGAACAAGGAAAAGCATTTTTGTTCCCAGGAAAAACTCACAGTGGAAAAAGCACCATTCTCTTAAACATGTCGGCTGTTGGTTTCGTTCCAATGAACGATGATATTGTTTTCCTTAAAAAGCAGGCGAATGGAGCTATTCAAGTTGAGTCTGTTCCATTGTTAATACAAGTTCGAAAAAACTCTGACACTGTTCTTATGCCCGAGGTAAAAGACTTTCCATTCGGCATAACAACAATAGATCCATACACAAATACATCCTGTGCTATGGAAGCAGAATTGTCATGTGTTATTTTTCCAACAATCGTAACAGAAACAACTTTGATTCAAGAAATTGACCAGAATATTGCTAAAAAGCTCTTATTTGCAACATTTAACGCTCATGGAAGAATCGAGATTTCGGAAGAATTTGCTAAACTTTTTTACACTCTCCTTTCCGCAGATATGTACTCCCTTGAAATGGGAAACAACTGGAATTTTCTTATAAATTGGATACATAATGTTGCGAACAAGGATGATAAAAATTAAGAAACCTAGACCGGCCTGTAGTGTTAATAGGATACGGATTTGTGCCACCTGAACCTGAACAATAGGAGGGAGAGCAATGTACAGGAACATCTGCAAAAGTGCCAATATCGGTTGGAAGGAGGTCACTCTGACAGTGGTGCTGAAAATCGGCGTTATATCTGCCGCACTGCTTTCGGCACAACTCATCGGAAGGGTATTGGGGGCGATTCAGGAGGAGGAATCCATATCGGCAGGAGAACTAATTCTACTGGTAGTCGCGGTTCTGGGCGAGTTGTTCTTCACTCTTGCGAACACCCGGTTTTTTGGTCTTCAAACTCAGAAGGCGACCAATAATCTCTGCGAAAGAGCCAACGTTACCATTACCGGAGCTAACTACCAGCTTCTCACCCAAATCAGTGACGGCGATCTCTACCAGCGAGCCACTGAGGACAGCAAGCGGACAGCCAACTTCCTCTATCAATCTTCCGTGGGTCTCTTGTCCTCCGGCCTGACCTTCGGCGTCGGTCTGGTCTATCTAGCGCTGGTCAAGTGGTACCTGGCTCCCATATACGGAGCGATGTGGCTTTGCATCTTTGCTTTACAATTCTGGTTAAGCAAGTCTGCTGACACTGCTATGTCCGAGGTTTTTGCCAAAAATGCTGAAATAGGAGAGCAGTTCCGAGGACTTTACAGCCGAATAGGCCTGATCCGTTCTTATAACTACGAAACCCAAGCCCAGAAAAAACTGGAAGATGGTACTAAAGGCTATGTCGCCGCAACCAGAAACGTTTGGGCTAAGCGGAGTCTGTTGACCCTTCCCATGAGTATCCTCGCTTTCTTGCCGGTTTTCGTGATGTTTGTCATTTCCTCATACCTGACAGGCGTCGGCCAGATCACCGTAGCAGAGTTGGTTTCGGTCACCGTTTTGCTGGTCACCGTTGACTCCGGCATGAGTCAGATGCCGACCCTTTTCCTGGATTGGCGATCCAACAGAGCTTCTGCCAAACGTTATCTGGAGCTGGTCCTCCTTCCTCTGGAAACTCTTTCGGATACCCCAGAGAAACCCGGCAGAACCGGAGAAATTTCCCTTCAGAATGTTTCTCTTTCCTATGGGGATCAGCCTGTTCTCCGCAACGTTTCCCTGAAAATCCAGTCTGGAGAAAAGGTAGCTGTGGTAGGTCGATCCGGTTCAGGAAAATCCACTCTGATCAAGCTGATGGCAGGACTTCTGGTTCCCGATGAAGGAGAAGTCACCGTTTCGGGAAAGCGGCCGGATACGGAATTGGAGGTTCGCCAGGAACTAAGTTGCGCTTTCCAGCAGGGTGGCCCTCTTTTTCAGAGATCTGTCGCCGAAAACGTGAGTTACGGTCGGGAAAATGCAACTCCGGCTCAATTACAAAAAGCTTTCCGTAGCGCCGTCGTGGATTTTGTCTCCGACGAGACGGGAAACCGAAAGGCTTCCGAGCTTTCCGGTGGCCAGCAGCGTCGGGTGGAAATTGCCAGAGCCCTTCTGAAAGGTGGAGAAATTTTCCTTTTCGACGAGATTACCTCAGAATTGGACACTGACACCACCAATCGGCTTCTCGCTGGCCTGGCTGAAGAGACCGTTGGAAAAACCGTGGTTTTTGTTTCCCACGACTGGGCGGAAATCCAACAAGCTGAGAGGATACTGGTTGTGGATCAAGGTCAGATCGTCCAGGACGGAAAGACGGAGGCTCTTCTCCAGTCCGAGGGACTTTTCCGAACACTCTTTCTTAGTGAGGTGACCCACCATGAGTGAAAAAAAGAAACAGCCTTTCAGGGAATCCTTCACAATCATGAGACGAATCGGCGCCTTTCTCGTCCCCCAATTGGCTCTATACGTCCCAGCCCTTCTTATTTGGACCTCTCAAGATTTTGTTATGCCCTATTTTCTCGCAAAGCTTCAGGAGAGTTTGACTGAATTCGCATTAGGCGCCAGTGCCAATAGCTTTTTGTATATCGTTCTGGGGTATGTTCTGGCCTTTTCAATTTATCTTGCAATTTTCTGCGTTACCGCTTATCTGGTTATGGTCATTCAGGAGCAGTCCAAATGCCGTCTCTGGAACCGGTGCTTTCAAAAGCTTCTGCACGCTAAAAAAACCATGAAAACAGATGATGCCGTTATTCGTTTCTCCAACGATGTAACGACGGCAGCTATTTCCACCTACGGCACCATTTCCAGCCTGCTTCAGAGTCTTATCGCCCTGATAGGAAGTCTGGTGATAGTTTTGCAGGTTCATTGGCTTTTGGGACTGACAGCTGTGCTCATTGGCCTTTTGAATGTTTGGATCAAGCGACATTTTGTGGGAAAATTACGTGCCGTCGGCCAGGAACTTCGAGAAGCCGAAGTGAGTGCCCAGTCGGAAATCACCGACAATATCGCCAATAAAATTGCCGTCCGTCTCTTTTTGCTGGCTGGCCGCCGCGGAGGGGAGCTTAGCCAAAAACTGGAGAGCATCACTCTGACCAACCGAAAAAAAGTCTCACTAGACACCCGATTTTCCTGTCTCACCTACTGCCGCAAGTGGATGACCTACGGCGGTATCTGCCTGATGGGAGGCTTGTTGATCTACCACGGCCAACTTACTCTACCCGCTCTGATTCTGGCGCTGGGAGTATTGCCCCAAGTCGTCATAAAAATTGGCTTTCTCATCGACATAGTTGCCATGTATCAGGCTTCCCTGCCTGCCTGCAACCGGGTCATTGAGATACTGGACATGGAAGAAGAGGTAACCGGTACGCCTCTGCCGGAAACCTCTCCCCAGATTCTCACCTTTGCTCATGTTACCTTTCGCTATCCCGGCGGAGTTCAGGATGTTCTCCAGGATGTAAGTTTCACCCTCCACAAGGGAGAAAAGGTAGCTTTGGTGGGTAGCTCCGGCAACGGAAAATCCACTCTCCTGAAGCTGGCTGCGGGCGTGTTGCGCCCTGACAGCGGAAGAATTTCCATAGACAGCATCCCCCTGGAGGAGGCAGATCCCCGCCAGTGGCGGCGTTGCTTCGGTTATGTAGATCAGTCCGCTGATTTGCTGCCGGGAACAGTTCGTGAAAACGTGGGTATGGGCAAAGAGAATGCCTCTGATCATGAAATTGAGAGAGCCTTGTCAGAGGCAGGAATTGCCGATTTCGTTTCAGACCGGAGTCTTGGCCTGGACACGCCCGTTGAAGGTGGGGATGCCGCTCTTTCCGGGGGTCAGAAGCAACGAACTGCCCTTGCTAGGGCGCTGCTGCGCCGAGAGAAGATTCTCTGTCTGGATGAGATCACCTCCGCCCAAGACACCAGTCTCCGGAAGGAAATGGCAGCGCTTCTTTTCCAGAAAGATCTGACCGTCTTGGCTGCCACCAACGACCCCACTTTCGCCCGGAATTTCGACCGGATTCTCACCCTAGAAAATGGACTCCTGCGGTAAAGGAAGAAGAAAACGCTACTTGATCGGATGACAGTATTTTGAACAGTTTTTTATGGATTGTTTTAAACACTGTTGTCCTTTTTATTCCATATTTAGGGCTGCCTTTCCAAATTTGCGGTCAGCAATTAGATGGCCGCATTTTTTCTATTTTGAAGTTTTGCTGCTGTGTTGGCAACAGGTACCTATTTCATGATAGCCAGACACGTCGGGGGACACTAGTGTCGTTTGCTTACAAACAAGATCAATGCCTGTGCGTTGCTGCCAACTTTTTACGGGACGCCCTGCGGAATAGAGTACCTTTTTCATACGGTAATTTTTTATTAAAATCATACTTTTTATTTACATTTTATGTGGAATATAGTATTATTAAAACAAAAATCGTTGTTTTTATGTAGAGGGGGGAAGGCAATAATGTCACAAAATGCAATGAAAGTAACTGTAAAATTTCAAAACAATGAATTCTTTGCTTCAGCAAATATTAACTGTCCCAATAATACAGAAAAAGAACTTTCTTTTATCCTTAACAATGATTTGGTTATTACTTCGATATTCGGAGAAAATATAACATATCAAAAAACTGATACAATTTCACCAACCTTCAGATCGTTATCACAAGTAATAAAAGTAACAGGAAATGAACCCATTCAGAATATTACTATTGCATATTGTGGTTCCGTGCAGTTTGATTTAGAAAAGAGAAAAAATTGGCACAATATTGTAACAGATGATTTTGTTTCATTAAGTTTTTATTCGGCTTGGTATCCTCAGGAAATGTCTATTGATATATCTATAGATAAGGTAATTATTGAAGATGGACAGCGTTGGTTCGTCATAAAAGGTACTTATAATGATAAAAACTCAACATGGGAATATGGAAATCAGGGCTTTGATCCATATAATATTGTCGCTTATAACCGTGCTTTAATGAAAAAAGTATCGAGCGAATATATGAGTATATATTTTCTTGATGATAGTATTGCTTTACAGGCAGAAAAAGCAAATGAAATTTATAATGATATCGTAAACTTTTATAACGGTGATTTATTTCAAAAGATTAATATTTCTACATTAGACATTGCTTGTGCCTGGCCATTTATAACTGTAGGTGGTGCTTATAGGCGAAAAGATTTTATGTGGTGTACCTCATTAGGAAACAGCGAAGCTGAAATTAGTTGGTTATTTGCACATGAAACTGCACATATCTGGTGTGCCGGTGCTGATACCGGCAGTTGGGAGGATTGGCTCAACGAAACGACTGCGGAGTGGGCCTCTTTATTGTTTGCCCTGAAAAACAATGATACCAATCTCTTTAATTATATTTTACAGCCTAAAATTGAGCAGTCTACTACACTGCCGCCTATTAAAACACTTGATGGAACACGGCCTGATGGGGTGCATGACAAAGGGACTGTACTTTTTTATAAAATTTATAACGATATTGGTTTTGATAGCATGAAAAAAGTTATCAGATGCTTTACAGACCTGGAAAATAAAAACACATATGGATATCTTAACGCTCTGCGGAAAAATGGGTTTTCGCATGTTGCTGATGTGATTAAAGAAAATTTGGAAAAATAAAAATTATTTAAATCGGCGTCGATCGTCCTCCCTTTTCGAGAGGTGTGAGAGTTCAGCTCTCTCTGCCGAAACCGCAAAAATATCTTTTTTACCGCCGAAATAAAAACTAAGTCCGAACGCAATTCGCGTTGACATTTAGTCTTTTGCCTAAACGGAACGCTCGCGGCGGGGGCGGCATCTAAAGTGTCCACCCCTGACAAATGGGCCGGTCATAATAGATGACCGGCCCATTTTTTAGGTTTCATGCGGGTTTGTGGGCTTTTTAGAGCCCACAAAACAAAAACAGTTTTCCATAGATGTCTTTTCCATAAAATGGAAAAACAAGGGACTTTCACAAGCAGATGCGGGGCTTCCGCCTGATTTTCAGGCCGGAGGCCCCGTTTTCCTTTTTGTGATGGATTTTATCTGTTAAGGTATGAATGAATTGTAAATATTATTCTCAAGTTGCATAAAACAGTGTAACTTTTATGCGATTTTTCAGGAATAGTGAAAAGACTTTATCTTTATTACAAAGTAAGGAAGTGTTATAATGTATGTAAAAAAGATGTGTGGATATGTCGTTTCAGCAAATATGCTCTGTGTCTTGACAAAAGGCCGGTTGGATTCCTATTCGCCGCCCACACAGGAAAGCCGGACTTATAAGAATTGGGTTGCGGTGCTCGACTTGAAAACCTGTCTGGAATGCCGAGCCCGCCACGGTCAAATTTATCGGATGGATGAGACGCCGGACATAGAGCCGCCGCTTCACCCGAACTGCCGGTGCGAGATAAAACCAATGGATGCGGTGATTGCCGGACAGGGAACAAAGGACGGACAAAACGGCGCGGATTACTGGATGAAGTATTTTGCAGATTTACCGGAGTACTACATGACAGAAAACGATTTAAGAGAACTTGGATGGAGAAAGGGAAAAGCGCCCGCAAAATTTGCGCCGGGAAAAATGGTAACGAAGGGAATTTATAAAAATCAAGATCATCATTTACCCCAAATTCCAGGACGGATTTGGTACGAGGCGGACATTAACTATTACAGCGGGCAGCGAAACCGGCATCGCCTGCTATGGTCAAACGACGGATTGCTGTTTGTCACCTACGATCATTATGAAACATTTTTAGAAATTATTTGAAAGGAGTCTACGCACCATGAAAAAAGAAAAGATCATTACGCTGGACTTAACCGGGTGCAAGTATTTGGGGGAGATTCACCAGAGAATTAAAAAGGCCTTTGATTTTCCCGATTTTTATGGAGAAAACTGGAGCGCATTCGATGATTTACTTTGGAGTGAGTGTGACGCAGATAAGGTGATTGTCTTGGGAGAAAAGGCTGTATCGGAAGAGCTGAGACCGAGCGTTAAAATGATATATAAGATTTTAAAGGAATTTCAGGAACACTGTGCTAAATATGACGAGCAGGTGGAGATCGAAATACGCAGCTAAAGATTACTTTCAGCTATATTTCTTTCCTGTTTGCTATTTGTAGATATGATGGTTCTGTAAATTATCAAAAGGAGCGGTACGCATGAAAAAAGAAAAGATCATTACGCTGGACTTAACCGGGTGCAAGTATTTGGGGGAGATTCACCAGAGAATTAAAAAGGCCTTTGATTTTCCCGATTTTTATGGAGAAAAACCGTCCTTCCGTCTTCACCGTAAATGTCGTAGCTGTCAAACAGTGAGAAGAAGCGCTGTTTAAATAATAATTTCATCTTGTCTCCCTTTTTCCGTCCCCTTTAACCTGCTTCTTTAAATTTATGATACCAAATTCCCGCGGTAATCGCAACACCAGGCCTTCACCTGTTCTGAGTCTATTTCTCATTCATTCGGGACTTAGGAGTTATTTTCTACTTCATTTCAAATTAAAGGTTAAGCTTTTATCGACTAATACTGCCAAATAAATGCAAAATACAACTATATATTCTCATCTGTTTTATTGATTTCATTAATTTTTAAAAATTGTGTACTAAATCACATAAATCTATTTACATTTTATATAAATAGTATATAATTGGACTGAAAGATAAACCTGATATCGAGGTGATTCCAATGCAGAATTAATCTTAAAGTCAAAATCTTAAAATTGAGTCCAGCGATATAATCACTATACTTACACAGAAAAAGCAGGAACTCAGAAGTTGTTGATATAGGGAGGAATAACAATGAAGAAGAAACTATTGTCAACTATACTTTGCCTATCTTTATTATTTTCTCTGGGAGTAACAAACGCATGGGCTGTGCAGGACTCTTCCAATCCTGTAAAAACAGCCTCGCCCGAGTCTATAGATGCAGGCGAAACCTATTCCATGACCGGTGCCGACCTGTCGACATCTCTGAAAAAAAATATTGAAGAGGCAGGTGTTCCCGTCTGTGACGATTCAGACATTCAGTTGCTTCCTGTTGAGTCGTCCGCAAATGGCACCGGAGAGGCCTTGGTGGTAACCAATACCGATGGCCCGACAATGACCAAGGATGTTCTTCTCCTCGTGGATGATGACGGCGAGGCTGGGCTTGAAAAATCCGGCGATGTCAGCACCAGGGCGGGCTCAACAGCGGAGTTCCCTCCACTTTCTTGGGATGGAAGATATGTTGTCCGTGCAACCGCTGTGTATGATGTATTTAATTATTCCTATTATCGTCCTACTGCTGCATATTTTACCTATAAAAAATATCAAGAATGTAATTTAACTGCTATTAGGGTTCATTACACATGTGGTGGTTTCTGGTACTCATACCCAGGATTCCAAAAAGTTGATCCTAATGAGGTAGAGTATGTAATTACGGTTAATCAACCAAACCCGGTTCCATCTACAATGTATATGACTAATCGTACCTTCCCTTACTCAAATAGAGTTATCAACCCAACAGGTTCACTTTCTGCTGGACAATATCTAACATTCGATATTCAGATAGACCGAGTTTGGAATGACTACACCGTAGCGCTATAACTTCATTAAACGAGGAGAATTTGCGATGAAAAAGCGCTTTACAAGAATAACCGCCCTGATCTGTCTTGTCCTTGCACTTGTTTTTGCCACTGCCTGCCAGCAGACGGCTGCCGGCGGGCTGCCCGACCATAAAACCATTGAGGCCTACGAAGCGCAGTACGGAAACGCCGCGGCGGATGTTACGGCTGCCCTGAAGCTTTCTGAAAGCGATTATACAACGGACGGAGCCCACTCTCCCGGAAACCTGGTCCTGACCGCTAAGAAAGAGCTGGCGGGCAAGGCGTTTACCGAAGAACCGCTTTTTATGCGCGCGGATCCGCAAACGTTTTACGGCGTTGACTACATTTTAGGCGAATTAGACCCGGGACAGCTCGCAGCTGTGGCGCAAACCCTGCTGGCAGATGCAAAGGCAGCCTACGGCGAAATGTCTACCTACCCGGGTTTAGACAGCCGGCTTTCCGCCGAGGGAATCATGGAAAAAATCAAAAGCGGGACATCCGGCAGCTGGACAGAAACCTGGAATGTTGGAAAAAATACCGTGCTCACACTGAGAGCTGCTGTCTCCGAGGGCGTCGGAAGCATCGGCCTGCATTATCAGATTGAAGCAGCAAAATAAAAACAGCGAACGAATACAGCGCCCAACATAAAAGCACATCCCGTGCCAAATTCCTATTTACAGCAGCCCGGAGGCCTTGCCCGCCCCGGGCTCTGTTTATGCCGGGCAAATGCCGGCGGCATTCTGCTGTTGCCACAGGCGCAATTTTATGTGTCGTAGGGCGCGGTTCGTGCGGCCGGTACAGGCCGTGCTGTTCTGCGTGCTCAGTATAATATTTGTGCTCTTAGCGGTCATAGGGGCGGAGGCCGTCAACAGCTTTTTTAAGTAACCAACGGTTGGGCTGCGTGCAGGGCAGAGGGCAGAGAGTCCTGCGGTTTCCCCAAAGCCGGTATACAATACCGGGCTTTGGGGCTTTTTATCGCCTTTTTGCCCGCAGGCATAGGGGCTCACAGCGCTGCCGGTCTACTACCTCTTATCAACCGGCGGTTGATGCTTTCATGGTTTGTTGAAACTGTCTCTCCATTTTTATATCCGCAGGGATATGCTATAGTAAGATTAAAATTTGGGAGGTGTATAAAATGATTGACAAAATGGACGTGGGTAAAAGGCTGAGTGCTCTTCGCAAAAGGGAAGGGTATTCACAGGCGGAGTTTTCTGAGCTTCTGAACGTCAGCCCGCAGGCGATCAGCAAGTGGGAAACTGGCGTATCGCTGCCGGACATCGGCACGCTTCTGGATATGTCCTGGATTTGCAAGGTCTCAATCAACAGCATTTTGGAGGGGGACGATTACACCGAGGGCATCGGCAATATCGGCAGAGAGCATGTTTTTATGGACAAGATTCTCCTATGCCCGCAATGCCGCCAGCCGTTAAAGCTGAAAAAGGTTTGTGACAGCCCCATTACCTATGCATGCGACAGCGGACATAGTTATGCGGTGGTTGACGGCGTTTTGGATTTCAACACCAGGGAAATTCCTGGGGAACTGTGGTCCCTTGCATTTCGCAACTATGAGGGGTATTTGCGCGAGCATCACCGGCCCCAAAATCCCAATTACAGAAGGGGCCTGAGCCAGGCCGACGTCATGTGGCAGGCGATTGAGAAGAAGCGGCCCAAGGTGATCCTGGACATGGCCTGTGGTCAAGGGATGGGGATCAAGCAACAGATTGAACGGATCAACTGGCCGGTGACGATTATCATGGTGGACATCAGCCACCGGATTTTGAAGTGGAACAAGGTTTTTTATGCCACAGAGTGTAGAAACCCGTTTGTCGATATGGTATATTTGGCTTGTGACGGCGCCAATCTGCCGCTGAAGGACGGCTCGGTCGACCTGGTGTTTTCCTATGGAGGCTATGAGAGTATGCAGGCTAAAATGATGGCCGGGCTCAGTGAGGCGAACAGGGTTTTAAAGGACGGCGGCTGCAGCGTTTATACAAAATCGGTCGTCGAGGATTTTGAGAGCGAAAACTCTAAGGCCTGGATGAACCTGCTGCTTTCCGCCGTATCGGGAGATGAAGAGGCCTGGTGGAAGAAAGAGCTGGTGAATGTGCAGCAATGGGAGGAGTACTGCCGGGCGGTAGGCTTTAAGGAAAACGCCTGTACGAAAATTTACGGGGAGCTGCCCGCGCCGGACACGGAGGTATTTCCCTTTGAAAATGAAATGGCGCAGTGGATGGCGGAGTATGTTTTTGTGTCCACAAAGCTGCAGAAGGGCCGGGCGGATTAATTCGAGCGGTTTAAAAGCGGTGGAAAATCCCGGGCTTTGGCCCGGGATTTTTATTTCTTGCAAGCCGGTTCATACTCAGGTATAATAAAGAAACGAATCAATAAAAAGCCGGGCTGTAAAATGAGCCTAAAGGAGATTTATGGAAAAAACCTGGAAGAAGAAAGCCGGATTGTTCCTGACCAGCCAGGCGGTTTCGCTGTTTGGGTCATCCCTGGTTCAGTATGCAATTATCTGGTACATCACCCTTGAGACGCAGTCCGGCGTTATGACGACGCTGGCGACCCTGTGCGGCTTTATCCCACAGGTGCTGATTTCCCTGTTTGCCGGCGTGTGGGCGGATAAATACAATAAAAAGAAGCTCATCATGCTGGCGGATGGCACGATTGCCCTTGCAACCCTGGTCATTGCCATTTTATTCCTGGCGGGCTTTGACTTTATCTGGCTGCTGTTTGTAGTGTTGTGTATTCGCTCCTTCGGCAGCGGTATTCAAACGCCCACGGTGACCTCCTTCATTCCCGAGATTGTACCCGAACAGCATCTGATGCGTGTAAACGGCATCAATACCACGGTTCAATCCATTATGCTGATCATCTCCCCGGCTGTCAGCGGGGCGCTGCTGGCAAACGTGGAGCTGGAATATATCTTTTTTGTCGATGTTATCACCGCCGTCATCGGCATCTCGGTTTTCTCGTTTGTACAGGTGCATTATCAGAAGCGGGATCAGGGCAAGGTCGATTATTTCGGCGCGATCAAGGAGGGCATCCTCTACACCAAAAACCACCGCTTTGTCTCGCGCATGATGATTTACCTGGTGCTTGCCAATATCCTGATGGCGCCGCTCTCCATTCTCAATCCCCTGATGGTCACCCGTTCCTTCGGCGCCGAACCCTGGTACCTGACTTTGAATGAGATGATTTTTTTCATCGGCAATATTCTTGGCGGCGTGCTGATTTCCTCTTGGGGCGGGTTCAAAAATAAAATCCACACCATTGGACTGGGCTGCCTGCTGTGCGGGGTCTTCTCCGTTCTTATGGGCCTGCCGCTCGGCTTTGTGGTGTACCTGGTATGGATGGCGCTGACGGGCCTGACCATGCCGATGGTCAACACCCCCTTTATCACGCTGTTTCAGGAGCATGTCGACCCCGATAAGCAGGGGCGGGTGTTTTCCTTGATCTCGGTTATTACCGGGGCCGTTATGCCGTTGGCGATGGTGTTCTTTGGCCCGCTGGCAGACTATGTTAAAATTGAATACATCCTCATTGCCACAGGCCTGCTGTTTATGGCAGGGTCGTTCTTCCTGGTCAGGGATAAAGTCTTTCAGGAGCTGGCGCACAAGGGCGGAATACCCGCTCAGGAACAGCCGGCGGAGCCCGGGGCGCAGGAATAGGGAGGGACGCGCATGAATCCAGCTTTTAGAAATCTTAGGCGTCTGGAGTTTTTGGTCACGCTGGCCTGTACGGGCCGCTGCAAGCGTTGCTCCGAGGGAGAGCACGCGTCCACGGGCGGGCATATAGACGGCGGCGCGGCGGTACGGGCTGTTTATAGCCTGTGCGGGGCGTTCGGTATAGATTCCCTTATGACTTTTGGCGGGGAGCCGCTGCTTTGCATTGATGAGGTCTGCGAGATTCAGGCTGCGGCTCAGGAGATGAGTGTTCCCAAAAGGCAGCTGATAACAAACGGTTTTTTCAATAGGGATGAGAAAAAAATAAGAGAAGCCGCCCTGAGGCTGGCTCAAAGCGGCGTCAACGACCTGTTGCTGTCCGTCGATGCATTCCACTAGGAGGCCATTCCGCTTGAGCCGGTAAAGAGCTTTGCGCGGGCGGCGAAGGCCGCCGGCATCCCGGTTCGCGCGCACCCGGCCTGGCTGGCTGGTTGGCAGGGAGGACACAAACCCTTATAACCAGCGGACGGCGGCGATCTTGGAGGAATTTGCCGGAATGGGGATTGCGGCCTCTAAGGGCAACACCGTTTTCCCGAGCGGAAATGCACTTAAATATCTGAGCGCATATTTTGACAGGGAGCGGACATATACCAGCCCGTACGCGGAGGACCCAACGGATATCCGCGCCTTGTGCGTCTCTCCGGACGGCGGCGTCCTGGGCGGCAATATCTGCCGGGCCGACATTCTGGATATTCTGAACGGCTACAACCCGGCATAACTAGACGCCAGTCGCAATGGCCCCTATTTCTTCTCGAAGCCCTACTATATCTATCAGGGTATTAAAGGCCAAGTAGCCGGCGCGGCCTCTTGTCAACCTTTTTATGGATATATCCGCCCTCTTTAAAGCTTATGCGGCGGTTCAGGAGACCTCGACCACGCCGAGGTCCGTGATGCGGATTTCAGGAAGGACGGGCAGCGCGAGGAAGCTTAGGGCGATGAAGGGGTCCATGGAAGGGTCCACGCCCATCTCCCGGGCCAACCCGGTGAGCGCTTGCAGTTTCACGGTAATTTCGGCGCAGGGTTTGTCGGACATGAGGCCCGCCACCGGCAGCGGCAGTGTGGCGAGCACCTGCCCGCCGCGTACCAGCGTAAAGCCTCCCTGCACGCGCTGAAGCTCTTGCACGGCAATATGCATGTCGCGGTCGCTGCCGCCTACCACAATCAGGTTATGCGAGTCGTGGGCCACGGTGGTGGCGATAGCGCCGTCCCGCAGGCCATAGCGGGCCAGCAGGCCCACGCCCATGCAGCCGGTGGCATGATGCCGCTCTACCACGGCTATTTTCAGCAGCTCCTTTTCCCGCAGCAGGCGTTCCGCCTCCGCAGCGGAAACCAGGGTTTTCCGGGTGATGATTTGGTTGGGAACCATATTGATGACGGGGTACGTCTCCTGCCCGGGCAGGCGGAAGGCTTCCTTTGCCAGTGGACGAATGTGGACGGAATGCAGAATTTCCGGCGGAATCGGCTGGCGGTGCGGATGAGCCGGGAGGCCGCTCACATTTTTTCCGTTTTGATAGACGCTGTGTACCCGGGCCTGCTCCAGGCTGTCCAGCACCACCAGGTCTGCCCGGAAACCAGGGGCAATCGCGCCGAGATCCCATAAGCGGTAGATGCGCGCGGCGTTGAGAGTAGCCAGCCTGTAGGCGGTGACCGGCGGCAGCCCCAGGGCAATGGCGCGCTCAATACAGCAGCGGATGGTGCCCTCTCGGTGAATATCCAGCAGGTGCTTGTCGTCCGTACAGAAGGCCAGGCCGGAAGTATCGAGCCCCTCACGCACAATCCCGGCGACAATGGCGTCCAGGTTTTTACTGCCGCTGCCCTGCCGGATCAGCACCGACAGGCCCGCGCGCAGTTTTGCCTGCGCCTCCTCAAAGGTGACGCTTTCGTGGTCGGTGCGGATGCCCGCGGCCGCGTAAGGCTGCAGCAACGGCTGCGCCGCAGGGAGATGCCCGTCCAGCACCTTGCCGCTGAAGAGGTCCAGCTTTTCCAGCACACCGGGCGCGCCGTCCGCCACCCCGTGAAAATCCATCATTTCCCCCAGCCCGGTCACACGGGGATGCGCCAGGAAGGGGGCTAGGCTTTCCGCCGTGAGCACGCTGCCCGCGTGTTCCAGCGCGGTACAGGGTACACAGGACGGCGCCTGGACGTAGTAGCGCATCGGCAGGCCCTCGGAGCGGTCCAGCATGAAGGCGATGCCCGCGGCTCCCGCAACGTTGGCAATCTCATGCGGGTCGGTAATCAGTGTGGTGACACCGTAGCGCAGCTCCTCCGCGCAGTAAACCTCCGGCAGAGCCATGGAGGACTCCACGTGGCAATGGGCGTTGATGAAGCCCGGCGACACGTAGCGGCCGTCCAGGTCCGCCGCATGCGGCCCGTCGTAACGGCCCACACCGGCGATCCAACCGTCCTTGACCGCGATGTCGCCCTCCAAAATCTCCCCGGTCAGCACCTGGATGATCCTTCCGTTTTTCAGAACAAGGTCCGGCTCCAGCTTGCCCTGGGCCGTGTCAATCAGTTTACGCCGGTCCATTTCGCACCCTCTTTCCTGGATGATTGGTTGTTTGCTGCCATGATACCATAAAGCAAATAGGAGCGCAACAAAATAAAATTCCCGGCTGGGTGCAGCCTAGGGAAAACGCCATGCAGGCTTTCTACTCCTTTATAAATTTTCTATCTGCTTCAGGAATACCGTTATCTGCCAAAACATAGCGTTCCACCTTCATGTGAAGGCCGTATTTTTCCCTAAGCCTTATAATTTGTGCCATCATCGGAGAAGCATGATGAAGATCGATGGAGCTTTGATCCTCCCAGCTGTCGATTAGAAGCAAAGTTTCTGTATCAGCCATTGGAAAGAAGTATTCATATTTAATATTTCCCTTTTCCCTGCGAATACTGTCGACGATTCCGGTTGAAAGCATTTCCTCTGCGAACTTTTTTGCATTTCCGTTTTTACCGCTATAATAGATGTTGATTGTAATGGCCATTTTGGTATGCCTCCGTAAAGTTTTATTTATAAGGATAGGCTGCGTCGTTCCCGGCTATTATAGAGCCAAGCAAGCCCGTAACGGGAGCTTAACGGCATCCTCTTTAAGCAGCGCTTAGGCTTTATCGTACACAGTACCGGTTAAGAAGTCAATAAGAGCTTCACATAAAAGGGGGGTATTGTCTGAAACATCAGGCAATACCCCCCTCAAAATTTTTACTTGCCCAGCCAACCCGTTTCCGGTACGGCCCGGTGCGCGTTTATTATAAGATGGGAACCGTAAAATTACAAAGTGCCGAAGATTTTCGGCTGTTAGGCTTTCATTCGTTTTACATGCTTCTACCGCTGCACATCGGGATCGGGCTCCGCCGGAAGATGCGCGGCGACTGCGAACAGCCCCGCGGCAGCGTCGGCCTCCAGTGCGGTGATGCGCAGCTCCTTCAATGAGACAAAGCGCCCGAAGTCGAGCTCAATCAGGTTGAATACGTTATTGTCCAGCGCCACCGCTGGGCTTTGGCTCCAAAATTCCCGCTGCGGGTACTGGGGCGGGACAGCCTGCGGGTAGTCCCCCGCCTCGGCCTCCTCGGGAAAGACCGGCAGTGCGCCGCGCTGCGTCCCCGGTACAAAGGTGGCAAAGCCGGCGATGACGCCGCTGCCGTAGCCCATATCCAGCGCGCCGGGGCTGCACAGCTCCCGGTGGAAAATGGGACGCATATAGGCGCCCTCGCGCCCGGCCTCGGCCTCCACGCGGAAAACGCGGGCGAAGGTGTCGGAATTATTGATAAAGGCGCACATCAGCAGATAGAGCTTTTTTATCCGCCTGCCGCCCATGGGCAGCGTGAGCACCGGATATTTTTCCTGGCTTATAGGCAGGAAGCCGTTGGGGTTCAGCGGCAGCGGCACACCGTCGATCACCTGCACCTGCTGGTAGCGGGTGAAAAAGTCCTTGAGGAAGATGTCCGGGTTTTGGAGGATGCAGCCCTGGTGAGCGTGCATGCCGAGCTCCCGCCAGGCCTCCGCGGGCAACACGGCTTCATCCGGAAGCGGCAGGCCCTCCACTCGTGCCGGTATGCCT
This sequence comes from Hydrogeniiclostridium mannosilyticum, assembly GCF_003268275.1. GTDB lineage: Bacteria > Bacillota > Clostridia > Oscillospirales > Acutalibacteraceae > Hydrogeniiclostridium > Hydrogeniiclostridium mannosilyticum. Next base: position 104,368 of record NZ_QLYR01000002.1, read on the forward strand.
GCCGCCTGTAACGGAAATTCCAGCGACAGCTGCGCGCCGGGACAGGAAAGAACGGCCCGGTTCTGCCCCGGCGAGAGCAGCGGCTCCAGTCCGGCCGGGGCAGGAAAACGGAGCTCCGCGCTGCTTCCCGCCGGGAGGCCGGCTCTGCCTGTGAGCGAACAGCCGCCGAACGTCAGCACACAGTTGCCGGTGATGGGCCGCGCGGTGTGGTTTTGTACCCGCAGCACCGCCTGGCGCGCCAACGGTTCCCAGGCTCCGGTGACAGTCAGCGCCGGGAGCAGGGTCAGCGTACAAGGCATGGAGAAGCTTCTCCCACCCTGGCGCAGCAGCAGTGCAAACTGCCTTCTTGCGAAGTTCATCATGCCCAATGGGCCGAATTTTTCATAGGGCGTAAGCAGGCCGGTGCGGACTCGTGCCGTGAGGAGGCCGCCGGCTATAACGGCATGCTGGAACAGGCCGCAGCGGTCATCCAAGCCAATCAGCTCGACGCTGCCGTCCGTACCGGACAGCGAAAAGCAGACCTCGTCTCCGCAGGCTGCCGTCTGCGGGCCGTCGATGGACAGAGAGAGCGGCAGCAGGCGCCAGCTGACGCTGATGATGGTATCCGTACCCAGATCGGCCTCGGCTTCAAACCAGCCGCACTGCGGAACCGTGCGCACGGGAACCTCGCGGCCGTTGACGGAAACGGAAATGGAGCGGTAGGGGGCACAGCGCAGACGCAGCAGCTTGCGGGTATGGTCGCCATCCGCGTGCAGCTCCAGGCGGCAGGCGCCGTCCTTCTTTTCATAGCGTATAGACAGCCCGGGCAGGGTCAGCCCGGCGGAGGGCCAGTCCTCGGGCATACAGGGGGCGAGCACGGTTTCATTCCGGATGGCATCGCGGCTGAGGCCGAATATGGATTCAATGACAGCCTGGGCATAGACCGCGGCGGAGGGAGAGAAATAGGCGAAGCGGGTCTCATTGGCGGTCTCCGGCCAAGCGCCGCGCTGATAGGGGCCGCAGACGCGCTTGGCGATGAACTCCAGGGGCCGGACGGCGGCCTGCGCATCGCCCACGGCCGCATAGGCCGCCGTGGCGAACGGCTGCATGTCGGAGCCGCACTGCATGCCCCAGGTGGGGACGTCCCAATAGGCATGGTCGCCGAAGTGGTTGGATTGATAAATTTCCCCCTCCGGCCCGCTCAGGCGATGCTTGAGGTGGTCGAGGGCGCTCTTGCTGTCAAAGGCGTCGAGCTGGCCGTAGATCACGGGATAGGCGATGCCGTGGTAGGTAGTGTCGAGGCGCTTTTCGCCTACGCTATCCTCATACCAGGCATAGCGGCCCAGGTCGGGCAGCCAGAGAGTCTGGCGCAGCTGGTCCAGGCAGTATGCGGCGTGCGCGCGGTAACGCGCGCCCTCCTCCGGCTTGCCGAGCAGCTCCTTGAGCTCGGCCATAATTTCAAGCATGCGCACCCCCTCGCTGCCGGTTGCCGCGCCCTTGCCGGGGGTGCTCTCCATATCCTCCTGATTGCCGATCTGTGTGCTCCAGCCGATGACTCCGCTGCCGGTGGGGTCATACTCCGCAAAGCTCTGCTTCAGGGCGCGCTCCATAAAGGGCTCTGCCTGGGCGGCAAAGTCCAGGTCGCCGGTCATGCGCACATAGTGCAGCACCTCGCGCAGGAAAAACTGGTTGTTGCCACCCCAATCGCGGCGGCCTTCGCCGTTGGGGCACAGGTCGGGAATCGCGCCGTTGTCAAACACACGCTGCATCTGGGCGGTCAGGCAGGTTTTAACCCGCTCGGAATGTCCGTTCCACTCTTCTGCGGCGGTATGCTCCATGTGCCACATGGTGGGCCAGTGCTGGATGCTTTCAATCCAGCCGTAAGGCTCCAGCCATGCATATTCCAGGTGGTAGAGCGCGTGGGTGAAGGCCTCGTTGAGGTTCGCGGAGGGCGTATCCAGCCGCCAATGCTCACACAGCCCGCGATAGTAGGCCTGGATCCGCAAGATCTCCGCCGCCGCGTCCGTCTGAGCGAGCTGACGGGCCCGCTCGCGGCTGCGGGCAAAGCCGGCTGTGAGGCAGAGCTGGTTCCGCGCGGTGTGCGCGACGGCGTAGGCGCCGCAGCTCGCGCCGCAGTTCGCGCCGCAGTCTGCGCCGCGTCCGGTAACGGCTTCAGGCAGGGTCTCCACACGAAAATCCGCGTCCGCGGAGACGGCGGTGAACAGCGGCACGGTCCCATGGGACAGGAAAACAGTACTTCCGTCCAGCTCCGCGCTGCTTTCCTCGCAATCAATCTGATCCCCAGCCATGGAGACGTTGGGGGAGTAGTGCATAAAGGCAATTTTGCCGCCGCCGAATTTCAGCCAAAGGCCCGTTTCGCGTTCACAGGAGATGCGCAGTACGGCGCCGCCCTCCCATGCGTCCGGGGCGCGTCCGGCCATGAGCGGGTAGAGCTCGGCGGTCAGAGAGCCGCCGTCCGCCAGGACAGTGCGGCTGACCAGGCCGCCTGGCACGTTGTCTGCGGTGGTCTCCGCAGTGCAGGCTTCCCAGGTAAGCCATGTGGGCGACTCATTGCCCACGCCGACGACAAGCTTTGCCAGCACCACATGCTCAGACCCGCGGTGAACAATATTATCGTAGGTCATCAGTGCCATGTTGGGGTAGGCTTGGCGCATAAACACCATGCTCTGGCCCCAGGCGCTCGCCCGCTCATCCTGGTATTTCAGCGTGGGCTGCGGTTCGGGCAGGGTTCTCCGTTGATTCATAACAAACACCTCTCCATTTGTCTGAGGGCAATCCCCATAGCCGGTTTTGCAGGGCTGCCGGGAACTCAGAAAATCGGTTTTATAATAGCATGGATATGCGGGTAAAACAAGTGCTTTATAAAAAAGCCCGCGGATAAGCTTCCGCGGGTCCGTGTGCTGGAGCTTTTGATGGAAAAGGAGGCGGTTGCTCATTTACTGTAGTGAATGTCCCGTTTTACTTTAAGGTTTGTAAAATATTTTTAACGATATAGGATGGTTTTCCCAGCAAAAGCATTTGAGCCTTTTGGTTTTCGAGATTGACCTCACACAGCATTTTACGAAGCTTCCATGAGGGCAGATCAATGTCGCCGCTTCCCCACATACAAACGATTTTTTTAATTTTAGTATCATGATTGGATTTCAATTCATTTAAAAAAGAAAATTCAACCGCATTTTCTTCTGACAACGCATTCGCAATGATTTTATGATAAATTTTTTGTTTGTCTGTTAGGACTACTATGCATTGGGTGTAGGCTTGTAGCTTGACTTTTTTTAAGCTGTTTTCTGCGATTTCAAGGATTTTATAATATTCCTCCAGGCTCCACCCTCCTGTGAAGTCAATAACTTTTATTGGTTTTCATAAAACGTAAACGGCGCAGAACGGCAGGTATTGTATCACCGTTCTGCGCCGTTTTCTAAAGAACGGCAAGCGCCGCGGGGGTCAGAGCTCGCGGGAGACGCTGTAGAGCGCCTCGATATTTTCCAAGGGGACGTCGCCCTCGAAGCCTTGGCTGGCCATGAGGATATAGCCGCCATGCGCGCCGAGCAGCTCCATGTAAGCGCGGGCCTCGCGCTGCACCTGCTCCGGGGTGCCGCGGGGAAGCAGGCTCTGGGTGTCGATCCCACCGTGGAAGGTAAGCTGCCCCTCATAGCGGGCTTTTAGCTCCTGCGGATAGAGGCCCGGGACCTTTTGCAGCGGTTCCAGCACATCCACACCGCAGGCGATCAGCTCCGGGATGATGGGCGCCACGGCGCCGCAGGAATGCTGCTGGTAGAAGGCGCCGTATTCGTGTGCCAGCCGGACCAGGCGGCGGGTATTTTCGGCAAAAAATTCCCGCCACATCTCCACGCTGAACAGCAGAGAAATCTGCGTACCGTAGTCGTCATGCGGGCGCAGAATGTCCAACCGGCCCCCGGCGGCCTCAAAACAGCGCCGGTAAAATTCGAGTTCAAAGGCGACCATTTGGTCCAGAATATACCGGGCGGTCTCAGGATGGTCAACCATTAGCAGAAAAAACTCCTCCATGTCCATGAGAAAGGTAACCATCTGGAAGGGCCCCTCATGGCCGAAGATCAACGCCTTGCCGGGGTAGCGTGCGCACTGCTCCGCCAGGCTGGCGTAGTCGAACCAATCCGGGGAAGGAAACCGGTAGCCCTTTTTTACATCGTCGATGGTCTCCATTCCGGCAAGGGGAAAATGGGTGGTGACCGGGTAGGTGTCCACACCGGTCGCATGAAGCGTGCTCTCGTGCCCCCAAAACGAGGTCACGACCAGCTCGCCCCGGCTGTTTTTGCGGGTTTTCAGTTCCGGACCGATGTAGCGCGGCCCAACCGGAACAATATCAACCTGGTACCGCTCCAGCAGCTGGTCCATATTTGTGTAGCCATAGTGCTTCAGCAGCTTTTCGTTGACCGGGCCCACAGCCTCATAGGCGGCTGGAACCCGGTCCGGTTTTTCATGGCGGATGGCTGCTCTCACGCGTTCCTTTGAAGTCATTGGGAATCCTCCTCCAACTCGCCGTACTACCGGCCCAACACGGCAGTCCGCATACCCGTGCGGCGCCGGCGGCTTGCCGTGCATTTTTGCGGGCCGATGATCGCTGCACACATTATAAACGACAGCGCTTTGAAATGCAATCATGAAATTGGCGCTGGCGGTACGGGTGGCAGCCGGGGATGGGCTTGCCCTTGGGCGGGAACGCGAAAGGGCCCCGGAACCGTGCGCGGCTTATAGAAGCCGGAGGTCCGGGGCCCTTCTTCGGGTTTCATGGTTTTCTGCCAAAGCAGAAGCCGGGGTTAATCATCGTCGTAATCGCCGTCGCTGTAAATGGTCTCGGAATCCAGCCATTCGCTGTTGGGGCGGCAGAGCAGGCGACCGTCCAGGTACGCCTGCTGCAGGGTTAAAATGGTCTGGCCTTGGTAATTGCCCGAGGAAGTCAGTTCCACCACCAGGGCGGCATCCGCACGGTTGTCGTTTTGCAGGGCGAGCGGAAGCATCAGGCTCATGACGTTGCGCGTGGGGAAATAGCAGGGAATGGCGGTTTTGAAGTTCCAGCGCACCTGCTTGCGGGCAAGCTCAATCGCATCCTCCAACCGGTTGCGCATCCGGTTGAACAGCCGCGGCGTGGAGGCGATTAAATCGCTCAGCTGCCGGTAAAAGCGCTTCCTGGCGGCCCAGTCCTGTCCATCTTCAATTTCGTCTATCAGTTCTTGCGCTTCCTCTGCCCCACGGCATTCTTCGCGGATAAAATCCAGCGGCAGGCGGGAGATATTGTCCAGCAGAATGTGTTCATAATCGGTGTGCAGCTCCTTCTCCAGGTCGAAAAGCAGGTCGCCCCTGCGCTCAAAGTAGGAGGCAGGCTGAGGAAGAGGGTTGAAATATTCAACCAGCTTTTTGCCTGTGCCGCGTCCGGCTGCCGTGCAAAATTCCAGAAAGCGCCATTGGGTCTGATATTCGCCGTCGTCATCCTGCGCTTCAAAGCAGGCGTAAATGTCGTCATAATAGGGCGAAACCAGCCCGGTGTTGAAGGCGGCGAAGCTTTTATGCTCTGAAATACAGATTTTATCCTCCAGCTGAAGGCGGTAAAAGGTGTATTGGATATATTTTTGCAGAATGAAATATTCCTTTTGCGTGCTGCCCTCAAAGTCCCAGGGCTCCGGCAGGGCTTTTTTTGCCAGCTCCTCTAAAAAGCTGGGCCAGGACCCCAGAAAGGCAAAGCGCTCCAGCATTTTGCCGGGGATGTTGGCCTCCCGGCGGTCGGCGCCTGCAAAATTGAGGTACCAACGGACATTGGCGGCGTTTGTCTCTTTCAGCGAGGCAACCATGGGGGCCCCGTTCAGCGCCGTGATGTTGAGCGAAAATACATAGGCGTCGCCTCTGCGGCGGAAATCGCCGGACTGGCGGGCCTTTCGGTAGCTTTCCCTCAAATCGCCCAGCAGTTCGCCGGAGGGCTGCTCCTCGGCGCCGGTAACCTCAAGGTTCAGCTTGGCAAGGGTCTTTGGGGGCAGCAGGATGGTGCCGTCCATTTCCAGCGGCAGCGGAAGGGATATTTTTGCGGCGTTGGCATGGATGGCTGCCGGGCGGTGCGGATAGCTCCAGGCGGGAACGGCGTGAATGGTGATCAGCGTTTGGGGAACGCCGCCCATAACGGCATCATCGAGGGTGAGAAAATCGGTCAGGCAGCGCAGCAGCTCCTTCATCTTTTGAAAGCCATAGCGCTCCTTGGTATGGCCGGACTCATTGAGTACCAGGCTGACACGCGCCATGTGGAGCTTTTCCTCCAGCGGCAGGGCCGCGCAAAGCGCCAAATAAATTTCCCTGCGGTCCTGCTCGGAGAGCGGGGAAGCCGCCGGTATTCCGCCGGGAGCGGCATGGGCCGCCTGCATGGCTGGAGCCGCCGGGGAGGCTGCGGGGCCTGTCCGCGGCAGCGGGGACTCAAAGGAAAAATGCCAGGGACGCCCGTCCATTTCCTGGTAGCGGTTTTCGGTAAGGATAACCGTGGCGTGCGGCGTGGTATAGCGCAGGCAGGAACCGCCGTCCTCCAGGGCGCCGCTTGCCCGGGCCTCCTCAAAGGCCTGGGCAATTTCGTCATAGACGTCCTCCAGCGTCATGTTGAACAGCGCGGCATATGCGGCTGTGGATTTAGAGGGCACGTTTACCAAGGAATAAAAAGACGCATCCGCTTCGTCATAGCCCTCGTCAGAGCCATCGTAGCTGCCGCCGTCAGAGCCCGGCTGCCAGTGGTGCAGTACGACGTACTGCTCCGGGTTGATGGTGCCGTTGGGAATTTCATAAAAGGTGAGAAATTCCGGGAGGTCCAAAAGCAGGCTTTTCATTTTAATATAGCCGTAATTCCGGCTGTAAGCGCCGTTTTTGGTCATCCACAGCGATATGCTGGAGAGAGGAATTTCCGTTTCGGTTGGAAACCTCTGGGTAAGCAGCTGATAAATATAGCTTTTTTCATTTAGATCCATCATTTAATATTACTTCCTTATTATTTCTTAGGTATTGCAAAAAGGGTGCCTCTTTTGCAATACGGTGTTAATTTTTCAAAATCCTTGTTTCTTAAATAAAATGCTTTTGTTTGTTATAATTTTATCATATAGGAATAATGAAAGCAAGGAGTTTTCAGACGCAGTGCGGTGAGAAGTTTACGCATAAAACCGGGAAATAATCCGGTGGTGAACCAGATGCGTCAGCGGTATAACCGCATGCTACAATAAAAACCGCCGGCTAACGGTTGCCAATGGTAAAGGGCCAATGTTAGCAGGCGGATTGTTTAGGAATCAGGGCCGGCCGTCAGGCTGCGCCGCCCGGTTTGGGCGCCAGCAGGCGGCGGGAGACATCGGTGTCGCAGAGCTGCTTGATGCTGTAGATGGCGGCGATGTCGGTGATTCCGTTTTCGTCGATATAGGTGTACAGATTTTGCGCATAATAGCGCAAATCAACCACATGGATTTCAGAAAAGTTTGTCGCCAGGAAGGGGATCATGCTGTTTGCGTAGGAATCCTTGAGGATCATCAGCTTGCGTTCGCTTTTAACATCGCTGTTGCGAATGACGTCTACACTGTGGTTGCCGCCGAGGAAGGTGGAATATTTATCCTTTTTCCCCAGGTATTCCTCCCAGTAGAGACCTTCGCGCGTTTCCGAGCCGGTGGTCTGAGTGATGTGCTGCGGCTCCTTCAGTATTGGCAGGTACATGGAGTCCGGTTCCTGGAAAGGGGAAATGGCTTTAGAGTACAGCGTGCCGTAAAAATCATTACTGACCAGCTTAAATTCAAACTGGCTGCGGTCGGTGGGGGTAAAGCCCATTTCCTTCGCCAACGCGGTGTAGCCCACATAGGCGCCCTCGGTGTTCCAGTGATGGTCGGTCTTATAATAGTAGTCGCCGTTCCAGAGGTTCAGGGCATCAAACAGGTCGACAACAGCGCCGTTTTCACCAATGGCCGCGCGGAGGGCCTCGAACTCCTCGCGCTGATTATGGCTGTAGGAGAAGAGCGGCAGGTTCTGGGCCTGTTCCTGCGCGCCGGAGGGCACGGGCACCACATAGAAGGGAAGGCCGGCGCCCTCGCAAAAGGCGGCAAGGCCCTTCACGTTTTGGGCAAAGACCTGGTCCTTGTTTGGCAGCAGGACTTCATACAGGTGGCCGTTGCCGCCAAAATAGACGCCGCCCTCAGCGGGAACGGAGCTGTAGTTGCCGCCGACATCGCGGAAGCCGAGCCCGAGCTTAACGGTGGTGCTTAGTGAGATGAACGCCTGCCGCAGCATGAAGTGGTCGCCCACATAGGACTCCGCGGAGGACATGAAGCTGCCGTCAGCCAGATTCTCCAGCGAAAGCTGGGGAATTTCCTCCAGCGCGCGGTTTTCCTCCTCTGAAAATGTCTGCTTCGGTACAAAAGCCAGATAGGCCAGGCCGGCTAATATGGTGACAAACAGCAGCAGGGTGACGGCAAGATATTCCGGTTTGCACTGCTTGACGCTTTCTTTAAACGCTTCCATTTTTTTCATGCGCTGTATTTTCTCCTATCTTTCGTCAATAAAGCGGGCGCCTTTAAAATTTTGCGTACAGGAAGGGGCTGTAGGAGCTGTTGACCAGGAAGGAAAGGGTGATGATGAACAGGCCGGCAACACCCAGCGCCCACGCCACCTTGCCGGCGGTTCCGGCGTTGCGCAGCTTCTCAAACAGGTTGCGCGCCAGCGGCCCGCTGCACAGCGCCGCGATGAGCATCAGCAGCCCGTAGGTCAGCAGGGCGTAAAGCCCCAGGCTGGTTGCGCCCTCGGGGGCAAAGCCGAACATGGAGGCAAGCACGGAGAAGGCCTGTCCAATATCGGTGTAGGAAAAAAACAGCCAGCCGATGGCCGCCGCCAAAAAGCTGTACAGCCAGCGGAAAAAGGCGGGGATTTTGTCGAGCACTTTTTTTTGCAGAAAGAGCTTTTCCAAAATGATGAGCACGGCGTAATAGGCGCCCCAAAAGGCAAAATTCCAGCTGGCGCCGTGCCACATGCCGGTGAGCACCCAGACAATCGCCAGGTTACGCACGGTACAGAGCCGGCCCTTGCGGTTGCCGCCCAGCGGGATATAAACGTACTCGCGGAACCAGCCGCCCAGGGTCATATGCCAGCGGCGCCAGAACTCCGAAACGCTTTGCGAGACATAGGGGTGGTCAAAGTTTTCCGGCAGCTCAAAGCCAAACATTTTCCCCAGGCCAATGGCCATGTCAGAGTAGCCGGAGAAGTCAAAATAAATCTGGAAGGTAAAGGCCAGGATGCCCATCCATGCGGTAAGGGTGGATGGTGTGCCAAGATACTGCACGCGTTCCGCCAGGATAGCGAGGTTGTCGGCGATTAGCACTTTTTTGAAAAGGCCGGTCAAAAAGCGCTTGGTTCCCTCGGTGAATTTCTCAAGGGTTTCCCGCCGGTTCAACACCTGGGCCTGAAGCGCCTCATAGCGCACAATGGGCCCTGCCACCAGATGCGGAAAAAACGAGAGGTAGGCGGCAAAGTCGATGATGTTGCGCATGGCGGGCGCCTCCCGGCGGTAAACGTCGATGGCGTAGGACATGCTTTCAAAGGTGTAAAAGGAGATGCCGATGGGCAGCGCGACCTCGGGAATGGAGAGGCCCAGCCCGGTGACGGCGTCAAAGGTGCCGACCAGCATGCCGGCATATTTAAAGAAGCCCAGCAGTGCCAGGTTGATGACAATGTTGATGGTGATAAACAGCTTGGCCTTCCCGCGCCGGTCGATAAACCGGGCAACGCAGAGGCCGCAGGCATAGTCCACCAGGATGGTGAAAATCATGAGCAGAACATAGATTGGCTCGCCCCACGCATAAAAAACCAGGCTGAAAAGAACAAGGCACAGGTTCTTGAATTTGCGCGGAACCAGGTAATAGGCGACGAGCACAAGCGGCAGAAATATAAAAATGAAAAACAGGCTGCTGAATATCATGGCAAACTCCCTAACATATTCTTTTTGCGCAGTACCGAGGTTACTATTATTTTACGTGATAAAGGTGGAAATATCAAGAAAATCAGTTGATTTGTACGGGCAGATTGTCGCAGAGGCAGGAACGCCGCCCAGCAGCGCCAACAATAAAGATGCCGCAGTCCGGGGACTGTTGGGCGCCGCATACATAGGGGCATTTAATCGTCAGCCCTGCGCCGTTCGCCAGGTCGTAACACACGGCCATGCGGTTGCAGGAGCAGCCGCTGACGGCGTACCAGTCACAGGCGCTGCAGTTGGTGCAGTGCTTGACGGCAGGCAGCTCAAGATACGCGGGGGCGATTTTTCCGGCCTTTTGGTAGTCGCCGTTGCTGACGAGGATGTGGCTGGACGATATTTCAGAAAGCAGGTGGCTCCAATGGCTGGCGGTGCCGTGGTGCGGGGCCTTAATGATGTAATAATTCTCATAGAGCAGCTCTGCGAGGGCGTCGAGGGTTTCCGGCGAGGCGTCGCCGGTCATGAGAATATCGTCCGTGCTGGCCTCCTGGGTACGGCGGTTGTGAAAGACGACGCTCGCGGCGTTGAGCTCCTCGGTATAGGCGGCCTTGGTAACCGGGCGGTTCAGGATCTCCTGGATGTCGGGCGCGGAGGGAAGCAGGTTGACGGCGGGCAGCAGCGCATCGATTTCGGCGAGCAGGCGGGAGCATTCCGCCACGCGCAGCGCATCGAGCGGGCCGCCTGCGCAGCAGGCAAGGTAAGCCTGGCAGAAAGCATTTTTCAAGGCAAGGAACTGCCTGGCGCACTCGGGCAGGAAGGGGGAGCTGAGGCAGACGTTCATCTCCTCCACCGCACCGGCGAAGAGGTCGGAAAAAACGCAATCCCGGCGCGGAGGCCATAATACGTCGTAGGTCACGCCGTCAAAGCCGAAGCAGTCGCCCTGCCCCACAGGAACCACCTGGGCGGCAGGCGTGAGCTGGACGGCACGCTCCAGAATCTTCAGGGAAGAAACGTTGACAATGGCATAGTCCGTCTGGCGGCCGAGAAAGCTGTAGACGAACAGGGCAAACTCCAGCAGCAGCGGGCTTCCATAGCGGTCGCAGGGCTGGGCGGGCAAAAAAATGCGCTGGAACCAGCCGGGCCTGGCGGACAAAATCTGCCTCAAGCCGCACAGGTGGTCCCGGTGGAAATGTGTCAGCAAAAAGGAGCGCTCCGGGCAATTGCCGTAAAGCTCCAGCAGCGTGGGGTTGACATAGGCGGTGAAGGGAACATCCCGTTCACGGATTTTCTGGTTGCTGCTGCCGCAGTCCACCATGAGAATGCCGCCGTTGTGGCCGTTGAGAACAACGCATTCACCGTACTCGACATTGTGCAGGTCAACGCTTTTCATCGCAGTCCTCCGTTTGCTCTGCCTTAAACAGGCAGTAGCCCTCTACCCGTTGGTCCTCACGCCATTCTCCGCAGTAGACGGCCTTGCCGTCCGCATACTCGGTTCCCTGTCCATGGCGCTTGCCGTCCTTCCATTCCCCGGAGTAGATCACCTGTCCATTTTCGTCAAAGGCGGTGCCGCGGCCGGTGGGGATGTTGTTTTCCCAGTTGCCCACGAAGAGGGAACCATCCCGGGCGCTGAAGGCAACGCCCAGGCCCTGGCGCTTGTTCTGCCGCCAGTTGCCGATGTAGCAAGGCTTTCCGCTCTTGTAATAATAGGCCCCAAAGCCGTCCCGTTTATCCTGGCGGTAGCCGCCCTCGTAGGCCGTACAGCCGTTGGACATCTGTGTGCGCCCGCGGCCTTCGCGCAGCCCCTGGGCGATGCCGCCGAAATAGAGGTAGCTCTCCCGGGCGCTGACGACGATGCGCTTGGCCGCGGTAATGGCGTCCGGCGCCAGAGGGCCCTCCATGCCGGCTGGGCCGGGTTCGGCGGCCTTGCTTTCCTTCGGCTGAGGTTCGCCGGAAGCGGGGGCGGGCGTGTTTGGCGCCGGATTCTCCGCCGGATCCTCCGCTTTTTCCGCCTTCAGCGGCCGGGGGGCCTCCTCGCCGCCTTCGGCTTGCAGTTGGCCTGCCGGGGCTGCGCCGTGTGTCTCAGACGGCTTGCCCGGGGCCTTTTCACCTGTCAGGCCGGGGGCGTTGACGACGCCAGCCAGCCCGCAGGCCGCCACGCTGTATTTTTGCGGCGGCGTTCCGTTGGGCCCGGTATCCGCCGGCCCAGCCCGGCCTGCCTCTTCAGATGCCGGGAGCTCCGGATCATTGAAGAGGGAAAGTTCATGGTTGGCGGCATATTCCAGCGGCGCTGCGGAAAGCAGGGCCGCCCCGGCGGCCGGGCCGGGTTCATGCTTCTCCGGAACGGCTTGTGTGGCAGGGGCATCAGGCTGGGTATTGTCGATTAGGACAAAGCGATCCAGCTCGTCGGGCTCTTCAGGCATGAGAAATAATTCCTCTGAATTTCCCTGGACGGCTAAAAAGGCGCTCCGGCGCGCGGAGTCTTCCGGGGTGCAGAGGTAAAAGCGGCCCGCGGAGGTTTCCGCGACCAGATCCGGTTCGCCGAACATACCGTTGAGCAGGGCGTTCTGTGCGGGCTCGGGAACCGGGAAGAACACCAGCGCCGAGCGGCGGTATTCCTGCGTGGCGGGGTCCAGCTCCAGACAGCTGACGCCGCTCCCGGCGGGAAGCAGGTAGAGCGTGGGCTTGGCATAGGAGATGTCCGAGGACGAATCAGCGGGGCAGCCGTAATAGGCTGTTTGCAACCATTGGTGGCCGTAGCCGAAACGCGCCCGGCTCAGCGGCGCGCCGTTTTCGGCATAGGTTGTCAGGCTCCAGCCATAGTCCTCGCTACATGCTTCCTGCATTACCCGTTTTCCGCTTTTTTTCAGCCACTCAAAGCTGCGCTTGGACAGGCGGTACCAGACCTTTACCGGAACGCCGTTTTCGGCGCCCTGCAGCTTGCCTTTAACAGGCCTGCCGCCCGTCAGGAACTCCCTGCGCAGGCGGCAAAGCGGCGCATCGGGCAGCAGCAGCCCGTCGCGGGAGAGGACATGTATTAAATAAACCACAGGGAATAGGCTTTGTTCATTCATAGGTATAATCTCCGATTCTTAAGAGGGAAAATCAAGCCGGGCGCCCTGGCAGTCCGCCGCGCCAAGCGGTTATGATGATTTATCTATTATAATTGATTTTTGACAGAATGTATAGTCAAAAATGATAGGATATGATAAAATAAGCTCACAAGGTAAAAGCCTGTCATATTGGGCGGCAGCGAACAATAAACTATAGAGAGGGCTTTTGCGGCTCATGGGGAGCCGGGGAAACGGGCCCCGGCCTCTGCCGTTATGCCCTTTAGCCCGGGGGCGCGCCTGCGCCTTTCGGCATCTAGGAATAAACCGGGCTCCGGGGCATAAAAGTTGGCGGGGCCGTTGATTGTTTTGAATCCGGAAGGGATGTACAACATGCTAGCCTATGAAAGAAAACAGCAGATTTTAGAAATTATGCGCAGCGGCAACCGCGTGGTTACCGTGGACCAGCTTTGTAAGAGCATCTATGCCAGCGGCGCGACGATTCGCCGCGACCTGAAGGAGCTGGAGGAGAGCCAGCTGATCCGCCGCACACACGGCGGAGCGATCTTGGTGGAGGGCACCACCAGCGAGGACCCGCTGGCCTTCCGAGAAAATCAAAATTCCATGAAGAAGCAAATTATTGCGGAGCAGGCCAAGCGGCATATCCGTGACGGCATGACCCTGTTTTTTGACTCCAGCACCACGGTGTATTTCCTGGGAAAGACGCTGGATAAGTTCAGCAACCTCAAGGTTATTACCAACGGCCTCAAGGCCGCCCTGCTGCTGAGCGAGTACAAAAACATGACGGTTATGTGCACCGGCGGGCTGCTGCGGGAAAACTCCAAATCCCTGGTCGGGCTTTCCGCCAAGGAGTATGTCAGCCGTTACAACGCGGACCTGGCCTTTATGTCCTGCAGGGGCTTCAGCGTGGAAAACGGCGTTTCCGAGGCCAGTGAGGATGAGTATTATGTGAAGCGGCAGTTTTTGCAAAACAGTAAAAATGCGATTTTAATGTGCGATACATCCAAATTAAACAAGGATTACCTCTGCAAGCTGGCTCCTCTGAGCGAATTTTACGAGGTTATCACGGAAAAAAAGGAAATTAACGATTTATGCAACAAGCATACAAAAATACATCAAAAGCAGCGCTCGTAAAAGCTTTATTTTTGCAAAAGGGAGTTGATTTTTGGTTGCTCATCCCTTATACTATTGTGTAGATTCACTTTCCGCAGGAAGAGGCCGCTGCTGCGGTTTTAAAGGATGGGGTCTCTGCTCTATCGGAAAGGGTTTTGATCTTATTATTCTTATTGTTCTGGAGGGTAAGTCAATGGAAAACAACAAAAATGGAAAAGCAATAGCTTCAATGGTGCTCGGCATCGTCGGCCTGGTCTTTGTGTTCTTTGGTTATTTTGCTTTCATCGGCATCATAGCGTCAATTGTGGGCCTGATCCTCGGTATTATGGCCAAGAAGCAGCAGCCCAGCGGCATGGCTACGGCGGGCATCGTCCTGTCCATCATCGCGCTGGCCCTGTGTGCAATTACCTTCATTGCCTGTGTGGCCTGCGTCGGCTGCCTTGCGTCAGCCCCGGCTTTTTATTATTAAGAGGCTGTAAATTAAACTCAGCACGAACCTGAAGGAGTTGAAGTGGCGGAGGCCGTTTTCAGCTCCTTTTTTATCTATCAACCGAAAATTGTTGTGGGACATTAAGTTTAGGATTTTTAAAACAGGAGAGGAGTGGCAATTTGCTGCCGGCGGTAGAAATATTTGGCTTTAAAGTCGCTATGTACGGCCTGCTAATCGTCGTTGGCGTGGGCCTTGGCATGGCTGTCGCGGCTCTCCGCGCGAAGAAAAACGGGCAGACTGCCCAGGATGTGCTTTTTGGCGGGATTTTTGCCATTATTGGCCTGGTAATCGGTGCAAAGCTGCTGTACCTGGCGACTATCCTGCCGGGCATCGTGCGGAATTTTTCGTATTTATTGGACCACCCGGAGAGTATCGCCGCGCTGCTTTCCGGCGGCTTTGTTTTTTACGGCGGCTTGATTGGCGGTATATTCGGGCTTTGGGTGTACACAAGGATGTATAAGCTGAATTTTTGGGGGATGACGGACGCCCTGGTGCCCTCTGTGCCTTTGATGCATGCATTTGGGCGGCTGGGGTGCTTTTGCGCGGGCTGCTGCTATGGCATGCCATTCCCTGCGCCGCTGGGCTTGTCCTTCGATGCCTCGCCGGTCGCGCCGCACGGCGTTACCCTGTTCCCTGTTCAGCTGCTGGAGGCGTTTTTGAACCTCATCATTTTTGGGGTGCTGCTTCTGTACGCGCGGAAGCCGCGCGGGCGGGGAAAGATCATCGGCTTGTACATGTCCGCATATGCCGTCATGCGTTTTCTGCTCGAGTTTCTGCGCTTTGACGCGGAGCGGGGCGGGTTCTGGGGGCTTTCTACTTCACAGTGGATCAGCCTGATTTTGTTGCCCATAGGACTTTACCTGTTACTGACGAATAAAAATAAAAAGCAAAATCAAGCGGGATCTTCAGAAGCTTCCCGCAGCCAGTGTTAATGAGGAGGATATAAAAATATGATCGATGAACAGATTCGCAGCCTGTACCAAATTGCCGGTGACCGTGAATGCCCGTTGACAGATTTGCTGTCTTCCGGTTTTCGTGAGAGGCTTCAGGACATGAGCCGTGCCATGGATCAGCTGGTCAATTCCCTGCAGCCGGATCAGGCCAAGCTGGCGGGCCGGTATTTTTCGGCCTGCCGTGAGGTGACACGCCTGCGCCGGCTGGAGGAGTTTGCCACCGGTTACCAGATGGGCCGCCGGGTTCATTCCTTTGAGCAGCTTGCAAAATAAAGGGCGCCCGTGGTTGCCGCGAGCTTTAGCTGTAAACGTCTCCAGGGGCAAAAGCAAGCCGTATGGAGGGCAGTAAAAAAGAGGCGGTTGTTCTATTTGAACAACCGCCTCTTTTGGCATCTGTTTTTTAGGGCTTCATACCGTCCATTTGCCGGGCTGCCTATTTATTCAATAATGCTCCGGCCGTCCATTTCCTGCGGCTGGGGCAGGCCGAGAATCTTGAGCATGGTCGGGGCGATGTCCGCCAGGCGGCCGCCCTCCCGCAGCTTGCAGGGATAGCCCACCACGCAGAACGGAACAGGGTTGGTGGTGTGGGCCGTAAACGGGGATCCGTCCTCGTCAAACATGTGGTCCGCGTTGCCGTGGTCCGCTGTAATCAGGGCGACGCCGCCCTTGGCCAGAATAGCGTCCGTGACCCGTCCCACACACTTGTCAACGGCTTCAACGGCGGCCTTTGCCGCGTCAAAGATGCCGGTGTGGCCGACCATGTCGCAGTTGGCGTAATTGAGGATAATCACGTCGTAACGATCCTCCGCAATGGCGGCAAGCAGCTTGTCGGTGACCTCGTAGGCGCTCATCTCGGGCTGGAGGTCATAGGTCGCGACCTTGGGAGATTTAACGAGGATCCGGTCCTCGTCGGGGTACTGCTTTTCAACACCGCCGTTGAAAAAGAAGGTTACGTGAGCATATTTTTCTGTTTCCGCAATCCGCAGCTGAGTCAGGCCGTGCTCGGAAATATACTCGCCGAAGGTGTTAGCCAGCGACTGCGGCTTGAAGGCCACCTGCACGTTGGGCATGGTGGCATCATACTGGGTCATGCACACATAGGTCAGCGGGAAAAAGCCCTTCTTGCGCTCAAAGCCGGTGAAATCCGGGTCCACGAAGGTACGGGTGATCTCCCGCGCGCGGTCGGGACGGAAGTTGAAGAACACCACCGAGTCGTTGGCGCCAATCATGCCGCTCTTGTCCACTACAGTGGGTACAACAAATTCGTCGGTGACCCCGGCAGCGTAGGAATCTGCCACAGCTTGAACAGCGCTGGCGGCCTGGACACCCTCGCCGTATACCATGGCGGCGTAAGCCTTTTCCACACGCTCCCAGCGGTTGTCGCGGTCCATGGCATAGTAACGGCCCATCACCGTGGCAATTTTGCCCACGCCGGTTTCGCTCATCTTGGCCTCGCATCCGGCAACAAAGTCCTTGCCGGAAGAGGGCGGTACGTCGCGGCCGTCCAGCAGTGCGTGGACATAGACCTTCTCCAGGCCCGCGCCTTGGCCATCTCAAGCAGGGCATAGAGGTGCGTGATGTGGCTGTGCACACCGCCGTCGGACAGCAGGCCGATGAAATGCAGCGCGGCGCCGTTTTTCTTGGCATTGTTTACAGCGTTGAGCAGCGCCTCGTTTTTGGCGAGCTCGCCGTCCTTGGCGGCCTTGGTAATACGGGTCAGCTCCTGGTAGACGATGCGGCCCGCGCCGATGTTGGTGTGGCCGACCTCGCTGTTGCCCATCTGGCCGTCGGGAAGGCCCACATCCATGCCGGAGGCGCCGATTTTAGTAAGCGGGTAGTTTTGGAACAGGCGGTCCAGGTTCGGCTTATTTGCCGCGGCAATGGCGTTGCCCTCTTTCGGGGCGATGCCAAAGCCGTCCAGAATCATTAAAATTAACGGTTTTTTTGCCATAATTAATCTCCTTCTCGCCGGGCGGACGGTAAACCGTGCCGGGCAACAAATCGTGCTTCCTCACAGGAAAGCCGTTTTCAACGGCCTCAAGAAGGCCGGAACATTAAAACAGAAATCCGCCGCGCGTATCAATTTCACGTGCGGCGGATCAAACGGCATCAACTGGCTGTAAAACGGTCCGCCATCAGGCCCGAAAGGGCCGGCAGGCTGCGTTAACGGGAGGCGGCTTTTACAATTTCGGCAAAGTCGGCGGGCTTCAGGGAAGCGCCGCCGATCAGGCCGCCGTCCACATCCGGCTGGTCCAGCAGCTCGGCAGCGTTCTGAGCGTTCATGGAGCCGCCGTATTGGATGGTGAGCGCGTTGGCGGCAGCCCAGCTATAGAGGCCGGCGACCGTCGAACGGATCAGGGCGCAGACCTCGTTGGCCTGCTCGGCGGTTGCGGTCTTGCCGGTGCCGATGGCCCAGACCGGCTCATAGGCGATGATGACACGCTTGAGCTCGTCTGCCGAAACACCCTGTAGGGCAATTTTTGTTTGCAGGGCGACAACCTCGCCGGTGATGCCCTGCTCGCGCTGCTCAAGGTATTCGCCCACGCAAAGGATGACGGTCAGGCCGTTATCCAGCGCGGCGCGCACACGCTTGTTGACGGTTACGTCCGTCTCGCCAAAGTAGGTGCGGCGCTCGCTGTGGCCAATAATGACATAGGGCACGCTCATGGCCTTGAGCATGGGCGCGGAGATCTCGCCGGTATAGGCGCCGGAGGCCTCCCAATGGCAATTTTCGGCGCCGATGCCGATGTTGCTGCCCGCGGTGGCGTCCAGGGCGGTTTGCAGGTCTACAAACGGCACGCATGCAACAACGTCGCATTTCGCGTTCTGCACCAGGGGCTTAATGGCCTCCAGCAGTTCCCTGGCCTCGCAGGGCGTCTTGTTCATCTTCCAGTTTCCCGCAATAACAGCTTTTCTCAGAGCTTTGTTCATGGTTTCGGTTTCCTTTCTTTCTCATGAGTCAATCATGGCATATTGAAATGGCGGCCGCTAAAACACGAAAAGGGAGGGGGCCGGACCCCCGCCCCTTTCCGGTGGAAAACAGCCTTTTATTCTTTCTCGTTCAAGCAGGCAATGCCCGGCAGCTCAAGGCCCTCGAGAAACTCCAGGGAAGCGCCGCCGCCCGTGGAGATGTGCGTCATCTTGTCGGCAAAGCCGAGCTTTTCAACCGCAGCGGCGGAGTCGCCGCCGCCGATAATGGAAATGGCGCCGCTTTCGGCAACAGCCTTGGCCACGGCAATGGTGCCGGCGGCAAAGTTCTCCCATTCAGAAACGCCCATCGGGCCGTTCCACACCACGGTGCCCGCGCCCTTGATGGCGCCGGCAAACAGTTCCCTGGACTTCGGGCCGATGTCCAGGCCCATCCAGCCGTCGGGAATGGTGTCGGAGTCAACCGTTTTATACTCGGTGTCGGGTTTATACTCGGTGCCGACCACATTATCGACCGGAATCAGGAACTTGACGCCCTTTTCCTTCGCTTTGGCCATGGTGTCCTTCGCCAGCTCCACCTTGTCGTTTTCACAGATGGAGGTGCCGATGGAATAGCCAAGCGCGTTCATAAAGGTGTACGCCATGCCGCCGCCGATGATGAGGGTGTCGACCTTGTCGAGCAAATTGGTGATGACGCCGATTTTGTCGGAGACCTTTGCGCCGCCGAGAATGGCGACAAACGGGCGCTTCGGGTCGGAGAGCGCGCCGCCCATGACGGAGATTTCCTTTTGAATGAGGTAGCCGCAGACGGCCGGCAGGTAATCCGCGACGCCGGCGGTAGAAGCGTGGGCGCGGTGTGCTGTGCCGAACGCATCGTTTACGTAGATGTCTGCCAGGGAAGCCAGCTCCTTGGCAAAGGCCGGGTCGTTCTTTTCCTCTTCCTTGTGGAAGCGGACGTTTTCAATCAGCTCCACTTCGCCGTCCTTCAGGGAAGCGGCAATGCCCTTTGCGCTCTCACCGACGACGTCGGCTGCCATTTTGACCTCCTGGCCCAGCGCGCCGGAGAGGTATTTGGCGACGGGCGCCAGGGAGTATTTCATGTTGAACTCACCCTTCGGGCGGCCCAGGTGGGAGCACAGGATGACCTTGGCCTTATGGTCAATCAGGTATTTGATGGTCTTCAGGGCCTCGTTAATCCGCTTGGGGTCGCTGATATTGCCTTCCCCGTCAAACGGTACGTTGAAGTCACAGCGGACCAGAACTCTTTTGCCGGCGACGTCGATATCCTCGACAGTCTTTTTGTTCAGGTAGTTCATGTACAGCACTCCTTTTATATTTCCTATATCAGTACTTCCAATTTTAACCGCATCTATTATACATGGATGAGCGGGCGTTTTCAAGCGG
The DNA here is from genome assembly GCF_003268275.1 of Hydrogeniiclostridium mannosilyticum. Taxonomy (GTDB): domain Bacteria; phylum Bacillota; class Clostridia; order Oscillospirales; family Acutalibacteraceae; genus Hydrogeniiclostridium; species Hydrogeniiclostridium mannosilyticum. Next base: position 124,267 of record NZ_QLYR01000002.1, read on the forward strand.
GTTTGATGAATTTGTTAAAAATCCTACAGATGTCTATTGCCCCAAAACGCCGTCTTTCATTCATTTTTACCGCCGGGCTTACCAGGATAGGCGGTGCAGCTCGCCCTGGCGCAGCATGCCGGGGTAATCCCACTGGCGCAGCACCTCGTACACGCCGACCGCGACGGAGTTGGAAAGGTTGAGGCTGCGGGCATCCGGGTGGTTGCGCATGGGAATGCGCACGCAGTGCTCCCGGTTGGCGCGCAGCAGCTCCTCCGGCAGGCCCGCCGTCTCCTTTCCGAACACCAGGTAACAGCCGTCCGGATATTGCGCCTGGGTATGCGTTTGGCGTGCCTTGGTTGAAAAATAGAAAAAATTACCGGTATTTCGCGCGAAAAAATCGGAAAGGCTATCATAGAAGGTAATATCTAAAAGATGCCAGTAATCCAGCCCCGCGCGTTTCAATTTTTTATCGTCGATGCGAAAGCCCATCGGGCCCACCAGGTGGAGCCGCGCGCCCGTTGCCGCGCAGGTGCGGGCGACGTTGCCCGTGTTCTGCGGAATTTCGGGCTCTACCATGACGATGTTGAGTTCAGCCATGTTGATCATCCTTTGTTCGTTCAAAATTCAGTATTCCCAAAAAATTGCTGAGATATTGCGCCGTCAGGAGGGAAAGCTAATGTCGGAACTATGTTCCATCCAGGGGATTCGATTATTTTTAAAAGTTTGGAGGTTTTGCCAGATGTATAAGTCCACAACCAACTTCATTAAAGGTATTACCGCGGGCGCTGTGGCGGGCATCGCCGTAGCCGCCGTGGGCAGCAAAATGATGAAGGACAACAAGCACTTGAAAAAGAGCGTCAACAAGGCCATGCATGCCGCGGGCGACGTGATTGGCAACATGGAGAGCATGTTTACAAAGTAAGCGGCGTAAACGGCGCTCAGGGAAAAGGACGGCGGAACGCCGTCCTTTTTTCTTTGCGGCTTTGGGCGCGCCCGCCTTTGGCGCTATTGCAGCTACACATCAAAAATACACTTTCTTCCATACTTTTCAGCATTCAGCTTTTCCTTTAAAGCAGCGCATGCTGTTAAATCAATTTCGAGTATATTGGCAAGACATACGGTGTAATAGAGAACATCATATAATTCCTCTTCAACGGTGCCTTTTATACCGCCGCAGCTTTCCAAACGCCGGCCTTTTCTGATGGCCTTGGCAAGTTCCCCGACTTCTTCCGCCAGCTTATAAAAATATTGATCTGCCGCATGGTTTTTATGGTCAATGGCTGCAATAGCCGTTTGAAGCTCTTTCAATGTGATTTCTTTCATTACGTTGTACCTCCTGGTTAGAACAGTTTTTGCGCCCGAAGGGTGTGTTAAAGGGGAATTTTTCCGTGTCCCATCTGAAAAGGGTTGGCGCCCCGCTGCGCTTTTTCGCATGCGCCTGCCGCCGGGCTGCCCTCGCTTCCGCGGTGCAGGCGGCCAGCAGAACGCGGCCCGTTGCCAGCGGGGAAGGTACGGGGGACAGCGTGCTGCGTGCCCGGCGGGGGTCACAGCTCCCCAAGCCAGTGAATGTCGATGCGGCCGCTCTGATGGGCGAAGGATTCCTCAAAGCGGATGGTGCGGGCCTCGCCGGGCATCAGGCTGAAGAAATTATCCGCAAATACATAATCGCCGTCCAGGGAAACCGCGTGTGCGTAATGCTCTGCCTGAACGGTGATGTAGTCCTCGCCGCGCTCAAGGCAGCGCACCTGGGTGGCGGGAAAGCGCACGTCTTGAGGGCGTGCGGGGAAGAAGAAGGTGCGGTCGGTCCCCTCTGCCGTCTCAAGCGTGCAGAGCAGCAGGGTGCTGTCCGAGCCCAGGCTGTCGATTTCAGCGGCGGGAACCTCGATAACCGGGCTGGAACAGTTGGCTTCCACGGCGAAGTTTGCGCGGCGCTCCCAAAGTGTTTTTTCCTGCTGCAGGTCGTACAGCAGGAGGCATGCCCGCCCTTCGGCAGGGTGGGGGCTGTCGCTGCAGGCGAACGCCCGGTAAAGGCCGGCGCTGCGGTCAATAGCGGCAATCAGGGGCTTTGAGGCGCGCTTGAAGCCGTAATAGCCCGCCTTGGGCGTGCCATAGTAGTCGATGAGCGCCCAGCCGGAGGCCGGCCAGCAGTCGTTGAGCATCCAATAAATCAGCCCGGAGGAGAACCACTTGCTGCGGCGGAACAGCTCCATGGTAAGGCGTACCCATTCATACTGGACATATTGCATTTTAAATACCTTGTCAAGGCCGCTTTTGGGCGTGCCGAAGAGCTTGGCGGCGATTGCGCGCAGGTAATCAAAAATTTCAAATTCCCGGAAGGCCTCCGCGGGGTTGTTTTTGGTGTGGTAGCGCCAGATGGCGTCATCCTCCCCAAAAATGTCCTCTTCCGTCATGAAACGGCGCAGGGAGGCGATCTGCGGCGCGCCCATCACCGGCTCCTCCGCACAGAAGCGGGCCAGAAAATAGTCGAAGTACTCCCGGTAATCCAACAGGTCGTGAAAGCGAATGTACCCGAACCAATCGCCGATGTAATTGGTGTTGTGCGTGGTTCCGCGGGTGATGGAGCCATAAGGCGTCCCGCCGTATGGGCTTGAGGGCAGGAACGCGCGGTGGGGGTCCAGCATGCGCAGCACGGGCCCGATGGCGGCCAGCGCGGACTTGCGCCCGGTATAATCCTGCATATTTTCATCGGCGGCCATAGCGTTTTCGTTGTCGCCGCTCCACCATGCCAGGCAGGCGTGGGAGCGCAGCCGTTTGGCGGCGTGCTCCGCCTCCAGGCGCAGGTGCTCCAGAAATGCCGCGTCGTCCTCCGGGTAGTCGCCGCAGGCCATGAGAAAGTCCTGGGTCACCAGCAGGCCGAGACGGTCGCAGGCATCATAGAAGCTGTCCTGCTCGAAGATGCCGCCGCCCCAGACACGGACCATGTTTGCGTGGCCCCTGGCAGCCAGGGTGAGCAACGCGGTGATTTTCTCCGCTGTTTCCGCGGAGGGGAAGGGCTCGCAGGGCACCCAGTTGGCGCCTTTGCAGAAAATGCGGACGCCGTTGACCAGGACGATGAAGCCGGAAAATTCCTCATTGCGGTCCCAGGAAGCGTTTTCACCGGAAACGTGCGGCGCTTTTTTCAGCTTCAGGCATTTTTCGTAGGCTTCTGACCCGGGCGGGTCGGGCAGCTGTAGAATTTTGACGGTGCGGATGCCGAGGTGCAGCGTCCGGCTGTCGAGCTCACGGCGCAGCGTCTCGTCCTCATAAACCGAGACGGACACCCGGTACAGCGGCTGGCTGCCGTAGCCGTTGGGGTACCAGAGCTGCGGGTGCGGAATATCTACGGTTTCCTCGATGGTGGGCTCGACGATCCGGCGGATTTTTTGATAGAGAAGCCTGCCTGCCGGGTCCGTAATGGCGTAACGGGCATAGGCGCCGGAGCCATGGAGCTCAAACGCAAGCTCAAGGCCGATCTGCGCGGAATATTCATCCACATTTTTCGTATACAGGTAGACGCTGTCAAGCTGAGCCTTCCCGGGCAGGCAGACCCGGCAGGAGCCGCAGATGCCGCAGGTGACAAAACGGTTGACCCAGTCCCAGTAATAGGTGCACTGAATGCGGCGGGTATAGAGGCGCTCGGTGGTAAACGCGCCCGGGCGCGCGGGCAGGCCCCTCGTCATGGCGGTGGGCGAGCGGAAGGCCACGCAGAGGGTGTTTATGCCCAGTACGGCGTGGCGGAGCGGAAAGCGATGCGGGATGTGCATATCGTCCGCCTGCCCGATGCGGTGCCCGTTCAAAAAGATGTCGCAGTAGACGTCGAGCCCATCAAAGCACAGGTAGGCGTCCTCGCTGAGCTCATCCAGCTCAAATTCGCGTTCATAGGTCCAGCTCCAGCCTTCAATCCACTGGCATTCATCCGCGTTATAACGGTAAAAGGGGTCGGGAATTTTGCCCTTCCGCAGCAGGTCGGTGTGGACACAGCCGGGAACCGTGCCTGCAAAGGCGATGGCGTTCCCTTCCGGTGAAATCCCTTTGCCGCGCCAGGAACCGTCCAGGGTGATGGTCTTCATCGCGAGTTCCTCCCTCATTTTCAATCTATGTTTTCAGTTTATCACACCGGACGGCGGGTGTAAACGGGCAGAACCCGGATTCATCCTTCAAATTCATAGAAAGGGGGAACGCGCTTGCCGCGGCCGGGGATAAAATTTTTGGCGCGGGCTGTAACTGTCTGCAGACTGTCTGCGGACAGCCTGTGGAGCCGGGCAAAGAAAAACCGTGCGGAAGCCGCAAGGCTCTGCACGGTTTGGCTGGGGCGAACGGGCGCACAGCCTTGGGAAAGCCGGTGGCCGCGCTTATTCCGCGTTTTTGCCGGAGAGCCAGAGCTGACGGACGTTCTCGTAAACCTCGTCCGGGATGTTCTGCTCGCCGTAGATGGAGATGGGCAGCAGCTGGTCGCCGGCGACGGCTGGGTCCGTACAGGCGTTGTCGTTGCGCCAGGCGTCGCGCTCCTCTTTGTTGCGCAGGTTCGGCACTTGGACCGGTGCGTTCCCGTTTAGGATAGAGCGGTAGGCGAGGATGCCACAGATGCCCATGTCGACGGCCTGGTAAACGTCGATGCTGTATTTCATGCCCTCGGGGCGGCCGAGGATTTTCTGAATAAAGAAATGGGTGGCGTAGAAGTCGCTGCCGTTATGGCCGGAAGCGCCGCTGTTGGCGGCGAGCTCGGCCTCGACAAACTTCTGCGGGGCGTATTTTTCCAGGTTGCCCTGGCAGAGCTTGCCGCCCTCTATGTAGACATTCAGCAGAGAGGGGTCGAAGCGCTCGGTTTCCATCATGCCCTTGTCGCCGTAGACCTGGTAGTTGATGCTGCCGGGCTCCCGCTTCAGGCCGCCGTTGATGCTGCGGGCGATGGCGCCGTTGTCAAAGGTGATCATAATAAAGCCGGCAGCATGGCCGCCATGATGGCCGAGCTTGAGGAACTGCGGATTCATCCGGCCCTCAAAGCCGACGACCTGGACCGGCCGCCGTCCGGTAATGGTGAGCATGGGCCCGATGCTGTGGGTGCAGTAGAAGGTGCAGAACTCCCGGTTGCGCCAATGGTCGCGCTCGCCGTAGGTGATGGAGGGCCAGATGGAGGAGCAGTCGTGGATGTACTCGCCCTCCGCATAAGTAACCTCGCCGATATCGCCGTTTTCATAGCGCCGCCACATCTCGAAGGTCTGGTCCATATAGCAGTAGTTTTCGGCATAGGCGTAGACCTTGCCGGACGCCTCGACGGCCTCGATGAGCGCGACGGCCTCCGCCATAGTCTGGCAGGGCAGCACCTCGCTAAGCACATGGCGGCCGGAGTTGAGCAGGCGGATGGCAAAGGGAGCGTGCTCATTGGCATAGTTGGCCAGGATGACCGCGTCCATGTCGTGCTTGAAGAAGTCCTCGAAGTCTTCATAGAGCGCGACCTCGATGCCGGCCTTTTCGGCGGACTGCGCCACCTCGTCGAGCAGCGGGCGGTATTTATCGCACACGGCGACCAGGTCCGCCTCGGGATGGTATTCGAGAACGTCGATCATGCATTTGCCGCGCGCCGCGCCGAACACGCCGATTTTTACTTTTTCTGACATCTTGTCAACCTCTTTTCTTCGGTAGTGAGTTTTAGCGAAAAGTTCTTCCTCCTTGGAAAACGGAAACAGCGGGTGCGTGCGGCAACATGAGGGATGAAGTCCCGGGCGCACTGCCCGACAGTACCGATATTATCCCATACGGTTCAGTTTTCCGTAATGTGCAGGTGCGCTAAAGATCCCTGCGCTTTTTTGTCAAAATCGTTATTCTGCATTCTTGCCGGAGAGCCAGAGCTGGCGGACGTTCTCGTAAACTTCGTCCGGAAGGTCCTGCTCGCCATAGGCAGAAAGCGGCAGCAGCTGGTCGCCGGCGACGGCGGGATCCGTACAGGCGTTGTCGTTGCGCCAGGCGTCGCGTTCCTCTTTGTTGCGCAGGTTCGGCACTTGGACCGGTACGTTGCCGTTCAGGATGGAGCGATAGGCGAGGATGCCGCAGATGCCCATGTCGACAGCCTGGTAAACGTCGATGCTGTATTTCATGCCCTCGGGACGGCCGAGAATTTTCTGAATAAAGAAATGGGTGGCGTAGAAGTCGCTGCCGTTGTGGCCGGAAGCGCCGCTGTTGGTGGCGAGTTCGGCCTCGACAAACTTCTGTGGGGCGTATTTTTCCAGATTGCCCTGGCAGAGCTTGTCGCCCTCCGTATATACGTTCAGCATAGTGGTATCGAAGCGCTCGGTTTCCATCATGCCCTTGTCGCCATATACTTGGTAGTTGACGCTGGGGGGCTCCCGCTTGAGACCCCCATTGGCGCTGCGAACGATGGCGCCGTTGTCAAAGGTGACGGTCATAAAACCGGTGGTGTGGCCGCTGGGGTGGCCGAGCTTGAGGAACTGCGGGTTCATCCGGCTTTCAAAGCCGACGACCTGGACCGGCCGTTGTCCGGTGATGGTAAGGATGGGCCCAAGGCTGTGCGTACAGTAAAAGGTGCAGAACAATCGGTTGCGCCAGTGGTCGCGCTCGCCATAGGTGATGGAAGGCCATCCGGCAGAGCAGTCGTGAATGTATTCGCCCTCTGCATAGACAACCTCACCGATATCGCCGTTTTCATAGCGGCGCCACATCTCGAAGGTCTGGTCCATGTAGCAGTAGTTCTCGGCGTAGGCGTAGACCTTGCCGGACGCCTCGACGGCCTCGATGAGCGCGACGGCCTCGGCCATGGTCTGGCAGGGCAGCACCTCACTGAGGACATGGCGACCGGATTTGAGTAAGCGGATGGCGTAGGGGGCGTGCTGGGTTGCGTAGTTCGCCAGAACCACCGCATCCATGTCGTGCTTGAAGAAGTCCTCGAAGTCTTCATAGAGCGCGACCTCGATGCCGGCCTTCTCGGCGGACTGCGCCACTTCGTCGAGCAGCGGGCGGTATTTATCGCACACGGCGACCAGGTCCGCCTCGGGGTGGTATTCGAGAACATCGATCATGCATTTGCCGCGTGCCGCGCCAAATACGCCAATTTTTACTTTTTCTGACATCTTGTCAACCTCTTTTCTTCAGTAGTGCGTTTTAGACGGAAACCCCCTCTGTAGAAGGCTCTCCCGTTCTCGGAAACGAAAGCAGCGGGCGCGCCGGAAAAAGCAAGAGCTGGGGCTCGTGGGCCGTGCCGCCCGACATTACCGGTATTATCCCACACGGTTCAGTTTTCCGTAATGTGCAGGTGCGCTAAAGATAAAAAATAATTTTTGTCAAAAATCACCTTGAAAAAGATGGCGCATCCATGGCTGATATGTTAGAATCATCTTTATTAAGGCATGGTTTCAGCGTGGAAACGGTTGCCGGAGTGGAGGGCAGGATGGACAGAGAGCGGAAGGAAAGGGGAATCGACGCCGTATCCCGGTTGGCGAACGTGTCCAAGGCAACGGTGTCCAAGGCGATGAATAATTGCGGGTCTATGGAGCAGGGCGTGAAAAACGCAGTGCTGGAGGCGGCCCGCAAGCTGCAATATGAGCCTGCCCGGAAGGAACGCCTGCGCCGCGCGGAGGCGGTCATCGGGGTGGTGATGCCCGCAAAGCCGAAATATTTCTGGGGAGAAGTGATCAGAGGGGTGCGGGCCGCGGACCGGGAGGCCGGGGATGTGGGGATGGTTCTGAGCCTTTTTTCCGACCTGAGCAGTGAGCGAGACGCGCTGTACTGTATGGACTATATGGAGGATCTGCGGCCCGATATGCTGATTGTCGTGCCGCCGCCGTTTTTTTCCGTCCAGGAGCGCCTGCGCGGGTTGACGGAAAAGCTGCCGGTGGTCAGCCTTGTTGAAACCGGGGCGTTCCCGGAGCTGTTCTATGTAGGCGCAAATTATTATAAGGATGGCATGCGGTTGGCGCGCGCGGGGGCCGGGGCGGTCCGGCGGGGGCCCGGCATTGTACATGTGCACGGCCTGGATATGCCGATGGCCCGGACGCGCGACGAGAGCTTCCGCCGGGAGTTAGGCAGCCTGGTGCCGGAGGCCCGCTGGCTGGGCAGCGTGGACATGGGGCTGCTGGCTTCCACCGTGGCGGCGGCACAGCTGGCGCGTACGCTCAGTGAACGCTTCGGCAGCGCGTTCGGCACGGTGTATGTGTCGCAGGGAGATGTCCCGCAGGTGTGCCTGGCGCTGCAGAAGATGCGGCGCCTGTCCAGCGTGGCGGTGCTGGGGTACGAAAACCCGGAGAAAAACGCTGCTTACCTGGAAAATGGAACCATTGCCGCTTTGGTGGAGCAGGACGCTTACCGGCAGGGCTACCTGTGCATGCGGGCCGCGCTGGATTACTGGCGCACGGGGGCGCTGCCGGAGAACAGGCGGCTTTTCGTCCCCTCCGCCCTGGTTACCGGCAGCCGTCCGGGCCGCGAAGGCTGACGGCTGCCGCGGATCCGGCTTAACTTGGGGACTGTTTATTGAGAATATAAAAATATATATAGTGCACAAAAAGTAAACGAAATTTTCTTGCAAAAAAGAGAAAAAAATTCTTGCAATCCCTGTAAGGGTATGGTATTATAATAGAGCATGACTGCGACAGATATGCGTTGAAGCGGGAGGTTGCGGCTGAAATACGCCGGTTTTTCCGTGGAGTATGTCCGATTTTAAACCGGGCGATAAATATTTGGATGTGCCGTATAAGGACTGGGTTGCGTGCCTTGGCTATATCCAGACGTTTTTATGCTTACACCCGGATTTTCCAACTGAAAAGGGAATCCGGTTTTTTTATGCCGGATGGTGAAACACCCGGCGCTGTGTATGCAAATTAAAAACGCCGCCCGCCAACTACAATAAGGAGGCGATTTTAGTGGCAGTCAAAGAAAAAATCAGGATCAGAATCAAGGGGTACGATCATCTGCTGGTGGACCAATCCGCTGAGAAAATCGTACAGACAGCAAAGCGCACCGGCGCACGCGTGAGCGGGCCCGTGCCGCTGCCGACCGAGAAGCAGGTTGTGACCATCCTGCGCGCTGTTCACAAGTATAAGGACAGCCGCGAGCAGTTTGAGATGAGAACCCATAAGAGGCTGATCGACATCCTGCGCCCGTCCAACAAAACCGTTGAGGCGTTGATGGGCCTGGAGCTCCCCGCCGGCGTTGAAGTGGAGATCAAGCTCTAATTCAACCTACCAGCGGCCGAGGTCATGTTGGCAATGCCAACCAATAACCTGAACTAGGAGGAAAAAACATGCAAAAAGGTATCATCGGCAAGAAAATCGGCATGACGCAGATTTTCGATGAAAAGGGCAATGTGGTTCCCGTAACCGTCATCGAAGCCGGCCCCTGCGTGATTGCGCAGAAGAAAACCGTTGAAAACGACGGCTATGCGGCTGTGCAGATGGGCTTCAAGGATTTGAAGGCCAACAAGGTGACCAAGCCCATGAAGGGCCATTTCGCCAAGGGCGACGTCGCCCCGAAGAAGGTCCTGCGCGAGTTCCGTTTCGAGAACACAGAGGCCTATAACGTAGGCGACCTGGTAAAGGCGGACGTTTTCGCCGGCGGCGACCACGTGGACGTTTCCGCCACCAGCAAGGGCAAGGGCTACGCCGGCGTTATTAAGCGCTGGAACTTCCACCGCCTGAAGGAAACCCACGGTTCCGGCCCTGTCGCCCGTCACGGCGGTTCCAACGGCGCAAACTCCAGCCCGTCCAGAGTTTTTCCCGGCCTGAAGATGGCCGGCCATCTGGGCGCCGAGAAGGTGACCGTCCAGAACCTTGCAGTCGTGAAGGTAGACGCGGAAAATAATCTGATCGCTCTCAAGGGCGCAGTGCCTGGCCCCAACGGCGGCATTGTCGTGATCCGCGACAGCGTCAAGGCGTAAGGGAAGGAGGAATTGTAATGCCTACAGTAGCAGTACTTGATATGAACGGCAAGGAAGTTGAGAAAATCGACCTTTCCGAAGCTATTTTTGGGATTGAACCCAATAAGAGCGTTATGCTCCACATGGTCAAGAACTATCTGGCCAACCAGCGTCAGGGCACACAGTCCGCGCTGACACGCGCAGAGGTTTCCGGCGGCGGCAAAAAGCCGTGGCGCCAGAAGGGGACCGGCCGCGCAAGACAGGGCTCCACCCGCGCTCCCCAGTGGACGCACGGCGGCATTGTCTTTGCGCCGAAGCCGCGCGATTACAGCTATACCGTGAACAAGAAGGTTCGCCGGCTGGCAATGAAGTCCGCATTTTCCAGCAAGGTGCAGGACAATGAGCTCGTCGTCCTCGACAGCATTGCGCTGGACGAGTACAAGACCAAGACCATGGCCGCTATGCTCAAGGCCGTTGGCTCCGAGAAGAAGGCGTTGATTGTCCTCTCTGAAAAGAATGACAAGATCGTGGCCTCCGTTGCCAACATTCCGGGCGTTAAGACGGCTTTTGTGAACACATTGAATGTGTACGACATCCTCAATGCCGACAAGTTCATCGTCGTCAAGGATGCCGTCGCTCAGATTGAGGAGGTGTATGCGTGATGACAGCTCAGGACATTGTAATCCGCCCGATTATCACGGAGAGAAGCATGAGCGGGATCGCGATGAAAAAGTACACTTTCGAAGTTGCGAAAGATGCGACCAAGATTGATATTGCCAGAGCGGTGGAAGAACTGTTCGGCGTACAGGTGCAGAAGGTCAACACCATGCATGTGCGCGGACGCCTTCGCCGTCAGGGAAGAAGCCAGGGCTACACGCCTTCCTGGAAAAAGGCCATTGTGACCTTGAAGGAAGACAGCAAGACCATTGAATTCTTCGAAGGCATGATGTAAGCCAGGCCGAGCCTGGATGCACGGCCCGCCGCCTATGGCGGCCGAACGCTTAGTTTGGCGGTGAACAGCCGCCAAAGGCATGGATGGGGAATTTGGCAGTTTCCCGCAAAGCCATCATGAGGAGAGTGAAATCGAATGCCTATTATTATTTATAAACCGACAACGGCTGCCAGACGGAATATGTCTGTCATCGATTACACGAAGCTTTCCAAGGTTGACCCGGAGAAGAGCCTGCTGGCTCCTCTGAACAACAAATCCGGACGCAACAGCTACGGCCGGATCACTGTCCGCCACCGCGGCGGCGGCAACCGCAGAAAGTATCGTATCATCGACTTTAAGCGCCAGAAGGTCAATACCCCCGCAACTGTAAAAACCATTGAGTACGACCCGAACCGTTCCGCTTTTATTGCGCTGGTTGAATATGAGGACGGCGAGAAGAGATATATCATTGCCCCGAACGGCCTGAAGGTCGGAGACGTTGTTGTCTCTGGCGCAGATGCCGACATCAAGGCGGGCAACGCTCTGCCGCTGGCCAATATCCCGGTCGGTACCTTCATCCACAACGTTGAGCTCTATCCCGGCAAGGGCGCCCAGCTGGCGCGTGCCGCCGGTATTATGGCCCAGCTGATGGCGAAGGAGAACGGTCTGGCCCTCCTGCGCCTGCCCTCCGGCGAGCTGCGCAACGTCAGTGTCAACTGCATGGCCTCCATTGGCCAGGTCAGCAACATTGACCATGAGAACATGAAGATCGGCAAAGCAGGCCGTAAGCGCCACATGGGCTGGCGCCCGACCGTCCGCGGTTCTGTTATGAACCCGAACGACCACCCGCACGGCGGCGGCGAAGGCAAATCGCCGATCGGCCGCCCGGGCCCGGTTACTCCGTGGGGCAAGCCGGCTCTTGGTTACAAGACCCGCGCGCACCACAACCGCTCCGATAAGTTTATTGTCAAGCGCAGAAACGGCAAATAAGGTGTACGGAAAGGAGCTTGTTTAGATTATGAGTAGAAGCATAAAAAAGGGTCCTTATGTACAGCCTGTGCTGCTGAAAAGGATTCAAGAGATGAATGCTGCCGGTGAAAAGAAAATCGTTAAGACCTGGAGCAGAGCCTCTATGATTTTCCCCGATTTCGTCGGCCATACCATCGCAGTTCATGATGGCCGCAAGCATGTCCCGGTGTACGTCACCGAGGATATGGTTGGCCATAAGCTTGGTGAGTTTGCCCCCACGCGGACCTTTAAGGGCCATGCGGGCGCGAAGACCACCGGAACAAAATAACGGCCGAAAGGAGTGTATAGCATGGAAGCAAGGGCTGTTTTAAGATACGCCCGTATTTCTCCCCGCAAGGTGTCCATCGTGCTGGATTTAATTCGCAACAAGCCGGCGGACGTGGCAATGGCTATCCTCAAGCATACGCCGAAGGCCGCTAGCGAATACCTTGAGAAGTTGTTGAAATCGGCGGTCGCCAATGCGGAAAATAACCACAATATGGACGTTAGCAGGCTTTATGTAGCCGAGTGCCACGTAAGCCCGGGGCCCATCCTCAAACGTATCCGCCCGAGCGCACACGGTCGCGCGTTTCGTATCAATAAGAGAACCTCGCACGTTACCCTCGTGCTCAAGGAAAAAGAATAAGGCAGAAGAGGAGGTAAACTAATGGGCCAAAAAGTTAATCCGCATGGTCTCCGTGTGGGTATTATCAAGGATTGGGATTCCCGCTGGTTCGCAAAGAAAGCTGATTTCGGCGACACGCTCGTTGAAGATTATAATCTTCGCCGCACGCTGAAGAAGCAGCTCGGATCTGCCGGTATTCCGAAGATTGAAATTGAACGGGATGCTTCGAAGGTTCGCATTCACATCCACTGCGCCAAGCCGGGCATGGTCATCGGCAAGGGCGGCGCTGAAATTGAAAAGCTGCGCCTGCAGTGCGAGAGCATTTTGAAGAAGCCTGTCGCAATCAATATTGTTGAAGTAAAGTCGCCTGACATTAACGCTCAGCTCGTGGCAGAGAGCATCGCTCAGCAGCTGGAGAAGAGAATTTCTTTCCGCCGCGCCATGAAGCAGAGCATCGGCCGCGCCATGAAGCTCGGCGCCAAGGGTATTAAAACCCAGGTGTCCGGCCGTTTGGGCGGCGCTGAAATCGCCAGGACCGAGCAGTACCATGACGGCACGATTCCGCTGCAGACGCTGCGTGCCGACATTGACTACGGCTTTGCCGAGGCTGCCACCACCTATGGCCGCATCGGTGTGAAGGTTTGGATTTACAAGGGCGAAGTTCTCCATCAGGCGGCAGCAAAGCCGTCTCGTAGGGAAGGAGGCAAACAATAATGCTGATGCCTAAGCGCGTAAAATACCGCAGAGTACACCGCGGCCGTTTGACCGGCAAGGCATACCGCGGTAACAAGGTGAACTACGGCGATTTCGGCCTCCAGGCCCTGGAGCCCGCCTGGATCACCTCTAACCAGATTGAAGCCGCCCGTATTGCAATGACGCGTTATTGCAAGCGTTTCGGCCAAGTATGGATTAAGATTTTCCCTGACAAGCCCATTACCGAGAAGCCGGCTGAAACCCGCATGGGTTCCGGTAAAGGCTCGCCGGAATATTGGGTAGCAGTCGTCAAGCCCGGCAGAGTGATGTTTGAAATTGGCGGTGTTTCGGAGGAAACCGCAAGAGAGGCCCTGCGCCTCGCTTCTAACAAGCTGCCGATCCGCTGCAAGTTTGTCACTAAGGAAGAAACGGGGGTTGAGCAGTAATGAAGGCCTCAGAAGTCAGAGAATTAACGACCGCAGAGCTTGAATCGAAGTTGAAAGACCTCAAGGCCGAGCTTTTCAACCTGCGTTTCCAGCTCGCGATTAACCAGCTCGATAACCCGATGCGTATTTCTGCTGTCAAAAAGGATATCGCCCGCGTTAAGACAATCCTGCGCGAGAACGAGATCAAAGATAGCGCGAATGCGTAACGGAAGGAGGATTGGCTGTGAGCGATAGAAATATGAGAAAAACCGCGGTCGGCAAAGTTGTCAGCAACAAAATGGACAAGACGGTTGTCGTCGCGATTGAAGACAGTGTAAAGCATCCGCTTTATAAAAAGATTATCAAACGTACCGTCAGGCTGAAGGCACATGATGAGAACAATGAATGCACAATCGGTGACCGCGTGCGTGTGATGGAGACCCGTCCCATTTCCAAGGAAAAGAGATGGCGCCTCGTCGAGATTATTGAGAAGGCGAAATAACCCGCCTTCACAATTCAGCTTAGTTAGGAGGAACGTACTGTGATACAACAGCAGACCTACCTGAAGGTTGCCGATAACACCGGCGCGAAAGAGCTTATGTGCATCCGCGTTCTTGGCGGTACCGGCAGAAGGTATGCCAATATTGGTGACGTGGTAGTTGCTTCCGTTAAGAAAGCAGCGCCCGGCGGCCAGGTGAAAAAGGGCGACGTTGTGAAGGCGGTTATTGTCCGCACAACTTCTGGCGTCCGCCGTGATGACGGCACTTACATTCGTTTCGATGAGAATGCGGCCGTTATTATTAGAGAGGATAAGAACCCCAGGGGCACGCGTATCTTTGGGCCAGTGGCCAGAGAGCTTCGCGACAGGGATTACATGAAAATCCTGAGCCTTGCTCCTGAAGTGCTTTAATGGGAGGTGCTCACTTAATGAACAACAAAATTCATGTTAAAACCGGTGACACCGTCGTCATTTTAAATGGTAAGGATCGCGGCAAGCAGGGTAAAGTACTGGCTGTCAGCCCCAAAGAGGGCAAGGTCATTGTAGAAGGCCGCAATATGGTCAGCAAGCATGTGAAGCCCCGTAAAATGGGCGAGCAGGGCGGTATTGTCAAGGCCGAAAGCGCAATGTATGCCTGCAAGGTTCAAATTGTTTGCCCCCGCTGCGGCAAACCCACACGTGTTGCCCACAAAACCTATGAGGACGGCACGAAGGAACGCATTTGCGTAAAATGCGGCGAGTCGCTGTAAGGGAGGAAGAAACATGGCCAGAATGAAAGATTACTATAAGGCTGAAGTTGCTCCCGCTCTGATGAAGAAGTTTTCCTATAAGAGCGTGATGCAGATCCCGAAGCTCGACAAGATCGTCATTAACGTCGGCGCCGGCGAGGCAAAAGACAACGCAAAGGCGATTGACGCCATTATGAACGACCTGTCAGCAATTACGGGCCAGAAGCCCCAGGTTTGCAAGGCGAAGAAGTCGGTTGCAAACTTTAAACTCCGTGAGGGAATGAACATCGGCGTTAAGGTTACGCTGCGCGGCGAAAGAATGTATGAGTTCCTCGACCGCCTGTTTAATGTAGCGCTGCCCCGCGTCAGAGACTTCCGCGGAATTAACCCGAACTCCTTTGATGGCCGCGGCAACTATAATATGGGCATCAGAGAGCAGCTGATCTTCCCGGAGATCGACTATGATAAAATTGACAAGGTTCGCGGAATGGACATCTGTTTCGTGACCACTGCAAAGACCGACGAGGAATCCAGAGAGCTTTTGAGCCTCATGGGCGCCCCGTTTGCGAAATAAGGAGGGTTGAATTGTGGCCAAAACTTCTATGAAAGTCAGACAGAAGAGAGTGCAGAAGTACTCTTCCCGTGAATATAACAGATGCAAGATCTGTGGCAGGCCGCATGCCTATCTTCGCAAGTTCGGAATTTGCCGCATATGCTTCAGGGAGCTTGCTTATAAGGGCGAGATTCCCGGCGTGAAAAAGGCCAGCTGGTAAAGCATAAGCAAAGGAGGTAAACGGCATGCAAATTACGGATACGATCGCTGATTTGCTTACCCGTATTCGCAACGCGAGCTCTGCAAAGCATGATTCGGTTGAAATTCCCGCTTCCAATATGAAGAAAGCTATTGTTCAGATTTTGGTGGACGAGGGATATGTAAAGAGCTACACCGTTGTAGAGGACGGCAAACAGGGCGTCATCAAGGTAGTACTGAAATACAGCGAGGGCAAAATGCCCGTTATTAAAGGCTTGCGCAGAGTAAGTAAGCCGGGCCTGCGCATTTATTCCAATGCACAGGAGCTGCCCAGAGTCATGAAGGGCCTGGGCGTGGCTATCATTTCCACCAGCAAGGGCATCATGACGGACCGTCAGGCCCGCAGTGAGAACCTGGGCGGAGAAGTCCTGGCATTCGTATGGTAATGAAGGGGGTGCAGTAATGTCGCGAATTGGAAGAAAACCCATAAATATTCCCGCAGGCGTGACGGTCACCGTCGACGCAGGCGTTGTTACCGTCAAGGGGCCGAAGGGCACGCTGACACAGAACATCCACCCCAATATGAATGTTGCGGTGGAAGGCAATGAGATCCTCGTGACCCGTCCCAACGACGAAAAGGAAAACCGTTCCCTGCACGGGCTGACCCGTACCCTGGTACACAACATGGTGGTCGGCGTTACAGAGGGCTATAAGAAGACCCTGGAGGTCAACGGCGTTGGTTACCGTGTGCAGAAGCAGGGGAAGAACCTGGTAATGAACCTGGGCTATTCCCACCAGGTGACTGTCCCTGAAATTGAGGGCATCACCATTGAGTGCCCGTCCGCCAACTCCATTGTCGTGCTTGGCACCGACAAGCAGAAGGTTGGCCAGTTTGCAGCGGAAATCCGCGAGAAACGTCCGCCGGAGCCGTATAAGGGCAAGGGCATTCGTTACGAGGGCGAGTTTGTCCGCCGTAAGGAAGGCAAGGCCGGTAAGGGCGCCAAGAAGTAAAGAAAGGGTGAACCGTAAATGGTGAATAAGGCTGATAATAATAAAGCCAGGCTGAAGCGCCACTTGAGAGTGCGCGGCAAGATCTCGGGCACCGCGGAGCGCCCGCGCCTGAACGTTTTTCGCTCTGCCAAAAACATCTACGCCCAAATTATTGACGATGTCAAGGGCGTGACCCTGGTGTCGGCTTCCACTTTGGACAAAGAGTTCGAGGGGAACGGCGGAAACAAGGATGCTGCCCGCAAGGTTGGCGAGATGGTCGCGAAACGTGCCGTCGAGAAGGGTATTGACCAGGTCGTATTTGACCGCGGCGGTTATATTTTCCACGGCCGCGTCAAGGAGCTGGCCGAAGGCGCCCGTGAGGGCGGCCTCAAGTTCTAATGAAGGAGGAAGACACTTTTGGCTAGATTTGACGCAAGAAAGCAAGAAGACGAGTTCAAAGAGCACGTAGTCGCCATCAACCGTGTTTCCAAAACCGTAAAAGGCGGCCGTATCTTTAAGTTCGCCGCGCTCGTAGTCGTTGGCGACGGCAAGGGAACAGTCGGCTTTGGCATTGGCAAGGCCGGCGAGGTTCCGGATGCAATCCGCAAGGGCATTGACGACGCAAAGAAAAATCTGATCAAGGTTTCCATGCGCGGTTCTACCATCCCGCATGAAATCATTGGCGAGTTCGGCGCCGGCAGAGTGCTGATGAAGCCCGCCGCCCCCGGTACCGGCGTTATTGCCGGCGGCCCGGTTCGTGCGGTTATTGAAGCAGCCGGCATCAAAGACATCCGTACAAAAGCGCTCCGCTCCAACAATCCCTGCAATGTGGTGCGCGCTACGATAGACGGCATCTCCAAGCTCCGCACGGCTGAACAGGTCGCTGCTGTGCGCGGAAAGTCCGTAAAAGAAATTCTGTAAGGGGGAAGCAAGATGGCACAAGTGAAGGTGAAGCTGGTGAAAAGCCTCATCGGCTGCAAGAAAGACCAGATTGCAACCGCCCAGGCTCTTGGCCTGAAAAAAGTGGGCGATGTTTCCGTTCAGCCCGATAACGCTCAGACAAAGGGCAAGGTGGCGAAGATTGTCCACCTCATCGAGGTAAGCAACGCGTAACGAAAGCAAGGAGGTGCGAAGTAATGAAATTGCATGATTTGACGGCAGTACCGGGCTCCACCCGGGTTGCAAAGAGAATCGGCAGAGGCCACGGTTCCGGCCAGGGTAAGACCGCCGGCAAGGGCCACAAGGGCCAAAAGGCCCGTTCCGGTTACAGCATGCGCCCTGATTTTGAGGGCGGTCAGATGCCGTATAAAATGCGTGTTCCTAAGAGAGGCTTTAACAATATTTTTGCAAAGACGATCGTTTCGATCAATGTAGGCTCCTTGAACGTGTTTGAGGACGGCGCAGTGGTTGACGCAAAGGCGCTCTGCGAGGCCGGCTTGGTCAAAAAGGCTTGCGATGGCATTAAGGTTCTGAGCAACGGCACATTGACCAAGAAGCTGACCGTTCAAGTAGCTGCCTTCTCCGAGGCGGCAAAACAGAAGATCGAAGCCGCGGGTGGGAAGGCAGAGGTGATCTAATTGTTTAAAACAATTAAGAACGCCTGGGCGATCCCAGATCTTCGCCGGAAAATTCTATTCACGCTGCTCATCATTGTGATTTTCCGTTTTGGCTCCTGCATACCGGTTCCGTTCCTGAATGTGGACGCGCTGCGGGCCTTGATGGCACAGGTTGAGTCGAGCGGCACGGCACTGAGCTACATCAACATGCTCTCCGGCGGTGCTTTTGCAAACGCAACCCTGTTCGCAATGGGCATCACCCCCTACATCAACAGCTCCATTATTATGCAGCTGCTGACCGTGGCTATCCCCCCCCTGGAGCGGATGGCCAAGGAAGGGGAAGAGGGCCGCAAGAAGATCAGTACGATCACCCGTTATGTAACGGTTATCCTGGGCCTGATCCAAGGTGCCGCGTACTATTTCTACCTGAGAAACTCGGTGGCTACGGTCAACGGCAAGGCGACCAGCATCACCCTGTTCAACGACGGTTTTGCGCAGATTTTCTCAGCTTTTATCATCATCCTCTGCTTCACGGCAGGAACGGCGCTGATGATGTGGCTGGGCGAGCAGATCAACCAGAAGGGCATTGGCAACGGTATTTCCATTCTGTTGTTTGCCGGTATTGTGGCGCGTCTGCCGGTTACATTCGGCCTGCTGGGCACCTTCCTGGGCCAGGCCTTCGAAATGCCGAGCGCTTACGGCCAGTACTTTGTTCTGGTTCCGCTGTTTGTCCTAATCTTCCTCGTGGTTATCTGGGTCATTGTATTCATGAACGACTCCGAGCGGAGAATCCCTGTCCAATATGCCAAGCGCGTGGTGGGCCGGAAAATGTATGGAGGGCAGAGCACGCATATTCCAATTAAGGTTTCGATGTCCGGCGTTATGCCGATTATCTTTGCCAGCTCCATTCTCTCCATACCAAGCACCATTGAATTTTTCATGGGCAGAAACGCCCCGACGGAGGGCTTTGGCAGAGCGTTGCTGGATGCCTTCTCCTCAGAGGGCTGGATTTACTGCCTGTTGTATTTTGTCCTGATTATCCTCTTTGATTATTTCTATGTGACGATTCAGTATAATCCGGTGGAAATGGCCAATAATCTTCGTCAGAATAACGGCACCATCCCCGGTATCCGTCCCGGAAAGCCAACCTCGGACTTTATTGCGAAGATCCTGTCTAAGCTGACATTGATCGGCGCAATCTTCCTCGGCGTGATCGCGCTGCTGCCGATTATCTTCAGTAACTTGAGCGGCATGCATGGGCTTTCTATCGGCGGCACCTCCATCCTGATTTTGGTGGGCGTTGCCCTGGAGACGGTAAAACAGATGGAATCCCAGATGATGATGCGTCATTACAAGGGCTTCCTGGACTGATGGAGGAACAGATATGAATCTTATTCTTCTAGGAGCCCCGGGCGCCGGAAAAGGGACCCAGGCGGAAATAATCTGTGAGCATTTGAACATCCCTGCCGTTTCAACGGGAAATATAATCCGTGAGGCGCTGAAGAGCGGCACTGAGATGGGATTGCGTGCGAAGTCCTTTGTGGACGCGGGCAAGCTGGTACCGGACGAGGTTGTGATTGGCATCATTCAGGAGCGTTTGGCGAAGGATGACTGCAAAAACGGCTTTATTTTGGACGGCTTCCCCCGCACCATTCCTCAGGCCGAGGCTCTGGACAGCATGGGCGTTGTGATTGATAAAGTCATCGACATTGAGGTGCCGGACGAGAAAATCGTACAACGCATGTCCGGACGCCGTGTCTGCGAGAGCTGCGGCGCTTCCTACCACCTGCTTTATAAAAAGCCGGAGCAGGAGGGCGTTTGCGGTAAGTGCAGCGGCACCCTTGTTCAGCGTAAGGATGACCACCCGGATACCGTTTTGGCAAGACTGAAGGTTTACCACGAGGAGACAGAGCCCCTGAAGGATTATTACCAGAAGCAGGGCAAGCTCTTCGTTGTGGAAGGTCAGGAGGAAGTGGCGGACACCACAAAGCTGACCCTGGCTGCCGTGGAAGCGTGAACCTATGGTAGTGCTGAAGACAAAACGGGAGCTTTCCGCTATGCGGGAGGCCGGAAAAATTTCATCAAGGGCGCTGAGGCTGGCCGGCGAGGCGGTTCAGCCCGGTGTTTCAACGTGGGAGATCGACCGGCTTGTCCGGGAATTTATTGAAAAGCAAGGCGCCGTTCCCACCTTTTTGGGGTATGGCGGGTTCCCGGCAAGTTCCTGTATCTCCGTAAATAATGTGGTTATCCATGGCATACCAAGTAAGGACGCCGTCATCCGGCAGGGCGACATTGTCAGCATTGACATTGGCGCGACGTATGAGGGGTTTGTGGGAGACAACGCGTGGACCTTTCCATGCGGGGATGTCTCTCAAGAGGCCCAGGCCCTTATGGATGCAACACGTGAGGCGCTCTTTGAGGGGATTCAGGCCGCAAGGCCCGGAAACCGGATTGGAGACATCGGCAGCACGGTGCAAAGGTATGTCGAAGCTCGCGGTTACTCAGTGGTACGAGATTTTGTCGGCCACGGAGTAGGCGCGAAGATGCACGAGGACCCCAGCGTACCTAATTACGGCACACCCGGAAGGGGCGTGCGCCTGTTGCCAGGCATGACCATTGCTATTGAGCCTATGATTAACGCGGGCGTAAAGGAAGTAAAAGTTCTGAAAGACGGCTGGACAACGGTAACGGCCGACGGAAAGCTTTCTGCACATTTTGAACACTCCGTTGCCATTACAGAGAACGGGCCGGTTATTTTAACCTTGCCGGATTGAGGTGGCTGTATGGAGTTTGTCAAAGGGCTGGTCGTTCGCTCCGCCGCGGGGCGCGACAAAGGCGGCCTGTTCACAGTAGTGGAAGTGGACGGCGACTACGCCATGATTTGTGACGGAAGACACCGGCGATTGGAACATCCAAAGAGGAAGAAGTGGAAGCATCTCTTTCCTTCAACCACGATTTTGGCTCCCGCATCCTTAACAACCAACCGTGAAATTCGCAGAGCCCTGGCGTATGCTTCCGGGGAAGGCTGCGCTCCACAAGAGGAGGCTATATAATGTCGAAACAGGACGTAATTGAGACCGAAGGTACCGTAGTAGAGGCTTTGCCCAATGCAATGTTTGTGGTTGAGCTTCAAAACCACCATCAGATTCTGGCTCACATTTCCGGCAAGCTGCGTATGAACTTCATTCGCATCCTGCCCGGCGATAAGGTGACGATTGAGCTCTCGCCCTATGACCTGACGAGAGGCCGGATTACATGGCGTTCGAAATAAGTAACCCGTACAAAGGGCTGAAGGTGCCTTTTGTGCGTAGACCAACCGTAAAGGGAGGGTGCACAAATGAAAGTAAGACCTTCTGTTAAAAAAATCTGTGAGAAATGCAAGATTATTAAGCGCAAGGGTAAAGTCATGGTCATCTGTGAGAACCCGAAACACAAGCAGCGCCAAGGCTAAGGCGCATAACGAGATTTGGAGGTGCAACCAGTATGGCGCGTATTTCCGGTATTGATTTACCCAGAGACAAGCGCATTGAAATTGCTCTTACCTATATTTACGGCATCGGCCGCAAGACCGCTACCGACATCTGCGCCGCGACCGGCGTAGACCCGGATGTCAGGGTAAGAGACCTGTCTGAGGACGATGCTGCAAAGCTGAGAGAATATATTGACCATAACTGCCGTGTTGAGGGCGACCTCAGGCGCGATGTGGCTTTTGATATTAAGAGGCTCATCGAAATTGGCTGCTACCGTGGCGTACGCCACCGCAAGGGCCTGCCTGTCAGAGGCCAGCGTTCTAAGACGAACGCCCGCACGCGCAAGGGCCCCCGTAAGCTTGTGGCCAATAAGAAGAAATAAGCAGGGAGGGATTTATTAAGATGGCAGTACAAAAGGGCGCTAAAAAAGCGGCTACAGCTACCCGCCGCCGCCGCGAGCGCAAAAATGTTGACCGTGGCGCCGCACATATTCAGTCTACCTTTAACAATACAATTGTTACCATTACGGATACGCAGGGTAATGCGATTTCCTGGGCAAGCTCCGGTGAGCTTGGCTTCAGAGGCTCCAGAAAGTCCACTCCCTTTGCCGCGCAGACTGCGGCTGAAACCGCTGCGAAGATTGCAATTGACCACGGGATGAAATCGGTTGAAGTTTTTGTAAAGGGACCGGGCTCCGGCCGTGAGGCTGCGATTCGTGCGCTTCAGGGCGCGGGCCTTGAGGTCAGCATGATCAAAGACGTTACCCCGATTCCTCATAATGGATGCCGTCCTCCCAAAAGAAGACGTGTATAATTGAAAAAGGAGGAAACGAGCTATGGCGAAAAATATGCAGCCGATTCTGAAAAGATGTAAGGCGCTGGGAATCAGCCCTGCCGTTATGGGCGTCAACAAAGAAACCAGGCGGAACCCGAAGCAGGGAAGAAGAAAGCAGAGCGAATATGCCATCCAGCTGAACGAGAAGCAGAAGGCAAAGTTCATCTACGGCGTGCTGGAAAAGCAGTTCAGACATTATTATGAAGTGGCGAGCAACACCGAGGGCGTAACCGGTGAGAACCTGCTCCAGCTTCTTGAGAGAAGACTCGATAACGTTGTTTACCGCCTCGGCTTTGCCAACACCAGAAGAGAGGCCCGCCAGATGGTCAACCATGGCCATATTGTGGTAAACGGCAAGCGCGTCGACATCCCGTCCTACCAGGTTACTCCGGGTGAGGTTGTCTCCATCCGTGAGAAGAGCCGTGGTTCTGAGCATGTTAAGCAGATTCTGGAGAAGAATGCGGCTACAATGATTCCGAAGTGGCTGGAACTGAACAGAGAGTCTTTGGAGGGCAAGGTCGTGGCTTTGTCCGAGAGAAGCGACATTGATTTTGATATCAATGAAACTCTGATCGTTGAGTTGTACTCCAAGTAATGCCGTTTCTTAGCTTTTATAGGAAACATCATGGCAAAATGATTTGCTCATGTTCAAAGGAGGTTCGCTAATGATCGAGATAGAAAAGCCAAGAATTGAGACAGAGGAGCTCTCTAACGACGGCACCTACGGCAAGTTTGTGGTAGAGCCGCTGGAAAGGGGCTTCGGCACGACCCTGGGCAACAGCCTGCGGCGTGTGCTGCTGTCTTCCCTGCCGGGTGTGGCGGTAACATGCATTAAAATTGACGGTGTACTTCATGAATTTTCCACCATTCCGGGGGTTAAGGAAGATGTCACCGAGATTGTCCTTAATATTAAGGGCTTAACCGCCAAGCTGCATTGCGATGGTCCGAAGACTGTGGAGATTTCTGCGGAGGGACCCTGTGTAGTAACTGCGGATTCCATTAAATGCGACAGTGAAGTCGAGATCCTGAATCCTGAAATGCACATTGCTACCTTGGGTGAGGGCGCCAAGCTGTATATGGAACTGACCTTGAATAAAGGCCGCGGCTATGTTCCCGCGGAGCGCAATAAGCAGAATATGAACAGTGTAATTGGCGAACTTCCGGTAGACTCCATTTATACGCCTGTTTACAAGGTGAATTATAATGTGGAGCCAACCCGTGTGGGACAGAGCATCGACTTTGATAAGCTGACTCTGGACGTATGGACCAATGGTATTATCGGCGCACAGGAGGCTGTCTCCCTGGCTGCCAAGGTTCTGACCGAGCACCTGAACCTCTTTGTGGATCTGTCCGACAAGGGCAGCAGCACGGAGATTATGGTGGAGAAGGACGACAAGGGCAAGGAAAAGGTTTTGGAAATGACCATTGAAGAGCTGGACCTCTCCGTCCGTTCCTTTAACTGCCTGAAGCGTGCAGGAATCAATACTGTTGAGGACCTAATTAACAAGTCCGAAGAAGACATGATGAAGGTCCGCAACCTGGGCCGGAAGTCCTTGGAGGAAGTTGTTTGGAAGCTGGCTTCCCTTGGGTTCAACCTTCGCAAGGATGACGAATAAACAGACCCCGTAGCGGCAGAACCCCTGCCGACCTTAAGGTAAAGGAGTGATTTTTCGATGCCAGGAACCAGAAAGCTCGGGAGAGCAACCAGCCACAGAACCGCAATGCTGCGCGCACTGGTGACTTTTCTCCTTGAGAATGGCAAAATCGAAACCACAGTAACTCGTGCCAAGGAAGTTCGCGCCTTGACCGAGAAGATGATAACAATCGCAAAAGAGGATAGTGTGCACAACCGCCGTCTGGTAATGGCGTTTGTAACCAAGGAAGCGGTTGCAAATAAGCTGTTTACCGAAATTGCCCCCAAATATGCGGACCGCAACGGCGGCTACACCCGCATTACAAAGCTGGGGCCGCGCCGCGGCGATGCTGCCGAGATGGCGATTATCGACCTGATCTAACCAGCCTCTTACCCGATTAAGCGCAAAGACTGCCGGCCTGGATTTTCCCGGGCATGGCAGTCTTTTTTTGTTCGCTGAGGCCCGTTGTTTAGGCTGTGCCTACAGCTGCCAAAGCATGTAACGCGATGGAGCCGCTCATGGCCTTTAGGAAAATAAGCCGGTAAGGGCCCTTGTTTTTTTTCGCGGGGACGAATAAAATAAAAGAGGCTCCCCCCGCCGGGCGGTACATGGATAACCGTGAATCTGCGGAGGGCAGACGCACTTTACTGAAAGGAAATTCAGAATGATTTATGCAATTTTGTACCATCCGGGCCACAACCGGGTTTACTTTGAAACGTCGGTTCAACTGTCTGTATCGGAGTTCCGCATTGCGGCCCGGCGGCTTTCGACAATATGCAGCGGCATAGGGCAGCAGAAGATCCGCGGCATTGATTATTTGACATTTGAGACAGGCGGGGAGCTCGGCCCGGAGGATTTAAAGATTATTTCCGGCCTTTCCTTTGTCTATGCGCTGTTCAAGGTGGAGCATTTTAACGGGGAACTCTATTTAAGACCCCTGGCACGGGAGTGCGTGAGCTTTGTAGACGAAAGTATGAGCGCCATTCTGAAATATAGCGGCAAGACGAATGAAATTTTTACGCGCATGCTGCTCAACATCGCCTATCATACACAGGACAGGCGGGAGAATATCCGGGTGCTGGACCCCATTGCCGGCAAGGGTACCACGCTGTACGAGGCGCTGATGAAGGGGTTCAATGCTTATGGCATTGAAATCAGCGAGACGGTGGTGAATGAATCCTATCATTTCGTCAAGCGCTTTTTAGAAACCGCGCGCTATAAATATGAGCATAGCGCATTGCGGCTGTCCGGCCCTGGAAAATCCTTTACGGCGGCAAGGCATACCTTCGTGACAGCCAAGACCAAGGAGGCCTTTAAAGGCAAGGAGACCCGGACAATCGAGCTGATTGCCGGAAACGCAAAATATGCGGACCAGTACTACAGGAAAAATTATTTCGACCTGATCGCCGGCGACCTCCCCTATGGTGTACAGCACGGCAATGTCACAAAGGAAAAACAGACCTCTTTGACGAGAAATCCTACAGAGCTGCTGCGAACCTGCCTTCCGGCATGGGTTGGCGTGCTGAAGCCCGGCGGCGTCCTTGCGTTGGCCTGGAATGCCAACGTGCTGCCGCGGGATAAAATGGAGCGCCTTTTGGAGGAGAACGGCCTGGCGGTAAAAAAGGAGGAAGCTTATTTGCGGCTTGCGCACCGGGTGGACCAATCCATTTTGAGAGATGTGGCTGTGGCCCGAAAACAGTAAAGCAGCCTTGTACAGGCTCGCGGCCCCGGCGGGTTTTCCCAGGAAATCGGCACGAGGCTTACTGCCGGTTTATGGGATGAAAATTGCTATTGCTTTTTAGGACAGCCCTATATTATAATGATGTCCAACGGAGATAAATTGCAAATTAAGAGGCTGAACATGGATGGTTATGGAGGCGAAATGATGGCTGAAATGATAAAGGCCTACCGGCAAAGTGTTGGAGATGTGAGGTTTATTGGTAAAAGGTACGGCGATAGCGACCGTGTTGACGGAATGTTTGCGGCTCGCTGGGATGAATGGTGGGCGAACGGGTGGTTTGAGGCCATTGAAAAGCAGGCCGGCGCCAGCCCGAATGATACCTTTGAAGACAGTGATGCCTATATCGGCCTAATGCGGGATAAACCCGGCGAACCGTTTCAATACTGGATCGGGATGTTTGTACCAATCCACACAGACGTGCCGGAAGGCTTTGCGTACATTGATTTTCCCAAAAGCGCGTTTGGCATTTGCTGGGTCTATGGAAAAGAACCGGACATTTACATGAAGGAAGCGCAGTGCTGGGAGAAGCTCAGAGAAGAAGGCTTTGAGGGGGTTCTGGATGCGGACGGAGCCTGTTGGTTTTTTGAGCGGTATGGCTGCCCGCGTTTTACAGCGCCCGACGAAAAGGGAAACGTTATATTGGATATAGGCTTTTTTGTAAAATAAAAGCAGAAGCGGCGGCGTTCTGGAAAGGAACGCCGCCGCTTTACTTTCAGAAATGGAGCGGAAGGCCACAGTAAAATATTTACAGTGGTTCTGCAGATATTGAGCGCAAATACTGTGCGCGGTAATACCCTTTAAAGAAACAACCGTCAAACCCTCGCGGCTGGAAGCTGTGATAAAATCAGTGCTGAAATCAGCGCTTTACAAAAAACTCATCATACCACAGCAGGAAGGAATAGACGCTCCAAATGGGCTGCATGTGGTTTTGCCCGGCCTTGTGCTGCTCCAGCAGCTTGAGAATGGCTTCCTGGTTGAAATAGCAGGCAGCGGGGCTGTTCTCAAATTTTTCCTTGACCATCGTGTAGTATTTATCCTCACGCAGCCAGTCGTTGAGCGGCACCGGAAAACCGAGCTTTTTCTTGTTGGCGGTGCGCTCCGGAAGCTGTTTCAGCGCCGCGCCGCGCAGAGCTACCTTGGTGGTTTCGCCCTGAACCCGGTAACGGGAGGGGATCTGCATGGCGAGCTCCAGCATTCTCTTGTCGAGGAACGGAACGCGCAGCTCCAAGGAATTTGCCATGCTCATGCGGTCGGCCTTTTGCAGAATATCGTAAAGCATCCAGGTGTAAATGTCCACATATTGCAGCTGGCTGGGCTCGTCCAGGTCCTTTACGCGCTCAAACAGCGGCTTGACGTATTCCACCGGGTCCTTGGGGTGGTAATCCTTTTTTAGGTATTGCCCGACGTTGTCGCGCGTATAGACGTAATTGCTGCGCATGAAGCGCTGGTAAGGCTCCATGGCGCCGCGGATGAGAAAATTACGGCCTTTAAAGGCGGGAAGCCGGGCGGCTATAGCGCCGAGGGCCTTGCGGACGGCACGGGGCGTCCGGTGGGTATAATGGTCAAAGTGCATGCCGGCCAGGTACATGGGATAGCCGCCGAAGAGCTCGTCCGCGCCCTCGCCGGACAGGACCACTTTTACATAGCGGGCGGCATTTTTTGCGAGGAAATAGAGCGGGATTTCAGAGGGGTTGGGCATGGGCTCATCCATGTAATACTGCACCAGCCCGGCAGCGCCGAAGAAGTCGTCCGCGCTGACCTTGTTGCTGATATTCGGCAGGCCGGCGGCCCGGCTGAAATCCTGGGCATAGGGCAGCTCGCTGTATTTTTCTTCCTCATAGCCGACGGAGAAGGTTTTGATACCGTCCGCCGTCTTGCTGACCTCCTTGGCGACATAGCTGGAGTCAACGCCGCTGGAGAGAAAGCAGCCGACCTCTACGTCCGCGATTTTATGCGCCAGCACGCTGCCTGAAAATTCCTCGGTGATGAGGTCCTCCCATTGCTCCAGGGTCTTGCTTTCGTCGATCTGATAGCGAATTTGGTAATAGGGCTCAATGTGCATCGCACCGCCGGTATATTCAAAATAATGGCCGCCCGGCAATTTATAGACATTGCGGAACATGGTCTCTTCATCCGGAATGTATTCATAGCAGAGGTATTCGGGCAGGCGCTCCTCGTTCAGCTCCTTGACAAAATGGGGGTGTGCCAGGAAGGATTTGATTTCGGACCCATAGAAGAAATCCCCATTTTTTTGATAGTAGTAGAAGGGCTTGATGCCGAAAATATCCCGGGCGCCGAAGAGCTTGTGTGCCTGGGAATCCCAAATGACAAAGGCATACATGCCGCGCAGGCGCTGCAGCAGCCCGGCGCCCCACTCCTCATAGCCGTGCAGCAGGACCTCGCTGTCCGTTTTTGTCTTGAAGCGGTGGCCCTTTTCCAGCAGCTCGCCGCGCAGCTCCTGAAAATTATAGATTTCGCCGTTAAAGGTCAGCACCTTGCTGCCATCCTCGTTTTGAATCGGCTGGCTGCCTCCCTCAAGGTCGATAATACTCAGGCGGCGGAAGCCCATTGCAATTTCATCATCGACATAGTAGTCGTCCTGGTCGGGCCCGCGGTGGCGAATCTGGTCTGCCATGGCGCGAATGGCCGCGGTGCGGTCGCCGTCCCAGCCGTTCCTGAAAAATCCTACAAATCCACACATAAATTAATCAAGCCTTTCAATCCCAAAAGCAGGCAGCGGAGCCCGCTTGATTTGTTCCAGTTTATTGCTGCGGAAAAAGCTTTCCGGCGCTGCCCGGACCGCGGAGGAGGGCGTCAGCCTGTAATTAGGTTCTGGTATTCAGGCCGCAGCGGCTTGCCGCAATGAAGCACACAGGCCTGCGCAAGCACCTCCAGAATGTCCAGAATCCCGGCGCCAAGGGAATAATCCTTTTTGAGCAAGGAAAGCTCCGTGCAGGCCAGCAGGTTGCACTCGGCGCCTTGGCTGCGGAGAAAAGCGGCCGCTGCCGCCACCTTATCCAGGCTGGGCGGCCGGCCGGCCTTAACCTCGTCATAAATGACGCTCATAATTCCCTGCTGCCGGGCGTCGTCCGGCACAACACAGCGAATGTGTGAAGCGCCCAGCACGTCCTGCAGCAGGCCGGACTGAATGGTGCCGCTGGTGCCGAGAATGCCGGCGGTATGGACGCCCCTTTTTTGCAGCAGCCGAGCGGTCTGCTCCAGCGCGTTGACGACCGGTATACCCACGGACTGTGTAAGGCTGGGCAAAAAATAATGGGCCGTGATGCACGGAATAGCCAGGCAGGTGGCGCCCAGGGCCTCGAGCTGGCGCGCCGACTGCTGAAGCTGGGGCAGCGGCGAAGGGCGGCGGCGGTCCAGAATATAGGCGGTGCGGTCGGGCGTGGAGGGCCTGTCGAAAATAATGGCTTCCAAATGCTCCTGGTCGCTGCCGGCCAGCGTCATTTGTACGGTCAGCTCTAAAAAGTGAGCGGTTGCCATGGGCCCCAGCCCGCCGATAATGCCCAAAATGGGAGCTCTGTTCTCCATCTAGCTTGCCCTCCTTTGCCCAAAGATAAAATCATGGGGCAATTAATGCAGTCCCTTGTTGCCGAAGCATTGCTTGTATTTTTTTCGGTAATTCATCTGGTTCAGGGTAAAATGCAGCCTGCGCTTCAAGGTGAAATCGGGCTTATAGCGCATGGATTGCACGTATTTGCCGCTGCGAATGAGCTCCCTGGCTTTCTGCTTCAGCTGCCCGTCGCGGACATAACGGAAGATGATGTCCTTGGGGATGATGCTCCACAGCACTTCATTGGAAGCGATGGTCAGCGGGGCATCCTTGTGCAGCAGGACGTCCTCCACAAGCCATTTAGCCAGGTTGTAGCCGGCCGCGGTCACATAGTAGCTGCTTCGCCCCTGGCGCAGATTCATCTCAAAGAGCTTATACTGGCCGTCGCGCGGGTCTAACTTCATATCAAAATTGGCAAAGCCCACGTAGCCAACCGCTTCCAGAAAGGCCCTCATGCGCTGAGAGAGCGCCTCGTCATGCGCGGTGATGATTGCCGCGTAGCTGCCGATGCCCTCCGGGGAGTGCTCCTCCAGAAGGGCATGTCCAAGCGCA
This sequence comes from Hydrogeniiclostridium mannosilyticum, assembly GCF_003268275.1. GTDB lineage: Bacteria > Bacillota > Clostridia > Oscillospirales > Acutalibacteraceae > Hydrogeniiclostridium > Hydrogeniiclostridium mannosilyticum. The sequence continues at coordinate 154,116 of NZ_QLYR01000002.1, forward strand.
ATCAGCCGCACTCTGCGGTCGCTTCCGCAATAGCAGTTCATTACCCGCATGTTGCTGTCATCCCCGGGGATATATTCCTGAATAATTAGAGGATCCTGGTAGGAGGAGCCGTAAATCGCCGTCAGAATGGCGCTGAACTCGGCCTGGTTTTCCGCGACAAAGACCTTTTTTTTATGGGGAAACCGGCAGTTCCAGTAGGCCACGGAGTTGCTGGGCTTGACGATGACCGGAAAATCGAACGGCAGGGCGATGTCCCGGTAATTCTCCTTGGTGCAGGTGGCGGTTTTGGGAAATGCGAAGCCGTGCTCTGTACACACCTGGTAAAAGCTTTCCTTCATACTCAGGCGCATGAGCAGATCCTCCCCTATGCATTCAAAGCGGTAGTAGGGGCGCAGGGCCTCCTGGTTGCGCACCAGGAGCTTGATATAATTATCCCCGCAGGGCACCAGCAGCAGCTCCTTGCCGGGATAACGCGCGGCAAAGCGAATGAGCGTGTCGCAGAAGACGGCATCCTCCTCCAGGTTGGGCTCCACGGCCTCAACAGTGACAATTCTGCTGTCCGAGGTGGCGCTCAGGCGCGCCTTGCCCACGGCAACGCTTTTGACGCCGTATGCCTCGTGGAAGGAGCGGGCCATGCCGTAAACATTGCTGTCGGTTCCCAGCAGGACGGGAATAAAATTGAGGGGTTCCGTTGTGACCATTGTGAGGCTGCCTCCTGACTTCAGTTCAATGAATGTAAATGAATAGCGGGGGTATTCCCCCCACGCCAAAAGATATCTATATTATGCCAATCTAGTTGCAATATAAAACCAGCGGACACAGAAAATACCCGCCGCACGAAAGGGAAAGCCTCCGGCAATAAGCCGGGGTTTGTTGTCATTATAACACAAACCGCCGGGTAAAAACAACCGTCCCGCGGATAAAATAGACGGCTGGCTTAATAAAGCAGGAGGATATGCATTATTATTGACATATGCTCATAACGATGCTATAGTAGAAACTAAAATCAGGGTTCAAAAGAGGAGGGGGATCCATTGGCAAGGCCACAAAAATGCCGGTGTATTTGTTCCGTTCCAAAGACCACTCATTTTGTGCCGGTTGAGGCCCCTGCCCCCGCGGGGAGCCGGATGGGAGGAGGCCGGGCCGGCGGCACGGAGCCGGTAAACATCGGCTTTGATGAGTATGAGACGCTGCGCCTGATGGATTACGAGCGCTTTTCCCAAAAGCAGTGTGCCGAGCGAATGCAGGTTTCCCGGGCGACCGTCGCGCGGATGTATGAGAATGCCCGCCGGAAGGTCGCCGAGGCCCTGGTAAAGGGGAAGGGGATTGTCATTGCAGGCGGGGATGTGAGCGTCTGCAGGGCGCCGCGGCCGGAGTGCAGAGACGCGCTGCACTGCTGCCACCGGGAAGAAAAATAAGGCCCAATGGGCCGAAAAATGATAAAAGAACAAGGAGTGGAAGCCATGAAGGTTTTAATCATCGGCGGCGTTGCCGCCGGAACCAAGACCGCCGCCAAGCTGAAGCGCGCGGACCGCGGGCTGGAGGTTACGATTCTTACGAAGGACCAGGAGATTTCCTATGCGGGCTGCGGGCTGCCCTATTACGTCGGCGGCGCGATTGAGGACAGGGCAGACTTGGTTGTTAACACACCGCAGCAATACGAGGCTTTGACCGGGGTGCGAGTGCTGGTGGGCCGTGAGGCAGTTGCTCTGGAGCCCAAGGGCAAGGTGGTCACGGCGCAAAATTTGCAGAGCGGCCTGAATGAGCAGTATCCCTATGACAAGCTGGTAATCGCCACGGGGGCGTCCTCCATTATTCCGCCGGTTGAAGGTGTGGAGCTGGAGGGCGTGTTTACAATGCGTAAGCCGGAGGATGCCATTCGGGCTCGCGCGTACCTGCAAAACAGGAATGTGCAGCGGGCCGTGGTTGTCGGCGGCGGCTTTATTGGCCTGGAGATTGCGGAAAACCTACTGGCGCAGGGGGTTGCCGTAACGGTAGTGGATTTTGCCGGGCAGGTTTTGCCGAACGTATTTGACGCGGAAATTGCCGGTTATGTGAAGCGCCACCTGGAGAAAAAGAAGATTCGGGTGCTGACCGGCACTCGGGTAGAGCGGCTGAACGGGGAGGAGCACGTCACGTCGGTGACAACCTCTGCGGGCGAACTGCCGGCGGACCTGGTGGTATTATCCGCCGGCATTCGGCCGAATACGGAATTTTTACAGGACAGCGGGATCGAGATGGTGAAGGGCGCCATTGTAACCGGCAAAAGGCTGGAGACGAACCTGCCGGACGTTTATGCGGTGGGGGACTGCGCGCTGGTGTATAACCGCATTACAGGGGAACCGCAGTGGTCGCCGATGGGCTCCTCGGCAAACCTGGAGGGGCGTACCCTGGCGCAGATTATTGCCGGGGCGGACAAGGAGTACCCCGGCGTGTTGGGTACGGGCGTGGTGAAGCTGCCCGGCCTGAACGGCGGCCGGACAGGCTTGACTGAGTCCCAGGCCCGGGCCGCGGGCTATGAGGTGATTTCCGCGTTGGCGGTGACGGACGACAAGGCCCATTATTACCCCGGGTCGGCGTTTTTCATTACCAAGCTCGTTGCAGACAGGCAAACTCACCGCCTTTTAGGGGTACAGGTGCTGGGGCCGGGCGCTGTGGATAAGATGGTTGACATTGCCGTTATGGGCCTGAATATGAACGCGCGGCTGGAGGATTTTGAAAATGCGGATTTTGCCTATGCACCGCCCTTTTCCACCGCTATCCACCCATTTGTACAGGCGGTTTACGTACTGCTCAACAAGCTGAACGGCGATATGACGAGCATGACGCCTGCCGAATATGCCGCCGGGGAGGCGGAGGGCTACCGGATTATCGACGTAGCGCCGACCTCCAGGATTCCAGGCGCAACCTTTGTCAACCTGACTGCCGTTAACGGGGAAATCGGCGGCATCGGTAAAGATGAAAAAATACTCATTGTCTGTGTACGTGGGAAAAGGGCCTACTTTTTGCAGAACAGAATGCGCTACTATGGGTACACGCACACGGTTGTCTTGGAAGGCGCCACTACCTTCAATGAAATTAAGCAATAAATGCGTAAAAAAACAGAATATACCGGCAATAAAACCGTTTATCCGCGGAATATCCGGCATGAAAGGCGGAATAAGATGTATAGAAAGATGAAGCTGCTAAAAAGACTGACGGCGGGGCTGATGGCGCCCCTGCTGCTGGCTGGTTTACTGGCAGGCTGCCAGTCGGGCCCCGGTGGCGGCGCGTCCGCCGGTTTGTCTGCTGGGAGCGTGACGGAGCCGGGCACGGTTTCTGCTGACTCCGCGGCCTATTACACATTTGAGGACGGCTTGGGCAACACGGTGGTACTGAAGGAAAAGCCCGAAAAAGTAGCGGTGCTATTTTCCTCTTATGCGGACGTGTGGCAATGTGCGGGCGGCGAGGTAGCGGTTACCGTTGGTGAGAGTGTTGAGCGCGGCTTTGCGGACGAGAGCGCCGTGCTTGTCGATGGCGGAGCGGGCAAAACCATTGATAACGAACGGCTGGTCGCTGAGGAGCCGGATTTTGTCATCTGTTCAGCGGACCTGTCCGAGCAGGTAAAGACAGCGGAGCTGCTGAATAAGGCCGGCATTCCGTGTGCCGCCTTCCATGTGGAAAGCTTCGAGGATTACCTGAATATGCTGAAGATCTGCACGGATATCTGTGAGAACCCGGAGGCTTACCAGACCTATGGCACTGCGGTTCAGGCGGAAATTCAGTCCATTTTAGCGGACGTGGCGGAAAAGCAGGCGGGCAAGCCCCAAAAAAAGATTCTGTTTATTCGGGCCGGATCCAAATCCAGCGCCACCAAGGCCAAGACGGCGGAAGACCACTTTGCCTGCGCCATGCTCAAGGAGATGGGAACCTATAATATTGCCGAAAATGCTCCGGCGCTGCTGGACGGCCTGAGTTTTGAGGAAGTCCTCAGCGAGCAGCCCGACTTCATTTTTATTTCCACCATGGGAAAGGAAGAAGCCGCAAGGGCCTATATGGACAGCGTCCTGGCGGAAGAATCCTGGCAGGGGCTGACGGCGGTTCAAGGCGGGAATTATGCCTATCTGCCCAAAGAGCTTTTTCAGTTTAAGCCGAATGCACGGTGGGCGGAGGCTTATCGGTATTTGGCCGGCCTGCTCTATCCGGAGGCTTGACGGATGAGGGCGGACAGGAGCGGTGAAAGGGCCTACCTGTGCAGGAGCAAGGCCTCTGTTTTTGTGATGGCGGCCCTGCTGTGCGGGGTGCTGCTGCTCTCTTTGCGCTATGGCAGCTCCGGGTTTGGCTGGGACGCGTTCTGGCAGGCCCTGCTGTGCCGTGAGGGGTATGAGACCGAGCGGATTATTCTTTATGTGCTTCGCATGCCCCGACTGCTGGAAGGGGTTCTCGCCGGGGTGGGGCTGTCGGTCTCGGGCGTTTTGCTGCAGAGCGTAACGGGGAACAGCCTGGCAAGCCCCAATATTATTGGGGTAAATTCCGGAGCAGGCTTTATGGTAATTTTGGTGCTCAGCTTTTTTCCCTCCGCATTTTTCGCGCTGCCGGTTGCGGCCTTTTTGGGCGCGTTTTTAACGACCCTGCTGATCCTTTCTATTGCGGGCAAAATGGGTACGGCGAAGCTGACGGTGATTTTGGCGGGGATTGCCTGCACGGCTATGCTGAACGCGGGCATATCCTTTCTCTCCCTGCTGGACAGCGATGTGCTGGTGTCCTACAATTATTTTTCGGTTGGCGGCTTTTCCAGCATGGATATGCATAAATTAATGCTGCCCGCGTTGATTATCGGCTGCTGCCTGCTGGTGTCGCTGGCATTTTCCGGGCAGATCGACCTGCTTTGCCTGGGGGACAGCATGGCGGTGTCCCTTGGCGTACGGGTAAAACGGCTGCGGCTGCTTTGTATGGTCTGCGCCAGCGCCAGTGCAGCCGCGGTAGTCAGCTTTGCAGGGCTGCTGGGCTTTGTCGGCCTGGTGGTGCCTCATATCGCGCGGCGCCTCGCGGGCAACAATACGCGCTGGCTTTTGATTACCTCTGCGTTTGCCGGCAGCATACTGGTGCTGCTGGCGGACTGGCTGGGGCGGATGCTGTTTGCGCCGTCGGAGCTGCCCGTGGGCGTAATGATGGCCCTGGTGGGCGCGCCGTTTTTCTTCGTGCTGCTTATGAAAAGGAGGGCTGCGTCCAATGCTGGCCTTTGAACATTTATCAGCCTCCTATGGCAAAAACAAAATTTTGGAGGATGTTTGTTTTCCGTTGATTCCGCATAAAATTACCGCAATTATCGGAAAAAACGGGAGCGGAAAATCCACGCTGGTTTCCTGTCTCAATCAGGAGCTGGCCTATACCGGGGAAATTCTTTACTCCGGGCAGAACTTGGCCCTGATGGCGGTGCGCGAGCGTGCCAAGCTTCTTGCGATTCTGCCGCAGGTGCTGACAACCCCGAGCGTTACGGTAGAGGAGCTGACGGCCTTTGGACGCAACCCTTATCTGGATTTCAGCCGGCGTCTCACACAGGCGGACCGGGAGGCAGTGGAAGCGGCAATGGCGCAGGCCGGTGTGGACGGTATGCGGGGACGTCCGGTCAACAGGCTGTCCGGCGGAGAGCGGCAAAAGGCGTTCCTCGCCATGATCTTGGCGCAGGACACCCGTATTTTGGTGCTGGATGAACCGACGACCTATATGGATGTGGCGGTTGAAGCCGGATTTTTTCGCCTATTGCAGGACCTAAAGGAAAAGCGCAAGAAGACCTTGATGGTGGTTCTGCACAACCTGTCGCAGGCGCTGCGCTATGCAGATTACGTTGCGGTACTGCATGAACGGCGGGTTTGTTATTATGGATCGGTAGAGGAGTGCTGTGCGTCTGGGAAGATCGAGGAAATTTTTCAGGTAAAGAAATTTGAGGTGGTTGAAAATGGGGAAAAGAGGATTTTCTTTTCCGCGTAAGCCTGCGAAGCAGCGGGCAAGCGGCCTCAAGACCGGGCCAAAGGCCGGGCTCTGAACCGCTAGGCACGGTTAAGACGGTATTCGCTGCCCCATGTATTCCGCCAGCTGGAACAGCGTTTTTATGCTGCCCGATGAAAGAGTAAGGAGCCCTGCCCGGGCAAACCGGGCAGGGCCTCCTTACTCTTTGTTAGTGGCGGAGCCAAGCGCCGCGCTGCGGCGCGGGCCGCCTTAGCCGTTGCCGTCTGTATCCTGAAGCTGTTGAGCCAAACGGCAGGCGGCCAGGGCGTCCTCCCGGGTATCGGCGGCAATGAGAAAACGGCTGTTATGGCAGAAGCGCAGGGTAGAAAGGCCGGTCAGCCGTTGCAGCTCGGCGGCGCCTTTTCCGGCCCATTGCAGCGGAAAGTCACACTTGTTTTCACCCCTGCGCGGGTTCCCGTCCCCATAGGGGACAGTCTGCCCGCTGTAGCCGCCCCGCTGTGAGGGGTACACCACGAACTCGGCGGGGGAATCCTGCAGAACCAGCTTCCAGGGGCAGTAGACCGGCAGCTCCACAATGCCGTCTTTCTGCTGGGCCAACGCTGCCCGTACCAGTTTTTCCGCACGGCAGGCGGCAAAAATCTGTGAGAATTTTTTGGTCAGGATGGTGAGGGCGAACTGCACCGCCTCCTCGTAGCAGGCGTCGGGCGATTGCCCGGCATCCCAGGCGGGGTTGAAGGAGGCGATCACATCGGCAAGCGGTGTGCCGCAGCCGGTGTTGTCGTCCAGATCCAGGGGCTGGACAAATTTTTCGTCGAAGTGAGCGGCCTCACGGCTGACGCTTTCCTCCGGGCAGCCGGTGCGGAGCACCCCGGCGCCGTAGGCGCGCCAGAGCAGCCCAAAGGCAGCGTAGGGCACGCCGTTTTCACGGACCTCGGCGTCCTGTTGATGGTGGTCATAGGCGCCGCGTCCAATGTCGAAGATTAGGCCGTCGAAATGCTCCGGCGGCTGAAGAACGCGATCGATGCGGATATTGGGGTTCATATAGCGCAGCAGCGCGCCGGAAAATACGTCGTCTGCATGGAACTTGGCTCCGTGGGTGACGGCATAGTCGGGAACATTGAATGGATTTTTCATTGGACTTTTCCTTTCTATGTGGATCGGCCGGGAAGCCCGGCCTTTTGGGCGCCGGAATTTGGCCTTGCGTGTACAGCTATTCCTGGCAGCGAGTCATCAAAAGGGGCGTTTTAGGGCTCTCAGCTTTTATTTTGTGTATTGCAGAAGCGCCAGGCGCTTGTTCCTGTGTTGGCGGGATTTTACGCGGCCCGGAGCGGGCGCAGCGCCCCTCACACATAGGGGCCGTCTTCCGGGCGGCGGTTCCCCGTGTGAAGGGCGGCTTTACGGTAATAAAGGGGAGAAAGCCCGTATTTCTTTTTAAAGAGCTTGGAAAAATTGAAAACATCCTCATAGCCGGCGTTGCGCGCGACCTCCGAGATGGAGCAATTACTGTTTTTCAGCAGCTCTGCGGCCCGCCCGAGCCGCACATGCTGAAGGAACTCGCGGGGAGTGACGCCGGCCCGCTCGGTAAAAATACGGGAGAGGTAGCGCCGGTCTATTCCCAGCAGCTCCGCGATGCCTCCCACCGTGACGGGCATGGCGTAATTGGCACGGATATAATCCATGGCCCGGATCGTATAATCCTCCGGCGCGGAGCGGAAGGCTTGGGCCTCCTTTTGCAAAATCGCGAACAGCTCGAACAGCTTGGCACAGAGAAGGAGCTCCGTAGAGGGCTGACGGTCCGGGATGGCGCTGGCCTCCTCAAAAACACGAAGAGCAGAGGGCGCGGAAAGACAAGCCTTTCCGCCGCAGAACAGCGTGGTATCCAGGTGCCGTTCACAGCCGGGGCCGTCAAAGCCGAGCCAGATATAGCTCCAGGGAGTCCGGTGATCAGCCTCATAAAGCGTAGATTCACCGGGGCGAATCAGGAACAGGTCGCCCCTTTTCAGCAAATGGGGCGGCTCTCCTTCGCGGACGAACATGCCGCAGCCTCTGACAATACAGTGCAGCAGGTAATATTCCCGCACGGCATAGCCGTAGGAGTGGCCCGGCACGCAGTCCTCCTGCCCGCAGGAGATGGGGTTGATATCCCCAAATCCCTGATTGAGAATTGATTTTTCATGTACCACGGGCAGTTCCTCCCTTCCGCCTAACAAGGGTTAAGGCAATGGAATAGTTACATAATAACATATTTGGCTTACATTAAGCAATTTTTTTTCAGCAGCAGGGCTGGTATGCTTAAGGTAATGAACGGCCCTGCTGAATGCGGCCGGTACCCGGCATGTGCGGGGCTGGGCTGTCCCTAAAGCGAGTTACAGGAGCCGCGCCCGCCGTCACCGGCGGCTGCGGACAAAAAGAATGGATAAGGAGTGGAGCTTGAACATGAAAATAACCTTTATGGGCGCGGGCAGCACTGTGTTTGCCAAAAATGTGCTGGGCGACTGTATGCTGACCCCGGCGCTGCAGGAGAGCGAAATCTGTCTTTATGATATCAACGGCGGCCGTCTGAAGGAGTCCAGCCTGATGCTCAATGCCATTAACCGCAACTGCAATGAAAACCGTGCGGTTATCCGCGAGTATTTGGGTGTGGAAAACCGCAAGGAGGCCCTGCGCGGCGCGGATTTTGTCATTAACGCCATTCAGGTCGGCGGCTATGACCCCTGCACCATCATTGACTTTGAGGTGCCGAAAAAGTACGGCCTGCGCCAGACCATTGGCGACACGCTCGGCATTGGAGGAATCATGCGCGCCCTGCGGACCATCCCGGTGATGGAGGACTTTGCCCGCGATATGGAGGAGGTCTGCCCGGATGCGTGGTTCCTGAATTACACCAACCCAATGGCGATGCTCTCCGGCTTTATGCAGCGCTACACCGGGGTGAAAACCGTCGGGCTTTGCCACAGCGTGCAGGTCTGCTCAGAGACGCTGCTGAACGCGCTGGGAATGGAGGACCGGCTGGAGGGCCGCAAGGAGCTGATTGCCGGGATCAACCATATGGGCTGGCTGCTGGAGATCCGCGACCGTAACGGCAACGACCTTTACCCGGAGATTCGCCGCCGTGCGCTGGAGAAAAATGCGGGTGAGAAGCATGCCGATATGGTACGGTTTGAATATATCCGCCGCTTGGGTTACTACTGCACCGAGTCGAGCGAGCACAACGCCGAATACAACCCCTTCTTTATCAAGGAGAAATATCCTGAGCTGATTGACCGCTATAATATTCCGCTGGATGAATACCCGCGCCGCTGTGTGAACCAGATTGCCGAGTGGGATAAACTACGCGACAGTCTGCTGAACGACGGTAAGCTGACGCATGAGCGTTCCAGGGAATATGCCTCGCATATTCTGGAGGCGATCGTGACGGGGGATCCTTATAAAATCGGCGGAAATGTGCTGAATACCGGCCTGATTGACAACCTCCCGGCGGATGCCTGCGTGGAGGTGCCGTGCCTGGTGGACGGGGATGGGGTGCATCCCTGCCATGTGGGCCGCCTGCCGGTGCAGCTTGCAGCTATGAACATGACCAACATCAATGCCCAGCTGTTGACCATTGAGGCCGCTGTGACGAAGAAACGCGATTTGATTTATAACGCCGCTATGCTGGAACCGCATACGGCTGCGGAGCTGGACATTGACCATATTGCCGCCATGGTTGACGAGCTGATTGAGGCGCATGGGGATTATTTGCCCAAGTACCATTAATTTAGTATTGGCGGAATAGAATGTATTATTTGTGAAATAAAACGTGTTACAGCGAAAAAAGCCCTCGTCCTCTATTTCAAAGGATGAGGGCTTTTTTCGCTACCGGGCCCTGGTGAAACAGCGGCCGTGGCAGGGGGCTATTTTCCCGGCTTGTAGTCCCGGCAGGCCTCGACATAGGCGATGATATTCTCCCAGGGAACCTCGGGCTCCAGCAGATGGGTGGGCGCCGGCAGCAGGCCGCCGTGGGGCCGGGCAATGTCGAGGTGGCGGAATACGGTTTCGCGCACCTGCTGCGGGGTGCCGAAGGGCATGACGCTTTGTGTGCCGATGGTGCCGTCAAAGCTGATTTTTCCGCCAAATTCCCGGTAGATCTCCTGGAAATTCATGCTTTCAGGCTGAATGGGGTTTAGAATATCTACCCCGGCCTCAATCAGGTGGGGAATAAACGGTGTTGCATAGCCGCAGCTGTGGTATTTGACCAGAATGCCGGGCCTGACGGCGCGGGCAGCATCAATTACCTGCTTGAGGCGGGGCTTAAGCCATTTGCAGTAGAGCTCCAGGCTCATCATGGGCGCTTTCTGCATGCCGATGTCGTCGCCCAGGTAGAGAATATCCACTCCCGCGCGCGCATAGGCCCTGGCGCGGGTGACTGCCCGTTCGGTGACGGCGTCAAGAATGTAGGCCGCAATAGGATCCCCGCTCATCATGTCCATCATCAGGTCCTCCATCCCGCGAATATACCAGGAGGTTTCCCAGATGGTGCAGGTCAGGTAGCCCATGGCCGCCAGACCTCTGGCATGCAGCGCAGCGGCCTGCGCCCGCTGGCTGGCGGCGTTTTCGGCGGTGTCGCCGGCGGCATAATCGGGCAGGGGGTAGGCCCGGACCTCTGACAAGCTGTCAATACCCTTGAGCGGGCAGCGCATGTAGGTCATATGCTTGGCGGCGGCGCTTCCGGGTTCGTGCGCCACGCCCCACAGGTCGATATAGCTGCCCGCCTTCAGCCCCGGGTGATAGGGTAAATATTGTTCGTCCTTTTTGGACATGGGAATGTCGCCGATGCCGGCCCAGGGCAGCCGGAAATAGTCCTGATAGCTGACGGCGGCCCCCGTCCGGCGGCGGTATTCCTCTTCCAGCGACGGGCAGAGCTGAAGGTCGACAGGTACCCATTCATAGGGTTCACGGCGCAACAGCGCCATGACGTTTTCTCTTGGATTCATTGATAATCCTCCCCAAAAATAATGATTATAAATGAAGACGGCGCCCGGCAGGAAAAACATTTAAAAACTTGATCAGCAGCGTTTCCGATTAATTTTTCCATACCCTCCCAACAAAACACTGCCGGGAAGATCGCGTACCAACGTTGTGAACGCTTAATGAAATTAAAAAATACAGTGCGGGAAATCGCTGCGGCGTACGCCCCATGTTCATTGGAGTGATTTGTCCACGACTCAAACAGAGAACTATTTGAGTCATACGCATAGCCTGCCTTCGATGCGGAAACGCTATGAATCAGACCCTGAAGGATGGACGATTATGGGTTGAAAGGAACGTGTAGATTTTGGAGCAGCCGCAGGAGACAAGGAAACAATACCATAAAATGATGGAAATGCCAATCCCTAAATTGGTCGCGAGTCTGGCGGCGCCGGCGGTATTGAGTATGCTGGTGACGTCGGCCTATAATTTGACGGATACATTTTTTGTTTCACAGCTCGGCACCAGCGCGACCGGCGCGGTTGGCGTGGCGTATGCGGTGCTGGCGATTATTCAGGCCATTGGCTACACGCTGGGGCTGGGATCGGCGAGTGTGATTTCACGCCTGCTTGGCGAGAAGAAGAGCGAGGAGGCCGGCCATACTGCGGCAGCCGGCTTTTATAGCTCCTTGCTCTTAGGCGCTGTTATCACGGCTGCCGGGCTGCTTTTTAATGAGGAAATTATGCGGCTGCTGGGTGCGACGGAGACGATTTTACCCCTGGCGGTGGAGTATGCGGTTTATATTTTTTGGAGCGCTCCTCTGATGTGCGCCTCTTTTGTGCTAGGCTGCCTGCTGCGCGCGGGGGGGAAGGCGGTGCTTTCCATGGTAGGCCTTTGCCTCGGCGGTGTGGTCAATATCGCGCTGGATCCGCTGTTTATTTTTACCTTCAAAATGGGTATTTCCGGCGCGGCGCTGGCGACCCTGGTTAGCCAGGCAGCCAGCTTTGCCGTGCTTCTGTTTCCCTTTTTTCGCCGCAGCAGTATGCTGCACCTCAACCCAAAGGCGGTATTCCGCCGCGGCAAAGTATATGGAGCGGTTCTCAAGGCGGGTATGCCGTCTTTTTGCCGCCAGGGCTTTGCCAGTGTGTCCACGGCCTTTCTCAACGGCAGCGCGCGGGCTTACGGCGATGCGGCTGTGGCTGCCATGTCGGTGGTAGGGCGCATTTCCCTGCTGGTGATCTCGCTGATGATCGGCCTGGGCCAGGGGTTTCAGCCGGTAATCGGCTATAATTACGGCGGCAAGCAGTACGGGCGTGTGCGCAAGGCTTTCTGGTTCTCTCTGATAGTGGGAACCGTCCTATTGGCCGTGCTGGGCGCGGTATGCTTTTTCTTTGCCCCGCAGCTGATGACGCTGTTCCGCGCGGATGATGCCGGCGTCATAGAAACCGGATCCTTTGCGCTGCGGGCACAGTGCGTGCTGTTTCCGCTGCAGCCGCTGATTGTGCTCTCAAACATGCTGTTTCAGGCGGTGGAGCGGCCCTGGCAGGCATCGGTTTTATCGTCGGCAAGGCAGGGCCTGTTTTTTCTGCCGCTGATCTTGATTCTGCCGGGGATGCTGGGATTGCTGGGCGTACAGCTTGTCCAGCCGGTGGCGGATATTCTCACCGCGGTGCTGTGCGTGCCCTTCTTGATTGTCTTTTTCAGAGGGGCCAAGCGACGGGGTGCAGGGCCGGAAGGGCCCGCGGGGCATACGGGACGGGAAAGTTAGGAACCATCCGGCTCAATAGAGCGTCTGATGAGGAACAATGCGTGCCAGGGCTTGCGGATGATAGAGCAGAACCTCCCGGTAGCCGGTGGCGATCCAGCCCTGCCGGGCCCAGCGGCTGAGAATACGGCTGACGGTGATGCGCGATACAGCCGCAAGGCCTGCGAGCTCCTCATGCGTGAGCGGTACGCGGTTATCTTCGGCAAGGGAGAGCAGCAGCTGGGCCAGCCGCGCATCCGCCTGCAGAAAGGCCATGCTGTCTACCTGGGCGGAGAGCATGCGGATGGTGCCGGAGAGATGGCGCAGCAAGTGAAAGGCCAGCTGTGGGTCCTGGCGGAAACAGTGTTCCAGGCCGGTCCGATCAATGGAGAGAATTTCGCTTTTTTCCAATGTTTTGGCGGAGGAAACGCGCGGCTTGCCGTCAAAAAAAGAGGCTTCGCCAAATAGGCTGCCCGGCTGCAGCACGGCGAGCGTTTTTTCCAGGCCGTCGGGCGAAGAGAGAAAGATTTTGACTCGCCCTTTTTTCAAGTAGTAAAACCGGATGGCGGTTTCCTCTTGCAGGTAGATCATCTGGTTTTTGGCATAGAGCTTGATGGGCTGTGTTTCCTCAAAAATCCGCCAGGGTGTTTCCATAGTCCACTCTCCTTTCCCTGCATGAGCCCTGGGGAAAATATAATAGGAATCCCTTTGTTTTTATTATTGTATCATATGATACATTCTTGGGGCAAGAGCTGTGCTAAGATAAAAAAGCTTCCCTGGCTCAGAATGGAGCCGGGGGCTGTAGCGCATCGAAGGATAATTTTTGAAACAATGTTTGGACAGGAGGTTCCTTATTTATGGGAATGACAATGACCCAAAAGATTTTGGCCGCCCATGCAGGGCTGGATTCGGTGGAGCCGGGGCAGCTGATTGAGGCCAAGCTCGACGTTGTGCTGGGCAACGACATCACCTCGCCGGTGGCAATTAATGAGTTTGAAAAGTGCGGGGCGTCCTCGGTGTTTGACAACACCCGGATTGCGCTGGTGATGGACCATTTTACGCCGAATAAGGACATTAAGGCGGCGGAGCAGTGCCGGCAGGTCCGCAGCTTCGCCGGAAAATACGGCATTAAGAATTTTTTTGATGTGGGGCGCATGGGCATTGAGCACGCGCTGCTGCCGGAAAAGGGCATAGTGGTACCGGGCGACTGCATCATCGGCGCGGATTCACACACCTGCACTTACGGCGCGCTGGGCGCGTTTTCCACGGGTGTGGGTTCCACGGACATGGCGGCTGGCATGATCGCCGGCAAGACCTGGTTTAAGGTACCATCGGCCATTCAAGTCGAGCTGAAGGGGAAGCTGAACCGCTGGGTCAGCGGTAAGGACGTTATTTTGCACCTGATTGGCGAAATCGGCGTGGACGGCGCGCTGTACCAGTCGCTGGAATTTACAGGCGAAGGCGTGCGGAGCCTGTCGATGGATGACCGCCTCTGCATTGCAAATATGGCGATTGAGGCCGGCGCCAAAAACGGGATATTCCCGGTGGACGAAGTAACCCTTGCCTATGGAGAGGGCCGCTTCCAGCGCGAGGCCGTGGCCTATGAGGCCGACCCCGACGCGGTGTATGAACGCAAAGTGGTTATTGAGCTCGATAAGCTGCGCCCGACGGTATCCTTCCCCCATCTGCCGGAGAATACCCGTGTTATCGACGAGGTGGGCGAGATTAAAATTGACCAGAGCGTCATCGGTTCCTGCACTAACGGGCGGATTGAGGACCTGCGCACGGCTGCGGAGATCCTCAAGGGCCGCCAGGTGGCACAGAATGTGCGCTGCATCATCATTCCGGGTACGCAGGATATTTACCTACAGGCAGTGCGCGAGGGGCTGGCGGAAATTTTTATTGAAGCGGGCGCGGTTTTCAGCACCCCAACCTGCGGGCCCTGTTTGGGCGGTCACATGGGCGTGCTTGGCAAGGGCGAACGGGCGGTTTCGACCACGAACCGCAACTTTGTAGGCCGCATGGGCCATGTGGAGAGCGAGGTCTACCTGGCCAGCCCCGCGGTGGCGGCAGCCAGTGCCGTGACGGGCTACATCACCGACCCGGCGAAGCTTTGAGCGAGAAAGGATGGTCATGATATGAACGCACATGGAAGAGTACATAAATACGGCGACAACGTTGACACCGACGTTATTATTCCCGCCCGTTACCTGAACACCGCCTCTCATGCGGAGCTTGCGGCGCATTGCATGGAGGATATTGATAAGAGCTTTGTGAGCAAGGTCCAGCCTGGCGACATTATGGTTGCAGAAAAGAACTTTGGCTGCGGCTCCTCCCGTGAGCATGCGCCCATTGCCATTAAGGCCAGTGGAATTTCCTGCGTCATCGCCAGCACCTTTGCGCGTATTTTTTACCGCAACGCCATCAATATCGGCCTGGCAATTTTGGAGTGCGACGAGGCTGCCCGTGAGATTCAGGACGGCGACGAGGTGGAGGTCGATTTTGATACCGGCAGGATCAGCGACCATACCACAGGGAAAACCTACCAGGCGCAGCCGTTCCCGCCGTTTATTCAGAACATTATTGAAAAGGGCGGGCTGCTCAACAGCATCGAAAAATAAAGCTGCACCGTACCGTATTTAATAGGACTAAAACAGCCGGGGGGCTTCCCCGGCTGTTTTTTACTGTTTGGGTACAGGATTCAGGGCTCAGGGCCGGCGTGGGCAGGCTCCTCCGCCGCTTCCAGCGCGTGGGTGACAAGCGTAAGCAGATCCTGGGCTTCGCCTCGGAGAATCACCCGCACCCGTTTGTTTTTACCGTCGTACTGATAGGCATACTGCAGGCCGATAAAGCCGGAATGGTTAATTTGTTCGGTAAAGGCCTGGTTCAGCCGCTGGGCAGAGGCCGCATCCCTGGCGGCGAAGTCGTAGATTTGGCAGGAGGCATCGACCAGTTTCCTGTCATCCAGCAGAAAATCGTAAATAACGCTGTTCCTTTTGGCAGCGATGCTTTGCCGGACGGATTTCTGTTGCAAAAAGTTTTCGAAATCCTCGGCGGTAAACTGCCACACGCCGTCGGTCTTTGTGCCGCTCAGCAGGCCGAGCCGAAGATAATTGCGCAGGGTGCGAGTGGTCAGCATGGACATGGCGGCCAGCTCTTCGAGCGTATAAAATTCTTTCATTGAAAGGGCTCCTTTCCAAGTTTATAGGTACTGTAGCGGTCTGTATTTATTATAGACCGGGGAAAGTGCCGGTTCAATTTGAAAAACAGCGGCTTTTTCCGGCCCGGACAATGAAAAGCAGCCGGAGAGGCCCCTCTTCGGCTGCTTAATGGTGCGATGATAGATAACGCGGCAGCCCACGGCACACGGTAAAGCGGGCCTGGTTGCCGCCCGGGCGTTTTTGCGGGCAGGACCCTTACTCCTCCCGCCAGATTTTGGCGCAGGCCACAGCGTTTTTCCAGCCGTGCAGGCGCTTTTCGCGCTGCCCGGCGTCCATCTCGGGCTCATAGATTTTGTCCAGCGACCAATGCCGCCGCAGGTCGTCCAGGTCCCTCCAGAAGCCGGAGGCCAGCCCTGCGAGGTAGGCGGCGCCAAGGGCGGTTGTCTCGCGCACAATGGGACGGCGCAGGCGTTTGCCGGTGATGTCCGCCTGAAACTGCATGATGATGTCGCTGACGCTGGCCCCGCCGTCGACCTTGATCTCATCAAAGAGCAGGCCGGTGTCCGCTATCATGGCGTCAATGACGTCCTTGGACTGGAAGGCGATGGATTCGAGCGCGGCACGGATAATATGGTTGCGGCTGGTGCCGCGCGTCAGGCCAAAGAGGCAGCCGCGGGCGTACATGTCCCAATGGGGCGCGCCCAGGCCAGTAAAGGCCGGCACAAAATAAACGCCCTGGGTGTCTTTGACCTTGCCGCCGAAATAATCGGCATCAGGCGCTTCTTTGTAAAAGCCCATTTCGTCGCGCAGCCACTGAAGCACCGCGCCGCCGATAAAGACGCTGCCCTCCAACGCATAGCAGACCTTGCCGCCCAACCCGTAGGCAATGGTAGTGAGCAGGCCGTGGCGGCTTTCTACCGGGGTATCGCCGGTATTCATCAGGATAAAGTTGCCGGTGCCGTAGGTGTTCTTGATATCGCCGCGCTCAAAGCAGGCCTGGCCGAACAGTGCCGCCTGCTGGTCGCCCGCGATGCCGCAGATAGGCACCATTGCGCCTGCAATGGGGGTGTACCCGTAAATTTCGGCACTGCCGCATACCTTGGGAAGCATGCAGGCAGGAATCTCCAGCGCGTTGAGGATTTCCTGGTCCCAGCTGAGGGTGTGAATATTGAACAGCATGGTACGCGAGGCGTTGGTGTAATCGGTCACGTGCGCCTTGCCGCCGGTGAGCTTCCAAATCAGCCAGGTGTCTACGGTGCCGAACAGCAGGCGCCCCGCCTCCGCCTTTTGGCGCGCGCCCTCGACGTGGTCGAGAATCCATTTGAGCTTGGTGGCGGAGAAGTAGGCGTCCACAAGCAGGCCGGTGCTCTGGCGGATGTGTTCTACCAGCGGGCCGTGCCACTTGATCTCCTCGCAGATATCCGCCGTGCGGCGGCACTGCCAGACAATTGCGTTGCAGACGGGCAGGCCGGTCTCCTTATCCCAGACAATGGTGGTTTCACGCTGATTGGTGATGCCGATGCCGGCAATGTCGCCCGCATGGATGTTCATTTTTGTCAGCGCCTCAATCATGACGCTGTACTGGGTTACATAAATATCCGTCGGGTTATGTTCCACCCACCCGGCCTTGGGGTAAATCTGCGGAAACTCTTTCTGGGCCAACGAAACAATGTTTTGGTCGCGGTCGAACACAATACAGCGGCAGCTGGTAGTGCCCTGGTCCAGGGCGACAATATATTTTTTCTCCACGGCAATTCCTCCCTTTTTACAGCTTGGCCGTTTGCTCTTTTCAGCAGGGGAAAGGGGCGGGGCGTTTATCCCCATCATAATATAGGGCCCGCGGCTTGTCAAGGTTGCGGGCACGGCCCCTTGAAGCATACACGGAATTATGCTACAATAATGTCGGAAAACCAAGCGAGGGAGGAGGGGGTTATTTGACAGCGCAGAAATTGAGGGCGTGCGGCGTGGGCAGCATGCTCGAGGACCCGGCGGCCTGTGCGCTGCATATGAGCTATGAGTAGGGAGAGAAGGAAAACCAATATGGCCAGCGAGCTTTCCGCAATGCTGGACGAATGCCCGATTATTGCCGCGGTTAAAAATGAGGCGGGGCTGGAGCAGTGCCTACAGTCGGAAATCCAGCTGGTGTTTATTCTGTACGGATCCGTGTGCGAGATTCCCGCGATTGTACAGCAGGTGAAAAACGCGGGACGCTCGGCGGTGGTGCATGTGGACCTGATTTCGGGCCTGAGCCCCAGGGAGGCGGCGGTAGACTTTATTCGCCAATATACCCGTGCGGACGGCATCATCAGCACGCGCCCGCAGGTGCTCCGCCGGGCTAAAGATCTGGGCCTTGCCACGGTGCAGCGCTTTTTTGTCATTGACTCTATGGCGCTGGAAAATGTCTACAAGCATCAAGAGGACACCCGGCCGGATTTTATTGAGATGCTGCCGGGCGCCATGCCGAAGATTTTGCAAAAGCTCAGCAGCTCGCTTCCGACCCCCATTATTGCGGGCGGGCTGATCTCGGACAAGGAGGACGTAATGGCGGCGCTGAAGGCCGGGGCCCGGGCTATCTCCACCACCAACCCGGAAATCTGGTTTATGTAAATTTGCACCGCCCTCTTGCAATCTGCCGGAGGGGCGCGTATAATAAAGCAGAATAAACGGCGAGGCGCCGGATAATTGAATGATTGCGTGAGAAGATGAGGCAAGCAAAAGAAAACCCGTGAAATGGGTTTATTTTGCTTGCTTTTTTATGTGCAAAAGGAGGATGAGGGATGATTCATGTGGACGTAGCGGTCATCGGCGGCGGCATTTGTGGCTGCGCGCTGCTGTATGAGCTGAGCCGCTATCGGGTGAGCAGCATACTTTTGGAGAGGGAAAACGATGTGTCCATTGGTACGACGAAGGCCAACAGCGCGATTGTGCATGCGGGGTACGACCCGTTGCCGGGCACGAGCATGGCGCGCTATAACGTGGAGGGCAATGCCCTGGTCAAGGAGCTCTGCCGTAAGCTGGATGTGCCCTGCAAGGAGACGGGCTCCCTGGTGCTGGCCTTTGACGGGGAGGAGATGCTGCAGGTAGATGTGCTGTTCCACCGTGGACGGAAGAACGGCGTGCCCGGGCTGCGGGTGCTGAACCCGGCGGAAATCCGGGAGCTGGAGCCGGCGGTAAGCGATGCGGCCAAGGCCGCGCTTTACGCCCCCAGCGCCGCAATTGTCAGCCCATGGGAGCTGGCGCTTGCCCTGGCGGAAACGGCTGTGCGCAATGGGGCCGGCGTTCGCCTGAACAGCGAGGTCACCGCTATCCGCAAGGGGGCCGGGGGCCGGGGCTTTATTCTGGCCGCCGGCGGCGAGGAAATACACGCGCGCTATGTGGTCAATGCCGCCGGGGTGGACTGCGACCTGGTTGACCGGCTGCTAAATCCCGCATCCTTCACCGTTCATCCCAGCAAAGGGCAGTATTACCTGCTGGATAAAAGCCAGGGTGCGCTGGTAAAGCACGTGATCTTTCAATGCCCCGGCAAGCAGGGAAAGGGGGTGCTGGTAGCGCCGACGGTACATGGTAACCTGATTGTGGGGCCGGATGCGGAGCCCGCGGAGCGCGGCGATTTGAGCACGACAGCCGAGGGGCTGGAGTTTGTGCGCCGCACGGCGGCAAAATCTGTGCCGGGCATTGCGTTTCGTGAATCCATCCGCAATTTTTCCGGTTTGCGGGCGCTGACGGATGAGGAGGATTTTATTGTCGGGGAATCCGAGACGCCGGGCTTTTTCCGCATAGCGGGCATCAAATCGCCGGGGCTGACCTCGGCGCCGGCAATTGCCCGTGACATGGTGCGGATGCTCGGGGCATCGGGCCTCGCGCTGGAGGAAAAGGCGGAATGGGTGGACAGGCGGCATGTGGTGCGCTTCAAGCAGCTTTCCGCCGCCGGGCGTGCGGAGTTGATTCGCCGTCAGCCGCTTTATGGGCGGATTGTCTGCCGCTGTGAGACGGTCACAGAGGGTGAGATTGTCGCGGCCCTGCACTCGCCGCTGCCGCCCTGCTCGCTGGATGGAGTCAAGCGGCGCTGCGGCACGGGGATGGGACGCTGCCAGGGCGGCTTTTGCGGCCCGCGCGTGCTGGAGATCATTGCACGCGAGACTGGCTGTGCGCCGGAACAGATCCCACAGGACCGGGCTGGTATGACGGTGGTTACCGGCAGGACAAAGGAGGGGCAATGAATATGGAGCAGACGCTGTATGATGTAATTGTGGTCGGCGGCGGGCCGGCGGGCCTGGCGGCGGCAATAGAGGCCGCCGCAAACGGGGCCGGGCGGGTGGTGCTACTGGAGCGCAACCATGAGCTGGGCGGCATTTTGAACCAGTGCATCCACAACGGCTTCGGCCTGCATTATTTTAAGGAGGAACTGACCGGGCCGGAATATGCCGGGCGGTTTATTGATCTGCTGCGGGAGACCAGTGTGGAGGTTAAGCTGGACACTATGGTGCTGGAGGTTGGCGGCGGCCGTGTGGTACGGGCGATGAACCCGACGGACGGTTACATGGAGCTGCGCGGCAAATCGGTGGTATTGAATATGGGATGCCGGGAACGGACGCGCGGAGCCATTGCGATTCCGGGCGATAGGCCGGCGGGGATTTTTACCGCCGGCGCGGCCCAGCTCTATGTGAATGTGGAGGGCTACATGGTCGGCAAGCGGGTGGTCATTCTGGGCTCCGGCGACATCGGCCTGATTATGGCGCGGCGCATGACGCTGGAGGGCGCCAAGGTGCTTGCATGCGTGGAGATCATGCCCTATTCCGGCGGGCTGAACCGCAATATTGTGCAGTGCCTGGAGGATTTTGACATCCCACTCTATTTATCACACACCATTACGAACATCAAGGGCAGCAAGCGGGTGGAGCAGGTGACGGTGTCCAGGGTGGACGAAAACCGCAGGCCGGTTCCAGGGACGGAGATGGTATTTGACTGCGATACGGTGCTGCTCTCGGTAGGGCTCATCCCGGAAAATGAGCTCTCCCGGCAGGCGGGCATAGAGATGGACCCCAGGACGAACGGCCCGGTGGTCTATGAAAATATGGAGACCTCCATTCCCGGTATCTTTGCCAGCGGCAACGTGGTCCACGTGCACGACCTGGCGGACTTTGTCACAGCCGAGGGGCAGCGTGCGGGCCGGGCGGCCGCCGCGTTTGCCCGTGGCGGCCGCCCGGCAGTTGGGGAGGCGCTCACCGTTGAGAACGGAGAGGGCGTTTCCTATGTAGTGCCGCAGCGGCTTCGGCCACAGTATGCAGGGCAGCGTGCAGAGCTGTTTTTTCGGGTACGGGCGGTATATGGAAGGTCGGTGATCCGCGTGACGGCAGGGGATGAGCTGCTGGCACAGTTCCCGCGCCAGCATATGGCGCCGGGTGAAATGGAGAAAATCGTGCTGCCAAAGGTGCTGCTGGACCGGGCCGCGGGCAGGAATTTGCAGGTTTCGGTGGCAGCGGAAGAGGAGGTGCCCGCATGAGGGAGCTGATTTGTATTGTATGCCCGAAAGGCTGCCATTTACAGGTGGATGAGGAAAACGGCTGCCGGGTAACGGGAAATGCCTGCCCGCGCGGGGCTGTTTACGGCAGGGAGGAACTGCTGAACCCGGTGCGCACGGTGACGACCACCATGCGTGTGGCGGGAGGAATGAGTCCACGAGCGCCGGTTAAGACGGCGCGGCCGGTTCCAAAGGACAGAGTTTTTGAGGCCATGCAGGCCATCAACGCCGCTGTCGCCAAGGCGCCGGTAGCAGTAGGGGAGACGCTCGCCTCCAACCTGCTGGGGCTGGGCATCGACGTTGTTGCAACCAAGGCAGTGGCGCGTGCGGACGGTGAGGAAAGGCTTTCATTTGAATAAGCGTAGTGATTATCCCCAATATTTTTTAGGAAATATTGGGGATATCTACAATAGAAATTTTGGTGTGGGTTGGGATAGAATAAAAAGGAAAATTGCTGCAACAGCGTTCTGTTGATGTGGCCGGCCCACATGGAGAAAAGGAGTGAATTGTTTGAAAATCATCGGCTTAAAGACCAATCACCGTGTGAATCCGCTTGGATTCGCCATGGATAAACCATCCTTTACATATCAGGTGGTTGACACGGCGGCGGCAAAGCAAACCGCCGCGCAGGTTCAGGTGGCCTCTGACGAGGCCTTTGAGCAGATTTTGTTTGACAGCGGCAAAACCGCCTCGATCGACAGCCTGGCCTACAGCCCGGATATGAAGCTGGAGCCCTGCACGCGCTACTACTGGCGTGTCACGGTTTGGGCGGAGAACGGCGAGTACGCGACCAGCGAGCCGGCGTGGTTTGAAACCGCAAAAGCGCCGGGCAGCTGGAGCGCAAAATGGATTGCCCATACCATGGAGCAGGGGCCGGCGGCCTGGTTTACCCGCGGGGTAGCGGCAAAGAAGGCCGTGGCGCGCGCCCGTGCCTATATGGTGGGCCTTGGCATTTACGAGCTTTATATCAACGGCGAAAAAATTGGGGACGAATACCTGGCGCCTGGCCTGCACGCCTACGACAAATGGATCCAGTACCAGACCTATGATGTGACCAAGGCCTTCCAGGCCGGAGAAAACCAGATTGAGGTCTGGGTGGGCGACGGCTGGTACCGCGGCCGGTACGGCTTCCAGGGCAAGGAGCAGATCTACGGCAATGAAACGGCCCTGATTGCGGAGTTTGTCCTTGAGTATGCGGACGGCTCCCGCGAGACCATTGTGACCGACGAGAGCTGGCAGGCTAAAAAAAGCAAGGTGACCTTTGCCAATATCTATGACGGCGAGTGCTACGACGACCGGATTGAGGACGGCACGCTGTACCCGGTACGGGCTGCCGGCCTGGGCTATGACCGCCTGGAGGCGCGCCTGAGCCCGCCGATTGTGGCCAATGAGCGCATTACTCCGGTTGCGGTGCTGAATACCCCGGCGGGGGAGACGGTGCTGGATATGGGCCAGAACATGGTCGGCCTGCTGGAAATAAAGCTCGACGAGCCTGCGGGCACAGAGGTGTTTCTGCAATTCGGCGAAATTTTGCAGCACGATAATTTTTACCGCGATAACCTGCGGTCCGCACTGGAAGAATACCACTTTATCTCCAGCGGCAAGCCGGTGACGATCCGCCAGCATTTTACCTTCTATGGCTTCCGCTTTGTAAAGGTCAGCGGCATGACAAAGCCGGTGGAAAAAGAGAACTTTACCGGCGTTGTGCTGCACTCGGAGATGGAACGCCGCGGCTGGATTGAGACAAGCGACCCATTGATTAACCGCCTGTTCCTCAATGCCATCTGGGGCCAGAAGGGCAACTTTGTCGATGTGCCTACCGACTGCCCGCAGCGTGACGAGCGCATGGGGTGGACGGGCGACGCTCAGGCGTTCTCCGGCACGGCGACCTTTAATATGGATACCTACGCTTTTTACAGCAAATACGGGCGCGACCTGGCCTATGAGCAGGGCGAGCTGGAGGGCGCGGTTCCGCATGTGGTGCCGATGGGCGGCATGATCCAGGGCGGCAGTACGGCCTGGGGCGAGGCGGCCACGGTGATCCCGTGGAATTGCTACCTGCATTACGGTGACAAGGAAATCCTGGAAAGCCAGTTCAAGAGCATGAAGGACTGGGTAGACTTTATTAAACGGCAGGACGAGGCCGCGGGTGGAAAGCGCCTGTGGACGACGGGCTTCCACTTCGGCGATTGGCTTGCGCTGGATAATTACAAGGATCCAAAATCCTGCTTTGGCGCAACGGATAATTATTTTATCGCTTCGGCTTACTATTGCTACTCCGCGATGCTGGTTGCCAAGGCGGCCAAGGTGCTTGGCAAGGAGGAGCTGGCGAAGGAGTACAGCGAGCTCTCCGATCAGGTGCGCGCGGCTATTCAGCGGGAATATGTCACGCCGAACGGGCGCTTGTCCATTGAAACGCAGACGGCGCATGTGATGGCGCTGTTTATGAATCTAGTGCCGCAGGAGCAGCGGCCGCGGGTTATTGCCGACCTGCGCGAGCTGCTGAAGAAGAACGATTGGAAGCTGACGACCGGCTTTGTCGGTACCATTTACCTGTGCCGTGTGCTCAGTGAAAACGGCTGCAATGACGTGGCTTACCGTTTGCTGATGAACCGCGATTACCCGAGCTGGATCTATGAAGTGCTGATGGGCGCGACCACGGTTTGGGAGCGCTGGAACTCGGTGCTGCCGAATGGGCTGATCAGTGACACGGGCATGAACTCCCTCAACCACTACGCCTATGGCTCCGTGGTGGAATGGATGTACCGCAACGTAGCCGGTATCCAGCCGGTCGAGGATGAACCCGGCTTCCGCTGTGTGCGTCTGGCTCCGCAGCCCAACGCGCGGTTGGATTGGGTCAAAACGAAGCTCGACTCTGCGGCGGGCGTCTATGTGAGCGAGTGGAAGATTGAGCATGGAAAGCTGAGCTTCCGCTTTGAGGTGCCGTTTAATGCGGAGGCAGAGATCCTTCTGCCGGATGCAAGGCTGGAAAAGGTGCTGTACAACGGCCAGCCGCTCTCAGCCAGCACGTTTTGGACAGAGCAGCAGGGGGATTGCGTCAACGTCAAGGTTCTGACCGGCGTTTATGAGTTTGCCTATGAGCCGGAGAAGCTCTATGCACGCACTTTCTCAATTTACAGCGCGACTAAGGATGTGATTGCAAATCCGGAGGCGCGCAAGGCGGTTGAAAGTGTGCTGCCCAACCTGATGGACCTGCGGGATAACACCAACCAAAGGCTGCCGCTTGAGAGCTCGGAGCTCTCCCTGCGGGATCAGATCGGCAACCCGTTTGTAGGGGTAACGCCCGAGCTTCTGGACAAAATAGAGGAGCTGCTCAACCAAATTCCCTGTGAAAAATAAAAGCCAGCGGCTTTCTGCCGCCGGAAAATAACAAAAAAGCCCGCTTCGGTTTTATATTGAACTGCCCCCATTTGTTATCCAGTATATCATGCTGTCTAACTTTTTGGGGGCACTTCAATAGCCGGAGCGGTTTTTTTGTCTTGCGTGATGGGCGCCTGAACCTTTTGGGGGCGCAGGACGCAAGGCGGCCTGTGCCAGGAATGGAAAAAAGGGGGGTGGATGGGATTAGGCCTTTGTTCGCTGGTTATGATTAATGATTTCATAGCAGCAATAATCACCGCTTAGCTGTTCACAGTCCATGTCCGGGTATTCGGTTTTCAGATATTGCATGCCGGACTTTTGCATTACTTTTCCGCTTGCCGGATTGTCAGCATGGTGATAGGAATATATTTTTTGAAAGCCAACCTCCTCAAAGGCAAATTGAACCACCCTTTTGCAGGCCTCGCTCATAATGCCATGGTTCCAGTACGCCCTGCTCAGCCAATAGTGGACCGCCGCGCTGATTTTCTTTATTCATAATCACCGAATGACAGCAGTTTTCCTGCTCATATTCAGCAAACCATTGCCGCAGCAGCGCTTTGGTCACGGATATATCCTTGTGAGGCTCCCGTCCCCAAAATCGGGTGGCCTCCGGATCTGTAACCCAATTGGCAAACATGCCCTTGGCATCCGACATCACATCTTTTCATAAAATGAGCCGCTCAGTTTTAAGCGGTCTTGTTCCCAAAGCCGCATTTTTCGTCCTCTTCTGTGTGTTACCGTTTTATGATACTGCTGAAAAGCTGCAAAATTTTTTCTTGAGAAGGCGTATGGATTGGTTCCATTGTAAAAAAGGCTCCGCCTGCGTCGCATGACACGGGACGGAGCCTTTGAGAGCTCAAAAAAATTTTTTCTGCGAAAAAATATCAGACAGGCCACGACCACCGCAATGCTGAGCATGATGACCATCGGGTACCCCATCGGCCACCTGAGCTCCGGCATACCGGTGAAGTTCATTCCATACCATCCAACAATGAGGGCCAATGGAGAGAACAGCGTGGTGACGACAGCGAGCACCTTCATGACCCTGTTTTGCTGGATGTCCACCTGTGCCTGGTAGACCTCTCGCACCTGCATGGAGTATTCCCGCAGAGTCTGGGCGTTGCTGCTCAGCCTGGCGGCCCGCTCGGTAAAGAGCTTGAACAGCTTCAGGCGTTTGGGCTCAAAGACCGCGGCCTCATTTTCCTGGAGCTCCTCGCCGATGCCGACGAGCTCTTCGTAATAGCTGTGCAAATACAGCAGCTCACGCCGAAGCAGGGTGAGCTTGCGGTTAAAATCGGCAAGGGCATCGTTCAGAACGTTTTCTTCCAGCAAAGTAATACGGCTTTCAAGGCCCTCGAGTACGGAGAGGTCATCTCGAATCAAGTCGTTGAGAATGTCGTAAATCATCTGCTCAAACGAGGCCCGGTCCCAATTTTTAAGCGTGGCCAGCGCCGCCAGCCTCTTCTGGATAATGCCTTTTTCGTCCAAAATAACAAGCAGGCCCTTCTTAATGTAGAAGGCCAGTGCCTCATGCTTCCAGGCGTTTTTGTTTTTTAGTGGAATCCGCAGCGTCCCGAACAGGTACCCATACAGCGATTCGATTTTCGACAGGCGGATATTCCCGCATTCCTGGATGGTGCGTTCCGCAAAGCCAAGGCCTGGGCCTTCCCGGCGCAGTTCCTCGGGGCTCATCAGGGCCAGCAATGGGTGTGCGCCGCCATCCGGCAAGGGTGCGCCGAGCGGCTCCAGTTTTTTTCCAACGCGGTAATACATGGCCATGCCTCCTTGACCGGCGGGATATTTGGCGCAGGTTAATCCTTTGCGAAGCCGTGCTCCTTCAGCAGCTGGTGAATTTTTTCGTGGGGGTCAATGATTGCGCTGACGGAAATGTCGTGGTTGAGCGCGGCGATGAAATAGGCGATGTATTTGCTGCAGTCGACCTCATGGAACCATTCGCGCTGGCGGAGCGCATCGGAGATATAGGTGAGGTTGGAGCCGAATACGCCGGAGATGATGCCGTCGCGGTAGGCTTTGTCAAATTCATCCAGCCCGTTGGTGAAAATGGCGTAGGTGGAGTAGGAGAAAATGCGGCGGGCCTTTTGCTTTTTCAGCTCGTAGGCAATGTCGAGCATGGATTCGCCGGAGGAAATGATGTCGTCGGCGATAAAGACGTCCTTTCCCTCGACGGAGTCGCCGAGGTACTCGTGGGCGACAATGGGATTGCGGCCGTTGACGACCTTGGAGTAATCGCGGCGCTTGTAGAACATGCCGAGATTGACGCCCATGGCGCTGGAGTAGTACATGTTGCGGCCCATGGCTCCCTCGTCCGGGCTGATGACCATGAAGTGGTCCCAGTCGAGCTGAATATCGGGCACCTCGTGAATCAGGGCCTTGAGCACCTGGTAGGTGGGCATGACGTTGTCAAAGCCCATCAGCGGCGTGGCGTTCTGCACGCGGGGATCGTGCGCATCAAAAGTGATAACATTGGAGACGCCCATGGCCTGCAGCTCCTGCAGGGCGACGGCGCAGTCCAGGCTCTCGCGGAAATTGCGGCGATGCTGGCGGCTGCCGTAGAGCATGGGGGAAATTACGACGACGCGGTGCGCCTTGCCGTTGGCGGCTTGAATCAGGCGCTTCAGGTCGGAGAAGTGATCGTCCGGGCTCATGCTGTTCTGCGCGCCGAACATGTTGTACTTGCAGTTGTAGTTGCCTACATCCATGAGGAAATAGAGGTCCTTGCCGCGGACGGTGTCCCGAAGGATTCCTTTGCCGTCGCCCGAGGAAAACCGGGGGCACTGGCTGTCGATGATAAAGCTGCCCTCATGGCCGGTTTGGCCGGCCCATTCGGTCAAATAGACGTCAATCTTTTCACCGAGTTCGCGGGCGCCCTCCAACACGACGAGGCCGAGAGAAGCCACCTGCTTTGTAGAACGGAATACAGTACTAGCATCCATATGCTCCACCACTTTGCACGCTCCTTAAATATTTTTATTTTTGAACCAGGGCCTCCGGGGCCCGGCAATCCACGAAAAAACAATAAAATACCGGCCTGAGGGCGCGCTCAAAACCGGAAATAAAACTAAGCGGGGGGACGCCGCAGTGTCCTGAGTTTATATCTATTGTACACTTTTCGCCGTGCAGGGGCAAGCTTCTGAAAAATTTTCTACATAATCGTCATAAATACCGTTTTTTCATCGGAGGAAATTCTACCTTATGTCCTATCAGGCCGTGGCTTTATTTGCCAGCAGACGTGCCGGCTTTGAGCCGCCGCGGCGCGTAAAAAATCATAATTTCACAATTAGTTTACAATTATCTTATTGACAAAAGGGCAGACTAATGATAAATTATAAATATAAGTTAGCACTCGAATGATAAGAGTGCTAACGAAACGGATGAAAACAGTCAAGGGAATCCGCCGCGGCAGCATACCGGGGCGGAACACGGAAAGAGGCGGGAAGGTTGGAGCTGACCACAAGAAAGCAGAAAATACTGGCGGCGGTCGTCAACCTTTACATTGTAACGGGCGAGCCGGTAGGCTCTAAGGCGCTGTGTGAGGTGCTGGACTTCAATGTCTCTTCCGCTACCGTGCGCAACGAGATGAGCAGCCTTGCGGAGATGGGGCTTTTGGAGCAGCCGCACACCTCGGCGGGGCGCATACCTTCACAGCGCGGCTACCGTTATTATGTGGATGCGCTGCTTCCCAAATACACGCTTTCCGTGGAAGAACGCAGTGTGATCGACAGCGTTTTGTTTGACAGTGCGTACGACCCGGAAAAGCTGATGAACAGCGTTTCAAGGGCGCTGGCAGCCATGACCCGCTTTACGGCGGTATCGACGACGCCGAGCGGGAGCGCGGCGGACATCCGGGCCGTTCAGTTTGTGCAGACCAGCCGCCGAACGGCGATGGTGGTGCTGATGACCTCGGCGGGAACCATGAAGACAAGGGTTTTTCACTGTGACTTCGACATTACCTCCGATATTCTCCGGGTTTATTTCCGCACCCTGAACGAAAAGCTGGTCGGGCGCCCGGTGGTGGAGGTGACCCCCGCCTTTATTCAGGGGCTTGCCGCCTCATTGGGGGAGATGGCAATTTTAATGAGCGCGCCGCTCAGCGCGGTGCTTGAGGTTGCCAGGGAGTCAATGGGCGCGGACCTGTGCATGCACGGTGAGACAAACCTGTTGTTTTGTCCGGAGTTTGAGCTCGGCGGCGCCAGGCAGATTATGGACTTTTTATCCAGGCCCGAGGAGCTGACGAACCTGATTTTGCAGCCCGGCGGGGCAAAGGTTCTCATTGGGCGCGAAATCCAGCGCAAGGAGCTGGCGGACACCAGCATGGTGTTTGCCCCCTATTACATCGGCGGCCAAGAGGCCGGCTCCATTGCCGTAATTGGCCCGACCCGGATGCATTACAGCCGCGTGATTGCCGGGATTGACTACCTGGCGGAGGCGGTCGGCAAAATGCTTACCGAGCTGATGAGCAATGAATAGCAGCCACTGCGGCCGGAGGGCCGTTTCAATATAAAATATCTTTCTAAAAAGGTTGGAATAGAAAGGGGCGGAAAACTTGGAGACAGCTGAAAAGGAACCAATTGTTCAGGAGGAGGAAAAGACCCCGGAGGCCTCCGAGCAGGGAGCGGAACAAAAGACGGCACAGGAAGCCAAAAAGGACAAATCAAAAAAGAAGAAGAATAGGGAAGAGGAGCTTCAGCAGAAGCTTGAGGAGGCGGAGGCGTTCGGGAAGAAACAAAAGGAGCAGCTTTTGCGTACGGCCGCCGAGTACGATAATTTCAGAAAGAGAACGGAGCGCGAAAAAAGCGCGGTTTACGCGGACGCTACGGCTGATGCTGTAAAGGAAATACTCAATGTGGCGGATAACCTGGAACGGGCCTTGGCACAGCAGGAATGCTCGGTTGAGGACCTGCGCAAGGGCGTTGAGATGGTGCAGGCGCAGATGTGCGCGGCGCTTGACAAGCTGGGTGTGACGGCGATGGGAGAGGTCGGAGAGGCTTTTGACCCCGCCGTGCATAACGCGGTTTCCCATGTAGAGGACGAGGCCGCAGGCGACAATGTCGTGACCCAGGTGTTCCAAAAGGGGTATAAAATCGGCGACAAGGTGATCCGGTATGCGATGGTGCAGGTAGCCAATTAGGCCGGATCGGGAATATTTAGATAGAGACTAGACTACAGCTTTAGAATGAAAATGTGGAGGTAATTATTATGGCTAAGACAATTGGTATTGATTTAGGTACGACAAACTCCTGTGTAGCGGTTATTGAAGGCGGCGAGCCTGCTGTAATTGCAAATGCGGAGGGCGGCAGAACCACCCCGTCGGTGGTGGCCTTCTCCAAAACCGGCGAGCGCATGGTGGGCCAGGTCGCCAAAAGACAGGCCATCACCAACCCGGAGCGTACCATTGCTTCGATTAAGCGCCATATGGGCACCGATTACAAGGTGAGCATCGACGGCAAAAATTATACGCCGCAGGAAATTTCCGCGATGATTTTGCAGAAGCTGAAGGCGGACGCGGAGGCTTATTTGGGCGAGTCGGTGACATCGGCGGTTATTACTGTTCCGGCCTATTTCTCCGATGCGCAGCGCCAGGCCACTAAAGACGCGGGCAAGATTGCCGGCCTGGATGTGAAGAGAATCATCAACGAGCCGACGGCGGCGGCGCTGTCCTACGGCATTGACAAGGGCGAGGATCAGAAAATCATGGTCTACGACCTTGGCGGCGGCACCTTCGACGTCTCCATCATCGAGATGGGCGACGGCGTACAGGAGGTACTGGCGACTGCGGGCGACACCCACCTTGGCGGCGACGATTTCGACAACCGTGTTATTGACTGGATGGTGTCCTCGTTCAAGGCGGAATCCGGCATTGACCTTTCCGGCGACAAGATGGCTATGCAGCGCTTGAAGGAAGCGGCTGAAAAGGCGAAGATCGAGCTTTCCGGCATGACGACCGCGGCGATTAACCTGCCGTTTATTACCGCCGATGCCACCGGACCGAAGCATCTGGATCTCACGCTGACCCGCGCGAAGTTCAATGAGCTCACCGGCGACCTCGTGGAACGTACGCTTGGCCCTGTAAACCAGGCGATGAGCGATGCGGGCCTGCAGTTCAGCCAACTCAACAAGGTTCTGCTGGTCGGCGGTTCTTCCAGAATCCCGGCGGTTCAGGATGCGGTGAAGCGCGTGACCGGCAAAGATCCGTTTAAGGGCATTAACCCCGATGAGTGCGTAGCCATTGGCGCAGCAATTCAGGCCGGTGTACTGGGCGGCGAGGTCGAGGGCCTGCTGCTGCTGGACGTGACCCCGCTTTCTCTGGGCGTTGAGACGATGGGCGGCGTCATGACCAAGGTTATTGAGCGCAACACGACCATTCCGACGAAGAAGAGCCAAATTTTCTCCACCGCCGCGGACGGCCAGACGCAGGTAGAGGTCAACGTGCTGCAGGGCGAGCGTGAGTTCGCCCGCGACAACAAGCAGCTCGGCCTGTTTAAGCTGGACGGCATTGCACCGGCCCCGCGTGGGATTCCTCAGATTGAAGTTACCTTTGACATCGACGCAAACGGCATTGTCAATGTTTCTGCGAAGGACTTGGCAACCGGAAAGGAGCAGCACATTACCATTACCTCCAGCACCAACATGAGCAAGGAGGACGTGGAGAAGGCTGTTCAGGACGCGGAGAAATTCGCCGCGGAGGATAAGAAGCGCCGTGAAGAGGTTGACAAGAAGAATGAGGCTGAAAACCTCTGCTACAGTGTGGAAAAGCTGATTTCCGAGAGCGGGGACAAGATGGAGGAAGCCGATAAGACGGACCTGAACGCCAAGGTTGCCACCTTGAAGGATGCCATTTCCAAGAACGACCTGGAGGCGATGAAGAACGGCAGCGAGGAGCTGCAGAAGGCCATGTATGCGGTTTCTGAAAAGCTGTATAAAAACGCCGCGCCGCAGGGTCAGCCCGGTGATGCCGCGCAGGGTGCGCCGCAGGGCGGCGATGCGGCAGGAAACGTCTATGATGCCGAGTATAAGGATGTAGACGGCGATAAGAAGTAATGCGACGGCGCACAATTAAAGCGCCAAAGGCAGCCGGGCAGGGCTGCCTTTGGCTTGTTATAGAGGGCGGAGGCCGGGGCTTGTACGTGTGCTGCGGGCAACAGCGTTCCGTTTAAGGGAGTGATGAGGTTTGGCGGAGAAAAGAGATTATTATGAGGTGATGGGGGTTCCAAAAAATGCCTCGGACGATGAGATCAAAAAGGCGTACCGTAAGCTGGCAAAAAAATACCATCCGGACCTGAACCCCGGCGATAAGGAAGCGGAGGCGCATTTTAAGGAAGTAAACGAGGCTTATGAGGTCTTGTCGGATAAAGAGAAGAAGGCCAGGTACGACCAGTTCGGCCATGCGGGCGTGGACCCTAATTTCGGCGGCGGCGCCGGCGGCAGCCCCTTTACCGGCGACTTTGACTTCGGCGACATCTTCAGCAGCTTCTTTGGCGGCGGCTTCGGCGGTGCGCGCCGTTCCAACCCCAATGCGCCGAGAAGGGGAAACGATGCGGAGGCGGTCGTTAACATCAGCTTTGAAGAGGCTGCCAAGGGCTGCAAGAAAAATATTAGCTACCATAAAATTGAAACCTGCCCGAGCTGCGGCGGCAGTGGGGCGGAAAAGGGCACCAGCGCGTCGTCGTGCCCGCAGTGCGGCGGCACGGGCCAGGTACATGTCAGCCAGCGCACCCCTTTCGGTGTTGTTCAGACCAGCCGCAGCTGTGACCGCTGCGGCGGCACCGGCCGTGTGATTGAGCACCCCTGTAAAACCTGTAACGGCACGGGAAGCACCCGCAAGCAGCGTACCATTGAGGTCAATATTCCCGCCGGCGTGGATAACGACCAGATTCTGAATGTACGCGGGCAGGGTGATGCCGGCAGAAACGGCGGCCCTGCCGGCGACCTGCAGGTGTATGTCAATGTGCGGCCTCACCCCATCTTCGAGCGCAAGGGCAACGACATCTGGTGTGAAATGCCCATTACCTTTGTGCAAGCCGCCCTGGGCGCGGAGGTTACCGTGCCGACCATAGACGGGCGGGTATCTTACCAGGTGCGCGAGGGAACGCAGCCTGGCGACGTGTTTAAGTTCAAGGGCAAGGGCATTCCCTACATCAATGGCCGCGGCCGCGGCGACCAATATGTCCGGGTTGTGGTGGAGGTTCCCAAGAACCTCTCACAGAAGCAGAAGGATGTGCTGAAGGAATTTGAAGACACGTCGGAGGAAAAGAATTACACCAAGCGGAAAACCTTTTTTGATAAGATAAAAGCGATGTTCGGCGATTAATTCGGCGATTAAACCCTGTAAAATAATTGGAACCTTTTTCGGGAAAGCCCTGTATGATGAATACGGGGCTTTCTTTTCGGCTTAAAGGGGAAAGAGACAAGACTTCCCCCCGGCTGCACGGCACACAGAAAATCCTTTCGTACGGCAGCCGTCATTTTTAAATTGGGAGGGAATAAAATGAGTCCGATTAAGGGAATGGATGTCTCTCATTACCAGGGCGACATCGACTTTAACAAGGCGAAGGCGGACGGCATCGAGTTTGCCATGATTCGTGCGGGCTACGGCTGGAAGGATTGGGAGAACCAGACGGACCGGCAGTATTACAGCAATATGTCCAAAGCCAAGCGGGCCGGTGTGGCGAGGGGCGCGTACCTGTACAGCTATGCGCTGACACCGGAGGACGCCAAGCTGGAGGCGGATTTTTTCCTGCACTTAATCGGCGGCTACCACCTGGAGTACCCGGTCGCTTACGATGTGGAAGACGCGTCGCAGGCCAACCTGGGCAAGGAGCGTCTGACAGAGATTGCCGACACATTCCTGACGAGGGTGCAGAACGCCGGTTACTATGTGTGCCTGTATACAAATTTGGACTGGATTACGTACCGCTACGACATGAATAAGCTGAAAAAGTTTGACGTGTGGTATGCCCAGTACAATGACCGTCCGACCTACAACGGCCAGTTCGGCATGTGGCAGCACACCAGCAAGGGCAAGGTGAATGGCGTCTCGGGAAATGTAGACCTGGATTGGTCGTATGTCGATTATCCGAGCGTTATGAAGCGTGTCGGGCTGAACGGCTTCCCTAAAAATTGCGGTGCTTAAGAAATAGGCTGTAGCTAAAGTAAAAATCCCGGTCGAGTCCTTGGACTCAACCGGGATTTTTGCGTTGAAAACGTAAAATATATACCTGGTATGCATAAATAATCAGCGCTCTGTGCCCAGGAAAAACAGGGCTACCGTGCCGGGGCCGGAGTGCGCGCTGATGACGGGGCCAACATAATGAATAATGACCTTGGGAACCTTCAGCTGCTGCTTAATCTGCCGGGCGATATACTCCGCGTCGGCCTGCGCATCGCAGTGGCTGATAAAGACGGTCTGGGTTTCGGGCGCGACAGCGGTTTTGGCCATGTGGCCGACGAGTGCATCGAGCGAGGCCCTTCTGCCGCGGGCCTTGCCGACATTGATCAGCCTGCCGGCATTGTCAACATGCAGGACGGGCTTAATATGCAGCATGGCGCCGAAAAACGCAGTGGCGGAAGAGATTCGCCCGCCGCGGCGCAGGTGCTGCAGGTCGTCAACAGTAAACCAGTGGCACAGCTGGAGCTTATTCTGCTCCAGCCACAGGCGGACCTCGTCAATACTCTTGCCCTTTTCACGTTCTTTGTGGGCGAGGTAGATAAGCAGGCCCTCGCCCAGGGAAGCGCACAGCGAATCCACCACATAGATTTTCCGGTCGGGATAGCTTTTCGCCAGATCCTCGGCGGCCATTTGGGCCGCGTTGCAGGTGTTGCTGAGCGCAGAGGAGAAGGCGATGCATAGAATATCGCGGCCCGCCTGCAAAATCGGTTCCATAGCCGCCCGAAAGGCTTCTACATTGACGGCGGAGGTCGTGCAGGGCGTACCGGCTCTTAAAAGCCGGAAAAATTCAGCGAAGCTGATGTCGCTTCCATCCAGAAGATTGCGGTACTCCTTTCCCGCTATATTGACGGAGAGCGGGAGGACGGTCAGCCCCATCTCCTTCGCCAGCGCATCGGGGAGGTCGCAGCTGGAGTCTGTTACAATCGTAAAATCAGCCATATTTCCTAAGAACCCCTTTCTAATGGTAGCATTGACAAAAAATGCCGGGTGTTATTCACAGAAGGCATTCTGTTTTTTGTATTTTTTAGCTTTTGATTTGTTTTTATTTTAACAGAATATTACAGGATTGTAAACCAGAACACAAGAATTAGTGAATAAAAGCATAGGAGCAAATATTAAAAACAAGGTTGTGAGCACAACGCTGATTTTTATGTGCTTGTAAAGCGCGGATAAAATTATTTTAAAAAAACTTACAGTATTTTATGTAATTTCCAGCAGTTTGGGCGGGTTATGTGAAGGGGGGAGGCCATTGCAAAAGGAGAGAACAACGGAAAGAAAGGAGGCTGCGGCGAGCGCTAAGGAGAAAAAAATACCTGTACCGGCCCGGATGACGGTGGATCATGGGCTGCGGCAGCTGGCATTTGGCGACATTTCGGATGCCGTGCGCCTGATCTTCGGCCCGCCGGGGGAGCCGGAGGAACTGGAGAAAATGAATCTGTTCAATATCTCTGAGATCCGGCGCGGCAAGGACGGCCTGGTGGAGATTAAGCTCTACGACCGAATGGAGGCCATGCGCTGCCTGGAGGAACGAAAGGCAAACCGGGAAGAGGTGCTGCCGCTGTACCAGGCGCTGCAGCGAAGCGCCCGCTTCCTGCCCGCTGAGGGAGCGGCGGAGAAGGGCTCAGACGATGGCGGCAAAGCTTGAGCGTTTTTCTCAAAAACAGCTGCAAGTGCTGGCTTGGTGGTGTGCGGGCAGCCCCTGGCAGGACCGCACGGCGATTATTTGCGACGGGGCGGTGCGCAGCGGAAAAACGCTCTGTCTGGGCCTGGGGTTTATCACCTGGGCGTTTTATGCCTTTGAGGGGCGGGCCTTTGCCGTTTGCGGTAAGACGATCCGTTCCGTCAAACGCAATTTAATTGCCACCCTGCTGCCTGTTTTAGAGGCCAACGGCTTCCACTGCGCGCTGCACCACAGCGAAAACCGCCTGCATGTCCGCTGTGGGGAACGAAAAAACGACTTTTACCTTTTTGGCGGCCGGGACGAGGGATCCTCGGCGTTGATTCAAGGCATGACGCTGGCGGGAGTCCTGTTGGACGAGGTTGCCCTGATGCCGCGTTCGTTTGTGGAGCAGGCCCTGGCGCGGTGCTCATTGGAGGGCAGCCGCTTTTGGTTCAACTGCAACCCGGAGGGGCCGCAGCACTGGTTTTACCAGGAATGGATTCGCAAGGCGGAGGAAAAAAAGGCGCTGCACTTGCATTTCAGGATGGAGGACAACCCCTCGCTGAGCACAGAGATGCGGCGCCGCTATGAGAGCCTGTACAGCGGGACCTTTTATGAGCGGTTTATTCTGGGCAGCTGGACGGCCGCACAGGGCCTGGTCTATCCCTTTATGGACGCGGGAATATTTACAGACCCGCCGGAGAACTGCCGGGCCTACCGGGTTTCGTGCGATTACGGCACAGCAAATCCATGCTCTATCGGCCTATGGGGCCTGAGTGAAAATACTTGGTACCGCATCGACGAATACTATTTCGATTCCCGCCGGGAGGGGTACCAAAAGACGGATGAGGAGCACTACCGTGCGCTGGAGGCGCTCTGCGGACAACATGAGGTGGAATGGGTGGTGGTGGACCCCTCCGCCGCAAGCTTTATCCAGACCATCCGGCGGCATGGGCGGTTTGTGGTGATTCCCGCGGTCAACGATGTGATGGACGGGATTCGCCGCGTCAGCGTCGTGTTGAAGGAGGGGCGCGTGCGTATTTGCAGGGGCTGCCGGGATGCGGTGCGCGAGTTTGGCCTTTACCGCTGGAACGACAGCCGCGCCGCCGACACGCCTAAAAAGGAGAACGACCATGCGATGGACGACATTCGGTATTTTGTGGCCCAGCTTGAGGAAGAAGAGGACTTTTGGGCGACAGCCGCGGTAAGGAGGTGAGAACATGAAGAACAAATTTTTTGGAAAAAGGAGAAAAACGCAGGAAGATTCGGGCCGTGACAGCCCTTCCCTGGCGGTGCAGACGCGTTCGCCGGGCGGCTATGGGCTGCTGCCTTTCCAAGAAAATTACCTGCCGCAGTCCAGCGGCGAGCTGAGGCTTTACCGTGCGCTGCGCGAGGGGGTACCGATTATCGATGCGGCGATTGGCAAGCTGCTGCGCCTGGTAGGCAGCTTTCAGGTGTGCTGCGGCAATCCCGCTGCCGGGCGGGCGTTGGCGGATTTCCTGCGCAATGTGCCGGTCAACTACGGCGGGTGTGGAATACAGGCCTTTCTCACGGCCTACTTTGCTCAGCTGCTGACCTATGGCAATGCTGTGGGGGAGATGGTGCTGAATAGCGCGGGGGAAATCGGCGCGCTCTACAACGCCGCGCTGGAGGATGTGGAGTTCAAGGCGTTGTCGCCGCTGAAAATGCAGGTGTGCAGGCGGGAGCAGGGCCAGAGCATTCCGGTGGATTATCCGGAGCTGGTTGTGACTACCGCGCTGAACCCGGAGCCGGGGAGCCTGAAAGGAACCTCCCTGCTGCATGGCCTGCCGTTTGTCAGCGCTATTTTGCTCCAAATTTACCAGACCATCGGGCTGAACTGGGAACGGGCCGGCAATGTGCGCTTTGCGGTGACCTACCGCCCCTCGGGCGACGGCGACCGCGCGCTTGCCAAGGAACGGGCCAAACAAATTGCCGCCGAGTGGAGCAAGGCCATGGCGAAGGGCAGCATCAGCGATTTTGTTACGGTGGGGGATGTCAGCATCCGGGCCATCGGCGCGGATAACCAGGTGATGGACAGCGACATCCCGGTGCGCCAATTGCTGGAGCAGATTGTGGCAAAGCTGGGGCTGCCGCCGTTTCTGCTGGGGCTTTCCTGGTCCTCAACCGAGCGGATGTCAAGCCAGCAGGCGGATATTTTAACCAGTGAGCTGGAGGCCTACCGGCGGCTGCTCAACCCGATGCTGGAACAAATTTGCTCGGTTTGGCTGAGACTGAAGGGCTGGGATACGGAATTTCGAGTGGAATGGGAGGACATCACGATGCAGGATGAGACGGAGTCCGCCAATGCACGGCTGCTCAATGCGCGTGCGGCGGAAATCGAGGCACGTTTGAAGGGGAGGTGAAGGCCATGGATGAAATGATTCAACAGCCTCAAGAGGGCCCGGCGGAAAACAGCTGCCCATCGCCGGAGGAGCTGGCAGGCATTAACGCCTATACCCGGCGCGAATTTAAGGCCGAGGAGCTGTATGTGTTTAGTGTGGTGCTCTGTGATAATGAGATCGACCGCGACCTGGAGCGGTTCAGCATCCCGGCACTGGAAAAGATGGCCGGTTTGTTTTGCGGCAAGACGGGAATTTATAACCACAGCATGGACGCCAATACACAAAGCGCACGGATTTTCCGGTGTGAGACGGAACAGGTGCCAGGCCGCAGCACGGAGTGCGGAGAACCCTACACCCGTCTGGTGGCGCGCGCTTATCTGCCGCGCGGCGGGAAAAACGAGAGCCTGATCCTCGACCTGGAAAGCGGAATGAAAAAAGAGGTCAGCGTGGGCTGTAGCATGGGGCATGCAGTCTGCTCGATATGTGGGGCGGACCGGCGCACAGAGCCCTGCGGGCATGTACCGGGTGAGCGGTACGGCGGCACGCGTTGCTGTACGGTTCTGGAGGATCCGCTCGATGCCTATGAATGGTCCTTTGTAGCGGTGCCCGCCCAGCGGGAGGCCGGGGTCATTAAAAGCTATGAGGAGCATTTGGAGCAAGGCGGGGACCATGCCCGCAAGGTGTGGAAGACACAGCGGGAGGCGGTTCCCGGCGGCTGGCAGGGCCAACCGCCGGAAGGTTGGCCGCCCGTGCTGCTGGAAAGAGTAAAGGGGCTGGAGCAGGCCGCCGAATGGGGGCGTATTTGGAGGCAGGAGCTGGCCGCGCGGGTGAAAAAAATGGGCCGCCTGGCGTTACCGGAGCTGGAGGCCAGCGTATTGGAGAGCTTGGTGGAGTCCGCGGGAGTCGGGGAGCTCAGGGCGTTGGAAAAGGCCTTTACCAGGCGGGCCGAAAAGGATTTTCCGCTTTTTCCGCAGCTGGCCGTCCCGGAAGCGGCGACATGCAGGGAGCAGGAGCAGAACAGGACCTATCAAATTTAAGGCATTGTGAAAGAGGAGGAGTAAAAATGGAAATATCTTTGCAGGGATACCGGGAAAATGTAGCGACCTTTGAGGCTGATGAAACCGTGAGGCCTGGAAATCTGGTTAAACTGACGGAAAATGGCAAGGTGGGCCCCTGTGCGGAGGGCGACCTTTTCATCGGCGCAGCGGTTTCTGTGCGCGGCGGCTGTGCGGCGGTGCAGCTTGCGGGGTATTGCAGGCTTGCCTATGAGGGAACACAGCCGGCTTTGGGCTGGCAGACGCTGTCGGCCAAGGGCGCGGCGGCCGTGAAGGCGGATGCGGCGGGCCGCCTGTGTCTAGTGACGGATGTGGATGCCACGGCAAAGGTTGCAGGAATGATCCTTTAAGGAACACAGTACCGGGCAAACGAGGGCGGCGCCCGGCGCCGGCAAGGAGCCGGTGCTCCGCCGTTGTCAAAAGGCAAAGCTGTTTAACAATAAGTAATATTTAAATAATAAATTACATATAGGAGGAATTATCATGTCCAATTATGAAAAAATTCACCTGGAAAAAGGCATGTACGGCGTAAGCGGCAAAAGCTTTACGCAGCTGCTGGAGGAGCTGGACCCCTCTGATGCATACCAGGGCACTGCCCTGGAGGGGCTGGACGCATACCAGCGCCAGCTGAAACGCTTTGATATCAGGGTGGGCGGCGCGGACTCCAGCCGGGTGGAAAAGTTCTTCCAGACAGCCGACAGCGCGGCGCTTTTCCCCGAATATGTCAGCCGTGCGGTGCGTCAGGGGATGGAGCAGGAGGATGTTTTGCCCGCAATCGTCGCTGCAGTGACCAATATCGATGCCATGGATTACCGTACCATCACCTCGGACCTGAGCGCGGATGAGAAATCGCTCAAGCCGGTGCTGGAGGGGGCCGTCATTCCGCAAACGACCATTAGCACCAAGGAAAGCCTCGTGCGCCTGCACAAGCGCGGGCGCATGCTGGTTTCCAGCTATGAGGCGCTGCGCTTTCAGCGCCTGGACCTGTTTACGGTTACACTGCGGCAGATTGGCGCATACATTTCGCGTGCGCAGCTCAACGATGCGGTCGAGGTGCTGCTCAGCGGCGACGACGGAAAAAGCCCTGCGGGAACCGTTGCCGCTGCCGGGACCGGCGTTACTTATGAGGATATCGTCTCCCTGTGGGGGGCGCTCGCGCCCTACCGCCTCAATACGCTGCTGGCTTCCACAAATACCATGAAGGACCTGCTTAAAATCACGGAGTTCAAAGACGCCCAGGCGGGCTTGAATTTCCAGGGCACCGGGCGGATGATTACCCCGCTCGGCGCAACCCTGCTGCATATCCCGGCGCTGCCGGATCATAAGATCATCGGGCTGGACAAGACCTGCGCCCTGGAGATGGTGCAGGCCGGCGGCGTGCTGACCGACTATGACCGCCTGATCGACCGCCAGCTAGAGCGCGCTTCCATCACGACAATAGCCGGGTTCTCCAGGATTTTTGAGGATTCCTGCAAAGCGCTGACTTACCAGGGGGCGGCTCAAAATGCTAAGGGCTGACGATGTTATGGAGCGGTTCGAGCTTCTGGCTGAGCTGACGCCCGAGGAAGCGGAGCGCTACCGTGTGCTGTGTGCGGACGCGGCGCTGCATGTTAAAAATATGCTGCAGCACGAGGCGCCCGAAGAGGCGGACCGGCTGTTTTGCTTTGCCGCAGCCGCGCTGGCGGCATACCGGAAGGCGCTGGCGGACAGCGGCGCAGGCGAGGAGGCCTTCTCTGCCGGGGATCTCAAGGTCACCCGCAGAAAGGCAGAGCTGCAAAACGCCCGCGCCCTGTGGGAGGACTCCGTGACGGCGCTGGAGCCCTGGCTGCGGGATAAAGGCTTTGAAATGCGGAGCGTGAGGTACCAATGACCAGGCGCGGACAAATTGAATACTCCATGCGGCGGTACGGTGTGCCGCTGTGTGTTGAGGGCACGCAGGGAGTGGGCTTTCTGCGGGCGCTGAACACAA
Organism: Hydrogeniiclostridium mannosilyticum; assembly: GCF_003268275.1. Taxonomy (GTDB): domain Bacteria; phylum Bacillota; class Clostridia; order Oscillospirales; family Acutalibacteraceae; genus Hydrogeniiclostridium; species Hydrogeniiclostridium mannosilyticum. Next base: position 195,053 of record NZ_QLYR01000002.1, read on the forward strand.
AAAGCGGGCAGGAGCCGGAGGAGTACTGGTGCGCGGTGCAGGCCGGGCTTGGCCTGCGGGAGGGCGCCTTGGTGGAGTGCCGCGGCCGCCGCTACCAGGTGGTGCGTTGGGAGCGGATGTGGATGGGGCGCGAGGAGCTATATGATTGGGCGATTTTGCACCGGACGGAGGGTGCGCTGAACAGGGAGGGGATTATTTGACGGAGCAAATGATACCGGCAGGGAACGGCCTGGAGGAAAACGAGCTTTTTTCTGCGGTGCAGTCCTTTTCCAAACAGGTGGAGGAGGACTACAGAAGATACCCGCATAATTTGGAGGAAGAGCCATGAATCTGCCGATGCAGTTCCAAGGCTATTGCTGGCCGAACAACCCCTATGAAATCACCGTTCAATACACACGGGCCGTACAGGAGCAGCAACAGCCAGGCTGCCGCAGTGTCGTGCAAAATATGGGGCGGAGGTGCCGGGTCATAGCAGGGAAGGGGATTTTTCTCGGCGCTGGATGCCGGGAACAGTTTGACCGCCTGGCTGCTTTGCTGGAGCAGGGGGGCGAAGGGCTGCTGACCCTGCCGGGAGAAGCGCCGCTGCGCGCCGTGTTTGCCAGTTTGAAGCTGACGGGGGAATCCCGCCCAAATCAACTGGGCTACAGCTTTCAGTTTTATGAGGTTCCCAGCGGCAGGGTAGCTGAGGGCGGCGGCTGTTACCGGGTCGCCAGGGAAGGCGAGACCCTCTGGCAGGTAGCGATGCTTTGCGGGGTTCCGGTGGACGAACTGCGTGTACTCAACCGGGTGCAGTGGCCCAACGCGCTGCCCGTGGGGACAAGGCTGGTGCTGCCATGAAATGGGAGGGAATAGGGCCTGACGGCGCCCGGGTTAGCCTTCCGGCCCCGGTATCAGCCACGGTTTTCTGCGATGAGGATGCGCCCGCGGATCAATACACGGCAGTTTTTCCGGCGGATCGGCCCCTGTGCATAACCGGCCTCCGGGCGCAGAGCGGCTCCGGGGAGCACGGTTTTACACTGGAAGGGATTGTCGACAGCAGGGAGTGGGTTCGCTCCTTGTCCGGCTGCCTGCTGCGGGTCAGCGCGCGCAGCAGGGCCGCGTTGCTGCTGGACAATGAGGCGGTGCCGGAGACGCTGGACGCCCCCTCGCTGGAAAAACTGTTTGATATGCATGTAAGGCCCTACGGCTTTACGGGCTTCACCGGGGATTCACGCTCCTTTTCCGGTAAGCTGGTGATTACGAGGGGGATGAGCGAATGGCAGGCCGTTGAAAAGTTCTGCACGTCTTTTCTGCGCTGCCGCCCCCATGTAAGCGGCAGGATGCTCCTCACAGGCAAAAGAGAGCCCAAAAGGCCGGTGTGCTTCGGCCGGGAAATTTCCTTTGGCCGTCTGGCGCTGGCAGAGGAGGACTATCAGCGGATTTCCGAGCTCCGGGTCCGGCAGCAGGGCGCTGCCGGCTACGGGCGCGTGATAAGGGACCCTGCGGCCTCGGCGCTGGGGGTTGTGCGCCGCCGCTGCCTTTCAGAGGAAGGCGAACGGACGGCGGAGCAGGTCTTGGCCCTGGCACGCAAAAAGGCCTTTGCCGTGGAGGTGGATTGCTTTCAGCCGCCCTATTTTCCACTGTTTACGGATTGTATGATCTCGGACGCTCAGATTGGAGAATATACAAATTTGTATATTTCATCAATAAAATACTATTTGGATAAAAATAAGGCGTATTGCCGTTACACGCTACGCCGAAAGGAGGGGGAAGCATGTGGCTGGCAAGACAAATGATTGAAGCACAGAGGCGGCAGCCCGCCGCAGAGGCCTCTTATCTGGCGGAAGGGGACGGCGCGGAAGGGGCTAACCGGTACCTTGGGGTTGAGCTTGCGGCCCCCTGGGGCATTGAATACGCCGCGCCCGATTACGCCCGGGCGACACTGGTGGCAACACAGGAGGGCATGGTGTGTGTGGGAACGGCGATGCAGGCCTCCGGGCTGCTTGAGGCCGGGGAACTCCGGCTTTTTTCCCGCGGAGGCGCGGAGATCATTCTGCGCAATGATGGGACGGTGTCCATCAATGGGCGGGTATTCGAGGCAAAGGAGGGCTGACGGGTGGATCACATTTTGCAGGATGGAGATTTTGCCCTGAACGCATCGGGCTATCCGGAGACGGCGGCGGGCACGCGGGCTCTGTTGCAGCGTGCGGAGCTGCGCCTGCGGATTCCCCGGGGCAGCTTTGATTATGACGGCCTGCTGGGCAGCCGGCTGCCCGCCATGCGCGGCATGAATGAGGAATGGGCCCTGGCGCTCGCCCGCGAAGCCCTGGCGCCTCTCCCGGAGGTACAGGCGGCTGCGGTGCGGGTTGAGGCGGAGTGTGTGCGGGTTGAGGTTTTAATCGACGGCGGGAGGTATGAGATCGAGGTGGAACGAAATGGAGAGCTATGAGCAGCTGACAGGCCGCATGTACCGCAGCTTTGAGGAGCTGGCGGGCTATTCGCCGGACGACGCCTCTGATTTGGGCATTCGCATGAAGGTGTTGGCGGGGGAGGTTTATTCGGCTCTGGCGTCACTGGAATATTTGAAGGGGCAGCTGTCGCTGTCCACCGCATCAGGCGCTCAGCTTACGGCGTTGGCGGCGGAGTACGGCCTTACACGTAAGCCGGCGCAAAAGGCCCAGGGGGTTCTGCGTTTTTCGATCGGTGAGGACGGGTGGTACAGCATTACAATTCCCCGGGGAAGCGTATGCACAACTGCGGATGGAGCGGTCAACTTTGTCACCACACAGGAGGCCGTGCTGGCTGCGGGCAGCCGTTATGTGCTGGCGCCGGCTGCGGCGGAGCAGGCCGGGCGGGCCGGAAATGTCCGTGCCGGGACGGTTGTGGTCCTGGTCAGCCAGCCGGTCGGTATAGAGCAGGTGACAAACCTGGAGGCCTTCTCAGGCGGCGCGGAAGAGGAATCGGACGAGCATCTGCGCGGCCGGCTGCTAAAGCTGCTGCGCGACCCGCCCCGCAGTGCAAACGCGGCCTTTTACCGGGAGCTTTGCCTGAGGAACCCGGCGGTGGCGTCGGTCTCTGTCGACGGGACGGTCGCCCGGGTGGCGCTCTATCTGGCAGGGCAGGGCAAGGCTCCGGACGCAGCGGTGGTGGAGTCCGTCCGGGAGGCCGTACAAAAAGAGGCGCCGGTGGGGGTGACGGTGGCAGTCCAGGCGGTTGCGCTGAAGAAAATTCCGGTGTCCGCCGAATTAACGGCCTATCCCGGCTGGCAGACAGATGAGACAAAGAAGGCTTGTGAAGCCTGTACGCAGGATTTTTTCCATGCGCTCGGCGCAGGAGAAAATTTTTACACAGCACGGCTGGCGGCCGCTCTGCTGGGCAGCGGAAAAATTGTAAACTGCACTTTTTCCGCCGCTACCGCGGACGTGGCTGTGGCAGCCGGTGAGCTCGCTGTTTGCGGGGACATCCGCTACACCTGGAAAGGCAGGGCGGATGTATGAATAAACCGATTACGCCGCTGGCTTCTATGGAGGCGCGCCTGAAAGCGACGGGGGTGTACCGCCTGGCTGCCACGGACCTGGTGTACCTGGAGCTATGCGCCTATCAGAGCGCCCTGTCCGTCCTATTTGAGGGTGTGTTGGAGCTGGAGCGGGAGGGGTTTTTATCCACAGCACAGGATTGGGGGCTCGCGGAGGCGGAGTGGCGGTATGGGCTGGCAGCGGACGGCCTGACTGCCGCAGAGCGCCGGCGGCGGGTACAGGCCTATGCCTATTCCCGCACCGCGGGCGGGCTGGAAGCCTTCACGGCATTGCTGGCCGCAATGGGCTGTACGGGCAATGCCGTGCTGGATGGAGAACGCTGGTGCGTTTACCTGGAAACCGCTCCGCCCTCCGGGCAGGCCGAGGCGCTGCTGCGGCAAAAGCTGATGGGAGCCGCGCCAGCGAATGCCGAGGTGGAGCTGGTGGTCCGGCCCGCAGCCTGGGATGCGCTGGATGCGCTGGCAGAAAGCTGGGCAGCCTGGGAGGCAAAAAAGCTGGACTGGGATGCCTTTGACAGCGGCGCGGGCTTACAGCCCGAGCAAAACAGAAAAGGGGGAATATATTTTGCCGACAAGCCATAAGACCGGACTGGGGCTGAACGCCTGGGTGGGGAGCGACTGCCCAATGCGCCAGGATTTTGTCGACGACAATACGCTTTTAGATGAGCTGATATCCACGCATATCAATAATCAGGAGCAGCATTTGTCGGCGGTGGACCGGGCGCTGCTGGAGTCCGGCATTGTCATCGGACGGTATACGGGGGATGGCGCCGCCTCCAAAAAAATCGCGCTGGAAATCCAGCCGAAATTTGTCATGGTGTTTATGATGATGAACCCGGCGGTGCTGTACGACCAGGGGAAAAACTACAGCCTGGTCTGCTCCGGGTTCGCGCTAGCGGGAATCTCCAGCGGAGCGGTGGCTTTAAGCGGCAGCACGCTTACGGTTTACCAATCTACTTCAGAGCCGTCTGCCGGGGGACAAAAAAATAACCTCAATGCCAAGGGGTCGTCTTATTTTTACGCGGTGTTTAGATAAAAGGCGTTGCTCTGAAAATAATGGTTGAAAAAGAAGCGCTTTTGTGCTATAGTCTTTTTAAATCAATTGATTGGTATTAAACGATGGAAGGGGCGGTGAATAATCCATGAAAAAGAGGATGGATTTCTATTCTGAAAAGATCAGAAAGGGAATATTCACCGGTTGGCAGTAACCCGACGGCGTTACTTTTGCTGCTTAAGTGAATCTTTTTCCGGCACTTCTGATTTTTTCAGGAGTGCCGTTTTTTATCGGCTGGAATGAATCAGCTTTTTCAGGGCAACACAAGAAATAAAGCATGCGGGCGAGACCTTTTGCAAAGGGGAGATTATATGTTTGAAACAGAAGAGAAAAAGCAGCGGGCGCTGCTGGTGTCGGTCGATACCGGCGAGGATGACGCCCAGGCCTCAATGGAGGAGCTTTACGAGCTGACGCGCAGCGCGGATGCCGAACCGGTGGCGTCGATGATTCAAAAACGCCCCGCCCCGGATGGGGCCACGTGCGTGGGCAGCGGTATGCTAAAGGAAATCGCACAATTCTGTAAAAGCCATGGGATTGACCTGCTGATTTTTGACTGCGAGCTGTCGCCGACACAGATCCGCAACATAGAAGAAGATGCCGGTGTGCGGGTTGTGGACCGTACCATTTTAATTTTAGACATCTTTGCCGCACGGGCACGCAGCCGGGAGGGAAAGCTACAGGTGGAGCTGGCGCAGCTGCAATACCTGCTGCCGCGCCTGACCGGAAAGGGCACGGAGCTTTCCCGGCTGGGCGGCGGAATCGGCACCCGCGGCCCCGGCGAGAGTAAGCTTGAAACGGACCGCCGCCATATCCACAGGAGGATCGAGTCGCTGAAGGCACAGCTTACTGAGGTGGAAAAGCAGCGGGAGCTGACGAAGCGGCAGCGGCGGAAAAGCGGGATACAGATGGTTGCGCTGGTGGGTTACACCAACGCGGGCAAGAGCACGCTGATGAACCGCCTTACAGAGGCGGGGGTCCTGGCAGAGGATAAGCTTTTTGCCACATTGGACCCGACGGTGCGCACGCTGAAGCTGCCCAGCGGCGCAAAGGTGCTGCTGACAGACACAGTTGGGCTGGTCCGGCGGCTGCCGCATCATCTGGTGCAGGCCTTCCACTCCACGCTGGAGCAAGCGGTTGAAGCAGATGTAATTCTGAACATCTGCGATGCTTCCAGCCCGGAGGCCGGACTTCACCTGGAGGTGACGCGCGAGCTGCTGCAGGAGTTGGGCTGCCGTGAACAGCCGGTCCTCTCAGTGCTGAATAAGTGCGACCGTGTACCGGATCTGCAGGGGTTGCCGGTGATCGGCAGCAAGACCCTTCGCATCAGCGCGCTGACAGGCGAAGGAATAGATGATTTGCTGGCTGCGGTTGAGGAAGCGCTGCCGGAAAAAATGCGGAGGATAACGGTGCTGCTGCCCTTTTCTGAGGGAGGGCTGGCAGCAGCGGTGCGCCGCGAGGGCACCGTTTTGGAAGAGGCCTATACAGAGGACGGCCTGCGGATGACGGCAACGGTGGACACGCGCCTGCTGGTAAGACTGGAGGCCTTTATCGTCTCCTGAGCGGCATGGCCTGCGCATTCCGCTGAAGCGGCCCGGATAAAAATAGCAGGGCGGTAAAATAGGACGTTTATTGCGAAAAAAAAGCGCCGGATAAAGAGCAATCCTCTTTATCCGGCGCTTTTAAAAATATGTGTAAAAAGAGAAAAACGCTTCATGACGGGCGGAGCCAGTCCGAAGGCGGCAGAGGCCGCCGCACCCCGTCCCTGTGTGGAATCCCGGACGGAAAACTCGCCGGGAATGCTCCGTTATCTTCTGCATCGCCCGCGCATAAGCTTAACAGGATAGGCTTGGAAAGGGGGAGTCGGCATGCTGGAGAGCATACGGACACCGGCGGGCAGCAGTATTAGTTGGGAACGAATCCACTTGGCATTGCCGGACGGGCTGCTGCTGGGTGCGCTGTTGTTTCTGGCGCTGTGGCTTTTTCATTTTCGCCGGCCCCTCGCGGATGGACGTAAAAGGCCCAACCGGCTGCTGTGCCTGCTGTTCCTTTATTGCGGTGCGGTGGGGGCGCTGACACTGCGCATTACCCTGCCCGCCGGGTGGCAGCCGACAGCGGAGAACACGGCCCGCGCCCTGGCAGCTGTGCGCTGGCTGCCGTTTGAGTCGGCGGTTTCCATTTTCCGCAACTCGGTTGCCATTGGCACAATGAAGTATTTTGTTAGAATCATCGGCGGAAATTTTATCATGCTCCTGCCGCTCGGAATCTTGCTGCCGCTGATTTGGCCGCGGCTCCGTGTCCGGCAGATGGCGTTTATCGCTGTTTTGACGCCGCTGTGCATCGAGCTTCTTCAGCTTTTGGACAATATCTTGGGCGGTATGGTGCGTGCGGTTGAGGTGGAAGACCTTGTGCTCAATGCCTGCGGCTGCCTGTTGGGGTACGGTATTTTGGCGTTGCTGCGTTTTTTGCGGCGCGGGCTCGCACAGCGGGTGCAAAGGCGCCGCGCGCCGGCGCTGGTAATCTGGCTGCCTGAGGGGCCCGGAAGAACCCGGCCCAGCCGGAAAAGAGAAATAAAAATGAGAAAGAGCCGGATGTAACCGGCTCTTTCTCTTGGGGAGGAGTTGTATTGAAAAAGTGTGACAAAACGATTTGCCACGAGTCTTGTAAACAAGATTATATAGGCACTTTATCTGAGAGATTATTTTCTGTTCTCCCTTTCGACAGTTATTATTATAATACGCTTCTTTACCAGTGTCAACGTTTTAACAAGTGTTTTAGGCAGAATCTCTGTATTGGACAAATGGCAGATTTTAACGCTTATAAATTAGTAATATTTCACTAAAAAATCGCCTGTAAAATTTGTGTAATAACCGGCGAAAGAAAAGAAAAACCGCATAGCGCCAGGCTGTCCGGGCGTTATGCGGCTGAAAATAGAGCGTTTTGTAAGGCACGGGGCAATTAATCCTGAATGCCGGGAATTTTGGGGAGCGTGTCGAAGCTTGCCTGCAAGTCGCCGTCGGAGGGGACGTAATCCGTCATGGAGTGCTCCAGATATTGCGTATAGGCCGCCATATCGAAGTAACCGGTGCCGGTAAGGCCGAAGAGAATGGTTTTTTCTTCGCCGGTTTCCTTGCATTTGAGCGCCTCGTCAATGGCGCAGCGGATGGCGTGCGCGCTTTCCGGCGCCGGCAAGATGGTCTCCAGCTTTGCAAACTGAACGGCGGCATCAAAAACCTTGGTCTGCTCCGCGGAGCGGGCCTCGTCCAGATAGCGGTCATGGTAGAGCTTGGAGACGATGGGGCTCATTCCGTGGTAGCGCAGGCCGCCCGCATGGTTCGGGGAGGGGATGAAGCCGCTGCCGAGTGTGTACATGCGGGCCAGCGGCGTTACCTTGCCGGTATCACAGAAATCATAGGCGTAGCGGCCGCGCGTCAGGGAGGGGCAGGAGGCAGGCTCGACCGCGATAAAATAGGGGTTTTTGCGGCCCAGCAGCTTGTCCTGCATAAAGGGGGCGATCAGGCCGCCGAGGTTGGAGCCGCCGCCGGCGCAGCCAATGACAATGTCCGGGTATTCGCCCAACTGCTCCATTGCCGTCTTGGCCTCCAGGCCGATGATGGATTGGTGGAGCAGCACCTGGTTTAATACACTGCCGAGAACATAGCGGCAGTTGGGGGTAGTGGTTGCCTTCTCAATGGCCTCGGAAATGGCGCAGCCTAAGCTGCCGGTAGTGTCGGGGTTAGCGGCGAGGATAGCCCGGCCCACCTTTGTGGTGTCGCTGGGACTGGCGACAACATTGGCGCCAAAGGTCTGCATAACAGCCTTGCGGTAAGGTTTCTGCATAAAGGACCCCTTGACCATAAAGACGTCGAGATTCAGGCCAAAGTAGGAGCAGGCCTCAGAGAGCGCGGTTCCCCACTGGCCTGCGCCGGTCTCGGTGGTAAGGGAGGTCAGGCCCTGCTGCTTGGCGTAGTAAGCCTGGGCAACGGCAGAATTGAGCTTGTGGCTGCCCGAGGTGTTGTTGCCTTCGAATTTATAATAGATTTTCGCCGGTGTGCCGAGCGCCTTTTCCAGGTTATAGGCACGGCCGAGCGGGGAAGGGCGGTAGATCTTGTAGATATCCAGCACTTCATCCGGAATATCAAAGTAGGCGGTGGAGGAGTCTGTTTCCTGCTGGGCGAGCTCTTCACAGAAGATGGGGTAGAGCTCCTCGGTGCGGATGGGCTGGAAGGTCGCGGGGTTCAGCAGGGGATCCGGCTGCTCCTTCATGTCGGCGCGCAGGTTATACCATTGCTTCGGGAGCTGGTCCTCGGTTAAGTTTAAGCGGTGTGGAATTTTTGCCATGATAAAGACTCCTTTCTCATTTTGGTTCTGTCAATCATTGGCTGCCGGTACATGGAGCGCGTCCGGGTAAATAAAAAAGCCCTTGCCCCTTTATCAAAAGGGACAAGAGCCTGTATTTCTCCTGCGGTACCACCCAGTTTGCGGCAAAGCCGCCACTTGTTCTGCACACAACCATGCGCACTCCCCTGGTAACGGGCGGAGTACCCGTTGCAAGCTACTTGGCGCCAGGCCTTTCGCCGCACCCTCGCAAGGCCATTCACTGGGCAATCCTCCGCTGCAATTCCACCGCCTGCAGCTCTCTTTAGGTCTCCTGGCACCAGCTACTCTTCTTGTTCACAGGTTTTTTAATATTTTCTGATTACAATTTTAATTATAAGAGCATGATCGCGGGTTGTCAAGTAAAAAATCAAGCCTTTGTGCCAGCGCCTGGCCCCGCGGTTGCAAAATCAGGGGCCGGGTGCTATACTTAAAAATAAAAAAGCGCATGAAATCAAGGGTTTCGCCTTGGGGAAGGGCCTGTTTATGCTGAAGTTAAAAAAGAACGACCTGGTTGAACTGGAGATTACCGGCTATACCGCAGAGGGCAACGGTGTGGGCCGCGCGGGCGGCGAGCTGGCTGTTTTTGTGCCTGGAGCAGCGCAGGGGGACCGCCTTTGCGTACGGATTGTAAAGCTGGCAAAAAACTTTGCCTTTGGCAAAATTGAAAAAATTCTGGCGTCTTCCCCGGACCGTATCGAGCAGGACTGCCCCGTGTTCCGGCAGTGCGGGGGCTGTGCGTTTCGCCATATTGCCTATGAGGCGGAGCTGCGCGCAAAGGAGCGGCGTGTCCGGGATGCCCTAGAGCGCATCGGCGGCCTGGAAAACGCGGAGTTGCGGCCCATTATGAGGGCGGATCAGACGGCCGGTTACCGCAATAAAGCGCAGCTGCCCCTGGGCAGATCCGCTTCTGGAGAGCTGCTGATGGGGTTTTATGCGCTGCACAGCCACCGGATTGTTGCCTGTAGCGGCTGCCTGTTGCAGCCTCCCGTTTTTTCGCAGGCGATGCAGGCGGTTAAGCAGTGGTTCAGTCAAAGCGGGGAATCTGTATATGACGAACAAACCGGCCGGGGGACGCTGCGCCACCTGTATTTGCGCCAGGCGCCCGGTACCGGGGAGGTTTTGGCCTGCGTGGTGGCGAACGGTTCGCGGCTGAAGAAGGAGCAGCTTTTGGTCGATTGTCTGCGCGGCGGAGTTCCGGGGCTTTCCGGAGTGCTCCTCAATATCAACCGCAAAGAAACCAATGTCGTGCTGGGGCCTGAGTGCCGGGTTTTGTGGGGAAAGGGCGTCTTGCTGGATTGTCTTTGCGGCCTCCAGTTTGAAATATCGCCGCTGTCATTTTATCAGGTTAACCACGACCAGGCGGAACGGCTGTATGAAACGGCGGCGGAGTATGCGGGGTTATCGGGAGGAGAAACCCTGCTGGACTTGTACTGCGGAACAGGGACCATAGGCCTCTCTATGGCAAAAGCGGCAGGCCGGGTGATAGGCGTAGAGCTTGTTAGGGAAGCGGTTGAAAATGCCCGCCTGAATGCCCGAAGGAACGAGATTGAAAATGCGGAATTTTACTGTGAGGATGCCGGGGCGGCCGCCGTACGGCTGCGGGAACGCGGCCTAAAGCCGGATGTCGTGGTGCTGGACCCACCGCGCAAGGGCTGCGGGGAGTCTCTGCCGGAGACGGTTGCCCGCATGGCGCCGGGGAAAATTGTCTATGTTTCCTGCGACCCCGCTACGCTGGCCCGGGATATCAAGCGTTTTTCCGGGCTTGGCTACCGCTTTGTCGAGGCTGCGCCCGTCGATATGTTCCCACGCACGGCGCATGTGGAGACAATAGTGTTGCTACAAAGAGAAACCTTGTAGAAATCCTTAGATTTAGGCACTTTTCGCGTCATGTGGTTTTCAATGCGGAGGGCAACAAATACAGGAATAAGAGCATAAAAGACTATATTACCGTTTCAGTGGTAATTGATATGGAGTGTGGGAACACAAAAATTAAATAGGTACATAGAAACAGCATTGTATAAACAGTGCTGTTTCTTTTTGAAAAGCCGCAAGCTGTAAGAAGTTTGCGGCTTTTTTATTTTCAAGATAGATAACAGTGGGTGGGTGCTTTCACTCAAGCCGAGAAAGGAAGTGATAAAATGGTTTGTAAAAATAGCAAAACAAGCTATAATCAACCAAATATCGTACCCGCATAAGCGGCGTTTACTAATTCCCTTATGGGAAGATAGGGACGCCGCTTTTTTTATTTCATACCAAAATTTAGAATTGGAGGTTTTTGTAATGACGCAGAAAATCAAAAAAGCGTTGTCGGTACTGCTTACCGCCGTTCTTTGCTTTACCACCATAGCAGGGGCAGCGACTACGGCATACGCAGCAGCCGAGCAAGGGACGGTTTACCTCATTTCTTTTCCCCGCGCCGGGGACGAAGCATATAACGGCGAATGGGGACATGACGCACAAACATATATGAACGGGTGGAATACAGATAAAAGCAGATATACAACCGTTTTTGTAATGAACTCATATACCGGGAATATCTGCTATTGTATTGAGCCGGGCGTACCTCTCGAAACAGGCAATACCCTTTCAAAATGGGGTGAAAACTTTTGGGAGCAGTACCCGTCCGATTACAACAAGACCATTCCCCCCGAAACCATTAAACAAATGATAGGCCGGATTTTTCAGTACGGCTATACGGGTACGGTTTCGGCTTCGTGGCGTTCACAGAACGAGGGCGCGGAAAATCTTTCCCATGCTGTCGCCACACAGCTTTTAATATGGGAAACCGTTGTCGGAGAACGCGACGCGGATTTCAATAAGGTTAGCACAGGCGGCAAAGACGCGATTGCCGACCAGATCAGCAGCGCACACCCCTTGCATGACAAAATCATGTCTTACTATCACCGTATCGAGCAAAGCGTACAAAACCATGTTACATTGCCGAGCTTCTTATCGGACAGCAAGGACAGCGCGCAGACTATTACCCTTTCTTGGGACGGGAGCAAATACACCGCTACCCTTACCGATACAAACAACGTCCTTTCAGACTATTCCTTTTCCACAGATAATTCAGATGTTCGCCTATCAGTAGATGGGGACAAGCTCATTATCACCGCCACCGAGCCGCCCACCGGAAATGTAGGCATTACCGCCGAAAAACGAAATTCACAGCGACGCGGCATTATCACATGGACGGACGGAACCTATGGGCCGGACGGAGGTATTCAAGACCTTGTAACCTTTTCCGAAACCGTCAGCGACACCCTTTATGGTTATCTGAATGTCAAAGTCGATTACGGCAGCGCAAAAATCGTCAAGACCAGTGAGGACGGAAAAATTGAGGGTATCTCCTTTACCATTGAGGGTAACGGTATCAATCAAACGGTAAAAACGGACAGTAAAGGCGAATTTCAGATTGATAATCTTTCGCCGGGCGTATATACCGTAACCGAACAGAGCTATGACCGTTACGAGCCGCAACAGGTACAGCGTGTAACGGTAATCGCCGGACAAACCACAACCGTAACTTTTAATAATACCTTGAAACGCGGCAGCTTGGAGGTTGTTAAAACCAGCGAGGACGGGCTAACCGAGGGCATGACCTTTCACCTTTCCGGCACGTCCCTTTCCGGGCTTGCGGTGGACGAATACGCAGTAACCGACAGCAACGGCATAGCGCGTTTTGAAAATGTGCTGATCGGCAACGGTTACACGCTGGAAGAAGTTGATACCCCCTATCGTTATGTCATACCGGAAGAACAGAGCGCAGTGGTGGAATGGAATACCGTCACGCAAAAGAGTTTCCACAACATTTTGAAAAAGTGGAACGCCACTATTACAAAAAGCGATAGTGAAACAGGCACAGCACAGGGCGGCGGTGGGCTTTCCGGCGCGGTTTACGGCGTATTCAAAGGAAATCAGTTGATAGACCGCTATACCACCGACGCAAACGGGCGGTTTACTACTGACTACTATGTGTGCGGCGACGATTGGACGATACGGGAAATTACCCCGTCGCCGGGCTATCTTTTGGATAATACGGTTTATCCGGTAGGCGCGGACGCAAAGCAATATGAGCTTGAATACAATTCTATCTCCCTTTCGGTTTTGGAAACCATAGCAAAGGGAAAAATCGCCCTTATTAAACACGCCGATCATGGGGACACAGGACTTGAAACACCGGAAGCAGGCGCGGAATTTGCCGTATATCTCAAACAATCCGGCTCCTATGACGCAGCAAAGGACACCGAACGCGACTATCTCATTTGCGACGAGAACGGGTACGCGGAAACAAAATCCCTGCCCTACGGCATATATACCGTTCATCAGGTAAAGGGTATCGAGGGCAGCGAGCTATTGCCCGATTTTGATGTTTTCATTCAGGAGGACGGGCAGATTTACCGCTATCTTGCCAACAACGCAAGATTTCAAAGCTATCTCAAAATTGTAAAGGTGGACGCGGAAACCGGGAAAACCATTCCCGCAAGCGGTACAGGCTTTCAGATATACCGCCCGGACGGTAGCTTGATTACGCAGAGTTTTACCTACCCGGAGCCGACGGAGATTGATACCTTTTATACCAACGCCGACGGTGTACTCTATACGCCTGAAAAGCTGGAATACGGTACGGGCTATTCCATTGTAGAAGTGTCTGCCCCCTATGGGTATGTGCTTGACAGCGACCCGGTATATTTTGACGTAACGCCGGAGAGCGCAGCCGACGAAAACGGGCTTATCGTGATTGAGGTAACAAAGGAAAATACACCGCAAAAGGGCGTTATCCAAATCGAAAAATCCGGCGAGGTATTTTCTTCTGTCGTGCAGACGGACAACCTTTATCAGCCCGTCTATTCGGTTATGGGCTTACCCGGCGCGACATTTGAAATTATCGCCGCCGAAGATGTGACAACCGCAGACGGTACATGCCGCTATTTTGCGGGTGAAGTCGTTGACACCATAACCACCGACGAAACAGGGCTTGCAAAAAGCAAACCCTTATATTTGGGGAAATATGAAGTCAAAGAGGTTGCCGCCCCCTATGGCATGACGCTTTGTGAGGAAAGCAGCTTTATAGAGCTTACTTATGCCGGACAGGAAATTACAATCACTGAAACCAGCGCGGGCATGTATAACGAGCGTCAAAAGGCAAAGGTTACGCTTGATAAGGTGCTGGAACAGGACGACCGTTTTTTGATTGGCGGCAATGGAGAAATAACCGCCGTTACCTTTGGACTGTTCGCAGCCGAAACGCTGACGGCAGCAGACGGTACGCAAATCCCCGCCGACGCGCTGCTTGAAATTGTTTCGGTCAATGAAAACGGAGCCGCGCAAGTAGAAACCGGCTTGCCCTTTGGAAGCTATTACCTAAAGGAGCTTACCACCGACGGGCATTATTTGTTGTCCGACGCTATCTATCCAGTTGTTTTTGAGTATGCCGGACAGGACACCGGTGTCGTGGAGATCAAAGCAAACGACGGGCAGCCTATTGAAAATACGCTTATTCGCGGTGAAATTCAGGGCAGGAAAACCGACGAAAACGGCAACGGGCTTGCCGGGGCAAAAATCGGCTTATTCCGTCCCGACGAAACCGAATTTAACGAGAATACCGCCATTTTGACCGATATATCGGACGAAAACGGCGGTTTTTCTTTTACAGACGTTCCTTTTGGAAATTTGGTAGTACGGGAAATTGCAGCCCCCACGGGCTATGTGCTTTGTGATAAGCCGCACCCTGTTTCCGTTGATGAAAACGGCGCGGTCATTGCGCTTGAAATTGTGAATATCCAGATACGCGGCAACGTACAGACCACAAAAATCGACAAGGACTATCCCGAAAACAAATTGACGGGTGCAGCCTTTACCGTGTACCGCGATACAGACAGCGACGGCAAATTGACCGACACTGATGAGGAAATGGGAACGCTTACGGAAACAAGCCCCGGTGTGTATGAAATGGACGGGCTGCCCTATGGCAGTTACTTCCTGAAAGAAACCAAAGCCCCGCAGGGCTTCCGGCTTGATGAAACCGCCTATTCCTTTGCTATTTCTGAAAACGGTAAAACCGTTATCGTGGAAACCGAAGCCGGAAAGGGCTTTATTAACGCCGCACAGACGGGAAACCTGCATATTCTAAAGACTTCCGACGACAACGTATTGCAAGGATTTACCTTTAAGGTGGAGGGTACCGACGCTACCGGACGGCAGTTCTACAAAGAATACGTTACCGACGAAAAGGGCGAAATCTATATTGAGGGCTTGCGCGTGGGCGAATATACCGTTTCCGAATTAGCAGACGAGGCCACAGAAAAATACATTTTGCCAGACGCGGCGACGGTTACGGTGGAAGTGGACAGCACCGCCAGCGTGGAATTTCACAATAAGCTGAAACCGACAACACCGCCGAAAGACAACCCGCAGACGGGCGATCACAGTCATACAGGGCTTTGGATTGCGCTTGCGGCGGCTTCTCTTGGCAGTATGGGCGTACTGACTGTTTTTAGCAGACGCAGAAAAAAATCAAATAACCGTTAAGGCGGCGTTTCCTGCTTTCAAAGGAACGCCGTATTTTTATGCCTTAAATGTTACGCAGTAGAGCCGAAAAAAGCCTGATTTTATGCGGCTTGGCGGGCGCGGTTTTGCAGGGGGCAGGGTGTTACTACCTTTCCCCTCAAAATCGTGCTTCTACCGCGTAACAAATCCACCACAAAGGAGCAAAGAAAATGCCTGTTTTCCGAGTAGAACGCAATACGGGCTATACCGTTATGAGCAATCACCACTTACGCAATAAAGAGCTTACCCTAAAGGCAAAGGGCTTGCTATCGCAAATGCTGTCTTTACCGGAGGATTGGGACTATACCCTTGCGGGGCTGTCCCATATCAACCGGGAGAAAATCGACGCAATCCGGGAGGCGGTCAAGGAGCTTGAAAAGGCCGGGTATATCGTCCGCAGCCGGGAGCGTGACGAAAAAGGGCGCTTGCGGGGCGCGGACTACATCATCTACGAGCAGCCGCAGCTACCCGAAGAACAAGCCGACGACAAACAGCCCCCTATATTGGATTGCCCTACATTGGAAAATCCAACATTGGATAATCCTACGTTGGAAAAACCTACGTTGGAAAATCCAACGCAATTAAATAAAGATATATCAAGTAAAGAACAATCAATTACTGATGTATCAATTACCCATTCCATTCCTATCCCTTCCCTAAATCCCTTCCCTTTGGACGAAGGGGCGGCGGCAAAGCCGGAAGGGAAAGGAACGGAAGCGAAAACAAACAGCGCAGTAGAGATTTACAGGCAAATCATTCAGGAGAATATCGAGTATGATTTTCTCTTGCGGGAAAAGCCCTTTGAACAAGACCGCTTGAATGAAATTGTTGACCTCATGCTGGAAACCGTCTGCACAGCGCGTAAAAAAATCCGTATTGCCGGGGACGATTACCCGGCAGAGCTTGTAAAGGCAAAGTTTTTGAAGCTGGACAGCAGCCATATTACGTTTGTTTTGGACTGTTTGCAGGAGAACACAACCAAAATCCGCAATATCAAGCAATACCTACGGGCGGCGTTATTCAACGCCCCGTCTACGATTGATAACTACTATACCGCCCTTGTCGCCCACGATATGGCGCAGGGCAACTGGGGTACCCCGCAAAATCGTTAGATTTTGTGGGGAGAGGCGGAGCAGCGAAATGAGCGAGCTTTTCACGCTTGCGTGAAAACAAACGATATGGAGCTTGCGACGACGAAAGGAGGACACGCCATGCAGCAGAAAACAGGAGCTTTGATTTTTGACGAAACCGCCGACCGTTACGACATACGTTTTGACCTTGCCGACTATTACGGCGGCTTGCGTTGCGGGGATTGCTTGGAGGTATTCACAGGCGGCAAATGGAAACCCGCCCGCATGGAGTACGGCGACAACTGGTATCTTGTAGGCGTTCGCGCCGACGACCTAAACGGACTGATTGTGCGTATCTAACACCAAATTATAAAAACCACCGCGAAAGGAGGGCGGTACATGCAAGATGAAATCAACGAAAAAACCGTTGCCATTTCCATAAAGGCGACCAAACTGACCGCACGGACACTTCAACAAGCGGTTAAATTACTATACAAGCTGATGAAAAAGCAGTACGACAAACATAAAATCCCCCACGGCAAGCAAACGCTAAAGCAGCTTGCCCGGCAAAATGCCGGGCTGTCCAACATTGAGATTACCGAGGGCAACATCAAAGATTTTACGAGTACGGCGAAAAAATACGGCGTTGACTTTGCGCTGAAAAAGGACAATACCGAGAACCCGCCCCGTTACCTTGTCTTTTTTAAGGGGCGGGACGCTGACGCGCTGACCGCAGCTTTCAAGGAGTTTTCCGCAAAGAAGCTAGGGCAGGAGAAAAAACCGTCTATACGCAAGCTGCTTGCCGCCATGTGCGAGAAAGCGGCGGTGAAAAGCTACGAGCGAACCAAAGTAAACAAGAAAGACAGGGGGCGTGAGATATAAGGCAAATCAACTACAAAAAACTGATTCTTTCAAATATCCCGTATCTGCTTTTTGTCTATCTCTTTGATAAAGTCGGACAGGCGGCGCGGCTTGCACCAGGGGCGGATTTATCCGCAAAGGTGTTGCATATCGGACAGGGGCTTTCCGCAGCCTTTGAGAACGCATTGCCGAGCTTCCACCCCGCCGATCTCTTAATCGGCGTTGCGGGTGCATTGCTTATCCGGCTTGCCATTTACCTAAAGGGCAAAAATGCGAAGAAATACCGCAAGGGCGTTGAGTACGGTTCCGCCCGTTGGGGCAACGCACAGGACATAAAGCCGTATATCGACCCGGTTTTTGAAAACAACGTCCTTTTGACACAGACGGAACGGCTGACTATGAGCAGCCGACCAAAGCAGCCGAAGTATGCAAGAAACAAAAATATCCTTGTAATCGGCGGTTCCGGTAGCGGCAAGACAAGGTTTTTCGTCAAACCGAATTTAATGCAATGCTACACAAATGACACTTCAAAACAGAAAAAATGTATTCCGGTTAGCTATATAGTGACCGACCCGAAAGGCACCGTCCTTGTGGAGTGCGGAAAGCTCTTGCAACGGGGTGGGTACCGGATAAAGGTACTGAATACGATAAATTTTCGTAAATCTCTCAAATACAACCCGTTTGCATATATCCGCAGCGAAAAAGATATTTTGAAGCTGGTAAATACCATTATTGCCAACACCAAAGGCGACGGGGAAAAATCCGGCGAGGATTTTTGGGTAAAAGCCGAAAAGCTCTACTATACCGCCCTTATTGGTTATATCTGGTATGAGGCACCCGTAGAGGAACAGAATTTTACGACGCTGCTTGAAATGATAAATGCGTCGGAAGCCCGCGAGGACGACGAGGATTTTCAAAACCCCGTTGACCTCATGTTTGAGCGTTTGGAAGAAAAAGACCCGGAACATTTTGCGGTCAAGCAATACCGCAAATACAAGCTGGCGGCGGGAAAAACGGCAAAATCAATCCTCATTTCTTGCGGCGCGCGGCTTGCCCCCTTTGACATTAAGGAGCTACGCGAGCTAATGGAAACCGACGAAATGGAGCTTGACACCATAGGCGACCGGAAAACGGCCTTGTTCGTTATCATTTCCGATACGGACGACACCTTTAATTTTGTGGTATCAATCCTTTACACGCAGCTTTTCAATCTGCTATGCGATAAAGCCGACGACGTGTACGGCGGGCGGCTCCCCGTCCATGTGCGGTGTCTGCTTGATGAATTTGCGAATATCGGACAGATACCGAAGTTTGAAAAGCTCATTGCCACCATACGAAGCCGGGAAATCTCGGCTTCTATTATTTTACAGTCGCAAAGCCAGCTAAAGGCAATCTACAAGGATAACGCCGATACCATAGTCGGTAACTGTGATACGACCCTGTTTTTGGGCGGCAAGGAAAAAACAACCCTCAAAGAAATGTCGGAGCTTCTCGGCAAGGAAACGATTGACAGCTTTAATACTTCCGAAAACAGAGGGCGGGAAAAATCCTACGGGCTGAACTATCAGAAGTTAGGGAAAGAGCTTATGACGCAGGACGAAATCGCCGTGATGGACGGGGGCAAATGTATTTTACAGGTGCGCGGTGTACGCCCGTTCTTTTCCGACAAGTACGATATAACGAAGCACCCGAATTACAAATACCTTTCGGACGCAACCCCCAAAAACGCCTTTGACATGGAAAAGCATTTAAGGCGGCGTCCGGCTATCGTCAAGCCTGACGAAGTATTTGACTATTACGAGATAGACGCAGACGATTTAGAAGCATAACAAGGAGGCGATAAATAATCGGAAAAATCACGGGCTACATGGTGCGCGCCCCTACTTGCGGACGCAGCCCTTTACACAACAAAACATCACAACACAGCCGCCGAAAACAGGCGGTTTTTTTCATATCAAATTAAAAATTCAGAGCCGCAAAGCGGCAGAAAGAGAGGTTGATTGAATGGCATTTTTTAGCAGCGCAATCGGTGTTCTGCAAACTTTGGTTATCGCGTTGGGCGCGGGGCTTGCTATTTGGGGCGGCGTTAATCTCATGGAGGGCTATGGTAACGACAATCCCGGCGCTAATGCTCATGTACGGTAAGGAAGCAAGCAACCGAAAACAAGAGATAGACCGCCAGCACTACACTATTCCGAACCAAAGACCAAAAGATAAGCATTGTGGGAAAATCTAAACTTTTGGATTTTCCTACAATGCCGACTACGGCGGAATCCCTCCCACTCCTTATATCTTTCTTTCCGTATACATTGAATTTGTATTTAGTAAATGCTATAATGTCCCTATTCAAATTATAAATGTGTTGAATTAGTTACATGTACATATTTTTTGTGCCGGAGGAAGTGAAATGAAACAAAAAATTTATCTCATTACAGGCTTAATGGCTTCTGGAAAATCTACAGTTTCCGATTTACTGGCAAAATCAATAGAAAAATGCGTCCATCTTCGTGGTGATGTGTTCCGAAAAATGATTATTTCAGGCAGAGAAAATATGTCAGCTACCCCATCAGCGGAAGCAGTCCGCCAGCTGTACCTTCGATACAAATTGACTGCTGATGCGGCAAGGTCATACTTTGACAACGGCTTTTCTGTAGTGATCCAAGATAACTACTACGGTGATGAATTAAACCGAATGATAAATTATCTGCATAAATACCCTGTTGAGGTTGTCGTTCTTTGTCCAGATGTGGAAACAATAAAAGAAAGGGAACGATACAGGGAGAAAACAGGCTATTCCGGCTTTACGGTTGAAACCTTATACGATACATTTATGCAGACAACACCACGGATCGGCTTTTGGCTGGACAATTCCAATCAAACACCACAGCAGACAGCAGAAACCATTCTGAACACCAGGAAGCCGGTATGATTGTTACATATAAGGGGAAGAAAAATTTCTTTTAAGTACTTTCTTTCCTAAAACTGATGTGATATAATAGCTTCATTCCAGAAAAGGAGTAAAAAATATGCGGCAAGGTATTCTTAAATAAAACTATAATCAAATAGTGGGAACAAAGAATTATGATAGCTCCTTTTGTGGGGGCTTGGTTTTTTGTACCCAATTTAAGAATACTTTTGCCTTATCAATTTTGACATATTCAAAAAACAGCAATCACAAATAGGTGTATGCTGTATATGTGTATGTCCGCAAATTAGAATCCCCAGTGGTAAAAGTATTTTACTGCTGGGGATTTTTATGCCCTTTGGGGCTGTAAAGGGAGGACAATCACATGAAAATAATCAATATCGGCATTCTGGCCCATGTAGACGCAGGAAAAACTACATTGACAGAAAGTCTGCTATACACCAGTGGAGCGATTGCGGAACAGGGAAACGTGGATAAAGGGACCACAAGAACAGACACTATGATTTTGGAACGGCAACGGGGAATTACCATTCAGACAGCGGTTACTTCTTTTTATTGGAATGATTATAAAATCAATATCGTGGACACTCCCGGTCATATGGATTTTTTAACCGAAGCATACCGCTCTTTATCTGTCCTTGACGGAGCTGTTTTAGTCATTTCAGCAAAAGACGGCGTACAGGCACAAACCCGTATATTATTCCATGCGCTTCAGAAAATGGACATTCCGACAATTATCTTTATAAATAAGATAGACCAAAATGGGATCGACCTGCAGTGTGTTTACCAAAGCATTAAAGATAAACTTACCAGTGATATGATTGTCATGCAGGAGGTTTCCCTGTCGCCAAAGATAACCATGACCGATATTTCTGATTTAGACAAATGGGATATGATTATTTCCGGAAGCGATGAACTATTAGAACGATATGTTGCAGAGGATTCTTTGGATATACAGGAATTACAATATGAAAAGTGCAAAAGAACCAGATGCTGCTCTTTGTTTCCTGTTTATCATGGGAGTGCAAAAGACAATTTAGGAACAGAAAAACTGATTGAAGCGATTATAGAAACTTTCATTACAGAAACGGACGATATTCAGTCTGAATTATGTGGATATGTTTTTAAGGTTGAGTATACAGAGCGGAAAAAACGGCTTTCTTATTTACGCCTGTATCATGGGACGCTCCATTTACGGGATACCCTGCTGCTGTCAAAAAAGGAAAAAATAAAGATTACAGAAATGTGTATTCCGTCAAATGGTGAAATCGTCCCGGCTGACCATGCCTGTCCGGGAGAAATTGTTATTTTAGCTGATGATACTTTGAAACTGAACGATATCCTGGGAAATGAAAAACTCCTGCCTCACAAAACACGGATTGATAATCCCATGCCATTACTTCGGACAACGGTAGAGCCGCAAAAGCCGGAGCAAAGGGAAGCCCTGTTAAATGCCCTCGCAGAGATTGCTGATACAGACCCTCTTTTGCATTTTGACATTGATACTGTTACCCATGAGATTATGTTATCTTTTTTGGGAAAAGTACAGTTAGAAGTTATTTGTTCGCTATTAGAAGAAAAATATCATGTGGGCGTGGCTATGAAAGAGCCTTCGGTTATTTATCTGGAAAGACCGCAAAAAAAAGCGAGCTGCACGATTCATATTGAAGTGCCGCCGAATCCGTTTTGGGCATCTATTGGTTTGACTGTAACACCGCTTCCTGTTGGAAGCGGAACACAATATAAAAGCGAGGTATCTCTCGGCTATTTAAACCAAAGTTTTCAAAATGCCGTCATGGAGGGTGTGCGTTATGGAATGGAGCAGGGCTTATATGGCTGGGGAGTGACAGACTGCCAAATTTGTTTTGATTATGGAGTTTATTACAGCCCGGTCAGCACCCCCGCTGATTTTCGTTTTCTTGCGCCTGTCGTGTTGGAGCAGGCATTGAAAAAAGCAGGGACACAACTGTTGGAACCATACCTTTCCTTTACCCTTTTTGCACCGCAGGAATATCTTTCACGGGCTTATAATGATGCACCAAAGTATTGCGCAATCATTGAATCAACCAGACTTGAAAAAGATGAAGTTATTTTTAAGGGTGAAATCCCTGCCCGTTGTATCGGTGAATATAGGAATGATCTGAATTTTTATACAAATGGAAGAAGTGTCTGCATTACAGAATTAAAAGGGTATCAGGAAACTTCCGGCGAGCCTGTATTTCAGCCACGCCGCCCGAACAGCCGTTTAGACAAGATCCGGCATATGTTTCAGAAGATAATGTAACGTCTTGCGCAATGCAAGCGTTCATTGCTGGCTATTGCGAAATATCATTGATAAAATCAGCATCAGAGAGGAGGAACCATTTTGAACCAGAAACAGACGGATATTACAACAGGAAAGCAAATACGTCATCTGCGAACACAATCGGGAATGACACAGGAAGAACTGGCTGGGGAATTGAATGTTACCCGGCAGGCGCTATCGAATTGGGAGAGAGATGTTAATGAACCCGATTTAAATACGTTGAAAAAAATTTGTTTTCTTTTTGGAGTCCACATGGACGATTTTGCGAAGGAGGTAATAACAAAAATGGAAACATGTGAAAAAAAGAGAAACGACAATTTAATAAGTATGATATGGCAATTGGACTTTTTTATGGTGTCGGGATATTTCTTGGCATTGGTATTTTCTTTGTTGGCGGTTTTATGACAATGTCGGGTGCAGGGTGGGGAGCATCACTATTTGGCGGTGGCTGTTTTTCTCTTGTATTTGGCTTGATATGCCATGCAGTTATTACATTGAGAAGAAATGACAAATGATGACATATCCTGCTTTCTAGACTTTTCGGTCATATCGCGTAAAAAAGCCGCTGCTTTTGGCTTTCCAATAGCGGCGGCAAAGGGAAATATCCTTTGAATACCTTACAGAAGAAAAGTTTTGCAGCATTATAAAAATAAAAGCCTATACCATTTTGGAAAGAAAAGATACATAATAGTCAAGACGGCAACAATCAGAAGTTATGGAGGGTAACAATGGAATATAGTAAGGAAGATTTAATGGAAGCAAAAAGGCAAATTTTGGGAGTGGGAGAGAACATGGGAACAGAGGAAAGTAAAAAAATCTGGGAGAAAAACGCACAATTTTGGGATAATGCAATGGGTGACAAATCTAATGAATTTCACAGAGAGGTAGTGCGTCCCAAAGTAACGGAACTTCTATCTCCTAATCCTGCGGATTACATTTTGGATATTGCGTGTGGCAATGGAAATTATTCTTCGTATCTTGCACAAAGAGGCGCTTCGATTGTCGCTTTTGATTACAGCAAAAAAATGATAGAATTGGCTAAAAGACGGCAATCACAATATGCAAAACAAATTGAATTTTGTGTAGCGGATGCGACCAATAGAGAAAGTATATTAGAATTAAAAAGAAATCGAGCCTTTACGAAAGCAGTTTCTAATATGGCAATTATGGATATTACGGATATTGAACCACTTCTTATGGCTGTTTATGAACTGTTGGAGGAAAGCGGAATTTTTGTCTTTGCAACGCAACACCCTTGTTTTATCACGTTGACTGAAAAATATATGACACCGCACAGTTACTATGGTATAGCGATTGAAGGGCAACCGGAGGAGCAGATTTATTATCATCGTTCCATACAAGATATTTTTAACCTTTGTTTTAGAGCTGGATTTGTCATTGATGGATTTTATGAAGAATGTTTCAAAAACAACAAAGAAATTCCTATGGTAATGATAGTAAGGCTTAAAAAGGTAAAACGTGATAGCTTAAAATAAATTCAAGTTTGCCGGATAAATAGCAAACCTGGCCGAGCCAGTCAACGGTCAAGATGAACGGGCTTCGCCCGCCGTTGACAGCCCCGCCCGGTTTTGCAGTTAGGCAGTCAAGGAGCGACAGCCTAAAGTGCTGCCGCCCCTTACTATCATAAAAAGCAACTACTAACCAGCCACAGCCCTTTTGGGAGGAAAGGGGGATTTTCCATGACCTGTACAGAAGAATATCGGGAACATATCGAGTACACTTTCCATGCCTTTTGCAAAGTCGTTATCCGAAATGCAACGATCAACGCAGCGAGGACACGGAGCAGGAAGCACAAAAGAGAAATATCCCTTGAATACCTCACAGACGAAAAGCACTACCCTTTAGGCACGACAGATGAATATTTCCAAGCCCCGGAGCCGGACGAGGAATACATACTTACCCTTTGCGGCGATACGGTCATTTTCAGCAGCGGCTTACTTGCGGAAGCCCTGTCACGGCTGGACGAACGGGAGCGGGAAATGATTTACCTGTCCTTTTTCAAGCGTATTCCACAGCACGAAATTGGCAGACAGTACGGGCGCAGCCGCAGCACAGCGGGCTACCATATCCGAAAAGTCCTACGGCAGCTCCAAGCGGAAATGGAGGGAATGGCATATGAGAAATAATAGGCTTCTCCCCTATGAAACAATCGTCCAAGCCACCAGCGGGGAGCCGGAAGCGGTGGGAACTGTATTGCAGTATTACCGCCGCCGCATACAATGTGCCGCCCGTGTGAATGGACGGGTAGACCAAGATACAGAGGACTACATCACCCAGACGCTTCTCACAGCTATTTTCAAGTTCCGCTTTGGGAGATAGCCCTACCGCCTACAACTGAATAACCGCCGCTTCGCCGGCAACCAGAAAGCAGTAAATCTATTCAACAGATTTGCTGCTTTTTTTCGTTCCTGTTTGGCATTTTTGAAAATCCCCAGTATGAAAAAACAAAAGGGAAAATTGCCGCCGCAGTTGGCAAAATCCCTTACTTATCCGTGGAGGGTATCAAAGAAAAAAATACTGCCATTGTCCGCCTTTTTCGGCTTGCGTGGTGTTGTAGGGAATAAGGGGAAATTCTAAAAATCTCCGTCCATTTTGCTTTGCGTGGTGTTGTAGGTAGTGAAAGGAAAATTTTCAAGATATGCCGGAATAGCGGGTAGCAAAGCCCTTTTGAAACGTCTTGTTAGCGGAAAGTACGGAAGCCGGGGAACGCCGGAGTTTTTCAGAGCAAGATTCTACCGCAGTACCAAAATTCGCTTATCGCTCATTTTGCCCCTGCGGGAATCTTGTTGGGGAGTGCCTTCCCCAAACCCTGCTTATGCGGCTTACGCCGCTGGAAAATCCCTCAAAATAATTTTTCGGATTTTTCAAAAACAGTTCCGCTTTACACCCTGTTTTTCTCCTATTAGTGAGAGGACACCACGCACAGCCGAAGGAGGTTTTACCATGCGAAAACGATATAACACGCCGCACCGCAGCCGGGTAGTCAAGACACGCATGACCGAGGAAGAATACGCCGAGTTTGCGGAAAGGCTTTCTGCTTACAACATGAGCCAAGCCGAGTTTATCCGGCAAGCCATAACCGGGGCAGCCATACGCCCCATCATAACCGTTTCCCCCGTCAATGACGAGTTGCTTGCCGCTGTCGGGAAGCTGACCGCCGAATACGGCAGGATCGGCGGCAACTTAAACCAGATAGCCCGGACGCTGAACGAGTGGCACAGCCCCTACCCGCAGCTTGCCGGGGAGGTACGGGCGGCGGTTTCCGACCTTGCTGCCCTAAAGTTTGAAGTCTTGCAGAAAGTGGGTGACGCTGTTGGCAACATTCAAACATATCAGCTCTAAAAATGCGGACTATGGCGCAGCGGAAGCCTATCTCACATTTGAGCATGACGAGTTTACCATGAAGCCCACCCTTGATGAAAACGGGCGGCTGATACCGAGGGAGGATTACCGCATTTCTTCCCTCAACTGTGGGGGCGAGGATTTCGCTGTTGCCTGTATGCGGGCTAATCTCCGCTATGAGAAAAACCAAAAACGGGAAGATGTGAAAAGCCACCACTATATCATCAGCTTTGACCCACGGGACGGGACAGACAACGGCTTGACCGTAGACCGGGCGCAGGAGCTGGGCGAGCAGTTCTGTAAAGAGCATTTCCCCGGACACCAAGCCTTAGTCTGCACCCACCCGGACGGGCATAACCACAGCGGCAATATCCATGTGCATATCGTCATCAACTCCCTGCGGATTTATGAAGTCCCGCTTCTGCCCTACATGGACAGACCAGCCGACACACGGGAGGGCTGCAAGCACCGCTGCACCAACGCCGCTATGGAATATTTCAAGAGTGAAGTCATGGAGATGTGCCACCGGGAGGGGCTTTACCAAATCGACCTCCTAAGCGGCAGCAAGGAACGGATAACCGAACGGGAATACTGGGCGGCAAAGAAAGGACAGCTTGCCCTTGATAAAGAGAACGCTGTCAGAGAAGCCGCAGGACAGCCGACCAAGCCCACCAAGTTTGAAACGGACAAGGCGAAGCTGCGCCGGACGATACGGCAGGCACTTTCCCAAGCTGGCAGCTTTGACGAATTTTCTTCCCTTTTGCTGCGGGAGGGTGTGACCGTCAAGGAGAGCCGGGGGCGGCTTTCCTACCTCACGCCGGACAGGACAAAGCCTATCACAGCCCGGAAGCTGGGGGACGATTTTGACAAGGCTGCTGTCCTTGTCCTGCTTACGCAGAACGCCCACAGAGCCGCCGAACAGAGCAAAGCCATACTCGAATACCCTGCCGCGGTTAAAAAGCTGTCACAAGGGGAAAAAACCACAAAAACCACCCCGGCAGACAACACCTTGCAGCGCATGGTTGACCGGGAAGCCAAGCGAGCCGAGGGCAAGGGCGTGGGCTATGACCGCTGGGCGGCAAAGCACAACCTAAAGCAAATGGCAGCTACCGTTACCGCCTATCAGCAGTACGGCTTTTCTTCCCCGGAGGAACTGGACGAAGCCTGTTCTGCCGCCTATACCGCCATGCGGGAAAGCCTTACAGAGCTGAAGCAGATGGAAAAGACGCTGAACGGGAAAAAGGAGCTGCAACGGCAGGTGCTTGCCTATTCCAAGACCCGCCCTGTCCGGGACGGGCTGAAACAGCAGAAAAACGCCAAAGCAAAAGCAGCCTACCGTCAGAAGTACGAAAGCGACTTTATCATAGCAGACGCAGCCGCCCGCTATTTCAGGGAAAACGGCATTTCCAAGCTGCCGAGCTATAAAGCCCTGCAAGCAGAGATTGAAACCCTTATCCAAGAGAAAAACAGCGGCTACAACGATTACCGGGCAAAACGGGAGGAATACCGCCGCTTACAGACTGTCAAGGGCAATATCGACCAGATTTTACACCGGGAGCGCAAGCCTGTGAAAAGGCAGGAACAGGAACGATAAAAACCGCCCCAAAATGTACCCGAACCTATACAGAACAAGGGGGCTGCCCCGTACCCTATCCGCAAATACCAAAGGATTTTTTAACGGGCTTATAGGGCAGAAAAAACCCGAAAATGATACCGAGATGATACAGAATTACCGCCGATACCGCCACACCAGCGGAAACGGCAGAAAGGAGCGCACCCATGCCAAGAATGAGCAAGAAACGGCGGCTGGAATGGTCTTTTTTCCTGCGGCAAGTGAAAGTCGGGAATTCCACCTGCGATCGTATCACATACAATGACCTCTGCCGGGGCTGTACCCATAGCTGCAAGCAGAGCTTCCGGGCGGTTATCATACTCTGCCCCCACTACTACTCCAAACGCCGGAAAAAGGAGGACAGGGACAATGGCAGATAACCGCAAGTATTACTACCTCAAGCTGAAAGAGAACTTTTTTGACAGCGACTCCATTGTGCTGCTGGAAGATATGAAAGACGGGATTTTATACTCCAATATCCTCTTGAAGCTGTACTTAAAATCGCTGAAAAACGGCGGGAAATTGCAGCTTGACGAGCATATCCCCTACACAGCGCAGATGATAGCGACACTGACCCGCCACCAGATAGGGACGGTTGAGAGGGCTTTAGAGATTTTCCGGCAGTTGGGGCTTGTGGAGCAGCTTGACAGCGGGGCTTTCTATATGACCGACATTGAGCTGATGATAGGACAGTCCTCTACCGAAGCCGAGCGGAAACGGGCTGCAAGACTGGAAAACAAGGCACTTTTACCGCCCCGGACAAAAGGCGGACATTTGTCCGACATTCGTCCACCAGAGATAGAGATAGAGTTAGAGAAAGAGATAGAGATAGAAAAAGAGAGAGAGGGAGAAACGGGACACCCCGCCCCCGCCGCTTATGGCAGATACAACAATGTGATACTGACCGATACAGAGCTTTCCGGGCTAAAAACAGAGTTGCCCGACAAGTGGGAGTATTATATTGACCGGCTTTCCTGCCATATCGCTTCCACCGGGAAACAGTACCACAGCCATGCAGCCACCATTTACAAGTGGGCGCAGGAGGACGCTGCCAAAGGCAAGGCTGCCCCGAAACAGGGCATACCCGATTATTCATGCAAGGAGGGCGAGAGCTTATGAAAAACGGAATTGAAGCTATGATTACGGACATTACAGCCACTACCGCCGAAGCGGAGGACTACACAGGCGAGGACGGGCTTTTATACTGCGGTAAGTGCCATACGCCCAAAGAAGCCTATTTTGCAGAGGGAAAGACTTGTTTCGGGCGTGACCGCCACCCGGCAGAGTGCGACTGCCAGCGGGCAGCCCGTGAAAAGCAGCAAGCCGCCGAAAGCCGACAGAAGCACCTTGAAAAAGTGGAGGACTTGAAACGCCGGGGCTTTACCGACCCTGCTATGCGGAACTGGACATTTGAGCATGACAACGGCAGAAACCCGCAGACCGAAACCGCCCGCTTTTATGTGGAGAGCTGGGAAACCATGCAGGCTGAAAATATCGGCTACCTGTTTTGGGGCGGCGTGGGGACGGGAAAAAGCTACCTTGCCGCCTGTATCGCCAACGCCCTTATGGAAAAAGAGGTTGCCGTCTGCATGACAAACTTTGCAACGATACTGGGTGACCTTGCCGCCAGCTTTGAGGGCAGGAACGAATATATTTCCCGCCTTTGCAGCTACCCTCTGCTGATACTTGATGATTTCGGTATGGAGCGAGGAACAGAATACGGGCTGGAACAGGTTTACAGCGTGATTGACAGCCGTTACCGAAGCGGCAAGCCGCTGATCGCCACGACCAACCTCACGCTGGAGGAATTGCAGCACCCGCAGGACACGCCCCACGCCCGTATCTATGACAGGCTGACTTCCATGTGCGCCCCCGTCCGCTTCACGGGCAGCAACTTCCGAAAGGAAACCGCACAGGAAAAGCTGGAACGCTTAAAGCAACTGATGAAGCAGCGAAAGGAGAGCCTATGACAGAAACGAAACAGACAAGCACCACCAAAACAGACCGCCGCCCGGACTGTGTGACGGAAATCCGCATGGGCAACTCCGTCCTTACCGTTTCCGGCTTCTTCAAGCAGGGCGCAACCGACACCGCAGCCGACAAGATGATGAAAGTGCTGGAAGCGGAAGCTGCTACACAAAAAACGGCGATTTGACCGACCATAAAGAAGCAGATTTGACGCTTTTGCCGCTATACAGACAGCCGCCCCATGTGGTACAATCAAGGTACGGAATAGTGGGGCTGGCTGTCGGAAACGGAGGATTTTATGTTAAGACAGACCAACCAACAACCAATTACCGCCCTTTACCCAAGACTATCCCATGAGGACGAGCTGCAAGGCGAAAGCAATTCCATTTCCAATCAGAAGCGTATCCTTGAAACCTATGCAAAGCAGAACGGCTTTTCCAATCTGCGCTGGTACACGGACGACGGTTATTCTGGTGCGAACTTTCAAAGACCCGGTTTTCAAGCCATGCTTGCGGACATTGAAGCCGGAAAAGTCGGGACAGTTATCGTAAAGGATATGTCGAGGTTAGGGCGAAACTACCTGCAAGTGGGAATGTACACGGAAATGATTTTCCCACAGAAAGGTGTCCGCTTCATCGCTATCAATGACGGAGTGGACAGCGCACAGGGCGACAATGACTTTGCCCCGCTGCGGAATATCTTTAACGAATGGCTGGTGAGAGATACGAGCAAGAAAATCAAAGCAGTAAAACGCTCAAAAGGCATGAATGGCAAGCCCATCACAAGCAAGCCTGTGTATGGCTACCTCATGGACGAGGATGAAAATTTCATTATTGACGAGGAAGCTGCACCCGTAGTCAAGCAGATATACAACCTCTGTCTTGCCGGGAATGGTCCGACCAAGATAGCCCGTATGCTCACAGAGCAGCAAATCCCCACGCCGGGAACGCTTGAATACCGCAGGACGGGCAGCACCCGCCGCTACCACCCCGGCTATGAGTGCAAGTGGGCGACCAATACCGTAGTGCATATCCTTGAAAACCGGGAATACACAGGCTGTCT
Organism: Hydrogeniiclostridium mannosilyticum; assembly: GCF_003268275.1. Taxonomy (GTDB): domain Bacteria; phylum Bacillota; class Clostridia; order Oscillospirales; family Acutalibacteraceae; genus Hydrogeniiclostridium; species Hydrogeniiclostridium mannosilyticum. The sequence continues at coordinate 225,714 of NZ_QLYR01000002.1, forward strand.
GGTAAATTTCAAGACAGAAAAACTTTCTTACAAAGTCAAGCACAGTGTAGAAAATCCCCCGGAAAAGCAAGTGATTTTCGAGAACCACCACGAGCCTATCATAGACACCCAAACATGGGAACGGGTGCAGGAGCTTCGCAAACAGCGCAAACGCCCAAACCGCTATGATGAAGTGGGTTTGTTCTCCGGCATACTGTTCTGTGCGGACTGCGGCAGCGTGATGTATCAGCAGCGATACCAGACGGACAAGCGCAAGCAGGACTGTTATATCTGCGGCAACTACAAGAAACGCACCCATGACTGTACGGCGCACTTTATCCGCACCGACCTCTTGACCGCTGGTGTACTCTCCAATCTGCGGAAAGTGACCAGCTATGCGGCAAAGCATGAAGCCCGGTTTATGAAACTCTTGATTGAGCAGAACGAGGACGGGGGCAAACGCAGGAACGCCGCCAAGAAAAAGGAACTGGAAGCCTCCGAGAAACGCATAGCCGAGTTATCCGCTATCTTCAAGCGGCTGTATGAGGACAGCGTGACCGGGCGCATATCAGACGAGCGTTTCACAGAGCTGTCGGCAGACTATGAAGCAGAGCAACGGGAGCTGAAAGAAAGAGCCGCTGCTATTCAAGCGGAGCTTTCCAAAGCACAGGAAGCCACCGTGAACGCAGAAAAGTTTATGAATGTTGTCCGGCGGCATACCAGCTTTGAAGAACTTACCCCTACTCTGCTGCGGGAGTTTGTAGAGAAAATCGTTGTGCATGAGTGCAGCTATGACGAGAACAAGACCCGCAGACAGGACATTGAGATTTATTATTCTTTTGTTGGCAAGGTGGACTTGCCCGAATAACCGCCCGACCTATCCGACACAATGCGCAAGTGCCGGATAGGAACGGCAAAATTTTTTACACTTCTATTACTTCTTTATCGCACATCAGTAAAAAGTCAAGGAATTAAACAGCTTATGGCGGGCGGCGGCGTTGCATTGATCGGCATGACCCTTGTACCTTTGCTTGCAAATCTATTCAATTAGGAAATGAGGTAGAGGGTTTATGTTCGGCATAATTGACGCGATTAACGATTGGATAAAGGGTATCTTAATCGGAGCCATAAATGGTAATCTGTCAACTATGTTTGGGGACGTAAACGAAAAAGTCGGCACTATTGCTACGGAGGTAGGGCAAACCCCGCAAGCGTGGAACGCAAGCATTTTTTCCATGATACAGACCATTTCGGAAAATGTGATTGTACCCATTGCGGGGCTTGTCATTACCTACGTCCTATGCGTGGAGCTAATCAGCATGATAACGGAAAAGAACAATATGCACGACGTAGACACTTTTATGTTTTTCAAGTGGTTTTTCAAGGCGTTTGTAGCGGTTTTCCTTGTTACACACACCTTTGATATTACTATGGCGGTGTTCGATTTAGCGCAGCATATTGTCTCCGGCGCGGCGGGGATTATCGGTAGAGATACCAGTATTGATGTAGACGCTGCCCTCGCTTCCATGCAGGCCGGACTTGACGCTATGGGTATTCCCGAACTGCTCTTGCTCGTTATGGAAACAAGCCTTGTAAGCCTGTGCATGAAAATCATGTCGGTGCTTATTACGGTTATCCTGTACGGCAGAATGATAGAAATTTACCTTTATTGCTCGGTATCTCCTATCCCGTTTGCGACCATGACAAACCGGGAATGGGGGCAGATCGGCAACAACTATCTCAAATCCCTGTTTGCTTTGGGATTTCAAGGTTTTCTTATTATGATATGCGTCGGCATTTATGCGGTTTTAGTAAACAGCATGATTATAGCGGACAATCTGCACAGCGCGATTTTTTCCCTTGCAGCCTATACCGTTATTCTTTGCTTCTCGCTGTTCAAATCCGGCGCGCTTGCAAAATCCATATTTGACGCTCATTAAAGGAGGCACAGCAATATTTGAATTTGAAAATAGGATTGATAGATGTAGACAGTCATAATTTTCCCAACCTTTGCTTGATGAAGTTATCCGCGTATCATAAGGCGGCAGGCGACAAAGTGGAATGGTGGCGACCGTTCAGACGGTACGATATTGTCTACAAAAGCAGGGTGTTTACAGACACCTATTCCAAAGATGAAATAACCGTCAGGAACGCAGCGCGGGTTATCAAGGGAGGTACAGGCTACGGCGCAGATAACGCCTTGCCCTATGACGTGGAGCATACCCGCCCCGATTATTCTCTTTATCCGCAGTTTTCTGGCACAGCTTATGGCTTTTTGAGCCGTGGTTGCCCCCGAAATTGCGGATTTTGTATTGTTAGCGGCAAGGAGGGGCGCAAAAGCGTAAAGACCGCCGATCTCTCCGAATTTTGGGACGGACAAAAGGAAATCAAGCTGATGGACGCAAACCTTTTGGCTTGCGCCGACCATGAAAATCTCATTGAACAGCTTGCACAAAGCCGCGCATTGGTAGATTTTATGCAGGGGCTTGATATTCGTCTTGTCAACCGGGACAACATTTCCCTGCTCAACCGTGTACGGACAAAGGCGGTACACTTTGCATGGGATAACCCCAACGAAGATTTAACCGGGCATTTCCAGCGTTTTTTAGATTTTACCACCGTTAAAAGCAGCCGAAACCGCCGGGTATATGTGCTGACAAACTACGGCAGCACTCACGAACAGGATTTATACCGCGTGAACACCTTGCGGGCTATGGGCTTTGACCCCTATGTGATGATTTATGAACGCCCCACCGCCCCGCCTATCACCCGCCACTTGCAGCGTTGGGTGAACAATAAACGGATTTTCTACACTGTGAACGATTTTAGCGATTATCTCCCTGCAAAAAGGAGGCATGACTAATGGCGTATGTACCTGTACCAAAAGATTTGTCCCAAGTCAAAACAAAGGTCATTTTCAACTTGACGAAGCGGCAGCTTATTTGCTTTGCGGCAGCCCTTGTAGTAGGACTACCGCTTTTCTTTTTGCTCAAAGGCAGCGCGGGAACCAGCCTTGCGGCTTTTGCCATGATACTTGTCATGCTCCCGTGCTTCCTGTTCGCCATGTATGAAAAACACGGGCAGCCCCTTGAGGTGGTATTGAAAAATGTTATTCAGACCAAGTTTATCCGCCCCAGGGAACGCCCCTACAAAACCGAAAATTTTTACAGCCTGTTAGAAAAACAAAGAAAACTGGAAAAGGAGGTTTCAGCTATTGTCAAACGCACACGCCACAAAGACGCGGGAAACAGCAACAAAGCCTAAACGCAAGCTGACCCGCGCAGAGAAGAAAGAGATTGCCGCCCTTATCCGCAAGGCAAAGGGCGACGGAAAGCCCCATACCGCACAGCAGACCATTCCCTATTTGCAGATGTACCCGGACGGTATCTGCAAGGTTACGGAAAAGAAATATTCCAAAAGTATCGCCTTTGAGGATATTAGCTACCAGCTCGCCGGGAACGACGACAAGAACGCCATTTTCGAGGGGTGGTGCGATTTTCTCAACTACTTTGACGCTACCGTATCGGTGCAATTTTCCTTTATCAATCAGGGGACGCAGCACAGCGACGCGGAAAAGGCGATTACGATTCCAGCGCAGGACGACGCTTTTAATTCCATTCGCACCGAATATGCGGACATGCTCAAAAACCAGCTTGCAAAGGGCAACAACGGCCTTGTGAAACAGAAATATATTACTGTTTCCATAGAAGCAGAGAGCTACACGGCAGCCAAAACGCGGCTTGCCCGGATTGAAACCGATATACTGAATAATTTTAAGGTACTCGGCGTATCGGCAAAGCCTATGTCCGGCTATGAGCGGCTAAAAGCCCTGCACGGGGTGTTCCACCCGGAGGGCGAGCCGTTCCAGTTTTCTTTTGATTGGCTTGTCCCGTCCGGGCTTTCCACAAAGGACTATATCGCCCCGTCCTCTTTCACCTTTGGCGAGGGGCGATATTTCCGCATAGGTAAAAAAATCGGTGCGGTGTCGTTTTTACAGATACTTGCGCCGGAACTGAACGACCGGATTTTATCGGAGATTTTAGACCTTGAAATGGGCGTAATCGTCAACCTGCATATTCAGAGTATCGACCAGACCGAAGCGATCAAGACCATAAAGCGCAAAATCACCAACCTTGATAAAATGAAAATCGAGGAGCAGAAAAAGGCGGTGAGAAGCGGTTACGATATGGATATTATCCCGTCCGACCTTGCCACCTACGGCGACGACGCAAAAAATCTCTTGCAGGATTTACAGAGCCGCAACGAGCGAATGTTTCTACTGACGTTCCTTGTCGTGAATATTGCCGATACACGGCGCAAGCTGGAAAATGACATATTTGCGGCGGCGGGCGTGGCACAAAAGTATAATTGTGCGCTAACCCGGCTTGATTACCAGCAGGAGCAGGGGCTTATGTCCTCTCTTCCTCTTGGCGAAAACCATATTTCCATACAACGGCGGCTGACGACGAGCAGCACCGCTATTTTTATTCCCTTTATTACGCAAGAGCTTTTTCAAAGCGGCGAAGCCCTTTATTACGGGCTAAACGCATTATCCAACAACATGATACTTTGCGACCGCAAGCAGCTAAAAAATCCAAACGGGCTTATTCTCGGCACCCCCGGCAGTGGCAAATCCTTTGCAGCAAAGCGGGAAATGACAAACGCTTTTCTCATTACCAACGACGATATTATTATTTGCGACCCGGAAGCCGAATATTTTTCCCTTGTGGAACGCCTGCATGGACAGGTTATCCGCTTATCTCCCACGGGAAAAGGCATAGACGGAACACCGCAGTATGTCAACCCTATGGATATTAACCTCAATTACAGCGAGGACGACAACCCCCTTGCCCTCAAATCCGACTTTATCCTTTCCCTTTGCGAGCTTATCATTGGCGGCAAGGAGGGCTTACAGCCCGTAGAAAAAACAATCATTGACCGCGCTGTGCGGAACATGTACCGTCCGTTTTTGGCTGACCCCGACCCGGCGAAAATGCCGATTTTGGGCGACCTGTACGACGAACTGCTCCGGCAGCCGGAGCCGGAAGCGGCGCATATTGCGTCCGCGTTGGAGCTTTATGTTTCCGGTTCTCTCAATGTTTTTAACCACCGTACTAACGTACAGCTTGACAATCGCCTTGTCTGCTTTGATATAAAGCAGCTTGGGAAACAGCTTAAAAAGCTGGGTATGCTCATTGTGCAAGATCAGGTGTGGAACCGCGTAACCGTCAACCGGGCAGAGAAAAAGACAACCCGCTATTACATGGACGAATTTCACTTGCTCTTAAAGGAAGAACAAACAGCAGCGTACAGCGTGGAGATTTGGAAACGCTTTCGGAAATGGGGCGGTATTCCAAGCGGCATAACGCAGAATGTGAAAGACTTGTTGAGCAGCTATGAGGTGGAAAATATCTTTGAAAACAGCGACTTTATCCTTATGCTCAATCAAGCGGCAGGCGACCGGGAAATCCTTGCACGGCAGCTTAATATTTCCCCGCAGCAGATGAAATACGTTACCCACACCGAAGCAGGCGAAGGGCTTATTTTCTATGGAAACGTCGTACTTCCCTTTGTAGACCATTTCCCCAAAGATACCGAGCTTTACAGGGTAATGACGACAAAGCCGGAGGAAGTGGGCGAAGCATGAAAATAGCGCGCATACAGATTGGAGGTGATAGCGATTGAGCGATCAACAGGAAAAACAGGAGCAGCAGGTACCGCAGCAGAGTACAGCCGCCGCCGAGCGTATTTTAGAGCATGTGGACGCGGCGCATACCCGGCATAAAAGCAAAAAGGCAGCGCGAGAGTTGCAGGAAGAAACCACCCTACATATGAAATCGTCCCGGCTGCAATTTACCGACGAGGAACGCGCCGCACCGGAGCTTGCAAAGTATATCCGCAAATCCGATAAAGCCGCCGACCGTCTGGACGCGGCAAGGGAGAAAATCCCAAAGCAAAGGAAACTTATCAAGGAGCGCACCTATGACGAGGCCGCCGGGAAAGGCAAAACCCGCTTACGCTTTGAAAAGCAGGAGAAGCCCGCCCCAAACGATAAACAGCATAAAAATCCCTTGTCCCGCCCCGTACAGGAGGCGGGCGTTTTTGTTCACAATAAAATCCATTCGGTTGAAAAGGACAACGCGGGCGTTGAGGGTGCGCATAAAGCGGAAGAACTTGGAGAGCGCGGCGCACGGTACGGGGCGCGAAAAATCCGGCAGGGCTATCATAGCCGCAAGCTCAAACCATACCGGAAAGCCGCAAAAGCAGAAAAGGCGGCGGCAAAAGCGAATGTTAAAGTAGAGTACCGTAAAATTTTGCGGGATAACCCACAGCTTACGTCTAACCCCGTATCGCACTTATGGCAAAAGCGGCAGATTAAAAAGCAGTATGCACAGGCATTGCGAAAAGGCGGGACAACGGGCATTAGAGCCACCGCAGCGAAAATGCGTAAATTGGCGCGGAAAGCCGCAGAAGAAACAAGGAAAAAGGTCATGTTTGTGGCGCGGCACCCGGTAGGCGTGGTAATCGCTATTGGCGTACTGTTGCTTTTCATTATGATTTTCGCAGGACTATCCTCATGCGCGTCCATATTTTCCGGCGGTGCTTCTACGGTTGTAGGAACGTCATACGTTGCGGAGGACGCGGAGATGATCGGAGCCGAACAGGACTACGCGGCGTTGGAAGCAAATTTACAAAACGAGATTGACGCTATCGAGGAAACGCACCTCGGCTATGACGAGTACCGTTACGACCTTGATACAATCGGACACGACCCCTATGTGCTGACTTCCATTTTAACCGCGCTGCACCTTGACTACACCCGCGCAGACGTACAGGACACGTTGCAAATGCTCTTTGAAAAGCAGTATATTTTGACGCTTACCGAAGAAGTGGAAACGCTCTACCGCACAGAAACGCGGACAGGTACCCGTACCGTGATTGACCCGGAAACGGGCAAGGAAACCACTGAAACCTACGAATACGAGGTACAAGTCCCTTATGATGAACGCCATATCTTACATGTGTCGCTGGAAAATTTCGACTTATCCCATTTACCCGTCTATATCATGGACGAGGAAACCCTATCCCTGTATGCTACCTATATGCAGACATTGGGAAACCGCCCCGATTTATTTCCGACCAGCAGTTACCCGAACGCTTCTACTATCAAGGAGCCGACCTATTACGAGGTACCACCCGAAGCGTTGAAAGACGCTACCTTTGCGGCAATGCTGACCGAAGCGAAAAAGTATATCGGCTATCCTTACGTTTGGGGCGGCAGCAGCCCGGCAACGTCTTTTGATTGCAGTGGCTTTGTATCGTGGGTAATCAATCACAGTGGTTGGGACGTGGGGCGGCTTGGCGCGCAGAGCTTATATAACATCTGCACCCCCGTAACGGCAGCGCAGGCAAAGCCCGGCGACCTTATCTTTTTTCAAGGCACCTATGACGTTTCCGGCGTTTCACACGTCGGTATTTATGTGGGCGACGGTATGATGATACATTGCGGCGACCCGATTTCCTACGCAAATATCAATACGAACTATTGGCAAGAACACTTTTACGCCTATGGGCGGTTACCGTAAAATTGAAAGGAGTTTTTTATTATGGCAAACAACAAAATTGACCGTATCGACCGGGAGATTGAAAAGACCCGCGAGAAAATCACCGAATATCAAAACAAGCTCAAAGGGTTGGAAGCGCAGAAAACCGAAGCGGAAAATCTGCAAATCGTCCAGCTTGTGCGTTCTATGCGTATTACCCCGCAGGAGCTTAACGAACTGCTTTCCGGCGGTACCATTCCCGGCATGACCGCAGCAGACTATGAAGAACGGGAGGACAATGTAAATGAGGAATAAGCGATTTTTCCGCAGCTTTTTTGTAATGCTTGCCGCCCTTGTCGTTTTGGGCGGCTTTTCTGTTACCGCCTACGCATATAGTGGCGAAGAAGCAAACAGCGAAACCACCGTACAGACAGAGGCCGAAACCACCACGCCCGAAGCTGCCGAGCCACAGGAGCCGGAGGCCAACGAAGCACAGGAACCGGAAGAAGAAACCACGGGCGGCGTGGAACCCCAGCCGCTAACGCCGGAGGGCAATATGAGCCTTATCGACGAAATACAGGGCGAAGCGTCCGAAGATAAAGAGTTTATTGTTGTGCAGAGCAAGGGCGGCAATTACTTCTATATCGTGATCGACCATGCGGCGCAGGGGGAAAACACCGTCCATTTCTTAAATCAGGTGGACGAGGCCGATCTCATGGCGATTATCGAGGACGAAAACGGGCAGACGCAGGAAACCCCGGACGTTTGTACCTGTACCGATAAATGCGCAGCCGGAAACGTGGATATGAATTGCCCGGTATGCACTGTCAATATGAGCGAGTGCGTGGGCAAGGAAGCCGCAGCCGAAACGCCGGACGAACCGGAGCAGCCGGAAGAAAGCGGCGGCGGTATCGGCGGTATTATCCTTTTTGCCGTTGTCGCGCTGCTTGGCGGCGGTGGCGCGCTTTATTATTTTAAGGTTATGAAGCCGAAGCAGGCGGCAAAGGGAAACACCGACCTTGAAGATTTCGACTTTGACGAATACGAGGACGAGCCGCAGAATGAGGACGACCAACCCGAAGCAGACGACAAACAGGAGGACGAGGAATGAGCTATACCCTTGTAATTGCAGAAAAACCCAGCGTGGCGGCGAATATCGCCGCCGCACTCGGCGTTAAGGAAAAACAGGACGGATATATGGAGGGCGCGGGCTATCTCATTTCATGGTGCGTCGGACATTTGATAGGGCTTGCAGAAGCCGCCGCCTACGGCGAACAGTATAAAAAATGGAGCTATGACAGTCTACCCATTCTGCCGCAGGAATGGAAATACACTGTCGCAAAGGATAAAGACAAGCAGTTCAAAATCCTAAAGGAGCTTATGCACCGCGCCGACGTTTCGGAGGTTGTCAACGCTTGCGACGCCGGGCGCGAGGGCGAGCTAATTTTTCGTTTCGTCTATGAAATGGCGGGCTGTAAAAAGCCTATGCGCCGCCTTTGGATTTCCTCAATGGAAAGCGAAGCAATCCGGCGCGGCTTTGAAAGCCTAAAGGACGGACGGGAATATGACGCGCTTTTTGCGTCTGCCCTATGCCGTGCAAAAGCCGATTGGTTAATCGGTATCAATGCCACCCGCCTTTTTTCTGTTCTATATCATCACACCCTGAATGTGGGGCGCGTCCAAACCCCTACCCTAAAAATGCTGGTAGACCGGGACGCAGCGATTACCCGGTTTAAGAGAGAAAAATACTACCATGTGCGCCTTGCAATCGGCGGCGCGGAAGCGGTTAGCGAAAGGATTTCCGACACTCAAAAAGCAAAGGTGCTGAAAACGGCTTGCGAAACGTCGCAGGCCGTTTGTGTTTCCGTCGTCAAAGAGAAAAAGGCCATAACCCCGCCAAAGCTGTTTGACCTAACGAGTTTACAGCGAGAAGCAAACCGCCTTTTCGGATATACGGCAAAACAAACCCTTGATTTGGCGCAAGCCCTGTATGAAAAACGGCTTTTAACCTATCCGAGAACGGACAGCGTATTTTTAACCGACGATATGGGCGATACGGCGGCGCAGATCGCCGCGCTGCTTTGCAGCAAATTACCCTTTATGGCGGGCGCAGAATTTAACCCCGGCGTTTCCCGTATGCTTGACAGCAAAAAGGTTTCCGACCACCACGCTATTATCCCTACAATGGAGCTTGCAAAGGCCGACTTTGCCGCGCTGCCGGAAAGCGAGAGAAATATCCTGACCCTTGCCGGGGTACGCCTGCTATTTGCCGCCGCCGAGCCGCATATCTACGAAGCGGTTACGGCGGTTTTCTCATGCGCCGGTACCGAGTTTACAGCAAAGGGAAAGACCGTGCTTGCCGCCGGGTGGAAAGAACTGGAACGGCGGTACAGGGCAACCCTAAAAGCAAAGCCCGACGCCGACGAGGACGAAGCCGCCGGGCTTGCGTTAGAGGTGCCGGATTTTGCAGAAGGACAGCAATTTGACAATCCCGCCGCAACGGTTACAGAACACGATACAACACCCCCGAAACAGCATACCGAAGCGACCTTGCTTTCCGCTATGGAGCGCGCCGGAAATGAAGAAACCGACCCAAAATACAGGGCTCCCGCAAAGTCGCAAGACTTTGTGGGAAAAGGAGGAGCAACGGAGCAAAACGAATACCCGGCTTTAGACGGGTGTAGTGAAGCGGAGTTTGCGACGACGCAACGCCGGGGACTTGGCACCCCCGCCACCCGTGCCGCGATTATTGAAAAACTTATCAAAGGCGGTTTTATCCAGCGCAAGGGCAAACAGCTACTTCCCACCAAAGACGGAAACAATTTAATATGCGTCCTGCCGGAAACGCTTACTTCCCCGCAGCTTACGGCTGAGTGGGAAAACAAGTTGACGCAGATCGCAAAGGGAACCGCCGCGCCGGAGGATTTTATGCGCGGCATTGAAGATATGGCGCGGGAGCTTGTGAAAACCTATCCTTTCCTTTCCGATAAAGACAAGGGGCTTTTCAAAGAGGAAAAACAGGCAATCGGCAAATGCCCCCGTTGCGGCGGCGACGTGTACGAAGGAAAGAAAAACTATTACTGTTCCAACAAGGATTGCGCCTTTGTCATGTGGAAAAACGACCGCTTTTTTGAGGAACGCAAGATTACCTTTACCCCGAAGATTGCCGCCGAGCTTCTAAAAAGCGGCAAGGCAAAGGTGAAAAAGCTGTATTCCCCCAAAACGGGCAAAACCTACGACGGGACAATCGTTTTAGCCGACACAGGCGGTAAATATGTAAACTACCGGATTTCCGTTCAGAGGGACAGAGAAGTTACGCAGCAAGCATAGGAAAGGGGTACCCTTTCCGTAAAAATCCCCGTTTTCGCCTGCCAGCGATTGCGGGGATTTTTGCCTTTTGGGATAGTCCCAAACCCTTAAAAATATGAAAGGACGTGATTTAACAATATGCCGTATTCCTCATACGACCTTGATAAATTAGAAACCGCCTCAAATATGTGGATAGAACGGCGGATATATTTTAACGCGAAAGACGGGGATATTGCCCCTTATACTTCCTTACCGATTGCACAGCTACTTACTATGCGAAAGGAAAGCGCGGCGGCAGAACAGACGATTTTTAACCGATTGGCGGAACAAGCCGCCGCATGGGAAGAACAGGCGGGGAAAACGCTTTTGTATGACAGAACGCTTGAATATGTGAGAACGCCCAACGTTCAACATACCGCTAACGAATGGCAAAAAAGCGAATATGACCGATATACCCGCAGCAACCGCGTATATCAAATGAGTTACTACATTTACGAGAATACCCGATATGACAGAGAAACACAAAAATCTATTCCCTATTCATGGACGCTGACATGGAGCGTGCATACCAACAGCCCCAGCAAAAACGGGCAAGCGAAGATTGCCGGACAGGACAGAAAAACCTTTAGCGACAAGGCGGCTATGGAGAAATATCTAAACGGACGTATCAAAGCATACGACCACTTGTTTACAGAAATTTCCCCGCCTATCCCGCAGGAATACGCCGAATATTTCAAGGTAAATGGACAGCTTATGCCAGATTACAATATTGAGGGCGAAGAACCCCCACGGCAGCAGGCAACCGTTATTTCTGAACAACCGAAGAAACAAGAACACATAGACGGGGAATTTTCTATTATGATTAGCAACCGCAGCCGTTTTGAAGCGGGTGACGGGGGCGGCTATTGGTTGGATTTGCCCGCCACAAAGGAGCAGCTTCAGGTCGCTATGCAAAGCGTCGGCATTACCGCCGACAACCCGCAGGATTTCTCTATTCGCGGCTATTCCGACGACCCGGACAAACATATTGCCTTGCCTTATGAAATGGTATGCGCCGCCAACGTGGACGAACTCAATTTCCTTGCGGCACGGCTTAATCAGATTGACCCCGCCGAGCTTGATAAACTGAACGCGGCGGCGCAACGGCAAAACGGCTTTGAGAATATAGGACAGATTATTGACTTTACCTACAATGTAGATCATTTCGTACATATCCCCGAAGTACGCACATTCCGCGATTTGGGCGACTATTACCTCAATCAATCCGGCATGGTACAAATGCCCGACGAATGGAAAAACGGCGTTGACCTTGCAGCCTTTGGAAAAAACGCCGCCGAGCAGGAAAAAGGCGCGTTTACCGAATACGGGTATATTGTGGAAAGCGGCGACGAGTGGGAGCGTCATTTTGAGGGGCGCGACGTGCCGGAGGAATACCGCATTATGAGCTATCCCCAGCCGGAACAAACCGCAGATTTGAACGCTGTCGCTCCAGAGAAAGAAGCGGCGCAGCCCAACGAGCCGCACCCTGTTACGCCGATTATCCTTTCATCAGAAAAGCCCGACGACAAAATGAGAGAGATTACTGACCGTTTGGAACAGGGTATCGCTGGAATATTTGAGAGTGAACGCTACGCCGAATATTTGAATACTATGTCAAAGTTTCACGATTATAGTTTGAACAACACAATTTTAATTGCCATGCAGGGCGGTAATCTTGTAAAGGGCTATCGGCAATGGGAAAAGGAATTTGACCGCCATGTAAAGCCCGGTGAAAAGGCAATTAAAATACTCGCCCCCGCACCTTATACTGTAAAAAGACGGGTGAAAGTGCTTGACCCGGAAACAAAACAGCCAGTGATCGACAAGGACGGAAATTCTGTAACCGAAGAACAAGAAATTAAAATACCGAATTACAGGGTCGTTTCCGTCTTTGACGTATCGCAGACAGAGGGAAAACCATTACCGGAATTAGGCGTTTCCGAACTGCTTGGCGACGTGAATAATTACGAGGATTTTTTTGCAGCCTTAAAGCGCACTTCTCCCTTTGAAATTAGCTTGGAGCCATTGGAACCGGGGACAAACGGACGCTGCCTGTATAATGAACGGCGCATACAGATTGACGACAAAATGAGCGAGATACAGACCATAGAAACCGCAATCCACGAAATAGCCCATGCAACGCTGCACGACATAGACCGGGACGCGCCGGAACGCCCTGACCGCCGCACCCGCGAAGTACAGGCGGAAAGTATTGCTTATACCGTCTGCCAGCATTACGGGCTGGATACGTCGGACTACTCTTTCGGCTATGTTGCCGGGTGGAGTAGCGGGCGCGATCTTGCAGAACTGAAAAGCTCCCTTGAAACAATCCGCAGTACCGCCGCTACTCTTATTGAAACCATTGACGGGCATTTTGCGGAAATCCAAAAGGAACAGGAAACACAAAAAGAAACACGGGCAAGCCTTGACCCAGTTATCCAGCCCGTTGTTACGGTGGTATGGAGTGAGAGCGACGAACTGCAAGACGGTATCAAACTACCCCTTTCCCGCGCAAATGAGATTTTCCGAAGCCTTGACGCCGATAAATACGCAAAGTTTGGCGGCAGATTGTATGACAAGACGAGATTTGAAATTGATTATACCTTAAACGGCGAAGCAGGGCATTATGAAGGGCAACAGGATTTTGGCGACGGGGACGGTTCTTTGATTGAACATATCGAGAAATTCCATACCGGGTATGCCCAGGACGAAGAATATAAAAACCGTTTGCTTCACAATGAAGGACAAGAAGCTATGGAACAGACGATTGCAGGGCATGAGCAAGTTGTAAACGAGTTTGTCCTATATCTCAAATTGCATGACAGCCTTTCTCAAATGGAGCAGGCCGCAATACAGGCTATGAGGGGAACGGATAACCTTACCCCCGCAGAAACCGCCTATTATGAAGCCCTGCAACAGTATGTGGACGATTGCCGGAAGTTGCTTAATCAGGGAAATTATATCTTGCCCGCCGCCCCGCGCCTTTCCGATTTTGACCCGGAGTTGCAGGAATACAAACAGCACGTCACAGACGAGATTACGCAAGAGGCCGCCAGCGCGGGCATGACAGTGGAGGAATATGCGGCAAACGGCTATGAGCCGCGCACCCCTACGCAGGAAACGCCCGTATTTGATACTCTACCGCCCGAACAGCAGCAAGCCCTTTCCGATACAGTAAAGGACACATTGCAAATGCTCATTGACGCGGATATGGCGGCACATGGCGAGGTTACGGAAAGCACCCTTGAAGCAGTTGCAGCGCAGGGCTATTCCTATCAGGACGGGCAGCTTACAAAGCAACCGGAAACGGTCAATTCCTTTGTAGAAAATTCTTTGAATAATGCGGGTATTGAATTTACACATTTTGAAAGTGCCGAACAGTTTAACGCTTGGGTGGAAAACCATGCGGACGCACCCAAAAACGAGCAAGACACAGATGTTACCCCATTACAGAAAAAAGCGGCTGAAATAGCAAAGAAGTATGAAACGCTGTCTATGCAGGATAAAATCAGCGTGATCGCGCAGGCGTTCGGCTGTACGACGGGGAAAATTGAAACGTCCCCTTGTACTGGAAAATGGCGCGGTACAAGCGATATATCTATCCGGTTTGATAACGGTGCGTCCCTGTATATCGGTAATGCTCTCACCCCAAAAGCAAAAACCGTAAAAGTGCAACACGAGTTTATCAGAAATACATTAACGCGGTACAACCCGGAAATTATCAGCGCAGCAAAGGAAGCCGCTATTGGCGCATTGCGGCAGAGAGAAACAAAAGACAACGAGATCGCCATGCAAAAGGGCTTGAAGCCTTACACACTGTTGAATGTCGAGTTTAACGACGGTGCAGACGAGAGAAACGCCGGATATATGGGCTGGTATTATGTGACGATAGCTGTTGACGGAAAAATCCGCGCCCACATGGAAACGGGGTTAAGTTATGACATAGCGGGCGGCAAAGTAAACGAAATTTTTTCAAAAGGGAATTATCATGCAGCAGGGGCATTGAAAGAAACAGATGTGGACTATGTTTTTGACAATGTAGGCTTTTCTACCGCTTCGAGTTTATATTCTTTGCCTCTCCGTGACGATGTGCGGCAGCGCGCGGAAAAGGCCCTTGCAGAACGGGAAACAGCGCAGCAAAAGGTAGCTTTACAGGAAAAGCCCGCGCCGGATATGGATATGCCGCCGAACAAAGACACCTTTTCCATTTATCAATTAAAGGGCGGTGACGAAACACGGGATTTACGCTTTGAGCCTTACGACCGCTTGCAGGCGGCGGGATATACTGTTGACCCGGCAAATTATGACCTTGTTTATACCGCGCCGCTTGCGCCGGACACTTCGCTTGAAGATATTTTTACACGGTTTAATATCGACCACCCGGCAGATTTTACAGGGCACAGCCTTTCCATGTCAGACATTATTGTATTACGTCAAGGGGACAGAGAAACCGCTCACTATCTCGATAGGGGAGGTTATCGACAAGTGCCGGAATTTTTACAGGAACAGCAAAAAACGCTGGAACCGGACGAACATACCACAGGCGAAACAATCCGAACGCCGCGCGGTACGTTCTATCTAACCGATATGACACCGGAGCAAATGAAAACGGCGGGCTATGGCGTTCATCACACGTCGGAGGACGGGCGGTATCTTATTATGACAGACAGTACACGGGCGTTTGCGGTGGAGGCACAGCCGGAAAAGGAAAATCCCTTAAAGCATGTGGAGGACACAATCGAGCAGAACGACAACAGTTTTGACGGGCTTATCAATAACACTCCTACGGTTGACGAATTGGAGCAAAAGGCCAAGGCCGGGGAACAAATTTCCCTATATGACCTTGCAAATGCCATAAAAGACGACGAGAAACGGGGCAAGGCCGCGCAACCGGAAAAGAAACCGTCTATTCTGGCGCAGCTTAAAGCGGCAAAAGAAAGTACCGCCCCGAAAAAGGAAACGACAAAATCTAAAAATCACGATTTGGAGGTATAGGCATGAATAATTTTACCATTGAAGAAATTAACCTTTTGAGCATTTACAACGAAGGCGGTAAACAGGGCTTTGCCGAGAATATTAACGCCGCGCTGCCATATATGGACGAGGATATGCGGGAGCTTGCAAAACGCACTCTTTCCAAAGTGGAGACTTTGAGCGAGGAAGAATATACCGAGCTTGCGGCATTAGCCGCCGACGAGGTATGAGCGAGCGAAAGCGGCTAACGCCGCAGCAAAGCCGCAGGGTAAACAGCCTTATCAAGAAAACGTGTTGCAACTGCATTGACGGGAATTGTATTTTACTGGACGACGGGGAGCCTTGCGTATGCCCGCAGATGATTTCCTACTCCCTGCTTTGCAAATGGTTTTATAACGCTGTACTTCCCGCCGATAAGCTGCTTTATGCCGAGCTATACCAACATGAGGGAAAGCGGCGGTGTACGGTATGCGGCGCACTTTTCGCGTCCAGCTCCAACAGTGTCAAATACTGCCCGGATTGCCGGGGGCGCATTACCCGCAAACAAGCCGCCGAGCGTATGCGGAAAATGCGCGGTAAAGTTACGCAGTAGGGGCGAAAAAAGCCTTGTTTCATGCGGTTTTACAGGTGCAGAAAACAAGTGGCAAGGTGTTTCTACCTTTCCCTCAAAAAACAGCGTTCTACTCCGTAACAAATATTGGAAGCTATACCCATAAGAAAACGGGGCGCGGTGGCCATTCATTGGCTGCCGCGTCCCGTTCTTTTTTTATCTCGAAATAGCAGTAAAAATTTATTCTTTTTTATCTTCGTCCTTTTCCGCGTCCGCAACACCCTTAATCATGCCCGTTACAACGTCGTTTAATTGCGCCGCATTTTGGGACGTAATAATCGGACGCCCGGTGTCAGCTTCAATGGATTTCCGCGTTTCTCCGGCATAGCTGCCGCCGCGCTTCGCAATTTCCTTGCTTTCTTCAAAGCCTTGCGGCTGGTGGACTTTGGATAGTTCTGTCGTTGTCGCTTCCGCAAGCATATTCAGCACGATTTCCATTGTACTCATGTTGTCCCTTAAATTTTCTTTTTTCAAGCCCTTTAGTTTTTTGTATTGCCGCGTTGTCATACCCGACCATGCGCGGGTAATCTCGTCGGTGAGTATCGCATATTCTACGCCCTTTTGTACGCCCCTGTCCTGCCATTCGTCAGTCAATTCCTTGCGGACTTGGATTGCCTGCAACCGTTGGTTTATCCATTCGCGGGTATATCCCTTTTTCAAATAAGTTTCAAGGGCGCGTTCAATCGTCAATTCCGGGTCTATGGTTTCCTCTATCCGTTCCCGTCCGACTTCTGCAAGCCACAACTTAAACGGCTCGGCCTTGGGCGACGGGATAGACTGAATAATACGCAAAAGCTGTTCCGTTGTCGCAACATCTGTTAATCGCTTTTTTCCGTCTGCGGCTGTCATTTTCAAAGCGTTACAGTTTGTAACGGTTTCATTTCCCTCGTCTTTTAAGCGTTTTTTCATCACGCGCCAGTAGGTTTGAGGATTGGGGCTATCAGTCAAAACCGCGACGACATCTACAATGGAAAAATACCATTCTTCCGCTTCCTCGTCCCATGCCGTCCGAATCGCTTTATCTTCAAAAAGCTGTAATTTATCGTTTTCCATTAGTGTACTCCTTTCCAAGCAACCCTGCTCTTATTCTTCTGTCATATTTTGAGGGATTGTACTTTTGCCCACTGTAAGCAGCCGGTAAACCGTCAACGGGATATACCATACAGCTACGGCAAGCCGCCAGATTAAAATGACGCCGCCGATCAACCCGCCAACAATAAAGTTGAGGGCGACAATCCCCACCGTTCCGGCTATGTCGTAGCCATGCGGTACCAGCCATACGAACATGCGGCGAATACCAAAGGGAATACCGCAGCACAGCCATATATAAAAGTAATTTGTCTGTCCGTTTTCCGTAAAAACATTTTTGAACATGAAGAACAGGCATACCGCAATAGCAACGGGCAAAACCGTTTTCTTAAAAAAGTCTTTTACAATCTCTCCGCGTGTCATATTATCCCTCTTTTCTTCCTGCCTGTAATCTTTTGTTATGGATAATGATACCATATAAACGTGAATAAGTCTATTTATCCGCGCTCTGTTTCCTTGCCCCGTTCCAGTTCGTTGCCTTTTCGCAAAATACTGTCTATGTTCCTTTTGATAACGTCGTATTCTTTTACTTTTCGTTTCAGCTTTCCATAGTCGGCATAAAGGGCTTCTTTCTGCTCTTGCAGCTTCCCGTATTCCGCTTGCAGGGTTGCAAGGTTTGGGAGCTTGCCCGAAACACCCACCGCCTTTAGTGCCTTTGCAGCAGCTTCAAAAAGAATGATACTGCTTTCATGTCCGGCGTGGTACTGTTCTTTATCCCTTGCCTTGCGGTATGCGTCATAAATGGGCTTTGTCTTTTGGTAGGTAGTAATGTGCTTTATGAGTAACCCCATATCTGAAAGACGCTTTTCCACGCCCTTTAGCGCGTCTGCCGCCTGTTCGCTTTCTGCCTGTATTTCTGTTATCTTGGCGGTCAAATCCGCATACCGTTCAATCCTGTTTTCAGTTAGGAAATTCATGGTTTTTGCCGCCTGCTTCAAGTTGTGGATTTTCGCCCATTGCTCATAGCCCTTGCTTTGTTGCGCCATGATACTGTTTTGCAGATCAACGAGCAGCGAAACGCCGCGTTCTGTCTTTGGAGCTTTGGCGGCGCGGGTGCGCTTGCCGCTAATTCGTTCTTTCAGCGCGTCCTCTGTATAGTCTGCACCGAGCGTTTTCAAACGGGTAAACCGTTCCTGTCCCGGTACGCGGCAAGAGATATATTTACCCGTCTTTATCTCATAGCCCGCCGTTTGCAGGCGGGAAATCAATTCCTCAAAATCAGACACAGCCGAAACGAGCGTATCAATAGCGAGCTTCAATTTTGCCTTTGCGTTTTTCTCTTTCTTATACTCCGCATAATTCTTGCCCTTGCTGCCTTTCTCCGGTACAAGAACGGATAACCCATTTTCCCGGCACAGCTTGTCACTCATATTCCGTATGCCGTAATAAGTGCGCTTGTTGGAATTATACTTGTGATAATTTACGAAGTTGACCGCACAAAAAATGATGTGGTTATGGATATGCCCTTTATCAATGTGCGTTGTCAAAACGTATTCAAATTGCCCCTTTGTTACCGCGTCGGCAAGCTGTTTCCCGATTTCATGGGCTTTCTGATAATCAACTTCTCCCGGCTCAAAGGATTGTATCAAATGGTGGGCTAAATTATTTCCTTTCTCTAACGCTTGCGACAAAGTAAAACCGAACTCAATATCTGCCGTTTCAGCCGAGCAGCCGAACGAGGACACAAGCATTTTTTCGTCTGTTTTCTCCGGGTTTTGGATATAGTCAAGAGCTTTTTTCAGCGTGCTTTTAATAGGCTTAATCTTTGTAACCGCCATATCTCCGATAACGCCCCCTTTATTTCCGCTATATCCTGCTCATAGACGCTGCCCGTCGCATTGACCCGGCGGGCTATTTGGTTGACATTTACCCCGATTTTCTGTATCTCGGCGGTCATGGCCTTTATGTCGCTGTGGTCTACTTGAATAATGTACCCGTCGATTGCCATTTTTCGTAAATAGGCTTCCATGTTCAGGGTAGGGACAAGCTGCATTTTTCGCTCAATTAAAGCTCGTTCTTCCTCGGTTACTCTGAATTTAATTTGTACCGTCCGTTTTCTGCCGCCCATGTGTAGCTCCTTTCTGTTCGAGGGTTTGGGACACTTCCCAAAAAGTAATTTTCAGCCGACGCGCAGCCGGGCGAAAATACGGAAAGGGTACCCCTTTCCTATGCTTGCTACGAAACTCTCCCTATACTTCCTACGACGGTACAAATGCACGTTTTACCAAACCAGCGCAAAAGAAAAACGCTGCAATCTGTAAAGATTACAACGCTCTCTATCAATCTATTTTACCGACTTTTTATTCGTCCTCTTTTTCAACTTCCGCTATCTCTTTTGCCGTAGCGGTTACAATCCGCAATCCTGTATCGCTCATGCTGTCGAGCAGCGCGTCAAGCTGCCGCCGCCCGGTTGACTTCTCGGCGGTATCGTCCGGGAAAAAGAACTGATCGACCGATATATGATACCGTGTCACAAGGTCATAGAATACCTGTAAACTCGGCTGCTGTCCTTTATTTTCAATATTCGCAAGATAGCGCGGAGAAATATATAACTCGTCGCTTACCTTTTTCCGGCTCTCCCCATATTCTTTTCTTGCGTCTTTTATGGCGGCTCCAAAAGCCTTAAAGTCATACATTGGCACTGGCCTTTTCATTTTTATTCACCCTACTACATTTTACAGTTCACCTTTCTTTTTCGGATATGTCTACATAGTACCTATTATTAGCTTAAATAATTCTATTTTTTTACAAGGTAGCCTTGATGTTGTTTTAGCAAAAAGTTATAATATTCATAGTGTTTCCTGCTTCATATATACTCCAGATTCCATTGATAAAATAAATCTATTAGTAATTAAAATTGTGTCTGTTACATGGAGGTTTCATATGAAGATAAGTAATTGGGATGAGGCGAAAAATCAATTCAAAACCGGTCTTCCGGCATTCTTTATGCTCGCAGGATTTGTCATTCTTTTTGTTGCAGTTCCGAGCCTGTTTAACAACTTAATAGATTATCGGGAACAACTCAAACAAGTAGACTGGATTGTCACGGACGCAACGGTACGTAATGTGGAAATCAGGACAACAACGGGAAAGAGGTCACACTCCAGATCTTCCTATCATATCGTTTACTATGAGTATGAAGTT
This sequence comes from Hydrogeniiclostridium mannosilyticum, assembly GCF_003268275.1. Lineage (GTDB taxonomy): Bacteria > Bacillota > Clostridia > Oscillospirales > Acutalibacteraceae > Hydrogeniiclostridium > Hydrogeniiclostridium mannosilyticum. Next base: position 246,402 of record NZ_QLYR01000002.1, read on the forward strand.
GATAATCAGATTTACACAGAGGTGTTTATAGATTCGGGCAAATCTAAAAAAATCGGCGAATCTTTTGAAGTTAAATATAATCCCGAAGCCCCGGAAGAATCCACTTACATATTGGAGCCAACTTTGTCATTCATTGGAAATTCTGCTATCTTTGTAGCCGTAGGGTCGGCGTTGGTGGTCTTTAATATTATATTGCTGAAAAAAATGAATAAGCGAAAGCAGAAAAAAGCGCAATCCCCTATGGAAGAATAACAAGCTGTATGGAGCGTAAAACATGGGATTTCCTTGAAAGGTGCGAATCATTTTATGACAACACAAATATTGAATATTGTATTTTCCATTATCCTGTTACCGGTTAACTTTTGCTGTGCCTTTTGGCTTTTCAGAGAGGCTATGAATTTAACGGGCATGACATTCAAAGAATTTTTGACGTTTACTTCTGATGTGAATCTCGAAGGCGCTTCGCCACAGCGCAGAATGCGAAAAAGGCAAAGGTTTTTGGTTGCCTTTTTTCGAGAAAAAAGCTCTGATCCGAAAAAATCCATTCGGCTTCTGTGGATATTCGGAATATGCACGCTTCCTGGCGCCGCTGCAATGCCGCTTGCAGTATATTCCGCCTTGAATCCTGAAAATCTAAAATACGCTTTTATCGGAAATCTGCTTCTTGTTCTTATCAACATCATTATTGTTATCAGCGGAAAAATTTACAGAAAGAAACATCCGCTTGATGAGGCAATGGCTGAAAAACTGGAAGCCAAGCATTCCAAAGAAAAAGAAGAAGGAAAAAAGAACCGCAGAAAAAACATCATCGTTTATTCCTTTGTCGGCGCTTTTTTCTTCGGCATTTTGCTTTTCTTTATGCTGCTGATTGCCGGGGTGGATTTCACGCATATTGGGACACACGGCTTGTCAGGCAAGCCCACCTATTCTAACAGCATAAGCCGTGAAGATGTGAACGCTGTACTAAAAGAAAAGGGCTATGAAACAGCAGAAATTCCGGTAACTTATTGGGATATTGATGAAAACAAACTGATGTATGTATGCGCCGGCGTTAAAGGCGACAGCAAATTTGAATATTATGAATATAATAATGGCGAAACAATCGATCTCGTATACAATCAGATTTCATACAACATTTCGCCGGATATGGAACCAACGGAGCGAAAAAAACATGAAACAGAACTTTCCAACGACAATAAGATGTTCACAATAGCCGTAGACGGCGTATATTATCTTGTTTTGTATCAAGGCAACATGTTAATTTACGCCTATTCGCCTGAATCCTTAGATGAAATCAATGATATTTTAATTAAACTCGGTTATTTGAACAGTCAATAATATCTGGAGGAGCGTTTTCGTGGAAAAGAAAAAGAGTAAAATTTCATTTTGGGGTGTTATTCTCATTTGTTTCGGTATTGCTTTTTTGATTATAGGAATCACGGGTTATCTGCAACAGCTTGGACAAAAAGACTGGCCTATGGAAACTGCAACAGTAATTAACGTAGATCAACGTACCGAAAGTAGCGGCAGCCGCCACGGTTACCGTCACCGCCGCACGGTTTACGATATTACATATCAGTATGAAGCAAACGGAAATGTTTATACAGGCGAGATTTTGAAAAGCAGTACACCAAAAAAGCTTGGCGAAACTTTCTCAATCAAATTTAACCCTGATACGCCAAATAGTTCCGTGGAATACACAGAACCTTCTTTGGTTCCTGTTCTATCAGGGTTAGCCGCTTTTATTGTGTTTGGTTTCATCGGTTTCCGTATGATTCAAAAGTCCTTCACAAAAAAATAAATTTCATATTTTGTAAAACGACATATAAAAGATGAAAAAGCGACATCATAGTTATCCCCCAAAAATGAGGTAAAACAATGGATATTCATATTTTAATCATAGAGGACGATAGTTCTATCCGCAATACGGCGAAAGCCTTTTTGGAACGTAACGGATTTATCGTCGATACTTGTGAAGATGGCTTGCAGGGCCTTACGCAGTTTTTCGATCAGAGCTATCAGTTAGTCGTTTTAGATATTATGCTGCCTTCCATGAATGGAATGGAAATTTTGCAGGAAATACGGCGGGAATCAGACGTTCCTGTTTTAATGATGACAGCACTTGATGATGAAAAAAACCAGTTAAACGCATTTGCGTATCAAGCGGACGATTATATTACAAAGCCTTTCTATATGAATGTTTTAGTAAAACGTGTAGAAGCAATCCTACGCCGAATTGGTTTACTAAAACAAGAAATCAGAATAGGGAAAAGCCTTTGCCTATATCCGGGCAGCAAAAAGGTTACTTACCGTGAAAAGGATATAGAGGTAACCGCTAAGGAATTTGATATTTTAGTTTTGCTCGCACAAGCAAACGGCAGCATAGTGACAAGAGAAAAAATGATTACACATTTATGGGGATATGATTTTGAGGGAAACGAAAGAATTATAGATACTCATATTAAGAATTTACGCGGTAAATTTCCATGTGCAATTATTCAAACTATAAAAGGCGTTGGGTACCGTTTGGAGGACAGTTTATGAAAAAAATGCGTATCGGCATTTTAGGAAAAACGCTTCTATTTACCTTTCTCCTTGTTCTGGCTGTTTCCGCTTTTATCGTAGCTGCTTTTTCCTCGCAATTTTTGCGATATGCCGAAGAAAATAATGCGTTCAAACGAGCCGACCAAAAAGCACAGCTTATTTCTAATCTGAATCATCAAACAAGCGAAAAGGCGATAGAGTATCTAACAGATTACCAGCAAAAACACCCTGATTCGCTTTTTTTGCTTTTAGATGAACATTCTGACTCTGTATTATGGTATTCCGATAAATTCTCGATTGTTTCAGTAAATACCCCACAGATGGGAAATGTCCTTTTGATTTCCGACCAGTTATCCAAAATAGATTTGGAGCAGGCGGCAGCTTCTTTGCAACAAGAAATTACAGCTTCCACAGGGGAAGAATTAACCGCTATCAAAGAGTTCTCCCAAAATCACCCGGATATTACTGTTTTGAATCGGAGTGGTTTGGAAAATCAATCGAATTGGGATATTCATTATGATGAGAATGGAAACCCTATGTTGGAACCGGCGATCTCCGGTTGGAGCAGTTCAACTTTAGACAATTACGAGCGTTCAGAAGAAACGATTATTTCGAAAGATGGCACATACCGTCTTTTGATACAGCAAGGGATTGATAAGCAGGAAACCATTAAATCGTTAATGGAAATTCTAATTAAAGTTTTGGGGATTTCTATTATTCCGGCTTTTCTCGGTTCTTTCCTGTTTGCTAAATTGATAACCCGGCCTGTAAAGCGGCTTGCAAAACAGACCGAAAAGATGGCGGACAGGGAGCAAATTACCAATGGCAAAATAAGCCATGATGAAATAGGAGATTTGACAAAGGACGTATATTCGCTTTACAAGCAATTAAACCGTACCATAGAAGAATTGGAGAACGAAATGGAACTGGTAAAGCGAATGGAAAACAACCAGCGAAACCTGTTTACGGCAGCGTCACACGAGATGAAAACGCCGATTGCCGCCATTAGTGCTTTGTTAGAGGGTATGCTGGAAGAAGTGGGAGACTATAAAAATCACCCAAAATATTTGCGGGAATGTTTGCGTATTACGGATTCCATGAAAAAACTTATTGCGGAGCTATTGGAAATTGTACGGTTAGAAGAAGATCAGACACCCATTCAGATGGAGACAATTAAACTGTATGACCTTCTTTCCGAAAAGCTCCCCCTTTATCAAGCGATTGCCGAGGGGAACAAACAAATTTTAGAAATCAGGGTATCAGAATCGCAAACTTGTATTGCTGACAAAATCCGGTTGAGCCGTGTAATGGATAATGTGATATTGAACGCCCTGCAAAATACAAAATCTCAAAAAAAGGTGCGCGTTTGGACGGACGAAAATACAGACGAGATGATTTTGAATGTTTGGAACGAGGGCGCAATAATCCCACCGGAGGAAATCAAAAATTTGTTTGAGCCGTTTTTCCGAATGGATAAAGCTCGTAGCAGAAAAGACGGGCACAGTGGTTTAGGGCTTGCAATTACAAAACGGTTGCTTGACAGTATGAATATTCCTTTTTCGTTAGGCAATTCAAATGGTGGCGTGCTGTTCCAGATAAAATTACACAAATAATCAGAACGAGGTATGACTAACAATCATACCTCGTTCTTCATATATACTCCAGATACACATGATATATTTAGGACGAAAGGTCGTGAATCTATGAAAAAAGCACTTTCTTTTGTAGTCATTTTATTCCTTATACTTTGTACGATGGGCTGTCAAAATCAGAAACAGAAACAACCGGACGATATAGAAAACAGCAGTTTAACACAGCAACAAGTAGAGCAGCCGGGAGAAAACGGGGAAATACAGCCGTTAAAAAGCGGTAATGACAAAGGTTATTATCTGGTGGAACAATCCAACGATCAGAATTTTAATTTAGTCTATATCGACTATCAAACAAAGCAAAAAGTCTTTTTGTGTTCCAAACCGAATTGCGAACACAATAACTCGGCCTGTACGTCCTATCTCGCAGGAGGTAACAGTTTTCAGAACAGCAGCAGCGTTTCAAACGACTATGCTGTTTATTGTACCGACCGCGAACTGTATCTTTTTTATATGGGCGGTTCGGCATTTTTTTCAAATGGGAATCCGCCTGCCATTTACCGAATGGATTTAGACGGAGAAAATCGGGACGTAATTTTTACGGCAGAATCAGGAACACAGTTTGACCGGTATATTACGCCCTACACGGACGGAAATAATTTATACTTTCAAACACAAAGCATAGGGGCTTCCGAGCCGAACGAAGATGGAGTTGTCGAACTTGGTAAATCTGTCGATTCCCTAACCTGTTTGAACCTGACAAGTGGTAAAAGCACAAATATATTGGAAATGCAGAACCGCAGTTTATTAGCTGGTTATCAAGACGGTTTTATTCTTTCCGAAACGGACGAACTTCCGCAAGATGTCACGGAGCCTGAAGAAATTGACAAAGCTCTTGCAAATCAAAAAACACGTATCGTACTGTTTCGCCCAGATACACAAACAAGCACCTTGCTTTATACAGCAGAGCCGGGAGCAGAGTTATGGAACAGCGTCCGATATGGCAAACAATTATTTTTTATCCATAAAAACAACATTATGTCGCTCAATTTAGAAAACAAGACCGCCGAGCCTGTTGTGATGGGGCTTACAGCGACCCCGGCACTAAAACAATGCTATGACGGGCAGTTGTATTTTGAAACGCGGGATAACGAAAACAAAGCGGCGGCGTATCGCTATGATTTAGAAAACAAAGAATATGCACCTATTCAGCTTATGACGAACGAACCGGGAGCCGAACCCGTTTCCATTCTTGCCGAAGCTGGTAACGATTACTTGGTAAACTATCGTTGCGACCGCATACGTGATGAAAAAGATTCCGTTATGATTGATGAAAATGGTACGGAACATCACTTCCCGTCCTATACAACTACGAAGCGTTATTATGCGCTCATTGCGAAATCCGATTATCAAAACAGCCATGTGGAATATAAAGAAATTTCAGAGAGGTAAAAGCCTATGCTGGTAGCTGAAAATCTTTCAAAAAGTTATAAAGGCAAAAAGGCGCTAACTTCCATTAGCTTTACTTTAGAAAATGGCATATATGCGCTGCTTGGGCCAAACGGCGCGGGAAAATCCACGTTGATGAATCTATTAACCGATAATTTAACAGCAGATTCCGGCAAAATTTTATGGAACGGGCAGCCGATTTCAAGATTAGGACGGAGTTATCGAAAAGTGCTTGGGTATATGCCGCAGCAACAAGGACTTTATCATGAATTTACCGGGCGGCGTTTTTTAGCTTATGTTGCAGCCCTCAAAGGTCTGCCGAAAAAAACAGTTCCGCGCGAGATTGAACGGGTTTCCCATTTGGTAAATCTGGGGGATGAATTAGATAAATTACTGGGGGCTTATTCCGGTGGAATGAAACAACGTATTTTGATCGCACAGGCAATTATGGGAAATCCCGAATTGCTCATATTTGACGAACCAACCGCAGGGCTTGACCCATACGAACGGGTGCGTACCCGCAATTTATTTACCGAATTAGGGAAAGAACGCATTGTTTTAATTGCCACGCACGTTGTTTCCGATATAGAAACGATTGCAAATCAAATTATGTTACTGAAAAAAGGAAGTTTAGCAGCGTACAATACGCCCCAAAATTTGATATTGCAGTATTGTCCCGGCGGCAGCATGGAAGATGTTTATCTTCGCTTTTTTGAAAACGAGGTGAATCAGTATGCTCTCCATTCTACGCTGTGAAACTGCAAAGGTATGGAAAAAGCCTTTTTTGCTTACCTGTGTTTTCGGTTTGCTCGTTATCAACATTCTTTTGTTGTGGTACGCAAGTAGCGATTGCTCTGTTCCTGTTTCCGCCTATCAAAAAGTTGCAGAAGAATTACAGGATTTAACTCCCGACGAAAGGGCAGATTTTATTGAGAAACAGCAAGAACGGGCTTCTGCTTTGTATGCGCTCGAACAAATTGACTTAATAAAGGCGGGAATGGGTGAACTTGGTGAAACACAGATCACCCGCCTAAAAGAAGAAAATCCAAACTTAGAAAACTACCGTGAGGAATATCAAAACGGGGTTACTTTGCAATACGCAAATTCCATTGAAGAAGAAAAAACTTTGTGGGATAAAATAGGCGCAGATTCCGTCACGAGGGAAGAATATGAAGTCTTTTTGTCAAGCGTCAGTGAAAAAGCGGAAATTTTATCTAGCATTTCTATTTTTGGGGATTCAAGCGTAGATTCTTACGAGCAAGAATCTATGAAGCAAACGGCAAAGCAGTACCAGCAGTTAGACAATGTTGTTGTTTCGCCCGGACAGTCGAAGGGCTTTTTATCTACAACAGACAGTATCGCAACAGATTTGATTCTTTTGCTATTATTATTGCTCTTTGCCGCAGTTTCGATTTTTGACGAAAAACAAAAGGGATTATTTTCTCTCATTCGTTCTATGCCGAACGGACGCGGGAAAACGATTGTTTCAAAAATAGTCGTACTAATCGTTTCGTCAGGATTTTTCACCGTGTTATTTTGGGGTAGCAATTTTATTTACTGTTTTTTTACCTTTGGTATAGATAACTTTGCCCGCCCCATACAGTCTATTACTGCTTTTATCGGCTGTCCCTATCCGATTTCCATAATCGGCTATTTCGTCATTTTCTTGTTCACAAAATGGTTTGTTTACACGATTTTTAGTATGAGTGTTTTACTGACTTCCATTTTATTTGAACGGGTTAGCACTGTGGGATTCGTAACTACGGCTCTATTGGGAATCGAAGCCTTTTTCTATTTTGGAATCGAACCGTTGTCCCCCTACTGCCTGTTATGAATTTTCAATGTTTTTTCTATGATACAGACAAATACATTTTACTCCACCTATTCTACGATTGATGTGTTTGGCGCGCCGGTTTCTGCACCTGCTTCCGTTTGGGTACTATTCGCTTTATTCAGTGTTTTATTGCTGGCGGCTACGGTTTTTGTCTATGTCAAGAAAAAAAATTATCAAGTAGGTATGCCCCTTGTTCAGAAAATACGCAAGAGATTTCCCAAATTGCGCGGCACTCCTGCCGCGTCGGTTTGGGTACAGGAAGCATATAAACTGCTTATTGTGAATAAAGGAATTGTTCTCATTCTTGTTTTTGCCCTGCTCATTTTTCCAAAGTTAGCACAGCAGAATGTGTATTTATCCACAGACGAACTTTATTATAAAAACTATATGCAAATTTTATCAGGCGAATTGACGCCGGAAAAAGAATCCTATCTACAAGCGGAGCAGCAAAATTTAGCCGACGCGCAGGCGGAGATAACCCGTATCGAACAGTTATATCAAGAGAACAAAATTACGGAAATCCAGCGTGTGCAATACGAGCAACCCTATCAATCTATTTTAATGAAGCAAAACGCTTTCCAGCGTATCATGCAGTATTACAATCATCTCACACAACAGGGCGGCGGCTCATTTGTTTACGATTCTGGCTATCAAATTTTATATAAGGGCAGTCAAATAACTTTTCTTGCCCTTGTGATTTTTTGCGCACTATGCTTTTTTAACGTCTTTTCTATGGAACTCAAAAACAATACCGTGAAATTGATTCGTACACTTCCAAAAGGGCGTTCTTATACGATTCGCTGTAAGGTTGTTTTGAGTTTTGTTGTCGGAATTAGTATTACAGGGATAGCGCAGGGATTAGAGTTTTTTTCGATAAATGAGGTTTACGGATTAAACCAGTGGAACGCTTCTATTGCGAGTATTCCTATGTTTTCCGTTTTACCGGGCTGGTTGCCGATATGGGGATATACGGCTATTTTATTCGGACTAAGGTTATTGGCAATCATCAGTAACACAGCGATTGTTTTACTCATATCATCTGTCAATAAAAACAGCTTGATTTCTATGCTCTTATCCATATTTTTATTGGCGGCTCCTATTATTCTTTCTTTTATGGGAATCAATTTAACACAGTATTTTAGCCTGCTACCGCTTGCACAGGCGGGTACGTCATTTACCGATTCCGGCAAGTTTATTATTTGTATGTTATATACGGGAGCAGCGGTATCAAGTATTTGCTTCATTTGTCCTTTCATAAAGAAAAAAATGATGACGTATTGAAGCAAATTGGTTTTATTGACTATTCGCGCTGTGCGATTACTGGTAAAACATGAAAGACTAATCGCCGCTTGTCGGCAAAAGTACGGTTGTAGATCGGAAGTGGCGGTTTTGAAATAACAAATTCAAGCCGCCGTTTTCCTTTTGAAAAAATGGACTTGCGGAGGGTTTATTAAAGTCGTCCTTTTTTAAGAACACGGCGGTATCGTGGAGGTACCGCCGTGTTTCTTTATGTCCGACAAAATACGACATTTTCTAATTTGTCAAAAAAAGCCTTCGCCCTACAACGGGATATTCCGGCTATGTATGTGAACTGTCAGAACATCTAATTATCGCTAATAATTCCTTTGCGCCCGTTCGCGCCTTGCGGACGGGCATTTTTTATTATTCTTTCAATTTCAATTTTCTCTCGATTGGCATACGTTCTCCCACGTCCGTCAAGGGTTTGCGAAAGGGGAAGAAAAACCCGCCCCCTGGGTACGAAAGGGGGTGAGAACATGGAATCAAATCGCACCGAATGGCAGAAACGCTGCACTTTCAATGGCTTTTATAAAAAAGTATTGAAAAATGAAGCGATTGACGCTTTCCGGGAAAGCCGGACACGCAGGAAGCACGAAGTCGTTTTTTCGGAACTAACGCCGCAGGAAGAAAACCAGCTTTATACCTACGACCACTATTTCGCAGAGGAGAAGGGCTTTCAAGTGGCGGGAAAATGGATAACGCCTAAACTGCTTGCCGAAGCACTACGCGCATTACCGGAGGAAAAGCGTCAAGCTGTTTCGCTGTACTATTTCTTTGGCATGAATGACGTTGAGATCGCGGAGCTTATAAAAATACCCCGCAGCACAGTACAGTATCGACGGACAAGCTCTTTTGAGCTTCTAAAACGCTATTTGGAGGAACGCGCCGATGAATGGGACGAATTGTAACAACGATGAACGCGTCTTATTGCCCTACCCGGTCATATTAGCCGCAACAAAAGGCGACCCCAGCGCAATGAGTATTGTTGTGCAGCACTACGCGGGTTACATAGCCTATTTGTCTACCCGAAAGGTACGCGACGAATACGGACACCTATTACGGGATTGACGAGGATATGCGGGAACGGCTGCAAGCAAAGCTCATGCGGGTTGTTCTGAATTACAAGTTAGATTGAGAGTATATGCGGGCGTTCCCCCTTTCCGCTTGCATACTCAATAAAACCTTGTTTTTTGCTCCTTGAAAAAGAAAGCGCGGCAAGATAACGGCGGCGCAGTATAGGGCAAATCGGATACGTCCTTTTTGCGCCGAGCCATACGGTGGGTACGCCACGACGCTTTTCCCCTACGGGGAAAAGTCGAGCGATCACTACCACAACGGGGAGCAAGTGTAGCGGCTTGCGGGCGACGACACGCATTAAGGGTAGACAAGTCTTTACAGCCACAGTCCGAGCGTTAAAAGCGTCGCAGGCAATGGGTAAAGCTGCTTTGAACAAGCAGGGGTGAAATTCCCGCGAGGTTGTGCTAACAACCGTCCGATGAAAGCCTATTGATAAAAAATGAAAGGGGGATATTCTTTGAAAAAAGCTGACTTATTAAGATATAGTATGCAGCTTGCCTTTTTGAAGCAGTTGCTTGAAAGGAAGCTGATAACGGAAAAGGAGTATTCCCTTATCAAAAATCGCCTTATGAAAGATTATAAAGTAAGTTCCGACTTAACATCTTGAATTGTTCACCTTTTTATTGTATAATACGCTATAATAGGAATACAAAAAGGAGGGCGGCAAATGAAAGATGTTGAGATTATAAAAGCGCGTAATACACTATCATCTCGTGCAAAGACTAATCTAACAAAAAGGTTGCGAGTAGCTGCATATTGCCGTGTAAGCACAGACAGCGAAGATCAGATTAACAGCTATAAATCCCAAGTACAATATTACACCGACTTAATTAAAAACAATTCGGAGTGGTCTTTAGCTGGAATTTATGCAGACGAAGCAATAACGGGTACGCAAGTAACAAAGCGCGAAGATTTCCAACACTTAATTAACGACTGTATGAATGGCGACATTGATTTAATCGTTACAAAATCCATTTCCCGATTTGCAAGAAATACCCTTGATACGTTGAAGTATGTGCGTATGCTCAAAGAAAAAGGGATAGCTGTATTTTTTGAGGAAGAAAATATAAATACCCTAACTATGGACGGCGAATTGTTGCTTGTCATTTTAAGTTCTGTCGCACAGCAAGAAGTTGAAAATATTTCTGCTAACGTCAAAAAGGGATTAAAAATGAAAATGCAGCGCGGCGAATTAGTGGGATTTCAAGGTTGTTTGGGATATGACTATCACCCAGAGGACAAAACGATTACCATAAACGAAAAAGAAGCCGAGATTGTGCGGTATATCTTTAAGCGTTATATTGAGGGTGCGGGCGGTTCTGTAATAGCGCAAGAATTACAGAATTTAGGTTATAAAACCAAACGTGGCAGCACGACATGGGCTGAAACTACGGTAATTGGCATTATCAAAAATGAAAAGTACAAAGGCGATATTTTGATGGGGAAAACCTTTACGCTCGACCCGATTTCAAAACGTCGTTTAGATAACTTTGGAGAGGAAGATCAATTCTATATCCGCGACCACCATGAGGCAATTATTTCCGAAGAAGTTTTTGACGCTGCACAAGAGATACTGAAACGCCGAGCAAAGCCGCGCCGATTAGGTACTGATGGTAAACGTGAAAAATTTAGCCGAAAATATGCGTTTAGCTGTTTGCTTGAATGTGGCTTTTGCGGTGGTACTCTCACAAGGCGAAGTTGGCATAGCGGCTCACAGTATAACAAAATTATTTGGCAATGTGTAACAGCGACCAAAAAGGGCAAAAAGTTTTGCCCTGATAGTAAAGGTATTGCAGAGGAAACAATAGAACAGGCTTTTATTGAATCCTACCGTTTGCTTTGTCAAAATAATAAAGATGTGTTGGACGAATTTATAGCCCGAACAGAGGAAGCCCTATCCGCTACCAACGCTGGAAAGCAGTTAGCTAAAACCGACAAGGATATTAAAGTTCTTGAAGCCAAACGTACAAAACTTGTTGATATGCACCTAGATGAAATTATTGACAAGGCAACTTATGAAGAAAAATATCTCGTACTATCGGAGCAGATAGAGCAGTTAAAAGACACCCGGCGAGGGTTGGAAGAAGCGGCAGAAACCGAAAGCACTATGAAGCGTCGCATTTCTGAATTTAGGAAGACGCTTGAACAAAATGAAGTGCTTGACACATTTGATCGCTATGTTTTTGAAAGCATAGTTGAAAAAGTGATCGTTGGCGGGTATGATGAAGATGGTAACAAAGACCCTGCTATGCTAACCTTTATTTACAAAACAGGCTTTAAGAACAGCGTTGACGGTACGACTTATAAGCCACCGAGAAAAAACGGCAAGGCAACAAAGCGAAGCGACAATTTGTGTTCCCATTCAACCGACGAGGCAAAATCAACGTGTTCCCATTATAGTAACGACACATGTGGAGTGCGTGGCGCTGCTTGTCCCTGAGCAGGCCGGGCCTCATGCTTAAGCGTACCGCCGCGGGCGCTGGATTCCAATCGGATTTGCCTCCCCCTGGCCATCATAAATTTACAGTCCGCTCAATAATCCGGTAGGATTTACTGGACAAATAACCATGCGGCGGCGTATAATAAAATTGTTTGAATTTCAAATTACAAGGACTTGAGTTTGCAATATTGGATTTTAATGGGCGAGGAGGATGGATTTGCAGGCGATCTCAAGAAATTTAAATCAATTCCTGATAGAGAATTTTAATACCCTGCTGCGCCAGGAGGAAAAGGCGCTCTCTCTTTATGGCGAGGGCATTCTTTCCATTTATGAGTTTCATGTAATCGATGCCGCATACAGCCTGAAAGCGGAGAAGAACAACACAATGGGTGAAATTTCCCGAAAATTAGGCGTTACAATGGGGACATTGACCACCGCGGTAAAAACGTTAGAGAAAAAAGGCTTTGTAAAAAGGGTAAAAAAGGGGAGGGACCGGCGTCAGGTCTGGCTTGAGCCCACAGCCCTGAGCGAGCAGCCTTTTCTGGAGCACCGCAGGTTCCACGAGGAGATGGTGCGGGCTGTTATGGAGCGGCTGAATCCGGAGCAGCTTGCCGTGCTAGACGAAGCGCTGCGGGTGCTGGCCGATTATTTCTCTTCCGTAACGCCTGCCGTGCGGGAACAGCCGGCTGCGGCGGCGCAGCCTTTCAAAAATTTGGACATCATTTAGGAGAGAACAATATGTTGACAATTATCACAGACAGCACAAGCGACCTTACCCCCGCAGAGGCTGAAAGCTTGGGGGTAACCGTTGTCCCGCTTACCGTTTCCATCGATGGGAAGGAGTACCGGGACGCATTGACCTGACCTCCGAGGAGTTTTTCACAAAGCTGGATGGCTGTACAGAAATTCCCACCACCAGCCAGGCCCCTGCCGGCGTTTTTATGGAGGCGTTTAAAGAAATACTGGACCGGGACCCCGGGGCGGAGATTCTGGGGATTTTTATCTCTCAGCATTTGAGCGGGACCTTCCAGTCGGCCAGTATTGCACGCAATACGTTTCCCCGCCGCAGCATTCGCCTAGTCGATTCAGGCTCCGCCTCGTTCGGCCTGAGCCTGCTTATTCGTGAGGCTGTCAAAATGCGCGATGCAGGCGTCTCTGCGGCGCAAATCGAGGAAAAGCTGAACCAGCTGAAGCAGCAGCTGGTTGTCTATGTTGCGCTGGAGACCTTAAAGTACCTGCAAAAGGGCGGGCGGCTTTCGGCGACGGCGGCGATTGTAGGAACAATCCTGCAAATGAAGCCTGTTTTGCGTATTCAGGACGGCATCATCACCGTAGCAAAAAAGGTGCGCGGAAATTTTGCCGCTTATGATTGGATTGTGGAGACGCTCCGCGCGGAACCGATTGACCAAACCTATGCGCCGTGCATTGGCTCTACGCAGTGCCCGAAGCTTTTAGAAGCCTTTACACTGCGGCTGAAGGTGGCCTTTGGGCTCAGCCGGCTCAAGCATTTCGATATTGGCCCGGTGGTCGGGGCTTATGCCGGCCGCGGCTGTGTAGGTATTGCTTATATTCAGAAAAAATAGGTGCTGCCGGACAAAGCCCGGGCTCCTTATTATAAAAGATCAAAAACCGGCGCGGTACAGGATTTTTCCATGCGGCGCCGGTTTTCAAAATATAAAAGAGACGCATGGCTGCGTCTCTTTTATAGAAGGAAGAAATTTATGAAAAAGCATACTTGTAAGCTGTTTTGAGGGTTCCCTTTTGGGAACAATCTTATAATACCGGTAAAATATGAAAAATACATGAAGAAATTCAGAATATTACGCGAACAAAAACAGAATAAACTGAAAAGAATAGAATTTTGCTTAAAGCTTAGGCCGGCTCATTTATAAAAAGCACGGGGAGGCGGCTTTTGAAAAGCCTGCCGCCTCCCCGTGGCCCGCTACCTATGCGGAGTACCGTTGCTATTTGCCCGGCATTGTCCTTTTGTCTTTAGCTACTTTTTATCAAAAGAGGGGTTAAAGGCGTAGAAATTATTGGAATCCAAGCGGTCGGTTGCGATTCTCAAGCCCTCGCCGAAACGCTGGTAATGGACAATTTCGCGTGCGCGCAGGAAACGAATCGGGTCCTTGACATCAGGGTCGTCACAAAAACGGAGGATGTTGTCATACGTGACACGCGCTTTTTGTTCTGCGCTGAGGTCCTCGTTCAGATCCGCGATGGTGTCGCCGGTCACACCGATATAAGCTGCGGTAAAGGGGGAACCGCTGGCCGCAGCCGGGTAAACGCCGGTTGTGTGGTCGATAAAATAGTCGTCGAAGCCGGCCTTTTTTATTTCTTCCGGCGTTAAATTCCGCGTCAGCTGGTAAACAATGGTGCCGATCATTTCTAAATGTGCCAGCTCTTCGGTACCAATATCGGTCAGGATGGCTTTCAGCTCGGGGTATGGCATGCTGTATCGCTGGGAAAGATAGCGAAGAGAGGCGCCGAGCTCACCGTGAGGTCCGCCATATTGTGATATAATCAGCTTTGCAAGCGCCGGGTTAGGGTTTTTGATGTTGACAGGGTATTGCAGCTTTTTCTCATAGACCCACATTAAAGATCACCGTCCATTTCTGTGCCGTTTTCCCAGGGCCACGGGCCGCTGATCCACGCCCAGCGGCTGGTTTGGGAGCTGGTCTCGTTCAGCGGGCCGAATTCGGCCTCGTATTTTTTAGTGAGCTCGTCTGTTTTCAGGCGGTATTCTTCCAGCTTTTTGGCGGCATCACAGTTGTTAGGGTGGGTATCCAGGAACATATGGAGTTCCCACATTGAAAAGCGGAAGGCGCTGATGCGCCGGAAAAGGCGTTCCTGTTCGGTCATCTCGGCGCCCCCCTTCTGCCGTAAAAAGGTTTGTCAAGCTCCGGGAAAATCGTGCCCTGGTCAAGTCCCTTTTCGGGCTGGTATACCGAATTATATTGTTGGTAAGGAACATAGGCCATGGTGGGTACTGGATTAGCAGGGAGCGGAGTGGGGTCACGCAGGTCGCATGACGGGTAATCCATTTTCTCCATCATGATAATTCTCCTTTCAGGTTTGTTTAAGCGGGAGTGTTTCCCTTATGTTATAGTATGAATCAGGGCTTTTTCCTGTGACGGTGGCGAGGCGTTGCACGGGGAAGCCGTGCAGGGGCTTCGGAGCCGGAATTTTTTGCTTGTATAATACCGTAAAATAAGGTACAATAAGCTTTGCATAGCTTATTGCTTCTACTTTTCCCGATTAAAAGTCTGGATATCAAACAACTTAGGGAGTCGTTATGTCAATTCGATCAAAAATAAAAAAGAATCTATTTGCAATTATTTCCATTGGACTGGCCTTGGTGGTTATGACCGGTTTTTTGCTCTCAAATGACGGTCTTGCACGTTTTGGAGAGATTATGCAGAATTTGCAGGTGCATTGGTTTGCGCTTGCTCTGTGCGCCGCAGTGGGCACCTGGCTGCTGGAAGGCTTCGTGCAGGGAATATTCTGCCGGCGGGTAGATAAAAAATGGACTTACGGCCGTTCTTTTTCCGTTGGTATGACAGGCTATCTATACAGTGCGCTCACGCCGTTTTCTACCGGCGGGCAGCCCATGCAGATCTATTATATGGGTAAAATGGGGATGGATGTCGGTAAGGCCGGGGCCGTCATCGCCATGAAATCTCTGGTTTACCAGGTCGTTATGGTACTGTATTCGCTGGTCGTAGTCGTCACACAGGTCCGCTTTTTTCAGGCCAATATAACGGATTTTTCCTTTTTAACAGTCATTGGTCTAATCAGCAATGTACTGTTTATCAGCGCCATCTTTTTATTTATCCTCAGTGAAAAAATGACGGATAAGATTTTGCGCTTCGGCATTCGCTGGCTCTACCGGCTGAAGCTCTGCAAAAGGCCGTTGAAAAGGTACCATGGCATCCATTCTCAATTGGCCATGTTTCACGGCAGCTCCAAGATGCTGGGGCGCTCCTGGAGGCTGTACCTGTCCACCGGCCTGCTGACGGTCGTGCAAATGACGGTCAACAGCTTGATTACCTATTTCCTCTATCGTAGCTTTAACTTGTCTGGAGAGTCTGCCTTTGTGATGATTTCCGCACAGGTTTTTGTCAATATGGTGTCGGCGTTTGTCCCCCTTCCCGGTGCTTCAGCAGGAGCCGAGGTCAGCTTTTACCTATTTTTCGGCAGCTTTTTTGGGAAGCTTTATATTGCCCCGGCTCTGTTTTTGTGGCGCACCATCTCCTATTATTTCAATATTTTATTCGGCGTGGCGTTCTGCTATTGGGGCGACCGCAAGTACAGCGTTCGGCGCGGTAAACCGGCAGAGGCTGAACCGGCCGCCGGCGAATAACCAAAGTACAACAAGCAAAACCGGCTTGCTTTTATCGGCAAGCCGGTTTTTGATTTTGGCAAGATGTTATATACTGAACGGCCCGCCGCTAGGAGGCAGTCCAATTTTAAAAGCAAGGTGGGGGCTGTTGAGAAATTCCGAACCCTTTTGCTTAGGCGTATTTTGGAAGCATTAAGGGTCCCGCTGGTTTTCGCGGAAGCCTGCAGGGCTTGAAAAAAGAAAATCGGCGGTCAAAAGCTCAAAAAGTGCCTGCGCATATAACATATGCCCGCGGGGATTGGGATGCCATGGGTCACAGAATAGAGCAGAGGGCCGCTCCTGTTCCGGCAGTCCGGAAAGAAACTGCTCCATACTGCGGTTGGTATCTGCAAGAGGAACGCCTTCCACAGCAGCGACCTTTCGCACGGTGTCCACCATCTCCGGGTACAAGTAAGGGCTGTGGGGTTCAGCCTGTTCCCCAAGAATGGGGGAAACAGTGTGGAGGTAGGGGCGTGCCCCTAGGCTGCGGATCATCTCCAGCTCCCGGGTGAGCAGGCTACCGTATTCAGCAGGGGATTCGCGGGTGAGCCAGTCGTTGATGGTGTTGCCTTCCGCAATCACCACTGCGGGCTGCCAGGGAGTAATCCAGGAATCCCATACCTCGGGTGTCAGATAGCGGTTTAGCGGACAGCTGCCGATTCCGGCATTAATCAGTGCATAGGGGCCGCGATAGGCTTCTATGCGGTAGATCAGAACTGAGCCGGAGCGGCAGCGAATTTCCAGGCTTTTCGGACCGTCCTCACAGAGCAAGGGAATAAATCGGTACATATGGGCGGAGACCGGCATGGTCAGGTCAATCTCAAGGCGGCCTATCCCGTCCAAATAGATTTCGGCACGGGAGGATTCAGTCTGCCCTTGGAAGCATATGCGATAGAGCTCCGCGTTGGCGGGGAGCACAAGCCGGTGACCTTCGTCCAATAGCGCGCTTTGGCCGCGGCGGTTTCCTTCGCACAGGTCGGACAGGGCTTTGCCTTGATATTCTATTGCTAAAGAGCCAGTAAGCTCACCGATGCGCTGCCGCAGGAGATTTACATAGCTCGGGCAGGTAAAGGTCAGGGGACGCAGTTCGCCGTTGACTGGGGAATCAAGCTCCAGCTCGCCGCCGGAGCCCTGCCCCCAGGTATGGGAGTCTCCCGCAACCAGAATGGTCTGTATTTTCGACATAGTTTCTGCTCCTTTTAATCTTATTTTTTATTAAAGAAGGGCTTGATTTTTGCGGTCGGTGTTTTTATGCAATAAAAAGACTGTGCCGCTTGATTCTATAATAGTGAGATGGGCAGAAAATGGATGAACTGTTTTTTAATTTTTCATAGAGGGGTTCGCGAAAAACTGACGCAGCATGTGTGCCCCTCCGCCTTCTGATGGTGGCAGAGGACCGGTTTTCAGATTGCTAAAAGCATAAAGGGCTTCGCCATACCGGGTAAAATTTATTTTTAGGGGGAAGCTTCATGAAATATTCATCATTTTTTCTGCAATTTTTTATATAATCTATTTAAGAGTTGTCTTTATGTGGTAAGTTATGTGGTAAAATAAAATTATGATATTTCCCGCCGGTGACCCGGCGGATAAAGAAAGGCGGAAGAAAAGAGTGGCTACAGGAAAAATCATGGTAGTAGATGACGACCAGAACATCTGCGAACTGCTTCGCTTATATATTGAAAAAGAGGGTTATGAGGTCGCAATTGCCAACGACGGCCGCCAGGCGCTCCGCGTCTTTGAGGAGACCGATCCGGACTTGATTTTGCTTGACATCATGCTCCCTGAGCTTGACGGCTGGCAGGTGTGCCGCGAAATTCGGAAAAAATCACAGTGCCCCATCATTATGCTCACCGCTAAGGGGGAGGTCTTTGACAAGGTGCTGGGCCTGGAGCTGGGCGCCGACGACTATGTGGTCAAGCCGTTTGAGGCCAAGGAGGTCATGGCTAGAATTAAGGCGGTGCTGCGCCGTTTGGGTAAAAATGGGGCGGAGGCGGTCAAAGAGGTAAAATACGACAAGCTGTCTATTAACCTGACGAACTATGAGCTCAAGGTAAACGGAGTGCAGATCGACACCCCGCCCAAGGAGATGGAGCTTATCTACCACCTGGCGAGCAACCCGAACCGGGTGTTTACGCGCGACCAGCTTCTTGACGAGGTGTGGGGCTTTGATTATTACGGCGACAGCCGCACGGTTGACGTCCACGTCAAGCGCCTGCGTGAAAAATTGGAAGGGGTCTCGGATAAATGGGCGCTGAAAACCGTTTGGGGCGTGGGCTATAAATTTGAAGTGAAGGAATAAAGGGACCGCCAGGCTCCTCTTTCCGCTATAACTACAGATTGTGAGTGCGCAAGATGCGAAAATCACTGTTTAAAAAATATTTGCGGATTACCTCATTCACCATCCTGATCAGCTTTTTTTTGCTTGGGCTGGTGATGCTGACCTTTATTACCACCAATTGGCAGGATGAAAAGCAGTCCCTGCTGGAAAAAAACGCCTCCAGCGTGGCGAAGCTGGCGGCTACCGGCGCCCAGGAGGAGGCGGACGGCCACTATACCCTGCCCGGGTCCGACATGAAGGTGTTTATGAATTTTTTCGCGGAAAATATTAATTCAGACATCTTTATCATTGACCTGACGGGCAAGCCGGTTCTAACGGCGCTTGGCAGCGGCAGCGAGGATCCAGTGGCGACGGAGGTCAATATCCCGCAGGAAATGATTAAAATTGCGGTTGCCACCGGCATGTACAGCAATGAAAGCACAATGGGTGGGCTGTACAAAAAGCAGCATTATGTGGTAGGGGTTCCCATTCGCTACACGGCGGCTGATGAGTCCACCGTGACCATCGGAACGGTTTTTGCCGCCTGTGGGTTTCAGGAGTTCTCTCTCTACCGGGCAAATTTGATTCAGATGTTCCTCTTGGCAGCGGTCGCTTCGTTTATGATTTCATTCTGTATTGTCTGGTTGTTTTCCTACAACCTGGTGCGCCCCCTGCGGCAGATGGCTGCCGCAGCAAAAAGCTTTGGGGACGGGAATTTTTCGGTGCGCCTGCCAGTAACCGGCCAGGATGAAATCGGCCAGCTGGCCCTGGCCTTTAACAATATGGCGAGCTCGCTTGCCGGCGGCGAAAATGTGCGGCGCAACTTTATTGCCAATGTCTCGCATGAGCTCAAAACGCCGATGACCACCATTGCGGGCTTTATCGACGGTATTTTGGACGGAACCATTCCCCCTGAAAAGCAGCGGCATTATTTGCAGATTGTCTCTGCCGAGGTCAAGCGGCTGTCCCGTCTGGTGCGCACCATGCTGGACCTTTCCCGGATTGACAGCGGTGAGCTTCACTTGCGGCCCAGCCGTTTTGACCTGGTGGGCACCATCTTGGAAACGCTGATTTCCTTTGAAAAAACCATTGAGGAAAAGCGGATTGAGGTGCGCGGGCTGGAGAATATCGACAGCCTGTTTGTGGACGGGGACCCCGATATGATTCATCAGGTTGTTTATAATCTGATTGAAAACGCTGCTAAATTTACCAATGAGGGCGGTTATATCGAGGTTCGCGTTCAGGATTTTGACAACCGTACAACCGTGGCGATTAAAAACAGCGGCGCGGGGATTCCCTCCGATGAAATCGGCATGATCTTCGACCGCTTTTACAAGACAGATAAATCGAGAAGCAAGGATAAAACCGGCATGGGGTTGGGCCTCTATATTGTAAAAACCATTATAAAGCTTCATGGCGGCGAAATTACCGTCAGCAGCATTGAAAATGAGTATTGCCAGTTTGAGTTCTGGCTGCCGAAGGTCTCCACGGTGCCGGCTCTGGGCAAGGAACCCCAAAAGCTGAGAGACGGCAAGGAGAAAAATGCAGATAAAGGATGAGTGGGTATGAACGATAAGCATGATGGTTTTTCCGCGGATTCCCCTGAAGCGCTTGGGCCGCGGACAGGCGAGCCGCCGCTGCCGGGCGCGCAGGCGGAGGCGGGCAGGCAAGGCGGTACGTCGGAAAATCCCGCGGCGGATATTCCCCAGGGCAGCGGTCCGGCCCCGGAAGCCGGGCGGGCAACATCTGAGCCGCCCGAGGAGATGGCGGAGCTTTATGCGGCGGCTTCCGCAGCAGCCTCAGAGGAGGCCGCTGCCGGGTCCCCCGCCGGTGGGCTGGAGGCCAATGCGGCGGAGCAAACGGAGCGCCCGTCCAGCGGGAGCGGCAGTGAAACGGGAAATGTACCGGAAGCCGCTGCCGGCGCCCCCTACTGGGATTCCCGCGGTGCTGCCGCGCCGCCTCCGCAACCGCCTGCACAGCCCCCTGTTGCGCCCGCAAACGCGGTACCGCCCCCGCCGCGCGGGCGAATGAGCGGCAGCCTGAAGGTTTTCTTTTGGATTTTGGGGACGCTTACCGTAGGCTTGATTCTGGCGTTCATCGTATATTCGGCACTGGAGTGGGATCATTTTCATGAAGTGCCGCCGGCCTCCAGCAGCAGCCAGCAGCCGGGCTCTTCCTCGGGCTCGGATCCCCAGGCCTCCGAGCCGGGGGACTCTCAGCAGGAGCCGCAGGCCCCGGAGACGGACCCCGGTCATGTGGGGATTGAAATTGAGCCGCTGCCGGGATCCGGGCAGAAGGCCGCGGACGAAATTTATGAGCAGCTGGTCGAAAGCGTCGTCGGCGTCAACACGACGGTCACTTCCGCCAATAACCAGCAGAGTGGTACAGGGCAGGGGACTGGAATCATCGCTACCAGCGACGGATACATTATCACCAATTCCCATGTGATTTATAATTCCAGAAATTATGCGGTGCAGGTGGTACTGCATGATGGATCTACCTATGACGCCAACGTGGTGGGCTTTGATAAGGCGACCGATGTCGCCATTTTGAAAATAGACGCCCAGGGACTGGCCCCGGCTACATTTGGCAACGCCAATGAGATGAAGGTGGGCCAGGAGGTTCTGGCGATTGGTAATCCCGGCGGCATGAGCTACGCGGGCTCTTTGACCGGCGGCTACATTTCGGCCCTGAACCGCCGCCTTGGCTCGGAGGATATCGGCTATATTCAGACGGATGCCGCCATTAACCCCGGCAACTCCGGCGGCCCGCTGGTGAATATGTACGGGCAGGTTATTGGCATTAATACCAGTAAAATTGTCTCTACCCAGTATGAGGGGATGGGCTTCTCCATTCCCGTTGTTACGGTTCAGGAGATTCTCAATGATCTGATTCACCAGGGCTATGTGGAAAACCGTGCGCGCCTGGGGATTACCGCTCAGAATTTAGGGGCGAACGGCTCCTGGGGTTCGGAGGTCTCCGGCGTATTGATTGTAACTATCAATGATGAGAGCAGCTTCAGCGGCGTTGCTGAGGAGGGAGATATCATCACCAAAATGGACGGGGAAGACATTTCCAGCCTAGATGATCTCTATGCAATTTTGGCAAGGCATCGGGGCGGCGATGTGGTGACGGTAGAGATCTATCACGACGGCAGCCTCCGGGAGGAGCGCATCACCCTGCTGGAGGATAAGGGCGAGACACAGCAGCTTCCTTGACAGTAAGAATCTGTTTATAGGTAAAGGCCGAAGACTTTTAAAATAAATTTTGTGTTTTTACCTTGTTTGCGAAGTTTTAATTCTAAATTTAATGATAAAACGGTTACTTGCTGACACAGAGGGACGGCCTGCGTCCGGTGCCGCCCATCTTCCCAGAACTGCGGCGGAATAGGTGTAGGGAGCTGAGGCGCACCGGCATGGCGGAAAAGTTTTAGGCCGGATTTCTTGACAAAGCGTTTTTTGTACGCTAAAATAAAAAAAGAATCGAGTGGCTGTGGCGGCGTAAATCCGGGTTCCGGGTTTACGCCTCCTTTCTGTTCTTCGGCGTTTTGGCTGGCAAGGGTTCCGGCTCGCTCATTCAAGGCCAGGGGCTGCGGCAGCTTTCCCGCGGGGCGAAAAATACCCCCAAAAATCGAAGAAGGAGACTTTTAATGGCACAGGAAACAACAACGAACAAAATGGGGACGGTACCGGTCCGCAGGCTGATGCTTACAATGGGTGTCCCCATGATCCTCTCTATGGCGCTGCAGGCGCTTTACAATATTGTCGACAGCTTTTTTGTCAGCAGCATGCCCGGTACGGCGGAAATCCCCAATATGGGCGATTATGCCGTCAATGCGCTGACCTTGGCTTTCCCTGTTCAGATGCTGATGGTTGCGGTCGGCGTAGGCACCGGAGTGGGCATCAACGCTTTGCTCTCAAGGAGCATCGGCCAGGGGGAGCGTGAGAAGGGCAGCCAGATAGCCGGGAATGCGGTTTTTCTGGGAATCTGTACTTATATTGTATTTCTGCTCTTCGGCCTTTTTGGGGTCGATGCCTACCTGGCCACGCAAACCAACGACCCAGTGGTGATCGGGATGGGCTCTTCCTATTTAAAAATTTGCAGTGTTTTGTCCATCGGCGTCATTCTTTACATGATCTACGAAAAGCTTTTGCAGGCGACGGGCCGGACCCTTCCGTCAACCATCGCCCAGGTTGCAGGAGCGCTGGTTAATATCATCTTGGATCCAATTATGATCTTCGGCTACTTCGGCTGCCCGGCCATGGGCGTAGACGGCGCTGCCTATGCAACCGTAATCGGTCAGTTTGTTTCGTTCTTTTTGGATTTTATTTTCCACAGCATCTATAATCGGAAGGATATCGACACCCATCTGCGTTATCTGCGGCCCAGGCTGCAGGTTATCCGCCGGATTTATGCCATTGGTTTCCCCGCCATTGTCATGCAGGCCCTGACGTCCTTTATGACCTATGGGGTCAATATCATTTTGGGCCTTATCTCAATTGAAGCCGTTACCGCTTATGGGGTTTACTACAAAATCCAGCAGTTTGTCTTTTTTGCTGCCTTCGGCATGAACAACGCCATGATTCCCGTTATTGCTTTTAATTATGGAAAGCAGGACCAGGCCCGCCTCCGCGCCGGAATCCGTTATGGTATGCTTTATACACTGGTCATCATGGCAGTTGGCGCAGTGGGGCTTCAGCTGTTTGCCCCTCAGCTGATTGGAATTTTCCCGCTTTTAGCCGAAACCCAGGAGCTGTGCATGAAGGCCCTCCGTATCATTACGCTGAGCTATCTGTTTGTTGGCGCCAATGTCGCGTTTCAGGGGATTTTTCAGGCGCTGGGGTGCGGGGTGCGGTCGCTGGTGGTCTCCCTGCTGCGCTTAATTGTTGTGGCACTTCCGCTTGCCTGGCTTTTTACCCTGCTGCCCAATGCGCAGGATATGGTCTGGTGGGCGTTCCCGGTTGCCGAGGCTGCCGCGCTTGCCGTTGCGCTGGTTTTTATGAAGCAGATTTCCGCCCGCTTTTTGCACAAGCGGGAGCCGGCGGACGGGGCGGCTTAAAAGCGCGGCCCTTAGAGGCTGTGCCGTTTTATGCGGCGGCAGCCGTCCGTTTATGTTATTATAGTTCCCGCGGTGTGGCGGGTGAACCGCTGAAAGGCAGCTGCCTTTCAGCGGTTTTTTATTGCTCCGTAAATGGCGTTGTCAAAATAGCATACAGCGTTCCAAAGGGCAAACCGAAGCAAGCTGGTTTACCGGCCGCAGTATAGGCGGTAAGGTTATTTTTAGCGCCCTTTCCAGGGATCGGTAAGCGCAGGGCCTCCCCGAGCCTGAACAGCCCGCCGGTTCACTCGTGGGTTTGGCTGCTGCTGGGAGCCCCGCTCGGAGGATATTTTCCCAAAGCCTCGTCGCGGGCATCGCTTGGGAATCAGGCGGTTGTCAAGAGCAGCTTAGACCCGCATGCGAATGAAGAGCAGGCAAAAATACCGGGGTATAAACCGCACTGTGCACGCGGTAGGGGGAAATGTTTGAACCGGCGCGGAACGCGGGGCTAGGATTTTACAGGCTGGGAAAGGCTGAGGCCCCGAAGAAAATCTATTCCGGCAGACAGCAAAAATGAACCGTTTTTTATGGGCTTGCATAGAATGATAGAAAATATCCATGATTTATTCCTTGCCAAGAAAGGGGAATGCACATGTACATTGATCCAAAGGATAAATATCGTTGTTCTGCGTGTTCACCGGTATGTCCGCCGCCCTGCCCGCCGGTTCCGCCGCCTTGCCCACCGGTTGTCATAACGGGCCCGACCGGCCCTACAGGCCCCACGGGTCCCACCGGCCCGCAGGGCTATCCCGGTTACCCTGGACCGACCGGTCCCACGGGCCCCACCGGCGTGACGGGCGCCGCAGGTGCTACCGGCAGTACAGGCGCTACCGGCCCGCAGGGGCCTCAGGGTGTTGCCGGTCCGGCCGGAGCTGCCGGTGCGACGGGAGCTACCGGCCCTCAGGGCCCGCAGGGTGCAACGGGCGCAACTGGTTTGGCAGGCGCCACCGGCGCTACGGGACCCGCCGGGCCAAGTGGCGGCCCGACCGGCCCTACAGGCGCCACGGGAGCTACCGGCCCGCAGGGACTTCAGGGCATTACTGGGGCTACCGGCGCTACCGGTGCTACCGGTGCCACCGGTGCCACCGGGCCCGCAGGCCCGCAGGGGCCCCAGGGCATTACTGGGCCGGCCGGTGCAACAGGCGCAACCGGGGCGACAGGTTCCCAGGGACCTCAGGGCATTACTGGCCCGACCGGCCCCACTGGTGCGACCGGTGCCACCGGTGCCGCAGGTCCTGCCGGCATTGCCGGTCCAACGGGCGCTACAGGCGCGACAGGTTCCGCTGGCGCAACGGGCGCAACTGGAGATATAGGGCCTATTGGACCCCAGGGAATCAGCGGTGCAACGGGTGCAACGGGCGCTACCGGCGCCACCGGAGAGACCGGGCCGGCAGGCGCTACGGGTGCAGAGGGTGCCACTGGCGCTACCGGCGCTACGGGGGAAACCGGCCCTACAGGGGAAACCGGTCCAACGGGCGCGGCGGCTACCATTCGGATAGGTACCGTAACAACAGGGAACCCCGGAACGGATGCCGAGGTTACAAATGTGGGAACGGACGAGGAAGCGGTTTTCGACTTCGTTATTCCCAGAGGGGAGCCGGGCAGCGGCGGAACACCGGATGTTCTGGCAACGGTGAACGAAACGGCACAGAGCAGCAGCAGCGGTGGAGCGCTGGTGTTTGACAATAATTTGCTTGTCAGCGGATCCGCCATCAACCACCAGGCCGGGGCTACCGACATCGAGATCAATCAGCCCGGCATTTATCAGGTCACGTTCCACGGCGTAGCAGCGGTGGAGACGGGCACGGCTATCCCCGGCTCCATGTCGGTTCGGCTGTACCAGGGTGGCACGGCGCTGCAGGGCGTGGTTTCGAGCCATACCTTTACGGCAACCGGCGAGACGTCTACACTCGCGTTCGATGTTCCCCTGCGCGCTGATAATCCGACAAGCCTGCAGGTGGTAGTGGATAACGCGGGCTATTCACTCAGCAACCTTGGACTGACGGTGACACGGCTGGGCGATGTTTAATTGATTTTTGCAGCAGGCGGTATTCTGGTTTGCCACGGTGCGGTTTACTCCTGCGCTTTTGGTCATCGGGATCAATAGGGGAGAACTGGATCCGGATCGCGGGGTATCCGCAAGCCTATATCTGATATAGCAATTATCTGGCGTTAAACGTAATATTTTTTCTTATTTGAAAAATATAACACAAAGCATGGCGGCGCCCGTTTGCAGACGGACGCCGTTGCTTTTTTACCTGTGGCTAAGCCTTCGACAGATTCTGAAACCGAGGGCAATTATAATAGAGACAGCAGTCTGCCGGTTTTCATCCACGGGTAGATTCTGAAAAAGGATGGTTTACCGGCGAAGCTTGCGCTTGACTTTTTCCGAAAAATAAAATATGATAAATGCAAATGAATCGCATTCCCATTTTTGGAGGATAAAAATTTGAAGCAGCTTAAAAAGAGTATTGCGGCCTGTCTGGCCCTTTGCCTGCTTTGGTGCGCGGGCTGCAGCCGTTCGGCGGATCAGCGGCAGGGCTTTCGGGTCGTGACGTCGTTTTACCCCATGTATATTATGGCGCTGAACATCACACAGGGCGTTGAGGGCGTGCAGGTGGATAACATGGCAGGGCAGCAGGCCGGCTGCCTGCATGATTACCAGCTGCAGAACAAGGATATGAAAAATCTGGAGCGGGCCAGTGTTTTTGTCATCAACGGCGCCGGCATGGAGAGCTTTATGGAAAAGGTAACGGACAGCCTGCCGTCCTTGGAGGTTGTGAATGCGGGGGAGGGAATCCCTCTGCTTGTGGACGAGTCCGGAGAGGAAAACCCCCACCTTTGGGTCAACGTCTCCTACGCCGCGCGGCAGACCGATAACATTGCTATGGGCCTGATGCGGGCGGACCCGGCTCACGCGGAGCAATACCGCGCCAATGCGGACCGCTATATTGAAAAGCTCAGCGCGCTGGAACAGGAAATGCAGCGCCGTCTGAAAAACTGCCAGACGAGAAATATCATCACCTTCCATGAGGCATTCCCATATTTTGCCCAGGAGTTTGATTTAAATATTGTCCGGGTCGTCAACCGGGAGCCGGACAGCCAGCCCAGTGCGCGGGAATTGGCCGAAACCATCCGCGAAATTCGCGGCACGGATGTCACCGCGGTTTTTGTAGAGCCCCAATACCCCGACAGTGCGGCGGATATTGTCGCGCGCGAAAGCGGCGCGGCCGTTTACACCTTGGACCCGGCGGTAACCGGAGAAGACAGCCCGGATGCTTACCTGCGGGCGATGGAGAAAAACCTGGCGGTGCTTTGCGAGGCTTTGGGAGGAGAACAAGAATAGTGGAAGAGAAGCATGACTTAGGTTCCTGCAAGTGCAGTACAAAAATTCGCGGGCTGACCGTCCGAAAGCACAACGGCGTCATCCTGCACGATGTCAACCTCGACGTGGAGCACGGGGAAATAATGGCGCTGATCGGCCGGAACGGAGCCGGAAAAACCACGCTGCTCAAGGCCCTGCTGGGGCGGATAGCCTACGAGGGGAGCGTCCTGTTTACCGACCATAGGGGAAACCGGGTCCAACGCCCGCGCATCGGCTATGTGCCGCAGAGCTTGATTTTTGATCATTCAACGCCGATGACGGTGGCGGATCTGATGGAGGCGAATCTATCCCGTAGGCCGGTATGGTTTGGGCACCGCAAGGAGGAGCTGGCCCAGGCGGAGGCGGTGCTGGCGAAGGCCGGCGCCCGGCCCGGCCTGCTGAAAAAACGGATCGGCACGCTCTCGGGCGGGGAACTGCAGCGGGTGCTGCTTGCCTTTGCCCTGCAGCCGATGCCGGACCTGCTGCTGCTGGACGAGCCGGTGTCGGCGTTGGACCGCCGGGGCACAGCGTTTTTTTATGAGCTGGTGTGCTCGCTGCGGAGCGAGTACCACATGCCGGTCATTCTGGTTTCGCATGACCTGGCCCATGTGCAGAAATATGCGACCTCAGCCGCCCTGCTTGACAAAACGGTTATTATCAGCGGGCGGGTGGATAAGGTGATGGCTTCCGACCAGGTACGGGAGGTTTTTGGCCTTCCGATAGTGGGGAGGGCGGGAAGATGAGCTTTTTATATTCACTCATCGACACACTGCTTCCGTTTGAGTGGACGGAATTTGATTTTATGAAAAACGCTTTGCTGGCTATTCTGCTGATTACCCCGCTGTTTGGCCTGGTGGGCACCATGATTGTCAACAACCGCATGAGCTTTTTCTCGGATGCGCTGGGGCACTCGGCCTTGACGGGGATTGCCATTGGCGTGCTGATGGGAATTGATAATTATTTTATATCTATGCTGGGCTTTGCGCTCCTGTTTGCGCTCTGCATCAGCGCAGTGATGGGCTCCAGCGCCTCCTCGGCGGATACGGTTATCGGCGTGTTCTCCAGCACGGGCCTGGCACTAGGCATCGTGCTGCTGTCCGCCACCGGCGGGTTTGCCAAGTACTCCGGCTATCTGATTGGGGACATCCTCACCATTCAGCCGGAGGAGCTTATTCTGCTGGCGGTACTGCTTTGCCTGACGGTTGTGCTTTGGATTTTCTTTTTCAACAAATTTCTGCTGGCAAGTTTAAACCCGGATCTGGCCGCCAGTAAAAATATCCGGGTGGAATTGCTACAGCGGGTTTTTGTGGTGCTGATTGCACTGATTGTCACCAGCTGCATCAAATGGGTGGGTATTCTCATCATCAACTCCCTGCTGGTGCTGCCGGCGGCTTCCGCCCGCAATCTGTCGGGGTCCATGCGTTCCTATCATGTGTGGAGCGTTGCGATCTCGTTGTTCTCCGGGGTGAGCGGGCTGATCCTCTCTTATTACTTGGGGACGGCTGCGGGCGGTACCATTGTGCTGGTGGCTGCGGCGATCTTTTTTGCCTCTTTCGTTTACGGCCGCGTACGGCGCGGGCACAGTTGAACAAAGCTTCATAAAAAGGAACCGGGACGCTGCTTGCCCCGGTTCCTTTTTATGCGGCGAGCGGACTGCGGTACCTGTTTAACAGCCCCGAGAGGGCTATAGCGTCTTATTCGGCTTCATACTCCATGCGTTTCGTGCGCGGATATTACTGAGATAGCAGAAAAGCGCCGGGCCTTAAATTATTCGGCCCTCAGCCGCTTGACGCGCAAGGCACAGGCCAAGCCCGCCGCCGCCAGGATTAACAGCAGAGGCCAAAGGCTGTTCCAATGAAAGCCGCCGGGGACCATCAGCCGGTACCCCCAAAAAGCCGGGAACAGCCTGCCGGCAAGCTTAAGCGCCGGCGGCAGCAGCTCAGCGGGGAAGAGGATTCCCGACAGCATGATGGAGGGCAAAAACACCAGCTGGGCAACCATGGTAAGCTTTGCCTGATTTTTGACTGCCAGCCCCAGGGCGCTGCCGATGCTGAGTGAAACGAAAATCAAAACGGCGAGCGCCGCAAAATAGGCCGGCAGGTTTTCCGGCAGCGCGGCTTCAAAGGCGGCGGGAGCGACACAACAGATGATTGCCGACATCAGCAGCAGGTGGATAAACGCGGAAAAAAGCATGGAGAAGAGGCCGAGGGAAAGGGGGACCCCGTTGGCCCGGTATGCCTTTCGGATGTCGCTTCCGTAGATCTCGGCAAGCGAAGGGGGAAGGCCGATGAGCGCACCCATGGAAACGCCCATGACGGTCATGGACTGTATTAGCGTGTATTTAGCCTGCGGATTGACGGCTGTAAAAATTCCACCCATGATGGCGAAAAAAAGCAGCGGGACAGCATAGCAGGTAATCAACAGGGATTTGCTGCGGATATCCAGCTTCCACTGCAACGCCACAGCATATATGAATGCATTCACGGCTCTTTCCTCCTCACCAGCTCCATGAAGTGCTGTTCCAGTGTTCCGCGGTCTATGCGGATATCCAGAACAGCCATACCCTTGCGTTTATAGTCCTCCAGCAGGGTGAGCAGGGTGTCCGCAATGTTGGCGGCCTCATAACGCCGGTTCCCCTGGCTGGTTGTGATAGAAACGGTATAGCGGCTGCCGGTCTGCTCGGCCAGCTCTGCGGCGCTCCCTAAAAATGAAATGCGGCCCCCGGCTATGATTGCAATCCGGTCACAGAGGCTTTCAACCTCGGTCATGTCATGGCTGGCCAAGAGAATGGTTTTCCCCCTTGCCTTTAGATTGCGAATCAGGCAGTGAAGCGCCTGCCGCCCCTCTACATCGAGTCCGGCGGTCGGTTCGTCCAGAAAGACGATGTCCGGGTTGCTCACGAGGGCAAGGGCAAGATGCAGCCGCCTCTTTTGGCCCGTCGACAGCCCGGCATATTGTTTTTTAGCCAGCTTATCAATACCGAGAGTGGCAAGTATAGCAGTGTCGGGCCTTACCCGGTTCCATTTTGCAAACAGCCGCACGGCCTCCATGGGCCTGATATGGGCCGGAAGAGAAGCTGACTGCAGCTGAATGCCCACCCGCCCGTTTATGCCGATGGTGCCGCTGTCATATCTGCGCAGGCCCTCTATGCACTCAAGCGCCGTTGTTTTACCTGCGCCGTTTACGCCGAGGAGGGCAAAAATTTCGCCCTTTTGTACCGAAAAGGTCAGCCCGTTTAGTACGGTTCGTTCACCGTAGCTTTTACGCAGGGCCTCAACCCGAATGGCCTCGTTCATTTGCAGCCCTCCTCAAAGGGATTGATCCCCAGACGGCTGAAATAGGCGCCCAAGGCAGGCTCAATATAACGGTTTACCAGGGCCTGCTTTTGCTGCCACGCATTGTCCGTGCCCTTGAATTGTCCAATTTCCATCAGCTTTGGCAGCAGGCTTGTGTCGCCGCCGGTGAACTCCGTTACCATTGCCCAGAATGCCTTTGCAAGCGCTTGGCCCTGCTGGCCCTCAGGCGGTTCGCCGGCCTTCAGCAGGCGCAGCGCTTCGTCCTGCAGCCGGGTAAAGGCATCCATAAAGGCCAGGCCGCTGTCTCTGTCGAACCGGCTGCGGATGTGGTCCAGGGTCTGCTCGTCAAAATGCTTGATCAGCCAATAGAAATTATTTTTCATCTGTACATTGACGATGATATCGGCATACTTTTTAAAATCCACGGCCTGCATTTGCAGTACCTCCGAGCGCAGGGCCTGAATTTCCCGCAGGGATTCCGTCAGGGCTTCTATTTTATCGCGGAGGGCGGCGGCCTGCTCTGCAAGTACCTCCGCTACCTCGTTGGGCGTGTCCAGGGGGATCAAGCGGTTTTTGATGTCGCTCAATGAAAACCCCAGGTGCTTTAATGATAAAATCTGATGCAGCTTGACCACATCCTTATCGGTGTAAAGCCGGCGTCCGCCCTCGCTTTCCGCCGACGGGGAGAACAGCCCTTCGCGGTCATAATACTGTAGGGTGCGCACGGTAACCCCCATCTTTTTCGCAACTTCGCCCACCGTCATATAGCCCTGTGGGATTGCCTTGCTTTTCTCCATTTGCTCTCGCCTCCTTGATTCTAGTATAGCGCATGACCTTACGTCACATGCAAGCCCTGTTTTCAGCTTTTATTTTTGGAGAGGGGGCAGGAGCAAAAGCCTGAAATTACCGAATAAGACAAAAATCCCGCCGGAGAATTTTCCAGCGGGATTTTAGCAGCCTGGGGACGGCGTCCCAAAACAAGGGGATGGGCCGGCCCGCGGGCGGTTCTGCGAATATGCTGCAAAAAGGGCCTTTTGCAGCATGCCAAGAAAGCTTTGGATCTATCTTGAAAGAGCTTGTAATCAAGGAGAGGACCGCTCTCGGAGCGGCTCAATCGCGGCGACCAGCACGGTAATATCGTCGTCGTGGCCGTCATCCCGGCGAGAGATTGCGCCGCCCACCAGTTCCTCCGCCAGCTCCTGCGGCAGCTGGCCCTGGAATTGGTCGACGGCATCGATTACCCAGTCCTCCCCCGCCGCCAGGGCGCCGTCGCTCATCAGTACCAGCAGGCCCTCGCCATCCACTGTGGCGGAGCTTTTTGAGAAGTGCGTCTCGTTGAGAATGCCAATAGGCAGCGAGGGTGTGTCAATGACGGAGGTGTGCCCGTTGGTGCGCAGCACGGAAAGCGGCGACCCGGCCTTGTAAAATTCGATTGTGCCTTGGAAGAGGTCGATGAGCGCGAGGTCGAGAGTGGCCAAGGATTCGTCTCCCGCCTTTACCAGCAGCGCGGAATTGACAATTTTTAAGCAGGCGTCCGCGCCGATGCCGGTTTGCAGCAGCCTGGCGGTCAACCCGCCTGCCATCGCGGCATCCACGGCGGCCCGACCGCCGTTGCCCATGCCGTCGCTGATGAGGGCGATCTGGCGCCCGGAGCCGTCCGAAAAGCACTCGCAGCTGTCGCCGCAGAGCTTGCCGTTGCCGCAGATATGCTGGGCATAGCCGGTGCGGATGCGGAATGCGGGGCGTTCCGCCATGGCAAGGCGGTAATTGCCGCGTGCCGCAGTCAGAACCGGCAGGTCAAAGGTCCTTCCGCAGGCGCGGGAGGCTTCCTTGGCGACAAAGGGCCGGTCGAGCAGGCCTTTTTCCTGCGGGGTGAGCTCGGCTTCCACCCGCAGCCGTCCAAAGGAGTCGATGCAGCAGTTGACATGAAGCGGGTTGATTTGCAGGGTGCGCAGAATCTCCGTGATTTTTTGCGCGGAAATCGTATCAATACGTTCAAATAATTCTAAATCGCCCGACAGGTCCTCCAATATGCGGCTCGCCATGCCGAACTGTTCGGCAGCCAGCGCGCGGATCTGGCTCACGCGCCGTTCCGCGGCCTCCCGCGCGGAAAATTCAAGATAATGGCGGCTGATGCTCTCGCTGACCTGGTTCATCCGGCTACAATGGGTGGAGAACGCTTCTGGAAAATCGCCGTGCAGTACGTACCCCTTTTCTTTCAGGGCGGGGCTGAGAGACAGCAGGCGTTCCATATTTTCATGGTAATTTTTGTCCCAGCAGTAAAGCTTCAGGCCGCATCCGGAGCAGACCTCACGAATGGTTTTCTCATAGACGACGCCCACGTCCTGCATGCAGGCAAGCTCAAGCTTTTTGGAGACCTCCTCCACCGCATCAGAGACGCCGTCAAGCGCCTTGGCGGCGTAGTCCAGCCGGCGGACAATTGCGCCGCGGAGCTCTTCACTTCGGTCGGAGGCCTTGCTCTCAGAGAAAAGTGCCGCTAGCCCGGCGCCAAATTTTGAGGGAAGCGCCAAATAGAGCACGGTGGCGATGGCGACCTCATAAAGCCCGGTGGTTACCGCCGCCCCGCCGCCGACTTGGAGAGAGGCAATTGCGTTTGCCAGCACAAAAGCCGCGGCGGCCGCCAGGCGGCCCACCGGGGAGAAAATGCCTGCGACCAGGCCGCCCAGCGCATAGGCGCCGGAAATGTAGCTCAGCCCCGTGGTAGCCATGCCGAAGGCCGCGCCGGAGGCGATGCCCGCAACGGCCCCGCCCGCCGGCCCGCCGTAGCGAGATGCGTAAAGGACTGCCAGCACGGCGGCGATGTGCCCCAGGGAAATCCCCGCGACAGAGAGCTCTGAGAGAGCGATTAAGAGGATGCCCAGGCTGATGAGCAGGCAGGAGGACTCTTGAATATTCAGCGGGGAGGAGCGCCGCCTCCCACGGAGCGTGCTCACCGTGCGTGAGAAAAAGTAAGCGGCGCCGGCGGATAAAAACGCCTCGGCAACAAAAAGCGCCGTGGTCCCGCCGGGGGAACCGTTTACAAAGGCGACGGCAAGCGCGGTTGTCAGCGCTGGAAGCCCTGCGGCCAGCGGGGCAAACGCCGGGTGGGCGCGCAGCTTCAGCAGGTCGCTGAGCGTCCAGCGGATTGCCGCGCAGGCCAGCACCGCGGCGATATAGTGGATGGGTACGGCGGCGTTTCCCGGCATCAGGTAGCCGGTAATCCCGCCGAGAACGGCGGCCCACATAGAGGAATAGGGGGCGGCGGCGACTGCGGCGACCCCGAACGGCGCATAACGGGCAAAAACAATTCCCCGGGCACACAGCAGGCCCAGCAGGCCGCAGATAATATGCGGGGCGATGCTGCCCGCGGCAGTGTGCGCCAGCCTGGAGAGGGTCCCCAGCACCCTGGAGGGGCCGCCCGCGGACACAGCGTGTTTCTCATTTGCCAGATTCATTGCAACACCTCATTTTAGACGGGCTTTCCAACAGATTATAATTGTGTGCTTAAAGAATGGATTTGGTGTCATATTACCCGCCCTTGGTGCATATTATTATACCTTCATGCAAACGGGGGCCATTGTCAAAACCTCGTGTACCTTTATGCGCTTATTTGTAAGGCCCGCGGGAAAAGGAGCTCCCCGTGGCGGAAAAGTGAAAAACCGGCTGATAAGCTTCGTAAAGCGCCTTTTCCCCCCTTTTCCCGCAGGGGGCCGCCGCTGCCCGGCATGGAGGCGGCGGCAAAAAAGCCCAGCAGCCCGCATTGATTCCCGGCGCACTTTATGTTAAAATAAAAATATTATTTGGAGCGTCTTGCAATCTATCGAACCGTGACGATATAAAGGAGGATTTTAAAAATATGGAGTACCAATTTTCAGAGCGCGTGCAAAATTTAAAGCCGTCGGCGATTCGCGAAATTTTTAAATATGCGGCAGACCCCGAGGTTATCTCCCTTTCAGCGGGAAACCCCTCGCCAGAGGCGTTCCCGGTCCGGGAGCTTGCCGAGGTGTCAAATGATATTCTGACGAACCGCCCCATCGATGCGCTGCAGTACAGCGTTACGGAGGGCTATGTGCCGCTGCGGGACTTCTTGCGGGATTATATGAAAAAGACCCACCATATCGGCCGCGATTTTGACGATGTTTTAATTACAACCGGTGCGCAGCAGGTGATGGACCTGACGACAAAATCGCTGTGCAATGAGGGGGATGTGGTGCTCTGCGAAGCGCCAAGCTTCATTGGCTCGCTTAACACCTTCCGCTCCTTTAAGGTCCGCTTGCGCGGAGTCCGCATGGAGGAGGACGGCATGGATCTTGAGGCGCTGGAGACCGCGCTGCGGGAAGAGCCGGCGGTAAAGTTCATTTATACCATCCCCAATTTCCAAAACCCCACCGGCATTACCATGAGCTGGGAAAAACGCAAGGCGGTTTATGCGCTGGCGAAAAAATACGGCGTCATGATCCTGGAGGATAACCCCTACGGGGACCTGCGCTTCAGCGGTGAGCATATACCGGCAATTAAGAGCCTGGATGAGGATGGGCTCGTGCTCTACAGCGGCAGCTTCAGCAAGGTTATTGCCCCCGGCCTGCGCGTGGGGTACGCCGTGGCGCCCAAGGCGGTTATGCAAAAGATGGTCGTCTGCAAGCAGGGCGAGGATGTGCACACCAATATCTGGAGCCAGATGGTGTGCGACGGTTTTCTGCGCCGTTATGATTTTGACGCGCATCTGGCCCGCCTGCGCGATATTTACCGGGAAAAATCGGCTTATACCATGGACCTGCTCGACAAGCACCTAGCGCCCTATATTACCTACCATCCAATTGACGGCGGCCTGTTCCTCTGGTGCACGCTGCCGGCCGGCGTGGACATGCCGGCGTTTTGCAAGCAGGCGGTGCTGCGTAAGGTCTGCGTTGTGCCGGGGAATGCTTTTCTCACCGATGAGGCCGAGCCCTGCCAGAGCTTCCGCATCAACTATTCCACACCCACGGACGAGCAGCTTGCAAAGGGCATCCAAATTCTGGGCGGCCTGATTCGTGAGATCGTAGAGAAATAAAGCAGGTCCGGCGGCGGGGCCTTGCCGTGCTTCTTGACAAGGAGCGGCAAGGGGCCTATAATAAATACCAATAAAGCTGTTTTGGCAGTTCAAAAGTGCTGCTCTGCGCAAAACATAGATAGGTTGAAACCGATGAACGGAAGAAGTAAGTTTGCTTTATCCCTTTAGCGAGCCGCGGACGGTGAAAGCGCGGCGGGGGCGGCAGGCCGAATGGGTCCGCGAGGGCGGGAAACAACCGGCCCGGGGCTCAGGCTCCGGCCGCAGTATTTTCCGACGGGAGCTTCACCCGTTATCCTGGAAGTGCAGGGGTTCCCTGCAGAGCGAGCGGGCGTCATCGCCAAGCCGGGTGGTACCGCAGGATTGATTGTAATGAAGGTCAAGCTTCCTGTCCCAGTTTAAGGGGACAGGAAGCTTTTTCTATGGCGTTCCTTGAAAAACAGGCGGCCCCGGCGCGCCGTGTTTATAAAAGGTTGCCAGTACCTTTTGGCGATTTAAATGGAAAGGAAGTTATGAGGATGGAAAACACAGCTGCCGAAAAAAAGACGGTCTTTAGCGCGATTCAGCCCAGCGGAAGCATTACGCTCGGCAATTTTCTGGGCGCCTGGAGGGGCTGCGCCGCCATGCAGGATGAATACCGCTGCATTTACGCGCTTGCGGATCTGCACACCATAACCGTTCGCCAGGAACCGGCTAAATTCCGCAAAAATACGCTGGAGGCCTATGCCCTGCTGCTGGCCTTTGGCATCGATGTGGAAAAAAGTCTGTTCTTTATTCAGAGCCAGGTGCCGGCGCATGCGCAGCTGGCCTGGGTACTGAATTGCTACACGCAGTTCGGCGAGCTCTCGCGCATGACGCAGTTTAAGGATAAGTCCGCCAAACATGCGGACAACATCAATGCGGGCTTATTCACCTACCCCAGCCTGATGGCAGCTGATATCCTGCTTTACCAGGCGGATCTGGTGCCGGTGGGCATTGACCAGAAGCAGCATATCGAGCTTGCGCGCAATATCGCGGAGCGCTTCAACGCCCTTTACAGTCCGACCTTCACGGTCCCGGAGGGGATGTTCCCAAAAACCGGCGCGAAAATTATGTCCCTGCAGGACCCCGCCAAGAAAATGAGCAAATCGGATGACAATGCCAACGGCTGTGTCTACGTGCTGGACACGCCGGACGACATCATGCGTAAGTTCAAGCGCGCCGTTACGGACAGCGAGGCCCGCGTCCACTATGCGGAGGGCAAGGATGGCATCAATAACCTGATGGGGATTTACGCCGTTCTGACGGGTAAAAGCTATGAAGAAATTGAGCGCGAATTTGAGGGGAAGGGCTATGGCGACTTCAAGGAGGCTGTGGGCCAGACCGTTGTAGAGGAGTTGGCGCCGATTCAGGAAAAATTCCGCCGGTTGATTGACAGCAAGGATTATCTGGAGGCCTGCTACCGTGAAAATGCACAGAAGGCCACGGCGATCGCCCAGCGCACATTGAATAAGGTAATGAAAAAGGTTGGCTTTTTACAGGTCAAATAAGGGTCGCCGCGCAGTTAAAAAGGATGCCGCAGCTATGCTTTAAGCAGCTGTAGGCCTCCTTTTTTATTTATGAGCTGGGATAAGGAGGGACGGCTGTAACAACCGGCTTCAAAAATAAGCGCTGGGGTTGGTGAAAGGGAAGCGGCATAGCCCTGGGCTGCGTAAGCTCCGGCGGCTGATATTATTTTATACAGCGTAAAAGCCATGCGGGGGATTGATTTCATCCGGAAAATCCCCTATACTGTTTTCAAGCTTGGCCGTGCGGCGGATCGCGTCTGCCGGCAGAGAGCAAGCAAGGGAGGGGAACATCTTGTCTTATCAAAATGCAATGGATGCGATTCAATTAAAGATGCCGGAAAAAATCCCGCGGACGGAGTACTCCGCTAGTGTGTATTGGGGCCTGATCCGGGCGGTCACCGGCATTCCTGTGGACAGCGGCAGCGGCGAGGCTGTCAAAAGACGGGCGATGATGGCCTTTGAGAAGGCCTGGGATTTTGGCTTTACCTGGTCGGTGCTCACCGGCGCGCCGGTGCTGGACCAATGCCGCACGCGGATGGGGCACGCCGTTTACGCGGAGGGCGGCACCGACTATGATACCCGCGTGGAATGCCCGTTTACAGAGGTGGGA
Organism: Hydrogeniiclostridium mannosilyticum; assembly: GCF_003268275.1. Lineage (GTDB taxonomy): Bacteria > Bacillota > Clostridia > Oscillospirales > Acutalibacteraceae > Hydrogeniiclostridium > Hydrogeniiclostridium mannosilyticum. The sequence goes on from NZ_QLYR01000002.1 coordinate 284,294, forward strand.
CAGGTACTGTCCTTTGACCCGTATGCGGTTTACGGGGAGCGGAACCGGGCGCTGTTGACACAGGAGTACGACGCGCACTATGATATTCTGTGTGCAGAACACCCGGACCAGGTCAATATGACCGGTATCTATATTACCATGATTTCTGGCTTGCTGGAGATTTTCGGCTGGGAGATGCTGCTGGAGGGACTGGGAGAGGATTCCGATCGCTTCGGGGCGGTAGCAAACCGCTACGCGGACTGGATTCTCCAATATTTTGAGGCGTTGGCAGCCAGTAAATCCGAGGTCGTCATGATCCATGACGACATTGTCTGGACCTCGGGCCCCTTTGTCAACCCGCAGTGGTACCGCAAGTATGTATTCCCCAATTATGAAAAGCTTTTTGAGCCCCTGCACCGGGCTGGGAAGAAGATTCTTTATACCTCGGACGGTACCTTTGACACCTTTGTAGATGATATTGCGGCCTGCGGCGTCAACGGCTTTGTCATGGAGCCTACCACGGATATGGCCTATATCGCGCGGAAATATGGGAAAACACACTGCTTTGTGGGCAATGCGGATTGTAGAATCCTGACCATGGGAACCAAGGAGGATATTCGCCGCGAGGTGGAGCGCTGTATGAATATTGGGCGCGATTGCCCGGGCTTCTTCCTGGCGGTGGGCAACCATATTCCCGCTAACGTGCCGGTCGAGAACGCTATTTATTATAACCAATGCTATGAGGAGCTGGCCTGGCGCAATTAAACAGGAGAATAGATAAAAATGGATTGAAGAGGACTGGTTCTTTGAACGCATTAAGGGTGGCGGAAGATTACCGGCTGGGCCTGGGGGAGGGCGGCTGCTTGAGCTTTCACCTAAGCGCCAGCCCCTGTATACAGATTAGGCTGAAGGGAGGCTGCAAAGTCAAGTATACCGGAGCTGCCCGGTATGCTTTTGTTCAGCCATATCAAAAAAGGCGGGCGGAACCATTTGGTTCCGCCTGCCTTTTTGACTATTGCTTATTCAAATCCGTCGCAGATATAATCAAGCCGTTCGACGGAGGCGCCGTTTTTCCAGTAGACGCGCGGAACGCGCTTGCTGACGTTGCATAGTAATTCATAGGAGATAGTGCCGAGCTTTTCCGCCAGCTCCCCGGCAGAGATACCAAGCCCAAAAAGCTCGACCTCATCCTCTGTGCGCACGTCCTGAAGCCCGGTGAGGTCCACCATCAGCTGGTCCATACAGATGCGGCCGATGATGGGCACGGGCCGCCCGTGTACCAGCACATAAGCGCCCTGGTCGCACAGGGCGCGGGGGTAACCGTCGGCATAGCCGATGGGAACGGTACCGACGGTCATTGGGCGGCTGGCGGTGAAACGGCGTCCATAGCTGACAGATACGCCGGGCTGAATTTCCTTGACCATGGAGAGGACGCTTTTCAGGGTCATAACGGGCCGGTAGTCCATCCTGCACCGCATTTGCGTAGAGGGGCTGAGGCCGTAAAGGATAATGCCGGGGCGCACCATGTCCAACTGGTATTCGGGGTAATCCAACACCGCCGCGGAGTTGGCGCAGTGGCGGATGGTGAAGGTGATTCCCCGCCCGGCGAGCGCATCGATGGCGCCGCAAAAAGCATGGTATTGCGCCTGGGTATATGCCCGCCCGGCTTCGCCCTCGTCCGCGGCGGCAAAGTGTGTGAAGATGCCCTCCGAAACCAGGCCGGGCAGGCGGCAGGCCGCCGCCATTTCCTCCAGTGCCTTGCCGTCCTGATCCGGGTGCTGGTAAAAGAAACCAATGCGCGACATGCCGGTATCTACCTTGATGTGGCTTTTAATCTGTACGTCCATCCGCACCGCACATCGTGAGAGCTCCCTGGCGTAATCGAGTGAATAGACCGCCTGAGAAACCTTCAGCGCATCCAGCTGCCCCGCCATGGCGGGGGGCGTGTAGCCGAGAATCAGAATCGGCAGCCGGATGCCGCCTGCGCGGAGCTGGGAGGCCTCCTCCAGATTGGAAACGGCGAACCAGTCGGCGCCAAGCTCCTCGTACTCCTTGCAGAGCACAACCGCTCCGTGCCCGTAACCATCCGCTTTGACTACACAGCAGATTTTTGTCTGCGGCTTCAGCCGCGCCTTAATTTCATGAAAATTATGGGCCAACGCCTCCAGGTCAATTTCGGCCCAGGTGCGCTTTAAATCAATGATACTCATTCGGTTGCATTCCTTTACTCAGCGGAAATAAGCCACGCCGGATTCAAAAATACGTTGATCCTTTTCAAAGGGAACGTTTTTATAAAGATGGCTGCCCTTGCGTTCCGAGTGGCCCATCTTGCCGAGGATGCGCCCGTCGGGGCTGGTGATGCCCTCAACAGCGCAGACGGATCCGTTGGGGTTCCAGGGGATTTCACCGCTTGGTATGCCTTCAGGCGTTACATATTGGGTAGCGATTTGGCCATTGGCAATGAGCTGCTTCATGGTCCGCCCGTCCGCGACAAAGCGGCCCTCGCCATGGGAGACCGGAACCGCAAATACATCGCCAGCCTGGACGCCGGAGAACCAAGGCGATTTCACGCTGGTGACGCGCGTATAGGCCATGTGGGAAACGTGGCGGCCCAGCGTGTTAAAGGTCAGCGTGGGGGCGTTGTCAGCCGGTTCGGTAATTCTGCCATAGGGTACCAGGCCCAGCTTGATTAAAGCCTGGAAGCCGTTGCAGATGCCGAGCATCAGGCCGTCGCGTTTTTCCAACAGGCCGGCGACCGCCTCGGAGATGCGCGGGTTGCGGAAGGTGGTGGCGATGAATTTGCCAGAACCGTCGGGCTCGTCGCCGCCGGAGAAGCCGCCGGGCAGCATGATAATTTGAGATTGCCGGATCATTTGCTCCATGCGGCCAATGGTCTCTTCGATGCCCTCGGGAGACAGGTTTCGCACCACAAGGATCTGCGGGTCGGCGCCGGCTGCCTCAAAGGCGCGCGCGGTGTCATATTCCGTATTGGTGCCGGGGAAAACCGGGATAAAGACCCGCGGACGGGCCGCTGCTCCCAAATGAACCGACGGGGCTTTAGCGGAGCGTTCGCCGTAAAGCGGAATTTCCTCGCTCAACGGTACCGCCTTTTCCCGGGTGGGGAATACCTTTTCCAGTGTGGAGTCCCAGGCGGCAGCCAGATCGTCCAGCGGCAGTACGGCGCCGTCCAGCACAATTTCCGGGGCCTCGGTGACCGTGCCGACTAGGAAGGCCTCCGCAGGCAGCCCGGCATCCGCCGCAAGCTCAACGACCAGAGATCCGGATACCGGCGCAAACAGCGTGAGCGGGTCGCGCATGGTTTTCTCCAGCCGGACACCCAGGCGGTTGCCGAAGGCCATCTTGGCGACGGCGGCGGCAATGCCGCCCTCCTTGACGACAGAAGCGGAGAGAATGGATTGATTTTCAATCAAGGTCCGGATTTTTTCATACCAGGCGGGCAGCTCCTCCCACTTTGGCAGCAGCGTGCCGTTGTCCTCGGGCAGCGGGAACGCCGCAACGCGGGAGCCCGCCTTTTGCAGGGCCGCGCTCAGCGTTTTGCTGGCCTTGGTCATGGTAACGGCAAAGCTGACCAGCGTCGGAGGGACGTCCAAATCCTCAAAGCTGCCGGACATGCTGTCCTTGCCGCCGATGGCGGGCAGACCCAGCTTCAGCTGGGCGGTTAAAGCGCCGAGCAGGGCTGCCGCGGGTTTGCCCCAACGCTCCGGCTTGTCGCGCAGGCGCTCAAAATATTCCTGGAAGGTAAGGCGCGCCTTCATAGGATCCGCGCCCACGGCGGCGAGCTTAGAAAGGCTTTCCACCACGGCGTAAGCCGCGCCGTGGAAAGGAGAAAAGCGGGAAATGCCCGGAATAAAGCCATAACTCATGGCGGTAGCGTCATCGGTTTCGCCGTGGTCCACGGGAACCTTGGCAACCATGGCGTCCTCAGGAGTCAACTGGTATTTGCCGGCATAGGGCATGAGCACCGTTGCCGCGCCGATGGAGGCATCAAAGCGCTCCACCAGCCCGCGCTGTCCGCAGACCTCCAAGCGGGCCAGGTTTTCCCGGAAGGCTTGCGCCAGCGGCTTATCCCTCAGCACGGCGGGCACCTGGTTGCGGTAATAGGCGCCGGCCTCTGGGGCCTCTATCCGCACGTCGGCCTCCTGTGTGACGCCGTTTGTGTCCAGGAAGGAGCGCGCAATATCGACGATGCGGTCGCCGCGCCAGGTCATGCGCAGGCGCGGGCTTTCCGTGACTTCGGCCACAACGCAGGCGTCCAGGTTCTCCTTGGCCGCCTCCGCGATGAAACGGTCTACATCTGCGGCAGCCAGCACCACAGCCATGCGCTCCTGGCTTTCGGAAATTGCCAGCTCAGTGCCGTCCAGGCCTTCATATTTTTTCGGAACACGGTCGAGCTCAATGGCAAGGCCGTCCGCCAGCTCGCCGATGGCAACGCAGACGCCGCCTGCGCCAAAATCGTTGCAGCGCTTGATGAGTTGGGAAACCTGCGGGTTGCGGAACAGGCGCTGCAGCTTGCGCTCGGTCGGCGGGTTACCCTTCTGAACCTCCGCGCCGCAAACTTCAACCGATTGCAGGGTGTGCGCCTTGCTGGAGCCCGTAGCGCCGCCGATGCCGTCGCGGCCCGTGGCGCCGCCAAGCAGAACCACCACGTCGCCGGGGGCGGGGCGTTCACGTACAACATTGCTCTTTGGCGAGGCGCCGATTACCGCGCCGATCTCCAGGCGTTTTGCCACATAGCCGGGGTCGTAGAGCTCCGTGACCTGTCCGGTGGCCAGGCCGATCTGGTTGCCGTAGGAGCTGTAGCCCTGCGCGGCCCCTGTGGTGATTTTGCGTGAGGGCAGCTTGCCTTCCAGCGTCTTTTCAAAGGGCACGGTCGGGTCACCGGAGCCGGTCACACGCATGGCCTGGTAAACATAAGAGCGTCCGGAAAGCGGGTCGCGGATTGCGCCGCCAAGGCAGGTAGCCGCACCGCCGAAAGGTTCAATTTCCGTCGGGTGGTTGTGTGTTTCATTTTTGAACTGAATCAGCCAGGGCTCGGTTTTGCCGTCGATGGTAACCGGCGCCTCGATGGAGCAGGCGTTAATTTCCTCACTGAGATCTAGGTCGGGAATCAGGCCGCGCTTACGCAGCAGCTTCATGCCAATGACTGCCATATCCATCAGTGAGACAGGCTTTTGCTCCGCGAGGCCGCCATACACCTCGCCGCGGGCGTCCATATAGGCGTCCAGCGCCTGCTGAATGGCGCCGCTTACGGCCTGCTGCCGGCTTTTTTCAATTTCAATGGTTCTCAGGCGGGTGGAAAAGGTCGTATGGCGGCAGTGGTCGCTCCAGTAGGTGTCAATGACGCGCAGCTCCGTCACGGAGGGGTCGCGGTGCTCCTGATCGGAAAAATAATGCTGGCAGAAAGCAAGATCCTCCAGGCTCATGGCAAAGCCCATGGTGTCATAATACCGCTTCAGCTCCTCCGCATTCCAGGTAATAAAGCCGCTTACCCGTGCAACGCTGGCAGGGACGTCTGCCTGCTGCTCCAGTGTCTCGGGCTTTTCCAAAGAAGCCAGGCGGCTTTCTACCGGGTTGATCAGGTAGGATTTGATTTTCTCCATCTCCCCGGCAGAAACATCTCCGGCGACAGCTACCACACGGGCGGTCACCACAGTGGGCCGCTCCCCCTGTGTGAGCAGCTGCACGCACTGCGCGGCGGAGTCTGCGCGCTGGTCATACTGGCCGGGTAGGTACTCCATGGCAAAAACCTGGTAGCCCGCCGGAACCGGATAGACCTCATCATAGACGTCGTCTACATTAGGCTCAGAAAAAATCGTGGTGCGCGCCGCGGCAAACTCCTCCGGCTTGAGGCCGGAAATGTCATAGCGGTTGAGCAGTTTTACATCCGTAACGCCGAGAAGGCCTAGGTTTTGGCGCAGGTCGTCGCAGACCTGCCGGGCCGCTACATCGAACCCGGGCTTTTTTTCTACAAATACTCTGATAACGTCAGACATATTTCCCCCGTTCCGGCCAAAAGGCCAACTGTAAAATTCCTATTTATTCTGTTTTATATTTTATCATATTATGAGGTGGGAATAAAGGGGATAAGGTGCACAATTTCCGCGCCGGCTTTTCCGATCCCTTGTGGCGGATTTTTGCAGAGATGCGGCTTACGTCCGTTGCAGCGAGGTTCCCAGGGTCTGCTGTGGAAAACTTATACAGCGATATTGTCATCGATACACGGATATCTCCCGGCTTCATAGCGCACCGCGCCCAGATCGGTATGCAACCGTGTGCCTTGTGCCGGAGGCCGAAGCAACTGCCAGGGATTAATTGCCCCGGCGGGTATTTGACAATGAATTTAATCTTAGCTATAATTAATTTTATAAAATAAGGGAAATGCATCCCTGAATATGGAAAGGTGGACGTAATGCCTGAAATTACGGTGATTGTCCCGGTTTATAAGGTGGAACCCTATTTGGAGACCTGTGTTAATTCAATATTGGCGCAGACTTTTACGGATTATGAGATTTTATTGATAGATGATGGCTCACCGGATAGTTGCGGCGAGATATGTGATGCATTCGAAAAAAAGTATCCTTTTATTAAGGCGGTTCATTGTGAAAATGGTGGGTTAAGCGCTGCACGTAATGTTGGAATAACGCAGGCAAAGGGCAGGTATTTATCATTCATTGATAGCGATGATTTTATCGCGCCCGATATGCTGGAAACGCTTTACCGCTTGATAACGGACAATCAGGCAGATATTTCCGCCTGTGGAATAATGGACTGCTTTGGGGAACGGAAAACGCTTCGCTGCCCTGCCGGGCAAACGATTATTTGCGATGCCGAGAAGGGGATCCGTATTATTCTAGCGGGGGAGAAGCTGTCTGTAAATGCAGTAAATAAATTATATAAAAAGAGTTTATTTGATAATATTCGTTTCCCTGTCGGTAAGACAAGCGAAGACGCTTTCGTAATGATTAAGCTCTTTGGCCTGGCGGCTACAGTTGCAATTACGACAGACCCAAAATATTTTTATATTCATCGGGAAGATAGTATTACAACGAAGGATTACCGCCCAAGTGACCTAGCGGTAATAGAGGCCTATGAACAAAATTTTCAATATATCAGGAAGGCTTATCCGTCGTTGGAGCAGCAGGCGGAGTTTCGGTGGCTGTGGTCTTATTGGTATATTTTAGAGAAAATGGTATTCAGTACAAAAATGGAGTATGACGGGGATCGAAAAAAGATCATTCTTTTTTTGCGGAAGAAGATGGGGCGTGTTCTGAGAAACCCCTATTTCAGTAAAAAGCGTAAATTAGTGGCGTTAACCCTGATGATTAATTGGAACCTATATCGGAGGATTACCCTTAAGCAAAAAAGCTACAGAAGAAAAAATATTTAGAGCACGAAATCGGAGGCGGGGCTACCCCCGCCTCCGATTTCGTGCCTTTATCCGGTTACGCCTCCCCGGTGATGCGGATATCGATGCCGTTGACCTCCACACCCTCGTCAGCGCGGATAAGGATGTATCTGGCGCCATTGAGGATGCGGGTTTCAATCAGGTCGCTGCGTTCCGGGTTCACCCGGATGGTGACGTCGGGCGTCCGGACCTCAAACTGCCGGTCATCGACGAGGTTGCGCGGGCTGAGGCAGGTGTCCGCGCCAAACTCGGCGTCATATTTCCGGTCGAAGGCCGCGACGTGTTCCCCGGACACACCGCTGTGCTCCAGCACGCTCTTGACCGTATCCTTTGAGACGACCAGCGGTTCCGGTTCTTTATTCGCCTTATGCTCCTCAATCATCTCGCGGAATTGCTCGTGAACCGTTTGAAGCACATCGTAATGGCATTCTTCGGCAAGCGTTTCGCTCAAAATACTCTGGAAGGCTTCCTTTTGCTCAGCGGCGGGAACGGGGGCCTCCAGGCGGAAAACCGCCTCAATGAACTCCGGGTGGTTCTCTGTGAGGTTGCGGGTATAGTACAGGGCATTGTATATGTTGGTGCTTCGGTCGTCAAAGGCCGGGAAGAGGAAACCGAGCTCCGGCGGAGAAACAAGCCAGTCCGGCCTTAAGCTGTGGAAGGAATTTTCGGGAACATAGTAGCAGAGTGCCGGCTTGGTCATTTTTACCGGGCAGACACTGCACAAAATGTAAGAATAAATCTCTGATGAGGCATCGTCCAGCGTTTCCCCGTCCTTGGAGCGGAAGGGGACGTCATAGGTGTCATGGGCAAGCAGAATCAGATAAGGCCCCTCCAAATTGACCGCATCGATAACGCGTTGGTAGAAGGCCCGCACCGCATCGTCCTCCTTGAGGGAGGAGCCCCGCAGCGCCATCAACAGCTTGTGCTCCTCGCCGTCCACCACCTGCTCGGTGGCAAAGGCGAGGCCGACCAGATTTTTGCCCAGCGTCCCGGAGAGGGTGCGCTTCAGGGTGGTGAGGATTTTTTCCCCCTCTTCCTGCGGCATCAGGGCGAGCGATTGATCAAACTCAGAGACAATCTCCCGTTTATCGTTGACATAGCAGCCGCGCACATGGGTGATATTGCTTTTATCGGGGCGGAACCGGCGGCGGATTTCCGCTATTTCTTTTTCATTCATATTCACAGTCCTTTTCTGATTCCATTCATTGAAATCGTTGGAATTTTTATTCATTATAGCACATGGGCGCGCCTGCTTCAAAATAATCTTGCTGTAGGATAGAGCGGAAAGCGGGGGGATTGCGTCGAGGCTGCGGCGATAAAATGTTTTTCCCGGGAGTGAAAAGCACCGGCAATATTTTTAAATAGAATCCGGTTGTAAAATACAAAAAAGGCAGCATAAACGCTGCCTTTTGAACGGATGGAAAACGCTTTACAGGAGCTTTTGCAGGTCATCCCAGACAGGATCAAGCGCATCGAGTATTTTACAATACAATTGATAGCGCTGTTCCAGGTAGGGCCGGTTTTCCGCATTGGGATAAACGGCAGGGTTCACGGTGGACATCCTCTGCGCGGCCTGGGAAAGGTCCTGGTAATCGCCTGCGGCAACAGCAGCCGCCATGGCGCAGCCGAGCGCGCCTGTTTCCTTGACATCGACGGTTTCGATGGGATACCCCATGAGATCGGCAAAAATCTGCGTCCAGACCGCAGAACGTGCTACGCCCCCTGCCAGGCGGATGGACGCCGGCGGCGCGGAACGGGTAGCCAGCAGCTTGTCAAGGTGGTAACGGTGGGAGAAGGCAATACCCTCAAAGACACTGCGCATCAGGTGCTTGCGGGTGTGGTAGTTGCTCAGGCCGGTAAACGATGCCTTGGCGTTGGGGTGAACGTTGCTTGCCATGAGGAATGGAGTAAAAATAGGGCAAAACTCGCTGGCGGGAATGTCCTCCACCCACTGGTCGGTCAGCTTGTAGACCGAGGTCCCATCCTTTTTAGCCTGTTCTCTCAGCTCCGGCAGCAGGGTTTTGACAAACCACTCATGGTTACCCGCCGAGGTGGCGCTGCTCTCCTCAATCAGGTAGTATTCCGGCAGGCAGAACAGGGAGTTCATCAATACCTTGCCGTCCAGAACCGGTTCCCGGCGGATGTACTCGTTTATACTCCAGGTGCCGGCAATCATGCAGATGTGCTCCTCGTCCGCGGCATTGACGGCAATGAGGCAGGCGTCGATGTCAAACATGCCGCCCGCGACCGGTGTGCCGGCCTTCAACCCGGTTTTTTCAGCGGTTTCGCCGGTGATGCGGCCGCAGATATCCGTGGACTGGCGCAGTGGAGGCAGCTTATCCAGCCAGGCCTCCAGGCCGAACAGACGCAGAAGCTCGGGATCATACCGGCGTGTTTTCAGGTTGACAAAGTTGGCGCCCGAGTAGTCGGTGATTTCGCCGTAGGCCTCCCCGGTCAGGCGGAAACGCACATAATCTTTACACTCAAAAATCCACTGGGTTTTCTCCAGGCACTCCGGCTCGTGGTCCTGCAGCCAGGCCAGCAGCGAGACGGGCTGGCAGGCCATAATATGCTGGCAGGATTTGGCGAACACCTTTTCAGCGGTACCGTCTTTTTCCCACCGAAGCGGGTATTCCCAGGCGCGGTTGTCCGTGGAGATGATGCCGGGGCGCGCGGGCCTGCCGTCCTTACCCCAGAGGTAGAGGCCCTTTCCATGCCCGCAGCAGGCGACGCCTGCGATGTCGGCGGCATCGATGCCTGTCTGTGCGATTACATCGCGGATAACGGTGCAATTGGCCTGCCACATCTCCTCCATGTCGCGCTCTGTAAAACCGGCGCGGGGAACCAGCATGGCGGTCTCTGTGGAGGCGACGCCCGCGCAGAAGCCGTCTTCGCGGTAAAGGGCGGCTTTCGTAGTGGTGCCGCCGTTGTCAATGCCCATGTAATATTTCATGGCTTTTTACCCTCCTCTTTCAATGCAGCCAGCGCTTTCCGGTATTGATCCTCTACAAATTTCCTGGCGGCCGTAATTTCGTGCAGGTTGTCCTGCTGGGGGTCATACCACATCTCAATCAGGTACGGCCCTTTATATTGCAGCTCCTCCAGCTTGCGGAAACAGGCGGAAAAGTCCACGCAGCCGGTTCCGAAGGGAACGCACTTGAACTTTCCCGGAAAGCCGGGCCGGACGGCAAGCGTCTCTTTAACATGCACCGCTACGATGCTGCCGCGGCCCTTTTCGAGCTCCCGCTCCACATCGTTGCCCCAGGCGGAAAGATTGCCGAGGTCGGGGTAAACCGCGTACCAGGGCGAGCGAAGCTGCTGCTCATACCAAAGGTTTTTGGTAATGGAGTTCAAAAATGGGGTGTCCATAATCTCCATGGCCAGCATGAGCTGCTTTTGCTCAGCCAAGCGGCAGGACCATTGCAGCCCCTCCAGGAAAGCCTGGCGGCTCTCCTCGGTGGAGTCCTCATAATAGACGTCGTAGCCGGCCAGCTGAATAACCCGGATGTTAAATTCCAGCGCGAAGTCCACAGCCTTGTCCATGATGTCATAGGCGCGGGCGCGGATGTCTGGGTCGGCGCTGCCGAAGGGAAAACGGCGGTGAGCAGAAAGGCACATGGAGCGCAGCGGCACGCCGCTTTCCCGGATGGCCTGGTGCAGCGCGGCCCGCTCGGCCGGGCTCCAGTCCAAGCGCGCCAGCCGTTCGTCGGATTCGTCAATGGAGATTTCCACAAAGTCAAAGCCCAGGCTTTTGGCAGTGCTCAAGCGGTCAAGCCAGCTCAGCGCGGGGTTGAGCGCCTTTTCGTAGAGGCCGAGATCATGCTGATGTAACATTGTCAGACTCCTTTTTCTACAAAACGCACCGGAACGCGCCCTTCCGGTGGCGGAGGGAACGGCCCGGAGCAGCGTTCATTCAGTGACGGGCAGGTGGTTAATCGTCAAAGGAGGGCATGGGCATCTCCGGGTGGTTGGGGCCGAAGTGCTTGAGCATTACCAGCGGCTCGCATACGGAGTTGTTGGTAATGGTAACGCCTTTTTCAGCCGCCTCCTGCCCCACGAAGAACTCGTCTGCGCTCAGCTGGCCGAAGCGCAGCATACCGGCAGTCTCGCAGCGGTAGCCGCCGAGGGTGCCGAAGCCCTGGGTAAGGATGCAGCCATAAGCGCCGCTATCCTTGATGGTGACGGTCTGGCCCGGCAAAACGGTAAGCTCCTTGGCGCCGACGTAGTCATTGCCGTAAACCACCCATTTTTCCACGTAGACGCCCTCCTGCTCCGAAGCAAGCAGCGGCGGGCGGAAGTAGTGCTTTTTGTAATGCGGGTCGGTGTTGGCCTCCCAATCCATCAGCTCCATTACGGCATCGATGCTGTCCTTTTCATTCTCGGGCAGGTTTTCCACCAGGAAGCCGCGGTTATAGACTTCACCGGAGGCTACATTTTCATATACGGAGTTGACGTCGCTATTCCACTGGGGCTCATAGGTAAGGTAGGAGCCCGGCGCGTGAACGACCCCGGGCGGCGTGTACCAGCCAGTGCCCAGCTGGATGCGGTAGGCACGAGAGAGCTCGGTGATGCGGTTGTCGCCGGCTTCATAGGCGAGCAGGCGCTCGCGCACCTCCTCCTTGGTGCAGTCGGGGTCGAAGCCAAAGTAGGTAGCTGGCAAGGAACCCTCATAATTGTTGTACTGCGGCGGGAAATAGTAGGCCTCCGGCTTGCCCAGGCGGCCGACCTTGGCGGCGTCCTTAAAGGTGAGGTGCAAGTGGTGGAACAGCGGCACAGCGTTGTCAAAAAACTTGGCATACATTGGCCAGCCGCCGAATTTTTCCATCATTTCCTTGCCCACCAATACCTCTCGGAGTTCGTCAACCGCGTCTTTGAGGAGAAACCTCTCGTCCGGCGCCGTTCCGCAGGAGACATAGCTCATGCCCTCGTCCGCCGGAGCCAGGGGGCCGTTGTTCGCCGCGATGGTGCTGCTGAACCAGCGTTCCTTCATACCGCCGCGTATGGTCCCCAGCGCGAAGTAATCGTCCGGGTGAAGGCGGAGCCGGTGGCCCGGGCTGGAAAATTGACGGGGGACAAAAACGGGAATTAGCTTGAGGATGCCGCCGTTTCGGTCATAAGTCTGACGGATAATTTGACTTTGATTCATATAAATTCCTCCCAAATATGTAGGCTAAGGTAAAAGATAACGCCGGGTGAATGAAGGCTTTACCCGCAACGGGTGAGAACCGGCCTTCTGCCATTGCCAAAGGGCTTTACCCCTTGACAATACGAGGGACGCTAAAGAAAACGTTGCCGGTAAAACATTAAGCAATGAAAAATAAGATATAAAAACGTTTTTCTTACTTGCTATTTAAAATCATACCCCGATAATACAGGTTTTGTCAAGATGAAAACACTTTTTGGCTGTCGTGAGAAAAATTTACCTGTAAAGCCGGGGAGCTTTAATTATAGATATTGCCTGATGGCCCCCATAAGCTGGGGCATAAAACGAAAGTCATGATGGCTCCATGGCGTTGGGCTAATCGGCAGGATTACGAGGAGAGCTCCAGGGCCTTTTCTAAAAATAATCTGTGGGCAAGGCCGCCCCGCTCCTGGCCTTGTGCGCCCGGAGCCGTTCCAGTTCCTCGCTGCTGTAGCCGTGGGTTTGGGCGAGGGGATGGATGCTCTCAAGAATATCGGCCAGTTCCTCAAGGGTACGGTTATTGAGGTGTTCCTCCGTTTCTTCACGGAACTTTTGCCTCAGGGCTTCTTGGTAAGCCTTGCCGTCCAGCATGGAGCAGACGGCCTGTTGTCTGTTAGCGGCAATGATTTCCGGAATCCGGTCGCGGACCAACTTCTGATGCGGTGTTTCCTTCGTTTTAGGATCTCTTTTTTGCTCTGAGAAGCCCCCACAGGCTTTTTAGCGTTGCAGGCGCAGGGCGGCGCGCAGATCTCCTTCACGGTCCGGATCCAGCGATCCGTCGAAATTCACACAGGTGGAATAGATAAAACGGCCCGTTTCTGCGGTGACACGCCCGATAAGCTCCGCGTGCTCATAGGCGTTTAAAACACAAAGATGCTGTGTGGCGACCGGGCTGTTGTGGCAGATGATGGACATGTCGTCCCGAATCTGGGTTGCGGCGAGCGGGAGGTCGGTCTCACAGCTGGAAAAATTGACGCCGATCAGCGGCTTTACCTCGCCCAGCGCCTGAAGGACATGGTTCATGGAGCCGCAGGTATGAACGAGAACGCCGCCGAACGCCTCGCCGATTTTTTGCAGATAGGGGTTCATAAACTCGCGGACAATATCCGCCGAGACTACAGCCACCAAGTCCTCGCTCAGCGCGACGCCCTTTTCCTGTGGAAGCCACAGGCAGGGCAGACAGTGAAAAAAGGTGATGTCGCCCCCAGCGGCCTCATCCATTTTTTTGCAGTAATCTATGAAAATATCCGTACATCTGGAAATCAGGTAATGAACCTCGTCCGGGTAGTCGTAGCAGGCGATGAGGAAGTCCTCAATACCCCAGATTTGGCTTGCCACTGAAAAGGGGCCTTGCATATCGGTCTCATAAAAAGAAATCCGGCCCTGTGTTTTTTGACGCCAGTACTTAATTTTATCGAGCATTTCCCCGCCGGCGGTGTCGGGGGTAAAGCCGGCCTCCGGCAGGCTGTAGACGTCCTGGGGGGCGCTGATGGCCGGCTTGACCCGGACGGAATTTTCAGCAAATTCCTCCACACATCCGAAATAGGAGGGCAGGGTGAGCTGGCGAATTCCGGGGGAAAGCGCGGGGTAAAAATCGTCGTCCCATTGCTCCCCGTGGCGGGCAATCCCCGCGAGCTGGCAGGCCAGCTCGCGGTCATAAGGGGAGAGAGACGCCAGCTGCTCAGGCGGGAGGCTGTTGTCCAGGTGGAAAGCCGTGTAGGGAATGTGTTCCCCACGGCCGGTGTGGTTCCAAAAGCTGGTCATGCGGTCCCGAATCGCCTTTTTGCGCTGTTCAGGATAGACGCGGTCGATGCGGTCGAGTAACTCAGAGATAAGCCGGCCGGTTTCTTGCGTATTCATCATCGTAAACCTCCGTCAATTTCGGTGGGGATCAGCGCCCGCCGTTTCATGCGGCGATGCTATTGCAGGGCAGCCGCTGCCGCTTGGGCGCCGGCTGCTTTTTTGCAGATGAGCGCGGTCAATTCAGCCGCGAGCGCCTTGTATTGCCGCAGGGATTTTTCCTCATACAGGGTCAGTACATAATCGGGAACGCTTGCCATTCCGCCCATACAGGCGGAGAGCAGGGCCGTTTGGCAGGCGATGGTGTCGCTGTCACGGCCGATGTTGGTGCCGCCGACCATACACTGCCAGACATCTCCGTTTGCCACCTTGAAGATTGCCAGCGTCAGGGCGATGACCTCCCACGGGTCCTGCCCGTTGTAGGACAGGAAGCGGTCGTATAAAATCTGCCGGACTTCCAGGACGTCGCGGTAGCCTTCGACTGCGTCGAGGACCTCCTGAAAATAGGCGCGGGCATCCCGTTTTTCAAGATGATCAAATAGGCATAGGGGTTCCCTTGGCGCGGCGTCCAGTGCGGCGGCAATCACATTTTCGACGGTGGCATCCCGGCGCAGCGCCTGTGCTGTGGCGGCACAGAGCATGGCTGCCGCGTGAACGTCAAAGCCGCGCTGATACTGGTAGGCCAGTTCCAGGCCGTCGCGTCCTGCGGTGAACGGGTCGCCCACATGGTACATGCCCACGCCGTCGCAGCCCATCAGAGCGCTGCCCGTGACCACGTTCCAGTGCCCGCAGGCATGCGGCTTCAGGCCCTTCTTCAGCACATCAAGGCCGTGCTGGGAGTCATAATAGAATTTTTTAGGGTTCATCTTTTGCAGGAAGGTGTCTGCAAGATCCTCCGGGTAGATTCTGCCCTGACAGTTGAGGATGGTCTCAATCCACATGATCAGCATGGCGGCGTCGTCCTCTGTGTCGATCCGTTTTGCATCCAGGATTTCGGTAACCACACCGTAATGCGCGGCAATCCAGCCGTAGCTCCGGTCCTCCACCGGGCTGCCCATCACGTTGGCGGCGGTTCCCGCCAACAGGCCCGCCAGAATTCTGTCATACAATTCGGTTTCCGCGGCCTCTTCCGCCGTCCTACAACCAGCGGTAAGCGTGTAAATTTCCCTGGCAACCCGGCGTTCACGGGCCGCCCGGCTGGCCAGCATGGGGCCGCAGGCCGAGAGATACGCCTCAAGCTCCTGGTGATGGACGGCGTCCAGCGCCTCGTCCCAGCCGACTCCCCAGTCGTAGCCATTGACGGCGGCGTAAAGGCTGGCCCCAATCATAGCGGCAAAGCGGCTGTCCGCCGCCTCAAGCAGCAGGCAGAGGAAGGCGGCCCAATCCATCTGGTGTACAAACGCATAGCCCAGGCAGGCGGCCGCGCTGTAGAAGGACTGCATCCAGTCGCAGTCCACGGTACAGGTGCTTGCAAAAAATTCCGGGGCGCGCAGGTAGGCCAGCAGCTCCTGTGTGCCGGAACAGTTCTCCGCTGTTTGGATGGCATCGCGCAAGAGCCGGAAGGCGGATTCATTGCGCTTTTCGAGCTTACGAAGCATAGCGGCCTTAACGCAGTCCCAGCTGGCCCGGGGCAATATGGCCTGAGAGATTGCCGCAGCGAGCGCCCCGGTCAACTCTACAATATCGCCGCCGTTCAGCGTGCGGCAGAGCTTGACCCCCTCCTCATAGGCGTCGTCCGCATGTACGGCCCAGTAAATTCCCGCGGGCCAGGCTACCCAGCAGCCGGAGACGACCGAGGCGGCGTAAAGGCCGCTGATGCGGGGGTTCATCCCCTCTGCCATCAGCTCCAGGCAGGAACGCTGCACGCCCTGCGGCAGCAGCCACTCCCGGGCGCCAAGCATGAAATCACGAAACTGCTCGGGAGAGAGCATGCTGTTTTGCCGGGCGTACTCCATGCCCAGGCCGAGAATGTGCGGGACCGTGTCCACAAAGCAGGTAGGCGGCCAGCCTGGGGTGGTAATGGCAGGCGGGTTCTTGATGAGGACCTCAAGCTGGCCTTGCAGCGCCTCGGGGCCGATAGCCGTCTGGGCGGCCTCTTCGCCGGGGAGCCGCTGGCCCCACCAGCGGCGTTCGCTCCATTGACCCATTTGATGTCCGAGAATCATCCCCCGCAGGAGGGACTCAACCCTATGAACGGCTTTTGTCATGGCAATCATCCTTTCGTCGGCAATCCTGTTTTGAATGCGGCAAGCGAGAAAACCGTTTTTTTAAACTGGGGACAGTGCCCTGATATTCGCTGTGGGCAGTCTTTTCAGCCGCATTTTACCATAGCGGCATATGGAAATCAATAGAAAGTTCAGCCGTTGCATGGAAACCTTTTCATATTGTGGCTTTCTTTCAGGAAAAGAGCCCTTGCGGGCGGATGGAAATAAAGGCTGTAGGGGGTCCGGGTAGGCGAACGGCCTAAAAAATAATAAAGAAAAACCGCCCTCAGTATGCCGGGATAAGCTATACTGAAAACGGTTTTTAAGGTAAAACAGTGCATAGGCTTCGGCAATTGCCGCCGAAGCCGGTAGCTGGGGCGAGGGTTCAGCTCAATTTCAGCCGCGGTGTTCCGTTAGGGCTTTTTGTACCCGCATTTGGGGCATACGCCGTTTTCGTTCAGCGCAATTCCGCACAGCGGGCAGCGGTCGATTTTATTGTTTGTCTGAAATTCCGCAGAAGCCGCGTTAACGCCGCTGGTAAAGGTGAGCTTGGCAATATTCAGCTTGTCTTTCAGCAGGTCGTAAACCATCTTAATCATGCCCTCTACCGTCATGGTCTCCTTTGTAACGACCAGACGGCAATCGGGATAAGCGGTAGCAAGCTCCGTCTTAAAGGCGCGGCCCTTCATCTTGTTGGTCGGCGCGCCGTTGCGGATGCCCTGCTTTTCATAGACATCGAGAATTGCGGGCAGCAGCGGGTCGTCCTCTCGTAAAATCAGTGCATGGTCAAAGTTTTTCAGCACTTCCCAAGCGGTTTTCTGGATCTCATTACAGGGGAATACCATATTCACGCCGGGCTCGACAGAATCCTCCACCTCAATGGTCAATACGCCCGTGTGGCCGTGTAAATATTGGGCCTCCCCCTTGAAGCCGTAAAAGCGGTGTGCATACTGCAGGTCTAAAGTTGTGATACTTCTCATGGTAACATCCTCCTAAAATCTATAATTTACGGGCATGCAGCCCGCATTGCGCGCCAGTATAAGGGCAGGCCTGCGGAAACTCCGCAGGGGGTTACGGCTTGTCATGGCTGGACGGAGCCTGCTTTTGGCATTCCGGGCAAATCCCCCGGAACATCAGGTCATGTCCGCTGAACTCAAAGCCGTGGGCATCCCGGATTTGCCCTTCCAGGCCCGTGATGTATTCCATATCCACATCAAAGACCCGTCCACATCGCAGGCATTTTACATGGTAATGGTCATGGCACCGGTGGTCGAACCGGTCGGCCCCGCCCGGAGTTTCTATTTTTCGGATTTCCCCGCTGTCGGAAAGCTGGTTTAGGTTTCGATAAACCGTCCCTTTGCTGATATTGGGGTGTTCCCGGGTAACCTCCTGGTAAATTTCATCTGCGGTTGCGTGGCATTTCAGTTTGTTGACGGCTTCCAGAACAAGGGAGCGCTGGATGGTGTTGCGTTTGGTAAACATATAAAAAGCTCCTAATAGTATTATTTCTCAATAAGGAGTATATCACAATTAATATTTATTATCAATAGAGATTTTGAATTTTTTTATTTATATTTTTGATCGTATTCATTTTGGTTATATTGCAGAATAAAAAGGTAAAAGCCCGCTCCGAGGAGCAGGCCGTTACCGGAATAGATCCCGATATACCGTAAAAATAATGAGATTTAGCGCTCCAACGCGACATCCCCTCAAAATGGTATGCCGCTGACGAAACAATAAAAAACACCACGCATCACTTTGGATGTGTGGCGTTTTTGCCGTTTATGCTTCCTCTGCCCGGATTAGGTTACTGACATAAGGCCGCGCTCCCGAAAGCACTTCGTCATAAAAATTTTGCTTCCAGTCGATATATGCAACGCTGTCCTCTAACTCCTGAATGGAGGCTTTCAGCGCCTCCTGCTTTTCAGCCAGCATTTTCTTCCGTGGAAGAATAGTGGACTCCCCCTGTAAGCATAATTCCAAATACTCCTTCATTTCCTGAATACTTAAACCGCATTTTTTTAGACAAGTCAGATCCTTGATCCACTTCACATCTTTTTCATCAAAAATCCGGCGGTTGTTTTCATCGCGTTTTACGTTAGGTACGAGACCCTCATTGCAGTAATATTTTAAAGTCTGATACGTCATGTTAAGTTTCCGGCAGACCTGCATCATGGTGTACATCATCATTGCCTCCTGTTGCGTACACAAAAAAATTTGGATTTTAAAAAACTATTGACCGGTAGTAACTACCGTAAATTATAATCGATTGTAGCAAGCGGTTAAAACAATCGGATTATAACATGAAAAATCCCAAAAAACAATAGAGAGAAGGAGCGAATTACGCATGAAAGTGTTACTTATTAACGGCAGTTCCCGGAAGGAAGGCTGTACCCATGCCGCATTGTGCGAGGTGGAACGAGCTTTACAAGAGGAAGGTGTTGAAACCGAGCAGTTTTTTATCGGGAATGAAGCCCTGCCGGACTGTATCGCCTGCCGCAAGTGTAAAGAAACTGGAAGCTGTATCTTCCATGATGTTGTGAATGAGTTTGTAGAAAAGGCAAAAGAAGCCGATGGGTTTATCTTTGCTTCTCCAGTCTATTTTGCTCACCCAAGCGGCAGACTGTTGACTTTCATGGATAGGGCATTTTATTCCTGCGGCACAGCTTTTCAATATAAGCCGGCGGCAGCTGTTCTCTCGGCCAGGCGGGCAGGTACGACGGCCTCCTTTGACGTCATCAATAAATACTTTACAATCTGCTCCATGCCGGTGGTTTCTTCGACCTACTGGAATCATGTCTATGGAGCGCAGCCGGAGGAGGTGGCCGAGGACAAAGAAGGTCTGATGACCATGTATAACCTTGGAAAGAACATGGCATGGATGCTGAAATGTATCGGTTTAGGAAAGCGGCATGGCTTGCATCCTCCGGAAAACCAGAAGATCTTGACCAATTTTGTGCGGTGAGAGCGTAAACTCAAAAATCTACGACTAACGGCGAAGAGGCGAATACATTATGGAAACAAAAAGAGATTTGGCAAATGGATAAGATGTCATAACAAAAGTTAGAATATGAAAGCAGCCAAATTGGCTGCTTTCATATTTTTTATTGCTTGCCTCCCGAAAGCATATCACCCAAGAAGATGATTTCAGAAGATGTTTACAATATTATCTGGGCAATTGTATTTATCTTACATGAACAGGTAAATGAAAATCCAATCTACTAAATTTCCTCAGTATATTCAAATCACGAGTAATAAAATGAGTACCCCCAATAATAATTTCCAATTGTTTGTTCAGCGACACACCACCGTTTACCATCTGGATGAAGATTTCCACATTGTATAGCCAAGTGGCCTTGCGTTTCTGTGAACCAATTTCCTTAATCTCAAAAGCTCATCAAAGGATATTTTTCATCAAACCCCTCCCATAAAAATAGTCTCTACCACGATTATAGTAAGCTAGTAGTCAAAAACAACTGACTACCACTTCAATATCGCATTACAGCACCTTAGCGAACTGATAATGTGCTCTTTCAAGCACAAGAATTCCATCACTATCTTGCTTTACACATGAATCTGTGAGCGATTTTTTCTAGCTAAAAACTATTGCTTGCTCCCTTTTTTATAGGATAAAAAAGCCCGAAAACCTGCATAAATATAAAAAATGTGGACGACAGTAAAATCGGCCACATTACTTGGAAGGGGCGAACGGTTTAGATGCCCATTTATGTAAGCCCTTGAGGAAATTTTGAAACTCCGATTCTGTCAAGTTATCGCCTCCCGCTCTTTTTCCCAGAAATTCGGGCCTAGCTTTTGAATCAGGTATAATGCGATGTCATCGGCGGGAATATCGGCCCATTCTGCAGAAACCATGACGGCCTCGCCGTCGATGATCTCATACCTTGCCTGTATTGGGATTCTGCACATTTTTGGCTCCACGGTTTTTATTCCTCCTTGATAATGTCGGCAACGTCTACGCCAAGCCCGCGGGCAAGCTTTCCGGCGGTTCCTGGTGCACATGTTCCCCGAAGCTTAACGGTACTGAAATTTTGCCGGGAGATTCCGCACGCCTTTGCTACCTCTGAAGCGGTTAGTCCTTTCATCGCCATGATGAGTTCAATTTTTTCTTTGCTAATTTGCATTTGCTTACCTCCTTTTTATAAACGATATTTCGTTTACTGTCAATAGAATAATTGAAATTTCGTTTAAAAATGTTATAATGACCATTGAGGTGATAAAATGGCCGTAGCGGATAGGATAGACACCATATTGCAGGAACGTGGGTTAAGTCGGCGACAATTAGCAATAAAAGCCGGTATTCCTCCGTCAAGTCTTCAATCCGCCTTGGAGCGAGGACATAACATAACGCTTGATATGCTGCAAAAGATAGCTGACGCGCTCGGGGTGCCGGTATTTCTTCTGTACGATGTAGATATTTTTGTGGAAGAAGTCACCGATTTCGCAAAAACTCTTGTGCAGATGTATTCTGTATTAAACGTAATAGTGGAAAATCCCGGTACACCCGAAGACACCCGAAAACAAATAAAGGAAATCCTTCCCGAGAAAGAAAAATTTACAGGGCAAGTGACCACATTAAGCATGATGTCGCGCAAAAGTGTTGACATTCCGCCCGCTTTCGCCTCCGACGATGTTAAGGCTATATTCGAGCTTTTAGGCCAGTTAAATTCTAAAGGCCAAGAGCGTGCCATAGCCCAAATTCAAGACCTTGCTAAGGTGCCGGACTACCAGAAAGAAACGTCCCCCAAATAACCCCCTGGAGACTAAAAGAAGGGCATGACCGGCGCGCTCAGGACGTCAAAATGACAACTTGATTTTGCTGCTGGACAAAATGGCCCGCTGGCGCCAAAAGTGAAAACGGACATTTTTCCGTTTCCAGAAGGGCTCGGTTAGAGTGGCCCCCTCAGACGCATTAGGGCAAAATAAAAGCCCTTACGGCTACATAGAACCGTAAGGGACGGAATAGAATATTGACAAGTGCGTGGAAAGCGGCTATACTTAAAATATAAGAAGGGCACTGTCAGCCGACGGTTAGCCCCTCGTTTGCAGTTGAAGTAACCGCTTGCTTGGAGGCTGGGCGGTTACTTCTTTTTTATCGCCTGAATTACCAGGGCTATAATGCTTACGATCAATGTGCAGAACTGAAAAAGCTCTGTATATGTAATCATTTGCACCCCCTCCCTTCTACGGGAGGGAAAAAAGAAAGGCTCCCTCCCTTGCGAATGAGAGGGTCTAACCGCCTGCCGTTCGTGACAGTACCCACGGTTAATATATATCATATCCAATCCATAAAATCAATAAGGAGGTGGAGCCATGCCCAGCGCGGTCATATACGCCCGCTTTTCTTCGGACAAGCAGACGGAGGACAGCATAGAGGCACAAGTGCGCGCCTGCCGGGAATATGCTGCCTGGCACGGTATGACAATAGCGGATATATACGTAGATGAGGCGGTCAGCGGCAAGGGCTCCAAAACGGCCCAGCGCCGACAGTATCAGAAAATGCTGCGCGACTGTGAAAAGGGCCTGTTCGATACCATCCTAATTCATAAATATGACCGCATTGCCCGAAATCTTGGCGAGCATGTTAATCTGGAGGCAAAACTGAAGGATAAGGGGATCCAGTTGATTGCTGCCGCGCAGGATTTTGGCAACAGCAATGAAGCGAAGATCATGCGGGCGCTTATGTGGTCTTTATCGGAATATTATATTGACAACTTGGCGGCTGAAACCAAAAAGGGGCTGCGTGAAACAGCATTAAGGGCGGAGCATACAGGAGGTTTTCCGCCGTTTGGTTATGATATTGTTAATAAAAAATATGTTGTCAATGAATTTGAAGCCGTCTTCGTCCGCAAAATGTTTGACGCCGCCCGGGATAGAAAGGGATTCACGAAGCTGATAGAGGAAATGGCTGCCGCTGGTGTTCGGGGAAAGCGTGGAAAGCCCATAAAATACCCCCAAATTTACGAGATACTGAGAAATGAAAAATATACCGGCTTATATGCTTACAGCCCTACAGAGGCCGAAAACAGGGCAGACAGGCGCACAAAACCGGACGCGATAAAAATAGAAAATGCCTTGCCGGTCATTATCAGCAAGGCACAGTTTATGGAGGTACAGAAGATCATGGATGAACGGAATCAGACAGGGAGAAAAGCAAACTACATGTGCAGCGGCCTTGTATATTGCCGGTGTGGGGCTAAAATGCACGGCATGACCTCAAAGAGAAAGGGGCACGAGTACCCCTATTTTTATTGCTCTAAAAAATGCGGTGCGCCGGTTGTTCGGATGGAGGAAGTGGATGACGCCGCAATTAGGTATTTAAAAGATTTGCTTTCTGATGAAAACCAGAAGGCCATTTCTGACGCCCTGCGCCAATATCAGGCCGGGGAAGGCTCACGCATGACAGAATTTAAGCAGGTATTAAAACAGCGCATACAGGGCAAGCAAAAGCAGTATGACGCATTGATGAAGAACCTTTCCAGCGGCGTGCTGCCCGATGAAGTCGTGGCAGACGTTGGACAGCAAATGAAGGAAATCAAGGCAGAAATTGCCGTACTGGAGGCAACGGAGCCACCAAAGGATTTCACCGTTGACACTATCAAAGCATGGCTGGAAAGTATTAAGGCGGCGCCGGATCGCGACGCTGTGCGCTTGTTGATCGAGCGTATAGACGTGGGAGAAGATGAGGAAAAAGAAAAAACCGTTTTCAATATACAAAGTACACTGAAAACGGTTTTGGGAATTCATGGTTGCGGGGGCAGGATTTGAACCTACGACCTTCGGGTTATGAGCCCGACGAGCTACCGGACTGCTCCACCCCGCGATATTTTAAGGTAATGCCTAATGTGTTTATTACTATACCATATTAAAAGCAAAATTGCAAGCCCTTTTTATTTTAATTTTTCAAAACATAAAATAAGCTTGCGGAACACAGTTTGTCAAAGGGGAATATAAAGTATCGGCCGGCGTGCTGCACAAAGACGGCCAGCCTCGGATTGTGTTGGCATTTTTAGTGTCTGCTATGCATATGTAAAATTTTTTATTCGCCATGCGGTGAAACGCTCCGTGTATAACAGCAGCCATCGCGGGAAGAATAGGGAATGGCATTTCATAGCTTTATGAAATCTGCCTGAACGCCTATGCTAAGAAAGGAAGGTCTTTATGATCATTGATAAAATAGCGCTGATCCTGACGATCATAGGGGGCATTAACTGGGGCTCCATCGGTATTTTCCAGTTTGACATTGTCGCCTGGATCTGCGGTGGACAGAGCGCCATTGTCAGCAGAATCATCTATACGCTGGTAGGCTTGGCTGCGCTGTGGTGCATCTCCCTATTGTTCCGCGACAACAATGTGACGCACGAAACCTGAGCATGCGGGCCTGATTCTCTATGCCCGAACCTTACCGCACAGGGTTCAATAAAAACCTTGCCGATTTCGTTAGTAAAATCAGCAAGGTTTTTGCTACATAGGCTGATACAGGCCGAAAAGCTTTTGGCAAAGGCGCTTCTTTTCACTGGCGCCGCAGCTTGTTTCAAAGTTCAGCGTGCCCGGCTTGGCTTGGGGATTGCAAAGGCATTGCGCCTGCAAACGGCGCCGCGTTTCCCTGGCGGCGCCGCGGCCGCCCTCAAAAAAGCGGACGGGGTACCCCAGCGCCCGGCGGATGCTCTCCCGAACAAAGGGGAAGTGCGTACAGCCCAGCACAATGCAGTCCACCCTTTGCCGCCGGTAGGGCGCGAGCAGCTCAGAGAGGTACGCGCTCAGCCCGGGGCTTTCCGTAACGCCCTGCTCGACAAATTCCACAATACCCGGCGCGGGAAGCAGATAGATGTCCGCCGTGTTCTCAAAGGTCTGTAAAAGCTGGTGGAACTTATCCTCCCGCAGCGTCAGCGCCGTGGCCATGACCAGTACCTGGGCGTGGTCCATGCTGAGCGCGGCCGGCTTAAGGGCGGGCTCCATGCCGATGATGGGAATATCCGGGTATTTTTCCCGCAGCGTCTCAGCTGCGGCCGAGGTGGCTGTGTTGCAGGCGATGACCACGGCCTTGGCGCCGTTTTCAATCAAACGGCCGATATTCCAAACCGTCAGATCGCGGACCTCTGCGGTTGACTTTGTGCCGTAAGGGGCGTTTTTGCAGTCGCCGTAATAAAGGTAATTTTCGCCCGGCATCAGGCGCGCCAGCTCCTTTAAGACGCTGATGCCGCCGAAGCCGGAGTCAAAGACGGCGATGGGCTGCGAGGGGCGGGGTTTCTGTATGTTGCGTTGCTGAGCCATTGCATTTCCTTCTTTTCTTTGTACAGCCAATGCTGGAAGTATTAAAAGGTTGCTTTTCATTTTACTATAGAACCGCCCTTTTTTCAATCGGTAAACTTTTATAGGCCTGAAAACGCCTGCACAGGCGCGGGCCGTTCGCCGTTGTTATATTTTCCCGGAATCGGCGCCGCATACGTTCAACCGTGCAAATTTATGAAGGGCTTAGGAGCCTGTAGACCTATAATGCCGCACACCGATGCGCCAGACCAACAGCGCGGGCGCTAGGAACAGCAGCCCTGCCAGCGGGGCGAGCATGTAAAGCGGGCTGTTTTCCCGCCCAAGCAAGAAGAGCAGGGGGTAGTACTGCACGCAGGCGAGGGGAATGACATAGGTGTACAGGCGCAGGAGCTTTTTTCCGTAGACGGCCATCGGATAGGAGCCAAACTCCTTGCTGCCGTCGGTAAAGATGTTCATAAATTCAAGGCCCTCAAGCGTAAAAAAGCAAATTCCGGCATAGATGATGAACAAGCCGCTGAATAGGCCCACACCGCCGAGAATCATCAGCACTAGGGTGAAGATCCGGGCGGCGTTCCACTCGACGCCGCTGGCGGGCAGCGCGTAAATCAGCACGGCAACAGCCTGTAGAAGCCGCCCGATGCGGGTAAACTCGATTTTTGTGGCGATCACCTGGAAAATCTCATTGCGCGGGCGGACCAGAATGCGGTCAAACTCCCCGTTGCCGATAATGCCCGCAAAGGTGTCGAAGCCGCGGAAAAAGCATTCGCTGAGCGCAAAGGCGGTCAATACCACGGCATAGCACAGCAGCACCTGCTCAAACCGGAACCCCTCCACCGCGTGAAAGCGCTGGAAGAGAAAATAAATAGCCAGAAAGGCAGAGAAGGAGACGATGAACTGCCCGGCCGCGGTGAGGAAGAAAGAGGCCTTGTACTGCATGGCGGCACGAAGGTGCATGGAAAAATACTTTAAATAAAGACGCATGGCTTTAACCTCCTTGTACGACGACCCTGCGCAGCGCCCTGCGCATCAGGAATACACCGAGCATGTTCAGCACGGCGATCCAGCCGATCTGCAGCAGGATTCCCCAAACCGCATCTGTGCCGGAAATATAGCCGCTGTAAATAAAAAAGGGGGTGTTCTGAATAGACGCGAAGGGCAGCAGGTTTATCAGCGGCTGGATTACTGCCGGGAAAAAAGGGATCGGGATTAGGCCGCCGGAGAGAAAGTCCCCGATGGCTATGTAAAAAATTCGCAGCCCAGCGGGAGAAACGGTAAAAAAGGTCAAAACGCAAACCAGCATGCACAAAGAAACCGCCACCAGCAGGCCCGAGATAAGCGAGAGCAGAAATAGGAGGAGGGCGCCCGGCCCAGCTGGAAGGGAAAGCCCGTAAGGGGCGGGAAGCAGCGCGGAGACAAGCAGAATGGGCAGGCAGCGCAGCAGCGCCCGGCTGACGCGCGCGGCGGCATTGCGGGTAAACCACATGCCGTACAGGCTGGCAGGCCGGCAAAGCTCATAGCCGATGCCGCCGTTTGAGATGGAGTCCAGCAGCTCGTTTTCAAAAAAGTAGGTGGCCAGCATGCTAAGGAAGGCCTCGCTCAGCCAGATATAGCTTGAAAGCTGGCTGAACTCCATGGGAAAGGCAGAGGCGCCGGCACGGTAGAAGGCGCGGAACAGCAGAATTTCCAGCGCGCCCCAGCAGAACTGCGTCAGGATACCCGCCCAAGCGGCGGCGCGGTATTGCAGTCCGGCTGCAAAGCGGATGCGGAAGAAGGACAGATATGCCCGGAGCTCAATCTTTTTCATATCCGGTACTCCCTGTAGAGCGAAACCATCATTTCCTCCAGACTCTCATCCGCCACGGCAAGGTCCTTAATGGGAACGAGGGCGGAAAGCCGGGTGATAATCTCCGAGACGTTGGGGCCGCCGGCCTCAATCCGCAGCGTGGCCCGGCCCGGAAGGTCGGAGGCGACGGACACGCCGGAAAGGCCGGTTAACACGGGAAGTGCCTCGCCGCTGTAGGAGACCGTCAGTGTTTTTTCGCCGGCATACCGGCGGCGGAGCTCCTCAAGGCTGCCGTCTAGCAGTATATGTCCCTTGCCAATCAGCAGAATGCGCTGGGTGAGCGCCTCAATATCCTGCATGTCGTGCGTGGTGAGGATGACCGTGGTGCCGTGTTCCCGGTTGAGACGGCGGATAAATTCCCGCACAGCGATCTTGGACACGGCATCGAGCCCGATGGTCGGCTCATCTAAAAAGAGGGTTTTAGGGCTGTGCAGCAGGGAAGCAGCGATTTCACAGCGCATGCGCTGCCCCAGAGAGAGCTGGCGCACGGGCGTTTGCAAAATAGATTGCAGGCTGAGCAGTTCTGTGAGCTCGGCAACGTTTTTGCGGTAGAGCGCTTCCGGAACACGGTAGATGTCGCGCAGTAGTTCAAAGGAATCCTCAACCGGAACATCCCACCAAAGCTGGCTGCGCTGGCCAAAAACAACGCCGATTTCCCGTACATGCGCGGTGCGCTCCCGCCAGGGGACGCGGCCGTTAACCAGGCAGGTTCCGCTGTCCGGGGTAAGGATGCCGCTCATAACCTTGACGGTGCTGCTCTTTCCGGCGCCATTGGGGCCAATATAGCCAACCATCTCACCGTCTTTAATGGAAAAGGAAACGTCGTCCAGCGCACGGACGGTCTCGGTGTCCCGCCGGAACAGCGCCTTTGCCGCCGCGCCGAAGCCGGCCTTTCTCCGCGAAACGCGGAAGCTTTTGCAGATGTGCTCCAACTGAATCATTTTGAATCCCTCCTGCAATTAATATTGTAAAAATATTTATTCCAGCCGCTTCCGGCGGCATATAAAGCGGGGAGGAGTGGGCTTGTCCGGCTTTTTAGCAGAAAAAGAGGTGCGCCGGTCCGGAAACGCCGTTGGAAGGCGTATGAGGCAATGCTGTTTTGACTGCTGTTTACCGGTAAACTCTGATAAACCCTCGGCAACGACAAAAAGAGCATTCCAGAAAAACCGGAATGCTCTCTCCACACACGAATAAAATTTCAAGGGAAAAAGGAAGGAGGGCTTCCGAATGAAAGAAAAACAAGCTGCTTGTCTATATTCTTCAGCATTGGAAACCCCTCCTCTTATTTTTAGAGTCAGGTCCTTATTATAGTTGTTTTGGGGGAGCTTGTCAATCTGTATTTTGAAAGGCCTTGCAGATTTGTAAGAATTCGTTCCGGTCCTTTTGTTGACTATAATTCCCCAAAGAGCTATAATGTTAATATTAATGTGATTTATCAGGACATAAGCGTGTGGTATCATAAAAAATATATAAAAGGGAGGCTGCGCATTGCCGGAGGAACCAGCTTTTTTTGTGCACGAAAGCGCCTGTGTGGACGAGGGCGCCGTAATTGGCAGCGGAACAAAGATCTGGCATTTTTCCCATGTCAGCGCGGCGGCGAAAATCGGCGCGCACTGCAACATTGGCCAAAATGTTTATGTGGCTCCCCATGTAGTGGTGGGGGATTACTGTAAAATTCAGAATAATGTCAGCCTTTATGACGGGGTGGAGCTGGCCGACTACGTTTTTTGCGGGCCCTCCATGGTTTTTACCAATGTGCTGCGGCCCCGCTGTAAATTTCCGCAGGCGGGCCATGCCTTTTATCAGAAAACCCCGGTCGGGGAGGGCGCGAGCATCGGGGCAAACGCCACCGTGGTCTGCGGCCACCGGATCGGAAAAAATAGCTTTATTGCCGCGGGCAGTGTGGTGACGGCAGACGTGCCGGACCATGCGCTGATGGTGGGCGTCCCGGCGCGGCAGAAGGGCTGGGTCTGCGCGTGCGGGGAGCTGCTCACGCAGGCGCTGTACTGTCCGCGCTGCGGGCGGCGGTATGCGAGAGCGGCGCACGGCCTGGCGGAAGAAACGGACGGAAGGGGTTGAGAGCAATGAAGATGGCTTATAATGACCTTTCCGCGCAATATCAGCACTTGAAAAAGGAAATCGATGCAGGGATTGCAGCGGTCATTGAACATACACAGTTCATTTCCGGCCCGCAGGTTGAAGAGCTGGAGCAGGCCCTCTGCCGCTATACGGGACGGCGCTACTGCGTTACGGTCAGCAGCGGTACGGCGGCGCTGCTGATGGCCCTGATGGCCTTGGGGATCGGGCCGGGGGATGCGGTCTTTGTGCCGGATTTCACCTTTTTCGCCACCAGTGAGGCAGTGAGCCTGCTGGGGGCGGAGCCGGTTTTCTGCGATGTGCTTGCGGACACCTTTAACCTGGACCCGGAGTCCCTGCGGGCTCAGGTGCGCCGGGCCAAAAAGGCGGGAAGACTGAAGCCGCGCGCGGTCATAGCGGTAGATCTTTACGGGCTGCCGGCCGATTACCCCGCGATTGAGGCGGTGTGCCGGGAGGAGGGGCTGATCCTCATAGAGGATGCCGCGCAGGGTTTTGGCGGAGAACTGGCAGGCCGGAAGGCCTGCGGCTTTGGCAAGCTTTCGTGCACCAGCTTTTTTCCGGCGAAGCCGCTGGGCTGTTATGGAGACGGCGGCGCAGTTTTTACCGATGAGGAACCGCTGTACCGGCTCCTGTGCTCTCTGCGCGTGCATGGAAAGGGCGCCGATAAATACGAGAATATCCGTTTGGGCCTGAACGCCCGCTTGGATACACTGCAGGCGGCCGTTTTGCTGCCGAAGCTGGCGGCCTTCGACGCGGAAAATGAAACGCGCAACCGGGCCGCGGCGCTTTACAGCAGCCTGCTTGCGGGCAGCGCCTTTTCCCCGCCGGGCGTGCCGGCCGGTTATCGCTCCAGCTGGGCGCAGTACACGGTGCGGGCCGGCAGCGAGGAGGAGCGGGCCGCAGCGCGCAGCCGCTTGGAGGCAGCGGAAATTCCCACAATGGTTTATTACCCGGTTCCGCTGCATCTGCAAAAGGCCTATGCCGGCCTCGGTGGAAAAGCGGGTGACTGTCCGGTTGCCGAGCGCCTCTGTAAAACGGTGTTCAGTCTGCCTATGCATGGCTACCTGGCGCCCGAGGCTGTCCGCCAGGTGGCTGCGGCGCTTCTGCGGCGCTGAACTTCTGCGGCGCTGAATGTCTGCGAAGCTGAAATAATGATAGATTGGAAAGAAAGCGTATGACAGGTTTAAAAACAGTCATTTTAGATAAGATCAGCCGTTGCGAAGCGGTGGTGGGCGTCATCGGTTTGGGCTATGTGGGGCTCCCCTTGGCAGTGGAAATGGCGGAGGCCGGTTACCGTACCATTGGCTTCGATGTCCAGCGGAAAAAGGTTGACGCGGTAAACGCGGGACAGAATTACATCGGCGATATTGTAGGCAATACGCTGAAGGAGGTCGTGGAGGAGGGCAAGCTCTCTGCAACCTCTGATTTTGACTTTATCCGCGATGTGGACGCTGTGTTGATATGCGTCCCGACTCCGCTGGATCAATACCAGCAGCCCGACATCAGCTATGTCAAAAATTCCACCGAGTCGGTGGCCCGGCGCCTGCACCGGGGTATGCTGGTGGTGCTGGAGTCCACCACCTACCCGGGAACGACGGAGGAGCTGCTGAAGCCGATCCTGGAAAGCAGCGGGCTCAGGTGCGGCGAGGACTTTTACCTTGCCTTCTCCCCGGAGCGGGTGGACCCCGGCAACAAGACCTACCGCACCAAAAACACCCCTAAGGTTGTCGGCGGTGTGGGCCAGGAGGCTACCGCGGTCGCGGCGGCCCTGTACCGCAACGTGCTTTCCGGCGGTGTATATGAGGTGTCCTCCCCCGCGGTGGCGGAGATGGAAAAGCTGCTGGAAAATACCTACCGCAACATCAATATCGGCCTGGCCAATGAAATGGCCATCATCTGCAACCGGATGGGGATCAATGTGTGGGAGGTCATCGATGCGGCGAAAACAAAGCCCTACGGCTTTCAGGCCTTTTACCCAGGCCCGGGCCTGGGCGGGCACTGCATTCCGCTGGACCCGTTCTACCTTACCTGGAAGGCCAGGGAATATGACTACCATACCCGCTTGATTGAGACCTCCGGAGAGATTAATACTGCGATGCCGGAATATGTGGTCGATCGTGCCATGAAGGTCCTTAATAAAAATAGAACCGCCATGAACGGCGCCCGGGTGCTGGTGCTCGGCGTTGCCTATAAGGCGGATATCGACGACTGCCGTGAATCCCCGGCCCTCCATGTGCTGGAGCATTTGGAGCGGGAGGGGGCGCTGGTGTCCTACTACGACCCCTACATCCCCGAGGTGCGCCATAAGGGCAGAATCTACCGGGGGGAGGCGGCCTTGACGGATGAGCTGCTGCAGAGCGCGGATATTGCCATCATCTGTACGGCGCACGCGGCGTTTGACTATGAACGAATCCAGCGGCTTTCAAAGGAGGTTTTTGACACCCGCAACGCCATGCGGGACGTCAAAGACCGTTCCAATATCGAACTGCTGTAAAAGCCCCGCAAAATTTAGGTGAAAACGCCCCGGCGCGTTTTGCGAAAGGGAGAGAGAATGGATGAATCGGTTCCGTTTGATGCTGATCGGCTGCGGCCGGATTTCCAAAAACCATATTGCCGCGGCCGCCGCCAACAATGAGCTTTGCGAGCTGTCGGCCCTGTGCGACCCGGTGGTAGAAAACGCGGAGAAGCAAGCGGAGCGCTACCGGGAGCTTACCGGCAGCCGCCCGCCGGTTTTCGCCGGCTACCGCGAAGCCTTGGACGCTGTGCGTCCCGACGTGTGCGTCATTGCCACGGAAAGCGGCCTGCACGCGGAGATTGCGCGCGCATGTATTGCCCAGGGCAGGCATGTCCTGGTGGAAAAGCCGGTTGCCCTAAGCACCGCCGATGCGGAGGCCATGGTGCGTGAGGCGGAGGCAAAGGGGGTAACGCTCGGCGTCTGCCACCAAAACCGTTTTAACCCGCCGGTGCAGGAGCTGCGCCGCGCGCTGGATGCCGGGCGCTTTGGGCGGCTGGTCAACGGTACGGCGCGCATTTTGTGGAACCGTACCATGCCCTACTATGAGCAGGCGCCGTGGCGCGGCACTTGGGCGCAGGACGGCGGTACCCTGATGAACCAGTGCATCCATGGCATTGACCTGCTGCAATGGTCCCTGGGCGGCGAGCCGGAAACCGTCATGGCGATGACGGGCAATTTTCTCCGCGACATTGAGGCGGAGGACTTCGGCGCGGTACTGGTGCGCTTTAAAAATGGCGCGATCGGAATCATTGAGGGGACGGCCTGCGTCTACCCAAAAAATCTGGAGGAGACGCTCTCTGTTTTTGGAGAAACGGGCGCCGCGGTGATCGGCGGCCTGGCTGTCAACCGTGTGCAGACCTGGAATTTTGCCGAGGCGGCCCCGCAGGACGAGGCGGTCGCGGCGCTTACTGGAAAGGATCCCAGCGATGTTTACGGCAGCGGGCACACGGCCCTGTACCGGGACTATCTTACCGCGGTACAGCAGGGGCGTGATCCGCTTGTGACCGGGCGCGAGGGTATGAAGGCGATGAAGATAATTCTGGCGGCCTATCAAAGCCAGAAAACAGGCCTGCCCGTAGCGCTTGACGGCCTGAATTTTTCGACGCTGGACATGGATAACAGGGATGTGCGGGTCAAAGACTAAGAGCAGGGCGGCCCGCCAAACCCGGCGGACAGGGGAAACGGACAGGCTGTGCGTTTCAAAGAGGGGCTTCCTCAAACAGAAAGGACGGTTGATGGCCGGTTTATGAAAATTGTAACCATTGTAGGCGCACGCCCGCAATTTATCAAGGCCTCTGTTGTCTCCGCGGCCCTACGGGGAAAATGCGGGGAAATATTGGTGCATACCGGCCAGCATTATGATGCCAACATGTCGGATGTATTTTTCCAGCAGCTGGATCTGCCTGCGCCCGCCTACCACTTAAATGTGGGCTCGGGTACCCACGCCCGGCAGACGGGTGAGATCCTCATGCGTACAGAGGAGGTCCTGCTCAAGGAAAAGCCGGATAAAGTCATGGTGTACGGCGACACCAACTCCACGCTTGCCGGCGCGCTGGCGGCATCGAAGCTGCACATTCCGGTAGCGCATGTGGAGGCGGGGCTGCGCTCGCATAACCGGCGGATGCCGGAGGAGCAAAACCGCATCCTCACCGACCATATTTCTACGCAGCTGTTCTGCCCGACGCTGACGGCGGTGGAACAGCTCGCAGCGGAGGGAATCCGCGGCGGTGTGGCGATGACGGGGGACGTGATGCTGGACACCGTTACCCATTACCTGAAAAAGGCCCGGCAGATGCCCGGCTTTCAAAAGATATATACGGACAACGGCGTACAGCCGAAGGCATATTACCTGGCTACGCTGCATCGCGCGGAAACAACCGACGGCGGCGAGGCCGTGATGCACGAGATTTTTTCAGCCTTTGAGGCTCTGGACTGCCCGGTGGTTTTTCCGGTGCATCCGCGCACCCGCCCGTTGGCCCAGCAGGTGATTGCCGGGCAGGCGTTCCATAATATCCGCCTGATTGAGCCCGTGGGGTATTTCGACATGTTGCTGCTGACCAGCGGGGCCCGCGGTGTGCTGACGGATTCCGGCGGCCTGCAAAAGGAGGCCTATTTTATGGAAACGCCCTGCGTAACGCTGAGAAGTGAGACGGAGTGGCTTGAAACGCTGGAGGGCGGCTGGAATGTGCTGGCGGCAATGGACCGGGACGACATCCTGCAAAAGGTCCGCCGGCCTGCCCCGGACCCCGCCGCGTTGGCCAGGCGTCCCTTCGGGGACGGCCGGGCCGCTGAAAAAATAGCGGGGCTGCTGGTTTCACGTGAGCTCGAAGAAGGCCGCGGGCGTTCAAAAGGATGAATTTCTGAATAGAGGGAATACATGAACATTTTACTCATCAATCATTATGCCGGGGGCACGACGCAGGGGATGGAATTTCGCCCGTTCTATATGGCTAAGCGCTGGGTAGCCCAGGGCCACCGGGTAACGCTGGCAGCCAGCTCTTTTTCTCATCTGCGTACAAAAAATCCGGATTTACAGGGTAAAAAGTATATGGTGGAGGAAATCGAAGGCGTTCGCTACTTCTGGATTGCCGGGAATGCCTACCAGGGCAACGGCATGGGGCGCATTCGCAATATGCTTTCTTTCCTGCGCGGGCTCAACCGTTACCAGGAGGAGCTGGCAGACGGCGGCCCCGATGTGGTGATTGCCTCGTCAACCTATCCGCTCGATTTTTACCCGGCCAGAAAAATAGCCCGGCGCTATAACGCTATGCTGATTTATGAGGTGCACGACCTGTGGCCCCTCAGCCCCATGGAGCTGGGCGGCATGAGCCCGCGCCACCCCTACATCCGGGTGATGCAGCGCGCGGAAAATGATTGCTGCCGCGACTGCGATTATATTGTGTCCATTCTTCCCTGCGCGAAGGAGCATTTCATTGAACACGGCATGAAGCCTGAAAAATTTGTCTGTATTCCCAACGGTATTGTCAAGGAGGACTGGGAGCGGCCTCAGTCCGAGGAACCGCCCGTTTACCGGGAGCTGTTCGACGGCTTTAAGCGGGACGGCTATTTCCTCATCGGTTATACGGGCGCGCATGGCGTGGCCAACGCGCTGGACAGCTTTCTGGAGGCCGGTGAAAAGCTGCGCGGAGAAAGGATTAAGCTGGTTTTGGTGGGCCGGGGGCAGGAGCGGGAGCGCCTGGTGCAAAAGGTGAAGGACCTGAACCTGGAGAAACAGGTGGTGATGCTGCCCGCGGTGCGGCGGGATGCGATGCCCGGCCTGCTGGCACAATTCGATGCGCTCTACGTAGGCCTGCAGCGCCAACCCCTTTTTCGTTTCGGCGTGAGCCCCAATAAGCTCATGGACTATATGATGGCCGCCAAGCCGGTCCTGTTTGCCATTGAGGCCGGCAACGACATGGTCGCCGACGCGGGCTGCGGCATCTCCATTCCGCCGGAGGACAGCGGTGCCATCGCCGCCGCTGCGGTGCGGCTGTCCAAAATGCCGAAGGGGGAGCTTGAGGCAATGGGGCGGCGCGGCAGAGAATATATCCTGGCGCACCATGAATATGATGTTCTGGCACAGGAATTTTTAGAGGTGTTTTCGAGGCCCAAGATCGGTGGCGTTCATAAAAAATAAACAGCCGTAACAATTGTCATAACTGTTATGGCTGTTTATTTTTTGTCTGTTATTTTGGATTTGCCCAGCTTATGCTTCCGCGCTCCAGAGGCCGTGCAGGTTGCAATATGCATAAGCGGCGACAGGTGCGTCCCCGTCCGCAAGCATGAATTTGCACTCCGGCGCCATGCCGGGGGCCAGCGCTTTGCACTGAACGCCCGCCGTGGTCTCCAGGGCAATCCATTCGATCCAGTGTTCAGCCAGCATTGGGTGGTCAACGCTGCCGACATGCACGGTGACCTCGCCGCCGTTTACCCGAATGACCGGGATATGCTTTTCGTGGGCCGCCTCAACACTGCCGGGAACCAGCTCCTTCATCTTTTCGCCGCAGCAGACGATGGGTACGCCGTTGTCTCTGACATAGGTGATGATGTTTCCGCAGTGGCTGCAAATGTAAAATTTCATTTTACGCTTCCTTTCTCGTTGTCCGTTTAATTGGCCTGAATCAGTGCCACTCTTAGTTTAACACAAAAAATGAAGAATTTTCCATGTGGACCTATAAAAGTTTTGAAGATCTGTTTATAGCTCTTTTCTCATTACAAATTTCTTTTCAGTTTCATAGCATTCAGAAAAGCCAAGGCGCTTATACAGCTGGATTGGCCCCATAAAATCATCTTCTGTATTGATAAATTCTTTGTTTGGGTAGGCTTCGACAATGTCAAAGCCATCGGCCTTCGCATCCTCACAAACGCGTTCAAGCAGCTGCCTGTCTTCGGCGTTTGAAAAATTTTCAAGCTCGCAGTTGGCGGCGCACCAGCACACGCAGTAGCAGCGGTGCTCTGCTTGATTGGTTGAATGCGGCGTCGTGTCAAAAAAACGCAGGTATTCCTCAGCTAATTCCGGCACAAGCTTTTTAATCTCGAGATTCATTTTATGGCCTTCCTTTGTAAATTTTATAATATAATAATTATGGTGATAAAAAGAAGGTTGTTATTTTATCCGAAGTGTGTAATAATCACAAGAGTTCATGTTGTGCCGGGCAGTGGTTTATATTGGAAACGGCAAAGAAATCAATCCTGAAAAAGAGGCGGTTGTAATGAATTTAAAAGGTGTAAAAATTAATTTTATCGGTGACAGTATCACCGAGGGGCATGGAACCAGCGCCCCCGAGCATCGGTTTACAGAGGTGATTGCCCGGGAAACCGGCGCACTGTGCCGCAACTATGGCGTGGGCGCGACCCGCTTTGCCAGACAGATTACAGAGTTCCCAGAGTTCCCCAAGGACCAGGATTTCTGCGCGCGTTTTGCGCAAATGGACCCCGACGCGGACGCGGTGGTCGTGTTTGGCGGGACAAATGATTTCGGGCATGGGGATGCACCGCTCGGCACAATGAAGGACCGGACCAGCGGCACCTTTTACGGCGCGCTGCACGTGCTCTGCACCGGTTTGATTGAAAGGTACCCCGCCGCCGACATTGTCCTGTTGACGCCGCTACACCGCTGCAATGAGGACAGCCTGCGGGGCGACGGCTTCAAAGCTCAGGATGTGGGCGACCTGAAAACCTATGTGGCCATTATGCGCGAGGTCGCAGAGTACTACGCGCTTCCGGTCTTGGACTTGTTCGCAGGCAGCGGGCTACAGCCTAAGGTCCCGGTGATCCGGGAACGCTACATGCCGGACGGCCTCCACCTCAACGATGCTGGGCACAGGGTGCTTGCGCGGAAATTGATTCGATTTTTAGAGGCGCTGTAAATTGCTGCCGTTTTTCTGGTTCAAAGCATAGGGCCTTGAGGTTCGGCCTGTATGGTACCGGCGGCGCCGTAAAATCAGAAAAAGGGATTGCCGGGCGCAGGAATACATGGTATAGTAAAGCCGGATTAAAAACATCGTGCCGGGGCAGGAAAGGCCGGCCCTGGCTGTGAGGGGGAGAACGGTTATGAATGCAGCGGAATATTTAATTTCAACCTTTGAGCATCCCCAATATGGTACGGTGCCCAAGTGGGTGTGGAACGTTTCGCTCACGGAAATTACGCGCGCGGAAATTGCCGGGGAGTTTCGCGGCTTTAAAGAAAGGGACCACTATGCGGGCGTGATGATTGTGCTGTGGGGAAATGACCCGGAAGATTACCTGAAGGAGCCCTTTCTACGGCGTTACCGGTGGGCGCTGGAGGAGGCCAGGGCCCAGGGGTTGAAAATCTTCCTGTGGGATGAAAACGGCTTCCCCAGCGGAATTGGCGGCGGCGCCTTTGACGGGGAGGAGCTGGACTATGCCTACCGCTTCCTGAAAAAGGACACGCGGGCCTTTACCGGGGGCGAGTACTGCTCCGAGGTAATTGCCAGCCGGGATTTCGCCGGTTTTTTGGTTGAGGACCTGAACAGGGGGACCAGCGAGGACTATAGCGCCTGCTACCGGGAGGGCCGTGTTTGCCTTACCCTGCCGGAGGGTTCCTACTGCCTGACGCTGTTCACGACCCCGGTTGCCCCGCCCTGCCAGGTGGGCCTTTCTGCAACCAAGATGCGCCTGGTGGACTACCTGGACCATGAGGCGGTCGAGCGCCTGCTGGCCCGTACATACGCGGTTTATTACCGCCACTTTGCGGAGTTTTTCGGTGAAACCATTGTCTGTGCTTTCTACGACGAGCCCTCTATCTGGCACGTGGACGGCGGCGAGATGTGGACGCCCTCCTTTGCCGAAAAGTTTGCACAGGCCCATGGCTTTTCTCCGGTGCCGCTTTATTTGTCGCTTTGGAAGGGGCCCGAGGAAGCGACGATCGAGGATGCCCGTGCGCGGGCGCTGCTCTTTGGCTTCCGTTCCAGGCTGTATGCCGGGGAATATGTGGGTACGCTTCACCGTTGGTGCAGGGAGCATCGCATCCGCCTGACCGGGCATATGGATCAGGAGGAAATCGTCAACCCCACCGCTATTTCCGGCGACCCCATGCTGGTGATGGAGCAGCAGGATATTCCCGGCGTGGATGAGATCAGCTTTTACGGGCGCGGAGCCTGTGCCTATAAGCTCATCAGCAGTGCGGCGGAAAACTTTGAAAAGGAAGCCGTCATGTGCGAGGTGTTTGGGGCTATGGGCGAGGAGATGCCGCCAGAGGTGCTGCGCCGGGAACTGGTGGATCAATGCGCGAAGGGCGTCAGCCTCTATGTGCCGCACGGCACCTGGTACAGCAACGACCCGGCCCGGGTGACCTTCCCGCCGGAGCTCTCCTATCGCAGCGAAAGGTTTGCCGCCCCGCTGCGGGAATATAACGATATGGCCTGCCGTGCCGGCGCACTTTTGCAGGGCGGGCAGCTGCAATGTGATATCGGCGTTTTATATCCGATTGAGGACCTGCATGCCCAGTATTGGTTTAATGGGGAAAACGCCTATACCGGCGGCGTCAATCCAGCGCATTCGGACTATTTCGCCGTTGCTGAGCACCTGAGCCTGAAGCTGCGGCGGGATTTTGTCTACGTTCACCCCAAGGCGCTGGAGCAGCGCTGTACGGTTGAGAAGGGGGCGCTGGCGCTCAATAGGCAGATACGGCTGCGGGTGGTAATTGTCCCTGGCTGTGTGTTCTTATCCTGCGCTTCTCTGAGAAAGCTGGCCGCCTTTTGCCGGTCCGGCGGCAGTGTGCTGTTTACGACTCACAGGCCGGAACATGCGCTGAAGGAATGCGAGGAAAAGGAATTTCATGAACTGCTGTATGAGATGGAGCACGGCAGCCCTCAGCGGGTTCAATTTTTGCCCAATCCGCTGGAGGAGCTTGGCCGCGCGCTGGCGGCGCTGCCGTTCTGCCCCGACACGGAGGTTTTTACGGAGAAAGAGCCCATAAACGGCAACCTTTCCTACACACACCGGCTGAAAAACGGCGTTCCGGTTTGGTTCTTCGGCAATTCCGGCGACGAACCGCTGACGGTGGATCTTTACTTGCGGGATTGCTGTTCCCCACTGCTCCTGGATCTACAAACCGGAGAGTCTGGCCCGGCTGAAGGACAGCAGGAGGCCTATCCTGGGACGGCGGCACAACGCTTGCATGTGCGGGCGGTCATCCCCGCGCGGGACGGCATCTTTATTGTGGATAATGAGGCCCGCTAAAAGGCGTTCTGCATAAAATAAAAGGCTCTTGGCGATAGATAAACGCCGCTGGGGAAGTAACATCACAGACAGACGGACTTAACGGCCGATAGACAGGATTGCAAACAGAAACAGAGAGGGAACCACTTTAAAAGCAGTAGCCTCTCTGTTTTTCTATCCCGACGATTTCATTTTCATGATCTTTTATTATTCCTGATATAATCGGTAACCAATAAAGAAACGGAAATTATCATAACGATCCCAAACGATAAGATATCCCATATATCAAGGATTGGTATTGAAAATAATTTTGCAATGGTAATGTTGATTGCTAAACACAAGGGTATTATCAATAATAATGATAATCCAAAGGCTAAGAACTTCCTTGAATTCAGTTTGTTAAAAATTCCGTAGATACACCACAGATAAAACACGGAAAACAGAGAGACTGCAGTACCTACCGGCATAATGGAAGCTTTGCCAATGATTTTATCTATCACATACAAAAATGGAATGATAAAAATACTAAGCGCTACTAAAGAACCAAGCAACCCTTTTCTGCCACATTTTACAAATGGAACCATTACAACCCAAGCAAATAATATGGAACTGATTGGATACAAAGACCAAGTAAATTTTCCGGATATTGCGATGTCGCAAATCAAACACACGACCATGCCAACCAGTAACAATAATGAAAAGGCGATTGCCAAAATATTCCGGCAAGAGGTTGCCCTCCTATTCGCGGTCTTTTCGGCATAAACTAAAGCATGATCAACGCTTTGTTCAATATCATTAGACGGCATGTTGCTTCTTTGTCCATTTAGCAATTCGCTTGTTGTCACGCCAAGAATATCTGCAAGAGAAGTTAAGAGGGAAATGTCGGGACAGCTTAAGCCTCGTTCCCATTTTGAAACAGCTTTATCGGTAATATGTAATTGAGCCGCCAAATCCCTTTGGGTAATTTTCTGTTCTTTTCGTAATTCAAGAATGAATTGTCCAATTTTGTTTTCGTCCATATTGTGGACTCCTTTCTCCCACCGTGTTTGCTGATTATATTATATCATGCCGCAACGCAAGAACAACCAACCATGAGTTTATAATGAGAAAGTAAACCGATAGTCGAGCGAAGTTTTCATCAAAATCGCCCTGTGCGGTTGCGGTGTTGTAGGTGGTGGGAGGGAAAAAGAGGACTGAACAAATTTCCTAACCGAAAATGCGGCGTATTTTACGGAAGGGATAAGCCGTTCCGGCGTTTACGCCGCCATTTTATTTGAGAAGAAAGCTTCAAGGGTTCGTCTTGTAAAGGGTATTTTTGATATAACGGTAATATTTTTTGACGATATGCAGGGTTCCCAAAAATGGTTTACCGGCAGAGGTTTACAGAAGCAGAAAAGCAGTCAAAAAACAGAACGTCATCGCTTTTGGCCATGGCGTTCTGTGGAAATAGCACTACTTCTTTATAAATGCGCTCTTTAGCCGCGGAGCTTTTTTACGCCTCGGAAAGGGATTGTTCAAAACAGGAGCAGGCTTTTACAGCGGGCGTTAAGAACACAAGAGGTCAGTGGGCTACGCTGTTCGTTCCGCCCAAAGTTGACTGGCCGGGGCTATTAAGCGGATATTTTCCGGTAAAGGTGGTTATAGAGAATGCTGATAAAATCTGCGGGAGTGGGCTGCTTTGTCATATGGTAGCCGGCAATTTCTTCCAGCTTCTCCCGGTTATTTTTCCAGCAGACGGCAATTACAGTACGGATGTTGCGCTCCACGCAGTTCCAGGTCGTCGAAAAATGGGCGGCGACATCTCCATAAAGGGAACGCGTTACGGAGAAGAGGCGTTCCTCATCCTCAAGGGTCAGGGTAACCGCATAAATGGTGTATTGGAATCCACGGTATTTTGGCCCGATTCCCAGGGACATCAGCAGGGTGCGAATTTCGATTGTTTCAGTCATCTTGATCCTCCTCCAATTTAGGCTAAAAACATAATAAGACATAATGGAACGAAATGGTAAATTTTGGTCACAATACTACTTGTTTCATCTAAAAAAGACATCTTTTTGCGGGCGCTCATTTGAAAAAGAAACGGTCAAGGGCTGCCTGTAAATTGTGGAAGGTCAGAAGGAGCCTAAAATATTTTTGTGAATCCCTTGTATAAATATGAAAAATTTGTTAACATAAACACATGCTTTATCTCCGCAGATTAATTTCAGAAAGGCGGTCGCGCCATGCAGCGTGAAAAATTTTCGTCAAGGCTGGGGTTTTTATTGATCTCGGCTGGTTGTGCAATTGGGTTGGGAAATGTCTGGCGGTTTCCGTTTATTACGGGAAAATACGGCGGGGCGGCTTTTGTGCTTTTGTACCTGGTGTTCTTGCTGATTTTGGGGTTGCCGATTATGGTCATGGAGTTCTCGGTAGGCCGGGCCAGCCAGCGCAGTGTGGCGGCCTCGTTTGATGCGCTGGAGCCGGCGGGGAGCAAATGGCACCTTCATAAATACACCTCCATTGCGGGCAATATCCTGCTGATGATGTTCTATACAACAGTGGGCGGTTGGATGTTGCTCTATTGCGGTAAGATGCTTTTTGGTGAATTTGAGCAGAAAAACACCGAGCAGGTGAAAGAGATTTTCGCCCAGATGCAGGCGGACCCATTGGTGATGGGGC
This sequence comes from Hydrogeniiclostridium mannosilyticum, assembly GCF_003268275.1. Classification (GTDB taxonomy): domain Bacteria; phylum Bacillota; class Clostridia; order Oscillospirales; family Acutalibacteraceae; genus Hydrogeniiclostridium; species Hydrogeniiclostridium mannosilyticum. Next base: position 325,970 of record NZ_QLYR01000002.1, read on the forward strand.
TTGCCATGGTTGTTGTTGTCACGCTTTGCTTTGCCATTTGTTCCTTCGGCCTGAAAAACGGCGTGGAGAAAATTACCAAGGTGATGATGCTGTGCCTGCTGGGGATTATGGTGGTGCTTGCGGTACACTCTATGACGCTTTCCGGCGCAGCGGAGGGGCTGGAGTTTTACCTGCTGCCCGATTTTTCCAAGCTGACGGAAAACGGTATTTTCAACGCTATTTTCGATGCGATGGGCCAGGCGTTTTTTACCCTGAGCATCGGTATGGGGTCCATTGCCATCTTTGGCAGCTATATTGATAAAAAGCACGCGCTGACGAGCGAGGCGGTGCGGGTGACGGTTTTGGACACAAGCGTCGCGCTGATTGCCGGGTTAATTATTTTCCCGGCGTGCTTCACCTTTGGCATCCAGCCGGACAGCGGGCCCAACTTGATTTTTGTAACCCTGCCGAACGTGTTCGCCGCCATACCGGGCGGCCGGATTTGGGGTTTTCTCTTTTTTGTGTTTTTGCTGTTTGCGGCATTGTCCACGGTTATTGCCGTATTTGAAAATATTATTTCCTGCTGGATGGACATGCTGGGATGGAGCAGGAAAAAAGCGGTTTTGGTCAGTTGGGGACTGATTCTGGTACTTTCGGTTCCCTGCGTCCTGGGGTTCAACCTGCTGAGCGGCTTTCAGCCTTTGGGTGCGGGCAGCACGATTATGGATCTTGAGGACTTCCTGGTCAGCAACAATGTGCTGCCGCTTGGTTCGCTGGTTTATCTGATGTTCTGCACCTCCCGTTATGGCTGGGGCTGGAATAATTTTCTCGCAGAGGCCAATACCGGCAAGGGGCTGCGCTTCCCGCGTTGGATTCGTGTTTATGTCACCTATATTTTACCAGTCATTGTTTTACTGATCTTTATTCAAGGATACCTCGCCAAGTTTTTCCCGCAGCTCTTTGGCGCGGGTTGACAGCAGACGCTTAAAGGCCGCTGTTCTCCGGCGGCAGCTGGTAAAGAAGGGGGCGGCCGCCCCTTCCTTTTCGGACGTAAATTTCTGCATGCAAATGATGAAGGCCCTGCACTTTTTAAAGTGCAGGGCCTTGTCGTTATAAACCGGCGGTAAAGTACATCCGGCGAGGCAGAGCTGTGCTTGCGGATCGTGTTCCTCGCTCCCCGATAACGAAGGTATTCACAGAGCCGGAAAAGAATTTTTTCTATACCGGCTGCTGCTCTTTTTTACGAAAACGGGCGGTCTTTTGAGAATGCCCGTCTCTTGCGCGCCCGGGTAGAGCGTATTGCAGGCGGGCGGACAAAAGCTTGCTTCCCGGGTTTGTCAGGGCGTGCATAGAAGACGAGGCTTTCGCCCGCCGAAGCTTTTGGCATTCATATAAACAGCAAATAAACCGCAAAAGGCCCAAGCTGAGGGCGAAATGGGCTCGCGCAACAGCTGCTGCTTTATTTAGCCTGCGCTTCGGCAATTTTATCTTTCATTTCTGCCAGTGTCATCGGCGGGATGGCGCCGTTTGGGATCTCGTCCGCGTTCACCTTGGCCTTTGCGTTGACCGCGCCTGTTTCCTGATCCACCGCAATCATCAACTGCGTCAGGCGCTGTTGCGCTTCATCATAAGCAAAGCGTCCGCATGGGCCGGTGAGAATCGTATGCGTACCGTTATCGTTCTGGCGCGCAAAGATAAACCACTTTTCACCGCTAGCCATCAATGGATCATCGGCAAGCTCAAAGACCTCTTCGTCCGTTCTTTCTCCCGTCATATAAATTTCCAGCTCCGTCTGGCCGCCGGCGGCAGCGTCCAACACACGCGCGGAGAAAACGGTTGCCGGCATTGCCATGGAACCCTCTGAAAGATGTGCTCCGCTGTTTTCCACACGCACCACACCGGTCACCTCGATCAATCCGGCAAAGTCCGTGTCGGCCATCAGCTCCTCTACAGAAGCGTAGCCTTTTGCCCAGCTGGCATGCATCACCTGGCGGCGCAGGCCCGCATCCGGGTCAGGCGCTGGTTTGCTGCCCGCAGAGCAGGCGCTGAGCGCAAAAGAGCTGCACAATCCCAGCACCAAGGCCAGCATGGCGGCTTTGAACCCTCTCTTCATACAAAATCGCTCCTTTCTTAATAAATCGCATTGATACCACTTATATCATCCTGCTGTATCCTGCTTATTTTAATCTGATCATAACGATATGCCGGACTGTAATTCATAATCGTTTTGCTGTTTGGGTCGCGAATATCCGCCAAGCCCAGCGCGTGCCCGATTTCATGCATTGCCACGGATTGGCGTTTTGCCTGCACATATCCGTTCGTATAATGAATGTTCAAATGGCAGGTGGCCTTTGCAAAATAAGCATTCGCATCATAGGTAGAATAAGAATACATTGCCCTCCCTTCTTTTTAATTTATACCTCTTCGGCATAGTATTCAATTTCATTTTTATACAAACATATTTATTTTTTTTATGCATTATCTCCTTGCTGTCTAAAGCTGTTTATCAATCATTTTGTGTGGGCAGGTTGTACGGTAACCTGCTTTTAGTTTCTAAAAATTTTTCTTTTTGCTTGGCACTGGGCTCGTTTTATGACTATTTGCCTGGGAAATGGTCTTTTTCACGATAAAAAGCTGAACCGAAAACGTGCTGTTCCATAGTTTAGACGATGGGCTAAACGCTCGCACCCCGCAAAACTTGTTCAGCAGGCCGAAGCGTTGTGAACGCGTTTACAAGCAAACAGCAAGGCACAATGTGACTTTTTTGCGGAAAAGGAAGAACAGTGAAGCGGGTGACTGATTTTTTGTGAAATAAAAAATCGGAACGAGCACAACTCGTTCCGATGTGGAGCGGGAAAGGGGAATCGAACCCCCATATTCAGCTTGGGAAGCTGATGTTCTACCACTGAACTATTCCCGCAGATTTCTATTTTGCAAGAAGTATTATAGCATAACAAAATTAAAAAAGCAAGAAGAAAATCTCCCTGCTTTTTAGCTCTCTTATAAAATCAACGAATTTGTACACGCTCGATAGATCGGGCTTTCCCGGTCCGTTCATCAATGTCTAATAAGACGCCGTCCAGCCCACAGTCACCGCTTGCCAAATCAAAGCGCACCGGCATGTGAGAGCGCATCTTCTGAATGACCAGTTCCGGCTTTACGCCCAGCACGGAGTGAAGGGGGCCGGTCATACCTGCATCGGAGAGATAGGCGGTCCCGTTTTCGAGGATGCATTCGTCGGCGGTTTGCACGTGGGTGTGGGTGCCGATGACGGCGGAGACGCGCCCGTCCAGGTAGTAGGCCAAGCTCCGTTTTTCGCCCGTGGCCTCAGCATGTATGTCTACGAGGATCACTCGGGGGAGATCCTGGCTGAGGAGGCGGTCGGCCGTATCAAAGGGGGAGTCCATGGGCTCCATGTAGACAACGCCCATCAGGTTGATGACGGCAACCTGAAGCCGGCCCAGGTCGAGGATGCACAGCCCGCGCCCAGGCGCGGAGGGGGGGAAGTTAGCCGGGCGCAGAAGCGTTTCGCAGGTGTCGAAAAGCTCGTAGCATTCCTTTCTGCGAAAGGTGTGGTTCCCCGCGGTGATGACGTCCACGCCGCTCTTAAAAAGATAATCGGCGGAGGCGGGCGTGATGCCGTTGCCATCCGCTGAGTTTTCGCCGTTGGCAACCACCACGTCAATCTGTTTTAATTTTTTAAAGGCAGGGAGGTGGGCGCGCAGAAATTTACAGCCGGTACTGCCCACAACATCGCCAATCATCATTAAGTTCATAAAAAGCGGCGGGGTAGCTGCCCGGCCGCATCCCTCCTTCGTTTACAATAGGGTAGGGTTACACCGCTAATCCTTATTTATTATAGCTTCTTTTTGCCGGCTTGACAATAGGGGCCGGCAATGTCCGCGTGCCGAAACCGGGCAACAAAAAACCGGCACATCTCTGTGCCGGTTCTGGCCGTGAGGCTGCTATTTTGCGTACTCAATCGCGCGGCTCTCACGAATAATATTAACCTTGATCTGGCCGGGGTATTCGAGGTCGTTTTCAATTTTCTTACAGATATCCTTCGCAAGAAGGATCATCTTGTCGTCCGTGATGACATCCGGCTTAACCATAATACGGATTTCACGGCCGGCCTGAATCGCGAAGCAGCGTTCCACGCCTTCAAAGGAAGAGGCGACCTCCTCAAGCTTTTCAAGGCGCTTAATGTAATTTTCAAGGTTTTCACGGCGTGCGCCGGGCCGTGCAGCAGAGATGGCGTCGGCGGCCTGAACCAGGCAGGCAATCACGGTGCGGGCCTCCACGTCGCCGTGGTGCGCCTGAATGGCGTGGATTACCGTCTCGCTCTCCTTATATTTACGGGCAACGTCAACGCCGATGTCTACGTGCGAACCTTCAATTTCATGATCCAGCGCTTTGCCAATGTCGTGCAGCAGGCCGGCACGGCGTGCGGTGGTGGGGTCAAGCCCAAGCTCAGAGGCCATAATACCGGCCAGGTAGGCAACCTCAAGCGAATGGTTCAAAACATTCTGGCCGTAGCTAGTGCGGTAACGCAGCCGCCCCAAAAGCTTAACCAGTTCGGGATGAATTCCATTGACGCCGGCCTCAATGACGGCGCGCTCACCCTCCTGCTTAATCGTCGCCTCCACCTCACGGCGGGCTTTATCAATTGTTTCCTCAATGCGGGCGGGGTGAATACGTCCATCAGAGATCAGGCGCTCCAGCGCAATGCGGGCCACCTCGCGGCGCACGGGTTCAAAGCAGGAAAGCGTGATGGCCTCCGGCGTGTCGTCAATGATAAGGTCTACGCCGGTCATCGTTTCAATCGCACGGATATTGCGGCCCTCACGGCCGATGATGCGGCCCTTCATTTCGTCGTTGGGAAGCGGAACAACGGAGATGGTGGCCTCCGCCACATGGTCGGCTGCACAGCGCTGAATGGCCATGGAGATAATCTCGCGGGCGGTTTTCTCAGCGTCGTCACGGGTCTGCTGCTCAAACTCCATCATTTTAACGGCCTTTTCATGGGCCAGTTCGTTTTCCAGCTTTTGAAGCAAGTAGTCCTTTGCCTGATCGGAAGTAAAACCGGAAATGCGTTCCAGCATTTCAAATTGGCTTTTTTTGACGGCCTCCGCCTCGTTGAGACGTTCCTCCGCCTGTTTTACCTTGTTGGCCAGCGCCTCGTCCTTGGCTTCAAGACCCTCGAGCTTTTTGTCGAGTGTTTCTTCTTTTTGCTGAATACGGCGTTCCTGCCGCTGGACTTCCCTGCGGCGGTCGTTCAGCTCACGTTCGCTTTCGTCGCGCAGGCGGTGAATTTCATCCTTACCCTCTAAGACGGCTTCCTTCTTCTTTGCTTCAGCGGTCTTTATGGCATCACCGACAATCCGTTTGGCTTCTTCTTCTGCGGAGCCGATGGAAAACTCAGCTTTCTTTTTACGGTAGCGGATCCCTGCGAAAAATGCGATTGCACCGGCAACCGCGGCACAGGCCACTCCGATTATTACAACAAGAACCGGGTCCAAATCTGCTGGCACCTCCTCTTCTTTCATTTTTATCAATGTTAAATTTAAATATTGATGGGCGCGTTATTCCCAGGGCGCAGCACCGGCTGCACCGTAATATTAATTGTATTACTTTTTTACCCCGGATGTCAAGGAATTTAGACGGCTCATATAAGCCCTGAAAATTGGCGGTAAAGGAAGTTTTTTCTAGGTGTGAAGCGGTGAAGTGCTTGCAAAAGGAGACAGGGAGGGCATCATAAAAATGAAATATTTCTGTATTTTATATAAAAGAGGAGTGTATATCTTATGCATTTTACCTTTAACGATCATAATTTTAACGTGCTCAGCCTGGAGCGCTCGCTGGAATTTTACCAAAAGCCCTGGGGCTGCGGGAGCTGCGCCGTAAGGAACCGGCGGACGGCAGCTTTGTGCTGGCGTTTCTCGGCGCTGGCGCCGCTGGCTGTGCGTTGGAGCTCACTTGGCTGAGAGACCGCACGGAGCCCTATGACTTAGGCTACAATGAGTTTCACCTGGCCTTTCAGGCGGATGATTATGAGGCGGCCTACCGCCTGCATAAGAGCATGGGCTGCGTCTGCTTTGAAAATGAGGCCATGGGGTATTATTTTATTGAGGACCCGGACGGTTATTGGATTGAAATTATTCCCGGCAGGGGGTAGCGCCCGCGGGCGCCTCCGGCTGCCTTGACAAAGCGGCGGCGGCGTGCTATGATAATAACAAGCACAAAAGCCATCAATGCCCGGTGCGCGTGCAGCGGGAACGTGTGTGGCGTTTGATAAAAAATTGGATAACATTAAAATGTTGAAAAGGAAGCCTCTTTCATGAAATCTGGCAGAGAGCCTGCGCCATGGGCTGAAAACGCGGGTGAGATTTTGAAAGCAGGAAACCGCCTTGGAGTGCGTACCGAGTATAAGGTGTGCCGTCCGGCCCGCGTTAAGGGCTGCTGAGAGCCACTTTTTGTGGGAAATCAGGGTGGAACCGCGGAGCATTCAGCCCCGCCCCTCATTTGCAGGGGCGGGGCTTGTTATTTTTTAGAAAAGGAGCGCGTGAGGATGGTAAAAATTGATTTAAAGGGCGATGTCAGGGAGTTTGAAAGCGGCGTAACGGTTGCCGAAGTCGCCAAGTCGCTGGGCATGGGCTTATATAAGGCGGCATGCGCCGGGCGGCTGAACGGTAAGGCGGTGGACCTGCGGACCCCGGTGACGGAGGACAGCAAGCTGGAAATTCTGACGTTTGACAGCGCGGAGGGCAAGCATGCCTATTGGCACACCACAGCGCATATTCTGGCGCAGGCAGTCAAGCGCTTGTTCCCAGAGGCGGCGCTGGCAATCGGCCCGGCCATTGAGAACGGCTTTTATTACGACATCGACCTGCCGAGAACCCTGGTACCGGAGGATTTGACGGCCATTGAGGCAGAGATGAAGAAGATCATCAAGGAAAACCTTCCCCTAGAGCGGTTTGAGCTTTCTCCGGAGGAGGCCACGGCCCTGATGGAGCAGGAGCATCAGCCCTATAAGGTGGAACTAATCGCCGAGCACTCCGGCAAGGGCGAGAAAATCAGCTTTTACCGCCAGGGCGAGTACACGGATCTGTGCGCCGGCCCGCATCTGATGAGTACCGGCAACGTCAAGGCTGTACGCCTTACTAACTGTACGGGCGCTTATTGGCGCGGAGATGCCAATAATAAAATGCTGCAGCGCGTGTACGGCATCTCCTTCCCCAAGGCGGCGGACCTGGACGCTTATATGAACATGCTGGAAGAGGCTAAGAAGCGCGATCACCGCAAGCTGGGCCGTGAGCTGGAGCTGTTTACCATTATGGATGAGGGGCCGGGCTTCCCATTCTTTCTGCCCAAGGGTATGGTGCTGAAAAACCTGCTGATCGACTATTGGCGTGAAATCCACCGAGAGGCCGGCTATCAGGAAATTTCCACGCCGGTCATCTTGAGCCGCAAGCTGTGGGAGAGAAGCGGGCACTGGGATCATTATAAGGACAATATGTATACGACGGTCATTGATGAAGAGGACTACGCCATTAAGCCGATGAACTGCCCGGGCGGCATTTTGGTCTACAAGACGAAGATGCACTCCTACAAGGATTTGCCCCTGCGTATTGGCGAGCTGGGCCTGGTGCACAGGCATGAGCTTTCCGGCGCCCTGCACGGCCTTATGCGCGTGCGCTGCTTTACACAGGATGATGCGCATATCTTCATGATGCCAGACCAGATCAAGGACGAGATCAAGGGCGTTGTCCGCTTAATCGATAAGGTTTACAGCACCTTTGGTTTCAGCTACCATATTGAGCTTTCAACCATGCCGGAGGACCACATGGGCGACGAGGCGGTTTGGAACCATGCGACGGACGCGCTGCGCGCCGCTATTACGGAGCTGGGCTATGAGTACGAGGTCAATGAGGGCGACGGCGCTTTCTACGGCCCGAAGCTGGACTTCCACCTGACGGATTGCCTTGGCCGCACCTGGCAGTGTGGAACCATTCAGCTTGATTTCCAGCTGCCTGAGCGTTTCGAGCTGGAATATGTGGGGGCGGACGGCGGCCGCCACCGCCCGATTATGATTCATCGTGTGGTGTTTGGCAGTATAGAACGCTTCATCGGCATATTGACCGAGCACTTTGCCGGCGCCTTCCCCATGTGGCTGGCGCCTGTTCAGGTCAAGGTGCTGCCCATCAGTGAGCATCAGCTGGGCAGGGCCAGGGAGATCAGCGAACGGCTGGCGGCGGCAGGGCTGCGTGCCGAGCTGGATTCACGCAGTGAGAAGATTGGCTATAAAATCCGCGAGGCCCAGCTGCAAAAGGTGCCTTATATGCTGGTGGTCGGCGACCGGGAGGTCGAGGAAGGCACGGTTTCCGTCCGCCGCCGTAAGGGCGGGGATGCCGGCAGCATGGCGCTGGAGGCCTTTGTGGAGCAGGCGCGGAAGGAAATTGCCGGTAAGGCGGTGGACTAAGCGGTAAAGCCCGTTCGGCTTTCACTTACCGGATGCTTTTGCATAGTTACCGGCCAGGCTGTGAGCTGGGTTAAAAGAAACAGGCAGGCGAATTTGTTCGCCTGCCTGTTTTTATGAAGTTTTTAAGACGGATTTACCTGTTCACCGGGGAGGAAACGGGCTTTCCGCGCGGCAGCTTAAGCGCCGGACGCCGGGCCGGTGGAAGGCCGGGCCGTCAGCCCCGAAAAATAGGCGGCGATCACGCTGTCGCACCAGGCATCAAAGCCGGGGTCCTCCGCCTGGTATTCCGGGTGGGCCTGGATATAAGCGGCACACCGGCGTACGCCCTCGTCAAAGCATATGTTGGCACAAAACCCGGGAACCAGGCGTTTGATTTTGCTGTTGTCAAAGACCACGGAATGCGCCTTGTCGCCGAGCAGAGCGCCGAGGAGGTCTGCGTTGAAGGCGGCGAGAAAGTCGCTGGAAATGTGGACGAAGTGCGGCTCTACCCCAAATGCCCGCCCAATGGAGCGGCAGGCGTCGTTCCAGGTCAGCGATTCGTCGCTGGTGATGTGGACGGCCTCCCCAATGGCTTTGGGGTTGCCCATCAAGCCACAAAAGCCCTTGGCAAAATCCGTGTTGTAGGTGAAGGTCCACAGGGAGAGGCCGTCCCCGTGCACAATAATGGGCTTGCCCGCCAGCATACGGCGAACCACCTGCCAGCTTCCCTTAGCGCCGTGAATGGGCACAGGAATGCTTTTGAGCCCATAGGTGTGGCTGGGGCGCACAATGGTGACTGGAAAATCCAGCTTGCGGTAAGCCGCTGTCAGCAGCTCCTCACATTCAATTTTGTCCCGCGAGTATTGCCAGTAAGGGTTTTTCAGCGGGGTGTCCTCCCGGATTTGGTAGTGGTTCATTGGCTTTTGATAAGCGGATGCGGAGCTGATAAAAATATATTGTCCGCATTTTTCCCGGAACAGCTCAATGTCGCGGCTGGCCTGTAGCGGTGTAAAAGCGATAAAATCCGCGATGACATCGTAGCTTTTTCCCCATACGGCCCGGCGGACGGCCTCGGAGTCATTGCAGTCCACCTTGAGAAGCTCGACGTCCGCAGGCACGTCTCCGGCGTGGTTGCCCCGGTTCATCAGGGTGATGTCCCAGCCCTGGGACAATGCGAGCTGAACACAGGCGGAACTGATTGTACCGGTGCCGCCTAAAAATAATGCTTTCATCTTGCACGCTCCTTCTGTTCTGTATTATAATAAAGGTAAATTTTTCCATTTGGCAGCTCTGTGCTATGACAGCAGGCCATATCTGAGAATAAAGCCTGTCTGTATCATATCACAATTTTAAAAATTAGTATATGTATTCTTAAAATGTCCGCTGCCGGTGAGAGGCCACCGGGCTCTGAACACGGAACAAAGCGGGACGGATTTATTATTTTAGGCCGGAAACGGCTCTTTTATACAGAAGGACAGGCTGTTTTTGCACCATAGAGCAGGGGGAGGGAATCCGATGAAAGACCTGTGCCGCCGTTTGTGCCTAGCGGCATTGCTGCTGATTCTATTGCTGCCTATGCCGGCTGTCTCCGCCCGTGCCCAGGATTGCTTTGCGGTGGAGACGGCGGAAAGCGCGATGGCGGGGCAGGAAATTCGTGTTGCCGTCTTTATGGAAGACGGAGCGGACCTGGCGGGGTTTCGGGCAAGTATTGCCTATGATGCAGGTAAGCTGGCCTTCCAGCGGGTTGAGCTTGCGGGCTGGCTTCCTAAGGCGGATTACTATACGGATTCCTCCGGCAGCGGCGTAGTGCGCAGCGTCTACGCGGCGGATTTGTCCGGCGGAAAAGCCGTGGCGGGAACAGGCGCAGTGGCGGTCTATTTGTTTAAGGCCCTGCCCGCCCCGGGAAAAGCGAGGATTACGGTTACAATCGACCAGGCATATGACGGTGCGGTCCATCCGGTGGGCGGAAGCTTTTCGTCCGTTCATGAAGTAGAAATCAGCAATATTCCGCCGGCCGGCGTTCGGCTGCTGGCGCTGGAACCATCCGCGGGGGCGCTTCAGCCGCCCTTTTCACCGGAATGCTTTTCATATGAGCTTTCGGTGGGAAGCGATGTTTCCACGGTGGAATTTCAGGCACAGGCAGCCGGCGGCTGTACGGTTAAGGCAAGCCGGAAGAAGCTGAGCGCCGCAGGAAAGGAAACCAACATCAGCATAACGGTTTTAAGCGCGGACAAGAAGGATAAAGCGGTCTATCAAATTTTAGTGAGACGCGCAGCGAACGGCCCCGCGGGGACGGCCTCGCATAATACGGGGAAGGGGCCGCATGCGTCCTCCGGTATCCGGACGGATGGGGAGGAACATTCGGAGAAAAGCGGCTCCCTGGCGCCGGGCACCGCGGTATCCGGCAGTCAAGCTGGTGTGCAGAGCCCAGGTGGAAACCGTGAGCTTTTTGTAGAGGGAAACACAATGGCCAACTATCTGCTGGTCGGCGCGGTGGTACTATTGGCGGCCGCCCTGTTTTTTGTAGGGTATGCCATGCTGAAGAAAAAGAAGCAGCCCTAAAGGCCGAGCGGCTGTGCCGCGGCCCGCTCAAGCAACGCTTGAGCGGGCGCTTCTGTTTTTTGCAGGACTGCGGGGCAAAATAAAAATAAACTCAAGAGCCGCTTGATTGATTCCTTTTTGCGCTCTTGCTATACTGAGGTTGCCGGTACAGGGTGGCGCCGGAGAAATGCACCGGCAGGCCCGGGCGCGGTCTAAATTAGTCAATTGGGAGGCAGTGCTAATGTTTGATGTACAGATAGTCGGCAGAAAAATCGGAAAGCTGAGGAAAAAATGTAATTTAACGCAGATGGAGCTGGCGGACCGGATGGGGGTCAGCTATCAGGCGGTCAGCAACTGGGAGAGGGGAAGCTCGATGCCGGATATTTCCAAGCTGCCGGAGCTTGCCGGAATTTTTGGAGTGTCCGTTGACAGTTTGCTGGCGGGGAATAGTGGGGAGGAAATGATTCAGCACGTCCTGAGCGGCGATGTGGAAGATTATATCCAAAGGAGCGCGGCTCCTTTGGAAGAGATAGCCGAGGTCGCGCCGTTGCTGAAGCCGTCTCAGGTGGAAGAAATTGTGGATAATTTGGTGAATACCGCGGGCTGGACCAATGAAACTGCAGGAGAAGGCCCAAAAAAGAAGATTAATGTAGAGGTGCTGGAGGAACTCGCGCCGTTTCTGGACCAGGATCAGCTGGCTGAACTGGTTGGATGGGTGGAAGCAGGGACTGTTACCATGGAGATCGTCGCGGAACTCGCGCCATTTCTGAATAAGGAAAACCTGAACAGGCTGCTGGAGCTGGCCTCGAAGGACGAGGAGATAGCAGGGGAAATATTGGAGGACCTGGCTCCATTTCTGGACCAGGGACAGCTGGGAGAACTGGTAGGCCGTGTGGAGGCGGGAAGCGCGTCGCTGGAGACCGTCGCGGAGCTGGCGCCGTTTCTGAATAAGGAAAACCTGGGAAGACTGCTGCGCTTGGCAATAAATAGAGAAGAATAAGCTTTGGGGCAAAAGAATGAGGACCTGCGTATTCAGCAGGTCCTCATTTCTTTAATAAAGTTCAGAGATTACAACAGGCCTCACACTCCGGGATCTCCCCGACCAAGGGGGTGGGGTCAATTCCCTGCCGTTTATAATAGTCGGCAATTGCGGCCTTTATTGCCTGCTCCGCCAAAACAGAGCAGTGTACTTTGACGGGCGGGAGGCCGTCCAACGCCTCCATAACGGCTTTGTTGGTGAGCTTCAGCGCCTCCTCAATAGTTTTGCCCTTGATCATTTCCGTAGCCATGGAGCTGGTCGCAATGGCAGCGCCGCAGCCAAAGGTTTTAAATTTAACGTCGGTGATAACGCCGTCCTCAATGCGAACATACATGCGCATAATATCACCGCATTTTGGGTTGCCCACCTCGCCGACGCCGCTCGGATTTTCCATTTCACCGACATTCCGTGGATTTGCAAAATGATCCATTACCTTTTCACTATATGCCATACTGTTGCCTCCATCCTCTTTGTTTAAGGCCCTGCGCTTTGTCATAGGGCTTTGTAGTCTTACATATTGTTACAATAGATGTTTTTCGATCTTATCCGGCGCGCGGCTCAATTATAAAGTCTTTCGAGAAGGCCTTTCGGGCGGATTACCGGGCAGCTTGCCGGGCGGACTGCCGGGCAGATGCCGTGTGGGGTTTAAAACTTCTGAATATCGTATTGCACCGCTCCTGTCTGGATCTCCTCCCAAAGCGGGCTCATAGCACGCAGGCGGGAGATGATGCCGGGCAGAACCGCGAGAATGGCGTCGATGTCATCCTCGGTGTTCTGGTCGCTGAAGGACAGCCGCAGCGAGCCGTGCGCGACTGCGTGCGGCAGGCCGATGGAGAGCAGCACGTGGCTGGGGTCCAGCGACCCGGAGGTGCAGGCGGAGCCGGAGGATGCACAGATGCCGTGCATGTCCAGCAACAGCAGCAGGGATTCTCCTTCAATGCCCTCGAAGCAAAAATTTACATTTCCGGGCAAACGCTGGTCAGGATCGCCGTTTAGCCGGCTGCGTTCAATTTTTAGAACCTCCCCGATAAGGCGGTCCCGCATGCGGGTGAGGCGTTCGCTCCGCTCCTGCATGCCGGCGCAGGCATCTTTCATGGCCTGGGCCAGTCCAACAATGCCCGCTACGTTTTCTGTACCGGCACGCTTGCCTCTTTCCTGCGCGCCGCCGTCAATCAGGTTCGGCAGGAGAATTCCCTTGCGGCAATAGAGGACGCCGACGCCCTTGGGCCCATGGAATTTGTGAGCCGACAGAGAGAGCAGGTCAATCTGCTGCTGTTTGACGTCAATGGGCACGTTGGTGACAGCCTGCACCGCATCGGTGTGAAACAGTACGCCGCGCTCCCGGCAGATGGCGCCGATCTCAGCGATGGGCTGCAGCGTGCCGATTTCATTGTTTGCATACATAACCGTGACCAGCGCCGTGTCGTCCCGCAGGGCCTGCTTGAGCTCCTCCGGGCGGACAAGGCCATTGCTGTGCACCTGCAAATAGGTGACCTCAAAGCCTTCTTTTTCCAGGGCGGCACAGGTATGCAGAACAGCGTGGTGCTCGAATTGTGTGGTGATGATATGTCGTTTGCCCTTTTTGGCTAATTGGTGGGCGGCGCCTTTAATGGCCCAGTTGTCGGCCTCGCTGCCGCCGGAAGTAAAATAAATCTCGCCGGGCTCGGCGTTCAGGCAGCGGGCAACCTCGTCCCGCGCCTCTTCCAGGGCTCTTTTTGCCTTACGGCCTACTGAGTAGATGCTCGACGGGTTGCCGTAGTAAGTAGTGAGATAGGGCTCCATGGCCCGAAAGACCGCGGCGGAGACCGGCGTGGTCGCTGCATTGTCCGCATAGATTATCTTTTCCTGATCTGTCATTAAATCACATCCTAACTTTATTTTCAACGCCCCTGTTTCTCATTATCACCACCGGAAGGCGTAATATCAGCAGTAAGGTGATTTTTTCGCGTGGACAAAACCCTGGCGGGGCTGCCGGCGGTACGGCGTACGGCCCGGCAAAGGCGTTCACGCGGAGCGTGCCGGTTTGGCTGCGAGAACAGAGAACCCTGTAGCTTTAAGGCTGGTTTTAATATACACCATTTTAGTATACATTTCAATAGCATACGGGTGATTTATTCAGAAAATTTTCAATTTAAGCCCGCTAAGCCCGCCGCGCGCCGGTTAGAGGCGAGCGCGTGCCTCTTCCGCGCCGAGAACAGCGAGCTGGTCGCAGCGCTCGTTCTCCGGGTGGCCGGCGTGCCCCTTCACCCAGTGGATGGCCACCTGGTGGCGCTCTAAAAGGGTTAGCAGCTCCTCCCACAGGTCGGCGTTCAGCGCCGGGGATTTGTCGCTTTTTCGCCAGCCGTTCCGGCGCCAGCCCAGGGCCCAGCCCTTTTGAATCGCGTCGCACACATATTTTGAGTCGCTGTACAGGTCTACATGGCAGCTTTCCTTCAGCAGCTTCAGCGCGTGAATCACCGCTGAAAGCTCCATGCGGTTATTGGTGGTGTGGGCATCACCGCCGTGTATTTCCTTTTCGGCGCCGTTATAGCGCAAAATAGCACCCCACCCGCCGGGGCCGGGGTTGCCGGAGCAGGCGCCGTCGGTAAAAATATCTACGTTTTTTAGAGCCATCCGGGGCTTTCCCTCCAATAATATGTAAATTTCGAGCGCCGGATACAGCTGGAGGCCTGTCCGCTGCAAACCGGTTTTTATAATTTATTATAGCATGAATTGCATCCGGGTGGATAAAGTTTTACAAAGATTGGCAGAATAATTTTACAGAACAGGAAACTGTGTAGAAGTCCGATCCACACATCTTGACAGGCATGGGGAATCAGGGTACAATAAAACAATAGTTTATTTAGTTTGTTTAATGGGAAATTGTTCTTTCATGAGAAAACGGACGTCTGTGGTTGCTTGGCAGGCCGGTTCAGCGGCAAAAATGGAGCGTTGATTTTTGCTGCCGGGGGCTGGGCGGAGGGGGCGCTTCCGCTTGAAGCTGCCCGAGGCCTTTGTTTAGAAAGAATGATATTTGACCATTTAAATATATTTTATGATAGACATGCCCTGTCCGCCGCACCGTTTGCAGGCGGGCTTTGCTGGTTATGTCCAAATTATGGAGGTTTTTTATTTGACAAACGACAACAATAATAAGAACAATGAAAGCAAGGAGGGCGCCGGCTTGTATGGCCGTGTAAAGGCCCCGTCTACAGGCACGCAAACAAGGAGACGCCCTGCGGCGAAGCCGCCGCGGGAAAAGCCCGCGGACCAGGTGATTGGCGGCGAAACGGCGCCGCAGGCGCGGGAGCGGAGCGAGCAGGCCCCCCGGCCCGGCACAGCGCCGCAATCAGCGCCGCAAAGAGGGCGCGCGCCGCGTGCCAAGCAGCCGTCGCAGC
>NZ_QLYR01000030.1 GCF_003268275.1 Hydrogeniiclostridium mannosilyticum
CAACGGAAAGCTTGAGCTTAGCCTCAATAACCGCCCTGCAATCTGCTATTTGCGCGGCGATGGCAGTCTTGTCCGAAATCTTATTGATATGGGGAAGACCCGTGATCTTAGGTGAGACGCTGGTCGCCGCAGCTTCTAGCTCCCTAAGCCTTCGTCGCTCCTGTTCAATTTCATGATTCAAATAATAAAGCTGCGATAACTCCTTCTTTGTCACCTAATCCCTCCTCCTTCTCAGCTTGCCCTTAAGATATTCCGCATTTATAGATTCAGGCAAGAGGGAAGATGGCATTTCCCGTCTGAGCCAATCCATTCACAGCGGTTCTTTTTGCAAAATTCCCGGGGCTTCCCGTCGTATTGAAAACGGGAGGCCTTTTCTTTGTCCTTATTGGGAACGTCTATTCCCTTCTGTTCTGCGATTGGAACTTGCGGCGCTTTTTTAACGCGCCTGCTTCGACCGGCTGCTTCCGCTGCCTCTATAATTTCCTCCGGGGGTTCAACGCCAAATGCGGCGCCAGCTTTTCTAATGCTGGCCGGGTACGGGTCTTGTTCTCCGCGCTCCCAGCGGCTGATCTGTATTGCGCACATCCCGCACCTTTCAGCAAACTTCTGTTTCGTAAGGCCTGAGCCTTTATATAAGTCAAAAAGCCATTTTGCCGCGGGGTTCATGCTTCTTCCTCCTGCTCCATGCGAGCGCCGCAGTTGGGGCAAAACCTGTAAAGACAGATTTCCATATCGCCTTCTGTTGCTTTAAGTGGAATTTCAAGCCCGCAGGTACTGCATTTTTGATATGGGGAAAAATTTTCAAACCCTGTTATCCAACGCCCGTGCCTCACCGGGGCAACATCAGCGGCGGGAAACTCTGTAATCTCCCTCATTACGTCCAGCGGCTTGTCCTGCTTGTTG
The DNA here is from genome assembly GCF_003268275.1 of Hydrogeniiclostridium mannosilyticum. GTDB lineage: Bacteria > Bacillota > Clostridia > Oscillospirales > Acutalibacteraceae > Hydrogeniiclostridium > Hydrogeniiclostridium mannosilyticum. The sequence goes on from NZ_QLYR01000030.1 coordinate 904, forward strand.
AACAAATGAGACAAGAGCTTTTCACGTTCTATGTATTCAGCCATCTTCATTCTCCTCCGCTAAATGATTAAACAGCTTACGGCTCATAACCTGACAGGGAGCAACCCCTTGCTCGTTGATCGCCTTGCATTCACACGAGATTGGCCTCCATTGGTCACATCTTGCACAGGGCGGCCAGCCTTTTTGTTTATCCATTCTCATCACTCTTCCTCCTTCACCGGCCCCCGTTGTAGATAACCACCATCGAGGGAAAAGGGGCGGCGTTTACGGCGTTGCCGTCATCGTCCGTAAAATGCAAACGCCCTCGCACAAACCTGATTTCCGCCTTC
>NZ_QLYR01000031.1 GCF_003268275.1 Hydrogeniiclostridium mannosilyticum
CTGTCATAATATCCAAATGGTTCAGGAGCCATTCGGAAACACAGGCTTCGCAAAGCCTCGTCCCGTCTATATCAGCGACGGCGTCTACAGTGCGGCCGCAGCCTTCACAGACAGGAAGGAAAGGCTCCTGCCGGTCATATTGTGCCTGTGCCCATTCATACCCCTTAGTCATTGAGCCTCGCCTCCAGCTCCTGGATTCAGGCCTTAAAGGCCCGAATCTCATATTTAAGGTCCAACGTCTCGCCGTAGTATTGCTCGCCCTCTTGGGCCCGTTTATATAAATCTGCTACCATGTCAAGCATTAACCCATTCACATTTTCCATTTGACATCCTCCGTTAATCCCCGGAAAGCATAACGCGGGCCATCTCGGCAGCTTTCAGGTATTGCTTTGCGTGCTTATTGCTTCCGTGGGTTTCTTTTACCTTCTTTTCAAATTCTTCTAGGGTTCCGGAAAAGCAGCCTGTAACCGCGTAAATCTTCTTATCTTTATCAAGATAGTAGGTCAGAAAATCATCCCGTGAGCCGATAGGGCCTTGCACAAAGTATGAGCGCGGGCTTGAAATATAAGCATTAACCCCGATTCTTGCGTTGCCGAAGACCTCGCCGTCGCCGAAGACCCTGCCGTTGTCGAAGATCTTGCCGTTGCCGAAGACCCTGCCGTTGCCGAAGACCCTGCCGTCGCCGAAGACCCAACAATTACCATCATGGCTCAGGTTTTCCTCTGATTCAACCCATCCGCCAAGGTCTCCTTTCTGAACGGCGTCAAAATCCCGCACTGCTTGGATTCTATGTAAAATACGCCCGCCAACTTCTTTGGTCTCTTCTGTTAAAATATATTTCTTTTCCATTTGACAACCTCCGTCCACGTTGATATACTATAAATAAGTTGTTTTCTGTTTGCCGCGTCAGGAATTGCCGTTCCTGCGCGGCTCTTTTTATTATCTGCCATGCCTGTTTTTCAGCCTCCTATGGGTATCGTTGCTGTATTCGATCATCATACTGTCGTATTGCTTGCGCAGGAACCGCCGGACTGTGACGC
>NZ_QLYR01000032.1 GCF_003268275.1 Hydrogeniiclostridium mannosilyticum
GAATATAACCGGCTGAACCGATTTATTGCTTCCGTGGATGATAGTCTTATGAGGCAAATTTTGAGCCTGCGTTATATCAACGGCTTTTCCTGGCAGAAAATTGCTTTTGCGATTGGTGAACACGATGAAAGCTATCCGAGGAAAAAACACAATCATTTTTTGAAATTGACCGAAATTCCCGAACAGAAAAATTTATAATCTAAGATGTTGGAATAGCTTCGTTAAAAGGAAAATAAAGCAGGGTTTAACCACCCTGCTTTTCTTATGCTGTTATTTTTAAATTCAGCTTTTGTGCGAGCCCTTCCTGCAATGCTTCTGAGAAACTGATTCCTTTTTTCTCTGCGAGGGTATTCAGCCATGCCGGAATTGTGCAGTTTTTACGAACGGCCTTTTGACCATATTTTTCCGCATAGCTGTCCATGTCTAAAACAACGAGATTCACAAAAGATTGTGGTTCCGTAATGGGAATATCCTCTCTTCTAGAAGCTTCGGGAACGGGATTTCCATCTTCCAGTTCATCCAGAACCCAGCCAGACGCGGCGTCCACAGCCATTTCAATGGCTTCGGCAAGGCTGTCTCCCTCTGTTACACAGCCTGGTAAATCAGGGAATGCAACACAATAACCGGTTCCTTTTTCTAGTGGAGTAAACAATGCTGGATATACAATTTTCATACTAGGCCCCTTCCTTTCGTCGGTAATAAAGATTTATACGAAAACAAGGGGGCTTATTTTAGCCCCGCCTGTTTCAAGATCGAGTGGACCGTTTTCTTATCAAGATCGCCGCTATGGTTTGGTATTGTTACCTTACCCGGTTTTACCGGATGTATGTAGTAATTGTGCGAGCCTCGCGCGTTCTTGAATTTCCAGCCATCCGTAAGAAGTAATTTTTCAACTTCTCGAAAGGTCATTGTCCTCACCTCTTGATTATATTATACGCATAATACGCATAAAAGTCAAGCGTTTTTCTTAAAATTTTAAATATTTTTTCAAGCTCATGCCTTATGGCGTGGGCTTTTCTTATGCTCATTTTGAGGTG
>NZ_QLYR01000033.1 GCF_003268275.1 Hydrogeniiclostridium mannosilyticum
CCATGATGTCGTTTTCGCTCTCCACGTCGATATTGGAGGTGGCCTCATCGAAAATATATACCGGGCTGTCGTGGAGCAGCGCCCTTGCCAGAGCAAGGCGCTGGCATTGACCGCCGGACAGATTCGACGCCTTTTCCAGCAATGGGGTATTCAGTCCCTGCTCGGATTTCAAAAACGCGGCTAAATTTACCCGTTCCAGTACCGCCCATAATTCTTCATCAGAAGCGTCCGGTTTTCCCATCAGCAGATTGTCCCGCACCGTTCCTTTGAACAAATAGCTCTGGTGGCTGATGTAGGTAATATTTTGCAGCAGGGAGCTTTCATTGATTTCATTTAGCTCTATTCCGCCCACTGTGACCAAACCGGCGTATCCTTTGTTCCTTCCCATCAGAATGGAAGCGACAGTGGATTTTCCGCAGCCGCTTTCTCCGACCAAGGCTATAAAGCTGCCCTGGGGAAAGTCCATAGCTATGCCGTGCAGAATTTCCCGGTCCGGCTCATAGGAAAACCGCAGGTCGGAACAGGCAATCGAGCAATCTTCCGGCATTTTTGTTTCTTTCGGCGCGGCTTCCTCCAAATCCAGCAGGCGGAAAATCTTGTCGCTGGCCGCCATGCCGTTCATCGCGATGTGAAAAAAGGAACCGAGCTGCCGCATGGGGATGAAAAAATCCGCCGCCAGCAGGATAATCAACAGGCAGCCAGCCAAAGAGACGTGGTTCCCGGTATACTGTGTCACCGCCATAATCACGCCGAGGGCCGCACCGCCGTAAGCGATCAAATCCATAATGGTGATGGAGTTAAGCTGCATAGTGAGCACCTTCATGGTGATCTTGCGGAACTTCTCAGCCTCCACGTTCATTTCCCGGTTCTTAAACTCGTCCGCCTGATAGATTTTCAGGGTGGTCAAGCCCTGCAAATTCTCTAAAAAGGTATCGCCCAGCGCCGTGTACTGCCCCCAGT
>NZ_QLYR01000034.1 GCF_003268275.1 Hydrogeniiclostridium mannosilyticum
ACTGGGGGCAGTACACGGCGCTGGGCGATACCTTTTTAGAGAATTTGCAGGGCTTGACCACCCTGAAAATCTATCAGGCGGACGAGTTTAAGAACCGGGAAATGAACGTGGAGGCTGAGAAGTTCCGCAAGATCACCATGAAGGTGCTCACTATGCAGCTTAACTCCATCACCATTATGGATTTGATCGCTTACGGCGGGGCGGCTCTCGGCGTGATTATGGCGGTGACGCAGTATACCGGGAACCACGTCTCTTTGGCCGGCTGCCTGCTGATTATCCTGCTGGCGGCGGATTTTTTCATCCCCATGCGGCAGCTCGGTTCCTTTTTTCACATCGCGATGAACGGCATGGCGGCCAGCGACAAGATTTTCCGCCTGCTGGATTTGGAGGAAGCAGAATCCCAACAAATGCCTATGACAGAAAACTGTTCTATCTCATGTTCCAACCTGCATTTTTCATATGAGCCGGACCGGGAAATTCTGCACGGCATAGCTATGGACTTCCCTCAAGGCAGCTTTACGGCTCTGGTTGGAGAGAGCGGCTGCGGTAAGTCCACCGTAGCTTCTATTTTGATGGGAAGGAACAAAGGATATGCCGGTTCCGTTTCCATTGGAGGCGCGGAGTTGAGGGACATTGACGAAAGCTCTCTGCTGCAAAATATTACCTACATCAGCCATCAGAGCTATTTGTTCAAAGGAACGGTGCGGGACAATCTGCTGATGGGGAAACCGGACGCTTCCGATGAAGAATTATGGGCGGTGCTGGAACGGGTAAATTTAGCCGCGTTTTTGAAATCCGAGCAGGGACTGAATACCCCATTGCTGGAAAAGGCGTCGAATCTGTCCGGCGGTCAATGCCAGCGCCTTGCTCTGGCAAGGGCGCTGCTCCACGACAGCCCGGTATATATTTTCGATGAGGCCACCTCCAATATCGACGTGGAGAGCGAAAACGACATCATGG
>NZ_QLYR01000035.1 GCF_003268275.1 Hydrogeniiclostridium mannosilyticum
AAGAATATACTCCCCCCTAAATCCCCCCAGGGGGAAGGACAGGCCGAGGACCTAACTGTTGAAACGGCAGGAGGAGCGGCGGAGGCCGCTATCCGACCCAAGACGCCTGTCCAGGGATTTGAGGAATTCTGGAAAGCCTTCCCCAAGAAGGCGAGCAAGGGCAGCGCCCTGAAGGCTTGGAACAAGCTCAGGCCGGGCAGGGAATTGCGCGAGAAAATCATGGCAGCGATTGAGCGGGCGAAAAAGAGTGAGCAGTGGAACCGGGAGAATGGGCGGTTTATCCCCTACCCGGCCACATGGCTCAATGCTCAGGGCTGGGAGGATGAGCTTGAGCCGCAGAACAAGGCAAAGGTTCAAACGACCTACGACATTGAGGCGTTCGAGCAATCGGGCGCGTTCGATGATTTGGACTGGAGGCCGTAATGAAGGCGTATGTTAGGCCGGCGAAGTATCACAACACGCCGGTTGAGGTTGACGGAATACGCTTTGACAGCAAGGCGGAGGCGGCGCGGTACGTACAGCTGAAAGCGCTGAGAGCATCGGGGCGGATTCTTTGGTTTACCCGGCAGCCGTCCTTCCTCTTGTTGGGAAACACCCGGTACAGGCCGGATTTCATGGTGTGCGATTCTTCCGGGCTGGTATGGGTGGAGGATGTCAAGGGCGTGGAGACAAAGGAATTTAAAATCAAGAAAAAGGACTGGGAAGCGCTTTATCCGGGTTTTGAATTGAGGGTGGTTAAGTGATCGAAGAAAAAAGAGGCCGGCGCTGGAGTTCATCAAGGGGGAACACAACATGAAAGACAAACTCACCTGCTCAAAATGCAGAAAAAAGGACACATCCGAATGTCCAATGGCAAAGGCTGAAAGAACGGTCACGGGAGAGTT
>NZ_QLYR01000036.1 GCF_003268275.1 Hydrogeniiclostridium mannosilyticum
TTCGCACGGCCGGAGCTGGACAAGCGCCGCCTGGGCGAGGTGGTGGATTTGTTTACCAATATTCAAATGATTGAGCACGGCAGCGAGCGGGACATACTGGGCGGCACCTATCAATACTGCCTGCGAAAATTCGCCGAAAACGAGGGCAAGCTGGCCGGTGAATTTTTCACGCCCGAATGCGTGGTTAAAACGCTGGTGGAGGTGCTCCAGCCGTTCAACGGACGGGTGTATGACCCGTGCTGCGGCAGCGGCGGCATGTTCGTGCAATCTGCCAAATTTGTGGAGAACCACGCCGGGAATATCAATGACATCTCCGTCTATGGCCAGGATTCCAACCCCACCACCTGGAAAATGGCGCAGATGAACCTGGCCATCCGCGGCATTGACGCCGACCTGGGCAAATACAATGCCGATACGTTTTTTAACGACTGCCACCCGACCCTGCGGGCGGATTACATCATGGCAAACCCGCCCTTCAACCTTTCCAACTGGGGCGCGGATAAGCTCACCGGCGACGTGCGCTGGCAATACGGCATGCCGCCCGCGGGCAACGCCAACTTTGCGTGGCTTCAGCATATGATCTACCACCTGGCGCCAAACGGCCGCATGGGCATGGTGCTGGCCAACGGCTCGCTCTCCTCCCAGTCCGGCGGCGAGGGGGACATCCGGAAAAACATCATCGAAGCGGATTTGGTAGACTGTATCATCGCCATGCCCGCCCAGCTGTTCTATACGACGCAGATTCCCGTTTCCCTGTGGTTCCTCTCCAAGAACAAGAGGCAAAAGGGCAA
>NZ_QLYR01000038.1 GCF_003268275.1 Hydrogeniiclostridium mannosilyticum
CCCCCCGGCAAAGCCGGGGGTTCTTCATAGACGGGCAAAGCCCTCTGATACTAGCCGGACGCGTCACGTCGCGTAAGTACGGTCTGCCAATTGCGAGAGATTGTTACTTGCTACCCGTAAACGGGTTTAGACGTTCCCCATCGTCAGTTGTTCCCCGGCTTTGTCCTCGTCCAACTGACGTTTGATGTACTCCTGTATCTTTTGCGCATTCTTGCCCGCCGTGTCTACGTAGTACCCACGGCACCAGAATTCACGGTTCCGGTACTTGTATTTCAGTTCCGGATACTTTTCGTAGATCATCAGGCTGCTTTTCCCCTTGAGGTATCCCATGAAACTGGATATTGCAATCTTCGGTGGAATTTCTACGGGCATATGCACATGATCCGGACATACCTCGGCCTCGATTATTTTGATCTTCTTCCAGTTACATAGCGTTCTCAGTATTTCCCCAACCTCCCTGCGCTTTTCCCCGTAGAATACTTTTCTACGGTACTTCGGCGCGAAGACGATATGATATTTGCAATTCCACGTCGTATGCGTTAAACTATTCATGTCGTTCATTTCGAATGACCTCCCTTTGCTTTTGTCGTGCAGTTGGCAGACCGCACTTCTATTTTAGCAAAGGGAGTTTTTTTGTCTACATCATCGGCATAAGCCTTCTTTTGAACCACTCGCCTAGCGAGTGGTTTTCTCCATACAA
>NZ_QLYR01000039.1 GCF_003268275.1 Hydrogeniiclostridium mannosilyticum
TTTCATGCCTCCGTTTCAATGATTTCCGGTTCCTCCGGGAATACCGTGGGTTCTTCTCCCCATACCGCCATAACGGCGCTGAAGTAGGGCTCCGCAATCTCCTCCTGGACCTGCTTTCGCCCATTCGCGCTGTTCGCATACGACCGCCGGAAAATATCTCCGATGGGGTAGCTTGTCCCTTCCAGCTCGATATACTTTTGCCTCATTACATTGACCTTATCCCGGTCAAGGTCCTGCAAAGTGATTTCTTCGTACATTTTTCCTGCACCTCCTTTCTCTATGTCGCTTTCTTGTACCAACCGCAAAAATTAATACCGCCATCGGTAGAAGAGTTAACCATCCACCATTCCTGTGCGGCTCCGTCGTCCTTCTGAAAATAAACGGAGCCTCCGCCGTCGTCATCGATATATCCGACATCCCAATTATTGCTGACGCAGCCATACAGCTCTGTCACGGTAATGGGGTACCTGCTTTCGGTTGATACCGCAAAGGGCAGCCCCTGTATTCCGGCATAAGATCTGCTGCCGGAACTCCCGTCACCAGCAGCAGTAATCCTTACACGTAGATAACAGGTAATATAGACCCAATCGCCGAGCGTCCAATATTTACAGCCGCGATTTTCGGTAATTGTATAGCTTACCGCCGGGCC
>NZ_QLYR01000003.1 GCF_003268275.1 Hydrogeniiclostridium mannosilyticum
GAAGACGATATGATATTTGCAATTCCACGTCGTATGCGTTAAACTATTCATGTCGTTCATTTCGAATGACCTCCCTTTGCTTTTGTCGTGCAGTTGGCAGACCGCACTTCTATTTTAGCAAAGGGAGTTTTTTTGTCTACATCATCGGCATAAGCCTTCTTTTGAACCACTCGCCTAGCGAGTGGTTTTCTCCATACAAAAAAACCGGAAACCCACACGGGATTTCCGGCAATTATTTTATGCTTTCCTTTTAAAGCTGTCTTTTAAGGATACGCTGCGGTTAAAAACAAGATGTTCCGCTGAACTATCGGCTTCATCCGGGCAAAAATAGCCCTGGCGCATGAATTGAAAGGAATCCCCTGGCTGTGCAGTTGATAGGTACGGCTCAGCCTGACACCCCTCTAAAACGAGGAGTGAATCGGGATTAAGCGCCTCCATAAAATCGCCCGCCTCCGGGTCCGCAACAGCGAAAAGGTTATCGTACAGACGCACCTCAACGGATACTGCGGAGGCAACCTCCGCCCAGTGGATGGTACCTTTGATCTTTCTGCCGTCGGCTGCATTGCCGCCCCTGCTTTCCGGGTCATATTCGGCAAAAACCTCTGTGACCCTTCCATTTTCGTCTTTACGGCATCCGGTGCAGCGGACGATATAGGCCGATTTCAGCCGGACCTCACGGCCGGGAGAAAGCCGGAAATAGCCCTTTACGGGTTCCTCCATAAAATCCTCTTCTTCAATCCACAGGTTGCGCGAGAAGCTGACGGTATGGATGCCCTCTTCAGGGCGGGTCGGGCTGTTATCCACCTCAAAATCCTCGGTTTTATCCTCCGGATAGTTGGTGATGGTCAACCGCAGGGGGTGCAGCACAACCATGGCGCGGGTAGCATTTTCGTTGAGGTCTTCACGCAGGCAATGCTCTAAAAAGCCGTATTCAATGGTACTGTTGACCTTTGCCACGCCGACGCGCTCGCAGAAATTACGAATGGAGGCGGGCGTATAGCCTCTGCGGCGAAGCCCGCTTAGGGTCGGCATTCTGGGGTCATCCCAGCCGCCGACAACGCCATTTTCAACCAGGGTGCGCAATTTACGTTTGCTCATGACCGTATGGTCGATGCCGAGCCGGGCAAATTCAATCTGGCGCGGCTTTGACGGCAAATCAAGGTTCTCAATGACCCAATTGTAGAGGGGCCGGTGATCCTCAAATTCCAATGAACAAAGGGAATGTGTAATGCACTCCAGGGCGTCCTCAATGGGATGAGCAAAATCATACATGGGATATATGCACCACTCAGTCCCAGTACGGTGATGCGCCATGTGATTTATACGGTAAATGACCGGATCGCGCATATTAAAGTTGCCGGAAGCCAAATCAATTTTAGCGCGCAAGGTCATTTTTCCGTCTTCAAACTCACCGTTTTTCATGCGCGCAAACAGATCCAGGCTTTCTTGAACGGGACGGTCCCGGTATGGGCTGACTGCCGGGGTGTTCAGATCTCCGCGGTTTTGGCGCATTTCCTCCGGGGTAAGCTCACAGACGTAGGCAAGCCCTTTTTTAATCAGCTCTACTGCACATTCATACATTCTAGGAAAATAATCGGACGCATAATAAAAACGGTCCGCCCAATCAAAGCCGAGCCAACGGATATCCCTTTTAATGTTCTCAACAAACTCGGTGTCTTCTTTGGTAGGGTTCGTGTCGTCCATGCGCAGGTTACACAGTCCTCCAAATTTTTCCGCAGTGCCGAAATCGATGCAGATCGCTTTTGCGTGCCCGATATGAAGGCAGCCGTTCGGCTCCGGCGGGAAACGGGTATGCACCTTCATTCCCTCATAGGCGCCGCCCGGCGCAAGATCCTCCTCGATAAAATCATGGATAAAATTGCTCCATGTTTCTTCGTTTTTTATCATCTCATCCATAAAGTAAAGCTCCTCTATGTTATTCTTGTAGTTTGCCCCAACGATAGACGGGAACATACCGCCTTTCTCCGCTTCAACAGACAGCATGTTTTAGCCGCTCCCAGGTCCCAAATGTAGTTCATGCGCTGAACCAATGAGAGATTAGCCCACTTGAGATAGCCGATCCAGGCCGTTCTGAAGACGGCGGAGCGCTTCCTCCTTACCAAGGAGCGTAAGAATCTCCATTGCGCCGCCGGGTGTAACCAGCGTGCCTGCGGCAGCGATTCTGACAGGCCACAGCAGCGTCCCGTTCTTTACTCCTAATTCCTGGGCCAACTGTAAGAGCAGCGCATGAAGCACATCCAGCTTCCAATCAGCAACGCCTTGCAAGGCATGAATAGCAGCTCTCAGCATATCTTTGGAATTTTCCAAATTGGTCTTGCTTTTTTTGTTGATAAAAAAATCAACCGGATAGTCGGGAAGTGTGCTAAAGAAAGCAAGCAGTCCCGGGATTTGAATAAATTTTGTAATGCGTGGCTGAAGAATTCCTACAAGAATGGCCCAGTCAGACGGTCCGCCGTTCGGGAAAACCTGCTGAAAATAAGGCAAAGCATGCGCTATGAACTGCTCTGCGCTCATAGCATGGATATGCTCACCGTTAAACCACTCCAGTTTGTCGTAATCGAACACAGCGGGGGATTTACTGATGCCGTCTATTGAAAACTCCCTGGTAAGCTCTTCCAGCGTAAATTGCTCGCGGTTGTCCTTGGGGCACCACCCCAGCAGGGCAATGTAGTTGACAATGGTTTCAGGCAGATACCCCTCCTTAATCAGCCCCTCAAAGCTGGTGGATCCGTGCCGTTTAGAGAGCTTGCTGACGCTGCCATCCTCATTTTTACCCATAATCAAGGGAAGATGGACGTAAGTGGGGATTTCCCAACCAAAAGCCTCGTAAAGAAGGTTGTATTTAGGTGTAGAGCTCAGATACTCGCAGCCGCGTACAACATGCGTAATATTCATCAAATGATCGTCAATCACATTGGCAAAATTATATGTAGGATAGCCGTCGGATTTCAACAAAACTTGATCCTCAAGCTCCTTATTTTCAATGGTAATATCCCCGTAAACGGCATCATGAAAGGTTGTGGACCCATCAATGGGCATACGCTGTCGAATGACATAAGGGGTTCCCGCAGCCAGCATTGAGTCAACCTCAGCCTGCGAAAGGCTGCGGCAGTGACGGTCATATCCGCCAAAGTCCCCTTCTGCATGGAGAGCGTCCAGCCGTTCTTTGGAACAGAAGCAATAATAAGCCTTTCCCTCCCGAACCAACTGCTCCGCGTAAGGGCGGTAAATATCCCTGCGTTCACTCTGCACATACGGGCCATAGGCGCCGCCTACATCCGGGCCTTCGTCATGCTTCAAGCCGACGCTCTGCAGCGTTTGGTATATGACCTGGACAGCGCCTTCCACAAAACGTTCCTGGTCGGTGTCCTCAATGCGGAGGACGAAGTCGCCGCCCATGGACTTGGCAATCAGATATTCATACAGGGCCGTGCGCAGGTTTCCCACATGCATAAAGCCGGTAGGGCTCGGCGCAAAACGCGTGCGAACTTTTTTGTCATTCATAGCATTTCCCACACTTTTCTTAAGATTATTTTATTATATCAAAAATAAGGCGGGAAAGGAAGTAAGAATTGACAATTTTTTACCGTTTTATCTACCGAGAGGAGGCCGAAGGGCTGCCGGCATATTCCTCCAGGCAAAGGCCAAGACGGTTTATCTCCCTTGCATGCTCACTGCCAACATAACGAAAATGCCAGGGCTCAAAGCGGATGCCGGTAATGGACTCTTTCTCTTCAGCATACCGAAGAATAAAGCCATAGTCCGCTGCATGCTTCATCAGCCAACGATATTCCGGCGTAGTGTCGAACTCCTCCGACACACCGTTAAAGTCAACCGCTAGGCCGGTGCTGTGCTCGCTAGAGCCAGGTCTTGCAATGGAGTTGGCCGCAACAGCCTCCGCTTCAGAGGAATCCATTCCCTCGTTTCTATTCTCGTTTACTGCCTGCTCAAAAAGTTGGCTTTGACGCTGAGGGGAACGGTAAGCTGAGGACAGTACCAGATGGACGCCATCCTTTTCACCCGCGGCAATCATTTCTTCCAATAAGCTGGCTATGCGGCTGTCTACCATGACGCCCTGCACCTGTGCCAGCTCAATTTCATAATCATCAGGAAGCGGATGTTCGTCGTTCACAAGAATGAGAGGCCATTCTTCCTGGCGAAACGACTGCTCCGAAGCGCTACTTTCGCCGGCAGAAGAAGAGGCTGTGCTGGATGAGAGCAAGGTCTCTGATGAAACAGGCCTTGACGAGGCCATGGATGAAGCCGCCCCCGCGGAGATGGGCAGCGCATGCTGCATGACGGCCAGAAAAAGCATGCTGACGCCGAAAATAGCGGCAGTAGCTATCAGAATTGTTAAAACGGAATACAGCGCTTTTTTTAACATAATACACCACCCATTATTCAGTATATAATACCTACGTTGTTAGTATGGGTCATATTTTTGTAGCTCATTCCGGTAAAAAAAATACAAAATAAAAAATATCAAATAAAGCTTGCAATTTGGTTTTATTTATGATAATATATTTCTCGTTATCCGGGTGTGGCGCAGTTGGTAGCGCGCTTGACTGGGGGTCAAGAGGCCGTGAGTTCAAGTCTCGCCACTCGGACCAAAAAGAAACGACAATTTTCGGTAGAAGATTGTCGTTTCTTTTGTACTTTTCACTCTTCGCTTTCCGTTCTTCTCTCTTCTCTAAAATTGTCGTTTCCAGTAAAAAAATAAAAGAGAAAAGATAAGAGGATCGGTAGCTTTGCCAAGGCAAAGCGTTGCCATATAAGCAAATATATGCTATAATTTGTTCAAGGTGATGATATGAATAGTCCCCTTTTAGAGAAGTCTTTGGATTTTGCAACAGACATTGTTTTATTTTATGAAGCATTCTCAAAATCACGCAAGGACACCACCATTGTAAAACAATTGTTACGCTCAGCTACATCTGTCGGTGCGAATATTAATGAAGCCATTTATGGAAACAGTAAAGCTGATTTTATTTCTAAGCTTCACATCTCTCTCAAAGAAACCAGCGAAAGCATCTACTGGCTGACTTTGTTAAAACGAACAAAATTATTTGAGTATGATTTCGATTGTTTGCTTTCTCTGGCCGACGAGATCAAGCGTATGCTCATCTCATCGATAAAAACTGCCAAGGAGAATAAATAATGATTTTTGCAGGATTATGTCTTACAACCGATGATGTCCGCCGACTGTCTGATTTTTATCAGAGAGTGTTACGGACAACCTCTGATTGCGATGACAATATACATCAGGAAATTCACACTTCGGGAGCGTCGCTGGCTATCTTGAAAAGTGACAATATCTCAGAGCACGGAAATAAAAACATGTCCTTAGCTTTTACCGTTGACGATGTGGACGCAGAATATATCAGGCTGAAATCTCTCGGAATAGAAATTCTTGACTCTCCAACCGTTAGACCATGGGGTGCAAAGAATATGCGCTTTTGTGATCCTGATGGTAATTTTATAGTGTTCAGAAGTTTTCCAAACTCATAAAGTTACGGTTGATTTTGCGAGAGTTCAAGTCCCTGCATAAATTTTATAAGCCGATCTTTTTTGTATCACCTTTACATTCCGAGTGTTCATATGGACACTCGGATTTTTTATTTTTCAAGTTTCGTTATGAACATCGGTACCACATCGCGGCGAATCCTTGAGGTTCGCCGTACTTTTTGTGCAAAATACAGCTTCACCGTTCGGATTGCTACCAACTTTTTGCAGATTAGTGCTACGATCACATGCCTGTATCTTTTTTGTCAACGCTTCCCAGGCTGAGCCTGGACACACTTCACGTTCCGGGTTCAGTTTTTTATTTTACCTGCTTACTCGCGTTTATGGCGAGTGTCTATATTTTGTAGCGTAAACCCAAATCGGAATGAGCGTAACTCGTTCCGATTTTTTATTCCCGCAAATGTTATTATGAAAGCCTGAAACAAAACCGGGCGCTTAGCCAGATATTCATGGTATCTTGCTAGGCTCCCGGTTTATTATTAATTGAACCTTATTCTTTGTAAGCTACCTGTCAATAATTTGAGCTGGTGCTTTTTCTAAATACCAGCCCTTCCCCTTTTGCCGTTGTGACTTGCTCTGTAACACTTTTCTCTATCTGCTCAAAGCGCCTTTTTCCCATACAGCAGAGAACCACCTTAGGCCGGCAGCCGCTGAGTCTAATATTTACCTTTCGTCTATAGCCGCAACCCCTTAACATCCTTAATGCGTGACAAAATCACCTGGCTGCTGATGTGCATAATCCCTGGCAAACGGTCAAGATCCTCCAAAATAAACCGCTCCATCTCCTCCTGGCTGGCGGCAACCGCATGGACATGCAGTCGGCTATTCCCGGTGACTCTATAAATTTGCGTCACTGTGCTGTTGTTATACAGCGCTCCGGTAACCGCTGTCAGTTTGGCTGGTTCGGTCTCGATCTCAAAAAAACATGAAACGGCTCCGCTGATCTTTTGCGGGTTAATGATGGTGGTGTACTCCTCGATAATGCCTTTTTCTTCCATTGCCTGTACCCTGGCCTTAACTGAAACGCGGGAAAGCCCCACCTGTTCCCCCAGCTCCGAATAAGACAATCGCGCGTTTTCTATTAACAAAGCCAACAGCGCCTGATCGGTCTGGTCTAATCCATTCAGAAACACGTCCATTCCCCCTTATGTTTTAAGTATAGCACAGCATTTTATTCTTGACAATCCGCAATTTATACCTTAACATATAGTATATAAAATTCGTTTTAATTTATTTTTTTGAAAGTTTATTTCGTCTATTTGTAAGGAACACTATGAAATCATTGAATCTTACCCAGGGAAGCATCACAAAAAGCCTGCTGCTCTTTTCCTTGCCCATTATGGCCGGCAACCTCCTGCAGCAATTCTACAATATAGCCGACACCCTCATTGTCGGCCGTTATCTAGGCGCTGATGCGCTGGCTGCCGTCGGTTCTTCCTATACGCTCATGACCTTTTTAACCTCTATTTTATTGGGGCTATGCATGGGGAGCGGAGCGCTCTTATCCATACGTTATGGTGAAAATGACACCGAACGGCTTAAGTCCACCATCTTTACGTCATTTATCCTTATAGCTGCCGTTACCCTTCTGCTCAATGTATTGGCCTTTTGCGGAATTGATGTAATTATTCAGCTTTTACAGGTTCCTGCATCTGTCGTTCCTGATATGAGGGACTATTTATGGATCATATTTCTGGGAATTAGCGCTACCTTTTTATATAATTATTTTGCAGCATTACTGCGCGCGATTGGGAACTCGCTTATTCCGCTTTTATTTCTCGGTGTCAGCGCAATCCTGAATATATTTCTCGACCTGTTTTTTATTTTATCATTAGGATGGGGTGTAAGCGGCGCAGCGGCAGCCACTGTTCTGGCTCAGTTTTTATCCGGTATCGGCCTCTCCCTCTATACCCTGGCGCGTTTTCCTGAACTGCGGTTCAGCCGAAGGCACATGCACTGGAACCCGGCATTGATCAGGGAATTGGCCGGTTTTTCCCTTCTTACCTGCGCGCAGCAATCTATTATGAATTTTGGCATTCTGATGGTGCAGGGGCTGGTCAATCAATTTGGCCCCACCGTCATGGCCGCCTTTGCCGCAGCAGTAAAAATCGACTCCTTCGCCTATATGCCGGTTCAGGATTTTGGAAACGCCTTTTCTACCTTTGTAGCCCAAAACTATGGCGCTCGGCAGACCGGCCGGATTCGCCTCGGAATCCGCCGCGCAGCCGCTGTTTCCCTGATATTCTGCCTGGCGATCAGTACCATTGTTTGTATATTTTCCGGCCCGCTGATGCAAATTTTTGTTCAGCCGGGTGAACACGAAATTATAGCCACAGGCGTTCAATATCTTTGGATAGAAGGGTCATGCTATGTCGGTATTGGTCTTTTATTCCTGCTCTATGGTTTTTACCGTGCTGTTAAACGGCCTGGCATGTCTGTTGTTTTGACAGTTGTCTCTCTGGGCGCCCGGGTCCTGCTTGCATATACACTGTCCGCGGTGCCTTTCATCGGCGTTGCCGGGATTTGGGCCGCCGTTCCCATCGGATGGTTTCTAGCAGACGGAATCGGCCTGATTTATTACTGTAAACATAAAAATTCCTTTTTATCCTCTCCTCGCAGCTAGGGGCTTCAGCAAAAAATAGAAAGCCAGATCCGTCCCGTAGCGGCCGGTCCGGCTTTTTGTATAATACATCTAAGAAACAGCAAAAAGCGCCTTGCCGGTTGGCAAGACGCTTTTTTAAGAATAAAATGCTTATTTCATGCTCTCTTCGTACTTCTTGATCATGTTTTTGACCATCTGGCCGCCAACAGAACCGGCCTCCTTGGAGGTCAGGTCGCCATTGTAACCCTGCTTGAGGTTTACGCCGACTTCAGAAGCAGCTTCCATCTTAAACTTATCCAGTGCGCCACGAGCCTCGGGTACAACAACCTTGTTCTTAGACATAGTAAAAACACTCCTTAATTTTTAATTGAATTTTGTTTTGTTTTACGTTTGCCTTCCTATTTTGTGCACCGGGCCAAATATTATAACTGTAAATTTTTGGCGATACAATCTTTTTTTGATTAGATTTTAACCGGCTAGGATAAAAGCGCAGAGGCAGCCCAAAAGCTTTGAAACGCCCCTGCTTTATAAGCCAATCATAAATCCGTCGGACGAATCCATTCCCAACAAAAGCAATACCATTGCCACTACCAGCATATGCCGGGGACTCACCCGGCTATGGGTCTGCACCTGAAAATCATGCGGCTCCAACAGGCCCCCGCGAATAGTTTGCACATTGCGGAGCAGGCTCAACACGGCATTGCCATAATCCAAGCTGGAGATGCTGAGGGTGTCACGTGCACTTAGCCCGCAAACCGCAGCAGAGGCGCCGGCATTTTTCAGAACCTCCGCCGCATATTGGTTATGAGACTCGAATACGCATAGAAATTCAGGCGGAACCTGTATACTCGTTAACGGGCGGTAACTGTTTTAAAACCAGAACGCCGCTCTCTAAAGCTACCTCAGGAATCTGTTCACAGTCCCATACTAAAAAAGCGGGACTTTCCGGCCCAAATTGGCGTATTTGATCTCTGCTGCTAAACCGCACGCCCCCGTACCTAGATAATGAGGGAATCAAGATTTCACTTAAAGCGTGATCTTCCGCTTTGCCGCACAAAATGATATCCGTCAAAAAAGTTCCACCCTCTCCTCAAAGCTAATTGGTCAAACTGCCGTCTTTCTTCCTCTTAGTATTAAGAAAATCAGGTGGAATATGTAATTGAATATATTGAATAACCTAGCGATAGGGGGCATTGGCGCTATTTTGAAAGATACTCTTCCAGCAGCTCTTTCAAGAGCTCAGCATTTTTCCGTTCCAGCTGAATGCTCAATGGAGACAACCGCATTCCTGTTTCCGCGCCGGCCTCATAAACCCACATGGAAAAGTAACGCTCGTCCATATTAACCTCCGCCACTGTTTTTTCTTTTGCAGCTATTTTGCGGTCACAATGACGAATATCCATGATAACTGCCACCCTTATTCTCTCCCCTTTCATCCGTAATATTTTTAGGAAGGTGCCTATTATGCCCCATTCACCCGTCAACTATAAAAACAAATTGCCGCTGGCAGCCCTGCTCCTGCTCAGTGTCCTGCTGCTTTTCAGCGCTGGGGAATGGTCTCAAGCGCTTTTTACCTCGACTTACCCCTATTCCCCCCCGCTGACCCATATTAAAACAGATGAAAAGATTGTTGCCATCACTTTTGATACAGAATGGAGCAGCAGCGGCATTGAGCGTCTGCTGCCAGTTTTAGCGGATTATCAGATTAAGTCCACATTTTTTGTCACAGGAGATTGGGCCAGAGAGCACCCCATACAGCTGCGCAGTATAGCAGAAGCCGGCCATGAAATCGGCAATCATTCCACCCGTCACCGGCATATGCAAAGTCTAAGCCCACAGGCTGTTCAAGAGGAGATACTGGAATGCAGCAACACTATTCGCGGCATCACCGGAATAAAACCCGCCTGTTTCCGCCCGCCCTACGGGGAATATGGAGAGGATGTGCTCAGGTCGGCGGCACAATTTTCCATGAGGACAGTTTTATGGAATTTAGACAGCTGCGACTGGAAGAACCTTTCTCCAGCTTCCATTGCAGAGAAGGTTTTAGCGCAATGTACCCCTGGTTCGATCGTGCTTTTTCACAGCAGTGCGCTGAACACACCTGAAGCGCTAAAAATAATATTACCGGCACTGCAATCTCAGGGCTATGAAATTGTGACTGTATCCGGGCTCCTCGCCTATCGAGGCTCCTAGGCAAAAAGAAAAACCGGATTGGCAAAGATAAAATCCCACCCCGGCTTTTACTTTTTCTTTTATTATGCCTCAAAGAACGCTTTAATGCCCAGATATGTCATATATAGATCTGTTTTGCTGATAACCTCCAACGGGGCATGCATAGAAAGCACCGGGACGCCTACGTCTATGACCTCAATATCCCGATTGGCAACATACATCGCCACGGTTCCGCCGCCGCCATTGTCGACCTTGCCCATTTCGCCGGTCTGCCAAAGCACATTATTTTTTTCAAAAATTGAACGCACCTCAGCCATTAGCTCCGCGGATGCCTCGCTGGTTCCAGATTTTCCACGGGACCCTGTATATTTGACAATACAGACGCCGGCATTGACCGCGCAGGAATTATTGACATCATAAACACTGGCAAAGTTTGGGTCGTAAGCGGCTGTTACATCGGCGGACAAGCACTTGGAGCGGCGGAGTACATAGCGCGCCTCCAGGCCTTCCGCCACCGCGAGATCCTCGATAAAATGGTGTAAAAATTCAGAATTCATACCCGTATTTCCGCTGCTGCCAATCTCTTCACGGTCCGCCAGCACGGTCAGCACCGTGTTTTCCGGTGTTTTTGCATGGATGGCCGCCATAACGGCTGGATAGGCGCACACACGGTCATCATGTCCATAGGCGCCAATCAACGAACGGTCAAAGCCAATATCTCTGGCTTTAAAAGCCGGCACAAACTCAATGTCGGCTGAAACAAAATCCTCTTCTGTAATGCCGTATTTATCATACAAAAGCTTCATAATATTCAGCTTTACAAGGTCGCCGCCCTCTTCGTCCGCAACCGGGCGGCTGCCGACCAGAATATTTAAATCCTCCGCCGAGATTGCCTGATGCATGACCTTACTCATCTGTTCCGTACTTAAATGAGGCAGCAGATCTGTGACACAAAACTGAGGGTCCCCCTCCTCTTCACCGACAACAACCTGGACGCTGGTTCCATCCTTTTTGACCAGCACACCATGCATTGCCAGTGGGATGGCCGTCCACTGGTATTTTTTAATGCCTCCGTAATAATGTGTTTTAAAAAACGCCATGTCATTGTTTTCGTATAACGGATGGGGCTTAAGGTCCAGCCTTGGGGAATCAACATGGGCCACTGAAATCCGTACTCCCTGCCGGCAGCCCTTTTTGCCGGCCACCATCAGAATTACCGATTTATTGCGGTTGTTATAATAGACCCGGTCGCCCGCTTCATACTTCTTACCTTCCTCAAAAGCGGCAAAGCCATTCTTCTTCGCCAGTTCAACAGCAGCCGCAACCGCTTCACGCTCTGTCTTGGAAGCATCCAGAAAAGCCTTGTAGCTTTCTGCAAAGCCCTCTGCCTTCTCCACTTGTTTTTCGCTCAGCTGGAAAAAACCATTGGTTCTGGGAATGAGCAGCTTCTTTTTCAGCTCCTTGACATCTACCTCTTCTTTCTTTGCCATGGGATTGTCCTCCTTTAAGAAATTTGATAAAGTTCTTTATAAACCTGATAGTTGCCAGCCACGGACTCTACATATCTGCGTGTTTCGCCAATCGGTATACTTGATAAATTTTTTCCGTCTACCGAGGTTTCACTGTCTGCAAGCCATCGGTCCACGTTTCCCGGCCCCGCATTATAGGCCGCCAATGCCGTTTCTAAAATTTCATAGCGCTGGCAGAGCCATGCCAGATAGTAGCACCCGTAGCGGATATTTACGGCAGGAGTATAAAGGTCCTCTTCTGTAAAAGCACCGCTTTCACCGCGCTTGCTCTGCAACCAGACAAAGGTCTCCGGCATCATCTGCATCAAGCCGCGTGCCCCTGCGTGGGACTCCGCCTCGCAGTCAAAATTGCTCTCCGTTTTGATAACGGCAAACACCAGCGCCGGGTCGAGGCCGGCTTCCTTGGACTCCTCCAGGACCGTTTCTTCATATTCCAGTGGATAGGCGCGCTTCATGATATATTCGCGCCCGCCGCCTATGGCAAACCACATGCCGGTTAAAAGAGCGGCAAAAACGACGAATGCCAGAAGGATTAATGCGATACGTCCACCCCAGGATTTTTTTCTCTTTATGGTATAGTTCATTTTATCCCTCATTCATGATACGCACATAGAGCCGAGCCGCCTTTTCCTTGTTCTCCGGCTCTGAGCCGCCGGTGTCAATGGCGTACGTGCACAGGCCGGCATAATAGGCATTGTCCTTTTGAACCGACATTCGCAGCTCAGCCTGCCGCGCCGTGATAGCATCCCGGTTCATAATTCGTTTTTTCCGAGTCTCCGGGGCGGCAACCACAGCCACAGTGACATCGCAGTAACGCTCCACACCGCCTTCGAACAACAGCGGGGCATCGATAACAATAGCGGCGGCCCCGGACTCCTTATAGCACATAATCCTACGCTCTAATTCCCTCAAAATGGCCGGATGCGTGATCTGGTTTAAGCGAGCGGTTGAAGCCGGAGAACGAAATGCCCGGTCAGCCAGCTTCTGCCGGTTCAAGACCCCATTCATAACAATGTCGCTGCCAAATGCGCCGCACAGTGCGCTGATGCAAGCCGGGCTTTCCGTCGCTTTACGGGCCAATCGGTCACAGTCGATAATTTTTGCCCCCATATCCGCAAACACGCCGGCTATGACGGATTTTCCCGCTCCCGTAGGCCCGGTTAAGCCAATAATCTTAGTCAAGGTCAATCACCTCAAAGCCTGCCGCGCGAATCAGCCGGTTATAAACCGCCAATCCCATCCCTACCGTTGACGGCGGACAGTGCACATAAACCTGTTTTGCATGCATGGAATCATCCACCTCACGTAAAGCCTCAAATAAACGCCGCGCCTGGGCCCAGCTGTCCGAAGCGCTGCCATAGGCTAGGCAGGGGATAAGCAGCTCCTCCTTTTCCTCATCAAAGCACAACGCGGCCACACCGTCCGCCCTGTGCATATTGACAAAGCGGCAGAAATCCGGGCTTGCAGCGCGTACCAGCGTCACATTAGCCAGCGGTGAATAATGCTTGTACTTCATGCCGGGCGACGGGGCTTGTTTTCCTTCAGCAAGCGGCTGAGTAATGGCAGGGTCCACCTCCACAGTACCCAGTACAGCCTGAAGCTGCTCCAGTGTAACACCGCCCGGCCGCAGCAGGCGCGGCGGCTGTTCGCTCAGATTCAGAACCGTAGATTCCACCCCGATTTGGCAGGGTCCGCCGTCAAGTATACCGTCTATCCGGCCAAAAAAATCATGCCAAACGTGTTCTGCCGTGGAAGGGCTTGGATGCCCGGAAAGGTTTGCAGAGGGCGCCGCCAGCGGTACACCTGCTAATTCAATCAGCCTCTGTGCAACAGGATGCGACGGAAAGCGGATGCCGACCGTGGGCAGTCCGCCGGTAACCTCGTCTGGCACACAGGCTTTTTTCGGCAGAAGAAGCGTCAGTGGACCAGGCCAGAAGGCTTTCGCCAGCCGTGATACCTGCTCAGGAATTTTTGCCGCCAGCAGATCTATTTGTTTCATGTCTGAGATGTGCACAATCAGCGGGTTATCCACCGGGCGCCCCTTAGCGGCAAAAATTTTCCGGGCTGCATTACCGTCCAGCGCATTCGCCGCCAAACCGTAAACCGTTTCCGTCGGCATAGCTACCAGACCGCCCTTTTTAAGGATCTCCGCTGCGGCCTCTAATGCACCCGCTTCCCCGGCCTTCCAATAGAATGTCTTCATGTCGTCCCTTTCATTCCTTTGAAGCTCTGAAAATAAACATCATATTTTTACATCCGCCTATCCATTCAAACGTTTTCCATTGCCGTGGACTCCTGCAGCTTTTTTGCCCGATCTTCTTCAATTAATGCGTCAATAACGCCGTCGAGCTCTCCGTTCAGAAACGCCTCCAGCTGGTAAAGGGTTAGGCCGATCCGGTGGTCCGTCACTCTTCCCTGCGGATAGTTATAGGTGCGGATTCGCTCCGAGCGATCCCCGGAGCCAACCTGGGAGCGCCGTTCGGCGGCAACCGCGGCATCCTGTGCCTGCTGCTCCATCTCATACAGGCGCGAACGCAGGACCTTCATCGCTTTATCCTTATTTTTCAGCTGGCTTCGTTCGTCCTGGCATTCCACAACCATTCCCGTCGGCAGATGTGTAATCCGAATTGCCGAGGAGGTCTTGTTAATATGCTGGCCACCTGCGCCGCTGGAACGGAAGGTATCAATCTGGATGTCCTTCGGATTGATTTCCACCTCTACGTCGTCCACCTCCGGCAAAACCGCCACCGTTGCAGCCGAGGTATGGATTCTTCCCTGCGTTTCCGTCTCCGGTACACGCTGAACCCGGTGAACGCCGCTTTCATATTTCAAGCAGGAATAGGCGCCGGCGCCTGTAATCATAAAGCTGATCTCCTTAAAGCCACCCAACTCGGTCTCGTTTACATTCAGAAGCTCTGTCTGCCAATGGCGGGCTTCAGCGTACATGGAATACATGCGAAACAATACCGAAGAGAACAGGGCGGCCTCCTCGCCGCCCGTGCCCGCTCGAATTTCCATGATAACATTTTTATCATCGTTGGGGTCTTTGGGCAGTAGGAGCAGCTTCAACTCTTCAGCCAAAACCTCCGACCGTTCCCGCGAGGCTGCAAAATCCTCGGCAGCCATTTCCTTCAGCTCACGCTCGAGCCCCGGATCCTCCATCAGCTCGCGGGCCTCCTCCATGGCGCGGTTGTTCTCTTTCCACTCCTTGTATTTCTCTGCAACCGGCGTGACCATGCTGTACTCTTTCATGAAATCACGATACAAACTTGGATCCGCCAGTACGGAAGGGTCCGCCAGCTTCTGGTTGAGCTCCTGATAGCGCTGCTCAAAAACGATCACATTTTCAAACATTGTCGTTCATCCTATTCCATTCTATTTTATTCAACTGGGCCACAGGATGAATCGCTACTGCCCATCCTCTATATTCTCCCGAATAATCTTCTTGATATTTTTCTCACATTTCAACCTCGGGAGCATGATCTCGTGCCCGCAGGATAAACAGCGTATTTTAAAATCCATTCCCGAGCGAAGGACCAAAAAACTCTTCCCGCCACACGGATGCGGCTTTTTCATCAGCAGGGTGTCCCCCGGCCGAACATCCATGGTACTCCCTCCTTTAACCTTTATGCTTTAAAGAATAGTATAACACCAAACCCGTAAGACACACAACCCCTTTTTATCCCCGCCGGTTTCCTCCTAACCCCTCAAGCCGCCGCCCTGCTTTTCAAGAACCCGGGAATGACACAGAGCCCTAAAAAATTTGAAAAGCAGCAGGCGCGCCGCGTAAAATATGCTATAATAAAATATTATTACAGCAAGCTGGACTGCACGCTGGCAG
This sequence comes from Hydrogeniiclostridium mannosilyticum, assembly GCF_003268275.1. Lineage (GTDB taxonomy): Bacteria > Bacillota > Clostridia > Oscillospirales > Acutalibacteraceae > Hydrogeniiclostridium > Hydrogeniiclostridium mannosilyticum. Next base: position 15,689 of record NZ_QLYR01000003.1, read on the forward strand.
GAGGAACGCGCTTATGACATTATTGGAACAGGAATGGCGGCAATTAACCCAGGCGGCTACAGTGGCAGAAGGGCCTCTTTTCTGCCGCGAAATCCATTTTCTCTCAACTGTAGATTCGACCAACGAGGAAGTCAGACGCCGGGCGGAGCAGCGAGCGCCGCACGGCAGCGTCTACGTGGCAGAGCAGCAGACCCGCGGCAAGGGACGCCTGGGAAGATCCTGGTTCTCCGCCCCCGGCACCGGCCTTTACTTTTCACTTTTATTGTACCCTGAAAAAATCCATTCCGCCCCCAGCAGCTTTACACTGTTGGCGGGACTAGCCGTTTGCCGGGCTATCCGGGCGCTGACAAATTGTCCGGCTATGATAAAGTGGCCCAACGATATTGTCATTGGGCCAAAAAAAATCTGCGGAATTTTAGCCGAACGCTCCCTTACGCCATTGGGACAGGCTTTTATCGCGCTCGGCATCGGTATCAATGTAAACGCCGGCGTCTTCCCGGATGAGCTGCAAAAAAAGTGCAGTTCTCTTTTCCTGGAAACTGGAAAAAAGCAGAACCGCGCCGCGCTTTTTTTGCAAACGCTCAGCTGCCTGGACAAGCTGTACAGCCAGCCGGAAGCGCCCATTGCAGACTACGCCGCCCTTTGCGTAACCCTTGGCCGGGAAATCTGCTATTCTAGGGAAAATCAGATTTTATTGGGAAAAGCCATTCAAATTTTGCCTAACGGCGAGCTCCTCGTCCTGCGCAGCGACGGCCGGGAGGAAGTGGTCTCCTCGGGTGAGGTTAGCGTACAGGGAATTTATTGAGAACAGGTCACCGCCATAACCGAATAATCAGCGGAAAAAGATAGACCGCAAAGAATAACGCGCACCATAAGGCGCCAAGTAAAATCCCCGCTGGCAAATACAGGCTGCACATACGCTCAAGCAGCCCTTTCTTAAGGCCGTAAAGCAATAGCAGCAACAGGACAGCGCCAACGCTCAGCAAAACCAGCCCCGGCCTCATTCCAGGCGGGCAATACTGTATTTCAACGGTATTGCCTCCCTGCTGCAGCGGAATGGCTAAAAAGCAGTCCATCACTGTTTCCGGTACTACCTGTTCCCCGTTGACAACCGCGGTAAAGCCGCCGTCATTAACCACGGGAACAAAGAGGTATTCCCCGCTGTTCTCCGCCGTTACAGTGCCAGAAAGGCCATTGCTTTCCTCCGTCAATTCTGCAGCGTTTAGGGTTTCTGCCGCCTGTCCTAAAACATCCAGGCGTATACCGGCAACTCCAAAGGAAGCGGTGGAAAGGCTTTTATGGACATCAACCTGAATCACCACCCGCTCATCTGTATAGGTTCCCAGATTTAAAAGGCCGTTTTCACTTTGAGAAGGATATGGGCCAGCCACCCTCTTCCCATTGACCGTTATGGTAAAGCTGTTATTGATTGACTCGCTTAGGCTATTTGAGAGACGGTCAAAACAATCAAAATATAAGGTCTGGGTTCCCTTAACTGAAAGCTCATATAAAAAATAGCTCGGCGCGTCAGGATTGTCGGGGCTGATATTGTACTTTCCATCTGTAATATAGCAATTTGTGTTGACAGCATGCTGTAGTTCATAGGACATGACCAGCGTTTCATCCGTGTGGAAAAGCGCCGCAAATATCTGTTGCTGGCGCTCCATCCGGCCGGTATCCGGCAGCTGCTTCAACATAGCAAACGCCTCGCTGTTCATGGTAAAGCCAAAAGGCGTTTCATAATTGGATTTTACAATCGAATATCCCGCATTGGTATATTCCAGGTTTCCCGCAGCATACTCAGCGGTGTTCAGGTCGTCATTGCTGTAAATGGTATAGCGGTTACCCAACAGGACGTCTGTAAACGCCGTTCCCCCGTTAGAATTGACCTCCATCCAGTACGATGAGTACCCTAGCTTCTTCATGGCAAACATGTAGGACTCCGCGGTAAGAGACGTATAGTGGTTTAAAGTTCGATAACCTAGGCCCCCCAGTAAATTGGCATCGAAATACTTTTTATTATTTCTTACACGATAGATTTCCGCATCTTCAATTTTCCCTTCCAGATCAGCAATAGTCTGGTAGCCCTGCACATTGCCGCTAGGTGAGCCGATATAAACGCTGGCGTTAAAGATGCACTCTACTAAAACAGCCACCGCCAACAGGACGGTAAAGGCTGTTCTGCGCATAAAGCGGTACTTGTAAAATAAGAGCAATACAAAATAGGCCAGTGCAATGATAAGCGCAAAGGAAAGCGTTTTTTCCAGCGAGTCTGTATTTCCCCACAGCGTTCTGGTATATACGGTAAGCTCCCGGTAATACCGGCCGAGCAGCAGGCACATCACTGCCACCGCCGCCGTCAGAATTACGGCTGTTACCACACCGGCGGTAATTCCATTTGACAGTGCCGGCAGCCGGCTTGTTTCATTGTAATCAGAAATCAAATAGGCCAGCATAATCAATCCGAAAAACACCGTCATATAACCGTAGCGCACCGGAAAAGCCTGATAGTTCCCCGTGTGCCACATTTTGTTAATCGGCTCGATAATAACGGGCAAGAGCAATAATAAGAATAAAACGAGTACGACACAGCGCTCCCGGCCTTCCCGGGCTGCCGGTATTTTCCCCGAAGCGATAAAAAAGGCGGCGGCAATAAAGATGACCGAGGTACAGAGCAGTACCGCAAGGGTCGTGGGAAAGGCTGTGAAGAGCGCGCTGTATTGCAGTGAGAATACCAAGTCCCCCATGCGTGCCGATTTGATGTATTCCAGCAGCGACGGCAGCCAGACCGGCGCCGTCAGCAGGGCTGCTGCTGCCGTTGCAAATCCCAGCAGCAATGCACGCCTTCCCCTGCTGTTCCGCTCTACGCAACAAAAAATATAAAGCCCGGCGGCTAAAACAATAAAAATCGCCACCATATAGCTCAAGTAAAAATTAATGGTCATCACCGCTGAGAGCGCCAAGACATAGGGCAGTACTTTTTCCTCGTCTGCAAGCTTTTTCAAGGCGATCAATAATAACGGGAATAAAGCCATCATATCCAGCCATACAATATTCTGGTAATAAAAAAGGGTATAGCCGCAAAAGGCATACAATACGCCAAGAATGCTGCACTGCATCCTGTCCAACCCGCAGAAATAGCGGTGAAAGAACAGAACAGCCGTAAAGGCGCAAAGCATCATCCTTAAAAGAAGCAAGATGTTGACCGCATAATAAATATCCGCTTTTTCTATAAAAGCCACCAAAAATGAAAACGGGCTGGAAATAAAAAACAAAAAAACGCCCCAAAAGTTCATGCCTCCGGCGTTCTGCATATTCAAGAGCAAGCTCGACTTTCCCGCGAGAATATCCTTAAAGTCCATCAGCAATGGAATGACCTGTTGATTCATATCGCACCAGGCGATGCTTTTTTCTCCAAAAGGAAACTGACCGTGTGCAGCCATAACCGCGCAGGTCAAAGCCAACACCGTAAGCGGCGCCAATAAATAAAAGAAAACTTTTTCCGCTCTTTTATTCAACCTCATCCCCCGTTCCATATGAAGCGGCAGCTTTTAGGGTATGCACAAGCTTGCCCATCATAAATTCAGAATGCTTTTATTATAAAGAAAATCCTGTAAAAAATCAAATTTTTCCAAACTGGGGACCCATATAAAAGCGCCCCGGGCAGAGCATCCCCGGGGCGCCGCTTTCATCTACATGCGAGGCCTGCCGCTTTTATAAATCCTTTTTAATTTTATCCAGCGCACCCTTTTCAAGCCGCGAAACCTGGGCTTGGCTGATATGAATTTCACTGGCTACCTCCATTTGAGTCTTTCCCTGAAAAAAGCGCATGGTCAATATTTTTTTCTCTCTATCGCTCAAATCGTTAATCGCTTCCTTCAGCGCGATTTCATCCAGCCAATTACTGTCGTCATTATTGTCGCCTACCTGGTCCATGACATAGATGGTATCACCTCCGTCATTAAACACAGGCTCATACAACGAAACCGGCTCCACAATAGACTCCAGTGAGAGCACCACGTCCTCGCGGGGAATATCCAGCTCCTTGGCTATTTGATCCATAGACGGCTCACGGTTGTTCTCCGCCGTCAGCCTTTCCTTCACCTGCATCGCCCGGTAAGCAGTATCACGCAGAGAACGGCTGACACGAATGCTGTTATTGTCCCGCAGATAGCGCCGTATCTCTCCGATAATCATCGGCACGCCGTAGGTAGAAAATTTAACCATTAAATCAGGATTAAAATTATCAATGGCTTTCATCAGGCCAATGCAGCCCACCTGAAAGAGGTCATCCAGGTTTTCACCCCGGTTTGTAAAACGCTGAATAACGCTCAATACTAATTTTAGATTGCCGTTAATCATTTCTTCTCGCGCCGTCTTCTTTTCAGCAGGGGTTCCATTTTTGATTTTTTGTAACAATTCATATTTTTCCGCCTCGGATAAAACCTTTAGCTTTGAGGTATTCACACCGCAAATTTCCACTTTATTGAACACGCTGCACATCCCCCTGTTTCTCAAGTTCTTACCTTCATTATTGCCATAGTTTTTTCGGAAAATTCAGGGGGGATTTAATTAATCAACGGACAAAAAATCTTTCCACCGCTTTGCCGGTTTCACTGTTTTCTGCAATAAATTGCAGCTTTCACACTTATCCTCTTGCAATAAGACATAAACCGTCACCGGCGTTATTGCGCGCTTACAGCAGGTCTTCTCACTTTAAATGCGCCGGGGCAAGCCCAATATTTGGCTTTGATCTTCCCCGAGATTTATAGTATAATAAGTCCGTTATTCGTCCCGGCAATCGCCGAGCATCCATTCCCTCTCCAGAGCCGGGTGCTACCCCGGTCCTGAACAGATCTAGAAAGGCATGGTTTAATATGTATGATTCCGAACACTACCGCTCCTTTTACAGTTGTATTTCCGACCTATTAAAGCAGCCGGACGTCTTGGCGATGAAGGATATTGCCCAGCATGCGGATGTAAATTGCCTGCAGCATTGTTTGTATGTGGCCTACCTGAGCTTTCGCATGTGCCGCTTTTTTCATTTGGACTACCATGCCGCTGCACGCGGAGCGCTGTTGCACGATCTTTTTCTTTATGACTGGCATATTCCAGGCGGGCACGAGGGCCGCCATCTTTTCAGCCACCCCGTAGCTGCCCTCAAAAATGCATCCAGAATTACAAAGCTGAATAAAAAAGAAGAAAACATTATTCTCTCACACATGTGGCCGGCAACCCCAAACAGGCCGCCACACTCCTGGGAAGCCTTTCTCGTCGGATGCGCCGATAAGCTTTGCGCTGTTTCTGAGGTTTTGCATTTTTACCACGCCGCACATATGGAAAAAAAGCTGAATGCAAACGCGGAGCCCTCTCTATAACACAAACTACGTCAAAAAAACACCAAACCGCCGAAAAGCAGTTTGGTGTTTTTATTTTTCAGCCCTGAAAAAAGATCTATTGAAAGCTCTCTGTTAATTTACGGATTGCATCGATATTAATTGCACTTTCCCAAGGACGGCAACGGCAGTTAAACGGTTTTTTATTGTCATAATACTCCACCCAGGCGCCCGTCTCGTCCAGCACCTCCAGCATCGCAGCCAAAGCCGGGACGCGCAGGGAATGCTTCAGCATACTCATTGCATACAGGAAAAGCCCATAGTCATAACCCAACGAACGGTTGCCCTCCGCATTAGAAGGCACAAAGCCATTCTTTGCAAACAATTCAATATAAGGCGATGCTATGCGCTCCAGCTCCCCAGCAGCAAAAATTGTGCTTTCATAAAAAGCCGGCAGCAGGCTGGCCGAGCTGAGCTGATGGCGCTTTTTGCGGTCAACTGGGTCCGGATGCTTTTTACCATAGCATTCCGGACAGCAGTAATAGCCGCTTTTCTCGTCATACATCAGCCAGCCCAAAACCAGTTGGTGCTGCAGCGTGTCATGCACCTCGCAGAATCCTCTGGCGAAAGCCGGCTTTTTGATATAGTTCAACCGCGCCGGGTTGTTAGCATAGAGCAGGCCGTCAACACAGAAATTTTCTTTATAGCGCGCCTTTGCGTCAACCACCATTTTTTCATAGCGTTCCAACTCCGCAGCCGAAATTTTTTTGTTTGTACGGCACCAATCCAGGAATCGCAGCCCGCCTTCGATGAACAGCAGCGTAGACTCTGCCGATCCGTCATACATCAGGACGCGCGGCAGAGTCCCGCCTGCAATGTAGGTTTCATCCCCGGAGAAGCTCGTCATCCCTCCGCCAAGCTGAGGCAATTGAATTTCAAAGGCCCACTTGAGCATCGGATAAATTTCATCCAATAAGCCCCAGTCCCCTGTCTTGTCCGCATACCAAAACGCACTGACAATCAGGTAAGCGGGAACCTCTACTTCATCATTGGGGAAATAGAGGCGGCCGCCGAAATTCCCCATGCCCTCGGCATTGTGCACATTGCCGAAAAGGCAAAAACGGCTGTACCAGAACTCAAGGATTTTCCGTGCTTCCTCCTGCATTCCCAAAGAAAGCATCCCCCGCATTGTGCCGGCCATGTCTCTTACGTAGGCCAGCGGATAGGGATACCCCGCCTGCTCGCCGCCGGAGGAGGACTGCTGGCATTTAATGACCACCGCCACGCTCTCACAAGCCTGCGACACTCTTTCTCTCAGCTTCTCCGGAACCTCGTCCGCCGGAAGGCTGGCGCCCAGATCGGTAATTCCTGACAAGAAGTCCTTCCAATAATGGCGTACCAAGCCCTGTGCTTGTGCAGGCTTCAGCCCCAGAGCCTCCTCCATTTGTGAAACCGCATCCGGCAAAAGCCCCGCCGACAGCAGCAGGCGTCCGCTGTTCTCTAGAAGCAAATGCCCTTCCTCCGTCACAGCCCCGCCTTCTACCGTCAAAATCAACCAGGTTTCTTGCTCCACCGCTATACTGGTAAAAAAATTAGTCCCCATCGGCATACGAATCATAAGACAATCCCTGCGCATACCGCCGAAAGCAAAGTCACGGTAAACCCGTTTAGCCGTTTCCGGCCCCTCATGGACGGTCAGGGTCAGCGGGGCGGAAACCGAGTAATCCCGGAAAAACAAATTTTTGTCCGGAAGCATATAATCGGTAAATTGGGCCTGCACCTCCCCAGATATCCGGTGGGTCCAAATATTGGCGCCTTTTTCCCGCTGGCTTTCACTCATAACCGCCTGCGCAGACTTGCAGCCAATAGCCAGACTACAAAAAGACGGCATAGAATATGGCGGCCCCTCCACCTGTGAAAGGTTGGGCCCCTGGGCATAAATCAAAAAATTCCCGTTTCCAAAGCAATGTACAGAACCGCTGTCGGCCTGTTGGTTCGACCAAGACCGAATCATTGTAGAACTCCTCCAATCAATGTTCGCTAAACCCATTAGAAAAACAATTTTCTAACTTCTATTGACTGTATGCTACCATGTCTGCCGCTGCTTGTCAACCGTTTGTTATATCCGTCTGCTCAGGTTGTCCCGCTCAGCGGCAAACCTCTTCCAGAGCAATACGAGACCAATTCCACAGGCGCTGCGGTTCATATTGTACCGTGCTGATATCCTTCAAAATTAATTCCAGGTTAACCTGATTCCTCTTTGCCGCATCAATCGTACGACGAATATCTTTACGCACCTCTTCTTCGTCCATCACCGAAGCGCCGACCAGTGCAGGATTCGGCTTGTTAGACATGATGTATTGTTTGGGCAGCGTTGCCGCAAAATGCTCCCGGTTGCTCCACGGGCTGCAGGACACCTTATGGATATTGGGCATCTGCGCAATAATGTCCAGCCGGTCATCCAGCTTTTCACAGCAGCCATAATAAATGGCTCCAAATTTAGAGAAGATCCGCTTCATATAAGGAACCTCAAACTCTGCGGTAATATCCGGTGAAACCGACGAAAACAGCTGTGCCAGCCCGAACGCCCATACATCCTTTGACTGTGGCCGGTCCGGGTCGCAGCCAGGCGTAGGCAGTTCATCCAAATAGGTGTAGGAACAGTGGCAGACATTTGTATAGACATCAAACAGTCCCTGTCTGTTCATATTGTCAATTAGGCTTTCCATTCCCGAGGTAGCCCGCTCCATAATGGCATGCATGAACGCGGGCCGGTCCATCAATTCGATATAACAATTTTCCACGCCCATCCATTGTGTAATGGAGTCCCAAATGCCCAGGTGCATTGTCATTCCAGCCATGTGGAATGGAGCGATTCCATGGAAAAGGACCTCTGCTTCCTGTATGATTCGTTTCTCATCCTCCGCCAGCAACGTCGCCGTCGGTGTTTTGATTTTTTCAAGATCCTCTTCGGTCTCCAATAAATTAGTAAAATGCTGAGCCGCGACATCATTTTTCTGATCCAACCGAATGGTGTCAACATGAATCTGCATGCCGTACGGATCATAGACAATCGGACGGTACAACGTAATATAGGGTTCAACCACCATATCCACCGGCATATGCTCAAAACGATAAATGGTGCGCCGCAGCGTTGTTTCGACATTCCGCCAATAGGGATCCTCCACTTGGTTTACCAAGGAACCGTCCACATCCATCTCATGCCAGGGAATCTGGTCCATATTCAACATCGGCCGCTGCATTTGCAAGCGATTGAGCGCCTGCCATAGCGCCTTTTTTTCCCGCTGCACCGGCAGAACCGCAATTTCCATATATTTCTGGGCCAATTCCCTCAAAATCTTTTGCTCCTTACTCGATAGTGTCATCAAACCACCTCCTTTCTCATTATACAGAACCAAAATTGATTAATACACCGTCAAAGCTGATTATAAAGCCACTAAACTTGATATTTGATATAAAATATGCTAGGCTATTTCATAGAAGGAGAGGATTTGATGCTACTGGAGCAAGGCTATGGCACACAGGAGGCCAACTGGTTTGTCGATGAAAAAAAGGGTCCCGGCTTTTGCCGGGTTTATTACTTAGAGTCTGGCATCGTTTTTTTTCACGACGAAGCGGGTTTACAGCAGTTAACCCCTGAGACTCTATATATTTTCCCCTCCCATGCCCCCTTTTCCATTCGGCATCAACCCAGCCATCCTATTTGCTGCTTATGGTACCATTTAAACCTGTTTCCTATCATGGTAACCTCTTTAATTAAAATTGCTGTTCCCCCTGACGGTGAGCTCTTTCATTTGATTGCCGCCTTCCGCTGCGCCATTCAAAATCCGGCTACCACTGCCGAAACGCTCCGCTATCTGGCGGATGCCCTAACCTCCTTTTTCAATGAGGAAAAGCTCCTTCCTCAGCCTGCCGCCGCTGAGTGGACAGACTACTTACAGACGCATGCCTGTGAGAATGAGGCAATATACCAAATTGCAAACCGCTTCGGTTATACTGCCGAGCATTTCATCCGGCAGTTTCATGAAAAAACTGGGATGTCTCCCTGCCAATACCGCATTCACTGCCGTTTAAACCATGCGATTGGCAGGCTTGCAGCGGGCGCCTCCATCAGTGATATTGCTCAAGAGCTGGGATATGCCGAGAGCAAATCCTTCAGCCGGGCCTTCCGCACACACTATGGGGTTTCACCGCAAGAATACAGGAAAAGAAGGCACACACAGCCATGACCCAAATAAATGGCGCCCTGTTACTGGGTAAGGTTCCCCAAGTGTGATGCACCCCAAACCAGCCAACTCTTGATGTATGAAGGAGGAAATAAAAAGCAGCAAATAAAATCGAAATACATGCTTGACATTAATTAACAAATACTATATAATAAGTTCCAGTTCGCGTAAGGTCTTGGAGAGGTGTCCGAGTGGTTTAAGGAGCTAGTCTTGAAAACTAGTGATCTCGCAAGGGACCAAGAGTTCGAATCTCTTCCTCTCCGCCAAAAGATAAAAACACGGGAGTCCGTGTTTCATCTTGTTTAACCGGGTCTATCCCTTTTTTAAATTAATATAGATTGTTTATTCACATTTTGGAGAAGTACCCAAGTGGTGAAGGGGCTCCCCTGCTAAGGGAGTAGGTCGGGTAACTGGCGCGAGGGTTCAAATCCCTCCTTCTCCGCCAGAAAGAACGTTGCTTTTGCAGCGTTCTTTTTTGTATGTTGATACCCGGGAATTTCAGGCCCGGTTCCGGCACGGGTGAGCCAAACTTCCTCCGCTGGGGTGAATTCAGGAAGTTTGGCGAAGTGCAGCGGTCAAAACCGGCAACGACGAATGAGCGGTGGCTGGTTTAGCGCACCGCAAAAAGGGGTGAGTTTCTCCAGCTCCGCCAGAAAAAGCGTTGTAAAAGCGACGCTTTTTTCGTTATCTTCTTCACTATTCTGCAATCATAACCATCCGCTTAATGCATGACTATGATTGACTTTACCTGAATTAAATGTTGTATTGAACATCGGAAGAAAACGTGTTAGAATGCAATAAACACAAGCTGAAAAATAGTATCAGTTCCACCGCATATCCATTAAGGAGAATGTAAAATGATTTTCAGAGAGGCTGAATTATATGACTTGGCACAAATCGTGCATTTGTTAGCAGATGACCCGCTTGGTAAACAGCGCGAGCAGGCCGGTAAAAATATTCCTCAGTTTTATATCGATGCGTTTCATAATATTAAAAATGATAAAAACAGCATGATCTATGTGGCTTGCGATGAAAATGACTTAAAAGCAGTTATTGGTTGTTTTCAGATAACTTACACACAATATCTTTCGCGATGCGGCAGCAAGCGGGCTACAATCGAAAGCGTGCGTGTAAAAAAAACTACAAGAAATAACGGCGTTGGAACTCAAATGCTCAACTTTGCTATAGCCGAAGCAAAGAAAAATCAAGCAACTATAATACAGCTGACAACCGATAAAACGAGAACAGATGCTAAACGATTTTATGAACGTATAGGTTTTAAAGATACACATAATGGAATGAAATTAGAATTATAAACAGTAATAATGTATATCAGAAATTGTAAAGCAATGCGACACAGTGCAAAAAAAGTTAAAAAGAAAATAGTTGTTATGAGCCTCTTGACACTCTATGAAAACAGATTTAGCCTCAGCAAGGCTGAAAAAGAATTTGAGGCAGCCCCGTACTGCTTAATAAAGCATTCTTGCAATAAAAACCATCTTGTTAACAGCGCTCTTGGAGAGGATCAATATAAACTACTACGCTGCAATTAGGGGATGAGACTGATATGCGTCGTTTTGAATGGAAATCTGAACCGCCTGCGGAATGCCCTTTTCCACAGTCTGAAAGTTTATCGCGTATTATTTTTACAGGGCAAAGCAGTGATTATTATGTTGCAGACACTTGGTATCCTTCTTGGGCCGATGACGGAAACCTTTATTCGGGTTATACGGATGGTATGGTGGACTCCATATTTTCCTGCTCGGATGCGGCTGCGCTCTCCACCATTCCCGCAACAAAGAATTATCCCACGGCCTCGACAGGGAACGGGGTTTTGATTGGTAACGATCCACTTCATTTGCAGATTCGTTCACTGGGCGTTCAATTTGCAAATCCAGCACCTTATGGTGGACGTTACCCGTCAGGCGGGTTGGTCCATAATGGCGTCTGGTATTATGGAACCTATTGTCTCGGGCCTTACGGGCAGACAAAAGTGGGATCCATGGTTTATAATTGGCCTCACCTGGGACCATTTGTCGGTTTCCGGGTTTCAAAGGATTATGGGAGAACATGGACCGATTGTCCACACACTCCAGAGGCTCCTTTGTTCAACGAAAACGGCATGTGCGGGTATCCGGTAAAAATCGGCGCACCGCATTTCGTTGACTTTGGCAAAAACATGGAGCATTCCCCCGATGGGAAGGCCTATTTGGTCGCCCATGGCTCGGACCTCAAATTTTATCCTGTGGGCTTTGAGCGTTTTGCGCATAACAGCTGGATTACAGGAGACCAAGTATATTTGTTACGTGTGGTTCCTTCTCCCGAGACCATTAATAATCCAAATGCCTATGAGTTTTTTGCTGGCCGTGAAAAGGATGGGACTCCAGTCTGGAGCAATGACTTTTCAGCCATCCAGCCTTTATTGGAGTGGGAAGGCAGCATGGGTTGTGTAACGGTTACATACAATGCTCCGTTAAAAAAATATTTGATGGCTGTCACAGATGGCGGCAACACCTGCGCCAAAATGCATACCTATATTTTGGAGAGCAGCGCTCTTACTGGCGAGTGGAAACTTGTCACCTATATGAAAAATTTCGGGGAACAGGCTTATTTTGTAAACTTCCCTTCAAAGTTTATTTCAGATGATGGAAAAACATTGTGGATTTGTTATTCTGGCAATTTTGCCGTTAATTGGAATGGTGAAGCGATCCAAGAGAACCCACCGGGCAGTCACTATGGACTGGTTTTACAGGAAATTGAACTTAGCTAGAAGCTCAGAAGATTTTTATGTGCCTAGCAATTACATAAAAGGTGGCCGCAAGAAATCCATCAATGTAGTATTAAGTACGTTTTCCCCTGCTGTGGCGCTATCATTCGGGCAGCGCAGGAGGTCGATGTGATCTGCGGGGATTGCAGAGAACCTTTCGATCGGGCATAAAAACAGGCGTTAAAAAGTAGGTTTGCACTATCGCCGGAAAAAAGAAAAGCCCGAAAACCGCATGAACACAGGCTTTCCGGGCATAAACGCAAAAATAGCTCTCCGTTATGGAGAGCTATTTTTGTATCAAAGTTTGTACTTTGATTTGGAGCTGGTGAGCGGACTTGAACCGCTGACCTGCTGATTACGAATCAGCTGCTCTACCAACTGAGCCACACCAGCATTATTCCATATTCCCAAGACAGCGATTATTATTATATAAGGAAAAATATTATTTGTCAATATTTGTTCTCTATAAAAATGGAAAATTGTCTTTCTTATCTCTGAATCAAAGGCCGCTGTGACCGCTCCGTCTCTCATCCTCTATCGCCTGATGCGTTTTTAACAGGTTTCCTATATCAACATGTTCCCCAGCAGCCGTTTGTCCGCCTTCATATTCTAAATTAGGAAATCCGGCTGAAGTCTATGACGATTTAGCCGGATTCCTTTTTGGGGGATTTATTCTGCTACAGAATCATGTGTCACATGTTTTTCCTTATTCCACATAAAACGCTGATTCCAGCGCGATATTTTCCTCGCATTTCATATCCAGCCGGTAGAGCAACGCCCCGGCTTCTATACGGTAGCTCTCCTGTTGCTCTATAACCTTCAGATCCTGCAGCTCCTTCTTTTTTTTCTCTGCCTCATCTCTGGCAACTTTCAAGGCCTCTGTCTCAGAACGCTCTTCTGCTCGCACCTCCTGTTTCAGCCAGCTTTCCTCCAGCCAAGTAATAGGAAGCGCATTTCCATTTACCTCTAGCTTTGTCCGTACAGCCTCTTTTCTATAGGACTCGTCCGGCTGCGGTGTTAATGACAGTGGAATCCTCACGCCAAACAGATCCATGCTTTTTCGCATGACGGGCTCGCCGACTGTATAAGTGACCTCTTTTTGCAGCGGAACGCTTACTTCAAAGCGCCTGGTCGTAGAGGCAACTACGCGCCCGGATGCATGCTTAATCAGCGTGACATTTTTGTTGGTGTCCTCTACCATCCCGCTGATTAATAGCTGGCCCTCAACGACAGCCTCGCCCACTTTGGCAACGGCTGTTCCCTCATAAACCTCGATGCGCAAAATTTGCCCCGAAAAAGCTGCCTTTATATTGCAAGGCGTTTCCTGATTTTCCATTTCCGGCTTTCCCACAGCCTCTGCCACCTCTACAGAGACACTGCAGCCCTTTGTATTAACTGATATCCAAGCGATCTCTGGCAGCTCCTGCATAATTGCCCGCTGCATCGCCTGGGGGTCGAGATCTTTTTTTGAGATCCCAGGCACCAGGCCCACCTTTTGATAGACCTCCTCCAATTTAGCCGCCGGGATCTCTTCATTGCCTATGGTTTTGATACTCCACACATGCTGGGACAGCCCTATGAGAATCACCATAAAAAGAACCACACCCAGCGCCAAGCCTTTTCTTTTTTTCAGCCACGCAGTACGAAAAGGAAGGCCCTTTCTTTGTTCAATATGCAGCCGGCAACGAGACCGGGCGGCACAGCTTAACAGTTTTTTGTAGCGAGAAGCCATGATCCAGGCGCTGGGTTCTTCACCGCTCTTCATATCCCAAAGTATAATGCCCTGCCGGGCACACTGGTTAAAAAAGCGCTCCGCAGAGCCATAAATATGGAACCCCACTGCGCCCTGTAGCCAGCGCAATACCTGAACCAGCAAAGCCGCACCTCCTCACACCATAAATTCCAAGCCTGTCAAGAACCCTTCTACAACCAATGAATCGGCCGTCATACATTTTATAATTAGCCCCCGGCCTGAAAAGCGAATAATCAAACGCCCTGCTTTTACCCGCACCACATCCGAATCATATTCTAAAATTCCCTGGCAGCCTTCTACAATGGCTTTTCGGTTCCCAAAAAATTCTAAATGCGCATTTCCAATTGCATTTTGTAACAGGGAAAGGCTGCCCAATTTTTCTTTTCTGTTTTTTTCGCCCAAAAAGAACCACTCCCTTCCCGCTCTCTTCTCCTTCTAAGATTATGCCTTCAAATTTGCATGTATGCGGGTCTTCGCTAATATCTATGAAGAAGAAGGAGTGGTACAAATGAACGTCGATATTCAAAAAAGGACATCGCCCAAAATTTCACGAACATCGGTTTTTCTTGTTATTCTTGGTTCCGTTTTTTTTGGCGTGCTGCTCTGTATCTACCCATTAGAAGCGGCAAACGGTGCTGCAAACGGTTTGGGCTGCTGCTTAAATATTTTAATTCCCTCTCTGTTTCCCTTTATGGTTCTCAGTGTGTTTGTCATCCAATCCGGCGCCGCCAATTACTTAGACCGCCCGCTGGGCCCTTTTTGCCGCCTGATTTTCCGTCTGCCCGGCAGCTCGGCTGCCGCTATTTTTATGAGTATGATTGGCGGCTACCCCGTCGGCGCCAGATGCGTTTCCGCCCTGCTGGACCAAGGGGAGATCTCGCTTCAGCAAGCGCGCCGTATGCTCTGTTTCTGCATCAACGCCGGACCGGCCTTCGTCATTACTGCCGTCGGTGCCGGTTATCTGCATAGCATACAATCCGGCGTTATCCTACTAATCTCTCAATTAGCGGCCTGCCTATTGCTCGGATTGTTCTGCCGCGGGCGAAAAAAAGAGTCCATTCAACCGCGCAGTACCTCCCGTAAGCCCGTTGCCGCACCCGGCCAAGCGCTTATCCATTCCACTGCCGATGCCGCGCGTTCCATGTGCTCTATGTGCTGCTTCGTTATCCTATTTGCCGTCCTGATCTCCTTTCTGGAAATTTTTATTCAGAACCCCGCAATATCGGCCTGGGCCGCTGCATTCCTGGAAGTAACAAACGGCTGTGCAAAACTCTCCCAAATTGGGATACCTCTGTGGATTTTCGCCTTTTTTATTGGATGGGGCGGTCTTTGCGTCCATTTTCAAATCCTGTCCTTGCTACGGAATCTGCCAATGCCTCTTGGTAAATTCTTTCTATTTCGCTTTCTTCACGGAGTTCTTTGTGCCGCCATCGCTTTCTTTCTCTGTAAAATTTGGCCTGTTTCCAGCGAAACCTTCTCCAACGTATCCACAACGCCTATGATCCATGTTCCAGATTCACCGGCTGCCGCAGTTTGCTTAATTGTCCTTTGTATTATTTTTCTGGTCGGCTATTCCAAGCATAAGGCCTCGCTTAAATAAAAAAGCAGCGCATCCGGTCTGGATTTTATCCGCTGGCTATGTTATGCTTACAATAAGAATTATTAAGTAAACGGAAGGTCTTAATTATGAAGAAAAAAAGCTATTTTAACGAGCATATAGATGTTTCCTGCGGTTACTGCAAACACGGCTCTGAGTTTGACGGCGCCGTGGTTTGCAAGCTTGGCCGTTTTCTCTCCGCAGACTGTACCTGTAAATATTTTGACTACGACCCGCTCAAACGCCAACCGGCAGCAATGCCTCCCTTAAAAAGCTTTGATCCGAACGACTTCAAATTATAAGAATGAGATAGTGACAAATAAGCCACCCGGGGTTAAGGCCCCGGGTGGCTTATTATATTTGAAAACCACCTGCGGCGGCCTGATTACAAGGTGTTCCCGGAAACCGGCTTTATCCTCTTGCCCTGCGCCTGGATGGTCCCCAAACTTGTCTGCGCAGTCCCCTTAAACAGATCGTTTTCTACCGTAGCGCGCACACGAATGAACATGACCCCCAGCAGCGTCTGTACATTGCTTTCAAAACCGCAGCTGCTTCCCTGAACCCAACCGCCGCTGAACGGGTAGCTTCCTTTTCCTGCAGAGATTTTTCCGCTGAGCTCGCCCCCATTACTTTTTAACGTCAGCCTGGCCTGTATGGGGCCGGCTGGTGTTTGTAAAGTCAAGAGATAGGCGCCATCCACCATCTTATATCACCTCATGATCATTGTATGCCTGATTGGTGAAAAGCGTTCCTTAAAAAATTCACCTTCAAAAGGCCATGGAAGCCCTATAGCCATCTATGAAAATCCATCCTAAACAGCTTTTATCGCAATATGTCCTCCAGACATAGGAGGATATCCTCAAGCATTGGCTGCAAGTTCATACCCCTTACAGCCAGAAAAGCGTGCCGAACCTCTGCGGTGGAGAGAAGTCCCCAATTGGCTTCGTCCAACAGATGGAGACACATGGAAATAATTGAAACAGCCAGCCCGTCCCGGTCCAGTTTGTGCAGCTGCTCCCGATAAAGCGTGCGGTCAATAGACCCGCGCCTTTTGCAGCAGGCTCTCCACAGCTGCTCGTCAGATATTTCAAACTGCTCCAGTCGCTGCATTACGCTGTGCTGGTATGCGCTGCACATGCCTGTTTGATGAAAAAGCGCCTCTTTTACTGCTTTTTTCACGCTCTGGGCAATTAGCTCCCCAAGTTTTGCATGGGTTCCTGCATCGGTCAGTTCGATATTGGCGGATAAATCCGCGGACAAAATAACGCCGTCTGTACCCGACCCCGTGGCAATGCCATGGGAGTACCTGCTGGGCACCATCAATTCCCCTACCGCGGCTGCCTTCGCCTCGGTAGCAGTTACCAACGCACGCGTTAAAATGCCGGGTGACAACTTACAGCTAAATAACAGAATCATGTTGATTGTACCAGGCTGAAAAACAATAAATTCCCCGTTCCTCTCGCAATAGGAAGCCGGATCACCCGCCCGGACAGCATTAACGTTGATTCCTCCTGTCGCAATGGTCGTGACGCTCACATTCTCAAAGCACGCTGTTGCCATTGCGGCGTTGTGCATCTGGGCAGCCGTCGAAAGGCCGGTGGTAGATTCGGGGTCCAGCCCCAAGTCGCAGGCCGTCAGCCGCAGCTCGCCTTCATAGGTATCCGTCCGTAAATCCGAATAACCTGTCTCCTCATCCTTACAATCAAAATTGTAAACCGCTGTAATATCTTCCCGGCAGCCGCCGTTATAAGGGGAAGTACTCAGCACCCGCCTGGGGCCGCAAAACTCGATGACTATACTTTTTTTCTTCTGAATCAGCGCATCTCCTGTAGGTGGCTGCTGCAACACATTGATTCCTCCCAGCTGAATACACAAATTTTACGCTGCCCGAAAACGAGGCCGCCAATAATGTTCTTTAGTTATAGCATCCAATTGCCAAAAAGTAAATACGCCCCTAATACTTCCTCTTCACTTAGCCGTATCCGTCGCTTATTTTTCCGCAACACGCCTTTTTTCCGCTCCATTAGGCCGGGGAAATACCGGCGGTCAATCAGGCGCATGCTTCTTACTTGAAATTCTTCTGCCCTGAAAGGGGGGCAAAAATTTTTTTGTTAAATAGTATGATAGAAAAGATTATTTCATTAGGAGACTTTCTTATGAGAAATATAATGCCTTTAGCATATCTACAAGAAGGGCAGCATGGCCGCGTCGGCTTTCTGACCGCCTCCGGCGCCATGAGACGCAGGCTTCAGGATATTGGACTCATTGAGGGCACCCGTGTCGAATGCCTGCAAAAAAGCCCGTCCGGCGACCCGGTCGCCTATCAGGTTCGCGGCGCCGTCATTGCGCTGCGGCATGACGACGCAAAAAACATATGGCTAAAAGAGGTGAATTGAGATGGGGTTAACGGCTCAATCCACCGGATTAAATTCAATGGACACTGGTATAACAATCGCAAAAAACAACCCGGATGAACGGATCATTGCCATCGGCGGAAATCCCAACGTAGGTAAAAGCACCGTTTTTAATGCTTTAACAAATTTGAATCAGCATACAGGAAATTGGCCGGGAAAAACGGTAACAAGCGCTACCGGCTGCTGCAGCTTTAATGGGCGCAATTACTGGATGGTCGACATCCCGGGCACGTACTCCCTGTTTGCACACTCCGCAGAAGAAGAGGTTGCCCGGGATTTTCTCTGTTTTGGCGGGGCTGATGCCGCCGTCGTGGTTTGCGATGCCACTTGTTTGGAACGAAACCTGAATCTGGTCTTGCAGACAATCGAGATTCTTCCGCGCACAGTGGTTTGTATCAACCTGATGGACGAAGCTGAAAAAAAGAAAATCCGCATCGATCTGGACAAACTGGAAAACCTGCTCGGCGTCCCCGTTGTCGCTGCAAGCGCCCGCGAGGGCAAAGGGATGGACGCACTGATGGAGGCCCTGGAAAGCCTTCTATGTGTAACCAGCCTACAGCCGGTCCAGTTAAAATACCCGCAGCCTGTAGAGCAGGCGGTTTCCCATATTCTCCCTGAAACCGCCGCGTTTTTAGCCCGGAGCCATCGTTCACTGCCGCCCCGCTGGGCCGCCCTGCAGCTGCTCCAGGATTCCCTTTCCCTCAACACCGCCCTGTTGGGGCGCCTAGGCGAGCTTCCTCCCGCGTTGAACAGAAAAATCGCTGAGGCCCAGAGCCAGTTGGCAGAAGCCTCTGTTACGCCTGAAGCGCTTCAGGATAAAGTCATCTCCAGCATATTTTCCACGGCAGAGCAGATCTGTAAAGAGGCCGTCCATTACGAAAATCCGGCCTGCAACGCGCGCGACCGTAAAATCGACCGGCTTTTGACCAGCCGCAAAACCGGCTTGCCCGCCATGCTGCTTTTGCTGGCATTCATCTTCTGGCTGACGATTTCCGGCGCAAACTACCCCTCGCAGCTGCTTTCAGATTTCCTTTTTGCCGCAGGCGACCATATCTATGATTTTCTGCTATGGGCTCATACGCCTATTTGGCTGTGCGAGCTGCTGATTATGGGCGTATACCGGGTGCTCGCCTGGGTGGTCGCCGTCATGCTTCCGCCAATGGCTATTTTCTTCCCGTTGTTTACGATTCTGGAGGATCTGGGATACCTGCCCCGTATTGCCTTCAACCTGGATAAATGCTTTCAGAAGGCCCGGGCCTGTGGAAAGCAGGCGCTTACCATGTGTATGGGCTTTGGCTGCAACGCCGCCGGTGTGGTCGGCTGCCGCATTATTGACTCACCCCGGGAGCGGCTCATCGCTATTCTTACTAATAATTTTGTCCCATGCAATGGGCGCCTGCCAACCCTTATTGCCATCATTAGCATGTTTTTCGTCAGCGGGCTCGCCGGGCCGGGCCAATCCGTCCTATCCGCCCTAATGCTGACAGCCGTCATTTTATTGGGTGTACTCATGACGCTCGCCTGCTCCAGGCTGCTCTCCGCCACACTCCTCAAGGGTGTCCCCTCCTCATTTACCTTGGAGCTCCCGCCCTACCGGAGGCCGCAAATTGGAAAGGTTATTGTCCGTTCCATCTTAGACCGTACGCTCTTTGTCCTCGGGCGGGCCGCCGCGGTTGCCGCGCCGGCGGGCCTGCTGCTCTGGCTGCTGGCCAACCTTAAGGCCGGGAACCTCAGCCTGCTGCAGCACTGCGCCAACTTTTTAGACCCGTTTGCCCATTTGCTGGGGCTGGACGGCGTTATTTTACTGGCCTTCATCCTCGGTTTTCCGGCCAATGAAATTGTGGTGCCCATTATCATCATGGCCTACATGGCAACAGGCAACATCATGGAGCTCGACACCGCTTCTCTTCACACACTTTTAGTTAATAATGGGTGGACGTGGCTTACAGCGCTGTGTACCATGCTGTTTTCACTCTTTCATTGGCCCTGCTCCACCACCTGCCTCACCATTAAAAAGGAAACTCAAAGCTTTAAATGGACGCTAGCGGCTGTTTTTCTGCCCACCGCATGTGGCATGCTTCTGTGCTTTTTGACTGCCTCCGCCGCCAGGATTTTCGGCCTGGCCTAGCCGCGTTGTTTTGGTTGTAACTTTATACAATCCATGTTAAAATATAAATATACCACAGGTTGTACCAATAAAATCTCCCCTGAATCTGCAATGTGGACGGTAAGGGAATAATGAAGTAGGATGTGGCCATATGATTCGTCTTTTCCGCAAAAGCAAAATACTTTTTGTCGTTCTTTTCTTCGCCGTTCTTCTTCTTTTAAGCTCATTATTTATTTGCTACCCTGTATATCAAAACGGCAGCTTTACAGGTTACCGGCCTTTACTTCCGTTTGGTTTTGTCATTCGCGACCCTTCTGCTATTGACCTGCTGATTCCACTTCTTCTCATCCTCAGCTTTTGTGCTGCCTATCTGGCGGCCAAAAGGGCCGCCAAGCAGGAGTATCAGCGTGTTATGAACCTTCTGCTGAAGGACTGCGACCCGGATGCCTTTATCCGCGAATTTTCTCCGGTTCTGAATCTCTGCGCGAATCGTCCCACGGCGCCCGGCATGCAGCTTACGCTGTTAAATGCCTACATTGCCCGCGGAGATTTCTCTTTGGCTGCGGAAAAGCTGGCCTCCATGTTAATTGACGAACGCAATGCGAGCTCCCTTTACTATAACGCGGTTATTTATAACGACCTGAGTATTTGCTTTTTGCATCTGAATAACCTGCCCGGCGCTAAGCTCTATTTACAAAAGGTACGGGAGCAGTTGAACAAAACCAGCGAGTACCCGGAAATGAACCAGAACATTCGGGTGCTCTACCGCAATCTGGAGCATCGCGTTTCTCCTGAGCATTACAGCCCGGAGCAAAACATTGAACACTTTTACCACCTGGCCCATACATCTCCGGAGCGCTACAGCCGCGTTACGGCCTTTTATTACCTGGCTGTTTTGTATGCTAAGCAGGGAGATGACGAAAAAGCTTCTGAGGCTTGCGCCTATATCATCGCTCACGCTCCGCGCGCGGCAGTCTCTGCCGATGCCAGGGCCTTACTGCAAACGCTTCAACGAAAATAACATCCTTCTTCCTAAAAATTTATTGGAACTGGGCTTCATAAAAAATCTCTCTTACCCCATACTAAAGAGAAAAGGAAAGGAATGGTCAAATGATCGATTTTCAAAAATGCGCGATTATCGGCTGCGGCTTCGTTGGTTCTGCGACTGCCTTCAGTCTGGTTGAAAGCGGACTTTTCTCCGAAATGGTGCTGCTGGACGCTAACCCTGATAAAGCGGAAGGCGAGGCTATGGACCTCAGCCACGGTTTACCCTTTGCACAGCCAATGCGCATATATGCCGGCACCTATGACGACATTGCGGACTGCGGCCTGGTTGTCATTACAGCAGGAGCCAACCAAAAGCCGGGCGAAACCCGCCTGCAGCTTGTTAAAAAAAATGTCTCCATTCTAAAAAGCATTATTCCGCAAATTAAGCAGCGCGGTTATGAAGGTATTCTGCTGGTGGTGAGCAACCCGGTGGACATTCTCACCTATGCCGCTTGGAAGCTTTCCGGTTTTCCGGCCAAGCGCGTAATCGGATCCGGCACGGTGCTGGACACTGCCCGCCTGAAGTACCTTTTAGGCGAGCATCTCGGAGTGGACAGCCGCAGCGTTCACGCCTTCATCATTGGCGAACACGGCGACAGCGAGCTGGCTGTCTGGAGCAGCGCGAACATCTCCGGTGTAGACCTGGCTGATTTTTGTGAGTTAAAGGGTGAAAGCAGTTACAGGGAAGACCTGCATTCTCTCTATGAAAATGTCCGCGACAGCGCTTACCAGATCATTGAGAAAAAGGGCGCCACTTACTATGGCATTGCCATGGCTGTCCGGCGGATTGCCGAATGCATCGTCCGTGACGAGCACGGAGTACTTCCCATCTCTTCCTTTATTAACGGACACTATGGACTGAATGACATCTGCATGAGCATCCCCGCTATCTTGGACCGCGATGGTGTGGAACAGGTTCTGGATATTCCCCTGAACGCCGAGGAGCTGAAAAACCTGACGGCCTCTGCGGCAGCTTTACAAAAAGTACTGGATGATATCGCGCCGGACCTGGAGGTCTGCTGAAGCCGGCGGAGCTCCCCTGAGAAAAGCATGCGCTTTCCAGGCCTTACTCGTGTTTTTATATTGACAAACCCCGGGCCACAGCTTACAATGATAGCAAAGATAGCTTATGCTAACTTTGCTATCATTTTTTACCCACATTCAAAAAAGGATGCCTATCACAGTGTTAAGAACGCATCTGAAAGAAGGAAGAAACCGATGACATTGGACCAGCTTCCCATTGGTAAGCAAGCGAAAATTTTAGCTGTAAACGGGCAGGGGGCCCTGAGAAGGCATCTGCTTGACATGGGCCTGACCCCTAAAATAACCGTGATGGTCCGTAAGGTTGCCCCGATGGGCGACCCTATGGAGCTCCATTTGCGGGGCTATGAACTGACAATCCGTAAGGAAGATGCAAGAAATATTGTAATAGAGGAGGTTTGAGCCCATGATTTTTGCATTGGCCGGCAACCAGAATTGTGGAAAAACCACTCTATTCAATCAATTGACCGGCTCTAACCAGCATGTAGGCAATTTCCCCGGCGTTACCGTCGAGCGAAAGGAAGGCGTTATCCGTGGGCGCCGGGAGGCCACTGTGGTCGATCTGCCCGGTATCTATTCCATCTCCCCCTATTCCAATGAGGAAATCGTCACCCGGGACTTTCTGATTAAGGGCCACCCGGATGGCATCATCAACATCGTTGACGCAACCAACATTGAACGGAACCTCTACCTAAGCATGCAGCTGATTGAGCTCAACATTCCCATGGTTATCGCTCTGAACATGATGGACGAGGTACGGGCTAACGGTGGTACCATTAAAATTTCGGAGTTGCAAGAGGAGCTTGGCGTCCCCGTTGTTCCCATCTCAGCAAGCAAAAACGAAGGAATTGACGAGTTGGTGGACGTTGCTGTCGAGACAGCTGCCAACCGCCATATACCTAAGCGCCTTGACTTCTGCACAGGCGCCGTCCACCGTGCAATTCATTCCGTTGCCCACCTCATCGAGGACCACGCAGAGCGAATCGGTGTTCCCATGCGTTTCGCGGCAACCAAGCTCATCGAAGGGGACAAGCCCATGATGGACGCGCTGAAATTGTCTGATAACGAAAAAGATATGATCCAGCACAGTGTCACCGAGATGGAAACCGAGCTCGGCATGGACCGCGAGGCTGCACTGGCGGATATGCGTTATAATTTCATCGAGCAGCTATGTGCCGGCACCGTCGTTAAGTGCGGGGAAAGCAAGGAGCACCGGCGGTCCGTAAAAATTGACAACCTATTAACCCATAAATACCTTGCAATCCCGATTTTCTTATTGATTATGCTGCTGGTTTTCTGGCTGACCTTCGGCGTTATCGGGGCCGCGCTCAGCGACCTGCTTTCGCTGGGGATTGACTCGCTGACCTCTCTGGTGGATAGAGGCCTTACCGGTTACGGCATCAATCCCGTTGTCCATTCTCTAGTGATCGACGGTATTTTCGCCGGGGTCGGCAGCGTGCTTTCCTTCCTGCCTACTATCGTCGTCCTGTTTTTCTTTCTTTCTCTGCTCGAAGACAGTGGGTACATGGCACGTGTGGCCTTTGTCATGGATAAGCTTCTGCGCAAAATCGGCCTTTCAGGCCGCAGTTTCGTCCCTATGCTGGTCGGCTTTGGCTGCAGCGTTCCAGCCATAATGGCTACCCGCACCCTCTCCAGTGAGCGCGACCGGCGGATGACCATGCTGCTCACCCCCTTTATGAGCTGTAGCGCCAAGCTGCCGATTTACGCTGTTTTCAGCATGGCATTTTTCCCCGGCTACAGCGCGCTGGTCATGATTTGTCTCTATGTTTTCGGGATGCTTACCGGCATTGTCAGCGGCCTGTTCATGAAAAAGACCATCTTTCACGGAAACCCTGTGCCGTTTGTCATGGAGCTGCCGAACTACCGTCTTCCCAGCCCCAAGAGTGTGGCCCTACTTATGTGGGACAAGGCCAGGGACTTTCTGACCCGTGCCTTTACCATCATCTTCCTGGCAACCATTGTTATCTGGTTCCTACAGACCTTTGACATCCGCTTCAATGTGGTTGCCGACAGCGCCGACAGTATGCTTGCAGGAATCGGCCGCTTCATTTCCCCCATTTTCGCACCGCTTGGTTTTAACGATTGGCGAGCCTCCACCGCGTTGATTACCGGCTTCAGCGCAAAGGAGGCTGTGGTCAGTACCCTCGCCGTCTTATGCGGCACCTCTTCCGCAGCCCTTCCCGCCGCGTTAGCCAGCTTGTTTACCCCGCTTTCCGCCTGCTCCTTCCTGGTCTTCACCCTGCTTTACACGCCCTGTGTTGCCGCAATTACAACGGTATATCGTGAAATGAACAGCATAAGATATGCTATAGGCGTTGTACTTTTTCAAACCGGCCTTGCCTGGGTGGTTTCTTTTCTGGTTTATCAGGCTGCAACGCTGATTTTTCACTGATGGAGGGCTTCTCTTGGGCATAATCGATTATATCCTGCTTATCTGCGTCGCCGTTCTCGTCTTCTTCGCCATTCGTTTTTGGTTCCGCCACCGTGGCGGCTGCAACGGCTGCTGCGGCAGCTGTTCCTCCTGCCATGGACATTGCAGTAAGCCTGAGGAGGCTTGCCGGTTGGAAGAAACAAATGATCCCGATTAACCCCTGATTAATCTAAACGGCTTTAAACGCAGCACTGGCAAACAATTTGCCGGTGCTGCGTTTAGCTATTGCGTTGTTTTAGCCGATAATCCCAATACTCGGATATAAAATTTCCTAAAGCGAATTATTTCGTCATCGTTCTATTGTATAATACTAAAATAAATAATCAAAAGGTTTGACTTTTTTGGAGGTTTAACAATATGAAAAAAATATGGGCGTTTATTCTGGCAGTTTGTGTTTGTGCCGGTATGACAGCCTGCTCCAGCGGCGAATCAGCCTCCTCTTCCCAAGCCATAGCATCCGCCAGCTCTGCCGAATCCCCCAAAACGGAACCTGCCCCGGCTTCAGCGGAACCGGACTCCCCCGCCAGCTCCACCACACCCGAGGTAAGCATCGACGGCCTACGGCTGGAGTTACCTGAGTTTGGCTTGGCCCTTACTTTCCCCGAGGGCTGGACGCTCGCCAAGGAAACAGAGGACGGTGTGTCGCCTGCTAAACAGAGCGCTGTCAATGAAGATAAAAGCCAGCAGGTCTTCATCCAGGAACTGCCCCGAAACGGCATAGACTCCATGGACTCGTTTATTGACGCTTACAGCAAAGAGGTCCAAAATGAAAGCCGGATCAGTAATTTTACCGACAAAGGGCCGGAAATCCTCGCTGAAAAAGAATTCCGACGCCTTGAGCTTCAATCTCAAATCAATGATAACACCTTATACCAGGTCACATATTTCTATATGAATGAAACGACAATTTTGCAGGTTGTCGAAACCGCACAAAAACCCGAGGATCTTGAAACCATCAAACAGGTTTTATCTGCTGCTCAATAATATTCACCCTCAAAAAGCCTTGGCACGTAAAACTGCCAGGGCTTTTTTGACAAATATAAACAAAATGCTGAGAAATATTATTTTTTTCGATGTCGTTCCTTGATATTCTGATAAATATTAATATAATTGAAATTAAAGAAGCGTTAAAAATACGATTGATCTCTCATTTTTAAGGAGGGCACTCTGGTTATGATGCACTATATCTATTGCAAAACACCGGTTGGTTATGTGACAATATTCGACAACAGGATGGCCATCACAGCAATTTCCTTTGGCAGGCAGACGCCGCAAAAAGGCATCTATAAGGAAACCAGCCTCTCAAACGCCGCCCAAAAGGAACTTCATGAATATTTTGAACGAAAACGTAAAATATTTACATTACCGTTAGAGCCATCCGGAACGGTCTTTCAACAAAAAGTATGGGCCGTACTACAGGATATTCCCTGGGGACAAACCCGAAGCTATAAACAGGTTGCCCAAGCAGCCGGAAACCCCCGCGCCTGCCGGGCCGTGGGAATGGCAAGCCACCATAATCCCATCGCCATTATGATTCCCTGCCACCGGGTCATCGGCGCATCTGGTTCTCTGGTCGGGTTCGGCGGCGGGCTGGAAATTAAAAAAATATTATTGGAATTGGAACAGGACTGACAAGGAGGTTCTTAATATGCTTCACATTGGATGCCACCTCTCTTTTGCAAAAGGTTTTGTCCATATGGGCCGGGAGGCCCTGAAAATAAATGCCGACACCTTCCAGTTTTTCACCCGGAATCCACGCGGCGGCGGGGTCCGTAAAATGGATGTTGCGGACGTTACCGCTTTGCGGGAGCTTTTGGCACAGCACGGCTTTGCCAAAATTGTTGCGCATGCCCCGTACACCCTGAATAACTGCGCCGCAAAGCCGGAAATTCGAGCGTTTGCACGCCAAGCCATGGCAGACGACCTGGCACGCCTGGAATATTTACCGGGAAATTATTATAACTTTCACCCCGGCAGCCACGTCGGCCAGGGTATAGATGAGGGCATCCGGCTGATTGCCGACGCACTGAACGCCGTCCTCACGCCTGAGCAGCAGACTACGGTTTTACTCGAAACCATGGCCGGTAAAGGCAGCGAGGTCGGCAGCCGCTTTGAGGAACTGCGCGCTATTTTGGATCGCGTAGCATTGCGTGAAAAAATGGGGGTTTGCCTGGATGTCTGCCATGTCAACGATGCCGGCTATGACATTGCAGGGAACTTAGAGGGCGTGTTGCGGGAATTTGACCGCATCATCGGCCTGGATCAGCTGCGTGCTATTCATCTGAACGACAGTAAGAATCCGCCCGGCAGCCATAAGGACCGCCACGCCACCATTGGCAACGGCACCATTGGCTTGGAGGCCACCAAAGCCATCATCATGCATCCGCTGCTTCACCGGCTGCCTTTTGTGCTGGAGACTCCAAACGACCTAGACGGCTATGCCGCAGAGATCCATCTGCTGCGTGAAATCGACGCGCAAATGGAAAAGGAGGAGGAAGCATGATTCTCAGTGCCAGCAGGCGAACCGATATTCCCGCCCTGTATGCCGACTGGTTTTGCAACCGGCTGCACGCGGGCTATGTCTATGTGCGTAATCCACATGCGCCTCATCAGATCAGTCACATTGACCTCTCCCCTGATACGGTAGATATGATTGTTTTCTGGACCAAAAATGCGCTTCTAATGGAGGACCCTTTGGAGGAAATTACCCGCCTGGGCTACCTCTTTTATTTCCAGTACACCATTACTCCCTACGGCAGCGATATTGAGCCCGGCCTCCCCAGCAAGCAGTCGATTATCAGCAATTTTATTCGCCTGAGCAGCCTGTACGGCAAGGAACGCATGGTTTGGCGTTATGACCCCATTCTGGTCAACCGTAAATACTCTATGGCGTTTCACAAGGAGGCTTTTGCTAACATGTGTGCGCTGCTGGCCCCTTGGGCCTGCCGATGCGTCTTTAGCTTTATAGACCCCTACCCCAAGGCTATGCGCCGCAGCGGCGGGCAAATAGACCGCCTCGTCTCACCGCAGGAAATGCAGCTGATAGCCGCCGAATTCTCTCACATTGCCGCCACACATCGCCTGCCGTTGATGTCCTGCTGCGAAGCGGTGGATTTATCCCCGTACGGCATCACACATTCCGCCTGTATTGACGGCAGCCTTATTGAAAAGCTACTGGGCTGCCCCTTACAAGTAAAGAGCGACCCAAACCAACGAGCCGGCTGCGGCTGTGTGCAAAGTATTGACATTGGGGCCTACGATACCTGTACGCATAACTGCCTATACTGCTATGCTACCCACTCGCCGAAAACGCTCGTACATAACCTTTACCTGCACGACGGCGCCTCTCCGCTGCTGGTTGGTTTTCCTACGCCAAAGGATAAAATTATCAAGCGTGTGACAAAATCATTGAAGAACAGTCAGCTTTCATTTGATTTTCTACCATAAATCAACGTTTAGGGTTTTATCGATTATTTACTATCAAATAGCACATTTATTTATCGCTTATTTTGTACAATAAGACGATATTTAATTTTTTCTTAATTTTTTTGGAAAAATTTTCCGAGAAGTGTAACATTTTCAATGTGTAAAACACTTCTATTATGTAGAGGGATAAAGAAAGGGGGTGAAAAAATGACGGTGGAGGAGAAAATTCTGAAAAAGGAATTGAAAAAAGTTAGAAAAGAGCTTAAACTAGTAACCGAAGAACTTCGCAGCATGAATGTGACACTTCAAAGCGTCGTCTGCAATCAAAATTACCTATATTTCAAACTGGATCCGGAGGGGAAAAATATTGAGCGCATGCTTTAACCATGACTGCCATATCCCTTTTCTGCGCAGAAAGCGTTCCCTTATGCACTTCTCTATTATCTGTCACTACAAAACAGAGAGAGGAGTGAATAAGCTTGCCACGCATTAGTTTAGCAGTTGCAGAAAAACTTCACAAGGTTTACGGCGAGTTTTCACACCTCATGTATAGTGAGGCCTTCGGCATTTTAAGCAATCGCGATGATGCTGAAGATTCTGTGCAGGAAGCCTGTATGAACATTATGCGGTCGCCTCAAACGCTGATGCGCATTGAGGACGCCGAAACACTGCAGCCTTATTTAAGAATCGTAGCCAGAAACGCAGCAAAGCAGGTCTGGGTTAAGCGCAGGTACCATTTTCGTGAAATATCACTTGAAAGCAACTTGGACTGGATTGACAACATACCGGACACCGATTGTCTGCCAATAGACAAGGCTTGCGAAAAGGTGGATGCCGAGGCCTTTGCCAGCAGACTGCCTACCAGATACCGCGACCTTCTGGTGCTTCGCTATTACTACGAAGCCAAAACGCGTGAGATTGCTATTATTCTTGGCATGTCGGAATCCAACGTTCGCACACGGCTTTCCCGTGCCCAGCAATATGTGAAGGCACATCGAAATGAGATTTGGAAGGAGGAAAAATGAACAGGTTTGAAAAAAAGGATCTGGATGCGGTTGCGTACCGGCTTGTGCAAGCAATGAACAAAGAAACTCCCTCTATGCCAGCCGACCCCTACGACCCA
This sequence comes from Hydrogeniiclostridium mannosilyticum, assembly GCF_003268275.1. Taxonomy (GTDB): domain Bacteria; phylum Bacillota; class Clostridia; order Oscillospirales; family Acutalibacteraceae; genus Hydrogeniiclostridium; species Hydrogeniiclostridium mannosilyticum. Next base: position 44,999 of record NZ_QLYR01000003.1, read on the forward strand.
GCATCAAGCAAAACCAAATTGTGGCTCGACGAACTGGTGGAAACTACCAAAAAACGCCATAAACGTGTTATGCGTGCGCTGCGCACCGGCGCTGTTGTGTCATGTTCGATCTTTCTTTTCATAACTTCCACTTTTACAGTCGATGCTGCACGTAAAGAAATGTACTACTTCTTTGACAAGGCTTTTGCTCCTACTCAGCAAGCTGAGCAACCTTGGAATGACTCCATTAATCCTCTGTTATTAGAAAAATGTAATAATGTCTATCTTCCTACCTGGATGCCCGAGGGCTACATAGCTGATTCCTGTGAAAAAGTTGGCAATATATTTAGCATTGACTTTATTGCCTCAAATGGACGACAAATTGAATTTAGACAGGCCGATGCTCTCGACGTGAGTTATGCTGACGCCGAGATGGAAAACATGAAAATCCTCCATATCGGCAAACAAACACTTTATTATGGGGAAAAAAACTTGGAAGATTATCGTTTTGCTTCCTTAATGTGGCAGAATGAGGGTAAGCAATATTGCTTTTATTCTTACGCTCCCACTTACGCTGAGCTTGTCAAGGAATCTGAGCTTGTTAAGATTTTCGAAACCTTCAGTACAAAAAGTAGCTGTTTATCCTTGCGCTATTTGCAACTATATCTTTTTAAGAAAGGACATCTGCATTCACTATGAAGAACTCTCTGAAAAAACTCACTGCCCTTATGCTTTCTGCTGTGCTTCTTGCATCGGTGACCATTGTCTCCGCTGCGGAGCCCGCACAGGCACCGCAACATCCGCTCGTCCAAAACAGCTTGCTGGAAGCTGACGGTTCGGTCGATCTCAATGCTGATGAAATCCAGCCAAGATTTGCTATTTTCTCCCATGTTACCGTCGGTATTACTCCAACCAATCGGGTCATCCGCTACCAAGCAGGTGTCGAGTGTTTACCTTTTACCAGTAATTGTGGTATTACTGGTTCGCTCCAACGATGGAACGGCTCTTCCTGGGTTGAATTCCGTTCGTGGGAGGTTTCGAGGAATTCGGCCATTGCCGCTCTTGACAAATATGTCAGCGTACCGGCAGGAGATTACTGTGGCGTTGCCTATTTCTCGGCAACTTTTGGTGACCAAACTGAATACACTCAGCTGGCCACCGCTAAAAAGACTGTCAGCTAATTTTTCCAGGATCTGTTGTGGCCGGGCTGCCACTTGAGAAGCCAGCCACACACCCGTCTAATTTCATGCGCTTCTCCTGAACTCCTCTGCGCATGAATTTATTTTGATTATTCCTTTGACCCACGGGGGTACGGGTCTTTTGTTTAGGTACCCTCTACATATTGTTGGGAAGTCATGCTTGTCCCGGTCTCAGCCCCTCCCGGCTGTACATTCCTTCTGGCCGCGGCAACCGCGGGCTTCCCACCTCCCTCGGGCGCCACCGTTCGGCTTAAGCGGTGGCGCCCATCTTTTTACCTACTGCTGAACGGCCCTGCCCCGTCAAATATTTTTGGCTATTTCTGGGCAGGTCCAACACCTTGTCCCAACCGAAGGACAACAAAGGGCTGCCGGATAGATTTATCCGGCAGCCCTTTGCTCACTTATTTAATTACTTCCTTCCCGGAAATCATCTGCTAAAAAGGCCTGTTTTAGGGCTCTCTGGCACATACAATCTCCTTAATCTGCAGGATTCGCATGCCGTCCTCCAGGCTCTCATCGTCTAAAATCATTTTGATCTCCATCAATGCCTGGTCTATGCGATTTTCCATATAACCGTTCGCTGTTTTTCTTTCTAAATACTGGGTTAAAATCTCTTTATACAGCTCCATAAATCTCTCCCCTTTACGTTTATGTAACGTATTTTAGCGCAATATATATGCTAAAGTCAAGTAAAATACAAGATATAAACGCGGGGATGTCCATGAAAAAGATACTTTTCGAAAATAATAAAAACGTAATTTCAACCTGTTTGAAAATTAACCGTATCAAAAACCATCTGTCTCAAAGTCAGCTCGCAGCAAAAATGCAAATGCTCGGCATTAATTTAGACCAACAGATGATTAGCAAAATTGAGAACAACACCCGAATGGTTACCGACTATGAACTGGCCTGCTTCAGCATGGCGCTCGATGTCAGTGTTGGGGACCTACTTGAAAACTTTTACCAGCAATATAGACGGTAACGATATTTTTACTATACCCCAAATAAAACAAATTTTTTGAGCCGCCTGGAACCCCAGGTCTTATTTTTTGTAAATAGCATTATGAATGTAAAGAAGCAAGGGGCTTCTTATTTTTTTGAAAAAACCGTTGGATTTTGTGAATATTATTAATAATAATTTAAAACCGTATAGGCAGTGGATTTTACTTAAAACCACACCCTATACGGTTTTTTATTTTTCTTCTAATCTTCAAGCCAAGAAAGCGCTATACTTCCCGCACCTAGATTTATGCCCAGAACCAGGCCAATTTTACATATTTTAGCCGAAGCTACAAAAACTTTATACAACCTTTTTTCCCGCCATACAGGCTGTTTACAGGCTATCCAGGTGTGAATAACAAATCGCCGGGTGTTGGCAGGGATATTTTTTATCAGGGCATACAGCCTCGCCTGAAGTCCGCGGACGAGTTCCAGGTTTAATGCGATCATTCGCCATACACTCCCAGCTTGCGAAAACGCTGGTAACGCCGTTCGCAACGCTGCCCGGCCTCCAGGCGTCCTAGCCGTTCAAACGCTTGAATTAATTGATCTTTCAGCGGTCCAAACAGATCTGCGCCCTCTGTCTCAGGAATGACTCGTTCCACAACGCCTAAGCGCAGCAGATCCTCCGAGGTCATTTTTAAGCAGGCGCAAGCCTCTTTCACCTTACTAGGGTCCTTCCACAGGATGCTGGCACAGCCCTCCGGACTGATGACGGAATAAACAGCGTTTTCCAGCATCCAAACCTGATCCGCTACCGCCAGGGCAAGGGCGCCGCCGCTGCCGCCTTCGCCGATAAACAAAGATATAACCGGTATGCGCAGGGCCATCATTTCCATCAAATTTTCCGCAATCGCCTGGCCCTGCCCACGCTCCTCCGCACCTGTGCCGCAGAACGCGCCGGAAGTATCGACAATACAGAGGACGGGGCGCCCGAATTTTTCCGCCTGCTTCATCAGGCGCAGCGCTTTACGGTAGCCTTCGGGATGCGGTGAGCCGAAATTTCGGGTCATACGGCCGTGGATATCCACACCGCGTTCCTGTGCCACAACGGTCACCGGCCTGCCGCCAAGCCGTCCGATCCCCGCGATGATGGCGGCGTCATCGCCAAAGCGCCGGTCGCCATGGAGTTCGATAAAATCCGTCAGCAGCTTGTTTATAAAGGCCGACGCCGTAGGGCGCCCGCTTTTCCGGGCGAGCTGAACTCTTTTATAAGGCTCCACCGTCGTTCACCTCCCCGCAATGAAGCTGTAATAGCTGAACCAATATCTTTCTGATTTCTCTTCGCGGAACCACCGCATCCAAAAAACCTTTTTCAAGCAAAAATTCCGCTCGCTGAAAGCCTTTGGGCAGTTTCTGCCGGATAGTCTGCTCAATTACCCGCGGTCCGGCAAAAGCAACCAGCGTTCCTGGTTCGGCCAGCAAAATATCTCCTTCCATCGCAAAACTGGCTGTCACGCCGCCCGTTGTCGGGTTTGTCAGTACGGTTATATACAACAGCCCCGCATCGCTGTGACGCTTGACGGCCCCACTGGTCTTCGCCATCTGCATTAAGGAGAGAATCCCCTCCTGCATCCGCGCGCCGCCGGAAACCGTAAAGCCGACTACCGGAAGCTTTTCTTGGACTGCCCTTTCAAAAAGTCGGGTGATCTTTTCTCCGACGACGGAGCCCATGCTCCCCATCATAAACCGGGAGTCCATCACAAACACGGCACAGTACACACCGCCTATCCGGGCTCGGCCCGTAACGACCCCCTCGTTTTCCCTGCTGGAGATTCGGCTGCTCTTCAATTTGACCTCATAGCCGGGAAAATTCAGCGGATCCTTACTGTACATCCCCTTATCCCATTCCTCGAAACTTTCCGGGTCACAGACAGCGCCAATACGCTGCCGGGCAGACATGGAAAAATGATGCCCGCAGGATGGGCAAAGCCAGTCATTATTTCTCAGTTCCGCAGAAAAGACCATCTGATTACAGCCCGGGCACTTCATACACAGGGCATCGGGCACATGGGGAGAAGGTCCGCCGGCGGCATACCCCTCCAGCTGGTTCCCGCTTTGCTTAAAGTTGAATCTCTTCAGCATAGCAACCCTCTTTTCTCCATAAAGCCCGTTGTATAGGTACCGTCCAGAAATTCAGGATCGGATAGGATTTCCATTTGTAATTCCGCCGTATGCGTCACGCCCTCAATCACTAGCTCACAGAGCGCCGCCCGCATTTTGCGGACCGCCTCCTCCCGGGTCTGTGCGCAAACGATCAATTTTCCCAGCAGAGAGTCATAATAAGGCGGCACAACATAGTCCGTGTAAAGCGCAGTGTCAAAGCGAACCCAAGGCCCGCCGGGAATATGTAACAGGCTGATTTTACCACAGCTTGGCAAAAAGTTGTTTGCGGGATCCTCTGCGTTAATTCTGCACTCTATCGCATGGCCCGACAGTGCGATCTCCTCCTGTGTGAAGCCCAGCGGCAACCCTGCCGCCACCCGAATCTGCCATTTGACCAAATCCAGTCCAGTGACCATTTCTGTGACAGGATGCTCAACCTGAAGCCTGGTGTTCATCTCCATAAAATAGAAATTCCGCTCGCTGTCCACCAAAAATTCAATGGTCCCCAGATTGCGGTACTGTACGGCGCCAGCGGCTGCGGCTGCCGCGCGCGCCATCTGCTCCCGCAGTTCCGGTGTCACAAAAGGAGACGGGCTTTCCTCCAGAAGCTTCTGGTTTTTCCGCTGCACAGAGCACTCCCGCTCCCCCAGGCACACCACATGGCCGAAATGATCACAGATGATCTGCATTTCGATATGTTTGACCTGCTTGAGGTATTTTTCCATGTAGCACGCACCGTCCCCAAAGGCAGCCTTCGCCTCCGCACAAGCGGCCTGAAAGGCTCCGGGCACATTCTCCAGGTGTTCGACCAAGCGGATTCCCCGCCCGCCGCCGCCCGCCCTCGCTTTAATCAGCAGCGGGAAACCAATTCTCTGCGCCTCACGGCAGGCGGTTTCCTCGTCCTGAACCAGCTCACAGCCGGGAACCACCGGTACCCCGGCCTCTCGCATTGTCCGCTTTGCCGTGTCCTTATCGCCTAATAATGAGATCAATTCCGGGGAGGGGCCGATAAAAACAATTCCGCACTCTCTGCAAAGCCGCGAAAAACGCGCGTTTTCACTGAGCAACCCATAGCCCGGGTGTATGGCCTGGGCGCCGGTCTGCACCGCCGCCGTCAAAATGGCCGCCATATTTAAATAACTGTCCTGTACTTTGGGCGGCCCAATACACACGCCCTCGTCCGCAAGGCTTACATACAAAGAGTCACGGTCCGCTTCGCTGAAAACAGCGACGGTCGCTATCCCCATCTCCTTACAGGCCCGGATGATCCGTACCGCGATTTCTCCACGGTTGGCAATCAATATCTTAGAAAACATTTTTGTACCCCCATCAATGCTTCTGACCGAAAAACCCGGTTATCCTGGGGATCACGGCTGCGCATCCATCAGAGTAAAACTCATTTCCGCACTGACGGCCACCTTGTCGTCCACGTTGGCTTTCCCCTGCACAAAGTAGAAATGATGGCGGCTTCCCACCAGCTTGCATTTAATTTCAAGACAGTCGCCCGGACGTACCGTGTGACGGAACTTGACCTTATCAAGCCCGGTAAAATACGGGGTCTTCCCCTTGACGGCATCTGCAAGCAATACGCAGCTGGCCTGGCCGATCATTTCACAAAGGACAATCCCGGGCACTACAGGATTTCCCGGGAAATGCCCCTGCAGAAACCATTCATCCCCCTTGACCGTATAATGTCCAATCGCCTCATCAGCCCCGATTATTTCGGCATCATCGACCAACAGCATCGGCTCCCGGTGCGGTAATATGTTTTTAAGCTCTTCACGATTCATAGCGACCCTCTATTCGTCAATATATTTTAAATAAACACTGGCCATATTCCGCCAGCTGCCCGTCTGTCACACAAATGTCAACGATTTTGCCGTCCTGCGGGGCTGTGTATTCGTTCATCAGTTTCATCGCCTCGAGAATACAGAGCACCTGCCCCTTTTTCACACGGTCGCCCACCTGTACAAAGGGCTTTTCCCCCGGCGTGGGAGACAAATAAACGGTTCCCACCATGGGGGACTTCAGCTCTGTCAGCTCGTTAAAATCTGCTACCGCGTCCCCGTCTATCGTTTCCGCTACCGGCACCGGCAAAGAGGCAGTCGCCGCCCCGGCTCCAGCCGGCCTCGTTTCACAGGGGACAACGGGCGTATTGGCAGGCTCACGGTTCAGCCGTAGCCGAAATTCGCCGTCCACGATTTCCAACGAGGACAACCGGCGCTCTTCCATCAGCTTTGCAAGCTCTTGAATCTCTTTTACATCCATTGTTCAATCCTCCATCCTGCGGAACACCAGGCAGGCATTATGGCCGCCAAATCCCAATGAGGTTGAGACCGCCGTATGAACATCCATTTTTCTGGCCTCGCCGGGTATATAATCCAGATCGCACTCGGGGTCCGGTTCCTGAAGCCCGACTGTCGGCGGAACGGTTCCATCCTTCAGTGCCAGGACACAGGCCACCGCTTCCACCGCGCCGGCCGCCCCAAGCATATGGCCTGTCATACTTTTTGTACTGCTGATAGCCACCTGGTAAGCTGCTTCTCCAAAGGCCTTTTTAAACGCCATGGTTTCGGTCTTATCATTAAGCGGCGTACTCGTTCCATGCGCATTTACATAGGTGTGTGCATCCGCATGAACGCCGGCCTCCTCCATGGCCTGAGTAATGGCGCGCGAGATCCCCTCGGCCTCCGGCTCCGGCATTGTCATATGATAGGCATCCGAAGTATTGCCATAGCCGCCGAGCTCCGCATAAATCTGCGCGCCGCGCCTTAAGGCATGCTCGTATTCCTCCAGCACCAGCACCGCTGCGCCCTCGCCCATGACAAAGCCGTTCCTTCGCCGGTCAAAGGGAATACATGCTGTTTTAGGATCTTCATTTGCCGTCAGCGCCATACAGCTGCTAAAGCCCGCAATTGTCAAGGGGCATACAGCGGCCTCCGTACCGCCCGCCAGGATCGCCTCCGCGTAACCGTGCGCAATGGCCCGGTACGCCTCACCGATGGAATGGCTGGAGGTTGCGCAGGCGGTGACAATCGGCAGTGTAGGCCCTTTAGCCCCAAAACGCATGGAAACCAGACCCGCAGCCATGTTGATGATCATCATCGGCACCATGAAGGGCGAGACCTTCTTGCCCTCCTCCTGCTTCAAATGATTCTCCAGCAGGGTGCTGATTCCGCCGATTCCACTGCCGATATAAACGCCGAACCGTGTAGGCTCCACCTGTCCCTTAATACCGCTGTCCGCCACTGCCTGCTCTGCTGCTGCAACGGCATACTGTGCAAATAAATCCGTATGGCGCAGCTCTTTTTTTTCAAAATACAGCGTCGGGTCAAATTTTTTAACCTGGGCCGCAATTTTGGCCTTCATTTCCGAGACGTCGAAGCTTGAAATAAGCTCTATACCGCAGATGCCCGATGTCAGGCCGCGCCAAAACTCCTCTACCGTATTGCCGACCGGCGTCACAGCGCCCAAACCGGTTACAACTACTCTTCGCATAAAATCTACCGCCTTTCTCTGAGCTGAAGATCAAATACACATGCCGCCGTCTACACGGATGACCTCTCCGGTGATGTATGCGGCGCCGGGGCCTGCCAAAAAGGCCGCCAGCTCGGCCACCTCCTCCGGCCTCCCCTCCCGTCTCATGGGAATAGCCGCCAGGATGCCGGCTTTGGCCTTTTCCGAAAGGGCTCCGGTCATATCCGTTGTAATACAGCCTGGGGCAATTGCGTTACAGGTAACCCCCCGGCCCGCAAGCTCTTTCGCGGTGCTTTTCGTCAGGCCGATTACGCCCGCCTTCGCAGCCGCGTAATTGGCCTGCCCCGCGTTGCCGGAGAGGCCTACCACCGAGGAGAGGTTGATAATCCGCCCGCTGCGCCTTCTCATAAAATGTGGATAAAACTGCTTGATCATATGGTATGCGCCCTTCAGATTGGTATTAAGCACCTGGTCAAAATCCTGCTCCTTCATGGACAGAATTAAACCGTCCCGCACAATACCCGCATTGTTCACTAAAATATCCACGCCACCGAAATCCGCCAGGATTTGCTTTGCCACTGCTTCTGTCTGTTCAAGGCAGGAAACATCACAGCAATAGCTTTGAACCCTTCTCCCCAACTGTTGGACCTCCGTCTCGACTATGGCGGCGGCTTCCCGGTTGGAAGCATAGACCAAGGCTATATCTGCGCCGTTTTCAGCCATTTTCAGGACAATCGCCCGTCCAATTCCACGTGAGCCGCCAGTGACGACAGCTACTTTATTTTTCAGCATCTATACCATGCTCCTTTCCCTGAGCTGTTCTAATACCGTCTGCACATCCGTTTCCGTCTCCACAGAAAAGGCCGGGACCCCTGGCAAAATCCGTTTTACAAGCCCTGACAATGTCTTTCCCGGGCCAATTTCAATAAAGAAATTAAAGCCGTCATCCGCCATATTCCGAATGGTTTTCTCCCAGCGAACCGGACTTTTCAGCTGGCAGCCAAGCAGCTCCTTCAGCGCTTGAAGCGCATAAGGCTTTGCAGTGCAGTTAGCATAAACGGGAATTTGCAGCGTGCTGAGCTCCTGCGGAGCTAATTCCTGTGCAAAAAAAGCGGAGGCCTCTGCCATTAACGGGGAATGGAACCCGCCGCCAACCGCCAGTCTTTTAGCGCGGCCGCCGGCCTCTGCAACCGCCCGGCAAAAGCCGTCCATTTCCTCTTCCTTTCCCGCCACGACCAGCTGTCCTTCACAATTGTAATTAACCGGGTAAACCTGCTGAAAGTGTTCGCAAAGCCTCTCAACCTGCTCATTTTTCAGCTTCAGAACAGCAACCATAGTGCCCGGATATTTTTTGGCTGCCACTTCCATGATCTCGCCGCGCCGGCAGACCAGGGAAAATCCCTGGTCTAGTGAAAAAGCGCCTGCAAAGGTTAAAGCCGCTACTTCTCCCAGTGAAAAGCCCGCCGTCCCCTGGGGGCTGACCCCTGCCTCACGCAGCGCTTGTGCGGCTGCCAGCTCCACCGCAAACATGCAGGGTTGGGTATTGGTTGTGTGCACCAGTTCCTCCTGGGTACCCTCAAAGCACTGTCTCCGCGTCCCCGGACGCTTTTCTTCCAATGCATCCAAGACAGCTCTTGCCGTCTTATTTTTTGTATAAAGATCTCGGCCCATTCCCGGATACTGCGCGCCCTGTCCAGCAAACAAAAACGCTATTTTATCCATTGGCTCGCTCCTTTTAGCAGCTCAGCCGCCAGCGCGTCCACCTCGTGAAGAATTTCCGCCGCAGACTGCTCCCGATTGACCAAACCTGCTATTTGTCCCGCCAAAAAGCTTCCGCGCTGCTCGTCCCCCTCTATGGCGGCCCGGCGCAGAGAGCCGACTCCCATTTCTTCCAGATTTTCGTCCGTGAAGCTGGAGTCATACTCCCTTTGATAATAATCACGGCTGAAACGGTTTTTCAGTGAACGGACAGGGTGGCCCAGACGCCTCCCTGTTACAATGGTATCAATATCCTTGGCCTTCAGGATTTTCTTTTTATAGTTTTCATGGACATTACATTCCTGTGCCACCAGGAAGCGCGTGCCCATCTGTACGCCAGAGGCCCCCAGCATCAGAGCGGCGGCCATCCCCCGGCCGTCACCAATTCCTCCCGCCGCAACAACCGGGAGCTGAACGGCGTCACAAACCTGAGGGATAAGGGCCATCGTTGTTGTTTCCCCCACATGGCCACCGCTTTCGCCGCCCTCTGCTATAATTGCGGTTGCTCCACTGCGCTCCATCATTCTGGCAAGCGCTACGCTGGCCACTACGGGAAGCACCTTGATCCCGGCAGCTCTCCATGCCTCCATATATTTACCGGGGCTGCCTGCCCCAGTAGTCACCACAGGTACCTGCTCCTCTACCACTACCCTGGCTACCTCTTCGGCAAAAGGGCTCATCAGCATGATATTAACGCCAAAGGGTTCCTTTGTCAGAGCCTTTGCCTTGCGAATCTGGTCCCTTAGCCAGTCCGCGTTGGCATTCATAGCCGAAATCAGGCCTAGCCCGCCGCCATTGCTGACCGCCGCCGCCAAATCAGCATCCGCAATCCAGGCCATCCCCCCCTGAATAATCGGGTAACGGATCCCTAACAACTCGCAAATCGGTGTATGCACCATCATCTCAACCTCCAACTTTTAAATCAACCAAAATCAGATTTTCCACTGCAAAACGGCAGTACCTGCCGTCATACCAGCGCCGAAAGCACTGAATACCAGAATGTCCCCCTTATGTAACCTGCCCTGATTCATAAACTCGTCCAGTACCAGGGGGATACTGACCGCGGAGATATTGCCGTTTTTTTGAATGTTGCACGCAAACTGCTCCATTGGCATGCGGAGCCTCTTCGCAGCTGCTTCAATGATGCGCAAATTGGCTTGGTGGGGAACAACAAAGCGGACCTCCTCCTTTGCGTATCCCGTTGCCTCCAAAGCGCTTGCCACACCTGAGCTCAGCGCATCGACCGCAAACCTGTACACCTCGCGTCCATCCATCTGTAAAACTGTCTGACGGTCTTTCTTCGCCGTATAGGGGCAGTTTCCATTCAGGAAAGGAAGATTCAACGCCAGGCTAGGGGCGGAACCGACCGCGAGGTATTTGAGCCCGTCCCCTTCTCCCAGTACCACCGCCGCCGCACCATCCCCGAAAAGTACGCTGGTAGAGCGATCGTTCCAATCCAAAATCCTGCTCAACCCATCAGCCGCTACAACCAACACTCTTTTCGCCCTTCCCCGGGCGAAAAGGCCGTCCGCTATATCGCAGGCATATACAAAGCCACTGCAAGCCGCATTCATATCCATGGCCGGGCATTTTGCTCCAAGCCCCTGCTGCACCATGCATGCCAGACTGGGGGTGATATAATCCCCTCCTAATGTCGGGCAGAGAATATAATCAAGCTCCTCCGCTGAGGTACCGCTGTTGCGCAGCGCCGCCTTGGCCGCAGCTATCGCCAGCCCGGCGACCTGTTCGTCCGTTATGATGTGGCGCTCTTCTATTCCCGTTCGCATACGGATCCATTCATCACTGGTGTCAAAAAGCTGTGTCAATTCATCATTCTTAACACAACGCGCGGGCAGACAGCTGCCCGTTCCTAAAAGGTCAAAACTCATGGATGCCCTTCTTTCTTTTTCAGGTTATCATCAAAAAAACGGCTCAGCTTCTCCATACCCTTCAGCATAGCCGACTTTTCCTCCTCCGTCAGCGATGCCGAAATAGAGCTGACCATTTTTTTGTGAAAATATCGATGGGCCAAATCCGCCTTTCGCCCCAGTTTGGTCAAATAAACGTAGACGACGCGCCCGTCGCTTTCCGCCTTTCTCTTTTCCACATAACCTTTTGCCGCCAGCTTGTTAACAGCCGCTGTTACCGACGGCAGACGAATGCCCATTCGGGAGGACAACTCACTGATAGAGCGTCCGCTCTCCTCATTTTTTCCGCCGTCGACAGCCTCCAGCAAATGGATTTCATTAATACTTAAATTCAGGTTTTTGGAGGAACGCAGCATCTGCTCCTCCATCAGCTCGACCGAGCGGTACACCCTTGTAAGTAAGTCATTGAGATGAAACTCAAATTGGTTCATCATCTGTCTGTAATCCTCTCAATTAATTAGTTAGTGAAACTAATTATAAATCGAAATTTTTCCAATGTCAAGTTATTCAAAACGGACTTTTCGGCCATTTTTCTTATTTTATATTTTATTTAAAACATTTATTTTCTCTAAACGAGAAAAACCAGACTGTTGAATCAACAGCCTGGTTTTTACAATATTTTTATAACCAATATTTTTGTAACGAAAAATCATCAAGCCTATTCTTCCGGGCGAGGCGCACAAGGCTAACGCATACTAAAGCCCTAAACTTTTTCCCCGTAAAATTCCGTATTTTCTGCACCGCTGGGCCAACCGAGTTTTCTCGCAAGCAGGCTGAAGAGAAAACAAAACAGCACCGAGACTAACATCGCCAGGCACGCGAACAGAGGCCCCTGATCCATCATCAGGCCCAGGCCAAACGGCGCCTGCCAACCGTTAAAAAACAGCTTTCCCAATACTGGGAGCATAGCCACGCCAAAACCGCTCAGCATCCCCGCCCAGGCGCCCGCACGGTTCAGCCTTTTGAAATAAAGCGCCAACGCATAAGGCGCTAAGAATGCGCCGGACAGAATCCCCCACGAATAGGACATGAGGTCCAAAATTGGCGTGTTGCTGTTTGCAATCAGATAAGAGGCTATTACAAACAGCAGACATAAAATCCGGGTCAGTATGGCCACGCTTTTATCCGGCAGCTGAGGCCTTAGTCTGGCCTTTACCAGGTCCATTGACGCTGTAGAGCAAGCTGTCAGCGTGATGCTGGAAAGTGTGGAAACCGATGCGGAAATCAACAGCACCAAAACGATGCCCACCAGAATATCCGGCAGGTGCGCCACATTCAGCATATTGGGAATGATATAATCCTTACCGCCCGCAGGCAGCGTATCACCGAAAAACAGGTGGGAAAAGGACCCGATAAAATAACCGCCCCCCGCAACAAGAACTGCAAAAAAGGTAGAGATGATCGTCCCTCTTTTAACCTCCTTGTCATCGCGGATACCATAGTATTTATGTACCATCTGCGGCAAGCCCCATGTGCCTATGCTGGTCATCAGGATCATGGCGACAAGCGATATTGCCGACTGTAAGGTCAGATTGTTCATTCCACTCTGCTCCATATAGCCTGCCATATTGGAAAGCCCTTGAGCGAGGCCGCCGACCTGAGGTGAAGCCACCACCATAACCACGAGCAGAAAAACGCCGACCATCATAATAAGCCCCTGGACAAAGTCTGCCTTTAGGGTGGCTACATAGCCGCCTAAAACCAAAACAACGGCCGAGGCAATAGCGATCATCACCATACAGACCTGCTCGTCAATCTTCAGCAGCACACTGCAAACGCTGGTCAATCCCTTGTAAACCGAGGCTGAATAAGGCAGCAGGAATATAAAGATTACAATACAGGAAAACAGTTTAATACCTTGGCTTTGATACCTTTTTTCGAACAGCTGCGGCATAGACTTAATCTTCAGCCTGTGCGTAACCGAACGGGTTCTTCTGGCTAAAACAAGCCAAGCCAGCAGGGAACCAATCACCGCATTGCCAATGCCCACCAGCGTGGAATAAAGCCCGAACTGCCAACCAGAGCTACCGGAATAGCCAATAAACATTACAGCAGAAAAATATGCGGTCCCATAAGAAAGCGCGGATATCCAGGCGCCGGCATTGCGCTTTCCCACAGTAAAATCTGCCATGCCGCCCCCCTGTCTGGAATTAAGGATGCCGACGGCAAGCATGAAAATTACGTAACAGCCAATAACAATCCAAATAACAGTTTCTCTCCCCATAGTCCTCTTCCTCACTTTAGCGATTTAAACCATCAATTAAATAAACAACATCTTTATTCTACCAGATAATCTTATGAAAGGCAATAGAAAAGTAAAAAACAAGATGCTGCACAAGCCCATAGCATAACTCCACTTGTATTTTGCTGAAAGCGTGCTATTATTAGCTTGAGGTGTTGTATCATGAAAATTTCTACAGAAATAATGTCCGCCGCCCGTCATCTCGGTGAGGAAAAGGCCATCGAGTATTTAGCGAAGGCCGGATTTGATGCCTAGGATTTTTCTATGTTCAGTATGTGTCAATATAACTGGGAAACGCAACGGCTTATAGAAAACAGCCATCCGCTATCCGGAAAGGCGTACCTGACCTTTGCAAAAAAATTGAAACAGGTCGGCCTTGATAACGGAATTGTCTGTAACCAGTCGCATGCACCCTTTCCAAGCAGTTGCCGGGAAATACGCTCCTTCTTTAAACGCGCCATTGAATGCACGGCAGAAGCCGGCGGTCAAATCTGCGTCATTCATCCGAATAATGATCTGCCGCCTGAGGAAAATGCCGAAATGTATTTTGAGCTGCTTCCTTTCGCAAAGAGCTGCGGAGTCAAAATTGCCGCAGAAAACATGTGGAATTGGGACACAGAAAGGGGGCATTCCTCATTTGCAGCTTGCGCGACGCCGGAGAGCTTCTGCGCTCATTTAGACGCGGTAAACGATGAGTCTTTTGTCGCCTGTCTTGACATTGGCCATGCTGAAATGAAAGGATCCGGTACAAATGCTGTCCGAATGATAAAAGCTTTAGGACAGCGGCTACAGGCATTGCATATACATGACAACGACCAATGGCACGACTTGCATCAAATACCGTTTTCAATGAAAATAGATTTTAACGAAATTGTAAAAGCGCTCAAGGACACTGGTTATAACGGATATTTTACGCTTGAGGCAGATCAATTTCTGAGAGAATATACCGGCAGCACCGTTTTTGAAGGCATCAAACAATTGGCAGCGGCGGCGAAAAAGCTTGCCACTTTGTATGAAAGCTGCTGACCCCTTTGGGGGATGGAGTGTGCGGCGTTATTCGCTGCTTTTTCCTTTTTCAACACTGCTGTAACAATCCCAAATAAATTGAAAAACTGCGGAGAAAACAATCTCCGCAGTTTTTATGAAGGGATTTGAGAAATGTCAATCGACTTTAGCAAAGTTTTATTTACAAATCAGTGTATTAATGTTTTTGTAGATGTTCAGGCTGATATCGATATTTTCTGGAATCCAGCAGAAGCAGTACAAAACTGCACAGACTGATAACCATTAGAAGGGACGGCGCCCAAAAGCTGTTATCCGCACCGGTGCGTGAAGGTTCCTGCGGCACATGTGTATCAGCGGGATCCGACGGGGGTGGTGCCTCGCTTTTGTGATTTTCAAAAAGAACGCTCGATTCGCCGGCTTTTTGAATGACTCCCTCCGTTCCATTCGGTGTTATCACAGAATAGCCTTCATTGTTGCTTTCAGACACACGGTATTTTGTCCCTGCCGGTAACCCTTCAATAGTAATCCACTGGCCATGCGAGAGCTCGATCTCAGCTGTTCCGTCTACCCCAAAGGCCAGCACGCCCTGTTCCGGGGTAGCGCTCCCCGCCATACTACTGCTTCCCGTATAAGCATAATCTCCTGAAAGCGGAATATCTTTACTGTCCGACAGTTTCACGGAAAAAGCAAATTTTTTCTCAGCATCTGCACCGCTGCCCGAAACGGTTTTAGCGATTTTCAGGCTGCCTGCATGAGCATCCGGCTCCGGCGTTATGATAGCTCTCGTATTGGTAAATATCGCTTCTACCGTCTGTCCTTCCTGAACGATACCGGCTGCTCCTGTGGAGGTTGTCACATATCCATCCTGATTTTCTTCAGACTCTGTCACCGTATAAGAGATTCCTGCGGGAAGATTCGTTGCCGTCCTATGCTCTCCACCCTTCAGCGTAACCAACGCCTTGCCGTTTTCAAAATCAAGCTCTCCATATGAGCCAGAAATGGATTTCTCACTCAGTAGGATGGTGAAATGGAATTCCCTGTCAGGTTCTGCAGCATTTCCAGCGAGGATTTTCTGAACGGAAAGGTTTCCGGACTTCGGCATTTCTTTATCATTAGTAACAGTAAAAACATACTGATTGTCTGCGGCCTGCGTAACCGTACCGGTATATCCCTCGACCGCTTCTTCCTCAATCGTATATTGGCTCTCTATTTTTTCTGTATCTTGTTCAAGAGCATTCCCCTGATATTTAGGAAGATCCTGAAAAATGAAAGTCCAATCATTTTCATCACAGAGTACCTTTTCGTCAATTTTCTGCCCGTCCTGATAAAGATAGACCGTGACGTTTTTGGGATGGTTCATGTCATCCTGTGCCCATTTCTTCACAACCGACACATTTACGGTAGGATATTCTACCGGATATTGATTAAAAATTACGGCTCCATTAGTGCCAATACCGCCTCCGCGTGGGGCGGTATTCCCTGAAATAACCAGCTTAGCCGCCTCTTCCGCGACACGCTTTCCCTCTTGTGCCACAACGGCCTTAAGCGCGAGGTTTTCTGTTGAGGTAATCCTCCCACCCAGGAGCGCTGTATCCGGATAACGCAGCGCATCTTCCGCGGGCAAGCCCAGCGCCCCGGAGTCCTCTTTTATCAAACCGTCCTCATACCAATGCACCAGCCAGTCCCCCAGCAGGCGGTTTGTTAATGACAGCGTGGCTCCCCCTGTTTTAGGAAGGGAGGCAATATCATCGCCGGCACCGTCGCAGATGTTGTCAAAAATTGCTCCGCCGTTTTTCACATAGCTTTCCGCGCTGCCTGTTGGGCACAGCCACATACCGCCCCCTAATATTTCGGCAGAGTTTTGGGTTACCAGCGCGTCATACACAAACAGTTTATAGGGCGTGGATCCCACATAAACACCGCCCCCCTGGCGTGCAGCCCTGTTATTGACTATTTTGCCACCGCGAAGCTGAACATGATTCGAGGCTATATAAACGCCACCGCCGCAGCCGCCGTCATTGCCGCCGACACCAGCATCCTCCCTACCGGCGGTATTATTGGAGATGACGCCGCTGTTCATTGTAAACTCTGTATGGACATATTGCTCCCAGGTATCTATATAACTATCGGGCTGGTTTGTATTTTTTAAATAATCATAGGTTGCGACCCCGCCGCCCATTCCATCTATGACGGTATTGCCGGAAATCTCACCGCCATTCATGGTAAATACTGCATTGCCAAAAACGAAAACACCACCGCCGCCGTAATCGGCAGTATTATTGATAATCTTTGCGTCACCACTCATGGTCATTGTCACAGGATGCTTCTGATAGCCATAGTTCCAGGTATCGGCGCACAGCCATACGCCTCCGCCGCCATTTTCCTGGCCTGCGCTCATATTATGGCTGATTTCTCCGCCTGTCATTGCAATCTCTACCGGGCCTTCGTCGCTGCGGGCCAAAATTCCCGCAGTCGTGTATCCTTGCTCTCGGACATCGTTCGCTTTGTTCTCCGTGATTTTCCCACCGGAAATATTCAGCCGTGCCCCAGCGGCCGCGTAAACCGTTGCGTTATAGGTCGTCAGCCCTCCGCCACTGACCTCGTTATCGCGAATTTCTCCGCTCCTCATTTCAAAAAGAGACCCGGGGCCTGAAATGTAAACAACGCCGGAATAATTCCCCACCGAATCCGCATTGCAAATATTCGCACCATCTAAAACAAAAGTACCATAGCAGCATACGATCCTCCCGGAATGGTTCATTTGACCGCCACCGCCTGCGCCGTCAACTGTCAGCTTACCGGTGCTGCTGCTTGCAAAGGTGAGCTTACCTCCATTGAGGACCTCAAACATCGTTGAAATACCCTTCGCGGAAATCGTTCTTTTCTCCCCATTATCCACCAAGACAATGTCCTTTCCTGCCGGAATCACAACACTCTCGGTAAGGGTAAAATCGTTTTCGACCACAATCGTCGCTGGTGTGCCAGCTCTGGTTGCCGCAATTGCGGCAACCAATTCATCATAGGTTGAGGCAGCCCCTGTAGGCTCCTGTTGCCTGATACCTTTGGCGACTACTGTCACAGACGGGGCAGCTAGGCCGTGCAGCAGTGCATATCCCGCTGGTAAAACAGCTTTCGCCGTGTATTCACCTTCGTACATCTCCTCGTCCGAGAAATCACTTAAATCCCACGTAACCGGCAGGTTTTCGGCTGTTGAAAGGGCTGTCTTGCCGACTTCATCTACTATACCGCCCGCTGTCCACATGCTGTTCTCCGTGGAAGCAACCCGGACTGAAATTTCCTGGGGGAGCATTTTCTCCAGTTCAGCCCTTGTCAGAGGGGCCTCCCCAGCGTTACGAGCGGCAGAGATCACCCAGCGGCTATCTTCCGCCGCATAGGACAATCCGTCTCCTTCCCCCCAGGACCAAGCGCTTATCTCCTGTTTTTTTCCCGAGTTGTTCTTTACCAAGGCGAGCGCATTCGCGAAACTGAATAAAATGACCGCACAGAGTGACAGTGAGACAATGCGCGCCATTTTTACATGTGTCCGTTGTCTCATAATATTGGATCTCCTTTCCCTTTTCGTGCTGTTCCGGTTCGTGCTAAACAACCTCCACAAGAAGTATCCCTCAAAAGTAAACCGGCACTCAATGATAGCTCATTTTTGTATACTTTGGATTTTAAGTTTCCTAGCCGGCTACCATAAAATATCTCTTCTGTGGTACCCGCCTTTAAGCCTCCTATTAAAAATACGGAAATAATAAGCATACTATTCGCTAAAGCGCAAAATAAATAAGCCTGCGGCACAAAATAAATGCTTCAGGCTTTTTTGCATATGAAAACAGATTCACAAAAAATTGTACTATATTTTTCTGTTGATTTTCACCACGCTTTACAGTATAATAAACGTAAATAAATTTGGGTAAATATGGTAATCCACCACAGAAGAGATATTCTGCGGTCTTTATAAAATAAGCTTCATTTTTTGCAGAGTGCGTTCATGCTCGCGGGCACTGACCGCCACATAGATTCGGGTGGTCTCAATGCGGCTATGGCCTAAAATATCTGCCAAGTGTGCCAGATTTTTTTCTATTGTGTAATAGGTCCGTGCAAACAGATGTCTTAAATTGTGTGGGAATACCTTTCGGCGGTCCACCTGTGCCTCCGCACATAACTTTTTCATATCATGGCAGATATTGGAGCGATCCAATGGTCTGCCGTTTTTTGTTCTGAAAACATATCCCCGTTCTAAATTTTGCTTTTTTATGTACTGCTGAAGCTTATTTCTTAATTTTTTTTGTAAAATAATCGTTCGGTTTTTTCCCTTTAAATTAATTTCCGCACGGCCAGCCCGTACCGCCTCTACGGTTATAAAACTCAGCTCTCCAATCCGGATTCCGGTACTGCATAAGATCAGCATCAAGTGGTAGAGTCTTTGGTTTCCTTTGCTTTGTGCCGATCGCAGCAGCCTTTTATACTCAATCTGTGATAGTTCCCTGTTTTCCTCTATAAAGGCCTGCCGCTGTACCTTCAGCAGCTTTACCTTGCACTCCGGTAAGCCGTCAAAATCCAAAAATGCATTGATTGCAGATATGCTGCCGTTAACCGTCTGTGCTTTGCGCTTTTCAAGAAGCTGATCGCGATATTCCAATATCAAGGACTTTACTATTTCACGCCCTGCCAGAAAGACGAGCAGTTGCTCGACTACGCAAATATATTTTTTGATTGTGGTTACAGCTTTTTCATGATGATATAAATATGTTTCAAATGCCTGCAGTTTTCCTTCCGCTGTTGTACTCATGATAAATTTTCTCCTTTCTGTCTATTTCTCAATATTAATTTTATCCTATTGAGTAAAAAGGAGACAGAAAATGTTTTTATTTCTCAATAAGACCTACCCTTCTTTTTCTGCCAGCCAAAAGCTGAAAACGGTGTATGACGCCTACATATGGCCACAGGGCTTTTCCGACAGCTATAGAGGAAAGGCGCTGTTCGTTTTTTGAATGAAAACCCCAGCGGCATGATTTTATGTCGCTGGGGCTTTCATTACATTTTTATTGACTTTTTCTTTAGCATCCTCCAGGATAAAGCGCGGCATCACACAACGCCTTTTTTAAGGATTATATTCGCGTACAGAGCCGTTTCACCAGTAGCAACCACTGCATAGGCCTTTTTCGCCCGTTCATAAAATTTAAACTTATCTATTGCAAGCTCGCGCAGGCCGTCCGCCTCATATTTAGCCCCAATCTCACGGTAACAGGGCCAAATGACCGGCTTATAGGGGTCTGCAGGCAAAACCTCCATGAGAATAGCCGGATGTTCAACATACGAATCAAGCGGCATAAACCGCAGAATTGCATCGAGAATCTCAGGGATTCCATGGCCGTCTAGGCGGATTACATGCTCCGGATGCGCAAATTTGGGAAAGTTCCCATCGGCCAGTACAAGCTCGTCGCCATGTCCCATTTCCATAAGGATCTTCAGCAAATCAGGTGAAAGTACAGCGGGGATTCCTTTCAGCATATTAAGTTCCCCCCTTCTTAGCGTGCAATCATGCCCTGCTCGTCCCATAACGCATGCCAGTCCGTTGCGCCTGGCCACAGAAAAACCTGCCCCTTTACAAGACGGCAGTTCTGGTCTGCTTTGCGAATCTGCTCCATCTCCTCTTCTGTCAAGGGGTCCTCTGTCACACATTGCAGGTTACCGGTATAATTCTTTTCATGGACAGAAAAAGGAATCGGGATCTGTCCCCGCTGGACGGCCCATTTCAGGCAGACCAATGCGGGATGAATGCCGTGGGCCTTCGCCGCGGCCTCTACCTGGGGCAATGCGATATCCACAATATCCCCATCGGCCTTATCTCGAGCCGGACGGTTTGGGCTGCCGATTGGACAAAATCCCACAGGCTGGATCCCGTGCCCGACACAGTAATCATAGAGCCTGGGTTGCTGAAAAGCCGGATGCAACTCCATTTCAAGCAACGTGGGCCTAACGCGGCACAGGGGCAGAACAGCCTCTAATTTTGGGATGGTCATATTAGACATGCCCAGGTTGCGCACCAGCCCTAAGTCATACAGGCGCTCCATCTGCCGCCAGACTGTCATGAAGTCCTCCGTACTGAAGGGCTTTGCGTCAGGGCTGCGGGAATCACCGCCGCAGCCTGGAGCATGGTAATTGGCAAAAGGCCAATGTACAAAATAAGCGTCAAGATAATCAACCTGCAGATCCCTGAGCGTTTTGGCGCATGAGAGTAAGACATCCCCTTTACCATGCATATCATTCCAGACCTTGGAGATGATAAACAGCTCCTCGCGTTTGACCACAGCTTCCGCAAAGGCCTGCGCAAATACTTCGCCAATGAGAGCCTCATTGCCGTAGACGGAGGCGCAGTCAAACAGGCGGTAGCCGCAGCGAATGGCACCCGCCACTGCCTCGGACACCTCCTGCGCTCCATACCGGTCGGAACCAAAGGTCCCCATACCGATACAGGGGATTTTCCGTCCGTTTGACAGCGTCCTCATGGGGACAGCGTTCGGATCGATCATTATCATTTTATTTATGCTTCCTTTCATAATGGAATAAGCCTTTGCCCAAGCAGCCCCTTCTCCTGTACATTGCCTCCTTAGCCGTGAGCCACGGGAATAATCATCCCAATCAAGCTTAGGCGCTTCATATACATGAATTTAATAGACTGAACCACTTCATCAAAATAAGCTTCGGATATGTACTTTCCGTTGCTTAGGCTATAGATATGTTAAAATAAGTAAAACGTTTCGTTTTTCAAAATATCATACCGGATCTGTTTTGTCAATAGGGAATCCCCGTGATTTTTCCAAATAAACAAGCATTATGAAAAGAAAAGGATTTTTTGTTTGACATCGTTCTTCTTCTATGGTATGCTAACCTAAAATAAGAAACGTTTCGTTTTAAACCGGAGGCAATCATATGGCTGCTACGATTAAGGATATTGCAAGGGAAACGGGCTTAAGCCTGGCAACCATCTCAAAATATTTGAACGGCGGTTCCCTTCGAGAAAAGAACCGTCTTTTAATTGAACAAGCAATCCAAAAGCTTGACTACCATGTCAACGAGTATGCACGCGGCCTTAAATCTAATAAAAGCCGATCCATCGGCGTTGTAATTCCCGAGCTTAGCAACCTGTTTGTCACTCAGATTATCTCCGTTATAGAAGGCGTCCTACAAAGCCAGGGTTACAGCATTATTATCTGTGATTGCCAGACCGATCCTGAACGCGAATACCAAGCCGTGCAATTTCTGCTGGACAAACGTGTCGATGGCATCATCAATATGCCTGTCTGCACCGACGGCCGCCACCTGTGCTCCGCCGTGGAAAAACAGCTGCCTATTCTACTGCTTGACCGTCCGGTTCAAGCTCTGAGCGGCATCGCAAGCTGTGTCCTCCTTGACAATAAAAACGCGGCTTATCTCGCTACGCGCCGCTTATTGGAGCTGGGACACAGGCGGATTGGAATTATTGTCGGGCCGGAAAAAATCTACACCTCACGGATGCGTCTGGAGGGCTACCGCGCCGCGCTTGAGGAATATGGAGTTATGCCCGCTGGAGAATTGATTGCTTATGGAGATTATTCACTTGAAGGCGGACACCGGCAAATTTGCCGCTTACTTAAAAAAGCCGAGGGAATGACTGCCGCCTTTGTCACCAATTATGAGATGACGCTCGGAACACTGATCGCCTTAAACGAAAGAGGCATACAGATCCCTCAACAGCTTTCTCTGATCGGCTTTGATAACATGGATTTATCCCGGATTGTAAAGCCCCCCTTAACCATTGTCAGCCAACCGCTGGAAGAAATCGGCCTTCAGGCTGCACGCCTGATGCTCGAACGGCTCTCCGGCCAACATACGGCCCCCATGACCGTTTCTCTGTCCGCTTTTCTCCAGGAAGGGCAATCTATCCAGCCATATCAGCCCTCTTAAAAAATTTTATACGTTAAAGCGAAACGTTTCGTTTTAGCGTGTTTAAGGAGTCGATTTTATTATGACAAAAAATTTTGAGGCAAGTTTCGATTCTTTGCGGACCTATCAGTGTCCCGACTGGTTCCGCAACGCAAAATTCGGTATCTGGTCGCATTGGGGCCCGCAGTCTGTTCCAATGTACGGCGACTGGTACGCCCGGCATATGTATGTACAGGGTTCCGACCAATACCGCTACCATGTGCGGCACTACGGGCATCCTTCGACATTTGGCTACAAGGACATTTGTGCACTGTGGAAGGCTGAGAGGTTTGATCCCCAGGCGTTGATGAGCCTTTATGTAAAGGCCGGCGCACGGTACTTTGTTGGCCAGGCCATGCACCATGACAATTTTTTCAACTATCCTTCAAAGCTCAACCGTTTTAACTCCATGCAAGTCGGCCCGCACAAAGATATTTGCGGCATGTGGAAAAAGGCTGCGGAGAAGCACGGTCTTCCCTTCGGTTTAACAGAGCACCTGGGTGCTTCCTTCTTTTGGTGGAGCACCAACAAAGGCGCCGACACCTGGGGGCCTTACAAGGGTGTGCCATACGACGGCAACGACCCGGCGTACCAGGATTTTTACCATGCCAAACCAAGTGAGGCAGAGCTGCAAAATTGGTACACCTCTAACGAAAAATTCCGTGAATACTGGTTTGCTGTGATGAAAGAGCTGATTGACCTGTATCAGCCGGACCTTCTCTACTCCGACGGCGGCCTGCCCTTCTCCGCAATTCATGAAGCCGCCCCCAGTGACCCCAATTACCGTCTGGGCCTAGAGGCCGTTTCCTACCTATATAATACTTCTATTAAGAAGCATGGCGAAAACCGCGCCGTCTATAACCAGAAGGATCGCCGCCCGGAGATTTACCGCATCGGTGTACTGGATATTGAGAAGAGCCAGCTGCCTGATATTCTGCCGCACCCATGGCAAACCGACACCTGCATCGGAAACTGGTTTTATGATGTCCGGCAGGAATTTAAACGGCCCACACACATCGTAGAAATGCTGGTCGATATTATCTCTAAAAACGGGACCATGCTGCTTAATGTGCTGCAAAAGCCGGACGGTTCAATAGACGATGAAACCGTGTGGATCCTAGAGGAATTGGCAAGCTGGTTCGCCGTCTGCTCGGAAGGTGTATATGACACTCGTCCCTGGCGAATCTCTAGCGAAGGTGACACCCGCGCCGTCATTCAAGGCTTTACCGAGCAGGAAGCCGACTGGACATCCTCCGATTATCGTTTTACCTGTAAGGGAAATACGCTATATGCCTTTATGATGCGAGCTCCCGTAAACCGAACGGCTGTCATCAAAAGCCTCCTTCCCACTGAGCAGGTACAGTCTGTCCGCCTGTTGGGTGAAGGTGAAATTCCTTTTGCTCAGAACTTCGGTACGCTTACCATGAAACTGCCGGATGCAATGCCGGCAAAGATGGTAAACTGTCTGGCAATTGAGCTAAAACACAGCTGAGTACCACTTTCTGCATTAGCATTATTACAACGAGCGAAGTAATTTTAATTCTACGGCTAAGAATACGCCTGCCCTAATTATTTTTAATGTTTTATAGAAAGGCGCATGCACCATGTTTTCGTATACGCTTAAACGTTTAGACTACCCTTACCCGCCCATGCCTCTTGAGAAACGCAAGGGGCTTGTACCCAAGCAGGGTTATTGCAGCCTCAAGCCCGCTGAAGAGGAAAAAGAAGGGCTTCCCGCTGCCGCCGCCGGCTTACGTGCCTGCATTTACGGCGATCCGCTCCGGGAAGTTATCCATCTCATGCAGGAGGACCTGCAAGCTCCTACCATAGAAAAGATACCAGCTCCCCCACTGCTGGCTGATATTCTGCCGGCGGTCCGTCGGCTTCTGCTGGAGGGCAAAGGTATGGAAGCCGCTGCCCTTTCAGCTGAAACCGCCAAAAAGCGAGGTTATGGGGAGCTTCTCCACTTTATGGAGAACGACCCCCGCCATATTGAGCTTCCGTTTAGTGCTTTTCAGCCTGCCGGCGCCGTCAATCTGGTTTTAGAGCTGGAAGAAAGCGGCGCCCCTACAGATTATCTGCGCACGATGAATTATAAAACCGGAGAGGCCGTCATTCACTGGACCGACCGCCGGGGGCGTTGGGTCCGGCGCGCCTTCGTATCGGAACCTGAGCAGTGTCTTGTCCAGCTTTTAACTCCTCCTCCGGGAGAAAAACTGAATATACGGGTACATATGGAGGCGCCGGATGATTGGGCCCGCGCTGGAATCCGGCCTGAAATGCAGGCTACGCTGGACGCTCTGCTGTGTGAGGCCTGCTACCCCATCGGCGGCGGTGGGCACGCTGTCGCCACAAAAGTTTTCCGAACCGGAGGTACGGCCCACCTGGAGGACACCTCCATCTGCATCAACGGTGCGCAGCAGGTGCTGCTGGTAACTAGAGTAACCAGTTCGCCAGCCTTGAAGCCGGGGCTTGCCCAACAGACCTTAGACGATCCTTCCTTTCCGGAGGAAACATATGAAGCGCTTTTAAATCGTCACATTAAAATCCATGCACCGCGCATAGAACGCTGCACCATGACGTTTGACGGCCCCGGCGAAAATCAGGCCGTGGAGGAGCTGATGGAACGGCAGAACGGCAGCGGCTTGCCTCTTCAGGCCAAACTGCTGCAAATGATGTTTGATGCCGGCCGTTACTTTCTGGCTACCGCTACCGGTAAATACCCGCCGATGTGGGGGCAATGGAACATCAATGTCAATCTACAGGTGTGCAGCGGAAACCTGACCAGTTTGCCGGAGATGATGGATGTATTTTTCCGGTTTGTTGAGAGCAAGCTTCCTGATTACCGCATGAATGCCCAGCGGATTTTGGGCTGCCGCGGGATATTGGCCGACATTCACCCGGACCTTAACAACGGCCTGTTATATCATTTTTCTAGAACTTACCCTCACCACTACTGGATTGCCTGCGCCGGATGGATTTATAATGAATTTTGGGGGCGTTATCTGGTAAGCGGGGACAAGACCTTTTTGCGGGATCATGTCCTTCCTGGTCTACAGGAAATCGCCCTCTTCTTTGAGGATTACCTCTCCGACCGTGGCCCGGATGGACGCTATCTCTTTTACCCATGCTGGTCCCCGGAAAACGAACCTCTGGGGCAAAGTCCGGTTACTGTCAACGCTGTTATGGATATTATGGTGTGCCGTGAGGTCCTGGAAAATCTGACGACGGCATACAGGATTTTGGAACTGGAGGATCCGCGTGCCGAAAAACACCGCGAAATGTTGGAGAACCTGCCTGCCCTGCTGCTGGACGAGGAAGGCGGGCTGAAGGAATGGGCCTGGAAAGATCACCCCGAGCGGTATAACCACCGGCACGTGTCCCACCACTATGATGTTTGGCCCGGAATGAAAGTGAATTGGGAGGACACCCCCGAACTGGCCGATGCTATTCTGAAATCCAACCGCAGGCGCGGCCAACAGGACGATTCTGCACACGGTATTATGCATCGGCTGTTTACGGCTATCCGCCTCAAGGATAAGCAGGATGCCTGCATGCATATCCAACAGCTATTCCGGCATGGCTTTGTCAACAGCAACCTGTCTACCAACCATTTCCCCGACCGCTTGGAATTTCCCGATATGCTGGGCGGAATGCCCGCAGCTCTGGCGGAAATGGCTGTTTACTCCCGGCCGGGAATCATTGAATTTCTGCCCGCTATGCCGGACTTTCTTGCTAAAGGCAAACTCTGCGGAGCAAGCCTTTACACCTTCATGCTGCTGCAAACAATGGAATGGGATTTAGAGGCAGGCGTTTTGCAGGCGGTACTTGTTTCGCATGAAAACCAAATCTGCAGAGTGGGCTCCCATAAGCCTGCCGTGATTTTCCGAGATGGAAATCCACTGACAGAACAGGAGACCACGGAGGGCATTCAGTTTACAGCGGGCATTCCCGTAAGTATCTTGCTGCAATGGAAATAGCAACAGCCATAAATTTTACAACCATATTAAAAATCCATTAAAGCAGGCCAATCCAGCGTCTAAGCCCAAAGTTACAAGCTTTGGGCTTTCATCATATAGCGCGAGCAGGTCCTTCCGTCAGATATTAATCTACCTCTGGGCCATTGCTGCATATTCTTTAACACTGCAACGAGGAAGCCTTTAGGCGCATGGCACACCGGCCTCCCACAAAAGAGGGAGGTAAAATAAATTGTAAAATCTACAATAGAAGGGATTTATAAGGATGAAGACGAACGAAATTTATATGGGCGATCCTTTTATTTATACCCATGAAAACACTTACTATTTGATTGGCACCACCAATGAAATGGAAGGTTTTCGCGCTTACAAAAGCGGTGATCTTGAAAATTGGACAGAGACCGGCTGGATATTGCGAAAAAATGACACAGGCTTTGGTTCACGCTGCTTTTGGGCGCCTGAAATTTTTATTCACCAGGGGAAATTTTATTTAACCTATTCTGCTTTTGTTGAAAGCACCCAAAAATTGCAAATGGCCCTCGCGGTAAGCGAGAGCCCAACCGGGCCTTTTCATAATTTATATGCACCGTGGTTCACAAATGATAAAGGAACCATCGACGGCCATATTTTTAAAGATGATGACGGAGCCCTATATTTATATTTTAGTATGAATTGGTTTGACCCTAAAACCGGCATCAATAACGGCGAAAATTATGTTTCAAAGCTAAAAAAAGACCTATCCGGGCTTGATGGAGAAATCCGTTTTGTAAGCCGCGCCGAAATGGACTGGGAAACGCCCATGCCCAACAACCGGTGTAATGAAGGCCCCACCGTTATCAAGCACGGCAATGACTACTACATGACATATTCTGCAAATGATACAGCTTCGGACAAATACGGCATTGGATATTTAAAGTCAAAGCACCCGGCGGACGGGTGGGAAAAGGTCAGTATAGAACCATGGCTGACCACGACGGATAACCTTTTTTCTCCTGGACATAACAGCATTTTCAAGGATCTGCACGGTAACTTAAAAATTGTTTTTCACTCATTGGCGCAGCGGGATAAATTTGAAAGAATTGTAAACATCCGGAACCTGGCAATTGAAAACGGCCGGTTGTCCATTATATAACTGAGCGTTATCCGAAAACGCCTCTCCCCTGATTGAGCCGGCAATCGCTGCTTTCGTTTTCTATACTATGGACGGGATTAATAGGCCGGCAGCCGGGGACTCCGTCGCCGGAGCTAATTACAGCGAGAAATTTGCGCCTGCGGCGCCCCTCAGTAAACTCTCGGCGCCTTGTACAAATAAAAAAAGAGGCGCCGGGAGTTGTCTCCCCGCCTCTTTACTCTATGTCTTTTTAATAAATTCCGTTTTACAAACCGGACACTTAATCTCAATTTTGCCCTTACCCCTTGGTACGCGCAGTATATTGCCGCATTTAGGGCACTTATAGTAGCGGTGGTCCTTATCCTGCCGGAAACTCTTCTGTTGGTTTGAGTGGCTCTTTAACCGCCTGAAAAATGACAGAAACGCTTGATTTTCCTTTCCGCGTGCCGTAACATTGCGTGAAAGCATACGAAAAAAGCACCAGCCCAGCAGAGCCAACGACACAATTGCCAAAATAGGCCAGCGAAAAATCTGCGCAACCAGATAAAAAACCAAATACACGATCAGTATAACCAACGAAAGCTGGTCCGGTCCATTTCTTCCATACATAAACCTTTGCAGCCAGAGCTGAAACCTAGCAAAAAAGCCCATTCTTTTAATCCGCCTTTCTCACAGACAAACCCCTTAAAATATCTGCACTATGAATCAAGATATCCTTTTCTTCCTCCGTTAACAGGCTCAGCTCCTTTTTTAGCTGCTCGGCACAGTCTTGAATCGTCCCTTCCAACAAAGAACGCCCTTTATCCGTCATCTGCAAAAAAATCATTCTGCGATTTACCGGGCTTTCCACCCGCTGGGCCAATCTTTTTTCAACCAAGCCGTCCACTACCCGGGTGAGCTGCTGGCGGGAAACCCCCATCTCCTTAGAAAGCTGCGTCATATTCAACGGTTCTTTCTTTGCCAGCAAAATAAGCGCTTGCAGCTGTGTTCTGGTAACGCCCAGATCCTCCTGGTGGCTTGAGCTTTGAAAGACCAATTTATATAGAAGGGGACCCATATCAAACACTGCGTGAATGAGGATATCGTCTTTATTTTTATACATGCTTCCATCCCTTTTTATGTTTATTCGTTCATTATAAAATGGAATTCTTGCGCTGTCAACTCACTACAACAAAATTAAAAAATGATACAAACACGTCATAAAAAGGTCATAAAATTACATCTGGGGTTCATTGTGCGTTCATAAGCTTATTCTATAGTAGTTTTGTTCTTGATTGCAAGAAGCCGGTAAGCATAAGGGAACGGTTTCAAGTGATTAAGGCATGCGTAAAACCTTACCCTCACCCCCTGACTGCTAGCTTTCAGGGGGGACTTTTTTATGTAAGACCACAAAAACCGGCGAGGCCCTACCAATTAAAGCTGGCAGAGCCTCGCCGGTTCCCATATAAAACCATATCTATAACTTAGCCAACCGGAAACTTATAGGTTTACCGGCCCCGCTAACGCAAGCTTTCTCTCGCATATCGCTTTAGCAGAGCCGCATCTCTGATATGCACCACGCCACGGGAGAGACTAACCGCTCCCTCGTCCTGAAAATACCGCAGCATTCTGGTAACCACCTCGCGGGCACTGCCCAAATAGCGGGCAATTTCCTCATGCGTTCTCTGCAAAACCATGCTTTCCCCGGCTTCCTCCAACAAAAATGCAGCCAGGCGGCTGTCGAAACTTTTGTTCATAACCTGATCCAGAAGCCACATCACATCGGAAAGACGTGCCGCCATTAAATCACTGGTATAGGCGGCTACCGGCAGCGATGTTTTTGCCAGTTCCTGATACACAGCGGCCGGAATAACCACCACTTCTGTTCGCTCCCATGCCTGCACCGAAACCTCAAACTGAATATTCGGCATCATACAGGAGGCCGAAAGCAGGCAGATATCCCGCTCAAACAGGCGGTAAAGCGTAACCTCCCGCCCACTGTCAGAGGTGATATAGACGCGCAGCTGTCCGGAACAGACCATTAACAGGCCGATGCAATGCTCCGGCCCCCTGCGGACATTGTCACCCTTTTCAAAGACACGGCGGACAGCCGATGCCCGAAGCTGCTCCCGCTGCCCCGGAATCAGCTTTCCCCAAAAAGGAAGATAGGCTTCTAACTCTGTCATCGGCTTATTTTTCCGGCCCACACTGTCCGCCGCAATGATGGTCATGGCAATGGCCGCCAGAGTGCTTTTCATGGTGGTGGGCACAAACCGTATTCGGGTCGTAGTGGAGCGATCCGTTCAGCAGGGCTGCTACTTGTTCATCAGCCAGCCCAGAAGCGCCCGGGTACAGTTCAATGCCGTTTTCCTGTAAAGCCTGGCGCGCGCCGCCGCCAATACCGCCGCATATCAGCACATTTACACCATGGGCCTTCAAAAAACCGGCCAGCGCTCCATGGCCGCTGCCGTTTGTGTCGACAACTGCGGAAGAAACCACTTGGTTGGCTTCAACCTCATAGATTTTAAACTGCGATGAATGTCCAAAATGCTGAAAAACCAAACCGTTTTCATATGTTACTGCAATTTTCATTTCACTCAACCCTTTCTTTTCTACACAAAACAAAACTGGTAAACCAGTGTTGTGCACCATAAGCGCCGCGGTTCGTTTTCACCGTCCAGCGCTTTGAATTGTAGATATTATACCCCCTTTTTTTAAATAAGGCAACACTTTGATTTTCTGTGACCAAGTTACAGTATTTTATAAAAAATTGGCATATACTAAGGACAAATCATTCAGAAAAGAGGTTTTAATTATGTCGGTTAAAGTATTGAATAAAGATAATTTCAACGAGGAGGTTCTGTCTGCAAAGGGTACCGTTTTAGTTGATTTCTGGGCTTCCTGGTGCGGGCCCTGCCGCATGCTCTCTCCCATTGTTGATGAAATTGCCGAGGAGCAAAGCGGCTCGGTCAAAGTCGGCAAGGTCAATATTGATGAACAGCCGGAATTGGCAAGCAGGTTCGGCGTTATGAGCATCCCTACGCTAATGGTTTGGAAGGACGGAAAGCTTACGGATACCTCCGTCGGCGTTAAGCCCAAACATATGATTGAGGAAATGCTGAGATAATAAGCCCTCTTAAAATAATCCCCCAACAAAACACAAAAGGCTGCTTTCTGAATTGGAAAGCAGCCTTTTGCACTGTCTAAATTAAAATTTAATGCATAGCGCTTGCCGCCCGCGGCAAAACTAAGCTCGAAAGGAAGTGCTGACGATGAAAAACGACTCTGTAAGCAAACAGGAAATCATCCGGGAGTTGGAGCGTCGAATTGAACTGATTGATCGCCACCGTTTCGACGAAATCGAAGTAACAGGCAACCAATATGAGGAATTAAACCAAGTACTAAAGAAAATTATTGGCGTGCCGCTTTCCGATGAGCTCACAGATGTTAAAAATTACATTGAAACACTTTAACCGCTACCATCAATCTGCCCATAAACCAACAAGGAGGAACTCATGCCAGAAAATCAATTTATGTTGGGCCTGAAGGATAACGCCTATTTTCAATCTCTCCCTGTTTTCATCCAGGAAAACATCAAGCAATCCGGTGTTACACTGAACTCTGAAAATGATCTCAAGCGTCTGGCGCAAAACATGCTGCAGTCCAATACGAAAGGCACAAATTAACGTAAAACGCCTACAGAATGAAATTCTGTAGGCGTTTTATATTTTATCTGCCTTATTTTTCTTTATGTATGCTAAGCTTCTTTTCCGTTCCTTCCCGAATGCGTTTGATATTCGAGCGGTGCTTCCAAATAAGCAGGCCGCCTAGGAATAAAGAGATCAACGACACTACAACACAGTAGGTAACGCTGCCAACACCATGCTGCAAGTAGTCCACAAAAAATGTCAGCGGAAAGACTGAAACCGGAAGGGAAATCGCAGCGGCAATCGAACCGATTGAAACCACCCGCGTAATCAAAAGTAGAACGATAAACACGACAATGGTGATCACAAACAGGCGCCAGTCGATTAATAGTGTGATGGACCAGCTGGTTAAAACACCTTTTCCACCCTTAAAGCCAAAGAACACCGGAAAGTCATGCCCCAACACACAGAAAGCAGCAGCAATAAAGGCTCCATACTGAACAAACTCAAACTCCGACATCACATTAGCCAAGCCCGCTGTGGGGTAAAAGGCCTGAAAAATTAACTTGCCAATTAAAACGGCAACCACACCCTTGGCAAAATCAAAAACAAATGTACAAACTGCCGCTTTGGCCCCTACCGAGCGGAGCACGTTCGTTGTTCCCGCATTACCGCTGCCCATAGAGCGAATGTCCTTGTGGCTGAAGAATTTGGTGAACAAAATGGAAAAGCTGATACTGCCCAAAAGATATGCAATAACCGCACTCAACACACCTGCCAGAAAAAATTGCATCATGATTCAATCTCTCCTACTTTACTTAGTATCCAAAAGCACAAACAACGTGCCCCAAACCATCAGCCATTATCGTCCCCGCGCTCCCGAATAATAAAACGGACGGGGGTCCCCTCCAGGCCAAAGGTCTCACGAATCCGGTTTTCAATGTACCGCTGGTAAGAATAGTGGAACAATTCAGCTGAATTTACAAAGCAAATAAACGTCGGCGGCTTTGTGGTAGCCTGTGTCATATAATAAATTTTCAGCCGCCGCCCCTTATCCGTCGGCGGTTGCACACGCGCCGTCGCCTGAGCCAGCACATCGTTCAGCATCCCGGTGGTAATCCGCATAGCGTTGGAGCTGGCTACGTGGCGGACTAGCTCAAACAACCGGTCGAGCCGCTGGCCTGTACTGGCAGATATAAAGATGATCGGCGCATACGACATGAAGGAAAAATCTGTTTCCAGTTTTTTACGAAAATCCTGCATGGTACGGCTGTCCTTCTCTATGGCATCCCATTTATTCACAGCAATGATGCAGCCCTTTCCCGCCTCATGGGCCAAGCCGGCTACCTTTGAATCCTGCTCTGTAAAACCGATTGTCGCGTCTATCATAATGACGCACACATCCGCGCGTTCAATCGCCATCTTCGCCCGCACAATGCTGTATTTTTCCAGGGAGTCGTTAATTTTACTTTTACGGCGAATCCCTGCGGTATCAATCAACACAAACCGTCCGGAAGCATTTTCGATGCTGGTGTCAATTGCATCGCGGGTTGTTCCGGCAATATCCGAAACAATACAGCGATATTCTCCGCACACCTTATTGACCAACGAGCTCTTGCCCACATTGGGTTTACCAATAATTGCTACACGGATAAGCTCGCCCTCTTCATCTTCTTCCGTCTCATCCGGCAGAAAATCATACACGCGGTCCAATAAATCCCCCGTTCCATGCCCATGCACAGAGGAAACCATCACAGGGTCTCCTAGCCCGAGGTTGTAAAACTCGTAATACTCCGCGGGCGGTTCCCCGACCTGATCGCATTTATTGACACAAAGCACCACGGGGCGACCGCTTTTGAGCAGCATAGAGGCGATTTCCACATCTGTCGCCACCACGCCGGTACGAATGTCCGTTACAAAAATAATCACATCCGCCGCATCGATGGCAAGCTGGGCCTGAACACGCATTTGAGACAGAATTACATCTCCCTCTGAAGGTTCTATCCCTCCAGTATCCACTACGGAAATCTTTCTGCCGCGCCACTCACAGTCCCCGTAAATACGATCCCTGGTGACCCCCGGCGTGTCGTCAACAATGGACAGCCGCTGTCCAATTAATTTATTAAACAAGGTAGATTTGCCCACATTCGGCCTACCTACCACTGCAACTACCGCCTTCGGCACGCCTATCCCCTCCTATAATCGCATTTAACAACTCATAGCCGTCATCCTGCACCACCTGTACAGGGATACCCAGCTCCTTTTCTACGGTTTCAACCGTTACGTCATCCAAAAAAACGTCACCCTCATACCGCAGCATGACTCGCGGCAGAAGCAGCACATCTCCCAAGGGCCTGCCCTTTAGCTGCCGGATGATATCGCCGCCTGTTACCAGGCCGGCTACCGTAATGGTCTCGCCAAAAAATTCATTTCTAATAGCCACAACATTACACGTAAGATTATGACATTGATTTCGCAATCCGTCAAGCAATTGGTTTAAAAAAGGCTGAGCAGCCACACCGGTCGCCATTGTCACCGAACGCTGTTTTCCAGGCAGCGCTTCGTCTTCAAGCAGCAATCGCGCGTCTTCAAATTCCTGCTTGAGATTTGCAAGCAGGCCGACGCCGTTTTCCAGTTGGTCAAACTCCCCGTAAAACTCCGCCCGGGGGATTGGCATGCCTGCTTTCAGGTAAAACTCATCCGCCGCATAGCAAATGCGTTTGCCATACCTTTTTTCTGCTGACGCCCCATAGCGTTCTGCGGTTTCAATAACTGCTTGCGCACCTTCCCGTGTGTAGGGCTTGAGCGGGTAGAGCCCCTCCCGGAAACGCGTAACCCCCAACGGCACCAAGGCAACGCTTTGCACCGCTGGATAAAGCGGCAGCAAATCGTTCAGAGAACGCTCCAATTCTGCGCCATCGTTAATGCCCGGGCACAACACAAACTGACAATTCAAGCGTATCCCGGCCTGGGCCAACCGATACAATATTTCAAGCGATTTTCCAGCAAAACGGTTGCCCATCATTTTGCAGCGCAAATCTGGATTTGTGGTATGAACCGAAATATTGATCGGACTGATGTGCATGGCGATAATCCTGTCAACCTCACGCTCGCTCATATTGGTCAGCGTTACATAATTCCCAAACAAAAAGGAAAGGCGGGAATCGTCATCTTTGAAATAAAGACTTTCCCGCATCCCCGGCGGCAGCTGGTCTATAAAACAGAAGATGCAGCGATTCCGGCAGGAATGCTGCCGGTCCATCAGGTAAGTGTCAAATGAAAGGCCAATAGACTGGTATTCACGCTTTACAATCCGTACTTCCCTTTCCTCTCCCGACACATTGCGCAGTAAAATTTGGAGGGTACGGTCCGTCTCATAAAACCGGTAATCCAGCACATCGAAAATCTCTTTTCCATTTATGGAGACCAGCGTCTCGCCTTTCTTTATGCCGGCGCGCTCCGCCGCACTGTTCACATCCACCGCCGCTATTTTTACCGGCATACAAAATCCCCCTTCCTTTGGAGCTCGGCATACAAAAATAGAGAAGGATTTCTCCTTCTCTACCTGAAAGAAACCAAAGTAAAGATGAAAACAATCAAATAATTACTTAAGCGTCCTTCTTGATTACTTCTCTGCCGTTGTAATACCCACACGCGGCGCAAACCTTATGAGGAGCTTTAAACTCACCGCATTTTGGGCATCTCATCAGCGCAGGAGCATTCAACTTCCAAACATTGGAACGTCTCTTATTCTTTCTAGCACTAGAAACTTTTGACTTTGGTACCGCCATTTTCAGCACCTCCTTATATTATCAGAACTTAATCTATCAGCTTTTTAAGAACCTCCAGACGGGGATCGAGCGAGTGCTTCACGCACTGACAAGGCCCATCGTTCAGATCTTTGCCGCAGGTTGGACAAAGCCCTTTACAATCATCTGTACAAAGGAACTTTGTAGGCAAGTCCAGCAAAATGTCATCTCTCAGCAAGGCATCCAAATCAAAAGGATCCTTGTCTGCCAGGATGTATACCTCCTCATCATCCTCACCTTCCAGGAAAGGAACCAGAGTATGCTGGAAGCTGCGCCTGATTTTTTGACGGATCTCCCGGTTACAGCGGTCGCAAGGCATGATAAAATTATATTCAACGCCAGCGGTTAAATAAGCACACGCGTTTCCCTGCCGGACTTCACCTTTAATAATAACAGGAGAAACAAAAGGAAAAACCGTGTTGACTGTCACCGTGCTCAAATCCATTTCATACTCAAAGGGTAGCCGGCTTTCTTCCCCCTGAAAGAGCTTTTTCAACTCCAGTAGCATAGCTGCACCTCTTTGCCACGTTTATTAATTATATCTTTTCTTCCGGCCTTTGTCAAGCAAAATCCTGCCAAATCCTGCAAACACTGCTAAGAAAACGGCACCGCCAAAATAGGCAGTGCCATTTTTGCGTTGAATCAAGCAAAAAGTCAAACGCTCTCTGCAAATTTAGCAATAGCTTCCGGCAGATCAGCCGCATCAGCCGAAACCAGCAGGGTAATCTTTGTGTCTGTCTTATTGGAAAGCGTATCCATCTTCTCGGCAAACCCCTCAAAGACATTCATATCGCTGCCAATAATTTTCAGTGTAGAATCCACCAGAATATCCGTCACATCATAGTTAGCAGCACAAATTCCGCTGATAAAGCCAACCAAAGCATCTACCCCTTGAATATCGTAGCTTTCCGTATCGATCAGTCGGGCTTCGTGCGTAATATCATAGGTCAGCTTTGTGCCTTTTTCAATAACAATGACGTTGCCATTGGAATGTTCAACCGCGGCGTTGGTGCGTTCAATTAACTTCTTGGTTTTACCGGATCCTTTTTTTCCTACAATCAGAGTAATCATTTCGGTACTCCCCCTATTTTATATATTTTCCGCAGTGCGGAAGGGATTACTAAATCAGCGATGCAGCCTGGCCTCCAGGGCCTCCTTCTGCTCCTCATAGCCGGGTTTTCCCAACAGCGCGAACATATTCTTTTTATAGCTCTCTACGCCGGGTTGGTCAAAGGGATTGACGCCGAGCAGGTAGCCCGATATTGCACAGGCTTTTTCAAAGAAATAAATGAGGTAGCCGAGGCTCTCCTCCGAAAAATCCCGGACATGCAGCACCAGGTTGGGCACTCCTCCGTCCGTATGGGCCAGGACCGTCCCCTCAAAAGCCTTTTCGTTGATATAGGCCATCGATTTTCCGGCAAGAAAATTGAGGCCATCCACATTTTCAGCATCGCTTTCCAGGCAAATTTCCTGTTTGACCGCATCAAACAGCACTACGGTCTCAAATAAGGAACGGCGGCCCTGCTGAATATATTGCCCCATCGAGTGCAGATCAGTGGAAAAAATCACAGAGGCAGGGAACAACCCCTTCCCGTCTTTTCCCTCACTCTCGCCGAAAAGCTGCTTCCACCACTCGCACATTAAGGTGTAACAGGGCTCATAGCTGGCCAAAACCTCGATTTCTTTCCCCTTGCGGTATAAAATATTGCGCAAGGCTGCATAGCGGTAGCAGTCATTTTTCTCCAAATCCGGGCAGCTGAGTTCTTCACGCGCCTTGGCCGCGCCCTGCATCAACCGGCCAATATCCGCTCCGCTCACCGCAATTGGCAAAAGGCCCACCGCCGTCAAAACAGAATACCTGCCGCCGACATCGTCCGGCACCACAAAGGTTTCATAGCCTTCCTTGTCCGCCAGCTGTTTCAGCGTCCCCTTCGCACGGTCCGTCGTACAGTAAATCCGTTTTGCCGCGCCCTCTTTTCCGTACTTTTTCTCCAGCAGGCCGCGAAACACCCGGAATGCAATTGCAGGCTCCGTTGTTGTGCCCGACTTGGAGATCATGTTAATGGAGACCTCCTTGCCCTCACAGAGTTGAAGCAGCTCTGCCAGCGCACTGGAGCTGATGCTGTTGCCCGTAAAATAAATATCGGGCGTTTTTTTCGGCAAGGCATTATAGTTCGGCGATTTTATAAACTCAATCGCCGCCCTGGCCCCTAAATAAGAACCACCGATTCCTATTACAATAAAAACGTCCGTATCTGATTTTATTTTAGCCGCCGCAGCTTTAATTCGCTGAAATTCTTCTTTATCGTAATTGGCCGGAAGATCCACCCAACCGATAAAGCCGTTTCCCAATCCCGTCCCTTCGTGAAGAGCGCGGTGGGCACATTCAACCTGCGGAGCAATGGCCTTATACTCTTCCGCACAGACAAAACCCGCTAAATGCTGGGTATCCAAGCGAAGCGTCATACCATTTCCCCCTTTTATCATCTTTGATATAGTTATATTTTACAATAGATAGCATGATTTTTCAAGGACATCTTCAGTTATTTTACTTTTCGGAAAAAATTCAGCAGCGCAGTAAAGTCTGAAGCAGCAGCCAGAAGCAGCTGCCAAAAGTAATTTCATCGACGCTGGATTTCGCCTTGATCGGCGTCTCTCCCAGCTGCTCGCCGTCCAGGCTATAGGTTATCTTGCCTAACTGCTGGCCCTCTTCCACGGGCGCCGGCACCTTTTCCGCCAAGCTGACCTCTGAGGCCACATCCCCCTCCCGGCCCTTTGGCACGACAAAGCTACCCGACTCCCCGGCAACTGTATCCACAAGGTCAAACATCCCGTTCTC
The DNA here is from genome assembly GCF_003268275.1 of Hydrogeniiclostridium mannosilyticum. Lineage (GTDB taxonomy): Bacteria > Bacillota > Clostridia > Oscillospirales > Acutalibacteraceae > Hydrogeniiclostridium > Hydrogeniiclostridium mannosilyticum. The sequence goes on from NZ_QLYR01000003.1 coordinate 83,028, forward strand.
AACCGCTACCGTGCCAAGCTGGTCGGTTGGCAAAGCCGGCGTGGTTACCGCCCAATTGGCAAAGCCAAAATCCAGCAATGTGGCTGCGGCATTAAAGCGGTCCTGGGTAGTCGTACTGCCCAGCGTAACCGCTACCAGGGAGATGCCGTCGCGCTCCGCCGTCGCGCTGACACAACTGCCCGCCTGCCCGGTGGTACCCGTTTTCAGCCCGGTAATTCCCCTATATGATTTTAAAAGCTTATTCGTGTTGACCAGCTGCGTCTTTCCCTCACGCAAATAATCGATCCAGGTCTGGGAATAATCAAAAATTTTCCGGTGCTTAATCAGCTCTCTGGACATCACGGCAACATCATATGCACTGGAAACATGCCCATCCTCATCTAGGCCGTTGCAGTTTTTAAAAACCGTCTCCTTCATCCCCAATTCAGCCGCACGGTCATTCATCATCTGAATAAAACTTTCCTCACTACCGGCGACATGCTCTGCCAGAGCAACCGCCGCATCGTTGGCACTGGCGATTACAGTGGCTTTCAACAGCTCGTCAACCGTCATGGTTTCTCCCGGCTCCAGCCAAATATCCGACCCTCCCATGGAAGAGGCGTGCTCACTGGCTGAAACCACGTCATCCAGGGAAATTTTACCAGAATCAATCGCCTCCATCACCAACAAAAGAGTCATGACCTTCGTTATGGAAGCAATCGCGCGCTGCTCATGGGCATTTTTCTCATATAGGATTTTTCCTGTGCCCGCCTCCATCAAGACCGCTGAAGGGGCTTTTACCTCTTCATCCGCCATAGCCGATACCGGCCTAGGGGCCTGTGCCACGAGCAGGACGGCAGCCAGCGCCACCGCGGCAATTTTACGGAGCTTCATACATCAAACACCTCTCAACTTACATAGATCGCCGCCCGCCAAAAAGGAGACGCGGCATTCATACAGCCCTGTACAGTAAATCTATGCAAAAAGAGAACCGGATATCACCGGGAAAGTAAACTGTGCCGGTTTGCTAGATTCGCACGGAGATTTGATTTTCCCTCAGATATTGTTTCAGCTGCGGAATGGAGATTTCTCCGAAGTGAAACAAGGAAGCCGCCAGCACCGCGTCTGCCCTGCCCTCCGTAAAGGCCTTCAGAAAATGCTCCAGCTTGCCGGCGCCGCCGGAGGCAATAACCGGTATGCCTACACGCTCAGACACTTGTCTTGTGAGCTCCAGGTCATAGCCTGTTTTCTGTCCGTCGCAATCCATACTGGTAAGCAGGATTTCCCCGGCGCCGAGGCGCTCCGCCTCCTGTGCCCAAAGAAGAGCATCCTTCCCTGTGTCGATTCTGCCGCCGTTCAAATAGACAGTCCAGCCCCCCTCGGGCCTTCTTTTGGCATCAATAGCGCAAACCACGCACTGGCTGCCGAATTTTTCAGCGGCCGCCGAGATCAGCTGCGGATTTTTCAGCGCCGCTGAATTGACGGAGACCTTATCCGCGCCCGCGCGCAGCAGTGTAGAAAAATCCTCTACCGCACGGATACCGCCGCCCACTGTAAAAGGGATGAAGATATGCCTGGCGATTTCCTCAACGATTTGCACCATGGTTCCCCGGCCCTGATGCGAGGCCGTAATGTCTAAGAAAGTCAGTTCGTCCGCGCCCTGCCGGTCGTAAGCAACGGCTGTTTCAACCGGGTCGCCGGCATCACGGAGGTTGACAAAGCTTGTTCCCTTTACCACCCTTCCATTATTGACGTCCAGGCACGGTATTATCCTCTTGGCAAACATTCCTCAAGCCTCCTCCTTTACAACAGCCATAAAATTCCGCAGCATCTGCAACCCCACACGGCCGCTTTTTTCCGGGTGGAACTGGGTGGCAAAAGCGTTGCCACGCTGGATCGCCGCGTCGATTTTCACTCCATATTCCGTTTGAGCCGACACCAACTGCCGCTCTTCAGCCTTTAAATAATAGGAATGCACAAAATAAACATAGGGGTTTTCCTGCAACCCTTTAAAAATGCCGTCTGTCCGCTTTAGTTCAAGGGAGTTCCAGCCCATATGCGGCACCTTCAGGCCATTCTCCGCCGGTATTCTGCAAATTCTTCCTTTAAATGCGCCCAAGCCCTTCACATGCCCAAACTCCTCGCTTTCCTCAAAAAGAAGCTGAAGCCCGAGGCAAATCCCCAGAAAAGGCCTTCCTGAAGCAATATAGTCCCGAATCGGCTGTGCCATTCCTCCGGCCTCCAGGCTATGCATGGCATCCCGGAATGCGCCGACGCCCGGCAGTACCAGGGCCTCAGCCGAAGCGATTTCAGTCCCGCTTGAAGCCAGCCGTACCGGCGCTCCAATATATTGAAAAGCCTTTTCCACACTCTGTAAATTTCCGGCGCCGTAATCCACAATTGTAATCATGCACAAATCTCCTCTTTTCCCTTCGGAATAGGATTATTTTAACACAGTGATGAGGGATTGGCAAACGCTTTGGCCGAAATATTCAGAAGCATTCCCCATATGCAGCGTGTTCCCGCCGCCAACCTGTTGATCGGGCATAAAACGGACTGCACCGCGAGTATAACTGAAGCGTGCTAATTCATTGACATATTACCCGCGGTATAGTAAAATTTAAAGAATGCTTTTTTATATTGCGGTAAAATAAAATCTTTGATTTAGGAGCGGAACAGCATGGATTATGTTGCATTGGTCGGGATTGCGGTAGGCCTCTCAATGGATGCGTTCGCCGTTTGCATTACCAACGGCGCCCTCTGTAAAAAGGTTAGGTTTTCCTTCGCTTTAAAAATGGCGCTCAGCTTTGGTCTGTTTCAGGCCCTGATGCCGACAATCGGCTGGCTTATCGGCAAAGCCGGCGAAAGCTTTATCAGCTCTGTTGACCATTGGGTCGCTTTGATCCTTCTGTGCTTTATCGGCGGACAGATGATAGTCGAATCCCTCAAAAACAGAAAAGAGCCCTCTTGCGACGAGGGCCCTGCACGCGAAGGCCTTTCTTTTAAGACCCTGATGCTGCTTTCATTAGCCACCAGCATCGATGCGCTGGCTACCGGTATTATTCTGCCGTCCGCCGTACAGGCTTCAACAGTGGTCCTGATGCTGCTGGCGGTCGCTCTCATCGGTCTGATTACCTTTGTTATCTGTATTGCCGGCGTTTATATTGGCAAAAAATTTGGCGTTCTTCTTTCGGAAAAAGCGCAAATTGCAGGTGGAATTGTGTTGATCCTCATCGGCCTGAAGATTTTTATTGAGCATATGTTTCTGCAATAGGCGCCCCTTGATCATACGCCTTTTTCACCCTTTGCGACCGTTCAAGGATTGCCTTTCTCAGGGAAAGCGGGCTGAGCACTAATATCCGGGGGCCAAATTGTGCCAACCATTCTAAAAGCCCTTCACTGCTGTTTACACTGACCAACACGGTAAAAGTATTTTTCCTACAGCAAACAAACTCCATACGCCCACCGAAATGGTCCAGCAACGGCTCCAACAGGCTTTTATCACAGCAGAGCTTTACCAGCAGGGGCGTTCCGTTGTACATATTGATAGAACGCCGCGTGTAATCCTCGACATCAAAAAAGTCCTTATATGGGCTGACTTCTGAGAAGTCGCGCGCGTCCTGATCCATAATTCTTACGCTTCGTATTCTATCCACGCGATAATTACTGACGTTGTTATACTTTTCATAATTTCCCGCTAAATAATATTTATCGTTCAGCCAAATGAGTGCATAGGGGCTTAAAAGGAAGGTCCGTCCTGTGTCCAGTCCCGCCCGCTTGCCGTCGTATAGCTTATGGTGGTAACAAAACCGAATCTTTTTCTTTTGGCAGATAGCGCGGTGAATCAAATCAATATAATGAAACAGCTCATTATTATCTGATTTTCCCCGCCCGCTTTTGCAAAGCTGTTCCTCAATGTCCCGTGCTTGGTAGCAGCTCAGCTGACAGCCCAGCTTTTTTACCAACTCCTGCGCTTTGGCGGCGCTGATGGACGGTGTCGACAGAATAGCATCCATCAAAATACGAATTTCAGCCAAATCGAACATCCGCGTTTCTAGGTAAAATCCGCGCTGTGAACCGGTTGCCTTGACAACGGCAAAGCCCGCTTCCCTCAGTAGGGAGATGTCCCGGTAAATTGATTTTCTTTCACTGGAAACCCCTTGCTTTTGCAAAAGCATACAGAGCTCCTCACCGCTGACCGGATGTTCCTTGTCGGAATAATACCATAAGATTTTTAAAAGCTCCAATATTTTTTCTTTACTGCTAGTTTTCAAGCCCAACGTGAAGCAACCCCACTATAATAAATATATATTTTTTTGAATATATCATAATTAAACTGAATTTTCCAGCTATTAGACGTGAACATTTCATACATTTTATTATATGTCAAATTGAACTTTCATGCAACTAACGGCAAAGTCTTGTTTACCAGGAAGGAGGATCTCTATTTTTCCACTTAAAATTCCGGCGTCTGTCCGGGAGCTTCTCTCTTTACTTACTAAAAACGGCTTTCAAGCCTTTGTTGTGGGAGGCTGCGTACGAGACAGCTTACTGGGAGGCTCCCCAAACGATTGGGACATCTGCACCTCTGCGCTTCCCTCTGAGACCCTCCAGGTGTTTACCGGCTACAAAACCCTGACCCATGGTCTCAAGCACGGCACTGTCACCGTTGTATCAGCCGGGCGCCTTTATGAAATTACTACTTTCCGCCGGGAAACCACCTACAGCGATTTCCGCCGCCCCGACGAAGTACAATTCATCACGGATATTCACCAGGATCTATCACGCCGTGACATTACCATCAACGCCATGGCCTATAACCCCATGGAGGGGTTGATTGATGACCACCACGGCCTGCAGGACCTTCGGGCGCGCCGGATCTGCTGCGTCGGCAATCCACAAACCCGCTTTCAAGAGGATGCCCTACGCATCCTGCGGGTTCTTCGTTTCGCTTCCACCTTAAATTTCGGCATCGAACAGCAAACCGGGTCTGCTGTTCTTGCCTGCCGCCGGTTGCTCTCCCACATTTCGGCGGAACGGCTCAACAACGAACTTCAAAAGCTATTGACTGGCGATGGCGCGGTGAAAATCTGTACGGAATTTTCCGCCGTATTTTCCGTATTTATTCCTATGACAGACGCGATGAAACGGGGCTGGGCTCTCTGTGCACCGCTGCTTTCCCATCTTCCCAAGGATCTTACGTCCCGTCTTCTATTCATGCTTGGCGGGATTCATGACTCAACGCTTATCCCCGACAGCATTGGTCTGGAAAAAGCGCTGAATGAACTACGCTTTGAAAAGCGCCAAGTCCGTGAGCTTCTCCAACTGGCCGCCCTAATGCCAACCGATCTCACAGCCTCTAACTTCAAAACCATTCTTGCTCAGATCGGAGCCCCTCAATTTTACCGCCTCCTTACGGTAAAGGAAAGCTGCCTGCACCTGATGCCTCTGGAAAGACAGGCCACAGAACGGCAAGCGCTGCTCATACTACGTGGGGAAGCAGCGGCTTTTCTGCACAACCCCAACGCTTGTTACCAGCTCCGGCAGCTTGCTGTATCCGGCCGGGATCTCCTCAGCGCCGGGGTTCCCGCAGGCCCGGAAATCGGCTGGACACTCAGGCAGCTGCTGGCGCTTGTGATCGCCGGTAAACGAAGCAACACCCGGGAAGATCTGCTGGAGGCCCTCCACGAGTTGAAACAAGCTCGGCGCTAAAAGCCCATGCGCGCCCTTGGTTTAAGAAAGATGTAAGAAAAAAGCATGTGAACTTGTAAACTCCCTGTCCTATCATAATGGCAACAAAGGGAACCGATCCCTTTACATAGGAGGAGTTCACATATGAAAAGCATCCTACAGGGTATTCTTACACTCATCGGTTTATTTTTTGCACTTTACGGTCTCTATTTTCTCATTGTCTTTAGCGGATATTTTCAGAAAAAAAAGGCCTTTCCTCCGGCTGCGCCTAAAACAAGGTTCGCGGTTCTCATCGCGGCAAGAAACGAGGAAATCGTCATCGGCGACCTGGTCGACAGTCTCCGGCAGCAGGCCTATCCATGTGAATTATACGATATTTTTGTTATCCCCAATCATTGCCACGACCGCACGGAGGAAATCGCGCGGATGCATGGTGCAAAAATCATCAGCTGCATGGTCCCTGTGAAGTCCAAGGGCGACGTTCTGCGCTACGCGTTTCAAACCCTCCGCAATGACCCCTATGACGCCTACTGCATTTTTGACGCGGACAATATTGCCGACAAGCACTTTCTTGCGGCTATGAACCGGGCATTTTGCAGCGGCGCATTGGTTGCCCAGGGCTACCGGGAAAGCAAAAACCCCGGCAGCTCATGGATTTCAGGCGGTTATTCCCTTTATTTTCGCCTGATGAACGAATGCTATAACCGTCCACGAGCCGCCAGGCATCTCCCCATATTTCTCGGCGGAACTGGTTTTGCCATTAGCCGCGAATGCCTGAGGCAAATCCCCTGGGCCACCTCTTCAATGGTTGAGGACTGCGAATATTCCCTGGCTTGTATTCTCCATGACATTAAGATTGAGTGGGTTCATGATGCGGTCACCTATGACGAACAGCCCATCCGTTTTGGCCAATCTTACCATCAGCGCCGGCGCTGGAGCAGCGGTATGCTCGGTTTATGCCGCAGAGAGGCTGCCTCCTTACTCAAAGGACAGCCAGCCCAGAAGCAGAGACCGCAGCGCCTGGATGCGTTTCTTTTCCTCTCTGCACCAGCCATTCAGGCAGCCTCTCTGCTTTCGCCGGCCCTGCTTCTGATCCTTTATCTGCTGGATCCCAGACCCGAAGTTTTATTGTACGGCTTTCTCCTGCCAAATGCGCTCTCTATTGTGGGAACGACTCTTTTCGCCTGGATTCTATCAAAAGCCGGCCCAAAATTTAACGGCGCCATCTGGAAAGGAGCGCTTTTCTTCTGGCTCTTTATTACCACCTGGTCCTGTATTCATCTAATCGGTCTTTTCAAGCGCACCGGTGAATGGAAGGAAATCCGCCATACCCAGCATGCCGATCGGCGGCTCTCACCGGCTGAACCCGCAAAAAGGTCTAAAGCCAGAAGAAAGAGGGCGCTCTCCGAACCGCTTATTTAAATAGAAAAGATATCGCCTTGTCTGCAAATTTATCACTACAGTAGAAAGCTGTCACCTGCATAGGAACAGGCCCCCTCTCCTATAAGGAGAGGGGGCCTGTTCCAGGTTGGGGCTTTCTCAAGGATTGCCGCCCCGCCCCTGTTTATCCTCCGTTGTCCGGCGGAGCGACGGCGCGGGAATGGTATAGATTTTCGTGTAAGATTCCTCTTCCGCATGGGTCTGCGGTAAATTGGGCATTAAACCCGTACATTCCGTCGTCGAGGCCACTGTACAGAAATCATCGAGGATGTTATCTTCCTCCGGTGGAAATTCATTGTATTCGATCTCAGCAATCTTTTTTACCGATTTCTTTTTTTTCAAACAACCCACTTCCTTTCCTAGGGTACCACTATTGTGCCCCTGCCGGAAAGAAACATACTGGAGAAAAGAGAGCGGACCAATATCTATATCGAAAAATCCTTCAAGGCCATCATCGCCTGCAGCCGCTGCAAGCTCGCAGTGGAGAAGGACCGGCTATCCAAGTAGTCCGCACTCCACTCAATAAAAGCCTTCAGGTCTGCCCTGACCAACGGGTCCTGTTCTGCCTGATATAATTGGATTGCAGCCGGGAGAGACGCCTCCGGCGTCTCGTACATGGCCTCCACTCCGGGCGACTCAATCTGTCCCGCCTGATAACGGGCAATGTTATACCGGGCGGCCATGCCCCCCACATTGGCATAGCAGAGCGCCAGAAAAGCCACCGAGACCACTATAGCCCCCGTTCTGACAATATTAAACTTTTTGAACTGGAAAATAATCATCAGGAAAAAAATCAGGAACAAAACAATCATGGTACAGCTGGCAAAAATGCGCAGCCGGGTCAAGCCATACTGAGAAATATAAAGCACCATTTTACTGAGGGCAGTGACGATCAGAAGCAGCGTCTCCAATGAGAGCAGAACCGAAAACACACGCATAACCCTTTCTCCGTCCTTCAGCGTCAACGCACGCACAGTTACCAGAACCACAAAATTAATTGCCGCTACCAGGCAGAGCTCAAAAAAACCATGCCGCGCATATTCCGCATAGGTGAATCCATCCGGACGAACCTGATATAATGCGGAAAACAACGTCGTCGCCTGAGAAATAAAGAACATCATGTAAACCAGACAAAGCACCGCCAGAATCGTCCCTGTCAGCGCGGCAGGCGCAATACGGCGGGCCTCACGGTTCTGCTCAATATGCCGCACTTTATCCTCACGGCTTTTCTGCCAATGCGTGCTGCCATACAGCAACCCGAACAAATAACAGCCCACCAGCAATGCAAACGGAATCCGCAACAATACCCGCGGGAAATAGCGGAATACATCCGCAAACATAGTGGCAATCAACCGGCGAAAATCACCGTCCGCCGACATCAGCAGCCAGAGTACCACCATCAATAGCGGCACAGCCAGCAGCAGGCCCAGCAGAATTGCCAGCAGCGTCTTATGCTTTTTCTTTTTCCCCTTTAAGGTAAATAAAGCGCAAAGGCCCTCGCCAAAATTCCCGAAAGGAACATAGAATAATTGCTCAACAGCGTTTGAAAATAAATATTGCCCGATGTTGCGGCCAATTCTTTTCTCTGAAACCATTCCTACCCAATACACGGTTCCCAAAATAAAAAACAACAAATTCCACACTCGTAAAAACGGGTCTGAAAATACGGCGAAGCAGGCGGCAGACAGAAAAAGCACAACCAGCAGCACACAACTTCCTGCCCGGAACACAGCCCCGTTATGGTACAGATAGGGAATGGCTACCGCATAAAAGCACAGCGCAAACAGGGTCGTCCCTACACCGGGATTGGGCAAAAAGACAAACCTGACAAAAAGATAGCCACAAACGAAAATCAGCAACGCAGCACCCCTGTCCCAAGCGGAATAACTGCTCTTTTGCACATGAATCTCCGGGGCCGGCGAAGGGATTGTTTGCTTTTGCTCCTGAACGGCTTGATTTGTCTCCATTGAAAATTCCTCCTTAACCTGTCAAATTAATGTTCGGGGTCTTCCGCCAGATATTCCAATAGGTCGGCCGGCTGGCAATCCAGTGCCTTACAGAGCGCTTCCAGCGTGGAAAAGCGGATGGCCTTGGCCCGGTTATTTTTTAATATGGAAAGATTCGCCGGCGTAATGCCCACCTTTGCGGCAAGATCGCCCGCAGAAATCTTTCTCTTTGCCATTACTACATCCAGATTTACAATAATCGGCAAGTACGCCCACATCCCTTCTTCGTAAACCGGCACGGCTTCCCCCGGCGGCTTACAAGCCTTGTTCATGCATTTTTAACTACAGTACAGCGTTTACACTGTGAGGTCATTTTCCTCTTTTATTGCCAGCGCCTGCTCAAAAACATTTTTCACCACACGTACAATCAGGCCGATAAAAGCAAACGCTACCGCAACCAACAAAAAGGATAGATAAAAGAGCCCAGCGAGCAGTGTAACAATTGCAACACAAAAGGAGCACCAAGAGATCAGGCGGAGAGAGAATATATTCGCCTCTGAAAAAAATTCCCCCTTATGAATGCGGGACAAAAGACGGTTGAGGTAAAGCAGCAGCACCGCGCTTGGAGCCGCACTGACATAGACAACAATGCAAAACAGCTGGCAATAAAACTGGCTGTTTTCCCGGCCGGAAAAGTACCAATACGCAATCTGCGGCGCAAACACCACTGCTGCCAAAAGCAGTGCCATAAAAAGCCATGTACAAACAATGGTCAGCCGCAGAGATTTTGAACGGTTCCACATAGTATTCCCCCTGGCTAAAAAATAATAAACTAATTTGGAACACCCTGAGTATAGCATAGCAATTATTAAATTGCAATACAAATTTATCGTTTTTCGATATATTTCATTTTTGTAAGATTTGAAGGGCCATTGACTTTTGCCCATGCGCTGACTATAATAAGGATAAATAGAATACGATCGCGGTTGTATTTCATACATTAATAGGGAATACGGTGAAAGGCCGTAGCAGCTCACTCTACTGTATAATGGACGAACAGCAATTGTCACTGGCCTATTTGAGGGCTGGGAAGATGCTTAGTAGGATGAAATTGAGCCAGGAGACCTGCCGTGATTGAATAAGAAACCCATTCGGTGAGGAATGAAGGGCGCGGCAAAGGGATTTTCCCACCGCTTTGTTGTTATGCCTTTCTGGACACAGCCGAACAACGCTGTGTCCTTTTTGTTTTTTACATAAACCATTGGGCATTTCCTCCGCTCAATGCTTCCATTAAAAGAAAGGACTGTTTCAATGAGTCGTTTTTTCACGGATGACCTGCCAATCTCCCCCAGAATCCCTAAGCTAATCAGCGCCTTGTACGACCACATGCCGGAAATAGAGGCTGATCGGGCTGTTTTATTAACAGAGTCTTATAAGAAGACCGAAGCCCTTCCCGTCATCACCCGGCGGGCAAAGGCCTTCGCCCATATTTTGAAGCATATCCCCATCACAATCCGGGAGGATGAGCTGATTGTCGGAAGCGCCACCCGTTCCCCGCGCGGCTGCCAGGTTTTTCCTGAATTTTCTTATGAATGGCTTGAAGGCGAACTAGACACTATTTCGACCCGTGCGGCTGACCCTTTTGCCGTCTCTGATGAGACAAAGGCTACTTTGCGGAAGGTTTTCCCCTATTGGAAGGGCAAAACCACCAGCGAACTAGCCCTTTCCTATATGGCGCCGGAGGCTAAAACAGCTATTGACCACAATATTTTTACACCCGGCAATTATTTTTATAACGGTGTTGGCCATGTAACCGTTTGCTATGGAAAAATCCTCGCCACCGGCTATAAAGGAATTATTGCCGAAGCGCGTACTGCTTTGGAGGGGCTTCGAGCTTCTGACAGCGATTATGCAAAACGCAGCCATTTCCTCCAGGCCGTCATCACCAGCTGTGAGGCCGTCATACGCTATGCGGAACGCTATGCAGAACTGGCGCGCACACTTGCCAGCGCTTGCTCCGACCCCGCCAGAAAGGCGGAGCTTGAAACCATTGCTCAAAACTGTGCTCAGGTGCCTGCCAACCCTGCCCGCACCTTCCATGAAGCGCTTCAATCCTTTTGGTTTGTCCAAATGCTGCTACAAATGGAATCCAGCGGTCACTCCATTTCTCCCGGCCGGTTCGACCAATACATGTATCCATACTACCGGGCGGACCTGGAAAAAGGCCTAATCACCCGGGAATCGGCCCAGGAGCTCATCGATTGCGTCTGGGTGAAGCTCAATGACCTGAACAAGGCCCGGGACGCGGCCTCTGCAGAGGGCTTCGCCGGTTACAGCCTGTTTCAGAACCTTTGTGCCGGCGGGCAGGACCAAAGTGGAAACGACGCCACAAACGACTTATCCTTCCACTGCGTTCAGGCCTCTATGCACACCCGTTTGCCCCAGCCCTCTTTCTCTGTGCGCATTTGGAACGGAACCCCCCATGCTTTCATGCTGAAGTGTGCCGAGCTGACCCGCACAGGAATCGGCCTGCCCGCCTATTATAACGATGAAGTCATCATACCCTCGCTGATGAGCCGCGGCCTTACCCTGGAGGATGCCCGCGACTATAATATCATCGGTTGTGTAGAACCCCAAAAGGCCGCCAAGACGGAAGGCTGGCATGATGCCGCTTTCTTTAACATGTGCCGGCCGCTTGAGCTTGTTTTTTCCAACGGAGTTGACCAAAACGTACAAATCGGCCCGGCAACCGGGGAGGTGAGCGCAATGCGCACCTTCGATGATTTCTTCAATGCCTATAAAGCACAGATGAATTACATGATTGCCCTGATGGTAAACGCCGATAACGCCATTGACGTCGCGCACGCCGAGCGTGCGCCCCTCCCCTTCCTTTCTTCTATGATTGAAGATTGCATCGGCCGCGGCAAAAGTGTGCAGGAGGGCGGCGCCATCTACAATTTCACCGGACCACAGGGTTTCGGCATTGCCAATATGGCCGATTCCCTCTATGCGGTAAAAACGCTGGTTTACGAAAAGCAACTATGTTCAATGACCGATTTGAAGGATGCATTGATCCACAACTTTGGCAGAGGGATTCCTGAAAAAAAAGCAAAGGAGCTCACTGAAAAGGTTGTGGAGCAGGTCTACCGCATGGGTAAGACTGTTCCCGAGGCGGGTATTCGCAGCATTTACCAGGCCCTTCTCCAGGGGAGCGGCGACCCCGCGCAAAAGGCAAAATATGACCATATTCTTGAGCTGATCGACAACCTGCCGAAATTTGGCAATGATCTCGGCGAGATCGACGCGTTTGCCCGTGAGGTGGCCTATACCTACACAAAGCCGCTTGAGACCTATAAAAATCCACGCGGGGGCACCTACCAAGCCGGTTTGTACCCTGTTTCCGCCAATGTGCCGCTGGGCGCTCAAACGGGCGCCACCCCGGACGGCCGCCTGGCTTATACCCCTGTTGCAGACGGCGTTTCCCCCGCCGCAGGACGCGACAGCCATGGTCCTACCGCCGCGGCGAACTCCGTCTCCAAGCTTGACCACTTTATCGCCTCCAATGGAACGCTTTTCAACCAAAAATTTCACCCCTCCGCTTTGAGCGGCCTTTCCGGCCTAGAAGCCTTTACAGCGCTCATTCGGGGCTATTTCGACCAAAAGGGCAGCCACATGCAGTTTAACGTAGTCAGCCGCGAGACGCTGTTGGATGCACAGAAGCACCCTGAAAATTATAAGACGCTTGTCGTTCGTGTTGCAGGCTACAGCGCGCTGTTCACCTCTCTTTCGAAATCCCTTCAGGATGACATCATCAACCGGACTGAGCAGCAAGGATTTTAAGAAAGACGGAGGCTAAATACGAATGATGAAACCAGCCTACTTATCTGCTAAGGGCCGTATTTTTGATATTCAGCGTTACTCCATTCACGACGGCCCGGGCATCCGCACCATTGTCTTTTTAAAGGGCTGCCCGCTTCGCTGCCGCTGGTGCTGTAACCCGGAATCCCAAATCCATGAGCTCCAAACCATGACAATGAACGGAAAGACCAGTGTTGTCGGCCGGGATGTCACTGTGGAGGAAATCTTCCCGGAGCTTATCAAGGACTTGCCCTATTACCGGCGTTCCGGCGGCGGTATAACACTCTCCGGTGGAGAGGCGCTGGCACAGCCGCAATTTGCCCCGGCCCTGTTGCACGCCTGTCAGGACTATGGCATCAATACCGCCATAGAAACTACCGGCTTCGCGCCATTCCCTGTGATTGAGAAATATTTGCCCTACTTGGATTATATTTTAATGGACATCAAACATATCAACAGCCGCAAGCACAAAGAATTTACCCGCCAGCCCAATGAGTTGATTCTGGAAAACGCCCGAAGGATCGCAGAGCGGCACAGAAATCTAACAATCCGAGTACCGGTTATCCCTACCTTTAACGATACGCCCGCGGAGATTTCGGCTATCGCCAGGTTTGCAGGAACCCTGCCGGGCGTCACACGTTTGCACCTGTTACCCTATCACCGCCTAGGTGAGGGAAAATACGCGGGCCTGGGCCGTGAGTATACCTTGGCAGGTATTACCCCCATGCCAGAAGAAAAAATTCAGGAGCTGCTGCGGGCGGCACAGGGGTTTGGCCTGCAATGCCAAATCGGCGGTTAACCTCTCCGGGTAGCCCTGAAATAAATCATAGATAGAAGGCCTGCTGCAAAAAATAATTGCAGCAGGCCTTCTGTTGTTTAGTCAGGCTTTTACGACAGGTCGTTTAGGGTGCCGAAGGTATAGCCTAAATTCTCCCATTGGGTCAATAGCTCATCAAGAATCTCACAATTGGTTTTGGAGGTACTGTGGAGCAAAACAATGGAGCCCGGATGGATTCTAGGGATCAGCTTCTTAAAAGCCTCCTCCTTTGTGGGCTGTTGGTCCTGGTACCAATCTACATACGCCAGGCTCCAGAAAACCGTCTTATAGCCTAAATCATTAGCCTGTTTGAGGTTATTTTCACTGTATTTTCCTTGGGGCGGACGGTAAAATTTCTGCATTTCCTGGCCAGTGGTTTCCTTGTAAAGCTCCTCCAGCGAACGAATTTCCCTGCTAAAGGACTCTGCATCGGCTATTTTTGACATGTCATAATGGTGGTAGGTGTGATTACCGACAATATGTCCCTCGTCCACCATGCGTTTTACAAGCTCTGGGCTCGTTTCAATATAATTTCCTACTACAAAAAAGGCCGCCTTTACGTTATGCTTTTTTAACGTGTCCAAAATCGCCGGGGTATAACCAGCCTCAAATCCTGCATCAAAGGTGAGATAAATCACCTTTTCCTGAGTGTCCCCGATATAATAAGCATTGTGTTGCTTCAAAAAATCAACGGAGGCATTGCCAACCGGGGGCTCCCCTTCTTTTTGAAAGCTAAGGCCCCAATTCGTATTTCCATCCGCGGCAGTTTCCACGCTTTTTTCCGAAAGGTTGCCGAATAAAAACGGCAAAGCTACCAACAGTACCAGTCCCAGAGCCGCCAGCAGGATATATTTTCTCTTGACTATGACAAACATCCACCACACCACCCTATTATTATTGCGGAGTAATCAATCCATATGCTGCAAAGCAGATTTTTATTCCTGAAGCCCTTTTACCCTTGCTTTTCAACAGCCGGCAGCTTATAATAACCATAACTTTACAAGACTAAGCGCAAAAGGAGCAAGATGGATGGAGTATTTCGCCTGCGAGCAAATCAGACGAATCATCGATGGAAAGGGAATTGAAAGCCGCATTCCCCTGACCTATGACCTTTGGATCGATCCCGCTGTTTTCGGACAGCACGAAAAAACAGCGGATGCACTCTTGAAAGAGTATACCGGGGATGTAGAGAGTCTTTACCTCGGTATGCCCGGTATTTTTGACACCCCCAATGATGACCCGCACTATCGTTATCTCAGTAAGGATAAAGCCCTAGCTGAGGGAACCGCCGGCCTGGATGCGGTCATTGCCATTGATGACTGGACAGAATTGCCCGATATTCTGGCGGATTTCCCCTCTGCGGAGTATCCCGGCCTCATTCCACAAGCAGGCCCTAAAAGCAGATACCGGCTCATTCACTGGTGGTATTGGCTTTTTGAGCGTCTATGGTCCCTGCGTGGGATGGAAAACGCCTTGATGGACTTTTATCTATATCCCGGTCAAATTCACCAATTGTTCGACAAGCTGACCGATTTTTACTGTCGTGTGCTGGAACGCGGTAAAAGCGAGCTGGCTGCCGACGGCCTGTTCATTTCCGACGATATCGGCACCCAAAAAGGCCCCTTTTTTTCGTTGGATATTTTTCGTGAATTTTTTAAGCCCTACTATAAAAGGCTGATTGATAAGGCACACGCCCTGGATATGCACGTCTGGATGCATACCTGCGGCAACATCGAGCTTTTTCTTCCCGATCTAATTGAAATCGGCTTGGACGTCATTCACCCCATTCAAAAGTACACGATGGATGAGGCTGAGATTGCCAAGAAATTTGGCGGACAAATCACCTTTT
This sequence comes from Hydrogeniiclostridium mannosilyticum, assembly GCF_003268275.1. Classification (GTDB taxonomy): domain Bacteria; phylum Bacillota; class Clostridia; order Oscillospirales; family Acutalibacteraceae; genus Hydrogeniiclostridium; species Hydrogeniiclostridium mannosilyticum. Next base: position 98,608 of record NZ_QLYR01000003.1, read on the forward strand.
GGGTCGGTTTTGATGTCCAGCAAATCATCCCATATGGCACACCGCAGGAGGTCGCGCAGGAGGTCCGGCATTTGGTTGATACCTTCGCCCGTAAGGACGGCCGTTTTATGCTGACGCTCGGCAATGGCGCTACCCCCGATTTTCCCATCGAAAGCCTTCAGGCCCTACTGAAAACCAGCTACGAATACGGCCGGAAAAAGGCTGCCGAAATCCGCTAACTGTGGTAATCGCCTTCTAAACAAGGATAGAATACAAGAAGCATAAAAGGACGAGCCCTTTTCATTAAGGCTGGTCCTTTTATTTATATGAAAGGCGAAACATAATACCTGGCAACCGGCAGGCCTTAGCCCAAACAGGCCAAAGGACCTATGACAAAAAATGCATCATTCTGCAATTGCCCAAAAGCGAAAATCTTTGGGCAAGCGGTATATAAAAAGCGTAAAACCAGAAACTGATTTTACGCTGAACCATTCATTTATAGAAAGACAGTACCCATGTAAAAATTTTGTCAGCAGACAAAGCAGCCGTGCTACTCCACCTGAGCAGATATTGCCAGAAGCGCGATGGCACATTCATTTGTTCTCGGAAGAATTTGAATCTCACTCAGGTCCACATATTGCTCTAAGTCCATCTCCAGAAGCGTAACTACTGTATTACCGATTTCCTTAGATAGATTTTTCGTCCATAGTCCCCTCTGTGGATACGCATAGGGTCTGGCATCCCGATAATCTCCATATGAATCATCTGGCATTCTGGGAGTAAAGCTCTTGTCTACCCCTTCCACATATGTTCCAAAACCAGAGGCTATATAATTTGGAAATCCCATGTCCACCTGGCCAGGAAAGGTAATCTCACGCCTATAGCCTGCCTGTACATAGCTGCTGCCCTGCTTAGCGGTTACATAAATATCTGCTAAAGTGGTAAACACATCATGGTTATCACAAAATGCCGAGACTAAGAAGTAAAGCTTTTTCGCCCTAATATCAAGCGGAAATAACAGCGGTTTATGCCAGTTTACGGGAATGAAGCCACCAGGATTCAATTTCAGTGGAACTCCCTGCAGTAAGGAAACCTCCGTATTCTGCTTAAATAAATCCTTCATAATCTCATCAGGATGAACAATCATGTGGCCAAATGCTATGTGCGGTTTAAATTTTCCGCCTCCTGCAAAGTCCGAGCGCATGACAAGTTCCTCCGTGCTTCGGGTTTCGCCGGCAAACATTCCTTCAGGACTGGATACACCAGACAGCTCTATAGGCACTACCTTGGTCTGGACCTCCGCCTCAAACACAAAGTCCACACGGGTTTTACTGCTGAACAAGTACAGGCTCGCTTTATTTTGATGGGTTGAAAGATTGGCCATTTGTCTCTCTGTAAGCACGAACCTTTTTCGCCCCGATACCTCTTCGGCGCCTAATTTCAGCACGGCTTCCTCATCAATATTTATGTGAAGTTCATTCCCCTGCAACCGAGCCTCCACAAGATAGGGTGGAATTACCGTGATGGTACAAGGGTAATAGAATTGCCGGCCTTCATGCTGCAGAAGAAGAAAAAATGTCCGTCTGGCAAAATTAATCAGCCCCTGCCAGCCAAATTTTTCATATGGCTCAAGCAGACGGTCTGCCAGCGTCACTAACAGTCCATCGTCCGTAATGCGCGAATTTTTTAATACGCCACAGCGGTCGTCAACACCAACCACTTTTACCCCATTTACGGCAATCACAATTACTTCGTTATCGGTTCCATAGGCCTTATAAGATACAGAATAATCAAGCGCTTCCACCGCCAACTTCAGTTCCACCTGTTCAGCTGTTCCCAGATCGATTTCCACCTCATATTTATTGCCCTGAATCGTGACTGCAGGCGTTGCCATTTTTCCGTTGACCGTTGCTGTGACCGCCTGGAACGGCTCCAATTTCTGCCGAAAAACCTTCCGCATACAATGATCAGTTTGAATCCAATAGGTGCCTCTGTCATACGTGATACAGCACCCAGTTATCTGCAGCTTAGCATGCTGCCAGCTGTCAGGAAAACAGGGAGAAATCGTCATACAGTTGGTGAGCTTGTTGATATCTACCCCAAAAATCCCGGAGATGACTCCATCCGAAAAAGCGCCCGCTGACGGCGAAAAATAAGCAAACCGCCGCTCATTTGCCGTCTCCGGGAAGGAGCCCCGCTGGTATGGGCTGCAAACTCGTTTGGCAATGAATTCAAGCGGTCTGACCGCATCATTGTTCATACCGAGCTTAGCAAAGGCCCTGGCAGCTACCGGCTGCATATCACTGCCGCATTGCATGCCCCAAGTCGGACATCCCCAGTAATCGTGGTCCGCAAAATGGTTGCTCTGGTAGACTTCGCCCTCTTCCCCAGACAGTCGATGCTTCAGATGGTCTATACTAGTAAGCTGATCTAATATAGGTAGCTGGTCGTACAAAATTGGATAGCAGATGCCATGATAGGTGGTCTCATAGCGTGTCTGCCCTGCATTATCCTGGTACCAAGCAAACCGGCCAATATCCCTTTTCCATAATATTTTCCGCAGGGAATCCAGCGCCATGCCGGAAGCTGCCCGATACTTTTGCGCCTCCTCCGTTTTTCCAAGTAAACCCTTCAGCGCAGCCATAATCATCAGCATCAACGCTCCGATCGCGCCAGGGGCTGCGCCTTTACCCGGCGTTGCCTCAAAATCCTCTTGGTTGCCGACCTGTGTGTTCCAGGCCAGGACGCTGCTTCCCGACGGGTCACACTCTGCGAACGTTTGTTGAAGCGCTCGCTCAAGCAACGGTTCTAACTGCTCCGCCATTTTGATATCCCCGGTCATCTGGATATATTGAAAGGCATTTCTAAAAAAGAACTGATTATTTCCACCCCAGTCCCGCCTGCCATCCCGGCTCCAGCAAATATCCGGTATTGCACCGTCAGGGCAAATCTGCCGCTCTACTTCTTCTAAATAGCGCTTTATACGTCCAGCATTTCCTCCACTGATCTCATGAACCACCTGCTCCACATGCCAGAAGGATGGCCAGTGGTGGAAACTCTCGACCCAGCCTAGCGGATCCACATAAGCATACTCAATATTGAGCAGAGCGTGCTGAAACGCCTCATTCAGTTCAGGAACCGGTGTCTCCAAGTACCATTTTTTCATTTTTTCAGCATAATAGGACTGAATTTTTTCTATTTCGGTTTCCGGGTCCAACGAAGCGATTTCCTTTGCCCGGGTTGCATCGGTTGAAAAGCCAACCACCAATCCCAGCGAACGGTAATCTGTACTGCCCACAGCATAGCTGCCGCCGGAAGCATTGTCGTAAATTTTAAAATCTAAATTTCCCTTTACAGCCGTTCTAAGTACACGGTGTTTACGGCTGACCATGACATAACCTTCCTCCATCTCACAGGCACCATGTTCACAGTCGATATTACTGCCAGCCATACCCGGATTAGGAGAGAGATGCATAAATGCCGTATCTCCATTGCCAAACTTAACCGACAGTCTTTTTCTGGAGGACGTGGAAATTCGAATGACTGCACCGCCTTCCCATACAAACTGCTCTCGATCCAATATCAAGGGGTAAATTTCCGCGCACACTTCCTCGTCATTGAACAGACAGTGCCCTTTCAATCCACCTATAACATTATCTGCCGTTCCCCTCTGGCACTTTTCAAGCTCCATAAAATTGCCGTCAAGGCCAATGACAAACTTTGCCAAAAAGACCTGGTAGGCCAACTGGTTTTCTTCATTGTCGTAAGCCATAACCGCCATATTGGGATAATCCTGGCGCATAAAAACAATACTTTGCTGAAAAGCGCAGGCTCTCTCGTCAAAATTTGTGTAGCTTGGATTGCTTTCTTTGTTTGTCATTTTTCCACCCCACCAACACCCTTCACCGTGCAACTACGGCAAGGCCCACTTATAAAAACGTTTTCCGGTTAGTAAATAAACCTTTCCAATCATTTCCTTCCTGATAGGCATCCCAGATGAAGACTCATCTATCAACGTTTGAAACAAGTATATCTACGCGCCTCCATCCTGTCAAGCTTTTATATTGAAATTGCAAATAATGCGCAATATTTTACAGAAAGCTTGGAAACTACTTTTAGTGAGCCTGACTAAATTACATGTAGAGCATGAAACCCTCATTCTATAAAATAAGTAAAAACAATAAATGTTAGAGGAGGAAATCTGTTCTACAAAATAATTGTCTCTTCATTTTCTTATAAAGACAAAAACAAAAGCCTCGGAATCAAATCAGAGAAAAGCACAAATTTCATCATAAACAGTCATGTTCACAGCTATATTTTAAAGATTAACACCTGTGAAGCCGTGCCGTCAAAATAACATTCATTTCCTTCAACAATCTCATAACAGCCATTTGAAACCGAACGGACAAGCTTATTCCAAAAAATTTTATTTGCAGCATTTTTAGGATGGTATTTAATATGCCAAAAACCCTGATGAAGCTTAAATATCCGCTCCATAATTATTGTGGCAACACCCTTACGCCTGTAAGGGTATGAAACAAAAAGCTCCGCAACGGACCAATTTACCGGCCGGTCACATGCCCCATGCCTATTAATGAGCACAAAGCCCGCGAGCTTATGGTCTACTATGATAAAGCAGGGGTGCCTGCCTGCCTCCGACCAATATTGTCCAAATAAGGGTAATGGAACAATCCTTCATCGTCAAAAGGTGCCTGATCATACTGCGAAAATTCATAATTGTACTTTTCCAGCAGGTTATTAAGCGTTTCTTTTTTCTCTACTGGGATTCCCTTCAGTTCTACTTCCATATCCTCCCGCCATTCTCTACGGTTGCTTAAATGTATGCTTATAAAATAATAAGACAAACTTCTGTTTTAGAAGTTTGTCTTATTACCTGGAGGCGACACCCAGATTTGAACTGGGGAATCAGGGTTTTGCAGACCCATGCCTTACCACTTGGCTATGTCGCCAAAAAAAATGGAGCGAACGACGAGGCTCGAACTCGCTACCTCCACCTTGGCAAGGTGGCGCTCTACCAGATGAGCTACGTTCGCAAAATGGTGCCTCCGGGCGGAATCGAACCACCGACACGGGGATTTTCAGTCCCCTGCTCTACCAACTGAGCTACAGAGGCGAATGGCGACTCGGAACGGGCTCGAACCGTCGACCTCTAGCGTGACAGGCTAGCGTTCTAACCAACTGAACTACCGAGCCATATGGCCATTCAATGGTGGGAACAATAGGACTCGAACCTATGACCCCCTGCTTGTAAGGCAGGTGCTCTAACCAGCTGAGCTATGCTCCCGTCACATTACTGTTTTCCAGCGACGTATAATATAATACTATACCTTCTAATATTTGTCAACCCCAAATTCTTAAAAAAAGTAATTTTTTGCTATTTTAATCCTTACCAGCCTTTACAAGCTCCATCAGATCTTCTCTGGTAAACCTGTAATGCTTGCCACAATACTGGCATGTTGCCTCAACAACACCACTTTCATCCGGCAGGGATAGGAGTTCCTCCTCCTTCAGCGTGGCAAAGGCTCTTAACACCCGCTCGCGGCTACAGTTACAGGCATAATGTACGTTAAAGCCGTCCAGTGCCTCCGCTTCAAGTCCTGTCAATATCTGCAAGCAAATTTCGTCAATCGTCAGCCCTTGGGCCAGCATCTTCGTAACCGACGACAAACCGGAAACATTTTTCTCAAGCAAATCAATCTCTTCCGGCGCTGCGCCAGGCAGCACCTGAACAAGTAATCCCCCTGCCAGAATACCCTTGTTCGCATCCTTTCCCACCAGTACGCCTAGGGCGCAAACCGTTGGAATTTGCTCGCTGACCGCATAATAATGGGTGATATCTTCGGCAATCTCACCGGACTGAAGCGCAACCTGGCCGCTGTACGGCTGGCCCTCGCCTAAATCGCGCAATACGCCAAGCAGGCCGTTTCGGCCCACCGCGCCGCCTACGTCCAGCTTTCCATTGGGCTTTAACGGCAAAACAACCTCCGGATGTTCCGCATATCCCTTACAGTTGCCGTTGCTGTCCGCAATGGCAACAACAGAACCAAGAGGGCCGCCGCCGTTGGCCTTTAATGTCACGGTCGCGCCATCCTTTTTCAACATAGACCCCATCATTGAGGCTGCTGTCATCAACCGTCCCAGCGCTGCGGTTGCCACAGGCGAGGTCCGATGGATTTCCTGCGCGGTTGCCACCATATAGGTACTGTCAATGGCACATGCCATAATTCCTCCGGTCCTTGTAATGTATCGTGTTATCCTATCCATATGATATGGCGGCTCCTTTCAAAAGTTTACTAACGATATGCCTAACGGGCTTTGGCTGCCGACTTTTTCGCTACAAACAAAAGCCGCTCGCTCTCTGCTGCCGGCGCCTGAAAGGTTAGGTCTGCATAGAGCCCTTCAACCATAAGTCCTGCGCTCTGCAGAAAACCGCAAATAGTCTCCGTTGGATAGGCCCGTTCATAAAAATGTTCAGAAGACCGGCTGTAAGCGCCATCCGGCCGCTTTGTAAAAAAGTCAAGGGAAATTGCGACGCGGTCCGTCCTCTTTTCCAGCGCATTCTGCCAAACACAGAAAACTTCCCCTGTGTCGTACACAAAGGTGTTGTCTGCCAAAATTACCCGATGCTTATACACCGTGTTACAGTCGAAAATAAAATATCCTCCGGGGTTCAGGAACAGTGAAACCCGCTCAAAAGCCGCTCGCCAGTCCTTTTCAAGCGTTAGGTGGTTAATGCTGTCCATGGCACAAAAAACCGTATCTACGGTGCCGTAAAGGTCCAGGCTCTGCATCTTCTGCCGCAGAAATAAAATAGAGAGCTCCTCGCCAGCCGCCTTTTGCTGAGCCTCCGCCAACATCTCTGCTGAGGCATCCACACCATAAATATCCATTCCCCGTTTTGCCAGTTCCACGGTCAGGCTGCCGGTACCACAGGCTAAATCAAGCACCAGGCCGGCATCGTGCCCGTGCTTTTTCAGCACAGCGCATAAATAACCGGCCCGCTCCTGATAATCTACCGCATGCATTAAACGGTCATAATACCGAGCAAAAACAGTATAGCTCATTTTTCCGGTTCCTTCACTTTTTGCTCATCTAAACGGTTAAAAACCAGTTCATAGCCGTCGCAGCCATAATTGAGCGAACGATTTACGCGGCTGATCGTCGCCGTTGATGCACCGGTATGCGAAACAATGTCGCTATAGACCCGTTTGGTGCTCAGCATGTGGGCCACCAAAATGCGCTGCGCCATTGCCTTAATTTCCGGAACCGTACAGAGATCCTCAAAAAAATTATAACACTCTTCCACTGTCTGCAAGGAAAGAATTGCTTGAAACAAAAAGTCAACACTGTCGTCCTTAATTTTTGAATTCATACCTCTCACCCCTTAAATTTAGTGCAATAAAATTTTATCACACAAAAGTGGAAAAGTAAAGTATACAAGGCGCCTAAGAGGAAGCGGACGCTCCACTCTCTTCGCAGCAACGTTCAATATGGTCTTTCAATGCTTCAATCCCTTCGCCGGTTAAAGAAGAAACCGCCTGCAGCGGAACATCGTCAATCTCGGCAAAAAGCTCACGATTGCCCGCCAGGCGTTCCTCCCGCTGTGTTTTATTGAGCTTGTCGCTTTTGGTCGCGGCAATCACAAAGGGCAGCTCCTGGTCTAAAAGATATTGAATCATATGTAGATCATCGCGCGTCGGTTCATGGCGCAGATCAATGATCTGCACCACACACGCGATTTTACGGTCCGCGCCGAGATACCCTTCTACAAGTTCCGCCCATCGCTGCTTTTCTGCTGCCGAAACCTTAGCATAGCCGTAGCCCGGCAGGTCCACCAAACGGCATTCAGGCAAGCGGTAAAAGTTTATAGTACCCGTTTTACCCGGCTTTGCACTGACACGCGCCAGCGCTTTTCTGTTGAGCAGCTTGTTAATGAGGGAGCTCTTCCCCACATTGGACCGGCCTGAAAATACAATTTCCGGAAGATCAGATGCTGGCAGCTGATGAAAGCGGCCCGCGCAAAATTCAAAGGCTGCATTTTGAAAATTCATGGTTTCCGTCCTCACTGGTAAATGGTCGAAAGCCGGGCGGCCTTTCCCTCTGTTTCAAGCAGCGGTGTGGAGGCCAGCGCCTCTGCCGCTGGCTCCGGCTGTTTGGCCAGGGCTTCTTGCAGCACCTGATCAATTCGTTCTACCGGAACAAATTGAATATGTGCCTTTACCACATCCTCCACCTCATAGAGGTCTGAAACGTTATCCGCCGGAATTAATACTTTCTTCACCCCGGCCCGGTAAGCGGCCATGGTTTTTTCCTTCAGGCCGCCTATTGGCAGCACGCGGCCCAGCAGAGTGATCTCTCCCGTCATTGCCACATCATGGCGTACGGGGATATTGCACAAAGCCGAAGTGATGGCGGTAGCCATGGCAATGCCCGCCGAAGGGCCGTCCTTAGGAATCGCTCCCTCCGGCGCATGGATATGAATATCATATTTACAGTAAAAATCGTGGCTGATGCCAAGCTTTGCCGCACGAGTGCGGATGCAAGTGATCGCCGTGCGCGCAGATTCCTTCATCACATCGCCCAAAGAGCCCGTCAGTTCTATTTTTCCGGTCCCCTCCATAACAGCTACCTCAATAGGTAAAATTTCACCGCCTACGCTTGTCCAGGCAAGGCCATTGACCAGGCCGACCTCGTCCGTCTTAGTCAGCCTGTCGCGTTTAAAGCGCTTAGGCCCCAGAAGCTCCTCCAGTTTTTTCGCGGTGACAGTTATTTTCTGATCCGGGTTTTCCAGAACTATTCTTGCGCATTTCCGGCAGAGCGAGGCCAGTTGACGCTCCAGGTTCCGAACGCCGGCTTCGCTGGTATAGCTGTCAATCAGTTCATGCATCGCCGCCGGGACAATCTTCAGGCTCTTTGCCGGGATTCCGTTTTTGCGCAGCTGTTTTGGCAGCAGGTGGCGGGTTGCTATCTGATACTTTTCCTCGTGAGTATAGCTGCCGAGGGTAATCACATCCATTCGATCCAGCAGCGGCGCGGGAATCGCGCCGTAATCATTCGCCGTGGTAATGAACATGACCTTGCTCAGGTCAAAAGGCATGTCGATATAATGGTCATAGAACGTGCCATTCTGCTCCGAATCCAGTACCTCAAGCAGTGCGGAGGAAGGATCCCCCTGGTAACTGGCACCCAGCTTATCAATTTCATCCAATAAAACCAATGGGTTCTTTACTCCGGCTTGCTTTAAGGCGTTGATGATTCTACCCGGCATGGAGCCGATATACGTCTTGCGGTGGCCGACAATATCGGATTCATCCCGTACGCCGCCGAGTGAAACACGCACATAAACCCGCCCAATTGCCTCTGCAATAGAATGGGCAATAGAGGTCTTACCAACGCCCGGGGGACCCACCAGGCAGATAATCTGACCATTCAGCTCCGGTGAAAGCTTGCGCACTGCCAGTGTTTCTAAAATACGCTCCTTTACCTTTTCCAGCCCGTAATGGTCACGGTCCAACACCCGCTGCGCCTTTTTCAGGTCGATGTGTTCTTTGCTCTCACTATTCCACGGCAACCCGAGGCAAGTGTCCAGATAAGAAACAATAACGCTTGCCTCGTGGGAGGCAAAGGGCATTTTGGCCAACCGGTCACATTCTTTTAAAAGCTTGTCCCGCTGCAGCTCCGGCAAACCGAGCTTCAATATCTTCGCCCGGTAGGTATCTGCCTCCTCGTGAGGATTATCCTCATCCCCCAGCTCGGCGGCAATGGCCCGCATTTGCTCCCGCAGGAAATATTCGCGCTGGCCCTGGTCAATATGTTCCTTCGCCTTCTCATTGATTTCATTTTCAATGGAGAGGATATTCATCTCATTTTCAAGCTGTGAACTGAGCAGCTTCAACCGCTTCACCGGATGCAGCTCCTGAAGGACTGCCTGCTTTTTCTCAAAACCCAGCATAAGGTTACTGGTAATAAAATCCGCCAAATCGCCGCAGTTCTTGCGCTTCATCACGCCCAGCAGAATGTCCGGCGGAACCTTGGCAAATTTCTGTACATAGACATCAAATAAATCCTGGACATGGCGAATTAAAGCCTCTGTCCGCGGACTTTCCTTATAAGGCTCATCCTGTACCGCTTCAACCTCAAAAGTAAAAAACGGAGAGGACTGCTTGGTTTTCAAAATTTTTGCCCTGTACAGGCCCTCCGCGTAAAGGCGTACTCCCTCTTCGGAATACCGCACAACCTGCTTTACCTTGGCGACTACGCCCATGGTATAAAGCTGCTGCTCCGCCGGCTCATTATCGCCCAAATCCTTTTGTGCAACCAGAAAAATGCGCTGGTCGGCCTCCATAGCCTCTGCCAGTGCCAAAATAGACTTTTTACGCCCAACATCAAACTGGATCATCATTTCCGGAAAGATGACGAGGCCGCGCAGCGCAAGCGCCGGCAATACTAAAGTCTCGTTCTTTTCTCCGATATCCATTTTTTGAAACCTCCTATTAACAAAAATGGCCGCTACAGAAGGGCCAGCTCATTCTGCCAACCTACCTGCAACAGCCAATGTCCGCGACTGCTTACGAAGCAGAATCCTTCCGCCCGCGCTTTTTAGGAGCCGTTATTTTAATCTTTACCGGCTTCCTGTTTTGGTCGTACTCAATTTCAGGGCTCGCGCCGTTCTCCACAGTGTCCTTGGTCACCGTTACCTTATCGATGGTATAATCAGAAGGGATCTCATACATGAATTTTGTAAGGATCTCCTCCATGATGGCGCGCAAGCCTCTTGCTCCTGTCTGGCGCTCAATAGTCTTTTTAGCGACCGCCTTCAAGGCATCCGGGGTAAACTCCAGGTCTACCTTATCCAACTCAAACAGTTTTTTGTACTGCCGCAGCAAAGAATTTTTCGGCTCGGTCAAAATTCGCACCAAGGACTCCTCGTCCAGCCCGTTCAGCGCTGCAATCACCGGCATACGCCCGACCAGCTCCGGAATCAGCCCGAATTTAACCAGGTCGTGCGGGGTAACCTCCTGCATCCAGGCAATTGCATCCAGCTCCGCTTTCGACTTCACCTCCGCGCCAAACCCAAGACCAGAGGGGGCCGTCCGCTTTTCAACTATCTTATTCAGCCCATCAAATGCGCCTCCGCAGATGAAGAGGATATTGGTAGTGTCGATTTGCAGAAATTCCTGCTGCGGATGTTTGCGTCCGCCCTGCGGTGGAACATTGGAAACCGTGCCCTCCAAAATTTTCAGCAGCGCCTGCTGAACGCCCTCGCCGCTGACATCGCGTGTAATGGATGGATTTTCCGATTTTCGGGCGATTTTATCGATCTCATCCACATAGATAATTCCTTGCTCGGCCTTTTCAATATCAAAGTCGGCGGCCTGAATTAAGCGAAGCAGAATATTCTCCACATCCTCGCCCACATAACCAGCTTCTGTCAATGTCGTTGCATCTGCAATGGCAAGCGGAACATCCAGAATTTTAGCGAGGGTCTGCACCAAAAAGGTTTTACCCACACCCGTCGGGCCGAGTAAGAGCACGTTGCTCTTTGTCAGCTCTATATCATCGTTGGCGCTGCCGAAATAAATGCGCTTATAGTGGTTGTAAACCGCCACTGAAAGCGCAACCTTGGCATCGTCCTGCCCGATTACATACTCATCCAGCTGTGCCTTAATCTCCTGCGGCTTGGGCAGAACAGCATTGACATTTTCCTCGTAGGAGGTTCTGCGGTTTGCCAGGTTTTTCTCATCCTCTAAAATGGACATGCACAGCTCGATGCACTCATCGCAGATATAAACACCAGGCCCCGCAATCAAACGGCGCGCCTCACTCTGCGGTTTGCCGCAGAATGAGCAGCTCACCCCTCTGCCATCCTTTACTTCGTCATTGTTGGACATGAACTATTGTCACCTACCTATTTTATCGAGGCCTCCAGCCAATGCTCCTTTAAAAGCCGCCGGATCACCGTCTATCAATCACCTTGTCAACAAGGCCATATTCCATAGCCTGCTGAGCCGTCATAAAATTATCGCGCTCCGTGTCCTGAGCAATTACCTCGTAGGGCTGACCGGTACGTTCCGCCAAAATCGTGTTAAGTCTTTTCTTGGTCGCCTGAATATGGCCTGCGTGAATCATAATATCTGTCGCCTGGCCCTGTGCGCCGCCGCTGGGCTGATGGATCATAATATCGCTGTTCGGCAGGGCAAAACGCTTCCCCTTTGCGCCGGCCGCCAGTAAAAACGCGCCCATACTAGCCGCCATACCCATACAGATGGTGGAAACGTCGCACTTAATATACTGCATTGTGTCATAGATTGCCATGCCCGAGGTTACCGAGCCCCCCGGGCTGTTAATGTAGAGGCTGATATCCTTGGCGGGGTCCTGCCCCTCCAAGTATAAAAGCTGCGCAACAATCACGCTGGCCATGCCGTCCTCTACCTCACCGGTCAACATAATGATCCGGTCGTTTAACAGGCGTGAAAAAATATCATAGGAACGTTCGCCACGGTTGGTCTGTTCAATTACATATGGCACTAAGCTGCTCATTTCATCGCCGTCCATTCTCCACGCGTAATAGGAAAAGTTGCCGTTTCGCGTGGGAAACGGCAGCTTTTTAAGGATTGACTACTGATGTAAATTTTATTCAGCCTTTTCCGTAATCTCTGCAGAATCTCTCACAAGATCAATCGCCTTCTTGACGCAGACATCCTTGGCAAGCTCTTCCTTAGAGATCAATTCCTTAATCTTGTCGGCTTCCATCTCATAGTTTTTCGCCAGCGTTTGGTATTCTTCCTCAAGATCATCATCATTCGGCACAATATTTTCCAGCTTGGCAATCTTTTCCAGCGCCAAGCGGGTTTTAACCTGACGTTCAGCCTGCGGACGCATGGAGGCACGCATGGCTTCCTGATCCATCCCGGTATATTTCATATAGGTCTCCATGTTTAGGCCCTGGGACTGGAGACGGTAGGCAAAATCACGCAAATCCTCATTGATCTTATTATTGAACATCGCCTCCGGGATATCTCCTTCAACCAGTTCAACCAGCTTATCGATCAGCTTATTCTCCAAATCATCCTTGGACTTCCGCTCGGCAGTCTCTGTCAGCTTGGTACGGATATCCTCCTTATAGCTGTCCAATGTATCAAAGTCGCTGACGTCCTTAACAAAGTCGTCGTCCAGCTCCGGCAGCTCCTTAACCTTGATTTCATGGAGCTTTACCTTGAATACAGCTTCCTTGCCGGCCAGCTCTGCCGCCTGGTAATCCTCGGGGAAGGTCACGGTAACATCGAACTCGTCTCCAGACTGATGACCAACAATCTGCTCCTCAAAACCCGGGATAAACTGACCGGAGCCTAGCGTCAGGCTGAAGTTTTCACCCTTGCCGCCCTCAAACGCCGTACCGTCCACAAAGCCCTCAAAATCAATAACCGTGATATCGCCGTTTTCAGCACTGCGGTCTTCTACCGTCACCATTCTGGAGTTGCGGTCCTGAACCTTCTTGACCTCTTCCATCACATCGTCGTCCGTAATGGTTTTAACGGCCTTTTCCACCGCGATGCCCTTATAGTTCTCAATGGATATTTCCGGCTTGGTCGTAACGGTTACCTTAAAGACAAGACCGTCCTTCCCCGCGGAAACGAGGTCGAAATCGATTTTATCTTCAATCATGTCAATGCTGGCTTCTTTTACCGCCTCCTCGAGAGCTGCGGGATAAAGCGCATTAATTGCATCCTCATAAAAGACCTGGTCACCGTAATACTTTTCAATAAAAGCACGCGGGGCCTTTCCCTTACGGAAGCCGGGAACCATGATTTTCTTGCTTTGCTTATGGTATGCATCGTTCAATGCCTTCTCAAAAACATCCCCGGCAATTTCAATTTCCAGCTGGCAGCGGTTTTTCTCCACCTGGTTGCTTGATTTTAAACTCATTCTTTATTTCCTCCTGCTAAATCGCATATTATCTTTTGCATTATAGCATAATGCTTCCAAATATTCCATATCTACAAGTAAATATTTAAAATTTATTCATCTCACCAAAACCGGTGTGAATTTTACATAGTCACAGGAAACCAAAACCATTTTAATGCCGTCGTACTCCCCGGTCACCGCCCGCCTTGCGGCCTGGGCGCCATGGATATGGCCAAAATAGCAGGTGTCAATCTGCCGTTGCTTCAGAACCGTCAAAATTTCCCGGCACTCTGCTCCGTCATAAACCGGCGGATAATGGAGGAACACCACCGGCCGGAGTCCCAGCCGCTCCGCCTCATCCAGCGAAGCATTCAACCGCCCAACCTCGCGGTTGACGATCTTAAGGTCCTCCTCCGTCTCTGCATTATAAAGCCAGCCGCGCGTTCCGCAGACCGCTATATCACCCACAGCCACCGCGTTATTATGAATAAAACGGATGGAATAAAAGCCGTGCCGCTGCAGAAACTCCTCCAGCTTTTTGCGTGTGCTCCACCAATAGTCATGGTTCCCCTTCAAGATGAGCTTTTCCCCCGGAAGGGCATGGAGAAAAGTAAAATCCGCCGCCGCATCTTCCAGCTTCATCGCCCACGAAATGTCCCCCGCTATAACCACCGTATCACCGTCTGAAACAAGCCGCCGCCAGTTTGCCTCCAGGCGATCCACATAATTTTTCCAGCCTGGAAACACATCCATTGGCTTATCCGTTCCCAACGACAGATGCAGATCTGCGATTGTAAACAACGCCATGTTCAGCGCACCGAATCCAAAACGGCGGCGCTCAGCCCTTCCTTGGCGCACACCTGGTCAAAACGGAGAGGTTTCTGCTCCAGCTCTGCAATCGGCGCTGGAATAGGCGTGCCCGTGTATGCAGAAAGCGTCTGAACCTGCTCAAATTCATCCGCTGGGAGCGCTTCCTTTCCCTCCAATAGGGCGCCGAGCACACTGGAAGCAAACTTATACGGGCTCGCGGTGGAGGCAATAATGGCCGGCGTCGTCCGGTCCCCGGTCGCCGCCGCGTACTGCTGATAAACATTGACCGCCACAGCCGTGTGCGGGTCGCACAGATAATTTTCCACCTGGTAAAGCTCCCGGATAGTCCGCTGGGTCTCTGCGTCATCGCAGAAGCCTGCGAAGAACAGACGGTTCAGCTCCGATCTGACCGCTTCGTCCACCTGGTAGCGTCCACGCTTTGCCAACGATTCCATCCAAGCGGCAACACGCTCCGCATTGCTATCCGTCAGGCTGTAGAGCAGACGCTCCAGGTTGCTGGAAATCAGGATATCCATGGAAGGGGAAATTGTGGTGTGGAAGGGACGGTTCCGGTCATAGATACCGGTGCGCAGAAAGTCCGTCAGCACATTGTTGGCATTGGACGCACAGATCAGCTTATTTACCGGCAAGCCCATCTTCATTGCATAGTAGGCCGCCAGAATATTGCCAAAATTCCCGGTAGGAACTACAATATTGACCTTTTCACCCTCATAGTCCATCTCACCGCTGGTCATCAGGTCGCAGTAAGCGGAGAAATAATAGACAATCTGCGGCACCAAGCGGCCCCAGTTGATGGAATTCGCGCTTGAGAACACATAACCAGCCTCGGCGAGCTGAGCTTTTACCGATTCATCCGCGAAGATCTTCTTGACGCCGCTCTGGGCATCATCAAAATTTCCTTCAATCGCACAAACGGCAACATTGTCCCCTTCCTGCGTCCGCATCTGCCGCTCCTGCATAGCGCTGACGCCATCCTTGGGGTAAAACACCTGCACACGGGTGCCTGCCACATCCCTAAACCCTTCCAGCGCAGCCTTTCCCGTGTCGCCGGAGGTAGCCACCAAGATCAGCGCCTTTTTATCCAGCTGTACCTTCTGCATGGACTTGGTCAGAAGATGAGGCAGAATTTGCAGGGCCATGTCCTTAAAGGCACAGGTCGGCCCGTGCCAAAGCTCTAGCAGGTACATATTGAGGTCTCCGTTCTGCTCCAGAGAGAGGGGCGCGGGGCGGTTACCGTCAAAACGTCCCGTCTCATAGGCGCTGTGAACACATTCACACAGCTCCTGCCGCGTGAAATCTTCCAGAAAATCACCCAGGATTTTCTCAGCGCGCTCGGCATAAGTACCGTGCGCCAAGGCGGTAAGGTCTTTATAAGTGTAAACAGGCAGCCGCTCTGGCACAAACAGGCCCCCGTCTCTGCTGATACCCTGTACAATGGCCTGCGCCGATGTTACCGCCACCGAATTGTCCCTCGTCGATTTATAATGCAAGATCAATTCCCCCTAAATACATCATGCTTTTTACAGCCCTTTCTGCGAGCGACAGCCGCCGAAGGGCAGGATTCCTAAATTTATTTTAGTATATTAAAGCGCCTCTGTCAAAGTTTTTGCAAAGAAAGCGTATGCATTGTTAAAAAAGATGTCCTCTACCAGCTGCTGCGGGTAGCCGTGGCGCAGAAACACTTCCGCCAGGGTAGGAACCGATTCGATGCCGGTGAGGCCCTCCGGAAGATCCGTACCGTCAAAATCACAGCCCATCGCCAATATTTTTTCTCCGCCCAAGGAGAGGAAATGATCTGCATGCCTCAGAACATCTGCAACGGCTGCTTTTCCATCCTGCCGAAGGAAAAATGGCACAAAGTTTAGACCAACCAGGCCTCCGCGGTCCCGAATGACCTTAAACTGTTCATCCGTAAGATTCCGTTTGTGGCCGCACACGGCCCGTGAAAGCGAATGCGTGGCTATAAACGGCTTCTCCGTATGTTCCGCAACCGATTCAAACAGCGCGTCGCTCGCATGTGAAACATCGGCCACTATACCAAGGTGTTCCATCTCCTCAACCAGTTGTATGCCGAAGTTGCTCAAGCCCATTGGATGCTCAACCAGCGCGCCGTCGCCGATTTCATTCGGCCCGTTCCATGTAAGGGTAATGGCTTTTACACCGCAGTCCCGAAGATGGTAAAGGCGGCTGATGTCACCGCCTACAACCGAACCCCCTTCAACCGTTAGTAATGCGCCGCAACAATTCCCCCGCCGGGCTTGTTCCAGGTCTGAATGTGTGCGCACCTGAAAAAGAACACCTGGATGCGCCTGAATTTCACGCTGTAGCGCCGCATAGGCGCCGTCGAAAATCTCCATCGCCTCAGCCCCGCGCACTTCATCTCGAATCCAGACCGCAAAGGCCTGAACCCAGGAGCTGCCGGACACTCCTCGCTTCAAGGAGATGTTCATCTCCTGATTATCGTAAAGAGACTGGCGCTCCTCATAGCATCTCAAAATCGTATCACAGTGCAAATCAAAATAATTCAACTCAAAAACCCCTTTCCCCAAACGCGTTCTCCAAATAATCTATAGACTTAATATAGGGGGGATTTCCCGCCGTTATGACTGCGGCTACATCAAACCGCGGCTGCAGCAGCACCGGATTGGCCTGCAGGTACAGCCGGGCCGTCTGAATCAGCCGCCTTTGCTTTTTCACTGTTACCGCTTCCAGGGGGGACACCAGATGCCGCTCTGCCCTGGTTTTAACCTCAACAAATAAAATATAGTAGTCATCCGCAGCGATGATGTCGACTTCTCCGTACCGGCTGTGATAATTCCGGCATAATACGCGGAAGCCGCGGCGCTGAAGCCATTCGGAAACCCCATCCTCACCCAAGGAGCCTATGCTGCTATTCATCTCTGTCCCCTAGTATCTTCTTCAAAAAGGAACGGCGATGCACCGGACAGGGGCCGTATTTTTTCAGCAGCTCCCGATGCAATGCCGTGCCGTACCCCTTATGCTTTGCAAACTGATATTCCGGGTAAAGGCGGTCCAGCTCCACCATCAGGCGATCCCTGCTCACCTTCGCCAGGATAGAAGCCGCGGCGATACTCGCAGAAAGGCCATCGCCCTTCACGACAGTTTCAGCCAGGCAGGGCAGCGCCGGCATACGGTTGCCATCCACCAGGACGTAGTCCGGCTCTGCCTCTAGGCCTTCCACCGCGCGCTGCATAGCCAGAAATGTCGCCTGCAAAATATTTAATTCATCAATTTCCTGTTCTGTTGCATAAGCGATTGAACAGGAAATCGCTTTTTTCCTGATCTCATCGTAAAGCTGCGCTCTCTTTTTCTCACTCAGCTTTTTGGAGTCATTCAGACCGGGGATCTCCAGACCAAGGGGTAAGACCACCGCGGCGGCAAATACCGGCGCCGCCAACGGCCCACGGCCCGCTTCATCGACCCCGCAGATGCATGCATATCCTTTTTGCTGTGCCGCACGCTCATAGGCGTACCAATCGATTTCCACGCTACCTTCCCGCCTTCTCCAACGTAATTCTGCCGAGCTTTCCCGCACGGAACTCATCCAGCAGCATAGTGGCGGCCCGCAGGGTGTCCACCTCTCCGCCTGAAACCAGCATCCCGCGTTTTCTGCCGACAAGCTCAAGCAGGGCAGCGCCTTCCAGCGGCTGCGGTAATTCCTCAAATTTATAACGCTGCCTGAGCACCTGGGGGTATTCCGCTGCCAGCAGCTCCAGCAGCCTCATGGCAAGCCACTCGACATCGAGAATGTCGTCGCGGACCGCACCTGTAAACGCCAGGCGTTCGCCGGCAATAGGGTCTTCAAACTTGGGCCACAAAACCCCGGGTGTGTCCAAAAGATCCATTCCTTTTCCGACCCGAAACCAGCGGTTCTGGCGGGTAACGCCCGGGCGGTCCTCCACCTCGGCCTTGCCGCCCCTGGTCAGTTTGTTAATTAAGGAAGATTTGCCAACATTGGGAATGCCGACAACCATTATGCGAATGGCACGGCCCGCCATTCCCTTTGCCTCCCATTGGGCAATACGGTCTTTCAGGGCCTCTCGTACAAGCGGGACAAAACCGTTGACACCCTTCCCACTTTTACAGTCCACCGCCAGCGCCCAGGCTCCCTCCTGCTTATAAGCGGCAATCCAGCGCGCCGTCTCGGCTGCATCCGCCATATCGCTCTTATTCAGCAGAATAATCCGCGGTTTGTTCTCAATCAGGGTTGCCAGTAAGGGGTTCCGGCTGGAAACCGGTACACGGGCATCGACAAGCTCTGCCACCGCATCCACTAGTTTGAGGTCCTGCTCAATTTTTCGTTTTGTCTTCGCCATATGCCCAGGGTACCACTGAATCGACTGTGCCTCGCTCAACTCGCAAAACCTCCTCTATGCAATGAATTGAAAACGGCTGAAGGGAAAGATCACCATCTCCGCCTTTCCCAAAATATAACGCTTATCCACCATGCCAACCTCCCGGCTCCGGCTGTCGGCAGAACGCGGGCGGTTATCTCCCAGCACAAAAACATAGCCCTCTGGTACCGTCATCGGAAATTCAAAATCCGACCGTTGCGTGGTGATCCCATTCTCGATGTAAGCGCTCTCATCCAACACCTCGCCGTCAACCAGGACTACCCCTTTATCAAAGTCGATATCCACTTCCTGCCCCTCTGTGGCAATCACCCTTTTAATAATCGGTTGGTCGAGCCCCACCGTTCTGGTGATGACTACAATATCCCCCGGCTGTGGATTATAAAAATAGCTTGAAACTACCACCCGGTCGCCTGACTGTAAGTTTGGCTCCATGGACTGTCCGCTGACGCTTACAACCCGAAACAAAAAAGTAAAGATGAACACAACCGCAATCAATGCTGTGACCAGGGCCTCCATCCACTCAAAACAGTTTAAGGCAGCGCTTTTCTTAACCTTAAATTCACCGGGCAATGAAAAGTCTTCTTTTTTCCTGAAAGCAAGCATTCACTTCCGCCTTCTTTATGTCAAAAATAACGGCAGCTTTCCGGCCGCCTTATCTGATTTTATCAAATAAAAATGAAAAAAGGGACAGGTTTCTATAACCGTCCCTCTTCCGTAAAATTAACCGATCAGCTCTTTAACCTTTGCAGCCTTACCAACACGGCCACGCAGGAAGTACAGTTTTGCTCTGCGGACCTTGCCTTTGCGCACCACCGTTACGCCTTTAATATTGGGCGAATGAATCGGGAAAACTCTTTCAACGCCTACGCCATAAGAAACGCGGCGCACGGTAAAGGTCTCGGAAACGCCGCTTCCCTTACGGGCAATTACGGTTCCTTCAAAAACCTGGATTCTCTCGCGGTCGCCTTCACGGATATTAACGTCCACCTTCACCGTGTCGCCAATACCGAAAGAAGGAAGTTCCTTTTTTACGGAATCCTCTGCAATTGTCTTTAATGCGTCCATGCTTTTCCTCCTGATTATTAGGTATTCATGCCGCTGCTCATGTAAAAAAGCGGCAGAGGACTACCCGTTTTAATGTCACGGTACACCGGGCATCAACTCCCACCGGGAGACCGGCGGTCTTAAATGCCTATATATCATACCACAAAACCGAGGCTTATGCAATCTTTTTTTACTCGAAAATCCGCATATCCTTATCATAAAGCAGATTTCTCTCCAGCGAATAAAAAAATGCAAGCTGTGAGTCCTTTTCCAGGGCCTCCAGCAGAAGCTTAGGGTTGATATTCATCTCTCCTCCCGCCGGCAAAAGCAAATCCAGCGCTAAGGCATCGTGCTGCCGCCGCCACTCTACTTTTTTCAAGTGCGGTTTGATATCAATTTGCACGGTTCCATTTTTGCTGTGCTTTTCAGCTAGGATCTCCGTTTTATTCAAAAGCTGGCCCAGGGCGTTGCCAAGCCCCTCCACACTGCCGTTTTCAGGCTTTAAAAACGCACAGTACTCCGCCCAGGCAATTTTCCCCGGTTTCATTTTCGGTTCTGTTACCGCAAAAAGCACGATATCGCCCGGCAGCGCAGCGTCCAGTCTGGCCAGCAGCTCTTCGTCTGTTATTTTCGTTTCGTCAATTTTCATGTCCATGCTCTCGCGGTTTCCGCGGAACCCCAGCGAAAGCGGAAGCGCAAAGGTGACAAATGCATGCGGGTTGTAGCCCTCTGTATACCAAAGAGGGATTTTGGCCTTATGCACCGCCCGCAGCATACAGCGATTTAAATCAAGATGAGAAATAAAACGCGCGGCGCCATCCTTTTTAAACCAAATCCGTACGGTTTTCATGGCAAATCCCCCCTCCGAATTGTGCGGCCCCGCAGCCGGAGCAGGTTTCCCTGCAATTCGGGGTCGTAACCGCCTGGTAAGCCCGCTCGCACTCCCTGACTAAAAAAGACTTTGATATTCCGTAATCGATATGATCCCAAGGCAGCACCTCATCAAAGGAACGCCTGCGGTTTGTGTAAAAAGCAGGCTCCACCTTGCATGCCGCAAAAGCCTTCTGCCACACCTTTAAATCAAAGCAATCCTTCCAGCCGTCGAACTTACAGCCCAGTTCATGCGCTTTCAGTAGAACCGGGCCCAACCGGCGGTCCCCCCGAGCAAAAACGCCCTCCAAAAAGCTGGTGTCTGCATCATGGTAGCTGCAATCAATTTTCCGGGTCGTCACCGAGCGCAGCAGATGGCGCTGTTTCTCGTGCAGCGTTTCAATGGTATCCTGCGGCTCCCATTGGAACGGAGTAAACGGTTTGGGTACGAATGCCGATGCGCTCAGAGAAACCGATACCCCGCGGCCCTTGGGCTTATTGGGGTTGCTGTAAAAAGCATCCACCACCCGCTGCCCCAGTTTGGCAATTCCGGCTACATCCTCCATAGTCTCTGTTGGCAACCCGATCATAAAATAAAGCTTAATCGTATTCCAGCCACCGGCAAAGGCGATGTTAACCGTCTTCATCAGTTCCTCTTCCGTAACATTTTTATTAATAACATCACGAAGGCGTTGGGTACCAGCCTCCGGCGCAAAGGTCAGCCCGCTTTTCCGTACCGATTTAATTTTATTCATCATCTCTGTTGAGAAGGCATCCACCCGCTGAGAGGGCAGGGAAATACTGACTTTTTCCTCGTCGGCCCAAAGCAGCAGCTTGTCCAGCAAGCCGTTGATATCGCTGTAGTCACTGGTGCTTAAGGAAGAGAGCGACACCTCGTCGTAGCCGGTATTGTCACAGAGCGCATGGCACTGGCGGTCGATCACATCTATGGATTTTTCGCGCACCGGCCGGTATAAAAAGCCGGCCTGGCAAAAGCGGCAGCCGCGGATACAGCCGCGGAAAACCTCCTCAACCGCACGGTTATGTACAATTTCAATATAGGGCATAACAAAACGGTCCGGGTAATAAGCGCGGTCCATATCCAGCATCAACCGCTTTTTGATTTTTGGCGGCGCGTTTTTTTTCGGACGTGTTTCCGCAATCGTACCATCCTTGTTATAAGCGACATCATACAGGGAGGGCACATAAACCCCCTGAATTTGTGCGGCTGCCTCCAAAAACTCCTGGCGGCCGCGGCCCTCCTTTTTAAACCGCTGGTACAGCGCAACGACCTCACAGTCGACCTCTTCGCCCTCTCCAATAAAAAAGAGGTCAATGAAATCTGCCATCGGCTCCGGGTTACAGGCACACGGCCCGCCCGCCACCACAATGCCCGAAAGCCCGGAACGGTCTTTGGAGCATAACGGCACCCCGCCCAGCTCCAGCATATTCAGCACATTGCTGTAGCTAAGCTCATATTGAAGCGTAAAACCAATAATGTCAAACTCCCGCAGGCTGTCCCCGCTTTCAAGCGCGTACAAGTCGAGCTGGTTCCGGCGCAGCTGTTCCTCCATATCCAGCCACGGTGCAAACACCCGTTCGCACCAGACGCCCGGCATCTCGTTCAGCTCTCCATATAAAATTTTCATGCCCAGATGCGACATACCGATCTCATAGGTGTCCGGAAAACAGAAAGCAAAGCGTGTGTCCACCTCCGTTTTATTTTTCACTACGACGTTCAGTTCGCCGCCGACATAGCGTCCTGGTTTTTGGACCTTCAGCAAAATTTGTTCCAACTTCTCTGAGCGCTTCATCCGCAACCCTTTCCTTATCTTTATTATTGAATCGTCCTGACTATGGAATCATAAAGGATTCTCGTCCCTCCGGCATAAAAAACCTTATCCCGCCGGCGCCTCTTCGCCCGCCTCCTTGAACGGAATTCAGATGGCAGGCCACTTTCCTGCAACTCCCCGGCGGGTTGTTGCCATTATACCATATCCAGCCCTCATACTCAAACATAAAACGCCTGAAAATCGCCGAACTGCGCAAGATACCCCATAATTCAAAAAGGATTACCGCTTCAGCCAGCAGCAATCCTTTTTATAAAATCATTCAATAGAAAACAGCCAATTTCCATCAAGCCGGCTCCGGAGCTTTTTTATTTTTCTGATAATACTGCGCCTGTGCATTCCAGAGCTCATAGTATCTGCCATTTGTGTCCGCCAAAAGTTCTTCGTGGTTCCCGCGCTGGATCAATCTTCCCTGGTCAAATACGGCGATATCGTCACAAAAGCGGCAGCTGGATAGGCGATGTGAGATATAAATCGCACTTTTATTGTGGATCATCGTGTCGAACCGGGCATAAATCTCCGACTCAGATACCGGGTCCAGCGCAGCTGTCGGTTCATCTAAAATTACAAAGGGCGCATCCTTATATAGCGCGCGGGCTATCGCAACTTTTTGGGCCTCTCCGCCGGAAATCTCTATACCATTGTCAAAGCAGTCCTTGTAAAGGGGCAGCCTCGAAATATGATCCTGCTTTTGTACCCACTCCTCCAATCCCGCTTCTTTCAGGCAGGCTTCCACCTTTTCTTCCTCATACTCCATACTTGCAGCCACATTTTCACCCACCGGCAGAGAAAAAAGCTTATAGTCCTGAAAGACAACGGAAAACAGGGCCTGATACTGGGTGTAGTCATATTCACGGATGTCAACACCATTCAGTAAGATTTCCCCCTGCTGCGGGTCATACAAGCGGCAAAGAAGCTTAATCAGCGTCGTTTTTCCAGAGCCATTCAGTCCGACTACCGCCAAACGCTCACCTGCTCGGAATTTCATGGACACGTCCTTTAGTGCATATTCCTCCACGCCTGGGTAAGCAAACGAAACGTTTCTGAGTTCAAAAACATATTCGCCGCCCTCTTGTTTCTCAATGGGAAGGGTTCCCTTGGCCTGACCGTCGGGCAGCTCCATAAACTCAAAAAACACGCCAAAATCTGCCGCCATGCTTCGCAGCTGGGAAAAATTCGTCATCAGCAGCGTAAAGCCACTGACAAATTGGGTGATGCTGCCGGTGTATTGGACAACGCTGCCGATACTCAGCACCCCCAGCAACGCCTTAAGTGCGACAAACAGGTAAACCAGGCCGCCTACCAGTGTGGACAGCGCCGCCTGCAGGGAATTATAGCGCCCCGTCAAATTTCCCTCGCGGTTCATCCCTGCACTCAACAAGCCGGCGCTCTGCCAAATCTTTCCCATGATCAGGCCGCCCTGGTTGTAAAGGCGCACATCCTTACCGCTCTTGTAGTCCTCCAAATAAGATTGATAGTGCCAGCTGAGCCGGTCTGCCAAGTTGAAATCCTCATCCTCCACTAATTTTATGATTTTTTCATTTTTTTTGATATTCATACGCATTGACAGAAAAACAGAAAGCAAAATCAACCCAACCAGTAAAATAGAGAACCAAGGAGAGGCAGCAAAAGCCCTAAAGCCTGTCAGTCCCTCCACCGCAGGGCTGAAAAACAGCGAGGCCGTCATGCCGACAGACACCACAACCGTAATCAAGCCGGAAATCATGTTTTCAACTTGCTCCTGCAGCGACCAGAGCGTTCGCCCCATATACATACAACGGGCATAAACGCTCTGCTCCAGCTGATGCGTGTGCGGATCTTCTAAATTCGGATAGTCCATATCCATCAGCTTTTTAGACAGCAAATGTGTTTGCATGACCCAGATGGGAATCATTTGCTCATTTCGGCTGTGTACCAGCCGTTCGCTTGCCAGGCCGAGAAACCAATTCAGCAGCACCGTGACCAGCACATAGACTGTCAGCGTCTGCAAATTACGGGCGCCTAAAAGCTCATTTAGAATTTGCGCCGTCATAAAAATGTTGATAAAAGGGGTCAGCGCGCGCAGAACCGCCATGCAGACGCCCAGTGGGAATAGGCGCGGGCGAAGCTCAAAAATCAGCTTAAAGCCCTTGCGAAGCATTTGGGCCTCTGCCTGAAACCCCTTTTTATGCCGCCTTTTACTCACCGTACTCCACCGCCCCTTCCATCTCAAAATCATCCTGATAGTACTGGCTTTGGACCCGGAACATTTCACTGTATTTCCCATTAAGGGCGAGCAGCTCCTCGTGGGTGCCCATCTCCAGAATCGTTCCATTGCCAACCAGGATAATCCGGTCGCAAAACTTCGTGCTTGAAAGCCGGTGTGAAATAAAAAGTGAAGTTTTATGCTCAGAAACCCGATGATATTGCAGGTACATCCTGTTTTCAGCAATAGGGTCCAGCGCGGCCGTCGGCTCGTCTAAAACCAAGATGGGCGCATCCCGGTAGAGTGCGCGCGCAAAGACCAGCTTTTGCTTTTCCCCGCCGGAAAGCTCCACTGCATCGGGGTAAAGTTCCTTCCCCATATGGGTGTCCAGACCATCCTTCATGCGTTCGACACGCTCCTTTAACCCGGCCGTCTCCAAACACCGCCAGACGCGCTCCCGGTCAAACGCTCCATCCATCGTCATCGAAACATCTTCCCCAATGGTGATGGGCAGCAGGTTGACATCCTGAAACGCACTGGAGAACAACGTATAATACTCATCCCTGTTAAACGCAGTGGACGGCACCCCATTGATGCGCACCTCTCCCTTTTGCGGTGCATACAGGCCGCAGAGAAGCTTAACCAGCGTCGTCTTGCCCGCTCCGTTCACACCGACAACCGCCAGCTTTTCACCCGGCCGGATTTTTAGGTTAAAGTTCCGAATGGCGGGTTCTTTAGCCCCCGGGTAGGTAAATTCGACATCCCGAAATTCAATGGACAGCGGATTTTCACTGTAATCCGGCAGCGCTGCACCCGCTCCCCGATTGGAAAAATCCGGCATATCCAGATATTCCTTTGTATGGGCGGCAAACATACCGCTGCGTTCAATATTATGAAACTCTTTCAGCAATTGGGAAATCCAAGTAGAAAAGCCGGAAACAGCACCGAAATACAATACAAAATCAGAAACGGCAATCCGCGCGTTTAATACCAAATAGATTAAATAGAAATACACAATCCCATCGCGGAGCAGCATCAAGGTTTTTTCCAAAAACGAACCCGCAAATAAACGTTTGACAAAAGCATGAATGAGCTTATTACGTCCTTCCAGGCCAACACGAAAACGGGCATCCAGCCATTCTTTCATATGATATAGGCGAATATCCTTCCCTGACTGCAAATTAATGTTGTCGTGGACATAGTTCATCTGGCGCTCAAATTCCGCTCGTTCCTGCAAATTTTTCATTTCATACCGGTTCATATATTTCAGAAAAATATAATTGACCGCTGTAATCGCAATCAACAGCAGAAGAATCAGGGGATTTAAGGTGAACAATATACTGCTGTAGGTAAAAAAGCCCAGCAAATTTGCCGCTACGTTAACGGCGGAGTTCGCAATCATTTCTACGCCGACATTATCGCCGCTATAATTGCGCATAATGGCCTTTTCCCTTTTCACCTGGCCTTCATGGCTTTCGATATTGATATAATCCGTATCCACCATTTTTGCACTGACTTTCGCCCGTATTCTTGTATAATACTGATTAGAACGGGCTGTAATCTGCGCCTGCGTCTGCTCAAGCAGGACATTCAGCACCATCATAGCCACCGTCAAACTGCCAACAGTGGCCAATATATGGGCAATGCTCTGCTGATTGACCACCTCGTCAATAACCAATTTCGGTAAAAATATTGTGCACAGCGGCAGCAAAACCAATGATGGAATGCGTATCAGCAGATACAGCAGCAGTCGCTTGTCTTCTGCACAAATTGACTGCAAAATATAGCGTATGCCGCCCCAGGACGAATATTGCTTCTTTTCCTTCATATTCTTCCTCCTCCCCCAGTGGGTCTAATCATATATTAATTTTTGTAAAAAATCAATTCTTTTTCATATATTAATCCATCATTTTTATCTGTAATTCTGTATAAATTACCTATTTTCAACGATTTTTAATGAAGTATAAAATATTTTACGTGAATGGCTCCCACCAAGGCGCCCTTCCGTTTTTCGTGCGGCTATCAGGGTGAAGCTACCGAAAAAACACGCAACACATTTAAGCCTGCGCCGAGGTGTGGATAAAAGCTTTTGTTTTTGTGCAAACATCCCATGCCTTTTTACGCAAAAGTGTGCTATAATAAAAATACAACGTGTAGTTTGTCGATAGCAGAACGTAAGTCCGGTTGTCAACAGACTGCGCTTTTTTCTTGGCACCCTGCCGCCATCTGGAGGGTAATCGTGCAGGGGGCCGTTTACGCCACCGGTCCTTTTAACAGCTAAGCGGAGGGAACTATTGTGTTTCAAGTAAATGACACCGTTATGTACGGCAGCTCAGGGGTCTGTAGAATCAGTGAAATCTGTGCAAAAAAATTCGGCGGTAGTGAGGTTTTATATTATGTGTTGAAACCCGTCTATGATGAAAACTCAACTATTTACTGCCCAGTTGATAGTCCAAAATTAAAAATACGCCAGCTACTTTCAGTCAATGAAATTTACCGGTTGATACAGGAAATGCCGGATGCTCAAACAGAATGGATTGACAACGAGCAGCAGCGAAAAGAAAAGTTTAGTAAAATTGTAAAGGAAGGCGACCACAGGGAATTAATCAAGCTGATCCGGGCGCTGTACTTCAACCGTGAGGAAAAACACCGCAGCGGTAAAAAATTCTACCTTTCCGATGAGCGGATTATGAAAGAAGCAGAGACCATTCTGCACGAGGAATTCGCACATGTGCTCAATATCAAGCTTGAAGAAGTCGTCCCCTTTATTATGGGTGAACTTCAGAAGCAGGAGGAGGCGCGCTGTGCCCAGCCTGAATGATGCGGCAGTGCCGAACAAACAACACCCTTAGCAGCCGCCCAACAATAGGTGGAGCCTTTTTTGGGGTTCGCCGGTACATGAAAAAGGTCGCTGCGCTCACGTCATGAAAAACGAGGACAGGGATTGTCTCAGCCTGCTGAACGCTAAAGGCGGGTATATAGAAGCTTCTACATGCCCGCCTTTGGAAAATGAGCCCTCCGGACGGGAGGTACCCGTAAGGCAATAGTTATTTTACATTTTTAAAAAAATTCTTCGGAATTGCAAGCATCCAATATCACAGACGCTCAAAATGCGCCCACTAAATAGTAACCCCCGGGAACCCTGTGTTTATACGGGTTTCCGGGGGTTGTTGCTCACTCCCACTCGCTCCTGATAAATTCATTCTAAACAAGTTTGTTTATGAGATTTAGCAGAGCATATCTACATTATTTGTATTATCGGTAAAGCATAGGCTGTCCGATTTTTTGTTGCCATTGTGTTGCCACGATTTCGGTATAGTACGAATGAGATTATAAAAAGTATTCTTTAAATACATCTCGCATTCTTACTGCAACATCTATTGCTTGATTCATCAAAACATCATAATTTGAATGGTCATCAAAGTTTAAATCATGAATATAATGTTTGATTCTTGAAGCTTTCTTGTTATCTAATCTATCCCAAATAAGGTCTATATCAAGTTTGGATTCAATATCATCTTTACATTTATAAAGATGGTCAAACAAATCTTTATTATTGCTTATATAAAGTTCTACAACAATCATACCATCTTTGTTGACGAGATTAATCGCAATGTGAGCTTCGCTTGAACCTACCGCAATATCATACCAATGGTCAGTTGTTGCTTTTCGGATATTGAAAGGTTTTCCCCTGTTCACAACAACTTGATTAAACTGTTCCCAAAACATTAAAATTTCTGACTGGCGTTTATCTAATTCGTCGTTTGAGGATTTTGCTTTATTACCTCTTTTTACAAACCCATTAGGTTGTTCAATTATTTCAAACTTCGGTGCAGGGTTGGAACTTCCAATTTTATAAGCGTGAATTTCAATTAAAAAGAAGTTTATGTCGTCAACTGTATTATTATTAAGCCACTCTATAGCCGCACGATGTTCCTCTTTGGCATTTTTAACAATCCAGACTATTACTTTGGCTCCTAATCCAGACGCATAAGTAATTATCTTACCTAAATGATCGTGATTTGTATTTTCAAGTTGATTTTCTATAATTACGGTTGTATTTGTTGTCTCGTCTTTAGCAACTAAATCGCAACGATACGATCCTACATAAACTTCTTTATCAACATCAATTAAAGTCAAACCTAAAATATCATTAAGGTAGTTAAGATTGCTTTCTTTCGCTAACCAATTAGAAAAATCATATTGTTCATGCAACCATAACTCTCTTACATCCACTTCTGTTAATCGTCCGATATTTTCCATGAGTATGATACTCCCTTACTATTTTCTCGGACCCAAAAACTTGTCCCCATTCAAATGAATCATATGGTCGGGCATATCCGCAATCCAAACCTCTGTTTCCCAAGCAAGTGTTTCAGAAAACTTTTTGAAAGTCTTGAAATCAAGAAACGCAGTAACATAAATTCTCCCTGCTGTAACGCCTGCGGTCATTTCTTCAATTTCTTTTATCCGTTTAGGCTCCATCGGTCCAACAGAAGTAACAGATTCGATAAAGTATAACCAATTCTTTTCTTCAGAGTAGAGGACAACATCAGGCATTTTATCGTGAAGCGTAATTGCAAATCCGAGTTCTTGCAACTTTGCTATATTCTTTACCAAGTCCTTTTCTGTAGTGTCACCAACATAAAGGCACTCGGAATTTGGCGCAAAGCGAGGGGCAAATTCTTCAATAATCGCCTTTTGCAGTTCATTGTGCTTGCCGGGTGAAAAAGTAAAGTCCTCACCGTTAATCCGAACAGGCATTTTTCTCATTGTACGCTTAGACGCATAGAGATCAATCAGTGTCTCGTGAGATTGCAGAAACCTTTGCTTTTCTGATTCCCAATATGCTGTTCCATAGCTACGAATAAGAGAAAGCATTTCATCTGTTAAACGATAGCGATAGTTAGGACTGTTGGTTGCTTTTCCGTTGTCCTCAATAAACGCAGCGTTTCTAAAATGGTGCATAGCCTGTTTTCGGAAAGTCTCTCGGCTGTTCTCTGCATATGTAACGCCATAATTCTCTTTTGTATATGCGATAACATCGTGAATACGAATCCAGCTATTCGTAGCATTCGACCATTCATCTTGTTCCTTTATATCTGCCATAGCCAATAGAACAAAACAGCACAAATCCGCCTGTTGTTTAACTGGCACTTGCAATTCTTTCAGTATTTCTTTTGCTTCCTCGACTTTGTTCATAAATGAAACTCCTTAAAATTTTATCACAGCCTATTTCGGTCATATCCCGCAATTTTATCAATTCTTTGCCTAACAGTTCTATACTCTCCAAAGGCGGAACAGGCATAGAATTGATTTCTGTAGAATTGACCTGTGTAGAGCCGTTTAGTATCCTGTAATAACTGTCGTACAGGGTGGAATTAAATAATACAAATAACCCATAAACAACACATTCCGACAATTCTTTTAAGCCGCAAATAAAGTTGATTTTATTTTGTGTACTGATTTTCGAATAATCGGGATATTTTCTTGCTAAATACACACCACACTGCAGACGCCTATGTTCTTCTTTGGCAGTAAATCTCTTTACAAACAGGTAATTTACATTTGGCTGTAGCAACCCTAACTGATCTGTAACGATATATTCATGTTCTTTGCCAATAGGAAATATGACTTTCCCATCTTGGATATGTTGTGAATAGAAAAGAGGAACCGCCTGTTCTTCGGCTGTATCACGTAAAACTTCTCTGTTTCTAAAATCGACGGTTAAGCCCGTTTTCATTTTCAACCCAATACTCGGCAATGTATTTGTCCATCTATTAAGTAGCCCAAGTGTCTCTACCTCTTGCTCATTTGTAACTAAATAAACATAGGTATCTTCGCCTGAAACAACTGTAGTATATGGTGCTTCAAAATTCGTTTTATTGGAAAAATCCCTATTACTCTGTGTTGTTGTAATGGTTATACTCGCAGGAGTTGCAGTAGACTTTCTCATTTTAATAATAATCGTTTCCTGCAACACGCTCTCATTTTCAAACACTTTATCACGGCTAACAAACAAGTGAATATGCTCTAAGACACCATCGTTCAAAAACTTTTGACGAAATCTTTTAAAATAAGCTCCTGATGTCCAAGAACGAGGAATGATATATACTAACTCGCCGTTTGGGATTAAATTAAACATTCCCATTGCCGCAAATAGAAAATATAGATTGGGTGCACCATAGCATATATCTGGCATTGCTTTAGCCTCTGGAGCGTCTTTTGCTATTTTCATATATGGCGGATTTCCGATTACCATATCATATTTCAACGGATTCGGATCCGCACAAATCATTTCATTATATTCAATCATTTGGCTTAGAATATAGTTGTCTTCCCGAATCTCGTAATCAAATGTTAGTGTAGTATGCTGCCTAACCCATTGTAGATTTGTCCTTAACAATTCAATAATTTTAGAATCGTTTTCATAGCAGACTAAGTGGACATATTGTAACTGAGGGATTTCTTGCAGCCTCTCAATCAGTGCAATCGATAAAATACCCGAACCGGCACCAGCGTCAAGAATTTGCAGTCGTGTTTTGTTCTCAGGCACATCAAATAATTCAGCCATAAATACAGCAGTTTCTTTACTCGTAAAAAACTGACCGTACTTTTTTCTTTGAGACTTCGGCATTTCATCAATATATTTATTTGTTGTCTGAATAGCAAAATCAAGCAGTTTCATTTTCAGTAAACTCCATTATATCTCCAATATCACAAGCTAAGACAGTACAAATTTTACATAAACTTTCTAACGATACAAATTCATTACGGCTCATTTTGGCAAGAACATTAAAGCTCACTCCTGCCGTGTTTTTCAAGTCGGTTCGATTCATCTTCTTATCTATAAGCAACTTCCACAGTTTATCATAGCTAACAGTCATTTCGGCACTCCGTTCATTAGGGTTACCTACAGTATAACATTAACTAAACGAAAAATCAAGTTGTACTCACATATTCGTGAGAAAAACTTCCGACCTAATGAATAGGTGGCAGGATAGCATTTGCTATCCTGCCATATTCTTTACATATAAATCAACTCTGTATTTACAATCTTTACTGCCCTATTGCGAATGCTGTTCATTTTCTGCACCCATTCAAGTTGATTTCCTGCTTTTAACTGTTCTGTCACGCCCTCACGCTCTGCTATCTGTTTTACCATCCGAGAAAATAATTCTTCTGCTTGTTCGTCAATGTTGGCAAGATAGCTATTCAGCTTGCCGCTTGTGAGCAGAGTAGTATAGGTTGCTCTTTTATGCTCTTGCAAGTAGCGTTTGTGCCGCTGTCCCCATACGCCGATTGGCTTGTTTTCCTTTTCGGCTGGTAGAGTAAGGCAGGGTATAAAATAATCCCCTTGCCGTACATAAGTGCCGCCCATTTCTTCAAAAATTGTTTTTGCCATAGTCTGTTTCTACCTTTCATATTTTGAATTTCCAAAGCGTGTATCACGCTGTTTATACTGCTGTTTTTCTCGTGCCTGTTCCAGTAAACTGTCAATTTGCTTACTGCCGAATACCTTGCGTAGCAGCTTGTAATCCTTGTTTTCTGAACGCAGATTTTCATTTTCGTCTGTTAGTTTTTCATTAACTTTAATGAGTTTCTCGTTTTCATGGTACAGATTTCCGTTAGTAATGTTGAGTCTATAATAATTGTCCCATCCCTCAAAGCATCTGACAAGCACCGTCTTGATAAGCGCCTTTAATCTCTTTACAAAAGGCTCGACAATTTTACTTCTGTATGCCTTTGCCGACATTAAGCCTTGCGGCTCAGGCAACTGATATTCGGGTGAATTATCAAGTGAATTTGTCAGTTCTGTCAGATCGTTTATACCCTCATCATAGTTGTGTATTCGTTCGGACAACACCTTAAATTCAGCTTGTTTCTGCTCGATTTCAGCACCTAATTTTTCAACCTCTGCGGCTCGTTCCTGCTTTTTGTAATCGAGAACAGAGAGGTGTTTTTCGTGTGTGTCCTTGTGTTCCCACTCTATTCCATAGCGTTCCATCACGGCGGCAAGCTGTTCTTTTTCGGATTGTATCCATTGATTCCACTCTGTATTTTCACGAGTGCCGCCCTTGAATCCCTGTATCGCTAATGCCTGTTTGAGTGATACACGGGTATCTAATCCACGCTTGCTACCAGTAGTGAACGGAACAAAATCAATGTGAATATGCGGCGTTGCTTCGTCCATGTGTAGATGGGCTGAGAATACTTTTAACTGTGGATTTCTTTCCTGAAAGCCTCTATAATATTCATCTAAGACCTGTTTTGCAAGTTGTCCGTTCTCACTTTCCGCACCCATATCGTCTTTATTTCCTATCTGCAAAATGATTTCGTGGAACGATTTTTCCTGCTTAGAATTGCAGATTTTATCATAATAGTTTTTGATTTTTCGGTCTGCTCTTGTCTGCTTATCATTGTGCCTTTTCAGTGCTTCATCAAACAATTCGTGATAGACTTTCTTGATATTTTCATTGCAATAATCTATATTGAGGTGAGTGCGTGTAGGGTCAACATTTGCCGCTTTAAACTTGCGGCTGTTGTGATTGACTGAGCCGTCACCCACCATTGCGCTTATCGTTCTCTGCATTTTATATACCTCCAACCTCTAAAATTTCTCCTTTCTCGGTTCTGTTACTCTTGTCAAGAGTAACGCAAAAGCACTTTTGACAGGCAAGCCTATCAAAAATGCAACCTGCAAGCAGGTTTTGCGCTCTCCGAGGGGCAAAGAACACCTTTGAAAAGGTGCTCTCTGCGCTCTCCACCAAACTTTATCACTTCCCGAAAAAGGAACATTGCAAGATTGCAGATGTGCTTGCCTTTGCAATGTTGCAACCTTAAAAGGCTGCTCACTCTATTTCTTCGGGAAGATCCCAATACCATTGACTGCCCTCTTTGCGTGAACGGACATTCAGTGCTTTCTTTGCTTCATCCAGCACACGCTTTGAGATTCCCATCGCCTGTGCTTTCTTTACCAGCTCCTTCTGCGGATATTTGCCCTTTGAAAGATATTCAAGGATAAGATTTTCCGCCTGCTCAGATTTCTTTTCTTTTGGAATACCACTTAATAGATCGTCAACCGAAATGTCATAATGTCCGAGCCATCGAAATCCGTTTTCCTTGTCCAACTCAAAAGCAATCGGCTCGCCCTCAGGAGCAAGGGAGGACTTGTCCTGCACCATCACTCGTATCTGCGGATTATCTTTAATTCTTCCGACAATCAAAACACTTCGTGCCGAAGCCTGAAAGTCAATGGAGCCGAGTCCACGATAGGAAGATTTATTTCCGCTGCCTTTATTCATATGCCCCACAAGCAAAACTGCACAGTCATATTTTTCTGCAATCTTTCCAAGCTGTGCCATCACGCTGCGCACCTCGTTAGCGTTGTTCATATTGATATTCGCACCGACATACGCCTGAATCGGATCAAGAATTACCACTCTTGCGCCGACCTCTATGATTGCTTTTTCGATGCGTTCATCAAGCATACTAAGTGCGGCTTCTGATTCGTCTATGACTTTGATTTGCGAGCAATCCGCTTCTGCCGCCTCTAACCTCGGCTTAATGGTATCCTCCAGCCCGTCTTCGGCGGTTTGGTAAATCACTCTGACCGGCTCACGCTCGGTATCTTCATAGGGCAGCGCTTCTCCTTTTGAGAGAAGTGCCGCCAGTCTTAATGCTAAAGTCGTTTTCCCCTCGCCGGGATCACCCTGAATAATTGTGATTTTCCCGTATGGAATATACGGATACCAAAGCCAGTTCACTTGTTTGCTTTGAACTTCGTCCATACTGATAATTTTCAGTTCAGCCATTCATACCACCGCCTTTCAAAACAAAACTGTTGATTTTTGAGCGATATGCGGTTATATTATTAGCAGATACATTGAGTGACTGCCTTTCATCTGCGCCAACAGATGATTTACAGGTGGTCATTTCTTTTTGTCTGTTCATTCGCTTCCCCCTTTAATCCATATAAAATCTCTGTGATAAGTTCGATGTTATTGAGCAATTCCTCATCAACACCATTGCCCGCCTCAATGCGTTTCAGTTCGTCCAAAACAGCGGTAAGTTCATTGCGGAGCGCCTTATATACTCTTGGATTGCCCTGCACCACTACATCACGGTTAAGACAGCGGCGGTAACAGTATTCCTGTTTTGGAAGTCCTGAAAGTCTGACAGCTGTATTGATTTGTTCATTTTCTTCGGGCGATACTCGAAACCCGACTGTAATATTCCTAAAACGGTTATGTCTGTCCACATTCTTTGCCGACATTTTATTCGCCTCTTTCCATATCTAACTTGTCCGCCATTTCAGCCTGCTTTGACGGAAACAGATGAGCGTAGTTATAGGTGATATCTATACTCTCGTGTCCCACACGATCGGCAATAGCAGTTGCCGAGAAGCCTAAATCAATTAAGTGACTGACATGGCTGTGTCGAATGTCGTGTATTCTAATTCGTTTTACACCTGAAACTTTTGAGCCTCTATCCATTTCTCGGTGCAGATAGCTTTTGGTAACAGGAAACATTCTGTCCTCCAGCCCCACATCATAAAGTATTTTCAAATAGTCCTGCATTTCATCGCAGAGGAATTTGGGCATCTGAATGGTGCGGTTGCTCTTTTCTGTTTTCGGCGTGGTGATAATATCCCTGCCATTCAGGTGTTGAAACGATTTGTTGATCATCACCGTCCGCTTTTCAAAATCAAAATCCGCAGGCGTAAGAGCCAACAACTCTCCCTCACGGATACCGCACCAATAGAGCATTTCAAACGCATAGAAAGACATCGGTTTATCCATCATCACATCTGCAAATTTCATATATTCTTCTTTCGTCCAAAAGAGCATTTCACGGTTTTTCTTTTTGCCCATACTGCCTGACTTCTTGCAGGGATTTTCTTTTAGGTTGTAATACCTGACAGCGTGATTGAATATCGCTGATAGCTGATTGTGAATGGTTTTCAGATATACAGGCGAATACTGCTTTCCGTTCTCGTCTTTATGATTGATAAGTTCGTTTTGCCATGTGATAATTTGCTGTGCGGTGATGTTGCACATCTTCAGCTTCCCGAAATAGGGAATGAGTTTTGTCTGAATAATATGCTCCTTCGTTGCCCAAGTGTTTTCCTTAATGCGGCTCTGCATATCTGCGGTGTAATGCTCGACAAAGCTCTTGAAACTCATATCCAAGTCACCGCCCAACTTGTTAAGCTGCTCACGCTCCCAAGCCTGTGCTTCACGCTTGGTTTTAAATCCACGCTTCTGCGTTTGTTTTCGCTCTCCGTTCCAATCGGTGTAACGGTAAAGCACTCGCCAAGTGTTTGTTTTTTCTTCTTTATATACTGCCATTGTTTAATCCCTCTCTTTCTTAGTTGCACCGTAGCAGGTGCGTTCCATAAAATATCGCTTATTCACTCGCCCCGAAATTGTCATAACCCCTTTTTCTTTTAACTCGGCATTTAATTTCTGAACGATTTTGTAAGCGTATGATTTTGAGATACCCAATTCCTGAGCCACCTCATCAACTCTCATAAAGCTCGTACTTTCCATTTCATCCCCCCCTTTATTTGTTTTTGATAATTCGTTTATTTAGTGTCGGAGAACTTTCTGACCGCATTCCGATTTGCCCGAGCGGATATGCCATTACCGTGACATATGACGGTTATTCTGTTGTCAAGCAATAACTTAACGCTATTTGCTTAACTATTATACTAAACAAATTCCGTAAAGTCAAGTGGTTTTTAAGAAAATATTAAGCTTTTTTGCTATTGCTATCTTGACGATACTTAAATATATATGTTATACTGATTGCACAATACATAAACAAGGAGCGTAATTGCTATGGCAATCGGTGAAAGAATTCGTTTCTTCCGCAATCTGCGGGGAATGACACAAAAGTATTTAGGAACGGTAGTCGGCTTTCCCGAAAAGACAGCGGATATTCGTATGGCACAGTATGAATCCGGCTCAAGAACGCCGAAAGCTGATTTGACAGAAAGTCTTGCCAGCGTGCTTGGAGTTTCTCCGCTGGCTCTGTCTGTCCCCGACATTGACAGCTATCTTGGTTTAATGCACACGCTGTTTACATTAGAGGATCGCTACGGTCTGACAATTGAAAAAGGGGAGAACGGCGTTTCTATGCGTGTTGACCCTCGCAAGGGAAAAGACGCTGCCGAGCTTTCCGAAATGCTAAATGCGTGGGCAGAACAGGCTGAAAAATATCGCAATGGCGACATCAGCCGTGAGGACTATGACAAGTGGCGTTATAACTATCCGAAATATGATGAAAATTCCGGTTATGTGAAAGTGCCGTCGCAAGCACTCAGCGATACACTTCTTGAAACATATAAAGATAAGCTGAAATAAATGATAGGGGGAAATGATAATGTCAGAAAAGGAAAGCAAAGTCCGACTGGGTGAAGGTATTTCTGATGGCGTAAAAAGTAAAGTTAATCAAGAAGCATTAGGCATTTGCAATCTTCTTCTTGAGCGTTTATTCAAGTATCTAGAGGGAAAAGTCCAAGACATTGACTTTGAAAAACTTTTTAGCAAAAAGGATAAAGAGAAAATTGTTTCTCTTTGGTCTTCCACACTTGAAGAAAAAGGTCTTCTTCCCAAAGGGTATGCGGGATTGCCTGATAATCTTTTGATTGACAATATGCATCAGGATGGATATATGGAGGGCTTATATGCTGGATACGCTCTATCTATGATATCTCTGGTTGATAACAACGCACCAAAAGAGTTGATTTTCTCTGTAAGAGATGAAGTTCGCCCAAATTTGTTTGGACATCATTTTAATGACAGAGATGAATTCTATAACCTTTATAAAAGTGAAAAGTATAGCTGGGTTGAAAATTCTAACAAAGAAGACTAATATAATCGGTGAATTAAAATTTTACAGCATACAAAAAGAGCTAACTGACTTATCAAAAAATCAGTTAGCTCTTTACTTTTACAATAATTCAAATAATGTTGCCATTTTGTTGCCACAGAGGGCTTTCAAACGGCGAAAAGCCTTTATTCACGGGCTTTTTCACGGGTGTGAAATCATTCCCACTCTATGGTAGCCGTCGGCTTAGGCGACAGGTCATAGCATACGCGGTTCACGTGGGGAACCTCCCTGAGAATACGGTCCGTTATCTTCAGCAGCAACGGCCACTCCAGCTGCTCAACGGTTGCACGCATCGCATCCACCGTGTTGACGGCACGAATAATAACCGGCCAGTCAAAGCAGCGGGCATTATCGCGAACCCCAACCGATTTAAAGTCCGGGATAATCGTGAAATATTGCCACACTTTCCCCTGTAATCCAGCCCTAGCGAACTCATCCCGCAAAATGGCATCCGATTCCCGGACAGCCTCCAGGCGGTCCCGCGTGATCGCTCCCAGGCAGCGAACCCCCAGCCCGGGGCCGGGGAAGGGCTGGCGGTAAACCATGCTGTCAGGCAGGCCCAGAGCCAGGCCGCAGGCGCGCACCTCATCCTTAAACAGCATTTTCAGCGGCTCTACCAGCTCAAACTTCAGGTCCTCCGGCAGACCGCCGACATTATGGTGGCTCTTAACCATCTTCGCTGTCTTTGTACCGCTTTCCACAATATCCGGATAGATGGTTCCCTGCGCCAAAAAGTCAATCCCCTCCAGCTTGCGGGCCTCTTCTTCAAATACGCGGATAAACTCCGCGCCGATAATCTTTCTTTTCTTTTCCGGATCTGCAACACCGGCTAGCTTATCCAGGAAACGGTCCGCCGCATCCACATAGACCAAATTAGCCTTCAGTTCATCCTGAAAAACCTGGACCACCTGCTCGGGCTCACCCTTACGCAACAAGCCGTGATTGACATGAACACAAGTCAGCTGGCTGCCAATTGCCTTGAGCAGCAGGGCGGCGACAACAGAGCTGTCTACACCGCCGGAAAGTGCC
Organism: Hydrogeniiclostridium mannosilyticum; assembly: GCF_003268275.1. GTDB lineage: Bacteria > Bacillota > Clostridia > Oscillospirales > Acutalibacteraceae > Hydrogeniiclostridium > Hydrogeniiclostridium mannosilyticum. The sequence continues at coordinate 137,595 of NZ_QLYR01000003.1, forward strand.
AGCAATACCTTTCTATTGCCCACCTGTCTGCGCACTAACTCCACCTGATCGGCGATAAAATTTTCCATATTCCAATTGGGGCGTGCCTTGCAGGTGTCAAACACAAAGGATTTTAATGCCCGCTGGATCTCTTCATCCGCCTCCGGCATGGTATTTACCACGCCGCCCCCGGCATAGTCAAAGGTATAAATGGGAAGCCCACTGTCTTTAAGCTCGGAGCTTAAACCAATTTTCTTTCCCTCGACCACGTCGTTGGGGCCGCCGTTCGCCACAACTCCCTTGACATTAGGCATATTGCGCAGCTCTTCCACCGTCACATCATAGTTGCAAATTTCGCTGTATACCCCCAGTGCGCGGATTGCCCGGGCTACATCCGTGTTGCGGTTGCTTCCCAAATCCAGCACCACCAGCATATCTTGCTTCATATTTTTACATCCCCTTATTCTGGCATAGCCGTAACTTTTTTATTATTATAGCATAGGGTATGCCTGCTTACAATTCCAATCTACAAAGATTTTGCTCGCCAAGCAGATAACGCCGGCGGTGATGAGCCATACTTCAAGTCCATTTATTCCCGGCAGCATAATATCCGAAATAATACCACCATAAGCGCTCTTCGTGGTTATAAAAGAAGGCCTCTGCCCCATCAAACAGCGCCCGCTATATAATGATGAAATGTCAAAACATCCGCTATAGCCTCTGACACGCTGAGCTCATCTTCAGCAATCATAGCTTCATTAACACCTTAATAAAGCACTAAAAAGCGTGGGAACGGCTCTTACGATATGCAAAATAGGGAAGGCACGCTCTCGGCGTGCTCCCCTGTACACTTTTTCTTCATACAATTTTCCGCAGCTCTGCTCCGGGACTCACAACTTATAGCTTTGAATAGCCGTAGCTGTTGACAATCGCGTCGATCTTATGCTTTTCCCGGCAATCCGGACAGTCTTCAAACGAATAGGTGTGATAATTTGGGATGTCCTCCGCAGTAAAAATCGCATCGACACGCACCCCCTGCTTTTCCTCGATCGCGCTAAACAGGGCAGAAATTGCCACAATATTGCCGCCGTAATATTTAATGCATTCCAGGCTTCTGTTGATGGTCTTCCCCGTTGTGGCCGATGCCACCAGCAGCAACACATTTTTATTCCACACCATCGGCTGGATATTATCTCTGAAAATAACCTGACCATTTGCGTTAAATTCCGGCGTTACCACACAAATATCGTTGTTGCCGCTCATCCCCATCACCGCAGAGCGGTTGAGCGCCTGTGCAAGAAAGCCCCCGATAATTTCGCAGCCATCCATGCAGATAATGGTGTCAATCAGTGTGTTAGTCGCATATTTTTCGGCAAGCGCCTCCCCGGCCTCCAAGGCAGCTTTCATATGGTACTTAATGCCGGTCATGTCAATGTAGTAATTAATGTGGGAATGGTTGGTTGCAAAGTGGCCCGGAATTACTTTAATTGAGATGTTTTTGTTCTTTCTGCTTTTAATTCTAATCGATCTGCTTTCCATAATCTCCCCACCCTTAACTTTTTTACTTAGCCTTAGGTTTATTATATCTGTTTTGATTAAAAAATACAACAAAAATATTATTTTATAGGTAGTTTTTCAATATATAAAAATACGGCAACCCCAAACAGGGCTGCCGCAGCAAACACAATTACTTACGAACCTCGGAGGTACCTTGCTCACGCAGGTATGTACTTTCTAAATCCGCTAGGTGCAGCTTCACCGCAATAGGATATTTTTCGTACGCCTGGCTGATTGCAAAGCTGCCTCCCCTGGCCGCATCGTCAAAACCGCCCATATGCCAACGGATTGCCATCGCCTCACTGGTCTTCAGCCGCAAAAAACGTTCAATCAAAAAAACAGATTTCTCGCCATGTCCATATGGAAACAAATCTTCTATTTGGTAAAAGGGCTTGCGCTCCCAGCTGCCGGTTTGTTCATTTTTTACATTGCGAAAGCTTTCCTTATAAAACTGTGCCTTGCAAACATCATGCAGCAGCCCGCAGATGGCAAAGCTTTCTTCCGAGTCGGCTCCCTGTACAAAGTGCTTTTCCATCATGACTTGGTAAACCTTTACGCTGTGTTGAACCAAGCCGCCTAAACAAGCGCAGTGGTATTTTGAGCTGGCGGGCGCCGTAAAGAAATCTGTTTTCTGGAGCCACTCTAAAAATTGCTGGCTTCCCTCGCGTGTCACCTTATCCTGATAGATTTGAATAAACTCTTCTTTGTACCCCATATTCTATTCCTTTCCGTATCGTTAACTGCCAAAAGGCCGCGGTCCCCAGCCGCAGCTTCCTATAGCTATAAGCTCCCGGTCTTTGGCAAGGGCGCCAGTCATATGCTGACGGAACCCCCGCGCATAAAACCGCCAAAGGGTTTCTCTGGCGCAGGCCAGAAATATATTTATGATTATAACATAAAAATCCAGGCAATTAAACGTTTTGGAAATAGAAAGATCCTTTTATCAAAATATTGCTTTTCCCAAGCTTCTATGCTAAAATGCAGGTAATTTGCGATGCCCAAACAATGCTGCAAGCCACCTCTATTTTACAGCTGCCACTGAAAACTAACGACAAGCTTTTGGGGAATTGCCATGTTAAATTATTGTTTAGATCTCATCGAAAAATCCCGCTGGTTTGTATCTGCTCCCAGCATTTCAAGGCCCTCCTTTCCTTTTTCCGCCTCGGAAGCCGGCCTTTTTTACGCTGGGCCCCGTTATTTCACGGAGCGCTCTGAAAAAGATAATTACCTGCTGCTGTTCACCTTGGCTGGTATGGGAGAGTCCATACGCCTCGAGGTGATTTTGAATTGCACACAGGCCAGGCTGCCCTGATTGACTGCATGGATTACCATTTGTACCGAACGGCCTCCAAGAAATCCTGGACATTTTTATGGGCACATATCGACCGGAATGGCGTTTCCTGCTATGCGCCGCTCCTGTTTCAGGACCGGAATGACGCCATTACCCTGAACGATCCGGAGCGCTTTACAGCCGACTTTCAAGCCCTGTGTTACGCCATTGAACAGGATGTGCTTTTTTCACATGCTGATATTAGCAACAGACTTTCTTCCATGGTGACACACCTCCTTTCGTCCTACCTTTTCCCTGAGGGGCACGGCGGGGAAAATCCTGACATTGAGCAGGCGCGCAAATACATTCAGCTTCACTGTGCCGAGGCGCTGACCATGGATGAGGTCGCAAAGCAGTTTCATTTCTCGAAATACCATTTTATCCGTCTTTTTAAAAAGCAGGTCGGACTGCCGCCGTATGAATATCTCATTGGCTGTCGAATCCGCCTAAGCAAAAAATTGTTGTGCAATACATCGGAAAGTATTTCGGCTATTGCCATCCAAGTCGGTTTTTCCAGTGAGAGCAATTTTATTCACCAATTCCGCACTACAGTCGGCATCACCCCGGGTGTATTCCGCAAAAACAGCTGGAATTTCTCCGCCGATTAAACGCTGAATTTCCACCAGCTACTAAAAAACACCCAAGTTTTTACACTTGGGTGTTTTCAACCTGCCTTTTTGCCGCCACGCCAAAAACGGTCAAGTACCTAATGTAGATAAAACCTCTTTGACGGTTTTGCCAGAGGTCTGAATTGCCTCATACAGCATCCCCATTTCTTTGCTCTTCTTTTCCTCCAAAAGCTTTTTACGCTGTACTTCCAATTCCTTGATGCTGCTTTTATGCCTGGTAATCTGCATTTCTATTTTTTGCAGCTCTTCAACATAGTTGACGGGCTTTTTTGGCCTTGCCATTGAAACCAACTCCTTTTTTAATTTTTTAGCTTACTACTAAGTATAGCAATGGCAAGGATGGAATATGCAGTATTTACAAAGTTTTTAACAAGTTCTCCACTTCGTTTCTTGTTGGAACAGAAGCTTGTGCGCCTTTTCTGGAAACAGCAATAGAGGAGGCCGCATTGGCAAAAGCCACCGCCTCGTCCACGCTTTTACCTTCCGCAAGGCCAACGACAAAAGCGCCGTTAAAGGTATCCCCCGCAGCGGTTGTATCCACTGCCTTTGCCGGAATTGAGGGGTAGAGTTTCGCACCTGTCTGGTTAATCAGCATCGCGCCTTTTTCACCCAAGGTGACCAATACGTTCCGAACGCCAAAGGACAGCAGGCGTTTACCTGCCAGCTGGACATTTTCCATACTGTCCGTCGGCAATCCGCTCAGTTTGGCCAGTTCGGTTTCGTTCGGCGTTATATAATCAACACAACGATAGGCTTCTTCCTGAATGACCCCATAATCTGGAGCCGGGGCAGGGTTCAGCACCACGGTTTTTCCCAATTCTTTCGCATATTTCATCGCCTCCCATATGCCGGTATAGGGGATTTCCATTTGTATTAACAGGAAATCAGCATGCTCAAAAAGCGCCCGCTTCGTTTTAAGGTACTCCCCATCACAGGACTGGTTGGCACCGGGAACAACAACAATATTGTTTCTACCCTCAGCATCCACATAAATAAACGCCGTTCCTGTCGGCTGAGCAGCGTCCTCCTTGACCTGTGTGACATCCACGCCAATTTCATTCATATTATCAAGCATTCGCTTTCCAAATGCATCACAGCCTACAGCAGCCAGGAACGCGACTCCTTCCCCCAAACGGCCGCAGGCAAATGCCTGGTTTGCCCCTTTTCCGCCGAGAGACTGCATGAAAGACTCCCCCAAAATAGTCTCTCCCACCGACGGCATATAGGGGACCTTTACTACTAAATCCATGTTAGCACTGCCAACTACTAATATTTTCTTCATTCTGATTCCTCCAAAACCTTATTGAATCGAGTATTATAAAGCCAGTTATAAGTATAACGAAGATTGCTCTATCTTGCAACCTGGAAATTGTTTCTACTTTTAATAATCGCAAAAAGGCACTAAAAAACCACAGCAGTCCAAAAGGATCCCGCTGTGGTTTTTATAGTACCTCATTGTCAAAAGGTTTTCACCCTTTTTGCAATAACAGAATACCGGCTTAGGGGCCGCCGCCTCTTATCTATTCCGCCGTCATTCACCAAGTATGCGCCCTGCCCTTTAACATCATTACTGCTTTTGCAGCGAGACGTTTACCGTGTAGACACCATAAGCCCAGCACTTCGTTCCACCGGATATACCGAAAGAAACCGGCGCTTCCGTGTGGCCTGCCACTTCCTTTCCAGATAAATCCACCTGGCCAATAATATTATCCGCTGTTAGATCCTCTAGTTGATCCTCAGGGCCGACTACAATAATTGCGACCGAATCAGAAAGCACACTGGCTGTATAACCGTTTTCCACATTGTTCGTCTTAAAATTACTGACCACCAGCCGTTTAGTCGTATACCCCTCCAGGTTCAGCGTAACCTGTACGCTGTTTACCGAGCGCAAATTTCTAAAGCCTGACGGCAGACTAATCGGCACCTCAAAGGTGTTATTATCCGGACTGATTGATGAAAAATCAATGGGGTCCAAATTAATAGCCTGGTTCGCGGCAAAAAGCTCCTCCGTCCCTGCAAGTTCAATCTGTGACGGTGATATTTTAACCGCATCCGCACCTAAGACAAGCCCCGCCGGCTGATTGGTAAAGTTCACCACAAAAGGCACGCTTTTTCGCAACAAAACCGGAAGCGTAACCTCGGCTTTTTCCGCGCTCAAGGTAAGCCGGTCGTCCTCTATTTGGTTGCCGTTTGCATCCAGCAGGGTAAGATTCGACGTAAATTTTTTAGACTCCTGAATATTACCAAGGTCTATTTCATCCGTAATAACCTTAGAGATATTGTCCACCGCAGTCTTCGGGCCTGAAATCGTCACAGAGTCCGGACTGGCTGTCGCTTCACTGATAAAGTAATTCTCAGCCGTGGAGGCCGTGACGCCCGTTGTAGAAATAGGAAAAGATTTTTCAGCGGAATAATCCACATCAAGGGTTAAAATGGAGGGCTCCACCTTGTCAATTTCAACATCTGTCACATAGCCCTTAAAACGGACATTCAGGGTAGCCAGATAGCTCCCCGGCCCGCTTACTGCCTGCTGAACCTGTGTGGTCACCTCTATATCCTCCGCTTTAATGGAGCGCACGGACAGGCTGTTTCCCTTTAAATATACCGTAACCTTCTGCTCGGTAGGGGTAAAAACCTTCAGACCTGTTCCCTGGGCAGACTCGGGCAGCTGAATAGTCGCCGGGACATCCCGAATAACCACCGGAAAGTTCTCCGTATTGTTAAATGCCATGAAAAACCACAGGATAAGTGCCGCAAGCAAAGAAAAAGCCATGACAAACTTATTGTTATAGAAGAGGCCGCCGATATGAAAGCTCTTCTTTTTACGCGCTTTTTTTTCAGCTGTTTTATTCATGATTTTTTCGCCTTTCTGAATGACGGAATCTTTTTTTGCGTTTTTGGTTCACTGGACGAGCTCAAATACTCCTCCAGCGCATTCTGCAGTGTCTCCCGCGTATAGTTCCGTGTTAGTACCCCGTTAAGGGCCATCGAAATCTGACCCGTTTCCTCCGACACAATCACAATAACCGCATCTGAGTTTTCGCTCATACCAATGGCAGCGCGGTGGCGGGTGCCCAGCTCAAGGCTTACCTTATTGCTTTTAGTCAGCGGCAGAATGCAGCCGGCAGCATACACCATCCCGTCCCGAATAACCATTGCTCCGTCATGCAGCGGCGCTTTATTAAAAAAGATATTGCAGATAAGCTGCTGTGAGGGAATTGCATCCACGACCGTTCCGGTATTAATAATATCCCCCAGCTTGGTCTCCCGCTCAATTACCATTAAAGCGCCTGTTTTTCGTTCCTGCAAATAAGCGGCAGAATCCACCACAGCAGAAATGCAGCGCTGCTTTTTTTCTTTCTGCTTTTCTTCTTCCTTATTCAGCAGCCCCAGCTTTTTCCCAAAATTATTGCGCCCCATCTGTTCAAGCGCCCTACGAATTTCAGGCTGAAATATAATTAACAGTGCAATTACACTAAAGTTAAAAAAGTAGCTTAAAATGGTCTTCATCATGTTCATAGAGAAGATGTTTGCTACAATCCAAATACCCAGCAGTAAAATAATACCTTTTACCAACTGCTCGGCACGGGTTTCGCGAATCAACTTAATCCCACTGAAAATGATGAAGGAAACCAGCAGAACATCAAGAGCAGATGAAATATTGAAAGAAGACAGCAGACTTAAAAACTGGCTCCATAAAGACGAGATATATTCAAACATCGCCTGTACTTCCTTCCCAAATCGTTTTACATCACGTTAAAACACACGATGATCGTTCTCTTTATTGTACCATATTCCGGTACACATGCAAACATTTTATATCCGTTTTTTCATGATTTTCTCGACCGCATCCCCTGCAGCGATAATATCGCTTCGGCGCGTAAAGACTGACGGGCAAACCCTGACAGCCCCTTGATCCAAGGTGCCCATCGCCTGATGTGCGCTTTTTGAGCAATGGATTCCTGCACGCACAGCCACACCCTGCTTGGCAAGCTTTTCTCCGACCGTCTCACTTTCCATAGCGCCGATGTTAAAGGAGAGAACCGGTGCAAACCAGGGGTCCTGCGGCTCGGGCGTATATAGTTTAACCCCCTCTAAGCTTTGCAGCCTGCGGTACAGCTGGCGCAAGAGCTCCAGCTCATGGGTGCGTACCCGGTCAATCCCCTTAGACCTCACAAAGGCCAGCCCTGCACGAATGCCGGATATTCCCGCGACGTTCGGCGTTCCGCTTTCCAACCTGTCCGGCATGGTGTCCGGCTGAACCAGTGAAGCCGACATCGTCCCTGTACCGCCCTCAATAATGGTTTTCAGCTGCGTTCCCCTTGTTGTCAATAAAAGCCCTGTGCCCATCGGTGCATAAAGGCCCTTATGGGAAGCCACGCATAAATAATCGAACCCGTCCGTCATGGAAATGGGCAATACACCTGCGGACTGCGCACAATCCACACACATTGGAATTTCATACTGGTGTGCCAAGGCCGCAATGCGCTCTACCGGAAGCCGGATTCCCCACACATTGGAGGCATGCATGCAGATAATCAACGCTGTGTTGGGCTGCAAGGCTTTTCTGAAATTGTCCACAGTAGCGTCGTTATCTCCTAAAACCACCTCGGCCTGTGCATAGGTTATTTTTCTCTCGGCAAGCGCCTGCAGCGGGCGCATAACAGCATTGTGCTCCAGGTTAGAGGTCACAACGTGGTCTCCGGGTTTTAACAAACCTTTTAAAACAAAATTAATTGCCTCTGTGCAATTCAGTGTAAACGCCACACACTCCGGCCCCGGCGCTCCAAAAAATTCTGCTGCCTCAACGCGGGTACGATAAATCTCTTCTGCAGCGGCGATACTCATAGCATGCCCAGAACGCCCCGGATTGGCGCCAAGCATCCGCATGGACCTGTCAACCGCCTGGATAACCGAAAGCGGTTTTGGGAAAGTCGTCGCGGCATTATCCAAATAAATCATAGCGCCCCCACCCTTTCCGCGCGGCCCAAAACACGAATGCCCGCCCTTTCAAGAATAGCCTGCGCCTCATCCGTACGGCTGGGTACAAAAACCCCATAACCACAGCCGGCGTCTTCTCTATGCTGTGCCCGTTCTACATAGGCCTTGATGCCATTGCGAAACAAAACATCTCGCGCCTTCATGGCATATGTGATTGAGCTTACCAATATCAACGGTTTATTCACCGGTAATCACCTCTCTGTTAGTTATAGCCCTCATTGACAGCGGCCCGCCATGCAGGCCAAATAAAATCAATTTTTAGAGAACATGTTTACTAACAGAATATGCGGTGGATAGGGTGCTGGTGTTCTAATTCTCCTGCAGAAGGCACACGGCGTGAGCAGCAATCCCCTGCCCCAGGCCGGTGAAGCCAAGGCCTTCTTCAGTCGTTGCTTTTACGCTGACCTGGATCGGCGAAATGCCGCAGGCATGCGCAATATTCTCTCTCATCTGAATAATATACGGCGCCAATTTAGGCGCCTGCGCAAGCACCGTTGAGTCAATGTTGACAATGGAATAGTCCTTTTCCGCAAGCCGCCCGGCCACCACAGCCAATAGCTTCATGCTGTCCGCATCCTTCCACTGCGCATCTGTATCCGGGAATAGCTTTCCAATATCGCCCATCGACGCAGCACCCAAAAGGGCATCGGCTATGGCGTGTGCCAACACGTCGGCATCCGAATGCCCTAAAAGTCCTTTTTCATAAGGAATGCACACGCCGCCCAGGATAAGACGGCGTTTTTCCGCTAGTCTGTGCACATCATAGCCGTTACCTATCCTCATCATGGCGGCCTCCCTTTTCTTCAAACGCTTTTGTAAAATAGCCTGTGCTACTAAAAGATCTGTCGGTGTCGTCAGCTTTATATTTTCATCATTACCCAAAAGAAGATGGACCGGATTTCCCCGCTGCTCCCACAGCTGACAGTCGTCCGTGTACTCTCTGCCCTCCTTCACCGCACACTCAAGTGCACACAAAAATGCTGCCCGTGGAAAAACCTGCGGCGTTTGAACCGCCCACAGACTTGCACGCACCGGGGTTCCCGCCACCATACAGCCTTCCCCCACGGTCTTAATGGTGTCCTTAACCCGTACGGCAAGTGCCGAGGCACCGTGTTGGGCCGCATCGGCAATGACCCGGTTGATTTCATCTGCTGTAATCAGTAACCGCGCCCCATCGTGAACGGCAACTATTTCAGCCGTTTCAGAGGCGGCCCTTACCCCTGCCAGTACAGACTGCTGCCGGCTTTCGCCCCCGGTTACACAGCAAACCTTTTTCGATTTGCACGCCTGCCCGGCGAGTAGCAATATTTTCTCCTGCTCGTCGGGGCGTGCGACCACAATGATCTCTGAAACCGATTCAGCCTGGTCAAAAGCCTTTAATGTATAAGACAGAGCCGGTTCACCATAGAAGGCCACCAATTGTTTGGGTATGCCCATACGGGTCGAATTTCCGGCCGCTACAATAACAGCGCTGCAATTTTGAGACATGCTCGGTCCCTCCTTCAGTCCGTATTTTATCCAATCTATTGCTACATGAAAGAAAAAGATATTCAACAAACCGCCAGCGTTTATTGAATATCTCTATGATCGTTTTTAGAACCGCTTAAGCCTTTTCGTTTTGGGCCAGCGCATCGCTCTCTTCTGCGTGGCCGGAATAGGTTGGCACCAGCTCGTGTACAATGGAAATCATCTTAACATTATCCACACCGGCCACCTCCCGCATAGCCTCCAACTGACACAAAAAGCGATCCTCGTCAAAGGGGATCGGAGAGCCAATATAAATGAGCTCATGAGAGGTTTTCTGGCAATTTCCCTCGCTGTCCAGCAACAGCTCCTCATAAAGCTTTTCTCCGGGGCGAAGCCCCGAATAGGTAATTTTAATGTCAACATCCGGTTCATATCCGGACAGCCGGATCAAATTTCGTGCCAAATCCACGATTTTTACCGGCTGCCCCATATCCAAAATAAATATTTCACCGCCATGTGCCATGCCGCCGGCTTGAATGACCAGCCGTGCTGCCTCTGGAATCGTCATAAAATAACGAATGATCTCGGGATGTGTAACCGTAACCGGTCCCCCCGCCTGAATCTGGCGCTGAAATAGTGGAATGACGCTGCCGTTGCTGCCAAGCACATTGCCGAAACGTACCGCAACAAACTCCGTGTACTGGCTGTGCCGGCTGAAATATTGAATAATCAATTCGCATATACGCTTTGTTGCGCCCATAATATTCGTCGGATTTACGGCCTTGTCCGTTGAAATCAACACCATCCGGCGCACATGATACGCATCGCAGGCCTGCGCGACATTCAAGGTGCCAAACACATTATTCTTGACCGCTTCACCCGGGCTGAACTCCATCAAAGGCACATGCTTATGAGCTGCCGCATGAAAAACCACATCCGGCTTACAAACCGAGAAAATATGGTTTATACGGTCCTTATCCCGAACCGAACCAATCAAAACCTCCAGGTTCAACTTTTTAAACTTCATCAGCAGCTCGTTTTGCAGATCATACGCATTGTTTTCGTAAATGTCGACAATAATCAATTTTTTCGGATGAAAAAAGGCAATCTGACGGCATAGTTCTGAGCCAATTGAGCCCCCGCCACCTGTGACTAAAACTGTTTTATCCCTTAGATAGTCACTGATTTCTTCAATGTTCAGGTGGACCTCATCGCGGCCAAGCAGGTCAAGGATATTGACATCCCGAATGCTCATGTTTTGTGTTTCTTTATCCACCAGCTCATACAAGGCGGGAATTGTCTTTAACTCACACCCCGTTTTAGCACATAAGCTTAAAATATCCTGTTTCTCCGCCTTACTGGCATTCGCAATAGCCAGCAAAATCTGATCAATCTCATATCTCGCTGCCATTTTAGGGATACTCTCCCGGCCACCGACAATTTTAACACCATTAATCCTCGTACCACGCTTGCTCTTATCATCATCAATAGCAATAATCGGTGTTCCACGGCTTTCCGGCGCATTTTTCATATCTTTAATCAGCATCGAGCCCATCTCGCCCGCGCCAATAACCATAACGCGCTTTAGGTCCCCCTTAACATTCTGCCCCAGCTTACTCTTACGGCGGCGCTGACGAAACAGGCGAATCCCAAAACGGGACAGCCCTACAAAGAAAAAGGTAAACACGCCGCCCATAATATAAATACTGATTGGAAAGCGCAGCACGTCAAACACGCTGTCTGAGGCAAGGTAGCCGGTAAAAATCACTACTGCTGTGGAGAAAGCTGAACCGTAAAAAATTTGCAACAGCTCGTCCAAGCTTGCAAACTGCCACATTGTATTATAAAAGCGAAACAATGCAAAGGATAGCAGCGAGATAAGCGTAATCCAAGGAATCCACACGCTGAATGAATGCATATAATATGGGGGAATGTTAATATTCATCTCAAAACGGATGACGAACGCAAACCAATAACTAAAAAAAACGCAGATAATATCCAGCAGCATCTGAGGAAAAGAATGTAAAAGGCTAAAACGCTTAAACTTCATTTATTAATCAATCCTTATTTTTTAATAAACGCAACCGGTAAAATCCCGATTCAAGAACAAAGAAAAACTGTTGTTAAAACAACTTCATAAGCCCAGTTATAGTATATAGTATATCACATTTTACATGAAAATGGAATCCTTATTTCTGTTTTATGAGCTGATGCTTCATCAGTGCTCTAACCCTTTCTGTTAAACTAGGTATAATCTGCCTGTCAACCAGCACCTGATACATCACGGCCCAAAAGCCGCTTCTTCCCCCGCCGCAAACCAACGCACCTGCAATAATGCTCAGGAAACATCTGCTTTTTCAACAAGGCCATCTCTTTTTAGCTTCGATTATAAGGCAGATAACCTGTTATGTCAATAAATACACACATAGTGGCCGTCCCTTAACCCGGAGCATACCCCAAATCTTTTCTCATATTAATAAAGCCTGAGAAAGGCCGTCGCTACAATCACTATAAAATCAGTCAAAATAAGACGGCAAAATAAAAAAGAGCCCCCACTCTTAAAGAATGGGGACTCTTAAATCAGCAATTATTATTCGTTAATCGCAATAACAACGCCGGAGCCAACTGTATGACCACCCTCACGGATAGCAAAACGCAGGCCTTCCTCAATAGCGATCGGAGTGATGAGTTCAACATCCATCTCGACGTTATCGCCGGGCATGCACATCTCGGTGCCTTCCGGCAGAGAAATGACGCCTGTTACGTCGGTGGTTCTGAAATAGAACTGCGGACGATAGTTATTGAAGAACGGAGTGTGACGGCCGCCCTCTTCCTTAGTCAGAACATAAACCTGGCCGCGGAATTTGGTGTGCGGATGAATAGTGCCGGGCTTACAAAGAACCTGGCCGCGCTCGATCTCGTTTCTCTGAACGCCACGCAGCAAAACACCAACGTTATCGCCAGCCTCAGCAAAATCAAGCGTTTTACGGAACATCTCAAGGCCTGTAATAACAGACTTCTTGCGCTCATCGGTCAAGCCGATAATTTCAACTTCCTCGCCAACCTTCGCAGTACCGCGCTCAACTCTACCTGTAGCAACTGTACCACGGCCGGTAATGGTGAACACGTCCTCAACTGGCATCAGGAAAGCAAGGTCGGACTTACGCTCCGGGGTCGGAATATATTCATCCACAGCCTTCATGAGCTCAAGGATCGGAGCATACTCAGGGGCACTGATATCAGTGGAGGTAGACTCCAGAGCCTGCAGAGCGGAACCACGAATGATCGGGGTGTCATCGCCCGGGAACTCATACTCGTTGAGCATATCACGAATTTCCATCTCAACAAGATCCAGCAGCTCGGGATCGTCAACCTGGTCGCACTTGTTCATGAAAACAACGATATAAGGAACACCCACCTGACGGGAAAGCAGGATATGCTCTCTGGTCTGCGGCATCGGGCCGTCAGCAGCGGAAACAACTAAGATTGCACCGTCCATCTGAGCAGCGCCGGTAATCATGTTCTTAACGTAGTCAGCATGGCCCGGGCAGTCAACGTGAGCATAGTGACGGGTTTCCGTCTGATACTCAACGTGAGCGGTATTAATTGTAATACCACGCTCTCTCTCTTCGGGAGCGCTGTCGATGTTGCTGTAATCCTTAAATTCCGCCTCACCCTGGAAGCTCAGCACCTTTGTGATAGCCGCCGTCAGTGTGGTCTTACCATGGTCAACGTGGCCGATGGTACCAATGTTAACATGGGGTTTAGATCTGTCGAACTTTGCCTTTGCCATTGGAAATCCTCCTTTTTATCTGATCGATAATCATTTCTAAAAAACTGCTATTACATTGCTATATTTTAGCAAGTATTTAAATAAAAATCAAGCGTATTCAGGTAAAATTATTCACCCTTTTTGCCACGTTCAGAGATAATGTTGTCAGAAACAGACTTCGGAACCTCTGCATAGTGATCAGGTTCCATCGTATACTGGCCTCTGCCCTGTGTTTTAGAACGCATATCCGTTGCATAACCGAACATTTCAGAAAGCGGAACCATCGCTTGAATCTGCTGAGCGCCGGAAACCGCCTCCATGCCCATAATCATGCCGCGGCGGGAGTTCAAGTCGCCAATAACATCGCCCATGTAATCCTCAGGCACAATGACGACTACCTTCATGATAGGCTCCAAAATGACCGGATCAGCCTTTCTCATCGCCTCTTTGAACGCCATGGAACCGGCAATCTTAAAGGCCATTTCAGAGGAGTCAACCTCGTGGTAAGAGCCGTCATACAGTGTGACCTTTACGTCAACAACATTGTAGCCAGCAAGGACACCGGACTGCATGGCACCCTGAATACCTTGATCGACCGCAGGGATATATTCCTTCGGAACAGACCCGCCTACTGTAGCATTAACAAACTCGTAGCCCTTTTCCGGATTCGGCTCAACCTTAATCTTAACGTGTCCATATTGACCTTTACCGCCGGACTGTCTGGCATATTTTGTGTCAACATCGGCAAGTCTGCGGATGGTCTCTTTATAGGCGACCTGCGGTTTACCCACGTTGGCCTCTACCTTAAACTCCCGCAGCAGACGGTCGACAATAATCTCCAGGTGGAGCTCGCCCATACCTGCAATAATGGTCTGGCCGGTTTCCTGATCCGTGTAGGCCTTGAAGGTCGGATCCTCTTCGGCAAGCTTTGCCAAAGCAATCCCCATCTTCTCCTGGCCGGCTTTTGTCTTCGGCTCAATCGCAACACGGATAACCGGATCCGGGAAATCCATGGATTCCAAGATGACCGGGTTTTTTTCATCACAGAAGGTGTCGCCAGTAGTCGTATTCTTAACGCCGATTGCCGCAGCGATGTCGCCCGCATAAACCGTGTCGATATCCTGGCGGTGGTTGGCATGCATTTGCAGAATGCGGCCGATACGCTCGTTAGAATCTTTCACCGAGTTATAAACCGTGTCGCCGGCATGAAGCATGCCGGAGTAAACGCGGAAATAGCACAGCTTGCCAACAAAGGGATCGGTAGCAATCTTAAACGCCAACGCAGAAAACGGCTCGTCGTCAGAAGCATGGCGCTCGATTTCCTCGCCGGTATCCGGATTTACACCCTTAATCGCAGGGATGTCCGTCGGAGCAGGCATATAGTCCACGATGGCGTCGAGAAGCTTCTGCACACCCTTATTGCGGTATGAAGTCCCGCAGGTAACCGGGACCATTTTGTTGGCAATGGTGGATTTGCGAATGGTGCTGACAATCTCTTCCTTTGTCAGCTCTTCGCCGCTGAAGTATTTTTCCATCAGCGCATCATCCTGCTCTGCAATATGCTCAATCAATGCATTGTGATATTCCTCGGCAATTTCCTTCATATCCTCCGGAATATCCTCCACGCGCATGTCCTTGCCCATATCATCATAATACACATCGGCTTTCATGTCGACCAGGTCAATGATGCCGCGGAAAGTGTCCTCACTGCCAATCGGCAGCTGAATCGGAATTGCGTTGCACTTCAAGCGCTCCTTCATCATCTTCACAACATTGAAGAAATCGGCGCCCATAATGTCCATTTTATTGACATAAGCCATACGAGGAACACCATATTCCTCTGCCTGGCGCCAAACGGTTTCGGACTGAGGCTCAACGCCGCCCTTCGCACAGAAAACTGTCACAGAGCCATCCAGCACACGCAAGGAGCGCTCAACCTCAACGGTGAAATCGACGTGGCCCGGCGTATCAATGATGTTGATGCGGTGATCTTTCCAGAAGCATGTGGTAGCAGCGGAGGTAATGGTAATGCCTCTCTCCTGCTCCTGTGCCATCCAGTCCATCGTCGCGGCGCCGTCGTGCGTCTCACCGATTTTATGATTAATACCAGTATAATATAGAATACGTTCTGTAGTAGTCGTCTTACCAGCATCAATATGAGCCATGATGCCGATATTACGAGTCATTTCAAGTGATACCTGCCTTGGCATAGTTTCCTCCTTACATCTGTAACAGTCTTACACCTGTTGGTGAATTACCAGCGATAGTGCGCAAAAGCCTTGTTGGCCTCTGCCATCTTGTGCGTGTCGTCACGCTTTTTGGCAGCACCACCAGCACCGTTCACAGCATCAAGGATTTCTCCAGCCAGACGCTCCTTCATGGTCTTTTCAGAACGAAGCCTGGAATATGCTGTCATCCAACGCAGGCCCAGGGTTTGTCTTCTTTCCGGACGAACCTCCATCGGAACCTGGTAGGTTGCGCCGCCAACACGGCGGGCCTTAACCTCTAAGGACGGCATAACATTTTCCATCGCCTGCTCAAAAACTTCCAAAGGATTTTTTCCTGTTTTTTCGCTGATGATATCAAACGCTCCGTAAACGATCTTCTGGGCAACCCCCTTCTTACCGTCATACATCACGTTGTTTACCAAACGCGTCACCAGCTTGGAATTATACAGCGGATCTGGCAAAACATCACGTTTTGCAATATTTCCTCTTCTTGGCACCTTACTTCCCTCCTTCACAGTAATGATATCATCGGTACTCGAAAGCGACAAACTCCCGTGGCCAATACAGAGGCGTCCCGTAAGGTCTTGATAGACACTTTATATAAACGCCGCTGCACTGTGTTATTTCAACATGCAGCCACTCGGTATTCTGTCAAATTCTTCTTGGGTCTATGCGGCACAAAAATTATTTCTTTGCTGCGCCGGCCTTTGGACGCTTCGCGCCGTATTTGGAACGGGCCTGCATGCGCTTGGCAACACCCTGGGTATCCAGTGTGCCGCGGATAATATGGTAACGAACACCAGGCAGGTCCTTAACACGGCCGCCACGGATCATTACCACGCTATGCTCCTGCAGGTTGTGCCCTACTCCGGGAATGTAAGCGCTGACTTCAATTCCGTTTGAAAGACGCACTCTAGCGATTTTACGCAATGCAGAGTTCGGCTTCTTCGGGGTAGCAGTCTTAACAGAAGTACAAACGCCGCGCTTTTGGGGAGAATCCTGGTCAATCGGAATCCGCTTCTTAGAGTTCCAGCCCTTCAGCAATGCCGGCGCTTTCGCCTTCTTTTCGCTTACCTGACGTCCTGTGTGAACTAACTGATTAAATGTTGGCATAGTACACCTCCTCTATTTCATAGTCGTCTATGTGTAACGGCAAAGCCGAAAACACAGCAAATTATGCAATAAAGCCTTTGTTCTGCGGCGGCAAAAGGACAAAATACCCCCTTGGCCATCACAATTCCTAATTATAAGGCTACATGGCCTCGTTTGTCAAGTCTTCTTTTTCAAACTTAGCCTCAACATCGCGGTAACAAGCCATTCCGGTACCCGCAGGCACAAGCTTACCAATAATAACATTTTCCTTCAAGCCGAGCAGCGGATCCACCTTGCCCTTGATAGCCGCATCCGTGAGCACACGGGTAGTCTCCTGGAAGGAAGCAGCCGAGAGGAAAGAGTCTGTTGCCAGAGAGGCCTTGGTAATGCCCAGCAGCATTGGGGTGTAGGTTGCTTCCCTGAGCTCTAGTTCGCCCGCGGCAACACGTTCGCGAATCCTGCCGTTTTCATATTCAAGCTCCGATTTTTCAACCAAGCTGCTCGGGAGCAACCCGGTATCACCGGCGTCTTCCACGCGCACTTTCTTCATCATCTGGCGGATAATGACCTCAATGTGCTTATCATTAATATCAACGCCCTGCATGCGGTAAACACGTTGTACTTCCTGGATCAGATAATCCTGAACGGCGTGTGTGCCACTGATAGCCAGCACATCGTGCGGGTTAACGGAACCTTCCGTAATTCTCGCGCCCGCCTGGATTTCATCCCCCTCGTTGACAATAATCCGGGAGCCGAAGGGGACCAGGTAATTACGAACCTCCCCGCTCTCTGGGTCTGTCACGACGACATGACGGTTTTTCTTAATATCCTCAAAGCTAACCTTACCGGGAATTTCAGTGATAATAGCCAAATGCTTGGGCTTACGGCCTTCAAAGAGCTCCTCTACACGCGGCAGACCCTGTGTAATATCTTCCGCGCTGGCAACACCGCCGGTATGGAATGTTCTCATCGTCAGCTGTGTACCCGGCTCGCCAATGGACTGGGCTGCAATAATACCAACCGCTTCGCCCACCGTTACGGGCTGCCCGTTTGCCAGGTTGGCGCCGTAGCATTTCTTACAGACACCGTGGCGGGCACAGCAATTAAGGATGGAACGGATTTTGATACGCTGTACACCGTGGCCAACGATGATGTCGGCCTCTCTATCCCCCATCATGGTATCCTTGGACACCAACACCTCACCGGTGCTCTCGTCCACAAAATCCTCTACCAGGTAGCGGCCGATCAGGCGCTCGTGCAACGGCTCGATAGCCTCCTTGCCCTCGCAGATGTCGAATACCTCCAGGCCATCGGTTGCACCGCAGTCATCCTCCCGGATGATCACATCCTGGGAAACATCTACCAGGCGGCGGGTCAGGTAGCCGGAGTCCGCCGTACGCAGGGCGGTATCGGCCAAGCCCTTACGCGCGCCGCGGGAGGAAATGAAGTATTCCAAAATATTTAAGCCCTCACGGTAATTAGAGCGAATCGGAATTTCAATAACTGTACCGGAGGTATTTGCAATCAAGCCGCGCATACCCGCCAGCTGACGAATCTGGCTCATGGAGCCACGCGCACCGGAATCCGCCATCATATAGATCGGGTTGTAGCGGTCCAGCCCCTTTTGCAGCGCGTCGGTAACGTCATTCGTCGTCTTTTCCCAAGTCCGGAGCACCGCATTTTTGCGTTCATCTTCAGAGAGCAAACCCATTTTGAACTGCTCTGTGACCGTGTCAATCTTTTTCTCCGCCTCGGCAATCAAGGATTTTTTCGCTTTCGGTATGGTCGCATCGCCTACCGCCACTGTGATGGCGCTCTTCGTCGAATACTTATAGCCCTGGGCTTTAACGGCATCGAGGACATCAGCTGTCATTGCAGTTCCGTGCATTTTAATGCACTTGTCAATAATTTTCCCCAGCTGTTTTTTGCCCACCAGGAAATCAATTTCAAATTTGAATTTATTTTCAAACACCGAACGATCTACATAACCCAAATCCTGCGGAATCGGCTGGTTGAAAATCATTCGGCCCACCGTGGTATCTACCAGGCGAGAAACCTTCTGGCCGTCAATTTCAATGGTTCTGCGCACCTTGATCTTGGCATGCAGGCCAACATAGTGAGCATCATAGGCCATGATGGCCTCTTCAAAGTCTTTGAAGATTTTCCCCTCGCCAAGCTCGCCGTCCTTGTCCAGCGTCAGGTAATAGGAGCCCAAAACCATATCCTGCGTCGGCACGGTAACCGGGCGCCCGTCAGAGGGCTTGAGCAGGTTGCCCGCCGCCAGCATAAGGAAACGCGCTTCAGCTTGCGCCTCGGCGGACAGCGGCACATGAACCGCCATCTGATCGCCGTCGAAGTCTGCGTTATAAGCAGTGCAGGCCAGTGGATGCAGCTTCAAGGCCCTGCCCTCGACCAGCACCGGCTCAAAAGCCTGAATGCCCAACCTGTGCAGCGTAGGCGCGCGGTTCAGCAAAACCGGATGGTTTTTAATCACAATTTCCAGCGCGTCCCAAACCTCGGGTTTGGCGCGCTCCACAGCCTTTCTCGCCGCCTTAATATTACCCACGGCCCCGGTCTCCACCAAGCGCTTCATCACAAAGGGCTTGAAGAGCTCCAAGGCCATTTCCTTCGGCAGGCCGCACTGGTACATCTTCAACTCCGGTCCGACAACAATAACGGAACGTCCGGAGTAGTCGACACGCTTACCGAGCAGGTTCTGGCGGAAACGCCCCTGCTTGCCCTTCAGCATATCGGAAAGAGATTTCAGCGGACGGTTGTTCGGTCCTGTTACCGGACGGCCGCGGCGGCCATTGTCGATCAGGGCATCCACTGCCTCTTGAAGCATACGCTTTTCGTTGCGCACAATAATATCCGGCGCGCCCAGTTCAAGCAGCCTTCTCAGACGATTATTGCGGTTGATGACGCGGCGGTACAAATCATTCAGGTCGGAGGTGGCAAAACGTCCGCCGTCCAACTGTACCATCGGACGTATATCCGGCGGAATAACCGGGACAACATCCATAATCATCCATTCCGGGCGGTTCCCGGATAGGCGGAAGGCCTCTACAACCTCAAGCCGTTTCAAAATGCGGACGCGCTTCTGCCCAGAAGCGCCTGCCAATTCATCCTTCAGATCCTCGGCTTCTTTATCCAAATCAATCTCGGCGAGAAGCTTCTTAATAGCCTCAGCGCCCATAGCGGCCTCAAAGTCATCCTCATATTTTTCACGCAGGTCACGGTACTCTTTTTCATTGAGCAGCTGTTTTTTTTGCAGCTCTCTGACACTGCCCGGGTCCGTCACAATATAAAGGGCAAAATAGAGTACCTTCTCCAGCATCCGGGGAGAAATATCCAGGATCAACCCCATCTTGGAGGGGATTCCCTTGAAATACCAGATATGAGAGACCGGCGCAGCCAGCTCGATGTGGCCCATCCGCTCGCGGCGCACCTTGGAGCGTGTCACCTCAACGCCGCAGCGGTCGCAGATCTTACCCTTATAACGGATTCTCTTATATTTACCGCAATGGCACTCCCAGTCCTTCTGAGGCCCAAAAATACGTTCACAGAAAAGGCCGTCGCGTTCCGGCTTCAAGGTTCTATAGTTGATGGTTTCCGGCTTTTTTACCTCGCCGTGGGACCACTCCCGAATCTGCTCAGGAGATGCAAGCCCGATTTTAATTGACTCAAACACGTTAAATTCCATCCTGCAGAACCCTCCTAATTAAATCTCGTCACTGCCATCGAGGTCCAGCGATGCGTCATCACCGAAGAGATCCTCTTCAAAGGCCTCGTCCTCTTCTTCAAAAATGTCTTCGCCCTCTTCATCCTTCATGGTGTAGCCGTCGAGGTCATCCGCGACGTTCTGCTCCGCGAAGAGATCATCCGAAGGTGTAAAGCCCATATCGTCGTCATCGTCAAAGTTCTGTTTCAGGTCGATTTCATTCTCATCTTTATCCAGTACCTTGACATCGAGCCCCAAGGACTGAAGCTCTTTAATCAAGACCTTAAAGGATTCCGGTACGCCCGGCTTCGGAATATTTTGACCCTTTACAATGGATTCATAGGTTTTAACACGACCAACAACATCGTCGGATTTCACAGTCAGAATCTCCTGCAGGGTATAAGCGGCGCCGTAAGCCTCCAGCGCCCAAACCTCCATCTCGCCGAAGCGCTGTCCGCCGAACTGCGCCTTGCCGCCCAGAGGCTGCTGGGTAACTAAGCTGTACGGGCCGGTGGAGCGGGCATGAATCTTATCGTCAACCAAGTGGTGCAGCTTCAGGTAATACATGTACCCCACTGTGACCGGATTGTCAAAATATTCGCCGGTACGGCCGTCCTTCAGTGTAATTTTACCATCCTCACTGATGTTTGCCATGCGGAAGCACTCGCGGATATCCTCCTCATGCGCGCCGTCAAAAACAGGCGTCATGATTTTCCAGCCGAGCGCCCTGGCGGCCATGCCGAGATGGACCTCGAGCACCTGGCCGATATTCATACGTGAAGGTACGCCCAGTGGGTTCAGCACAATGTCGAGCGGGGTGCCGTCCGGCAGGAAGGGCATATCCTCAACCGGCAGGATACGGGAAACAACGCCCTTATTGCCATGGCGGCCCGCCATCTTATCGCCGACGGAGATCTTCCTCTTCTGCGCGATGTAGCAGCGCACTACCTTATTGACGCCGGGGCTGAGCTCGTCGTGGCTATTTTCTCTGGTAAACACCTTGACGTCCACGACAATGCCATATTCGCCATGCGGAACACGCAGCGACGTGTCACGGACCTCGCGCGCTTTTTCACCAAAGATTGCGCGAAGCAGGCGCTCCTCAGCCGTAAGCTCCGTCTCTCCCTTCGGCGTTACCTTGCCAACGAGAATATCGCCCGAGCGTACCTCCGCGCCGACACGGATGATGCCGCTCTCGTCCAAATCACGCAGCAGGTCTTCATTCACATTTGGTATATCGCGGGTAATTTCCTCCGGCCCTAACTTGGTGTCGCGGGATTCCAGCTCATATTCCTCAATATGAATCGAGGTGTAAACATCGTCGCGGACAATCTTCTCGCTGATCAGAACCGCGTCCTCATAGTTGTAGCCTTCCCAGGTCATAAAGCCGATCAATGCGTTTTTGCCCAGGCTGATCTCCCCGTCCTTGGTCGCGGGGCCGTCGGCAATCACATCACCCGCCTGGATTCTTTGATGAACATCGACCACGGGGATCTGATTAATACATGTTCCCTGGTTAGAGCGCATAAATTTGGTAATGTGGTAAACGTCCGTCTCCCCATTATCGCAAGTAACCTGCACCTCTGTCGCGCTTACGCTGCGGACAACGCCCGCCCTTCTTGCAACGACGCAGACACCAGAGTCCACGCCTGCCTTAAATTCCATGCCGGTTCCCACAATCGGAGATTCCGTCTTGAGCAGCGGAACTGCCTGCCGCTGCATGTTGGAGCCCATCAGCGCACGGTTGGCGTCGTCATTCTCCAGGAAAGGAATCATCGCCGTTGCAACGGAAACAACCATCCGCGGCGAAACGTCCATATAATCGGCACGCTCGCGCTCGACCTCCACAAAGCTGTCACGGTAGCGGCCATTGACCTTCGTGTGCACAAAGCGGCCCTCTTCATCAAGCGGCTCATTCGCCTGCGCTACGATGAACTCATCCTCCATGTCCGCCGTCATATAGATGACTTCGTCGGTCACAACCCCTGTTTCTTTTTCGACGCGGCGGAAGGGCGCCTCAATAAAACCATATTCATTGATGCGCGCAAAGGTCGCCAGATAGGAGATCAAACCGATGTTTGGGCCTTCCGGCGTCTCAATGGGGCACATTCTGCCGTAATGGCTGTAGTGTACGTCACGCACCTCGAAGCCTGCACGGTCACGCGACAGGCCGCCCGGGCCCAGCGCGGACAGGCGGCGCTTATGTGTCAGCTCTGCCAAAGGGTTCGTCTGGTCCATAAACTGAGACAGCGGCGAGGAGCCGAAGAACTCCTTAATTGCAGCCACGACAGGACGAATATTAATTAGGGAATGCGGCGTCAGTACGTCCAGATCCTGGGCTTGCAGGGTCATCCGCTCACGAATGACGCGCTCCAGCCGGGAGAAACCAATCCGGAATTGATTTTGTAACAGCTCGCCAACGGACCGGATGCGGCGGTTGCCCAGGTGGTCAATATCATCCAGCGTGCCCAGGCCCACAGCCAGGCAATTCATATAGTTGATGGAGGCAAAAATATCATCAATGATAATATGTTTCGGAACCAACTCGTCCTTTTTAGCGGCGACAGCCTCCTTGATTTTTTCAGCGTCGCCTTCACAGGACTCCAAAATTTCAGCCAGCACATTAAAACGCACGCGCTCATTGATTCCGCATTCCGCATGTGCGTCAAATGGAACGAAGTCATTAATGTTAACCATGCCGTTGGAGATAACCTTAACCTCCTGCTCATTGACGGCGACATAGGCTACCGTAACGCCGGCATTGTCCATTTCAACAGCTTTCTCACGGGTTATAACCTGCCCCGCTTCGGCCATCAGTTCACCGGTCAGCGGGTTGATTACCGGCTGCGTAAGCACCTGCCCGGCAACGCGGCCCGCCAAATTCAGCTTTTTATTGTATTTATACCGGCCAACACGGGAAAGGTCGTAACGGCGGGCATCGAAAAACAGGCCGTTAATGTGCGCCTGAGCGCTCTCAATGGTCGGCGGTTCGCTCGGGCGTAATTTCCGGTACACTTCAAAAAGCGCTTCCTCTGTTGTTTTGCAGGGATCCTTTTCAATCGTTGCCCGGATGCGCTCGTCTTCACCGAAATAGTTGATAATCTCCTCGTCGCTGCCGAGCCCCAGCGCACGAATGAACACCGTCACCGGAATCTTTCTGTTTTTATCGATTCTAACATAAAAGACATCATTGGCATCGTTTTCATATTCAAGCCATGCGCCGCGGTTCGGGATAACCGTTGAGCTGAACAGCTCCTTACCCGTTTTGTCGTACTCCATCTTATAATAAACGCCCGGAGAACGAACCAGCTGGGAAACAATCACGCGTTCAGCGCCGTTGATGACGAAGGTGCCGCTTTCAGTCATAAGCGGAAAATCACCCATGAACACTTCGGATTCCTTGATTTCCCCCGTTTCTTTATTCAGGAGTCGAGCGGTAACGCGGAGCGCAGCAGCATAGGTGGCGTCACGCTCCTTACACTCTGCAATACTATAATTTGGTTTATCGGTATCCAATTGGTAGTCAACAAAATCAAGTACCAAATTCCCAGTAAAGTCCGTGATGCCAGAAACGTCGCGAAATACTTCTTTCAAACCCTCATCCAGGAACCAATTGTAAGAGTTTTTCTGAACTTCAATCAGATTTGGCATATCCAATACTTCACCAATCCGAGCGAAGCTCATGCGGACGTTTTTGCCGACCTGCACCGGTTTGACATTCACCATTGGCTCAATCACTCCATTCATATATTTACCATTCTTCGACTTGTAAGAACCCTTCGCATGTTCATGGATATTATTGTCATTTTTTAGAACCTCTTGCCTTTTTGAAAAGACTATGCTATTATTAAAACTAAGGGTGGGGTACACCTATAATTTTCCATGATAATGCAGTATATTATTTTACCCCAACAATTTATTTTTGTCAAGGGGTACGTTTACTTTTAAATATATAGCCGTAAGCTTTTTCTGGAGCTTTTGTAGAACCGGCCAGGCAGCATTCAAATAAACCAGTGCTTTTAACGGGCACTGGTCATTTTTGTTTTGCTATATTTTTACCGGTAAACCGGCTGGCGCGCCATAGCCCTATCTTTCTGGCTGCTGCTCCCGGATTTGAAGCAGCAAGCTATTTTCTTGGGCTAAAAAACTCTGATAAGCTAGGCCGTCGCTTTGTTGCTGGCAGTTCTCTTTCCATGCTCACGCTGCTGAATAATATTTTTAAAATTATTCTTTTTTACGTAAAAAGAATTGAAATTGACCCCTGAATGGGTTATAATACCATTATCATAGGGTAGTTTGGTCCTTTTTAATCTGCTACCCCGGAAAATAATAATTTTTTGTGATATTATTTTAACGATTGGAGTAATTCAATTATGCGGAATTTATTACCCCTTGCTTTGGACGGTACCGACCCTGCCAGCATCTCTCTGACCGTTTTACTGACCGGTCTTATTGTTGTTTTCCTTGTTTTAATTTGTCTGACCTTTATCATTTACCTCTACGGCGCCGTTGTCCACAAAGCTCTCGGCAAAAAAAAGGCGCCGGCTCCCGAGAAAAATATACCCGCGCCGGCTCCGGCCCCTGTTGCCTTAGTAGAAGCCCCGGCAGTAGAGGACGGTATCTCCGAGGAAGTGGTTGCCGCAATTGCCGCAGCAGTATACTGCGTGGAGGGCGCTCCCCTCTCCGCCGTTAAAAGCATTAAGCGCAGCCGCTCCAATGCGCGTTCTGCCTGGGGTATGGCCGGCTTGATTGAAAATACGAAGCCGTTTTGAATCTCGGCGACGGACCATACATTTTATTGTTTTAGGAAGGACTGATTTTTCCGTGGATATCATTAACGGTTTCATCGATTCCATCAAGGGAATCATTAACACCTCAGGCTTTGTCAGCAATCCGTGGCAGAACTATGTTATGATTGTAATTTCTTTCGTTTTAATCTATCTGGCAATCAAAAAACAGTTTGAGCCCTTGCTGCTGCTGCCAATTTCCTTCGGCATGCTGCTGGTCAATCTTTTTCCTGCCATTATGGCAGCGCCGACCGACACTGCGAACGGAGGCCTCTTCTATTACCTGTACCAGGGTGTCAAGCTTGGTATTTACCCGCCGCTTATCTTTCTCGGCATCGGCGCCATGACCGACTTCGGCCCCCTGATTGCCAACCCTAAAAGCTTTCTGCTCGGAGCCGCCGCACAGCTGGGCATTTTTCTTACCTTTATTGGCGCCATGTTCATCGGCGGCCTCGGCATTCCTGGCCTCTCCTTTACCGCGCCGGAGGCTGGCTCTATCGGTATTATTGGCGGCGCGGACGGACCTACCGCTATTTATGTAACCAGCATATTGGCGCCTCATCTATTGGGCCCCATTGCAGTTGCCGCCTATTCATACATGGCCTTGGTACCCATTATTCAGCCTCCTATCATGAAGGCGCTGACCACCAAAAAAGAGCGTATGATTGTTATGGAGCAGCTTCGTCCGGTTTCCAAGCTGGAAAAAATTCTTTTCCCGATTATTGTTACCTGCTTAATTGCCCTGCTGCTGCCTGACGCCGCCCCCCTGGTCGGCATGCTAATGCTCGGCAACCTGATGCGTGAAAGCGGCGTCGTCAGCAGAATTTCCAACACCGCTCAGAACGAACTGATGAATATCATTACCATTTTCCTCGGTGTTACCGTAGGGGCTACTGCTACAGGCAGTGTCTTCCTCAGTCCGCAAACCTTAGGTATCATTGTTTTGGGTCTGTTGGCTTTCTGTTGTGGTACTGCTGGTGGCGTGCTATTCGGCAAACTTATGTGTAAACTTTCCGGCGGAAAGGTCAACCCGCTGATTGGTTCCGCAGGTGTGTCTGCCGTGCCAATGGCGGCGCGTGTCGCCCAAAAGGTTGGCCAGGAGGAAAACCCCGGAAACTTCCTGCTTATGCACGCAATGGGCCCCAATGTAGCCGGCGTAATCGGCTCCGCTGTTGCTGCGGGCGTTTTAATCAGCATTCTTGGCCCCCTGGTAGGTTAAGGCTAAAAATTTTCTATCGAATAAAATGACGGCGAACACCCGCACACACGCGTGTGCGGGTGTTCGTATACGGACGGCTCATAACGAAAACGTTCCAAAGGATGGAAAGAAAGGTTCGGTGTCCCTATGTCCAACATGATGGAACTTCGACAAAAGGTCCTGGAGAAAAATTTTTCGCGCATGAATCAACGCCAGCAGGAGGCTGTTTTTCATGTAAATGGCCCCCTGCTGATTCTAGCAGGGGCTGGCAGCGGTAAAACCACGGTATTAATTAATCGGATTGCAAATCTAATCCGTTTCGGCAACGCCTACCATTCACAGAATACGGCTTCTCTTACAGAAGAAGACTGTGCCGCCATGGAGGCCTATATAAACGGCTCCGCTCCGCTTGAGCCCGGCACAAAGGCCCGCCTTGCCGTCAACCCATGCCAACCCTGGCAGGTTCTGGCTATTACCTTTACCAATAAAGCCGCGGGCGAATTAAAGGACCGCCTGGAGGCTATGCTCGGCGAAGAGGGGCGGGATATTTGGGCTTCCACCTTCCACTCTACTTGTGCGCGCATTTTAAGACGCTACGGCGACCGCCTCGGCTTTACCAATCACTTCACTATTTACGACACGGATGATTCCCGGCGTCTGATGAAGGAATGCCAAAAAGCACTCAATATCGAAGACAAGTCCCTGTCCTATAAAACCATTCTTAACGAAATTTCACATGCTAAGGATCGGATGATTTCTCCTGACGATTACGCAAACGCCGCCGGGGCGGATTTCCGGCTTGGGCTGGTGGCCAAGGCCTATAAACTGTACCAATCCCGCCTGAGCGAGGCCGATGCGATGGATTTTGACGACCTG
This sequence comes from Hydrogeniiclostridium mannosilyticum, assembly GCF_003268275.1. Taxonomy (GTDB): domain Bacteria; phylum Bacillota; class Clostridia; order Oscillospirales; family Acutalibacteraceae; genus Hydrogeniiclostridium; species Hydrogeniiclostridium mannosilyticum. The sequence goes on from NZ_QLYR01000003.1 coordinate 165,232, forward strand.
CTGTGCAACGCTGTTCAGCTGTTTCTGAAATGTCCCGATGTGTTAGAATACTACCAGAACCGCTTTCGCTATATCATGGTGGACGAATATCAGGACACGAACCATGTGCAATATCTTTTTGTCAAGCTGCTGGCCGAAAAATATAAAAATATCTGTGTGGTTGGTGATGACGACCAGAGTATTTATAAGTTCAGGGGCGCTACGATCGAGAATATCATGAGCTTTGAAAAAAGTTTTCCCGGCGCTAAGCTTGTGCGGCTTGAACAAAATTACCGTTCAACCAAAAATATTCTTGCCGCTGCCAATGCCGTCATCGAAAACAACCTGGAGCGAAAGGGCAAAACGCTGTGGACGGAAAATCCGGAAGGCGAAAAAATAGCGCTTCATACCGCTTTCAGTGAAGCCGACGAGGCTGACTATATCTCTAAAAAAATTCTTGACGGCGTAGCGGCAGGCAAAAAATATGCTGATTACGCCATCCTATACCGAATGAATTCGCAGTCTAATACCCTTGAAAAAGTTTTTGTAAAATCCGGTGTTCCCTATCGTATTATTGGCGGCCTGCGATTTTATGAACGGAAGGAAATCAAGGATCTGATTGCATACCTCAGTGTTATTAATAATCCTTCCGATGAAATTCGCCTGCGCCGTATTATCAACCAACCCAAACGCTCCATCGGTGACAAGACCATTTCACAGGCTGCTGAAATAGCGGCCTCCATCGGCGAATCCCTCTTTTATGTTATCTCTCACGCCGATGAGTTCGAGCCCTTGAAGAGAACTGCTCCCAAGCTGCTGGCCTTTGCGGGCCTTATCAACCAGCTGATCAGCCTCTCTTCCACCGCTCGCCTCAACGAGCTCTATCAGGCAATTTTGATGAAGACACAGTACATAGAAAAATTGAAGGAAAGTGAAAATGACGACGCCCAGGACCGGATCGATAATATCAACGAACTGGCCTCCAACCTGATCCAATATGAAGAAAACAACGGCGAAGACACCACATTGGAAGGATTTTTGGAGGAGGTTTCCCTCATGACCGACATTGATAATTACGACGGCAACACCGACGCAGTTGTCATGATGACCATGCATTCCGCAAAGGGCCTGGAATTTCCCTGCGTGTTTCTGCCCGGTTTTGAGGAAGGGATCTTCCCCGGTGTACAGGCCATCTATACCCCCGGCGAGGTCGAGGAAGAGCGTCGGCTCGCCTATGTGGCCATCACCAGGGCCCGGGAGGAACTCACCATTTTGAACGCTGAAAGCCGAATGATCTTCGGCAGCACCAACCACAACAAGGCCTCCCGCTTTTCAGCCGAAATTCCCGAGGAATTGGTAAACAAAAGCCGTGCCAGAGAGTGGAAAAAGCCAATTCCCGGTACCGTGCTCCCCGTTTCCTCCCATGAAAGCCGGTCCGCTTCTGTTAATGCTGCCCGCCATTTCGGCCCTGCCGGAATCTCTCAGCCTCATAAGCCTACGGACTCGTACCGTGTAGGCGATTCAGTCCGCCACAAGGCCTTTGGCGCCGGAATGATTCTTTCCGCTACTCCAATGGGCAATGACACCCTGCTTGAAATTGCCTTTGACGGTGTCGGCACTAAAAAGATTATGGCTAATTTTGCCCGTTTGACCAAGGAGTAAGGCCTACAAATATGCAGCCTTCATCTTTAAAGGGCGCCCCGCAGAACTAGCAGCCGCGTGGTGCCCTTTTATAGCAATAAAGAACGGCATGAAGAAAATTCATGCCGTTCTTTATTGCTGCTATCTCTTTTTAAATAGGCCCGACACCATTTTATGCAAACGGGAATAATAAAGTAAAACCAGGCCGGATAACGCGTAGTCATAGACCAGAAAAACCAGATTGCCGGCCGCCAAAAAAACTCCCGGAAGGTAAATCCCAAAAATTGTAAAGCTTTCCTCCGGGATTGCCAGCAAATAAACACTCATGAAAAAGCCGGCAACCATTGCCGTGTTAAAGACGGCAAGCTTCAGCACATAAGCCCAGGCTTTCTTTTTCAGCTGCTCAATTGAGGCCTTCAAAATAGGGTAATAGCCCAAAAACACAATGAAGAGAAGCACCGCTTCCTTATCTGCCGCCAGGAGTAGCGAAAGCAGGGAAACGGCGCCATAGACCGCCCATGCCCAGCTCTTGCCAATCTCCATGACAATTACCATCAGAAGCACTCCGGATAAGGCCGGCAGCGCATAGGTTGCAACCGGAATCAGCCCGGTTGCAAACATTAATACCGTACACAGTGCGGTTAAAACGCCGCACAGGGCAACACGAGAGGTATTATTCAGCAGCATGGAATGAGGTCACCGCCCATACATTCACAGCAGCAATCCGCACAAATCAGATTAGAACATATATCGCAGGTGCTGCATCCACCCGTCCGCTGCATTCCTGGGTTATACCCGCCATAGGCGCCACTGCGCTGATTGGTCACCTGATTCATCGCGGCCCGGTATTCTCCGTTTCCCGGGTCCATTTGTACGGCGCGAGAAAAATGGTTGTAGGCCTCTTCCAACCAGCCGCGTTTATAGAGTACCGTTCCCTTAAGGAAAAACCATTCGGCATTGCGGCTCTCCTGTGGAACACCGTTCAATATCTGTTCCGCATCGGCAACCCTTCCGCCCATAATTAAGTTTCTCACATCGCTAAAGCTCGAAGAAGCGTTATAATAACCGCTCCCCGCGCCCGGACCCCCATATGAATAGCCGTTGTTCCAGGGGGGCTGGTTCCCCTGGGCACGACGCTTACGTTCGTCCATAAGCTGGTCGTAGGCCTCATTAATTTCCTTCATCTTCTCACTGGCTAAGTCCGCTATCGGGCTGCCCGCGTAGTTATCCGGGTGATATTTTTTTGCCAACTCCCGGTATGCGGTTTTAATCTCCTCATCGGTAGCGCTTGGGGATACGCCTAGGACTTTGTACGGGTCTGACATTTCTCTTCTCCTTTTTTAAAGAGTTTTTCTTTTTGCATTTGCGGAAGGCCCATTGTTACGATGTTTCTTAAAATAGGAGAGAAGCAATGGAACTCCGTTAATTCAAAGGCGGCAATCGCCTGAGACAAACTCATATTTAATACTTCATTGGCATAAACTCTTGTCTTACTGACCTCCTGCGGGGCGCTCTCCCTCGTCAACTGAAACTTTGTCAGAAACGGGTTAAACCCGCCGGAACGTATATCCTTTTCCAAATCGTCCGCGGCATCCATCAAATAAACCCAACGCCCTATATAATACCCGAACTGTTCCGCCAGACGCGGCAGCACGGTTGAGCCCGGCTGAATATATTGTGCTCCCAGCTGAAAGGATTGCGCAAGCATTTGCGCCGTAGGTTCCGCGCAGGCATCCAAGCCTGCATCCTGTGATTTTTCAATTTCGGCTTGCTTGGCCATGGAGGCAGCAATCGCCTGCTCCAGTGCGGGAAAGTCTCGGGCAGCCTTTTTTCTGGCCCTAGAAAAAAAGGGCCTAGCAAAAACAGCTCTTAATTTCTGTAAACCGGAACCGTCCGCCCAATCATCCTTTATTTTATAATAAGTCATAATGGCAGATAAGGCTGCCGCCATTTTTAAAGCTGGAAGGTCCTCGGCGCAGTAGGTACACTTTTTTAGCGGATTTACTACACAGCGGGACTGATGAAACCCCGCGCAGCAGGCCCCTGAAGCCACCGACATCAAATAAATGGCATAAAAAGTGCAATCATAACTCAGGGCCGCCCGAGCAGCGACCCCATAGCTTTTTCCCAGCTGTTTACACAGGCCGCAGTAAACCCCTCGATATTGTTCAAAGTCGCGAATCAACATCTCCGGCTTATACGGACGGATATATCCGAACACACATGATCCTCCCTGCGCTTAATATGACACCATTTTACTATAGAAACTCATTTCTTTAATTAACAATATGTAAATTTTCATTCATTTAACCTATTCGCCGTCCTCGTTACATAAAAAGTATATTGGCTTTTAAAAAACCGGTGAAACCGTTATTCCCGAACTGAATATACTGGTAACGGAGGTGATTCACGTGGAGACCAAGATCTATCACTGCATGAACCCTGAGGAAAATCCGCTTCCGTTCTGGATGAAGCCGGCTCAGGCTCAGGCACAGCCCCAAAAAGAGCCTGAATTGGATCTGGTGGAGCAGTTTAAGAAAAACCCGGACTCCTTTTTCCCGGACTTTACGGTTAAGCCGCCTAAGCAATTTTCAAAATAGCACACGCCAGTCCCTTTACCCTTACCTAAGAGAACTCGAAGCAGCCGCCCGGCACTTCGGGTTCTCTCATTTTGATGCCGCTTCTTCTCAAAGCCCGAAATGAATCTTATATTTGTGTTTTCTTTTTAGCATGTTTCGCTTATAATAAAGGTACTGTTCTAATCCTTCAGCCCACTTCAGGAAACAATGCGGGACTTTCCTATGAAAAGAGCATAGACATTTCTGATTGATGTATATTTCCCGGCTTAGCTTCTATACTTTAGTAAGGTAACCATACGGCGGGGTACCCGCCATGTATAAGAGGGAGCAAATACCATGAAAAAGCGCATCATCACTTTTTATCAGACCAGTGTTATCAGCATGCTAATACGTCGCTACTTTCAGGACCGAGTGGGGAAATCCGCCGCCGCTCTTGCCTATTATTTAATATTTTCGTTTTTCCCTTGTCTAATTTTTATCAGCACGCTCCTGAGCTTTATGGACCTTCCCCCGCTTACCTCCCACAATTTTCAGGCGATTATCCCATCTGATGTGCTTTCCATTATTAATTCCTATTTGGAGCATATTGCTGGTTTAAACAGCCCCCACTTTCTCTTTTGGGGCCTGTTTTTCACCATTTATTTTATCATGCGGGCTGTTAATTGCCTGCAAGATTCCATCTACCGCTCTTACCGGATGAAAAGCAAGCGCTCGCTGCTTCAGCAGCAGATCCGCACGCTGCTGGCTACACTGTTGCTGCTGTTTACGGTTTTTGCCGCGCTGCTGCTACTGACTGTTGGCCGGCGTATCCTGACCTATCTCTCGTGGTTCATCCCACTGGAGACCAATTCCATTGACTCCTGGAATCTATGGCGTTTCTTCATTTTAGCAGGCATTCTTTTCTTTCTCATTGTCATTTTCTATTATTTTATTCCCGAACGGAAATACACCTTTCGACAGGTTCTTCCCGGTATTTTTGCCGCATTGATTTCGTGGCTGATTTTTTCCATCGGCTTTGCCTATTATGTGGAAAATATGGGCAATTACTCCGTCGTTTATGGATCCATTGGTGCAGTGATCGTGCTTTTATTATGGCTATATTTCAGCGCGGTCACGCTGATTTTAGGCGCGGAATTCAACAGTATTCTAGCCGAGCGCCGGCAAAAGCATTCCTGATTCTATCCGCCCCACTGACTCAACCGCCTGTTTTTCTACATTTATTATAGGGCCGGCCTGGAAGCTCCCGGAAGATTCCCTTTGACATTCGTTTGCCAGCCGCCCTGATATTATTTTTGAAATAATACAAAATTACATGGAACCGCAGGCAAAACGGCGCGCAATCAAAACAGACTGTACGCCGTTTTGTTATAGCAGTTTCTCACTAAAGCCGCAAAATCCGTCGGAAGTCTTTTATTCCCGTCTATAATAAAGCGTTTCCACAGGTCTGCAAAAGATCGAGCCATATCCGGCCTGTGCTGCCACAAAAATGAACCCGTTTTTCGTTATGAATATATAAGGCCGCCATATTACAACAAGCTGCAGAGGTCTGAGGCCGTCTCGTATAAAAAGCGGTACGCCGGCAGCTGTAGCGAAGCAGGCAGCACATCAGCAAATCCGGTCTCTAAACTCAGCGTCCCCGCATAACGCATCTCCTTTAGCGCCGTCATAAACGCCTGCCAATCAATGGTCCCCATGTAAGGGCAGCGATGTTGGTCAAAAGTAGCGTCATTGTCGTGTACATGCAAAACCTTCACTGCACTGCCAAGCTCGCGGGCCATATCCGCCACCGTTTTCCCTTCCGGCATACTCATATGCGCATGGCCGGTGTCTAAACAAACCGCCAGGCAAGGCGAGCTTACGGTACGCAATAATTCCAGGAGGTCTGCGCTGTCACTGTAGGGGACGCCTAAGCCCGGCATGTTCTCAACCGCTAAGTGAACCTGGTATTGCTCGGCAATTTCTGCATATGCTTTCAGCAGTTGGGCATTCATTTCGTAGGAATGGCCCGGCGCCTCCTGCCAATCGGGAAAAATAACCGGGTGAATCACCACATAGGGGCTGCCCAGCAGGTGGCACGCATAAATAGCCCGTTTTACTGCCCGGACAAAAAAGGCCAGTTCCTCGCCGGTTAAAGTATCCGGCGGAGGGTTATAGGGAGCATGAATTTGCCCAATTTGAATCCCGGCGTTCTGAGCCCGCTCCTTTTCCCGGACAAAAAAGCTTTTGAAATCACTGTCACTAAAAGTATAAAGCCCTTTAAACGCCTGGTACCCATTCATTGCGGGTGAATAATCCACACAAGTGAAGCCTGCCTGCGCCAGCAGACGCAGGGAAGCCTCGCCGCACTTTTTGTCGGCCGCGCCCGTCTCCGTGCTGATTTGGAATTGCGGTATCATAAAATCCCCCTCAAAAAATAAAATACAGCTGCTGTACAACGACAGTATAGCTGTATTTTACCCTTAATTCAAGGACGAATATTAAATTTAACCGTAATTGTCCTGTTTTACGCCCGTACTAATTATTCCGGCCGTCCTCTCCAAGTGTTGGCGACAGCTCCTGGCCCACTCTGGCAATATCAGCCGTTACATCAATTTTATAGCCGGCACGGGTCATCAGGTTTGTCCAATCCGCTTCATGCTCCTTCCACCAGCTTCGTTCTGCCTGGTGGAGCCGTCTGCCAAATGAAAAAACGTCCGCCTGCTCCCGGTGGATACAAACTTCCAAGCTGTCCTCCATCTGCTTTTTTATGCTCTCTTCGAGTTTTTGGGAAAAGATTGAATAATACTGTTCGCCGTATACCTGATGCGGCCCGCCATCAATAGAATCGACATTTGCCGTACAGTAGACCGATATTTCAAATACCGGCAGGCCGTTTACAATGCGTGGCTTAATATCGGTTTTCGCCATGGTGATCTCCAGAGAAACCGTGGTATCCTCCTCCACCGAAAGCACCTCAATTCCGTGTTCCATCTGACCGGTTAAAAAAAGCAAGCCGCGGGTCTCCTCCGATGTCAGCAGGTCCTTAAAAAAGCCCTGCTCGTCAAAAAGCGCCGTTCCCACGGAAAACAGCTCGCCGTTCACAAGCCCTACCGCCGGAAGGTACGGGGCGGTGGAACTGTTATCTAGCAGATTGACAAGGTCTACCATGCTGATATTGACGCACTTGCCATTCAAATCGCTCTGCTTGATTAAATCCTCCAAGTCCGTAATCGGGACAATTTTATCATCCCTCTTATAGGTCACAATTTCCTCCGCCCGGTCTTGAGCCATCAGAATTTTAGCCGATGCCCTCGTCTCTGGATGCCGGACAAAAAAGTCAATGGTTTCCTGTAGACCGTGTTCTGCGGTGCTTCTTCCTAAAACAACTGTCAGATTATGGCTGTAAACCGGCTTTTTCCCGACCTGAAGCGTCACATTGTTCAAGGAGTCGATGACCGTGTCGCCCTTGGTCTCGTAAACCATCATGCTGGTATTTCCATCCTCGGAAATATCCAGGGCCTGCACATAGATATTATATTGCCCGTCCGCATAATCAACGCCCATTCCTTGAATCAAAAGACGGTCGCGCAGCGAAAATTGTGTCTGGCAGCCAGACAGGCCGATCATGCCGGCCGCACATAAAATGACCGCCAGTATTTTTCTATTTACTTTCCAGCGCAAGCTTCTTTTTCCCTCCTTTCTTTCTCTGTTTAACAGAGTAAATAATCCACATCAGCGCCGGCAGCACAAAGCTGGCAATCAAGTTGACCGGTAGCAGCAGGTCAATTCCGAAAAAGAGACGCTGCAGCGTTAAATTTTTGCAGATCATCACCGCTAAAAAGGCAACTACCGCGCCGCCCGCTATAACCGGCCACTTTTTAAAACCGCTCTTAATATGCTGTGCACAGCCAGTAAACAAATTGACGTCGAAGGCCAGCTTAATAACCAGTGAGCTGATCCACATGGCTATGAACAAGGCGTCCATTCGCTCCATTACGCCTGCATCCGCAAACGAGGATGCCGAGTACACTGGGAACAGCTGGTAATTCAGGTAGCTTCCCATTGCCCCCACAATAACAAACAGGGTAGCGACCATCAAAAAAACAATGAGAATGTTCCACAGAATAAAGCCCGGCTTTCTGCGCCCCTTCGTCTTGGGTAAAACCAGAAGCAGCACCGCAAGCCCGCTGCTTCTGGAAAGCAACAGTGCGGTTCCTTTCAGGGCCTGATCCGGCCCCTCGTCAAAGAAGGGCAGATAGTTGAGCAGATTGATTTTTGGAATTAGCGCGGCGATGATAAACACCAATCCGGCAACAACGACAATGGTCAGCACCGTTGCGGTTCGGGCAATGGTCTCTGTCCCCTTCCAAGCCGCATAGCAGGCCACAATAACAACGCAAAGCGCAATCAGTTCAAGAGACACATAGGGCTCCATTACATTAGACATGAACAGAACGAAAAAGCCAAGATAGTAGGAAGCCATTAATAAAAAATATAACCCGTAAAATGCCGCCGCCACCTTCCCGAATTTACCGAAGCACTCGGTAGACAGCTGGTAAAAATCCTTGCCGGGCGCGGCCTTAAAAAGGAAATAAATTGGCAGGATAAAAACAAAGTTCCCTACCATGGCAAGTAGTGTAGAAATGATATAATCTTGTAAATTTGCACCATCCGAGAGAACATTGTTAACCGTCAGCAACAGAATTGCACGTGAAATAAAAAGGATGGTAAACAGCTGAGAGGTACGAATCTGGTTGGAAATACTGCTGGATTCCTTGCCCATATCAAATAATCATCCTTTCAATTTAGCCCCCGGCATGTCCTGAATTTTAGCCCCGCTTTTCCCCAGCTTTTTCCAGCTGCTGCGAATCAACACATCCCGCATGCCCCGCTTCCCAAACGGCGCTACCGGCGCGCTTAACGGAACGCCGTACAGGTTATTGCTGCATATATTGATTAAAACAAACAGGAAGCCAAGCGAAATTCCCCAAAAACCAATACTGCCGCCCAGCACAATAAAAATGAGCCGCAGCAACGCAATGGACTCATATAAATTCGGCACCGCATAGGAGGATATGGCGCTGACTGCAATGACCATCAGCGTCGGGGCCCAACTAAACCGGAGTTTACGGCGGCCTCGCCGATTACAAGCGCACCGACAATGCTGACCGCATGGCTCAGGCTCTTTGGGGCCCGCAGACCCGCCTCGCGCATAATTTCATAGATGATGTGAATCACCAGCGCTTCCAGCATAATCGGAAAGGGCGTGGTTGTCTCTGATTGGGCAATTTTTATCAACAGCGGCTCCAAAATGAGCTCCGGGTGAAAGGTGGTAACCGACACATAAAAACCGGGCAGAAAAATTGCTAGAAAGAACGCCAGGTATTTGATAAGCCGGGTAAAGGTGGCATAATAGGGCCTATTGGCATAGTCGTCAAAGCTTTGAAAATTCTCAATAAAAAGGTGCGGAACCACCAGGACATTCGGTGTTCCGTCTATAATGACCGCCACCCGCCCCTCGCTGATTTTACCACAGATGGTATCCGGACGTTCTGAAAGCCCCACACAGCTGAAAATGGAAGTACCCTTTTTTTGGCTATGAAAGGGGTCAGGTAGCCGGCGGCTAAAACATTTTTAAGCGGAATGCTTTTGATGTTGTTCCTGACCTCGCTCAGAATTTCCTGAGAGACCGTATTGCGCAGATAACATAGGCAAACTGCGGTATTGCTCTCCTCTCCCACAGTCATCCGCTCAAATTTTAGCAGCGGGGTTTTCATTCGGCGGCGGATCATCGAGACATTTACCTGGAGCGATTCGACAAACCCCTCTCTTGACCCACGCTGCACCACCTCGCTTTTGGGCTCGCTGATGCTCCTCAGCGAAAACCCCTGAACGCCGATAGCCAAAATCCGCAGGCAGCCGTCCACCAGCAGCAGGGCAAATCCGCTCATTAGCAGATTGAGTGCTGTTTTATAATCCACCACCTCCTGCTGATCAACGGTGGACAGAACAAAATCCTTCAAATAATCAAATTTCTTTACCGGGTCCTGTTCCAGTATGGCTGCATGTGTAATCGGGTTCATCACACTCTGGGCCAGGGTCTGTTTATTGACAAGGCCTTCCATGGTGACAATTGCTGCCCTTGTACCGGAAATATGAAATTCCCGGCAAATATAATCCAAGCTCCCATCAAAGGCATCTGCAAAATACTTGAGGTTTTCATCCAGATGAATAGATACCACCTATAACTCCTCCTTTTCCCTGTTTGCGTTATTTTTACAAGGCAGGTGTAAAAATATACATGTATAACCGGCAGCCGTCAATGGCAAACTATTCAACAGTTCCGCGGTCAAGGAGGCTGACTTTTATGATGATATCCTTTTTGCGCACGGCCCTGCTTTATGTAGTCATTATTATTGCCGTGCGTTTGATGGGAAAACGGCAAATCAGTGAATTACAAACCAGTGAGCTCGTCGTCACGCTGTTAATCTCAGATATTGCCGCCATCCCCATGCAGGACAGCGGCCAGCCGCTGGTCAGCGGGCTTTTGCCGATTGGGATTTTGATTGTCTGTGAAATTCTTGCTTCTATTTGGATGCTCAAGAGCACAAAATTCCGGCGCGCTATCTGCGGCAGGCCAATCGTTGTCATTAACAACGGCAGGATCGACCAGCAGGAGATGCGGCGCCTGCGCATGAGCACGGAAGACCTCAGTGCACAGCTGCGCCAAAAAGATATCTTTGCGCTGGAGGACGTCGCCTACGCTATTATGGAGACCAACGGAAAGATGAGCGTCATCAAAACGCCGGACAAGGAAACGCCTACCGCCGGCATGCTCGGCGTCGCTTTGCCGGATTCCGGCATCGAGGCCGTTGTTGTCAGCGACGGGGTGATCTCGGATTTTTCACTTGTGCTCATTCACAAAAGCAAAGCCTGGGTGGAGGGCATCCTCAAGGGGAAAAGCACACAGCTCAACGAAGTATTTATCATGACCGCCAACACCAAAGGCGATTTCCAGATTATTAAAAAGGAGGACGCTAAAACCACATGATTAAAAAAGGGATCGCTGCCGTTCTCCTGGCCCTCTTTCTGCTCGGCCTCAGCCTTACCGGCCTTTTTTACACCAACTATACAGCCGATGAAATGAACCGTCTTCTTACCGAAGCCCTGAAGGCCTCCCAAGATCAGGACCGTGACAAAGCCGTGGAGTTCAGCGAAAAAGCGTTTGAAGCCTGGGAACGTCAGCATCGGTACCTATGCACCTACATGTCCCATACCAAGCTTGAAACCATTGACCAGAGCCTTGCAGCGCTTAGTCCGCTGGCCGCCTACGAGACCTGGGATCAGTTCACCGCCGAATGCCGCCGCTGCTTAACAATGATTCATTATCTGAAAGACGGTGAGATTCCCACACTGGATAATATTTTATAACTAGTTCACCTTGATAATCAAACGGCTGGCCGCTGCCAGATTTTCCATCCTTACTCATTTTATTGTTTCTTCTCAAAACTCTATGGTTCAGGGAGGCACGGGTGCTTCCCTGAACCATTTTTATTGCGGGCATAGCGCCTTAGCTTCTGTTGACAACGCCTTTATGTAAAATTAACTTGACATTAAAAATTTCTGCTGTTATACTGAACTACGCTATAATTATTATTTCATAGCAAAGGCCGTGTTTTTTATGAAAACCAAGTTACCCGCGCTCAGAAAGATGCACAAAATTACCCAGGCAGAGTTAGCCGCCGCCATGGGTGTATCCCGCCAGACCATCATCTCCATTGAGTCCGGCAAATATACGGCCTCTCTGCCGCTGGCTTACAAATTATCCCATTTCTTCGGGTGTACCATCGAGGAAGTATTTAATTTTGATGAGGAGGAATTATGAATGACCTTTGAGGCAAAAGGCCTTACCAAAAATTTTGCTGACAAGCAGGTTCTTCAGGGAATCAGCCTACAGACACAAGGTGGAAAAGCACTGGGGCTTCTGGGCCGCAACGGCGCCGGCAAAACCACTACAATCCGCATTATTATGGGCGTTTTTCCGGCGGACTCCGGCGAAATTCTTATCGACGGTCAGCCGATTCGCCGCGAGAGGATCAATTTTGGCTATCTCCCCGAGGAACGCGGACTCTACCCTAAAAAGATAATCTCTGAACAGCTTTTGTACCTGGCTGAGCTGCGGGGTTCTTCCAAAAAAGCAGCGCTGTCCGCCATGGACCACTGGCTGCAGCGCCTGGAGATGGGCGCGTATAAAAACAAAAAGCTGGATACGCTGAGCAAGGGCAACCAACAAAAAATCCAGCTCGTTGCCACGCTGATCTCCAACCCGGATTTTGTCATCCTGGATGAACCCTTTTCCGGCCTTGATCCCGTCAACGCCATGCTGCTTAAGGATGTCGTGCATGAACTGATAGATGACGGAAAAATCGTCCTTTTCTCCAGCCATCAGATGAGCTACGTCGAGGAGTTCTGTGACGATATCGCCATCCTCCATCAGGGACGTATCGTCCTCTCCGGCAATATCAGGGATATTAAGCGCTCCTATAACCGCAACAAAATTATTGTGGACAGCAAAAACGCCCCGCAAATCGCTGCATATACCCGCGAACAATTGCCGGAGCTGGTCGAGAAGAGTACCGCGGAAGGCCCCAACGCCGTCATTACACTCCGGCAGGCGGAGCAGAAGAACAGCCTGCTTGCCGCCCTGGCAAGCCAGGCCTTCGACATAGACGGCATCAAGGTCTTTGAGCCCTCACTCAACGACATATTCGTGGAATATACGGAGGAGCATGTACAATGAAACAGTTTTGGGCTATTTATAAATTCGAGTTTAAAAACTATGTAAAAAATAAAGGCTTTTTGATTGTGACCATACTGCTCGTCGCCGCAGCGGCCGTGGTTCTTTCTCTTCCCCGCCTCGGCGAGATGATCGGCAGCTCGGACTCCCAGGCAGAACAGCAAGCAGCAGGTACTGAGGAAAAATCGGAAATCCTTCTTTCCGCAGCTTCACTTGAAGAGGCGGAAAAAGCCGCCGCTTATTTTAATCAAGCCCTTACAGACACCCGGTTCACCCCTGTAGACGAGGATGAAGCCTCCCTGAAAAAGGAAATTGAAGCCGGGGCTTACAGCGATGCCGTAATGCTGACCGGCGACCTCAGCTATACCCGGATTACCGCCAATGTGTCCATGTATGATACGCTCGACAGCCGTCTGGAAAGCGCTATTCTTAATTATTACCGCCAAACCGCCATGGAAGAACTCGGCGTTTCCGAGGCCGATGCCAATAAAATATTAACCACTCAGGTTGAGTGTTCTCTCGTACAAACCGGGGACGGAAAAAATCAAATGGAGAATTTTTTCTACACCTACATTTTAATTTTTGCTCTGTACATGGCCATTCTACTCTACGGACAGTTTGTGGCGACCAGCGTTGCAACGGAAAAAAGTACCCGGGCCATGGAGTTGCTCATCACCTCCACCAAGCCCAAAAATTTGATGTTTGGCAAGGTCTTTGGAGCCGGTTCCGCCGGCCTGGCACAATTTGTGTTAATTTTCGGCACCTGTTACTTGTTTTATAATCTGAACGCCTCGTACTTTCAGGATGATTGGATTGTACAGTCTATTTTCAACATGCCGCTCTCAATTTTAATGTACGCCATTCTCTTTTTGGTTCTCGGCTTTTTCCTCTATGCTTTTCTCTACGGAGCACTGGCAAGCTTGGTCAGCCGCATGGAAGAGCTTTCCTCAGCGGTCATGCCGGTAACCTTCCTCTTTATCATTGCTTTCCTCGTGGTTGTTTATTCAATGAACAGCGGTAATGTAGACTCCGTTCTAATGAAAGCCTGCTCCTTTATTCCCTTTACCTCGCCCATGTCCATGTTTGTGCGTATTGCGATGGGTCAGGTTGCCGGCTGGGAAATTGCGCTCTCTGTCCTGATCTTGGTTGTTTCTACAATTGCCATTGGTTTTCTGGCCGCCGGAATTTACCGCATGGGCGTTTTAATCTACGGCAAAGCGCCCACCCCTGTTGAAATGATTAAAATGCTAAAAAATAACCGCAAGCGCGCCTAAGCGGTACGCTCACCGATAAGGCTTTCATGGAAGGCGAGGACCGCCGTCTATGAAAGCCTCCTTTTTTATGCAGCGGTTTGACAAATGTTTCAGAAGGTTGTAGTATTTAAATGTACCCATTCACTAAATCTACCTGGATAAAGACTGGAGTGAGCATTATGACATCAACGATTTTTACCATTGCCCGGCAGTATGGAAGCGGCGGACGCCAGATCGGTAAAAAAATAGCCGAAAGGCTGGAAATCCCTTTTTATGATAAGGAACTAATCGCAATGGCTGCCAAACAAAGCGGCATGAGCGAGGCTATTTTTGAAAAGGCGGATGAAAAGGCCAGCAGCAGCTTGATTTATTCTCTACTGATGGGCACTTATGCCTATAACGCCCAGCTCACGCCCAATGATCTGCCCGTCAACGACAAGCTCTTTTTGCTTCAGACCAATATTATCAAGCAAGTGGCACAAAAGGGGCCGTGCGTCATAGTCGGCCGCTGCGGCGACTATATTCTGCGTGACAATCCCAATTGCTTCAATATCTACGTTTACGCGGATCAGGAAAGCCGGGTGAAGCGCGCCGTGGAGGAGTACGGCATTGAAGCAAAGCACGCGGCAGAGTTTATTGCCAAAAAGGATAAGCAGCGGGCCAACTACTATAATTTCTATACCAATCTCAAATGGGGAGCGGCCCAAAATTACCACCTTACCCTTAACTCCCAGAAATTTGGCATCGACCGTTCCGCACAGTTGATCTGCGGCGCTGCAGAGCTGCTTCATTCCGCCCCTTAAAAATAAAAATAGGTTTCCAGCGGGCTGCTGTTAACAATATAAGACCGCTGAGCGAGCCGGAAACATAAAGGAGAACGACTTTTATGAGCCATCTTGAAATGCGGTACAACGAACCGCTTCCACACCGCCCTTACCTTCTGCCTGAAGGGTATCGCCTGGTTACCGTGGAAACTGATGCCGACAAGCTGGGCTGGATCGAGGCTTGTGCAGAGGGTTTATCCACCGGGGCCTGGACCGTCAAGGATTTTGAAAAAAACATGCTGGAGCCGGAAGGGCTTGCGAAGGATCAGATCTTTCTGGTCAAGGATGCCGCAGGCAGGGTCGTTGCCACTGCGACAGCCTGGCTTAAACCTGGAAACCGTGGCTACCTTCACATGGTTGCCGCCCTCCCCGAGGCCCGCGGACTTGGGCTTGGCGGCCTGCTCACACAGCATGTGCTCGATTTTTTCCTGGCGCGCGGCGTCGATTATATCACGCTTGACACAGACGATTTCCGGCTCCCGGCTATTAAAACGTACCTGCGGCTTGGATTTATTCCTGTACTCAGCGAATATGGCGCAGAACAGCTTTGGAGAGACATTTTTGTAAAAACAGGGCTGCGCACACCTGTTTTTGAAGTTCAACACGTCAAAAAGGAAATGAACTGAACACGAGGGGTTTTGCTTTTTTACTGAAAGAACGCGCTGCCGGCTGGCAGCGCATTCTTCATTGTAACCCTTCTTTACATTCTGTTAGAATAAATCCATAATATAGCATTTTTTCCGGTAAAATACTTGTTCCAGCGGAGCCTGCGGCGTATGTACCTTTATGCGCGGCATCCAGGGGATATCCTCTGCCCCCCTGGCGCCACAAATCAGGGCGGAAAACTCATTGATTGGCATCGTGACGTCTGCTGCCGCCTCCGTCTTTTCCACCCGGTTTTCCCGGCCCGGTGCAAACGTCAGCTCCCACACCGCATTATTCTGCGGCAGCATTTCGTCCAGCACACGAATGCGGACTGTACCGCTGCCCCTGCACCTACACACGGAAAGCACATCCTCCACCCGGACAACACGCGCCATTCCATTAAAAAGTACCTGGCACTTTGCTGTGTTGTTCTCGCCCACCAAAGAGGTGACAGAAAGAGAACCCGGAACGGAAAAACGAATTTTTTCATAGTCGGCCGAGAATGCCTGTTTAACAAAATAAAGCAGGCCCTGCAGGGCGCGTACATCCAGAAAAAGCAGGCCGTTCCGCAACGCGAAACCATTAGTGCAATCCATGATAACGCCTTCCGCCTCTCTTTGCTTACGGCAGATCATAAAGCCGCGCGCGGCGCCGGTTTCATCCTTCCAAAGATAAATATACCGCTGTTGGTTCAATAAATTCGTTTTTTCAAGTTCTTCTTCGTATATTTCACGGACGGCGGCCAGATTATAATCCTTATAAAACTGCCGGTAAATTTCAAGCAGCGGCTGCGTACTCTCACCCGGCAAAAGCTGTTCAATGCGCCCGCCTACATCCATGGTTTTCATATCCTGAAGCGGCACCGTCCACACACGGTTTTCCGCGCCGACCTCATAGCCGAATTTGCGGTAATATTGAGTGCTAAACGGGTAGAGAAATGAGAGGCTGAACTCCTTCTCATACATATCTTGAAGCGCCGCGCCAATGCAAGCCCGAATTGCCCCACTGCGACGGTATTGAGGCAGTGTCGAGACTCCGCCTACACCGCCCATCAGCGCTTCACGGCCTTCAAAATTGCAGCGGTAGCGGCGAATACTCATACAGCCATATAAGGCGGTTTCATCCTCAGAAAACGCTCCCCACATCCAGTTGTCCTTGTCCGCAGCCGGGGGCTGCTTTTCCGCCTCTTCCTTTTCCTTCTGATACTCGCTGTTACCCTCAAAAGCCACAGCCTGCACCAGATGCGCCCGGTAGTATTCCGCCGGAGCTAGCTTACGCACAATCACGATTTCAATCCTCCCTTTTAACTTAGCGGGCAGGGACTGCTCCCTCTTTTCCCCTTGAATCTACATGAAATTTATCTTATCACATTACCTGTTGCCGATGCAATCCCTTAACGCAAAAAAAGCAAATTCTTTCATGCCGGCCCGTACCCCTTACCGGATCCAGACAGCACTCCCTTGCACTTAAAATTCATCGGCATTTACGCTGCAATAAAGAAAAGAACAATCCTATCATCCATAAAAATTAAAATATAGTTCTTTTATTTTTATGCAAAATAGATTATAATTAAAAAAATATATAAGGAAAGGTTTTGTTGTATGAATCAAATCAGCCTGTTATATCCCGCCGGAATGGAACCGCCCCTGGTCCAGCAGCTTACCGACGAAGCTGTAAACGATCTCTCCATCGACTACATATGTGCCTGTTTATCTCACCAGGCCACCGAACAGAATCTTATTAAAAAGATTATGATTCAGCTCTGCGATGATCCCGCCGTCATTCGCTACCGCTGTGATATTTTCGAGGATGTCCTTCGCTTTCCTGTATTACGCCAGCACATCGCAGCGCTCTTGGAGCAGCTCGATTTTCTTAAAATGGTTGAACGGCTTTCAAAGGACTCCGATGCTCCTGGTATCTGGCAGCTTATCAACCGCTTGAACGAACTCGACCATTATATCAAATGCATCGAAGGTATTCGCGACTGCCTCAATGGCCTTGATATTCAATCCCAGGGGTTCAATGACCTGAAAAACTTTGTGGACCGGATTTATCAGGACAGTGGATTTGATTACCTGAAAAAGGATATTGCCCATTTACAGGAAAATGTTTGCAAAATTAAAAGCCTGACGCTTGGGGTAAACCTCGATAACCAGCTCCGGCCCATTGAAACCGGCATTGTATCCATTAACAACGAGGCCTACAAAAAAATGGGCATTCTGCGCAACCTGCTCGACTTTACCGGCAGCCGTGAAGAAATTCATGACGGAGTTGCCTTTACCGGGATGGCCCCCTACCACCCGCCAAAGGTTACCGCTGACGACAAAGCGCTGAAGGCCGGGGAAGCCGCCGCCGATGTTATGTTGCCCGGGCGCAGAGCCCTTCGCCAGGAGGACTATGGCGCCCAGCAGATAGGCGCCAATCCACTGATGAATAACCTGAACCTCACCATAACCGATATGCTCCAGGGAGTTGTGCGCAACCTGAAAACCGCTCTGAGCAAATATGTAAATATCAGCGGCTTTGCACTTTCCGCAATCATTTCTGAATTTACCTTTTATCTCCGCTGGGCGGAACTAATGGACAAGATCATCGAAAAAGGGGCGCCCGTATGCAAGCCGGAGATTCTGGACACTCCCCGCGCCTTCGAGGGCCATGGCATCTATAATTTTAAGCTGGCCCTTCAGCTCGTTGATGGAGCTAAGCTCGACATTGTTCAAAATGAGCTCCACTTTTCAGACGAACACCGGGTGTATATTTTAACCGGGCCCAACCGCGGCGGTAAAACGACCATAACGCAAGCAGTCGGCCTGATCTATCTGCTCGCCCAAAACGGTATTTATGTTCCCGGGGAGAAAGTGGCCCTCTGTCCTGCGGACAGCCTGTACACACATTTTCCGGCGGATGAAAATCAAACGGTCAACCTGGGGCGTCTAGGCGAAGAGTCAAAGCGGTTCAGCGAAATTTTCTCGGCTGCAACCAGCCGCAGCCTAATTTTACTCAATGAATCCTTTGCGACGACTTCATTTACCGAGGGCCTTTATATTGCAAAGGATATTACCAAGTCGCTCGTCTATTTAGGCGCCAATGCTATTTTTAACACCCATATGCATGAGCTGGCAGCAGACCTGGACGAAATCAACCGATCGGTGGGCGGTGTAAACCGGGCAGCCAGCCTGGTAACTGGCATCGACGGCGGCAGGCGTTCCTATAAAATCACCCTGGCGCCGCCGCAGGGCCTCAGCTACGCCAAGGATATTGCTGAAAAATATGGCGTAACCTTCCGGCATCTAAGAGACATCATCGAAAAAAGGAAAGACCCTTCCTAAACCTCGCCAGCCAAGGTCCCTGACAGAATGCGGAGCTATAGAACCGCGCCCGCCAATCCCCCAACTAGTTGGCGCCTTTTCCCATTCTCACAAACAGAGCCGGAAAGCAAGCTTGCTTTCCGGCTCTGTTATAAATGGCGCCTGGCTATTTACTTTTTTCGCCATGGCAATAGAGCGGCGTCACATACTCGCCGTTAAAGCAGGCAAAGCAGCAGTTGCCTCCGCATGCGCGCTGCAGGTCCTCCAAAGAGAGAAACCGCAGAGAATCCGCGCCGACATATTCCCGCAGGGCTGCACTGGAAAGACGGTAGGATATCAATTCCTGCTGGGTCGAGGTGTCCACCCCGTAGAAGCAAGGGTAGATAATCGCAGGGGAGGCAATTCGCAGGTGCACTTCCTTCGCACTGGCCTCCTTGAGCAGCTGTACAATATAGCGTGACGTTGTCCCACGCACCAGAGAATCATCAATGAGCACCACCCGTTTACCCGCAACAACAGAGACGTTGACAGAAAGCTTCATCTTAACCCCCATATCGCGCAGCCTTTGTGTCGGTTTAATGAAGGTCCTTCCCACATAACGGTTTTTAATCAGGCCCATTTCACAGGGCAGGCCGCTCGCCTCGCTGTAACCCATCGCTGCGGAAAGGGAGGAATCCGGTACCCCTACCACAATGTCCGCTGCCAGCCCGTCTCTATCCTTCATCGCCATGATTTTACCGCATTTTTTACGCACCGTATGGACATTGAGCCCCTCGACATTACTGTCCGGCCTGGAAAAATAAATATATTCCATGGCACAGATTCTATGCTGTGTTTCCTCCGTATAGAAGGAGCTTTCCATGCCTTTTTCCGAGAGCTTGATGACTTCTCCGGGCCGGACATCACGCAGGAACTTCGCGCCGATCGCTTCAAAGGCACAGCTTTCACTGCTTAAGCAATAGCCCTCGTTCAAGCGGGCAATTGAAAGGGGGCGCAACCCATTTTTATCTCTTATTGCGTATAAATTTTTCTCAGTTAAAATTAAAAAAGAAAACGCGCCATCAAGCTTTTTACAAGCCTCTTGAATTTTACGCAACAACGGCCCCTTTCTGCGCTGAATCATGTGCAAGATAATTTCGCTGTCGCTGGTCCCTCGAAAGATGCTTCCGTTATTTTCCAGCTCACAGCGTAGTTCGCCGGCATTTGCGATCTGTCCATTGTGCACCACGGCAATGCTGCCGATTTGTGCCCTAGCCACCATGGGCTGAACATTTTCAATTTCATTGCCGCCCTCCGTCCCATAGCGGACATGGCCCACGCTGTTGCCGCCTTTCAGTCCAGCAAGCCCTCCCTGCTCAAAGACTGACGCTAAAAGTCCTCTGCCCTTGAAGCAATAGATGTCTTTACCGTCTGCTGTCGCTATTCCAGCGCCTTCCTGGCCCCGGTGCTGCAACGCATGCAGGCCGAAATAGGCCAGGGAGGCCGCCTCCGGGTTGTGGTAAATGCCGAACACACCGCACTCTTCCTTTATTTCATCCACTAAAAATAGCCTCCTAACATGGCCGCTATTCTGCGCGGAAAAATCTTGGCGGACTAAAAACACCGCCAAGACTCTTTCCAACCGTTTTGATTAGTCATCACCCTGAAGAGCATCGTAACCATGCTCGCCTGTCCGTACGCGTACAGTGTCCTCTACATCGTAGACAAAGAGCTTACCATCTCCTACGTTTCCGGTATACAGGGCTTTTCGAGCCGTATCAATTACCGTCTGCACAGGAACCTTGCTGACGACAATTTCTACCTTAACCTTCGGCAGAAGCTTGACATCCTCCAGCTTAACTCCGCGGTAATAGGCCTCGTGCCCCTTCTGCGTACCATACCCCAGCACCTGGGTTACCGTCATACCCGTTACCCCGATGCTGTTCATTGCATTCTTCAGCGCTTCCAAACGCTCCTGGCTGAACACCATCGCAATTTTGGTCATCTTTGCAGTTCTATCGCCTACCTTCGCAACCGTCATGCCACTGGGAAGCTGTACCGCCGGTATGGCGTCTTCCTCAGCAGGAATCTCTAAAGAGGATTCCGCCCTGCCTGAGAGCACCCCCGGCATAGCGGCGGTTGTTGGCATAAAATCGGCATAGGAGCTGCTGATGCCATGTTCTGTTACATCCAGCCCTCTGATTTCCTCCTCCTCACTTGCTCGCAGGCCGATCGTTTTCTTAATAACCATAAAAACAATGGTCATAGTCACCGCCACCCAAACGGCAACAGAGACGACCCCCAGCACCTGAACCCCAAAGAAGCTAAAGTCCCCAGTATAAAATAAGCCTTTATCGGCTGCAAACAGGCCTGTGAGCAGCGTACCAGCCGCACCGCAGAAACCATGCACGCCGATTGCGCCGACCGGATCGTCAATTTTTAAAACCTTATCGACAAATTCAATTCCAAATACCACGACAAAGGAGGCAATCAGACCGATGAAGAATGCACCAACCGGCGTTACTTTGTCGCAGCCGGCGGTAACCGCCACTAGTCCGGCTAGAGATCCATTCAACGTCATGGAAATATCGGGCTTTTTATAGCGAATCCAAGTGATGATCATGGTCGAAACCGTTGCAACCGCAGCCGAGAGATTGGTCGTCAAAAAAATGCTGCCCGCCGAGGTCAGCGACTCATCCCCTGTCATTGACAGGGTGGAACCGCCGTTAAACCCGAACCAGCAAAACCACAGGATAAACACCCCTAAGGCGCCAAGCGTCAGGCTGTGCCCGAGAATAGCCCGCGGTTTGCCGTTCTTGTCGTACTTGCCAATGCGGGGCCCAAGGATTTTAGCGCCTACCAGAGCCGCAACACCGCCCACCAGATGCACCGCTGTGGATCCGGCGAAATCATGGAAGCCAAGCTGTGCAAGCCAGCCGCCGCCCCAGATCCAATGACCGGAGATCGGATAAATCACGGCACTGATCACGGCACTGTAAACACAGTAGGAAGCAAACTTTGTACGCTCCGCCATCGCGCCTGAAACGATGGTCGCCGCCGTCGCGCAAAATACAGTCTGAAAAATGATAAAGGCCGGCAACGGAATACTCAGCCCCAGGAAGGAATAATCCCCCTTGATCAAAAAATCAAAACCGCCAATCAATGCACCTGTTCCGCCAAACATCAGTCCAAAGCCCAATATCCAGAAGATCGGCGTACCGATAGCAAAATCCATCAGGTTTTTCATAATGATATTGCCAGCATTTTTAGCACGTGTAAAACCAGTTTCCACCATTGCAAAGCCTGCTTGCATGAAAAATACCAGCGCTGCCCCCAGCAGCACCCAGATGGTATCAACAGACGAAAAAAGCTGTTCCATAAATATCCCTCCGGTTGATTTTTTCTTTTAAAATACATGGCCGTGTATATTAAAACCAAAAAGGCAAAGGCGCCGTGTTTTCCACGGCGCCTTTGCCTTCGATAGTATAAGTATATACGCAGCTTCAATAAATGTCAAGCTGTTTTGAAGTTTTAATTCTAAAAAATTCATTTTTTATTTCTTTTCTCACTAATTCTTTCTCAAAACAAAAAATTTAGAAATACATTCCAGCTATTCCTGCACTAGGCGTAAATCTCCCATAGACGCTGCATCGCCTCCTCCGTATTGGCGTTGGTATTGAACGCCGTCAAGCGGAAAAAACCCTCTCCGTTTTTGCCAAAGCCGGCTCCAGGAGTTCCCACAACATTCGCACGCTCCAATAAATCATCAAAAAAGGCCCAAGAGTCCATTCCCCGGGGGCACTTCATCCAGATATAGGGTGAATTGACCCCTCCAACGTGCCATATTCCCAGGTTGTTCAATGTTTCTACGATGGTACCGGCATTTTTACGGTAGACATCAATGTGCGCTCTGCAGGCCGCGAGGCCCTCCAGTGAAAAAACGGCTGCGGCCGCCTTCTGCACCGGATAGGAAACACCATTGAATTTTGTGGTTTGGCGGCGCAGCCACAGCTTACGCAGTGAAAAACCGCCCCGGTTCAGCTCATGGGGAACGACTGTATAACCGCAACGCGTCCCTGTAAAGCCGGCTGTTTTTGAGAGTGAGCAAAATTCAACCGCGCATTCCCTGGCGCCCTCTATTTCATAGATGCTGCGTGGTAATGCCGGATCTGAGACAAACGCCTCATAGGCCGCATCGAACAGGATAACCGCCTCCTGCTCCCGAGCATAGTCCACCCAGTCCTGAAGCTGCGCACGGTTATAAACGGCCCCGGTCGGGTTATTGGGGGAACACAAATAAATCAGATCCGCCCGCTGCCTCCGGTCTGGTAACGGTAGAAATCCGTTTTCCATATTCGCGTCCAGATAGACGATTTCACGGCCCGCCATCAGGTTGGTATCGCGATATACCGGGTAAACCGGGTCCGGTATCAAAACCTGGTTATCCCGGTCAAACAGATCCAAAATATTACCCACATCACTCTTGGCGCCATCGCTGATAAAAATATCCTCCATCTCCAGCTCCACGCCATAGCTCATATAATAATTTCGGACGGCTTCACGCAAAAAGGCATAGCCCTGTTCCGGCCCATAGCCATGAAACCCCGCCTTGGTTCCCTGTTCCAGAACTGCAGCCTGAAAGGCGCTGACCACTACTTCAGGCAACGGAAGTGTGACATCCCCTATCCCCATCCGAATAATTTTACTGTCCGGGTGCCCGGTCTGATAGTCCTCCACCTTTTTGGCGATGGTAGAGAATAAATAAGATTCCTCTAAATCAGCGTAATAATGATTCATCTTCATAAGACAAGGATTCCTTTCTCAATTCTGCGCCGTTTTTTCCCGGCTCTGCGCATCATAATTGGATGCAGCGGCAATAAAGCGCCTGAAAAGCGGGTGTGGCTTATTGGGACGGCTTTTAAATTCAGGATGATATTGAACGCCTAAATAAAAGGCGGCGTCCGACAGTTCCATTGCCTCCACTAAGTGTTCATCCGGCGAAAGGCCGCAAAACACCATGCCATGCTGAATAAAAGCCGGCCGAAAGCTATTGTTGAACTCGTAGCGGTGACGGTGGCGCTCCTGTACCCGATCGGCCTGGTAGCTGTGAGCCAATACCGTTCCCTCCTTAATTTTGCAGGGATATGCGCCCAAACGCATCGTTCCTCCCTTGGGCAGGTTTCCCTGCTGATCAGGCAGCAGATCAATTACTCGATGGGCGCTTTCAGGGTCAAACTCCGCTGAGTTTGCATCGGAATAGTGGAGTACATTCCTGGCAAACTCTATTGCGGCAATCTGCATACCAAGACAAATACCAAAATAGGGCGTCTTGTGCTCTCGGGCATAGCGGGCAGCCAGAATCATGCCCTCTATTCCGCGGTCTCCAAAACCACCCGGCACAATTATGCCGGCGGCTTCCCGGAGGCGGCCGGCTGCATTGCCCGCAGCCAGCTGCTCGCTGTCTACCCAATCAATCTCCACCTTGACCCCATTGCACCAGCCCCCGTGCTTCAAGGCTTCCGCGACTGAGAGATAGGAATCCTGCAATTGAACATATTTTCCCACCAGCGCAATACGGACGGTGCGGTCGCAGCGCTTGATCCGCTCTACCATCGTTCTCCACTCGGCAAGGTCGCAGGGAATTGACGGCTCCATCGACAGCTCGCGCATCACAATCTCTGCAAAGCCTGCTTTTTCCAGCATCAAAGGCGCCTCATACAGTACCGGAAGGGTCAAATTCTGGATGACACAGTCCTCCTTAACATTACAGAACAGGGCAATTTTCTTTAGCACGCCCGGTTCAATGGGGTGGTTGCAACGGGCTATAATCATATCCGGCATAATACCGAAGGACTGCAGCTCTTTAACAGAATGCTGCGTCGGCTTGGACTTATGTTCCTTGGAGGATTCCAGGTAAGGGACCAGGGTAACATGGATAAATAGGCAGTTCTGCCGCCCGACCTCATGTCCGACCTGCCGGATGGCTTCCAAAAAAGGCTGCGATTCCATATCGCCCGTTGTGCCGCCGATTTCCGTAATCACCACATCGGCATCTGTTTTTTTCTGAACAGAATAGATAAAGCCCTTGATTTCATTGGTGATATGAGGAATCACCTGAACTGTCTCCCCAAGGTACTCCCCTCGTCTTTCCTTCTGCAGCACGTTCCAGTAGACCTTTCCGGTTGTCAAATTTGAGAATTGGTTCAGGTTTTCGTCAATAAAGCGCTCATAATGGCCCAGGTCCAGGTCGGTCTCCGCCCCGTCCTCTGTAACGAAGACCTCGCCATGCTGGTAGGGGCTCATGGTGCCCGGGTCCACGTTGATGTATGGATCCAGCTTCTGTGCCGCCACCCTAAAGCCGCGCGCTTTCAGCAGGCGCCCCAGGCTTGCTGCCGTAATCCCCTTACCAAGTCCGGAAACTACGCCGCCCGTTACGAAAATGTATTTTGTGTTCATTTGCCTACTCCTTTATTCTCTTCGAAATAAAGCCCGGATCAATTGGCCTCAATCGCCGTAAAGCTGTAAAATCTCCTTAGCAACATCCCGCTTGGCTACACGGCGGTCCATCGCCTGTTTTTCGATGCTGCGATGCGCCTCTTCCTCCGTCATTCGCTCATATTGAATCAACAGGCACTTGGCCTTATCCACCATACGGATGTCCCGTATCTTCTGCTGAAGCTTTTCAGCCTGGGGTGCGGCAGCGGCCAAGCGCTTGTGAACCGAGGCCATCAAACGAACCGCATAAGCAAAAAAACGGTGTCCCATCGTGGTAGAAAAAACAAAAACGCCGCTGTCCGCCATTTTCTCAAAGCTAAGCTCATAAAGCTCCGGCTTGCACACCATTATTACCCCCGCCGCCGTGCCTGCCGCCATTTTTGCCAAGTCGTACCCTGCGCCGTCACTTAAAGGAGAAACCACCACCACAAGCGCAAAGCTTTTCTCCTGCAATACCCGCCAAGCCTCCCGAACAGATCTTATACAAAGCGCTTCATGGTAGGATAAATCCGAAAGAGCTGACAAAAAAACCTCTTGTCCCTTCTTTGTGCTGGCCACCAGCAGAACCCGGTTCATCTTCCACCGTCCTCTCCATCCTTGCCCATACAAACCGCCGGCATACTAAATGGTATGGAAATAACGGGCCAGCTCAAAGGCCTGCCGGTCCGCAGCCGAGCGGCAGGAGGCACACTCCCGCTTTTTCTCCGCGATATATTTCTCCACAATAGGCTCAGGAAGCGCCCGGTGGACAAACGAGCTATTTTCCGCAAGCTGCAACGCCTGCTCCAGGCTATGGGGCAGCGCCGGGAGCATCGGGTCGTCAACCTCAAACAAATTGCGGTTGTCGGGAGGCAACAGCCTTGCCTTTTGCTCAATGCCGTCAAGGCCTGCATGAATCAGCAGGGCAAAGGCCAGATATGGGTTGCAAGCGGGGTCCGCAGCTCGCATCTCCATGCGGGTGCGCTCCTCGGTAGAGGCTGGAATCCGGATCAGCTGTGACCGGTTTTGGTGGGACCAGGTGACATATTTCGGTGCTTCAAAGGAGCCAAGACGGCTGTAGGAATTTGTCAAAGGATTCAAAAAAGCCGCCATCTCCGTCGAACGCGCCAGGATTCCCGCAATGAAGCTTTCTGCATTTGCACTGTGCTTGTCCCCGCGCTGAAACAGGTTTTTTCCTCCCTGTGAGAGCGACAGGTTAATGTGCAGGCCATTGCCGCTCTCCTGATGGAGCGGCTTAGGCAGAAAAGAAGCATACAGGCCGTTCTGTGCTGCAATGGATTTAACAACCATCTTAAAGGTAATAAAATTATCAGCAGCCGAAAGCGCATCGGAGTAGCGGAAATCCACCTCGTTCTGGCCCGGACCCCGTTCGTGGTGGGAGCTCTCCGGCAGCAGCCCCATCTCCTCTATCGCCAGGCAGATTTCCCGCCGGATATTTTCGCATTTGTCGAGCGGCGCAATATCATTGTAGCCGCCGTGATCAAACGGTTCCGTAGTCGGTTCTCCCGCCTCATCGGTCTTAAACAGGTAAAACTCACACTCTGTGCCGATATTGCAGATGTAGCCCATATCTACGCTCCGCTGGACCGCTTTTTTTAAAATATTCCGGCTGTAGCCTTCAAAATCTGTTCCATCCGGATTTTTCACATTGCAGCAGATTCGCATCACCCGCTCGTGAGAGGGCCGCCAGGGCAGAATAGTCACCGTGGATCCATCCGGCACTAAAAAAAGGTCGGAATGCTCAACGGTTTGAAAGCCCTTGACTGCCGAAGCATCAAAAATAATGCCCTCCTCAAACGCCTTTTTCAGCTGCCCGGCCATGATTGCCATATTTTTCTGTATGCCAAATAGATCACAATAGGCCAGCCGGATAAATTTTACGTCGTTTTCTTCGACAAACTCCAAAATATCCGCAATCGTTTGGTCCAATGCCTGCGCCTCCCTTTATTTTAGCTCTCCGCAGCATAGAGCTGCTTATATGGATTATTCGTATTCGGCCTGATGACATAAAAGTTTCTGGCGGTTATTGCCTCAAGATCCTCATGAAAAAGGCTACAGAATCGCCGCAGAGCGGGCATAATCGCTTCCAAATCCGCTTGCTCCGCTTTTTTACTCAGCAGGCGCTCTGAAAAATCCACCGGCAGGCTTTCCGCCCGCAGGTAGATAACGCCGCCATGCATGCCGGTTCCGCAAAAATTCCCCACCGGTACCCGTTCTGCTGCATGCAGCCCCAGAACAATGATGGTACCGCCTGCCTGGTACTCGCCCAAGAAGCTGCCCGCAGCGCCGCCTACTACTAAAAGCGGCTTTTTGTCCTGATATTCCTTCATGTGGATGCCGGCCCGGTAGCCGACATTCCCGTGAATGAAAATACTGCCGCCCCGCATAGCATAACCGGTTGCATCCCCGGCCATACCGTCGATGTCAATTTCACCCGCGTTCATGGTGTCTCCCACCGCCTCCTGGGCGTTTCCATGCAGCAAAATTGTACTGCCGTCCAGGTAGGCGCCCAAGGCGTTGCCCGGCGTCCCGTAAAGCTCCAGCCTTTTACCGGAAAGGCCGCTGGCAATATAACGCTGCCCACAGCAGTTGCGGACTACGACCTGTTCGCCGGCAGCCTCATTAATTCGCTCATTTAGTGCCTTGAAGTGTAAATTTTTAGCATCAATCATCATTTTCAATCACCTCCCTATTCCCCGGCATGCTTGATGCCCAGAATATTCAGCTCACGATCCGTCAGCCCAATACCACGCAGCATCAAGCGGTTTCCCCGCAATGCCTCAATGGAATTAATCCCCATGCCGCCCATCATTTCCTTCAGCTCATGGGTCCAGGCTGTCACCAGATGGACTAGCCGCTGCGCGCCCTCCTCCGGATCCAGCCGCTTGACCAGGTCCTCGCGCTGCGTCGCTATTCCCCAGTTGCATTTGCCCGCATGGCAGGAGCGGCATAAATGGCATCCCAATGCCAGCAGAGCCGCTGTTCCAATATAAATGGCATCCGCCCCCAGCGCAATGGCCTTGACCACATCCGCGCTGGATCGGATACTGCCCCCCGCAATGATGGACACTTCTCCCCGGATTCCCTCCTCGCGAAGCCGTTCATCCACCGATGCCAAGGCTAATTCTACCGGAATACCGATATTATCGCGGATTCTGGTCGGCGCTGCGCCCGTGCCGCCGCGATAACCGTCAATGGCGATGATATCGGCGCCGCTTCTCGCTATCCCGCTGGCAATCGCCGCAATATTGTGCACCGCTGCCACCTTGACAATGACAGGCTTGGCATAGCCCGTGGTCTCCTTGAGTGAAAATACCAGCTGGCGCAAATCCTCAATGGAATAAATATCATGGTGCGGGGCCGGTGAAATGGCATCTGCGCCTTCCGGAATCATTCGTGTCTTGGAGACATCCGCCACAATCTTGGCGCCGGGTAAATGACCGCCAATTCCCGGCTTGGCCCCCTGCCCGATTTTGATTTCAATCGCCGCGCCGGCATTCAAATAATCCTTATGAACACCAAAACGTCCCGATGCTACTTGAACAATGGTATTGCTGCCATATTGGTAGAAATCCTCATGCAGCCCCCCTTCTCCCGTATTATAGCATATTCCCAGCTCCTTTGCAGCCCTTGCCAGCGCCGCGTGTGCATTATAGCTGATAGAGCCGTAGCTCATGGCAGAAAACAAAATCGGTGTGCTCAGTTCCAGGCCGGGCGTGTGCTCCAGCCGCAGGCTGCCATCTGGATTGCGCTCCATTCTCTGCGGCTTTTTTCCCAGATAGGTGCGGGTTTCCATCGGTTCACGCAAAGGATCGATGGATGGGTTCGTCACCTGTGAAGCATTCACCAACATTTTATCCCAATATATCGGCCCTTCTTTGGGGTTTCCCATGGAAGACAACAACACGCCGCCCGTCTCCGACTGCCGGTAAACCTGCTTGATCACCTCGTCCGGCCAATTAGCGTTGCCGCGGAACGTCAACTCAGACTTAACAATTTTCAGCGCTCTTGCCGGACAAACCGCCACACAGCGGTGGCAGTTGACGCATTTGCTGTCGTCGGCCAGCATCGTCTTTTTTTCTGCCGAATAGCAGTGCACCCCGTTGGCGCACTGCTTTTCGCAAAGGCGGCAATTGATGCAGCGGCTGAAATCCCGTACTACCTCAAACTCTGCATAAACATTATTGACTTTCATGCCTGCTCCCCTCCTTGTCCGTGCTCCAGCTGAACAATAACCGGCTCGCCGCCGCGCGGAGCCCAGATGCGGTCCAGCTCCGGCTGGATGATGCGGATTGCGCTTTCCTCACTCGCTATGAAAAAGCGGTCTTCCTTCTCTGCCACCACCATAGAGCGCAGCTTCAGCCGGTCGTTCAGCGCCATCAATCCGCCCTCAAAGCCCAAAATGATGGAAAACGGGCCCGTCACCAGCAGGCTGGAAAAAACCTTGCGCAAGTAGGTAAGCTGCTCTCGCTCCTGCGGCGGCTTCCGTTCAATTGTGCTCCAGAACGGCGCTGCAACTACATGGGCCGCCTCTTCCAGCGTCAGCCCCTGCTTGCGGATAAGGTAATCAAAAATATAAGTGATGACTTCTGTATCCGTCAGCAGCGTACAACGGTAGCCAAACATCTCTACCCAGCGGCGGTTGGCATCGTAGGACGAAATTTCACCGTTGTGAACAATGGAATAGTCCAGCATAGCAAATGGGTGCGCGCCGCCCCACCAGCCCGGTGTGTTGGTAGGGTACCGTCCATGTGCCGTCCAGCTGTAACCGGCATATTCATCCAGCCGGTAGAAGCTACCAACATCCTCCGGGTAGCCCACCGCCTTAAACACGCCCATATTTTTGCCGCTGGAAAAAATATAGGCGCCGGTTATCTGCGTATTGACCCGAATGACACAGCGGGCAACAAACTCCCGCTCGTCCAGCTGGCTGTCTGAAAGCTTGTGCGGCAGCGGCGTTACAAAATAACGCCAGATCAGCGGTTCGTCCGTAATGGCCGGTATTTTTTTCGTTGGTATTTTGGACAGGTTGATAATATCAAAATGGCGTTCCAAAAACTTTTCGCACGCCTGCTTCGCCTCCGTGTCGTCATAAAAGACGTGGAACGCATAATAATCTTTATATTCCGGGTAAATACCATAGCCGGCAAACCCGCCGCCCAGGCCGTTGCTTCTGTCATGCATAACGGAAATGGATTTCACAATCTGATCTCCGCAAATCAAATTTCCCTTTTTGGAAAAAATGCCGGAGATTGCGCACCCCGATGGGATTCTCACTTGTCCTTCTTTCAACACAAACGACCACTTCCTTATAAAATAGAAAAGGTGCCCATAATACAAGCGCCTCATCCTTTGATCCCAACACTGAACGCTGCCTGTATTATGAACACCTTTGTTCTTTTTGTAGTATAGCACAATGCAAGATATAAGTCAACATCCTGCATAATAATATTTTATGTTCTACGTTTTCAAGTAAACCCCTATCCTCCCCCGTACCGTCCATATAATAGATTTCCTCCGTAAAATCTATATTATCCCCATACCTCTACACCCATTCCCCCTGCGCGCTACATGCTGTATGGGCAGCGATTTTCCGCACGCAAACGACGGATTTATAAAAAAAATTGCAAATCTACTTGACAAACGATAATTCTTCCGTATAATAGAAGATAGAAACAGCAAAGGCGCTGCGCATGTATTCGCGTTGCCTTTGCTGTTTTTTGTTTTGGTAATAATCATTGCGGTAACGGTACGGTGCACATACTCGGATCGCAATCATCAAGGAAAGGGTGCGTATTTATGAGTAAAACAGTTATTCCTCAATCCTATCATGCTGTTCTGTCGGTTTTGGAAACAGAAAAGGCAATCCAGTTTATCAAAAATACTTTTACCGCAAATTTAGAGCAAGCTTTGCAGTTGACGCGTGTTTCCGCGCCGCTGTTTCTGGAGGCCTCCACGGGCCTGAACGATGACCTGAACAATGTTGAGCGCCCGGTTTCCTTTGATATTAAGGAGACCGGGAAAGAGGCCCAGGTTGTACATTCCCTGGCAAAATGGAAACGCTACGCTCTATATGCTTATCATTTTAAACCTGGCTATGGCCTCTGGACAGATATGAACGCCATCCGCCGCGACGAAGAGCTGGATAACCTGCATTCCATCTATGTAGACCAGTGGGACTGGGAAGCCATTATTCCAGAAGGCCGCCGTGAAGTCTCTTTTCTAAAGGAAACGGTACAAAAAATTGTGGATTGCATCTGTGACACTGCGGAAAAGCTTCATCAGCTTTACCCGATGATCCCGGCTTCGCTGCCTTCCCGGGCGGTCAGCTATGTTACCACGCAGGAGCTGGAGGAGCTTTACCCCACGCAGCCGCCAAAAGAGCGCGAGAGCCTCTATGTAAAAGAACATCCTACCGCTTTTATTATGCAAATCGGCGATAAGCTAAAATCCGGCAGCAGGCACGACGGGCGAGCGCCGGATTATGACGACTGGAAGCTCAACGGAGACCTTGTATTTTGGAACGAAGTGCTGGGCTGTGCTTTTGAAGTCTCCAGCATGGGTATTCGCGTTGATGCTGCGGCAATGGATGAGCAGTTAAAAAAGGCTGGCTGCGATTACCGGCGGGAGTTCCCCTTCCATCAACAGGTGCTGGACGGCACACTGCCTTTGACCATCGGCGGCGGCATAGGCCAATCCCGTTTGAGCATGCTCCTATTAGCCAAGGCCCACATCGGCGAGGTCCAGGCCTCTCTCTGGGATGAACAGACCAAGGCGGCCTGCAAAAAGGCCGGTGTCCAGCTTCTTTAATCAGCTAATATCATTGAATACAATCAAACTGTGAGAGGTGTGAAGATTATGAATGACCCATTGAACCGAAACGTCGTTTCTGCACAATCCATTCCGGAGGTATTTGGCAGCATGGTATTTAATGACCATGTGATGAGGGAGCGCTTGCCGAAGGACACCTATAAAGCCCTGAAAAAAACCATGGAGCTTGGAAAAAGCCTGGACCGCACCATTGCCAATGTAGTTGCCAACGCCATGAAGGACTGGGCTGTCGAAAAGGGCGCTACCCATTTTACCCATTGGTTCCAACCCATGACCGGTATTACGGCCGAAAAGCACGACAGCTTCATCTCGCCCGAGGGAGACACCGCTGTTATCATGGAATTCAGCGGCAAGGAGCTGGTAAAGGGCGAGCCGGATGCCTCCAGCTTCCCATCGGGCGGATTGCGCGCTACCTTTGAGGCCAGAGGCTACACCGCCTGGGACCCCTCTGCCTATGCGTTTATCAAAGACCACACCCTCTGCATTCCAACGGTCTTCTGCTCCTACAGCGGGGAGGCGCTTGACAAAAAGACCCCCCTGCTGCGTTCGATGGAGGTCATTAACAAGCAGGCACTGCGGATTCTCAGACTTTTCGGCAACACCGGCACCACCCGGGTAAATACCACCGTGGGCCCTGAGCAGGAGTATTTTCTAGTTGACGACAAGCTCTACCGGCAACGCGAAGATCTTATTCTATGTGGACGCACTCTATTCGGCGCGAAGCCTCCCAAGGGCCAGGAGCTGGAGGATCATTATTTCGGCGTTATCAAACCGCGTGTCATGGACTATATGGCAGACCTAGACCAGGAGCTGTGGAAACTGGGCATTTTCGCCAAGACCGAGCACAACGAGGTGGCCCCCGCTCAGCA
The DNA here is from genome assembly GCF_003268275.1 of Hydrogeniiclostridium mannosilyticum. Taxonomy (GTDB): domain Bacteria; phylum Bacillota; class Clostridia; order Oscillospirales; family Acutalibacteraceae; genus Hydrogeniiclostridium; species Hydrogeniiclostridium mannosilyticum. The sequence continues at coordinate 198,411 of NZ_QLYR01000003.1, forward strand.
TGAGCTCGCTCCTATTTTCAACAATACCAACCTAGCTACCGACCACAATCAGCTGACCATGGAAATCATGAAAAAGGTTGCCCGCCGGCACGGTCTGGCCTGCCTGCTTCACGAGAAGCCCTTTGAGGGCATCAACGGCAGCGGTAAACATAACAACTGGTCCATTTCTACCAATACCGGCGTTAACCTGCTGGAACCGGGGGATTCCCCGCGCGAAAACGCACAGTTTTTACTCTTTCTCACCGCCGTCATCAAAGCGGTGGACGAGTACCAGGACCTGCTGCGCGTCTCCGTAGCCAGCGCAGGAAACGATCACCGGCTTGGCGCTAACGAGGCCCCTCCTGCCATTGTTTCCATCTTTCTGGGCGACGACCTCACCGAAATTTTGGATGCGATTGAGAGCGGTTCTCCCTACAGCAAAAGGGATGCGGAGGAGCTGAAGGTCGGTGTGCATATTCTGCCGCGTTTTCCTAAGGATACCACAGACCGCAACCGCACGTCTCCCTTTGCCTTTACCGGCAACAAGTTTGAATTCCGCATGCTGGGTTCCGACCTCTCTATTGCCGGGCCCAACATCATCCTCAATACCATCGTGGCGGAGGAGCTCTCCCAGTTTGCCGATGTCCTGGAAAAAGCAGCGGATTTCAACACCGAGCTTCAGGAGCTGATCCGCAAGACCATCTCGGAACATAAGCGGATTATTTTCAACGGCAACAACTATTCCGAGGAATGGGTCCAAGAGGCCGAAAGGCGCGGGCTGCTGAACCTCAAAACTACGGCAGACGCGCTGCCCTCCTTCATTGCCCCTAAAAATCTGGAATTGTTCACCAAGCATAAAATTTTCACCACTACAGAGCTTCATTCCCGTTATGAGATTCTGATGGAGGTTTACTGTAAAAAGCTGCATATCGAGGCGCTGACAATGGTCGATATGGCACGCAAGCAAATTTTGCCCGCCATTGCTAAATATTCCAGCTTGCTGACAAAATCGGCGCTGGAAAAGAAACAGCTTACCTGTGACAATGCCTGCGCCTATGAGGTAGAAATTGTAAAGGAGTTGTCCACCGATGCCACCGGACTGCTCGACAGCGTTCGTAAAATGGAGACCGACCTTGAACGTGCGGAAAACGAATCCGACATTACCGCCCGGGCAATGTTCTATAAGGATACGGTTCTGTCCGGTATGGCGGCGGTTCGAAGCTATGCGGACCATGCTGAAACCATAACAGCCAAGGAGTATTGGCCCTTCCCAAACTATACCGACCTGCTTTACAGCTTATAAAATTCCTTTTAGCCGCCGGCCAGGATGAACATCCCGGCCGGCGGCTTTACCGTTATTTTCTGTAAATAAAAATTCCTTCCGTTTTTCCGCAAGCTTAATTGCCTAAAAGCAGGTGGATTCCATACCGGACAGAAGCCCCTCTGCACCCCAGAATATAGAGGCAAATTCCAGTTTTAAAGCGCCCAAAGCTCTCCCGCATGATTGAAAAAAACAGAATATTATGATATAGTTTTTTTGCTGGAAAGCCTTTATAAGCGCCGGTTGTCTTTGTGCTGAGGCAATGACAATTTATAAAAGGTATTAAGCGCCTTCATCAACAGCAATAAAAGAAAAGAGACTGTGGCTAATGGAAGAATTAAAGCAATATTTAAACAGCATCCTTATAGAAAAGCCGGCAAAAATCATTCTTAGCAATCCCAGAAACAAGCCGGCACATTTCCGAAAAATTGAGCTTCTGGATAAAATGAACGGCTACCAGGCAGCAAAATATACACAGCAGCAGGTTTTTCACGAAAAGGTAGAAATAAACGGGCTGGCCGGCTACCTTGAAGGGTACCTACAGGACGAATTCTCCCAGTTGAACGCTTTTACCTCCTGTATGGAATACAGCCTACGCATCACCAAAAAGCAGAAGGTGTTATTTACAAAACACGGTAACGCATGTACCACCGCCCTGCCCGACCCCGCCCATAACCGAAAAAAACATTATATTTTTCAAGAAGGGCAAATCATTCCCCCGCTAATTGATATGGGTATTTTCACTGAAGAAGGAAAGGTCGTACAATCCATGTACGACAAGTACCGGCAGATCAACCGCTTTATTGAGATCATCGACGACTCCATCAAAGAACGGCATTTTGAACAGCTTCATGTCATTGATTTCGGCTGCGGTAAATCCTACCTGACCTTCCTGCTTTACTATTATCTTCATGAAATCAAGCATATCAATGTGCAAATCACCGGGCTGGATTTAAAAGCAGATGTGATTGAAAAATGCAATCAGGCCGCCCGGAAATACCGCTATGACCAACTTCATTTTTCCGTGGGCAGCATTGCGGACTTTCAGTGCAAAGCCCCGGTTGATATGGTGGTTACGCTGCACGCCTGTGACACGGCCACGGATTACGCGCTGATGAATGCTGTCCTATGGGATGCCGCCATGATTTTCTCCGTTCCCTGCTGTCAGCATGAGCTCAACCATCAAATCCAAAGCGAGGACTTTTCCATCCTTACCCGCTATGGCATTATTCAGGAGCGGGTTGCCGCCGCCATGACAGACGCCATCCGTGCCAACCTGCTCCAAGCCTGTGGTTACAAAACACAATTGCTCGAGTTTATTGACTTTGCCCATACGCCGAAAAACATCCTGATTCGTGCGAACAAATCCAACATCCCCCGCGCCGCACGGAACAAAGCGCTTAACGAAGTTTGGCGCCTGACCAAGGAATTTCACCTGACGCCCTGCCTTCTGGAGCTACTGAGAAAAAATGGGCGGATTGTCCCGCCAGCAGAAAAATAAATTCAGCACATGAATTGTGTCAACACAATAGGTATTCTAATCATTGCTGAGAAAGGAGCAAGTCTTGGACATTGCAGCGTTAAAGCCCCATCATCTAATTGAATTTATAAAAAGCACATGGGGGATCCATCCCAAGAAAATGGCTGCGCTCATTGAGGGTTCTGCAAGGTGCTTTATCATCGAAAATGAATCAGGCCGATTCTTTTTCAAGGTGTACCAGGATGAGTTTAACGAGGATACATTGCGTAATGAAATTTATATCTGTGATTTTTTATCTAAAAAAGGGTTTTCAGTTTCTACTTTTCTAAAAACCAATGCGGGAACATTTATTGAACGTTTTTGTCATCATTGGTGTACTCTGCAAAACTATATCGACGGCTTTACTTTTCAAAAGTTTGAGGTTCCCCGCCCATTATTACTCGATTCCATAAGAGTTCTGGCAAATATTCATATTGCACTAGCGGAGTTCCCACTTCAACTCCCCACCGGATTTGAGCAAGCGTGGTTTTTACAATGGTCAAAAGATAGTGCTATAGAAAAGTACCATCATTTACTTGCGCTACTAGAATCGTCCGATGAAAATTATAGAAAAATTTCAATTGATTTTGAGACAAAGTCCAATTTAATCCGTGCATTTGACCCCACAATATACGATTTTTCTTCCTTGACTATTGAAAACTCGCATGGTGATTACAATGCTTTGCAACTGATTTTTTCGAGTGACAAAGTCAAAGCAGTGGTTGATTTTTCCTCTTGCGCGAAACTACCCATTTGCTGGGAAATCATCCGCTCATATACTCTTTCAAGCCCGGAATGTAAAGAAGCGATTATTGATACTGACAATTTTGTTCATTACGTTAAAGAATATTTGCAAATCAAAAAAATTGAAAAAACAGATTTAGAATTGATGCCATACTTTTACTTGTTTACGCTTATTAGGAGTTCTTTTGGTTACAAGTCTTATATAGAAAAAAGAAAGAATGGTACTCCAATTGACCGAAAGGATCAAAATGCTTTAGCATTTGCAGCTTGGAGAACAGCCATGTGCAAATGGTTATTCAAACACGCGGATTTCCTTTCTTCCAGACTGAAAAAAATCATTTAACCCACAGTTGGAAAAAGCGCTCATAAATATAGATAAAGGCCCGCTTACCTAAAAAGATAAGCGGGCCCACTCTTTCCAGAGATGTTCTGTTATAAATCTGCAATAGCAGCCTTCATGCTGCGCACATAATCCGTCACTGGCGCAATGCAGCCACAGCCATGCTGGCCGCACAGCTTCACAATCGCGCTACCGACTATCACACCGTCAGCAACTGCTGCTACCCGGCGTGCCTGTTCCGGTGTGGAGATGCCAAACCCCACAGCACAGGGGATTTTCTTTTCCTGTTTGACCAAGGCGATCATTGAGCCGAGATCTGTCGTAATTTTACTGCGTACCCCAGTCACGCCCAGTGAGGAAACACAGTAAATAAATCCATTCGCCTCCCGGGCAATACATGCAATCCGTTCATGAGAGGTCGGCGCAATGAGCGAAATAAACGCCAAGCCATATTTTTGGCACACCGCATCAAACTCCTCCTTTTCCTCAAAGGGGACGTCCGGCAAAATCAGGCCGTCCATCCCGATTTCCGCCGCTGTTTGAATAAACCGTTCCGTTCCATAGGAAAAAACTACGTTGGCATAGGTCATAAACACCAGCGGAATTTGCGACTGCGTCCGAATACGCCGCACCATTTGGAAAATTTTATCGGTGGTGACACCGCCTGAAAGAGCGCGCAGATTCGCCGCCTGAATCACAGGCCCCTCTGCCGTGGGATCGGAAAACGGGATGCCCAGCTCTACCAGGTCTGCTCCTGCACGTTCCATGGCCAGTACCAGCTGCTCCGTTATCTCCAGAGAGGGGTCGCCGCAGGTGATAAACGGGATAAAAGCCTTTCCGTGGCTGAATACCTTCTCAATATTATTCATGAATATCCTCCCCTCTGTAGCGGGCGATGGCGGCACAGTCCTTATCGCCCCGCCCGGATATATTGACGACAATGGTCTGGTCCCCGCGCATAGTAGGGGCCAGCTTGCGCGCATAAGCCACTGCGTGCGCGCTTTCTATCGCCGGAATAATCCCCTCCAGCCGCGACAGGTATTCAAACGCCTCCACAGCCTCATCATCCGTAACCGCAACATATTCCGCACGGCCCGTATCATACAAATCGGCGTGCTCCGGGCCGATGCCGGGATAATCCAACCCCGCGGAAATCGAATATACCGGGGCAATCTGGCCGAAATCATCCTGGCAGAAATAGGACTTCATCCCATGGAAAATACCCAGTCTGCCGGTCGCAATGGTCGCCGCCGTTTCCGCCGTATGAATACCGCGGCCCGCCGCCTCGCAGCCGATCAGGCGTACCTCCGGGTGTTCAATAAAATGGTAAAAAGCGCCGATGGCATTGCTGCCGCCGCCGACGCAGGCCAGCACCGCATCGGGGAGCCGTCCTTCCTTTTCCAGCATCTGCGCCTTGATCTCCTTGGATATGACGGACTGAAAATCACGCACAATCGTCGGAAATGGATGCGGCCCCATGCAGGATCCGAGTACGTAATGGGTGTCCTCAATGCGGTTGGTCCATTCCCGCATGGTCTCGGAGACCGCATCCTTGAGCGTCGCCGTCCCGGAAGTCACTGCATGCACTTTCGCTCCCAGCAGACGCATCCGGTAGACGTTCAGCGCCTGGCGCTCGGTATCTACCTTACCCATGTATACCTCGCACTCCATGTCCATTAGAGCTGCGGCCGTTGCTGTTGCCACACCGTGCTGCCCGGCGCCGGTCTCCGCAATTACACGGGTTTTCCCCATTTTTTTTGCCAGCAGTACTTGTCCGAGTACATTATTGATCTTATGCGCGCCGGTATGGTTCAAATCTTCGCGCTTCAGGTAGATCCTCGCGCCGCCCAAATCCTCGCTCATACGCCGTGCATAGTATAACCGTGAAGGCCGGCCTGCATATTCGTTCAGCAGCTCTGTCAGCTCCCGGTTGAAATCGGGGTCCTTTTTATAGCGCTCATAGGCTTCTTCCAGTTCAATCACAGCGTTCATCAGCGTTTCCGGTATATATTGCCCGCCATGAATGCCAAATCTTCCCTTTTTCACAAATCCCATCTCCTAACCGCGGCAACAGCCGCTAATATCTTTTCACGGTCCTTTTGACCCGCCTGCTCTACTCCGCTGCTGAGGTCAACAGCCCATGGATGTACCGTTGAAATCGCGGTACACAGGTTCTCCACAGTCAGTCCGCCCGCCAGAAAGAAAGGACGCTTCACCCCAGAGACAAGCTGCCAGTCAAAGGCCTTTCCTGTTCCTCCGCTGCCATGATCGAACAGCAGATAATCCGCCTTGCTGTGGAGCGCCGGCCGCACAGACTGCTCCGTGTCGGCCCGGAAAGCCTTGCAAACCGGTTTCCCGGTTCTTGCCCTCAGTTCCCGGATGTAGCCTTCCCCCTCCGAGCCATGCAGCTGCGCCATCTCGATGACGCCATTCTCCAGCAACGTCGTAACATTTTCCAGCGGCTCGTCGACAAATACACCGACCGGGACAATTTTTCCCGCCAAGCGTGCCCGCAGCCGCGCGGCCTCTTCCGGTGAGACGCTGCGCCTGCTTCCGGGCACATGGATGACAAAGCCGGCATAGTCCGGTTCCGCTTCATTGACAAAAGAAATATCCTCCGGGCGGGTAAGGCCGCATATCTTGATCCTCGTCACACTGCCGCACCTCTCAATGCATCCAACATCGCCCGCTTATCCGCAGCGCGCATCAGCGCTTCGCCGATCAGCACCGCGTCTGTTCCATTTTCCCGCAGGGCCGCGACGTCCGCCGGTGTATGAACCCCACTCTCGGAGACAAACAGGATGGAGCGCGGCACCATCCGACGAAGCCTCAGGCTGTTTTGCAAATCCACCTGAAAGTCCTTCAGGTTGCGGTTGTTCACACCGATGATGCGGGCGCCCGCCTTTTGAGCGCGTTCCACTTCCTGCTCCGTGTGAGCCTCTACCAACGCGGAAAGGCCCAGCTCCTGCGCAAGCTGTAGGTAGCTTTTCAGCCGCTCGTCCTCCAGAATGGAGCAAATCAGCAGAATTGCCGATGCTCCCATCGCTCTGGCTTGATACACCATATACTCATCCACCGTGAAATCCTTACGCAGCACCGGTATGCTTACACGAGCCGCTATCTCTTTCAAATATTGATCCCGGCCCTGAAACCAATAGGGCTCTGTCAGGCAGGAAATCGCTGAAGCGCCAGCGCGCTCATATTCCTGTGCAATGGCTGTATAGGGGAATACCGCATCAATGACTCCTTTGGAGGGTGAGGCCTTCTTTACCTCACAGATAAAAGAAACGCCCTCCTCCCGCAGCGCGGCCTCAAAGGGGAACCCCTGCGGGCACGGAGCCTCTTCCGCCCGGACCCGCAGTTCAGCAAGCGGCATTTTTCTCCGTTCCTCTGCAATTCGGGTATAGGTCCGTTCGGCAATTTTCGACAAAATATTCATACTCTGCTCTCCCGTGCAAATTCCTCCAGCTTTAACCGCGCTGCACCGTTGTCAATCAGCTGTTCCGCCAGCCGGACGCCTTGCTCCATGTTCTCAGCTCTTGCGGTGATATACAGCGCCGCGCCCGCATTTAAGCACACGGCACACCGGCGGGGCCCGCGGTCCTCGCCGGCAAGAATAGCGCGGGTAATGGCGGCATTTTCCTCCGGCGCCCCTCCAACAAGCTCCGCCTTATCGCAGCGCTTGTAACCAAACTGTTCAGGAGTAAGCTCATAGGATTGGAACCACCCGTCACGAATTTCACAGACTGTTGTCGGCGCACTCATGGAGATTTCATCGAGCTTATCCTGCCCATAGACCACCATACCGCGCGCTACTCCCAGCTTAGCCATGACCTGTGCCAGCGGTTCCACCAGGTTTTCCTCATAAACGCCCATCAATTCCATATTGGCGCCGGCCGGATTAGACAGCGGGCCCAAAATATTGAACACAGTCCGGATGCCCAGTTCCTTACGGATGGGTGCCACATACTTCATTGCGAAGTGGTAGTTTTGCGCAAACAGAAAGCAGATGTTGATCTTTTTCAAAAGCGCAGCGCTTTTTCCGGCGTGAGGGCAATGTTCACCCCCAGGGCCTCCAGTACGTCTGCAGCGCCGCATTTAGAGGAGGCCGCGCGGTTTCCGTGCTTGGCAACAGGGACGCCTGCCGCCGCAATAACAAGGGCTGAGGTTGTGGAAATGTTGAACGAATTGGCGCCGTCGCCGCCGGTACCGACAATCTCAAGCACGTCCATCTCATGCAGCAGTTTGGCACAGTGTGCGCGCATGCCCGATGCAGAGGCCGTAATCTCGTCAATTGTCTCCCCTTTCATGGACAAAGCGGTCAAATAGGCGGACATCTGCACCTCGCTGGCCTTTCCCTCCATGATTTCATTCATAACCTGCTCCGCCTCAGCATAAGCCAGGTCCTCTTTTTTTGAAAGCTTGATAATGGCTTCTTTTATCATTTTACGGCGCCTCCCATTGCTAAAAAGTTTTTGATTATTTGCCGTCCGTTCGGAGTCATGATGGACTCGGGATGAAACTGTACGCCGAACACCGGATATTCCCGATGCTCTACTGCCATGACCTCTCCATTTTCTGCCTCAGCCGTAACGCGAAGTATATCCGGCAAGGTCTGCCGGACCGCGGCCAGGGAATGATACCGCGCGGCGGTAAACGGCTGTGCAATTCCTTGAAAAAGCCTGCTGTCCGGACTTGTTGTAATCAAAGAAGTTTTTCCGTGCATCAGTTCCTTCGCATAGGAAACCTGCCCGCCAAAAGCCACACAGACAGCCTGATGCCCCAGGCAAACACCCAGAATCGGAATACGGCCGCTGAAGCGGCGCACCACATCAATACAAATCCCGGCGGTTTCCGGTCTGCCGGGCCCCGGCGAGAGGACAATCGCCTCCGGAGCCATTCGCTCAACCTCCTCTATACCGGCCGCATCATTGCGCTTAACCAGAACATCCGGGTTAATGCTGCCAACCAGCTGAAACAGGTTATAGGAAAAGCTGTCGTAATTATCAATGAGTAGAATCATTTTAATCCTCCCTCCGCGGTATGAATGGCATCGACCACCGCCCTGGCCTTGTTTTGGCACTCTTCAAACTCCTTTTCCGGCACGCTGCCGGCTACGATGCCCGCGCCGGACTGCACACAGACCTTACCATCCTTTTTATAGGCCAGACGAATGGCGATGCATACATCCAGATTTCCGGTAAAATCCAGATAACCGATAGCGCCGCCATAGATGCCGCGCGGGCGCTGTTCCAAATCCCGGATAATCTCACAGGCTCTCAGCTTTGGGGCGCCGGAAAGCGTTCCTGCCGGCAATATTGAGTCCACAGCGGCAATCGCCTCCAGGCCCTTCCGCAGCGTTCCCGAAACAGTGGACCCGATGTGCATCACATGGGAGAAGCGCTCAATTTCACAGTATTTTTCTACCTGAACACTGCCGATTTCGCTGATACGTCCAATATCATTGCGTCCCAGGTCCACCAGCATGTTATGCTCCGACAGTTCCTTTTCATCCGCCAGCAGCTCCCGCTCCAGCCGCCTGTCCTCCTCCTCTGTTCCGCCGCGCCGGCGAGTACCCGCCAGCGGAAAGGTGTAAAGGGTTCTGTTCTGGAGCTTGACCAGCGTTTCCGGAGAAGCCCCGGCAATTTCTACATCATCGCTGGAAAAGTAAAACATATAGGGAGACGGATTTGTTGTGCGCAGCACACGGTAAGTGTCAAACAGGCTGCCCTGCGCCCGGGCCTCCAAGGGGTCAGAGAGCACCACCTGAAAAATATCGCCCTCACGGATATAGTTCTTGGCACGCTCCACCATCTCGCTGTACTTTTCCCTGGAAAAGTAGGGTTTCAGTTCCTCTTTCAGAATGAGCGGCCTAAAATCTGCTTTCGCACCGCTGTCCAATAGCCGTTCCATCTCATCAAGCTCCGCCTCCGCTTGCCTGTAGGACGCCTCCAAATCAGATGTTCGGACACCAGTGATTAAAATAAGCTTTTGACGGTAATGATCAAAAACAATAACCTTATCAAAAAGCATTAAATCCACATCCCGGAAAGTCTGGCCGTTTTCTCCCTCCACCCGCAGGCTCGGTTCCGCATATTGTATGTAATCATAAGAAAAATACCCTACCAGCCCGCCTGTAAACGGCGGCATTCCCTGTACCTTCGGGCTGCGGTATTCTTCCAGCAGCTTCTGTATTTCTGCGCCCGGGTGCTCTGTCTGGCGAATAGTCTCTTGGCAGCAATCTCCTTCTGCAACCGAACGAATGAGCAGCCTTCCGCCGGTACAGGTCAGCTCCAGCGACGGGGCGTAGCCCAGAAAGGAAAAACGCCCCCATTTCTGGCTATCCTCCGCGCTTTCCAACAGGTAACAGTGACAGCTGGCGGCACGCAACGTGCGCATAACCTCTACCGGCGTAAAACGGTCTGCCAGCAGTTCCCTGCACACCGGAATCCGGCGGTAATTCCCGGACCCCGCCAAGACCTTCACTTCTGCCAAAGATGGGTACATTATGGTTCCTCCTATCCCTTATTCCCGGGGCAGGCAAATAAAAAAGCCCGTCCCGACAGTTTCACTCTGTCAAGGACGGGCTGTAAATTCCCGCGGTGCCACCTTGCTTTACGGAAGCATTTCCGTACTCTTTGCGAAATACCAACATATTTCCGGCAACTAACGTATGCCCACACGTCGCAGAATACTCGGCCTGCGGCCTTTCCCTGCGCCCTCCGCGGCCCATTTGGCAGCCTGCCTCTCGACCCGGCTTTCACCTACCCGGGCTCTCTGTACGCGCACAACTGCTTTGACTTCCGCTTCAACGGTTTATTATTAATTTTTACTTAGTATAGCACTGCTTCACGCCATTGTCAAGAACCATGGCTAACTTTTCTGCCGCTGAGGCGCCTATTCACCCTGTACCGCCGATGAAGAATTAGAGCCGGTCAGGATGCTGTCCAGGTCAAACAGGTTGCCGCCGTCGGAAACGACCTTGGGAAGCTGGCCATCCCATTTATCAATCATCGCCATTTTAATCAGCTCCTCGGTCAGCTCCTGGGACTTCAGGCGGTAACTCTCTGCTTCAGCCTCGGCCTGCGCCACCTTTTGCTCCGCCTCAATCTTGATACGGGCCAGATCCTGTTCCGCCTTTAAAGCATTTTGCTGTGCGGTCTGCTTAGCCTCAATGGCTGCGTTAAATTCCTCTGAGAACTGAAAATCAACAATATTCAAGCTTTCGGTAGAAAAGCCGTAGGCAGCTATTTTCTCCGTAATGGCCTGCTTCATCTCCTCGCCAACCGTCTGGCGGCTGGTAATGAGCTCTTCTGCTGTATACTGTGCCGTAACGGATTTGACCGCCTCCTGAATTGCCGGGACGATTACAACATTTTCAAAATCGTACCCAATATTTTTATAAATAGAGGGCGCGTTTTTATTGGGTACACGATAATTCAACGCCACTGTGCTGTCCACCGTCTGAAGGTCCTTGGATGCGCTGGAGGACGCCACCTCCGCTTTCAGTACCTGGTTGTTAATATCAATAACCTTCGTCACAAAGGGGACGACAAAATGCAGGCCTTCGTCCAGGCCGTTTTCATCCACTGCGCCAAAGCGTGTGACTACACCGGTATGCCCTGCCGGAACAGAATGTACGGAAAAACCGACTAATACGGCTGCGCATACGACAATTACCAAGGGGATTATCCACTTACCCATCTTCTTCAAGTTCATTTTCTCTCCTTTACGTTTTGCTGCCGGCATCCCTTCTGTTGCGGGTCCCTTTGCAGCAGTGTTTTGATTCTTCCATTTGCCAACAAGGTTTTTAATGAGCCGTTCCAGTTCATCAAAAAAGTCCAATTGCGACAGTCTCCTTTCCTCCTCGCCCGGCGTGGGTTTTAGGGTTGAGATAATCATACCGGAAAGCTTATAAAAAAGCAAAGCCGATTTTCGGGCATTTTCACCCGTTTTCAGGGCTTAGAGACCGCAGTCCGCACTTCCGGGCTTTCCCTGCTTTCCCCCCACGTTCAGGCACTCTCCAGGCCCCTCTGCCGCAATAACAGCACGGAACTTCCCATAAAAATAAAAAAGATACACCCCACCCGAATGTATCTTTATCTTATAAATCCGGCAGCGGGAACGCGTACAATTCCCGTACCGCCTGCTGAAATGCCTCGTAGTCCATGATTGAGTTCAACACCTTGGCCATGGTGCTTGTGTTCATATGCTCGGGCAGGTTCAACTGCCGCAGCAAAGCCCGGCGCCGTTCAGCACTCCCCTCGCGGCCTATCAGGCCCGCCTCGAATAAATCTGTTTTTTCGATCCGCCGCTCCGCCACACATCGTTTTTCTTCATAAAGCACCCCCGCGCGGGCAAGCGCTTCACGCAGCACCTTGAGCGGCAGCCCCTCCACCCCCAGTTTTCCTTCGCTGGAGGCCTTTTCCTTCCTCCTCTCCTTCCCGTAAATATCTGGAATATAGGCTTGCTTGATGTATTGGGGCCCGATTGCCCCAGTCAGGTAATGCCGGATTTGAAAGCCCGCGGCGTCGCTGTCTGTGAGAATCAGAAGGCCGCGCTCCTTTGCTAGCCGGCGCAGCAGATTCATCTTCTCAGGGTTTTTGTAAATCTGAAAGCCGTTTGTCTCGATGATCAGCCCATCGATCAAAGCCGAAAGCTTGATTTTATCATATTTGCCCTCTACTACTACCGCTTCATTTACAGCAATCACACCGGCTCGCCTCCCTTCGCCAGCAAAAGCAGCTCTGCAATATAGCGCTCCAGGGTAATCCGCCGGTCGCCCCGGGCGCCCTTCAGCGCTAAATCCGCTTTTAACAGCACATCCAGGCTTCTCCTGAGCACTGGCAAGGAAACTCCACGGCTGTCCCGCTCCGCATTACGCAGACGGAACTCCTTCCCTTTATAATCAAAATGTTTCGCCGCCTCAGTCACAGCCAAGCCGCTGCGAATACTGGCGGCGGCACGGTACATATCCACATAGGAGGAGGATAAAACCGCCAGGATTGCCACGGGTTCCTCATTCTGAGAGAAAAGAAGGTCCAAAATAGAATAGGCCTTTTGGGGGTCGCCTGCCACTACCGCCTTCGCCAGAAGAAAAACCGTGGATTCCAGGTTCTTTGTCGTCAGTTTTTCTATGGCCGCCGGGGTGATTTCCCCCTCGCCCGTAAATGCGCACAGCTTTTCCAGTTCATTGAAAAGCGTTTGCAAATCATTGCCGCAAGAGCGTATTATTTTGCCCGCATTTTGCCGTGAGAGCTCACAGAAACGCTTTGCAGCCGCTGTGCAAAGGATCTTCTCCAGGTCAGACTCAGAACGGCGTTCAAAGCAAACCGATTCCCCCTGCTTTTCTGCCAAGGCAATAATCTTCTTCCACTTAGCGGCCCGCTTGGGGTCAAACTCCAAGCCCGGGTAATAGAAGAGCAGAACGGTCGTTTCCGGCAGGCCGGCAAGCAGCTGGTTGAGCTTTTCCATGTCCGCCGCACTGCGAGCCTCCACATCAAAGTCCGAAACTGCCACACATTTGCGCTCCGCCATAAAAGGCAGCGCCGTTACCGCAACGGAGATAGCCTCTACCGAGGCCTCCCGCCCGTCGAACCTCTGCAAATTAAAATCCGCAAACACAGCAGCCCCGGCCTTGCTCATAATCCGTTCCGCATGGCGCTGAAGCATATATTTTTCCGGGCCATAAAGGAAATAAAAGCGTTTGAGGTCACCACGGTCAACCTGCTTCTTCAGTTCAGCCTCCGTCATACATCCATCACCATTCTCTCCTAATCTGTATTCTATGCTCTCCTTGAAAACGAATTTCGATATAATCGGATTCCTTCAAATAGACTGCCTGAAAATCCGACGCTGTCCGATTCTGTCCGGACTCCCACACAGACGGGGCCAGAATGCCGAAAAAGGACTCTATCCCCGGCAGCTGCCTTCCTAAAACCGAGATATCACATGTTTTCCACGAGGCCGGAACGGCCTCCTCGTCCCCCGAACCGGCGATAACAAGCACTGTCACACCATTGCAGCTCAAGAGGGCTTGTCCGCCCGCGGACTGAATGGTCAGCGCTGACCACAGGCCCGACTCCGCCGTATGATCATAATAGAAGTACCGTTCCGCTGGAATCCGCTTTTCTATAAATGCCCGCGGCTCCTCCGGTGTTTTCATAATAAGCGCTTCGACCGGGTAGCTCCTCGCCAGAGCAGCGGCATAGCGGTATTCCTCCTCTGAGTTTTCAAGCAGCTGAATGGAATCAACCCGTTCAACTCCCTGTGACCACAAATAGTCCTGAACCGCATAGCCCGCATAACCGCCGCAGCCCAGCACCGCGGCAGAACGGTTTCTCAGCAGCACCACGCTGAAGGAATCGCCCGTAGGCAAAACCGCCATGCGGACAATGTCTGTTTTAGGCATTAGCTGAGAAAGCTCGCTTACCAGCAGCAAGATTATGCATAGACAAGCAAGGTGTGGCAGCAACAACCGTTTTCGCATGAACAGCAGAGCCGTTGCAACCAGCGCCAGGCAGGCAGCCACCCACAGTGCCGCCAGACGGCCGCTAAAGGGTACGCTGGCATAGGGGATGGAGCCTAGCATCCCGCTGCATGCGTCTAGATAGCCCGCCAGCCACCCCGACACCATTGCAAAAGGCGCCGCCAAACCGGTCCACGGCAGCAGAAGCTGCAGCAGTGCGGCAACCGCAGCAAGCTGAATCAACAGGGTCGAGGGCAGTAACAGCAACAGCGTCGAAACCGGCGCCAGCAACGCAATCATGCCAAAGGTCAGAACAACGACCGGCAGCGTAAAAACCGACGCCGCAAGCGAGGTGGAAACCGATTCATTGACAAGCCCTACAAGAGGCTTGAGGCGCTTCCCCCGTGGAGAACGCCTGTCCAGCCAAAACCGGACCGGGCCGCACAATAAAATCAGGCCCAATGTCCCGGAGAAGGAGAGCAAAAGACCGATGTCTGCTGCCGCATAGGCGTTCTCTATACCCAGCAGCAGCACTGCAATTCCCAGGGAATTCAGCGAATCCGCACGCCGAGACAAAAAATTGCCCGCCAGTACAACCAGGCACATGACACCGCCGCGGCAAACCGAGGCTTGAAAACAGGTAACAGCCATAAAGCAGAGGACACCCAGCATAGAGAAAAAACTGGCCTTTTTGCCCCGGATATGAAACAATGACAAAATCAGTGTAAACAGCTGGACAATCGTGGATAAGTGCAGGCCGGAAACCGCCAGTAGATGCGAGGCCCCGATTTGACGGAAATTTTCCTCTGTTTTCGAGCTCAGTTCTGATTTATCGCCGAACAGGAGCGCGCACACCATACCGGCCTCTTTTTCTGGAAGCAGCTCTTTTACCACGCCTTGAAGCGCTTGCCGCAGCCTCAGAGCATAATAATAGGGTGGGTGTTCCAATGCCGGGAGCAGCTCCACCGGTTCGTAGGTCTTTAAATAGGCAAACAGCAATATGCCGTCACCTGCATAGCGGCTTTTTGAGGAAAAGCCGCTTTCGCCCGACGGCAGCATAAAATGGACATTGCCCTGTAATCTTGTATAGGGCTCATCCGTCAGTTCCTCTCGGGAAGACAAGCGGATTTTAAACCCTGACGGCGCGTCGGGGATAGACAAATTATCCACCCGTACCGTGTAATAGTAGGTTCCTCCATTTCTAACCGGCAATTCGCAGATGGTTCCGGTCATGGCCGCGTCCTTCTCCGCCAGGGCCGCCCGCACCGCCTCTTGAGGCCGCGCCTGTGCCGTAAAGCAGCCAAACGCCAGCGCTGCTGCCAGTAAGGCCAGCGGAAGCGCACCGCCGGCTGTCATCCTTTTAGAAAAGAGTGTCAAAAGGAATAAGAACAGCGCCAGACATGCGAGTACCAACGCCGTCTCTGCGCCAAAACAGACAGCGGCCGTCAACGACAGCAGATAAGTGATACCCACTAGCGCAAACGGCCGTTTCATACAGATCCCCCTTTGATTGGGCGTCTATGGTTTAATTTCTGGGGAACAAGGGCAGCGGCTCCAGGAATACGATATCCTCCCGATCCTTCGCTTCCCCTTCTGCGAGAACGCAAGCACGTCCCACGATCCGGCCCCCAAACTGTGCGACAAGATTTTCCATTGCCGCCAAGGACTCACCTGTACTGATGACGTCGTCGACAATCAGCACCCGCTTGCCGTTCAGCCCCTTATAATCATCCTCTGCAAGATAGAGCTTTTGAACGTGATCCGTCGTAATGGACTTAACCTCAACATGAATCGGGTTCCGCATATAGGCCTTTACGCTCTTCCGGGCAACCAGGTAGCGCCTGCAGCCTTGCCGGGCCATTTCATAGCACAGCGGAATACCCTTCGTCTCCGCTGTAACCACCACATCGTGCTCCGGGCATTTTTTCAGCAGCGCAGCAGCCGCCTTTTCCGTCAGCTCAACATCTCCCAGCATCACAAAGCCCGCGATGTCCAGATGCTCGTCAATGGCACAGATCGGTAAATCTCTTTCACAACCCGCAATGGTCATATGGTAATAATTATGTTCAGCATCGCTCATGATGTTCATCCCTCTTTATGCTTTTCTAAATAAGGAGCTGCTCTTGCCCCGTTTTCCAATGCATTAGCCCGGCGGCCATCCCATTGCCCGCCCTGCGAGCAGATGAAAATGAAGGTGCGGCACAGTCTGCCCGCCGTCCTTCCCGCTGTTCGTCACAACGCGGAAGCCATTTTGCCAATTTTTCTCCTTGGCAAGCTGGGCGGCAACCTCAAAAATATGGGCTACCAGCGCGGAATTATCCGCCGTAATCTCCGCCGGGGAAGCAATATGATCTTTGGGGATGATTAAAATATGCTCAGGCGCCTGGGGCTCCAGATCATAGAACGCCAGCACTAGCTCGTCCTCATATGCCTTCCGACTGGGAATATCCCCTGAGGCGATTTGCAAATATACAGTCCAATCCTTTTCCCCTCCTTTCGGCTTAAGGTGCAACCGAGTTCCCTGCTTCGGCTGCTTCTACTGCCCGCTCGGCGGTAAAAGCAGCCGACTGGTTACTTTTTATTATAGCGCAAAGCCCTTCTGCGTACAAGGAATTATTTTACTATGGCTGCAATGATTTCCTTAGCAGCCGCCAGCGCCTCCTGTAATTTCGCGGTGTCTTTAGCGCCCGCCATGGCAAATTCAGGCCGGCCGCCGCCGCTGCCACCCGCAAGCTTAGCGACTTCGCGGACAATCTTCCCCGCATTCAGGCCGGCCGCCAGCGCCTGTTTGCCAACGCAAACCGCAATATTGGCTTTCTCGCCATTGACACAGGCCAGAACAGCGACCATGGATTCGCTTTGCTCCCGAATCCGGTCACACATGGTACGCAGGGTAGAGGGATCCGCATCCGGCAGCTGTGCTGCCAGTACCTGAAGACTCCCCAGCGTCTCGGCCCGCTCCAGCAATCCGCCCAGACGGGCCACCGCCATTTTATCGCTCAACGCCTGAATCGCGCTGTCCTTTTCTTTGCTTTCAGCCAGCACTTGCTCCGCACGTCCCGGCAATTCTTCGATATTGTTGACCTTCAGGACCGCACAGGCGTTATGAAGCAACGCGTTGGTTTCATTGAACAGCCGCAGCGTATTTAAGCCTGTAACGGCGGAAATGCGCCGCACGCCTGCCGCTACCGAGGACTCGGAGATGATCTTGAATAACCCTAGCTTTCCAGTACGGTCCACATGTGTACCGCCGCAAAATTCCCTGGAGAAATCCCCCACAGAAACCACGCGGACAATATCGCCGTACTTTTCACCAAAGAGCGCCATTGCGCCGAGCTTTCTCGCCTCGTCAATCGGCATCTCGCGGCATTCCACCGGAATATCTTCCAGAATCACATTGTTGACAAGAGCCTCTACACGCTGAAGCTCCTCCGCCGTAAGCGCTGAAAAATGTGTAAAGTCAAAGCGCACAAACGCATCGTCCACCAGTTGGCCGGCCTGTTCCACGTGCGCGCCCAATACCTCGCGCAGCGCGGCCTGCAATAGATGCGCGCCCGTGTGGTTGCGCATAATCGACAGGTGGCGGGCCGATTCATTTTCTACGTTCACAGCGTCGCCAACCGTCAGCGTGCCCTGCGTAATCCGGCCATGATGTAAAAACACCTTGGAGGCGGTCTTTTGTACGGTATCAATTTCAGCCCGGGCCTTGTCGTTGAAAACCAGCCCCATATCGCCAACCTGTCCGCCGCTCTCCGCATAAAGGGCTGTGTGGTCCAGGACCAGCGCGATCTCATCCCCCGCCGCCGCTGTGCTTACACGTTCGCCGTTTTTGAGTATGCCTAAAAGGGCAGCCGGCGTTTCAAGCCGGTCATAGCCCACAAAATCTGTTTCGGGCAGGCCGTCCAGAGCATCAGCTTCTCCCGCCCATGCATCCGCGCCTGCATTTTTCCGCGCAGCACGTGCGCGGTCTTTCTGCGCCTGCATCAGCCGGTGAAACTCCTCCTCGTCCACCGTCATTCCTCGTTCCGCTGCAATCTCCTTGGTTAGATCCAACGGGAAACCGTAGGTATCGTTGAGCAGGAAGGCGTCCTGACCGGATACCACCCGGCTTTCATTTTTATCCAGCACGCCGGCAAGCAGCTGCATTCCCTGGTCAATGGTTCTGGCAAAGCTTTCTTCCTCTACGGAGATCAGGCGGGTAATCATCGCCTTTTTCTCCTCAAGCTCCGGGTAAGCATCTTTATTCTCCTGTATTACCGTCTGGGCAACCTCAGAGAGGAAGGGACGGCCAATACCGAGCAGGCGGCCATGGCGGGCGGCACGGCGCAGCAGGCGGCGCAGCACATAGCCGCGCCCTTCATTACTAGGCATAACACCGTCGCCAATCATAAACGTCGTGGAGCGGACATGGTCGGTTATGACACGCAAAGAAATATCCTTTTTCTCATCCTCGCCGTATTGTACTCCTGCAATGCGGCAGATGTGCTTCATAATGCTTTGCATGGTGTCAACCAGGAACAGGTTGTCCACTCCCTGCATAATGCAGGCCAAGCGTTCCAGCCCCATGCCGGTATCAATGTTGGGGTGTTCCATCGGCGGATAATTGCCCTTTCCGTCGCTGTCAAACTGCGAGAACACCACATTCCAAAATTCCGTATAACGGTCGCAATCGCAGCCCGGTCCACAAGACGGCTTTCCGCAGCCGTATTTTTCACCGCGGTCAAAATGAATCTCAGAACAAGGGCCGCAGGGGCCGCTGCCGTGTTCCCAGAAATTGTCCTCCTTACCCAGACGGACAATTCTCTCCGGAGAAACGCCGATTTCCTTCGTCCAGATGTCAAAGGCCTCATCGTCATCCAAATAAATGGTCACCCAGAGCTTTTCCTCTGGCAACTCCAGCACTTTTGTGCAAAACTCCCAAGCCCAGGCGATGGCCTCATGCTTAAAATAATCGCCGAAGGAGAAATTCCCCAACATCTCAAAGAAAGTACCATGCCGCGCTGTAATGCCCACACGCTCGATGTCCGGTGTGCGGATACACTTCTGGCAGGTGGTGACGCGCCTGCTGGGCGGCGTGACCTCACCGGTAAAATATTTTTTCAGCGGCGCCATACCCGAGTTAATCAGCAGCAGGCTGTTGTCATCCTTCGGGATCAGCGAGGCGCTCGGCATCCGCAAATGCCCCTTGCTTTCAAAAAATGAGAGAAATTTTTCCCGCAGCTCATTGAGCCCTGTCCATTGCATATCAATAATCTCCTTTCAAAATCCATCCTGGTTGTTAACTGCCGGTGGGTAATTTCAGTTTTACCGCCTCAAACCGCCCAGTCGCCATTGTCAAAAACCACTGTTTCTGAGCCGCTGCCATCCACTCCTGTGATGCGCAGATCCTTTGTGCCGACCATGAAGTCCACATGGTTGATTGAGTCGTTTCCGCCCCGCTGTGCAAGCTCCTCCCTGGTATTGTCCACACCGCCTTCCAGCGTGTTGGGGTAGCTCTGTCCAAGCGCCAGATGGCAGGAGGCGTTTTCGTCAAACAGCGTGTTATAAAACAGAATATGTTCTTGAGAAATAGGCGAATGGTAGGGCACCAACGCAACCTCGCCCAAGCGGCGGGAACCCTCGTCCGTATCCAGCAGCCGCTGCAGGACCGCATGGCCCTCCGCAGCCTCAAAGGATGTCACCCGGCCTTTTTCAAAGGTCAGGCTGAACCGGTCAATCAGCGCGCCCTGGTAGGACAGCGGCATCGCCGAAACCACACGCCCATTCACTTGGACGTTGCTGGGCATGGTAAAGACCTCCTCCGTGGGCAGATTGGCTACGAATAAGACGCCGCTGCGGGACCGCTCCGCGCCGCTGAGCCAGATATGGCCCTCAGGCAGCCCGATCACCAGGTCTGTTCCCAATGAATTGGTATAGTGCAGCGACCTGAATTTTCTGCTGTTCAACCAAGCTGCCCGGTCTGCCAACTGCCGGCAATGTTCCTGCCACGCCGCTACCGGGTCCTCGCGGTCGATGCGAACCGTACGAAAAATCAGCGACCACAGCTTTTCCTCCGCCACCCAGCCTTCACAGCCGGGAAACACCTTCCGCGCCCATTCGCAGTTGGGAACGGCGCCAATCGTCCATTGGTTGCTGCCGTCGTCAAACCTCTGGTAATACTCGGTAAAGGCCTTGTCCGTTGCCTTTGTATTTGCCAGCAGCTTTTCTGGGGAAACGCCCTTGTATATTTCAGGATCCTCTGAAATCACATTGATAAACGCCGCCCCACGGCGCGCATAGTAGTTCAGCGACTCCGCCCTCCAGCCGGGAACCTCCTCAAAAACCTCCAGCGGCGCGCAGTCGAAACGAATCCGGTTCGATTTTTCGTCCCGCCAATGAAGGACCACCTCTCTGGCCCCGGCTCGATAGGCCTGCTCTGTCACCAGGCGGGCAAAATCCGCTTTTTCTACCGGGCATTGCAGCACAACCTCTTGCCCTGGCTGCACATTGGCCCCGATTTTTACCAGCAACTTCGCATAATTCTCCAGTTTTCTGGTAAAGTCCACAATCATTTTTACAGAGGCCGCCGTGCGCGTACGGCAAAGCCTCCTTGTCACCTCGCCTTTCCGTTAAATTCGGCAAAATAAAAACTCCCCCCGCCCCTCTATGGGACGGAAAGAGTCCGTGGTACCACCCAAATTGCGCCGAAAAACAGCGCCGCTCATCCGCGGGACAACCCGCGCTCCCTTAACGCGGGAAACGGTACAGCTCATCGCTGACAGCTCCGGGCCGGCACGTTTGTGAACCGGAACAAGTCCTTCCAGCAACCAGACTCTCTCTTGGGAACCGGATTCATAACTGAAGCCCTTCATCGCAGTTAACCTATTGTTTTTATTATATACTCAGCTTTAAAAAAAGTCAAATAAAACCGCCTTATATGCCTATTTTTTCATAAATTTCATCTGCAATCTCCTTAAATACAGGGCCGCAGGTAGTGCCGCCGCCTGTGCCTCCCTCCGCAAAAACCGTAATGACATATTGAGGGTTCTCATATGGGTAAAAGCCGGCAAACCAGGATTGCACCTCCTCGACCCCATCTGTTTCCCGCCCGGTCTGCGCTGTTGCAGTCTTCGCACCAGCGCCGGCATGTGCCGGCTTGGCACGGCGGCTGGTTCCGGTTTCTACAGACTCCTTCATAAACTGTTTCAGGTATCCGGCGGTTTCCTCACTGATAATCTGCCGGGTAAAGCCGCCGGTATTCCGTCTTGTATACTGCAAGCCCGCATCGACAGTCCCCTCCCATAGCTGTGGCTGTGTATAGGTACCGCCTGATGCAATGGTATTGATCATGGCCGTAATTTGCAGCGGTGTTGCCGTCAATTCCCCCTGCCCAAATGAGAAATTGGCCAGCGCCTTTCTTGCCGACAAGGTACGCAGCGAAGGCAGTGTCCCTTTTACCGAAAAAAGACCCGGAGCAAGCTCACAGCTGCTGCCAAAACCAAAGGCCTCTGCCATTTTCAAAAATTTTTCTTCGGGTACCTGCTGCATTAAATTAATAAAGTAGGTATTACAGGAATGTGCAATGGCGGTACTCATGGTTTCCTGCCCGTGCGCCTCCTCATTATAGCAGTGAAACATGCTGCCATCCACTTCAATTTCACCCTCACAGACATAGGAGTAATTCGGGGGAATTCCGCTCTCTAACGCTGCTGCCGCTGAAACCAGCTTAAATACAGAGCCCACATTATAGGCCGAAAACGCGCGGTTCATCAGGGGTGAATTTTCCCCTTGCAGGGCCTCTGCAACATTCGCGGGATCAAACCCCGGCAAGCTGACGACCGCCCTCAATTTGCAGGATGGAATCTCCGCGACGAGGACGGCAGCCTGGTCCAAATGTTTTTCCGCCACCTCCTCGGCAATCTGCTGAATCCGTTTGTCCAGCGTCAGCACCACCCCGGATTTTCCCAGGTAAGAGGTGTCCGTCACCCGGCCCTCATCGCCGCCCAACGGCCGGTTCAATGCATCCACCACATATTGAATGGAAACCTTTCCCTGATTTTCGGTGAGGACATCGTTAAAGGCTTTTTCAATACCGGCAACCCCCTCGCCGGAGCCATCTAAATAGCCGATGGTATGGCACGCCAGTGACTGATCGGAATATCGATAAGGCGCGGGAAAAAGCAGTATGCCCTGTGCCTCGATCCGCTCATCCAGCCGTATAGCAAAGGGAACCCCCTTTTGCAGGGACGGATAGATGGCGGAAAAGCGTTCCGCGGGTAGATTTTCACTCAACGCAGCGGCAGCCTCCACTGATGGCGATATTGCCGCGACATAGGATTCCGCCTCCCCGGTAATGGGAAGCATACGGCAGTCATAAATAGTGCCCCGGGTAGCGGCTACCTTCAGCCGGTAGCTGCTCTGCCGTTCTGCCGCTTCAGCAAGCTGTGTGCCGTTCGAAATACCAAAAACACTGAAAACACATATAAACAGCCCGGTGATCAATAACATAAAGACCGAGACGGTACGTCTATCCGCCATGGGACTCCTCCTTTTCCTTTTAAAAAGCTTCGTGGATAAACTGGAAGTGTAGCTGCCGGTGAGCTCCCCGAGCCGGAGAACGATTTCGTTGCGAAATGAAGCCGTTAACAAGCACAGTTATTTGAGACGGCAATTCTTTTCCTGCTTTGTTTCTTTAGAATATGTTTCAATGGACTCTGAAATAAAAAACCGGCAATGCCTCTTTGTAAAGCATTGCCGGTTTTATTATTTTTCATTCATCCAATTACGGCGCTAACATTAAACCCGCCTACGGCGAAGATAAGCCCCCTCCTTCAGTTCCGCATCCGTATGAAGCAGCACCGTCATAGCCGCATGACACGCCGACTCCAGCGGATTTCCGTCTATATCGGTCATATGATCCGCCACCAATGAGAAAGGAGGCCGGCCAGGCTCCAGCACCTCCAGTGTTTCCCCCTTGAAGAAACGGTTTCTCTGTAACAGCACCGCTGAATCCGCACAGTGGCCGACACAGACTGCCGCAACCTCCCAGTCGCGGATATAGCCGCCGGTCTCCGTTTCCTGGCCCGGCTCATCCCCCATATAAAAACCGGTATGATAAGCACGGTGGCTGACTTTTTCCACTTCGTCTTCCACCCAGCACGGAAGCGCCTCACCACAGAGTGCAGCGTCCAGCGCCGCACGGTAAGCGTTGGTAACCACTGCCGTATAATAAGCAGCCTTTGCCCTGCCTTCAATTTTCAGACTGGTAACGCCTGCCTGAAGCAGCTCCGGGATATGTCCGACCATGCAAAGGTCGCGGGAATTTAAAATATAGCTTCCCCGTTCGTCTTCAAGGATGGGAAAATACTGCCCCGGGCGCTTCTCCTCCATCAGGGCGTATCTCCAACGGCACGGCTGTGCGCAGTCCCCGTGATTGGCATCCCGCCCCACCATATAATTGGAGAGCAGGCATCGGCCAGAAAAGCTCATGCACATAGCGCCATGGACAAAGGCTTCAATTTCCAGAGCCGGCGGCGTCTTAGCCCGAAGCTGTGCAATCTCCTCGAGAGCCAGCTCCCTGGCCAGTACGACCCTGGAGGCCCCCAGCTCATAAAACATGCGGGCGGCGGCGTAATTGGCCACACCGGCCTGCGTGGATATATGCACATCCACCTGAGGGGCATATTTTTTTGCAAGCCGCAGCACGCCGACATCCGCAATGATAAATGCGTCCACACCGGCTACCGCCGCTTCTTTGATAAACGCCGACAAGGGCTCCAGTTCATGGCTATGCGGAATAATATTGCAGGTTACATAGACCCGCACCCCCCGCGTGTGTGCCTGTTGTACAGCCTGCTGTAGCTCTTCTGTGCCAAAATTAGCGGGAGAACTGCGCATGCCAAAATTTTTACCGGAAAGATAGACGGCATCCGCGCCGTAACGCAGCGCTGCCTGCAAGCATTCCATATCCCCAGCAGGGGCCAACAGCTCCGGCCTCATCAACGCAGCCCCGCCTTCTGCATATTAACACTGTGTTGTGCTGCCGTCGTTGCATAATAGGCCTCTTGTGTCTCCGGGTTATGGCAGAAATAATAATAGTTTGTTTTTGCCGGGTCCAGCAACGCCTCAATGGCAGCCATACTCGGCGTACAGATTGGGCCAGGTGGCAACCCCCTGTTTCTGTAGGTATTATACGCCTCCAGCGGCTCGAAGGAATCCTTTAAATCATCCGGTATCGCAGCCGGTGAACGGTAAGGATAATACTGCGTTGAGTCGCAGTCCAGCGTATAGATATTCTGGTAGCCAACATTGTTTAGACGATTCAGCAGAACAGAGGCGACCAGGTACATGTCCTCATCGTCAGCGGACTCACGCTGCACGATGGAGGCGAGGGTCAGAAAGTCATCCAGGGACATGCCCGTCTCGGCAATCTGATCGCGCAGTGCCTTTGTCAGCTTATCGTTTGTATTGCGAAGCAGCTTTTTAACAACGCTGGTTACATCCTGGTCCTTATAGAAATAATAGGAGTCCGGGAACAGGTAGCCCTCCAGGTGGTAAGGCCGTTCACTCTCCGCAGGTATCTGTGCCAGCAGTTCGAAATCGCCGTCAAAATCCCGGCTTTTACAAAGCTCCAGCACATCCGCAGCCTTGCAGACGCCCTTCTCCTCCAGTAAACCGGCCAGTTCCAGAACCCCCATCCCCTCCGGAATGGTGACAAACACTTGCTCTCGCGTGGATCTGGGCGTTTGAAGCTCGCTGATAATCGCCTGGTAATCCATAGAAGTATTCAGTTCAAACGTTCCCGCCGTATAAGTGTCGCCCGCCTTCGTCAGTGTGGCATAGAGCTTAAAAAAGCTCTCATTATTAATCAGGCCGCCGTCCTTCAGCTTTTGGGCTATTTTAGCGGTTGTATCGTCTTCCTCCACCGTGAAAGACACATCAACAGAAGAACGTCCTACCGCCAGCATATCATTGACGCCGTCTACCATATAGCGCCCTGCAATGATGGACACCAGCACTACCATAACCAGCCAGACCAATCTGAAAAAGCGCCGGTTTCCCCGGCTCTTTTCCTTATTACGCCGTTTCGCCGCCTTTTTAAGCCTTTTTTGGGTTTCCTTGCTTTGCGCCGGGGCCTGTCTTTCCCCCAACTCCTTTTCCCGCGGGTCGCTGTAGCTGTTGAGGGCGGAGTCATCTGCCTCCGCGGGCGGTTCCTCCATGGAATTATCCGTTAGGTTTAAGGAAAAATTTTTGACCCTCTTTTCATAGAGTTTGCGCTGAAGCTCTTCGTCTGAAATGGACCCCTTATTATGTTCATCCATATTCCGGCCTCCTGTCGTCCTTAACTTTAATTGATGTCCAGCCCCTAATTGGCCGGTTAAAACAATATCCGCTACTTTTCCGGGCGGCAAAACCACAAGGCTATCACTTACAGGCATGCGCCCCGGGCTTACGAACGGCAATCCGGCGCAGGTAGCGTTCCGTCACCAGTATATCGACGGGCCTGTCAAAATAGCCATGCGGCAATTCCCATTGTACACAGCTATTATAACAGATTCCGGCGGTAACGCCATGAAATCCGGACAAAAAGCGGTCGTAATACCCCTTGCCATAGCCAAGCCGGAACCCGTTGGAATCAAACGCGAGCCCGGGAACCACGCACAGGCCACCGGTCTCTTTCTCCACTTTCCGCGAGGACTCGGGAATGGGCTCCAGCACACCAAACGCCCCTTTCTCCAACTCCTGCGGGGAACGGATATAATAAAACTCCATTTCAAAGGTACCGGGAACGCATCTAGGCACTGCGACCGCTTTGCCATCTGCCAACGCCCTGCGAATGATACCGAAGGTGTCTACCTCAATCGCTTTGCTCACATAGGTAAAAAGGATATCTGCCCTTCGGTACTCCGGCAGTGCAAAAAGCCGGTTCTCTATCGCGGCATCCCACTGGAGCTTTTTCTTAGGGTCCATTCGCTCCCTTGTCTGCCGATGCCGGGCCCTCAGATTTTTTTTCCACTCTTTAATATTTCGTTTTCCGTTCATAGTTTCCTTTGGCTCATTTCTATTTTAATAAACACATTGCCGCTGCCAGTTCCTCGGCTTTTTCCTGGTTCACGAGAATTTTTACAAGCGTCAATGCAAACGCCATCGCCGCGCCCGGGCCGCGCCCGGTGATAATGCTACCGTCCACCTCTGTCTGGGCCCCTGTTACCCGAGCCCCTTTCAGTTCCTTTTCAAAGCCAGGGTAGCAGGTCGCCTTCTTCCCCGACAGAACCCCCTTATGTCCGAGGATAAAGGGCGCCGCGCAGATTGCCGCCAGATATTTTCCATGCGCCAGGCACTGCTCCAATGCCCGCTGTACTACAGGAGACCGCTCCAGGTTCAGCGCGCCGGGCATCCCGCCGGGCAGAACCGCCATTTCGATATCGTCGAGCCTTGCCTCATCATCCGTTATGTCCGCTTGTACGGCAATGCCGTGTGAACCGCGGACGACCCGGCCGCCGATGCCGACCGTTTGCACGGCACAGCCAGCGCGGCGCAGTACATCCACCGGTGTCAGGGCTTCTACCTCTTCAAAGCCCTCTGCCAAAAATACATAAATCAATGCGCGTTCTCCTTTCTGAATAACCAGGCTAAAATCATTTTCTCCTTACATTGCCGAGATTATGATAGCGCCAGCCCCAAATAAGGGGCCGGACCGGTAAGCGGGGCCTGAAGCGGCGGCTGATTTCCAAGCGGGCGGAGCATGCCGGCGTTTTCGGCTACTCCGTTCTTGCCTAAAAAATCCCCGCCTGCTGGTAAGCGAAAATGGTAGGCGGCCGCCGGCGCCCGCCTCAGCAGCTCCGCCCCGAAACGGAGGTACCCATCCCCCTCCGACATCAACTCTGTCACCATGCAATCCTCCCCAGCCATCTCATACAGCGCATAGTCCATGCGCCCATGATTTTGCAGGGTCAAAATATTCCCACCGAAAACGCGGGAATAACCGGCGGCATAAGCCAAAGCGTCTCCATCCCATTGTAAGGAACCCTCCCGGTTCGTAAGCCGGGCATTTCTTGTTGCCGCTAAACGTTTGAAATCTGGCAACAGCCATTCTCTGTTTTCCAGATGAACGGCTACCGTCAGGTCCGATAACTCCTGCTTTGTAAAGGCAACCTGAACAACCTTATAATAAAGGACATAACCCGCTTTCGCATAGAAGCGATAAAGCGGCTCCGTTGCTGGCAGAACCGCTGAGTAGGCCTCTCCTCTCGCCCAGCCCTTTTGTCCCGCAGCTTCCAGCAGGGCAGCCATATACCCTCTGCCCCGGTATTCCGGCAGCGTTGCCGCCGCATAAATATAATGGGCCCGATAGGCTATCCCGGCAATTTTCAGCGAGGCCGGAAGCAGGTAGAGCGCAGCGGCAATTTTCCCATCCCTTCTGTACACCAGGCAGTCCTCCGGGCGGAACCTGTTCTGAAAGAAAAAGCGCACCGCCCGCGGTTGGTCGTCAAAGGCGAGCTGCCATAACCGGGACAATTCAGCCCGTTCGCTCCAGCTTGGAAATTCTATCATGTAAACCTTCCTCCGCCGGCCTATGCGCAAATTAAAATAGGCCGGATGTCCTTTCCAGCACTTCTCCGTGAATAGAAGCAATCGTTTTAGGATGGTCATTTTCTACACAATTTATAACCGCCCAGCCTAAACGCTCCGCCGTATAGAGCGCGCATTCACGGCACTTCTTCAGATATTCCCTGTCTTTTTCATGGAGATCCTTTTTTTCCTCATGCCCCTCATAACGTTTTGTCAACAGCTCTTGGGACACTTCGATCGGCATGTCGAAAAAAAGAACTCTATCAGGCCGCGGCAGGCCTAGCTTTTCATATTCATAATCCTGTAACCAGCAGATATAGCTTTCCCACTCGGCACGGGGAAGCTTCGGCATTTGATAAATAAAATTAGATGTAACATAGCGGTCCGTCACCATGTGTGTCCCTTGAAGATAATCCGACTGCCAGTAGCGCACAAAGCTGGCAAAGCGGTCCACCGCATAGAAAGACGACGCCGCATAGGCGTTGACAGCATCTGCCTGCCCGCCCAGTTCGCCCGCTAAATACATCTTTACCAATGTGGAGGAAGGGTCGCTATAATCCGGAAATTTTATACGCCGGTATGGCAGGCCCCGTTCCGTGAGCACACGGCAAAGCGCATCGGCCTGGGTCGTCTTTCCACTGCCGTCAAGCCCCTCCAGGGAAAGGATTCTCCCGCTCATTTTTTCTCCACATCCTTTAAAAAGCTTTTGCGGACCTCCTCCGCCCGCCCGCATGACATCTTTCCTTCCGGGCACGCGCCGCGCAGGCAGGGCGGGCCCGCATGGGCAAAGATGTGAGGCGCAACCTCGCGCACTAAAAGCAGCATCTGTGTCGCAACCTCACGGATCTCCCATTGTGCGCGGTTGCAGCAGCGGTGGGAGAAAAAGTTAAGCAGGGAACGCGCGTTAAACGTGCACACCATTTTTGTTTCACAGGCATTGGGCAGGACAAAGCGCGCATCTTCAATGGCCTTTTTCTCAGCGGCACGTTCCGCCTGCTTCTCACTTTTTCCCTGGTGCAAAAACGCCCGCTTATACTTCTGCTTGAGAATCTCTGTTATTTTCTCATAATGACGGCAGTCCTCTTCCATCGCCTGTAAGAAAACCGCTTTGGCCTCAGGCTCTGCCTCAATCTCCGGCGGCAGGATGAAATCAAAATTTTTTTCAGCAACATAGCGCTGGCTCTGAACACTAAAGGAGGCGATGCGGTGCCGTGTGATCTGCGCCAAAAAAGAACGCGAAACATTTTCGATGCCGAAGGTAAAGCTGGCGTGTTCAATTGGGCTTTCATGCCCGATTTCCGCCAACATATCGACAAAAGAAGCCGCCTTATCCTCTGAGAGCCCCTCCGCTATTGTCTCAATCCCGGAAGCCGAATAGCAGAGCTTAGCCGCCATTGCTACTGTTTTCTCCGGCGCCGGCGTATAAGCCAGCAATGTTACCTTCGCCATCTTAAAACTCCTTTTCCCGACAATATTTAATTCTATTATAACAAAGTATGGCACGCTCTTCAAGTCAAATAACACAAGCCTTCATTCCATGCAGGCCTAGGCCCAAAAGGCACAATGGCCGTTTTTTCTTTTTATGAAAGGACCTCGCGAAAAGCTTCACGATAAAATTCCATATTTCGCATGATATTGCAAGCAACAATCCACTAAAATCTATATAATAAATAATATTTGTTAAAAAGGAGCATCTTACTCATGAAGATCGGATTAGGCGTTGATACAGGCGGTACTTGCACGGATGCCGTCCTCTATGATATGGAGCGCAAAAAGATTATTGCCAGCGCTAAAGCGCTTACCACCAAACAGGATCTTTCCATTGGAATATCGGCTGCCTTAGAACAGCTGCCGCCGGAGCAGCTTAGCGAGGCCGCCCTGGTCTCTCTTTCCACAACCCTGGCTACAAACGCCTGCGTTGAGGATAAGGGCGGACGGGCTAAACTCATTTTTATTGGCGGGGATCGCAATATCGTCGCGCAGACCGGGGGCCGCTATGGCCTTCCGTCCGCTGACGAGCTCTATTTTCTGGACGGCAGCATCAACGCACGCGGCGAGGTAGAGCAGGAGCCCGATTGGGACTTGTTCCGCCGGGACTGCGCTTCCTTTCTCAGCGGTTGTGACTGTGCCGCCGTTGTCTGCTGCCAGGGCATACGGAACCCTTCTCTTGAGCTGAAGGCCAAGGAAATTATTTCTGAGCTGACCGGGCTGCACACCGTGTGCGGCCATGACCTGTTTTGGGATTTAAATTACATCAAGCGTGGCTCCAGCACCCTTTTGAATGCGCGGCTCATGCCTGTGATTCAGGATTTTCTGGCTGCCATGCAAAAGGTAACCGGCCGCAAAAACATACACGCCCCTGTAGTGACTGTACGCAGCGACGGCAGCCTGATGTCCGAATCCTTTGCAAAGGAGCATCCCGTTGAGACTATTCTCAGCGGTCCTGCGGCCAGTGTCATCGGCGGTATGCGGCTTGCGGAAAAAAATGACTGCGTACTGGTGGATATGGGAGGTACCACCAGCGACATCGCCATTGTCAGAGGCGGTGTCCCCGTTAAGGTTTCAGAGGGGGTCCAAATCGGGAAATGGAGCACATTTGTCAAATCTGTTTCCATCCATACCTTTGGCCTGGGTGGAGACAGCCTCATCCATATCGATGCGATGGGCCGGCCGCAGGTTGGCCCCCAACGCGCCATTCCGCTGTGCGTCGCCGCCTCCCGCTGGGATAATATCCGGGATGAATTGGCGGAGCTATTACAGACGGAGCGCAACCCCTCCCATTATCTCAACGAATTTATTGTCTGCTTGCGCGAATTACCGGCAGACAACAGCTACAGCGAACGCGAGCAGAAAATCTGTAAAATTGTAGGAACGCGGGCGATACGGGTCGATCAGCTGGCTGAAGCTGTCGGTATAGATTTGTACCAGCTGGACACACAGCGGCTGGAAGCGGATTTTGTTCTCATGCGCTGTGCCTTTACGCCAACCGACGTTATGCATATCCGCGGCGATTACAGCGCCTTCGATATCAAAACAGCCCAACTGTCTGCTGAATATCTAACCCGCCGTACGGGCGGCTCTGTAGAAGAGCTCTGTGAATCCATATACGAATGTATTCGCAAAAATCTCTTTTTCCATATCTCCCAAATGCTGTTGGAAAATGAACTGCCAAATCTTTCTGAGCATGAGCTTCACGGAATTCATAGGCTGCTTGAAAAATGCTGGACGGAAAGAAACGGCGGAAACGCGCTTTTAAACTGCCTCTTTAAAACCTCCGCCGTACTCGTCGGCATTGGCGCCCCCACGCATATATTTCTTGGGGAGGTCGCCCGCGCATTGGGTACCGACTGTATTATTCCTGAGAGCGCCCCGGTTGCCAACGCGCTGGGAGCTATTGTCGCCGAGATATCTGCCACGGCGGCCGTTGAAATTCACTAGGAAGGAAACCTGGAAAGCCCAGACGTATATTTTGCTCAAGGCCCCGGCATAAACTTCAGCTCCGAGGATTACCAGGAAACCGTTGCGGCGGCTCAGGAAGCGGCCTGCCGTGCCGCTCGGGAAGAAGCTGTCCGGCGCGGCGCCAGTGGGGAATTAACCGTTACCTGCCAAGTCCTAACCGGCGCAACGATTCCCGGAGCCGCTGACGCCGCTCCGTTTGGCGCTCAGGTCGTTGCCACCGCTACCGGCAGTTCCTCGTTTTAGGCTGCTGACGGCATAAAATCCAATAGGCTTCCACATAGAGAAGGCCTCACCCTTTTGGGGCCTTCTTTTCTTTTACCATATTTCCCCTGAAGCCTCTGTACCCTCACATATAAAACAAAGGAGGCACAAGGGAAATTGTATCGTCAAATCCAATGTACAAGGTCTGCTTTATCTTCACCGCTGTTCCTTGAGCAATAGGAGCGCCGCCTATATGTCACAAATATTATTAAAGCAATACTCCAAGCCTTGCCCTAAAATTTACAATGCTTAACAGTGTAATTTTGTTTTACTATTAATTTGAGCTAGTGCGGCATAATTAAACTTGCTCTCCGGGATTATGCGCCGGAGAGGGTAAATTGGCAACGAGATAAGCCGGTTGTTTTTATATGGAACCATCTATACCTGTTGAATTTGAATTGCTTGGATAGCCAACCAGCTTTGCTCTTCTTTCGTCGTCACGATTTCGTGAAATTTGTTTGTCTTTTTAATTGGGTTGTATTATACTGGGATTAGGAAAATTCAGGAGGCAGACAATGGCAATCAGTTACAATCTCCTTTGGAAAAAGCTCATTGATCTCGGAATGAGTAAAACCGATATGATGCGCCGTGCAAACATCAGCACCAATGTTTTGGCGCGTCTGAGTAAAGGCGAACCGGTTTCTATGGATAGCATGGAAAAAATCTGCAAAGTATTGAACTGTAATATTGGCGACGTGATGGAGTTTGTTACAGATGAAGCAAATGGAGGAAAAAACGCATGATTACAGGCGCGATTAAAAATAAAGTGGAAAAAATCTGGACGGACATCTGGGCGGGCGGCATTACCAATCCTTTGACGGTAATTGAGCAGCTGACCTATCTGATGTTCATCCGTTCGTTAGATGAAAAAGAACTGGAAACAGAAGAATTTGAGAACATGACCGGCGAGAAAATGGACAAGATCTTTCCCCAGTCTCGTATGGGGCAGGCCATGCGCTGGAGCAAATTCAAAAATAACGACCCCCGCGATATTTTTGACGTGATTTCCCAGCGGGTATTTCCTGCTGTTAAAAATATGAAGCACGGACATCTGCCGGACTTCACCGAGCAGGGCGAGCTGATCGAAGCCGCCGGCGATTCGGGCAGCGGCATGCAGAACGAAACGGCCTTTGCACGCTACATGAGCGACGCCATGTTTCTGATCCCCACGCCCCAGGTGCTGCAAAAGATCATCACCGGGCTGGACGATTTGTATGAGCATGACATTGCCGGCCTGGATATGCAGGGCGATTTGTATGAGTATATGCTGGACAAGCTAGCCACTGCCGGGCGGAACGGCCAGTTCCGCACCCCCAAGCACATCCGGGAAATGATGGTGGAGCTGCTGCAGCCCACCCCGGACGATACCATCTGCGACCCGGCCTGCGGCACGGCGGGATTTCTGGTGTCTGCTTCAGAATATATCCGGAGGCACTACGAGGGTACCATGGCCAGCGAACAGTGGGAACATTTCGCCGGGGACGCTTTCACCGGCTTTGACACCGACCGCACCATGCTGCGCATCTCTGCCATGAACCTGATGCTGCACTCCATCAGCCACCCGGACATCGACTACAAGGACAGCGTTTCCAAGCAGAACCCGATCAGCGACAAGTTCACCATCTGTCTGGCGAACCCTCCCTTTAAGGGTACTGTGGACGCCGAAAGCATCAACGACAACCTGAAAGCTGTCACCAACACAAAAAAGACCGAGCTGCTGTTTCTGGCCTTGTTTTTGCGGATGCTGAAAAAGGGCGGCCAATGTGCCTGCATCGTACCGGACGGCGTGCTGTTTGGCTCATCCAAAGCGCACAAATCCATCCGCAGGGAATTGGTGGAGAACCATCAGCTGCGTGCGGTAATCTCCATGCCCTCCGGCGTGTTCAAGCCCTATGCGGGCGTGTCCACAGCGGTGCTGGTGTTTACGAAAACCGGCGCGGGCGGCACGGAAAACGTATGGTTTTACGACATGAAGGCCGACGGCTTTTCTCTGGACGACAAGCGCAGCGAGGTGCCGGAGAACGACATTCCCGACATCATCGAGCGGTTCCATAATCTGGACAAAGAGACCGGCCGCCAGCGCACCGAGCAGAGCTTTTTTGTGCCAAAACAGGAGATTGCCGGCAACGACTATGACCTTTCCATCAACAAGTACAAAAAGGTGGACTATGTGCCGGTGGAGTACCCCTCGACCGCCGAAATCATGGCAGAGCTGCACGCGCTGGAAACGGAGATCACCGCAGGCCTGGCGGAGCTGGAGGAGATGCTGTGATGGCGAGGTTGGGAGATGTTGCAACATATATCAATGGCTATGCTTTTAAGCCAGAAGATTGGTCTGATACAGGATTACCTATTATCCGTATTCAAGATTTAACAGGTAACTCGTATCAAGCAAATAGATACAATGGTGAGTATGCACCTAAGTATGAAGTGAACGATGGCGATGTATTAATCTCATGGTCGGCAAGTTTAGGGGTATATATTTGGCATGGAGAAAAAGCACTACTAAATCAGCATATTTTCAAAGTGGTATTTGATAAGACCGATATTTCTAAAAGCTTCTTT
Source organism: Hydrogeniiclostridium mannosilyticum (assembly GCF_003268275.1). Lineage (GTDB taxonomy): Bacteria > Bacillota > Clostridia > Oscillospirales > Acutalibacteraceae > Hydrogeniiclostridium > Hydrogeniiclostridium mannosilyticum. The sequence goes on from NZ_QLYR01000003.1 coordinate 232,618, forward strand.
GTCCATCAAGTTGAAAACATTCTTGAAAAAGCAGCATCATCGGCGCATGGCGCAACTATGAAACATCTGACCAAACCTGTATTTGATGCTTTGCCTTTTTACTTGCCGCCCCTTGACAAACAACGCAAAATTGCGGCGGTGCTGGATAAGGTCAGCGGCCTAATTGCCAAACGCCGCCAGCAGCTGGAAAAGCTGGATGAGATGGTCAAGGCCAGGTTTGTTGAGATGTTTGGGACGTTATCACATCCTTCGCAGAAATTCAAATATGATATACTCAAAAATTTATGTAGAAAGATAACAGATGGAAAGCATGGAGGATGTACTCCGCAATTAGGATCGGGGAGATATTTTGTTGGTGCTAGGGAAATATTTGACGATACTGTGCATTATGAAACTGCACCGGAAATAGCTATTGATGAATTTGAAAAAGATTACAAACGGTGCAATTTAGAAATTGGGGATTTATTAATCGTAAATACAGGTGCGACTATTGGAAAATCAGCAATAGCTTGTGATTTCAGAGCACAACACACATTATTACAAAAAAGTGTAGCATTACTCAAAGTGAAAAGTGAATTGATTAATCCTGTATTCTTAAAGTACTGTTATAGAGTAAATGAAACCATGTATAAAGTCGAAAGTGCATCTGCACAGCCTAATTTGCTTTTATCAAAAATAAATACAACGTCAATTTATGTTCCACCAATGGCATTGCAAAATCAATTTGCAGCTTTTATCGAACAAACCGAAAAATCAAAAACCACCATCAGCCACAGCCTTGAAAAGCTGGAAATACTGAAAAAGGCGCTGATGCAGGAATATTTTGGATAACTCCCCCAGCCGGTCCGCGACCGGCTGCCCCCTCAAAGAGGGGGCCTATAAGCCTCCCTCTTTGAGGGAGGTGGCACGGAGGGCCGGAGGGAGCACACCCCCAATCAAAAACACACCACAAAACGAAGGGAATGAGCAAGATGTCCTTGCCATATCGAAAAGAACTTATTTCGCGGGCGAAGGAATTGCGCAAAAATGCAACCCGGCAGGAAAAGCATCTGTGGTATGATTTTTTACGCAATTATCCGGTTCGTTTCCAGCGCCAAAAAACTATAGAAGGATTTATTGTAGATTTTTACTGCGACGCCGCCAAATTGGTAATAGAAATTGACGGCTCCCAGCACTACACAGACCAGGGGCTTACCTATGACAATGAACGCACCGCTATTTTGCAGCAATATGGAATTAAGGTTATTCGTTTTTCAAATCGTGATATAGACTGCCGCTTTCGATATGTATGTGATGATATCCATCAGAAAATTGAAACCCGATTGAAAGGGAGTGACACATTATGACTAACTTCTCCTTTCTCCAATCCAAACCCGAATACGCCCTTTTTGCCCCGGCTTGCGTGGAGGCCGAAAAAATCTATGCCACCGCCCCGGCCATGTGTGCCGTGGGCTGCCGCAAGGCGCTGGAGTTGGCGGTCAAGTGGGTCTATTCCGCGGACAGCACCATGAAAATGCCCTATAAGGACAACCTGCAGTCCCTCATCCACGAGCCTACTTTCCGTTTTGCCGTAGACTACAACACTTGGGGCAAGCTGCCCTTCATCGTCAAACTGGGCAATCTGGCGGTACATACGGAACGGAGCGTGCAAAAAAGCGACGCCCTGGCCTCCCTGCGGGGACTGTTCGAGTTCATCCAATGGATTGATTACTGCTATGGCGCCGGCTATGAAGAACGCGCCTTTGATGAAAGCTTGATTTCCACTGAAAAGGTAACTGTGGACGCCAAAAGGATCAAGGAACAGGAAAGCCTGCTGGATGAAAAAGAGGCGGAGATCGAGGCGCTGCGCAAACAGGTCGAGCAGATGTCCGCACAATACACAGCCGGGAAAGAACAGCACCGGCAGAAACGTACCTTCCAGCCGGAGGATCTCTCCGAGTTCCAAACCCGCAAAACCTACATTGATGTGGATATGAAACTCACGGGATGGAAATTCTCCGGCCCAGATGCAGACGTGCAGGAGGAGTATGCTGTAGAAGGTATGGCTGGCGTGGTAGGCCAGATGGGGTACTGCGACTATGTCCTCTTTGGGAAAGACGGCCTGCCGCTGGCAGTGGTGGAAGCCAAGCGCAGCGGCAAAGACCCGAATATCGGGCGAAAGCAAGCGGCTTTGTATGCGGATTGCCTGGAACGGAAATTCGGCCGCCGCCCCATGATGTTCACCACCAACGGCTTTGAAACGTATTTCTGGGACGACCAGAGCAGTCCTCCGCGAAAAGTCAGCGGCATTTTCAGCAAGGACGACCTGCAAAAGCTGATGAACCGCCGTACTGAGCGGCTGGATTTAATGGGCATTGCCATCGACGACAAAATCACCGACCGGTATTACCAGAAAGAAGCCATCCGGGCGGTCTGCGGGCAAATCGAGCAGGGATTTCGCAAGCATCTGCTGGTCATGGCTACCGGTACCGGCAAAACGAGGACTGCATCCAGCCTAACCGATGTCCTCAGCCGGGGCAAATGGGTGACAAACATTCTGTTTCTGGCTGACCGCACCGCGCTGGTAAAGCAGGCAAAGGACGATTTTAAGAACTATTTGCCCGATATGTCCCTGTGCAATCTATGCTCCAACAAGGACGACCGGAATGCTCGCATCGTGTTTTCCACCTATCCGACCATCTTGAATGCCATCGACGATGCCAAATCCAAGGACGGGCGGCAGCTGTTCACCCCGGCGCATTTCGATTTGATTATCATTGACGAAAGCCACCGAAGCATATTCAAAAAGTATCGGGCCATTTTCGAGTATTTCGACGCCATGATGGTGGGCCTCACCGCCACGCCGAAAACCGATGTTGACCGCAACACCTACGACTTTTTTGAAATGGAACACGGCGTTCCCACCTATGCTTACGATTATGAAACAGCCGTGTATCAAGATCATGTGCTGGTGCCGTATTATAATTATGAGGTCAAAACCAAGTTTCTCGAAGAGGGCATTACCTACGACGAGCTGTCCGAAGAGGACAAAGAGCGTTACGAAGATGACTTCGTCGAAGACGACATGATGCCGGAGTTTATTCCTTCTGCAGCGCTCAACAAGTTTGTGTTTAATGAAGCAACTGTTGACATTGTGCTGCAAGATTTGATGGAGCGCGGGATTAAAGTCGCTGGCGGCGACCGGTTGGGTAAAACCATTATCTTTGCTCAGAACAAGTGTCATGCAGAGTTTATCTTGGAACGGTTCAACAAGCTGTACTCGCAGTATCGTGGCACATTCGCCCAGCGAGTGATTTGCGATGATGCTTATGCGCAGACGATTATTGATGGCTTCAAGCAGCCGGAAAAAGAACCGCATGTTGCAGTGTCTGTGGATATGATGGACACCGGTATCGACGTTCCGCACGCGGTGAATCTGGTATTCTTCAAAAAAGTGCGCTCCAAGGCAAAATTTTGGCAGATGATCGGCCGGGGTACCCGCTTGTGCAAGGGGTTGGCCTGTGTGGATCAGATCGATGGGCCATACACGGACAAACGCCGTTTCTTAATTTTTGATTACTGCGGAAACTTTGAATATTTCCGGGAGCATAAGGAAGGCTACGAGGCCAGAGAGACAAAAACGCTGTCAGAAAATATTTTTGGCAAGCAGATCAAAATTATCATGGCGTTACAGGAAAGTACCTTTGCTGGCGAAGATTGCCAGGCGTGGCGAAATGAGATGGTTGCTACCTGCCACAAGCAGGTTACAGCCCTCAACCCGGATCTGATTGCCGTAAAATTGCGGATGCGGGTTGTGGAGAAGTATAAAAAGCGGGAATCTTTTATTTCTCTCAGTGAAGGAGACAAAGGCGAGCTGCTGAAACAGATTGCGCCGCTTGTCCGTTCAGAGGAGGCCGATGAGTTTGCCAAGCGTTTTGATAACTTCATATATGGGCTGATACTGGCTCATATTGAGCAGTTGTCTTCCTTCAAGTATACTAAAAAGCAATTGTGCGATATGGCCGTACTGCTGGAAAGCAAGGCCAGCATTCCGCAAATCAAAGCAAAGTTGCCGATACTTGAGGAAATTCATACCGATGCTTTCTGGGATGCCAATGATATTCTGCTGTTTGAAAAGGTACGGAAAGAGCTGCGTAATCTAATTCGTTTTTTGGATGAAGATGGAGGTGAGCAAAAGCGTATTGTCACCAAACTAACTGATCCGATTATTGACAGCCAAGAAAGCGTTCAACTGGATGCAGCCTATGATTTTGAGGATTATCGAGCCAAGGTCAACCGCTATGTGAACGAGCACGGGCATACTCTTGCGATTCACAAGCTGACCCACAACATTCCGCTAGCTATGGGAGACTATCAGGAGCTGGAACGAGTGTTGACCAATGAATTGGGAAGTAAAGAGGATTATAAACGAGAGTTCGGCGATACGCCCTTTGGCTTGCTCATCCGCAAAATCGCCAAGCTGAATCATGAAGCGGCCATGCAGGCGTTTTCCTCCTTCATCAATGACCAGTCCTTGAATCAAAAGCAGATTACTTTTGTAAACAAAATCGTCAAGCATATTGAACTGAATGGGTACATGGAAAATATAGCGGATCTTACAAAACCGCCATTTGACAAGCCGGTTGGGTTTATCAAACTGTTTGATTCAAAGACCAGAACCGCTTTGATGGAGACAATTAATATGATTCGAGAAAATGCAATTCAGATTGTAGCTTCATAATGCCGCAAAAGCAGAAAGATAGATATAAACGCCTGTCCTTCTGCTTTTGCGATAAATTTTAAAGTAAAATAATAAATCCGAACCCCTCGCCAACCGGCACAAGGTTCGGATTTATTTGTTGTGGTGGGCCATCAAGGACTCGAACCTTGGACCGACCGGTTATGAGCCGGTTGCTCTAACCAACTGAGCTAATGGCCCGAACAAGAAAAAACCGCCGTTAAATACGACGGCTTATTCATTAAAATTGGCTCCCCAAGTTGGACTCGAACCAACGACCCTGCGATTAACAGTCGCATGCTCTACCGGCTGAGCTATTGAGGAATATAAGTGTTGGCATCCTCCTATTGTCCCGGGCCGTCACCAGCCAAGTATCGTCAGCACGTGCGAGCTTAACTTCCGTGTTCGGAATGGGAACGGGTGGACCCTCGCCGTCATCAACACCA
>NZ_QLYR01000040.1 GCF_003268275.1 Hydrogeniiclostridium mannosilyticum
AGCTTTATTATATCCCATGATTTATTTCCGGCTAATTTCAGTGAAATAAATCCACAGAAAAAAGCCCCGGATCACTCCGGGGCTCTCTTTCTATCTATTCTGTTTTGCCCTTGCCTTCCGCCGCACGCTTGACCGCCGCAAACGCGCCGTTGCTCGCCATGCTCACCAGCGCCGCATTCAGCGGCAGGATTGCCCAGGACGTCCAGTCTGTAAAGTCTCCGATTGCCGCCGTCGCCGCGCACAGAAGCACCAGCGCCAATAGGTAGCTGAGCCATTGTGTCGGCAGCTTCGGGATTAGATTCTTGAGAAACTGGGTCAAAATCCCCGTTGCCGCGGTTGCTCCCGCGAATGTCGCCAGCATTTGCCAGCTGAAAAACTCATCCATGCTGATAGCCTCCGTTTCTTTTCTCGTATTCCTCCTGCAAAAGGCGGTATTTGGCCTTTATTGCCCCGTTTCCGCCCTCCTGCACATATTTCTCACCCGCGATTAACCGCTCCTCCAGGGGGATTTCCTCGCTCATAATGGTGAGCTTTAAGGTGTTCATATAATCATTGTGGGAATACCCCTCCAACCGGTCAATCTTTTCATTCATCCGCCGGAGGTATGCCG
>NZ_QLYR01000041.1 GCF_003268275.1 Hydrogeniiclostridium mannosilyticum
AAAAGTATATCGAGCTGGAAGGGACAAGCTACCCCATCGGAGATATTTTCCGGCGGTCGTATGCGAACAGCGCGAATGGGCGAAAGCAGGTCCAGGAGGAGATTGCGGAGCCCTACTTCAGCGCCGTTATGGCGGTATGGGGAGAAGAACCCACGGTATTCCCGGAGGAACCGGAAATCATTGAAACGGAGGCATGAAACATGAGCGAAAGCATTTTGGAAATCGAGCTTGGGCCGGGCGAGGAAATCAGCGCCGAAACAGCCAAAGAGCTGAGCAACGGAAAGGGTGAAGAGCATGAGTAACAGCGCATTGGTGAACTATACCTGTATATCCCCTAACAGCAATAATCCGCGGAACGCCAGCATAAAAAAGATCACCATCCACCACATGGCGGGCAACCTCTCTGTTGAGACCTGCGGGAAGATTTTTGCCAGCTCCGCCCGTCAGGCTTCCTCCAACTATGGGATTGGAAGCGACGGAAGAGTGGGCATGTATGTGGAAGAGAAAAACCGCTCCTGGTGCAGCTCCAGCCCGTCAAACGACCATCAGGCGGTGACAAT
>NZ_QLYR01000042.1 GCF_003268275.1 Hydrogeniiclostridium mannosilyticum
GGGGAAATATGGACGCTTCGGAGTACAAAAGCGTTGTCCTGGGGCTGATTTTCCTTAAATACATTTCTGACCGTTTCGATGAAAAATACCGGGCTCTTGTCGCGGAAGGCGACGGCTTTGAGGAGGATATTGACGAGTACGCCTCCGAGGGGATCTTTTTTGTTCCGGCAAGCGCCCGCTGGAGCGTTATTTCCGCCGCGGCCCATACGCCGGAGATCGGCACGGTTATCGACAGCGCCATGCGCAGCATCGAAAAGGAAAACAAACGGCTCAAGGATGTCCTTCCGAAAAATTTCGCACGGCCGGAGCTGGACAAGCGCCGCCTGGGCGAGGTGGTGGATTTGTTTACCAATATTCAAATGATTGAGCACGGCAGCGAGCGGGACATACTGGGCGGCACCTATCAATACTGCCTGCGAAAATTCGCCGAAAACGAGGGCAAGCTGGCCGGTGAATTTTTCACGCCCGAATGCGTGGTTAAAACGCTGGTGG
>NZ_QLYR01000043.1 GCF_003268275.1 Hydrogeniiclostridium mannosilyticum
GGGGAAATATGGACGCTTCGGAGTACAAAAGCGTTGTCCTGGGGCTGATTTTCCTTAAATACATTTCTGACCGTTTCGATGAAAAATACCGGGCTCTTGTCGCGGAAGGCGACGGCTTTGAGGAGGATATTGACGAGTACGCCTCCGAGGGGATCTTTTTTGTTCCGGCAAGCGCCCGCTGGAGCGTTATTTCCGCCGCTGCCCATACGCCGGAGATCGGCACGGTTATCGACAGCGCCATGCGCAGCATCGAAAAGGAAAACAAACGGCTCAAGGATGTCCTTCCGAAAAACTTCGCACGGCCGGAGCTGGACAAGCGCCGCCTGGGCGAGGTGGTGGATTTGTTTACCAATATTCAAATGATTGAGCACGGCAGCGAGCGGGACATACTGGGCGGCACCTATCAATACTGCCTGCGAAAATTCGCCGAAAACGAGGGCAAGCTGGCCGGTGAATTTTTCACGCCCGAATGCGTGGTTAAAACGCTGGTGG
>NZ_QLYR01000044.1 GCF_003268275.1 Hydrogeniiclostridium mannosilyticum
AATCAAAGCTGGTATGTGTCTCAAGTCAGCGGGGATCGGGCTGTGATTGACAAGAACGAAAGCGGGACAAGCTCCATATGCAGCCCGGTAAATACAAAGTATCTGTCGGCAGCCGGCAGCACGGGCGCCGCGCCCGCCCCTTCCGAGCCGAAAAAGATCGAGGCGGGCGGCAAGGTGAAGGTAACCGGCAGCCAATACATCAACGGCGTGGCGATTCCCTCCTATGTTAAAGGGAACACCTACACGGTCCAGCAGGTCAAGAGCGACCGGGTACTGCTGAAGGAGATTTATTCCTGGGTCCCCCTGAGCGGCGTGCAGGCCGTATAAGGGAGGCGCAAATGGAATGGCTTAAGGGTATTTCGGATATTTGCTCCTATTTGTCTATTATTGGGACGCTGCTTGCAGTGGCGTTCAAGGGGGCGGCATACCTCCGGCGGATGAA
>NZ_QLYR01000045.1 GCF_003268275.1 Hydrogeniiclostridium mannosilyticum
GCGGCGGAAATAACGCTCCAGCGGGCGCTTGCCGGAACAAAAAAGATCCCCTCGGAGGCGTACTCGTCAATATCCTCCTCAAAGCCGTCGCCTTCCGCGACAAGAGCCCGGTATTTTTCATCGAAACGGTCAGAAATGTATTTAAGGAAAATCAGCCCCAGGACAACGCTTTTGTACTCCGAAGCGTCCATATTTCCCCGCAGAACACAGGCGGCGTCCCAGATTTTCTTTTCAAAGCTATTGGATTCGGCTCTCTCCATCTTAATACTCCATTTCTAAAGTAATCCTACTGCTATTTTACAGGATTTCTTCCAATTAGACAAGCTAAAAAGAAGCCGTAAGCTTAACGTGCTTACAGCTTCTCCTAGTATAATACAGTTCACTTTTCGAGTATAAAAACAAAACCGAACCCATCGCCAA
>NZ_QLYR01000046.1 GCF_003268275.1 Hydrogeniiclostridium mannosilyticum
CGCCGCAGGATTTTTTTGATAAGTTGAACCAAGAATTTCAATTTGTTCTGGACCCCGCGGCTACCGATAAGACAGCGAAATGCCCCTTATACTATACGCCGGAGACGGACGGGCTTTCACAAAGCTGGGACCGCGGCGGCGCGGTATTCTGCAATCCGCCTTATGGGCGCGAGATTGGGAAATGGGTGAAAAAGGCGTTTATAGAGGCCCGCGGGGGCTTTCCAATCGTGCTGCTCATTCCAGCGCGGACGGACACGAATTATTTTCACGATTACATTTATGGGAAGGCGGAAATCAGGTTTGTGCGAGGGCGTTTGCATTTTACGGACGATGACGGCAACGCCGTAAACGCCGCCCCTTTTCCCTCGATGGTGGTTATCTACAACGGGGGCCGGTGAAGGAGGAAGAGTGATGAGA
>NZ_QLYR01000047.1 GCF_003268275.1 Hydrogeniiclostridium mannosilyticum
GCAAAGACAACCAGGATGTTGGCTTAGAAGCAGCCACTCATTAAAAGAGTGCGTAATAGCTCACTGGTCGAGTGACCCTGCGCCGAAAATTCAACGGGGCTAAATCATATACCGAAGCTTGGGATTCCGAAAGGGATGGTAGGAGAGCGTTGTGTAAGGGGTGAAGTCATAGCGGAAGCGGTGGTGGACTTTACACAAGTGAGAATGCCGGAATGAGTAGCGCGAAATGTGTGAGAATCATATTGGCCGAAAGTCTAAGGATTTTGGAGGAAGGTTCGTCCGCTCCAAGTAAGCCGGGAGCTAAGGCGAGGCCGAAAGGCGTAGTCGATGCACATACGGTGGAAATTCCGTAGCCGCCGAAAGATTTAAGTTACAGGACACCTGAAGAAGGCATAACCC
>NZ_QLYR01000049.1 GCF_003268275.1 Hydrogeniiclostridium mannosilyticum
GGGTTATGCCTTCTTCAGGTGTCCTGTAACTTAAATCTTTCGGCGGCTACGGAATTTCCACCGTATGTGCATCGACTACGCCTTTCGGCCTCGCCTTAGCTCCCGGCTTACTTGGAGCGGACGAACCTTCCTCCAAAATCCTTAGACTTTCGGCCAATATGATTCTCACACATTTCGCGCTACTCATTCCGGCATTCTCGCTTGTGTAAAGTCCACCACCGCTTCCGCTATGACTTCACCCCTTACACAACGCTCTCCTACCATCCCTTTCGGAATCCCAAGCTTCGGTATATGATTTAGCCCCGTTGAATTTTCGGCGCAGGGTCACTCGACCAGTGAGCTATTACGCACTCTTTTAATGAGTGGCTGCTTCTAAGCCAACATCCTGGTTGTCTTTGC
>NZ_QLYR01000004.1 GCF_003268275.1 Hydrogeniiclostridium mannosilyticum
CCTGCAAATTCTCTAAAAAGGTATCGCCCAGCGCCGTGTACTGCCCCCAGTATTTGGAGAGCAGCTTTTTCGCCCAGGTCTGCACCGCCGCAATCGCTACGGGGATCAGCGGCACACAGACCAGCAGTACAATGGCCGAGGGGATATTGATGAAACATAACACAATAAACAGTGTCAGGGGAGCCAACATCGAATAAAAGAACTGGGGCAGATACGCTCCGAAATAGGTTTCCAGCTGATCGACGCCTTCCACAGCGACCTGCACCACTTCGCTGGTTTTCACCTGTTCCTTGTAGGAAGAACCCAGCCTCAGCAGCTTCTCATAGATTCTCTCCCGCAGGGTTTTCTTTACTGCTTTAGAGGACAAGTAGCTCATCCGGCTGGCTCCTGTGGCGCAGAGGAACCGAATGAGCAGCGCCGCAAGGGCAACTGCCGCTGTTGTCCACAGGGTATCGGTATTGCCGTAGTAAAGGCCGGCAAATAACCCCGTAATGCTGAACATCATGGCGATGTTCGCCGCCAGGGAACACCACTGCAATATGACGTTCCCGGCGATGTATTTTTTACTCTCGCTGACCGTTCCGATCAGCCGCTTGTTTATCATCATTTCTGTTTTCCGCCGCCCTTTTCCATTTTTTGAGCCGCCAGGGCCTTTAAGGCCCGGTAGCTCTTCGGACTGACCGCGTGCTCCATCAGACAGGCATCCTCCGCGGCTGTCTTGCCATCCACGCCCAAGGATTCCAGCAAAATTTTGAAAGTCTGGTAGCGTTCCAAGGTCGCTTCGGCTATTTTCTGCCCGGCGTCGGTCAAATGCGCCTCACGGGTGTCGTCCAGAAACAGATAACCTTCTTCCTCCAGCTGCTTGAGGGAAATGGAGACTGTCGGCTTGGACACGCCCAGCTGTTCAGCGATATCCACACCCCAGACATGGCCGTTGTTCTTTTGAAGAAGATAGATGGTTTTTAAATAATCTTCGCGTGTCCTTCGCTGTTTCACGCGGCCTCACGCCTCCTTTCAAATTTTCCTTACACCGGAATCACAAAGGGTTTTCCGTCCACGCTCTGGATGTTCAAATCCACGTCGTAAACTTCCTTGACCAGCTTGCCTGTGATGACTTCTTCCGGCAGCCCGTGGGCAATTATCTTTCCGTCCTTCATGGCGACGATCTCATCGCTGTAATACAAAGACTGGTTGATGTCGTGAAGCACCATGACAATCGTAATGCCGTATTCCTGATTTAACTGCCGGATGAGCTTAAGGATTTGCAGCTGGTAACGGATGTCCAGATAGGTCGTCGGTTCGTCCAGAAACAGTACCTTGGTATCCTGCGCCAGCGCCATGGCAATCCATACTCTCTGCTTCTGCCCGCCGGACAGCTCGGACACCGGCTTGTCCTTATGCTTGTAGGTATGGGTTATTTCCAGCGCCCAGCGGATTTTTTCTTCGTCCTCCTTCGGATCAGGGGAAAGCCCCATGGTGTGATACGGCGTCCGGCCGTAGCCTACCAGCTTTTCCACGCTCAAATCCACCGGAGCCGTGTTGTACTGATGGACGATGGAAACCATTTTTGCAAAATCCTTGAGCTTCATACCGGAAACGTTTTCTTCCCGGAGAAAAATCTCGCCTGCATCTGGCTTTAGATTTTTTGTCATTAAATTGAACAGGGTGCTTTTGCCGCAGCCGTTTGCCCCGATGAGGGTGGTGATTTTCCCCTCGTGAAGCTCCAAATCCAGCCCTTTGAGTACCTGCTGCCTGCCGTAGGCAAAGGAGAGGTTTTTGACGGTAAATACGTTATTGTCCATAGCTTTGCTTCGACCTCCTCAACAGCAGGATAAAGAACGGACCGCCGACCACCGACATGATAATCGCCGCGCTGATCTCATAGGGCGCCGCGATGGTACGCCCCAGGGTGTCCGCCAACAACAGGGTAAACGCCCCCAGCAGGATAGAATACGGCACCAATACCTTGTGGTTGGAGCCTACCAGAAGACGGGCGATATGGGGAACAATCAGGCCCAAAAAGCTGATGGGGCCGATGATGGCGGTGGAAATACTCGCCAGCAGTACCGCGATCACCGAAATGACAATCCGGCTTCTTGTGACGTTCACACCCAAAGAACGGGCGGTCTTGTCCTCCAGCGCCAGCAGATTGCACTGGCCCAGCACGAAGATAGAGGCGATCAGGCCGATTACAACATACAAAAGCAGGGTTTGGAAATCGTCCCAGGTCTTCATCGTTATGTTGGCGTTGACAATGCTGGCAACGCCGGAATAGTTGCTCCCTGTGCCTGAATTGAAGGCGCTCATCAGCCCCGTAAACATGGCGTTGACCGCCACGCCGACCAGGATGATCCGCAGGGGGCTGAGCCCTCCCTTCCAGGAAAGGGAATACACCAGCAGAAAAGCGATCATCCCGCCCAAGAAGGCGAACAACGGGGTAAAAAAGTACAGCGTGGGGACAAAGGCGGTAATGAGCACCGCCGTCAGGCTCGCGCCGGAACTAATCCCGATGATACCGGGATCGGCAAGCGGGTTTTTCATCACCGCCTGCAATAAAACACCGGAAACGGCGGTCGCCGCCCCGCCGAATATGGCGATGAAGATACGGGGGAACCGCAGGTCGTAAATCGTCGCCACGTTTTCGTTGTATTCTACAAACAATCCTTTGAACAGCTCCAAGGGGCTTACCTTTAGGCTGCCGGTATTGACGGCAATCAGAAACAGCGCCAGCAGCCCCAAAGCGGTAATGACAAAGGACAATATTTTCTTTCGGTTGCTTACCACAGAACACATACCTCCTTAAAAAGTGGGCCGGGATTCTCCCGACAGGAAAAGCCCGGCCGCCTTGGATTTTATTTCAGGGTTATTCCTCGCCGTACAGCATGGGCTGAAGCGCTTTCAAAGCCTCTTCATAGCTGAAATTGGCGCTCATATTGAACAGGTCGGAATCCAGATCGTACACCCGGCCCTCCTGCACCGCCTTGAAATGTTGCCAGATGTCGTTGGTGGCAAATTCCTCCGCAAACATCTTCCGCGCCTCATCCGGCAGGCCGTGAGCCGCCCGGAGGATTACGTCCGGCTCCTTGGTTTTCATGTCCTCAGTGTTGGCGAACAGGAATTCCTGTCCGTCTCCATCTCCGTAGACATTGGTGCCGCCCGCCAGTTTTACAAGGCTGCCCACATAGCTGTTGTCGGTGGCGATGATATACGAGCCGGGCAGGCCCATGAGCACCAGCACTTGGGGAGATTCCTTGCCGGCGTTTTTCTCCGCGAATTCCGTCATGAAGGAATCAAATTCTGCCAGCATAACGGCTGCTTCTTCCTCCCGGCCGAATTTCTGGCCCAGCCCCTCAATCGAGGCGTACATCCCTTCCACGCTTTTCAGGTCCAAGAACAGGGATTTCTCCCCAATGGAGGCATATTTCGGCTGCAAATCATTTTGCAGGGAGCTGGGGGACAGGATGTAGTCGGGGTTTAACGATTTGATGATCTCCAAATCCGGGTTCATCGCCATACCCACCGTGGTTAGGCCGTCGTACCGTTCTGGAAGGTCGCTGCTGGATTCGCAGATTCCCACCAGGTCGAGATTCAACCGGTTGCAGATCTGCGCCACTGCCGGAGAAGTGGCGACAAGGCGCAGCTCTCCGCTCTCATTTGTACTGCTGGTTTCCTCCGGGTGCTGGTTGACGCAGCCGGTGATGGAGAACGCCAGCATACCGGCAAGACAGAAGGAAAGGATTTTCTTAATTTTCATAATAACCCCTTTCCTTACTTTTTCTGAAAGGGATTTTTACCCTTTTTGAAGAAACAGAAATACCACACGCAGCCGCCGGCAATCGCCACGACCACAATGCCGCCAATCACCCACCAGATGATGGGATTACCTCCGCTGTTGCTTTCCTCCGCTTCGGAGGAGCTATTATTCACCGCATTTCCGGATTCGTCAAATTCCATTAGGCCGCCTGCGGTTGAGGAGCTGCTTTCATTAGAGGATACCGAAGAGGAAGCCTCCTCATTGCTGGAGGGCTCGCTGCTGGAAGCCTCCGACGAGGAAGGAGCGGCAGAACTTGTTGTTTGACTGGAAGGAGCCTCACTGGAGGAAGGTTCCTGCGCGGAGGGCTGCTGATTAGAAGGGGTTTGCGGGGTGGTCTGGGCCGGAGTGTTGGGTTCCGGCTCGGGCTGTTCGACCTTAACGCTGGTGACGAAATCTCCGGAACCGGACTGGAGATTTCCTACTGTTATGTAAAAGATAACCTCGCGGCCCATGGGGACAACATACATATTGCAGCGGATGATGGCGTTTTCACTGGGAACCTTCATCCGAAAATCGGTCGTATTGTTGGAGTAATCCTCCTGCATCACCGTAGCGGAAACTGCGGAAAAGCTTCCGCTGCGGCTGGCGTCCACCTGGAAATTCGGATTTTGAATGTTATCCATCAGGTTCAGACGGATGGTGACATAGGTATTGCCTTGGGGATCGACCTCAACCAGAGCGGCTTTATTGAGGGCGCTGTCGGTCATGGACTGGCCGAGAACGTAGGAACCCTCCCCGCCGGAATCCTCAATTTTTCCGGTCGTGGGGTGCTTATAATGGGAGGTTGCGGTGGCGGTGTAAATGCCGTTGGAGGCGGCAAAGGCCGGTATAGCAGTAATGCCCGCCATCAGGGCGAGCATTACCACCACACTGCACACCGCCCGCATGAGCTTTGTTGCAGTATTTGTCATGTTGTGATCTCCTTCAATTAGGATTCTTCGGATTTACGCTTTTTGGTAATGACGGTTACGCCCATCATACCAGCAGCAGCCAGTGCCAGCAGAGCGATTGCACCCACATTGGAGGTGTCGCCGGTCTGCGGAGTGTTGGTATTGCCTTGGTTCTGATTGTTCTGTGCGTCGGTAATCGTACTGCCTTTTTCGACCAGCGCATAGCTTCCGGCGGTCTTGGTGATAACGGTATAATAACCGTTTTCTACAGCGCCTTTCACCAGAATCTTGCTGCCGTCGCTCAGGCGATAAGCCGCCACATTCGCGGAATCATAACCTGCTGTGATCGGGAAGCTAATGCTCACAGTACCGTTCGGAGCCACTTCGTTGCCGTCTGCATCGAGGAATTTCACGTCGTACAGTTTGAATTTCTTACCCACATCGCTGAGGGAGGAAGCTGCCGCGTCATAATCTGTGCCAGAGGTGATTTCAGAAACCACGATCTGCACGCCTTCCTCGAATACGCCCTTATCGGCATGAACCTTCACACCGGTTTTGGCGTCGGTGTAATCCACTGCCGGAGATTGTTCTACAGGCTCTTCCGGTTTAAAGTTCGGATCATCTTCTGTTGTTTCCTTCAGGGTGGACCAGTCGAGCTTCAACAGCACATCCTGGTCGCCGGTGCCGGCGGAAATATCCTCCATGACCGGTACGAATGCATGGAGCGGCACATAGCCGTCTTTATCGGCCAGCGCGTCCGCTACCAGCGGGAATTTGATCTGGTCGGGGTACAATTTGCCAGCATAGGAACCACCAGGCTGATTGAACTCATCGACCAAGTCGCTGCCGTCCGGGTTCTTCTGAGTGGAGAGAACGGTAGCAGGAATCTGGATTCCTTCAATCGTGCCGTACTCACCGTAGGTATAGCCGTTGTCATAGTAGGACAGCTCGGCAAGATATCCAAACTTATTCAGATAGGCAAGGCCGTGGAAATCCATAGTTAAGTAATACTCGCCATCCTCTACGGTCAGCTTGATGTAATGGTTGATAGCGTCGTTACTCATGGATTTTTCTTCACGGTTGGTCTTAATCATTTCACCATAGACGGAGTACACGCCATCTTTCAGGTTGTTCTTGTCCAGCGAGGAAGATTCGCCGCTGTTCTGGAACAAGGTAACTGCGGTGTTCAGCGCTTTAGCCGCCGCATCTACTTCGTTCTGGCTGGCCTCCAGGGTATCGTACACAGCCTGAGCATCCGCAATGGCTTCCTGCAAGGCGTTCCATGCTGTGTCAGTATGGTTGCCCTTTTCCAGAGCCTTCGCCTCGTTGATGGCAGTTTCCAGAGCGGTCTTGTTGGCGAGCTTGGACTCGTCGATCACCAGGCCGCCTTCGCCGCCAACCGTCATAGCGGTTTCCAGTTCTTTCGCGGCGTTGTTTACCGCATCCTGAGTGGCAGTGTCATTCCCCGCAATAGTTTGAGCTGCTTCCAGCTTCTCCAACAGATTTTTCCAGCTGGCATCAGTATAAACGTTGCGTTTTTCGGTGATTTCAATGGCTTTGTTGATCGCAATATTCAAATTCGTGAAATCAACACCCGTACTCTCCAATTCGTAAACAGAGGAAGTATCGAATATAACACGGCAAGTCGGGGCATAACCCATCGGATAAACCATGGGGCTGATGTATAAATCATCTTCCAGATTGTCTACATAGATCAAATAAGAACAAGTGTTATTTGCTGCGTCTTTGTTGATGACATCAGCCCGAACTTTGGAACCATCCGCCTTTTTGTAGTCCAGGTATCCAATAAAGGCCATGTTGTTTGTTGTCAACTCTACTGCATATTGTCCATCAGCCAGTTTAACCGTACCGGTGTGGAGGAAATAGTTGTCCGCCATGGAATATGTGTCTTGATGTTCCATCTTCAGGCGTAAATCGATACTGTATTTCTTGCCTTCCTCCAGCTCGTCAACATTGATTCCTTCGCCCACAACCAGAGACAGGGTATAGGTATTTTCAGCACCAGTTCCGCCATATGCCTTGTCGTTCTTTGTGGTAACTGTAACGGTATTCAAACCGTTTTTCAGGTTTTCTACCGTGAAACTTTCACCAATGTTTTTGGTTTCGCCATTAACAGTGACCTTAGTTCCTTCCACACCGCTGTAGGGAGTGAAAGTAAAAGAAGAGGTTTCTTCCGGTAAGGTGAAGGCACCAGAACCGCCGGCGTTGTTATAGCTAAACTGAATGTTGCCCACATCACTGCGAATCCCAGCGAGATCAGCCAAGTTATCATACAAGTGCATATTTGGAGCCTTTTTGTTTTTCTCCGTATATGCCTTTAGCTCTGTCTTTATATGTCCGTCCGCCAGGCTTTCAATCATAGTTTCATCGCTGGTGTTGTCAATATATGCGCGCTCAAAATAACCGCCAAGAGTCAGGCTGCTAAGATTAGAGAGCAAGCCCTCCGGTAAATCCGCAATGGGAGTTTCATAAAGCGTCAGAGTGGTAAGGGGGGTAGCTTTTGTAACCAAGCCTAACAGATCATCCGGTACTTCTGAGAAATCACAGGATTGAAACTGCAAGGAAGTCAAGGCTTCTAACCCAGCCCAATTACCAGACAAATCGCTTAGCGCCATACTTCTCAGCGTGAGTCTGGTCAGTTTTTTCAGGGTAAAGAGAGAGTCAGGAAGCTTATCAAAAGCGCCTCCCGTAATAGAGAGACTTTCCAGATTTTTAAGATTTCCAATTTCTTCAGGGAGTTCTTCAAAATCGCCCGCAGCGCTAAATTCCAAATCTGTCAAAGAAGTAATCTCAAAAATCTCTTTTGGAATCTCTTTTAAATTGGTGTTGTAAATATCTAATGTAGTAAGACCGGCTTCCTCCAAATTCTCCGGGATAACAATTCCGGTGCTTCCAGTATAATGTAAGGTATCTACCCCATTCGCACTGACAAAAAATTCAGGAGAAAACTGGATATTCTCACTTTCCTGGATTCGTACAGTCCCCAAAACAGTTTCTTCATTCAAGGTGCCGCCGATGGTGATATCCTTGGATTCTATAACTTTAATATTTAATTTGGTAGAGGCAGACTTATACTTGATATGCAATCCACTGAGATCAAGATTCGGAGCAGTTTGCCCATAGATTTCGAGATTGGTACTGTTAGTCTGTGCAGTGTAGGATATTTTTGCAAGTTTCGGACAATCTTTTATCCTAAAGGTAGAGAACCCATATACTTTATCCGGAGAAATTGCAATGGATTCCACATCAGTAAGGCCGTATAAGTACACATATTTTACCGTAGTGGACATCTGTTCCAGCGCCGTATCCAATGTATCCGTTGTTAAACCGCTGTAAGTCCCGCTATAAGTTCCCAGCGTCAACGTGGTCAACGCAGTGAAGGGAGATAAATCCGGCAACTGATCCAAGCCGTTAAATTGTAATGTCAATGTTTTCAGCTTTGTTTGATTGCTTAAATCCGGCGCTTCCTGCATTCCTTCCATATTCAACGTCAAAGTGGTGAGATTAGAAAGTTTTGCAAGGGTTGGCAGCTCCTTCACATGGGAGGAAGTAATGCTGAGCGTCGTCAGCTTCTCCATATTTTCCAAGCCTGGAATGGTAGTATATTCTCCATCCCCTATCGTGAGGGAGGTAAGATTCGTCGCATATTCCAGCCCGTCCAGATTGGATACACCGCCGGACAAATTCAAGCTGGTGAGTTTTGCCATGTCCTCTTTGGTGTAATATCCCTTTTCGGCTTTTCCAAGAGCGGTGGATACCGCATCGTACAAAACGGGATCTGTGATTCCAGCCGAATCTTCTTCTTCAGAAACTGGCACCTCGTTGCAGCGCACAATCAGATTAAAGCTGTAGGTGGCGCCGTTCTCCTGCTGGGTAGAAACCTCAATCACATTGGTCCCCAAGGAAAGGCCATCAATACTCATCAAAAGCCGGTTAGCGGCAAAGTCGGATTTAGTAGCTGTTATAACCGTACTGGTGTTTCCATTGACCGTCGCAACCGTTTTTCCAGTGGAATCAACGCCCATAAAGGTGACTTCCAAAGAAGTACCGTAGATATCACCCAAATCAGCCGTGTTATTTTCCAGGTTCACATCTGCGTAAGGGGACGTGTTGGAAACTGCGGTAGAACTGGGGGCTTTCCAATACACGCGGATGATCGTAGCGTCGCTGCCCTGATTTGAGATGTCTAAAGTTCCTTCGGGAAAAGTGGTGAATACAGCAAAACCATACGAGGTTTCCTTGTGCTGATAAAAGTTACCCGAAAAATCAAAGGATTTCAGTGCCGGGAGCTGTGTGGCAATGTCTACGCCGTTTCCGCTGTCTTCTATAATGTTACAATCGGACAAATAGTTGTCCGACGCATCAAAATACGCCAGATTCTTTTTGTTGGAAATATTTAAGGAGAGTGTTCCAGCCAAATTATTGCCCGAAATATCGAAGCTCTCCAGGTTGGGGTTGTTTTCAAACACTTTGGAGAGAATGCCATTGGTATCTTTACTACTTTCTTCTCCCCATACCGTCAAATTGGTGTTGCTCAAGTCGAGTTTTTTCAGGGTTGTAAGGTCACCGATGTCCCCAGAATTATGTGCGGCAGAATTCAGTTCTTCACTTAAATCGTTTCCGCTTAAATCCAGCACTTCCAGATTGACTGCATACTTAAGCCCGGTCAAGTCGGTAATCCCGGCATTTTCAGCTACCAACTCTGTCAAGGACGCCATTTCCGTCTCTGTGATGGTAACGCCTTCCGAATACTCTTTATCAAGCGCTTCGCAGATGGCTTTCCGCAGATTTTCGTCGCTGATAGTAACCGGTTCGTTGGGGTTCTTTTTAACTGTAATTGTAGCTACGTCAGAATCTTCCATGCCTTCTTTGGTAGCAATCACTTTAACGGTTAAAACTCCGTCCTGCCCATAATTTTTGAGCATAACTTTTGTGATTGTTACCATCGTGGTTCTTTTTGTACCATTGTCTCTTGTAGGAGTAGAACCATCCGTCGTGTAATAATAAGTATAACCTTTATCAGGTGTTCCATTTGGATTGTGAGCGGCGTTTACTCCACACTTAACCGTATCGAGCAAATATCCTTCTTCGCTCACCTTTCCTTCCGTGTAAAATTCCGGCATCGGGCACTTTTCTTCTGCCGCAAAGACGTTGAGCACACCCATGCTCAAAACCATTGTCACGGCAAGCAAAACCGATAGGCTTCGCTTAAACCACGACCGTTTTGTTGTTGTCATGTTTCGGTTACCTCCATTTCGTTTCCTTCCCCCATATTAGGAGAGATCGTGCATCGGGTTAGAAATCACTAACCTATAACGAAAAAATATTGTCGCCTTTACGGCGAATGGGTTACTTGGATCATACCTTCCTCCTTCTCTTTTTCATCTGGTCAGGGGGACAAGCTGCTTGCTCACCCTCCCTGATATCTAAGGACACGCCTTTCAGCGGTCTTTCATAACCGGAAGTTTGTCATGGCTAACTAAACCCCTAAAAAATTACTCCTTGCGGAGCATCTTTGGAGCTGTCTGTCATTTGTCCATTTTTGAGGGACTTTTCTTGTTTTATGAGTGAGGAGAAAAGTCCCCATAAAACAAGAAAAGCCTTCCTTCATCTCGAAGGAGGCTGCTGTCTTCCATATTGATTCCTCCGAGATTTTTCCTTTGTGTTGCCCTCGGAGGTGTTGCCCTCGGAGGTGTTGCCCTCGGAGGTGTTGCCCTCGGAGGTTATACTTTTCTATTAAAAATTTTGCCCCACTTTCTGTCAAATGTCAAGTCCTTTTTTAGCATGATTGGTGAAGGACTCGCACTATCCCTAAAGCATTTTCCAGTATAGCGATTTGCCTTTTTTCTGTCAATATTTTTTCTGGTGCAGAACTGCTCCAAACGCCTGTTTTTGGACCTAAAAAAGCCCGCCATGCCGCATCATTACGTCAAAAACGCCCTTGGTGCAAAATTGCTCCAAAAAATTTTATTTTTCCCCTTGACAGTCCTCGTTCAGTGGATAAATACGGTAAAAACCGCCATGCTCTCCGGCATGTGCATGTCCCCTACGCTGCACTGCATTCTCAAACATACGCTCCCGTGCAGCAGAGTGTCACGGCCTTTGCCCATCGACAAAAAACGAAGCGCCGTCACCGGAAAGAATACATGCCGCCCATCCACACCGGCGTCCCGGAATTCCTCTTTGTATAAATACTGCATCTTGTCAATCCGGCCTTCCATCTTCTTACCGCTGGACATGGATTTGGCCGATACAGTCTTGACTTCCAGATAAATCATCCCTTCGTGATCCTTGACGATCAGCTCACAGGGATGTTCAAAGCCCTTGTTCCCCATAGAGATATTGTTGTAATTTTTGATATGCTCCCGATAGATCACAAAAGGGAAATAATAGCTTCCATCTTTCAAGTAATTGCAGATTTCCCCGCCGTGAAAGTCCTGCCGTCCGGCAAATAGCTCCTTGAGGCGCATCCGGCCTTCCTGTTCGGCCAGCCGTTCCATGAATTCATCCGAAAATCCGGCCGCCAGCGCCCGCAGAACATTGTCTTGTACCTGCGCGGGCGGGATGTCCTGGTACTGCATGTACTGCTCCAGCACTTTTTTCTGCTCTGCGTATTTCTCCGCCAGCTTTTTACCGGTTACTGTCAGAACGGTCTTTCGATTTTCCAACCGTTCTACGATATCCAGCTTTTCCATGGTGTCCATCGCGCGGGTAACCGCCCATTTCGTCGTTCCAAGACACTTGGCGGCATCGGTTACTGTCCGTTTGGAAGGTTCCGCTTCTAAATAGTGCAGAAGAATCTGGATTTGCAGCGGCGCTAATGCTTGTGATATTTCAGGCATAAAAAAATTCCCCTTTCCTGGTATAGATACAGAAATAAACCCATCCGCTTTTTAATAACGGACCGGCTTCGTTCCATATATTCATTCAGGCTTTAGGGAATACATAAGTTAGCTATAACTAACCTTACAACTAAAATCATATCACACTGTTTCTTTGTTTGTCAAGTGCAATTTTTTCATACAGCTTTATAGAGTTATCATTCACAGCTACTATCCCTTTCTAAAAGCTGCCATTGTGTTAGCAATCGCAGCTAAGCCCTCTTTTCCCAGTAATTCGGCCGTTTCATCATAATGGACACTTTCTGTTTTCGGATGATTTTCTTGTTTCTTTCCTTGCGTTGGATTGACGGAAGCCGGTTTGTACTGTTCTTGCATAATACGCCGTACAATATCCTCAACAACATGAAGGTCCAATGATGCTGCCTGCGGAATATCTGGTGTTTCAGGACAGTGTAAATAATGTTGGACGGCGTTAACGAGGAACTGTGCCTTACGGCGGCCCTGTTGATTAAGTATGTCAATAACCTGTCGGTGCGCCGGATCAGCAAGGCTAAACTGAATGGTAAATTTGTTTTGTTCCTTTTTTTCAGGCATAGACTTATCCTCCATATTTGGAGGCTCGGTACAGCAGCTCATAGCCCCTTGTATTTGCGGAGATTTCCTCGACAAACAGGGCGCTTCCTATTTTCCCGGATGCCTCAATCTGTTTTCTCAGCAGAATGGCTCCGCCGCCCACAAAAACCGTTCTGCCTGTGCGCAGGTCAATCATCCGTTCTCGCAGCGCACCTAACAAGTCGTCAATGAAAAGCTGCGCCTGTTCCTTCACAACCCGGCAGATATTTGTGTCATAGTCCTGTACGGTTTCCATCAAAATGGCGTCGATATCCGATTCATCGAACAGGATATCGAAATCGGCACTGATTTTTGATTTGATACGGTTGTAAAGGACGATAACGCCATTCTCCAATGAATCACACATTGAGAGATCCGCCTGCCCGTATTTCATTTGAAGATAATCGGCCGTTATGCCCCCGATATCTACGATAACAGCCTTGGGGTACTGTTGAAGTTTTGGATATACCGGGACGGTTGCTGCATAAGCCTGCGGGAAACAAACTGCCTCCGTGATAAGGACGGAATAGGGAGTCCCGTCCATACGGAAATCCACCTGGCCCCGGCCGAGAAAATACTGCTCAAATCTCTGATACAGTGTGCCATAGTGGGCGGGCGGAAGGCCGATACATAACTGAACTTTTACCGGCTCTTCTGAGGCCAGTATCCGCCGAAGTTCAAAGCCGATGGCAAAGAGGGTAAGGACGAAAAACCGTTCATCTATGGTTTTGTCCCGCATATAGGGAATGCGCTGATCGGATAGAGTGTAGTATTTCCCGTTGTAGAACAATACGTCCTGGCCGAATGGGGGAGGAGTATCGCTCTCACGCAGCCCAGACACAAAGGTTTTGTGGACGGTTTTGATTTGCTTATTTCCGTGGTCGATACTGATTAACATGGCAACAACTCCTTTAATTTTTCACTTTATACTTATCTAATACGACTTTAACACGTATTTTTTCAACAATAAAAGCGGCGATCTGTAAATGAATCAGATCGCGCTTAACATATCCGTTGCTATTTATCTAAATTTTCTTCTTCTGTCTCCTCCAACCAGCTCTTGGTAATCGACAGAGCAATTAGACTACCTGAAAAAAAGGCTAGAAATAACCCCGCTACATTTGATGCAAGGTCCAATTGCATTAGCCTAAGCACCATCATTATGATTATGGCGGTAGGCATTGCCGCATATAAACAATATATGAAAATGCGTATTTTCTGTTTCAACTTAGGAATCATTTTCACCATTCTCCTTTTCCTTAGAGTTATTTTTCCGCTTCTTTGCATCACCAGAAATGCAGAGCACTATTCCCGCAATAACATATGCTGAAAAAAATACAGCGCCCGCTTGCAAGAGAAGTGCTGTGTCAAAATGAAACACCGCCTGTATAATATAACCAATCACGCAGAATAGGAGGATGCAGCAGGCCATACTCGCTATCATTTTCTTCATTTCGCGCTCCTAATTTTAGAAAACTTCATTTCTTTTATTTTATCAGTTATAGAAAAATAAGTACATGTAAATTCCTTGCAAAAAAGCGGGGACAGAATAAATCTGCCCCCGCCGCTACCTTTTTTAACCTACGCACTTGCCTTCAATCTGTGCTTGGGATCGAATCGTTTGCCATCCGTAAAACCGGTGTTAAATGCGCTCCTGTGGAGGTTTTCGATCTGAGCTGTACGCGCCTTAAACTCATGGTTTCTCCAATGTGCCGATGCTTCCTGCACCTCTCTGGGTATCACCAGCACAAGCCCCCATTTCTGTTGGTTCTCTTCCTGCTGTTTTTTGAAAGCCTTATTTGTGCCGCTTACGAAGCCATATCCATAGCTATCGCACACCTTCCTGATATAATCGGCTCGAAGCCCATGCCGCTTGTACGCCTTCTTGATTTCCTTCGTCTTTTCCAGAACACAATCCACAGCATATTTAAAAATCGCAGTGCAAATCTCTACATCATCCTCGAACCCAATAAAGCCCATACGATAGGTCTGGCTGCCCGGTGAACGACGCCGATATCCCTTACAGCAGTAATTTTCCGCAATAACTCCTGCCAGATTCATAATCCACGGATCGCGCCGCTTGCTACAGGTGATTTCAAGCTCAACGTCCTTAACCTCCTGTTCGTCTGCCTCTTTCAAGTCCCGCTCTGACAGCTTGTGCTTCGCCATCAGTTCACGGGCTTTCAGTAAAGCTGCCTGAGCCTCTGCTTCCACAGGGCTCTCCGCCAGTGCCAGCAATTTTTTGATTTTTGCTTTGTAATTCATATTTGTCATAACTCCCTTCGTATTATGCGGCTTTCCGCTGCACAATAATGTCACTCAAAATTCTTAACTGCCGATCTTCCATAGCAAACCGCTGTTCCAGCTGTGCAACCGTATATTCCGGTTTAAAGGTCCTTGGACTTTCTTTGTCCCAATCCATCAGCATCGCCCAATATTCGGGATAGTCATGGCGCAGCACACGCAGCGAACCCAGGCTTTGTTTGACACAAAACCAGCAGCCCAGCCGCTTGAATTTCTGGTACAGGGGATTTAACATATCCCGCTTTTTCAGAAAGTCCACACAGTCTTGTTCTGTCATGCCCCATTCGGCTAACGGAGTGCGACAAAACGATTCCAGTTTGGCGATACGTTTCGGTTCATCGGCCGCCAGACCGATATACCGGATATGCTCACCATAGGTTTTGTAATTCTTCTGGATTGTCCGTATCTTTAGTCGGCTGTTACACCATGCACCACAGGTCAATGGAAAGCCATAGATTTTTCCGGCCCACTCGCCTGTCTTATACGTTCGATGAAAAACAGCGTCAAAATCCAGGACTGAACGAACAACGGTAATCTTTCGGTCGATATACCGCTCCATTTTATCAATGTATTCGTACATCTCCGGCAACTCAGCTCCGATGGCCGGCGTCGCCATTACCTCAATAAAAACAATGTCGTCAATCGGCATTCCTTCCTCAACCATACGAATCAACATGGCCGACGAGTCTTTCCCTCCAGACCAGCTTACAATATACTTCACCATTCCATCTCCAACAATTTATTTTGCTGAAAACGGAAAGTCCATTCTTACCGGCGTGTACTTTTACATCGCTTGCCGAGTCCTTTTTTCGGCGTTTCGGCGCGCAATCGCCTGACGCCTCGCGGTAACCCTCAAACAAGGGGTGGGGTGTGCATATTGCGAGAGAAACGGATCATAGCGGGAGCGTTGCATAGGCCACACGGTCAATATCCAGAATTTCAACATTGGACACCGCCCGATACGGCCGCTTCCGGTTTTCGTCCTCAAACCAGTCTTTCAGCTTTATTTCCACTTCCAGAGCAATATCGTCGTGATCACCGGCTGTCGCAAAAAAGAATTTTTCGCTCTGCCGGATATTCCTGCGTTGTGTCTGATACTGATAGCGGACACGGTACAGCGGTATCGTGATCCGCATATTCAATATTTGCTTGGGATGAAGCCTTTTCAAAAATGACCGGTACTCTTCCGTAGCGGGAAGTGTACCGCCGATGGCTACTTCCGAAAAAGTGCAGTAATCGGCTAATTCATGTATGTGCATTTCCTTCCTCCTGAAATAATGTCATTTGTTCGACACTTTGCTGTTCGGTTCTCTGGTGCTCCAAGCTGAAAATTTCTTCACCTGTAATCAGGCCCTTGTCAATCATTCTTCGCACCCGATAAAGGTCTGTCTCCAGCAGCCCGTCCATACCATGTTGCAGAATCAGCTTTTTGGCTTTGCGTATGCGGGCCTGCCGTGCTTTTTCCCTTCGCTCAGATTTCTGCTGTTTGGCCGCTGCGAGAGTATCCGCCTCATGTGTGACGGTATAGCCGGCCTGAGCATCAGCAATATCCTGCTCCAGATCACGGCTTGCCCGGCACTCTACCCGGACATTGACAGCCTCCACTTTAAAATACATTCCATGATATTCGGAAAAGTACAGTTCACGAGAATACTTTCCCTCCGCTTTCTCCTGCGGGGCATCGGGGCAAACCTTTAGGATTGCCCTGCAAATGTCCAGTGACACATTGCGCTCCAGCAGCTTTTTATCCTTGCGGATAGCCACCTCATACTCTTTGGCGAACAGCGTTAACTCCTCTGTTTTTCGGGTGGTTTTCAAATCATAAAATATATTTCCTTTCTTGGTGTCCAGTTCTTTGCCGAGGATAGTGCAATAATGGCAGTCGGTATGACTTCTGGCGCATTCCATAGGGTCATACCGCTGTACCCAGGTTTCGGTGTGTTCATCGAAATAACAGTGATGCCGGCAAATCCGTTTTTTATCCCTTGCAAAACTCTGAAACAACGCCTCTTTTCTTTGATTGTATTCGTCCGATACCTTTTCGATAGACCGTTCATAACAGTATGGCACATCCACCTCATGACAGGCACAGAACACCATTTTACTTGGGCCGCTGGCTGTCCGATCCCGAAGCAAGGGATGGTTCTGCTCGCAGCCCGCTTTACGGTAAGGGCAGCAGATTGTGGGATTATCGTTCTCCACTGTCCAGTTGACACCCATGTAGGCCATATGACCGCTGTTCCAGTGGGAGCCTTTCACTAACAGGCCGCACGGCGTAGAAAACACCATGCGGTTTTGATGCTCACGAGTGTACTCAAATCCGCCGTAAAACTTGCTGGTATAGTTCCAATCCCGCACATAATCTGGATGCTTTTCCTTTATCCAGCCTTCGGCAAACAGCCGTTGAGTCAGCAAATTCAGCTCTTTCATCTTAAAGCCCCCTGCATGGCCTTATACCAAAATAGGCTTCCATACGGTCACGGAATTCTTCTTTTTCCATATCGTACTCTTTACAAAGGCAGCTTTCACATATTTGATAATTCAAGTATCCAACTGATTTTGAACAACGGACGTCCCAACTGTTCAATTCCTGTCCGCAAAGGGGACAGGAAATCCCCAGCCAGCGCACCTTATCCATTTTCGTCCTCCTTTGCAAATACATACAGATATAGGTTGTAGTCTTTGCTCCGCGTGATACAGCACAGCCAATATACGCACAGCTCGCCATCAAAATAAAAGTTGTATTCGTCCTTACTCCCATGGACTGCCGCCTCCGGGTACTTTCTACAGAACTCTCTAAGAGCTGTAAGGTCTTGAAAGGCATCATCCGCTATCAGGCGATCATAAACCAAATCAGCTTCCCGGCGTACTTGCAGTGTGGCAAGCTCCTTGTTACACGGCCAGATGCTATTCCACCATCTGTAGCCGTCATAATCAGCACGGATATGGAAGATTTTTTTACAGGAAACTGTCCTCTTGCCATCTTCACCTTTTTGTCCATATTCCTGTAGCAGATACGGACGTTGGGTTTTCAGATCGGATAAAATCGAATCTCTTTTCATAACATCATTCCCTTTACTTGTCCACCCATAGAGGGCAGTTGATACGAACCACTTGACCGGGTTCAGGAGCAAACTTGCATTTATACTTGATACCGCAGTCATTGCAGTCGTGCAGCGCCGTGATATTCTCAAAAAAATCCTTATAATCACTGAGCAGAACACTGGATTCACTGCACTTCGGACAATTCTCCTGTTTCTCTGTACTTGTCAATACACAGCCTTCTATTGGGTCATAACAGCCACAATCCAGACACTCATCCTTCCGCCGCTTGTTTTCGATATATTCCTGCAAATCGTTTTCACAGGGCAGGTACAGCTTGCCGTTTTCTACACAGCGAAACAGGTCGCATTCCTTATCCGGTGCCGCTTCATAAAAGCTCTCGTATGAATAATTGTATTTGCTTTCATAAATATAGCCTGGCACACAAAATCCGAGATTGCGGTCAATGCACTGCTGGCGGGAAATCTTAAAAAAATCATTCTCTTTCGGTGTAAATTTTCTTTCCGGGATAAAATGAAACCCGCCATATTCGAATATCCGTTTTTTCATCATCAATCAACCTTTCTAGTAAAGAAGAGAGAACAAAGCTGAGACAATCAGCTTCGTTCTCTCTTAACCTGCCGCGCCAGTACATGGACTATTTATCGTCCAGATGCTGAGGCGGGCGTTCTTTGTAATCGGACACTTTGCAGTCCCCGATTTTTTCATCTTCCACCCAAAACCATATCTCCGATTCAAATAAGATGTTACAGGTTCAATCGTCGCCATCATTTTCCGGGCTGCCGGCTGTTTTAACCTGATAGTCAATATCCGGTGACATAGGCCAGCATGGTTCTCCATCAAAGTCGTTGTTCGTTGAAGAATATAAGCGGTCGTGAACTTCATACGGGTTTTCTCCCGGTTCCGTGCACTTCCACACATATCCGTCTTCGTCCTTGAAAACCATGCGGTCCCAGCTGTCAACGCCGAGAAATTGAAGCTTTTTTACTTTGCGGGGGAATGGCGTAAGCTCATAATTCATAACGTCCTCATTTTGGAGAGGTTGCTCATACTCAATATATCCCCATGCCTCCCGTCCGATTTCTTCACAATAGGTTTTGGCGTCATAATTATGGACTGTCGCCACTTTGTTGCCACCAGGCGTCGGGAAACTTCCCGGCACAATCGGGCGCTGTGTGCTGTAATACTTCATTTTGTATGTCCCTCCAATAGTTCTGGATTGTCGTGGATATTTCCGACAACTTCGGCTCCTCCATCAATAAGATCTTCAATCAACCTGCATACCGTACTAATGCTGCTTTGAGAAGCATATAAGCAACCACCTTTCCACTCGATCACATATAAGTGACGCTTTAATTTCAGGATATCCCCCTCAAAAACCTTTGTACCGTTTTTGTCGTCTACCCCTACATACTGTCCCACCGTGTCCGTGTAGACAAGTCTCTTCTCAATGGGATCATAGGTATAGATAACGGAAAAATCCCCCTTTCCTTGAAAAATACCGCCGTAAACCCAATTTGCGTCTACGGGTCTGCCGTCCATAAAAACCTGTTCACCCTTTTTTCGGGTTTGTCCTCGAAACAATAAGTCACGCATTGTAAATTCATCCTTTCTGTAAACATCATGCTATTTGCTGTTCACCCCAGCGAATTTTAAAGTTTCCTTTCTCATCTTGTTCACGGCACATGAGCAGGGAAAGCAGGTCATAATCCACACCAAACCGTTCATAGATCTCGTTCAAATCGGTATCCTGTCCTTTCATAAACAAGTTGATTTTCTCTTTTGCCAGCACCATTTGCATCAGGTTGGACTCGATACTTCCTCCGTAGGTGACGAAATAAATATCCTTCCACGCCGTAGAAGTGTACCGGACAAACCGCATATAGAACTGGCTCATCTTGGCATTGTTGTAGTGCAGCTCTGGAATAATGATACGGTTGACATACTCGAAATTGACGCTGGAAGGAAGACTTTGCTGCGTACACAGCAATATCCCGTTCCCGCTCTCTTTGAGCGTTTTCCTCAACCTTTGCCGTTGGGCAAAACTGGTTGTCGAGCCTGTCACCGCAAAAATGGTGCGCCGGGGGAACGCTTCCTCCAACGCCTTCTTGTATGAATCCAAAACAACTTTGTGCCGTACCCCAATGGCAACAGGCTCCGTTTCAAATTTCCCGGTCAGTTTTACAACACGGCCGATCTTGGTAGGCAGTCCGCCCTGGTATTCCGTAACCGTGTCCGGCGCCGCGCTGATCCGCAGAAGCAGCGTGATTTGCTGCATCAGCCGCATCAAAGCGTCCTTTCGGGAATTTCCCGTGCTGGCAAAGTAGTTTTTCTGCATTTTCCAGAACTCTTCCATTGCCATCTGGTACACTTCCCGCTCGTCCGGGGTAAAGAACACGGGTACCTGATGAATGCGGCGGATCTCCCTGCCGACAATCTCCGGAAAGGTGCGGGTGATAACCGTCTTGCCGAGAATTTCGCTGAGCGCGTCTGCATTATAAATGTCCTGCGTCCGCTGTCCCACGCCGAATACGGTAATTTTCTCCGGCAGGTGGGAAGCTGTAAACAGTCGGTAGCCCGCCTTATACGCAGGGATCGGCTGTCCGAAATAGGGATTACTCTCACGCGAAAGAAAGCCGTCCCTTGAATCGTAATGGTAAATCTCCGGGCTCCAAGACAGCATATTTGCCGAATTGTTATACATCAACTCCAGTTGCGGCGCAAATTCCGAAATGTTGTTCCTGGTGCTCGTGCCGGTTGTCAGAAGCTTCGTGCGGCAGCGCCGAAAGCAGTCCAGCACGGACTTGGCCCGGATGCTGGAAGGATTCGTCATCTCGTCGCTCTCGTCAAAGATAAGGCACAGCTTTTGACCGTGCACCCGCACCCACCGCTTAATCTGACGGCGGTATTTACCGAGCTTGTTCAGCGTAATAAGGACGAAGTCGCCACGGCGGATCTTCTTAAAATCCGCAAGCCGTTCTATGAAAACATAGGACAAACCGTAATTTGGCAAGACCACATTCCAGTTGTTGCGTATGGAAATGGCACTGGACACCACCCAGGTATGATGGATGTTTTCCTGTTCCATTCGGTATTTACCAAAGGCGATTCCAGCCAGCGTCTTACCGCTGCCTTGCTCCCATTGAAGCAGACCATACCGCTTTTGCAGCATGATATTTAAGTCATGACGCTGGATCTTGTTCAGCCGGATTTCTTCTTCGTTTTCTGCATCCCACAGATGGAAAGCCGACAACCATGCGCCAATCTTCAAATCCTCTTGTATAAACTCAAACGGTCTGTTCTGCCGGATATATTCCTGCTGTTTTCTTCGGATCAGACATTCATAGCCCGGAAATTCGCCTGCTTCGTCAGAAGAAGCGATCTCATAGATGGGGACAGGTGTTTTTTTGTCCTCCGGTATCTGCCGGCGTGATTTGCCGCTGTAACCTTTATAAACGAAATCATAGTTCCGTTTTACCAAGGCGATTTTATCCTGCGGCGGCGGTGCATTCTGTTTTTGGAGCGTTTTTTTCAGGTAGGCGAGTACCTTTGCTTCTGTCAGCCGTTTTTTCGCCCATTCCTCGTACTTCATATCCTTCGGCTGCGTCTCCGTGCAAAACCGATAGAAATATTCGTAGCACTTGGAATAGTTTTCTCTCAGCTTCGGATGACATTTGATCTGATACAGCATCTTCTGTACCTGATACAAAAATCCTGCTGACAGTTCTTTTTCCTTTGCCAATTCCCGCACAGCCGAATACCGGTTCTTTTCCAACTGCGTTCGGGCTTCTTGCAGCAGATGTGCAGAAATCCATGCCGCTTCTTTTTCACAGTCAAAGCCGACAGTTAAAAACCGGTCTACCTTGACATGATACGGCCGGGCATCGACACCGGCACTGCGCTTCTGCCAAAATTGCAGTTTGATGGGATAGTGCCGTACTCCCAAAGAAGAAAAAGCGTTTGAAGGCAGGGCCACATGCCCCAGAAAGCTGAAACGTTTTTCCATCTCCCGAATCGATCCTCCGTCTGAAAAATCATCCGACAAAAAGGAAGCCGGAACAATAATCGCCAGTATCCCAAACGGTTTCAGTAGTTCCGCCGCTTTCCAGCAGTAATACAACTGTGAAAGCTCCTCTGTACTGTCGGCTACCCACCACCGCAGATTATACGGGGGATTTCCGACGATATAATCGAAACGGGTAGAAGGTTGGTAGGAGCGGATATCGCTGTTTACTAGATTCGCACGGGAATAGAGATACTTCGCCACTTTATATGCCTTAATGTCCAGCTCACAGCCGTACAGATTGTTTTCTACCGGCATGAAATTGAAAAAGGCCCCCGCGCCGCAGGTCAAATCAGCCACAGCCGCATCCGCTGGCGGGGACAATGCTTCCGCAACCAGGCGGCAAATCAGCGGAGGTGTGAAAAACTGTCCGTTCTCGATTTCCTTCTTGGCCTCACTGTACGAAGCATAATTTTCGTAATCTTGCCGGCGCAGTCCATGCAGGCCGCCATCACCTGTATAAAGGTTATAGATATCATCACCGCTGATCCCATATTCCGAGGTCTTACCGTTGTCAATGAGATATAGCAGCTTCTCGTTTGTGTCCTGCCGTTTGTCCTGTGGTACAGTGGTATCATAAACCACATATTTCATTTTTTCGCCTCCGTTTCATCAGCAGACAAGTCCCAGGAATTCAGAAACGAATTTGCTAGCATAACCCTTATTCTTGAACTTCACGTCTACACGCCCATTCTTGAACATCCGTAAAGATTGAAACTTGGCGCAACTTGCAAATTCAAAAATGGGATCTTCCCTCCGATTCCAACCAAGCAGGTTCTCAATGGATGCAGGATAATATCCCAGGATTTCCGATTCAAAATAGGCCATTCCCCGCAGAATTTCTTCCATACTGTCAGTCAGTTCCCATTTTCCAAACAAATCGCTGAATTGGCAGCCATAGGTAAAACGGATAGTATCATTCTTCAATTCATACTCTGCTTTCCCGCTATAAGTACTCCACGCTGCCTTATGGCACCTTTCCTTGATTTCATCTACGGCCCGCTCCAAAAATGTGCGGCCCCCCAGCTGAATGAAAATCTGATCCAACACGTCCTTGTAATCCACCTTCATAGAACGCAGCTTTTGATGATATTCTTCTATCGCTTCTGTATTCGGAGAGAGATAATCACTTTTAGGCTTATGTGGCAGCAACAGGTCTATTATGCTGTCTACATCGAGACACACATGATATCTGTTATTAAAGTAACGTACCAGATTGGAAATAAATATATCGTGCAAAAGCTCCATCTGCTCATGAATCTTCTCTGTGGAAAAATGGGGGACGTATGCATATTTCTGAACATTGTTCCAGATTGCCGCAGCAGATTTTAAGGTTTCTGCCTGCCGGCTGACAATATCCGTCCATATATATTCCAACTCAGTAAGGGCAGTTTTGGCCGCCGTATATGCTTCCTGATGCGCCTTGCAAAACAGGAGGTCTTTTTCCGAAATCCGGTTATCTTCGGTAATTTGCACTGCGTCCAGCTTATCTAAAGCGTTCATAAATCAGAATCCTTTCTTTAATAATGGTATTGGTAGATACCGCCGATGTAATAAGGCGTACCCGGCTGTGCCTTCCTCAGAAATTCGCTCATTGTGACAGGAATTCCCGAGTCCCAGCAAACATAGTCTTCATACGCATCGCTCATTTGTTGGGAGACTTGAAAAAGCATTTCAAATATCCAGTCGAAGTCATTGATAAACCGTTCATAGGAAATAGAAGCAAGCTGTCCAGCAATTTCCTTAAAGCGCAAGTATCGAGATTCAAAATATTCGCTTTCCGGAAAATGATCTTGGCTTAAAAGGATACAGTTTTCCCGGAGTTCTCCCAAATGGTTTTGTGACAGCCATTTCCCGAGCTGTTCAATATGCAATTTCGGATTGTCGGACACTTCAATATGGCTTGAGATACTTGCAAGCGGCATATTGCAAACCTTAAAATCTATAAAACAATCTTCCTTGAGTATAGGAGTCTCCCTAACCAGATAGATATTGCTATACATTTCTTTTCCTGCTTTCTGTAAGAAAATGAAAGGACAGCACAGCCGATTTGGCTATACTGTCCCTACTAACCTTCATTGTCCTGGATTTACGCACACATACGCAGTTCCATTGGGGCTGCTGCTACGCTGGGTACTGGCGCCGTTGACACCAGATAAACCGTATTCATGGTTTCAAACCTGACAGATATATCGGTAACTTCCAAAATCTCAACGACACGCGAAGTACGAATGACATCACCGCCGCGCTGGATAACAGCGCACTGTCCTTCTTTTAAAGGAAAAAGAAGACGTCCGCTCAAGGAAATACGCTTTTTCATTCTTATTGACCTCCTTGTTTTTTATCCCAGTAAAACCTGGACAACCGTATCGTATGTTTCAGCCAACAGTTGCTTAATCTCATGGAAAGTAATGCGTTCCGCCTTCGCGATATCGTGCATACCGGCACCATCCAATTTCATGCGGATAATCCGCATTTCTCTGGATGGAAGCCTTTTTGCCAACGCATGGAGGATCAGCTCCGTTTCCATCTGTACCATCAGCTCATCACACCCTCCAGACATTTTTTCCAATGGAATATAAATATGTCTGATACACATATCTTCAATATGAATTGTATCCTCCTGGGACAAAATATCCTTGGACATGTACTTATAATAATCTTTCAGGGCGCATAGCATCTTTTTCCATGCCACAGTAGCAAATTTATACTTTTGCAGTTTTTGGTTCTTGTAATACTCCTGTACCGCGCACAAATATCCAAATACCACAATATCGTAATACTGGCCCACCGGTAAGCTGTTCTCCTTTAGGAACGCATACACTAGGTCATGGTTTTCCTCAGCAAATTTACGCTCTTCGTCCGTCAATGTTTTCATCGCCATTTTTATCCCTCCAAAAATAGAAAGGGATACTGCCAGCTTCAATCGGCAGTATCCTCTCCTTGCGCTTTCCGCACGGCAGGGCCGCGCGCATAATTTTCTTTATGCCGGCAAAGCTTCCCGATCCCCGTCAATTGTTTCTGGGCCAGAAATCGCAAAATGCTCCCCGTTCTCCACTGTTGAATAACGGGAATCCTGTTCATACACACTTTCCGACTCTATCCGTGTTTCTGAATCTGCGGCGCGCTGCTGAAGCAGCATTTTAATCTGCTCCCGGAAATTATCTGCATATTGCTTTACCTGTGCCAGTTCTTCCCCCGAGAAGTCATACAGCTTCCGGAATGTCGCTACGCTGTAAGTATTCGAGCCGTTATCTACACGCTTCAACCCAATCTCCACAACGCTGCTCCAAGCAGGGCGGCGACGGGAAACAAAAGATACGTTCATAAAATCGCTGAACGGGCGGATACTTGTAGGCGGAAGGGAAAGCAGGATAGGCATATATTCTCCACTGCGAAGGATATACAGATGCCGCATATTCTTGCAGGCTTTGCCTTTTCCGTCTGTACCGAATTTATTCAGTTCGCACAGAGCGCAAGCACCTCCTGGTGTGCCAATCCCCAGTTTTCCGTCCACGGAAGAGCACAAAGGCGCTACGTTATCGTCATATTCCGAACCCTCCGGCCAGTAAGCACCGGCCTGGTGGTTGTAAACGATAACGCCTTTCAGTGTCTTCTCATAATCCGGGTTCTCGGGATCGTCTCCAGGTATCTCAAACTGGAGTGTGCCACCAGCAGGAATTTTCACACGCTGAAAACTCATCTGCAAACCGTCAAAATCTTCTGACAACTCTTCATTGGAAAAATCGCTCTCGATCATAGCAGGAAAAGTGAAGTTTTTGGCCTCAGCCAGAGCATTTTCGTTGTTGTAAGTCATAATCAAATCCTCCTAATTATTGTTTTAATGCGGCCATCACGCCGCCATTTGGTTGATGCTGTTCCATCTTTTCGCTGGCATTGACAGAATGTTATAGCCGATGCTTTCCAAATCAGTCGCGCGGTCGTAGCTTTCCACATCTTGGCTGTACCGTGTAACCGCGTTGGCAAGCCCATAAAGCGTCAGGTCCTTGCCCTCGATCAGATGCTGCAATACACCGGGATGTTCCTCGTCTGTAATACCGAAATCACGGCTTGCCAGACGGACTACCTCCGGCACATTTGCCGTATTCATTTTAGCGTTCGCCGCTTCCTGCATCATGCCGACAACCCGGCTGAAATTCGCTTCATCTACCGCCGCTCGGACAGTATCCTGAACTTTCAGTAAAAAAGCATGGTCGTCAGCTGCCAACGTCTCGGCGGAATAAAGCTGGAAGTTTTCCTCCGCTGAATTGATACGGCCTATATGATTTCGTCTGGTAACGGCGTCGTTCACCACCATACCATTGCTGCATACAAGACGGTAGATCAACGGCTGTATATTGACTGATCCAAGCCCCACTTCGCTGTTGCTGATAATAAGGCCGGCCTGCACGATATCTCCTGGTACAACCTCCTGTTGCAGCCGAGGATTTACCACCTTGATATACATACGGTCTTCCGTAATCTGGCAGCTTTCAAAGCGGGCATCTTTGATTTCGCTGATAATGGGTAAAACTGCCTCCGCTATCTGCAAGTGATCCATACGCAGGTAGCGGTTGCTCAGAAAAGCTCTCGCCCTACCGTCTAAAACACGCAGCATCCGTTGTGAATCCGAACGCTCAAACCAGCTATTGACGTTGGTGCTGAGCAAATCCGGGTTTTCCTCCCGCATTTTCGTATAGTATTTTGCAGGAATGGAAAGATGTGTCCCGATCTGCCGATGCGCATTTGGTCCAATATCCAAAGGTTCGATACGGTCTCCGGCGTTTTCATCCAAGATACGCAAAACAACATCAGAGCCGGAGGGTTCCATTTGCAAGCGGTGGGTGTTGACAATATAATCCACCTTAGAATCCTTTTAACGAAGAATTTCCGCCGCCAGCTCTTGGATTGTCAATCCGGATTTCATTATCCATCACTCCTTTTTTCTGATTTTCCTTTTCACCAGGACAGCTCCATACCTCCCTCGGTAATATCGGCCGCCAGCCCTTCTCGCTCAAAAACCTTTACAAGCCTCGGCCAGTAGGTCCTCTCAGGCACAGTTTCAAACGCGGGACGGGTAATTTCGGAATCCGCCTGTGTAATGGCGATTTCTCCGTTGTCCCGGATTGTCAGACTGTGATGGCCGCGTGAATGCAGATCAGCAATTAACCCTTCCAGTACGTTTCGTCCCTGTTTCTCATACCAAATCTGCGGGTCTACCGGAGATTGTTGCTGGGGGATGGTTTTCTTTTCCCCCGAAACCTGCTGTACTTCTGCCATCGGCACGATTTTCAGCAATGAACAGCTAATATCGGCCTTCTGGTCAAAACTAATATCGGCATAGTTAAAATCCGGTACACCGTACAGTTGAATCCTGCCCGTCCCGCCCTTAGCGATGATTTTCTCAGGAAATTCTTCCAACCACTGCCAGGTTGCTTCCGGATAGGCTGACTGTAAATAGGCAGAAATACGGAAGTTTACATGACGAAGTAGAACAAGGCCCACCGGATCGGAAAGGTCCGGAATAGACAGTGCTTTCTTAGGAAGTTGCTGTTTTCTCTTTTTACGCAGCTTCCGCGCATCGTAGCGGTATTTCTGTGCTTTGAGATAGGGAAGCAGAAATTTTATTGCCGCCCATACCGCCCACATTGCAAAAATACTGCTCAGAAGCCAGATTTGTATGTCCCCCCGGATAAAGGCCATGACCGCCAATACCGCAACGATCAGAACCGATACGCTTGACCAGAGACTTGTTTTCTTATTCATTTGTTTCATCCTCTCTAAAAATCTTTCCGTAAAATAAAAAAAGAGGGACTATATGCGTCCCATTCTGAAACACATACAGTCCCTCTCGGCGCCGAAATTCATTCCGGCAATGGTTCTCTTTCCCCGTCGATCACTGATGAAATAATTTCCGGTGATTCGGCGTTTTTGCTTTCCAAGGCTTTATTATCCGCCTTGTTTGTACCGGTCGGTACAAAACCCCAGTTATCCAGCAGCACTTTCAGCCGTTTATCCACAGTAATACCGTCCCGTCTGGTAAATACCTCCAGCTCCAGGAAACCGGATGCCCAGATAACGCTGCCTTTCTTTACATGGGCCCGGACGATCCTTTCGGCATCGCCGCCCATCGCGCAAATTTGAAGGTATTGCGTCCTGCTGTGCTCCTTATTGCCGATATTCTCAGCAATGTCAAAGCGCGCATACGGATGCCTGTTGATGCTGGTCTTCAATTCTAAATCAGCGGTTACCCGACCGATTACATAGGCCTGTGCCATTTTGCTCCTTTCTGCCTTTCGGCTAAAATATCTATATATAAAAAAGCGCCGGCACACAGTTTTCGCCCCTATAAGGCAAAACCGTACTGTCGGCACTTTGAATACAAACTTAACAAACGTGTGCAATGTGGAAACATTTCCCACGATACAAGCAAATATGCCTGTAAATCCTGACGGATTACGCACAAAAAATCAATTACAATGGTATTATAACACTGTATATTGTGTTTGTCAAGTGTATTTACTCTATATATAGATATTTCGCTGTGATTCTGTTCGTAGAAAAATTTGTTGATGGCCCCTCATATCAGCCATGCGGGAATATACCAGTTTTTCTTGTCAATCGGGATTATGTCGGAGGAAAGGCATATCACCGCTCCTGTACCGATTGTGGTTTTCAAATGGGCTGCGCCCGAAAAACTATCTTCATCAGACGGTTCCTCCTCAATCGGGGACAGCACCGAAAAGTTTTTGACTGCATCCTTCGGGGCACTCCCTTTCTTTATCTCTATCGGATATACCGTCCCATCCTGATAGATAATCAGGTCAATCTCTTTCTTGTTGTTGTCCCGGTAGAAATAAAGCGGTGGCCGCTTGCCTGCATTCAGATAGCTCTTATAGATCTCCGACACCACCCAGGTTTCAAAGAACTGGCCGCTCATAGAACTGTTTTCCAGCACCGCCGCGCTGCCCCAGCCCATCAGGTGGGCACACAGGCCCGTGTCGAGGAAGTACATCCGTGGCGCCTTAATAACCCGTTTAAGAGCATTGTTAGAGTAGGCGGGAATCAGGGCGACAATTCCGGAAGAAACCAAAATAGAAAGCCAGCTTTTTGCGGTCGGCGCCGATACGCCCACCTCCTGCGCCAAAGCCTCGTAGTTGACATTGGTGGCTGTCCTTGCCGCCACTACCTTAATAAAGTTCAAGAAAGCCATTTCATTGGCAACCTGTCCCAGATCGCGGATATCCCTGCTTAAATAGGTCTCCAAATACGACTCGAAAAAGGTTTCCAGATTCACTCCTTCGATTTCATACAAGTGAGGCATGGAGCCTTTATAGATACGTTCAAACACTTCTGCCACCGTCATGGGCTGCGTTGTTTGCAATCGTTCCAAAAGGCTTTCCACATGGACCTCAAACGGGGGAAGGTGCTGCCCCCGGATCTCGCTGTTAGACAATCCCAGCATCGGAACAATTCCTACCCGGCCGGCTAAACTTTCGGTTACATTTTTCATCATCCGGAACATCTGCGAGCCGGTCAGCCAGAAATCTCCCGGGCGTTTATGCTCATCCACCAGTATTTTGATATACGGGAAAAGCTCGGGCGCATATTGCGCTTCATCAATCAGTACCGGCGGCGAATACCGCTGTAAAAACAATTCTGGATCAGCAATCGCCATAGATCGAATCGTCGGATTGTCCAAAGATACCTTTTTGCGTCCCGGTTCCATCATGCTTTCCAGCAGCGTCGATTTTCCGACCTGCCGGGGGCCGGTTACCAGCAACACCGGAAAAGTCGCATTGATATTTTCGATGGTGGAGCGCACGGTTCTCTCAAAAAACATCAGCACACCTCTCTTCTGAATATAGTATATACTTGCACATCAGATTTTATACAAATCTAAAATGACACTTTAGATTATACTATATCCAACCCGCTTAGTCAAGCGTAAGTGGGTGTGTTTTGAGGTGGCCTTTTGCTCTACGTCTAATCAGAAATTCGCTGTCTCCATACTCGTTCATGATTTTCAGCATTTCATCGTAATCCGACGGATCAAAATTCAATAGCTTCTTTTGGCTTTTCATACTTGTCCTCTCTTCCTGCCACATGAGCAAGCTTCATAATCGTATTTCCGTTATAATGGGCGTCGGCCAGATGTAGGAGCATACCGTAATCCAGATTTCTTGCCTGAACATACCGACCAAGCAGCAAATAGGGATCTTCTGCGTCCACTGGCACGTCGTCATACATATTGAGCAAATCCAAAAACTGAAGATAAAAACGGTTTTCCCGGTTCACGGGAGTCCGTGGGGCGCGAACGGTGATACCAAGCGTATCATCCCGTTTGGCTCTGTGCTGTGCGTTGTTGGAAACAAAAGTCCTTTCAGCAGGTATAAGTGTAGTAAGGCCCAGCCTGTGCATCACCGCAGCGCCTGTCTCATACCCGTTCCCATCCTTTAGATATTTCAGCTCAATCAACTTTTCCCTGTCAATGCCAGTTTCTCCAAAAACGGTACCCTTTGTCACATAGTAAATGCCTCTAGTAAAAGGACGAAGGTTAGGACACATATCTGCATCAATCAGCCGTTTTATTGCGACAGCCGCCGCGCAGGCTTTTTTTCCTCCATTTCATAAACTATTATCTCATCCTTTATAGAAGAGCTTAACACCCTAAATACGGTTTTGCGGGCAAAAAGAACCTCTCCTTCTTCTTCATTATACTTTCGTAAATCTCGTCCTGTAAAAGACTTGATTTTCAATATTATACTTGGATTTTCAGAATACCCGGCGTTTACAGAAGTAGAAGTATAAGCGTCATATATAACATCGTTTCCAAGCATATGCTTGCTTACAAAATCCAACGCTTCTTCATCGTTGCTAAAATTCAGCGTTCTCAGAACTCCCCCTTGATATACCGGCAGCTTTTTCAATGCAGAATCCATTAGCTGTATGGTTCTTTCTTCGTATGGTTCAAGAGGCATTTTCTCACGAAGTTTGGCATTTAGGATGTAACTACCACCACTTATGTATTCCATAACTGCAGCTTCTTCTTTTTCATTCAGTATAGCAAAATTTGATGAATTATCAAGCTGTTTTTTATATTCTTCCTTCAGCTCCTGATACCGCTGGGAATTCGCCTGTTTACCTCTCCTGAAATCTGAAAACCTGGCATAGGCCTCGTCCGGGAGGGCGCGCCTGTACGTTTCCCATTCCCGGCGGTCGGCGTTCCTTGCCCGGTTGACGGCCTGCTCTTTGGCGTACGCCTTGCGCTCCGCGTCGCTGCGGGTGTCCTGGAAAGGCTGCATGCTATGCCGGGATAATTTCTCCAGTTCCGCTTTTGTATAGGCCCGTGGCGGCTTAATAATAAAGCAGCCGCTCAGCACCATCTGCCGCACAAGCTCCGGCGTGGCCCGGCGAAGCTTCTTCAGTTCCGCGGAAACCTGCTTTAATATCTGCCTTTCATAAGCCGCCGCCTCCCGGGCAACGCTTTTTCGCGGGGATCAATGGGCATAAAAATACCGCCTTGCCTTACGGCTTAGCGGCTTTTTTGAGGTGTTCTTCATATGCTTGTTTTAACGTTTCAAGTAATCTCTCGCGATCCATATGCCCGTCAAAGACCATTTCATCAATCGTATATGGTTTCACAGGGGGCTTCTTATCCTTTTTGGTATCTATATCCATATTGTCCCACTTCCTGTAAAAAATCAGTCACCCGATCCACTGTTCCTCCTTCTCCGCAAAAGCCACGCTGCGCCTGCACTGTTCGCTTGTGAACGCGCTCACAATGCCTCGGCTTGCTATCAACCTTTTGTGAGCTGGTGCACAGTCACTTGCCGACATCTTTTTTATCCCCGGCAGACAAAGTATCATACAAGTGGGCAGCGCACACAAAGCTTCATTCGCTAATTTTTTCAGCGGAGAAGCAGAAAGGAAGGAACAAATTTCTTCTTGCCCCCTTACTCCGCAGATGCTATAATATAACCCTAAGGTGGTGGTAATGTGTTAGATAAAAATGACTTGGAAGCAATTGCCCAACTGATGGACAGCAAGTTAACCCCTATCAATGGCCGGCTGGACCGTATGGAAGGCCGGCTGGAGCGTATGGAAACCCGGCTGGACCGTATGGAAACCCGGCTGGACCGTATGGAAACCCGGCTGGATCAGGTGCAGGAGGACATTGAAAGCCTCAAGGAGGATTCTGCAATCAACAGAAATGGGGTCAATACACTGCTGGAATGGGCGGAAAAAGCACAGGTGCAGGTGCAGATTCCACTTTTCAAAAAAGCTGAATAGCCTTTATACATAAACGCCCGGTTTTTCGGGCGCTTTTTTGCGGCATTAAGCTGCCTGCGGCTGCCGTGGCGCTGCCAATATTGAACGGCCCCAGATTACACGGGCTGCACATAAAACGCCCTAATAGGAAAAGTAAAGATTTAAAACGGAGTGGCGCAGCTAACGCTGCGCCACTCCGTTTTAATCGAATACGCTGGTAGTTATAGCAATAGATGTCATCGGCAAGCAA
Organism: Hydrogeniiclostridium mannosilyticum; assembly: GCF_003268275.1. Lineage (GTDB taxonomy): Bacteria > Bacillota > Clostridia > Oscillospirales > Acutalibacteraceae > Hydrogeniiclostridium > Hydrogeniiclostridium mannosilyticum. Next base: position 32,132 of record NZ_QLYR01000004.1, read on the forward strand.
ATCGTTTGCTTTATCCGGACCCGGGCCGCCCTGCTCACCCTTCGCTGTTGTAGTCAACAAAATACGCGCTCAGCGGCTGCAGGGCCTTGCTGTCGCAGCGATAGCCGATGCCGTTGACGGCCAAGTAAGGGAACGCCGTGGAAATTTCAAAAATTTCGCCGTCTTTCTGCGTCAGGCGGTACATCGGCCGTACCGTTGCCTGGCTTTGATAACCGGCGGTTTCCGGCTGGCTGCTATCAATAGCATTGAACACCTGCAGAAACCACGCCGTATCATCGTCTGAAAGTGTGTGGACAATCGTCTCGCCGTTCATCCCGTACAGTTCAACCTTTTCCACCTCGCCGTCCTGAAACACGGGGATTCTCCTGCGGCGGTGGTAATCTGCATAATAGGCCTCCAGTGCCTGCAAAGAGGCCTCATCGCAGCCATAGCCTTTTCCATTGACAATCAAAAACGGCGCGCCCGGGCAAATCTCAACGATCTCGCCGCTCTTCTGCGTCAGGCGGTACATTTTTGTGCCCCCTCCCACATAGTTCTGATAGTCCTGGGTGCCCGGCCCGGTGATCGCCGCCGCGTTCAGCGCCTGTACAAACGATGCTGCCTCTTCCTCTGACAAGGAGCATTCGATGTCCTGCTGGTTGAGCGCATACAGCTCAATCTTCTCTACCTCGCCTGCCTGCAGCTCGGGTACCGGCCTTTGATGGGCAATAGCAATTGCCGCGGCAGCGGCCGCCACCAGCACCACGGCGGCCGCCAGTCCTACCACCGTTCGTTTCCTCATGTGCATAGCTCTTCCTCCTTTCAACTTTTAACCGCCTTATTTATTTTGCAGGCCATCCGGCTACCGGCAAAAGGGCGCACAAACTGCCGGATAAAAGCAGCTTATGCGCCCGGAGAATTCAAATTCATTAAGCTCCACGCTCAAAATACGAACCCATCCATGGCGATGAACCGCATCGGCCGCTAAGCTATAATTACTATTTGTATTATTATTGACTAAGATTATATTCTGTATTTAATCCTGATTTTCAAGCTCCGGCGAATGGTACTTTTTTTCCCATTCGATAATTTTTGCGATCACCGGCAGCAACTCCTGTGCCGCCGGGGTCGTCTGGTACTCCACCCGCGGCGGGATCTCCTGAAACTGCTTGCGGCGGACCATACCGCTCTCCGTCAGCTCACGCAGGCTTTGGCTGAGCATCATGTCTGTAATTCCGGGAATCGCTGCCTTAATAGAGCGGTAACGCAGGCTGCCCGTCTCCCGCAGCGCCCATAATATGCGGATCTTCCACTTCCCGCCCGCAACGGAGAGAAAATACTCCAAGGGCTCGTCCAGGCTTTTCCCAGAGAGCTCCCCCGTGGCCTCTGTGCCCTGCGGCGCTTTATACTCCAAAGAATTCAGCAACCGCTTTTCCCTTTTTTTCTTCTTGTCTTTTTCTTTCTTCATTCCGTACACTCCCTTGTACTGCTATATAAAAAGAATGGCCAATTCTTCTTCGTATCTAATAAAATAATATAAAATTATACGCTAAAAAGCAAGTGAGAAACGCAATATTTATAAAACCTTAATGCCGGCCTTTACGCCGGATCCACGCGGCAAAAAGAAAACCGTGCCCGAAAGACGGGGCACGGTTTGAACCGGGATTTCATTTGATTGGGGCGCCGGCCCCCGCCCGGGAGCGGTCCCGCTCGGCCTTGGAAAATATACAGCCGCAATAATCCTGCCGGTAAAGCCCGTATGCCTGTGAAAGCTGGATGGAACGCTTGTAGCCCTCACGCTTTTTGAAATCGGAAGGAAGGTAGGCCACGCCGTATTGCCGGCCCAGTTCAAGGCCAATCCGGTTCAGCAGGGCCGCATCCTTCAGCGGGCTGATAGTCAGGGTCGTACAGAAATAGTCGTAGCCGCCTAACGCCGCCAGCATGGCGGCTTCCTCAAGCCTCAGGCGAAAGCAGGCCTCGCAGCGCCGCCCGCCCTCGGGCTCCTGCTCCAGCCCGCGCACTGCCGCCAGGAAGCGCTCCGGCTCATAGGCGCCCAGCTCCAGGCGCGCCCGGTTCTCCACCGGCAGGCAGCTAATCAGCCGCCCGATCTCCTCGGCACGCTTCTCATACTCCGCCCTCGGCCCGATATTGGGATTATAGAAAAAGACCGTGATCTGAAAATAGGCGGAGAGATACTCCAGCACATAGCTGCTGCATGGCGCACAGCATGCATGCAGCAGCAGGCGCGGCACACGGCCCTCCCGGCTGAAGCCGGACAGAATATGGTCCAGCTCCCGCTGATAATTGATTTTTCCTTGCTGCCCGTCCATCCTCTTTCCCCCTCAAGCCCCGGCTGCGTTCCTTACTCCTTTGGCAGGATTGCGATCCCCAGCTCCTCCAGCTGCTTTCCGCCGACCTCTGCCGGGGCGTCGGACATCAGATCCGCCGAGGAAGCCACCTTGGGGAAGGCAATGACATTACGGATATTGTCGGTACCCGTCATCAGCATCACCAGGCGGTCCAGGCCAACCGCCATGCCGCCGTGGGGCGGCGCGCCGTAGCGGAAGGCGTCGATAAAGAAGCCAAAGCGCCGCTGTGCCTCCTCCGGAGTAAAGCTGAGCGCCTCAAACATCTTTTCCTGTAGCTCCGCGTCGTTGATGCGGATGGAACCGCCGCCCAGCTCATAGCCGTTCAGCACCACGTCGTAGGCGCGTGCGCAGACGGAACCGGGGTCGCTCAGCAGGCGGCCGACATCCTCCTCACGCGGAGCCGTAAAGGGATGATGCATAGCTACCCAGCGGTTTTCCTCCTCGCTGAACTCGAACAACGGGAAGTCCGTAATCCACAGGAAGCAATATTTGCTCCTGTCAATTAGATTGTAGCGAGCCGCCAGCTCACAGCGCAGCGCGCCCAGAGAGGCAAACACCACGCTGTTCTTTTCGCTGGCCACCAAAAACAGCAGGTCGCCGGGCTCCGCGCCCATCGCCGTACGAACGGCTGCGCGTTCCTCCTCACTGAGGAACTTTTCGTAGGAGGAGCTTTCCCCCGTGGAGGCCAGCCGTGTCCACGCCAAACCCTTAGCGCCGTAATCCTTGACCCATTCCGCCAGCTTGTCAATCTCCTTACGGGTCATCCGGTCCGCGCCGCCCTTAAAGTTGATGCCGCGTACGCTGCCCTTTTCCAGCGCAGAGGCAAACACACGGAACGCGGTGCCCCGAAGCGCCCCGCTCAGATCCGTAAGCTCCATGCCGAAGCGCAGGTCCGGCTTATCCGAGCCGAAGCGCTCCATCCCCTCGTGCCAGGTCATGCGCTGGAAGGGCGTTTCGACCTCGACCCCGAGCACCTCCTTGAACACATGCTTAAGAAAGCCCTCGCCAATCTCCATCACATCGTCTTCATCGACAAAGCTCATCTCCAGGTCAATCTGGGTAAACTCCGGCTGACGGTCCGCACGCAGGTCCTCGTCGCGGAAGCAGCGCGCAAACTGGACATAGCGGTCAAAGCCGGACAGCATCAGCAGCTGCTTAAATTGCTGCGGGGACTGGGGCAGGGCAAAGAATTTCCCCGGAAATACGCGGCTTGGCACCAGGTAATCCCGGGCGCCCTCCGGCGTGGATTTAATGAGGTTCGGCGTCTCAATTTCCAAAAAACCGTGGTGGTCAAAATAATCCCGCGCCGATTTGACAATCCTGTGGCGGGCTATCATCCGCTGCTGCATATCCGGGCGGCGCAGGTCAAGGTAACGGTATTTCAGCCGTGTGTCCTCCTTGACGTTGGAGTTCTCCACGATTTCAAACGGCGGCGTTTCCGCCTTGGCAAGCACGCGAAGCTCCTTGACCTCAATTTCAACATCGCCAGTGGGCAGCTCCGGATTTTTCGAGGTGCGTTCACGCACCACCCCCCGGGCCGCCAGTACAAACTCCGCGCGCGCTGTAAAGGCTTTTTCAAAAATGTCCCGCGGCGCTGCTTCGTCAAAGGCGAGCTGTACAACCCCGGTACGGTCGCGCAGGTCAATAAAAATCAGCTGGCCCAAGTCGCGCTGGCGCTGAACCCAGCCGCAGGCCACCACTTCGCTGCCCACGTCCTTCATCCCAAATTCGCCGCAGTAATGCGTGCGCTTCAGGCCGTTCATTGTCTCTGCCATATTGTCTGCCTCCAATTTTATTCCACCCTGTGAACCCGAAGGGCTTCACAGATTTTTATTTGTATTATGGGATTTATTTTCTTATTTAGATTTAAAAAGCTATATCTTCCGCTTCTGTTACAATGGTGATGTAATCGTCAACAAAATGCTCATCCAGGCGGACCGGCTTCTTTTCACCGTTTTTCATATTCTTCAGCATCGCCTTGCCGGAGGCCAGCTCATCATCGCCCAGAACCAGGCTGAACTGGGAACCGATTTTATTGGCATACTTCATCTGCGCCTTCAGGGTACGGTCATTCAGGTCGCAGGCAGCCGGAACGCCGCACCGGTGCAGTTCATTGACCAGCTTAAACGCGGCAACTGACGCGGCATCGCCCAGCGAGGCCACATAAATTTCACAAGGCTCCTGGCCCGGCAGTTCAATCTGCTGTGCCTCCATAATCAGCAGCAGCCGTTCCAGGCCCAGGCCGAAGCCCAGCGCGGGCATCGGCTGGCCGCCAAGCTCCTCTACCAGCCCATCATAACGCCCGCCGCCGCACACCGTGCTTTGCGCGCCAAGGTCATTGCTGATAAATTCAAAAACCGTGCGGGTGTAATAATCCAGGCCGCGGACAATGGAGGGGTTCACTTCGTAGGCGATGCCCACCGCATCCAGCCGCCGCTTCACACCCTCGAAATGCGCCTGGCAGCCCTCGCAAAGATATTCAAGCATGCGCGGCGCCTCAGCGGCAATTTTAGCGCAGGCCTCTTCCTTACAGTCTAAAATCCGCATCGGGTTGCGGGCCAGCCGGGAGCGGCAGGTCTCGCACAGACGGTCCTCATATTGGGCAAAATAGCCGCGCAGGGCCTCGGTATACCGCGCACGGCAGGTAGGACAGCCGATAGAATTGATTTGCAGCGAGATATTCTGCACGCCCAGCCGCTCAAACAGGGCCGCGCCCATGCTGATAACCTCGGCATCCGCCGCCGGAGAAGCGCTGCCGAACATCTCTACGCCGAACTGGTGGAACTCGCGCAGACGCCCCTTTTGTGCCTTTTCATAGCGGTAGCAGGAGGTCAGATAGTACAGCTTAAGGGGAAGCCCCTCGTTGTAAAGGCCATGCTCCAGCATAGCGCGGACCGCGCCCGCGGTTCCCTCCGGCCGCAGGGTGACCGAGCGCCCGCCCTTATCCTGAAAGGTGTACATCTCTTTCTGCACCACATCGGTAGTTTCACCCACGCTGCGCTGAAAGAGCTCGGTGTGCTCAAAAACAGGCGTACGGATTTCGCCAAAGCCGTGAATGGCCGCCTCACTGCGCAGCACATCCTCTACAAGCCGCCACTTTGCCGTGTCGCGCGGCAACGCGTCCTGAGTGCCCTTCGGGGCCTGTGTCAATAATTCCATCTTTACCATCCCTTCCATTTTATAAAAGCTGGTTCAATGCCGTCAAATGCTTCGGCGCCCGGGAATGCCCCTGCCGGGCGCTAAAATATAAAAATACCCATCCCTCTGTAAAGGGACAGGTATTACCCGTGGTGCCACCCTTTTTCAGAGGCCGCGCTTCAATAAGCGCCGCCCCCCTCTTTAACGCCGGGGCTCGCGGATGTCTTTCCTCCGGCGGTGTGCAGGCGCTTTCAGCAGACGCGCCCTCTCTGCGGCACAACGGCCCGGGGTACTCATTCCGGTCACAGCCAAATTTATAGAGCTCACCGCGCCCGTTAGGCAAGCGCGGCTTTTATTTTCTCAATTGTGTTCAGCACGGATTTTTTGGGGATTGCGCCGACAAAGCCCTTCAGGTCCCGTTCCTTGCCGCCGACGCTGCCCACGCCAATCTGCACCCAGCCGGAAATACGCATCGCGGAGGCATTGTATTCCAGCTTGATATAATGCATGGCGGTCATCACACCCGTTCCCATTTTCCAAACCAGTTCCGTGTTATTGTTGTAGCTCATCTCATGGTAGCCCTCGGCAGCCAACACGCTTCTGGCTACCGCATCCGCCGCTCTGGGATCCTGCCTCAGCGGAACCTCTACAATCGTTCTCGCCATCTAAAAATTCCTCCTCAACCAAAAAGCTCTTCTTTATGGAAGCAAAAATTTTAGATTTTCGGGTTTAAAATATTGCGCCAATCCAGATCGCCGCGTTCCAAGCCATGTATCAGCACCTCAGCCGTAGCGATATTGGTTGCCACTGGAATATTATGCATGTCGCAAAGGCGCAGCAAATTCATATCATTGGGCTCGTCGGATTTCGCCGTCAGCGGGTCTCTGAAAAACAGCAGCAGATCCACCTCGTTGCAGGCGATGCGCGCAGCAATCTGCTGATCGCCGCCCTGGGCCCCGGATAAAAAGCGCTTGATATCCAGCCCTGTCGCTTCAGAGACCAACTTGCCCGTCGTCCCCGTTCCGCAAAGGTCATGGCGGCTAAGTACGCCGCAATAAGCAATACAGAACTGTACCATCAATTCTTTTTTTGCGTCATGCGCAATCAATGCAATGTTCATACACTGGACCCCTCCTCGCTTTTATTTTTAATGGTGTAAAAAGGATTTTCTAAAATTTACTCAGGGAGGCAAGCGGAACCTGCTCGCCCTCCAATCTGGCCGCCAGCCGTTCCAGCGCCATTACCCCTTTTCCCCTCGGGGCGGGCGCCTGTCCGTTCGCCGCGGCTGCCGCCAATGCAAAATCCTGCGGAATCACCGCAATCAGGCGGATGCCCGCCATATCAATGGCCTCATCCAAATTATGAAAAACATTTTGCCGTACAAACTCCGCGCCGGAAAAGCGGTTGACCACCAGCCGGGTTTGCGCAATACCGTGCTGAGCCAGCGCTAACCCTGCCTTACTGCTGTTGCGCAGGCAGACCGGGTCCGGCGTGGACACAACAAGCGCCCTGGAAGCCGTGGCTGCCGCGCTCTCAAAGCCACGGCCCAAACCCGCGGGGCAGTCAACCAGCACATGGTCGTAATACCGTGCCAGGGCCGGCACCAAATGGCGCATAACCTCCGGGCTTGCAATATCCTCCACCTGTGCGGGGGCGGGCAACAAAAAAAGCCCTTCCTGCCAGGGGCACTGGTAAATAGCCTGTGCCGGCGCTGCCGCACCGCAGATCACGTCCGCAATGTCAAACACCTTTTCCTCAGCCACGCCCAGCATAAGGTCCAAGCACGACAGCCCCGCATCCCCGTCGATTAAAAGCACCCTGCGCCGGCGGCGGGCTAACGCGGCGCCCACCCCGGCCGCGACGGTGGATTTTCCGACGCCGCCTTTTCCCGATGTAACAACTGTTATTACGCCCATAATAAAACCTCGTTGTTATCTTAACATAAATTCAAGGACAAGTCAAAATATTTTCTCTTTTAGCATGATAATTTTTAAAATTTCGTATAAATTTCATAAAAATATTTCTATTTTCTTGACATTCACACTTGCCCGTTTTTCTCTCACTCCCCGCCGGATCCGGAAGAACTGCCGGACGAAGTACCGCTTGCGGTACCATCGCCGCCGCCTGCATCGCCGGACGGCGTATAGATATTGCCGTCTTCATCCACGGCCTTGCCAAAGAAATAGGCGTCGAGCATATCGCGCACCACATACTGACAGTACGAGCTGGTCGCGCCGTGCTCCAGCACCACCGCAATCGCCACCTGGGGATCGTCGGCGGGAGCGTAGCCAATAAAGGTGACATTGTCGGAGCCACCCGTTTCAGCTGTACCCGTCTTACCCGCGATCTGAACCGGATAATCGGACAGGGTGGCGCGCGCCGATCCCTCGGTAATAACCGCCTTCATGCCCTCACGCACCGCGGACAGATTTTCCTGGGAGACCCCCACCTCATTAAGCACGGTGGGCTCCAGCTCATAGAGCACCTCTGAACGGGTATAATCGGTGATCTTGCTGATGATCGTCGCCTTCAAGCGCTTGCCGTCGTTCGCCAGGGTTGCCGCATAGGCGCACAGCTGCAAGGGGGTGAAGGAGTTGTCGCTCTGTCCAATGGCGGCGTTCAGCGTTTCGCCAGCCGTCCAGGCATTCAGATTTTTATTGTTTTTCATTGCCTCGGCACGGGATTCCGGCCCCGCAAGTGTACCGGCGGACTCGCCGATTTCAATGCCGGTGAGCTCGCCCAGGCCAAAGCGCCGTGCATAAAGGTCAATATTGCTGATGCCGAGCTGAAAACCCGTCTCAAAGAAATAGACGTTGCAGGACTGGGCAATGGCCTTATTCAGGTTAGTCACTCCATGCCAGCCCAGGCAGGTCGGCGCATTGGTGGTGGAGCCATTGGTAAAGCGCGTGTAATAATGGTTGCAGTAGACCTCTGTAGCCGTGGTGATGGTGTGCTCCTCCAGCGCGGCGCACGCGACCACCGGCTTAAAGCAGGAACCCGGCGTGAAGGTGCCGGAAAAAGCGCGGTTAAGCAGCGGGCGGTTGACATTGTCCGTATTCAGCTGGGAACGGTAATCGCTGTCGTCCAGAAACTGCTGGATATTATAGGTCGGATAGGTCGCGGCAGCGAGAACCGCGCCGGTTTTGACATCCATTAAAACAGCGCCGCCGGCTATGCAGTCCTCGCCGTGATGCTCGCTGCGGCCGTCCTTATTGATTTCGCACAGATGCTCGCCATAGGCGCGCGTGTCCTGGATGTTCTTTGCCAGCGAGGCGTTAGCCACCTCTTGGAGGCGGTTGTTAATGGTCAGAAATATGGTGTTGCCGGCCTCCGGGGCCTTCAGCACCGTCTCGCCCGCCAGCGCGCCGGTGTTGGTGGTCTCAATCAGCTTTTCGCCGGCCTTGCCGCGCAGCTGGTCCTCATAGGCCAGCTCTATGCCGCCCTTTCCCAATATATCATCATAGGAGTAGCCCTTTTCCTCCAGCGCATCAAAATCGTCGTCTTCGCTGATTTTGCCCAGATAACCGACAATATGCGGGATAAGATCCGGCTCCGCATATTCCCGTGCCGTGGTGATCTGCACGGACACGCCCGGCAGCACCTGGGAATTTTCACTGACAATTGCTACAACCTCATCCGACACATCCTGTGCAAACGTATAGGGCGCGCTTACGCCGAACTGGTTTTTTGTCATGTTATAACGTACTGAGACGATGTCGCGCATCTCTTCAGGCGTATAGCCGCTGTCAACGGAATATTTCTTTATCAGGTTCTCCATACAAAGATCCGCCGTAGCGTACGCGTTCACATCGGCATAATCCTTGCCCTTCAGGGTGGAAATCTCCTTGTCCTCCCCATCCTTGAACACATAGCCGCCGTCCTTGTACTCAACCGGCAAAACGTCTTCCCACTCCCCGCCTTTTTCCTCTACAAGGCGGATTAAACGGAGAATCGTCTGATTTTCAACCCTTTGGGTCTCTTCATTGGTGGATTGCTTCATGTAGACCCAGTCAAACACAATGGCATAGCCCGTATTATTTACCGCGAGCGGATTGCCGCCGGAGTCGAGGATTTCACCGCGCGAGGCCGGCATGGGCACTGTCGTCTGGGTTGAATAGTCGGCTTTTTGCACCCAGGTGTCGCCGTTAATAACCTGCCAGTCCACCAGGCGCACAACATAGATTGCCAGCACAACAGCCACCGCCGCTATACAGACAATCATGCGGTAGGGCACCGGTCTTTTCTCATGCTCGTTTTCCATTTGGAGTCAGCCTCCTTTCCGCAAGCCCCTTCAACGGAGGCATTCCCTTGGTCGTAAAAAACAGCCCGAACATGGGCCACGCCCTTTTATTCCTCCCGCGGCCGCAGGAAAAGCGCAAGCGCGCGGTTGAAATAGTAGGTTACAGGCGTCCAAATAAACGTATAGGCCAGACGGGGCAGGTAATAATTAACGAACGCATAATCCGGGAACTCGTACCCCGCCAGCCAGAAATAAAACACCCATTGTAAAACCATGACCAGGGTGCTCCCCACGGCGCAAACAAGCAGTGCCGTCAGGAAATTGGTACGAATCAGGTTGGCCGCCATAGCGCTGATGAAATAGCAGCATACGGCGAGCATCAGGCCGTGGAACCCCAGCACCCCGCTGATGCCCGAGTCGATCAACAGCCCGGCGAGCGCGCCAAAGGCCATGGCGGGCAGCTCGTTTTCAAACAGGGCGATGCACAAAACCGCCGGTATTAAAAACACCGGGCGCTGCCCAAAGGCCTCTGGAATCAGGCCCGGCGTCTCCTGAAGCATGAAGAGCACCAGAATTTCCAGACAATAGGAAAAATAACGAAACCAACGGACGCGGCTCATTGGCCTTCCTCCGGCGAAGAGGCCCCGGCTGGTTCACCGCTTGCCAGCGATTCGCCCTGGCCCAAAAAGGAGGTGATGACCATGACGTCCTTTACCTGGGAGATGTCCACAAAAGGCTCTACCTCCGCGTACAGAGAAACGTCATACTCCTCATGCTGAAGGCTTTTGATGCGGCCTATTTTCAAGTTGGGCGGGTAGATTCCCCCCAGCCCGCTGGTGACGACAATATCGCCCTCCTTGGCTGTGGTGTCCGCCGTCAGAAACCCCAGCTTGACCAAGCCCCGGTCGGCAAGCTTGACGTTGGTACTGATGACCCCGGCATCTCCCGTCGCCTTGTCCACGGCGCCCGTGCCGTTCTCCGTATCCGCGCCGGAACGCCCGCCGATTTTTGTATCCGGCGAGAGCAGCGTGGTCACCTCTGCAGAAATCGCATTGGCGCTGGAAACCCAGCCCACGACGCCGCTTTCCGTCACGACCGGGTCGTTGACAGACACCCCCGCCGCCGTTCCCTTGTCAATTTTAAAGGTATTGAGCGAGTTGGGATCCCTGCCGATGACCGCGGCGGAGACCAGCGTAAACTCCGGGTTTTGCTCCTTCATATCCAGGTATTTGTACAGCTGGGCATTCTCCTTCTTCAGGTCATAATAATCCACCAGCTGTGTCGTCAGCTCGGCAATCTGCTTCTTCAGCTCTTCATTTTCCGCCTGCAAATCCTCTTTTGAACGGCCGATGTCCTCCGCGGCAGCCGCGGCATTATTGGTGACCAGGGTGCTGACCCGCTGCATCGGCGTAGACAACACGCTCAGCATGCTTGCCGTGATGCTGCTGCCCGTACCGGCAGTAAAGATCAGCATTCCCAGCAAGACCAACACCACGGCTAAGAGCACCTTGAAGCTTCTCGCGTGAACGATTTCCCTCATAGCGCCCCTCCTTTCTCATTCTTATAAAATGATCAAACGGCCTAAAGCGGCGCGGCCCACGGCTTTGGCGCGGGCCCGGAGCCGCCGCTCTATAAAACTTATGCGGAGAGCCTCACACCCTCCGCATAACGCGAGATCCAAAAATTAACCGCACCGCTTACCGCTTATTATTCTTGTAATAGGCGGAGGGCATGGAAATATCCAGCCGTTTGCCGGTTCCGTCCACCACGCAGTCCAGGGGGCTGTCCGCCACATAGACCGGCATGCCGGTCTCCTGCTCCACCAGCCTGTCCAAGCCGCGCAGCAGGGCCCCGCCGCCCGTGAGCATGATGCCATGGTCAATAATATCCGCGGAAAGCTCCGGCGGCGTCTTCTCCAGTGTGCTCTTAATCGCGTCCACAATAATGCTCAGCGGGTCCGTCAGGGCCTCGCGCACCTCTAAGGCGCTGATGGAAACATTCTTCGGCAGGCCGTCCACCAGGTTCCGGCCTTTGATGTCGATGGTCTTCTGATCGACCTCATCATCCGGGAATGCGGATCCGATCGAAATTTTGATTTGCTCCGCCGTCCGCTCGCCGATAAGCAGGTTATACTTCTTCTTTACATAGGAGATAATCGACTCGTCAAACTTGTCGCCCGCTACCCGCACGGAGCAGGAGGTGACAATATCGCCCAGGGAGATAACGGCAACCTCGGCCGTACCGCCGCCGATGTCCACCACCATGCTGCCCGTGGGCTCCGCCACCGGCAGGCCGGCGCCGATGGCCGCGGCCATGGGCTCCTCAATCAGCTCCACCCGGTTGGCCCCGGCGCTGCGCGCCGCATCCTCTACCGCACGGCGCTCCACCTCCGTGACGCCGGAGGGAATGCAGACCACCACATACGGGCGGCCGAAGCTGTTGGATTTAAGCGCCTTGCGAATAAAATGCTTGAGCATGGTCGCCGTAATATCGAAGTCGGCAATGACGCCGTCCTTCAACGGGCGGACCGCCACAATGGAACCCGGCGTACGGCCGATCATTTCCTTTGCCTGTGTGCCCACCGCCAAAACTGTATCACTGCGGACATCCACCGCAACGACAGAGGGCTCGCGCATAACTATGCCCTTCCCCTTCATAAACACCAATGTATTTGCCGTACCCAGGTCAATACCGATTGCCTTGGAAAACATGAAACAATCCCCTTTCAGCGTCCTGTATCTTCAAACCATTTAAAACAACAAACCGTACCAGGCCGAGCCTTCCGCCCCGGACAATTGCAGCCGGGTGAAAAACGCGCCGCCCTTTGTGCCTGCGGCCCGTCAGCCCATAAAACCCCAGCACCGGCAAGCCGCCGGCTGGATTCATCGGCTCATTTTAAACATCACCTGCCACTCAGCGCCTGTCAGGCATGAAATAAATGGCAAATTACTCAATACTAAAATTATTATACCCGTATTTCCGCTATTTCTCAATAAAAAAATTATGAACAGTACGAATTTTAAGAAAAATTTCCATCTCGTCAGAATTAATTCAGAACCGGCCCTGCCGGGCCGGACAGCCGTTGCAGCAGCCGGCAGATTCTAGCGACCGGGAGCCCCACCACATTGTTGTAATCCCCGCGAATTTCACGCACGAATAACGCGCCGCCCTCCTGTATGCCATAGGCGCCGGCCTTGTCCATCGGTTCACCTGTCTCTACATAGCGGCGGATCTCCTCATTGGAAAGCGGGTAGAAGCGCACGTCTGTCCGTGCAACCCCGCAGACCGCCTGCTCCTGCGCCCGCAGGCAGAAGCCCGTATATACCCTGTGCCAACGGCCGGACAAGGCGCGCAGCATCGCGGCGGCCTCCTCCGCGTCCGCGGGCTTGCCCAGAGCGCGCCCCTCCAGAGCAACGACGGTATCCGCGCCCAAAACCGCCTCCCCGGGCCCGGGCCGCACCGGCGCAGCCCAAGCCTTGCGCGCCGCCAAGGTTGCCGCCACGCTTTTAGGGGCCATTCCCTTTTGAAAGTGCTCCTGCACATCGCTTCTCACCACAACGAAGGGAACGCCTGCCTGCTCCAGCAGCGCCCTTCGGCGTGGAGAGGCCGAAGCTAAATAAAGCATAGCTCTCCACTCCTACCGCCGATCTTCTGATAAAACCCATTTCATGAAGGCCCCTGCCTCCGCGAACGGCCCGTGAACGGCCCGCGAACAAGCAAAAACACACACCGCTGAGCCCGTGCACGCAAAGCCCACACAAACCTGCAGCTTCTTCATTTCAAGCACGCCCAAGGCCGCCGGTTGGGATTTAAACAGATTTTATCAAATCCGCGTAATTTTTATTCTTATATGCACAATATAAGTTATCTATTGCCGTTTGTCTTAATCCTTCACACGGATCTTGATATAGCACAGAATGGCAATCAACAGTAAAATCGCCTGCGCTACATTTAGACTGATTTTGGCCCCAAAGGTAACATTGAACACCGCGAGATCCAGTGTTGTCGGGTCCAGGCCGAAATTAGCCGACATGCCCAGCCAAGCGAGGTAATTGACCCCGGAGCACACACTTCCCAACGCCTTGCCGAGTACAATCGCCAGCAGCAAAAGCACCGCCAGCAGCAAGGTTTTAATTAAATTTCTTTTCACGCCAAAGCCCCCAGAACAACATATTTTTATCCGGCCGCCGGGAAAAGCCATCCAGCGGCCCGGCAGCCCTATGCGGCAAGGCCGTTCCCCAGCTTGTCAGCACGGACGGCAGACTGTGCCGAAGCTATTATACCATTGATTCCCTTTTTTTACTATCTCTTTTACCGGGAAAATCACCGGCGTTTCATCCGCATGGCAGGATACTACCGGCAGAAAGAATTACTATTTGTATAATAATATAATAAAATTATAAATTGTAAAGGCTGCGATCTGCTTACCGCATAAAATAGCAGCCCGCTTTATGTGCTTAAGCCGCTATGCCAGGCACTAACGTCTCATAAAATCCAGCGCCACGGGGATTTTCGCCATAAAGCCGAACGAACATTTCAGCGCTCAAATCTGTTTCGCCCACGTTTCTCCTCACCACAGCCGTGTCATTGCACAGTGATGCGGCAAGTGTTTATAAAAAATCCAGAGAGTTTATTCTCTCTGGATTTTTACAATCTGTATATAAAACTGATAATTGCCGGCCTTATTTTTCAAACACAGCGCCGCGGGAACCGGAGGTCACCAGCGAGGCATAGCGCTTCAGGTAGCCGGAAAGCTGCTGCTCTCTCGGCTTCCAGGCGGCGCGGCGGCGTTCAAGCTCTTCGTCCGATACCTCCAGCGTCATGGTGCGGTTAGTAATATCCACATTGATAAGGTCGCCCTCTTCCACCAGGGCAATCGGGCCGCCCGCGGCGGCCTCGGGGCTGACATGCCCTACAGCCGCGCCGCGTGTCGCGCCTGAGAAGCGTCCGTCCGTAATCAGCGCGACGCTGGAGCCCAGGCCGCTGCCCACAAGCGCCGAGGTCGGGGTGAGCATTTCCCTCATGCCGGGGCCGCCCTTGGGCCCCTCATAGCGGATGACGACAACGTCGCCCGCCTGGATTTTACCGCCCAGAATGGCCTCTGTAGCCGCTTCCTCGCTGTCAAAGCAGCGGGCAGGGCCCTTGTGCTGCATCATCTCGGGGACGACCGCCCCCTGCTTGACGACCGCGCCGTCCGGGGCAATGTTGCCCTTGAGCACCGCGATGCCGCCGTCCTCGCGGAAGGGGTTCTCCAGCGTACGGATAATCTCGCCGTCCGCGGCCGGCGCCGGGGCAATCCGCTCCGCGACCGTACCGCTGACGGTCAGGCAGTCCGTATGGATCATGCCGCCTCTGGCCAGCTCCTTAAACACCGCCGGGATGCCGCCCTTCTCGTTCAGGTCGGTAATAAACACCTCGCTGGCGGGGTTGAGCTTGCAGAGCTGCGGCGTGCTGCGGCTGATGGCGTCAATATCGTCGATATCGAGCTTTACGCCCGCCTCAAAGGCAATGGCCGTCAGGTGCAGCACCGAGTTGGTGGAGCAGCCCAGCGCCATTTCGCTGCGCAGGGCGTTCTGGAAGGCCTTTTCCGTCAAAATATCGCTGGGGCGGATATTTTGCTCATAAAGCTCCATCACCCGGGCACCCGCGGTTTTAGCCAGCGCCAGACGGTCCCCGTAAACAGCCGGAATGCTGCCGTTGCCCGGCAGCGCCATGCCGATGGCCTCCGTCAGGCAGTTCATGGAGTTTGCCGTGTACATGCCGGAGCAAGAACCGCAGGTAGGGCAAGCCGACTTTTCCAGCGCGCACAGCTCCGCCTCGTCGATCTTTCCGGCGGAGTAGCTGCCCACGGCCTCAAACATTTCTGAGAGGCCGAAGCGCCGCCCATTGTGGCTGCCTGGCAGCATGGGGCCGCCGCTGACAAAGATGCTGGGCAGGTTCATGCGGCAGGCCGCCAGCATCATGCCGGGCACAATTTTATCACAGTTCGGAACAAACACCACGGCATCCAGCGGGTGCGCAGTGAGCATAACCTCAATGGAGTCCGCGATTAGCTCACGGGAACAGAGGGAATACTTCATGCCCTTGTGGTTCATAGAAAGTCCGTCGCACACACCGATGGTGTTAAACTCAAACGGGACGCCGCCCGCGTTGCGGATACCGGCTTTAACCGCTTCGCCGATCTCCTTCAGGTGCCGGTGCCCGGGGATGTAATCGCTGGCCGAGTTCACCACCGCCACAAACGGGCGCTTCATCTCGCCGTCGGTCAGCCCCAAGGCACGGAGCAAGGACCGATGCGGCGCACGGCTGTAGCCGTCCTTCATCAAATCGCTTCTCATAGGAAAACCCTCCTTAAATTAGAACCTCTTCATTCACTTAAGCCGCTTGCTGCCTCCAGCTCCACGGACCCCGAGGTCACGGCATTTTCAGCCGGTTCCCCATAGGCGAAATCCCGGAACAGCTCCATGCTGGCATTAAAATAATCCATCTGCTCCTGGTTCGCGTTATCCCCCTGGTAGATCGAGGGGAAATCGCGCAGGCAGAACTTGTAATCCTTCAGCGCCCCGGCAATGACTGTGCTGCCAATGCCGCTGCAGTCCACAGGGGAAATGCGGATTTTTTCAAGATCCTTGCTTTCATCCGCCCCTATGGCCTCCCCGTTGAGCTTACAGAACAGCTCTTGGTTTTCGCCTGCATAGTGGGCATAATTTTCATCGTCCATCAGCAGAATCACGCTTTCACCCTGCTGCAAATCCATTTCAAACCGCAGCTTATAGCCCTCTCGGAAGGTGTTCTGCGTTTGCTCAAGCGTGCCCGTATCCCCGTAAGTAATGGCGTAGTTGGCAACCTGAATAATCACCTCGCCGTCGCCGTTGACATCCTTCGCGTAGGGCTCCAGGGAATCCTTAAACATATCAATGGCCTCTTCGGTCAGGTTGTATTTACCGACGATGGCAATGCTGTAATCCGGGTCCTTATTGGAAGAAATATCCCAGATCATCGCGCCGAAAAAGATCACCACAAGCGCGCCGGCAATAAAATGAAAACGGTAATAGTGCCAAAAATTTTTGCGTTTGTCTTTTTTTGTAGGAGGAGGCAGCTCGCTGACCGCCTTGCGGATTGGCTCCTCTCCATCGTCATTCCAAAGATAACGTTCCCTAGCCATCTTTTTACTCCTTCTGCCCCGCCGCATAGGATGACTCTTTCCCCGCGAGGCTGGTTTGCATCCATCATAAATGCGCAATGTTAACACGGTGTTAAGAATAGCGGCGTATTTTCGCTTTTTTACAAAAAATTGATTTTGTCCCGCGCACTTTTTTACGCCGTCCGAGAGCAAAGCGCCGGTTGCCGCTCCTAAAAGCTAAAACCCGCATAAACACTGAGGTTTCAGCGCATTTAATTGCCTAACGGCTTCATTGTCGGGAACAGCAGCACGTCTCGAATGGCCGCGCTGTCGGTCAGCAGCATGACCAAGCGGTCGATGCCAATGCCCAGCCCGCCCGTCGGCGGCATGCCATATTCCAGCGCCGTGAGGAAATCCTCATCGACATCACAGGCCTCCTCGTCGCCGGCAGCCTTCAGGGCGGCCTGCTTTTCAAACCGCTCACGCTGGTCGATAGGATCGTTCAGCTCAGAGAACGCGTTGGCGTGCTCGCGGCCCACAATAAAGAGCTCAAAGCGCTCGGTATAGGCGGGGTCGTCCTTTTTGCGCTTCGCCAGCGGTGAAATCTCCACCGGGTGGTTCATGACAAAGGTCGGCTGAATCAGCTTTTCTTCCACAAAGGCCTCAAAGAAGAGGTTGAGGATGTCGCCCTTGCCGTGGCGCCGCTCATATTCAACATGGTGGGCATCCGCCAGCGCGCGCGCCTGCTCAAGCGTTTCAACCGCGGAGAAATCAACGCCCGCATACCTCTTCACCGCATCTACCATCGAAATCCTCTCAAACGGCTTTTCAAGGTCGATCTCCAGGTCGCCGTACCGCACCACCGCGCTGCCCAGCACCTTGCGCGCCACGGTGCGGATCATATCCTCCGTCAAATTCATCATGCCGTTGTAATCCGTGTAGGCCTGGTAAAGCTCCAGCAGGGTAAACTCCGGGTTATGGCGCGTGTCCATGCCCTCGTTGCGGAATACGCGGCCGATCTCGTACACCTTGTCAAAGCCGCCGACAATCAGGCGCTTCAGGTGCAGCTCCAGCGCAATGCGCAGGTACATGTCGATGTCCAGCGTATTATGGTGCGTGACAAACGGGCGGGCCGCCGCGCCGCCCGCGATGGAATGGAGCACCGGAGTTTCAACCTCCAGAAAGTCCTGTCCGTCCAGGTAATGGCGAATTTCAGAGATGATACGCGAACGGCGCACGAAGGTCTCTTTGACCTCCGGGTTGACAATCATATCCAGGTACCGCTGGCGGTAGCGCAGGTCGGTGTCCTTCAGGCCGTGGAACTTTTCGGGGAGCGGCAGCAGGGACTTGCTCAGCAGCGCAACCTCCTTGGCATGAACCGAGATCTCGCCGCGGCGGGTACGGAACACAAAGCCCTTGACGGAAATAATATCCCCCAGGTCCCAGCAGTCCTTCATCTCGGCATAGACATCCTCGCCGATCTGGTCGATTTTCATATAAACCTGCATGCGCCCGGTCTTGTCATGCACATCCATGAAGCTGGCCTTACCCATATCCCGCCAGCTGATGACCCGGCCCGCTATGCAGACATCCTGGTTCTCCAGTTCCTCGAAATGGTCGCGGATTTCCTGGGCATAGTGGTCGCGCGGGCAGGCTGTCACCTGAAAGGGGTCGTGCCCGGCATCGCACAAGCGGGTGAGCTTGTCGCGCCGGATTTGCAGCAGCTCGCTCAAACTCTCCTCTTCCGGCTGCTGAGCGGCGGCCTGATCCTTCATCTGCTCACTCAATTTTATCGTCTCCTTTTTGTTGAATATTTCCTGTAATCAACACTCTGTAATATTTTTTATCCTTCAATAGCCTTCTTATGAAAAAAGCGGGGGTGTACTGCCACCCCCGCTTTCGCCCATTACTTTGAAATGCCCAGCACCTCATACGCCATGACGCCCGCGGGAACTTCCACCTCGACCGTTTCCCCAGGCTTATGGCCAAGCAGCGCACGGCCCACCAGGGACTCGTCCGATATATTGCCCGAAAGGGGGTCCGCCTCATTGGAGCCGACAATTTTATATTCCACCATATTGCTCTGGCCCGTTTTTCTGTTTGTAACCTTCAGCTCTACCTTAGAGCCGATGTGAATATTTTCATTGCTGAGCTCCGCTTCGTCGATGACACGCACATTTTTCAGCATGACCTCTATGTCGGCAATTCTTGCTTCAACAATCGCCTGTTCATTTTTGGCCTCGTCATACTCGCTGTTTTCAGAAAGATCGCCGAACGAGAGCGCCACCTTAATTTTTTCAGCGACCTCTTTTCGTTTGGAGCTTTTCAGGTTCTCCAGCTCCGCCTCTAATTTCTCAAGACCCTCCTGGGTCAAAATAACCTCTTTTGCCATGAAATAATC
The DNA here is from genome assembly GCF_003268275.1 of Hydrogeniiclostridium mannosilyticum. Classification (GTDB taxonomy): domain Bacteria; phylum Bacillota; class Clostridia; order Oscillospirales; family Acutalibacteraceae; genus Hydrogeniiclostridium; species Hydrogeniiclostridium mannosilyticum. Next base: position 51,382 of record NZ_QLYR01000004.1, read on the forward strand.
CACCTCTATCAATCTTTAAAGTCTGCCGGGACCATTTGTCTTTCATCAGAACCGATATTCTTTTATTATAGTAAAACAAGCGCGGACTGTCAATGAAAAACACTGGATTTTCACTGGCCGCCGGTTTGACAACGCCCTACATGATTTTACACCGCCCGGCGCGGATTTATTCCTGAGTTTCTGATTCCTCCCCGGAAACCGGCGCCTCAGAGGAGGCCGCGCCGGGCTCTTCCTGGACGGCGGCTCCCTGGCTCCGCAGTGCGGCGATTGCCGCGGTGATTTGCGCATCCTCCTCCGGGGCTAAGTCGTTGCGCTTCAGCAGCGCCGTTTGTTCTTCCGAGAGGCTTGTCTCAATGTTGACGGAAACGCCCGTTCCGTCAAAGGATTTTCCCTTCAGCGTCAGGTATTCCGCCACGGAGAAGGAGATCGCCGATCCGTCGGAAAGCGGCGCCACCTCAATTTTTCTGCCGTAGCCTGGGGTATTCCGGCCCACCACCATGCCTTTCTGGGACTCCTGAATATCCGCGGCAAAGAGCTCCGCGGCGCCGAAGCTGCTCTCATTGACCAGAACCGCCACCGGCAGCTCTATCTCATTGGCCTTGCTGGTGTATTCGGCCTGAACCGTGCCGTCCTTATTTTTGGAGCTCACGGTTGTGCACGCTGGCAGGAGCCTGTCCAGGATTTCGGCAGCGGCAGCCATATCGCCGCCGGAGTTGTTGCGCAGGTCAATGACCAGGCCCGCAACGTTCTGCTGTAAAAGCGCCGAGAGCGCCTCCTCAAACTGCCCGGCGCTGTTTTCGCGGAAGGCGCTGATGCGCAAATAGCCGACATTCCCATAGAGGACGCTGGAGGAAATGCTTTTATGCGTGTACTCGGCACGAGTAACACTCACCGACAGGGTGCGCGCCTCCTCTTCATCCTCCGCCGGGCGAAGCACCCCCAGCTTTACAACCGACCCCGCGGCGCCGTTCAAGCGGTTCAGCGCCTCTCCATAGGTCAGCCGGATAATCTCCTTGTCATCCATTGATACAATAACATCGCCCTTTTTCAGGCCGCTGAGCTCGGCAGGCGACCCCGGCATCACGTCGATAATCTCCATATTGCCGTCGTCATCCTGTACGGTCAGCACGCCGACGCCGGTGCTTTTTCCCTGGCTGCCGCTCTGGTACTCCTGGTATTTTTCCGCGGAGAGGTACTGCGCCTGTGCATCCCCAATGCCCGCCATATAACCGGCACAAATTGCATCCGACAGCTTCGTTTCGTCCAGCACGCCCACATAGTCCTGGCGCACCTTTTGGTCAATCTCGCTGAGCTTAGCATACATGGACTGCCGCTCGTTGATATCCGCCATCTTGTCATTGAAGCTGTTCATGGCATACACATAGGTCAGTGAGACTGTGACTGCCGCCGTAACCGCTGCCAGCGTAATGCCTGCCCCTAGGGAAATTTTTCTACTCATACCATTCTCAGCCCTAACTATTCATAAATTTTAAGCGGAGATCCGCCGTAAAAGCAAGTGAAACGGCAGCACGGCGGCCGGTATAGAGCAGCTCTGTGCCCTACTGCCTGCCGCCGGCTGTCATTCAAGCGCCGCGTTTAAATACTAATTGTTTATAATTATCAATAAATTACTGGAAGTAATTCATCGGATTGGTCAGCGAACCATTGACCCGAACCTCAAAATGCAGATGGGCCCCGAAGGAGTTGCCTGTATTGCCGACCCGCGCGATTTCCTGGCCCTTGGTGACCGTCTGCCCGGGGCTCACCGACACGCTGCTGCAATGCGCGTAAAGCGTGCTCATCCCGTTGCCGTGGTCGATCATCACATAAATGCCGTAGGTCCACATGCCCGTGCCGGTATTATTGGTACCGGCATAGATGACGGTGCCGCTGTCCGCGGCTACAATCTGCCGCCCGTAGGAGTTGCCGTTGGAAATATCAATCCCTGTGTGGGCACGGCCCTTATAGGGCTGAGAGATCCGGGTCATGCCGGGCGTAGGCCAGATCAGGCTGCCCGTACCAACGCGGTCGCCGCCGCCGCTGCTCCCGCCGCCGGAACCGGAACCGGATCCGCCGCTGTTATTGTTCTGCTCCTGCTGCTTTTGGTACTCGCGGTACCACGCATCGATGGCATCGGCAGCCGCCGCTTCCTCCTGCTGCAGGCGCTTCTGCTCCGCCTCCGCATCGGCCTCCTGGCCCTGGAGCTCCTCCAGCGCCTTCTGGGCCTCCTGTTGCAGGCTGCCGAGCTCCTGGCTCTTCTGCTCTATTTCTGTTTTCGCGTCGGCCACCTGGGCGCGCTGGTCCTCAATTTCCTTCTTTTGGGCCGCAATCTCCTCCGCCTCACCGCGCAGGCTGTCAATCAGGGCCGTATCATGGTCCACCACCATGTTGACAAGCTCCAGCTTCTGTGCCATGTCCATAACGCTCTCAGAGTTCAGCACAATCTCCAGCGTGCTGGCCTCGCCCGCCAGGTACAATGCCTTCAGGCGTTCACGCAGCTGCTCCACCGTGTCGTTTACGCTTTTTTCCTTTTCATCCATCTCCTGCTGCTTTGCATGGATGCTCTCATCCAGCAGGTTGATCTGGTTATTTAAACCGTCGATTTGCTCCTGGACGTTTTGAATCTGCTCCTTGAGCGTGTTCACATATTCCTGCTGCTTCGCGGTATCCTGCTTGAGGGAAGCGATTTTTTCCTCGTTTTCCTTTTGCTTCTGCTGTAGCTCCTGCTGCTTCTGCTGCAGGGAATTTAGGCTGGCCGCCTCTACCTCTGTGGACTGCGCCATGGGGGTAAGGACCATGCCGGCCGCCAGAACAAGCGCCAGCGCCGTCTTACCCAAAAGCCTCCATCTCTTTTTCAAAGCCAATTCCTCCCTTTTCGGATATTGATAGGGTTACAGGCTTGCAGCCGGCCATGGCTGCCTCGCGCTGTTTTATTTACAGGGTTACGACGCCGACATCCCTTTTCAGGTAGCGGCCAATTGAGATCAGGCCGCCGAGCAGGCCGAACAGCACGCCGGCGCCGATAAAGATCACATCGATTTTCCAGGACATGCCCGCCAGGCTCATCGGGGTGAAAAAGCTGAAGCCGCTGAGCGCGGAACAGACCTGCGTATAAACCACCTTGAGCAGCAGCGCCGACAGAATGCCGGAAAACAGGCCGATCACCATGCCCTCCACCATAAACGGGATTCGTACAAACCAGTTTGTCGCGCCCACCGATTTCATGATGCTGATCTCCAGCTGGCGGGAAAACATCGTCACCCGTATGGTATTCGAAATAATAAACAGTGACACTACGCTCAGAATAATGACAATCCACATACCCGCGCCGTTGACCATGGAGTCCAGGCTGGTGAGCTGCTCCGCAATATAGGAGTAGTCGATGATCTTATCGATGCCGTCGATTTTCATAATGGCATCCGCCGTCTCCTGGTAATTGGTCAGGTCCTTCATGGAGAGCTTAAAGGCATGGGGCAGGAAATTGTCGCCCAGCAGGCTCTGCAGGGCGCCGTCCTCGTCGCCGTACTGCTCCAGCATCTGTTCCACGGCTTCATCGCGCAAAACAAGCTCGCATTCCTCCACGTTATCCATGGAGGCGATCTCCTCGCGGATCTGCACCGCCCGCAGCGAGGAAACCTCGTCCTTGCAGTAGACCTGAATGGAATTGTTGCCCTCTACGCTCGCCATCATCTGGTTAATATTCATAGACAGCAGCACCGCCGAGCCCGTAAGCAGCAAGCAGGAAACCAGCACGCCGATAGAGGCCAGGCTCATGGTACGGTTGCTCCAAATGTTACGGATGCCCTCTTTCAGCAGGTAGCCGGCGCTTGCCAGCTTTGATCCCTTCCTCTTCATTCCTGCACCTCCACTTTCCCGGTGTCGGCCACAATCTTTCCGTTGCGTATTTCTACCACGCGGCGGTGAAAATGTTTGACCAGGCTGTGCTCATGGGTAACCATTAGGATGGTTGTGCCGCGCCGGTTGATTTCGCTGAGCAGGTCGACAATTTCAAACGAGAGGGCCGGGTCCACGTTGCCGGTGGGCTCGTCCGCAATGATAATGGCAGGGTTGTTGATGAGCGCGCGGGCCAGGCCCACACGCTGCTGCTCGCCGCCGGAAAGCTCGCCGGGGCGGCATTTGGCCTTATCCTGCAAGCCCACCAGCCCCAGCATGTAGGGAACGCGCTTGCGGATTTCCCGCGCCGAGGCCCCGACCACATGCATGGCAAAGGCGATATTATCATAAACATTCATATTGTCAATCAGGCGGAAATCCTGAAACACAATGCCCATCTCCCGGCGCAGGTAGGGAATCTGCCCCCGGCGCAGCGCGGTCACATCCGTGTCATTGACAATGACGCGGCCCTCATTGGGCTTTTCTTCGCAGACAATCATTTTTAAAAAGGTACTTTTTCCGGCCCCGGAGGAACCCACGATGAATACAAATTCTCCCTTATCCACCTGCAGGTCCACATGGTCCAGGGCAAGCGTACCGTTTGAGTAAACCTTGCTGACATTCTCAAAGGTAATCATATTTATAACGCTCCTAATATCTTTCCTATCTATATGCGCGGCCCCGGCAGCCGCCTCAAAAAACGGCGGCCCCTATGAGCGCCGGGCCTGCCGGCGCAGGCCACCGTCCGCCGGAAAAAGGCTCCGCCCTTTCATTTCTCAAAACGATAGTCGGTAACAATCTACATCATACCAATCCCGGTACTATTTTTTGTTCTTAATTAGAATTAAACTGTAATTAATTTGTAACTATTTTGTAACGAATGACCAAAGGTCATAAGCGTGCGAAAAAGCCTCCCCGCCGCATTGGCAGCCTCAGGAGCCCGCCGCCGGCACGGCATGCCCGCGGGCAACAGAAAAGCCCGGAACCTGTCCGGGCTTTTGTAACTATTTTTTACCGGCGCGCGGGCCGGTGCGCGGAGCGCGAAAAGCAGCTTAAAACTTAACCGGATTGGCGGAAAGGTACTTTTTAACCATCAGCGCCACCTTAAAGACAATGGCATCCTCAAATTCCCGCAGATCCAGGCCGGTAATTTTCTTGATCTTCTCCAGGCGGTACACCAGCGTGTTGCGGTGCACAAACAGCTTGCGGCTGGTCTCAGAAACATTGAGGTTATTCTCAAAGAACCGCTGGATGGTGAACAGCGTCTCGTGGTCGAGCGATTCGATGGAGCCGCGCTTGAAAACCTCTTTCAGGAACATCTCGCAGAGCGTGGTCGGCAGCTGATAAATCAAGCGGGCGATGCCGAGGTTATCGTAGCTGATGATGGTCTTTTCCGTGTCAAAGACCTTGCCGACCTCCAGGGCCACCTGGGCCTCTTTAAACGAACGGGCCAAGTCCTTAATACCGGTGACTGCGGTGCCGATGCCGACAACACAATGGGTATAAAACTCGCTCGACAGCGTATCTACAATGGAGCTCGCCAGCTTATCCAGGTCCTTCGACTCAATGCCCTGGCGGATTTCCTTAACCAAAACAATGTCCGTCTCATTGATATTGATGATGAAATCCTTGGATTTGTCCGGGAACAGGTTCTGAATGACGTCATAAGCGGAGATATCCGTCTTGTTCACGATCTTAATCAGCATGCAGACACGGCTGACCTCTGCGTTAAAGCGGAGCTCGCGCGCCTTTAAGTAGATGTCGCCGGGAAGGATGTTATCCAAAATAACATTTTTAATGAAATTGCCGCGGTCATATTTTTCATCATAATACTGCTTAATGCTGCTCAGCGAAATAGCGAGCAGGTTCGCGTAACGGCCTGCCTCCGGGTCGTTGCCCGAGACAAACACCGCGTACTCCGGGCGCGGGTGCCCCCCAAACGATTTATAGGTATAACCGTTGACGACAAAGGTGCCGGGGGATGCCATGGTCTCAGCCGTGACCGTCTCGTTGACCTCGCCGATTCGGCCGAGCTCACTGCATGCGATAATTACGAAAGTTTCATCAATAACGCCTATGGTGCGGTCGATTGCGTCCCGCATTTGATGTATCACGCCCTGAAACAATCTGTTTGACATTTCGTTCCCTCTTTCCTGGCTATTTTAAAATCCTGTTTTATTGCGGCACATAAAACACATGCGCAAAATAAAAACAAGTTTTGATATTTGTATTTATAATCCATTTTACACAATTACGCGCAGGTTTTCAACACTTTCCTTAAAATAATCCGAAAAAAGCAGCCCCGCCGCAGGTTGAACCGTTTTTTACCATGCGCCTGTTTAAAGCTTCGCCACTTTCCCCGGCGCTTATGCGAAACAGCCTCCGCCTTTAAAGCCTTTCTGCCTGTTCCCCGCGCCGGGGCGGGCATTTTGCCCGGGTTTAGGCGGCGAAATAAAGAAGCAGGCCCGCCTTCAGGCCTGCTTCTTGCAATTAACCCCTGCCGCGCAGGATTTTTCTGCTTATTCCGCCTCGTTCTTAGCCTCTTCAATCACCTTCTGCGCAACATTGGAGGGCGCCTCCTCATAGCGGGCAAAGGTGAAGGTAAAGCTGCCCCGCCCCTGGGTCACCTGGCGGATAAACGTGGTAAAATCGTGCATTTCCGCCATGGGCACGTCGGCCTCGACCACCTGCTGGCCGTCTCCCGCCGGCTCCATGCCGAGCACGCGCCCCCGGCGCTTGTTGACCTCGCCCATTATGTCGCCCATATTCGCGTCAGGAACCGTGGCCTTCAGCGTGCCGATCGGCTCCAGCAGCACGGGGGCGGCCTGCGGCATACCGGCCTTATAGGCCAGTGAGGCCGCGGTCTTAAACGCCATTTCGGAGGAATCCACCGGGTGGTAGGAACCGTCGTAGAGGGTGGCGCGCAGGCCGACGACCGGGTACCCCGCCAGCGGGCCCCTGGCGATGCTGTCGCGCAGGCCCTTTTCAACAGCCGGGAAGAAGCCCTTGGGCACCGATCCGCCGACTACGCGCTCCCCGAACTCCAGGCCCTCGCTGTCACAGGGCTCAAATTCAATCCATACGTCGCCGAACTGGCCGTGGCCGCCGGTCTGCTTTTTATGGCGGCCCTGTACCTGGACCTTTTTGCGGATGGTCTCACGGTAGGCGACCCGCGGCTTCTCCAGCGTAACATCCACGCCGAATTTACTCTTGAGCTTGGAGACGACAACGTCCAGATGCTGCTCGCCCAGGCCGGAGATCACCATCTGATGCGTCTCGACATTATTGGTAAATTTAATGGTGGGGTCCTCCTCCGCCAGGCGCAGGATTCCCTGCGCCACCTTATCCTCATCGCCTTTATTTTTCGGCGCCACGGCCATGGAAAGCGTCGGGACAGGGTAGTCGATGCCGTCCAGGACCACCTTTCTGGCCGGCGAGCAGAGCGTGTCGCCCGTATTCACCCCGGTGAGCTTCAGCACCGCGCCGATGTCGCCCGCCGGAATACAGCCGGCATCCTCCTGCTTCTTGCCGCGCATCACCACCACCTTGCCTATGCGCTCCGTGTTGCCCGTGCGCATGTCGGCAAGCTGGGCATCCTGCGAAACCTTACCCGCAATCACCTTCAGGAAGGAAATCTTGCCTACAAAGGGGTCGGCAATGGTCTTGAACACAATGGCCGCCGCCGCGCCGTCCTCATTGACGGAGAGCTCCACCGGGTTTCCGTCCACATCCGCGCCGATCTCGGCGGATTTGTCCGCGGCGCAGGGGGCCAGCCAGGTCAGGCCGTCCAGCAGCTGCTCCATGCCGCGCATCAGCATGGCGTCGCCGCAGAACACCGGGGTAATGGTGCCCGCGCGCACGCCGCTGCTCACCCCCACAATCACCTCCTCCGGTGTAAACGCCTCGCCGGAAAATATTTTTCAAACATCTCATCGCTGGTTTCAGCCACCGCCTCATAAATTGCGGTGCGCAGGCCCTCCAGACGGTCGCCCATGTCGGGCATCTTGACCTCAACCGGCGCGCCGCCGGAGTAATCATAGGCCTTGTATTCCAGGATATTGACATAGATGTTCGCCTGTCCGTCCACGATAAAGGGCACTACCACCGGGCAGATGGAGGGGCCGAACTTCGCCTTCAGGTCCTCGAACACCCGGTAGAAGCGGGCGCTTTCATCGCAGAGGCCGTTGACGAAAAACATCTTCGCCAGCCCCCGCGCCGAAGCGGCGGCGAACGCCTTTTCTGTTCCCACCGCGGCGCCGTCCTTCCCGGAAACCGCGATCAGCACGGAGTCCGCCGCGCGGACGGCCTCCCGCAGGCCGCCCTCAAAGTCGAAGAGGCCGGGGGCATCGATTAAATTGATTTTACGGTTTTTCCACTCGAGAGGAGCTACCGCCGCCGACACGCTGGCCTGGCGCCTGATTTCTTCCGCATCGTAGTCGCACACGGTGTTTCCTTCCGCAATTTTGCCTCTCCGCTCCGAGGCGCCGGAAAGATACAGCATGGCCTCTGCAATGGAGGTTTTCCCCGCGCCGCTGTGGCCTGCGAGGGCAATGTTCAAGATATTTTTCGCGCTGAACTGTTTCATCTGATAAAGCTCCTTTCAGGGAATAATGAGTAGCATAACTTAAACAATTGTTGCAAACGAATTTTCTTAATTATATCCCATGTATACAATCTTCGCAATCCCCATTTGAAAAATAGTACCAGTTGACTCCCAATAATTTTTGAAATATTTTGGTTAATATGCTGATTGATTTTTCTGATTTTTCAAAAACACGCCCTCTCTTCTGTAACGATTGACAGTTCCCCGCCCTATTACGCTCCACGGCCAGCCGTACAGGCCGCCGGATCGCCAGGCCGGACCGGACAAAAAACACACGCTGCCCAACCGGCTAAATATATGCGGGCCGGCGGCAAAAAAGCACAGGGCGCCCACACCGGCGCGAAGCTTACCACACACCGGATTTTAAAAAAAGACGAGGATCGGCACGCAAAATTTGTCTTTACCTCGGCGGCATTGTTCGCTATAATGTAGACAGCTTGCCGCCCCCCTTTTTCACCGGCCTGCCGGGCGGGCGGGAGCGGCATCCGGCGGGTGCGCACAGCCTGCGCCTACCGCATGGATTACCAGCATGAAAAAATAAAAACAACGTTGAAACGGAGGACTGGGTATATGATTGGAATCATCGGCGCCATGCCTGTAGAGGTGGACGGCCTGACCGCTATTTTGAATGAAAAGCAGGGCGAAGCCGTCAGCGGCATTGTCTTTTACCAGGGGAAAATCAGCGGCGTTTCCTGTGTGGTGGCCTGCTGTGGGCCCGGAAAGGTAAACGCGGCGGTCTGCACGCAGGCCATGCTGATGCGCTATCCGGTTTCACTGGTCATCAATACCGGCGTGGCCGGCGGCATCGGCCCCGGCGTCCGCATCGGCGACCTGGTCGTGGCCGAGGGCGTGGTCCAGCATGACTTCGACACCTCCCCGCTCGACGGCGTCAAGGGGCTTTTGCCGGTGCTGAACGAGGTGGTTGTCCCCACGGACCAGGCGGCCTCCGACACGCTCCTGCAATGCGCCCGCCGCGTTTATGACGGCAACGTCACCCGGGGCATCGTCGCCACCGGCGATCAGTTTATCTCCGGCGGGGAGCAGGCCGCCAAAATCCGCGGCGACTTCGGCGCGGATGCCTGTGAGATGGAGGGCGGCAGCATCGGGCAGGTCTGCGCGCTGAACAAGATCCCCTTCGCGGTCATACGCGCCATCTCCGACCACGGCGACGACGAGGCCTCCGTGGACTTTCCCGCCTTTGCCAGCCAGGCGGCCCAGAAGAGCATCGAGCTGCTGAAAACCGCGCTTCCGCTGCTGTAAACGGGCAGCGGCAAGGCAATCCGCGCAGTTTTCAGCTATGCCCTCTATTACGAAAGGAGAAGCCGGCCGTTATGCAGATCATCGACATCAGCCGTGAGCTTTTTTCCACGCCCGCCTACCCGGGCGACCCCGCCCCCTACCGGGAGGCCATCCGCCGCATGGAGCTGGGCGACGGCTACAACCTCACCGCCTTTTTTTCGGGCTGCCACAGCGCAACCCACATCGATGCCCCGCGGCATTTTCTCCGCGACGGCAAAACGCTTGATCAGCTGCCGCTGGCCCCCTTCTACGGCCCCTGCACCGTCGTCCCTGCCGAGGGCCTGATTACCGGGGCGGACATTGACCGCCTCGCCATTCCCAAGGGCAGCCGCCTGCTGATTAAAGGGGAGGGCCGGGCCTTTTTCACCCAGAGCGGAGCCTTTGCGCTGGCACAGGCCGGGATCTGTCTGGTGGGCACCGACGCGCTCAGCATCGCGCCGCCCGGTGACGAAGCCGCCCCGCATGAGGAGCTGCTCAGCGCGGAAATTCCCATCTTAGAGGGGCTGGACCTTTCCCGGGTAGAACCGGGGGCCTATTTTCTCTGCGCTTTTCCGCTGTTTTTGCGGGGAACCGAGGCCGCGCCCGCGCGGGCGGTCCTGCTGACCGGTTAAAAGACGGCTATGCCGCCAATTCAGGAGGGAAACCATGAAAAAACGAATAATCGGGCTCTCCACCTGCGGAGAAAAGGATTTAAGCCTGAAGGGCTTCCAGCTCTATGCAGACAATGGCATCGGCGCTATGGAAATCTCCGTCTCCGCCGATGCCCATAAACAATTGGATTGCGCCGCGCTCCGGCATAACGCCGCAGAAACCGGCGTACAGCTCTGGTCCTATCACTTACCGTTCGAGCCCTTTGAAGCAAACGATATTTCCTCTTTAAACGAGCGGATTCGCCGCATATCGATCGACCTGCAAAAAGGGCTGCTTGAAAAAGCGGCCGCACTCGGCTGCCGCAAGGCCGTCATCCACCCCAGCGGGGAACCGTTGGACGAGGCGGAACGCGCCGCCCGTTTGGAGCAGGCGAAGAAATCGCTCTCTGTCCTCGCGGCCTTTGCCGCCGGGGCCGGGCTTCAGCTGGCAGTGGAAAATCTGCCGCGAACCTGTCTTGGCAGGAACGCCGGGGAGATTCTATCATTACTTCAGGCCGATGAGCGGCTCGGTCTCTGCTTTGACACCAATCATCTGCTGGGCGAGAGTACGGAGTTTTTTTTACATCGATGTGCCAGCCGGATCGTCACCATTCATGTCTCGGACTATGATTACCGCAATGAGCGCCACTGGCTGCCCGGCGAAGGTAAGATTGACTGGCCGCTTGTCGCCTGTATGCTGGAGACCGCCGGGTACCGGGGTCCTTGGCTCTATGAGGTCGGCTTTGAAACGCCGCCCACCATTGCCCGCGACCGAGCCTTGACCTACGCTGATTTTCTGCGCAATGCCGGGGAGATCTTCCGCGGAGAGGCGCCGGCCCCCCTAGGGACGCCGCTGCCAAATCTGCCGCACTGGTCCGGCGCGTAAACCGGCCGCACGCCGTTCCACAGCAGCCGGACAAAACAGCGCGGCCCCCTGCCGCCGGTGGATTTACCAGCCGCAGCCGCGGAACCCGCCGGGCCAATCATTTTTTATTGGGAGGAATTACAGATGAATTATGTAGAAGGATATCAGGACCATGGAATTATCATCCGCCCCGACAAGGAGGGCGAGCCCTTTTTCAGTGTTGACGGCGGCGGCATTCGCGAGGCCATCATCAACCGGGAGAACGGAAAATACTACCTTTTTTACGACGGGGCCATCCCCGGCGCACGGCCGGACAGCTACTGGATGGCCTGCCTCGCTGAAAGCGAGGACCTCGTCCACTGGAAAAAGCTGGGCCGCGTCCTGAACGTCTCGCCGGACGGCAGCGGCGCACTCGACACCCGCACCGCTACCTCCCCCTGGGTCTACTTCGACGGGGAGCGTTGGCACATGTACTACATCGGCTCTCCCGCCTGCAGCGAGGAGGGCGTCCCCGCCTGCCCCTACTACACGCTTTATGCATCCGCCGGGCAGCTCACCGGCCCCTGGAAGAAGCGGATCGACGAGCCCGGCAAGGAAAAGCACGTCTGCTTTATGACCAAGCCCAACAGCTGGATGGACTTTACCGCCTCCGCCGGCCATGTGCTGGAAAACCCCAACTGGCAGGGCCCGGGCGACCGGGAAAACGACCGCTATATCATGTATTTCAGCGGCTCCTGCCTGCCGCCCATGGAGCGCTCGCTCGGCATTGCCACCACCAATGACCTGGCGCGTACGGACGACTACGACGCACCGGACCCCAACCACTGGCATATCCAGCCGGAGCCCATCCTGCCGCCTGAAATAGACCTGGAAAATTCCTCCGTCTACTATGAGGAGGCCAACGGCACCTACTTCCTCTTTACCAACCACATCAAGGACAACAGCTACACAGACGCCGTCTATGTCTACAGCTCCAAGGACCCCTTCCACTGGGATCCGGCCTGCGGGCGCATTTTAGTCGACGCAAGCAACAGCACCTGGGCGCATGGGGCCATCGGCATGCCGACGGTCATTAAGACCGCCCCGAATACGCTCTCCATTGTCTACGACGGCGTGGAGGGCAGCGGCTGCGGCCACCTGAACCGCTGCATCGGCCTGGGGACGCTTCCCCTCCCCCTAAAGCCCTTTGAAAAAATTCCCCTTGAAAGGGATTGACCGGGCCGCGCCGGCCCGAACCACAGCTTTGAAAGGAAGCCGACATGGACACCATCGACACATTTGACAACCGTCTGAAATATTACCATTTCCTGCTCTGCCGGGATAACCTGGACAATCTTCCGGATTATCCGCTGCCTGCGGGCTATCGCTTCGTCTTTTACCGCGACGGCGATAAAAAGGATTGGATCGAAATTGAAAAATCCGCCGGGGAATTTATTGATGAGGCTGGCGGCCTAGCGGCCTGGCAGCACTATTACGGCGGCAGGGAGCATCTGCTTGGGGAGCGCATGCTCTTCATTACCGGCCCGGACGGCCGCAAGATCGCCACCGCCACCGCCTTTTTCGACGATAGCGACTCCGCAGGCTGGCTGCACTGGGTCTCTGTCCGCCGGGACTGCCAGGGCGCGGGGCTGTCAAGGCCATTGATCGCCAAGGCGCTTCGCGTTCTGCGCGGGCTCGGTTACCGCGACGCCAAGATTCCCACGCAGACCACCTCCTGGGTTGCCGTCAAGCTCTACCTGGACTTTGGTTTCCGGCCGGAGGCCGAAAATGCCTTGAAGAGCCGGGAAGGCTACCGCATCGTCCGCACACTGACGAACCACCCCGCGCTGCGCGATTTTCCGCCGCTGCCGCGCGAAGCCCTCTGGGACCCGCTGATGCGGCGGGTACACGCCGCGCTGCTCAGCCGCTGCCCGGATTTAGAGGCCTTCTGCCTGCAGGAAAAGGACGGCCTAAGGCTCGTTCGTTACCGGACCGGATCCGGCTGTTTCTCCACCCCTTGCGGGGAGCTGCTTGGCAATGAGCAGGGCTTCTGACCAGGACGGACAAGGACGGTGAATCTATTTTGAAAGGCATACTTTTTGATATTCAGCCCTTCTCCGTGCACGACGGGCCAGGCATCCGCACCACCGTATTTCTGAAGGGCTGCAACCTGCGCTGCTACTGGTGTCACAACCCGGAATCCCAGCGGATGGAGCCGGAGCTCTGCTTTAAAAGCAGCCTTTGCATCGGCTGCGGCGCCTGTGCCCAGGCCTGTCCAAAGGGCGGCGCGCGTTTTACCGAACACTGCGATGCCTGCGGGCGCTGTGCCGGCGAGTGCTACGCCGGCGCGCTGAGCGTGACCGGCTATGCGCTGGAGGCCGCCGGGCTGGTGGAACGCCTGCTGCGCGACCGGGCGCTGTTTGAACGCTCCGGCGGCGGCGTGACCTTCTCGGGCGGCGAGCCGCTTTTGCAGCCCGAGTTTTTACAAGAGGCCCTAACCCTGTGCAGGCAAAACGGCCTGCACACCGCGGTGGAGACCGCCGCCAATGTACCCTGGGCCCGGATCGAGCCCTTGCTCGGCCTGCTGGACACCGTTTTCTGCGATCTTAAGGCGCTGGACCCGGAGCTGCACCGCCGGGCAACCGGCTGCGGCAACCGTACCATTCTGGACAACATCCGCCGGCTGGGCGAGGGCCGGGCAGCCGGGCGGCAGGTAATCCTGCGCATCCCGGTCATTCCGGGCTTCAATGACAATGAACAGGAGCTTTCGCGGATGGCGGATTTCATCCGCGCGCTGCCCTACAGCCCGCAGGTGGAGCTGCTGCCCTTTCACGGCCTGTGCAGCGCAAAATATGCCATGTACGGCCGCACTTACGCGGCTGAGGGGCTGAAGAGCCCCGGCACGGAAGAGCTCCGGCGATTCAGCAGGCTCTTTTCCGGAATACAGATATCCTTCAAGGGGATGGAGGCGTTTACATGAGTATCACACAAAAAATGATTGACGACGCGTTCGCGCGCTCCGAGGACCGGCGCAACGGCCTGGAGCGGGACTACCTGCAAAAAATTGGCCACCTGCGCAGCAAAAGCGAGGATTTCCACAACCTCAAATGCGCGAGGGTTACCGCCTTTATTCTGGAAAATTATTCGGTGGAGATCGATGAAGGCGAGCTGCTTTTCGGCCGCTATACCACCGCGTTCCGCCCAACCCCGGCGATGGAGGACGAATACCGGCAGGCCTGCCTGGTGTGGGACGGCGCGGGCGCGCTGAAGGGCAGCGACGTCGGCAGCACCGGGCACCGGGCCGTCGACCTGAAAAAGCTGCTGAAAACCGGCGTGAAGGGCATCCTGCGCGAGATTGCCGAGGAAAAGCAGAAGCTCTCCGCCTACGACGGCGCAGATGTAGGCAAGCGGGTTTTCTATGAAGCCTGCGAGACGGCGCTGCAGGCCCTTTGCAGCTACGGCAGGCGGGTGCGCAGCACCCTGGCGGCCCTCGCCGCGGCTGAGCAGAACCCCGCGCGCCGGGCGAAGCTGGAGGCCATGGCACAGAATTTCAGCGCCGCCCCCTATGAGCCCTGCAAACACTTTTACGAGGCGCTGCAATGCGCCTGGTTTGCCACCTTCTGCATGGCGCTGACAGGCGATATTACCCTGATGGGGCATATTGACGATTATTTATTTGAATATTACGAAAAAGATATACGTGATGGAATTATAACAAAAGATTTTGCCTTTACCCTATTAGAACACCTTTACCTGAAGCACAATGAGGTGTTCAACTCCTGGCCGGCCTCCATCATGGTGGGCGGCGTAGACGAAAGCGGCCGCACCATCTGCAACGACCTCACCTACATGGCGGTGGAGGCCATCCGCACCACCAAGCTGGTCAACCCCTCTGTGGCGGTCTGCTACACAGACGGCCTGCCCGAGGACCTGCTGCGCAGCTGTGTGGACTGCATCAGCGAGGGCTACACCCGCCCTTCCCTGTTCAATGACAGCCTCATCCGCAAGGGCCTGCGGGATGCCGGCGTACAGGAGGCTGACGCCTGCCGCTATATCCACAGCACCTGCGTGGAAATAACGCCCGTGGCGGCATCCAATATTTTTGTCGCCACCCCTTACCTCAATTTGAACCGTATTTTCGAGCATCTCTTTGCCGGTAAGCCCTACAAGGTAGGCCGGATGAACCACATCGCCATGAGCTACGCCGACGACGGCGACGACTTCATCCTTGCCCGGGACGTGCCCGGCGGCCTCGGCGGCATCACCAGCTTCGACGCGTTTTTCAGCCTGGTGAAGGAATTTATTGCCGCCCATATTGATGCCGCGGCGCTGCGGATTCTGGAAATTGTGGAATACCGCAGGCGCTATTATGCCTCCCCGCTTGTTTCCGCCTTCATGGGCTGCTGCATTAAGAGCGGGCTCGACAGCTCCGCCGGCGGCGCGAAATACAATTTTGTCTACCCCGCCTTTCCCGGCGTCATTAATTTCATCGACTCGCTGGCAGCCGTCAAGAAGGCCTGCTTCGACGAAAAGCTGCTGACGCTGGAGGAGCTCGCGCTGGCCTGTAAGGCCAATTTCAAGGGCTACGAGCGTATCCGCCAGTATTTGGCCAACCGCTGCCCGAAATTCGGCAACGACATCGACGAGGTTGACTCAATTGCCCGCGAGGTCCACGAAACCCTCTATGCCTGCATGCAGAAATATACCACCGCCCTGGGCGGCAAATGCTACCCCAGCTATTTTGCCTGGATCATGCACGGCGTTCTGGGCAAGATGACCGAGGCCACGCCGGACGGGCGGCCGGCAGCCACCGCCCTCTCCGAGCACCTGGGGCCTGTGCGCGGCATGGATAAAAACGGGCTGGGCGCCGTGGTGCGCTCCATCGCAAAGCTCGACCAGAGCAAGGGCATCGGCGGCATTGCCACCAATGTGCGCTTCACCAAGGATTTTGTCTCCGACGGCAAGGACCGCCGCGCCGTGTGCGATTTCATCCGCTACTTTATGGCAAGCGGATGCTTTGAGGTACAGTTCAATGTTGTAGACGGCAAGGAGCTGGTTGAGGCTAAAAAGCATCCCGAGCAATACCGCACCCTGATGGTGCGCGTCGCCGGCTACAGCGATTATTTCAACAACCTGGCCGATAACGTCAAGGACGAGGTCATCGCCCGCTATGAATACGGCGCGGTATAACCCATCGTATAGAAGTGTATAAAATACGCCCTCCAACCGTAAAGCGGCTGGGGGCGTATTTATTTTAAGGGGGACACTACCGATGGAACAGCCCTTGCTCACCGCGCCTGGTTTGCGGCCGCATTTTTCAGCCTTGCGCGGCCTATTCTGCGGCAGCCGCCGCGGCTCCTCATTTTTCTCCGTTCATCTGCGCTACAAACGCCGCGCTCTTCGCCGTCAGCTCCACCCAAGCCGGACGGAAGCCGCTGCGGACGGCGTTGCGCACCGACCGCAGGTTCGACCATGCCGCACAATAAAACGGCGCCTTCCCCCGCCGCAGGATCTCAAGCGCCAGGCGGCTTGTCAGCGCCGAGGCAATGCCCTGCCTCCGGTACTCGGGCAGCACGTCGATGCCAATCTGCCACATGGCGCCGCAGTCCGCCGAGCAGCCCGCCAGGCCTACCAGCCGGCCCCGGTCCAGCGCGGCAGCCGCCAGCACATCCAGCTCCCGGCGCTTTTCGCACAGAGCGTTGCTCCACTGGGGGAGGTACAGCCCCCCAAAGCGCTCCGGCCCCCAAAGCTCCACCTCATAGGCACAGGGCCTTTCCTCCAGCGCCGTCAGGTCCGGCAGAAAATATTCCGCCATAAAGCAAAGCCGATGCCCATGCTGCTGCAGCGCATCATTGAGCACATGCAGGTTGGGCGTCTCAAAGCAGTGCTCCGCCGCAAAGCGCCTGATGTAATCCCGCACGGCGGGCTCGATCTCCGGGTTGACCGATGCGACGATGTGATTGCCGTATGAAACCAGATTGCAGTAAAACGGCAGCTCCAGATACCGCCGGGCCTGCGGGTGGGCACAGGAATGCACGACCACGCTTTCCTCCCTTAAAAAATCCTCCGGCGCGCAGTTCAAATCCAACGCGGACTGCTGCATAGCAACCGCTAAAAGCTCCTTATTTGTCATTATAATTTCCTCCATATTCCACCTAAAAGCCGCCTCCCCCTCCCGCCCGGCGGCGAAACCAGGCCGCTCAAAACAAGCTTAGCTGCCCGGCCTGATAGCCCAGCCGGTAGCCGCGGATAATCTCCGGCATGCGGTAAAGCAGGCCATGGCGCGCGCACTCCTGCTGAAAAACGCCCCATAGCTGCCGTGCGCGCGGGCTGGCGCACTGGTAGCGCTCCCCATACCTTTTTTCATAGCGTTCCCGCAGCCCAGGAAACAGCTCGTCGAGCCGGTCATAATAATAGATCCGCTGATTAGCGCGCAGGGTCATGCCGAAAGCGGGGTAAACAAAGCGCGCGCCGCAATCCGCCGCCCGGCCCACAAGCGTGCGGACATTCTCTTCCGTATCCTCTAAAAAGGGAAGCACCGGCATCAGCAGCACCCCGGCAAACAGGCCCGCGCCGGTAAGCCTGCGCAGGGCCTCGAAGCGCTGGGAGGAGGGCGGCGCGTACGGCTCCACCTTCCGGCTGAGGCGGTCGTCCGCGGCGGTAATGGTCAGCTTGCAGAGGACCGGGGCATGCGCGGCAATTTCCTGAAGCACGTCCAGGTCCCGTGTAATCAGCGTGCTTTTTGTCGTAATCCCAGCGCCGAAACCAAATGCGGAGATCAGCTCCAGCGCATGCCGGGTCAGCTCATACTCTTTTTCAAAGGGGTTATAGGGGTCGCTCATTGCGCCCATGCCCACCACGCCGGGATGACGCTTACTGCGCAGGCCGTCGCGGATGAGCCGCAGGGCATCCGCCTTCACCCGCACCCGGTCAAAATCCAGCGTTCCATAGCAGCCGCTGCGGCTGTCACAGTAAATACAGCCATGGCAACACCCCCGGTAAATGTTCATGTTGTAATCATACCCAAACCAATATTTCCCATTTTTTACACGATTCACGATGTTTTTTGCCGGAATTTCCTCTAATATCACAGTTTCATCCCCCATCGGCCCCCAGCGGCAGGGTTATTTCACCCAGTACACGGCCCCGTCTTTTGTGCGGTCCATAAAGCCGTATTCAATCAAATAACGCCGGAGCGTCACATAGTCCGTGTAAATTTCAGCGAGCGCCTCGTTGACCTGCGCCTCTGTATAACGGCGCCCGGCCTGGAACTCCTCGATAATACGCATCAGCACGGCAAGCTTGCGCTTTTCCTTAACGGGAAAATGCTCCAGCCTTAAGGGCTCTAGGCTTTTAAAGGCGTTTTTCAGGTAGCGCTCGTACTCCTCCTGCGTCATCAGGTAACGGTCGTCCACCATTTTAGCGCCGTCATGTACCGGGCGCAGCTCCGCCCCCGGCCGCTCCCCACTGCCGGACGCCGCTTCCGCCAGCTGCCCGGCACATTCATACAGCGCCAAGTAAACGCGCGCCTGCTTGGCTTTTTCGCGGAATACAAATTTTTGATGGCGGACGGTTGAGACACTGACGCCTGCTTCCTTGGCAATCGCCTGGTCCGGCCAGCCTTGCGCCAAACGGCTGAGCAGCTTTTTCTGGTTTTGTGTCAGCGTGTTATAACGGCTTTCCATGTTTAAAAAGGCCTGAAACCATCCGCCGTGATCCCGCTCCAGGTGCTCCCGCACCGCACGGCCCGCCGTAAAAAAGCGTCCCGCCAGCGCATAGATCTCCTCCTCCTCAAACTGCTTGCCGCAAAGCAGGCAGGCATAGCTTTTTCTCCCCGCATCATATAAAAATCCATCCTTGAGCGTATTGAGATCATAATCCCCTAAATTCATTTTCTGACTCCTATCCATTCTTGAGCTGCCATCCCCTCCCCTTGTGAGCGGGGAAATCCAGCCGGTTTTTTAATTATTATAAATTTAATATAAATTAATTTACTAAATAAGTCAATATCATTTATTTATATTTTCTATCACTTCAAAATACAAGCTATTTTCTTCACCCGCAGCCGCCCGCATTGCAAGCATGCGCTGCATCTATCGTTTGGCCCAAATACAGCCTATACCGGCGAACAAGCCCCGCTTTTAGGCTGGAGCCCTCCGCGCAGAATATCCAGCTGCAAAAATTCCCCGGTCCTTTTATGCATTTATAATTGCTTCTTTTAAATCCGTGGATTATAATGAAGGCAATTTCCCGGGTCAGGCCGCCTGACCCGGCCCAAAACAGGGAGGAGTGTACCATGGATAAAGCTTATAAAATTGTCTGGCGGGGCTGCGGCGACTACACCGACCGCGCTTATTTTGAGTCCTTTCTGCAAAGCGTTACCCAGGGCGGACGGGTTTTAGAGGAGCTGAATCTACCCATCTGCGAACCGGCGACACACCCTTATTTTCCCCTTGATGCGCTTCGCAGTGCCTGCGGCGGCTTCCAGGAGGCCGCCGCACTGGCCCGCCGGTACGGCATGCGCGTGGGCATCAACCAGTGGCCCGCCTTTGGCGCGGAGGAGGTCTATGCCGCCGACGACGGGCACGAGATGCCCTTCGGCCCCATGGTGGGCTACGACGGGCGCATCGCCCGCCGGCTGGCCTGCCCCACCTCGCCCGAATTTCTCGCCTATACGCGGGAGAAGTTCAAGATATATGCCGGGGCAGGCCCGGATTTCATCTGGATTGACGACGATTGCCGTTTTACCCACCTGGGTACGGTTCAGTACCCGTGCTTCTGCCCGCGCTGCGTGGCAGGCTTTGAGGGAGGCCGCTTTGCCAGCCGCGAGGCGCTGGTGGACGCGCTGAACCAACCGGAAAACAGCGCCTTGCGCCGCAAGTGGAGCGAATACGGCGCACAGCGGCTGGCTGAATACTGTAAGACGGCCCGCGAGGCTGTGGAGGAGATCAACCCCGCCATCGACGTCAACCTAATGACCGTGGGCTACTCGCACACCACCTTCTCCGGCGACTACATCGAAAAATGCATGGCGGCGGCAAAATCCCGGGCCGGGCGTCCGGGCCACGGCTTTTACTGGGATGAGGAGCCCCGTAAGATGATTGACAAGATCATGGAGGTTGCCCGCCAGGTGCAGCGCTACCCCGCCCAGGTTCTGCCGGACGTCCAGCTTGAGGAAGACAGCTGCCCCCGCACGCCTCTCAACATGGCCGCAAACATCCGCGTTGTTCTGGCGGCGCTCTCTATTTGGGCCGGGTGCAACGGCATCGCCATGAACCACCTGCCCGGGGCGGGCGGTTCCCGCCCGCTGGCCTACAGCCACTATGAATTCGACCTGTGGCGTCATCGCCGCGCCTTTATGGACCAATATCTCTCGTTCAGCGAGGGGCTGCCCGCGCTGGGCATCTGGGTGGCGGACAATGAATTTATGGCCGCCGGTATGGATACAAAGGAAAAGGGCTGGTTCCATGAGGACGACCCGGATTACAGCGTGGAAAAGGTAAACAAGGAATGGCCCTGCTTTGGCTCCGCTATTTCCGCGGACCCCGCGCATGCTTACGCCACCCTTTTACAGGGCAAGGTCGTTGACACCTATTCCGACGAACAGATTGATGAAATTTTTCAAAAGCCCGTCCTGCTGGACGGCATGGCCCTAGAGGCGCTGGAAAAACGCGGCTTTGGCGGCAGAACCGGCGTGCGGCTGGCGGGCCGCCGGCTGGGCCTGGTCGAAAAGATGGCCAATGCCGCTGTAAATGAGGATTTTTCCGGCGTTACCCGTACAGGCATCTTCCACCCCACTTACCTGCTTGAGCCTCTGAACAGCCGCGTTGAAATCCTCTGTACCAGTCCGATCCCCGGAGCGGCGGAGGAACGGCCCTGTGTAACACGCTATGGGCATGTGACCGTGCTCGGCTATTCCCCCTACCAGTTTACCGGCACCGTTGCCAAGCAGACGCAGCTGCGCAATCTGTTGCGCGCAGACGGCGCGCCGGTGCTGCTGGAGCCGGTGGACCCCTATGAGATCAGCCGGGTTTCGCCCTGGGTGCGCGGCAACGGCAACCGGGTCTCCGTCCTGCTTGTCAACACCGGCTTTGACCCGGCGCTCCCCTTTGAGGTCTGCATCCGCGGCAGCTGGACGCAGGCCAGCCTGCTTCTTCCCACAGGCGAGCGGCGGCCCGTCGCGCCGGTCTATGACGGCTCCTTTACCCGCGTGCGGGTGGAGGGCCTCGCTCCCTGGGATTTCCTCGCCGTCCTTGCTGGGGAATAGCCGGCCGCCTTCCGTCATAATCCTCATGATCCCCGATAATAAAAAATAGTCATAAAGAGCCCGCGCCTGTAACCATTCGGGCGCCGCTGCCTGCCGCGATCCGGCGAAGCGGCGCTCTTTTTCTGTCCGCGGCTTCGCCTCGGTCCGGCAGCTCCCTACACGAAACACCCGGGAGGCTTCACCACACCTTTAAAAGCCGGGCGGCACCTGCTCTGCCGGAAGCACGGCGTGCATACCTATAAAGAAAGCCTGTTGAAAACCGCTTTGGCAGGTGGAAAATGTGGTGGAAAAGTTAAATTCTCCGGTGGAAACCGGCTTAAATCCATATTCCCCGACCTTTCCTGCGCCCGGGAGTTCTTTTTGAACGCATTGACACATAAATTTTCTTAAGGAAACCCCCGGTAAAAGTAATCAATGAAAGGAAGGCGGAAAGATTATGTTTGTCCTTTCTGTCAAAGCTGAAAAAAAGCGTCTGTTAATCGGGCTGGCGGCAGCGCTGCTTGCCATTACCCTGCTGGCCGTGGCCTTTAGCTTGCAGGGCGGCGGCGTGCCCGACATTCCCGGCGAAACCAATGACCAGCGCGTTGTATTTTTGCAGCAATACGGCTGGGAGGTTGAGGAAGAGCCCATTGACGTGCAGGAGGTCATCCTGCCAGAGGAATTTAACGACGTCTATACCAATTACAATGCCGTACAAAAAACGCAAAACATGGACCTGGAGCCCTTCGCCGGAAAAACCTGCAAGCAGTGGGTCTACCATGTCACAAATTACCCCGGGGAGGAAAACGTGCGCGCTACCCTGCTGGTCTATGAGGGCAACATCATCGGCGGGGACCTGAGCAGCGCGGCGCTGGACGGCTTCCTCTGCAACTTCTACGGCGACCTGGAAAGCGGCATGCTCAGCAGCCGGGCCGGCGGGGCTGAAAGTACCGGCGCGGCAGAGTCCGGCGCACCGCAGAGCGCCGCCCCAGGCGGTGAACAGGCAAGCGCGCCCGCGGATTCATCCGGCGGTGAGGCCGGTTCCACGCTGCCGGATGAAAGCGCCGCAGCGGAGGCCGCCTCCGCTGCGCCCACGGATGCGGACGCCATTCCCGAGGATGCCTGGCCTACAGACTAAGCCGGGCGGCGTTCTGTAAACAGTTCCCCCTCTTCCGCGGCGGGATTGAAAACGGCAGCCAGTTCTGCTATAATTGTCAGCGTTGACCATTCGCCCCCGGCGGCAATGGGGCGCACCCCTGCCGATCCGCCGGGCTGGGTAAAAAATTCCTCACCCGCCGCATTTTTCCCGCGGCACCGGTCCATAATAAAAAGGAGCCTTCAAGCAATGGAACGTCTCGACAAGCTGCTTTCCCTGCACAATATTTGCAGCCGCAGACAGGCCGCGGCGCTTACCCGCGCCGGGCAAGTCCGCCTCAACGGTGTTGCCGTCCGCAGGGCGGACATCCACGTGGACACTGCCCGCGACACCCTGGAGGTAAACGGAAAACCGCTGCTTTTACAGCAGCACCTCTATATTATGATGCATAAGCCCGCGGGCGTTTTATCGGCCTCCCGGGATCCGCACGGCAAAACCGTCGTCGACCTGCTGCCCCCGGAGCTGCAGCGCCGGGGGCTGTTTCCCGCCGGAAGACTGGACAAGGACACCGAGGGCCTGCTCATCCTCACCGACGACGGCGACTTTGCCCACCGTATGCTGGCGCCGAAAAAGCACGTGGCAAAATGGTATGAGGCACGGCTGGACCTGCCCGTCACCCCGCAGGATGCGGACGCCTTCGCCCGGGGCCTTGAGCTTGAGGACCTGCATTGCCTGCCCGCCCTTTTGCAGGCGCTTCCCCCGTACGGCGACGGCACGCCCCGCGCGCGGGTCGCTGTACGGGAGGGCAAATTTCACCAGGTAAAGCGTATGTTTTTAAGCGTTGGCAAGCAGGTTCTTTACCTGAAACGCATAAAAATAGGCCTGCTTGAGCTGGACCCCGCCCTTTGCCCCGGTGAATGCCGCCTTTTGCAGGAAAGCGAGCTGGAAACTATTTTTCTGCCCGATCCGCTTGCGGAACCGCGGCGGCCCTGACGATTTTGCTATTTCCAGCCGCTCATCTCTTGTTATTTTTACTGAAAATAACGGAATTTTTTTGGATTTTATCAGATTTACCTAAACTGGGCCCCGAAAATTTGGACAGAAAACACCTTGTTATGAGCCGCACAAATCTGTTATGATAGAGAAACAAGAAAAGGCCGGACTCCATGACGGCCTTTAAACCTAATTTTTCAGGAGGATTATTATGGCAAGTGTGACACTTAAAAACGTCTATAAGGTCTATGATGGCGGCGTTACCGCTGTTACAGATTTTAACCTCGAAATTGCCGACAAGGAGTTTATTATTCTGGTTGGGCCCTCCGGCTGTGGTAAATCTACTACGCTGAGAATGATCGCCGGCCTGGAAGAAATCAGCAAGGGCGAGCTGTACATCGGCGACAAGCTCTCCAACGATGTCGCTCCGAAGGACCGCGACATCGCCATGGTGTTCCAGAGCTACGCGCTGTACCCGCACATGACGGTTTACGACAACATGGCGTTCGGCCTGAAGCTGCGCAAAACTCCGAAGGATGAGATTAAGAGACGCGTGGAAGAGGCTGCCAGAATCCTCGACATCTCCCACCTGCTTGACCGTAAGCCGAAGGCATTGTCCGGCGGCCAGCGCCAGCGTGTTGCCTTGGGCCGCGCCATTGTCCGTGACCCGAAGGTCTTCCTGCTGGACGAACCGCTCTCCAACCTGGACGCAAAGCTGCGTGCACAGATGAGAACCGAGATTGCAAAACTACATAAGAACCTGGGTACCACCTTCATTTACGTTACCCATGACCAGACGGAAGCTATGACCATGGGCGACCGTATCGTCGTTATGAAGGATGGCTTTATTCAGCAGGTCGACACCCCGCAAAACCTGTATGAATTCCCCTGCAACGAGTTTGTTGCCGGATTTATGGGTTCACCGCAGATGAACTTCATCGACGCGGTAATTGAGAAGAAGGGCGACGGCTATGCGCTGAAATTCGGTCAGTATTCCATCAATATCCCGAAGGAGAAGAACGCGAACGACGTGCTGAAGGATTATGTCGGCAAAGACGTGGTCTTTGGCATTCGTCCTGAGGACGTTCATGACGAGCCCGACTTCATCGCCAAGGCTTCGGAAGACAGCATCGTAGAGGCCGACGTTGAGGTTACCGAGCTGATGGGCGCCGAGACCTACCTGTACCTGAACTGCGAAGGCAATGCCATCACCGCTAGAGTTGAGCCGACCTCTACTGCTAAGGGCGGCGACCGCTCTAAGATTGCCTTTGACCTGAAGAAGATGCACCTGTTCGACAAGGAGACAGAGAAGACCATCCTCAACTAATAGGTCAAAATTTTTAGCGATATAAAATTAACCGGCAGAGGAAGATTTATATAAATCTTCCTCTGTTTTTTATTGTGCTGGGGCAAATACCGGCCCCGTGGGCACATGGGCACAATCCAGGCATTATAGACGTATAGACGGAACCGCCCTGTAAGATATTTTATATTGTCTTATATCTTTAAAACAAGAAATTTTATGTCTCAATTGAGCTTAAAACATCATTTTAGAATATTATTCTATTTCTATGATTATTTTATAAAATTTATTTTTAAATATTGCTTGTATCTTCCCCCTGCTGTGTTATATAATGGTTTGCGGAAATTTGAACAGCCGGTTTGCGTCTTAACCATTTTCCGGCTTTATAACCAGGTGGGAGGAGTCAAAACGTGTCCTATTTTCTAATTTTACTGTCAGTTGCCGGCATCGCCGCTCAATTTTGCATCACCAAGGTTTACCAGCGCAGAACGCTGGCCCCCGGTGAGCGGGCTCTAGCCGCCCTGGAAAAATCAGTTTTTTTCTCCATGGGCTCCGGCCTGGCCGCCGGGGTATTCTTTTTCTGCATGGCTGGCTTTCAGGTGGAATTTTCCAGCTTTTCACTGCTAATGGCGGTCTGCCTCAATGTAATTAGCATCACAAACCTGCTGCTGGGCATGCTGGTCATGTCCATGGGGGAGGTTTCCGTCTACACCCTGTTCATGATGCTGGGCGGCATGGTGCTCCCCTTTCTCTTCGGCGCCTTTTTCTGGCAGGAGCAAATCTCCGCGGCACGAATCATCGGGCTGGTTCTGCTCATCGGCTCCCTGCTGCTGCCGGTATTCGGCGGGGCAAAAAAGGAAGGAAAACAAGCAAGCAAGGGCTTTTTCATCCTGTGCGCGCTGGTGTTCTGCCTCAACGGCGCCACCAGCATCCTCTCAAAGCTGCACCAGATTACGCCCGGCGCAGCGCCAACCAACAGCTTCCTTGTCCTCAACAACGGAATTGGGTTTGTCATGGCAGCACTGCTCTTTCTCGTGCTGAAGTGCATCGGGAAAAGACGGGCCCAGGCTGCCCCGGCGGTTCCGCAGGCGCGGAAGGCCTTTATCATAAACTGCGGCCTGGTTGTGCTTTACGCTGTCGTCAGCGGCTGCGCCTACATGTTTCAGCTTTTGGGCGCTGTCACGCTGGACGCATCGCTGCTGTACCCCATGGTGACGGGCGGCACCATTGTGCTGGGCACTATTTTTGGCTGGCTGTTCTTTAAGGAAAAGCCCGGCCTGAGCACCTGGCTGAGTACAGGAATTACGTTGTTTGCCACCTTCCTGTTTTTGTTTTAAACAGCTGCAATTAAAAAGGCGCCATCCTGCCGCACGCTGCCCAAGGGAGGGCTTTTCCCAAAGCGCAGGCCGCCTGGATGGCTAACCGTGAATCTGACTAAATCAAGGGGGAAAACCATGACGGCTGTTATTTTTGATTTCAATGGGACGATGTTCTTTGATTCCGATAAGCACGAGCAGGCCTGGCGCCGCTATTTGGAGCAGGAGCTGGGCAAACGGATCAGCCGGCAGACATACCAGCGCGAGGTACACGGCAAGGATAACGCCGATATTGTGCGTTATTTCTGGGGCGCGCAGGTCTCCGCGGAGGAAATCAGCCGCCGCTCAGAAGAAAAGGAAAGCCTTTACCGGGAGCTTTGCCTGGCGGACAAGGCCGCCTTTCACCTGGCCGGCGGGTTACCGGAATTTCTGGATGCCCTTCAGGAGCAGCAAACGCCCGTTGCCATTGCCACCACGGCGGAGCTTGCCAATGTTCGTTTTTATTTTGAGCATTTCGGGTTGGGGCGCTGGTTCCAGCCCGGCCGCGTCGTCTACCAGGACGGTTCCTTTCCCGGCAAGCCCAACCCGGCCATCTACCGGCGGGCAGCCGCCGCGTTGGACAAACGCCCTGAGGAATGCCTGGTGTTTGAGGACTCCGGCGCCGGCATAACAGCAGCCCGGCAAGCCGGCTGCGGTGCGATTGCCTGCGTCGCACCGGCGGACAGCAGCCGCTGTTTAGCCGCTTTCCCGTTTTTGAAGGCGTCGATTCCAGACTTTCGCCAAAGGGATT
Source organism: Hydrogeniiclostridium mannosilyticum (assembly GCF_003268275.1). Classification (GTDB taxonomy): domain Bacteria; phylum Bacillota; class Clostridia; order Oscillospirales; family Acutalibacteraceae; genus Hydrogeniiclostridium; species Hydrogeniiclostridium mannosilyticum. Next base: position 78,395 of record NZ_QLYR01000004.1, read on the forward strand.
TTTTACTGTCGCTGCTGCAAGCTCCGGCGCTAACAGCCGCTGATTAAGCCCGTCTGTTCTCCTCCAGCAGCCGCAGCAGCTCCGCTGCCGCCTCGCTCAGCGGCACACTCCGCAACCAACAGGCGCCAATGGCGCGGGGCGGAATCGCCGGAGACAGATCCACAGGGAAAACCGTCTCCTCTTTCAGTGCCTTCTGGCAAAATTCCTGTACCACACAGGCCAGGCCAAAGCCAATGGCGGCGAAGCTGGAAAGCAGCTCATGAGCGCCGAGCTCAATCTCGGGCGCCAACGCCACCCCTTGCCCGGCAAAAAAGCGGTCAACATAGCGCCGGCTGTTGGCGGCATTCTCCAGCATAATCAGCGGGTAGCCTGCCAGCTCCCCGGGGGTAACCGTTTTTTGTTTCAGCTGCGGAAATGCATGGCCCGCCACAAAAATATCGTGTACTGTCCGAATAGGGCGGGTGGAAAGCGCCTCGTCCTCAATAGGCAGGTTGACAATGGCAAGGTCCAGCTGCCCGGCCTTCAGGCATTCGACCAGCTGCAAGGAGGTGCGGTTGGTCACCATGAGCTGTACGCCGGGGTGCAGCTGGTGAAAGGCACTGATATAGGGAAGCAGCAGCTCCTTGGTCGTGGTATCGGCCGCGCCGAGCTTTAGCTGGCCCGCCTCTAGGTTCTGCACACGCCGCAGCTTCTGCTCGCCCGAAGCCAGCAGCCGCATCGCGGCAGAGGCATGCTGATAAAGCAGCTCCCCCTCCGCGGTCAGCACGGCCCCCCGGCGTCCCCGGACAAACAGCCGCGCTCCCAGCTGCGCCTCCAGCCGCCGAACGGCCTGAGAAACAGCCGGCTGCGTAATGAACAGCCGCGCGGCCCCCTGGCTGAAGCTGCCTGCTTCTGCCACGGCGGAAAAAATACGATAAAGCTCTAAATCGGTTGCCATAAGCCCTCCTATCATTATTTATTATATTACTTATAAAAAATAATAATTTTACTTATAGGTTTGTTTTCATTATAATAGGGTTGGCCCCTTTACGCAAGGGCCGTCCAATGATAAAACGAAAAATTAGAATAGGAGTTTTGATATGAGAACTGTTGGAACGGTATCGCGCGGCGTGCGCTGCCCAGTCATCCGCGAGGGGGACGATCTGGTCCAGATTGTAACCCAATCCATCCTGGAATGCGCGGAAGAACAGGGCATCGCTTTTCAGGACCGGGACATCGTCGCGGTAACGGAAGCCGTGGTGGCCCGCGCGCAGGGCAATTATGCCACGACGGATGAAATTGCACAGGATTGCCGGGAAAAATTCGGCGCAGATGAAATTGCCATTACCTTCCCGATCATGAGCCGGAATCGCATTGCCATTTGCCTGAAGGGGATCGCCAAGGCCTTCAAAAAGGTCTATATCCTGATGAGCTACCCCTCCGACGAGGTCGGCAACCACCTGTTTGAAGAAGATCTGTTGGACGAAAAGGGCGTTAACCCCTGGAGCGACGTTCTGGATGAAAAGCAATACCGCGATTTGTTTGGCTATGAAAAGCACCCCTTCACCGGCGTGGACTATGTGGAGTATTTTGGCGGCCTCTTCCGTTCCGAGGGCTGCGAGCCGGTTTTTATTTTCGGCAACGACGTGCGCGCCGTGCTGCGGCACACAAAAAATGTACTCTGCTGCGACATTCACACCCGTGAGCGCTCCCGCCGCCGGCTGCTGGCTGCCGGCGCGGAAAAGGTCCTGCTGCTCAGCGACCTGATGAACCGCCCGGTAACCGGCTCCGGCTACAATGAGCAGTTTGGCCTGCTGGGTTCCAACAAGGCAACCGAGGACCGCGTAAAGCTGTTCCCGCGCGACTGCCGCCAGTTTGTCGAGTCCTTACAGCAGAGCCTGCAGCAGGCTACCGGAAAACGCATGGAAGCGCTGATTTACGGCGACGGCGCCTTTAAGGACCCGGTGGGGAAAATCTGGGAGCTTGCAGACCCGGTGGTCAGCCCCGCTTACACAGCGGGATTGGAAGGCCAGCCAAACGAGCTAAAGCTCAAATACCTGGCGGACAACGACTTTGCAAACCTCTCCGGCGATGAGCTGACCGCGGCTATTAAGGACAGCATCTCCCACAAGGAGGCCGACCTCAAGGGCGCCATGGCCAGCCAGGGGACCACTCCGCGGCGGCTGACCGACCTCATCGGCAGCCTCTGCGACCTCACCTCCGGCTCAGGAGATAAGGGGACGCCCATCATCTGGATTCAGGGCTACTTTGATAATTTCGCGAAATAAGCCCACGATACAATTCAAACAAAAAGCAGAGGCGTGGCCTACGGCCGTGCCTCTGCTTTTTCTGTTTTTATCCGTATGGCTTCGCCCTTTTGTGAGAGCGGAGCGCCCGCTAGAGTCCTTGCGGGCTGCTTTTGCCCGCATAGCTCCGAGCAGGCTTCATCCTGCATTCTGACCTTGATGGGTGCGTAATCATTCATTTGCTCATAGCCAAGCGTCTCCCTCATCCTTGGCGAGGTTAAAATATTCCCCATCTTAGGGCGCTTTCATCACGCATAAAACCGCTTTTTCCATAAAAGCATTCACTCTATCCATGGCCGCGACATCCGTCTGCCGGTCAATACCGGCATCAAGGCTCCAGGCCCCTCTTCACCTGCCCCGGCGTTTTATATCCGGGTCCTATGGCCCGGTTAACGTCAGCCGGCCCTGCGCAGCAGGTAGCAGCCGCTCCCTGCCGGGCAGCTGGAAGAGCCGTCCTCAAAGACCCAGCCGTCTGAAAGGATGAAGTCGCCCTGCATCTCCTGCGGCGCCTTCAGGTCAAAGCGAATATGCCTGCCATCCTCCGTCTTTTCCCAGCGGACCTCAATTTTACCCAGCGGGCCCTCATGGTAGCCCTCGGCAAAGCTGAGCGCCTGCGGGAAATGCGGCTGAATCGCAAACGTATCCACGCCCTTAAACGCCGGGTTGAGCCGGATGCCGCACAGCGCCTTGATAAACCAGGCGCTGATGTCGCCGAAGAAGTGATGGTTGCGCGAATTGACGCCCTGCTCCTCGGTATAGAAGTCCTCCGCCAGCGCGGTCTCGCCGCGGGCAACCCAGTTGCCGTACGAGGGCGCGTCCGGCTGAGTCATCACCCGGTAGGCCAGGTCAACCTCGCCAAAGTCTGACAGCACATGGAACAGCACGCGCGCGCCGAGCACGCCGCAGTCAATATGCTCCCGATGCTCCTCGATCTTCTCCAGCAGCACCTGGAAAGCCTGCGGTTTCTCCTCCTCGTCGAGGACATCGTAATAGATCCCCATCGCCTGGGAGGTCTGGCAGCCGCCAATGAACGTCATGGTTTCACGGTCCAGCAGATGGGTGCGCACCGCCTCACGCAGTGACGCGGCGATATTTTCGCAAAATTCCTTTTGCGGCTGCATATCCATGGCGTCGAACAAAACCGCCATCTTGCGGCAGATGTCCATAGCCGTCACACTGTCGGTAAAGACCAGCGGGGAATGCGGCGGGTCGCTCGGCGCGCACCAATCCCCCAGGCCAAAGGCGATCAGTCCCTTTTCGTCACGCCGGGTGGTCAGGTAATGTGCATAGCGCAGGAAAGCCGCCGCCGACTCCCGCGCCACGCTCAGGTCACCGCGCAGCTGGTAAAGGAAATACGGCAGCACCACCAGCACGCAGTCCCAGGCCGGGCCGTTGCCCCAAAGCGTGCCCCATCCGCCCGTGGGCACAATGCCGGGCACTGACCCGTTGTCGCCCATGGCCTTGCGGATATTGCGCATCCATTCCGCGTAATTGACATCGGGGTCCAGGTTCAGCAGGGCATGCTCTGCCGACAGTGCCGCGTCGGCCGTCCAGCCGTTTTTTTCGCGGTGCGGGCAGTCGGTTGGGAAGTGGTAAAAGTTCGCCAGTGTCGCCACGCGCGTCATGGATTGCAGCTGATTGAGCACCTCGTCGGAGCAGCGGAAGCTGCCGCGCTCATGCAGCTCCGTGTTCATTACCACATAGGTCAGCAGCTCCGGCTTGGCCTGCGCCTCCGTAATACCCGTCACCTTGACGTAACGGAACCCGTGGTAGGTAAAGCGCGGCAGGTAGGTCTCTTTCCCGCCGCCCTTGCAGGTATATTGATCCATTTGGATATAGAGCGGCATGTTCTCATATTCCGGGCGCACAAAGCGGATATTATCAAAGTAGAATTTTCCGTCCTTGATATACTCGCCGAACACCATTTGAACCGTCTGGCCCGCCTCGCCGTTAATGTCCAGGCGGCAAAGGCCCGCGGCATTCTCGCCAAAATCATAAATGTAGGCATCGTCCTCCTGCCAAACGGCAATGGGCTTCAGCTCCTTCCAGGCCTTGATGGGGCGGGCCTCACAGAGTCGGGCCTCCCCGCGGGGCGCCTCAGAGAAGAAGGCGCGTTCCCAGCCGCTGTCGTCAAAGCCGGGCAGGTTCCAGCCCGGAATTTCCGCCCGGGCGTCATAGCGCTCGCCCATGCGCAGGTCGTCATAATAGATCGGCGAGGGCGCGCAGCGGAAGGATTCGTCCGCCTCAAACTCCGCCTCTGTACCGTCCACACCCGTAATCTCCATGCAGAGCGCGACCTTGGGCGCGGAGCGCCAGGCCGCCTTTTCAAAGTCCCACACATAGCCGCCGAAAGCGTTCTGCATACCGTTGCCCAGCTGCAGGCCAATGACGTTCTCCCCCACCTGAAGATATGGCGCCAGGTCGTAGGAGTCGTAGTAGAGGAGATCGTCGGGGTTGCTGATATAGGGCGATAAAAGCCCCTTGGTAACCTGCTCCCCGTTGATGTACAGCTCATAGAAGCCCAGCCCGCAGATGGTCAGCTCCGCCTTTTTGGGCAGCTGGGCCAGCGCAAAGGACCGGCGCAGGTACGGCGCGGCTACAAAATGGTACAGCCCGCACATCTCCTTGGTCGCGGAAATAAATTGTTTAGAAAATTTCATAAATAACTGTCCTCTCCTTTACTTACAAATTGGTCACAGGGCGCAGCGTCAGGGTGTAATGAAATTCCGCCGGCTGAAAGCGGTACTGCTCCAGCAGCTGGGGACCGCAGCTATTGGAGCCGATTCCGCTGACTGCCCAGTCCAGGCATAAAACCGTATCGGGGCATTCCTCCAGCTCATAATTATGGGCCTTGGCGCTCAGCTCCTCCTGGGTATAGGGCGAGATGTTGAAGCTGAAGGGCTGCCCGGCCTCTGCCAGCCAACCGCCGTCAGGCCCCTCTACACGCACGTAATTGCAGCCGTAGTGCGATCCGTTTTCCTGCGGCTTGATGTAATCCTCGTGATTGCCGCGGGCAGTGGTTTCAAATTTCCCCTTATAAGAGGCGCGGCGCTTATCGATATAGCTTTCATAGGGGCCGTAGCCAAAGTAAGAGGCACGGTCCATCTGCTTGGGCAGGAACAGCCGCAGGCCCAGGCGCGGCAGGTAGGGCAGCGCCGTGTCCCGAGTCCCGCTGAGCTCTACCGCCACCGCGCCGTCCCCGCCAATTTCATAGCGGACAGTCGCCGTCAGCGCCCGCTGTACAACCACCGCGGCAAGCGACAGCTCACAGGCCACGACGGCGCGTCCGTCCTCCAGCACGGCCTCGGTACGGTATACCCGCGGCTGGACGCGGTCATAACCGGCGGCCTCCCATTGGGCGCGGACATTGCGGTCGTTATCCGTCGGCGCACGCCAGATGTTCAGCTCTACCGGGCGGCGAATCAACGCCCGGTTACCGGCACAGAGCTCGCTGAACATGCCCGTTCGTTTGTCAAGCACATAGCGGAAGCGCGCGCCCGCCACGACAACAGCGGTTGCGGTCTCCGTCAGATGCAGGGAGGCATCGGCGGCCGGGCGGGCCGGTACCTTTGCCTCCGCCCGCAGCAGCAGCTGGTCACGGCCCACCGGCATCCCCGCCGGTGTCAGCGGGCTTTCCTTCTTTCGGTAATAGGTAATGTTCAAATAGCATTCGCCCGCAGCCGGACGCATATAGCCAATGCGTGCCGCCGCGCTGCCGTGGGGCGGCAGCACAGGCAGTTCAAAGGAGCCCTGCTCCACCACGTCGCCGTCGCAGGTGACCTCATAACAGGCCGCGAGCTCTTCGTTGGCGTGCAGGAAATCATAACGGCTGGTAAAGCGGACGGAGCCGTCCGCCTCCAGGGCGGCATAGACCGGCCGGATTACATTCTTATATTCTGCAAAGCCGGTGTGCGGGGTGCGGTCCGGATAAACCAGGCCATCCATACAGAAGTTTCCGTCGTGCGGATATTCGCCGAAATCGCCGCCATAGCCGTACTTCTTTTTCCCCTCCGGCGTCGTGCCGGTATACACGGCATGGTCGCAAAACTCCCAGACAAAGCCGCCCGTCAGGCCGGGGTAGCGGTCGATCAGCTCCTGGTAATCCTGCGCGTCGCCGGGGCCGTTGCCCATGGCGTGGATATACTCGCACAGAATATAAGGCTTGGGGCTTTTTTCCGCGGCGAAATATTCATGGATCTCATGAACCGGCGGATACATGCGGCTGTATACGTCCAGCACCTCCGTCGTCGTGCCCTCATCCGGCTCCTGATAGATGGAGCTCTCATAGTGTACCAGGCGAGAGGGGTCATAGGTACGGGCCCAGCGGGCAGCCTCCTCAAAGCCCTTGCCGTAGCCGGACTCGTTGCCCAGGCTCCACAGCAAAATGGCGGGCACGTTTTTGTTTTGCAGCACATTGCGCTGCACACGGTCGAGCACCGGGGCATCATAGCGCCGGTCGCGTGAGCCGGCGCTGAAGGGCGGCCCCGCGTTAAAAACCGTCGTTGTCCCGTGGCTTTCGATGTCGGACTCATTGATCAGATAAAAGCCGTATTCGGCGCACAGGCGCGGGAACCAGGGCGCGTTGGGGTAGTGGCTGGTGCGGATGGCGTTGACGTTGTGCTCCTTCATTACGCGCAGGTCGCGCACCGCCTGCTCCGGGCTGATAGCCGCGCCGGTGACCGGGTCGCTGTCGTGCCGGTTGACCCCGCGGAATTTAACCGGCATCCCATTGAGCAGAAGAACGCCGTCCGCCACCCGCACCTCGCGCAAGCCGACGCGTTCAGCCACCGCCTCGCCGCCCGCCTCCAGCAGCAGCGTATAGAGCCGCGGGGCCTCGGCATTCCAGAGCTCCGGCGCATCGACATGCAAGCAGAGCCTTTCCGCCCCGGCGGCAGCCTCGGTACAGCAGAGCTTCTGACCGTCCGGGCTGAACAGGGCTGCCTTTACCGGCAGGGCCTCCCCGGAGAAGGAAAGCTCCACCTCTATATCCGCCGAACGGTAATCCGCGGAAAGCGGCGTGTGTACAAAATAATCGCGCAGATGGCTTGGCGCGCGGTACAGCAGGTATACGTCGCGGAAGATGCCCGACATGCGCAGCTTATCCTGGTCCTCCAGGTACGTGCCGTCACACCACTTCAACACCGCAACCGTGATGTAATTTTCCCCCGCTACAAGAAAATCCGTTACCTCGAACTCGCTGGTGGAGTGGGAAACCTGGCTGTAGCCCACCAATCTGCCGTTCAGCCACACATAGAAGCAGGAATCCACCCCTTCAAAATTCAGATATACGCGGCGGCCGTCCGGCTGCGCCGTGAAGCTGCGGCGGTAGACCCCGCACGGGTTCTGCGCGGGCACATAGGGCGGGTCATAGGGAATGGGGTACTGCACATTGGTATATTGATGGCGGTCGTAGCCATGGTTTTGCCACACCGACGGCACCGGGATGGACGCGCCCGCCGCTGGGCACTCTGCGGCGAGGACATCCTCCGGCACCTCGTCCAGGCTCTGGTAGTAGTCAAACCGCCAGGTTCCGTTCAAGCTTTGGAACAGCGCGGAGTTCTGCCACCCGCCGCAAAATTCCCCGGCAGAGGCAAGCGCCGCCGCGGCGCTTTCAAAGGGTACAAAATAAGCGCGCGGCTCCTCCGTACCCACATGCAGGGTGCCGAAGTCTTCATAATACTTGGGTAATTGCATCTGATTCTCCTCCTTGATAAAATCTCAGCCGCACGCGGCCCTCTTCATTCCCGGCGGCCCGGGCTCAGGTCAAATAGACGGCCACGCCGTCAAAATCCTTCAGGCCGCTGACCGTCAGGCTGCCGTTTTCAACCTTTGCGGCAATCCCCTCACGGGCGTACAGCTCCTCAATTTTCATATTACCCTGCAGGGGCACGCTCACGGTCTCCGGCGCGCCTGCAAAGCTGTGCAGAACCACAAGTGCCGCCTCCCCCTCAAAGCCTGTGCGCGCCACATACTGCCAGCCCTTAAGGTGGCGGTAGCTCCTCGGCTCATCGCCGCCGCGGCGGCTGAAGCCCTTGTCAATGACCGGCGCGGCCCGGTGGTAAAGCGCAATGCCCTGTTCCACCGCCGCCCATTGCTCCTCTGAGAGCCGGTCCACGCCGCCGGACAGGCAGCAGCGCCCCAGGAAGGTGGAGGCCATCTGGTAATGAACACGCTGCAGCGTCTGCTCCGGATGCAGCACCGCCCAGATCTGGCTTTGACGCGGCAGTACGGCGCGGTGCAGGTTTGCGGCGATGACGGGGATTTCCGGGCATTCGTGCGCGTCGGAGAAGGAGCTCATGCTGGTGATCTCCAGGAAACTGGGCACCAGCCGGTGCCCGCCCGAGGCGCAGTTTTCAATGACGATGTCGGGAATCTGGCGCCGGATTTCGCGGAAGAAGCGCTGCGTGCCCTCAATCTGGCGGCGCAGGCCCTCGCCGAGCGAATCCGGGTTTTCGCAGCCGATGCCGATGGTCTCGTTGTAATCAATTTTGATATAGCCAAAGCCATTTTCCTTCAGCAGGCCGATGACACGCTTTTCCAGGTAGGACACGACCTCCGGGTTATTCATGTCCCAGAAGCGGCGGCAGCCGTTGGTAACCGGCAGCCCGTCGCGCTGCAGGAGCTGGTCCAGCCAGCCGAAGGTCACCGCCGATTCGCCGCACATTTCCAGCTCAAACCACAGGCCAGGGATCATCCCCTGCGCGCGGATGGCATCCGCCGCGGCCTTGATGCCCCGGGGAAACTGCCCCTCGTTGGGAATCCACTCCCCCAGGTTGCTGCCCCAGCCCTTGACCGGGTCCGCATACCAGCCCGCGTCAATGACGAAGTACCGCGCCCCATGGCGCGCCAGCCCCGCCGCAAGCTGCTCTACACGTTCCTGGCAGGGGTTCCCCCAGGTGGTGCAAAATTCATTAAAAATAACCGGCATATCCCGCTCGCTGGGCGGGAGCTGCGCCTCCACCGCCGGGCGCATATTCTCCACCAAGCGCTGCATGGCCTCGTTCGCGCCGCCGGCACACGCCGTCAGCACCGCGCGCGGCGCGGTGAAGGACTCGCCCGCATAGAGCCTTTTCATCCAGTGCCCGCATTCGCGGTCCGCCAAGCCGCCGGAAAGGGAGAGGCCGCTGTCCCTGCGGTAGGCCTCCAGCTGCCAGGAGGATCCATGCGTCAGCTCCACAGCCCAGGTCACCCCCGCCGCGGTATCCTCAAGCGCCGCGATGGGGAAGTACTCCCGCACCGGCATGCTGCCGGTCTGATGCCAGCGGATGCTGTTGGCGCTGGAGCAGGCCCAGGAGGGCTCCAGCCCCAGCTCCTCCAGCGTCTGTGTCTTCATGCGCCCCTCCGCCGACCAGGAGCTGACCAGGCGGTGGAGCAGCAGCGTCTCCTCCGCGTCGCCCGGGGCAAACGGCGTAAGCCCGCCCAGTGTAAAGCTGCTGAGCATTTCCAATGTAATTGTCTCTTGGCTGCCGTTGACGACCTCGGTAACTACCTCTACACAGGGGGAGCCCGCGCGCCGCGATACCCGGTGGATATAGCGCACCCCGCGGCCATTCCTCAGCTCGGTAATAATGACGCCGTCCTCCTCGCGCTGGCCGACATAGCGCATCTGGTCCACGGTCTCGCTGTTCCGCATCGTCCGGCCCTGTGAAAAACCGGTAGGGTAAATGTCGCCCACCAGCTTAGCCTGCACCAGCGGCTCCAGCTGGCAGCGCTCTTTCTCCACCACGTCCTTTTTCCGCGCCGCCGGCGCCAGTTCCATCCCCACGCAGTCCGTCTTTGGGTCACGGTAATACGTCAGGCACAAATCCCCCATCAGATGGGAGGACAGCATTTCTCTTTGTTGTTCCAATACGCCCACTCCTTTTTCTGCAATCAGCCGGATCAAGCGCGATGCCACCGCTTTACCGGCTTCCGGCTGATCCAATTGTGACCATTATAGCCGATTTCAACGTAAATTCCTATAGAAAAATAAGCTTTTATTATGAAAATAATTACCCTTTTTTCCACTTCGCTCCGTCTTGTAAAAAAGCTTCAAGTGTATTATACTGCTAAGGAACACAGAGGCCGCTCCTCCGGGGCGGGCGGACGGGGGACTGAGACATCCATGCTCATGACAAGGGACAAACATTTTTACGGCTGGTTTTTTCGCCTGACGCTGACTATTGCGCTGCAAAACCTGATTGTATTCAGCGTAAGCTTTGCCGACAATATCATGCTGGGCGCGTACTCTCAGGATGCGCTTTCGGGCGTTGCGCTGGTTAACCAGATCCAGTTCATCTTGCAGATGCTCACCATGGGCGTCGGGGAAGGCATTGTGGTACTGGGCGCACAGTTTTGGGGCAAACGCGACACCGAGCCCATTAAGCGCATCACCAACTGCGGCCTGCGCATTGGCCTTGTCATCAGCCTGCTGCTATGGGCGGCGGTCTTTTTCTTCCCTCATTTCTGCCTCTCGCTTTTCACCAATGAGGAGCGCGTCATCGCAGAGGGCATGCAGTACCTGCGCATTATCTGCTTTTCCTACCCGCTGTTTGCCTTTACCAATATCCTGCTGTGCAGCCTGCGCAGTGTGGAGACGGTGCGAATCGGCTTTTTCGTCTCCCTGTCCACCCTGATGATCAACGTCGGCCTCAACTATGTGCTGATCTTCGGCAACTTCGGCGCGCCGCGTATGGGCTCCGCCGGCGCCGCGGCTGCTACGCTTACGGCCCGGGCAGTGGAGGCCGTCATTGTCACCGCCTATCTGCTGCTGGCCGACAAAAAGCTGCGGCTGCGGCCGCGCGACTTCCTCCGCCTGGACCACAGCCTGTTCAAGCGCTACCTGAAGGTAGGGCTGCCGGTTATCATCTCCAACGGCTTGTGGGGCATTGGTACCGCGGTGCAGACCGCCATACTCGGGCATATGGGCGACGACGCCATCGCGGCCAACAGCGTAGCCTCGGTGGTATTCCAAATTCTCACCGTGGTCGTCTACGGCGCGGCCAACGCCTCCTCCATCATTATCGGCAAAACCATCGGCCAGGGTGCGGAAAAGCTGGTGCGCCTTTACGCAAAAACGCTGCAGGTTCTCTACCTATTGCTGGGTGTCGCCACCGGGCTGTGCCTATTTCTCGTCCGCGACTGGGTGCTGGGCTTTTATGTCATTTCGCCGGAGAGCAAACAACTGGCCAGCGAATTTATGATGGTGCTCAGTGTCACCTGCATCGGCACCGCCTACCAGATGTCTGCCCTAACCGGGATTGTGCGCGGCGGCGGCGACACCAAATTTGTGCTGTTCAACGACATGATTTTCGTATGGCTGGTCGTCATTCCGCTCTCTTCGCTGGCTGCCTTTGTCTGGGGCCTTCCGCCCATGGCTGTCTTTATTTTCCTCAAATGCGACCAGGTCCTCAAATGCTTCGTCGCCGCCGTCAAGGTCAACCGCTTCCGCTGGATTCGCCGCCTGACGGACTGAGCCTACCGGGCCGCATAGCGCCGGCGAGGCCCATTATCCGCGCTGAAAGGAGAAAGCCCATGAATATGAATTTCCGGCACTGCGTCTTGTGCGCCCTGACCGAAAAGGCAGCCGCCGAAATCAGCCTTTGGGAATGGCCGCCGCCCTACGATGTCTACAGCTTTAAAGGAAGGCCCAACGGCTACCTAATGGACCGCTCCACCTGGGGGAACGAGCAATTCTGTCTGCTGTCTGGGGATTCCCTTGAAACCGTGATCGGCCAGGTTGCCTGCCAGCCTGACCAAGGGGCCCTCTGGGTGGGCTGGGCGCTGGCGCCACGGCTCTGCGGGCAGGGTTTAGGCGCATTGTTTGTGCAAAAGGCCGTATTGGAGCTGCGACGGCTGAAGGGCCATGAGGGGAGAATCTTCCTGAAGGTTGCCGCCTCCAATCAAAGGGCCATCCGGGCCTATCAAAAAGCCGGTTTCCACTACCGGGCCGCCGAGATCGACGAGGTGCCCTATACCGGCCAGCCGGAAAGCTTTTGGATCATGCAGGCCGGCCGGTAACAAAGCGGCGGGAACAAGAGGAATTTTCTTCTTGTTCCCGCCGCTTTGTTATGCTATAAGACAATTATCGCCCTATTCCGGCAATAATAATATAAAGTACAAATAGAGTTTTACCGATTCAGCCGTTTTGTTTCCGCTCCTCCAGGCAACGGATATTCAAAAACGCCGCGTAGCGCTCACCGAAAACTTTTCGGTAAAAGTCCACATACTCCTCGAAGGAAACCGGCGGCCCGCTGCTCAGAATCTCCATATTAACACCGAACACCTGAACGCTCAGCCCACAGTCCGAGAGCCCGCCCCGCAGGTAAAACTGTTTGCGCCGTACCCGCTGCGCATAGTTGCCCGCCTCCGGCTCCAGAGCCTCGATTTCTAAAAATACACATCTTCCCCGGTAACGCTCCAGCAGCGCAGCCAGCGCCAGGCTGCCGGCGCCTTGACCGCGGGCCTCGGGGGCGACGGCAAAATACGCCATCAGCACGCGGTCACCATCCAAAAGCGGCGCGGCCAGCCCCAAAAAGCCGCCCCGCTCATCCGCTATGCAGAGCAGCTCCGCCAGCCCGGCGCGCACTTTCCGGCGCAGCATCCAAAAAGGCATGCGCTCCGCACTGGGAAACGCCTGCTTGTAAAGTGCCCGTATGCGGGGCATATCGGCGGCATCCGCCGCAGTCAATTTGATTTGCGCCATACAAATCCTTTCTCCGTTTTCAATCAGCAATCGTCCAGGAAAACAGCTGTTCCGCCAGCAGACCGCAGCGGCAGGCCCGCAATCAGCCCCGCGAGGGCCCCAGCTTATCCAGCGTCTCCCAAATCCCGTTTAGGTACGCGGCGCCGAGGGCGCGGTCATACAGCCCATAGCCGGGACGCCCGCTCTCGCCCCAGATCATCCGGCCGTGGTCGGGGCGCATATAGCCGTCAAAGCCGTTCCGGTGCAGGATGGAGAGAATCCGTACCATATCCAGCGACCCATAGGCAGAATAATGCGCGGTCTCCTCAAAGCTCCCGTCCGGATAACGGCGGACATTGCGCACGTGCATGAAAGGAATGCGCCCCATAGCGCTGTATTTGTCCACCATGTGGTAAAGATCGTTGAACGCGCCTGCGCCCAGCGAGCCGGTGCAGAACGCCAGGCCGTTGCTGGGGCTGTCATACAGACGCAGCAAGCGGTCCAGGTTCTCCTCCGTTGTGATAATGCGCGGCAGCCCGAAAATTTCCCACGGCGGGTCGTCAGGGTGAATAGCCATCCGCACCCCGGCCGCCTCAGCCGCGGGAATGACCCCGTGCAGGAAATAGCCGAGGTTTTCCCACAGCCTTTCGGCATCCACACCGGCATACGCCTCAAAAAGCGCGCGGAGCTCCTCTTTTTTGTAGCTGCTGTCCCAGCCCGGCAGGCTGAGCTCCCCCGAAAGCGGGTCCAGCCCCTCCAGCCGGCTTGCATCGTAGGCCAGAGCCGTAGCGCCGTCCGCCTGGCGCTTAGCCAGCTCCGTGCGGGTCCAGTCGAACACTGGCATAAAATTATAGCAGATGCAGCGCACGCCAGCCTCCCCCAAACGGCGGATATTCTCGCAGTAATTTGCAATATAGCGGCCGCGCGTAGGCCTGCCCAGCTTGATATCCTCATGAACCGGGACGCTTTCAATCACCTCAAAGGCCAGGCCTGCCGCTTCCACCTGTGCCTTGAGCGCGGCAATGCTCTCCCGGCTCCACACCTCGCCCGGCGGTACGTCGTAAACAGCAGTGACAATGCTGTGCATGTTTGGAATCTGCCGGATTTTCTCCAGCGCAACCGGGTCGTCAGGACCATACCAGCGAAAAGACAGCTTCATATTAGCTCCACCTTTCAAGGGAAATATAGATTTTATCCGCGGCGCAGCAGGGGCCCCGGCGGAAGCATCGGCCCGCGTTTTCCGCGCCGAAGCCCGACTTTTTACACAGGGTATTCCTGCCTTTAAGAATACATATACCATTGAACTGGCCGCCCTGTCAAGTCATCCCCTTGTTTCCGCACCGCGCATGTGCTATAATGGCTACTAAACAGCAGATACACCGTCCCGCGGCAAGCCTTGGCGCTTTGCCCCCAGGGCCGGTGGGAAACAAGCTGTTTCATGATAAAACGCCAAAAATAAAAGCCAAAATACCAGGCCAAGGACGCCGTTCGGTTGAGGCCGCTTCTATTTCGCGGCATATCCTTAAAAAACGCACCCCTGCGGCAAACCAACCCACGGGCATTCCGCCGGAACGGCGGCCTGGCGCGCTGCGGATGCCAAACGACAAGACAGGAGAGATCAACGTGAATGTACTGGTAGTCGGCTGCGGCCGGCTGGGAAGAAGACTGGCCGAGATGCTCGACCAAAACGGGGACGATGTAGCGGTTATTGACTCTGACCCGCTGAACTTTTTGCAGCTCAGCGATGCGTTCAGCGGCCTTACGGTCACCGGGGTGCCGATGGACATGAAGGTTCTGCAGAGCGCGGGGATTGAGTCCTGCGATGCGGTTGCCGTCGTGACGCCTGACGACAACCTGAACATTACCGTCTCACAAATTGCCCGGGAATTTTTCCATGTGGAAAATGTCGTGGCGAGAATATCCGACCCCGCGCGTGAAAATGTGTTTAAAAGCTTTGGCCTGCGCTCCGTCTGCCACACAAAGATGGCGGGCGACGCCATCTTCGCCTCGCTGACCCAGCCGTGGGAGGCGAAATACCTGACCTTCGACACCTCCTCCATGGCCTTTCACAGCCGCCGGGTGGAACCGGAGCAGGTCGGCCTGGATGCCAAACACCTGCCCTGCGAGGAAAACGAAGTGGTGCTGGGCGCGGTTCACACCAACGGCACGGTAGACCTGTGCCGCCCGGGCCAGGCACTGCCGCTGCAGGAAAAGGACCAGGTCCTGTTTGCGCGTGTGGTCGACTGATTTTCAAAAATATTGAAGCTGATTATTTTCCCTGCGAAAAGAACACGGGGAGCAGTCTGAGGAAAGGACGCTAAAAATGAAGATCGTAATCGTGGGCGGAGGCAAGCTCGGCTACAGCCTTGCGGAAAACCTGCTGGAGGAAAAGCACGAGGTTCATCTGATTGAAAAGAACCGCGAAAAATGCATCCACCTGGCAAACGAGCTGGACGCAGAGGTCATTTACGGGGACGGCACCGAGATTGAGCCGCTGGAGCGTGCCAACACCCAGGAGGCCGGCTGCCTGATCGCGGTGACCGGCAGCGACCAGGATAATCTGGTTGCCGCACAGCTGGCAAAAAAACAGTTTAAAGTAGAAAAGGTCATTGCGCGCGCAAACAACCCGCGCAACACCAACGCGCTGCGCATGCTGGGCGCAGATATTGCCGTCAGCAGCACGGAAATCATTACCAATATGATTGAGCAGGAGGTTGACTCTGCGGAAATGCATCTGCTCACCACGCTGAACCGCGGGCGGGCGGGCATCTGTGCCATGACGCTTTCGCACGGCGCGGCGGTGGAGGGAAAAACGCTCAATGACATCTCCCTGCCGCGCGAAACCCTGATTATCTCCATTGTCCGCAATGAGACGCTGATTATCCCGAACGGCGGAACCGTGCTCACCGCGGGCGACGAGATTGTCGCTGTCTGCGAGGGCAACAGCCGGAAAAAGCTGATGAAGGTACTCATGGAAAAAGGTTAAGCCGGAGAGGCAAGCCAGCCGGGCAGACGATCCAGCCGGGCCGCAGATACCCTTATGAAAACTGCCGTTGGAGCCATCCGCAAATGGGGCTGTGTTCCAACGGTTCTAACAACAATAAACAGGCCGGTAGGCGCTTATCGTCAGCGCTCCACCGGCTTTTTCATATCGCCTTCCGCTTATATTTTTCAGGGCGCCGCGCAACCCGTCAGCTGCGCCCGCTTCGCGGCAATCCGGTCGAAAGCCAGACGGCGGCCTGGCGCAGCCGGGACGCCGCATAGCCGAAGAAGCGCTCAAAGGCCGGGCAGAAATAGTTGCGTTGCAGGACGCCGTCCACGGCGGGCTCGCGGTCCCGGCGGCAGCCGCCCCGGCAGAGCGCGCCCCAGCGGCAGCTTCGGCACTTTTCATCCACCAGCCGTGAGGGCTCCACAAAGGCCCGGGCCGCCTCCCCCGCGGCCATCCCGGCAAAGCTCTGCTCCCCAATATGCCCCAACAGGTAGGGATCCAGCACATAGAAATCACAGGGATAGACACTGCCGTCCGCCTCCACCGTAAAGCCGCAGGCGCACTGCCCGCTCATGCCGCAGCTCTCTGGCGGACGGCCCAGCAGCATAGCGGCAAGGTTTTCAAAATAGCGGATGTAGACATAATCACCATGCGACAGATCCGCATACCACAGGTCAAAGAGGCGGCAGAGGAACTCCCCATAAGCTTCGGGCGTCAGCGCATATTCCGTTTGCCCCCGCTCCTCCCCGAGGGGATCGAGGCAGGGAATATACTGCTGGTAGCGCAGCCCGCTGCGTTTGAAATAGCCGTAGATCTTGCCGATGCTCCGCACGGTTTGATTGGTCACGACAGTCAGGACGTTGAAATCCACGCCGGCCTGCTGTAGCAGCTGTGCCGCGCGCTGCACCCGCTGAAAGCTGCCCTCCCCCGCGGCATCGCGGCGGTAGGCGTCGTGCACCTCGCGCGTTCCGTCCAGAGAAAGGCCCACCAGAAACCGATTTCTGGCAAAAAAGGCCGCCCAGTCGCGGTCAAGGGAGCAGCCGTTTGTCTGGATGGCATACTGCACGGGAATGTGCCTGCGGTTATAGCGCTTTTCCAGCTCCAGCAGTTTTTCATAAAAGTCAAGGCCTGCCAGTGTCGGTTCCCCGCCCTGAAAGGCAAAGGTACAGCCGCCCGCCGCCTGGCTCAACGCCTCACGCACCAGCAGCTCCAGCGTCTCCGCGCTCATTCTCCCATAAGAGGCACGGCCGCGCTTCTGCGCCTCGTCAGCGTAAAAGCAATAGCGGCAGCGCAGGTCGCAGCTGCCAGAAACTGGCTTGACCAAAAGCATCAGGGGCCCTGTATTCTGTCTCATAATACCGCCTTTTCACGGGAATTTCTTCCCCTGTGTAAAAATATCTGCTCTGTACGCCGCAGCAGCTCCAAGCCCTGTACCGTGCCGCACGCCCCGTCCTCCGCGGCCTGGCCCGGGTAGAGAACAGCGGGCGCGCCCACACGCGCCTGCAACAGCGCAAGGGCCTGGTCCACGGTTGCACCCGCGCCGCGCACATCCAGGCGCGCGAGGCCGCCCAGGCGCTCGTCGCTGCTTACAGTAATATTCAGGCGACCGGCGGTATCCATTCCAGCGGCCTCCCGGGCCAGCGCCTCGATGCCCTCCTCCGGGCCAATCGCCGTCAGCACCAGCACCTCCCCGTGGCTGCGCTCCGGCAGCGGCACAAAGACGAAATTCTTGTAGGGGGTCCCCCGTTCCGCTTCATAATAGGCCTGGCCCGCGGGCGCAAGCTCCTCGCCGCAGTACACATGCAGCATGTGGCTTGTCACCGTATAGGCAAAGCAGGGGCCCCTGCCGGGCAAACAGTGCCAGCAGCCGGGGGACTTCATCCCGCGGCAATGTTTCCAGCACCTCGTAGCGGTTTTCGGCCACCCGGTAGAGCGCGCTGCCCCCCAGCACCACCACGGGCATCTCCGGCTTCACCCCGCCGAGGGCGCGCATCAGATAAGCAGGCGAACGCTGGGTAAAGAACGCTACCCGTGCGCCGCGCTCCAGCAAGCGCTTCAAATGCACACGCACATAGGGCTGCTTGCCGGCCTCCACCTGAAATAGGCGGCCCAGGTCGAGCGCCAGCAGGTTCTCGCGGTCCTCCCGCCAAAACAGGCGGATGTTGTTCACCGCCAAGGATACAAAGATGCCGATGAGCGTATCCAGCGTACGGTTAAAGGCGAAGAGGTAGGGGTTGATATCCGCGCCGTGGGAGACGGTGATGCTCATGAACACCACGCAGGTGATGTAAGAGGCCGTCGGTTTTTTCACCAAAAGCGTCGCATAGATCAGCGGAATAATCGCGGCGGCCGTAACCAGGTAGGGGAGCGCCGGGTACTGCGGCGGCAGCCAATAGCGCTCCACCAGCAGCACCAGCATGCCGCAAAAGCCGCCGATGAGCGTCCCCACCGTGCGGTTCCAGCCCACCTTCAGGCTGTTGGAGGTGTCGGGCTGCATGCACAGCACCGCCGCAATTGCCGAGTAAAACGGCGTGCCCTGCTGCCCGCGCAAAAAATACACGAGAAAGCACAGCGCCACCGCAACGGAAGATTTGATGATACGCAACCCAATTTTCGGCATTGCCACCGGCTCCCTTCCCGATGCTTTTCCGCTGCCGGGCCTGCCGGCAGCGGCGTCAGCTCTTTTCACACTGCTCCGCCGTAGCGGTCTGCACCGGCCCCTCCTCCGGCTTTCCAGCGCTTTCCCGCGGCGGCAGCAGAACGCCGCGGGCGCGCGGCTTTGTCAGCGCGCTCATCCGGCCGGAGAGCTTCTGCTGTACGATGCTCTCCCCCAGCCTTTTCCAGGGCGCCGGCCCCTGCGCGGGGTCGTTTTCAAACAGGCCCAGCAGCATTTGACAGGCCACGCTTACGCTGGGCACCTCGTCCAGGCGCATCATAACGCGGTCGCAAACGCCGGTTTCCTCGCGCAGGGCGCCGGTGGCGCTGCGGTAAAAGATAAACTTGAAAATCCTTGTCGAGGGCGACTCAATAAAGCTGACGAACACCTTAACAACCAGGCGGCCGTCCTCATCGCGGGTCAGGCGGGCCGTGGCCCCCACATTATACTGCTCGCCGTTGACGGAGACCATGCCCCGGCGGGGCACGCCATCCAGCCCGGCAAGCAGCACATTTCTGCCGCCCTTCTCCTCTTCCCATACGGTCAGGGCCAGCGTGCCCGGCTCCCGGAAGGAAAACCCCACCTGTGCCACGCAGCCGCTGAAATTATTGGTTACCGCCGCGCAGATCAGCGGCATCAGGGAGCCGAAGCTCTTCTCCAGGCGATAGACGCGCCCTTCCAGCTCCAGGGCCTCCGCGGAAAGCTCCGCCGCGGCCGGCAGCTCCGGCGGATTCCGTTTTTCGGCCCTTTTGCCAAACACGCGCTGCAAAAGCCCCTGCGCCGGCTCCGCCGGCTTTTCAGGGAGCGGGGCCGTCTCGCGAACGGCATAAAGGTTCTCTGTCACCCGGCGCAGCCGGGCAAGCTCCTTTACATTGCGCGGCAGCGCGGACGCGGAAAACGCCGGCGCGGCATCCCCGAAAAAGCGTTCCACCAGGTCGCTGGAGCCGTCGGAAAATAAATTCTGGTTGCCGCTTGTAATCGCCAGCACCATATCCTGCTTGGGCAGCACAATGACGTACTGCCCGAAAATACCGTTGTACTGGTAGGCCTCTTCCGCGTTGAAGCTCCAAATCTGGTAGCCGTAGTGCGACGTATGCCCTCCGCGATGCGTGGGGACGGCGGTATCTGTCGCCGCCTCCACCCATTTTTCAGGAATGAGCGTGCGCAGACGGCCATCGGCCTCCCATTTTCCCTTCTGCAAAAAAAGCTGCCCCAGCTTTGCCATATCAATGGGCCGCAGGTACAGGCCCCAGCCGCCCTTTTCAATGCCCGCCGGGCAGGTGTCCCAGTGAACCGGAGGGATGCCCAAGGGTTCAAACAAGCGCGGCGTGAGGTATTCCGTAAGCGTCTGCCCGCTCTTCCGGCACACGATGGCGCTGAGAATATAGGAATTCATGCTGTTATAATCAAAGCCGGATCCGGGCTCCACTGCGCAATCCGCGGCAAAAAAGGCCCGCAGCCAATCGCGCTCCACCTCAGAGCCAAACTCATTGAGGTTGGCCCCGCTGGTCATATTAAGCAGGTGCAGCACGGTGACCGACTCGATCTTCCGGTTGTGCGGGCGGCCCGCCTTTTCCGGGAAAAAGGAGACGATTTTATCCTCCAGAGAAAACAGCCCTTCGTCCACCGCCAGCCCCACCGCCATGCATGTCACACTTTTGGACAGGGAGAACATCATATGCGGAACGCTGTTGGTGAACGGTTTCCAGCTTCCTGCGGCGATGAGCTTTCCATGCCTCAGCACCATGACGCTGTGCGGGTGAATGCCGCGGCAGGCGTCCATCTCTTCAAAAAACTGCCGCAGGTATTCAGAGGACACGCCCTCCTCCTCCGGCGTGCTTGTCGGCAGGCCAAAAGCCGCATTCGGCTCAAACGCCGGTTTCATGGGCACAAACGGATAGGGCGTGATGCGCTGCATATCTCCCCGTAAAAATTTGAGCATGAGGTCCACTGCCTTTACCTGCCCAATCAAGTCCATGCGTCTGCCTCCTTTTTGTTCTGTAAGCCCTTAAAAAGCCCTTAACGCCCCACCGGCGCATCCGCGGAACCGAGCGACTCCTCCACCGCCTGCTCCAGCAACCGGGCCGAAAGCCCCGCCGCCGGTCCGGCGTCCTCTTCCGCAAAACCGGCGCCGAACTTCTGCGCCAGGCGTTTCCGGCCGGCGGCCAGAAGCGCGGCGAGCGGCCCCGGCTCATCCGGCAGGACAAAGACTGCGCTTCCGGCGCTTTCCAGCAGGTCCGCGCAGCCCGCATCCACGCGCAGGCGCAGAACCCCCTGCGGACCGCCGGGCCCCGTCTCCACGCCAAGCCTGCCAAACAGCTGCGCGGAGGCCAGCGGCTCGTTCTCCCCGTACAGCCCGCCAGCTGCGGCGCTGACTACCAGCACCAGGTCGCAGGTATGCAGCAGCGTGCTGAGCGCGCCAAAAAGGCCCCGGCTGTCCGGCACGGCACGCGTATCGGCAAGCGGGCATCCGGCGCTGCTCAGAAAGCGCTCTGCCGTTATCTTATTTTCAAACGTCCGATGTGCCTGGTAAAAAATCAATCCGGCCTGCATGCCGCCCCTCTTTTCCTTAATCTTCCGTCCAAGTAACCAGGCCCTGCGCCTTGGCCTCGGCATAGGTAGCCGGCCAGGCGGGCTTACTGCCGCCGCGGCTGGTGTACCAGATGTCCGGGTACAGGGTGCGGGGGTTCCAGTTAACCTGGGAGACATCCACCTCGGCGCTCTCGCCGGGACGCACCTTGCGCGCCACCACAACCTCGCGCCAGTTGTCGTACTCATAGGAGCAGGTGGAGAGCATGACAATTTGGTCGTTGGCGTTAAAGCTCACCCCCGTATTATAGAGGGAACGAATCCGCGTCTGGTAAACAAAGTTGAGATAATCCTCATCGCTGGAGAAGTTCACCCGCAAATAATCAAACACCTCGCCGTGGCTTTCCAGGGTATTGGTAATAAAGACGCTGATAATTTTCCATTGCGACTCCTCATAGACTGTGTCGAAGGTAAACACCGGGGCATTTTTATAAAAGTCCAGCTGCTTATATTTGAGCAGGTCGGTGAACATCCGCCCCGAATTGAGCGAATGGCCGTAAAGAATCAGGTTTTTGGAGGCCGGCTCCTCCAGGCTGTCCCGGGAATCCAGGAAGATGCTTCCCGATTTGGTCACATTGTGCTCATAGTCCCGGTTCAGGTAATATTCCGGGTCGTCTTCGGAGGACTGCAATACCGGCAGGTCGATGATGGTATTGGGGATATTGATCCAGCCAACCACATCGGGGTTGATTTTCCGTACATCCTCAAACTTGAGCAGGATGCCGTTTTCATCCTTTTCCGGCTCGGACGAGACTGCCGGCTCGCCCTCCTCCGTCTCCCGGCTGGAGGCCTCGTGGTAGTAAAGGCCCTGAAGCTTTTCGTTGCTCTGGTCCGTCTGCATAGGCTGAAGTACAAATTCATACAGCAAAATTCCGCCGCACACCAGAAATACCAGCAGGGCGATGATGGTCAGAATCTTATTGATCACCAGCTTTTTGCTGTCTCCCTTTTTTGGGAAAAAGCCCACTTTTTTCCGCTTACCGGTCACAGCCTCCCCGCCCGCCGGGGCCTCCGGATTCTGTCCGCCCCGCGGGCTGTCCTTTAAGGGTTTTCCGGCGTAATATTTTCCTTTTTTCATACGTCACGCTCCTCTCATACCAGCGCGAAGGCCTCGGCCTCCGGCTGTGTCAGGCCCCCCAGGCGGCGGCGCGCCATGTCCAGCGCCACGCTTGCCGCACGGTCCCGCAGCGCGGCCCGGCTGCGGATACGCCCGGCCGGATTCATGCGGCGCACCCACACCGCCTTGCCGTCGCTCAATGCGACATAGACCAGCCCCACGGGTTTTTCTGCACTTCCGCCGCCAGGCCCGGCAATGCCGGTGATGCCTATTCCCAGGCCGGCGCCGGCTGCCTGCCGTACCCCCTCCGCCATTGCGCGGGCGACCTCGGGGCTCACGGCGCCCACGGTATCGAACAGCTCCGCCGGTACCCCCAGCAGCCTGGTCTTAACCTCGTTTGCATAAGTCACCGCGCCCATATGAAACACCTCGGAGGAACCCGGTACGTCCGTAATCCGTTTTGCCAGCAACCCGCCGGTACAGGATTCCGCCGTCGCCAGGGTCATGCCCCGGGCGGCGAGCGCCTGCACCACCACCTGCTCCAGGCAGCTGTCCGATGTGCCGTCCTCATTGACAATATAGACCGCCTCGTCCAGCCTGCGGCAGATTTCCGCTACCATCGGCTCACACAGAGCCGACGCCGCCGCCGGGGTCTCAGCCTTGGCTGTCACACGGATAAACATCTCGTTTTCCTTGGCATAGGTTGCCGCCGTGGGATTGGAGCTCTCCAGCAGGTCTGCCAACCGTTCGGCAGCACTGCCCTCCCCGATGCCGAATACCCGCACCATGCGGGAGGCAATCACCCCGCCCGTGCGGGCAGCCAGGAACGGTGCCGCATAATGGTGGAGCATCGGCAGCAGCTCTGAGGGCGGGCCGGGCAGCATCAGCACCAGCACCCCCTGCCTGGACTCAAACACGCAGCCAGGGGCCGTGCCGGCATCATTTTGCAGGACGGTGCAGCCGCGGGGAAGATCGGCCTGCTTATATTGGCTGGGGCCGCACTCACGCCCCCGAAAATATTCCTCAATCCGCGCCGCGCTGGCGGGGTCGCGCACCAGCTCCACACCGGCGGCCTGCGCCACGGTTTCCTTGGTCAGGTCGTCGCCTGTAGGGCCAAGCCCCCCGGTGGTAATAACCAGGTCACTGCGGGCAAACGCCGTTTGCAGGGCCTCCCGCAGACGGGCGGGGTTGTCGCCGACCGTGCAGGAGAACAGCAGGTCTATCCCCAGTGCGGAGAGCTCCCGCGCCACATAGGCGGCGTCCGTGTTTACCGTGTGGCCCAGCAGCAGCTCCGTGCCCACGGAAATAATTTCAGCCTTCATTCTCAATCCCTCCCGATTCTGTAGCCTGTAGGCTCATGCTTCATGTTTTAAAACCCGCGCATAGATTCCGGCGCCCCGGCAAAGCGGCCGCGGCCAAAAAACAGCGGCGCGGCGCCCGGGCCTGTCATGCAAAGTCAAATTCCGTCTGGCCCGGGACAATTTTACGCGTGTAGATGCCCTGCAAGCTCTCTTCAACCAGCGCGTCAATATCCAGCACGCTTTCGGCCTCCTCCACCTTGGCAAGCTCCGGCCGGGTGGTCGGGTGGCGCGGCGTAAATACCGTACAGCAATCCTCATAGGGCTCAATGGAGATGTCAAAGGCATCGATCTTGCGCGAAGCGAGCACAATTTCGCTCTTGTCCATCCCGATAAGAGGCCGGAAAACCGGCATTTCCGCTACCGCGTCCGTACAGGCGATGGCCTGGATGGTCTGGCTGGCCACCTGGCCCAGGCTCTCGCCGGTAACCAGCGCGCTGCAATTTTGCCGGCGGGCAATCCGCTGGGCGATGCGCATCATAAAGCGCCGCATAATCAGCGTAAAGTACTCCTCCGGGCAGCGTTCGCGGATTTCCTCCTGAATGTGGCTGAAGGGGGCCGTTACCATATACAGGCGGCCCGCATAGGCGCTTACACGCTCCAGCAGGCGGCAGACCTTTTCCTCGGCCCTCAGGCTGGTATAGGGCGGGCTGGCAAAATGAACGGCCGTGAGCTCCACCCCGCGCTTAGCCATCATCCAGGCTGCCACCGGGCTGTCGATGCCGCCGCTGATGAGCACAGCCGCGCGTCCGCCGGTACCCACCGGGATGCCGCCCGCACCGGGCAGGGCATCGCTGTGGATGTAAGCGGCAACCTCGCGCACCTCCACGCGCACCGTCACATCCGGCTGGCGGACATCCACCGCCAGGTGGGGGTACTGGTTCAAAATAGCCTCGCCCACCTCCGCGGAAATTTGCGGCGAAGTCTTGGGAAAGCGCTTGTCGGAGCGCTTTGATTCCACCTTAAACGTCCTGGCGCGCCGCAGTGTGCCGCCCAGGTAAGCGCCGGCCTCGCGGAGGATGCTCTCCATCGACTTTTCGGTAACGCGCGCCCTGGTATAGGCGATGACGCCGAAGATGCGCGACACCTGATCCACTGCCGCCTCAAAATCGGCCGCAGCGTCCAGCGGCTCAATATAAACCGTGGACTGCGCCGATCGGATGCTGAAATTCCCCAGCGGCTCCAGCCGGCGGCTGATATTTTTCATTAAAATATTTTCAAACCGGCTGCGGTTCAGCCCTTTGAGGACAATCTCGCCCAATTTAACCAGAATGACCTCCTCGGGCTGAAAATCCGCCTGTCCGTCCTGTTGTTTCGTCATTTGCTCCATCCTCAATTCTCTGTTATTGATTGCTCAGCGGCTGTGTGCGAGCGTATCGAGGCCTTCTCGCAGCGCCCGCGCAAAAAGCTCCACATCATCCACCGTATTATTCCGGGAAAAGCTGACCCGCAAGGCCGACTCAATCTCTCTTTTCTCCAGCCCCATCGCCGTGAGCACGTGGCTTTGCCGGCCCTTGGCGCAGGCCGATCCGGAGGAAACGTAAATCCCCCGCTCCGCCAAAAAATGAAGCATGGTTTCGGCCCGCACGCCCCGGGCCGACAAATTCAAAATATAGGGCGCCGCGGCATCCGCAGCCCGCGGCGTATGCACAACGACCTCCGGCATGGGCTCCAGCAGGGCCGCCAGCCGGTCCCGCAGCAGGGTCGCATGCCTGCGGGCTTCCTCCAGCGGGGGCAGGGCCTCCACCGCCGCGCCCATGCCCGCAATGGCAGGCACGGGCTCCGTGCCCGGACGGATGTCCCGCTCCTGGCCGCCGCCGTAAAACGGCGCCGCCAGGCGGGCGCCGCCGGCAATATACAATGCGCCGGCTCCCTTGGGGCCGTGGATCTTATGCGCGCTGACCGTCATCAGGTCAATGCCCTGGCGGGCCGGGTTCAGCGGCAGCCTGCCGTAGGCCTGCACAGCGTCCACATGCAGCAGCGCGGGGGCCTGGACGGCGGCAATGGCCCCGGCGGCGGCATCAACCGGCAGAATCGTTCCCACCTCGTTGTTGACCGCCATCATGCTGACCAGAATGGTCTGCGCCGTTACCGCCTCCCGGACCTGGCCCTCCCGGATGCAGCCAGCATGGTCCGGCTGCAAATAAACCACCTCAAAGCCCTCCTTTTCCAGGGCCTTCATGGTATTCAGCACCGAGGGATGCTCCATAGCCGTGGTCACAATACGCTTGCCGCGCCGGGCTCTGCTGTGCGCCGCCCCCAGCAGGGCGATATTGTTTGCCTCTGTCCCGCCGGAAGTAAAGTAGATTTCCGCGGGCCTGCAGCCCAGTGAGCGGGCCACCGCGCTCCGGGCATGGGCCAGCAGCTTCTCCGCCGCAAAGCCGAGCGTGTGCAGGGAGGACGGGTTGCCCCAGCAGGCCGTCAGGGCCTCGGCGGTTTTTTCCACCGCCTCGGGGCAGGGTTTGGTTGTCGACGAATTATCCAAGTAAATCTCGCGCATAGGCGTCATACTCCGTTGCTCATTTTCTCATATTTTTATGAATAGTATATTTCCGTTTTTTGAATAGACCCGAACAGCCGGGAAGCCGCGGCAGCAAAAAACGGCTGCATTACTGTTATTATACCGCAAACCGCGCCGCGCCGCAAGGCAGCCCGGGACGCCAATAATTGGAATCCGCGCCTCTCACCGGAAACCGTTGAGAAAGTCTTCGGGCACCACAATATTTTCAACCGGGATCTTCGACCAATCAAACAGCCGCGCCAGCTCATATGCGCTGATCGCCTCTTCCGACGGCAGCAGGCCGCCCAGCTGCGCCAGGCGGCCGAGGATTTCCTCCGGATGCCAGCCCCGCTGCCGCAAATATCCCAAGTCCATGCCCCGGTCCCGTTTGGACAGGCGCCGGCCCTCCGCTGTCACCAGCAGCGGAATGTGGTAAAACCGCGGCGCCGGTTTGCCCAGCAGCCGGTACAGGTAGAGCTGGCGCGGTGTAGAGCTCAGCAGGTCCCTGCCGCGGACCACCTCGGTAATACCCATGGCGGCATCGTCCGCCACCACCGCAAACTGATAGGCATACACCCCGTCCGAACGCCGGATGATGAAATCCCCGCAGTCCCGGGCCAGGTTTTCGGCATAGGGGCCTAGATGCCCGTCTGTAAAGGCCACCCTGTCCTGACCTGGCTCCGGCACCCGCAGGCGCAGGGACGGCGCCCGTCTCTGCGCCTGCTCTGCACGCTCCCGCGGCGAAAGCGCCCGGCAGCGGCCGCTGTAAACCGGCGTCCCATCCGAGGCGTGCGGCGCCTGCGCGGCGTGGAGCTCCGACCGTTTGCAATAGCACGCATAAACCTGCGTGCGCTTTGAAAGCGCCTCCAGACAGTCCGCATAAACCGGTGTGCGCAGGCTCTGACGGTAAGGGCCGTCCGGGCCGCCCACACCGTCGCCCTCGTCCCAGTCCAGCCCCAGCCACCGTAGGTCGTCCTCCAGCTGAGCGGTATAGGCCGGCTTACAGCGGCCGGGGTCCAGATCCTCGATGCGCAGCACCAGCGTTCCGCCCTGCGCACGCACCGACAGCCAGGCCAGCAGGGCGCAGAACACATTGCCAAGGTGCATACGCCCGCTGGGGCTGGGCGCAAACCGCCCCCGCACCGCAGGCCTTTGCCCGCCCTGCCCCGGCGCCCCAGACGCCGTGCCTTTTTGTACCTTACAACCGGCTTCCTCTGCCACAGGCCTCTCTCTCCTTTATGTAAAATCCACTGCTCATAGTATAAAGGATTTTACACCGTTTTCCATTTAAATTTTCACCCGGAAAGCGGGTACAAGCCGCCCCGGCATTAATATTGGCACATTTTGAAAGCAGCCTTTTGTAAAATAATGTTGAAGATTCTCATACAAAATGTTGTAAACCGTCTATTTCTCTTTTATGATGTTGTAATAGCTATATTTCTTTAATGGAAATATATACCAATGTTCATCGTGGCCGGCGGCAAACGGCAATGCCCGTTATTTTATAAAAAGGGAACTCGTCCCCTTTTTTGTTTTACTTTCGCCGCTGCCACAAGGCCCATCCCCAACCCCTAAAGGAGGCGTAGCTTTGAGTTTATACGGGTATATCAGGGTATCCTCCCGCGATCAAAACGAGGACCGCCAGATTATGGCGCTTTCGCAATTCCCAATTCCGGAAAAAAACATCTATATTGATAAGAAATCCGGCAAGGACTTCAACCGCCCCGCCTACCGGCGGCTGCTCCGGCGGCTGAAGCCCGGAGACCTTCTCTATGTAAAGTCCATTGACCGGCTTGGCAGAAATTACACGGAGATCATCGAGCAATGGCGGATTATTACCCGGGAAAAAAACGCGGATATCAAGATTATTGACATGCCCCTGCTGGACACCACCTATGGCAAGGATCTGCTGGGCACCTTCATCAGCGACCTGGTGCTTTCGGTGCTCTCCTATGCGGCCGAGCTGGAGCGCGACCATATCCGCAGCCGCCAGGCCGAGGGCATCGCGGCTGCAAAGGCGCGCGGCGTCCGCTTTGGGCGGCCGGTTAAAAACCTGCCGGATAATTTTGACGAGCTTTACACCGCCTGGCGCCGGGGGGAGCTCTCCTCCGCCGACCTGGAGAAGGAGTGCGACATGGCGTTGGGGGTAATCTACCGCAAAATCCGCGAGCGCCAGCAGAGCAGCGGAATGAACGCCGCCCTGCCGCCCGTGCGCAAATACCGCCGGGGCCGCTTTATCAAGGCCGCTCCGCGCCCGCCGGTTGTACCGCCGGTTATACCTCCGGAAAGCGGCGTCACAAAACCGGAGGCGCTGGAATAGGATGTAAAAGAATGATTCCGGAAAGCGGTGGTTAACATTGAACGACTTGCTTCCTTCCCTGGCAGAATCCCTGCTTTTGGTGCTGGCGCTCTCGATGGACTCTTTCGTCGCCAGCTTCGCCTATGGAACAAACCACATCCGTATTCCTCTTTCCTCCACCATCGTCATCAGCACGGTGTGCAGTGCAATTCTGGGCCTCTCCCTGCTTGCGGGTGTGCTTATCCGGCCCTTTGTGCCCGGTGAGCTGGTAAAGGCTGTCTGCTTTTTCATTCTTTTGGCGCTCGGCCTGGTCAAGGTTTTCGACAGCTCCCTCAAAGCCGCAATTCGCCGGAGAAAACACATACACAGGGATTTTACCTTTTCCGCGTTACATCTCAACTTTATTCTTACCGTTTACGCAGACCCCGAGCAGGCGGACCAGGACCGTTCCCGCCTGCTTTCCCCCGCCGAGGCGTTCTCGCTGGCTGTGGCGCTTTCGCTGGACGGCCTGGCCGTTGGCTTTGGCGCGGCGCTGGGCAGCGTAGGCGTTTGGCAAAGCCTGCTTTTTTCCCTGTTCATCGGCGCGGGCGCCGTGCGGCTGGGGGCATTTCTCGGCAACCGGCTGGCGTCCCGCACCTCTTTGGACCTTTCCTGGATCGGCGGCGTGCTGCTGCTGGCCCTCGCCCTTTTAAAGCTGTAAAACCAGCGGGCCGCGCGGCTTCTCGCAAGCGCTTCTTCTGCTTATCCTCCGGTTGAACCGGGGGATTTTCTTACTGTAAGCGCAAAAAGCCCGGCGCGTGGCACTGTGGCCGCCGCGCCGGGCTGCAAGCTTTTTATAGCCGCCTTCCGCTGCAAAAGGGCGGCCCTTCCCCGGGTGGTATTTTTCACCTTTTAGCGCTGCTTGGCTTGGGCCGGGCTCATGCCGGAAAGCAGCCGCGCCGGCGGCTCCCCGGCACACCGTACTGTTTTTTGCGGACTAGCTGCCACACCGGGTACCCCAGGGTGCACAGCGTTCGCTTTCTGTAAAAACCCAGCGACTCGTAGAGCCCGGGCTGCTCACCGTCGCCGTCCCCCGCGGGCAGCACCGCCGCCACCACGTCCCGTTCCGGGTCCAGGCAGGCCAGCATGGCGTTCAGCAGCTGCGTTGCAATCCCCCTGCGCCGGTAGCCGGGCGCCACGGCCAGAAAGCGCAGCATATTTCTACCGGCCGAAAACAAAACCACACCGGCCAGCTTGCCCCTATACCAAGCACAGAAGGCGTTCTTATTCAAAATACCCTGGTAAATCATTCTGCGGCAGTGCGTCAGGCCCTCTTCGGTGTCCAGGCTTGGGAAGCTCCAGCGCACCTGATCCACCAGTTCCATCCATGCGTCAAGATCCTGCGGCGCAGCCGGTCTAATTTCAACCTGTCGGTCCATACCCATCCTCCGTTTATTCCGTTATCTCACGCACCGCATAGACGTATTGTTCCCCTGTGGCCTCATTCGTGCGCAGCACATAGTCCATGCGCTTGTGCGCCTGCTGGGCGGAATCCGCCGAGGAACCGTCGTGATCCACCGATCCGGGCGTGACATATGCAACCCGCAGCACCGTGTCGCCATTTTCACTGCGTGCGCTCTCCGTGTAAGGCTCATAAGCGCTCTCCGAGCTGAATAAGGCCACATGGTACTGCGCCGTTTCCTCATCATAGGAGTAGAAGGTGTCCTCAGGGGTCCGTGGGCTCAGGCGGCAATCCGGGCCGAAAAGCATGCTGCACGCCGCGGACACATCGCCGACCGGAATCAGGGCGCGGCCCGCATCGTCGTACTCGGTGTAGGATGCCCCGTTGTCCGCCAGAATCGTCTGCCAGAGGGCGGCGTTCTGCACAAACTCGGGATCTGCCTTTTCCGGGCTCTCAAAGGGCTCGGGGTCCTGCATAACCACCGGGGCCAAAAAGCTGTCGTACGCCCTCAGGGCGCTGTCGTCCGTAGCCGCCTGGTAGATCTGCCTACCTGCCAATGTGGCAATTGCGCACACGCCCACCAGGGCCAGCGCCAGCACGAAAGCGCCAAGCGCGACGCCATACCGCCGCGTACCACGGCGGCGCTGGGCGCGCGGCTGCACAAGCGCCGCCCGCGGGGAATCCTCCGGTACGCCGTCGCGCAGCGATTCCCCCACCGGGAGAAAATCGTCCAGCTCCTCGTCCTGCGCCGCCTCCATGACCTCCTCTGGAGCCTCCTCCGGCGCGGCCTTCCCCTGCCCGCCATCCTCCGGCCGGGGCTTTACGGGGCTGGGGGCGTTCCGCTGCCCATCCTCCCGGTAATCCGCCGTAAAAACGTCAACCTCCGTCTTCGTCTTTTTCTCCATAGTCCGCTCCGTCCTTCCGCTTCCGGTTTGTTTTCAGCCGCCCTCTCACGCCGTCTTTTCCCGCGGCGCACGTTTACGCGTTAAACGCGAACCTGGCCGTCGCCTTCAATAATAAATTTGGATGAGGTAAGCTCGCAGACGCCCATTGGCCCGCGCGCATGCAGCTTTTGGGTGGAAATGCCGATCTCTGCGCCCAACCCGAGCTCGCCGCCGTCTGTAAAGCGCGTCGAACAGTTGACATAAACCGCGGCGGCGTCCACGCCGGCGGTAAAGGCGTTGGCATGCGCATAGCTGCCCGTAACAATGCACTCGCTGTGCCCGCTGGAATAAGCGGCGATATGGCTCATTGCCTCGTCTATATCCCGCACTACACGGACGCCCAGGATATAGTCGAGAAATTCGCGGGGCCAATCCTCCTCAGAGGCCGGTACTACGGCAAAACCGTGCCGGGTGAGGATTTCTTCCGAGCGGGGGCAGCAGCGCAGCTCTACCTGCTTTTGTGCGAGCTGTTCCGCCATCACCGGCAGAAACGCTTCCGCCACCGCCTCGTGCACCAGCACCTTTTCCAGCGCATTGCACACCGAGGGGCGCGAGGTCTTGCCGTTGTATAAAATACTGGCGGCCATCTGCAGGTCCGCGGAGTCGTCCACGTACAGGTGGCAGTTGCCCACCCCGGTTTCAATCACCGGCACATGGGCGTTCTCAACCACCGAGCGGATCAGCCCGGCGCCGCCGCGGGGGATCAGCACATCGAGGTACCCCGTCAGGTTCATCATCTCCAGCGAGGAAGCCCGGCTGGTGTCGCGCACAAGCTGCATCGCGCCAGACGGCAGCCCCGCCGCACAGGCGGCCTCCGCCATACAGTCCAGAATAGCGGTATTGCTGTGAATGGCCTCCTTGCCGCCGCGCAGGATCACGGCGTTGCCCGCCTTCAGGCACAGGGCGGCGGCATCCGCGGTGACGTTCGGGCGCGCCTCATAGATGATGCCAATAACCCCCAACGGCACCCGCACCCGGCGGATGCGCATGCCGTTGGGCCGCACACTGCCGCTGATAATGCTGCCGATGGGATCCTCCTGCGCGGCAACCTGGCGGATGCCGTCCGCCATTCCCTGAATCCGGGCAGGTGAAAGCGCCAGACGGTCCAGCAGGGATTCCGTCATCCCCGCCTCGCGCGCCGCCGCCAAGTCCAGCTCATTCTGCGCCAGCAGCTCATCCTCATGCTGCTCCAGCGCGTCCGCCATTGCATAAAGCGCCTTGTCCTTCAGCGCGCCCGCTACCGCCAGCGACTTTGCCGCCTCCCGGGCGCGGCTGCCCATTTCCTCCAAAACTGTCATATCCGGGTCCCTCCAATCATCAACATTCCATTCTGCCGTAAAGGCAGAGATTATCCGCACACAGCCCGCTGCAAGGCCATAGAGCCGCGGGCGCTTTTTCCGCTTAAGGACGGACAAGGCCGCCCTACTGCTATTGTAAACCGGGCGCGCTTTATTTTGTGCCGAAAATTGTCCCGATCTGCTCGCCGTCAAACAAACGGTAAAGATTTGCGGGCGTGGCGCCGCTCATTACACAGCAGGGGATCCCCTTTTCGTTGGCCATCGCCGCCGCCGAGACCTTGGTAAACATGCCGCCCGTGCCGCGCGAGGTACCGGCCCCGCCCGCCAGGGCCCGTACCTCCGGGGTAATTTCAGCCACATAGGGGATGCGCCTGGCATCGGCGCTGGCCTTCGGGTTTGCATCGTAAAGGCCGTCGATATCCGTCAAAATAACCAGCAAATCGGCAGACGTCAAAATGGCGACCACCGCGGAGAGCGTATCGTTATCACCGATTTTCGCGCCGACAAGCTCGTCAACCGCCACCGTGTCGTTTTCATTGACCACGGGGATGATTCCCATCTCAAGCAGCTCACGGAAGGTATTTTCCACGTTTTTGCGCGTCGCCTGGTTGTTGAGCACATCGCTGGAAAGCAGCACCTGCGCCACGTTTTGGTTGTACTCGTCGAAAAATTTATCATAAATAAACATCAGCTCGCACTGGCCCACGGCGGCAACCGCCTGCTTGCGCTCTGTCTCCGCCGGGCGCTCGCGCAGGCCCAGCTTGCCCATGCCGACGCCGATGGCCCCCGAGGTCACCAGCACCACCTCCCTGCCGGAGTTTTGCAGGTCGCTGAGCACCTTGCAAAGCGCCTCGATCCGCCGCAGGTTCGGTTTGCCGTTTTCATAAGTCAGGGTCGAGGTTCCCACCTTGACCACAATTCTTTTTGCCTGTGTAATGTGTGACATCTTGTCGTTCTCCCATCCTCCGTATTGCGGGCCCCTCCCGCTTATCAGCGAAAAAAATTTCCGCTTCGGGGCCGCCCGCCAGGGGCATGCCCGGAAAGGAAATTCCAACTGCTCCAAAGCAGGGCTTTTCTTTATCATAATTATACTGTGTATTCGGAAAAAAAGCCAGATGTTTACGGTTAAAAATTGGACAGGTGGCAAAAACACGCCTTTCCGCCCGCGTGGGGCCCAGCCGTTTAACGCCCCGCCGGAAGCGGCGGCCCCTAAAAACAAACAGGAGGGCCGCTGCCCCCGGGGCGGCGCGTCCTCCTGTTTATATTTATAAATTTTATAAAGCCGCTCAGCCGAACTCCGTCTCGCTGGAGCGGTCCGGGTCCCCGCAGAGCACGGTGGGATGCAGCAGGTAATCAAACAGCTCGGGGCTGATGATCTCGCGGGCGAAGAGGATGGCGATTTCCTCCGCGGGCGTATCCATGGCCTTGACGGCGGCGGCAATCGGCTTTGCTTCCCCGCGGTGGTTGGGCGCATCGGGGTCATAGCGGAAGATGCCCAGGTTTAGCCCAAATTCATGCAGGTTGTCCAGATAGGAGTGGTTCGCCATCATATCCACGGTCTTCATATTGCGGGCCTTCAGGTATTCCAGCACATAACCGGCGGCCGCCTGTTTTTCTTGCAGATCGCGCAGCGGGCCGTTTTCAGCGTTAAAGCCCTGCTCGCTGAATACGATGCGGCGCGGGGTCCCCCGGTACAGCAGCTGCGGCTGCGCCAGGTAAGCCTCCAGCACCTCCATGTTCTTATAGGTGATTTTCGGCGTGGCAAAATCAAAGGTCGCCCGGCGGTCGTTCCAAAAATCCGGCAGCCAGCTTTCCGGGTAGGGGTGGTGCGCTACATGCCAGGGAAAATCGCCGTCGCGCGCTGAAATCACGCCCAGGTGGTCGATAATGTCGCGCCCGTGGTAGAGCCGCAGCGGGTTTTCATGCAGCTCGTTCCAGTTGTTTGCCAGCGAGACATAGACCCTAAAGCCGCTGTAATGCCGTTTGCCGCAGATCCAGGCCAGGCGCATAGCCACACTGTACTCCTCGACATAATCCTTCACCGGCATCTCGCCCACATTGCCCCAGTTGGTTTGCAGGTTGATTTCATTGGAGATGATGACGCCGCCGATGCGTCCATACTTTTTGTCCGCGCGGGTGTAGCGCTCTGCCAGGAAGGACACAAACGCGCCGTACACCCGCTGGCCCGCCTCAGTGGTCATGTTAAACGCGCTGATAAACGCGCCCGGGTCGCCCCACTCATATTTTGGGTGGATGCAAACATCCAGCAGCGCCTGCTCCTCATGGGAGAAAAACTTGGACGGCGCG
Source organism: Hydrogeniiclostridium mannosilyticum (assembly GCF_003268275.1). Lineage (GTDB taxonomy): Bacteria > Bacillota > Clostridia > Oscillospirales > Acutalibacteraceae > Hydrogeniiclostridium > Hydrogeniiclostridium mannosilyticum. The sequence continues at coordinate 112,781 of NZ_QLYR01000004.1, forward strand.
TTGAGCAGAATCAGGGTGTTGACCTCGTACCCGGCCATATTTTTTTCCAGCTTTTCCAGGCTGTCGCGGTAGAAATAATAGGTTTGGCCCTCAAATTCATAGGGGATGGTGTCCGGCTGCTCCTCCAGGGCGACCATAGCCGGCAGGTTGACGTCAAAACGAGACTGCTTAATGCCAAACTCCCGGCCCTCCTCGTGGGGGCAGACCAGGGTTTTGATGGTATCCGGCTGCGGATAGGGGTAGACATTTTCCGGCACATCCGGCGCGAAGTCGGTGACATAATGCGCCCCCTCCAGCTCCGTGCCGCCCTGGCGGCAGAAAAAGCGGCTGAGGGCCCGGTCATGGCCGTCGGCAAAGCGCGCGCAGGCGGCGGCGCCGCCGGTAAAGGCCAGCTCCTCCTGCGCAACCAGGCGCGGCGTTCCGTGCACGACGGGGGTCTCCTCCCGCAGTGTCACCGGGCCGCTGAACGCTTCATCCAGACAAAACCGCAGCATATTTTTCTCAACGGTAATGGTTTCTAATTTCATTGGTAAACAGCATCCTTTCTGCGTATATATTCAAAGGCCGGGACTCCCCAAGCTTTTCCGGCCCTTGCAGCGAACGACAGGGGGCGTTTACTTCCCGGTTTTCTGCCGGATGAACGCACGGAAATCCGCCCAAGTTCCCCTGGAAAAGCCCTCCTTATCCACTAAAACAGCCAGGTTTTTCGGCAGCAGCAGTATGCATAGGCGTTTGGTCTCCTTCACCTTTTGCACCTGGCTGTACTGGCAGGAGACCTTCCCGCCGCTCTGCCTGTTGTACAGAGTAAACTCCCCGTCGGAAAAAGAGACCTCGGTCTCCACCTCCGCATGGTACCGCTCCTGGTGGCTCTGGTAGAGCGCGCGGGCCTGCTTGGCCGGGAGCCTGTAGTAAACAACCCCCAACGCGGCGGCCGCAAAAAAGAAAAGGAGCGAAAAAAACGAAAAGCCCTCCAGAACCCAGTTTGCTACCCCCGCGCCGGCAAACAGAACCAAAAACACCACCGAATACACCTTTGATGAGGTTTTCTGGGTCGCCCGGACCATTTCCTCCAGGCACACCCGCGTATAGCGGCAGCGGTTTTCATATAGATTTTTCATTGCCCAATCCCCTATCCTCTCAGCCGGTTCCGCTTTTTCCATGCGGAAAAGGGCGGCGCCGGCCATTCGTCACGTTTATTAAGCCACTTTCAGCGCCTATTGTCAAGCCCCTTGCCGAAATTCAGGGCGTACAAAAGCAGGCTGCGCGGCAGATTTACGGCGCAGCCTGCTTACAGGCACTATTTTTCTGAACGCAGAGCTTTATTCCTTCGGCTGGTTGGTGTTGGCAATAAAGCCGTTGCTGGCGCGGGGGCGGTCGTCCCTGCGGTCCGAGCGGCGGTCATAACGGCGATCGTCCCTGCGGTCGCGGCTGTCGCGGCTGTCGCGGCGGGGGCCGCGCGGCGCGTCGGAAATTTCGTTTTCCGGCGTAAGGCCGTCGATCTCAATCAGTGCATCCCGGCGTGAAAGGTTTAGGCGGCCCTTGTCGTCAATCTCCAGTACCTTGACCACAATTTCGTCGCCCACATTGACCACGTCCGTGACCTTTTCCGTGCGCTTGACATCCAGGCGGGAGATGTGGACCAGGCCCTCTTTACCGGGCGCAATCTCCACAAAGGCACCGAAATCCATAAGCCGGGTGACCTTGCCGTTATAGAACGAGCCGGGCTCCGGATCGTTGACAATGGTGTCGATAATTGTGATGGCACGCTGGCAGTTGTCGAGATCCAGGCCGGAAACATACACATGCCCATCCTCCTCGACATCCATTTTGACGTCGCACTCGGCGCAGATTTTCTGGATAACCTTGCCGCCCGTGCCAATGACCTCGCGGATTTTATCCACCGGAATGACGATGGTGAGCATTTTCGGCGCATATTTGGAGAGCTCCTTGCGCGGCTCTGCAATCGCCTTGCTCATGACCGCGTCGATGATATAATTTCTCGCCGCATGGGTCTTCTCCAGAGCTTCCTTGACCATCTCGGGCGTGAGGCCGTCGATCTTCAGGTCCATCTGAATGGCTGTGATGCCTTCCTTTGTACCCGCGACCTTAAAGTCCATGTCGCCGAAGAAATCCTCCAGGCCCTGGATGTCCACCATCGTCATCCAGCGGGAGCCCTCGGTGATCAGGCCGCAGGAGATGCCCGCGACCGGCGCCTTAATCGGTACGCCCGCAGCCATCAGCGCCAGCGTGCTGCCGCAGATGGACGCCTGTGAGGTGGATCCGTTGGAGCTGAGCACCTCTGAAACAAGGCGCAGCGCATAGGGGAACTCCTCCACCGGCGGGATAACCGGCAGCAGCGCGCGCTCAGCCAGCGCGCCGTGCCCAATCTCGCGGCGGCCGGGGCCGCGGCTGGGCCGGGTTTCGCCCACGGAGTAGGAGGGGAAATTATATTGATGCATGTAGCGCTTGAACTCTTCATCATCGATGCCGTCGAGCATCTGCTGGTCGCTCACCGGGCCCAGCGTCGCCACCGTGAGCACCTGCGTCTGTCCGCGGGTAAACATGCCGGAGCCATGCACACGGGGCAGCAGGTCAATTTCCGCCGCCAGCGGGCGCATGTCATTCATGCCGCGGCCGTCCACACGCTTCTGCTCGTCCAGCAGCCAGCGGCGCACCACATATTTCTGCGTCTTGTACAGGCACTCCTCCAGCTGCGCCTCCTGGCCGGGGTATTTTTCGTCAAACTTCTCATGCACGGCATCGTAAATGGGCTTAAGCCGGGCGTCGCGTACGGTTTTGTCGTCGGTGTCCAATGCCTTGCAGATGTCCGCCAGGGCAAAGGCGCGGACCTCGTCCTGCATTTCATCGCTGGCATGCACGGCATCGTAGGTAAACTTTTCCTTGCCGATCTGCGCCTGGATTTCCTTGATAAAGGCGATAATCTTCTGGTTGTATTCATGGCCCGCCATGATGCCGTTATACATTTCCTCATCGCTCACAATGTCGGCGCCGGCCTCGATCATGGCGATGCGGCTGCCGGTAGAGGCAACGGTCACCGCCATGCGGCTGGCCTTTTTCTGCTCCGCTGTGGGGTTGATGATATATTCGCCGTCCACCATGCCCACGGAGACGCCGGAAATGGGACCGTTCCAGGGGATGTCGGAGATGGAAAGCGCAATAGAGGTGCCCACCATGGCGGCGATTTCAGGCGAACAGTCGTGGTCCACGCTCATCACCGTGCAGACAATGGACACATCGTTGCGCATATCCTTGGGGAACAGCGGGCGGATGGGGCGGTCAATCACCCGGCTGGTCAGGACGGCCTTTTCGCTGGGGCGGCCCTCCCGCTTCAGAAACGAGCCCGGTATTTTGCCCACCGAATAGAGCTTTTCCTCAAAATCGACGGAAAGCGGAAAGAAATCGATGCCGTCACGGGGCTTTGCCGATGCCGTCGCCGCCACATGCACCACGGTCTCGCCGTAGCGCACTAGACAGGCGCCGTTCGCCAGGCCCGCCATTTTTCCGGTTTCAACCACCAGCGGGCGGCCCGCGAAGTCGGTCTCAAAGACTTTAAAATTTTCAAACATACTGTTTCCTCCAGTTTGGCCCCTCGCTATAGCCGGGCCAAATTCCTTGATTCCTTTATTTTTTATAATAATACCATACCATTGCATCAATTTATAGTCTTTTTTGGATTTCTTACCGAAAAATATTTAGAAATCCGTAAAAAAATGGTCCCCAGCGGAAAGCTCCGCTGGGGATTGAGAAGGTTTTAGTCTTGTAATCAAATTGAATCTCGCCCGGCCTTCCAGCCGGAACAGATCAGCTTAGCGCTGAACCGCTCTTCTGCGAAGCGCCAGGGCCGCCGCACCCGCGGCACAGGCCGTTCCTATCAAGGCCAGGCTCCATGCCGCCGGGCTGTTTTCGCCCGTCTGCACGGGGGGCTGCGGGTCTTCCGGATTGTCCGGATCGCCCGGCTCTTCCTCCGCCGGGCCCTCCGGCGTCACCGCCGGTGTTTCGCAAACCACCGTATAGACCACCGGGGCCGTATCTGCCTGAACCCTCCAGGCCTTGGCGTCCTGGTCGTATTCCAGCACGATGTCCCTGCTGCCCTGGCTCTCCGGCGCCAGCACATGCGCTGCGCCTGTGTCCTTGCCGTACTGCTCCACATACTTTGCTGGGCTCACTGTTACCGTGCAGGTGTAGCCGCTCTGCGCATCGCCCTGGACCGCGCCTGCCGTATAGCCGCCCGCCAGCAGGCCGTAGGTCCGGTCCGCATGGGAAACAGCTTCATTCGTGCAGTCGATCTTCACCGCGTTCCCTTCAAGCAGCTCCGCCAGCTCTTCCTCTGCCGGGCCCTCCGGCGTCACCGCCGGTGTTTCGCAAACCACCGTATAGACCGCCGGGGCCGTATCTGCCTGAACCCTCCAGGCCTTGGCGTCCTGGTCGTATTCCAGCACAATGTCCCTGCTGCCCTGGCTCTCCGGCGCCAGCACATGCGCTGCGCCCGTGTCCTTGCCATACTGCTCCACATACTTCGCTGGGCTCACTGTTACCGTGCAGGTGTAGCCGCTCTGCGCATCGCCCTGGACCGCGCCTGCCGTATAGCCGCCCGCCAGCAGGCCGTAGGTCCGGTCCGCATGGGAAACAGCTTCATTCGTACAATCGATCTTCACCGCGTTCCCTTCAAGCAGCTCCGCCAGCTCTTCCTCTGCCGGGGCCTCCGGCCCGGCTTCCGTCACACCGAACACCGGATAGCCGTAGTTGATCGCCGCCTCGCTGCCGAGGGTCCAGATGCCTGTAAAGTCCCAGCCGGCATAGGTTGCCTGCTCTTTCATCCCGGCGCCACTGTAGTGCTTCGTTCCCGCGCCCCTCAAATCCAGGCTTGAGGACGCATAGTAATGTACGCCCGTGACCGTTCCGCCGCTGTTATACAGGTTTCGGCTGGCATAATCCGGCGTCCAGTTAATCTGGCTGTTACTGAAATAATTATAGTAGGCCAAACCGTTCTCTGCGGAATAGGAGTTAACAACCTTGCCCCAGTTTACGCCAATCAACTCCCCAAACGCGTCAATCGCGTTAATCTGCGTGTTTGTCACATAGCAGTTTTGAACGGTACCCGTTCCATTGTTGCTTTGGTTTGCGCCGACCAGACCGCCCGTGTACATATAGGGGGCGTTTGTTCCGCTGGCCTGTCCGCTGTTCACCAGCGTGATCAGGTAATTTAAATGCATCTTCAGCGCATTTGAGGCGGCGGAATTATCCTTATAATATTTGGATCCGATCCAATTTCCCTCTTCTCTGGTGCAGTCCCGCACAAAGGTCTGAGAAATCTGCCCGTTATTGACGCCCGCAATACCGCCGACATAGCGGTTGCCGTGTACGGACGACTCCAGCAGCGCGCTCTTTGAGATGGCGCCGCCCGACTGGTTCCAGCCGGCAAGGCCGCCGATCTGGGAGCCGCCAACATAATTGTACTCCTGCGCCGGTGCCGAGCCCTCGCGGCCGGCGACCGTGCTGCCGGTGACCGTGCAGTTTTCAATGACGCCGCTGTTGACGCCCGCAAAGCCGCCTACCCAGGTACGGCCGTTGATGTCCGCATCCTTCAGCGTCAGGTTACGAATGACGCCTTTGTTTTGCGCAAACATACCTACCATAATGTATGACGGCAGCGTGCAGCTCATGCCTGTAATGGTTTTGCCGTTCCCGTCCAATACGCCGGTAAAGGCGGTACCGGTAAACTCTTCCACCTCACGGGCCTGGCTGTCTCCCAGGCCCAGCGGCGTCCAATCGGCTGAAAGCGTGATGTCGTTCATCAGGATATACTTGCCGTCCATATCACCGGCAATTGCCCGCAGCTCTGCTTCATTGGTAATGGCGGTGTAGCCCTCCGGCACGCCGTCCGACGGCGCCGCGGCCATCGCGGAGCCCGTTACAACGGAAAACAGCAGGCAAAACACCAGGAATATTGCAGAAATTTTTCTGCTTCTTTCCTTCATGGAACCTCCTCCTTTTTACTTTGCTGTTTCCCAAAGCAGACTTTTTTAAACGGGTATGCTATACTATCACATGTATGCTGAAGGTAAAAGCGTGCCGGAGGGAATAGATCAGCACGGCCCCGCACAGACAGAGGGCCCGCGGCCCGAAATCCGGTATTTTTCCTGTTATTGAAGCGGAAAAAGCCTTTGGCAATATGTAAAAATCCGAGTCAAAAAAACGCTGTTTTACAAAGTCTACCTTTTGAAACAAAAAAATAAAAAAGATTCTGCCGCATCAGGCCGATTGTTCCGTGCAGCGCCGGTAAAACGTGGTATAAGACATATCCAGCCTGCGGGCAGCCTCCCTGACGGAGACCCTACCCTGCGCCCATAGCTGCCGCATTTCCTCAAACCCGGGCGGCAGCGGCTTTTTTTGCTGCCCGAACTGGACGCCGCGCGCCTTTGCCGCCGCAATTCCCTCCGCCTGCCGCTGACGGATATTGTTCCGCTCCGTCTCAGCCACATAGGAGAGGATCTGAAGCACCAGGTCTGCAATAAATGTCCCGGTCAGATCCCTGCCCTTGACCCGTGTGTCCAGCAGCGGCATATCCATGATTACGACATGGGCTCCTTTTTCCTTGGTAACAATGCGCCACTGCTCTAAAATTTCATCATAATTGCGGCCGAGACGGTCAATGGACTTGACCACCAGCAGGTCGCCGGGTTTTAATTTTTTTGCCAGCTGCTTCCAGGCCGGGCGGTCAAAATTTTTACCGCTCTGCTTATCCATATACACATTTGTTTCGGGGATCCCGAACGCCGCCAGCGCATTGAGCTGGCGGATTTCATTCTGGTCCTTCGACGAAACCCGTACATATCCAAATTGCTTCCCCATTAATGAACCCTCCTGTTAAAATATAATTTCATCTTAACAGCATTCCCTCCCATTCAACAAAAATAAGCAGCCGTTGATTTTAGCGCTTCATCCGCCAACCTTGCCCCTGGTAAAAGCAAGGGCGTATTCAGCCTGAAGCAATAAAAAAGAGCAGGCCTCACAGCCCGCCCGCATATAGCCCCGCTTCCGCCCACCTGAAACAGGGCGCAAAAAAGCCGCCCCATTTGGGACGGCTTTTAGTTTCTCGAACGCCAGAATTATTTACGGATGCCCAAGCGTGCAATCAACGCACGGTAGCGCTCAATGTCAATCTTCTGCAAATAATTGAGCAGGTTTCTTCTCTTACCAACCATTTTCAGCAGGCCGCGGCGGCTGTGATGGTCCTTCATGTGGTCCTTCAAATGCTCGGTAAGGTCGTTGATGCGCTTGGTCAGAATGGCAACCTGTACTTCAGGGGAGCCTGTGTCGCCCTCGTGGGTTGCATACTCCTTAATAATTGCGTCTTTCTCTTCTTTCAGCATAGTAAAATCCACCTTTTCTTTCTCATTTGCCCGGTTCACAGAGCAGGGCGGGTGTGTCCCCAAGAAAGGGCTTTTCCCCTGGTCCGTGGATGGGTAGTATGTGCCGCCGGATTTTCCGTTGCAGCTTTTTTATTATATCACACGCTCCGGGCTTTGTAAACTATTTTTCGCGCGGTTTCACCGTCTTGAAAAATTTGCGCGCGCAGGCTTTCCAGACTGTCGAATTTCCGCTCCGGGCGAATAAATTCCAGGATCTCCACCGCCGGGCGCTCACCGTAGACCTCCGGGCCCCGGTAGCCGGGCAGCCAGGTCTCAGAAAGCGGCCTGTCCGCGCCCACGGTGGGCTTGACCCCAATGTTGGTAACGCCGTAATAAGCGGCCCCATTCAGCTCGGTCACCGAGGCATACACCCCGAAGCGCGGCAGCAGAAAGCCGTCCGGAAACACCTGGTTAATGGTGGGAAAGCCCAGGCGGCGGCCCAGGCGGCGGCCATGGATGACCTGAAAGTCCACGCAGAACGGGTGGCCCAGCAGGCGGTTGGCCGCCGCTGCGTCCCCAGCCTGCAGCAGGCCGCGGATGCGCGTGGAGCTGACCGGTTCCCCCAGCACCTCCACCGGAGGCACTACCACCACCTCAATTTTTTCCTCCGCGCAGAGCTCCCTCAGCAACGCGCTGTCGCCCACGCCGCCCTTGCCAAAGTGAAAATTAAAGCCGCAGCACACCCGCCGGGCCCGGCATACGTCCCGCAGTACCTGCTGCACAAACTGCCGCGCGCTCATGTCGCGGATATCCGAAAAGGCCAGCTGCCAGCACTGTTGAATCCCCATGCCCTCAAGCAGGCTCATTTTGCGCGCCTGCGACAAAAGCGCCGGGGCATCCTTGCCGTCCCGCAGAATATCCGGCTGAAACGTCAGCACCGAAGCAACCAGCCCCGGGGCCCGCGCCGCGCGCAGAACCTGGACATGCCCGGTATGCAGCCCGTCAAAGCAGCCCAGCGCCACCGCGGAGGGCCCCTGTGAGCAAGTTAATTCCTGAAACCGCTTCATCATTTTCAAACCTCTGTCTATTGATTTCCCGAAAAAAGCAACGCTTACCGCGGCACAGCCGTACGGAAGAGCTTGCACACGCCGAGCTGCTCCCCGGCGGCGTCCACCTCTCCCAGGCCAAGAAACGCATTCCCCGGCTCCGGGCCGCTGTTTACTGCGCCGCTGTCTGCGGAACCGTAAACCCGCACGCGGAGGCCGGGCTGCCGGCTGCCGGCCAGCGCGGTACGCTCCAGCGACAAGCCGCCGCCATTGCAAAAGCGCCGCGCCTGCGGGCCGGTCACCGCAACGGCAGGCAGGCGGGAAAACAGCCGGTCAACCGGCAGCAGGCAACCGGCAGCATACCCGGCCCCCTCCGCACGCAGGCGCTCAAGCGGCTGCGCATCCTCCAGGGTAAAGCCGCAGGCCCGCGTGCGCCGCAGCCCCGTCATCATGCCAAAGGTTCCCAGCGCCGCGCCGAGGTCCGCAATCACCGAACGCACATAGGTGCCCTTGGAGCAAACGAGGAAGAGCCTGCCGCGCCGGCTCTGTGCATCGTATGCCAGCAATTTCGCCTCACGGATAACCACCGGGCGCGGCAGGCGTTCCACCACCTTGCCCTCCCGGGCCAGCTCGTAGAGCCGCCGTCCGTTTTGGCGCACCGCCGAGTACATGGGGGGCAGCTGCATAAGCTCCCCCTGAAAGCGCTCCAGCGCCGACTCTACCTGCCCGCGGGAAGCCGGGCTGCCGCTTTCGCGCAGGACAGCCCCGGTGCTGTCCTGCGTATCGGTTTCAACGCCCAGCTGAAAATCCGCCTCATAGGCCTTGTCTGTGTCGGGCAGAAGCGACTCCGCCTTTGCCGCCGTACCCAGCAGCAACGGCAGCACGCCGGTTGCCATTGGGTCCAGCGTGCCGGTATGGCCGATTTTTTTCTGCCGGGTCAGCCCCCGCAGCACCGCCACCACATCGAAAGAGGTGAAGCCCGCGGGCTTGTCGACAATCAGCACGCCGTTAAACGCATCCGGCGCCGCGGGTATGCCAGCCGTCACGCGCCGCCCTCCCCGGAGGGCTTTTCTTCTCCGGCCGCGGGCGCGGTCCGTCCGCTCTCCAGGCCGTTGAGCAGGCGGTTGATGTTCGCGCCGTACTCAATGGAATCCGTAGCGCGGAACAGCATTTCCGGGGTGTGGCGCAGGGACAGGCGGCGCCCCAGCTCACGGCGGATAAATCCCGCGGCGGATTTCAGGCCCTTGACGGCCTCCTTGGCACGCTCCAGGCCCTCCATGGCGCTGACATAAACCGTGCAGTAGGAGAGGTCGTTGGTGACCTCTACACGCACAACGCTGATAAGCCCCTGCGCACGCGGGTCCTTTACTTCTCTTAAAATGGCGGTAATCTCCCGCCGGATATCCTCTGTTGTTCGTTCCATTCTATGGCTCGGCATAGTAAATTTCCTCCTCGCCAAAAGCGAATTACCATTCATCCTGTGCCGGGACGCCCTGCCCCGCAGCGGGCGGCGGCCCGGCGGCCGGCAAGCTAAGAAGCGCCGGGTAAACCGGCTACGGCGGGCGCACATCCGGGCCGAAGGCCCATTGGCCGGCGTTCCGGCGACCCGGCGCTGTGTGCGCCCGCCGCTTTATTTTTTCATTACAGCGCAGGTCCCTTTCAGGGTTCCCATTTCAGCTGTTTTTCATGTATGGCTCCCGTTTATAAGGCGTTATAACGCAAGTCCCGCGCTCAGGCCTCTTGATATGCCTCCATGATGAAGGCCTCCAAAATATCGCCCTCCTTGATGTCGGAGAAGCGCTCCAGGCCGATGCCGCAGTCGTAACCGTCCGCCACTTCCTTGACGTCATCCTTAAAGCGGCGCAGGGAGGCCATTTTATCCTCAGCGACAACGATGCCGTCGCGCACCACGCGGATTTCAGCGTTGCGCTGGATTTTACCGCTGACGACGTGAGCGCCGGAGATGGTGCCCACGTTACTGATCTTATACACCTCGCGCACCTCCGCACGGCCCAGCAGTACCTCGCGGAACTTCGGCGCCAGCATGCCCTTCAGCGCGGATTCGATCTCTTCGATGCAATCGTAAATGATGCGGTACAAGCGCATGTCGACGCCATCGCGCTTGGCGTTTTCCTCCGCAATCGGGTCAGGCCGCACATTGAAGCCCACGACAATGGCATTGGAGGCATCCGCCAGCATAATGTCGGACTCATTGATGGCGCCGACACCGCCATGAATGACATTGACGCGCACCTCCTCGTTGGAGAGCTTCTCCAGCGACTGGCGCACCGCCTCAACAGAGCCCTGAACGTCGGCCTTAACGATGATCTTGAGCTCCTTCATATCCCCCTGCTGCATCTGGTCGAAGAGGTTATCCAGCGTAATCTTAGTCTGGGCGTTAAAACGCTCCTCCTTTTCCTCGGAACGGCGCTGTTCGACCAGTTCGCGGGCCAGGCGCTCATCCGAAACGGCGTTAAAGATATCGCCGCCGGAGGGCACGTCGCCCAGGCCGGTAATCTCAACCGGGACGCTCGGGCCGGCGGCCTCGATGCGCCGCCCGTTTTCGTCGGTCATGGCGCGCACACGACCGACAGCCGTGCCTGCCACAATGACGTCGCCGATATTCAGGGTGCCGTTCTGCACCAGCATGGTGGCAATGGGCCCGCGGCCCTTATCCAGCCGCGCCTCAATAACCGTGCCCTTGGCGGCGCGGTCCGGGTTAGCCTTGAGCTCCTTCATGTCGGCTACCAGCGTAATCATTTCCAGCAGGTCGTCGATGCCGTCGCCCTTGAGCGCGGAAACCGGGATACACGGCGTGTCGCCGCCCCAGTCCTCGGGCACCAGCTCGTGCTCGGTGAGCTGCTGGAGCACGTGGTCGGGGTTCGCGCCCGGCTTATCCATCTTATTGATGGCGACAATGATGCTGACGCCCGCCGCCTTGGCATGGTTGATGGCCTCAATGGTCTGCGGCATGATGCCGTCGTCCGCGGCTACTACCAGCACGGCGATGTCCGTTACCTGAGCGCCGCGGGCGCGCATGGTCGTAAACGCGGCGTGGCCCGGGGTATCCAGGAAGGTGATGTCGCGGCCGTTGAGTTTGACGCGGTAGGCGCCGATGTGTTGGGTGATGCCGCCGGCCTCCGTCGCGGTGACGGAGGTGTTGCGGATGCGGTCGAGAAGGGAGGTCTTGCCGTGGTCGACGTGGCCCATAACAACCACTACCGGCGCGCGCGGCGTCAGGTTGGCATCGTCGTCCTCGCTGTCGTCAATAATCCGCTCCTCAATGGTCACAACCACCTCTTTTTCCACCTTGGCGTGGAACTCCATGGCGACCAGGCTGGCCGTGTCAAAATCAATGGCGTCGTTGATGCTGGCAAACACGCCGAGGCCCATCAGCTTTTTAATGACCTCCGCCGCCGTCGCCTTCAGGCGCAGCGCGAGCTCGCCTACTGTGATCTCATCCGGCACCTGGATAGTGAGCTTCTTCTGCTTGCGCTCCTGCGCAATACGGCGCAGGCGTTCGGCCTCGGTCTCCCGGCGGGCGTTGCGCGGCTTGCCGCGGTACTGGCTGCTGCGCTGCGTCAGCTTCTGCTTCTGCACCACGTTTTCCACCTTGACCTTTTCAGAGGCCAGGCGGTCATATTTCTCATTATATTTTTCCAGCTCCACATTGGACGAGCGAGTGTCCACCACGCGGCCCTCGCTGCGCCGGGCATAGCCCTCGCCGCCGCGCGGGGCAGCGCTGCTCTGGGCCGTTCCCTGGGCCGCGGGCGCGGGGCGCCGCTGCTGGTTCTGCTGCGCTTGCTGGCCCTGCTGTGCCTCGGGCCGCGGGCGCACGGGGGTAATCTTGCCGGGCTTTACGGCCTTGCGCTGCGGCTGCCCGTCTTGCTGGGCCGGCTGCACGGGCTTTTGCTCCTGCGTTTTTCCAGGAGCCCGGGCGGGCTCCGCCTGCGGCGCCTTTGCGGCCTTTTGGGCCTTTGGGGCCTTTGGGGCCGGCTGTTTGGCCTGCTCAGGCTGTGCCTGCGCCGCCGGGGCTGCTTCCTGTTCCACCGTCACAAGCGGTTCCTCCTGCTTGGTTCCCTCGGCAAAGTAACCGTCCAGGGAGTCCATATTATTTTTTTGGGTAAAGCTTTCAAACACCAGGTCCAGTTCGTCCTCGGTGAGTGCCGTCATATGCTTTTTGGTCTCGCCGGTATAATTCTTCAGCACGTCAATGACGTCCTTATTGGGAATTTCCAGGTCTTTTGCGACCTCATGGACCCTATACTTAATCATCATAGTCGAATCATTCCTCCTCATTGAGCCGCGCACAGGGCGCTTAGCTTTCTTGCAAACCCGTCGTCGTTCACCGCGAGGACGCCGGCAGACTTTTTGCCAATGGCCGCGCCGGCCTGCTGCATGGTCTCCGCCAGCCTGTGGACGGGCACGCCGCTCTGCACGGCTGCCGCCTCAATTTTTTTCGCCGTCCGGGGCGACACGTCGCCGGCGAGCAGCACAACCTTCGCCGTTCCCCTTTTTATGGACTCCGCCGCCGCGTCGAAGCCGGGCGAAAGCCTGCCCGCGCGCCGTGCCAGGCCGAGCAGGGATAAAACCGGACTGGGGTTTTCATTGCTCACGCTGCCTTAATTCCTCCTCCATATGGTCGTACAGCTCGTCTGGGATTCTGCACGAAAAAGCCTTTTCAAAACGCCTGGCCTTGCGGGCGGCCCTCAGGCACTCCGCATCGGGGCAGACATAGGCCCCGCGGCCCGGCTTTTTCCCGGTCAGATCCAGCGAAATCTCCTCCTCAGGGGACTTCACCACACGGACCAGCTCTTTTTTCGGTTTCATTTCTCCGCATCCCGTACACATACGCATGGGTATTTTCTTAGGACGCATAACAGCAACCACCTTCCTCCATATGGCGGCACGGGCCGCCCCGTCCGGGCTTTTTGAGCGCCGGTTATTCCACCGGTGATTCAGCCGGCGGCTCCGCCGGCATAGCCGCCGCTTCTTCCCCGGCCGCGCCCGCCGCAGGTTCCTGCGCGGCGGGCTCCTCGCCAAAGAAGCCGCTTTCAGGCTTTATGTCAATCTTCCAACCCGTCAGCTTCGCCGCCAGCCGCACATTTTGGCCGCGGTTGCCAATCGCCAGGCTGAGCTGGCTGTCCGGCACGGTCACACGGCAGCTGTGGGAGCCGTCCTCCGCCACGGTGACGGAAAGCACCGTGGCAGGGGACAGCGCCGCGGCGATGAACTTCGCCGGGTCCTCGTCATATTCCACAATATCGATTTTTTCGCCGCCAAGCTCCTCCACAATGTTGGAGACCCGCGCGCCACGCGTCCCAATGCAGGCGCCGACCGCGTCCACATCCGGGTTATGGCTGAGCACCGCCAGCTTGGTACGGGAACCGGCCTCACGGGAAACGGACTTGATCTCTACGGTGCCGTCGTAGATCTCCGGCACCTCAGTCTCAAACAGGCGCTTGACCAAATCGGGGTGCGTACGGGAGATCATGGCGCGGGGGCCCTTCTCCGTCTCACGCACATCCACAACATAGACCTTGATATGGTCGCCCTCGCGGATGACCTCGTCGCCCACCTGCTCGGACTTGGGCAGCACCGCCTCCGCCTTGCCGATGCGCAGCGTAGCGGCGCCGGTGCGCGGATCTATGCGCTCTACCAGGGCGCTCACCAGCTCCTGGTGCTTGCTCTGGAACTCCTGCATCATCTGGCCGCGCTCGCCGTCACGGATGCCCTGGCGAATGATGTTGCGCGCCGTCTGGGCCGCAATGCGCCCAAACTTTTTGGTGTTCAGCGTCACATAGACATCGTCGCCCACGCCGACAGTGGGGTCGATCTCCCGTGCCTTTTCCAGCACGATCTCACGGCCGGGCTCGTAAACATCGTCCACGGCAACCATCTTCAGCCGCACCTCAAAGGCGCCGGTTTCCGGGTTGACGTCGATGGTGGCGTCGTCGTTGCCATAGCTGTTTTTACAAGCAGTCAAAATTGCCTTCTTGATTTTATCCATCATAAAATCGACCGGTATGCCGCGCTCCTTCTCCAGCAAGGACAGAGCGTCAAAAATCTCGTTACTCATCTTCCTCAAAACCTCCCACAAAATCGTCGTCCGCCAGGCGTACTCTGGACAGGGTGTTCTGTGCCAGCGCCAGCTCGTTCCCGCCGTCCAGCAGGGTCAGCACGCCATCCTCATAACTCTTGAGCACCGCCGTAAACTCCCTGCGGCCGTCCGCAAGCGGACGGATAGCGCGCACCTGCACCGGGCTGCCCAGATAAGCCTTGAAATGCGCCGGCCGCACCAGCTCGCGGCCCATCCCCGGCGAGCACACCTCCATACAGTAGGCGCAGTCAATCGGGTCCAGCTCGTCGAGCGGGTCGTTAACCGCCCGGCTCATCTCCACACAGTCATCGATATCGACGCCCTCCGGTTTATCTACAAATATCCGCAGAAACCACTGCACGCCCTCTTTTTCAAAGCGCACATCCCACAGGGACAGCCCCAGGCTTTGGGCGATGGGCTCTGCCAAGCGCCACACGGCCTCTACGGTATTACCGCCTTTTTTCTTTCCTGCCAAGTTGATTTCACCTCTTAATACAAACAAAAGAGCGGGTTGCCCCACTCTTTCATCCTCCATACTATTCTAGGTGTAGTATAGCACACCAACGCCCAAAATGCAAGCATTTTCCAGGAAAATCCCTTGTCAAGGCCTGCCGCGAGGGCTATTTTCGGCTATTCCTCCAACTGGCGGCCCAAAAATACCGCCGCTGTCTGTGCAAGTTTTGTCTCCGGCTCCCCGGGCGCCGCGGCATTTTCGGCTTGCAGCATCACCACCGCGCCGGTCACGTCGCTGGACGCGATGATGGGGTAGACGATGGCAGCGGCGCGGTCCACGCCCTCCACAGGGATAAAGCTGCTGCGCCCATTACTGACAAAGCTGCGGCGGCTTTGCATGGCATCCTCCATCTCCGGGGTGACGCGGCGCTCCAAAAACTCCTTACGCGAAACGCCCGCGGCAGCCACCACATGGTCGCGGTCGCAAATAAGCGTGGGCAGGCCGGAGATTTTCCCCAGCACCTCGGCATATTGCGCGGCAAAGTTGGACAGCTCGCCCACCGGCGAGTATTTTTTAAAAATGACGCCGCCCTGTGCATCCGTAAAGATTTCCAAGGGGTCGCCCTCGCGGATACGCAGGGTGCGGCGGATTTCCTTCGGAATGACCACGCGGCCCAAATCGTCAATTCTTCTGACAATTCCTGTAGCTTTCACTTGTTGATTCCCTCCCGAACTATACAAACGGAGCGCGCCGCGCCCCGTCTTATTGTGATTGATAAAATGGATAGACGCTACTATTATCCGCAGGAAAAGCTTGTCTATACGGGAGAAAGCCGTCAATATAACTGCCAAAATTTTGCAGCGTTTTTTTGTGCGTTTTGAGGAGGGAAAGGCGGGGCTGCTCAGGCCGCTTTTTATAAAACCGGCGTTGATTACCTGGTAGGCCTAACTGACGATTCCAGGCCCTATGCGCGAAAGAGGAAGCTGTAACAAATTATAGCTGATTTTAAGATAATCGTAAGCCTATTTTTTATATTTCTCAGCTTCACACAGCCCTAAGATTTTTTAACATAGAAACAGCTCTTTCTTTGTTTATAAGGAATATTCTTCCTATTACCGCTTTTCAACCGCTTTGCACCCGCCCCTAAACCTTTACAAGCCCTCGAGTGGAATTACTGCCAACATTATTCTTATCGGGCGGGCAATATGCTGAACCCGTTTTGCCAATGCTTTTATCCCCGGTAAAGCCGGGAAGCTCTCCTACTGAAAGCAACAAACAAAAGCATCGGGCCGTAGCCCGATGCTTTTTCTGTATTTATTTTACCGCGCGAACTTCTCCGACCGGCGAAAGCCGCGTTGACGGCCCGCCTCATAGAACAGCACCGTCGATGCGCACGCCACATTAAACGAAGAGGCAAACGAGTCCGCCGCCATGGGGATGGTGGCGAGTACGTCGCACGCGCCGCGCAAGCGGCTGCAAAGGCCCTCCGTCTCGTTTCCAATCATAAAAAGCGTCGGGCGGCAAAGCTCCAGCTCGTCGATATTTTTCTCGCGGTGGGACGTGGTGCCCACCACCTGAAAGCCCGGGTACCGCTTCCGCAGGCACTCAATCCAGCGGAGCACGGCCTCATTTTCCGCAACCGGCACGGTGGGAATCCGAAAAAACGAGCCCATCGTCGAGACAATTACATCCGGGTCGTAGGGGTCTACGCCGTGCCCGGTCAACACCAGGCCCTCCACCCCCAAGCCGTCGCAGGAGCGGATGAGCGTGCCCAGGTTGCCCCGGTTGGAGGGGCGGTCAAACAAGGCCAGCAGCGGCGCTTCGCTGAGGCGGAAGGCCTCTGGCCCGCTCCGGCGCATGCGTACAACCGCCATCAGCTCCGAAGTGTCCGATTTACCGCTGAGCGCATCCATCAGTTCGTTTGTCAGCTCATAATGCAGCGCGCAGGGCACCTTTTGCAGCTTATCCTGCGCCCAGCCGGAGAGCGGGCGTTCAAACGAGTAGAGGAATGCGGCAAATTCCCAGCCGCAGGCGGCAGCCTCATTGAGGTTGCGCACACCCTCTACAAAAAATTCACCATAACGGTGCCGTTTGTTACGGTTGGTTTTAAGCACCTCGAATTTTTGATAATCCGCATTGCGGGAAAAAATGCGCTGTTTTTTGATTGCTTTCATGATTGATCCTTTACTTGATTACTTTACCCATTGGAAAGCCGCCTCAATAGCCGATTTTCTTTAACAGATCGTCCAGCTCCGCCTTATCCGCGGAGGACCCGGTGGTATAAACAAAGGTATTGTCTATGCGCACCAGGGTGTGGACCGTATCGCCCACCGAGCACACGTAGCGGCAGTAGCTGTCGGACTCTACCACCGTCTGCACAGACGGGTCGTTGCCGGCGATTCCCTCCTTAATGGTATTATAAAAGCTATAGGAATCTTCCTTGCTGTCAAACCCCAGGTAAAAAACCTGGTTTGTGCCGCTGTTTGTACAGACATAATAGGTTCTGACCCCCTGTGTCCCCGCTGCGGAGCTGCTTTTATCCTCAACCGTAAAGCCCAACTCCTCCGCCGCGCCTTTGAAGGCCTCGGCGGTAACCGGCGTACGGACCGAGCAGGCAGCAAGGCCCAGCACCAGTGCCAGGCAGGCGAACATGCTGAAAACCAGACGCTTTTTTCTCAAGACAAACCACTCCTAATTTATAAAATAGGCTCGATCCGGAGAACACTCTCCGGCAGGCCATTCCGGCAGCCGCACACAAAACCGCGGGCCGATCCGGGCAAAAGAAGGGATAACCGGCGCGGCAAGCCGCCCGGGGTTCAACGCCTTTCGGGTCCTCCCGTTAAACCTGAACCGCCACGCCGGGAAAATGACCGGTCCGGGCCGCCCGGACGAGGATCCTCGCTCCGGCAGGGAATTCCTTTGCACGAAAGGCAACATCTTTCATGTACCTATAGTCTACCACTTTCATGCAGAAATGTCATTTTTTATTTAAATCTTTCTATCCCCCGGCACTCAGCTTATATGCCCCGAAAGCCCAAAAACGCCAGGGAGATGAGCCCAATGGCCAACAGCATCAACGGCGTCCCCCGGAACGCCTCCGGCACGCCGCGGCGGCGGCTGTTGGCAAGCAGCTCCCGCAAAACAACCGAGGCAGCCAAAAAGCTGAGCCCGGTCCCCAGCGCGAAGCCCAGAGCAGCCAGCGTCCCCGCCGCCAGGCTGCTTTGATAGAACGGCAGCGACAGCACCACGCAGTTGATGGCCGCAGGGGACAGCACCGGCGAAACCCTTCTGTAAAAGGAGGGACGGAAGCGCCGCAGCAGGGCAGCGGCGGCGGCGTAGAGCAAGGCGCAGAGCAGCGCGAACACCGCCGGGCGGAAAAGACCCGGCAGCGGCGTGAACTCCAGCAGCGGGTTGACGAGCACGGAGAGCTCCATCACTGCCGCTCCGAACAGGGTGACAAACAGCGCATACCAACGCGTCAGGCCCGGGCGGCGGGCCGCCCGCATGGCCCTGCTGAGCCCGGCTCCCCCGGTAAAGAGGACATTTTCAGCGCCCAGCGCCAAAAACGCAAACAGCGGGATATCCATCCAATTCATAGCCGGGGCGCCTCCTTCCCGGCCTGCCGGCGGCGAACGCGGGCCGCGCGCTCCTCACGGCGCAGGTTGATGTGCTGCGCCATGGCCGCCAGAAAGCCCACCAGCAGAAAACCAAAAAACGGCGCCAGCGTACTTTTTCCCGTGACGCCGAAAAAGGAGGCGCCCTTGTCGTTCCACACACCGCCCAAGCGGATAAACTCACGTATTGCGGCAGTCAGGCACATCATCAGGCAGTAGCCCAAAGCGCAGCCGGCGGCATCCGCCGCCACCTCGCGCCCGCTGTGCCCGGGCGCATACTCTGTAAGGCGGGAGAGCATCATGGAATTGCACACCATCAGGCCGGCAAATATCCCCAGCTCATTGACCGCGCCCGGAAAAATAAGCTCCATCAGGCCGGCGGCGGGCAGGTACAGCACCGCGCTGCAGGCCAATACCGCGGCCGGGCGCAGCCACAGCGGGATCCTGCCGCCCACGCAGCAAAACAGCACCGCCGCCGGCGGTATCAGAACCGCCAGCATCACGGAAAGCTCCAGGGCGTTTTTGAGCGTGTGGCAGGCCGCTGCCACCGGGTAAAGCCCCAGCAGCGCAATCAGCAGCGGGTTTTCAAAAAGAATCCGATGCGCAAAGATCTGCCGGGCCCTGCGGCCGGACGTTCCGCCCTTTTCCGGCTCCCTTCCGGCGTTTTCCATACAGTGTCCCCCCTTTTTTCGTTGGCGTTACTTTCCGGCGGCGAGGTCCTCCTCGCGCAGGCGCGCCCATTTTTCATAGACGCGGTAGACGTTCTCCGCCTTAGCGCCCGCGCCAAACTCACACTGGGCAATGCAGCCGCCGTCGGCCCACAGCTTACTGTAGACCTCCTCGACAGCCGCGTCGATGTCCGCCAGCGTTCCCTCCGGCAGCATGTGCTGGCGGTCGATTTCGCCCCAGAAGGTGATCTTGCCGCGGAAGGGCGCCAGCTTATCCACACCCATACAGAAAATCTGTGAGTTGATGGCATCCAGGCCCATATCGATCAGGCGCGGGAACAGGTCCAGCGTATAGCCGTCGGAATGCATAAAGGTCTTCTTGCCGTATTTTTTCGCAATATCGATATAGTCCTGATACATCGGGCGGAAGATCTCATCCCAAAGGCGCGGATTGATCAGCAGGCTCTTCTGCGAGCCCCAATCGTCGATGAACTGGATGCCGTCCACATCCGTCTGCGCCCATTTTTCCACATGGCGGCAGTAAAAGTCGTGCATCCGCGCAAGGAACTCCAGCAGCTTCGGCGGCGGGTCCATCAGGTCCATGTACAGCTCCTCCGTGGTGCGGATAAACTGCAGCTGCTCAAACGGGCGCGGGCAGCAGCCCGCCAGTACAAAGCGGTCCGTGCCTCGGCAGAACGCGTTGACCTCGTTTACATCGAAGGTGAGCAGCTCCTCGGGAATGTGCACCCTGCCGGCGTCGCTCCAATCCTCCTGGGTAACAAGCGGCTGCTTGACCTCGCCGATAATGCCCTTCGCCACATTATCGAACATACAGCCCCACTCATCGACGAAGGTCCCCACCTCGTAGGGGTTCCCCTGCACCGGCGGGTATTTCTCCAGCCGGGCCGGGGCCCCGATGATGTCGGGCGGGAAATCGCGGTCAATCTGCGCGACGGCATCGCCGTAATGATCCGTGGCCCAGGGCAGCGTCCACTGCTGCCGCGGCACACGGCCGCTGGTGTTGCGAAACTCCAGGGTCGCCCTGACCAGCTCTCTGGGTGTTAATTCTGTTTTTCCTTCCATCCTTTTAACTCCTCCAACTTTTTTTGCCGTTTGTACAGCGAACCTATCCGCCTCCCGCCGGAGCACACCAGCCGGTCCAGACTGGGAACCAGCGCGTTGGCCAGCAGTATGGCGAAGCAGGCGCTCTGTTCATAAGCGCCGAACATACGCATGAGCATGAGCATGAGGCCGGCGCCCGCCCCATAGAGCCAGCGTCCGCCCCGGGTACGCGGGGAGGTAACGGGGTCTGCCGCCATAAAGATGCCGCAATATAATAAAGAGCCGGTCAGCAGCTCATAGCTCACCGAGGTCAGCGGGCTGCACGCAATGCGCGGAAACAGCGCCGCATAAAGGGCCGATGCCAGCAGCATGGAGACGGGCGTCTCCCAGTTGATGATGCGGCGGGAGCAGAGAAAAACCGCCCCGGCAACCAGCACCAGCGCCGCCGTAGTCCCCATCGGACCGGGAGCATGGCCCCACAGCAGCTCAAGCGGCGGCTGCGGCGGCTTCAGGCCTGCCGCCATCATTGCCGAGGGCGCCTGCAGGACCGCGCCGTGCACGTCCTCAAACAGCGGATAACCGCCCGGCGGCGGCGCGATATATTGAAAAACCTTGTCGGGGCTGCAAACGGTAACAAACGCAACGCCCGCGGCAGCAGGGTTGAAGAGCGTCCGCCCCAGGCCGCCAAAGGGCGCCTTTGCCGCCAGGATGGCAAACAGCCCCGCCGTCACCGGCAGCCAATACGGCGCCGAGGGAGGAAGCAGCAGGCAGACGGTAACCGCCGTCACACAGCCGCTGGCCTCCTGGGGGAAAAACCCCCGCCTGCCAATCACATTGCACACGCATTCCGCGGCAAAACAAACCGCGACGGTCGCCAGGCACAGCAGAAGCGGGCGCAGCCCGTAATAGGCGGCGGACACTACCAGCAGAGCTGCCTGGGCAAGCAGAACATTGCCCATCATGGAGGCCACTGTGGCCTCCTTTCTCAGGTAGGGGATTCTCGGCCCTACTGTGCTCATTCCGCCTCAGCCTCCTTCCGATCCGGCTTTTCCGCGCCAACGGCGGCAGCCGCTTCCTGCACCGCCGCGGAGGGGTCCAGCGCAGCCGGACAGGCAGCCGAGCAAGCGCCGCAGCCAACACAGCGATCCGCCCTGCACAAACGTGCCAGCGCCTTGCGTGTGTCCTGCGAGGGCTGGCAGACCACCCAGGGGCGCACCCCCACCGGGCAAGCCCTTTCACAACGCCCGCAGCCGATGCAGATGGGGTACCCGGGCTTGGACAGCCTGCGAAAAACCGAGATACAGCGGGTCGTCTGCGTGACGGGCTCGGCGCGGTCCCACAGGCGCCCCCTGACGCAATCCCCCAGGTAAATGCTACCCGAGCCGCTCCAGCCGCAGGCCCGCAGAATGGACAGCACGTCCGAGCCCACGGGCACTTCCAAAAAGGAGGGGCGCTCAACGGCATCACCGGAAACCTCCACCACCGCCGTCAGCTGGAACATCCCACGCCGGACGCGGCCCAGCGCGGCCACCGCCTGTACCCCCAGCAGCACACAGGCCCTTTCCTCCCGCTCAAGCTGCCGGCGAAGCAGCATGCACGCCGGGTAACGCCCGCGGGCGAAGGTCCATTCCAGTTCGAGCTCCGTCTCCGCATACGCTTTTTTCAGTGCGCGGTCCCCGGTAAACATCATGCAGCGGGGAATCCGCGCCAGCTCCTGCGCCAGGCGAATACCGGCCGCCACATCCTGCGCCATGCCTGCGGCAACCGCATCCCCAGCCCCTTCCCGGACGCTGTCGCCCACGCAGCACACCACCAGCACATCGGCCTTCTCTTCCAGCTTCTCCGTCAACAGCCGCCCGTCGAGCTCATCCACAATCCCCGCGGCAGCGACCAGCTCCCACGCGCGGCCCTCATCCCAGCGCAGCTTTTTCCCCGGCTCAGCGCGCGTATGGCCGGAGCAGCCGGACGCCGCGGGCTCTATCACCACGCACAGCGGCGCCCGCTCACCCGGCAGCCGGCGCAATTCCCGCACGACCCCTGCCAGGGACGCGCGGACGATATTGCCGCCAGGCAGGCGCGCCAGCTCCTGCCCCCGCCTGACGCTGTCGCCCGGCGATGCCATACATTGAGCCGGGTCCTCAATGCCCGGAAGCGGCAGGGTTACCGTCTCGGGCGCGGAAAAGGGCCGGATTTCCCCCCGGGCCCTTTTTTTTCCGGGATCCACGGCGATGCCGTCCATGCAGTGGCCCAGCAAGTACAAGCCCCGCATAAACTCAGCCTTCCTTCCTCCGAGGAGCCCGTCCCTCATATTGGGCGGCAACCGTCTTGAGCGCCCGGATTGCCTCGCCGGCATCCGCGGCCTTGAATACGCCCGTTCCCGCCACGCAGATATCTACGCCTGCTGCTGCGGCCTGGGCAATGGTTTCCTCATTGACGCCGCCGTCAATTTCAATCAGCACGGATTTATTCTCCGCCAGCAGCCTGCCGCGCAGCAGGCGGACCTTGTCCATCATGTCCGCCATAAAGCTCTGGCCGCCAAAGCCGGGCTCCACCGTCATAATCAGCACCATATCGACTAAATCGAGATAGGGGTACACGCGCTCCACCGGCGTCGCGGGTTTGACAGCCAAGGCCGGATGCACGCCGCAGGCCCGAATCAGCTCCGCCGTATGGGCAGGGTCCCCAGTAGCCTCCAGGTGAAAGGAAATCCAATCAGCGCCCGCCTCGGCAAAGCGCTGCACATATTTCGCCGGCTCCTGAATCATCAAATGCACATCAAACGGCGTTTCCGCATAAGGCCGCGCCGCCTTGACCACCGGAAGGCCGAAGGAAAGGTTCGGCACAAACAGGCCGTCCATAATATCCAGGTGGATATAATCGGCCCCTCCCTGTTCCATCCGCCGGGTTTCCGGCCCAAAATTTGCAAAATCCGACGCCAGCATCGAAGGCGCTATTTTCATGGTTTTATCCCCCTTGCTTTATCCGCTCCCGCGGCTTGCCCCCACCCGCAGCGAGGGCCACGGGCAATGGTTTTATTATAACAGCTTCCCCCCGCGTTTTCAATTGCAAAAACGCCCGCGCCGCCGCCCTTTCTCCAAAGAGCCGCGGTGCGGGCTATCTATAATAAAGCGGTTCCGGCAATATTGCCCCGCATTCCATTCTATGCGCCGGCGCCGGTTTGGTCCCGAAAAATCATCCGCACGCCGCCCCGGCATAAAAAAAGGCCGGCGTTTCCCGCCGGTCTCTTCGACGCCGTGCCAAGCCGGGCCCGGCGGCCCCTACAGCCACTGCCCCAGCACCGCAAACGCCGGCATTGTCAGCACAGAGAGCAACGTGCTCATTGCCACCGACTTCCCGGCCGTCTCCGTGTCCCCCTGGAACATCGCCGCGAACAAAACAGCGTTGGCGCCGCAGGGGGCCGCCGCCAGAACCAGCACCGTGGTTGCCGCCATGCTCTCGGGCCGGATGAGCCAAAGCAGCAGAAACAGCAAGGCCGGAACCGCCAGCAGGCGCCAAAAGCAAACCTTATAGACGTCCAGGTCGGCAATTAGATCCCGCCAACGCACCTTGGCAATGTAGCCGCCGATGACCAGCATAGCCAGGGGCGTATTGACCGCGGCCAGCGCGCTCACCGGCATCTCCAGCACCACGGGGAGGCGGACGCCCAGCATGAACAGCGGCAGCCCCGCCGCCAGCCCTATCAGCCCGGGGTTCAGCAGCGCCTTTTTCAGGTTCATGCTTCGTGCCCCCAGCATTCCCACGCCGTGGGTCCAGACCAAGATATTATATGCCACCACAAACACCGATGCATACGCTGCGCCGGTGTCGCCCAAAATCGCCTGCGCCAGCGGAAGCCCCATAAACCCGCAGTTGGAATAGATGGTGCAAAAACGCATCATGCGCTTTTTCTTTTCCTCCGCCCGGCGAAATAAAAGCGGGCACAGCACAATCGCCAGGCCCATGGAGACAAAAGAAAGGCCGCCTGCCAAAAGCAGCTGGCCCAGGTCCACAATCCCCATCGTATTTTGCAGCGAATTTACAATCAGGCACGGCGTTACCACATAAAACAGGATATTGGTAAGCTGCAGCGTCCCCTCTTCCTTCAGCGCGCCCGCCCTGGCACAGCCGTACCCCACGGCGATCATGATAAAAAGAACGATTACCTTTTCCGCCACAACGGCGGCCGATTCCATCATTCTTCGCGGCCGTCCTTTTCATCTCCGGCGGCAGGCGGTTCCGCGTCCCCGCGCGCAGGAGGAAGGGAACCCGCGCCCCAATCCTCCAGGCTGTCCTCCGGCAGCTCCTGCTGCCGGCCTTTCGCCTTGTTTCGCTTCATCTCCCGGTAATAGGCCACACAGGCCGCCGCCAATGCGCACAGCGCCAGCGCGCGCAGCACCCAGGGCCAAACCCCGGCGAACAGGTCGACCGGGAGCAGGATGTCCGCTATCCACCAACCGGCCAGAATCAGAAAAAACGCGCCCAACAGGTAAAAAACCTTGTTCTCCCGCCCGAAGCGGAAGATCAGCAGAAGGCCAACCACCAGCCATAAGCCCGCAAATACATAATCCATTTTAACGCCACCATATCTCTGCTAAATTTCACTGCGCACGGTCCGCCCGCTTGCAATGCTATTGTGCCCGGGAATATGAGTGTAGTATACGTCAAGCGGCCTGTGGCTGTCAAGCAAACGCCGGTTTTTAAGCACAGAACTTACGGGGGCAGCCCTCTTTCAGGCGTGCAGGCGCCTTTGCGGTGTGCCGCCCTGTAGCCTCCGCCCGGCGGCGGGCCTGAAACGCCGCGCGCACACGCTCCCTGTGCAGCACGACAAGCCCACAGCCCAGCACAACTGCGGCCAGCGCTGCCTGAAGCAGCAGGTAGGCCGGCGATCCGCCGCCGCCCAGCAGAATAACGGCGGCCTGGAATGCCGGCAAAGCGCACAGGGCCCTGCCCTCCACCTTTCTGGGGCGGTAGTATACCGCCAGCGCCGCAACGCCTGCTAAAATTGCCACACACAACAGGATATTCATAAAATTTCCCCCAATCGATTAATCCGCCAAAAACAGCCGGCCGCTGTCCGTTTCGTTCCGGCTGTGTCTGTGCCGGCGTTCCGTCCCCGGTTTGTCCTTTTACCCTTGCCGTATACCGCCGGATGCCGGAGCGCCTGTTCAAACAAAGATTCAAACAACCCGTTCTCTTGTTCTGAAAATATCGTTCATTTGTTCTTTGCGCATTTATAATAACACATATGTTCTGCTTTGGCAAGCCCTATTTTCAATAATTTTCCTCCTTTTTAACAAACGGGCCTCTCGCAGGCGCGCTTGACGGTGAACACTTAGCCGGCAGCGGCGGGCGACGGGGCCGCAAAAAGGGCGCCGAAGCCTGTTCGCTTCAGCGCCCTTTTCAGGTTTCCCCGCCCGTTCCGCACAGGGAAAATATTTTCTTTCATAAGCCCTACAGCATCGGGAATGTCAGCTTACCCGCCTACCGGAACGGTTGAACCTGCCGCGCCCGCTTTATTGCGCCGCTTCGATGCGCGCTTACCCCAGAATATAAATATTCATATTGCGAACGCCGATTTGCGCGCATTCGCTCAGGGTATCATAATACAGGTCGCATACAATCGTGCCCCGCATACAGGCCCCGCCGGTGTCGGCAGCTACGGCGTAGCCGTAGACGATGCGCCCGTCCGGGGAACAGATATAGAGCTTCGTGCCATAGGGGATGACGTTGGGGTTGACGGCGACGCGGCCGAAAGCAGCCGGGACGCCTGTTGAGCAATAGCCGCCGCCCGTATAGGCGGAGCATTTTCCGGTAATGACCTTGCTATAGGAGACCGGGTTGCCGTTCTGGTCGATCAGCGTACCGTTGCCGCCGACCACCGCCTGGCCCGCCACACGCGGCTTTGTCCCCACGCGCACAACCTCGGCGGCTGGTTCCTGTGTCACCTCATTGCTGAGCTCCTCTGTGTCCACGCACACGCCGTCCACCCATTTTTCACGGGTAACGATGGTACGCACGCCCTCCCGGCCCTCGGTCTCCACCTTTGTGACGCCCTTAGTCAGGTTGGGATCCTCTTTTTTTACGGTCTCATATGCCACTGCCTCGGTGGTGGTAACCTCCTGGTAGGAAACGCGCTGCACCGTTACCTGCATGCCGTTGACCAGCACGGCATCCGGCGCGGGGGTTGCGATATCCTCTTCGCCCAGCGTAACCCCGGCGGCTTTCAAGGCATCGGCCACGGTTCCGTCCGGCGCCACCACGGTTTTTTGCGTGCCGTCGAACAGCACCGTGACATCATGGTAGCGTTTGACGGCAATGGTCTCGTTTCCGGTAAGGATATTGGTCTTTCCGGGCGTAACCGTGTCAAACCTCGTCAGGGAAACGCCCGCATCGCTCAGCGCCCCGGCGACCGTGTCGCCGTAATGCGCCGTGACCCGCACCTCTTTGCCGTCGGCTGAAACCGTGGTGGAGAGGGCGCTGCGCACCTGGATGGAAACAGCGGCCCCGTCCTCGCCAAAGGAGACCAGGTCCCCGTCCGAAACCTCATAGCCGTTCTGTGCCAGAATGGCGCGGGCATCGTCCTCGCTTTCGCAGGCCATTGTGATCATGCTGGAGCTCGTCTCGCCGTCCACCGTGATGTTTACCTGCCGGGCAGCAGCCATAACGGTAATGACCGGGCTGATGGTAAACACCACCA
The DNA here is from genome assembly GCF_003268275.1 of Hydrogeniiclostridium mannosilyticum. GTDB lineage: Bacteria > Bacillota > Clostridia > Oscillospirales > Acutalibacteraceae > Hydrogeniiclostridium > Hydrogeniiclostridium mannosilyticum. The sequence goes on from NZ_QLYR01000004.1 coordinate 139,795, forward strand.
TAGCCACTAAAACCGCCAGCGTTTTCTGCCAGCTCCTGCTCATATTGTTTTTCATTGCGTTGCACAATGAAAATTCGTTTGTGTTCTTCATAAATCGCTTCACCTTTTTCTTAATTGACGCACCAAGCAAAAAACAGGGGCCTCACCTTCGGCCTTCCCGTTCTGCATAACCGGTGCGCAATGGATTGGGTTTTGCTGACGATGGTTATTATATTCACTTTTTCTCCAAGCGTCAAATTGCCTTTCAGGCCTTATTTGTGCACTTTTTATAAATGCGACATTTTATTATTTCTTTTTAAGAATAATAAAACCTGAAAATTCCAATTTACCCCCTTTTTTTAAAGGAGTTCCCCTCTTGTCTTCTGTGCAAAATGCAAGAAAATCAACGGTTACAAACTTGTTACAATCATTACAACTCTGTTTACTTCTGAAAACCGCTGTAAAAATATACTATTTCTATTGCCGGCACACCGCGCAAATTCCTGTAAATACCAGGGATAACACCTAAATCTTAACATTGTTCAGGATTTGTCGAACATTAATATTTATGCATTTATATTATAAAGCTTTTCCAGAAGCTTCCAATATTTTTTGCGGAAAGAGTATCATTTTTCTTCCATATATTTCCTTTATGGGTGCTGCCCGGTTCCGTAAAAAACCTTTTTATCCATAAAGCACTCTTTCTTTGAAGGCCAAAATAGGCCCTCCGGTTTATACCGGAGGGCCTATTTTTTACAATTCAAATGGTAACAGCACTGTGCCAGGGGCTGACGGCTATGCTGGGCGGGTTGAACGGTCAGGCCCTTTTAACCGGTTGGCGGATCACCGTTTTCAACCGTTCCGGAGCGCAGCGCCTGGGGTCGCTGAGATAGATTTCATGGTGGCGGCGGCAGCCGTCCAGGTCAAGCGCGCAGCCGTTTTCCACGGCAAACCGGCCCAGCGCGGCAATGGTGGCGGGCTCGTTGTCATAGGGGCCCAGGTGCATACACTGCACACAGAGGCCCTCCTCATAGGTAAAGTATTTTACAGCAGAAAAATCCTTTTTCTTTTTCTCCGCCGCCTCGTGTACGGCCCAGTCAAACACCTCCGGTGTGACAAAGTCCGGCAGGCGGATCATGGACACCCATTCAAAATTTTCCTTGCGCGTATAATCAATGCCGCTAACGCCCGGCTGACGCCAAAGCCCTTCCAGCGGCGGTACCACATAGTCGAAGTAGCCCTCAATGGCACGGTTGCCCAGCTTGCTCATCTTAACGGTAAACGCCACGCCATACAGCAAGCCCAGGGCTTCTTGATAGGCGCCGCCCTCCACATTGGGGTCGCCCTTGCCCTGCACCGCCGCAAAACGCATTGCCGGGACCTCTACCAGCGCGGGCTTTTTGGGCGGCAGGTAAAGCCCCTTATATTCCTTTTTATAATCGAACGCCATTCTTTTCTCCTCACCTTTCCTTAGAAGCTTGCAGCCTTTTCTTGTGCCCGGGCCTAATGCGGGCCCGCTGGCGCAAACGCATTGCCGCTCCGGGCGCCGCCGCTATTCACCCGGCGTTCCTGTGCGCTTTTATTTTAGCACAGCAGCGGGGAATTGTCACGGCGCCCCTTGCGCCTGCATGGGCCCTTGCACCCGCGTGGGCCCTTGCGCTTTAAAAATAGAAAATGGGGATTGACAGCGCCGCCGGTTTCTGTTAAACTATAGCCATGCTAGTTCGCTACTTATGTAACTAACTAATTAAGAAAGGAGGCCTCCGCTAATGAAGATTAACCCAAGCAGTGAAAAACCAATCTTCATGCAAATCGCCGGGCAGCTGGAAGATTCCATTTTTACCGGCGTGTTTCAGGAGGAGCAGCAAATCCCCTCCACCAATGAAATCTCCGTTTTATTCAACATTAACCCCCACACCGTACTCAAGGGGATGAACATGCTTGTTGACGAGGACATTATTTATAAGAAAAGGGGCCTGGGTATGTTTGTAAAAACAGGCGCGGTGGAGAAAATCCGCGCCAAGCGCAAAAACCAGTTTTACGACCAGTACATTGCCGCGCTTATCAGCGAGGCAAATAAACTGCAAATGACAAAGGAGCAAATTATTCAATTGATTGAAAGAGGGTATGAAGATGGACGCGATTCAGATCAGTAACGTCACCAAGCGTTACCGCGACACCCTTGCGCTGGAGGGCATTTCCTTCCGCTTTGAGGCTGGTAGAATCTATGGCCTGCTGGGGCGCAACGGCGCGGGAAAATCCACGCTTATCAATATTATTGCCAACCGGATATTTGCCACGGACGGCTGTGTCACCATCGATGGCGAACCGGTGTGTGAAAACGATCGGGTACAGGAAAAGCTCTACTGCATGAGCGAGGCCGACCTTTACCCGGCGGGTATGCGGGTGAAGGATATTTTTAAATGGACCGGCAGCTTTTACGGCTGTTTTGACCTGGAAAAGGCCCATAAATTGGCCGAGGCCTATGAGCTGAACGTCAACAAAAAGGTCCGTGCCCTTTCTACAGGCTACAAGTCTATTTTCAAGCTGATTACCGCCCTTTGCCTCGACGTCCCCTACGTCATTTTCGACGAGCCCGTGCTGGGCCTCGATGCCAACCACCGCGAGCTCTTTTACAGGCTGCTGCTGGAAAGCTACCAGGAAAAGCCGCGCACCATCATCATTGCCACCCACCTCATTGAGGAGGTCGCCAACCTCATTGAAGAGGTCGTCATCATCGACCGGGGGCGCATTTTATTGCAGGATTCCGTAGAGCGCCTGATGGCCACGGGCTACAGCATCGCCGGCAGCCAGGCGGACGTGGACACCTACTGCGCCGGGGAGCAGGTGTTTGGCTGCGACCTGCTGGGCGGCATGAAAATTGCCTACCTCATGGGCGGGGTCCGGGAGGAAAAGCTCCACGCCGGCCTGCACGTCTCCGCCATGAACCTGCAAAAGCTCTTTGTAAAGCTTACCGAAAAGGAGGTCTCTTCCCATGAAGCTTAACGCCATGATACGCTACCAATGCCGTTCCGCCGTAAAGCCGCTGTGCATCTTCTACGGCATCCTCTACAGCCTTATGCTGTTCGGCGTCATCCTCGCCGGTATTGCCGGCGGCGGAGACATATCCACAAACGGTGCGGAGCTTAGCTGCTTTGTCTACCTGTGCTTCTTCGGCAGCCTGAGCTTCAGCGAGGATTTCAAATACTTTCTGCAAAACGGCTTTACACGCCGGCGCATTTACGCCAGTACACTCTGCACGTTCGCCCTCGTCTCTTTCTTCATGAGCGTGTTTGACACACTCATGTCCACACTGCTGGGCCTGAGCGGCAGCTACGTTTCCCTCTTTACCACGCTTTACGGCGGCGGGCAAAACATACTGGCCCATTGGCTGTGGATGCTGCTCGCCTATCTGTTCTTTTGCGGCATTTCTTTTGCGGCGGCGGTGCTGAAAAACCGTATTGGCAAAACGCTTTTTATTCTTCTGCTCATCACGCTGGGCATTCTGCTCTTTGTCCTGCTGCCAATCCTTGCCGTCAACGTCCTTCCGGCAGAGGTTACCAGCGGCCTTTTCCATTTCTTTGCCAGGCTGCTGGGCTTCGGGCCCAACCGCACCCTGCAGCTCTGGGCGCCCATGCTGACCTTTCTGGCTGCCACCGCCGTTTTCTCCGGCTTTTCCTACCTGCTTATGCGCAGGGCGGAATTAAAATAAAACCATATCGCTATGTACCGGCGCGGGCTTGCCCGCCCGGTATTTTTTACCCCTGCCCGGCCCGGGCCCGTTCATTTTAACGGAGAAAAGCCCGCTCCGGGAGCGCCGCGCCCAGCAGCCTGAGAAGGCCCGGTATCCACCTATATATATTAGAAAAGGGCGGCAGCCATCCGGTCCTTGATTAAACAAGCACAGGCGCCGGTTTAGGCATAACAAACAAACTCCCGGGCTGTCTGGAACAGCCTGGGAGTTTTAAGCTTATTTTTGATTACCAGGGCTCTTCGGCAGCAGCCCGCGCCTTGCCGCCACCGCGTCGCACAGGCCGCTCCATTGGCAGTCGCCGCACACGGCGTGCCGCCGCCCTGCGAACACAATCTCTGTCCGCACCCTTGCGCTGAAATCCAGCCAGGGAAGCTCCTCCCCGGCATGAAGCCTGCAAAGCGCCAATACCCGCCGGTCGTAATTAGACGCCTTTTCCTTATCCGTACACACGCCCTCCCGGTTGTTCGGGCAGCAGCCGCACAGCTCGTCCGCGCCTTCCGCCAACCGGATAACCGGGTTTTGCCTCAGCTGTGCCAAAACATCCGCCATATGCCTCACAAAGCCGCCGCTGTAGCCCTTTCCCTCAAAGAAAAGGCTGCATAGGCCGTGGTGCGGCCTGATCTCATACCGCATCGCGCGCATGCCGGTTACAGCGCATGCTCACGGTCCAGCTTCAGCAGCTTTGCCACGCGCCGGCTGATAACCGCGGCCAGCACCAGCTTGGCGGCATCCGGAATAATAAAAGGCACCACGCACATGCTCATCACGCTGATAAAGCCGCCAAAGCCCACGTTGGACGTATAGAGGAACATGAACCACAGCGTACCAAAAAAGTAGCACACCAGCATCCCCAGGCCCTCAAACAGCATAAAGCGCCCCGTGTTTTTCTTCCAGATGGGTTCCGTCAGCCACATGGTCAGCGCAGAGAATAAAAAGCCGATAATATAGCCGCCGGTATTTCCGAACAGGATTCCCACGCCGCCGCTGAAGCCGGCAAACACAGGCAGGCCAACTGCGCCCATGAGGATATAAATACCGATGGCGACAGTCGCCGAACGGCCGCCCAGCAGGCCGATGGTCACGAAAACCGCAAAGGTCTGCATCGTAAAGGGAATGGCAAAGGGAATGGAGATCCACGAGCAGACAGCCATCAGGGCTACGCATGCGGCAATCCCGGTCAGCTTTTTGGTGTTCATATGCATGGTACAGCACTCCTTTTATTTGATCTGGATTTATCATATAACAATCCCGGAAATCTGTCAATAAAGGCCCATTCAAGGCGTTCCCGTCTTTCCGGCAGCGGCATAGCCGTTTTCCTAAAGGGGAACCAAAACCGCCGTACAGCAAGCTGCGGCCCGGAACTGTTTTTATTTTGTCTCTCGCTGTCCTGCTCGATCCGTCAAAAAAGATTACGCGCCTTGGTAAAATTGCCTGCTGTAAATTTATTTTAAAATTTAGTGAATTATTTACACATCTCGTATTAAGATTTAAGCGAAAAAATAATTTAAAAAGCACTTGAAAAATATAAAAAACTGGAATATAATGGAAATTAACAGGTATTGTTTTTAAGTATACTTATAGTTATGAATAGTTTTATGGCTAAAAGTCCCCTTTTTAGGGGGCTTTTTTTATTTTTCCCTTCCATAAATTGATGTGACTAAAAGTATACTTTTAAACCGCATTACCATGTCGGAATTTCTACTCATATTAGAAGCATCAATTGTGGAAGGTGAAAAGTATGAAACGAAAGAAAACGCTGAACAAACTGGCAGCGTTGCTGCTGTCCGCTGTCATGGCGCTGTCGTTGAACACAGCTGTACTGGCAGCAGAAACCAACCGTCATGCCGCTATTGATAAAACGGCGGCGGAGCTGAAAGACGGCCGTACAGATGTTACCCTGGCTATTGGCGCCGGCTCGGAGAAGACCAGCTCCGACGTCGTCTTTGTACTGGACAAGTCCACCAGCGTAGAGGTCAAGGATGCCGCGCTCGCTATGCTGGACGAGCTAATGACGCGGGCCGGCGAAAACCGCATCAAGGTCGGCGTAGTCGAATTTAACAAAACCGCTGACAACGAGGGCTTCGTCCTGCCGCTGACCAGCTTGAACCCCGATAGCTATGCCCAGGTTGAAGCCATCTTTAAAAACGAGCTGAAGAGCGGCACCAACATCGATGCCGGCATAAGGGCGGGCGCCGCTATGTTGGCCGCCGACACCTCCGTTGACAACAGCAGCAAGCACCTGGTGCTGGTTACGGACGGCGTCACCTATATGTGGGGCGACACCCCCACCACCGTTTTCAACGAGGTAAGCCCGGATAATATTTCCAGGATTTGGTCTTCTCCCTCTGTGTGCGGATTTTACCCCATTGGCAAGGACGCCGCTCCATACGCCAACGCCGGCCAATGGATGGCTGACAATGCCGCCGCACTGGAAAAGGTTATTGAGAACTATCAGCAGCCCTACGGCGAATACCAGGAAGGCGCCCCCTATATTACCTTAGGCAGTCCCTATACCTGCTGCGATGCCGCAATTTACATGGCCGGAAAAGCCTGGCAGAACGCCGTAGATGCAGGCTACCAATGCTATGCCTATGCAGACCCCCGCTATGCGGACGAATACCCGTGGGCGCCGGGCTTTATCAGCAGTCTCTGCACTATCGGCGGCGTCTCCGGCATGGTTCCGGCAGACACCGCGGGCATGTTCGACCAGGTCAAGAGCCGTATACTCTACACCATTCAAAACGGTATGGTCACCGATGTGATTGGCAGCAGCTTTGACCTGGACAGCCTTTCTTCCCTGCGTATGTCCGTGGGGGATACGGCTTTGACTGGCACGGTAGATGAAGCCGCCGGTACCGTGGTATTTACAAACGGCGGGGACCGCTATACCGTGACCTGCACTAAGGACGAAAGCGGACAGGAAGTCCTTGCCTGGGCCATAGACGCCCCGGTTGTTTCCGGCGTGCCTATTTCACTCACTTACACCCTGAAGCTGTCTGAAAAAGAGACTGAGCCTGGCACGTATACAGTTCCTACCAACGAAAGCGCTGTTCTGGATTACACCAGCACAGACGGTGAAAAGGGCCGGGAGGTCTTCCCTGTGCCTACCGTAAGCTATACAGTAGCCGGCGGCGAGGCAAGCGGCGCCCCGGAGAACCCCTCCAATCCTGAAACCGGCAGCGGTAGCCCGCTCCTCTGGGGCCTGCTTGTAATACTGGTCTTCAGCGGTTCCTGCGGCGCCATCTTCTTCCTCGGGAAAAAGAAGCCGGCATAACCCCAGCGCCCGCCGGCAGGCCTGTACACCGGCAGAGGCATCGTCTCGTTTACAAGTTCTAACCTTCTCAATCCCCCAACGGAAGCTTTTTCCGTTGGGGGATCTTTATTGCCGCTTTCATGTGCAGGCCCTTGATGATACTCGGTAAATAAAAAGCTTCAGAAGCCCCTGTGCCGTTCTTCATTGACACAGGGGCTTCTGAAAAAAGCAGCCAGTCTCCCGGCATTCTGTTCTCAAAGTGCTTCCTACCCTTTCAGGCCCTCCTCCTGCCGCTGCATGTTTTCCACGACTACATCGTAAATTTCCCCCAGTGAGGCGCAATACTCCAGCACCTTCCAAGGGACATTGGTGTGAAAGTGCAGCTTGAGCAGGTTTTCATCGCCCACGGCAAGCAGGCAATCGCCCGGAATATTGGCGGTAATATAATCATGCACCGCATCCTCCGAGAGGCTTTCCCCCTCCAGCAGCAGCTGTGTGTCAAATTTGTACTCCAGCATCTTAGCAACTCCTTCTGTTCTGAAAATTCTTTCATCTCTCTGCCTTGTCAGCGGATAAAATTCGTCGGCGTGACCGGCTCCGGCCGCGGAGTTTCGACCCCGGCCCGGCGTCCGGCCTCCAGGCAGCGCAGCGTCCAGGCCATATTGCGCGCCAGGGTCCGCATCGTTTGCAGCCCCTCCAGGTCCTGCTCCACATCCTCGGGGACAGCGCCATGCACCTGGTTCCAATACTGTGAACCGACCACCAGCATATTCAGCATAAGGTAGTGCTGGTTCAGCTCCGCAAAGGCCATGGTAGCGCCGCCGCGCCGGCATGAAACCACCGTTGCCGCCGGCTTATACATCAGCTTTCTCCCATGCGCATAAAAAAGCCGGTTCATAAAGGACACCAGCGCGCCGCTTGCACCTGAATAATAGACCGGCGTGCCAAAGACAAAGCCGTCCGCCGTCTCCGCAAGCCGGGCAAACACATTCACCCGGTCGTCAAAAACACAACGGCCCAGCCCGGCGCACCGGTTACAGGCGATGCACGGCTGCATGCTCTTACCCAGCCAGAAGATCTCCGCCTCAGCATCCTCCCGGGCAAACTGCGCCTGCAGCTCCTCCAGCGCACGGTTGGTGCAGCCCTGTTCGTGGGGGCTGCCGTTCACTAATAATACCTTCATTTTTTACACCTCCATGTAGTCGTCCAATGCCCCGCTCAGAGCGGGGGTCCCGGCGCGAGGCATACCCCCGGCGGACGCCCGAAAGCGTTTACCCGCAGCCCGGGCCCGCGGCAGCCTCCCGCATAATCTGACGGTCTACCCGAAGCCTGATAAAGACGGATACTCCCCCTGTGAGCATCTGTGCCAGCGGCACGGCAAGCCAGACGCCGAGCAGCCCCAGCGCGGGCAGCCGCGGCAGCGTAAGCAGCAGGACGAGAATGGCCGCGGGTTCGGCATATACCAGAATATAGGATAACACACTTTTTTCAGTCGCGTACAAAAAAGCTGTCGTAATTCGGACATAAAACAGAAATATAAGCGCCAACAAATAGAGCGGCAGGTAGAGAGCGACGCTTTCACAGGTCTGCACGGACGCGCCGAAAAGTATGCCGACATCCCTCCGCAGCAGGAAAAAGCCCGCCATGCAGGCGGCGGCAATGGCCCCGCCCGTCAAGTAGGCCAGTTTGCGCATCTGCCTCATAACCGGCAGGTTTCCCTCGCTGTAAAAGCGGCTGATCAGCGGCTGGCTTCCGTCGCCCACTCCCTGTAAAAGAAGATAGGTAATAGCGGTAATATATGCGATGCAGCCATATACCGCGACGGACTGTTCCCCGCCGTAGCGCAGCAAGAAGCGGTTCATTAAAATTGTTGTAATCTGCGGCGAAAACGTAAGCCCAAACGGCGCCGCGGCGACCTTTAGGATCGCCCCGAAAAAGCCGGCCAGCTGCCGCCCGCGTGGGACGGCGAACCCGATTTTCTTTTTTACAAGATAGAAAACCGTCAGAAGCATGGTCGCCGCCTGCCCGGCGATGGTCGCCCAGGCCGCGCCGGCCATGCCCAGCCCATATACCCACACAAACAGATAATCCAGCCCGATATTAGTCACAAACCCGGCAATCATCGCCCACATGGCAAAGCCGGCGCCGCCCAAATTGCGGATAAACGGCACCAACCCGGTCGCAAAGGCCTGAAACACGGCGCCCAGCGCAATCACCCAGATATAATCGGCCGTCAGCCGGAGGAGCTCCCCCTCCGCCCCAAGCAGCCGCAGCAGCGGGGAAAGCGCGGCAAAAATCCCCCCTGTGAGCAGTATGCTGATGAGCGCAAGCAGCAGCACGGTGCTGGAAAAGCACGCCCGCGCCTCATTCTCCCTTTTCTGCCCGCGGAGGATTGTGAACCGGATGGCGCCGGATAACCCGGCCCCTGTCCCGGCAGCCTGAATAAAAGCGGCAATTGGAAACCCTAGGTTAATTGCAGCCAGGCCGCTGTCCCCCAGGCTGTTCCCTACAAAAAAGCCGTCTACAATAGTGTAAACCCCCGAAAGGGCAAAGGCCATGACGGACGGGGCAACATCACGAAAAAACATCCGGCGCTCAGACATCTTCCTCAGCCCCTCCTTTGCGGAACAGTTCGATAAATAAAGCGAGGCCGTCATTCATGCTTTTAATCTTTTCCGGGCCCATCTGATCCATCACATACAGCTCCAGCCCGTGCAGCCTCGACATGATCTCGCCGGCATACCGTTTGCCGTTCGGGGTAAGGTAAATCTGCTTACTGCGCTTATCCGCCGCGGCGGGCGCCAGCTCAATGTAGCCCCCGGCCTCAAAATCCTTCAGCGCCGCGCTCACCGTTTGCTTGGGAATCAGCCACTGCCGGCAGATCTGCTTCTGTGTGCAGCCCTCCTGCCCCTCATAAAGAGAATACAGGATTAAAAGGCCATTCAGGGACAGGCCCTGTTCCTTTGCCCACTCCTCATACACGGCATTGCTCTCGCGCCAGAGTAAATAATAGCGCTGAAGCTGTTCCATCCTCTCTGCTTTCATGCGTTCTTTCCTCCAAAGCCGGTTGAAATAGTCCAAAAATAGACGATTTTAATATTAGTCTATTACAGGACTTTTGTCAAGCTTCTAATTTACACAAAACAAACACGGTGAGAAAGCCGCACAAATAAGCTGTTTCGCCGGCCCGCCTGGGCGCTTCCGGGCCCCTCGGGCAAAGAACATAAAACAATTGACCTTTTTTTCGGAATCATTATAATAAAAGGGGCTGTTTTACAGCCAAATAAATTTAATGGTTTAGGATGGATGCGCATATGTACTCGCTTCTGTTGGTTATGATTTACCTGGCCTTTATTAGCCTTGGCCTGCCGGACTCGCTCATCGGCTCCGCTTGGCCGGTCATGCACGCCGAGCTGGGGGTGCCGGTTTCGTTTGCCGGCATTGTGACCATGATTATTGCCTGCGGCACCATTGTCTCCAGCCTGCTCTCCGACCGGCTGACCCGGCGGCTGGGCGCCGGGCCCGTCACCGCCGTCAGTGTGCTGATGACCGCCGCCGCGTTGTTCGGCTTTTCCGTTTCCCACTCCTTTTGGCTCCTGTGCCTGTGGGCCGTGCCGTACGGCCTCGGGGCAGGCGCCGTGGATGCCGCGCTGAACAATTATGTAGCCCTGCACTATGCCTCCCGCCACATGAGCTGGCTGCACTGTTTTTGGGGCGTGGGCGCGGCCGTCAGCCCCTATATTATGGGGTACAGCCTGGCCGGCGGATATGGCTGGAACAGCGGCTACCGCACCGTTTCCATTGTACAGCTGATTCTCACCGCGGCCCTTTTCATCAGCCTGCCGCTTTGGAAGCGCAAGGATGCAGAAAAAGCGCAGGAGGAGGTGCGCGCCGTGCCGCTGAGCCTGTCTCAGGCGGTGAAAATCAAGGGGGTCCCCCTAATTTTGGTGACTTTTTTCGCATATTGCGCCCTGGAGCAAACAACCGGGCTCTGGGCCAGCAGCTATTTGGTGCAGGGCCGCGGCATCCATGCCGACACCGCCGCCAGCTTCGCATCGCTGTTCTTCCTCGGCATTACCTTCGGACGTTTTCTCTGCGGCTTTTTTGCCGAGAAGCTGGGAGATAAGCGATTGATCCGCATCGGCATCTTCACCGCTATGGTTGGGGCCGTCCTCATTGGGCTGCCGGTTCCCTTCGACGGCCTGGCGCTGGCGGGGCTAATCACCATTGGCCTTGGCTGCGCGCCGATTTACCCCTCCATCATCCATTCCACCCCCTTTAATTTCGGCAAGGAAAATTCTCAGTCCATCATTGGTATTCAGATGGCGTGCGCCTATGTCGGCACCACGCTGATGCCGCCGCTCTTCGGCTGGCTGGCATCCGTCGCCGGCATCGGGCTGTACCCGTTTTATCTGCTCCTCTTTGCAGTGCTGATGCTGGTGATGTCGGAGCGGCTGAACCGCGCCGTCGCGAAGTAAAATATTCCACCCCGCACCGTGAACCGGCTATGCGGCGCGAGGGCCAACATGAAAGCGGACGTGCCTTTGCCGCTCGAAAAAATAAAGGCCGAAATTGCGGGGGCACAAGGCGGGTAAATTGCAGTATAAACCCACTCCTATTTGTATAATTTTCATTCATTATACAAACAGGAGTTTTTCGTGCATAAAAGACCGCCTCCATCCCTTGGATAGAAGCATAAATGGCGCACGACACCTAAAGCCGCGGCGGCACAATAAGCCTTCCCCCATGCCGGGCATGAGAAAAATCCCCCGCAAACAGCGTTTGCGGGGGATTCCAATTTGAAAAAATTATCTCTTGGAGAACTGAGGCGCGCGACGGGCGGCCTTGAGGCCGTATTTCTTACGTTCCTTCATTCTCGGGTCACGGGTCAGCAGGCCCGCCTTCTTCAGAATGGGACGGAGGTTCTCGGTATCGTATTGCAGCAGCGCGCGCGCAATACCGTGGCGGATGGCGCCGGCCTGGCCGGTGACGCCGCCGCCGCTTACACGGCAGACAATGTCGAACTTTTCGTCTGTGCCGGTGAGCTTCAGCGGCTGACGGACGATCAGCTTCAGTGTCTCCAGGCCGAAATAATCGTCGATGGAACGGTCGTTGATGGTAATCTTACCGCTTCCCTGGTAAACCCTTACGCGGGCGACAGAGCTTTTTCTTCTGCCGGTGCCGTAGAAATAAGGCGCTTTCTCGTACATAAACTATTCCTCCTCCCTTATCGGTCCCAGTTTTCGGGCTTCTGAGCAGCATGGATGTGCTCGGCACCCTCAAACAGGCGAAGTCTTCCCAGTGCGGCGCGGCCGATGGTGGTGTCGGGCACCATGCCCTTTACTGCCAGCTGCATCGCCATGGTGGGCTTCTGCGCCATAAGGGTATCATAACGGACAGCCTTCATATGGCCGATGTACCCCGTGTGATGGTAATGGAATTTTTTCTCCAGCTTCTTGCCGGTGAGCACTGCCTGTGCGCAATTGATGATAATGACATGGTCCCCGCAGTCTACATGGGGCGCAAACGTCGGCTTATGCTTGCCGCGCAGCAGAACAGCCGCCTGCGCCGCAACACGGCCCAGCGGTTTTCCCGCAGCGTCAATCACATACCACTTGCGGTCAACTTCGCCGCTTTTGGGCATATAAGTGGACATAAATTTACCTCCTGAATGTAATTTTCAGTATCCTGCCTCTGAGGGAAATCCCCCGTAAAGCAAACACTTACATATCAAAATAAATTATCGCCTATAGATAGTACCATAACCAAACCCACCCTGTCAAGACAAAAAAACGAAAAATTTAATTTATAACCTTCAATCTCCTGTTTTCTTCTGTTTTTGCCTCTTAGCTTTCCAGATCTCCGCCGTCATTTTTGTTTTTTATCCGCATGACCGGCGTCCTCCCAGGGCCTGGCTGGCGGCGGTTTAGGCATGAAGGGGCTGTCCGGCCTCATAGAATTTTATCAGGCCCTGCCTGCTTCCCCATGGATCCGGGCCTAAAGGGCCTGACTCCTGATTAAAGAAAGAAGGCGCCGCCATGTGTACTGCCGTAACGCTGCAAACCTTGCAGCGGGAAACCTTTTTCGGCCGCAATATGGATTTTTCCTACCCCATTGAGCCCGCCCTCTACCTGGTACCCAAGGGAAGCGCCTGGGCAAGCATCCCCGGGAAGAGCTCCTTCCAGGACTCCTGCAGCTGCATCGGCATCGGCCAGGAGTTCCGCAATAGGATCACCCTTGTAGACGGTGTGAATGAGCACGGCTTTGCGGCCGCGGCGCTCTATTTCGCCGGCTATGCCAGCTTTCCCCAGCCGTCCGCGGCCCCGGGCGGGCCGATGCTGGCTGCGCTGGATGTGGTGCGCTTTCTGCTTGGGCGCTGCGCCTCCGTGCAGGAGCTTCGCCGCCTGTTGGACGCAGTCCGGCTGGTCGGGGCGCCCGACCCGGTGACCAACACCGTCGCCCCGCTTCATTGGATTGCCGCGGACCGTTCAGGCGCCTGTGCGGTAATTGAGCAGACCGAAGAGGGGCTGCATATTTGGAACAACCCCATCGGCGTGCTCGCCAACAGCCCGGATCTACGCTGGCAGCTGACCAACCTGCGCAACTACATGAGCGCCAGCCCCACCCAGAAGCCCAGCGCGCAATGGGGCAAGGTAGCGCTCACTCCGTTCGGAAACGGCGGCGGCACGGATATATTGCCCGGCGGCTACGCCTCCCCGGCCCGTTTTGTCCGTACAGCCTACCAGAAAAGCTTTGCGGCAGCCCCCGCCAACCGCCAGGACGCGGTAGCCACTGGTTTTCACCTGCTGGAGGGCGTGGCTCTGCCGCGGGGCCCTGTAGCCACCAGCCGCGGGCCGCTCGATTTCACCCACTACACCGCTTTTTTGAACACGGCGTCCGGGGAATATTTTTTCAGAACCTATGACAACTGCCAGGTCACCACAGCCAAGCTCCCCGCGGACGCCGGCAGCCGGGCGCGCCCGGTTCGCCTGGGCGCGCTCAACCGCCAACCCGTTTACGCCACCCTGTAGGGGCGCGCCTTTCCGCCATTTTTGTTTTTGGGTTTGACTTTAGGCGTTTTCCGGGCTAAACTGTAGGCAAGGCCAAACGCATCCGGCAAAGGACCTGAAAAGATGCGGAATTTATCCCGCTATTGCGCGCGGAATGAAAGCAGAGGGTGAAAAGATGAAGGTTTCAACAAAAGGGCGCTACGCGCTGCGCCTGATGGCCGACCTGGCGGCGCACGACACGGGCGAGTGGGTACGGCTCAAGGAGATTTCCGAGCGGCAGGCGATCAGCGTCAAATATCTGGAGCAGATCATCCCGCTGCTGACACGGGCTAAGCTGGTGAAAAGCTCCCGCGGCAACAGCGGCGGCTACCGTTTGACGCGTCCACCGCAGGCGTATACCGCCGGGGAAATCCTGCGCGCCACAGAGGGCGACCTCTCCCCAATCGCCTGCCTGGAGGACACCCCCAACCAATGCCCGCGCAGCAAGATCTGCGCCACTCTTCCCTTCTGGGAAGGCATGAAAAAAGTCATCAACGAATATGCCGACGGCGTCACACTGGCGGAGCTTGCCAAGCTTCCCCCGGACAGCCGCGAATAGCGGGCAGGCCTGCCGGCGGCCCCTTGTTGTACCCCTATGTAGGTTTCCCGTGCCCGTCCGCAAGGGCGCCTGCCGCTTTCCCAGCCGCAGCAAATAAGCGGCGGATTAAAAACGTAAAAAATCATTTCCATGCTTGACAAAAGTAGAATAGTATGGTATATTCCTAGTAAACAGATAGGAATTAAGAACTTGAAAGGGGGCTTTACGATGAAGAGAAATGCTTGTCGAATGGATTGGACGTGCCGGCCGGTGACCTCCGCCCTGTGTATGGGCCGGATGTGCTGCGCGCGTTTTCTTTCCCGTCCCCACGCTGACAGCTCCTATCAGCGGGTATGATTCATGTTTTGCGCCTGCCCCGGCAAACAGGGCGGCGCCATACACGGAATTTGGAACGGGAAGCGGGGCGCTTCCCGTTTTTTCTTTTTAAATTCAGAAAGAGAGGATATAACCATGAAAAACATCTATAAAGGAACACTGGGCCTCACCGGCAACACCCCGCTGGTAGAAGCCGTCAACCTGGAAAAAAGCTTAAACCTGAACGCGGTGCTGCTGCTGAAGCTGGAATCCTTCAACCCTTCCGGCAGCGTAAAGGACCGCATCGCCAAGGCGATGCTTGAGGATGCGGAGCAGCGGGGGGCGCTGAAGCCGGGTTCTACCATTATTGAGCCGACCTCCGGCAACACGGGCATCGGGCTGGCGGCCATCGCCGCGGCCAAGGGCTACCGCATCGTGCTCACCATGCCGGAGACCATGAGCGTGGAGCGCCGCAACATTCTCAAGGCCTACGGCGCCGAGCTGGTGCTGACAGAGGGCGCCAAGGGCATGAAGGGCGCCATCGCCAAGGCGGAGGAGCTGGCGGCCCAAATTGAAAACAGCTTTATCCCCGGCCAATTTGTCAACCCGGCCAATCCGGCGGCGCACAGGGCCACCACCGGGCCTGAGATCTGGCGCGACACAGACGGCGAGGTCGACTTCTTTGTCGCCGGCGTCGGCACCGGCGGCACCATCACCGGTACCGGCGAGTATTTAAAATCCCGTAAGCCCGGCCTTCGTGTCGTCGCTGTCGAACCGGACGCCAGCCCGGTGCTCTCCGAGGGCCGGGGCGGCCCGCACAAGATTCAGGGCATCGGCGCAGGCTTTGTGCCCGAGGTGCTGAACACGCGCATTTACGACGAAATCATCCGCGTTGCGAATGACGACGCCTTTGCCGCCGGCAAGCTGCTGGCAAAGCAAGAGGGCATCCTCGCCGGAATCTCCTCCGGCGCCGCGCTGCACGCCGCGATTGAACTGGCCAAACGCCCGGAAAACGCCGGCAAGTCCATTGTCGCCCTGCTGCCTGACAACGGCGACCGCTACTACTCCACCCCGCTTTTTACCGAATAAAATGCTGAAATAGAGAAAAATTCATTCCCAAGCGCAACACGCCGGAACGATTTTATGGAGGTTGATAAAAATGAGCACGATTTCAGAAGAAAGAGAAAAGAAATTCCGCTTTGAGACCCTGCAGCTTCACGTCGGCCAGGAGGCCGCCGACCCCGCCACAGACGCGCGTGCGGTTCCGATCTATCAAACCTCGTCCTATGTTTTTCATGACAGCGACCACGCGGCGGCCCGCTTCGGCCTTCAGGATGCCGGCAATATTTACGGGCGGCTGACCAACCCCACCGAGGATGTGTTTGAGCGCAGGATTGCGGCGCTGGAGGGCGGCGTTGCGGCCCTGGCGGTCGCCTCCGGCGCGGCGGCGATCACTTACGCCTTCCAGGCGCTGGCGCAGAACGGGGACCACATCGTCTCCGCCAAAAACATCTACGGCGGCACCTACAACCTGCTGGCGCACACGCTGCCCAGGCAGGGCGTGTTTACCACTTTTGTCGATCCCCACAACCTCGCGCGGCTGGAAGATGCCATTCAAGACAACACCAAGGCCGTCTTTATTGAGACGCTGGGCAACCCCAACTCCGATGTGGCGGACATTGAGCGCATTGCGCAGATTGCCCACGCGCACGGCCTGCCGCTGGTCATTGACAACACCTTCGGCACCCCCTACCTCATCCGTCCCATTGAGCACGGCGCGGACATCGTGGTGCACTCCGCCACCAAATTCATCGGCGGCCACGGTACCGCCATCGGCGGGGTAATTGTCGACAGCGGCAGGTTTGACTGGGCCGCCAGCGGGCGCTTTTCCTCTCTGGTCGACCCCGACCCCAGCTACCACGGCGTCAGCTTTGTCAAGGCGGTGGGCCCGGCGGCCTTCGTCACTAAAATCCGCGCCACCCTGCTGCGCGACACAGGCGCCACCCTTTCCCCTTTCCATGCGTTCCTGTTTTTGCAAGGCCTGGAGACCCTCTCCCTGCGGGTTGAGCGCCATGTTGAAAACGCGCTCAAGGTCGTAGACTACCTGAACCGCCACCCGCAGGTGGAGCGGGTAAACCACCCCTCCGTCTCACAGGACCCGGCCCAACAGGCGCTCTACGCCAAATACTTCCCGCACGGCGGCGGCTCCATCTTTACCTTTGAAATTAAGGGCGGCCTGCAGAAGGCCAAGGCCTTTATCGACCACCTACAGCTGTTCTCCCTGCTGGCCAATGTGGCGGATGTCAAATCGCTGGTCATCCACCCGGCAACCACCACACATAGCCAGTGCACCGCCGAGGAGCTGGCGGACCAGGGCATCAAGCCGAACACCATCCGCCTGTCCATTGGCACCGAGCACATCGACGACATCCTGGAGGATCTCGAGCTGGCTTTCCAAGCGGTTCAATAAGACGGCTTTCACCCCCCAAAAATCAATACCGGCGAAAAGCGGCCCCGCACCTCATTGCATTCAGGTGCGGGGCCGCTTTAGATCAGCCGGGCCGCAAGCCCTCCAGCGTCGCCACATAGCCCGCAAGCCGTTCCCGGCGCACGCCTGCACAGGCGCCGCTGTGGACAAAGCGCAGAAACTCGGGCTCCGATACCCAGCGGTAGCCGATGGTCTCGCCGGGCTGAAGGGCTACCTCCGACTTGCCGCAGCCGGTCACACAAAGGTAGCCATGGTAGATGGACTGCCGGCAGCGGCACACGTAAAGCGGCGTCAGCCGTCCGCAATAATCCCGGTTTCTTCCCGCAGCTCCCTTAGAGCCGCCTGCAGCGGCGTCTCCCCCTTGAGCGCGCTGCCGCCCGCCGTGGCGTCAAACATTCCGCCATATTTTTCCTTTCGCCAATCGCGCTGCATCAGCAGGTAGCCGCCGTCCGTATGCCGCACCAACACCTCGCTCACCAGATGAAAAAGCCCCGGCGGGATCGGCTCCCCCCTCACCAGATCGCAGCCCGCCAAGCTCCCGTCGGCTCTGTATGCATCCCAAATTTCCATGCCCACGCTCCTTTTGTCCCCGCCCGAAAGCCGTGTGGAATTTATTATACCCCTATTTTCCGCTATAACCAATGAAAAACGCCTGGCAAGGCCCTAATAAACAAAAGGCGCCGCCTGCCCTTCACAGACGGCGGAGCCTTCCGGCTGCTTGAACAACTTTCTGCATAAAAATATTGTCTAACCTTTTTTGGGGCGCTTCAAAGCCGCCCGCTCTTTTTTTAATCCTACTCTGCCTTCAGCTCTGCCAGCTCCTTCTTATAGAGGTACTTGCCGACCTCCTCCGCCATATTTTCGGGAATTTTCCGCGCCACTGGGAACACCGCCGCATTGGCCATGCTGCGGCCGAAATCCAGCACATGGACGGCGGTTTTCTCCAGCATTGCGGCGGAGAGAAAGCCGAGCGTGTCATGGCGGCAGTGGATGTAGGCGGCGCCCTCCGCGCCCGCACGGTAGAAATTGACCCCCGGTACGCCGCTGTCGGCAAAGGGGATGGAGTCGCTGGAATAAATCCCCTGGTTCACCGCCACGGAATAGCCGTTCAGCTTGGTAAAATAGTCCAGGTAATGGACCAGGTTCTCCTCGGCGGTAACGGTGGCCTTATCCCCGCCCAAAACCGGGCCGCCAATATCCACATTGATCATCAGCAGGTGTTTTTTCAGCTCCTCCGCGTGCGCCCTTACATAGGCCCAGCTGCCCTCCAGGCCCTGCTCCTCAGAGCCGTACCACATGAACTTCACTGTACGGCGGGGCGGATGCTCCCTGAACCAGCGCAGGATTTCCATGTTGATGACGGATCCGGCGCCGTTGTCGTAAACCCCGGTGGAAAACTCCACAGAGTCATAATGTGCCCCGAAGGAGAGGATCTCATCCGGGCGTTCCGTCCCCTCAATGGTGGCGACGACATTGTGCGACGTTTTTTTGACCGGGGTATTTTTCAGCGCCAGGCGCGCCCTGCATGCGCCCCGGGACACCAGGTCAAAGGCATCCCGCACCCGCAGATGAACCATGGGCGCATTGCCGAAGGCCCGCAGCGGGCCGCGCAGCTTGCGGGTGGACAGGTCTGTCTCTTCAAGCCGGTCGCGCAGCGCCCCCTCCATGGTGACAATACCTACAACCCCGGCATCGAGCAGCTTGCGGAACAGAGGGACGCGCATAAAGCCGTCCACCAGCACAATTTTGCCGCGCGCGTCCGCCAGGTTGACCTCCGTGGCATCCTCAACATAAAGAAAATCCGCCGCCAGCCCGCCCTCCGGCGTATTCTGCGCGCATTTGTAGCCCGTGACGGGGTACGTCTGCCGGAAGGGCTCCAGTATTTCCAATTCCGCGGCCTCCAGCTCCGCATCGTCGATTTCAAAGGGCTCAACCACCGCCGGGACCCCCGCGGCCTCGCATTCCGCCCGTAAAATCTGCGCGGCGCGGCACTCCTCCTCGGATCCGCCCACACGGGTAAAACCAATTCTTTTCAGCAGGTCAAAGGCCCGCTCGCCGTTTACATACATCCTCTTTTCCTCCGCTCCCAATAATTCGGGCCGGGCCGCCTCCCCTTGCAGTAGGAACCGCCGGCGCCTTACAGGGATCATTATAGCGCAAAAAGCGCGCCGGGCCAAGCGAAAATTTCGCCCCCGCCTAATAGGCGTTTACCATCTCCATGGCGATGCGCGCCCACTCAAAAATATTTTCCGGGCGCCCGCAGCAGGTGCTGATGTCCTTTAAAATCAGCTCGCAGGCGCAGCCGTTGCGCTTGCAGGCAGACAAAATATGCCCCAGCTCACGGCGAAGGGCCTCTTCATCCAGGCGGCTGACCCCCACGGCGGCGGGGTTGGGCTTTGCCGAAAGCACATACCGCCTGCCAATAGCTTCCGCGGCAATGTCCACATCTGCCCAGGGCGTAATGGAGATTTTGCGCAGATGGGGAATTTTCTCCACAATATCGATCTTTTTATCCAGCGGTTCGCAGCAGCCGTAATAGACCAGTCCGCAGCGGCCGATGGTGTCCTTCATATACTCAATGTCAAATTCCTCGTGCATAGACTTGGACACGGAGGCAAAGATCTGCGCCGTCCCCCGCCCCCACAGGCTCTCATAGCCCACTGGCCCCTCATCGGGCCGCATGGGCGCAAGGTCGTCGGTTAAAACCGGCGTGCAGTGCAGGCTGGCGGGCATGTTTTCAAACAGCCCCAGCTGCCGGTACTGCTCCGCAATATCCATAGCGATGTCCGTCACCCGGCGCATGATCTGGTGGCAGAACTCCGGCTCCTCCGCCAGGCTGATGAGCAGGGGCGTAACGCCGCGGAACCGGGCGATGTCGTCCCATGGGTTCAGGCTGATATGGTCAATGCCCACTTTTTTGACCGGCAGAATATCGCCCACCAGGTCGCCCACCAGCTGCCAGCGCCGGGCGGTCTCCGCCTCGTCGTAGACCACCGTAGCCTTGTGCAGCTTTTCCAGGTCCTCGGGGGTTGCGAGCTGGTCGTGGTATTCGTGGGAAACGATGTGGTTGGCCCGGTCCGTCGCCAGCTGGCGCTCGTCCACCGTCAGGCCGATACCGGTGGCGCGCACCACCTTGCCGACGGGCACGAAGGGCCGCAGGATGCGATCCGCACGGAAATGTTTAAACTGAAAGAGCTCACGGCGCAGCCAGCACTCGACCTCACGCAGATAGGGGTCCTCGCAGCACAGCGTCAGCTCCCCGGTTTGGTTGAGCTCATGCCAGGGCAATTCGTCAACCAGCACAACCGGCCGAACCATGTGCAGGTCGTTTCCCGCCCGGTGCAGCCGCTCCTTTTCGGCGTTGCCCGCCCCCTGCAGCGCCAGGCTGTAGCGAGCCGCCAGCCCACGCAATATTTTTCCGTCCTGATTCATCTCATCCACTCCCAAATCCATATTTCCCGGCGGCCTCAAAAAATCCCGCCGGAATACTTGTATTTTCTCATCAATATGATAGGATAAAACAGAGCCGGCAGAAAGGCCGGAAAACGATTAAAGAGGATTCCATAAGAGAGGATGGGGCGCATGGCGACACCGGAGCGGCTGCGGCTGGTCACACACAGCTTCGACCAGCTGACCGCGTTTGAAAGGCGAAACTACCGCTATTTTTCCGAAACGGACGCCGGGCTGCCCTTCTGCCTGTGCCGGGTGCGCTATCTGGCGAAAAACAGCCCCTTGGCCCCCCACCTGCACGAAGGGCTGTATGAGCTGGTGTTCATGCTGCGCGGGGAGCAAATCTACCAGGCGGAGGGCCGCAATTACTGCCTGCACAGCGGGCAGTTTTTTCTGACGCCGCCGGACTTGGTCCACTCCACGGGCGG
Source organism: Hydrogeniiclostridium mannosilyticum (assembly GCF_003268275.1). Lineage (GTDB taxonomy): Bacteria > Bacillota > Clostridia > Oscillospirales > Acutalibacteraceae > Hydrogeniiclostridium > Hydrogeniiclostridium mannosilyticum. The sequence goes on from NZ_QLYR01000004.1 coordinate 161,049, forward strand.
GAATTTTGAGGACAAGGCCCTCTATTATTACCTTCAGGCCGACCTGCGGCAGCTGCGGCGCTGTCTGAACGGGCCCCTGGCACGCGAGGCGGAGCTGCTGGCCCAGACCGCGCGCCGGGCCACGGACGGCAGCCGCCGGGTATTTCCCCTGCCAAAGGAGGCCGAGCGGCTGCTTGAAGAGCTGATCGGCCTGGCGGGCGAACCAGGCCCGCTGGATCGGCTGCGTACCTTTCAAAAGCTGTTGCAGCTGCTGTTGATTGTCTGCGGCGCAATCCGGCAGGCGCCGTCCGGGGACGGCGCGGAGGGGCTGGGCGGACCGCGGGCGCCGGGCTCCCCCGAGCACAGCGCCATGGCCCTGGCTATGCGGTACGTCCAAGCGCATATTTCCGAGGAAATCTCGGTGGAGCAGCTGGCGCGGCTATGCAGCTACAGCCCTTCCACCTTCCACGCTAAATTCAAGCAGGCCACCGGCCTGCCGCCGCACGAATATATTCTGCGCAAAAAAATCGACAGCGCCTGCATCCTGCTGGCTAACGGGCGCTACACCGTGCGCGAGGTCGCCCGGCGGCTTTCCTTCTGCTCCGAGCAATATTTCAGCGCGGTGTTTAAAAAATATATGTCAACTACCCCCGGCGCTTACCGCAGGGCGCTTTCCGGCCCGGCGGAGGACACCTGAACGCGGGGCAATTTTATTACGAAGGAGTTTTATGATGACGGAAAAGGAAAAAATGATTGCAGGAAAATGGTACGATGCCGCCGACGCCGAGCTGTGCGAGCTGCGCGCCTATGCCCATAGCCGTACCGAGGAATTTAACCGCACCACCGGCGAGGATGCAGAAAAGCGCCGGCTGATTTTAGCCGAACTGCTCGGCGGCATCGGCGAGGGCAGCAGCATCCTGCCAACGGTCAAGTTCGATTACGGCTGCAACACCTACATTGGCAGCCGCTGCTTTGTCAACTTCAACGCTGTTTTTCTGGATTGTGCACAGATCCGCCTCGGCAACGATGTTTTTGTCGGCCCGGGCGTTTTCTTCCTTACTCCCACTCACCCGCTGCTGGCACGGGAGCGCAACCTGCACACCGGCGAAGACGGCGCCCTGCATGAAATTGAGGCAGCCAAACCCATCACGGTCGAGGATAACGTCTGGCTGGGCGGCGGGGTAGTCATTACCCCAGGCGTTACCATTGGGCACGATGCGGTCATCGGCGCGGGCAGCGTCGTTACCCGGGACATTCCCGCGGGTGTGGTCGCCGCCGGCAACCCCTGCAGGGTCCTGCGCCCTATTACTGAGGCGGATCGCATCGACATGGCGTGACCGCCGGGCCTCCTTTGTAAAGCGCAATTACCGGCGGCCTTGAATTTCCGCTTGACAAACGCCGCGATACGCGCCAAAATGAAACCACAGTCCCCCGCCGCTCTGGGAAAGACGGCGCGCGGCAGCCGCACCCCAAGCGGACGGCTTGGGCGCCGCAGCCGTATGGATGGATTCAACGGATCATTCCGTCCGTTTTACCATTATAAATGAATTGGAGGAGTTAACATGGCTAAAAGCAGACTTATCGGCGATTACCCGGTCATCGGCATCCGCCCGACCATCGACGGACGCCGGGGCTACATGAACATCCGCGGCTCACTCGAGGATCAGACCATGAGCATGGCCAAAAGCGCCGCCCGGCTCTTTACGGAAAACCTGCGGTATTCCAACGGCGAACCGGTCAAGGTCATTATTGCAGACACCACCATCGGCCGTGTGGCGGAGGCTGCGGCCTGTGCCAGCAAATTCAAAAAGGCCGGCGTGGACATCACCCTGACAGTGACGCCCTGCTGGTGTTACGGCGCGGAAACCATGGACATGGACCCCGGCACCATCAAGGGCGTATGGGGCTTTAACGGCACCGAGCGCCCCGGCGCGGTCTATTTGGCCTCCGTGCTGGCAACACACGCCCAGAAGGGCTTGCCTGCGTTTGGAATTTACGGGCACGACGTACAGGAGGCCGGCGACGCCTCCATCCCCGCGGATGTGCAGGAAAAGCTGCTGCGCTTCGGGCGCGCGGCTGTGGCGGTTGCCACCATGCGCGGCAAATCCTATCTGCAAATCGGTTCCATCTGCATGGGCATCGGCGGCTCTATCATCGACCCCGCCTTTATTGAGGAATACCTCGGCATGCGGGTAGAGTCTGTGGACGAGGTGGAGATCCTCCGCCGCATGAGCGAGAACATCTACGACGAGCAGGAATTTCAGAAGGCCCTGGCCTGGACCAAGGCCCACTGCCCGGAGGGCTTCGATAAAAACCCGCCCGAGGTACAGAAATCGCCGGAGCAGAAGGAAAAGGACTGGGCGTTCGTCGTCAAGATGATGTGCATTATCAAGGACCTAATGAACGGCAACGACAACCTGCCCGCCGGCTGCGAGGAGGAAAAGGCCGGCCATAACGCCATTGCCGCCGGCTTCCAGGGCCAGCGCCAGTGGACCGACTTTTACCCCAACTGCGACTTTGCGGAGTCGCTGCTCAACACCTCCTTCGACTGGAACGGCGCGCGTGAGCCCTATGTGCTGGCAACAGAAAACGACGTCCTCAACGGCCTGGGCATGCTGTTTATGAAGCTGCTCACCAATCGTGCCCAGATTTTTGCGGACGTGCGCACCTACTGGAGTCCCGAGGCGGTGAAAAAGGCTACCGGCTATGAGCTGGAGGGCCCGGCAAAGGCCGCCGGCGGCTTTATCCACCTTATTAACTCCGGCGCGGCCTGCCTGGACGCCAACGGACGGGCAACTGATGAAAAAGGCAACGGTGTGATGAAGCCCTGGTACGAGGTCACCGCGCAGGATCAGGAGGCCATTCTCAAGGCCACTACCTGGAACGCGGCGGACTGCGGCTATTTCCGCGGGGGCGGGTACTCCTCCCGGTTCCTCACCGAGGCGGAAATGCCCTGCACCATGATCCGCTTAAATCTCGTCAAGGGCCTGGGGCCGGTGCTGCAAATTGCCGAAGGCTGGACAGTCCGCCTGCCGGACGAGGTTTCTGACATTCTTTGGAAGCGCACGGACTACACCTGGCCCTGCACCTGGTTTGCCCCCCGCACCACCGGCGAGGGCGCGTTCCGCACCGCCTATGACGTCATGAACAACTGGGGAGCCAACCACGGGGCCATCAGCTACGGCCACATCGGCGCCGACCTGATTACGATGTGTTCAATGCTGCGCATACCGGTATGCATGCACAATGTTCCGCAGGAAAAGATTTTCCGGCCGGCGGCCTGGAATGCTTTCGGCATGGACAAGGAGGGCCAGGATTACCGCGCCTGCCAGGCTTACGGCCCGCTGTACCGCTGACCGGGACATTTGCCTATTATCACGGCATCACCTGCCCCGACGCTGGAAAACCAGCTTTTGCTTTTCTCTTTCAAAAGCGCTGTAAGCATTGGGCCCTTCCCTCCGGTTTAAGCTGCGGGCTCGTGCTAAAGCGGAAAATCGAGACCGTTCCCACCTTGCGGTGGGAACGGCTTTTTTATCTGCGGAGATCCGCCGGAGGGGCCGCCCAAAAAAAGCAGTCCGCCGCCCCTGTTCGTTCCTGCCGTTATAAAGCCGTTCCTTTTTTGGGGACAAAATAGGAACGAAGGTCCACCCCCTCCAGCGCAAGCAGCGCGCGCTTCTTATCAATTCCCCCCGCATAGCCCGTTAGGCTGCCGCCGCTGCCGGCAACCCGGTGGCACGGGACTATAATGGAGATGGGGTTATGCCCCACCGCTCCGCCGACAGCCTGCGCGGCCCTGCTCCACCTCCCGGACTCTTCCCCAAGGGCGGCGGCGATCTCCCCGTAGGCCACCACCTTCCCATAAGGAATTTTCAGCAGCCTGTCCCAGACCGCCAGCCGGAAGGGTGAGCCCGTCAGCCGCAGCGGCGGGGTAAAATCAGGCGCTTCGCCGCCAAAATACCTGTCAAGCCACCGTCTTGTCTGCCGGAACACCGGTAAATCCCTTTCCTCGTGCTCGCCCGACAGCGTGGCGGCAAAATATTTCTGCCCGTCAAACCATAGGCCGCACAGGCTTTCCCCATCGCTCGCCAGAGTAATCCCGCCAAGCGGAGATGCGTAGGCCGCTGTGTATTGCATATGCTCACACTCCTGTTATGCTTTATTCTTCTTTTCGCTCTGCTTGCCCTTCAAGGTCTTTTCGTCTCCTCCGGCGCATAAGCCCTGCATGCCTGCGACGGCGCCGCCGGCTGGCCCGCCATAGACGGGATACATACTCTTCCCCCAGCTTGACGAACCGAACCAAACACACTATGATTATAGCATATCCCGTCAGGGACCGGTAGCCCTAAACCCTCTCCCCGCGCCGCTGGCGGGCCTGAATTTTTTACAAAGGGGGACCTCCCGATGAAGCTCCGCTTTGCGGCAGAAAAGGATTGCCGCAGCCTGCTGGCAATTTATGCGCAGTATATTGACACCGCCGTCACCTTTGAGTGCCGGCTGCCCTCTGAGGAGGAATTTACCGGGCGCATCCGGGCAATCACGAGCAATTACCCCTACCTGGTCTGCGAGGATCAGGGCCGCATCGCAGGCTATGCCTATGCGCACCGCCAGATGGAGCGCGAGGCCTACCAATGGAACGCGGAGCTTTCCATTTACCTCGACCGGGCTTATACCGCCCGGGGAATAGGGCGCAGGCTGTACGGCGCGCTGATGGAGCTGCTGCGGCTGCAGGGCGTGAAAAACGTATACGGCGGCGTCACCCTGCCAAACGCGGGCAGCGAGGGGCTGCACCGGGCCCTGGGCTTCCAGCTGCTTGGCGTCTACCGCCATACCGGGTTCAAATGCGGCAAATGGCACGATGTGGGCTGGTTTGAAAAGGCGCTTTCCCCCTGCACCGGCAACCCACAGCCTGTTTTACCCATCCACCGGCTCGATGAAAAACAGCGCGCCGGCATCCTGCGGGCCTTTGCGCAGCCGGACGGGCAGCGTTAGCGCCCTGTTTTCGGGCGGCCCGTACCCCGCGCGGACATTTCTGAAAAAAACTGATTAAGCAAGCGAAACCGGATAAAATAAAAGAAAAAACGAGGATCACTATGAAAGATCAACCTTCCCCCGTCCTGTACGACACAAACGGCCTTTGCCTGGAGGAAATTGTAGCGCCGCTGCTGGCCTGGTACCGGCAGAGCGCCCGCGTTCTGCCCTGGCGCGAGAACACCGACCCCTACCGTGTTTGGGTGTCGGAGATCATGCTTCAGCAGACCCGGGTGGATACCGTCATTCCCTATTATGAGCGCTTCATGGCCCGGCTCCCCAGCGTCCAAGCCCTGGCGGAGGTCCGCGAGGAGGAGCTGCTGAAGCTCTGGGAGGGGCTGGGCTACTATTCCCGCGCCCGCAACCTGCAAAAGGCCGCGCGCTGCATCTGTAAAGAGTCCGGCGGGGCTTTTCCCGGCTCCTATGAGCAGCTCTGCTCTCTGCCCGGGGTCGGCCCCTACACCGCGGGCGCCATTGCCTCCATCGCCTTTGGACTGCCGGTCCCCGCAGTGGACGGAAATGTCCTGCGCGTGCTCTCGCGCCTGACAGAAAACCCCCGGGATATTGCGGAACCCGCCGTCAAAAAGCAGATGACCGCCGCCTTGGCCCAGGTCTACCCTGCCGGACATTGCGGGGACTTCACCCAAAGCCTGATGGAGCTGGGCGCCGTCGTCTGCGTGCCCAACGGCCTTCCCAAGTGCGGCAGCTGCCCGCTGCGCCAGCTCTGCCGGGCATTTCGCCACGGGACGCAGACGGAATACCCCGTCCAAACCAAAAAGCAGCCGCGGCGGGCAGAGCAGAAGACCGTGCTGCTGCTTTGCTGCGGCGGCAGAGCAGCCGTCAGAAAGAGGCCTCAGGGCGGGCTGCTGGGCGGGCTGTGGGAATTTCCCTGCCTGGACGGCGCGCTTTCCGCGGCGGAAATTGCCGCCTGGCTGGAGCAGCAGGGCGCCCACGCGGCGCATATTGAGCGGGCCCTGAGCCGCAAGCATATCTTCACCCATGTGGAGTGGGACATGACCGCCTACCGGGTAAGCTGCCCGCACGCCTTCCAGCCGGACGGCGGCGGGCTTGTGTGGGCCACGCCGGAACAGCTGGCGGACGAAATCGCCCTGCCCACCGCGTTCCGGCGCTTTACCAGGGCGCTGGGCCTGCCCTCGCCTCAAGCGCCGGAGGGGCAAAAAATCCCCTGAAAAAAGCGGGCCGTTCCCTTTTTTAAGATTGCTTACCGGCCCATTATTTGCTATGATGAAGAGACCATAGCCGTCCAAGGGAACAGCCGTGCTTTCCCGGCGGCGCAGAGCCAATCGAACATTAAAAAAGCAGGGAGAGAAAAAGCATGCCGAAACAAAACCAATGGACCAGCCGCCTGGGTTTTCTGCTGGCGGCGGCGGGCGCTGCCATCGGGCTGGGCAACCTGTGGAAATTCCCCTACCTCATGGGCCGCAACGGCGGATTCCCCTTTTTGATCGCCTATCTGATCTTTATCGTGCTGCTGGGCGTTCCAGTGATGATGCTGGAGATGAGCCTGGGGCGCTACTCCGGCAAGGACCCGGTGTCCAGCTATAAAAAGGTACACCCGCGGGCCGGGATTGCCGGCTTTACCGGCGTATTGGCCGCCTTCATCATTTTAAGCTATTACAGCGTTATCGGCGGGTGGATTCTCAAGTACATCTTCAGCTACCTGACCACCTTCTCCGCGCCCGCAAATTTCGACGCCTTCAAGGCCAGCCCGGAGACGGTCCTCTGGCATTTTCTCTTTATGGCCGCGACGGCGCTCATCTGCCTGAGGGGGGTCGGCGCTATTGAAAAGGCCAGCAAGTTCATGATGCCCACGCTGTTTGTCTGCCTGCTGGCCGTCATCATTCGCAGCGTAACGCTGCCCGGCGCGCTGGAGGGGCTGCAGTTCATGTTTACGCCCAGCGCCTCACAGGACGGCTCCGGCTTCAGCCTCTCTTCCGTCAGCGCGGCGCTGGGCCAGGTTTTCTATTCCCTCAGCCTCTGCATGGGCATCACCATCACCTATGGCAGCTACCTGAATAAAAAGGAAAATATCCCGCGCAGCTGCCTCAATGTCGCCGCAATGGACACCTCCCTGGCGGTGCTGGCGGGCATTGCCATTTTTCCGGCGGTGTTTTCCTTCGGCGAGGATGCCGGGCAGGGGCCCAGCCTGATCTTCAGCACGCTGCCGAAGGTCTTTGAAAAGCTCGGTACGCCGGCGGGCCCGGTATTTGCCATCATCTTCTTCATTCTGGTCTTTTTTGCAGCGATCACCAGCGCCATTGCCCTGCTGGAGGTCACGGTCTCCTACGTGACGCAGAATTGGAAATGGAGCCGTAAAAAAGCGGTGCCCGCCATCGGCTTTTCCACCTTCCTGCTCGGCGTCCCCAGCTGCCTGGCCTTTGGCGCCCTCTCCTGGTTTACCATTGCCGGGTACAACTTCTTTGACCTGGTTGGACTTTTGACGGACAATATCCTGCTGCCGCTGGGCGGCCTGCTGATGTGCTGGTTTATCGGCTGGAAATGGAACCCCGGCATCCTGGCGGACGAGATGAAGGAGGGCGCGCCCAGGTTCCGGCTGGGTAAAGCCTGGGTGCTGTGCATCCGTTACCTGACGCCGGTTTTGATTTTAATTGTCACCATCAGCGGTTTCATCACCATTTACCAAACCGTTTCGGCCGCCGGCTGAAGCCTGTGCATCAAAAAATCCCGCGCCGCTCACTTAGGGCAGCACGGGATTTTTTACTGCTGTACTGGCACAGGCCTAGCGGGCCTAATGGGCCCTCAGGCGTCCTCCGGCTCTGCCAGGTAGATGATGCCGAAGGTGCCGGGGCCGCAGTGTACGGAAACCGAGCAGCCAGCCTGGTTGACCAAAATCTTTTCAAACGGCTGGCAGGCGGCAATTTCCTTGCAGGCCTTGTCCATGATTGCATCCGCGTCGTAATGCGCAATAAGCAGCTTGGAGAGGTCGATTTTCTCCCCCGCGCTGAGCTTGTCGCGGATCATCTGCAGGGCGACATGCTCCAGGTTGCCGCGGTATTTTTTTGCCACCTGCATCTTGCCCTCCTTGACCTCGATGCAGGGCTTGAGGTTCAGCAGGTTTGCGCCCAGCGCCTGCACGCCGGTGCAGCGCCCGCCCTTGTACAGGTACAGCAGCGTGCTGATGACAAATGAGGTGCGCACATCCTTCGCGCGCCGGCGGATGGTCTCCGCGATTTCAGCGGCCGGCAGCCCCTGATCCCGCAGCTCGCAGGCGAGCAGCACCAAAATACCCATGCCCGCGGAAACATTGCGCGAATCCACCGGGTAGATATTGGGGTAATGCTCCGCCGCCATTTTGGCAATGTTGGGCGTCACCGTCATTTCCGCGCTGATGCTCAGGTGGACGACATCATACCCCTCTTCTGTCCAGCGCTTGTAGAACTCCTCATAATAGGCAGGGGTCGGCGCGCTTGTCGTGGGGAGCTTTCCGGTCTCCTTATAATACTGGAACAGGTCGGGCGTGTGTACGTCAATGCCGTCCAGACAGGCCTTGTCGCCAAGGTTTACCGGCAGGGCGATGGTCTCTATACCGTACCCGGCCAGTACCTCCTGGTTCAGGTCGCAGGTGCTGTCGGCAACGATCTTTACTCTATTACTCATCATAAAAACTCCTTCACAAATTTGACGGCCTTATTTAATCAGAAATATTATAACATTTTTGTGTGAAAAATTCAATTGCCGTACGCCTTTTAAACCCTAAAATAAATCATTGTCCTTTAGCGGTATTTATGCTATGATTATAAAGATGTAGAAAGAACCGCTTTTTTGCTTTTTTATCTGAATAAACGCAGCGCCCGCCAGGCCGCCGCCTTTTTTGTGCGGCTATTTTACGGCCTTGGGGAAACGCTGAACGATATAGTAAAAACAGAAAGTACCCGGCTCCTCTGCGGAACACCCCCTACGCCGGGATTTTATGCAGGAGGTCATCGTTTATGAAAAACAGAGCAAGACGGATTGCAGTCTTGGCTTTTACAATTTTATTCGCGGGCTCCGTCTTTACGGCGACCGCGCTGGCGGAGCAGCCGGCCGGCGACCCCGCGCCGCCTACCTATGAGGACCCCGGCACGGGCAGCGTCGCTACCGGCGTGCCGGTTGAGCCCGAGCCGGACCCCAGCGAGCCCGCGCCCAGCCAATCGGGCAGTAGCATGACGAGCAGTACAGGCAGCGCCAGCACAAACGAAAGTACAATGAACTCGAGTGCGTCCGCTAGCAGCAGCGAGAGTTCGGAAAATAATAACTCCGGCGGCACCAGCAACTCCTCCACCTCAACGGAGGCCCCCCCTTCCACTCCCAACCGCGACCCTGATATCCAGGTCAGCACGCCCAGCCATGTCACTAACCCCGACACACAGCAGGGCCTGATCAACAGCCGCGCCAACGCCCTTGGCAGCACCGACCCCGACGAGCAGAGCAACACCGACTGGTCCGAGCTGCTCGGCGGCACGGCCTCGGATTCCAGCGAGGCCGTTTCTGCCGCGTCCTCCTCTGCTGCCGTAAGCAGCGAGGGGCAAAAGGCCTCCAGCGGCGGGGTCACCTGGATGTTGATTTTGGGCGTCCTCTTTATCCTGCTTGCGCTCGCGGGCATCGGCTACTTCATCTATGCGCAGTTTTTTGCCGGGCGCGGCGGGCCGAAGAACGGCGGGCCCAATGGCGGCGGATTTGACGGCAACGAGGATGAAACCGATTTTATCGACATCAGCTCCTCCAGCGACGGCCTGCAGCACCGCGAGGGGTACCTGCCGCCGGAGAAAGACGGTAAGCGGCAGCCGGGGGCGCAATCCGCCTCCCTGAATGACCACACGGTGGAAATTCCCTCCCTGAGCGACGATCCCCCCATTGAAGAAATTGTCTCCGCAGCCAGCGATGCCTCCCGTCAGCCGCCCCTGCGGAACCCTCATGCCGTTTACGCGGGCCCGAGCGCCGCGGCGCAGGACCCTGCGGTGCAAAACTCCGCGGCCCAAAACTCTGCGGCTCAGCCCGCGGACCCCGCGGACGCAAGCCGGGGCCAGGAGGCTCAGGCATCGCCGGCGGCGCAGAAAAATTTTGACTGGAACAAATTTTTTGAAGAAAACAGCGATATTTGACAAAGACCGGCGGCCAGCACTGGCGCATTGAAATTTCACCGGGGCGCGTCCTCTTTCAAACCGGCCCGGTTATCAAAACAGCAGGGCATCTATGTGCGCCCTGCTGTTTTTTACCTATGCAGGCGGCATCGCGCAGCCTATTTCCGGGTGGAATTGCCCCAAAACCGCGCGCCGCAGGACGGCCCTTGGGCCGGCCCAAGGGCCGCCTTGCTCCTTATTGTGAAATATTTTCCTAAAAGGATGAGGCGCTGGGCAGGCTTTTCAGGCTGTTTTTTGGCAGGCCTATCCAGCCGCGCCCACCTTTTACCGCCGTCTTTTATTCTTTTTTACCAAATCACGGCGCATCCAGCTTCTATACTTTAGCCAGATAAAAACTTGACGCTGTCCCCGATTAAGCCTATAATAAATACATATATATTTTTGGCCTGTAAGGCCGGGAAAAAGCCCCTTAACGGCTTTCCCCCGGCGCGCCGGAGCTTGGCGCGGCACAGGCAATAAGTTTATAGAAAGACCCGAGATGCTTTATCAGTTCCGGGAAGCAGCCCCCGGCACGGGTGCGCTGTGACAAGAAGGAGGAACGACGCCATATGATCAGCGGTGCGGAAATCATGGTAAAATGCCTGGAGGCCGAGGGGGTATCCGTCGCTTTCGGTTACCCCGGCGCCGCCATCTGCCCTTTTTACGACGAATTGTTGAAAACCAATATCCGCCATGTCCTGGTGCGCGAGGAGCAAAATGCCGCGCACGCCGCCAACGGCTACGCGCGCAGCGCGGGAAAGCCGGGCGTCTGCATCGCTACCTCCGGCCCGGGCGCAACCAACCTGATTACCGGCATTGCCACGGCCTACATGGACAGCGTTCCCCTGATTTGCATCACGGGGCAGGTCAGCTCTGAGCTGCTGGGGCGCGACGTCTTTCAGGAGGCCGACATCACCGGCGCGTGCGAGGCCTTCACCAAGCATTCCTACCTGGTTAAAAAAGCCGCGGACCTGCCCACGGTCTTCCGAGAGGCCTTCCACATTGCCTCCACCGGCAGGCCCGGCCCGGTGCTTATCGATGTACCCATCGACATCCAGCTGGAGACGGTGCCTGAGTTCAGCTACCCCGCAAAGGCCAGCATCGCCGGCTACAAGCCCCGCACACAGGGCCACGCCATGCAGATCAAAAAGGCCCTTGCGGCGATTGGCGAGGCCCAGCGCCCGCTCATTTGCTGCGGCGGCGGCGTGGTGCTGGCCGGCGCACGGAACGAGCTCGTCGCCTTTGCGCAAAACAGCGGCATTCCCGTGTGCGCCACCATGATGGGCATCGGCGTGGTGCCCATGGACAGTGAATTTTACCTCGGCATGATCGGCATGCACGGGCGCACGGGCGCAAACCTTGCTATGCAGCAGGCAGACCTTGTCATCCTCTGCGGCGCACGCGTAGGCGACCGGGCGGTCTCCGCGCCCCAGCAGATCGCCGAAAAGGCCAAAATTATCCATATTGATATTGACCCCGCTGAAATTGGTAAAAATATGCCGGTACATATCCCCATCGTCGGCGATATCCGCCTGGTGCTCTCCACACTGGCCGGGCAGGTGCGCAACACCGTACCGGAGGCTTGGCTGGAGACCTTGCGCGGCTATAAGCGGAAGCACCCGCCCCGCGGGGAGGCCCGCACGGATTCCGTTGAACCCAGGGTATTCATCCGCGACCTTTCCGCCATGATGGAGGAGGATGCCATCCTCGCCGCCGATGTTGGGCAAAACCAAATTTGGAGCGCGCGCAACTTCAACGTCAAGGAGGGGCGCTTTCTCACCTCCGGCGGGCTGGGCACAATGGGCTATTCCATTCCCGCGGCCATCGGCGCCAAGTTGGCAAAGCCAAAACGGCAGGTAGTAGCCGTTTGCGGCGACGGCTCGTTCCAAATGAGCATGTGTGAGCTGGGCACCATTTGCCAGGATCAGGTTGATGTAAAAATCATCCTCATGCAGAACGGCCGCCTTGGCATGGTAAAGGAGCTGCAGGACCGCCTTTACGGCGGGCGGCACATCGCCACTACGCTGGACGGCAACCCCGACTTTGTCAAGCTGGCGGAGGCCTACGGCATCCGGGCCCGGCTGGCGGCCTCCAACGAGGAGGCCAAGGCCTGCGCCGCCGAGATGCTGCAGACAAAGGGCCCCTACCTGCTGGTTTGCACCGTGGATCCCAGTACCCCGAGCATCTGATTTCCGCATTTTGGCCTTCGGAGCCGATGGCAAAGCTTCGAGGGCAGAAAGGAGCCCGATTCATGAAATACACGCTTTCGGTCCTGGTCGAAAACCAACCCGGCGTCCTCTCAAAAGTCGCCGGCCTTTTCGCCCGCCGCGGCTTCAATATCGACAGCCTCGCCGTCGGTGTGACGGAGAACCCCGCCATATCGCGCATAACCATTGTGGTCAACGGCGATGAGTACATCGTTGAACAGGTGGAAAAGCAGCTCAATAAGGTGATTCCCGTCATCAAAGTTAAGGTATTAGAGGCGGACCGCTTTATCAGCTGTGAACTTTCCCTCATCAAGGTGAGCTGCAACATGAAGCAGCGCGCGGAGATTATGAAAATAGCCGAGCTGATGCAGGCAAAAATCGTCGATGTCTCCACCACCAGCCTGACTTTGCAGCTGGCCGACAACGCCGAGCACACCGAAACACTCATCAGCCTGCTGCACCCCTTCGGCATCAAGGAGATTTGCCGCACCGGTACGGTCGCCATTGAAAAGGGCCCCGCCGTTACCCGGCAGAAGCAATAGCCTTGCCGGGGCTTCAGCCTGTAGACCCAACTCCCCACCGGAGTTTAGTTGATATATTCTGCCGGAATCGGCAAGGAGGAAAAGAAAATGCCAAAAATCTATTACAACGCGGACTGTGACATCAATGTCTTGAAGGGAAAAACCGTCGCCATCATTGGCTACGGCAGCCAGGGCCACGCCCATGCGCTGAACCTGCATGACAGCGGCGTCAATGTAGTTGTCGGCCTTTATGAAGGCAGCAAGAGCGCCGAGCGCGCCAAGAAAGCCGGCCTGACCGTTATGAGTGTGCCGGAGGCCACCAGGGCTGCCGACATCATCATGGTCCTGATCCCGGACGAGCGCCAGGCGGACATGTATAAAAAGGATATTGAACCGAACCTGACCGAGGGCAAGGCCCTTGCGTTTGCGCACGGCTTTAACATCCATTTCGGCCAGATTGTACCGCCGAAGAACATCGATGTGTTTATGATTGCCCCGAAGGCCCCGGGCCACACCGTCCGCAGCGAATATGTCGAGGGCAAGGGCACCCCGGCCCTGATTGCGGTTTACCAGGATGTGTCCGGCCACTGCCTCGATATTGGCCTGGCTTATGGCGCCGGCATCGGCGCGGCCCGCGCGGCGCTGATGGAAACTACCTTTAAAATTGAAACGGAAACCGACCTCTTCGGCGAGCAGGCCGTCCTCTGCGGCGGTGTCACCGCCCTGATGACCGCCGGCTTTGAAACGCTGGTGGAAGCGGGCTATGCGCCGGAGAACGCATACTTTGAGTGCATCCATGAGATGAAGCTGATTGTCGACCTGATTTATACCGGCGGCTTCAAGATGATGCGCTACTCCATCTCCGACACTGCCGAGTTCGGCGACTACGAGACCGGCAAGCGCATCGTTACCGAAGAGACCAAGAAGGAGATGAAGAAGATCCTTCAGGAAATCCAGGACGGCACCTTTGCCAGCAAGTGGATTGCCGAAAACAAGAACGGCCGCGCACACTTCAACGCCTGCCGCCGTATTGCCGCCTCTCATCAGCTGGAGGAAGTCGGCGCCGAGCTGCGTAAAATGTACGCTTGGAACGACGACAAGTACGCCGACTGATTTTTTACATCCTTTGTTTTAAAAGGACAGGGCGCCTTCCTCTTTTTCCCAGCAGGGCGAGAGGGGGCGCCTCTTTCTTTTATTTTTTTCCTAAGCTTTTTCAGCTCCCGTTACTATAGAGTTGAGCAGATTAATCAGGAAGGCGGCAGGATAATGGATATTCACGCGCTGTATACGGAAATCACCAGTACCTATGCGGAAAAAATACTCAACTGGGCAGTCCGCAAAACCGGCTGCCGCGCAGATGGCGAGGACCTGGCGCAGGAGGTGCTGCTGCAGGTATTTTTGGCGCTTCGCGGGCAGCAGCTCCGTTCCCCCGAGCATTTCGTCTGGAAGGTTGCCCACCATGTGTGGTGCAACCGTCTGCGGGCACTGAAAAGCTGCAGGACCTGCGAGCTGCCGGAGGTACTGCCCGATGGAACGGACTTCACCCATGATTTAGCCGAGGCCGAGGCCCTTCAGGACAGCCTGGCCCGGATGCGCCGCGGGCTGGCGGACCTGAGCCGCACACAGCGTGAAATGATGATCCTACACTATCTTGACGGCCTGTCCGTCCGTGAAGTGGCAGAGCGGCTCGGTACCACCGCCTCCGCCGTCACGTGGCACCTGTTTGACGCTCGCAAGCAAGTAAGGGAGGAATTAACCATGTATAACGACACATCCGCTGTTTACAGGCCTGGACGGCTGACCATCGGCTGCTCCGGCGAAGCCCCCGCCTACCCCGACACCCAAAAGGTAAGCGACAGCCTGCTGCGCCAAAATCTTTGCCTGCTTTGTCACTCCGGCGGCAAGACACTGGATGAGCTTGCCGCTGCCACCGGCGTTCCAAAGCCCTTTCTTGAGTACGACCTGGACTGGCTGACCAAGCATGAATTTCTCTGCTTAAGCGGCAGCCGCTATTACACCTCGTTCATCATTCTCAATCAGCAATATTTTGCCAACCGCCTTGAGGTTTACAGCAGCGCCCAGAAAGATTTTCTCGACGTTATCCTCGGCGGCCTCTGGGCACAGGAGGATAACATCCGCAGTCTCGGGTTTTATGGCTCGGATTTCCCTGCTGAGCGCCTGTATTGGTCCATCCTGATGCTGTTCACCAGCTATTGCAGCCGCAACAGCAGCCTTCTGCTCCGGCTCAAAAGCCAGGATCTCTGTGAAATCCGGCCGGACGGCGGCAAATACTTCATCATGGCGGCCGATGCCTCAACTCCCCTTTCACAGCTGGAGCCCAGGGGCTGGAACGACTTTTACGGCATCTGCTCCGATTTCTGCGAATCCGGCGGCAAATATGAAAGCTACTATTGGCTGGGCGTTCATTGCTTTGCCGCACCGGAGAACCGCCCTGAAATTGTCTCCGCTGCCGCTGGGAGCCGGGCGCTTCTGCACCAGGCATACTGCGCGGCCTCTAAACCCGGGTTCAGCCCCGAATCTCTTCCCCCCGAGGCACAGGAAAAGCTCGCGGCAGCTGTTGAGTCCGGCCTTCTCGGCAGCCCCGAGAACGGCTACCGGCCCGGCTTTGTCATTATGACCCCGGGACAGCTTGCGCGCCTTCAAAACGAGGTATTTGCCCCGCTGCTGGAAAAAATCACCCCGCAGCTTCACCGCCTCAGCGAGCGCTTTTTCAAGCTGCACCGGCGTGATTTTCCCAGAGCTGGCGAGGGAAATATTACCCACCATGTATATCTGGACCTGTGGAGCTTTGGAATTTATGCCATGCGGTCCGCCGTAAATACAGGCAGCCTGGCGCTGCCTGAGACGCCTGCGCAGGGTGTGCCGCTGACGTTGGTTCTGATTGAACAGCAGGCCTGACCACGGTTTAGCACACCCCACCGGCATGCAGAAGCGGCCTTCTCTGAATCAACAGAGAAGGCCGCTTTTCAATGAGGTATACACGGCTGCGAGCTCCTTGTTGACAGGGCTCCAAACGCCGGTTTTCTTTATTTCAGGGTTACCAGATCATAATCCGCGCTGCCCAGACCAATTTTCACGGCATGCTCAATGCCGGAGCGCCAATTTGTCACCGGGAAGGTGTTGGTGAAGTGATCATGATGGCAGTCGCCATGCTCTGCCAGCTCCTCTGCCAGCTTGCTGCCCGCCTGTACCGGCTGGGCGTTGCAGGCATCCGCGCAGGCCAGGTCCAACGCCACGGGGTCCACCGAGGCAAACATGCCCACATCCGGGATGATTGGCAAGTCGTTTTCCGCATGACAATCGCAATACGGCGAGACGTCCATGACAATGTTGATGTGCAGCTGGGGGCGTCCGTCAACCACCGCCTTGGCATATTCGGCTATTTTGCAGTTCAGTTCGTCGTTGGCGCTGTTATTGGCGTTATAAATCGCGTCAAAGTTACAGGCGCCCAAGCAGCGGCCGCAGCCGACACAGCGGTTATGGTCAATAGAGGCCTTTCGGTCTTCCCCATAGCTGATGGCGCCGTGCGCGCAGTTTTTAGAACAGACCCGGCAGCCCACGCATTTTTCCCGGTCCACATCCGGCTTGCCGCTGCAGTGCTGCTCCATCTTACCGGCACGGGAGCCACAGCCCATGCCCAGGTTCTTCAGCGCGCCGCCGAAGCCCGTCGCCTCATGGCCCTTAAAATGGTTGAGCGAGATGACAACATCGGCATCCATAACGGCACGGCCGATTTTGGCCTCCTTCACATATTCGCCGCCGTCAACCGGCACCAGCGCCTCGTCCGTACCCTTGAGGCCGTCCGCAATGATGACCGGGCAGCCGCAGCTCAGCGGCGTAAAGCCGTTTTCCCATGCGGCATAAAGGTGATCCAGCGCGTTTTTCCGCCGCCCCACATAGAGGGTGTTGCAGTCGGTGAGGAAGGGCTTACCACCCTGTTCCTTCACCAGATCCGCCACGGCCTTGGCAAAATTCGGCCGCAGGAATGAAAGGTTCCCGGGCTCGCCGAAATGAATCTTGATCGCGACAAATTTTTCCTTCATGTCAATTTCGCCGGCCCCGGCGGCACGCATAAGCTTTTGCAGCTTAACCAGCAAATTGGTGCCGGGCTTGGCCCGCATATCGCAAAAATATACCTTCGATTTTTCCACAAGAAAACTTCCCTTCCTATTTTCTATCTTTAATTGTAAGAGATTGATAAACGCTTGTCAAGAAATGTTCGTCCCGGCTAACCGCCCGCACGGCGCCCGTTCCGGCTATGCCGCGCCATCACCTCAGCAGGTACTGGTACACAGCCTGCGCCACGCCGTCCTCCCGGTTGGAGGCCACCACCCGGTCGGCCCGGGCCCGGAGCTGCGGCTGCGCGTTGCCCATGGCAAAGCACAGCCCGGCGGAGCAGAACATCGGCAGGTCGTTCTCCGCATCGCCAATACAGGCAATCTCCTTGCGCGCAATGCCCAAATGGCGGCCCAGCGCACAAAGCGCCGATCCCTTCGAAGCATCCCGGGAAAAAACCTCCACATAGATGCGGTCAAACGCATAGAAGCAATCCGCGGCTTCGCGCTCCAGCAGCGCCTCCAGCCGCCGCCGGGCCGCGGCAGTAAAAAAGTAGGGCTGAAGCTCCTCAACATCATGGGCCTGCGCCCGCAGCGCCTGCTCCATATTGCTTACACATATGCCCGCCCGGGCGTCCGTCCGGTAGGCTGCCCGGCCCATCAGGTACAGCCCCCTGCCCTGAACCAGGTACTCCCCGTTCACATGGGCAGTCAGCCCCAGGCGCAGGCCGGAGAAGGCCCTCAGCAGCTCCAGGGCGCGCTCGCGCGGAATCAGGGCTTGAAAAAGCGTCTCGCCGGTTTTTATGTCTGTCACACGCGCCCCGTTGGAGGAGATAACATAGCGAAAAAACGGATTGCCCGCAAGCTGTGCCCGCAGCTGATGCGGCAGGCAGGAGAGGCTGCGCCCTGTCGCAGGCGCAACGGTAATGCCCGCGGCGGCTGCGGCGGCAAGCGCGCGCATGTTTTCGCCCGATATACAGTTCCTATGGTTTAGGCAGGTCCCGTCCATGTCCACGGCAAATAATTTTATTGCCATCCTCTTTATTCCTCCTTTCTCCGCCGCGGGCCAAAGCGCTCCTCCTGCCGCCTTGATTTTGCGCTCCGGCCGCTTTTCCTCTGTTTTTATTTTAGCACAAGCGCCGCCTTTTTACAGCAGAAAATTTCTGAGCGCCCGCCGCCCAAGCAAAGGGCTATGCCGTGTTTGCCGTATAAACCGGCAGGAGCCGCGGGGTGTTTCCCCGCGGCTCCTGCTCAAGGGCAGCCTTGCATGCTAAGCTCTATAGCCGCCGCTTATCCCTTATGCTTCTGATTTTTCCTTTTTTCTGCGGTACAGGCCGGCAGCCAGTAATCCGCCGCCGGAGCACAGCGCCAGCAGCAATACCGGCAGCAGGTTCATGGGCTCTCCGGTTGCGGTAGAGCTGCGGTCAATTTGGTCAATCCGCACGGTTGCGGTGGCCTCCTGGCCCGCTCCGGTCACCAGCCGGAAGGTATAAACCCCATTTTCCGTCACCGTATAGGTCGTCGCTCCATCCGGCAGCCTGCTCTCCGCGCCGCCGTCCTTGGAGACATACAGCGCCATGCCGGAGGCATATTCCCCGCCGGGAATCAGCGTCAGCACTACATCCTGGCCGGTTGCCGCGCCCGGAATGCCGTCAATAGACAGGCTGGGCTGCTCGCTCTCCTTTTGAACCCGGACCGTCACCGGCTCGGATTCATTACCGGCGGCGTCCACCGCAACAATGACGACGTCGTAGCTGCCATCCGGCAGGCCGTCGATGCGGAAGGAGGCCTCCGTTGAGACGTTCTCCTCGCCGTTCACGGTATAGCGGACCTCCTTGAGCTGCGCCAATTCATCCCCGGCCTCGACCGTGATGGCGGCATCCGCGTCGAGCGTCCACGCTCCATCGCTGTCATACGCAACCGTCAGCGTGGGCGCGGTGGCGTCCACCACTATGCCGCCGCTGCTCAGGTAGGTCTCGTTGCCGCTTTGGTCCGTTATCCGCGCATAGACCACATAGGCGCCGTCGGGCTCCAGCGTGAACGAGTCGCCCGCCTGCCATTCATCCGAAGCCTTCAGCGCTTCAAGCGTTTGCTGGCTATTGGCGGTCAGGTACTCGATCTTTGCCACGCCGCTGCCCTGATCCGCCGCGGCAACCGCCACCGCCGCCGGTTCCTTAAAGAACGTGTCGAATGTGATTTCCTCTTCCAGCTCCGTCCAGCTGTGCCCGCCGGCGGTAATGCTTCCCGTTGGCGCGGTGTCGTCCAGCTGTACCCGGATTGTCTCCGTCGCCGCCGTGTTGCCGGCGTAATCCACCGCGTTGATGACAACATCATAGTCGCCCTCCGGCAGATTTGTAATCGAGAACGCCGTGTCCTCCGCCGTATAGCTCTTTCCGTCGATGGTGTAGGCGATCTCCTTCACCCCAGAGAGGTTGTCGGTAACCTTTACGTCGATCTTTGCGTCCTTGGTCAGCGCCCACTTCCCGGCCTGATGGTATTCCGCGTCAATGACCGGGGCCTTATCGTCCACGACTATGCCGCCGCTGCTCAGGTAGGTCGCGTTGCCGCTTTGATCCGTTATCCTCGCGTAGACCACATAGGCCTGGTTGGGCTTCAGCGTGAACGAATCGCCCGCCTGCCATTCATCCGAAGCCTTCAGCGCTTCAAGCGTTTGCTGGCTATTGGCGGTCAGGTACTCGATCTTTGCCACACCGCTGCCTTGATCCGCCGCGGCAACCGTCACCGCCGCCGG
Source organism: Hydrogeniiclostridium mannosilyticum (assembly GCF_003268275.1). Taxonomy (GTDB): domain Bacteria; phylum Bacillota; class Clostridia; order Oscillospirales; family Acutalibacteraceae; genus Hydrogeniiclostridium; species Hydrogeniiclostridium mannosilyticum. The sequence goes on from NZ_QLYR01000004.1 coordinate 180,753, forward strand.
TTCCTTAAAGAATGTGTCGAACGTGATTTCCTGTTCCAGCTCCGTCCAGCTGTGCCCGCCGGCGGTAATGCTTCCCGTTGGCGCGGTGTCGTCCAGCTGTACCTGGATTGTCTTTGCCGCCGCTGTGTTGCCGGCATGGTCCACCGCGTTGATGACGACATCGTAGTCGCCCTCCGGCAGATTTGTGATCGAGAACGCCGTGTCCTCCGTTGTATAGCGCTCTCCGTCGATGGTGTAGGCGATCTCCTTCACCTCGGAGAGGTTGTCGGTAACTTCTACGTTGATCTTTGCGTCCTTGGTCAGCGCCCACTTCCCGGCCTGATTATAAACTACGTCGATGACCGGGGCCTTATCGTCTACAATCACGCCGTCGCTGCTCAAGTAGAACACATTACCGGCATAATCCGTCACACGCGTGTAGACCACATAGGCGCCGTCGGGCTCCAGCGTGAACGAACCGCCCGCCTGCCACTTATCCGAAGCCTTCAGCGCTTCAAGCGTTTGCTGGCTATTGGCAACCAGGTACTCGGTCTTTGCCACGCCGCTAAGCGCGTCGGTTGCCTGAATTTTAACCTCGGTCGTGTCCTTGAAGAACAGCCCGAAGGTGATGGTATTCAGGAACTCGCGCCAGCTGCTGCCTGCAATGGTGATGCTGCCGCCCGGCAGCGTTGTGTCCACAGAGAGGGTCAGCGGCTCATGCAGGAAGGTGGTTTCCACCCATTCGCCGTCCACCTGCTTGCGCAGCTTGAAGTTGACGGACTGTTCTTTCCCCTCGCGGATGGTCATGGAATCGGCCCAGCTGGTGCCGTTCCAGATCTCCTCATAGCCGTTTGCCGGGCGAATGACCACATTTGTGTTGTACCAATCGCCGCTCCGGTTCCCTTCTACCACGTAGCCTTCCTCTTCAAGGACGTTCTCCGACCAGCCCGCGTAGAGCGTGCGCGCGCCCGTTACCGGGTTTTTAAAGTCATAGCCTGTTTCACACGCTTCCTCAGTGTACCAGCCGGTAAACGTGTAGCCGGGCCGCTTGGGCTCCGCGGGCTTAGCCGCCTGCTCACTATAGCCGATCTGCTGTGTCTGCGGCATGCCGCTTACGGCATCCTCCGTATTCGGGTCAAACTGAACGTCAAACAGGGGGTAGGTCTCGAACTGTGCGCTTGTTGCCAGGCTTTCGGGAATGTTGCCGGAGGCCGCCATCTTTATTTCAAACAAATAGCTCGTGCCCGGCTCCAGCCCGGTAAACTCCGGGGATTCGCTCCACTCCGTCCAGGTGTCGGCCGCCACGTCCAGCGCCCGGCGGTACTGTGCGCCCGGTACGGCTTTCAGGGTAATTGCACGGGAGGTTTTGCTTTCAAGCTCCGGCTTGGCCGGTTCGTCAAAGGCCGTAACAAAAGAGCCCTGCCGGATGAACCCGGTATCACCCACAATATTGTCCGCCACAATTTGGTAAACATATTCTGTCGCGGGCTCCAGGTTTGTGAAGGAGGCCGTTATATTTTTGGCGCTTTCCGCATCGTTGTACTCCGCAATCATGCGCCAGTCATTTCCGCTGGCTTCCTTCAGCATCAGCCTTGCGCGCTTGAAATAGTCGTCCTTTTCATATTGGACGGAGCCGGTAAACCTCGCGCTGTTTTTCGTGACCTCACTGACCGCCATGCTGATTTGCGGCGGCGGCAGCTGGTCGTCAATCAACACGTTGTCACTGTAGGCAACGCTTGCATTGCTGGCCTTATCGGTTGCCGTTACGGTGATGACGCCCTCGTACGATTTGGTAATCATCCCGGAATAGCTCGTTGTGTCGCCTACCCGCGTGAGCGTATAGCTGTCGCCGGCGCTCGTCGTGGCGATGACGGTGTCGATGCCGCTGGTCACGTCCGATGCCTTCACGGTAATCTCTACCTGGCGGTTGGTCGCCGTACCGAACGAACGCATAAACGCACGGAAGACATTATCCTCCTCCAGCGGGATGTCAGTTTCCTTCAGCGTCACCTCGCCATTCAGCGTCGGGCTCTTGCGGTCCAGCTTCAGCGCGACCGATTTGGCCTCAACGGCGGCGCCCTGTTCGTTGACAGCCTTTGCCATCAGGGTGTAGGTTCCGTCCCTGCTGGGCAGATCCACCTCCACATACTCGCCTTCAGCCGTGGTCCAATTCGCGCTGCCGTCGAGTGAATACCAGATTTCCTTTACGTCGAAATTCTCCAGCTCTTCGGCGGAAATTTTAATTTTTGCCGCTGGGTCCGTGGTGTTGACCCAGCCGTTCGGGTTGGTTTCGGGCAGGGAAATCAACACATTTCCGGCCGTCTTCTGGTTGTTCTGAACCTTGAGCGTGTAGCTCTTTGCGGCCGCGCCCTCACCGGACGGCTGTACCTTCACCACGGCCTGGTTTTGTTTGCCGGTAGCCTCGCCGTTGACCGATGTGTACTGCAGCGGCATGGTTGCGGTTGCAGTGCCAATGCCCGTGCCGATCAGCTGACCGTAGGCGTCGTAGATTTCGACCGTGGCCGTTTGGCTGGCGGCAGCGGCGGTAATATTGGTGGAGGTCGCGTTTTCCACCGTATCCTCATAGTTGAGCGTGTCGTTCTTGAAATTCAGCATCATACCGCTGGCGGAGAGCGCGCTCAGGTCCGCGTCCATCTCATCCGCTGTCGCGGTAAACATTACAACCTCAATATCCTTGCCCAGCTGGCTGAAGGCCACGTTGCGGGTAATCTTTTCCTCCGAGCCGAAATCCATCAGCGTCTCCTTGCTGTCCGCCAGGTATTTGCTCTCAATAATTTCGCCGTTCTCGTCCAGCAGGTTAACGACGGCATTCCAGGAATTGCTCTCCTGCATCTTCAGGTTGGAGAGGGTAACAGCCGCCTCCGTGGTTTTGCCGTTGGTCAGCTCGAACTGCTTATCAATCTCAACGCCCGCGCGGTCCTTTTGCAGGCTGTAGAGCTGTTGCAGCTCCGTGTTGTTCCCCTCGTCATACTCGGTCACCTGTTTCCCGTCTTTTTCAATCCACACCTTGACGTAGACCGGTATGCCCGACTCCGGGATCTCCTCATAGCCCTTCTCCTCGATATACTCCTTAATGTTAAACGAGACCTGCTTGGTGTAGGTACCCGCGTCAATCAGGGAGATGTCCTCTTCGGAATCCAGCGTTATGGTGTCCAGGCCCGGCAGGCTCTCGGTGTATTCGCCGTCGGCGAAGAAGCCAAGCTTCACGGACTGGCCGGAGCCCGCCAGCTCAACCTCGGAGCCGTTATAGAGCGTTACCATAAACTCGCGCAGGCCGTCCTCTTCCTTGTTGAGCTCAATCTTAGAGATGCCGACATCCGGAATGGTCAGGCGGATGGTCCCCTGCTTGCTCTGTTTCGTCCCGTCGGAATAGGTGACCTCAACGGTATAATCCGGGTCAACCACCTTGTCATCCGGCACCTGGTAATCGACCGGCAGATCCAGGCTGCCGTTGGGCAGCAGGTGGATCTGATCGGCTCCGAAGACCACCGGGTCCCCGCCGCCCACGGTAATTTTGACCTGCTTAATCAGCTGAATGCCGTTGTTGACAACGGTGAACTGCACCGGCAGCGGCAGGCCCTTGAGCATGCTGCCTAGGTCTGCATCCACCGCCTCAATGTCAAACGCATCCTCGTAGGTTTCCGTTGCGGTGTACATGCCGCTGACAGAGGCCGGCAGAAGCAACGGCTCATACTTCCCGGTTTCCGGGTTATAGACCTCCTCGTCGGTCTCCTCCAGGCCGGTGTACTGGGAGCCAAGGATCATGGCCTTAATCTGATTATCCCCGCTTGCGTAGGCGCTGAAGGCATCGATGATGGCGCCCTCCTCCATCTCCGCCACGTCAATGACCGCGCTGGTATGAATCTGCCCGCCGTCCTCGACAAAGCGAATGGCCTTGAGCACGCCGGTGCCCGCCTTATCTTGGTCGCCAGAGGCGTCCGTGGTGGCCCACACCAGGGAGAGGTTGCTCAGCGCCGGGTCGGTGGAGCGGACAAAGCGGAAATTGGCAGCAACCGCGACATTCCTGCCGCCGGTGGCCTCGCTGAGGCTGTCGGCCAGGTTGACCTCGCCGGTCGTGATGTTGCCGTCGCTGTCAACCGATGCCAGGCGAATGTCGCTTTCCGTCCTCTGGCCGCCCTCTTCATCCTCTATGGTGGTAACATTGTGCCAGCCGAGGATGAACTGCTCTTCTCCGCCGAGCATCGCGGTGGTGATCTGCGGGTTTTCATCCAGGCTTGAGTCGCTTGTCAGCTGCTGGTTTTTGACGACATTGCCCTCCGTGTCAACCACGACATAGACAATCTCGTAATTGTTCACGCTGCTGACGGCATCCGCGGCGCTCTTGTCGAGCGTATAGGTCACCGCGGCGGTGCCGTCCTCCAGCATAGCGGCCTGAATGGCCATGACGCTGCCGGAGGTGCCGTTATACAGCGTATCCGGATCGCTCCAGGTTTTCGTTCTGCGGTCATAGCGCTGGAACATGATTTTATCCGACTGTCCGAAGTCGGTCACATTGCTCTGGTCCTCCACATAAACGCTGCGCCAGGCCACAAAGACCGAGTCATCATTGACGGCGACCACCGGCGCAACGTCCGGAGTCGCGTTATCCGTCAGGCGTTTCGTCGTCCACCGCCCGTTCTCGTACAGGCCGAACATGATCTCCGCGCTGTTGGCCATCAGGGCCTGTTCCGCGGCCGTCAGATCGTCGCCGGCGTCCTTGCCGACCAGCTCCGTCCGCTGCTGCACCCACACCGCGGCCGCGCCATTGGCATCGCCCGCCACATGCAGGTCGGAGTCGCCGTAGCCCTCCACGTCAACCGGGATTGCCTGTTTGTCCGTGTAGGAGAAGCCGTTATGCAAGCCCCAGCTGGCCACGGTCTTGGTTACATCTGTGCTGCCGCTGTCGGAGAGGTAAACGAACAGCTTGCCGTCCTCCGTCAGCTCGGGGTTTGCGGTGGGGTACGCGTTGGTTTGCAGCGATTTGGGCGCGCCGTTTTCAGGGTCCAGGGAATAGGGCGTGATGCCGCCGCTGTTCCAGCTCCGCTCATAGCGGCTGAGGTAATCGCGGTCCTCCAGCACAGCGGTGTTGGAGACCTCATTGACCGCCGGGTGGGCCTGGATGTAGGCGGAAATCGCCTGCGCCGCATTGCTTTCGTCCAGCTTGCCGCCGGTCGTCTTTTCCCAATAATCGTAGATCTTATCCCAATTATTGTACACCCAGGTCTTGGTGTAGGTGTACGAGGTCAATATTTTTTCATATTTGATGAAGAGGAACTTTGCGTAGAAGCGAATGCCCGTGCGGCCGGTCAGGGTCAGGCTTTGGCCGTTGAGCTTCCGCTCGCTGGCGTCCTTCAGGTACTCGCGGTTGAGCCAGGTATTCTGGTTGTCGAGCGCGATTTCGCCGAACACGCCGATCTTAAAGGCAATGACCGAGTAGTCAAAGCCCAGGCCGCCGAAGGCGTTGATATAGGCGTACAGGCGCAGCGTGGTGAGGTAATCGGTGACATACTCGTCGTCCACCGAGTCGTCCCACTCCTGCAGCACACCGTCGTACATCCGCTCCTCATAAAGGGCCTTTACATTGAAGTTGACGGCAATAGCCGCGCCGAGGCCCAGCTCCGCCGTGACGGGAATGGGGCCGACCGAGGCGTTGAACACCCACTGGTAGCCCATGCCGCCGCCCACGGTAAAGCCGCCGGAGTGGACAATGCTCTCCCATTTTCCTTCCTCGTAATTATAAACGACCTGGCCCTCATAATAGCCGGACAGCTCATAATAGAGGCTGCTGTCGCCGCCCTTTTTGCTGGCGGCGTTTTTCTTCAGCTCATCCAGCTGGTTCTGCTTATACTCGCCCTTGATTATGGCAAGCTTTTCACCCATGGTCGGCTTCAGCTTGGCATCCTCTTTTCTTGAGGTGCTCATGTACAGACTATCCTCCATGTTGCCCCCGCCCGCCTTAATGAGCACATTAAATACGGTGGGGTCCTGTGTGGCGGCAATCTGCAGGGTGAAGTAATCGCTCTCAAAGCTAACAGCCTCCAGCGCGCTGAGGCCCAAGCCAATAAACGCATCGCCCGTGGACATGGAGCCGCCGTCGACCGTCATCATGTCCTTCAGCATGGTGGTAATGGACAGCGTGCCGCCGTTTTTATCTATAACGCTGGTGGTGCCAATCATATTGATCACGCGGAAGGGAACCGAAACCGTCTTGTACAGCGTGCTTTCGTCCGTGTTCAGCTTGTAGCGGATGCCGCGGCTGTACTCTTTTTCCATCCACATGGTGTTTTCATTCAGCGCCTGGCTGTGCTTGGTCACCATCATGGTGCCGAAGGGGTATTTAAAGGTCTGGTACGTCTGGCCGGAGGGCACCGCGTCAAATTCATCCACCAGCTGCACCGATGCCGCCGAGAGGTCCGCCTCGTCCATGCCCCACCACAGCACCGTGGTGTCGATCACCACTTTAGGGAAGTCGGTGCTGGGGCCGATCTTTTTGCTGTATTTGCGGATATCCACCTCGTTGGCGCCCTGGTAGTCGTCACGGCTGATCTGCCGGGCGATGAAGGGCTCCTTCTTGCCGCCGGCATCCTCCAGGGCGACCGACAGCTCCGCGGACTGCACCAGGTCCTCCTTGGTCAGGTTGCCCTCCTGCGCCAGCAGCAGCGGGCGGTAATCGCCGTCATTGAGGATGACCTCATAGATGAATTGCAGCTTGTCGGAGCTGCGCAGCTCCGCGTTGGGCTCGTCGACGCCCTCGATCCAGAAGGTGGACACATCCATCTGAATATCGAGCTTGCCGTCGGACCCGATTGTCACGGTTTTGCCCTCGCCGGAAATTTCGGAGGGCGCGCAGTACTCGCCGTTTTTATACACGCCGCCGCGGTAGGTCAGGCTGCCCTCATAGGGGGTGCCGTCCGGCTTTTTCAGGTAAAACACCACATGGGCCGGCTCGCGCAGGCGGATGTTATTAACCGGGTAAAGCCCCATTTGGGAGCTGTCCTGCTCGCCAGAGGCCAGAGTGCTCTGGGTAAAAGTACCCATATAGGTCTTTCCCTGGTAAACCGACTTGAGCTGCACGTCGCTGACGATGCCGTTTTCCTCGTAAAGGGCCAGCGCGCCGTCGTCATTGGTCGATACGGTCAGCTGGTCGCCGTCGCCATTGGTGTAGGTCAGCTCTGTTTTGGTTTTTGGGGAAGCCTGGAAAATATACAGCTGGTCCTTCAGCGTCTCCACCTGGACATTGACCGTTGAGGTCATGCCCGTTTTGGCGTGGGTCGCCTTGATGGTGGCGGAGCCGTCGCTCAGCCCGGAGAGGATGAATTCCTCGGACGGGCGGTAGGTGGTGTAGCTGTAATTTGTAATGTTGTCGTAAATACCGCCGGACTGGTAGTTGATGCTGGCCACTTCGTTCTCGGTAGACAGCCAGCTTATCTTGTCGGTAACCTGCGCCCAGGCGTAATCGCCGTAGTTGATGCTGATGGTTCTGCCCAGCGTGATGTTGCGGTTCAGCGCCAGGATCTCAGCACTGGACATGCCGCTGATGTTCTGCACATTACTTAGCAGCAGGTCGTCCGTCTTTTCGCCGTTCACCAGAATATCCAGCGCCTCGCGGTTGTACACGTAGAAGGCCACCGAGTCGTAGGACCAAGTGGAGTCGTTTTTATTTTTCGCCTTGAGGTTTACGGTGTACACGTCGGACAGCGTACCGGGGCTGACCTTTTGGAGCGGGATTGCATAGCTGCCGTTATAGGAGGCATCCTCCTCGCCCGGCTCCATGCCGGAGGTAAACTCGCCTTTTTCCTTATCATAGGTGATGACGCTCTCATCGATCAGCGTGTCGTTGCGGGTAACCTTAAACTCGAACTCGCCTTCGTTCAGGCTGTCGAAATGGCTCAGCAGCCAGCTGACCTGCAGGGAGCCGGCATCGTCGAGCAAATAGGTGTTTTCCGGCTTATTCAGCTCCACCACAGCCGCCGGAGAATTGACCAGAATATAGGCCGTCGCCGTCAGAATGGAGCTGTTGAGCGGATGCTTAACCTGCACCGTCACCGTGTAGCTGGGAACGTTGCCCTTGGAAATTTGCGGAATATCCGCCGCCGGAATGGCAAAGCTGGTGACGTTGCGCAGGTTGTTCTCCGCGCTGTTGCGGTAGGTTTTTACCGGCTGGGCACTGCTGAGCGCCTGGGCGTCCAGCTCGCCCTCGTAGAGCTTCACCGTAAAGTCCGTGTCCACCGGCGGGACAATGTCGGTGCTGTTCTTATAAATAATATTGGTTGACCAGCGCACCTCCGCGGGGCTGCCCTGGGTGGTGACAATGGTGTTAATATCCTCCGGAATGACCAGCGACGGGTCGCCGCCCGGGCTGACGGTAAACTCCCGGCTGGTGACAGAAACATTCTGCTTCTCGTCCTTGCCGCCGTTCGTCGCCGTCAGGCGGAAGGTCACCTTGCCCGGCGACTGGGGAAGGATCTTCCCATCCTCGCTGATTTTGGCAACCGCCTCATTGTCGCTGCTCCAGACAAAGGTGGGGTAGGTTGCCTGCCCGTTGTACTCAAAGCTCAGCTGCGTGGTGGTGTTTGCCGTCAGGTAGACGACCCCCTCCAGGCCGGACGGCCACTCGCTTGGGTTTTTAATGGTAATCTCGTCCTCTTTGGCGAACACCACCGGCTCCACCACGAAATCGGCGTAGGAGCCAATCAGGCACTGGAGGTTATCGGGGTTATCGTCATTGGCAAAATTGATGTAGAGCTCCGCGCGCAGATTGTGTTCCTTGCCGTCCACATACGTCTCCAGCGGGAAGTCGCCGCTCATGGTCTTGCCGTCGCCCGCCATGGTCAGGTCGATCATGGTCTTGCCGCCGTCGATGGAGGCCTTCAGGGCGCGGCCCTCGGGCTCGCCCTGCTCCAGCCACTTGGAGAAATCCGTGTTCAGCTGCACCGTCACCTTGCCGCCGGTGGAGCCCGCCTCATAGACGGTCTTGTCAACGCTGACGCCGGAAACAGACTTATACTTGTTCTCCGTGCTCAGGGTTACGCCGGGCAGTGTGGTAGAGGTTTTGTAGTCTTCTACACCGTTCCAGCTATGATCGGACAGCTCGCGAAAGCCGCTGACGCCCGTCACCGTAAGGGTGGGGGAGTCCTGGTCCTGCACCGTGTAGAGGAAGGTGTGCTGGCGGCTGCACGTATCGTCGGAGGAAAGGCAGGACAAATCCGAGCGGCCGGAGATGCTCATCTTGGCCTCCTCTTTGTAGACCGGCTCGCTGAAGGTCACCGTCACCGGCACCACCTCGCCCGGCGCATAGGTCCCCGCCGGCGCGCTGACGCCGGTGACCTTGGCCTTGACCTCGTCGATAAAGAAAGCGCGGGTCCAGGCATACCATTGGTTGTCCACATAGGTATCAATGGCGCCGTAGCTCAGCGAGTCGCCGGATAGCACCTTATCCTTATTGGCCTTAATATCGTAAATGATGGTGGAGTGGTAGTGTGCATCCTTATCGACCAGCTTCATTCCTATCAAATCATAGTCTTCTTGCTTGTTCGATTCGGCAACCAACCTACTGGGATCATGGGTCGTGTTGATGCCGGGGATATAAAGCCTGGCGGTTGTAGCATCGCCACCATAGGTTCTGCCGATTGCCGTAATAAATTTGTCGATCAGACCCTCGCGGACATACTCGCGGAAGTCCTGCTCGGTACCGTAGATATCCTGAACATAATTAAATTTAATGGAAAACTCACGGTCTACTGAATCGGCCGGGCGTTCCCACTCGGGAATAGGCATGCCGGTCCACACTTCATTATCGCTATCTAAGCCGAACCAGCAATCTGGTGTATTGGACAGCTCCACAATCTGACTGCTTGTAAAGCGAGATGTATAGGTGTAGTTGCCCTGAATGTTGACCTGCATGTGCATAACGGTCTTGTTACCGCTGAACCGCACGTTTTTGGGGTTGCTGCACTGAATAATAAAGGGGCGGTCGCCCTCCCAGCGGTCGGTGGCGTAATCGGCGGCGCTCACATTATTTTGGCCCTTGCGGTTGTTCACCTTATAGGTTTCAACCGTCACCTCTGCTTCCGTTTTGCCGGCGGCAAAGGTGACGGTGCCGGAGGCCTTTTTATAATGCTTGCCGGCTGTCGCCGCGCCGTCCACCGTCTTATAATCAAACGAGACCTCGTAGGGCAGCGCCTTGGACAGGGTGAAGACAAAGGTGGCCTTGCCCCCCTGCTCCACCGAGACGAGCGTCTGGTTCACGCTGACCTGCGCCAGCTGGCTCTTGTAGCCAAGCTCAACCGCAGCGGCGTCCTTTTCCTCGCTGTCGTTCATCCGCAGCGTCATGCCCGAGGTGGTCAGCTGCCGCACCAGCGACTGCATGGCGTTCTGGTGCTCCTTCGTCATGGTGACGCTGTTGGAAAAGTAGGTCGACTGAATCCGCTGGAGCTCTGCTTCAATCTCCAGCAGGGTTTTCAGGTCCTGGAGCGTTGCCTCCTGCCCGTCCACCTTACAGGTGCGGGTAAGGTCCGTTCCCGGCGCTTCAACCAGCGCCTTGACCTCGCTGGCAGACAGCATCGCGCCGTCTACCTCCACCTCATAGGTGCGGAGGTTCCCGTCCTCGTCCAGCAGGCCCATGTCCCGCATATTTTGCAGCAGGGCTTCCGCCTCTTCCTCACCGTACAGGCCGGTCAGGTAAGACAAAAGCTGCTCGTTCTTTTCCGTGCTCTGCGCGGGGGCGGAGCTGCCCGCCACCGCCGAAACCGGCTGGCCCAGTAAAAAGGTAAGGGCCAGCAGCAATGCAAAAAACTTGCATAAAAAGCCGCTTCGTTTTATCATGTTGTTCCTCCTCATCAAGACAGGTTCGACATCCCCCGCAGCCGGCCTTCTGTGTAAAAGGCCCGGCACGCAGGCCGGAAAACCGGCTCAGGGTAATTCATCTATTGTTCAGAATAGCGTAAATCCCTTTTTTTGAAAAGGTGGTTTACCCACTTGGGAAAAATCCTGCCTACTTGGGAATTCTCCGCCCGATGCCAGCCCGCAGAAAACGGAGGCAAGGCAAGGGCCGGCAGCCTCAATATTGAGGCTGCCGGCCCTTGACGTTTCTATAGCCGTCCGTTATAAGGCCGCTTCACCGGCCGATCGGTCCTTGACGGGCCGCTGCAAAAGGGCAGTGCTTATGCTGAAGGAGTCCTCTGTGTACTCGATGCACAGGCGGCTGTCGTAGCGGCGGGCGATGCTCTCCATGGTCCGCATGCCGTAATTATGGTTTTCCCGGTCCGCCTTGGTCGTCAGGCAGATATTGCGCTGCTGGTTGTAATAGACAGGCGTGGCCTTGGTGTTTTCCACACCCACATAGAGGTAGCGGCCGCGCATATGGATCCGCACCCTGATCCGCCGGAGGGCGTCCGGCGGCATCTGCTCGCATGCTTCGCGGGCGTTGTCGAGCATGTTGACCAGCAGGTTGCACAGGTCGCTGTCCGCGATCCCGATTTTCTCGGGCACGGCGGCCTCGGCCTCCACGCGGATGCCCTCCTCCTGCGCCTCGCCCAGGCAGGAGGACAGCACCGCATTGACGACCGGATGCGCGGCATACTGAAGCGGCGCGACCGCATGAATATCCGCCGTCAGCCCCTTCAGGTATTCCGCCAGGCGCTGCTGCTCGCCCTCCTGCTGCAAATGCTCCAGCACCGAGAGGTGATGCAGCATATTGTGCCGCCACTCCCGCAGCGTGCCGGCGCTTTGCTGCATGCGGCGGAGATTGTCATAGGCCAGCTGGCTTTTCAGGGCCAGCGCGGAGAGATCGGCCCGTTTCCGCACCTCCTTAACCATAAACTCTGTTAAGGCGGCCGCAATGCTGGGTACCACCAGCACCCAGCGCAGAACCGTTACCGGGTACCTGGGCGTGACCAGCTGGAATACGCCGGCCAGGCGCTCGGCGACCGACTGAATATAGCCGGGCCAGTAAAGGGGCGAAAACAGAGTAAACAGCAGGTACGCCCCCAGCAGCACGCCGGCTGTTTTGCAGAACGGCCCGAAAAAGCTGGACCCGCGGCGCCATTCCAGAACCGCGAACACCAGCCCCGCCAGCAGGGCCAGCAGGTGCCCCCACTCGGGCAGATCGATCAAAACCAAATAAAAATCGCCATAGGGAACCAGCAGGCCCATCTGCGTCAGCACGCTCAGCAAGAGCAGCACCAGCTGCACCCCTACCACAATGAGCATCGCCAGCCGGAAGGGCCGGGAAAAACGCAGGCCCAGAAAAACAAGCAGGGCGCTGACCGACAGCTGCACCAGCGTGCCCGAGGCATCAAAGGGCAGCGCGCCGAAATAGTGGTAGGAGAACGGCGCCGTCAGCAGGATCTCCGCCATCCAAAACAGCAGGAACAGGGCCAAAAACACCAGCCCAAAGCTCCACTCTCCATGCATGGCCTGAAAAATAAACATCGCCAGCAGCACAACGGCAACCGCCACATAGAGCATGGCCATGTAGGCCGTCTGCGTCGTCTGTGAAATTGACAGGCTTTCATAGGCCTTAGCGCTGTACAGCACCGTCTCGCAGGGAAACACCTGCTGGTCGTAGCCCGGCTTTTCCCCCGGGGAAACCGGCTGCGCAACCGTCAGTGTTTTGCCGAGGTAATCCTGCGGCAGCGTAATCAATACCGGGGCATCGCGCTGCTCCGTCTTCATGGAGAGGGAGAGGTCCCCAATCCTGCTGCCCGTCCCGGGGTCATCCGTATAAATAAGCTCCCCGTCTAAAAACACGCTTACGCTGGAGTTGCTGGGCTTCAGCTCCAAAAGCGCATCGGCCAGGTCCTCCGCCAGCACACGGGAGCGGTAGTAAACCGCCGTGCCCTCCGGCACCTCATAAAGGCCGCCGGTAGGCTCCAGCGGGGTGACGGCATCGCCGCTGGCAATGTAGACGCTCCAGCCCTTTTGGTCGCCGTCCGTAATGGTAAGGTCGACCGTCCCGGCGCTGTCCGGCTGTATATAGGTTAAAAAAACCGGTGCAAAGCCCGCGCAAACCAACAGGGTAATCAGCAGCGCCAGCAATCCTTTTTTCATAAAATCCATCCTCTCGGGTAAATTCAGCCCATTTTCTAAGTTCTTAAAAAGCGGATATACTGGTCTATTGAAGCCGCATACCGCTGTTTGCTGACGGGAACGCACTCGCCGTTATCCAGCCGCGCCTCGTAGCGGACAATTTCCGTTACATGAACCAAATTGACCATATAGCTGTAGTGGCAGCGGCAAAAATTCTTGCCCGCCAGCTCGTGCTCCAGCGTGCGCAACGAGCCGTTCCACCACTCCACGCGGTCCTTCAGGTGCAGCGCTACCTTATGCTGGGCCGACTCCATGTAATAAAGCTCTGCCAATACGACCGGCATCTCCTTGTCCGCGGCCGGCAGAAAAACCTTGCCCGGCCGGTAATTGTGCTGAAAATCGTAGCGCAGCACCCCGGCAAGCTTTTCCTTCTCCACGGGTTTAAGCAGGTATTGCAGCGGGTGGGTTTCAAAGCTGTCGAACACATAGTCTCGAAAGGCCGTAATATAAACCAGGCGGCAGCCCGCCCCATATTGCAGCAGCGCTCTGCCCACATCCAGCCCGTTCATCTCCTGAATCTGCACATCCAGCAGCACAAGCTGGCAGGCGTCCGGTTCCTGCCGCAGCCGTTCAAGCAGCGCCTGCGGCGCCGTGTACACCTCCAGGGCAAAATCCCTGCCCTCCACCAGGCCGTCCTCCGTTAAAATCTCACGTGTAAGCGCCTCATTTCGCTGAGCCAAAAGCGGCTCGTCATCACAGATTGCTATGCGGTACACATCCGATGCTTTCGTTTCCATACAAAATAACCTTCTCGCTCTCAATCGTTAATTTATCTGAATATAAATTATTTTTTACTACACTTATTATCAATCCAATTTTTATTTATAAACGGGTGTTTTATTTAAACTGAAGATAAAAAAATTCCTCCAATTCCTTTACAGGTCCTTGGAGGAAATTAATAAAATGTGTACGTATTACCAAAGAGCTTCGCAAAGAGCTTCGCTCCTTGGCAATGGCGGCTGCCGGCTCACGGGCCGTACCCACGGGCCGCCATACGAGGCCGCCATACGGGGCCGTATCTGTGGGGGCGGGAGATCCGGCGGCTTATTTTTAGCATAATATAAATTTACACAAAAAGCAACTGCCAGTATCTGGGCAAAAGGGGCCCCTGATAGCCGTGATCTCCCCGGCGGCGGCACGAAAAAAAGGAAAACGGCCCCTTTTTCTTTAGTAAAAGGCCGTTTTAAAAAATATTGAAAATTTCCCGTCCGCACCACCGGCGGGGCATACCGCTTGCTACAGCGTGCGCCCAAGCGCCTGCGCCACCGCGCCGGCACGCTGTACCAGGCGGCCGTAATCGGGGATTGTCAGCTGCTGCGCCGCATCGCTCATGGCGACCTTGGGGTTGGGGTGCACCTCTATAATCAGCCCGTCCGCACCGGCGGCGATACCCGCCAGCGCCAACGGCTCCACATAACGCGCCTTTCCTGCCGCGTGGGAGGGGTCAATCAGCACCGGCAGGCTGCTGCGCTCGCGCACCACGGGCACTGCCGATACATCCAGTGTGTTCCGGGTCGCGGTCTCGAAGGTACGGATTCCCCGCTCGCACAGCACCACATTATAATTGCCCTCGCTCATAATATATTCCGCCGCGTCGAGCCACTCCTCTACAGTGGAGGCGATTCCCCGCTTTAATAAAACCGGAATGCCGGACTTGCCGATTTCGCGCAGGAGGCGGAAATTCTGCATGTTGCGGGCGCCTACCTGAAGCATGTCGCAGTATTTGCCCGCCAGGTCAATCTGATCATGCGAGACCACCTCGCTGATGACCTTGAGGCCCGTGGCATCCGCCGCGCGTCGCAGCAGGCGGTAGCCCTCGTCCTCCATACCCTGAAAGGCATAAGGCGAGGTGCGCGGCTTATAGGCGCCGCCGCGCAGAAACCCCGCGCCCGCTGCCCGGACGCCCTGCGCGGCCTCCAGCACCTGTTCCTCGCTCTCCACCGCGCAGGGCCCCGCCATCATGCACAGCTTTTTCCCGCCGATGACCTCGCCGCCCACCGTGACGGTGCGCCCCTCCGGGCACATCTCATGGCTTGCCAGCTTATAGGAGTGCATGATGGGCACACATTTTTCCACGCCATCCATCAGCTCCAGGTTCAGGCCCTCCAGCTTCGTCTTGTCGCCCAAAACGCCAATCACCGTCGTCTGCGCGCCGGTGGAAAGGTTCGCCCCCATTCCGCAGCGCTCCAACACGGCGATGACGGCATCTATCTCCTGCCGGTTGCAGGATTTTTTCATTACGATAACCATTGATAAGCCCCCTAAGCTTTTACTTTAATTACTTTATGCTTTAAATCGCTAAATAGATTATACCGCACACCAGGCTAAAAATCAAGCCCGTCCGCCGCCGGGTATATTTGTAAAATCAGGGGGAAGATCGTAGAAAAATACCGGCGGCTTTGGTATAATGGCAGCAGGCAGGCCTGCAACCGGCCTGAATTTGAGGAGGAAAAAGAATGCAGAAACATCAAAATATTGTCAATCGCTGTTCATGGGTCAACTATAAAAATCCGCTCTACATTCAATATCATGACACTGAATGGGGCATCCCGCAGCACGCGGATAAAAGGCTGTTTGAAATGCTGATGCTGGAGTGCTTCCAGGCGGGCCTTTCCTGGGAATGCGTTTTAAACAAGCGCGAAGGGTTCCGCCGGGCCTTTGACGGCTTTGACGCGGAAAAAATCAGCCGGTATGATGAGGAAAAATGTCTTCAGCTATTGTCCGACCCCAGCATCATCCGCAACCGGTTAAAAATAAAGGCCTGCGTCGCCAACAGCCGCGTGTTCATACAAATTCAAAAGGAGTTCGGCTCCTTTGACCGGTATATATGGGGGTTTACGGATGAAAAGGTTATCTTTGAGCGCTGTGACATACGGACGTCCTCTCCCCTATCCGACCAGATTTCAAGGGACCTGAAAAAACGGGGAATGAAGTTTGTAGGCTCCACCATTATATACGCCTATTTGCAAGCAATCGGCATTCTGAATGCGCATGAAAGCGCCTGCGACTGTTACGAGGAGGGGCACTGACCCGGCGCAGGGCCGGCAAAACGGATTTCCAGCGCCGTTAAATCTAAAAAGCGACAGCACGTCATCTTGTGCTGCCGCTTTTTATTGTTTTCTGCCCGTTATAAAATTCCTAAAAAAACCGGGGCGCAGGCGGCCTTACGGCGAGGGCCGCGGGGCCGCCTGCGGCTGTTCCTCCTCCCGGCAGGAAAACCCCAGCCGCAGGCCCATTTGCAGCCCCTGGCGGAAAAGCTCCTCCGCCCGCAGGCTTTCCAGATCGGCGCTCAGCGTCATGATTTCGTCGAGCAGCCGCCACTGATCATCTGTCAGCCCGGCGGAAAACGCCTGAATTTTTTCCCGCAGCTTTTCCGAAACCGCCTCGTAGGCTTTTCCCCTTTTTTCAAAATCGGGACGAAAAGCCCCTTGGTATATCTCCTCGAAGACCTCCATGATTTTCCTCCCTTTTGGACCTACAAAGCATTGGCAGCCTTTTAAAAAACGACTGTTTCCCTCTTTTTCTATTATATGCGAAAAACGCATATAATGCAATATGCAAAAATTGCATATACTAAAATAATTTTGGCCGCGGGCTCAAGCTGCCTATGCTTTTCCACCGCGCGGTAAATTATTTTTACAAATTCAGGGGGTATTTTCAGTGTATAGCCGGATACGTGACCTTCGGGAGGACCGGGACTTATCGCAAAAAAACCTTGCCGGCCTTTTAAATGTCAGTCAGACGACTTATTCCCGTTATGAAACAGGCGCGCTCGACCTGCCCTCTCAGGTGTTAATCACGCTGGCTGTTTATTACCACACCAGCGTAGACTATATTTTAGGCCTAACCGATAAGCTGGAGCCTTATCCCCGGCGCCCAAAGCTTCGTTCTTGAAAACTTTGTGGAAAAAGTTGAAAACCTTTATCTGCCTGCCAATAAAAATGAATATTCCCTTTTATCAACGAAGGCCGCTTATTATTTTCAACGATTCCACAATTTTCTTGCGGACCATTTTTTCAGCGCCCATGGGATGTTTCGCCTTTTAAAAGAACATCCTGCCCCAATTTCAACTGGTTTTTAATAGCTTTTCAACATTTTCAACTGAGTTTTCCACAAAAATTAAAAGCACGGCGGCAGCTGTGGAAAACAAACCACAACCGCGCGTGCATTTTATTGGGAGCTTCCCTTTTTGGGACCAGGCCCGGACAGGCCGCCAAGCAGCTTGCGGCCGCGGCTTCTTTTCCGCCGCGCCACACCGGAACCGGGATCCTTCGCCCACTAAACCGCCCGTCCCGCTCAAACAGACTCGTCCTTTTTTCAGGCTGTGCTCATCTATATGCGCGCGGCTTTTATTTTATGCCCCGCACCGCTATTTTTCAGTCCGCCGCCGGGGAAGCCGCTCAGCAGCAATACAACAGCAAAAGAAAAAGCCCTTTAGGCATAAAAAAACAACCATCCTACTGGATGGCTGCTTGAATGTTGGCATCCTCCTATTGTCCCGGGCCGTCGCCAGCCAAGTATCGTCAGCACGTGCGAGCTTAACTTCCGTGTTCGGAATGGGAACGGGTGGACCCTCGCCGTCATCAACACCAACTTCTATTTTACCGCTGTTTCCTGCGGCTTTATTATAATATCACACCAAGAACCAAAATGCAAGTATTTTTTTAAATTTTTCCAAAAAATCTTTCGCTTTTAAGCTGATCCTGTTCAGCCGTTCCATTCCGCATTGGCAAGCAGGTTCCGGCAGCAGAAAATAATCACAGCCGCGGCCAGCAGCGCCCACCCCGTCAGCGGCAGGGCGGAAACCAGCGCGGACCCGCTGCTGAACAGCACAAAAGCGGAAAGGCCCAGTCCCGGCAATAAAACCACCAGCAACAGAAGCATTAGGATAAGCAGCAGCAAGCCCTGCCTGCCTACCTTTCCAAACAGCCGCACAGAGAGCACATTCCCCGCCAGGAAAAACACGCCCATTGCAGCATACACCAGCATGCAGGCCACTGCCGTCAGCGGAGAGCAGCCGGTAAAAATCCCCATTACCGTGAATAAGAGCACGCCCTCGGCGCAGGCCTTTGCCACCCCGGCAGCGCCTGCCCACAGAAGCTTGCGGAAGGGCGCCTCCGGCGCCAAGTAAATATATGGGTTTGTCAGTTCACGCACCCAGTCCCCGGTGGTGTTATAGAAAAACAGAATATAGCAGCTGAGCGTCAGCGAGACGCCCATGAGGTAATCCGGGCGCAGCGGCCCCGCGCTGGAGGCATAGCTTAGCAAAAAGATCAGCACCAGGTTGACACCCAGCAGCAACAGGGTGGACATGCCGGCAAACACAAGGCGGCTGCGCCGTTTTCCCTCGCGCAAATGCTTGAAGAAGAAAACGCTGGCTCCCCAGCCCGCACCGATGCCCATCGCGGAAACGCGGGCCCGCCCATGCCTGCGCGCGGCATGGCCCACGCTCTCCGTCTCATGCTGCTCATAGCCGGCTTCCGCGCGGTCGATCACGCTCTCATAATAATCCACATTTCCCTTGAGGAATATCAACAGCGCCCCGAAAATTGTGGTGGCAACAAGGATTCCATAAATAAATACATTTAAAATATTACCGCTTATCAGGCCGAAGACCAGCCCCTTTACCCAGCCGAAAACGGGCAGGGCCTCCAGCACGGAAACCGAAATCGCCGAGAGCACGGAGTCCGGCCCGCCCTTGCCCAGAGAGAAGCCGTAAAGCACGCCCATGGCGGCCGCGGCAAGAACAACGTACAGGGCACCGCGCATGCGCTGGACCCAACGCGGGTTTCGGTTTGCGAGCTGATAAGCCAGCATCGCCAGCACCTCAAACTGAAACAGCCCTACCACCAGCCCAAGCACGAGAATGAGAATTTCGCCCCAGGTCACGCCAAACATATCCATGGCCATGACGCCGTAAAGAAGCAGGAAGATGGTCAGCAGCAGAATGGAGGCCAGCTGCCTGAGCAGGCCGTAAAGCAGGATTTTTCTGGGCGAAACCGGCGCCGGAAATAGCAGGTTCACGTCGTTCATCTTAAAAAAGGCGGCCCCGCTCTTCATGCCGCTTAGAAGGATGGGCACCCCGAGCAGCAGCAGGGCGCCAAAATACACACCGTGCAGCAGGCGGATGTCCGCCGTAACCGGCGGAACCCCCCAGTGCATCACGGCGCGCTGAAAAATGGAAAAGCCCAGCATGCCGAAAAGCAAGATATAAGCCACCAGCTTGACCGGGTGGCGCAGCAAATCCAAGAGGGAATTTTTCGCTTCTTTTCTCAGCAGAAAAAACAGGGCGTTCATGCGCGTATGCCACCGCCCTCCGTTATGGAGAAAAACAGCTCCTCCAGGTCCTCGCCGTTTGCGGCAAGATCCGCACGCGTACGGATTGCGGCAATGCGGCCGTTCATCATAATCAGCGCCTTGTCCCAAAGCTCCTCCACGCTGTCTATCATATGCGTGCTCAGTAAAATAGCCGCGCCCGCCGCCCTATACTCACCGAGAATCTTCTTCAGCTCCTTGATGGCATGGGGATCCAGGCCGACGAAGGGTTCATCCAGCAGCAAAACCTTTGGCTCCGCCAGCAGGGCGCAGCAAATATTCAGCTTTTGCTGCATCCCTTTGCTGAGCTCCCGGCCCAGCTTATTCTGGTGCTGCACCATGTCCAGCCTTTCCAGCAGGCGCCCGGCGCGCTCCTTCCAATCCTTGACCCGATAGGCACGGCCGATAAACTCCAGATGCTCCTTCACTGTCAGGGTCTCGAACGGCGCGGGAATCTCCGGAATATAGCCAAATTTCCGTTTAGCCGCTAAAGTCTTGTTCGGCTCCCCACAAACGGTGATTTCACCCTCAAAGCGCAGCAGGCCCGCAATGCACTTAATGGCAGTGCTCTTTCCCGCTCCATTCGGGCCAAGCAGCACCGCAATTTCCCCCGGGGCTACCTGGAAGCAAATATGGTCGTTTGCCACCAGCCTTTTATATTTTTTTGTTAAGTTTGATACTTCCAGCATAACCCGGCAATCCTCCATTGCTTTCATTGGGGAGGCGCTTCCCCAGGACGGTATAAGCTTATGAACGCTTCTCACGGTAAACCGGCCTGCACAACGCCGTCAGCCCCGGGCCTTCCCCGCGGTTTAGCGGTAATAATAGTGACCGCCCGCCGCGCTCCCAATTGCCGCAAATACCGTAATGAACGCTAAAACTACGCTTGCGACAATCACCAGCCCCCAGGCCACAATGGCAACCGTTAAGTAATTTTTCGCCTTTTTGTGGGCTGCCATCAAGTCGGTATAGGCATTCATATGAACGGCTGGGTTCGGCGCGCCGCAGCGGGGACAGGCCCCGGAAAAGGGCGCGTAATAGAGGGCGCAGCTTGGGCAGAGAATAGGGCCGCTGCCCAAATTTTTCCGCAAGCAAAGGTAAACAATCGCAGGAATCAAATCAAAAAAGCCCACTAAGAGCCCCCACATCAGCGCATTATTGTTATAACGGCTTCTGGCATCCTGGTATACAGCCAGGGCTAAAAATACTTTTCCGGTAATCATCAGGCCAAAGAGCAAAAACCAAATAATCAGAAACCAAACAGACCACATGCCTACACCCATACAACATTCCCTCCCGTCCGCGCCGGCGCTTGAGACAAACGGCGCGCCTCATCCTTTAATATGCCGGGCCCGCGGCAATTCATACCGCGGCCCCTGACAGCGGCTTTGTAGCCATTGTACCATAGATTCCAAAAGAAATCCATCACAAAGATTGAAAACCGCCCCGCCGCACACAGCGCCCGGCCTGCCGGGCTCGCCCGTGAAAGCGCGGCGCAGCGGCTTACAGCGTGCGAATAACCCTACAGGGATTCCCGACCGCCAGGCTGTTCGGGGGAATATCCTTGGCAACCACACTTCCCGCGCCAATCACGCTGTTCGCGCCGATAGTCACGCCCGGCAAAACCATAACGCCGGTACAGATCCAAACGTTATCGCCAATCGTAACGGGATGCGTGTACTCCAGGCCCTCCAGGCGCTGCTGCACGTCCATGGCGTGTTCCTCAGTAATCAGGCAGACATTGGGGGCAATAAACACGTTATTGCCGATGGTGATCTTGCCACTGTCCATCAGCTTGCAATTAACATTCAGAAAACAGTTGTCCCCCAGCGTAGTATTGTAGCCATAGGTACAGAAAAGCGGATGTTCCACCACACAGTTCTCGCCCACCCGCCCCAGCAGGCCGCGAATTGCCGCCGCACGCGCTTCGCGCTCCAGCGGATGCAGATGGTTGTAATCATAAAGCTTTTTTACGGTAACATCACGATCCGCGGCCAGTTCCGGGTCGCCTGGCTGGTATAATATACCGGCATAGGATTTCTCTTTTTCCGTCATATTCAACACCTCATGTCCCTTGTTGATATTCAAGTAGGCCGTGCCCGCCGCCGGTGCAGATTTACAGGCTGTCAGAACCACGGCATCTTTATTATAACAAATACAAAACAAAAAGGCGATATGCTTTTTACAAGCCTACCGCCCTTTATAACAAAAAAACAGCGCCAAACGGCGCCGTCAACATTTTGTTTCAAACATACCCTGAAAACTGAATAAAGGGACCCGCAGATAAACGAACCAAACCTACAATCTCAAAGGCTTTCCACAGTTACCTATGGTCAAGCCCTCGGCCTATTAGTACTGCCAAGCTCAATGTGTTGCCACACTTACACACGCAGCCTATCAACCTTGTAGTCTTCAAGGGGCCTTACTAGCTTTCGCTATGGGATAT
>NZ_QLYR01000050.1 GCF_003268275.1 Hydrogeniiclostridium mannosilyticum
ATTATAAATTTTTCTGTTCGGGAATTTCGGTCAATTTCAAAAAATGATTGTGTTTTTTCCTCGGATAGCTTTCATCGTGTTCACCAATCGCAAAAGCAATTTTCTGCCAGGAAAAGCCGTTGATATAACGCAGGCTCAAAATTTGCCTCATAAGACTATCATCCACGGAAGCAATAAATCGGTTCAGCCGGTTATATTCAACAACGGAAAGCTTGAGCTTAGCCTCAATAACCGCCCTGCAATCTGCTATTTGCGCGGCGATGGCAGTCTTGTCCGAAATCTTATTGATATGGGGAAGACCCGTGATCTTAGGTGAGACGCTGGTCGCCGCAGCTTCTAGCTCCCTAAGCCTTCGTCGCTCCTGTTCAATTTCATGATTCAAATAATAAAGCTGCGATA
>NZ_QLYR01000051.1 GCF_003268275.1 Hydrogeniiclostridium mannosilyticum
CTCTACCGGCTGAGCTATTGAGGAATATAAGTGTTGGCATCCTCCTATTGTCCCGGGCCGTCACCAGCCAAGTATCGTCAGCACGTGCGAGCTTAACTTCCGTGTTCGGAATGGGAACGGGTGGACCCTCGCCGTCATCAACACCAACTCCAAAGTCTTCTAACTTTGTTCTCTATTCTCTTTTCCCTCTTGCTCCCGGCCTCCTCCTCGGAAACCCTTTGGTGACCCGTGCGGGAATCGAACCCACGTTTGCGGCGTGAGAGGCCGCCGTCTTGACCGCTTGACCAACGGGCCGTCTTCCGCCAGCCAGTCTCTTACCCCCAGCCGGCGCTTTCCTTTGGTGCACCATCAGGGACTCGAACCCGGGACACCCTGATTAAGAGTCAGGTGCTCTACCAA
>NZ_QLYR01000052.1 GCF_003268275.1 Hydrogeniiclostridium mannosilyticum
TCCAGAACAAATTGAAATTCTTGGTTCAACTTATCAAAAAAATCCTGCGGCGTACACCAACACATATTTTTAGACGACAGAAGCGCCTTGTTCAATTTCTATGGCCTCGCTTCCCCTGAAAAATTGCTTGCAGCGCCATTCGCCGGCCTTCGCCCCTGCTGCACCCTTCCCAATCCTCGAATGCGGTTTTAAAGCCTGAAAACTCTCCCGTGACCGTTCTTTCAGCCTTTGCCATTGGACATTCGGATGTGTCCTTTTTTCTGCATTTTGAGCAGGTGAGTTTGTCTTTCATGTTGTGTTCCCCCTTGATGAACTCCAGCGCCGGCCTCTTTTTTCTTCGATCACTTAACCACCCTCAATTCAAAACCCGGATAAAGCGCTTCCCAGTCCTTTTTCTTG
>NZ_QLYR01000053.1 GCF_003268275.1 Hydrogeniiclostridium mannosilyticum
GCTCGATAAAATTAAGTACTGGCGTCAAAAAACACAGGGCCGGATTTCTTTTTATGAGACCGATATGCAAGGCCCCTTTTCAGTGGCAAGCCAAATCTGGGGTATTGAGGACTTCCTCATCGCCTGCTACGACTACCCGGACGAGGTTCATTACCTGATTTCCAGATGTACGGATATTTTCATAGATTACTGCAAAAAATGGATGAGGCCGCTGGGGGCGACATCACCTTTTTTCACTGTCTGCCCTGCCTGTGGCTTCCACAGGAAAAGGGCGTCGCGCTGAGCGAGGACTTGGTGGCTGTAGTCTCGGCGGATATTGTCCGCGAGTTTATGAACCCCTATCTGCAAAAAATCGGCGAGGCGTTCGGCGGCGTTCTCGTTCATACCTGCGG
>NZ_QLYR01000054.1 GCF_003268275.1 Hydrogeniiclostridium mannosilyticum
GGATTGCTGTGCTGTCCACAGCCGTTCATACAGGCCATGTTTTTTGAGTAAACCATCATGGCTGCCGCTTTCGGCAATGCTTCCGTTTTCTAACACATAGATATTGTCCGCTTGTACCACATTCGCCAGCCGGTGGGAAATGAGGATCACCGTTTTGTGTTTTGCCAGCTTATGTATCTCGGCCATGATGTCGTTTTCGCTCTCCACGTCGATATTGGAGGTGGCCTCATCGAAAATATATACCGGGCTGTCGTGGAGCAGCGCCCTTGCCAGAGCAAGGCGCTGGCATTGACCGCCGGACAGATTCGACGCCTTTTCCAGCAATGGGGTATTCAGTCCCTGCTCGGATTTCAAAAACGCGGCTAAATTTACCCGTTCCAG
>NZ_QLYR01000055.1 GCF_003268275.1 Hydrogeniiclostridium mannosilyticum
TATTCCTCCTGCAAAAGGCGGTATTTGGCCTTTATTGCCCCGTTTCCGCCCTCCTGCACATATTTCTCACCCGCGATTAACCGCTCCTCCAGGGGGATTTCCTCGCTCATAATGGTGAGCTTTAAGGTGTTCATATAATCATTGTGGGAATACCCCTCCAACCGGTCAATCTTTTCATTCATCCGCCGGAGGTATGCCGCCCCCTTGAACGCCACTGCAAGCAGCGTCCCAATAATAGACAAATAGGAGCAAATATCCGAAATACCCTTAAGCCATTCCATTTGCGCCTCCCTTATACGGCCTGCACGCCGCTCAGGGGGACCCAGGAATAAATCTCCTTCAGCAGTACCCGGTCGCTCTTGACCTGCTGGACCGT
>NZ_QLYR01000056.1 GCF_003268275.1 Hydrogeniiclostridium mannosilyticum
AAATGCTGGCGACATTCGCGGGAGCAACCGCGGCAACGGGGATTTTGACCCAGTTTCTCAAGAATCTAATCCCGAAGCTGCCAACACAATGGCTCAGCTACCTATTGGCGCTGGTGCTTCTGTGCGCGGCGACGGCGGCAATCGGAGACTTTACAGAGTGGACATCCTGGGCAATCCTGCCGCTGAATGCGGCGCTGGTGAGCATGGCGAGCAACGGCGCGTTTGCGGCGGTCAAGCGTGCGGCGGAAGGCAAGGGCAAAACAGAATAGATAGAAAGAGAGCCCCGGAGTGATCCGGGGCTTTTTTCTGTGGATTTATTTCACTGAAATTAGCCGGAAATAAATCATGGGATATAATAAAGCT
>NZ_QLYR01000057.1 GCF_003268275.1 Hydrogeniiclostridium mannosilyticum
TGTCCATCAGGACGCGGATTTGCCGGATGGCCTCTGTGAGCTCATCGTCATGGGCATACACCAAACGGGTTATCGTGTCGTTATCAAGAGGGGCAATATTATTTTCCAAAAGCTTTCACCTCGTTTTCTTACCCCTCTGGAAAGTTTTACCATAGCTTTATTATATCCCATGATTTATTTCCGGCTAATTTCAGTGAAATAAATCCACAGAAAAAAGCCCCGGATCACTCCGGGGCTCTCTTTCTATCTATTCTGTTTTGCCCTTGCCTTCCGCCGCACGCTTGACCGCCGCAAACGCGCCGTTGCTCGCCATGCTCACCAGCGCCGCATTCAGCGGCAGGATTGCCCAGGA
>NZ_QLYR01000058.1 GCF_003268275.1 Hydrogeniiclostridium mannosilyticum
CCGCCGTAAGCGATCAAATCCATAATGGTGATGGAGTTAAGCTGCATAGTGAGCACCTTCATGGTGATCTTGCGGAACTTCTCAGCCTCCACGTTCATTTCCCGGTTCTTAAACTCGTCCGCCTGATAGATTTTCAGGGTGGTCAAGCCCTGCAAATTCTCTAAAAAGGTATCGCCCAGCGCCGTGTACTGCCCCCAGTATTTGGAGAGCAGCTTTTTCGCCCAGGTCTGCACCGCCGCAATCGCTACGGGGATCAGCGGCACACAGACCAGCAGTACAATGGCCGAGGGGATATTGATGAAACATAACACAATAAACAGTGTCAGGGGAGCCAACATCGAATAAAA
>NZ_QLYR01000059.1 GCF_003268275.1 Hydrogeniiclostridium mannosilyticum
CAAGAAAAAGGACTGGGAAGCGCTTTATCCGGGTTTTGAATTGAGGGTGGTTAAGTGATCGAAGAAAAAAGAGGCCGGCGCTGGAGTTCATCAAGGGGGAACACAACATGAAAGACAAACTCACCTGCTCAAAATGCAGAAAAAAGGACACATCCGAATGTCCAATGGCAAAGGCTGAAAGAACGGTCACGGGAGAGTTCTCAGGCTTTAAAACCGCATTCGAGGATTGGGAAGGGTGCAGCAGGGGCGAAGGCCGGCGAATGGCGCTGCAAGCAATTTTTCAGGGGAAGCGAGGCCATAGAAATTGAACAAGGCGCTTCTGTCGTCTAAAAATATGTGTTGGTG
>NZ_QLYR01000005.1 GCF_003268275.1 Hydrogeniiclostridium mannosilyticum
CGCCAAACGGCCGCATGGGCATGGTGCTGGCCAACGGCTCGCTCTCCTCCCAGTCCGGCGGCGAGGGGGACATCCGGAAAAACATCATCGAAGCGGATTTGGTAGACTGTATCATCGCCATGCCCGCCCAGCTGTTCTATACGACGCAGATTCCCGTTTCCCTGTGGTTCCTCTCCAAGAACAAGAGGCAAAAGGGCAAGACGCTTTTCATTGATGCTCGGAAAATGGGTACCATGGTCACCCGCAAGCTGCGGGAGTTGAGCGACGAGGACATCGGGAAAATCGCGGACACCTACAACGCCTTTGCGGCGGGGACGCTGGAGGACGTAAAAGGCTTCTGCGCTGTGGCAACGACGGAAGAAATCAAAGGGCAGGATTACATCCTCACCCCTGGCCGCTATGTAGGCATAGAGGAGCAGGAGGACGACGGCGAGCCCTTTGAGGAGAAGATGGCCCGCCTCACCGGGGAGCTGTCGGAGCTGTTCCAAAAGTCCCGCGAGCTGGAAAAGGAGATTCGGGAAAAGCTGGGGGCGATTGGGTATGAACTATAAAACCTACCCTGTCGCTGATTTAATAGACGAGATAGCAATGGGACCGTTTGGCTCAAACATCAAGGTGGACAGCTTTGTTGATGAAGGTGTTCCTGTCCTTAATGGTAGCAACCTTGAGGGATTTGAACTAACTGAGAAGTCATTCCGCTATGTCACGGAAGAAAAAGCCGATTCTCTAAAAAAGGCCAATGCACATAAGGGCGATGTCGTTATTACTCATAGAGGCACGCTTGGACAGATTGTTTACATTCCTCAGACAGCGAAAAAGGATCGCTATGTCATATCACAATCCCAATTCCGTATTAAGTGTAATGAGAATGTTTTACCAGAGTATTTTGTTTACTATTTTCACACACCGATAGGTCAACGTAAATTGTTAAGTAATGCCTCGCAAGTAGGCGTTCCAGCATTGGCACGCCCTTCTTCGACCTTTCAGAAAATTAAGATTGAATTGCCCGACCTTGAAACACAGAAGAAAGTGGTTAAGTTAATCGGTTCTTTGCAAAACAGGATAAAAACAAATTCTGAGATAAACGATAATTTAGAGCAGCAACTTCGTGAGATATTTGCCGAACTTTTCTCAGAAAAAATTGCTGATGTTGAAACCTATAATCATTTGCCGTTAGGTGAGTTGGTTACAAGCATCGATAACAGGGGCAAAACACCACCTCTGGTAACTACCCCAACAGAATTTCCTGTCATTGATGTAAGAGCTTTATCCGGCAATTCCCGCATTGTAGATTACACAAAATGCACCAAATATGTCTCGGCGGAAACCTACTCTTCTTGGTTTAGAAGCGGACACCCTAAACCCAAAGACATACTAATTTCTACAGTTGGAAGTCTTGCAGAAATAAAAATCTTTTTAGGATCCAAAGGGTGTATTGCGCAGAATGTTGTTGGATTCAGGGTAAAAAATATTTCTGCATATTATCTATATCAATATCTTTCTGCAATAAAGAATGAATTGGTTTCTTATAATATCGGTTCAGTACAACCGAGTATCAAAGTAACACACATTATTAAGCATCCTGTTTATGTTCCTACCAAAGAGGAAGTGGAAACATTTGATGCTCTTGCGGAGAAAACGACAAACATAATCTATAATAATGCACTTGAGTCTGATTGTTTGGCAAATCTCCGAGACACATTGTTACCAAAGCTAATATCCGGCGAGATTGATGTCTCCGACATCGACCTCTAAGCCGCTAAATTCTTGTTTTTAAAAGTAGAAGGAGGCTTTTCCATGTCCTTCACCGAAGCCACCTATGAACAGGCGATCATCGAGCTGTTCGGGCAAATGGGCTATACTCATCTCTACGCGCCGGAGCTGGAGCGGGACTATGAAAGCCCCCTGCTGGATGCGGTGCTGCTTGACAGCCTTGCCCGCATCAACAAAAAGCTGCCGCCGGAGGCCATTCAGGAGGCCGCGGGCAAGCTGAAAAGCTTTGAGGGCGGCAGTCTCATAGAGAAAAACCGGGTATTCATGGACTACCTCCAGAACGGCGTCGAGGCCAAATACTTCGCCAAGGGGGAGGAGCACACCGCCATTGTTTACCTGCTGGACTACCAAAGGCCGGAGAACAACACGTTTCAGGTTGTCAACCAGTTTACCTACATAGAAAACGGCAACAACCGCCGCCCGGATATACTCCTGTTTATCAACGGCCTGCCGCTGGTGCTTATGGAGCTGAAAAGCCCGTCCAAGGATGAGGTGGGGGCGGAAAACGCCTACAACCAGATCCGCAACTACATGCAGGACATCCCCGCCCTGTTCATCTATAACGCCGTCTGCGTCATCAGCGACCTGTCCGCCAACAAAGCGGGAACCATCACCTCCGGCTTTGACCGCTTCATGGAGTGGAAAACCAAGGACGGCCGCTACGAAAATACCGCCTATGCGCAGTTTGACACCTTTTATGAGGGAATGTTCCAAAAGGAACGCCTGCTGGATATTCTCAAGAACTTCATCCTCTTCTCCGGCGACAGCCAGAAGCCGGCGAAGATTCTGGCGGGGTATCACCAGTATTTTGCGGTACGCAAAGCGATTGAGAAAGCGAAAATCGCCGCGGCTACCGACGGAAAGGGCGGCGTGTTCTGGCACACCCAGGGCAGCGGCAAGTCGCTGTCCATGGTGTTCTACGCCCATTTGTTGCAGGAGGCGCTGGACAGCCCCACCATTGTGGTGATGACCGACCGCATCGATTTGGACGATCAGCTCTACGCACAGTTTGCCAAGTGTGCTTCTTTTCTTCGCCAGACGCCGCTGCAGGCTCAGAGTAAGGAGCATTTAAAAGATCTTTTGGAGGGGCGCACCGCTAACGGCATTATTTTTACCACCATGTTCAAATTTGAGCGGGGAGAAAAGCCGCTGTCGGAGCGCCGGAATCTTGTTGTCATGGCGGACGAGGCCCACCGCGGGCAATATGGCTTTGATGAGAAAATCGTCCTCTCGAAGAATGAGGAAGGTGAACAAGAGGCGCGTGTGGTGGTGGGCAACGCCCGGGTGATTCGGGACGCCCTGCCGAACGCCACCTTTGTGGGCTTTACCGGCACGCCCGTCTCCGCCAAAGACCACAACACGCGAAGGGTGTTCGGCGACTATATCGACGTATACGACATGACGCAGGCCGTGGAGGACGGGGCCACCCGCCCGGTGTATTACGAAAGCCGGGTGATCCACCTGAAGCTTGACCAGAACACGCTGGCGCTGATCGATTCTACCTACGAGCTTTTAGAGCAGCAGGCCGATTCCGCTGCAATTGAAAAAAGCAAGAAAATGCTGGGGCAGATGGAAAGCGTGCTGGGCGCGGATTCTACCATACAGTCCCTCTGCGAGGATATCGCCGCCCATTATGAAGCCTGCCGGGCCAATCTGCTCACCGGCAAGGCGATGATCGTGGCCTATTCCCGCCCTATCGCCATGAAGATTTACCGCAAGCTTCTGGAGCTGCGTCCTGGCTGGACGGAGAAGGTAGCTGTGGTCATGACCGGCGGCAACAACGATCCGGAGGATTGGAAAGCCATCATCGGCACAAAGGC
The DNA here is from genome assembly GCF_003268275.1 of Hydrogeniiclostridium mannosilyticum. Lineage (GTDB taxonomy): Bacteria > Bacillota > Clostridia > Oscillospirales > Acutalibacteraceae > Hydrogeniiclostridium > Hydrogeniiclostridium mannosilyticum. The sequence continues at coordinate 3,594 of NZ_QLYR01000005.1, forward strand.
TTACAAGGAAGAGCTGGCCCGCAGGTTTAAGGACAACGGCAGCCCCCTGAAAATTGCCATTGTGGTGGATATGTGGCTCACCGGTTTTGATGTTCCCTCCCTGGCTACCATGTATGTTTACAAGCCCATGCACGGGTACAACCTGATGCAGGCCATCGCCCGGGTCAACCGCGTTTTCCAGGATAAAGAGGGCGGTCTGATTGTGGATTATGTGGGGATTGCCTCGGCGCTGAAAGCGGCAATGAAAGAATATACCGACCGCGACCGCGCCAAATACGGCGATATGGATATTTCCAAGGTGGCTTACCCGAAATTTAAGGAAAAACTGCAGGTCTGCAAGGATCTGATGCATGAGTTTGATTTCAGTGGATTTATGCGCGGCGGCCCGTTGGATATGGCAAAGGCGATTTCCGGCGGCGTCAACTTTGTGCTGGACACTTCCGTCCGTGCTCGGAAGGATTTGTTCCTGAAGGAAGCGTTGCTGCTCAGGCAGGCTCATTCCCTGTGCTCCAGCCTGACCACGCAGCAGGAGCGGCACGAGGCCGCCTACTTTGAGGCGGTGCGTTCTACTGCGATGAAGCTGACCATTGGCGGAAAAGGCGGCAAGCCGCTGTCGCTGAACGAAATCAACACGCAGATAAATGAATTGCTAAAGGCCAGCGTGCAGAGCGAGGGCGTTATTAACCTGTTCGATAGCAAAACAGTCGGCGAAAAATTCAATCTGTTCGACCCGGATGTGCTGGAAGAAATCGCGAAGATGAAAGAGAAGAACATCGCGGCGGAAATCCTGCGCAAGCTGATGGCGGAACAGGTGGCGGTTTTCCGCCGCACCAACGTGGTGCAGTCGCAGAAGTTTTCGGAGAAAATTACACAGCTGATGAACGCGTATTATAACGGGCTGATTACCAATGAGGAGGTCATCAAGGAGCTTCTGGAAGCAGCGGCGCAGATTGCCGGGCTGCATAGGCAGGGGGAGGCGTTGGGGTTGACGCCGGAGGAAATGGCCTTCTATGATGCACTGACTAAGCCGGAAGCAGTCAAGGATTTTTACCAAAACAGCGAGCTTGTCGCAATAACAAGGGAACTGACGGAAATGCTGCGTAAAAACAGAACCATTGACTGGCAGAAAAAGGAGACCGCCCGCGCCGGAATGCGGAGGATGGTGAAACGCCTGCTAAAAAAGTACAAATACCCGCCGGAAGGCGTGGAGGATGCCCTCAACACAGTGCTCAGCCAGTGTGAGATGTGGACGGATAACCTATAATTTGCTGAATGTTTCTACTGGACGTCCAGCTTGGCTACAGAAATGAAAAACGAAGAACGAGTGATGAAAACAAAAAGGCTTTGAAGTCTGAAGGCTCCTGTCTAATTACAAGCAAAGAGATAAATGCCGCCGCAAAGCAGCCCTCCATTGCCGGGGGATTTTTGCTCTGGTATTTTGTCAGCTATAGTTGCAGCAGCGATTAAAAAACGAGCCCGGAACGCGAAATGCGTCCAGGCTCAGATCTGGTCCGAAGGGGTAAAGAACCCCTGTAATACCAACGGCTTGCAGGCAGCAAGAGAGAGGTTTTATCCAAATGTTAATTCATCTGTTTTCTCGGCATTTAAGAGGTTCTCCAGAGAAGTGTATTTCGTTCCTTGAAAATAACAAGCATTTCTGCTGCCCAATTTAATTTCGTGCGGTAATTTTTTGGGCGCGCCATCAAAAATACAGACCTTTTCATTTTTTTCCGGGTCATCTCGAAACTCTTTAATCTTTGCATAATGAGTAATTGCAGAAACTGGTAGCCCACGATAGATAGCAATATATTTTACGCGGTGTTCTCTGACAGGACTAATGCGGCAAGGATACCAGCACGGAGTTTCAGATTCCCCTAAAAATGTCTCTTCAAACCCTCTTTCCTTAGATGCAAATATTACTGTGTCAAATCGTTCTAGGTTCTCTTCTTCAATTGCTGCATCAACATCAATCCCATGTGCTTCTTTTAGGTATTGTATCGAATCTGTCAGAAATTTATCGATGGCTTCTTCAATTAATGTGTTTCTTGAAAAACTTTTTGAATCGCTGATGGAGGAAAATTGCTTCGTCACCATGTCGATACGTTCAATTTTAGCGTCATCCAGATAGACGGCTATCTGCTTTTTGGGTGATTTGCTGTTCTTTAAAAGAATGTCAAAATAGTTCATGTCATTTTCCATTATATGTTACTCCTTTGCGTAATTACTTTACTATATAATATATCATTTTTTGATATTTTATCAATAGCGTTTTTTAATATTAATTATAATATTGATATAGATGTATTTATAGAATAGTGCTTTTTAGTATTTTTTTATTCTCACAATACGGTACGGAAATGGAATTTATCTCGGAAAGATAAATAAAAAAACAGTACGTTAAAATGTATAGATCTTTATCAAGTGGATATGAAAAAGAGATTTTCCATATTTTAGATGGTAGGGTAAAACTCTCACTGGACTAAAAAGGTTGGTGGCAAGCCGGAAGTGTCACAAGCGCACCGGCGATTTTTCTCCCAAAGTATAGAGATTACTTAGTATTGTCTTTCAAAAATAGAACCTTTTTGAGGAAGGAAGACACTACTTCGCCTAAGCAGAATACGCGCCTTTATAGTGCTTTGATTTGTTTTTTAGCGTTTTTATACAGAACAGTTGCATGGCTAAGGTATAGACCAAAGTCATGCGTAAGGCGTTTTTGCGAAAATCAAGGGGAAGAAAAATAGTATCAAAAAGCTCTTCCTGTTTGCTTGGAAGTATGATAGAATAAGCGAGAAATTAGAGAAAGTCGGGATATTGTATATGGATCTGAAAGCAAAAATAAGAAATCTAAAAGCACACCCCCTCCTCCAGGTACTAGCTGACAATGGGGGAAATCCGCGGACACTCGTATTAATTGAACCGCTATGGGGCATTCCCTACAACCTTATCGCACCGTTTGCTACTCTTTATATGTATACACAGGGCGTCACGGATGTGCAGATTGGCCTGATTCTTTCCATCACGATGGTAGTTCAAGTGTTGTTTTCCTTTTTCGGGGGTATTTTGTCCGACAAAATGGGTCGAAAATTTACTACGATGATGGGGGACTTCTTCGGTTGGTCGCTGGCCTGCTTGGTGTGGGCCATCTCGAATAATTTCTGGCTGTTTTTAGCCGCGGCAATCCTCAATTGCTTTGAACAGATCAACCAGACGGCGTGGTATTGTTTGCTTATTGAGGATGCCCGTCCAAAGGATCTGGTGGGAATATACACTTGGGTAAATATCGGCGGGCTGGTGGCCATCTTTTTTGCGCCGCTCTCCGGCCTGTTTGTCGGCTCGTATTCGATGGTACCGGTGGTGCGGGTGCTATATTTCCTTTTTGCACTGACAATGCTCATGAAAACATTTATTACCTTCAAGTTCTGCCATGAGACGAAGCAGGGCAAAATCCGCCGGGAAGAGACAAAGGGCGTATCCGTTTTACATATGTTGGGGGAATACCGCCAGTTAATCCCCAATCTGCTGAAAAATAGAAGTGTGCTTAAAACGGTAGCCGTCTCGGTAATTCTCTATGTTACCAATATAGTGAGCACAAACTTTTTCGGTTTGTATGTGACACAACGGCTGGGCCTTTCAGAAAATTTCCTGGCGCTGTTTCCTATTTTGAACGCTGCTGTCATGCTGGTTTTTATGGTAGGGATTCAACATCGTATGAACGCTACAAAATTCCGTGTTCCGCTTTGGATTGGTTTAGCGTTATACGCCACGGCGGCCCTGGTGTTAATCTTTTCTCCTGCAGATAACCTGGGCTTTGTGCTGCTCTATGTATTTGTTGCAGCCATAGCTGCCGCGCTGGTGAATCCGCGTAAAGACGCATTGCTTCAGCTTAACATCAATCCTCAGGAGCGTGCACGCCTGAATGCTCTTATCATGGCATCCACAATTGCCCTCTCGTCTCCGTTCGGCTATCTTGCCGGATGGCTTTCCAGCATGGACCGCCGCTTGCCTTTTGTCCTTACTTTTCTGTTGTTTATCACGGCAATGCTTGTTATCTGCCGAATCCAAGAACCGCAGGTAGAGGAAAAGGGTGAAAGCACCATTGAGCTGTGAGCCTTTCTGGCTGGGGTATTGGTGGCCTAGGTGGTATAAGGTTCTCTTCTTTTATACGGGTTTCGGTTGCTGAAAAACAGGATTTGCTTTAGTAATAAATGATATATTCCGAAAATAGATATTCAAAAACCATATTAAAATCGGGAGGACAGCATCATGAATAACCTTGACAGTTTTATAGGGGATTCGGACAGTGACAAAATAGAAAATGCGATCAAAGCTTGTAAAAATGGAGAGTTTATGCTTCCCTCTCGTGCTGAAATTGTAAAGGACGGGCGCGATTATTGGCTACTTGACCGTGCAGTTTTAATTCCTGAAAATACTACCATTTTATTATGTAATTGCAAAATAAAACTCTCAGATAACTGCAGGGATAATTTTTTCAGAAGTGCAAACTGTGGCTTGGGCATAAATAATCCGGAAATCATCAGAAATATCCATATCAAAGGAGAAGGACTTTGTGTGCTGGAGGGAGCAGACCATCCCCGTTCAACAGGCGACAGCAGCAAAGTACTTGCGTTTCCCTGCCCCAAAAGGCCTGAGGATTTGTGCCGGTTAGCCGATTGGGTCCCGGCAGAGCGTAAAAGTCTTGGTAAAACGAGCTTTTGGGATGAACATTCGCATTCCTATGGTACAGACGCGGGAAAGAAAGGGGAGTCTCAGCGTGGGGATTGGCGAAATATCGGTATTTTGTTTGCCAATGCTGAAAACTGGTCTATTGAAAATCTGCGTTTAGTCGATTTTCATGGTTGGGGAATCTCTTTGGAGGCCTGTGCCTATGGCAGCATTAAAAACATAGATTTTGATGCTTGTATGGCAAAAGAGATCGATGGGCTGCTTCACAATATAGAAAATCAGGACGGAATTGATTTGCGCAATGGCTGCCACGACATCATGATTTCGGATATCACCGGCGGTACAGGAGATGATTTGATTGCCTTGACGGCGATTGCCGGCCCCGAAGAATATCTCCCCGGCGGCAGCTTGGGTTCAACGCATGTTCTGCACAACGACTGGACAAGGCGGGATAAGAATATTCACAATGTTCTCATTCGTAATGTGAAGGGATATTCCAAAGGGGGCATATGCTTTCACATTCGCCTGCTGGCCGTAGAAACAAAAATATGGAACGTTGTGATTGACGGTGTGATAGATACTTCACCTGAGGGCTTTTATAGTGGCGGGGTATTGTTGTTAGGAGAACAGGATGGAGCATACGGTTCAAATCGGCCGGACAGTATTTCTCGCATAACGGTTTCCAATATGCTGTGTGACAGTAGTAATGCTATACTGGTCAATGGCTATGTAGCAAATTCCGTTATTTCCAATGTGATGAACAATAATCCGGCGGCTTCGGCAATACGTGTGTGCCGTGAAGGCGGTCTTAAAAATGTTGTGCTAAACGGCATTTGTACAGTCGGAGAAAAAATAATTGATGAAGATTTTTGACTCATTCGTTGCTTGTCATGAGCTTTGTGGTTAAAATATTTGTTATTCAGTAAAAAAGGCAAGCATTGCTTGCCTTTTTGTCAAAGCTTTCTGGAGAGACGGCTGTTCTGGGCGATAAATTTTTCAAACCAGGCGCATACCCCCAGCGCCGGAATGGTTAAAAAGAACCAAAGCAGGGAATAGGGCAGGCAGACCTGACCCAAAATATTACCGGGCATAGCCGAATAATCCCATACGTTCATTTTCAAAACGATATTCACGACAACCCCGGTTAAAAATTCGATACCGGTTATAATTCCGGATCCGGCGGCACAACGTTGTGCTAAAGAACAGTTCTGCATTTTTTTATGGCAGATTTGGTCAATCAGACAAAGGCAGACGCCGCCGGCGATAGACATGGAAATATCTGTGCGTCCCCTGCTGAGGACCTCAAGAGCTGGATAGACCGTGCCGCCGGTTAAAAATAAAACGGCGTTCTTTTTTAACATAGCATAAACCCTCCCGTAGATGTTCGTACCATCATTGTTTACATGAATGAAACAAATATACGAAGGGTTTGCGTGTTAATTAATGGCATGCATATGGCGCGGCGGCGCCTGCTGAAAAGAACGGCCCTACAGGCTCTCCGTTTTTCTTACTCAAAATACAGACAATTTTAAAACAGCCCCACCTGTTAGCCAGTATACTGTACTGTCTAACGAGCCGGGGCTGTTTTAAATGGATGACCGCATTTTTTAAGAGGGGTCCGAGAGCACCGGGCTGGAATATTCCTCTGAGGATATCGTTGCGCCAACAGTACCAAGAGAGGAAATCTGGACAACCGTAACTTGTGTGGTGTCGGATTCCTCCTGAATTTCTCCTTTGTAATACACACGAAAAGCGTCGCCGTCCTGTAGCTCTGTAGTATCCACCGAGCATTCCCAAGAGGAGTAAGCAAAGGTAAGCTCCTGATTTTCCTGTGTTTGTATTGTAACATAGTTGGAGCTGAAATCAAGCAGGGTGCCGTCTACATAGGTGATATCCGAAGACTCCAGCAGGGAGAAATATTGCTGGACTTGGTCATAAGTCAGCACCATGCTGTTGTATTGCTCCATCAGAACCTCGTCTGCATAAGGGCAACCGTGCGGCAGCTGCGCGCAATAGACGTAGTCCTTTTGTTCACCCAGATATTCCGGATGGGGCAAATCTTGCGTTATTTGCTCGTTCCACCAGGTCTTTGATACGCGCATCAAGATTAGAACGGGATTTTCACGGTCGCTTCTGAAGATAAAAGATACCTTGGAATAGGCGCTTTGATCTTCTTCCATTTTGCCATGTGATACAACAATTTTATAATCGTTCGCCGTCCAGACCTTTGGAATCTGAAAAGAAAATCCGAGTTCGGGGTTGGTATAAGTCGAATCGTTCCAGGTGTAGATGTTATTGTGCAGGGCTTTGCTGGTAATTACATTCTCTTCACTTTCAGCAGCCTTGCTGTTGTTATAAGAACCGGCAGAATCTGCCGTGCTTTGAGCCGTTCCAGAAGAACATGCCGTTGCCGTTATGAGCAGCACGGATAAAAGGCCGATTACAACTTTTCTCATACCAAGCCTCCTTTCGGTAAGGATCGAAGAGTTGTGCGTTTTACAATGCTTCAAAATATAATCCCTCTTGAGAACGGGGCGCTCTTGGTCTTAAAATTTACCGGGCTGCCGTATACTCGGTGTACGGGCCCAATTTACCTACAGAGCTCCACTTGCTTAGAATCTATAATAATACATTATTCTATCATAGAGGGTTCCTGAAAATAAGTCAACTTAAAATAGTATAAAGGTAATGAAGGTTACAAAACTGTAAAGAATAGTGCGGCAGTTTTTAAGCATTTTAGCTATTTATATGGTATGCTTTTGGTTACTTTGTTGAAGTCTAATAAACCTGAGTTTTAGATGATCTGAGCCCTAAAGGATTGTCTGTACTGAGACGGAGAGAGGCCGTAACGGCTCCGAAACCGTCTGGAAAAATAAAATTGGTCATAAAAACCGCAATGTTCGGCAATTTCGTGAATGCTGTCCTCCGTGCTTTGTAAGAGCGCCTGTGCGGTAGCAAGCCGGTGGTGCATTAAAAAAGTACATGGGGTCTCGCCGGTTTCTTCCCGAAACCGCCGCAGGAAAAGGCTGGGTGAAAGCCGGCAGAGTGCGGCTAAATCCTCTACGTGCAGCGGCTGGCTGTAATCCTTACGAATTTTGCGGATGGCCGGCATGATGACAGAGTCATAGCTTTCTTTCGGCGTGGCAAGGACCAGCAGCTTTTCTGCGAGCGCATAACCGATCCGGCTGCGGCGGCAGCTGTCCAGCAGTGTTGGCTGGACTTGTGTTAAGGATAAGATTAACGGCTGAAACTGGGCGCATTGCTCCGTAGAAAGCAGCGCTGGAAAAGTATAGAGGTCATCAAGGGTGTATATTCCATTGATCCTCAAGTCAAGAAATACCCAGCACATTTTCATGGCCCCATTTTCCGGTAGGTGGTGGGTGATGTCCTGCAAAATACCAGCAGGCGCGATAAACGCACAGCCTGCCGGGACATGAAACGGCTTACCTTTTGCTAAAGATAAGGTATAGCTGCCTTCAAGGCAGTTGACGATGGAAAGATACGGCAGCGTCTTAATATGGCGCAGCCCCTCTTCCGTGCAGAATCCCCGGCTGGCTAACAGGGTTTCCAGTTGAACGTGTCTAATATCCTCCATAAGCTCCCCTCCAATAAAAATAATACATAATATTTTTGCTTTTGTCCATGGATTTAAGCGTTGAGATTTTATATACTGAAAAAAGAATCTTTTTGATCTGGGAGTGAGCGGATGGATATTATATTTCAGTCTCCTATGAAGGCGCCGGGGGAAAAAAGGCCGGTGCGGCTTTCAACATCAACCAGGAAATTTGCATTTGATGCCTTGAATGCTGTATATGGCCGGGCCCTGTATAAGAGCCCGCATGTGGATATGGACAATGTACCCGGCTTTTCAGAAATGAACAATTACCAGAAATACGATGCAATCATCCGAAAAATTGCCGCAGAAGCGCCGGTCCGTTTCTGTGAAGGCGAATTGCTTTGCGGAAGCGCAACGCTGCGCGACGCCATTAATCATGTAGTTCCCGCGGTTTTTCAGGGGAAAACAGTATTTCCCAGCATGAGCCATGTGACGCTTGGCTTTGATCGTATATTGCGGGAGGGGTTGGACTCCTATCAGCAGCGGATAGAGGAGCGTCTTGAGCGGGCTGCCAAAGAGCGGGACGCGAAAAAGCTGGATTTTTTGCACTCGCTATTAGAGGTCATCAATTCTATACACATTTGGCATGGCCGCTATATGAGCGCCTTGTCTGAAAAGCTGGCGGCCGCCCGGACCGCAGAACAGCGAACCTATTACGAGGACTTGCTCCGCAATTTGGAGCGGGTGCCGTTTCAGCCGCCTGCTTCTTTCCGAGAGGCCCTGCAGGCGCTGTGGTTCCTGTTTGCTTTTGTTCGTCTATGTGGTAATTGGCCCGGCATCGGCCGTATTGATCAGATGCTGGGGCAGTTCTTGGAAAAGGACTTGCAAACAGGTGCAATCAGTGAGGCGTTTGCCCGGGAACTGACGGCGCATTTCTTTATCAAGGGCTGTGAATGGATCACCCTCGATTCACGTGGCAGCGGAGATGGACAGCATTATCAGAATATCGTTTTAGGCGGAGTAGATGAGAATGGCTGTCAATCAGATAACACTGTAACACGGCTGGTGCTGGAAGTGGTGGAGGAGCTGCCTATTGGTGATTTTCCAATAGCTGTGAGGATCAATGCGCATACCCCGGAGTGGCTGTATATGCAGATTGCCAAGGTTATGCGCCACGGCAGCGGGGTAGCCGCCGTGTACAATGAAACACAGATTATTCAAAGCCTGATGGACTTCGGTTATTCACAGCAGGAGGCGCGGCGTTTTGCCAATGATGGCTGCTGGGAGATTCAGGTCCCGGGGAAGACACGTTTTGGCTACTGCCCAATGGATGCTTTTGCTGTTTTGCAAAATGATGTGCTGCATGTAAACGATGCCTGTACACCCCCGGATTATGCCGGCTTCGAAGAGGTGTATACAGCCTATCGCTCTGGACTGAGAAAGCTGCTGGAATCCTTTAAAGAAAGTGCGGACCATTATTTTGACGGTCAGCTTCCCGTTTCAGTCGTCGCGCTCATGGAGGATGGCTGTATTGAGAGCGGGCGAGATTATGTGAATGGCGGCCCGGTTTATAATGTCTTTTCGCCACATCTGGGGGGCCTGCCGGATGTTGCAAACAGCCTTTATGCAATTAAAAAGGTTGTCTTTGAGGAACGCCGGCTGTCCGTTTCCCAACTAGTAGAGCTGCTGCGCAATAATTGGGAAGGGGCGGAATCCCTGCGCCGTCATTGTGCAAATGATTTTCAGTATTATGGCAATGACAATGATGAGGTAGATGCCATTGCAACCCGCCTGTTGGACGATTATACGGCAATTATGGCGGAGGAACCACGGCGCAGCGGTGTGCTGCTCCCGCCGGGAATTAGCACCTTTGGGCGTCAAATTGAGTGGAAGGACGTCCGCGGCGCCACAGCGCAGGGAGGGCGCCGGGGCGATATTTTATCGAGCAACCTGAGCCCTGCACCGGGAACGGATAAAGCGGGTGCGACAGCGATTATTTTATCCCACTGCAAAGCGCATCTTGAAAATCTGACCGGTGGAACCGCGTTGGACCTAAAGCTGTACCCTGAGGCGGTGTCGGGAGCGGACGGTTTAGCGGCGGTGACGGCATTGATTCGTGGATTTGTGGAGTTAGGCGGCATCTTCTTACAGATCGATGTAATGGATAATACGGTTCTGTTGGAAGCCCAGACACATCCGGAGCAATACCAGACGCTCTCCGTACGGATTTCCGGCTGGTCGGCGCGCTTTGTAACCTTGGATGAAGAATGGCAGCGTATGATTATAGAACGTACGGCAGTGGGGCGGTAGTATGGTGTCGGGAATGGTGACGAATATCCAGCGCTTTTCCGTACACGATGGCCCTGGTGTGCGGACGGTTGTTTTCTTAAAGGGATGCCCGCTGGATTGCCGCTGGTGTCATAACCCAGAGACTAAGGACAGCCGGGCGCAGCCGATGCTCACCCCGCTGCTTTGTACTGGATGTGGTGCTTGCCGGCAGGTGTGCCCGGCTGGTTGTCACGTTCTGCAGGATGGCAGCCACTGTTTTAATGCTCAGGATTGCCGCCGCTGCATGGCCTGCGTAGAGGCTTGCACCTATGGAGCGCTGGAGGTCTGCGGCAGCATGATGACGGTAGATGAGGCTTTAGCAGTAGTTTTGCGGGATGTGAGCTTTTATGGAAGCCAGGGCGGCCTGACAATCTCAGGCGGGGAACCGATGGCGCAACCGGATTTTACCCTGGAACTGTTGCGTAAGGCCAGTGAGAGCGGCCTTACCACCTGTGTAGAGACCTGTGGCTATTTTCCTTCCCTTTTTTTGCCGGAGCTTTGTAAGTGGAGCGATTGGTTGCTGTGGGATGTCAAGGACACGGATGATGCCCGCCATAAAAAAAATACCGGCCGCTCCAACCGGCTTATCCTTGAAAACCTGCACAAGGCCGCCCAGTTGCTTCCTGGTAAAATTGTGATCCGCGGAATCCTGGTGAAAGGCATACAGGATAACCGGCAGCACGTTGCCCGGCTGTATCAGCTGGCCCGAGAAATCAATGCGGCGGGCGTGGATTTATTGCCGTTTCATCCATTCGGAAATTCGAAGCGTACGGCCGTCGGTATGCTTAGCCATGCGGAGATGGGCAAGGCGTATATTCCGGATGCAGATTGGGTAGAGCGCTTAAAGGGATTGGCTTACAATGAATGATGGTAAATGTGTATCGGTTCTATCTACTGATAAGCGCGGCAATATATTTGTAAATAGGAGTATTGATGGCGAGTCAAGTGCCTGTCTTTCCGGAAAGCCATATCCTTTCATAAACCATCCGCTTTATTGTTCATCATATTTCTTTTGTTCCGGCCTGTAATTCCGCATATCCAGTAAAATTGGTGGAAATAAGCGTCCCATCCTTCAAAGAGATATTTGAAGGATGGGCTTGTTTATGGTATGATAAGAGCAAACGTTGACGAAATCAGCCACAAATTAGAAGGTTAAACGAGGTGACAGAATGTATTTTGCCGACTTACACATCCATTCGAAATACTCCAGGGCGACAAGCCGGGAATGTGTGCCGGAATACTTGGATTTATGGGCAAGGAAGAAAGGCCTGGCAGTTATTGGAACGGGTGATTTCACCCATCCGCAATGGCGCAGGGAGCTTCTTGAAAAGCTGGAGCCGGCAGAGGAAGGGCTTTATCGCTTGAAGAAGGAACACAGCCTGCCGTGTAATATGGCCGGTGAACAGGATAGCCCTCGTTTTTTAGTTTCGGGTGAGATTAGCAGCATTTATAAAAAGAATGGAAAAGTACACAACCTGATTTTACTGCCGGATTTAATGGCGGCAGAAAAACTCGCACATAGGTTGGAAATGCTGGGGAATGTTCATTCGGACGGGCGGCCGATTCTGGGATTAGACAGCCGTGATCTGCTGGAGCTTATGCTGGAGGTCTGCCCGACGGGGATTTTTATTCCCGCACATATTTGGACGCCGCATTTTTCGTTATTCGGCGCCTATTCTGGTTTTGATACAATAGAAGAATGCTTTGAAGATTTAACCCCTCATATCCATGCACTGGAAACCGGTCTTTCATCAGATCCGCCCATGAATTGGCAGCTTTCAGCGCTGGACGGATATCGACTGGTCTCCAATTCGGATGCGCATTCTCCTGCAAAGCTAGCGCGCGAGGCAAATGCCTTAGAGACAGAGCGCACTTATCCTGCAATCGCGAGAGCGCTGAAGGAAGGGGATGGCTTTTGCGGCACGCTAGAATTTTTCCCCGAGGAGGGAAAATACCATTATGATGGGCACCGCAACTGCGGCGTGTGCCTGAAGCCTGGAGATACTGTCAAGGCACAGGGAATATGCCCGGTTTGTGGCAAAAGAATTACGGTGGGCGTTTTGCACCGGGTAGAGGAGCTGGCAGACCGTGCGGAGGGTTATCGTCCGTCTGATGCCCCGGCGTTCCGGCGGGTTGCGCCTCTTCCAGAGGTAATCGCGGCGTCTACCGGTATTGCGCCGGGGGGTGTAAAAGCAGCACGGCAAAGTGACGAGCTGCTTGCTAAAATAGGCTCGGAGCTTTATATTTTATTGGAGGCTCCGCTGACTGAGCTGGAACAAAAGGCGGGCCCTTGTATTGCTGAGGGTATTCGCAGGCTTCGGGTAGGAGAGGTACACCTTTCTCCTGGATTCGACGGAGAATATGGAAAGGTCGGCCTTTTGACAGCGGAGGAAATCGAGCGTTTTTCCGGGCAAATAGAATTTCAAGGGATGGGCAGACAATCCGGCATGGAAACGGGTAGGCCTGTACCGGCGCCTGATCGGGTGGAAGCATTACCCAGACTGGCGGGCAGGCGGCCAAAGACGACGGCGCATAGGGAACAGCTGAACCTCCAGCAGCTGGCGGCTGTACAGTCCAGGGCTGCGGAGATCGTAGTGACGGCTGGACCGGGGACTGGAAAGACAAGGACTTTGGTCCGGCGTATCTGCTACCTAATCGAAAAGGGAGTACGGGCAGAAGAGATTACGGCGGTAACGTTTACAAATCAGGCGGCTAAGGAGATGCAGCTGCGCCTGGAAAAGGAGCCGGAGACCCGTAAAATGGCAAGGGCGGTTACGATTGGTACCTTTCATAATCTCTGTTTACAGCTGTTAGAGCATATGGGAAAAAATTTTTCTGTTATAGGCGAGGACGAGGCAGCGGTCATAGCTGAGGAGGTAATCGGCCGCTTTGCCCTTAAAATGAGCGTCAAAGCTTTTTTGCAGCGGCTCTCCAAAAGAAAAAACCAGTTGGATATTAAAATGGATGCCGCATTGGAAGAGGCGTTTCAGTCCTATCAGGACACGCTGGCGCGTTATGAGGTATTGGATTACGACGATTTATTGTTAAATGTTCTTGAGGCTATGGAAAAGGGGCATCTGAAAACAGAGGAGCTCAAGCAATTTACTTATTTATTGGTAGATGAATTTCAGGACATCAATCCGGTACAGTATCAGCTTATTAAAAAATGGCATGAGGCTGGCGCTAACCTTTTTGTAATTGGTGACCCCGACCAGGCAATTTATGGTTTCCGCGGAGCGGATTCGGCCTGCTTTCAAACGTTGAAGGTGGATTTTCCGAAAATTGAAGAGATTCAACTTCTTCAAAATTACCGTTCTACACCAGAAATTATCGGATGTGCAGGCTCTTTTATTCAACGCCATAGGGAGGCTCCGTTCCTTTTAAGAGCAGAACGCCGGGACGGCGCCCCTGTTCGGCTTGTCTCAGCAGAGACAAGCCTTTCCAGCGCAATTTTTGTGGCCAAGGAAATTGCGGGGATGGTAGGCGGTATGGATATGCTGGAGGCGCACGCGAGCAAGAAAAGGAGAGGGGAACGAAGCTTTTCCGATATTGCTGTCTTATACCGCACAAATCAACAGGCGGCGCTTTTAGAGGAATGCCTGCAAAAGGAGGATATTCCTTATTTGGTCAGAGGGCGGGACGATTTTCTTTCAGATCCCGCTGTCCGCCGTGTAATCGCCTTTTTCCGTTTTTTATGTAATCCGGCCGATAGATTGGCCTTGCGTATGACGCTGGAGTACGAAGAGATCCCAGAGCGAGAGCGAGAATGGCTTCTGGAGCAATATTTAAACGTAAAAACACCCTCGGTAGCCGCCTATTTACAGCTGAAAAAGACTTCTGAAAAAGCGCGCGGCCTGGACGGCGGTCTGGAGGCATTTCGTCTGCGCTTAAAGAAGGATAGGGCGGAAACATTGGTAAAGGAAAGGACGGAAGAATTTTTAGGCATGAAGTGGCGCGAGCAGCTGATCGGTATGGCGGAGCTGTATAAAACGATGCCGGAGTTTATTCAAAATATCACTTTTGGAGAAGAGGGGGACCTTATGCGCGGTGGCCGCAGCTATTCGCCGGATGCGGTTTCACTGATGACGTTGCATGCGGCGAAGGGGTTGGAGTTCCCGGTAGTCATTTTGTATGGCGTCGAAAAAAACTTAATTCCGTTTCGCGCATACAGAGAAACGGATCAAGAAGAGGAGGGCCATTTATTTTATGTAGGAATGACCCGGGCAATGGACGAGTTGATTTTACTGCATACCTCTGAGCCCTCACCTTATATTCAAGAGCTGGATACAGCATATGTGGAAGTCGAACAGGCTTTGAAACCGAACCCGAGGATAAAACAGCTGACATTTTTTTAATAAGCTGGTAAGGCACGGGGAGTGAGATGATTTTCGTTTATAAAAGGTTGCCTCATTCAAAAAAGAAACAAATTTTGAATAGGTGTTTGAGCATTGATATTGCGCAATAAGTACAAATAAAAACCACCTCGCTGCAACGGCGTTAAGGCCGCTTACAGCGAGGTGGTTCTGCTTTCATCAGAACTCTGCGATTTTAATTAGTTGCCCATCATGCTGGCAACTTCCTCGGCAAAGTTATCTACTCTCTTTTCAAGACCTTCGCCTTTTTCATAACGAACATAAGCGGCGATGGAAATCGGCGCGCCCAGCTCTTTGCCAACTTCTTCGGTATATTTCTGAACAGACAGCTTGCTGTCCTTCACATACTCTTGTTCAACCAGGCAGACTTCCTTGAAATATTTTGCAACCTTGCCCATAACCATTTTTTCAATTACATTGGCGGGTTTACCGGTGCTGGATGCCTGCTCGGTAGCAATTTTCTTCTCGTTCTCAATAACATCCTGGGGAACAGAAGCGCTGTTTAAATAGAGCGGGTTGGCAGCGGCAATCTGCATGGCAATATTCTTGGCATACTCCTTAAACTCGGGCTTTGCAGCAGCCTCGTCAGTTGTGTCAAATTTAACCATAACGGCAATTTTACCGCCCATGTGGATATAATCAGTAAGAACGCCCTCAAAACGGTCAAAGCGGCGGATTTTAATGTTTTCGCCGATAACCAAAATCTTCTCCTTCAGCAGGGCATCGACAGTTTTATCGGTGCCGCTGGCTGTGCAGGCCAGCAGGGCATCCAGGTTGGCCGGGTTATTGTCGGCCACGGTCTGCGCGCAAACCTTTACGAAGGCCTGAAATTCTGCATTCTTGGCAACAAAGTCGGTTTCCGCGTTGACCTCAATAACAACACCGACCTTCTCGTTATTAAAAAGCGCGGCATAGGCCATACCCTCGGCAGCAATACGGCCTGCCTTCTTTGTGGCGGCGGCCAAGCCTTTTTCTCTCAGATAATCAATCGCTCCCTGAATATCTCCATTGGATTCGGTGAGTGCCTTTTTGCAGTCCATCATACCGCAGCCTGTCTTAGCGCGCAGGTCGGCAACATCTTTTGCTGTAAATGCCATTTACGTGTTCCTCCATTTCAAAATTACAATAGACTGGACCTCAAAAGGGAAGAGGACCAGTAAAAAACGTCCTTTAACCGGTAAAAGCACGCCAATGCTCCATTGACGTGCCTCTCCGCAATCAACCGTGTTATTCTGCGGTTGTCTCTTCTTCGTTCTCGTTGATTTTCGCTTCGGCTTCCTCAACGGCCTCGGTCTGGCCCTCTCTGCCTTCAATAATAGCGTTCGCTACAGTAGCGGAAATCAGCTTTACAGCACGGATTGCGTCGTCGTTTCCGGGGATTACATAGTCAATCTCATCCGGGTCGCAGTTCGTGTCAACAATAGCAACAATCGGAATGCCCAGCTTTTTTGCTTCGGCTACGGCGATTCTCTCCTTGCGTGGGTCAACAATAAACAGGGCGCCGGGGAGCTGCTTCATCTCTTTAATACCGCCCAGGAATTTTTCAAGCTTTTCGATTTCCAGGTTCAGTTTAACAACTTCCTTCTTGGGGAGCATATCGAAAGTCCCGTCAGATTCCATCGCCTTCAGCTGGTTCAAACGGTCAATTCTGCGGCGGATGGTGCGGAAGTTGGTGAGCATGCCGCCCAGCCAACGGGCATTTACATAATAAGCGCCGGCCCGCAGAGCCTCTTCTTTTACGGATTCCTGAGCCTGCTTTTTTGTGCCGACGAACAGAACGGACTTATTGTCCATTGAGACCTCACGCACAAAGTTGTAAGCCTCTTCCAGCTTCTTAACGGTTTTCTGCAGGTCAATGATGTAAATCCCATTGCGCTCAGTAAAAATATAAGCGGCCATCTTGGGGTTCCATCTTCTTGTCTGGTGGCCAAAGTGGACACCGGCCTCCAAAAGTTGCTTCATGGATACTACTGCCATTTTTTTACCTCCTTGGTTTGCCTCCACCGCGCTTGTTTTGGGGTGTGAAACCCGCGAAAGGGACCATCCACCCGGCGACGGCGTGCGTTTTCTTAAGAATTATACCATAATGTACATGAAAAAGCAAGGGGTTAATCGCCGCTGAATATTGATGAAAAAAAGCCCTTTTTCCGCCTGGGTTTATAGCATTCCTGATAATTTACCAGAATGGTGTCTTCACCAATGACCTCAATATCCTTCCAGCCGATGACAATGTCGTCCTCACGGCCCATAATACCGAGAAATTTTAACCGCCCATAGATGATAATGGCCGTCAGGCTTGCGGTGTTTGTGTCAATTTCAGCATCGCATACGGCGCCCAGGCGACTGCCGTCCTTCATATTAATGACCTCTTTATGGCGCATATCGCCAACCCTGCATCTCACGGAACAACCCCCCTCGAAATGAAAATGTAAGGCCGGGTGTAATGCGGAACCGGCCTGCTGCGGGCTATCTGCCCGGGGTCAGACGGAATATTTCCGGTAAAGCTTGGTCAAAATCTCCACATGGCTCTGTTCATCCAGAATAATTTGCTGAAGGGCTATATAGATTCCATCGTCTTGGATCTGATTCAGTTGGCGGCTGTATTTTTCAATCGCCGCTTTTTCAGACTTGATTGCCATCGAGATTAGCTTATGGGTTTCGCGGGCATATTTGTTGTAGCCAGGGCTCCAGTATACCATTTCACCGCGGCTGCCGGCACTCCACAGGCGTGGATTTTCACCCATCTGAAGTGCGATGTGTCCGAATGCCTGCATGTGCTGCATTTCCTGAACGGCAATTTGACGGAAGACCCCGGCAACCTCCTTGTGCTGATAGGCAACCATGGAATTATAGAGATACAGACTGACGGCAGACATTTCAGAGTTTCTGCCGCCGAGGTTGTCGAGCATCATGCGGCCGTAAAGGCGGTTGGGCCGGTTTGTTTGTATATTCAGTGCTTCCGCCGTCTCCTGTTCTTTTGCACGGTTGTTTTGCTCCATATCAATCTCCCCCTCTAAACTTATTTATATGAATATTGCTTTTTTCGTATGACAGGCAAAGAAAAGATGCGGACAGTCCTGTTTTGTTAAAATGCGTTTGTCACAGAATAAGGACCAGCTCCGGGGGAATATATCTGAACGGATTATGAAGTTAGGGCTTTACTTTATCCGGTCGATATTGTAAAATAAACACAATAATTGGTTTTCCTTACTTTGGAAATCTGCTGTTAAATAACGAATACGGGAGTGTTTTGATTGGAACCAAAATATAAGAGAGTCCTGTTAAAGCTAAGCGGGGAATCCCTGGCGGGCAAGCAGTCTTATGGAATCGACTTTGATACGGTATTGAAAATTTGTGAGCCAATCCGGCAAAGCGTTGCAATGGGGCTGGAGCTGGCGGTTGTTGTTGGAGGAGGCAATTTCTGGCGGGGGCGCTCCAGCGGCAAAATGGACCGCACCAGAGCCGACCATATGGGTATGCTTGCGACCACGATTAATGCGCTTGGCGTAGCGGATGCCTTAGAACAGCTTGGTGTTCCGGTTCGGGTTCAGACGGCAATTTCCATGCAGGAAATTGCCGAGCCCTATATCAGAAACCGTGCGGTCCGGCATTTAGAGAAGGGGAGAGTGGTTGTTTTCGGCTGTGGTACAGGCAACCCTTTCTTTTCAACGGACACTGCCGCGGCCTTGCGTGCAGCGGAAATTGACGCGGATATTATCTTGAAGGCAACAATGGTGGACGGTGTTTATGACTGCGATCCTAAAAAGAACCCCAATGCAGTCAAATATGACGAGCTGACCTATATGGATGTGCTGAACCGCAACCTTCAGGTTATGGACAGCACCGCCGCGACGCTGTGCAGGGACAACGGAATCCCGATCCTGGTGTTTAATATTGATGAACCGCAGAATATTGTAAAAGCTGTCTGTGGTGATAAAGTAGGTACGATTGTAAAAGAGGAGGCATAAAAACATGAAACAAGTTTTGGCAAAAGCAGAAGAGCATATGAATAAAACCGTATCGGTCCTTCAAGAGGATTATGCGGCCGTCCGTGCAGGCCGCGCGAACCCTGCCATTTTGGATAAGGTTATGGTGGACTATTATGGCGCGCCGACAGCAATCAACCAGCTTGCTGCAGTGTCTGTTTCCGAGGCGCGCGTACTGACTATTCAACCTTGGGACGGATCGGTTCTAAAGGCCATTGAAAAGGCGATTCAGACCTCTGACATTGGCATCAATCCGCAGAACGACGGCAAGGTTATCCGTTTGACGTTTCCGCAGCTGACAGAGGAGCGCCGCAAGGAGCTGGCGAAAGAAATTTCCAAAATGGCGGAAGAGAGCAAAATTGCTGTGCGCAATATCCGCCGGGATGCAATGGATAAACTGAAGACAATGAAGAAAAATTCCGAGCTGACGGAGGATGACCTCAATAAGGCCGAAAAGAAAACACAGGAGCTGACAGACCGTTTCTGTAAGGAAATCGATGCCATTCAAACAAAGAAAAACAAAGAGATTATGGAAATTTAAGGCGGGCTTATGGAAAATGCAACGACACTGGTACCGGACTTTCTGCCGCAGCACCTGGGGATTATTATGGACGGAAACGGGCGTTGGGCCAAAAAACGCGGGCTGCCGCGTCCAGCCGGCCATAAAGAGGGGGCGGCTAATTTTAAGCGCATAACCCGTTATTGCAGCTCCATTGGCATCAAATATTTAACGGTTTACGCCTTTTCAACTGAGAATTGGTCACGTCCGGCGGCAGAGGTGTCCGCTTTGATGGTACTATTCCGGCAGTATTTGGAAGAATCTCTCCGTGATTTTCTCAACGATGATATCAAGGTTCGTTTTATTGGCGATACCTCGGTGTTTCCTACGAATCTTCAGCGGCTGATTGCGCAAACCTGGGAGGTTTCCAAGAACAGGACCGGTATGGTGCTGAATATTGCCATGAATTATGGCGGCCGTGCGGAGATTACTCATGCGGTTCGTGCAGTTGCGCATAAAATTCAGCAAGGGGAGCTCGCCCCGGAGCAGATTACAGAGGAAATGATTGCGGATAATCTCTATACGGCCGGGCAACCAGATCCGGACCTAATTATCCGGCCCAGCGGTGAAAACCGGATTAGTAATTTCCTATTATGGCAGTCGGCCTACACGGAATATGTGGTAATGGATATTCTGTGGCCGGACTTTACGCCGGAAAATTTGAACTGGGCGTTGGCGGAGTTTGCCCGCCGCAATAGACGTTTTGGAGGAATTTAGGTGAAATCCAGAATTATCTCGGCTTGTACCTTGGTGCTGTTTATGGCAGCTGTTGTGATATTCAACCGTTCATTTCCATTGGCGCTCAATATTATGGTTGCTTGTATTGCCGTTTTAGCAATTTACGAGCTTTACCATGCGTTAGGGATGAACCAGCGGTGGTTTCTGTTGGGGCCTAGCCTGCTGTTCGCCGGTGCTCTTCCTTTTTTAGAGCCGGGCTTTTTTCTGGAGTTGACTTATTTTGCGTATACCGTTGTAGTTTTCACAGTGCTGATTATTCAGCACAAGCATTTTACTTTTCGTGAAGTAGGAATCCTTTACAGTATGACGCTCCTAGTTCCGACAGCGCTAAAGACGTTGGTTGCGGTCCGGCGTTATGGCGGCGAGCACGGCATGTTTTATGTGATCATTGCCATCTTTGCGGCATGGGTTGCCGATGTAGGTGCCTTTGTCGCGGGTAGCTTATGGGGAAAACATAAGCTTTGCCCCAACATCAGCCCTAAAAAAACGATTGAGGGGGCAATTGGCGGTTTTGTACTGGACATCGCAGCCATGCTGGTATTTGGCGCTGTTTTTCAGGCGGCGTTTTATTCTGTAATGGTTTCCTATCTGCCGCTTTTCATTATTGGCGCCGGCGGTGCGGCGCTTTCTATATTAGGAGACTTGAGCTTTTCACTGATTAAACGCAGCTGCCATATTAAGGATTTTAGTGAGCTGATTCCTGGGCACGGCGGTGTGATGGATCGTTTTGACAGTGTCGTGTTTGTTGCGCCTTTTGTTTTATTGGTGGTTCGTATGCTGCCAATTATTTGCTGATTTATTAAGCGCAGCTCATAATGGGGGCAGCGATGGCATATTTTTGAAATGGACGAAGTTTCGCTTGAATGATGTGGAATAACAGGGGAAAGATAATGAAACATTGTTTGACAATTTTGGGTTCTACCGGTTCCATCGGCACGCAGACGCTGGATGTCGTGAGAAAGCTGGGACTTTCGGTTTGTGCGCTGGCAGCAAATCGAAATATCTCTTTATTGGAAAATCAAATCAGAGAGTTTAAACCGCAACTTGTTGCGGTTTTTGACTTAGATGCTGCAAAACAGCTTCGCATTGCGGTGGCAGACACAAAAACGCGTGTTGTGCAGGGGAAAGAAGGGGTTCTGGAGGCAGCTTCATACGCCGCATCCGACCTGGTGTGTAATGCGCTGGTTGGCCTGGCGGGGCTGGAGCCAACGTTAGCTGCTATTCACGCCTGTAAAGATATAGCCCTTGCCAATAAGGAAACATTAGTTGCGGGTGGAGCTTTGGTTAAAAAAGAAGCCCGGAAGCAAGGAGTGACGGTATACCCGGTGGACAGCGAGCACTCTGCTATTTTTCAATGCCTGCAGGGATGCCGGCGTACGCAAGAGGTGCGTAGGCTCCTCCTGACTGCCTCGGGCGGCCCTTTTTTTGGCAAAAAACGAGGAGAACTGACGTGCGTTACTCCGGAACAGGCGTTGCGCCACCCGAACTGGAGCATGGGAGCAAAGGTTACGATTGACAGTGCAACGATGATGAATAAAGGGTTGGAGATCATAGAGGCTTCATGGCTGTTTGATGTCCCTGCCGACCGGATTGACGTGCTGGTGCACCGGGAGAGCATTGTTCATTCTATGGTGGAATATGCGGACTTTTCCGTGATTGCCCAGCTCGGCGTACCGGATATGCGGATTCCCATTCAATATGCAGTCACCTACCCGGAACGGGAGCCATCGCCGGTAGAACAGCTTGATCTGATCCGCTGTGGGAGCCTCAGCTTTTGTGCGCCGGATGAGGAAACTTTTGTCTGCCTGCGCGCAGCAAAAACGGCACTGAAACGCGGGGGGCTTGCTCCAACGGTGTTGAACGGTGCTAATGAAGCGGCTGTCCCGTTGTTTCTTCAGGGGAAAATTTCTTTTTTAGAAATTGGGGATCTGGTTGCTCAGGCGGTAGCCGGCGAAAAGGAGGACAGTAAGCCTGTGACACTGGAAAATATTCTGGAGGCGGATGCACGGGCGCGTCGCTTTGTGCTGGAGGCAATATAGGCATTTAATTTTATCTGTATGCGGCACAAGTATTTTTGAGAGGTGAAGGTATGCAGCAATTTCTCCTGATTGTGATTGCGGTTTTGTTATTTGGATTTATCGTGTTTTTTCATGAGTTTGGCCATTTTTTCATGGCAAAGCTCTCAAAAATCCGTGTCAATGAATTTTCGATCGGCATGGGGCCGAAAATTTTCCAATTTGGAAAAAAGGAAACGAAATATACGCTGCGCCTGCTGCCCATTGGCGGCTATTGCGCCATGGAGGGGGAAGACGGCGAAAGCCAGGAGGAAGGCTCCTTTGGGAGCCGCCCGGTATGGCAGCGGATCTTAGTCGTTGTGATGGGCGCGGTGATGAACATCGTTTTGGGTTTAATCCTAATGTTTATTGTTGTTGTTCAGCAGCCGGCCTTTGGCTCTACTACTTTGGCGGAGTTTGCAGAGGACTCGCCGACCCAGGCGGCGGGCATGCAGCTGGGAGATCAGCTTGTCAAAATAGATGGTTATAATATCAATTGCTACCAGGATCTAAGCTTTGCGCTGGCGACGGCAAACCCGGATGCCATAGATTTTGAGGTGGAGCGTGAGGGGAAGCGCCTGGTATTTGAAAATATTAAAATGAACAGTGAGCAGGGCGAAGATGGAAAACCGATTCTACGGCTGGATTTTAAGGTTGCCCGGATTGAAAAGAATTTTGGCTCTATCATCACAAAAACCTTTCAGGATACGGTTTCGACAATCCGAATGGTCTGGTTCAGTCTAGTAGGACTTTTGACCGGACGCTTTGGCTTTAATGAACTGGCCGGTCCAGTCGGCGCCGCTAGTGCGATTGGACAGGTGGCTTCAGCGGGACTAGAGCAGGGCTTCCTGCAGGCATTCAACAATATTTTATATATGATGATGGTTATTTCTGTAAACTTGGGGGTTGTCAACCTGCTGCCTCTCCCAGCTCTGGACGGCGGACGCTTGATCTTCTTAATCATCGAGGGTGTTCGCAGAAAGCCGATCAATCCCAAATATGAGGGTTGGATTAATGCCGCTGGATTTGTATTGCTGATGGCGCTGATGGTGATCGTCACTTTTAGCGATATTATGCGCCTAGTTACGGGCAGCGGCATTGGGTAAGCAAAATAAAGGCAGGCCCGGACAAGGTTGTCCGGGTTTTGTGCGTTGTTCGGCCATCTGAGGCCATACCTTATCAATAAAGAAGGAGACAGAATGAGAAAATCGCGGAAAATAAAAATAGGCAATCTGGATATGGGCGGCGGCGCCCCTGTCAGAATTCAATCCATGCTCAATGTGTGTGCAGGCGATATCGAGGGAAATGTTCAGCAGGCGGTGGCTTTAGAGCAAGCCGGCTGTGAATTGATTCGTACGGCGGTGCCGAATAAAGAGGCGGTGGCGTTGATTCCTGCGCTGAAAAAAGCAGTGTCCGTCCCGATTGTCGCCGATATTCACTATGATTACCGCCTGGCGTTGGATTCTATCGCTGCGGGGGTAGACAAGGTCCGAATTAATCCTGGGAACATCGGCGCAGAAGACCGCGTGAAGCAGGTGGCGGAGGCATGTAAACAGAACCAGGTTCCGGTTCGTATTGGCGTAAATTCCGGTTCAGTGGAAAAGTGTCTGCTGGAAAAGTACGGTGGCCCTACCCCGGAGGCGCTGGTTGAAAGCGCGCTGTATCACGCTTCACTGCTGGAGAAGTTTGACTTTGAAGATATTGTACTGTCCATTAAATCCTCCAACGTAGATACCATGATCAAGGCCTATGAATACTGCGCTCAGCGTTGTGATTACCCGCTTCATTTGGGTGTTACGGAGGCGGGAACCGAACGTATGGGGCTTATCAAGTCGGCGATCGGAATCGGTTCGCTGCTGCAACGCGGAATCGGGGATACCATCCGGGTCTCGCTTACGGCAGACCCGGTGCGAGAAATTGCGGCAGCACATGATATATTGATGGCGCTGGGCCTGGGACAGGGGGTACAAATCGTATCGTGCCCTACCTGCGGGCGGACGAAAATTGATTTGATTCAAATTGCAGATGAGATTGAAAAGAGGCTTGCGGGCTGTAAAAAGAATATTCGCGTAGCGGTCATGGGGTGTGCGGTGAACGGGCCGGGGGAGGCGCGGGAGGCCGATATCGGTATTGCTGGTGGGGATGGTGTAGGCTTACTGTTCAAAAAGGGTGAGATAATCCGAAAACTGCCGGAGGAACAGCTTGTAGATGCACTTTTAGCTGAAATTGAACAGATGGATGAATAAACTGGAAATTTACATGAGAGTTTGGAGCTTGGAATAATGGAGCGGACATTTGGGGATTTTTTTGCAAATTATATGGATATTGGGCGGATTTCGCCCTCCATTCTTGAGAGCAAAATTCATCAGCTGCAGATTGAGGCAGAGGAGCGCCGCTTGACGCTGGGGCTGTCCTTTGCCGGGCTGGTTGATGACGCTGCGCTTATACAGGCGGAAAGGGAATTGCTGGGTTGCAAAAAATTAAAGCTGGACCGGGTAACGGTGCGCCCCAAATTCCCCCCGGCTGTATTTTCCGCCGAGTGCTTTGAGGGGCTAGTTCGGCGCGCCAAGCAGCAGGATTCCAGTATCAATGGTTCCTTTACAGAGGCAGAGGCCCGGGTTGAAGGGGAACGGCTGCGGATAACCCTGCGGCATGGCGGGGAAGCGCTTTTGCGGGCCCGCCATGTGGACCGCCTTCTGCAGCGATTGGTTGAAGAGGAATTTGGCCTGCTGGTTCAGATTGAGTTTGACGGTGTGGTGGAGGCTGAAAGGGTACAGCCGGTGTCCGCTGGCAGTTATTCGCCCGCTGCGTTTGCACCGCAGGAGCGGGCGAAGCCGAAAGGTCCTTCGCCCGCCGGCCAGGCTAAGCCGGCGCAGCATGCGGTTGCCTCTAAGAGCCGCCGGGAAGTTGAGGTGCGCGAAGGTGCTACGCTTATGCCGGCGATACTTCCGGAAACGGCGAGGGATATTCATGGCAAGGTAGGTAAAGGGGCGCCGGTTCCCATTGAGAAGGTGACACCGGATATTGGCAGCACCATCATCTGGGGTGAGATTTTTGCTTTGGAAACGAAAGTAACACGTGATAAGAGCAGGAAAATCTATTCTATCAATATAACGGATTACACCGGGTCAATGACACTCAAGGTTCTGCAGGATGCCAACCAGTGCCGCCAGCTGGATACACTGAGCGTTGGGACAAGCATCATTGCCCGCGGCATTGTGGAATATGATAAGTATGACCGCGAGGTGGTCCTTAGGCCCAGAGGCATCGCAACAGTGGAGCAGGTTAAGGTCAAGGACCTAGCCTCCGAAAAACGTGTAGAGCTGCATTTACATACCAATATGTCCAGCATGGACGGCGTAAACGCCGCTGGCAGCCTGATCGCCAGGGCGGCAGCTTGGGGGCATCCGGCTGTGGCTATTACGGACCACGGAGTGGCACAGGCGTTTCCGGATGCTATGAATGCCGCGGCCAAGATAAAATCCAAGGGCGGTAATATTAAGGTTATTTATGGCGTAGAGGCTTATTTTGTCAATGATTTGGTTCCCGCCGTTAAAGGCGGAGACGTCCGGGGCCTGGAGGATGAATTTATTTCCTTTGATATCGAGACCACAGGCCTCAGCCCAAATCAGGAGCGGATTACAGAAATCGGTGCGGTCCGGTTAAGGGGCGGTGAAATTGTCGAGACCTTTAACACCTTTGTCGACCCGGAAAAGCCCATACCTGCAAAAATTACCGAGCTCACCGGCATTACGGATGCAATGGTGGCCGGAGCTCCGAAGGAAAAAGAGGCGATCCGCGCTTTTTATGATTTCTGCGGTGAAAACGCAGTGCTGATTGCTCATAATGCGGATTTTGACACCTCCTTTATTCGAATTGCGGCCCAACGGCATGGGATGGATTTTCCGTATACCTATATCGACACGGTTCCGATGTGCCGCTCGCTGTTGAAAGATATTAAGAACGTTAAGCTGGATACGGTAGCTAAATATTTGAAGCTGGACCCCTTCAACCATCATCGGGCCAGTGACGATGCCACCGTTCTCGGGAAAATTTTTGCGGCGTTGCTTACACGCCTGAAGGAGGACTATGGCGCCCAAACGGTTCAGGACATCAACACCTCGCTGAGCGGCGGCGATTATAAAAAATTACGCACCTACCATCAAATTATTCTGGTGAAAAACCTGGTAGGCCTGAAGAATTTATATAAGCTGATTTCTCTGTCCCACTTGAATTACTTCTTTAAAAAGCCGCGAATACCCAAAAGCGTTTTAATGCAATATCGCGAGGGGCTGTTGATTGGCAGCGCTTGTGAAGCGGGAGAGCTTTACAGAGCTGTCTTCAACGGGCAGCCGTGGGAGGAACTATGCCAGATTGCTAATTTTTACGATTATCTGGAAATTCAGCCCTTGGGCAATAATGCTTTTATGGTTCGGGAGGGTATGGTGCCGGATGAGGAAAAACTCAAGGAGTTCAACCGCACCATTGTTAAGCTGGGAGAAAAGCTGAACAAGCCGGTGGTTGCGACCTGTGATGTCCATTTTTTAGACCCTAAGGATGCGGATTACCGGAAAATATTAATGGCCAGCCAGGGCTTTTCGGATGCGGACCTGCAGGCGCCGCTCTATTTACGCACAACGGCGGAGATGTTGAAGGAATTTGAGTATCTGGGCAAGGAAAAAGCCTATGAGGTCGTTGTAAAAAATTCCAATCTCATTGCAGACATGACGGAGGAAATCCGCCCAATTCCGGAGGGGACCTATGCGCCGTTTATCGAGGGGGCAGAGGAGCAGCTTAATTCCATTTGCTGGAAGCGGGCCAAAGAGGTTTATGGCGACCCGTTGCCGGAGATTGTGCAGAAACGGCTGGACCGGGAACTGAGTTCCATCAATAAGCATGGCTTTTCAGTGCTGTATATGACGGCGCAAAAATTGGTAGCCGATTCAGAGGCGCATGGCTACCTGGTGGGCTCCCGCGGCTCCGTGGGCTCCTCGTTTGTTGCCAGTATGTCCGGTATTTCAGAGGTAAATCCGCTGGAACCGCATTATATCTGCCCTAAGTGCAAGCATAGTGAATTTATTACAGACGGCAGCTATGGCTCCGGGTTTGACCTGCCGCCGAAAAAATGCCCGGTCTGCGGAACGGATTATAACAGGGATGGCCACACCATTCCGTTTGAGACCTTCCTCGGCTTTGACGGCGATAAAACCCCGGATATCGATCTCAACTTCTCCGGCGAATATCAAAGCGGTGCGCACCGCTACACAGAGACGCTCTTTGGTAAGGACCACGTGTTTAAGGCCGGCACCATCGCTACCGTAGCGGATAAAACGGCTATCGGCTATGTGAAAAAATATGAGGAGGAAAAGGGCGTTGTCTACCACCGTGCCGAGGAGCTGCGCTTGGCGCAGGGGTGCACCGGCATCAAACGGACGACCGGCCAGCATCCCGGTGGCATGGTAGTGGTGCCAAAGGGCTATGAGATCTATGATTTCTGCCCCGTACAGCACCCTGCAAATGATCAAAACTCGGATAATATCACTACGCACTTTGACTTTCATTCCATCCATGATACCATCTGTAAGCTGGACGAACTCGGGCACGATGTCCCGACGATCTATCATTATCTGGAGGAGTATACCGGCATCCCGGTGATGGATGTTTCCATGAGCGATCCGGAGGTCATGTCACTGTTCAATTCAACGGAAGCAATCGGTGTCAAACCGGAAGATATTGACTCCGAAACAGGAACACTTTCCCTGCCGGAGCTGGGGACGCCCTTTGTCCGTCAAATGCTGCTGGATTCAAAGCCGAAGACGTTTTCGGACTTGCTGCAGATTTCCGGCCTTTCACATGGAACCGATGTTTGGCTGGGTAACGCACAGGATTTGATTAAAAGCGGTACCTGTACCATCTCCGATGTAATTGGTACGCGCGACAGCATTATGACCTATTTGCTGCTCAAGGGCCTGGAGCCGAAAATGGCGTTTAAGATTATGGAAATCACCCGTAAAGGTAAAGCCCCGGTGCTTTTGACCGATGAGCATAAAAAAGCTATGCGGGAACATAACGTGCCGGAATGGTATATCGAATCCTGCCTGAAAATTAAATACATGTTCCCTAAAGCGCATGCGGCGGCTTACATGATCTCGGCTCTACGGCTCGGCTGGTATAAGGTGCATCGTCCGGTCGAATATTACGCCGCTTATTTTACCGTGCGCGGAGAAGATTTTGACGGTGCCGTCGTCATGCAAGGACATGAGGCGGTGCGCAGGAAAATGAAGGAAATTACAATGAAGGGTAAGGAAGCCTCTGCCAAAGAAGAAGCTGCGCTTTCTACGTTCCAGATTATCAATGAAATGCTGGCCCGTGGCATCGAGGTTCTGCCGGTTGATCTTTATCTTTCCGATGCCAAGCGTTACCAGGTGGAGGACGGGAAAGTCCGGCTGCCCTTTTCATCGCTGTCCGGCGTCGGGGAGGCGGCTGCTCAGAGCCTGGCTGACGCGAGGGCCGGTGGAGAATATATCTCTATTGACGACTTGCAGACGCGCAGCAAGGTCTCCAAGGCGGTTATCGAAACGCTGCAGGAAGCCGGGGCGCTCAAGGGGCTGCCGGCCAGTTCGCAGATGACCCTGTTTTAAATTATTGGTTGACAAGAATAGTTTAATTTGTTATTATATTAGCGTACTAAAGCGAAAGCGGTGAAGGACCGATGAAAAAATATAATAAAGTAACACCGGAGGGTACAAAGGACCTTTTGTTTGAGGAGTGTTCGGCCCGTAAAGAGGTAGAGCAGCTGCTCTCGGGTGTGTTTGAGTCGCGGGGATTTCATGGGGTGGTTACCCCAGGCTTCGAGTTTTATGACGTATTTGATCCGGCTGTCTCGGGCATTGCGCCTGAAATCATGTATAAAATGACGGATCACAAGGGACGGCTAATTGTAATGCGGCCGGATTCCACCATGCCGATTGCCCGTCTGATGGCTACGCGCCTGCAGAACCTGCCTAAGCCAGTGCGGCTGTATTATACGCAGACGGTGTGCCGCAACCACCCAAGCCTGACGGGCCGCAGCGACGAGGTGATGCAGACAGGGGTCGAGCTTTTGGGCGCGGCCGGCCGTAGAGCGGATTTAGAGACAGTTGTGACGGCGGTGGAGTGTCTTTCAAAGTGCCTGCCGGATTTCCGGCTGGAGCTGGGGCACGCGGGCTTTTTCCGAGCGATTGCCTCTGAACTTCCCATCAGCGCGGATTTGCGTGAGGATATCCGTCTGAGCATTGAAGCGAAGAATTATGCGGCGCTTAATACTATATTGGACGGCTTAGAGCCCTCTTTACCAGTGGCTGCTATGCGCCGCCTGCCGCGCCTCTTCGGCGGGGAGGATGTTTTTGAGCAAGCGGCTCCGCTCTGCACCAACCCGCAGTCGGAGGAGATGCTCTCCTATCTCCATGATCTTTATAAGGCCCTGACGGAGCTTGGCCTGGGTGATAAATTAATTGTGGACCTAGGGTTGGTGCAGAGGAACGACTATTATACCGGCATTGTATTTAGTGCCTACACAGAGGCCTGCGGCGAGGCGATTCTGCGCGGCGGCCGCTATGACAACCTGCTCGCGGGTTTTGATATGCCCATGCCCGCCATCGGCTTTTCTATCAATGTGGATGCGATTGCCGAAGGCCTTCTGAGCGCCGGGAAACTTCATAAAAAAACCAGCATCGACGTTCTAGTTCATGCGGAGCCCGGCTGTGAGGTCCGGGCGATGCTTTATGCCGCGGAGCTGGTAGAGCAGGGCTTGAAGTGTGAAAACTCTCTCTGTGATGACCGTCCGGCAGCATTGGCGTACGCGCGCCAGCAGGGAATAGCCCGTGTGGATTTTGTGGGGAGGCAAATTGAAAAAGCAGAAATGAAATGAGGGGCGAAGTAAAATGAAGCCATTAAGAATTGCGCTGACGAAAGGCCGTCTGGAAAAAGACACGGTAGCCCTGTTGGAAAAGATCGGCCTGGATTGTGAAGCGGTTAAAAATAAAGGCCGCAAGCTGATATTGCCCGTCGGCAGCGGACAATATGAGGTCGTTCTGGCGAAGGCGGCGGATGTCATTACCTATGTGGAGCACGGTGTCTGCGATTTGGGTGTTGTCGGCAAGGACACCATTACGGAGTATGGCGGCAGCTATTATGAGGTGCTGGACCTGGGCTTCGGCCGCTGCCGGTTTGCAGTGGCCGCGCCAAAGGGGGCGGATTTCTGGTCCGGCTACTCCGCAAAGACCATTGCGACCAAATACCCGAACATTGCCCGCAGTTTTTTTGAAAGCCGCGGCATGGATGTCCGTATTATCAAAATAGAGGGGTCGGTAGAATTAGCGCCTCTGCTTGGGCTCTCCGATGCGATTGTAGACATTGTAGAAACCGGATCTACTCTGAAGGAAAATGGGCTCGAGGTCGTGGAAACCATTTGTAATATATCGGCAAGATTGATTGTCAATACCGCCGGCCTTAAGCTAAGGAAGCAGGAAATTGAACAGCTGTTGGATCAATTGGAGCGGGCAAATCAGCAGTAAAAAAAGTATTTTGGAAAGGGGAGAAAAGGCGAGCTCCGCCGAGTGCTGGAGCCGCTGCCTAGTGATGATACAAATCTTTTCAAACGCCGTGGAGGGCCGTTGTTATTTGGAGCAGCTTAAACAGAGAAGCCGGGAAACCGGAAAGGAAGTGGAGGCTGCGGTATCTCAAATCATCGAAAAGGTCCGTGTAAAGGGGGACGAAGCCGTCCGGGAGTATTCGCTCCGCTTTGACGGCGGCGTGCCGGAGCAGCTGGAGATTGGCCGCGAGGAGATGGAACGCCTCAGTAATACCTGCGACCCTGATTTTTTGGCGGCACTGCGGCGGGCAGCAAAAAACATCAGTGAGTTTCATGCCCGTCAGAAGCAGCAAAGCTGGCTGGAGACCAGGGAGGACGGCGTTATTCTGGGGCAGCGCATCCGTGGGCTGGAACGTGTCGGCATCTACGTCCCAGGCGGTACGGCGGCTTATCCCTCTTCCGTACTGATGAATGCGATTCCGGCCAAGATTGCCGGGGTTCGGGAAATTGTCATGGCGACCCCGGCGAAAAACGGGATTCCCAATCCAGACATCATGGCAGCGGCGCTGGTGGCCGGCGTAGACCGTGTATTCCTAATGGGCGGCGCTCAAGCAGTGGCCGCACTGGCCTTTGGTACAAACAGCATTCCCAAAGTGGATAAAATTGTCGGCCCTGGCAATATCTTTGTAGCAACAGCCAAAAAACAGCTTTACGGAACAGTGGATATAGATATGATCGCAGGCCCCAGCGAAATCTTGGTGTTGGCCGACGAAACGGCAAACCCGGTCTATTTGGCTGCAGACCTGATGAGCCAGGCGGAACACGACGTCATGGCTTCCGCTATTTTACTGACCACCTCCGTAGCTTTGGCGGAGCAGACGGCAGCAGAGCTGGAGCGGCAGTCGGCAGGACTTTCTAGAAATGAGATTATCAGCCGTTCTATCCGCGATTTCGGCGCGGTGATTGTCTGTGAGAGCATGGCAGAGGCTGTCGCGTTAGCCAATGAGGCCGCACCGGAACACCTGGAGGTTTGCGCCGCAAACCCGATGGAGTACATCGGCAGAATTAATAATGCCGGCTCGGTTTTCCTGGGAAATTATGCGCCGGAACCGCTCGGCGACTACTATGCCGGGCCAAATCACGTTTTGCCCACCAGCGGGACGGCGCGCTTTTTCTCACCGCTCTCCGTTGACAGCTTTATAAAGAAATCGAGCTTTATTTACTACACGAAGGAGGCGCTTCAGGCCGCCGGCGATGATATTGTCCGTCTGGCGGAAGCGGAGGGCCTAACCGCTCATGCAAACTCTATTCGGGTTCGCCAAAAGGACTGAGCGTGCTTCTACAGGAAAGGAAGAGGGGAAATGTATCAGCTCAATGAAAAAATTAGGGATTTAAAGCCCTATGACCCAATTTCAGGAGATTATGCCATCCGTTTGGATGCCAACGAGTCCTTTCTGCCGCTTCCGGACTCGGTGCTTGCTGAAATGGCGGAGGCGGTTCAGCAAATTCCTTATAACCGTTATCCCGATCCGCTCGCATCGGCGCTTTGCCAAAGCTTTGCCGAGGCTTACTGCCTGTCCCCGGAACTGGTTACGGCTGGGAACGGTTCAGATGAGTTGATTTCCATGATCTGCACCGCTTTTCTGATGCGTGGAGAGCGAGCCATGACTGTGGAACCAGACTTTTCCATGTACCGCTTTTATGCGGCGCTGTCTGAGGCGGAGGTGATTTGCTTTCATAAAGATGACGGCTTAAAAATAAATACCGACGCGCTTATTCGGGCGGTTTGCGAACAAAAGGTCCGCTTGCTACTCTTTTCCAATCCCTGCAACCCAACCTCGCTGGGCCTTAAAAAGGAGGATGTTCGAAAATTGGTGCGTTCAGTTCCAGCGTTGGTGGTTCTGGACGAGGCGTACATGGATTTCTGGGATCAGAGCCTGCTGCAGGAGGTAGAAGATTATGATAACCTGCTGATTCTGCGGACCTGTTCAAAAGCACTGGGCATGGCGGGAATACGCCTGGGCTTCGCAGTTGCCAACCCAACCATTACGAATGCGCTGAGAGCGGTAAAATCCCCTTATAATGTCAATGCCCTGACTCAGGCACTCGGTGTGCTGGCCTTAAGAAAGCGGGCGTGGGAGCAGGCGGCCCGCGAGGAAATTTTAGCTTCAAAGCATGCGCTTTATCAGCGCTTGAAGGAACTGGAGCTTCGATACCCCAGTGAAATGAGACTATTTGAGAGCTGCACTAATTTTGTGTTTGTGAAAATGAAGCGGAGCAGGGCTGTTTTTGAGGCGCTGCTGCAAAAGGGAATTGCCGTCCGCTTTATGGGGGATTATTTGCGTATAACAGCAGGGTCCCCGGCGGAAAACGCCGCTTTTTTGACCGCTTTCGAGGAGGCTTTAGTATGAAGGCTGTTCGGTTGTCCCGAAAAACAAGGGAGACAGATATTGCGCTTGAGTTGGACCCCGCAGGGGGCGCCGTGGAGATTTCTACCGGAATCGGCTTTTTTGACCACATGCTGACGGCTTTTGCTGTACATGGGGGCTTCGGGCTCAGGGTTCGAGTACAGGGGGACTTGGAGGTTGACGGACACCATACGGTAGAGGATACAGGGATTGTGCTTGGCCGGGCGTTCGCAGAGGCTTTGGCGGATAAATCCGGTATTGCACGCTTCGGTAGTTTCTACATACCGATGGATGAAGCGCTGGCTTTTGCGGCGGTTGATGTGAGCGGCCGCCCTTTCCTGGAGTTCCGGGCAGCATTTTCCCAGGCTGTCTGTGGGCAGTACGATGTTTGTCTGACGGAGGAATTTTTTAGGGCCTTTGCGGCGAATGCCGCGGTTACCCTGCATGTACGGGTAGAGTATGGAAAAAATGCCCATCATGAGGTAGAGGCAGTATTCAAGGCTTGCGCACACGCGCTGCGGTTGGCGTTGGCGCCTAAAGAGGGGCTTCTGTCCACTAAAGGCGTTTTATAAAAAAGAGGATTTTCTGCCCTCCTGAATGAAAAGAAAGAAGCAGAAACCGGCGCATACCTTTAAATTTAATTGAAACAAGTAAAAAGCGGAGGAAAAGATATGATTATACTCCCGGCGATTGATATAATGGACGGGCAGTGCGTCCGTCTGGTGCGCGGCGACTACGGAACCGCTCATAAGGTAGCGGAAGATGCCGTCGCGGTGGCTCAGGCCTTTGAAAAAAGCGGGGCGGAGTGGCTTCATATGGTGGATCTGAACGGGGCGGTAGCAACAGAGCCAGTCAATTCCGAATTGCTGATGCAGGTTTTAAACAGCTGCCGCTTAAAGGTTGAACTGGGCGGCGGGATTCGTTCCATGGAGACCGTTGATTTTTACCTGTCACAGGGGGTTTCTCGGGTAATCCTTGGTTCTGCAGCGTTGAAAGATCCTGCCTTGGTGAAAAAGGCGGTCCGAAAATATGGGGAGAGGGTCGCTGTGGGCATCGACGCCAAAAACGGGTTTGTTGCCGCGGAGGGCTGGACACAAACCTCCGATGTTTCCTATCTGGATCTTGCAAAGCAAATGGAGGCTATCGGCGTACAGTACTTAATCTTTACGGATATTTCACGGGATGGAATGCTCACTGGCCCCAATATCGAGATGCTGGCGGAATTGGAGCACACGGTTTCTTGCAGGGTAATCGCCAGCGGCGGCGTCAGTTCCGCAGACGATATCAGGGCGTTGGCTGGATTGAACCTGTACGGCGCCATTTGCGGCAAGGCGTTATATACGGGTGACCTAAATCTGGATGAGGCTGTTGCAATTGGAAGGGGTGTGGCCTGAATGGAAACATATGCTTTTATAGACGGTTATTTTCAAAAATCCGAGTTGCTCCCCGCAATTATTCAGGAGGATGGGAGCGGAGAGGTGCTGATGCTGGCGTATATGAACCGGGAATCCTTTCAAAAAACACTTGAAACCGGTTATACCTGGTTTTACAGCCGCTCACGCAAGGAGCTCTGGAATAAAGGCGCAACCTCCGGCCATCTGCAAAAGGTTGTGTCCATCTATGGAGACTGTGACCAGGACACGCTTCTGGTAACCGTTAAGCAAACCGGAGCGGCCTGCCATACGGGCAGCCACAGCTGTTTTTTTAATCGAATTGTCGGGAAAGGTGAGCAGGAATGAAAGAGAATGTTTTAGCAGAGCTTTATCAAACGGTTGAACAGAGAAAAGCAGAAGAACAGGAAGGCTCCTATACCTGTTATCTGTTTGAAAAAGGCCTTGACAAAATTCTGAAAAAGTGCGGCGAAGAGTGCAGTGAAGTTATTATTGCCGCGAAAAATGGCGATAATCAAGAGACGGTTCTGGAAATTTCGGATCTGCTTTATCATTTG
This sequence comes from Hydrogeniiclostridium mannosilyticum, assembly GCF_003268275.1. Classification (GTDB taxonomy): domain Bacteria; phylum Bacillota; class Clostridia; order Oscillospirales; family Acutalibacteraceae; genus Hydrogeniiclostridium; species Hydrogeniiclostridium mannosilyticum. The sequence goes on from NZ_QLYR01000005.1 coordinate 38,799, forward strand.
ACGGTATTAATGGTTAACGAGGGAATTTCTCTGGCCGATGTTGAGGCTGAACTTGAAAAGCGCAGCAAAAAAACAGGCAATTTGAAGCAGTTTCACCAAGTGGATAAAAATTCATAGGGGAATGCTTCTGTACGTGAATCATGGGTGTATGGCTGCACCTGTGATTTTTCGTTGCACCGGCCTTTTCGGTACATTGGGGGCGCCGTACAGCGCCTCTGCATTCAGGTTTTGATCGGATTGGGGACAAGGAGCGCGGGATGTGTCCGTGCGGCAGAAGCAAAAAAGCCCGGACATTAAAGAAGGGTTTCATATAAATTTTCGTTGCATTCAGTGTCAGGGGCTCTTATAATAGAGTAGAATTAAGCTGGTAATGAAAACGCTAGTAAAAATTAATTTGGGGGGCGGTTATATGGCAGAGGATAAGTTCCGTCGTTCTTTTAAGATGCCCTTCCACAACACCTTGGGACTCGCCGTTTACAACTGCGGTATTCAGCGCTGTGGGCCCGGTCATGCTTGGGGCCCGGCTCTGCGGGATCATTTTTTAATTCATTGCATAACGAAGGGTAAAGGTACGTTTACTTTTAACGGGCAGAGCAGGCAACTGGCAACGGGAGATGGCTTCCTGGTGGTGCCGGACAGGATTGTCACCTATCAGGCGAATACCGAGGACCCCTGGGAATATTGCTGGGTGGGGTTTAACGGGAGCGATGCCAAACGCTGGATTCTTCAGACCGGGATCTCGGAAGAAGAGCCGGTATTTCATTTCGGAGAGAACCATGAAATACCAGATGCTCTGCAGGAAATCTGTAATACATCGGCCTCTCTGCCCGGGGACGAGGCCAGAATGCAGGCAAGGCTTTTACTTTTTTTGGCTGCGTTGATGGATCAGTACGGCTCGGTGGCTTCCGTTCATACGGAAGGATACGAATACGTTCAAAAGGCGGTACATTTTATAGAGTGCAACTATTCCAGGGATATTGGAATTGATATGGTGGCGGCGAGCGCCGGCATCAGCAGAAGCCATTTGTACCGGTTGTTTATGGACCATATCTCCATTTCTCCGAACGAATATCTTACCCGTCACCGTATTCAAAAGGCGGTTGCACTGCTTGAAACCGGTCGGTTTTCAGTGGGTGAGGTAGCCTACTCCACCGGCTTTTCTGATCAGCTTTATTTTTCACGCGTCTTTAAAAAATACCAGGGTGTTCCCCCAAGCCAATATTTGTCAAAGGAGCGCACGAAGAAGGAGGAGCAGTAATTCATGGATGAGACAATGAACAAGCTTTCCCAATGGGAAAAAGCAGTTGGTGAATATGAGGCGTTGGAATGGGAGCGCATGCCTGAGATTTATTTGTATATGGACCAGGTTTTGACCTTTATGGACAAACAGCTCGACCTGTTCAAACGGGAAGGGAAGGACGGGCTGCTGACTTCAAGCATGATTAATAATTATGTGAAGGACGGCGTGCTTCCCAGGCCGGAGCAGAAGAAATATGCCAAGGAGCATTTGGCATTGCTGACGATGATTTGCGTTCTCAAGCCTGTTCTGTCCATTCCCGATATTTCTACCCTTCTTCAATTGCTGTTGAAGGAGGCGCCGGAAAAAGACGTCTATCTTCATTTTTGCAAGGCGCAGACAGCGGTTTTAAAGGAGATTTCAAGCCGGGTGACAACGCAGGTAGACGGTGAAAAAAACGCAGATTTAATCCGTTTGGCCATGGAGCTTTCCATTGAGGCGGCGGCCCGGCGCTCAGCGGCAGAGCATATCCTGAGTGCATTATATGAGGGACGCAGCGGCGGTGAAGAGAAAAAATAAGTGGCTGTTTAAGGCGTGAAGAGCCCTAACGGCCGCAATTTATGATTTGCCGGAATATCAGGGGTTTTAGCCGGGGATTTCTGCAAATTCGCCGTTTTTTCGATTCCAGCTTGAATTTCAATGAATTTCACGGTATAATATTTTTTAAGCGGCATACGCCATTTAAGACTGAAAAATGTCATTACGGGGCTTCGCCTCGCAATGACATTTTTCAAGCAGGGCGTTCTTTGTAACATGGCTCTGCTTATATATGTTGAATGGTTGTCACTGAACCATATGGTTTTTAACGACGAGCGCTATAGAATGAAGGGATGTATCGAGTATGTTTCCAATTGTAGGAAAGCGCAGGCTGAACGACACGATGACTCTAATGGTTGTCGAGGCTCCCTACATAGCCAGAAAGGCTCAGGCGGGGCAGTTTATTATTTTACGTGTCAACGAAACCGGAGAGCGGATTCCGCTGACCATTGCGGACTACGATCGCGAAAAGGGAACCGTCACTATTATTTTTCAAAAGGTTGGCAAAACCACCATGCTTTTGGATACGCTTAATGAGGGCGACGCTATTTTAGACTTTATCGGGCCCTTGGGAAAGGCCTCCGAGCTGGAGGGTTACCATAAGGCGGCTGTTATTGGCGGCGGCGCAGGCTGCGCCATTGCATACCCGCAGGCAAAGGCGTTGAAAAAGCTTGGAACGGCGGTCGATATGATTGCCGGCTTCCGCAGTGAGGACATCATCATTTTAGAGGATGAGATGCGCGCGGCGAGCGACCATTTATATTTAATGACGGATGACGGCTCTAACGGACATAAGGGCTTTGTGACAGACGCATTGAAGAAAAATATAGAGGCCGGCGCCGGCTACGATTTTGTCGTCGCTATTGGGCCGCTGCCGATGATGCGTGCGGTTTGCGCATTGACTAAGGAGTACGGGATCAAGACAATGATCAGCATGAACTCCATTATGATCGATGGAACCGGCATGTGCGGCGGATGCCGCCTGACTGTCGGCGGCGAGACAAAGTTTGCCTGTGTAGACGGCCCGGATTTTGACGGCCACGAGGTGGATTTTGACGAGGCAATCAAGCGCTCCAGAACTTACGCTGAACTTGAGAAAGAAGCGGCGCGCGAAGAAAATTGCCGTCTGATGGGAGGTGCTTCCAATGCCTAATATGTCCATGGTGAAAACGCCGATTCCTGAGCAGGAGCCCAATGTGCGCAACAAGAACTTTGATGAGGTCGCACTGGGGTATACCGAGGAAATGGCGATCAATGAAGCCGGACGTTGCCTGAATTGTAAGAACAGGCCATGTGTTACTGGCTGCCCGGTTAATATCCCGATTCCAGAGTTTATTGCTCATGTGGCCAAAGGCGAGTTTGAGGCCGCCTACGAAGTGCTGACGACAGCGACCTCTCTTCCGGCGGTTTGCGGCCGTGTTTGTCCGCAGGAGACGCAGTGTGAGAGCAAGTGTGTGCGTGGCATTAAAGGTGAGCCGGTTGCGATTGGGCGCCTGGAGCGCTTTGTGGCAGATTGGCATATGCAGCACAGCGTCAAAAAGCCGGAGAAAAAGGAATCAAACGGTCATCGGGTGGCTATTATCGGCGCGGGTCCGGCGAGCCTTACCTGCGCGGGTGATTTGGCAGCCAAGGGCTACAGTGTGACAATTTTTGAAGCGCTGCATACGGCCGGCGGGGTGCTGATGTATGGAATCCCTCAATTCCGCTTGCCGAAGGAAATTGTGCAAAAAGAAATTCAGGGATTACGTGACCGAGGGGTTACCATTAACACCGACATGGTTATTGGAAAGGTTCTTACGATAGACGAGCTCTTTGAAATGGGCTTTGAGGCGGTCTTTATTGGCAGCGGCGCAGGACTGCCCAATTTTATGGGCATACCGGGCGAGGGCCTGGTTGGGACCTACTCCGCAAATGAATTTCTCACGCGCGTCAATTTGATGAAGGCCTACCGTCCGGAATACGACACGCCGATTGTCCGCCCGAAGAACGTTGCGGTTATCGGCGGCGGAAATGTCGCGATGGATGCTGCCAGAACAGCAAAAAGGCTGGGTGCGGAAAACGTTTATATTGTCTACCGCCGCAGTGAGGAGGAAATGCCTGCCCGTAACGAGGAGATCCACCATGCGAAAGAGGAAGGCGTTATTTTCCGCCTCTTGTGCAATCCGGTGGAGATTCACGGGGATGAGAACGGCAAGGTCTGTTCTTTGGAATGCGTGGAGATGGAGCTGGGCGAGCCGGATGCTTCCGGCAGGCGCCGTCCGGTTGAGAAGCAGGGATCTAACTTTAAACTCGATGTGGATTGCGCAATCATCGCTATTGGAAACCGCCCCAACCCATTGATTTACAGCAATACGCATGGCTTGGAGGCCAATAAGAAAGGCTGCATCCTGGTGGACGAGGAAACAATGGCTACAACGCGGCCGGGCGTTTTTGCTGCGGGCGATGCGGTTAGCGGTGCGGCGACTGTTATTTTGGCCATGGGCGGCGGAAAAAAGGCGGCTGCTTCGATTGATGCATACATTCAAAATAAGGGCTGCTAAAGATAAAAACGTAAATGCGCTTTAGCTGGAACAAAAAGATAGAAAAGAACCCTCTGGCACAGACCAGAGGGTTCTTTATAATAAACAGGCTGGGAGTTTAAGCCTGACGGGCGGTGAGGCAGCAGGCAAGCTACCCGGGCACAGTTGGATTTTTAATATAGAGATAGCTGTTGCCGCGTTTCCCGGTTCGCTCCACGGCGCCAGCCCAATTCAGAGTATATAGGGCTTTTTGCGCGTCGGCTTTGGAGACGCCGGCACAACGGCTTAAATCCGTGGTGGTAAACGGTGTGGGAAGACTGTTCGGTAAAAAATGTGCATAGTCGCGTAAAGAAAAAATGCCTACCTCCTTGAGCAGCGCGGTGGGGAGCCGGTCATAACGCGCGTTTCGCCGGTCGCCTTTCATGCGGTATTCCTCCGTTTGCAAAAGAGCAATGAGAAAGTGCAGGTTGGGACGCCGTAAATATTCACGAATAGACATTAGTTCCTGAAAAATCTGCCATTCATCCGCATGGCGCCGGTCTTTTCTGCGTCCGCTTAACACGCCGCTTTCAGGGTCAAAATGGGAAACCCATCTGACAGAAGCAACAGGATAGATTATTGTGACCTCATAGGAATTTAAAAAGGCATCCAGCTTTTTCTTCATGGACGAGAATGCCTGAGTCTGGATTTCGAGAATCATGCCGTCACCTGTGACGGCATCGGCTACATAAGGGCCAATGTGAATTTCGTGCAGTGTTTCATCCGGCTGATAATAATTTTTTAAGACGGCATGAATGCCCTTTTCGCCCAGGGTACCGATGCCGTTTTTTCCACGGAGCCCGTATTGCATGCACAATTCTTCAAAATTTTTTGTATTCATGCTGTTTACTCCTAAAAACAGGGATAATAAGGAAAGGATCTGGTAAATTAATATTTTAAGAAAGAACTAAGATTTTTGTAAGGCAAGAGAAAAAATATTTATGTAGAATACAGATGCTCTGTATTCAGGCGGAATAAGCCATACCGCCATTTGTGCGGGGTAATCAATCCAGCGGAGAAATGAGGACGGTTTGAATATGGTAAGGCAAAGGAAACCTGTTAGAAAAAAACGAAGATGGATTCCGGTCTGCGGTTTACTGCTCTGCTTAGCAGTGTTTTTTGGCTGGAACGAGCTGGGGGAAAAGCTCGATACCCGTGAGACGACTGTTTGGAGAAATGGTACGACAGAGAGCATCGACGGGAATACGTTTTATAGTAAATATATGATCTTGGTAAGACTGAGTGATGGACAGACACTGCTGCAAAAAAACAGCCGGGAGCGTTTGTATCCGGCCTCTCTGACGAAGATGATGACAGCCATTGTCTGCCTGGAAAATGCAAGCGATTTAAACCGGCAGGTGCAGCTTTCTCCGGCGATGTTCGAACGCCTGCAGGCGGAAAATGCTTCGATGGCCGGGTTTCAACCGGGTGAAAGTGTGCCGGTTATAGATTTGCTGTACGGTATGATGCTGCCCTCCGGGGCGGAGTGCTGCGAGGGGATGGCCGATTATATTGCGGGGTCTGAGGCTGCGTTTGCCGCCCTGATGAACCAGAAGGCAAAGGATTTGGGAATGAAGGATACACATTTTGTAAATACCACGGGCCTTTATGATGAAGAACATTATTCCACTGCGTATGATTTATCTCTCTTATTGTCTTATGCATTGAACAATGAGTCCTTCCGCGCCATTTTTACCGCAAAAAGCTACACAACCACACCAACACAGCTGCACCCACAGGGAATGACGTTTTATAGCACGATGTTTAAGGAGATGGACACCGCTGCCTTTTCACAGGGAGAAATATTGGGCGGCAAAACAGGTTTTACCGATCAATCTGGCCTTTGCTTGGCTAGCTTGGCCGAGAAAGACGGGGAGGCCTATATTCTGGTTACAGCAGGTGCGCCGGGAAATCATGCAACAGAGCAATTCAATATCACGGATGCCTTTGCTGTTTATAACGGCTTTTGCTGAGTAGCGGGCGCCTGTTCCGGGAACAGCTGTTCAGTAATGTTGTCCATTTCAACACTGGAATCGCCATATTGATAAAGCAGGGCGCATAATCCCTTTTCTCCGGTAATAGGGGAGAAGGGATATATTTCTATATGGCTGTTTTTCTTTGAAACAGACGAATGACCCTTTTCAGCCCTACGGTAAGCTTCTATTGCGGCACGATAATATACATAAAGAGATTGGTTGAGCAGAGGAGGGATTCCCTTGGCATTCTCCCGGCTGAACAGGTCGTGGCGCATATACCATATTAGGTCGTGTTCCCCAGGCCAGAGAATTTGGGCGTATTCATACAAATAGCAGTGGAGGTCATATTTACCCCAGGTATTCCCCCAGCGGTCCAGACGGCTTAATTCCACAGCAAAACCCTCGAGAAAATGAAAGGGAGAAGCCGTTTTATTCAGCAAGTAGGACAGTGAGGCCCGAAAACGCCCACTGTTGTGCAGGCGTTCATTCAGAACCTCAATTTGTTTCAGGCGCAGTAAATCACTGTAAGATAATACATCTGTCTGTAAAACCTCGTAGGGCGCTTGCTCCTGGGCAACAATGCCGTAACGCCTCCCTTCCATTTCCATGGCGGATCCCTTCAGCACCTTGAGAAAACCCAGCTGAAGCATGTCTGCCTTCAGTGCGAAAACCTCATCGTAGGAACGGGCGAAGCGCTGATAATCCTCTAGCGGCAGCCCGGCAATAAGGTCCACATGAATGTGGGCGTTACCAGGGGCCAGCAGCTGCCCGACCTTTTGAAAAACAAGACGGTTGTTACAGCTACGGTGAATCGCCTCTAGGGTCTGCGCACAAGTTGATTGGATACCGACCTCAAATTGAAAGAGCTCCTTGCGGGCCGACTGGATCAAGGCGATTGTGGAATCTGCCAAAATGTCGGCGGCAATCTCAAAATGAAAATTGGTAACACCATTGTCGTTCTGAATCAGGTAGGACAAAATTCCATCCGCATGTGCCGGATTACAGTTAAAAGTTCGGTCCACAAATTTTACCTGACGGACCCCAGCCTGCAAAAAACGGCGTAAAAAACTGCAGGCCTGTGCCAAGGGAACAAAGCGGACCCCAGGCGTGAGGGCAGAGAGGCAATAGCTGCAATGAAAAGGGCATCCGCGGGAAGTCTCAAAATAGAGGATTTTATTTTTAACGGCGCTTAAGTCCTCGTAGGCAAAGGGCAGCGCGGCCAGGTCCATTGGTTTTGCGGGGTTGGTCTGATATATGGCTCCGCTTGCCCGGTAGGCAATCCCCGGTACATCTGTAGGATTGCCGCCCTCATTTAAGCTGCTTAAAAGCTGCCGGAAGGTTTCCTCGCCTTCACCGATGAGGACGAGATCAACCGCTGGGTTCTCCCGCAGGAAGCTGCTGCTATTGTAGCTAACCTCGGGGCCTCCAAGCCAGATATGCAGGGATGGCAGCAGCTTTTTTAGCTCCACGCAAAGCCGGCGTACAAGGCTGATGTTCCACAGATAGCAGGAAAATGCAACTACATCGGGTGCTTGCAGGTAAATCGAAGCGAGAATATCGTCAAACGGCTGGTTGATGGTGTATTCGGAAAGCGTTGCAGAAAAACCATATTGGCCGATGTAGGCGCGAATGGAACGCAGTGCCAGATTGGTGTGAATATATTTTGCATTGATTGCAGTCAGTAAAATTTTCATGATGTTTTGGGTTCCTTTACAAATTCTTTTATCACTATACCATGCCGGCCTAAAAACATCAAGCAGTGGGTATGCTAAAAAGTGTTAGGCTGTAAAAAAGGTTGATTTGGGCTTTTTAAGCACGTTTAGAGCCGTGGCAAGCGAAAAAATATGTTTACTACCAGAAATGTTTGCCTATCTCTTGAAATCGTCGTTTTATGTGTTATAATGAATAAAGAGTAAAAGCACGCTGTGTTGTTGCGCGCGTTTTTTACTTATGTATGCAACTGTAGCCCGGGGCGTATGGCGTTGCGCGGCTGCGGTCTGTGTTTCATAAGACGGATAAAAAAGGAGGTGGCATTGTGAACCCTGACCCTTTATGCGGCGGTCGATGGATGAAAAATAGAATAGGAGATGAGCACAATGCTATCTTATTTAAAAACGGTTGATGGCCGTATCACGAAGCTTTCAGCCTGTGAACCCGGCTGCTGGATTAGTTGCGTCGCTCCTCAGGAGGATGAAATCAATGGTTTAATTCGGGACTTTGGCATCGAACCTGATTTTTTTCGTGCGGCGATGGATGAAGAGGAATCTTCCCATATCGACATGGAAGACGGTAACACTTTAATTGTGATCGATATTCCGGTGATTGATAAAAACGGTAAAAATATCGTCTATTACACAACGCCTCTGGGCATTATCATTACCGAAAAAAATGTAATAACTGTCCTGAACGATGAAAATCCAATTATCGATGAGTTTGCAGAAGGCGTGGTTCGCGGGGTACAGACCAACTTGAAAACGCGTTTTATTCTGCACTTGATGTTCCGGATTGCAAATCGCTATTTGCAGTACCTGAAGCAAATCGATAAGGTGAGTAATTCTGTAGAGCGCAAGCTCCGCAAATCGATGAAGAACGCGGAACTAATTCAACTGCTGGATATTGAAAAATCCCTGGTTTACTTCTCGTCCTCACTCAAAGGGAACGAGATTACAATTGAAAAGATTATGCGCGGCCGGGCAATCAAGCTCTATGATGAGGATCAGGATTTGCTGGAGGATGTGCTGATTGAAGTGAAGCAGGCCATTGAGATGAGTAACATTTACCTGAACATTTTGTCGGGCACCATGGATGCGTTTGCGTCGGTTATCAGCAATAACTTGAATATTGTCATGAAGGTGCTGGCGTCTATTACGTTGATTATTTCTATCCCGACCGTTATTTCAAGCTTTTACGGAATGAACGTAGATGGGCTGCCGATGCCGCATTTTTGGTTCCCGCTTGCCCTTGCGGGAGTATGCATGTTTATCGCGTTCTTAATTTTGAGAAAAAAGGATATGTTTTGATAACAGAGAGGGAACTGCACGGCAGCTCCCTGTTTTGTATTTTGCTTGGGCGCATATTTTTTATTTCAGCGCATAGAATAAAGCGCCGGTAAAGGATGATGGAGGAAGTCAAAATGGAGAGAATTTCAGTTTGTACGGAAGAAATTAAACAGACTGCGCAGCAGCTGCGCGCCGGGGACACCGTTTATCTTTCGGGGACCATTTACACGGCCCGTGATGCCGCGCACAAGCGATTGAACGAAATGCTGGACCGGGGCGAACAGCTGCCGTTTCCCCTGGTGAACGCAGTCGTTTATTATGCAGGCCCTACTCCGGCGCCTGCAGGCCTGCCGGTCGGTTCGTGCGGCCCGACAACGTCATCGCGCATGGATGTTTTTACGCCGCGCTTTCTGGACCTAGGCCTTAAGGCGATGATTGGAAAGGGAGACCGATCTGCGGCGGTAAAAGACGCGATTTGCCGCAATAACGCCGTTTATTTCTGTGCGGTGGGCGGGGCGGGCGCTTTGGCGGCGCAAAGCATCCGCTCTCTTCGTGTCGTTGCCTTTGAGGATCTTGGCTGTGAGTCCGTTAAGGAGCTCCGCGTTGAAAAATTCCCGCTGATTGTCGGCATCGATTGTCAGGGAGGGACGCTCTTCCGGTAGAGTTAGTATCTATTTATTTAAGGGATGCCCTTGGGATTGCTTACAACTTGAGTACATACGAAAAGGTGAGCTTGGTTTTTTATGAGTAATTTATTGGTAAGGCTCTTTATTAAGGATTATCAAAATACGCAGGATGCCAGAGTCCGGGAGCGCTATGGGAAGCTCTCCGGTATAGTGGGGATTATCACCAATCTGCTGCTGTTTGTCATAAAGGTTTCGGTCGGGCTGTTTTTTGGCAGTATTGCGGTTGTGGCGGATGCCATTAATAACCTTTCAGATTCTGCTTCCTCTGTGGTGACGCTGGTGGGCTTCAAGGTGTCGGGGAAACCGGCCGACCGGAAACATCCCTATGGCCATGCACGGATGGAGTACTTATCCGGGCTTGCGGTTTCCTTTGTAATACTGTTGGTCGGGTTTCAGCTGCTGCAATCCTCTTTTGATAAAATATTTCATCCTGAGGCAGCTGTGTTCAGTTGGGTTACCTTGGGAGCGCTGGCTGTATCCATCCTGATCAAAGTCTGGCAGGGGCTGTTTTACCGAAAAATGGGAAAGGCGATAGATTCTCCGACCCTGTCGGCGGCCTCAGCTGACAGCCTCAGCGATGTGTTTTCAACAGGTGCAGTATTGATCGGTTTGCTGCTGTCGCAGCTGATTCACTTCAATCTGGATGGATACCTGGGCGTTTTGGTTGCAGTTTTAATTATTGTTACAGGGGTTAAGGTCATTATATCCACCAGCGACCCGCTGTTAGGGACCGTCCCCTCAAAGGAGCTGGTGGATAAAATTTATAAAAAAATTCATTCGTATAAAGGAATTGTGGGTATTCACGACCTGAATATTCATAGCTATGGAGCAGGGCGCTGCTTTGCCTCCGTTCATTGCGAAGTGCCTGCGGATGTGGACATCCTGGTCAGCCATGATATAATTGATAACATTGAACGTGATTTTTTGAAGCAGGATGGTATTCATATGGTTATTCATATGGATCCGATTGTGATGGACGATGAAAAAACAAATCACCTGAGAGATCAGGTGGAGGGAATAATCACCTCGATTTCTGAGGAAATTACCATGCACGATTTTCGAGTTGTCTGGGGAAAATCGCACTCAAATTTAATTTTTGACATCTGTGTCCCCTTTGAATTTCGATATACTGACAAGGAGATTTGCGACCTGCTGGAGGAAAAACTACAGGAGCTGAACCCCACTTATTTTGGGGTAATTACCGTTGACCATCTGTATGGCTCGTAATACAAGCGAATAGGTACAACAAAAATCCGGTAGCCTTTTAGGGGCTACCGGATTTTTGTTGCTAAAGCAGAGTTAAAAATAAAATATTCATAATTTATTCATTGAAATATCGGCGTTTTTGTATTACAATAATTTTAGCACTTGAAATAATAGAGTGCTAAAACATTGAAATAAGGGCAGGTTGAAATCATGAAGCAGTTTAAAGCGGAATCGAAACGTCTTTTGGATTTGATGATTAATTCAATTTATACACACAGAGAGATTTTCTTAAGGGAATTAATCTCTAATGCCAGCGATGCGATTGACAAGCTGTATTACCAAACGCTTTCAGTGGGGGATACGGGCCTATCCCGCGATGATTTTGCAATTGAAATTATTCCGGACAAGGAGGCTCGAACCTTAACCATCGTCGATAATGGCTGTGGTATGACGAAGGAGGAGCTGGAAAATAACCTTGGTACCATTGCTAAAAGCGGGTCTTTGAATTTCAAACAGGAGAATGAACAAAAAGAGGATATTGAAATTATTGGCCAATTCGGCGTCGGCTTCTATTCGGCCTTTATGGTGAGCGATAAGGTTGTTGTAGAAAGCAGATCGTACGGCGGTGACGAAGCCTATCGCTGGATGAGCAAGGGCGTAGAGGGCTATACCATTGAGAGCTGTGAAAAAGAAGGGCATGGAACAACCATTACACTCTTTATTAAGCCTAATGCCGATGACAATAACTATGATGAGTTTCTGGATGCCTATACAATTAAGCGTCTTGTAAAAAAGTATTCCGATTACATTCGCTATCCGATTAAGATGGATGTAGAGAAAAGCCGGATGAAGGAAGGCAGCGGCGAGGATGGAAAAGAACCGGAATATGAAACCTATACAGAAACCGAAACGCTGAATTCGATGGTTCCAATCTGGCGAAAGAACCGCAAGGAAGTAACGGATGAGGAATATAATCAGTTTTATAAGGATAAGTTCTTTGATTTTCAAGACCCGTTAAAGGTAATTTACAGCAGCACAGAGGGGACCGCGACTTATAATGCGCTGTTGTTTATTCCGGCCAAGGCTCCCTATGATTTTTATACCAAGGAGTACGAGAAGGGCCTTCAGCTTTACAGCAACGGCGTAATGATTATGGAAAAATGCAAGGATCTGCTGCCGGATTACTTCAGCTTTGTCAAGGGGCTGGTGGACAGCCAGGATCTTTCCCTGAATATTTCCAGAGAGATGCTGCAACATGACCGCCAGCTTAAAATTATTGCCGGCCGTCTGGAGAAAAAGATTAAGTCAGAACTGGAAAGCATGCTGCTGGGCGAGCGCGATAAATATGAGGAATTTTATAAAAACTTCGGGTTGCAGCTGAAATATGGTATTTATGCTGATTATGGCATGCACAAGGATGTGCTTCAGGATCTGTTGTTGTTCTACTCTTCTTCCGAGAAGAAAATGGTCACCCTCAAAGAGTATGTCGAAAGAATGAAAGAGGGCCAGAAGTACATCTATTATGCCTGCGGAGAAACGGTTGATCGCATCGATCTCTTGCCGCAAAGCGAGGCGCTCAAGGACAAGGGCTTTGAAATCCTGTATATGACGGACAATGTCGATGAGTTTGCGCTGCGGATGATGGTAAAATACGACGATAAAGAATTTAAGTCTGTTTCAGCGGACGATCTCGGTCTTGAAAGCGATGAAGAGAAAGAGGAAACTAAAAAGCTTGCCGAGGAAAATAAAGAGCTGCTGGACCAGATGAAGGAAGCTCTTGGCGACAAGGTGAAGGGCGTTGTACTTTCACGGAAACTGAAAAGCCACCCGGTGTGCCTGTCCACCGAGGGCGCCATTTCGATGGAGATGGAAAAAGTGCTCAACGCTATGCCGGCAAGTGAAAAGGTCAAGGCTGAACGGGTCTTGGAGATCAATGCAAACCATCCTATTTTTAAGAAGCTGCAAGAGCTTGCAAAGGATAATCAGGAGCGCATAAAGCAGTATACTTCTTTGCTCTATACACAAGCGTTGTTGATCGAGGGCGTTGCGATTGAAAATCCGGTTGAATTTTCCAACGAAATCTGCGAGCTAATGCTTTAATATAATCGTCCAATTTTATATCAGTAGGGGAAGAAACGGCTGCGGCGGCTGATTTCTTCCCCTACTCTTTTTATATAGGTTTGTTTTTTTTGCTTGTCTGTAGTAAAATAAAACCAGTATTAAAAAAGCCAGCAGAGGTGAGCAGATGTATCGGATCTTGGTAGTGGACGACGAGGAAAAAATCAGGGACCTTATTAAAAAGTACGCTGTTTTTGAGGGCCATGCCGTCTTTGAAGCGGAAGATGGCATGCAGGCGGTTGAAATGTGCAGGGAACATCCGGCGGATTACGACATTATCATTATGGATGTTATGATGCCGGAGCTGGACGGCTTTTCAGCGGTGCGGGAGATTCGCAAATACTGCCAGGCGCCGGTGCTGATGCTGTCGGCCCGCGGCGAGGAATACGACAAAATCCACGGCTTTGAGCTTGGGGTGGATGATTATGTTGTCAAACCCTTTTCTCCCAAGGAATTGATGCTGCGGATTCATGCCATTATTAAACGGGCGAATCCGGCCCCGGATGAAAGTGCAAAAGAAGTGGTTCGCTTTGAAGGGCTGACGATAGACTTTGCCGCGCGAATTGTTACCGTAGACGGGGTAAAGGCCGAATTGTCGCCGAAGGAATACGATTTACTCTTTTATATGGTGAACAACCGCAACATTGCCCTAACGCGTGAAAAATTGATAACGAATGTATGGGGATATGATTTCTACGGTGACGATCGTACCTTGGATACACATATTAAATTACTACGGAAAAGCCTGGGGCCGTACAGCCGGTTTATTGTGACGCTTAGAGGCGTGGGGTATCGCTTTGAACCATAAGAAATTCAGCCTGTTCCAGCGGGTTCGCTCTGGGAGCGTCAAATGGAAGGTTTTTGCATATTTTGCTGCGTTTACGCTGGTAATTTTGGTGCTGCTGTGGCTTTTTCAGGTGTTTTTGCTGGACTTTTTTTACCGCACCATCAAAGTAAATGAGATTCAATCCTCCGCGCAGGACATTGCGGAGCACATTGAGGACCCGGACATTAAGGCGCGCCTGGAGGGGATTGCGCAGAATAACCAGATTTGCATCATTGTGGCGGACTCTCTTGGAAATCAGATTTATTCCGAGGATGCAACCCCTCGGTGTAAAATCCATTGGCTCAGCAATTGGGACTTAGCCGTTATTTTTGCCGGGACTGTTCAGCGCGGAGGCAATTATTTTGAGCAATTTGAGGATGACACCTACAATATTGAAATAAACGGGGAGCGCTACATTAAAAATACGGCTTCACCGGAGGCAATGATTTATGCGAGAATTGTCACCCTCTCCTCAGGCCAGCGGCTGCTGGTTTTATTAAATTCCATGATTTCTCCGGTAGATTCTACCGTTCAGACATTGCGCATTCAGCTTACCTGCGTTACGGTTGTTATGCTGATTCTGGCGCTGATCCTGGCGCTGTTTTTATCAAAAAAAATCAGTAAGCCCATTGTCGGCATTAATGAGGCGGCTAAGGGGCTGGCCAAGGGGAATTATCAAGTGAGGTTTCAGGCTGAGGGCTACCAGGAAATCCGGGAATTGGCCGAAACGCTGAACTATGCCGCTCATGAACTGGCAAAGGTGGAAAATCTTCAGCGGGATTTGGTTGCCAATATTTCGCATGACTTGAGGACGCCGCTGACAATGATTACCGGTTACAGTGAGGTTATGCGTGATATTCCAGGCGAGAACACACCGGAAAATATACAGATTATTATCGACGAGGCCACCCGTCTGACAACGCTTGTCAATGATGTGCTTGATCTCTCCAAGCTGCAATCCGGCACATTGGACCTGGCGCCGGAAAAGTTTAACTTGACGGAAAGTATAGAGGAGATCCTGCAGCGCTATGTGAAGCTGACGGACTATGAAATTACCTTTCATGCGCAGGAGGAGGTTATCGTCAATGCGGATGAGCTTAAAATCTCTCAAGTGGTGTATAACCTTATCAATAACGCCTTGACCTATACAGGCCCCGACAAAAAGGTTATGGTTGAGCAGGAGCTCTGTGAGGGCAAGGTTCGAATCCTGGTAAAGGATACGGGCGAAGGCATCCCGGCGGATAAGCTGAAGGATATATGGGAGCGCTATTACAAGGTGGATAAGGCTCATAAGCGTGCTCAGATGGGAACGGGCCTGGGGCTTTCCATCGTCAAAACCATTCTGGAACTGCACGGTGGCGCCTATGGAGTTGAAAGCACCGAAGGAGCGGGATCCACTTTCTGGTTTGAACTGGATATTGTCAATGTTTTGCCATTGGCAGAGCAAGAAGAGGATTCGCAATGAAAGGATGGAAAGATACGAGTGAATATATTAGTAGTCGGCTGTGGAAGATGGGGGTCCTTCCTTGCATGGTACCTCTGCAGCATTGGGCATAGGGTTTCCCTCTATGGGCGGGAAGCTTCTCCGCATTTTGCGGCTTTTCAAAAAACGGGGACCAACGGCCTAGTAACGCTTCAGAAAGAGGTTGTGCTAACTAATGAGCTGCGCTGGGATAAAGCGGATTGTGTGGTTGTTTCCATCAGCGCACAGTCATTGCGTACGTTTATGAGCGCAGTTCCCCAAGGCGCTTTGGATGGGAAACCGGTGGTGCTTTGTATGAAAGGGCTGGAGATCGGCACGGGCAGACGGCTCTCAACCATTGTTGAGGAATACGCGCCCCGGGCCCGTGTTGCCGTCTGGGTAGGCCCGGGACATGTGCAGGATTTTGTGGCGGGTATTCCGAATTGTATGGTGATTGACAGTCCGGACCCAGACACCAAGGAGTTTTTGGTTCCAGCGTTCAGCAGCAGTCTCATCCGTTTTTACTACGGCAGCGATATGGTCGGCAATGAAATTGGCGCGGCGGCGAAAAATGTCATTGGCATAGCAGCCGGGATGCTGGACGGAAAAAACAAGACCGCGCTGAAGGGGGCGCTGATGTCGCGGGGGACAAGAGAGATCGCCCGCTTGATCAAGGTAATGGGCGGCAATGAAATCACCGCCTATGGCCTTTCGCATTTAGGGGATTACCAGGCGACGGTGTTCAGTATGTTTAGCCATAACCGGCGTTACGGAGAAGCCTTTGTACGCGGCGAGGCCTATGACGAGCTGGCGGAGGGCGTACCTACAACGACAGCATTGCTGAGCCTGGGAGAAAAGCACGGGGTAGAGCTGCCAATCTGCACAGCGGTGGATGCGGTGCTGCACCGCGGCGAGGAGCCGGAGCAGGCGCTGGCAGACCTGTTTTTGCGCAGCTTAAAGCGGGAATTTTAGTTTACTGGTTGACAAAAGATGTTGTTGCTTTTACAATGAGGAAAAGAATAGCCGGGCGTCGTTTTTTAGTGCCAGGCACCCTGCTGTTCCCTATTATGAAAGGCTCGCCATAGTGGGAAAACGGGCTTTTAAGGAGAGGATATTGTGGAAAAAGTATTGAAAAGCAACTGTCTTTTGAATGAGGACAATCCGAAAATTACCTTTGAGAATGTCACTTTTTCAACGACGATGAGAGGCTTGGACATCTTATACCGGACGGCTTCAGGATCGTTTCCGCTTGATGTGTACTTGAACGGCAGGCTGGCCAGCACGGCATCCTTGACAACAACGGCAGGTTACCGGGAGCTGGAGGTTATCCACGCCGATATTCCTGAGATTCAGCCCGGCGCCTATGAGGTGTCGTTTGTTGCGGATAAACCGGCTTACATTGAGTCTTTTACCTTTACAGAGACCACCTTTTGGGAAAACGCAGGCGGATACCAGATGCCTGTGTACCCATATCATGAAACAGATAATGACCTTATCGCGGCAACGGATTCATTAGGCAGGAAGCTGCCGGATGCCCAAGAGGCCGGTGCTCCCAAAAAACGTTTTGTCGGTCTGTTCTATTGGACCTGGAGAAACGGCCATGTTGACAGAAGGCCCATCAATCTGGCCGAGGTGCTGCGAAAATATCCGGAAGCGGAATATGATATGAATCACCCGGTATGGACGGACCATGATATTGTACACTGGAATGAGCCGCTTTACGGCTTCTACCGCAATGACGACCCTTATGTTCTGAGAAAGCATGCCCAGTATTTTGCCGACGCGGGAGTGGACGCGATCTTTTTTGATACCACAAATGGGACCTCTGTTTGGAAGGACTCATACATGGCGCTTCTGGAAGAGTTTAGAAAGGCGCGCATCGATGGAATCAAAACGCCGCAGGTTGCCTTTATTATGAATTTTCAAGCGACGGAAAACACCCGTGAAATGCTGCGTTCTATCTATCAGGATCTATACCGGCCCGGACTTTACAGGGATCTGTGGTTTATGTGGGACGGGAAGCCGCTGGTGCTCGCCTACCCGGAGTCTTTGCCGGAGCAAGGGCGTTCTGAATTTGAGACCAACATGTTCCGCGAAATTCGCAGCTTCTTTACCTTCAGACCGCCGCAGCCCATGTATGCTGGCGGCGCGACCCGTGAGGACAACTGGGGCTGGCTGGAGATTGCCCCGCAGAACGGCTACGTAAAAAAGCCGGACGGCCGTTATGAAATGTGTACAGTCGGCGTGGCTCAAAACGCGCGCGACGGGCGTATTTGTACGCACTTTAATGATAAGGGCACCTATGGCAGGAGTTATACAGCGAAAGATAAGCACGGTAAACTGGGGCCGGATTCCTATAAATACGGCTATAATGTTCAGGAGCAATGGGACAATGCCATTGCCCTGGATCCAGACCTGGTGTTTATCACAGGCTGGAATGAATGGATCATGGGTAAATTTCCGGGCGACCCCTGGGTTTGGGATCAGAACAGTACTCAAATCGCCTTTGTAGACCAATATGATTATGAGCACAGCCGGGATATTGAGCCTGACAGCGACGGTTACCAGGATTTGTACTATCTGCAGATGGTCGCGAATATCCGCCGATATAAGGGCCTGGCACATGTGGAGCGCAAGACGGAACCCCGCACCATTGCTATGGAGGACTTCAGCTGTTGGGAAGGTGTGGAGCCTACCTACTATGCCCATAAGGGCTCGGCAGCCAATCGCGACTATGTGGCTTTGGGTGGAGAAATCCATTATCTCAACAAGAGCGGTAAGAATGACTTTATCAAGGCGAAGTACGCCTATGACGATGCGTATATTTATTTCTATGTGGAATGTGCAGACCGGATTGTCCTAGGCCATCAGAATGCTATGACCCTGCTTTTGGATACGGACCGCAATAAGGCGACTGGCTGGGAGGGCTATGACTATAAAATTACCGAGGGCGTTTGTTTCTGCATGAAGGACGGCAGCAGTGTACGTGTAGGTGAGGTTTGCACGAATATAGAAGAAAACCGGATGGCGGTAGCAATCCCGCGTAAATTCCTCGGCTTTGAGGGCAGCCAAAAGCCTTGCTTTGAATTTAAGTGGATTGACAACATTGAAACCAAGGACATCATGGCCTTTTACCGCGATGGCGACTGTGCGCCGTTTGGGCGTTTTAATTATGTGATGTAATGCGCGCAAAGGGATGGTTTCCACAGGATTTGTCATTTTAGCTGTTTTGGTGTAAAATAAATAGAATAACGCCCGTAATTGATAGTTCTCTATTTCCGGGTGAAGAATAAGCTTACATGCATCTTTAACTGGAAGATGCAGAAATATAATTTGGAAGGTGTTAAACGAATGAGCGAAGGTTGTAACAACGATTGTGGAAGCTGTTCCGAAAATTGCGCTTCCCGCAAGGCAAATCCGGCAGATTTTTTGGTAGCCCCGCATGAGCTGAGCAATATCGGAAAGGTAATCGGGGTTGTAAGCGGAAAGGGCGGCGTTGGCAAGAGTATGGTCACCTCCTTGCTTGCTGTGGCAATGAGCCGCCTGGGTAAGCATGCGGCCATTCTGGATGCAGATATAACAGGTCCGTCCATTCCCAAGGCCTTTGGCATACACGAACACGCTGTTGCCTCTGAACAGGGACTGCTGCCGATTCGCACAAAAACGGGAATTGACATCATGTCGGTGAACCTTCTGTTGGATGACGAATGCTCGCCCGTTGTCTGGCGGGGACCGATCATTGCAAACACGGTCAAGCAGTTTTGGTCGGACGTCATTTGGAAAGATGTGGACTATATGTTTGTCGATATGCCGCCGGGAACGGGGGATGTCCCGCTGACCGTATTTCAAAGCATTCCGCTCGACGGTATTGTCGTGGTAACCTCTCCGCAGGAGCTGGTTTCCATGATTGTCGCGAAAGCTGTTTCAATGGCACAGATGATGGATGTGCCGATTTTGGGCATTGTAGAGAACATGAGTTATGTAAAATGTCCAGACTGCGGTAAGAAAATACCCGTCTTTGGCGAAAGCCATGTGGAAGAGGTTTGCGCACGCTTTGGCCTGCCGCTTTTGGGCCGTCTGCCAATGGACCCGGCACTGGCGAAAAATTGCGATGCAGGCCTGATCGAGCTGGCAGAAACAAATGAGCTGGAAGCTGCCGTCAATGTGGTGGAGCAGGCCGGTAAAAAATAAAACCCGGCAGGCTGTATTTAGGGAATGTTAAATTGAAGGGAAGAAAAGAATATGAAGATCAGGCCGCTCTCTGTTTCTAAAGGGCTTTGGTTAATTTCCTCGGTTTTACTGGTGTTTGCTGGGTTCCTTTCCATCGTATCGCCTGCGGCGCTGCTACCGGTTTTAATGCTGGTGTTTGGACTGATTATGCTGATTGCAGGCCTGTTTGATGTGGCGATTTTTTTGATGACGCGGGAACAGGGCCTGGGAGGCAGCTGGCTGTTGGCCGACGGCATTCTGACAGTAATTTTGGCAATCTATGTGCTTTGTAACCAGACGGAGATTTCTCTTGTTATGGTTGCGGTGTTCGGAATGTGGATTATATTTTCCGGAGTCCTGCGGTTTCTCAGCTCTCTCGATCTGTTTCGAACCGGCGCAAAAAGCTGGTGGTGGCTGACACTGCTTGCGGTGGGCTGTGTAGTTTGGGGGTTTATATTTTTATTTTTCCCGGAGACAGCGCAAAGCATGGTCGGGCTCTTCCTGGGGATTCTCTTTATTGTACAAGGGCTTGCGCCGTTGTTTTTTTGGTGGTTGATTCCGCGCCTGAAGAGGGAAGAGCAAAACTAAATGGGGACGGCTATCGTTTCTATCCGGTCAAAAGAGCGGTCAGGTAATATTAACCCTTCATTGCGTGTAAAATGAATATAGCAAGCCTCTTTCCTGCATTTTGGCAGAAAAGGGGCTTGATTTTTTGCCTGATAAGCTATAAGATAAATTTGGATGAGGCATGCAGGACTGACCGCATGAGTCCCAGCAGCTTTTTATTATATGCGGAGAAATGGGCAGAATGAGCAAAATGATGAATAACTTGCTTACCGTTCGTATTCAGGAGCATATGGAGCATTTTTCAAAGGGGCAGCGTCTGATTGCAAAATATATTGAAGAGCATTACGACAAAGTTGCATTTATGACGGCCTCCAAGCTGGGGGCGACCGTAGGGGTCAGCGAGTCCACAGTGGTACGTTTTGCAACTGAAATTGGCTACGCCGGTTACCCGGAGCTGCAGAAGGCGGTTCAGGAAATGATCCGGAATAAACTGACGTCGGTTCAGCGCATGGATGTCACTGCACAGCGAATTGGAGGCAATGACATTCTGGATTCCATCTTTAACCAGGATATCGATATTATCCGGCGCACAATGGAAGAAACTTCTCACGAGAATTTCTATCAGGCGGCGGAGGCCATTGCATCGGCCGGGAAATTGTTTATTTTAGGGGCGAGAAGCTCCTCGCCTTTGGCGACGTTTCTCTCTTACTATTTAAAGCTTCTGTTTGAAAACGTTATTTTAGTACAGTGCACCAGCGAGGCGGAAATCTTTGAACAAATGATCCGTGTGGATGAGCACGACGTAGTGATTGGAATTAGCTTTCCCCGCTATTCTCGTAAAGCGGTAAAGGCTATGGATTATGCCCACAAAATGGGTGCAAAGGTAGTTGCCATTACAGACAGTACGGTTTCGCCGTTGGCTCAGCCGGCGGATTATTTGCTGCTGGCACGCAGTGACATCGCGTCAATTGTAGATTCGCTCTGTGCGCCGCTGAGCTTGATTAACGCATTGATCGTCACCATTGCTATGAAGAAAAAGGAAGAGGTCGCACAGGTGTTTGACCATTTGGAAACCATTTGGGATGAATATGGGGTCTATGAAAAAGTAGACGGAGATAGAAAAAATGTATGATGCAGCTGTAATAGGATCCGGTGCGGCAGGCTTGATGGCAGCCGGATATATGGCACAATCCGGCCTACGGGTTTGCTTAATTGAAAAAAACAGCCGCCCGGGAAGAAAGCTGATGATTACCGGAAAAGGCCGGTGTAATCTAACCAATGACTGTGATTTACAGGCTTTTATAGCGTCCGTTCCAACCAACGGGCGTTTTTTGTACAGTGCGTTGACAGCTTTTCCGCCGCAGGAATTAATGGCTTTTTTTGAGCGGCTTGGCGTCCCGCTCAAAGTAGAACGAGGCCGGCGGGTATTTCCGGTTTCCGATAAGGCCGTGGATATTGTGGATGCACTGTCCGCCTATATCCGTCGGTTCTCCTGCACTCAGGTGGAAGGAGAGGCTGTTTCTCTGATACTGGAGGAGGGAGGCATTTCCGGCGTAAAGCTGGAAGACGGCCGCCTGATAAGGGCCGAGCGGGTGGTTATGGCCTGCGGCGGCGCTTCGTACCCCGCTACAGGGTCGGATGGTTCCGGCTACCGTATGGCGGAAGCAGTCGGGCACCAGATTGTTCCGCTCAAGCCGTCGCTCGTTCCGCTGGTGGTGCACGATTCGGGCTGTCGGGACATGATGGGGCTTTCCCTTAAAAATGTACGGCTGCGGGTATGGGACCAAAAAAAAGATAAGCTGGTTTTTCAGGAACAGGGCGAGATGCTTTTTACGCATTTTGGTGTTTCAGGCCCGCTGATTTTAAGTGCAAGCAGCCGTATGCGGCAAATGGAGCCGCGACGTTACCGCCTGGAAATTGATATGAAGCCTGCGCTGAGCCTGGATCAGCTGGAGACGCGGCTGCTGCGGGATTTTCAGAGCAATAGCAATCGTGATTTTATCAACACGCTTTCTTCTTTGCTGCCGAAAAAAATGATTCCCTTTGCGGTTTCTCGCACAGATATTCCAGCCCATTTAAAATGTAATTCGGTTACAAGGGAGCAACGGCGGGCATTCTGTGGTTTTATTAAATGCATACCGTTTGAAGTCCAGGGATTTCGTTCGCTGGACGAGGCAATCGTCACTTCCGGCGGGGTTCAGGTCCGCCAGGTAGATCCTAAAACAATGGAATCAAAGCTGGTTCGGGGCCTTTTTTTTGCTGGGGAAATATTGGATGTGGATGCTTATACCGGCGGCTATAATTTACAGATAGCGTTCTCGACCGGCCGCTTGGCTGCACAGACGATTGCAGCGCAATGCAGGCATCACAACCTGCGTTGACCATTTATTTTGGACTTTTGCCGTGAAAGAATTGTACACGGGTAGATTTTGTTCTATAATAATATTAAAAAAGCCCACGGGTTGGCCGGGATTGAATAAATTAATTTACACGGAGGATATTAAGATGTTTGCCATTGCAATAGACGGGCCCGCAGGAGCGGGGAAAAGTACAATTGCCAAGGATGTTTCCAAGCGGCTGGGGTATATCTACGTTGACACAGGCGCCCTATACCGCGCCGTTGGCCTTCATATGCTGCGGCGCGGTATCACGGCAGCTGAACCTGAGCGCGTAGAAGCTGAACTGAAAAATATAGATGTAACCATTCATTTTCAGGATGGAAACCAGTTGGTTTTATTGAATGAGGAGGATGTATCTGGCTTGATCCGTACGCCGGAGGTTTCAATGGCGGCCTCGACCTTTTCAGCCCTGCCAAGTGTTCGGGAGTTTTTGTTTGATTTGCAGCAGGAGCTGGCGGCCCATAACAATGTAGTGATGGATGGACGGGATATCGGTACGGTCGTGCTGCCGAAGGCACAAGTCAAAATTTTTCTAACGGCGTCCCCGGAGGAGCGTGCCAGGCGCCGCTTTAAGGATTTAGAAGAGGCGGGTAAAGCAATTTCCTATGAAGAGGTGCTCAAGGATGTAAAGGAGCGGGATTATAACGATTCCCATCGAGCGGTTTCCCCGCTGCTTCCTGCTGCCGATGCCGTGCATTTTGATAATACCGGCTATACGCTGGAACAATCCGTTGAGAAGATTCTTGCGCTTGTACGCGCTAAGGACGTGTAATCTGTCCAATATCTTTTTGTTTAATATACGGCTTATGAGGGTCCGGCTGTTAAGACAGCCCTCTACAGGGTGAGTAGCTATTCCCGAAATCTGCGGGAATAGCGGCCCATATTTTGTTTTGAATAGGTGGTTAGAATGAAGATGATGCCTTTATATCGTTTTGCCAGGCTTGTCGCCAGGCCGCTTGTGTTCCCATTTATCCCCTATAAGGTTAAAAACAGGGAGCGCTGTCCTGACAAAGGAGGGCTCATTATATGCGCGAACCACGTGAGTATGTCGGATGCGCCGCGCTTGGCCTGTGTGGAGAAAAGGCAGATTTATTTTATGGCAAAATCAGAGCTGTTCCAAAATAAGTTTCTGGGCTTCTTGCTGAAAAAGCTGGGGGCTTTCCCGATTCAAAGAGGCAAGGGGGATGTCGGCGCCATTGACCACGCCGGAAACCTTCTGAAAAACGGCGGCGCCATGGGAATATTTTTGGAGGGGACCCGCTCAAAGGATGGCAGCTTAGGCCAGCCGAAGTCAGGCGCGGTCATGCTGGCCCATAAGTACGAAGTGCCGATATTGCCGGTCTGCATTACCCCGGTCGGCAGCCCTCTTCCGCGTCTTTTTCACCGGGTCATTATTTCCTACGGCGAACTGGTTAACCCTGCCGAGCTGGGAATTGAGAAGGGTTCCGGCCAGGAGTTCCGTGCTGCCAGCAGGGCCTTGATGGAGCGTATAGAAGCCCTGCGAAACCGGGATTTGGAGCGTACGAAATGAAGGCATATTTTTTTCTGCTGCACCTTCTGCAGCCGTTTTCCAAGCTTGCGTTTCATCTGTCTTACAGCGGGCTTGAAAATGTGCCCTCTCAGGGGCCGGTCATTGTTTGCTGCAATCACCGTTCCGTCATAGATCCGTTCTTTGTCGCAACGGTTTTCAAAAGAGCTGGCCGCCAGGTCCGGTTTATGGCAAAGTCCGAGCTGTTTGAAGACCATGGGCGCCTGGCCCGTTCTTTTTTGGAGATGGCAGGCGCTTTTCCGGTACAGCGTGAAAAAGGAGATATGGAGGCGGTTAAGATGGCTGCCGGTATCCTCAGCAAAGGCGGCGTGCTGGGAATTTTTCCGCAGGGACGGGTGGTTTTTGACAATGCTCCCTTTCGGCCTAAGGCAGGCTTTGCCCTAATTGCGGCGCGTACAAAAGCCTCTGTGCTTCCAGTCAGTATTTACTGTGATGGAAAGTTGACTCGCTTCAGAAAAAAGGTTACAATAAGAGTAGGAAAACTGATTGCCTGGGATGAACTGGGGCTGGCGGAGAACAATCGTGAGTGTCTCAAGCAGGCCGCGTTATTATTGGCAAAAAGAATCAATTCTCAGCTGGAGGAAAAACATTGAATATCACTGTGGCGAAAACCGCCGGCTTTTGTTTTGGCGTGGACCGGGCCGTACAAATTGTGGACGGGCTGTTGGACCGGCAACAAAGAGTTTGTACACTGGGACCGATTATTCATAATCCTCAAACCTTGTCGCGGCTGGCTCAGCGCGGCGTTCGCGTAGTAGAGACGCCACAAGAGGTTTCAGCAGGGGAGATGTTGGTGATTCGCTCGCACGGCGTCGCTCAGGCGGTATTTGACGAGATGGAATCGCGGGCGGTGCAATATGTGGATGCAACCTGCCCGTTTGTTGCCAAAATTCATCGCATTGTGGCCCAGGCAGGTGAAAAAGGGGAAATTGTTTTCATTGCCGGAGATCCAGGCCACCCGGAAATACAGGGAATCATCGGCCACTGCAAAGGCCAATATCATGTTTTTAAAAATCATCAGGAATTACATGATTTATTAAATAATATTCTTTATGAGAAAAATATGCCGGTTTGTATCGTCTCTCAGACAACTTTTTCTGTTACAGAATGGAAAATTTGCCTCGAAATCCTAAAAAAGGTATATACAAATGCGGCAATTTTTGATACAATATGTAATGCTACTGCGAATCGTCAATCTGAAGCGGTGGAGCTTTCCCATAAAAATGACATCGTGATTGTTATCGGGGGGCGACAGAGCTCTAATACGGCCAAGCTTTTGAATGTTTGTCGTGAAAATTGCGAGGCTTACTTGGTGGAAACAGCCGGGGAGCTGCCGCTGGAAAGGCTCAGAGAGGCGAAAAACGTTGGCATTACTGCCGGGGCTTCCACACCGGCAAGCATTATTAAGGAGGTACTTGCTACCATGTCAGAAATCAAGGAAAACACAGATCCAGTTGTAATGGAGGATAATGCCGATTCCAGCTTTGCTGAGATGCTTGAGGAGTCACTCAAGAGTTTAAATACAGATGAAAAGGTTCGTGGTGTTGTTGTCGGTATAGCCCCCAATGAGATTTATGTGGATGTGGGCAGAAAGCAGGCCGGTTTTGTTCCGCTTTCCGAGCTTTCATCTGACCCCAACGCAAAGCCGGAGGACATTGTCAAGGTTGGCGATGAGCTTGACCTGCTGATTATGCGCACCAACGACCAGGAGGGTACCATTATGCTCTCCAAAAAACGCTTAGATGCGGCAAAGGGTTGGGAAGAGGTTGCCGCCGCTGCGGAGGATGGCGAGACAATTCTGACCGGCGTTGTAACCGAAATCATCAAGGGCGGCGTTATTGCAGTTACAAATGGCGTTAAGGTCTTTATCCCCGCTTCTCAGGCCACCGCCTCCCGTTCAGACCCGCTGGATGATCTGCTTAAGAAGGAAGTCCGCTTCCGCATCATTGAGGTCAACCGCGGCCGCCGCCGTGCGGTTGGTTCCATCCGTTCGGTTCTGAAGGATGAGCGCAAAGCACTGGCTGATAAGTTCTGGGAAACCGCCGAGGTTGGCAAGGAATACACCGGTGTGGTAAAGAGCCTGACCTCTTACGGGGCTTTTGTTGATTTGGGCGGTATCGACGGTATGATTCATATTTCCGAGCTCTCTTGGGGACGCATTAAGCACCCGAGCGAGGTTGTCAATGTAGGCGATACGGTCAAGGTGTACATTAAAGCGCTCGACCAAGAGAAGGGAAAAATCTCTCTGGGTTATAAGCGTGCAGAGGACAACCCGTGGGAGGTTCTCCGCCGTGACTACCCGGTGGGTACGGTTGTAGATGCAACGGTTGTCGGCATGACCACTTTTGGCGCTTTTGCAAGAATTATTCCCGGAATTGACGGCTTGATTCATATTTCTCAAATTGCCGACCATAGAATTGAGAAGCCGCAGGACGTTCTTGCAATCGGTGATGTTGTGAAAGCAAAGATTACCGAGATCGATTTTGATAAGAAGCGTGTAAGCCTTTCCATCCGCGCTTTGCTGAACGATGAAGCTTCTGAAGATACTTCGTCGGAGGCTCAAGAGGACGCGTCCGAAGAATAAAACTATCTTTAATCCGAGTACAAAGAGAGGCTTTGATTTCTCTTTGTACTCTTTTTTTATCTGGATGATTCACCAAAAGAAATTCCCCGGAGTAGTATAAAAAGGAATGGGGGGATTTCGATGAGAAGGCGTTGGAGGCGTCCGCGCCGTGTGAAGGTACAGTGGAAGTTTATTTTTACGCTGATCCTGCTGGGGATAATGCTGTTTATTATGGATAAAAGCCTGAAACCAATTATGGAGGCGGTCAGTGAAAATGAGGCCCGTGTAAGCGCAATGCAGACTATTCAGGAGACCGTTTTACAGGAACTGGAAACAGGGGATATTACATACAGTGACCTGGTAGATGTTCAGCGTGATGATGCGGGGAACATCTTGGCGATCACTACAAATATCGTTCGGATGAATGAGCTGAAATCCAGCCTGCTGACTAAAATACAGAACAACCTAAGCGCCTATAGCCATCAGGAGATTGGCATTCCTATTGGAACGCTAACCGGCAGCGAGTTTCTTCATGGGCGAGGCCCGGAGGTTCCTCTGCGCGTTACCCTTGCGGGGAATGCGGCGGCAGATTTTGAAAGCCAGTTTGAGTCGGCAGGCATCAATCAGACAAAACATAGGATTACCCTGAAGATTCATCTTCAGCTTTATACTTTTATTCCAGGGATCGACGGAACGGTTGACGTGGATACGGATATTCCTGTAGCAGAAACAGTCATTGTTGGAGAGGTGCCGGACATTATTGCAAATTTGTCTTCGTTGACGGGCTCATAAAACTCAGGAGGATCACACACACTACGGAGGAATAGACTAATTTGGGCAGGATGCAGGTGAATTAAATTGGAAAAAAGACAGGCAGAACAAGAAATAGCAGCCCTGCGAAAGCAGATCGCTTACCACAATCAACGATACTATGTCGAGGATAACCCGGAAATTGATGATTATGAGTATGACATGCTCTATTTGCGCCTGCAAAATCTGGAGGCGCAATATCCGGAACTTGTAACAGAGGATTCTCCAACACAGAAAATCGGCGGGCCGGCGGTAAACACTTTTGCGCCGGTTGTGCATGAGGTACCTATGGAGAGTCTGCACGACTCGTTTTCCGAGGAGGAAATGCTGGATTTTGACAGAAAGGTACGGGAGGCGGTTCAGGACCCGCTTTACGTTGTTGAACCCAAATTTGATGGCCTGTCGGTCTCTTTGGAATACCGCGACGGTGAATTTGTGAGAGGATCCACCCGCGGGGATGGATTAGTCGGGGAAGATGTTACAGAGAATTTGCGTACAATCCGTACAGTGCCTAAAAGGCTGAAGACCCAGCTGCCGTTTATTGAAGTTCGTGGGGAGGTTTACATGTCGCACCAGAGCTTCCTGGAGCTCTGTGAACGTCAAGAGCTGAACGACGAGAAGCCCTTTAAAAATCCTCGGAATGCGGCGGCGGGCTCCTTGCGCCAAAAAGATTCGCGAATAACGGCATCGAGAAAGCTGGATATCTTTGTTTTTAATATTCAACAGGCTTCCGGCGCCGATTTCGGCAGTCATGCAGAGTCGCTCCAGTTTTTGCAGGAGCTGGGCTTCACGGTATCGCCGCATTATTCGCTTTGCAGGACAATCGATGAGGCGCTGGAGCAGATTCGCCAAATAGGGGAGCTTCGCGGTAAGCTGGATTATTCCATTGACGGCGCCGTCGTTAAGGTCAATGATTTTGCTCAGCGGGAGCTTTTGGGCAGTACAGCCAAGTTCCCACGCTGGGCTGAGGCCTTTAAATACCCGCCGGAGGAAAAAGAAACCACGCTGCTGGACATTGAGATCAATGTCGGACGTACCGGTGTATTAACGCCAACCGGTATTTTTGAGCCTGTCGAGCTGGCGGGAACCACTGTAAGCCGGGCAACGCTTCATAATGAGGATTTTATTAAGGAAAAGGATATTCGGGTTGGCTCCGTGGTGATCCTGCGCAAAGCAGGTGAGATTATTCCCGAGGTTGTTTCTGTACTGAGGCACGGCACAGATTCCGTTCCCTTTGTAATGCCAGATCGTTGCCCTTCTTGTGGAGCTCCTGTCAAACGAGAGGAAGGGGAGGCAGCCCTGCGCTGTATGAACCCGGAGTGCCCCGCGCAGCTTTTACGTCACCTGATCCATTTTGCAAGCCGGGATGCAATGGATATTGACGGCCTGGGACCCGCAGTGCTGGAGCAACTGCTTAATAAGGGGCTGCTGTCGTCCGCGGCCGATCTCTACACGTTGACATTGGAACAACTGGTAGAACTGGAGCGTATGGGGGAAAAGAGCTCCCAAAACCTGATTCATGCAATTGAGAAAACGAAGCAGAATGATTTATACCGGCTGATATTCGCGCTGGGGATTCCGCATATTGGTTTGAAGGCCGCTAAATTGCTGGCAATGACCTTTCGGAGCATGGAAGGGCTGCTGGCGGCTACAGCGGAAGAAATTGCCGCTATTGATGGAATCGGAGGAATCATGGCGGAAAGCTTGCGGGATTCCTTGAAGCAGGAAAACACTCATAAGCTGATTGAGAGGATGAAGGCTGTGGGCGTAAATATGGAGACCCAGCTTACCATAGAGGATGGCCGTTTTAGGGGGAAAATATTTGTATTGACGGGAACCCTGCCGAATTTAAGCCGAAAAGAGGCAGCCGCTCTTATTGAAAAGCTAGGAGGAAAAGTTTCTGCCAGCGTTTCTAAAAAGACAGATTATGTCGTAGCAGGTGAAGAAGCCGGCAGCAAATTGACCAAGGCCAATCAGCTCGGTATTCAAATTCTTACAGAGTCGGAACTTCTGACGCTGGCAGAGGAATAAAGTGGTAGCGGCCATGTTGAGCTGTGATAATATAAAAGAAGAACAGGCGTAAAAGCGCCTGTTCTTCTTTTATAAGGGGACGGCCAGTCCGGAATATCGAGGCAGCAAGTATTAACTAGACTATTCAATGGTCATTCATTGGCTGGCAAATTCTTTGGCCGGCTTACCGGCGCAGGGGCGGCATGAGCCTTCCGGCATGCCGCCCCTGCGTTTATCACATTATACTGCTTTACAAAAACCTGCTAAAGAGCCGTTTTTCTTTACGGCATATAGATTCAGCTTATTCTGCCAACGCCCTTGTTAACCATGCATCTGCAATATCCATTGCAAGATAAAGGCCGCTCTTTTCGCTTGTTTTTACAATCTGCTTACGGGAAAGAATATTGGCATCCGTATACATAAGCTGTACGGTAACTTTGTCAGCCACCTCAAGGTTTTTTACTGTTTTTTTACTTTTTATTTCCAGCTTAACAACGTACTTATCCTTCATACTCCCATAATAGATCGTATTTCCGCAGCGAACCAAAGGTTTTCCCTTATAAGTAGGAAAGGTGCTTTTAGCGCTATTCATTGTGATGTTGCTCTCCTTCCATTCGACTTCCAATATGCGTACGCAAGGCTTAATCGCCCAAATAGGATTTTAATAGAACCTGCATGAGCTCATCGCGGTCAATTTTCCGAATTAAGCTGCGGGCATTGTTATGGGTTGTAATATAGGTTGGATCCTCTGACAGAATATACCCGACAATTTGATTAATAGGGTTATAGCCCTTCTCTTTCAATGCATCATAAACAATGGTAAGCATTTTTTTAATGTCGTTTTCCCGGTCGTTTCCAAGAGAAAAAGTAATCGTTTTATCCAGCAATCCAAACACCTCCAGCTGTATTGCGAAAAAAGAACGCAACTCAAATATAACACTTATTTCTTATCATACATCATGGAGCGAATAAATTCAAGGGAATTTTCTATCTGCGGCCGCAAAAAAATCAGGAACGCAGAGCCGCGCCCACCGTTTCAAGTTCTTTAAACACTTTTTTCATAGCCGCGGTTGTTTGCTCCTCTGTCAGTGTGCTGTCCTTGGAACGCAGCAAAATGCTGAAGGCGACACTCTTTTTATTCTTTTCAATTTGTTCGCCTTTATATACGTCGAACAGCTTAATATTTTCCAAAAGGCTTCCAGCGCCCCGAATGATTGCTTTTTCCAGTGTGAGCACGGGGATGCTGTCGTCGCATACCAATGCGAGGTCACGGGTAACAGCCGGGAACTTAGG
Organism: Hydrogeniiclostridium mannosilyticum; assembly: GCF_003268275.1. Lineage (GTDB taxonomy): Bacteria > Bacillota > Clostridia > Oscillospirales > Acutalibacteraceae > Hydrogeniiclostridium > Hydrogeniiclostridium mannosilyticum. The sequence continues at coordinate 69,864 of NZ_QLYR01000005.1, forward strand.
GAGGGGGGTATACATTTTTTCCGCATTTGCCTTTCGGAACATCAGGTCGGCATCCAGTGTAAAGCAGTAAAAGCGCTCATTAATACCGTAATTCTCCATTACCTTGGGGTGGATTTCACCAATAGTCCCAAGCGTTTGGTTGTCCAGCGTCAAAACCGCACAGCGTCCCGGGTGGTAAGAAGGGCTCTCAGCAGTAGCTTTAATGTCCCAACCGGTTACATTAAGGGCTGCTAAAAGCTGCTCTGCCATACCCTTGGCGGCGAAGAAATCGGCGTTGTTTCCATACATGCCGGCGACGAGGGTTGTCTTCTCCAACGGTAATTGATCGGGCTCCGTCGGAACATACTCGCTGGCGAGTTCAAAAAGGCAGGCGGCCTCGTTGCGGTTGTTATAATTGCGGGCCAAAATTTCCATCATAGAGGGCAGGGCAGTGGTACGCATCACACTGGTATCTTCACCGAGAGGGTTGGAAATTGTTACAGATTTACGCAGCGGGTCCCCCTTCGGCAAATTGATTTTATCGTAGTATTTCGGACTGATGAAGGAATAGGTCATAATTTCACTGGCGCCAAGTGCCAGCATCGTGCGGTGGATTACCTGGTCGAATTTCTGGCGGGGCGTGTATTTTCCCTGCGCGCCGCCGGAAAGCTGTGTTCCTTCAACGTTGTTGTAGCCGTAAAAGCGTATGATCTCTTCGGCAATGTCGGCCTTGTGCTCAAGGTCGGGGCGGAAGGTCGGGACGAGGATATCCTCTCCGTCGAACCTACAGTCCAGTCTGGTTAAAATGGCTTTCATTTCCTCCAGCGAAAGCTGGGTGTTCAGAAAACCGTTCACCCAACTGGCATCCAGGTGGATTCTGCGGCGATCGCTGGAGGAGTGGTTGTCCATCAGAACCCCGTCCATAACATCTCCGGCATCGAGCAGTTCAACCAGCTCGCAGGCGCGCTCAAGGGCGGGAAGGCAGTTGTTGGGGTCAAGGCCCTTTTCATAGCGGGAGGAGGCATCTGTGCGCATTCCTTGGTCCCTTGCCGTTGTACGGACGGAGGCGCCGTCGAAGCAAGCAGATTCAAAAACAACGGTGGTGGTGTCGTCCATAATTCCACTGAACTCGCCGCCCATAACGCCAGCGATAGCAATAGGCTTTTCGGCATCGGCTATAACCAGCTGCTTTGACGTCAAAGTCCGGTCTACACCGTCGAGTGTGGTAATGGTTTCACCCGCTTGCGCTTTGCGTACCCGGATTTTACCGCCGGCAATAAAACGGATATCAAATGCGTGCATGGGCTGGCCGTATTCGAGCATAACATAGTTGGTGATGTCAACGATATTATTGATTGGACGGACGCCCAGGGCGCGCAAGCGCTCGCGCATCCAGCGGGGAGAGGGCTTGACACGGACATTTTTGACAACCCGGGCGGAGTAGATGGAGCAGAGATCGGTTTCCTCTATTTGAATGTCCAGCATATGGGTACAATCGCCGTGTCCAGCCTTTACCACAGGAGTGTGCAGCGACAGCGGCTTTTGGAAGGTAGCAGAGGCCTCGCGCGCAAGGCCAATAACAGAGAAGCAGTCCGGCCGGTTGGAGGTAATCTCAAATTCAACGACAGTGTCATCTAGTCCAATTGCCTTTTGAATAGGACGGCCCAGGGTCAGGTCACAGCCGTCCGCCTCGGTCAATACAAAAATACCGTCCTCAATGGCAGAGGGAAAATCATGTTTTGTCAGGCCAAGTTCACCCAGGCTGCACAACATGCCGTTGCTTTCAATTCCGCGCAGCTTTCCTTTTTTGATTTTAACGCCGCCGGGGAGCCGGGAATTATTTAAAGCAGCAGGGACAACATCGCCGGCCTTCAGGTTTTGTGCGCCGGTGACAATCTGGACCGGATCGCCTGTGCCAATATCAACCTGGCAGATCCAGAGATGATCGGAGTCGGGGTGGCGTTCCAGTGAAACAACTTGAGCTGTCACAACGTTGTCGATCTCACTGCCTTCTGTCTCCCAGCCCTCGACTTTGGAGCCGCTCATGGTGATTGCCTCCGTAAAAGAACGCATCGGCATTTCGCCTATATCTACGAATTCTTTCAACCATTTCATGGAAAGATCCATTTTTAATACCACGCTTTCTTTACAAGTAATATATCAATGTTTTTATTAAAATTGTTTCAGAAACCGGACGTCATTTTCATAGAACAGCCGGAGATCATCGATGCCGTATTTTCTCATCACAAGGCGCTCGAGGCCCATACCAAAGGCAAAACCGCTGTAAACCTCCGGGTCGATGCCGCAGTTTGCCAGAACCTTGGGATGCACCATGCCGCAGCCCCAAAGCTCAATCCAGCCTTCCCCTTTGCAGAGGCGGCAGCCTTTACCATGGCACATAAAGCATTGGGTGTCCACCTCTGCTGAAGGCTCTGTGAAAGGGAAGTGGTGCGGGCGGAAGCGCACCACGGAGTCATTTCCATACAGCCTTTTGACAAAAGCCTCTTGAGTGCCCTTCAGGTCAGCAAACGTAACCCCCTTGTCAACGACAAGGCCCTCGATCTGGTGAAACAGAGGGGAGTGCGTGGCATCCGGCGTGTCGGAACGGTAAACGCGTCCAGGGGAAATAATGCGGATTGGCGGCTTCTCCTTTTCCATTACGCGGACCTGCACCGGAGAGGTTTGTGTGCGCAGCAGAATATTGTCATTGATATAAAAAGTGTCCTGTGTATCTCTGGAGGGGTGGTTTTTGGGAATATTCAGGGCCTCGAAGTTATAGTAGTCATATTCGACCTCGGGGCCTTCAACAATATCAAAGCCCATGCCTACAAAAATTTCTTTAATTTCTTCAAGCACGATGCTGAGTGGATGCTGCGCGCCGAGCTCGCGTTTTTGCCCCGGCAGTGTGACGTCAATCCGCTCGTTTTCCAGCCGGTTTTGCAGCTCGGCCTCCCTGAGCTCGCGGGCCCGCTGTGTCAGCTCATCCTCCAGAAAGGAGCGGACATCATTGGCCAGCTGGCCGATGACGGGGCGCTCCTCCGGGGAAAGGCTGCCCATTTTCTTTAAAATAGCGGTCAGCTCACCCTTTTTCCCCAGATATTTGATGCGCAGGTTTTCCAAAGCTTTCTGCTCGGCTGCCTGCTTCAGTTCCTGAGAAGCCTGCATCCGGATTGCTTCTAGCTCTTGTCTCACAAAAATCATCCTTTCTAAATTTTCAAAATAAAAAACGCCTTCATCCCCAAGGGACGAAAGCGCACTTCGTGGTACCACCCTAATTTATGTCTCGACTTATACCGAAACACCTCTGTGGCCTCATAACGCTGCCAACCGTTGCAGCCTACTAAATACCCGTGAAGATTCAGCCGCACCGCTCAAAAGGGAACTTCGCTCTTTTCCGCCACAGTATGCTTACAGCCGGCGGCATACTTTCTCTGCGCTGGTTTTCAAGAGGTACTTCCTTTTTCATCGCGTTTAACTTATATGACTAAAATATTATCATATTATCATTTGTTTTTCAAGGATTTCTTTATAAAAGAGATCACTCAAAGTATAATGGGCGAACCAAGTGATGTTTAATTTTATCAAAGACTAAAATCTTATTGACTTTTACAGCCTGTAATGCTATAAAGAAGTTGTTTATAAAAAGCCGCGGCCCCAGTGGGAAAGCATCTAGCTTTCTGAGCGGAAAACTGCTAAATTATCGGGCCCGCTGCTTTACGTGAAGGGGGAGAAGCTATGAAAATTAGAGCGATTGTAGCGCATAAGGACAAAATCCGGTTGCTGCTAGAGGGCTGCGACGGCAAATCGCTGACGGTAAACGCACAGGTGCCGTTGGTCTGCGGGAAGGACGATCCCGGCTTTGTGCCGGGGCGCGTAGTGGCTTCATATACAGTTTCCGCGGCGGAGGGGCAGGCTGAGTTTTCACGTTATGCTGATGGATACGATCTGCTGCTGTGCCGCTTTGAGGTATTTGCACCGGAACAGTTAGAAGGGGTCTGTTATGTCACGGAGTTTGACCATGCGGCCTCTGCAAGCCACGAACCATATCCCACTTTGCCGATTAAAGCAATTAACAGCGGGGCTGTGATGGCGGATTTTGAGGAGCTGGGATTTTCGCAGACCTGCTTCGGCCCTAACCAGGCTGCGTTAATGCTTATGCATCCGGGTGAAAACGCGCTTCCTTATGAATATAACGGAAAAACTTATTATTTTAACCGAACGGTGCTGCAAAAGACCGAAGAGCAGTTGATTCCTCTGGCACAGAGGAACATCCCTGCGGTCATGCGCTATATCAACAGTTCTTTTTTTCTTGGGGAACAAAGCGACCAGGAGATTGTAGACATCATACAGCATCCCGACTATGATTATGATTACCCCTCCGCTTATATGGGGGCTTTTAATCTGCGCACGGAGGAAGGCTTCAATTATTTCTGTGCCTGTACGGATTTTCTCTTAGCCCGCTATACCCGGCCGGATAAAAAATATGGCTGGGCAATTTCCTTCGAGGTGGGTAACGAGGTCACCAGCCAGTATATCTGGGGGAATGCTGGCGAGATGACCTGCGCCGAGTACATGCGGGAATATACCGAGGTTATGCGCATCTGCTGGCTGCTCTCACAGAAATATTGGGAAAACTTCCGCGTTCATACTTCTTTTGACCAGTATTTTAACGGTTCCCATATGCCCAGTGAACCCAAACGGTTTTATGGGATTAGGGAGTGTATTGATGAAATTTGGAAAAATTGCCAGCGGGACGGCGATTTCCCCTGGAACATCGCTTTCCATCCCTATCCGGAGAACCTGTCGTTCCCGGATTTCTGGAATGACAGAGAACCAAACTGGACATTTGAAACCAGGCGCATCACATTTAAAAACCTGGAGGTTATGCCGGCTTATCTTGCCCAAGAGCACCTGCTTTACAAAGGAAAGCCCCGCCGGATCATATTGCCTGAGCAAGGCTTTAACAGCCGTGACGACGCTCCTTACACCGAAAAGCAGGGGATGTACGGCTATGTGCTGGCCTATCAAAAAATGAAAAAACTTGGTACCATCGATTTGTTCCTGCACCATAACTATTGTGATAATCCCGGTGAGTTTGGCCTAAACCTCGGGATCCGCCGCTATGGAGGAAAGGATTTCCTCCAGGAAGGCCTGGATGTCATCGGGGATAGAAAACCTATCTGTGATGCCATTGCGGATATGGACACGGCGCGCGAAGAGGACCGGGTGGCGGAGGCGCGCGCGTTTATTGGGGAAGAACTATTTGATTATATGCTGAACCCGCCCGCGGTAACTGAAAAACCTGCTGGCGCCGATGGTGGCCTGCACCTGCCCGGACAGGGGAACCGCCGCAAAGGGAACAAAAAAGAGGAGGCTCCGGTCTCTAACTTCGACCACTGATTCCTGAAAAAGCAAAAAAGCTCTTGCTTTTTTGTAATTTATATGTTAAAATCAATCTGTTATATTTGTAGTGTTAGCTGAAAGAGGTGACAACAGTGAAACAGAATATTCATCCTAAGTATGAAGAGACCAATATTACCTGCGCTTGTGGGAACGTCATTCCTACCAGATCGACGAAAAAGGATATCCGTGTCGAAATTTGCTCCAAGTGCCATCCGTTCTTCACGGGTAAGCAGAAGCTCGTAGATACCAGCGGACGTGTTGACATGTTCAAAAAGCGTTACGGCATCGAAAGCAAATAATCAGTTCATCCTCTTCAGATTGGGTAGGCGGCGCATAACAATTATGCGCCGCCTTTTTGGAGTTCATATATGAAAGATTATAAAACGGTCATTCAGGACTTGAGTACGGAATTTGTAGAAAAGCGTTCCCGTTTTATCGGCACCGTAAGGCATGTCGAGAGCGAAGATGAAGCACTTCGCTGCCTTGCCGAGCTTAAGAGTCAATATTGGGACGCAACCCACAATGTCTACGCCTACGCCTTGCGCGAGGGCCAGCTTCGCCGTTTTTCCGATGATGGGGAGCCTCAGGGTACGGCGGGAAAACCTGTTTTAGAGGTTCTGAGCAAGCCGGATATTACGGATTGTCTGCTTGTCGTTACCCGTTATTTTGGCGGTGTTTTACTGGGGGCCGGCGGACTGGTGCGCGCATATTCAAAAAGTGCCTCTATGGCGGTTGCGGAAGCCGGTGTTGTTACCATGTCCCTTTGTGCTTGCTGCCGTGTTACTTGTACTTATAATCAGTATGGACGAGTCTCGGCCTTAATTCCGGAGTGTGATGGAGTGATAGATGATACAGCGTTTCTGGAAAATGTTTCGTTGACCTTCCACATGGACGAGGCAGTTTTAGATTATTTTGCAAAGAGACTTGCAGATGCAACCAGTGGCGCCTGTAGTGTTGAGAAGTTCTCAGAGGCATACTACAAAAAGTGACGAACAAGCGGTTTTCAAATAATTTTGTGGCCTAAACAAAGGACTTTTGCTCATTTTTACATATATATTTTATAGAAGGTTTTTTCGCCGTTGGCCGAAATCGTCTCAGAAAAGCTTGTGTTAGGAGGGGTTAACATGACTGTCCGCGAACGTACACAAGAGACCGAAAGCAGGATATTGTCGCCTTTTGCCGCCCTTTCAAGCAAAAGTAGAGGGCGCCGCCGCCCTGAAGATGAGGACGAGCTGCGCACTGTTTTTCAGCGTGATCGAGATCGCATCATTCACTGTAAATCCTTTCGCCGCCTCAAGCATAAAACGCAGGTTTTTCTTTCGCCGGAGGGGGACCATTACCGTACCAGGTTGACGCATACGCTTGAGGTTTCGCAAATTGCGAGAACAATTGCCCGCGCGCTCTTATTGAACGAGGATTTGACAGAAGCCATCGCCTTGGCGCATGATCTGGGCCATACGCCTTTTGGCCATGCGGGAGAACGGGCTCTCAACCAGTTGAACCCTAAGGGCTTCCGCCATTACGAGCAAAGTGTACGGGTAGTCGAAAAACTTGAAAAAAATGGCCGAGGGCTGAACTTGACGGAAGAGGTGTTGGATGGAATTTACTGCCACACCTGCGGGCAGGAGGCCTTTACATTGGAAGGACGGATTGTTCGCCTGGCAGACAGAATCGCCTATATCAATCATGACATTGAGGATGCGGAGCGCGCCGGCGTGTTGGATGAGCAGGAAATTCCCCGGGAAATCACCGCTGTATTGGGGGCAAGTAAATCGCAGCGTATTAATACGTTGGTGGAGTCCGCTTATCAAAATAGTCAGAGCGGAGCGATTGCCTTGGCGGAAAATGTTCAGACCGCGTTTGACCGCCTGCACGCTTTCATGTTTTCTTCTGTTTATACCAATCCCAGCGCCAAAAAGGAAGAAGTAAAAGTGCCCAATTTGATAGAGGTGCTCTATCGTTATATGAAGGATCCGGATCATTTGCCGGAGCCATTTCGCCGTATCGCCGGGCAGGAGGGCTGTGAACAGGCGGCCTGCGATTATATTGCCGGTATGACGGATCAATATGCGGTTCAGCTGTTCGAGATGCTTTACGTCCCGCGTTCATGGAATGGCATGCCAATGACTGTATAGACAGGAACAGGGCGCGCGGGGGCTAAGAACAATTAAAGCGTTTATTTTTAGAGAGGGGGAATCTCTGTGCCATTGCCTGATGCCTTTTTGCAGGAACTGAAAGTAAGGAATGACCTTACGGACGTCGTTTCCAGTTACGTAAATTTGCGTCGTTCCGGCAGAAATATGGTGGGGCTGTGCCCCTTTCATGGCGAAAAGACCCCATCTTTTAATGTTTATCCTGAAAACGGATCGTTTTACTGCTTTGGCTGTGGAGTAGGCGGAGATGTCATTACCTTTATCCGCAGGATTGAGAACCTGGACTATATGGAGGCTGTCCGTTTTCTGGCAGACCGTTCCGGCCTTCAGGTGCCAGAAAACGATGTGGATAGAGGCTTGTCCTCACTGCGGACCAAGGTTTTGGAGATCAACCGTGAAACGGCCCGCTTTTTTCACAGGCAGCTGATGCAGCCGGCGGGAAAAGCCGGGTTGGATTATTTGACGGGCCGGGGGTTATCGTTACATACCATTAAACACTTTGGACTTGGCTATGCGCCGGAGAACCGCAAAACGCTGGTGTCCTATCTACAACAGAAGGGATATACGGCAAATGAACTGATTCAGGCGAACGTAGCCTTTCAGGGAAGAAGCGGCGCGCCGGTCGACCGTTTTTCCGCCAGAGTGATGTTTCCCATCATCGACCTGCGCGGCAATGTTATTGGCTTCAGCGGCAGAGTACTCACCGATGTCAAGCCCAAATACCTGAATACCTCTGAAACCCTAGTGTTTCATAAAAGCAACGGGCTTTTTGCAATGAACTTTGCCAAAAACAATGCCGATGGACAGTTGATTCTGGCGGAAGGAAACATGGATGTTATTTCGCTTCATCAGGCCGGGTTTACCAACGCCGTCGCGTCACTGGGCACGTCGCTGACGCCGGAGCAGGCCCATTTAATGGCAAAATATGCGAAAGAGGTAGTTATCTGCTATGATGCCGATGCCGCCGGTCAAAAGGCAACGGCACGGGCCATTCCATTATTAAGAAATGCAGGTCTGGAGGTCCGGGTACTAAACATACCGAATGGCAAAGACCCGGATGAATATATCCGTTCTTATGGCGAGCAGGGGAGCGCACGTTTTAGGCAGCTTTTGACCAGAAGCGGAAACGATATCGAATACCGGATATCCAAGGTTAGAAATGAGTGTAATCTGGAGATGCCAGAGGGTAGGGTTGCTTATCTGACAGGCGCGGTTGATATTTTGGCATCGCTGGATAGTGACATCGAACGAGACATCTATGCAGGCCGGTTGGCAGAAGAGACCGGCGTGGCTAAAGACTCTATTCTCAGTCAAGTTCGGAAAAAGCGCGCCAGACAGGAAAAAACACGAGAGCAAAAGGAGTTTAGGGAATTTCAGCAGCAGGCCGTTGGACTGAAGGACACGGTTAACCCGGAAAAATATAAGCATTTGCGGGCAGCTACGGCAGAAGAGGCCTTAATTGCCTATTTACTGCGTTTCCCAGAGGTTGGGAAAGAAGTTTCGGGAAAGCTGCCGTCGAACAAGTTCGTAACGTCGTTTAACAGCCGTGTATATGAGGCCCTTTTGGGAAAACTGAGTGGTGGAAAGGAAATTAACCTTACAGACCTTTCGGCGGATTTTTCCCCCGATGAATTGTCTGCGATTGCGAAAATGATTGCCGCTTATGCGAATAATGATTTTTCACCACAAGCCGTAGATGAATTTATACAGGTAATTTTGCAGGAAAAAGAAAAAGAGAGCGTTTTACATGCGGAAGCATTACGTACTCAGGATATACAGCAATATTTGGATCGTTTGAAAGCTCAAAAAAAATAAGGGGACGATAAAATGGGTATGCCGGATAAAAAAACAGTAATTAGAGATTTAATAGAACAGGGAAAGGCCAAGGGGCAGCTATCTACCAAAGAGATTCTGGATGCGATAGGGGAATTGGACTTCGAGCCTGAACAAATAGAAAAATTTTATGACACCTTGGAGTCGCAGGGTGTTGAAATTATAGAGGATTTTAATGATATCCAGTTAGCTGACTTGGAATTTCTGGCCCAGGAAGAAGATGAGGAAGATCTTGAAAACGCCTTAAATACAGACGGAATTGCCATTGACGACCCGGTTAAGGTTTACTTAAAGGAAATCGGCCGTGTGCCGCTGCTGACGCCAGAGGAGGAGATCAACTTAGCACTGCGCATTAATGATGGCGACGAAGCCGCTAAGAAAAGGCTTTCAGAGGCAAACTTGCGCTTGGTGGTCAGTATTGCGAAACGGTATTTGGGCCGCGGTATGCAATTTCTGGACCTGATTCAGGAGGGAAACCTGGGCTTGATTAAGGCCGTTGAAAAATTTGACTACACAAAGGGCTTTAAATTTTCTACTTATGCAACGTGGTGGATTCGTCAAGCCATTACCCGTGCAATTGCAGATCAAGCCAGAACCATTCGGATACCAGTGCATATGGTGGAAACCATAAACAAGGTTAAAAAGGTTTCAAGCCAGCTTCTGCACACAAACGGGCACGAGCCTTCCGCCGACGAGATCTCCGAGGAACTGGATATGCCGGTTGACAAGGTGCGCGAAATTATGCGGGTAGCCCAGGAGCCGGTGTCGCTTGAGACTCCGATCGGCGAAGAGGAAGACAGCCATTTGGGAGATTTTATTCCGGATGACGAGGCGCCGGCGCCGCAGGATGCAGCTTCTCATACATTGCTAAAGGAACAGCTGGCGGATGTTTTGGACACGCTTACCCCGCGGGAGGAAAAGGTACTCCGGCTTCGTTTCGGCCTGGAGGACGGCCGTTCCCGTACCCTAGAAGAGGTAGGCAAGGAGTTTAATGTTACGCGCGAGAGAATCCGCCAGATTGAAGCGAAGGCACTGAGAAAGCTCCGCCATCCCAGCAGAAGCAAAAAGCTGAAGGACTTTCTTGATTGACGCATGAGAGGCTTTTTGAGAACGCGTGAATCCTGTGCCGGTGGGAACAGGATTACCATGAAGGGCGATGAATAGGAGGGTCAAAGCGTTGCATATGACATTGGAGGCGGATTATGCGGTTCGTTTTGTCGATTTTCTCGCCTCTTGTAAGGAAAAGACAGGAGCTCATACAATTTCTGAGCAAACGCAGGTACCGTTGCGTTTTACCCTTAAAATTTTGAGAAAGCTTGTTGACGGCGGTATTGTTCAATCCTATAAAGGGGCAAGGGGAGGCTACCAGCTCTCCCGATCGCCGGGTAAAATAACATTGCGCGAGGTGATTGAAGCAGTGGAGGGCCCCTATGTAATCAACCGCTGTCAAAAGGATGATTCACCCTGTGGCTATGCGGAAAGCTGCCGCTTTCACAGGGTATATCATAAAATTTCTCAGATGGTCCGGGATGAATTGGACGCTTATACCTTCGCTTTGCCAGAGGAGAAAATATAGAACTGTAATTGTTGCAAAAGTTATCAATTGTTTTTATCTATACATATAACAAGGATGGGAAAGGTGATGGAAAAGAGTATAGAAGAGGTGGTTGGTGAGCTCCTTCATGGGGATATACAACAAATTGCAAAAGAACTGGTTGCATATTTGCGAACAAACGGTATGGACTTTGAACCGGGAAAAGGCTACTGGGAAGATCAATTATATTGGATGGTAAAATACCAGGGTGAATACATATGCTACATTTTGGTTAACGGTACTGGTGACGAAGAAAAATTTGCACCTTTTACTGTTTGGTCGGATGATAGCAACTCTGCTTGGTACAAGGACTTTCCACTGGACGAAGCGATGAAGGAGCTGGCTTGGAAGCATGTGGACTTTTGCGAGAATTGCGGCGGCAGCTGCAGCCCGGGCAAGAGTAAGATAATATTCGGCAGGGAGTTTCATCGTGTCTGCCGTACGACAATGAGATTTATTAACCCAGATCTTATGGAATTGGCGTGTATAAAAAAGATGGTGGAGATCAGGAAAAAAGATGTTCTTAAAGGCTTCAGTAAAATTTACACGGGGTAAATTGATTTGTACTGAGATGGGAGCTTCGGGCTTAAATAGCGGAAACTTCCTTCAGCATGATGAAAATGCCAAACAGCCGGGAACGGTATTACCGTTCCCGGCTGTTTGGCTGAAAGAACACATTAACTGAAATGAATTATGGCGTTAAAGTGGGCGTTGCTTTTTATTAGGCAGAGCAGTCATACTGTGGATGCTAATGCCAAGAGTTGAAAGATTGTGAAGGGTCGCTGATGTGGACGGCGGCAAAATTCCGGCAACGCCCAATGCGATCAGGCCTCCATTAAATCCGATTACAAAACGGTAGATCGCATGGATGCGCGCCATCAGCTCCAACGAGATCTGCCGTAGCCGCACCAGTTCCCACAGGCTTTCTGCAGCAATCGTAATATCGGCAATTTCCTGCGCGATAGCCGCGCCGTCACTGATAGCAATGCCCGCGTCTGCTTCAGAAAGTGCGGGAGAGTCATTGATGCCGTCGCCAACCATAACAACTGTGTGGCCCGCCGCACGTAGAGAGGCTACATAGTTGGCCTTGCCCTCAGGAAGAACCTCAGCACAGAATTCATCGACCCCTACACGAGCGGCAATGACAGAGGCTGTACGCCGACTGTCTCCGGTCAACATAACAGTTTTCTGAATGCCGAGCCCGCGCAATGCGGCGAGAACTGCCGGGGCTTCTTCACGAAGGGGATCTGTAATGCAGATGACGGCAGCTAATTGCTCTCCGATTGCCAGATACAGATGGGAATATTCAAGAGGGAGGTTATCAAATTTCTCCTGATCCTCCGCAGAAATCGTACACTTTTCATCTTCAAAAATAAAATGTGCACTGCCAATGAGAACCCGTTCCTGATTTACCCGGCTGGAAATGCCGTGGGCGACAATATAATCCACTTTTGAATGAAGCTCTTCGTGCTTTAGCCCACGGCGCTTGGCTTCTTCTACAACGGCATTTGCCATGGAATGGGGAAAATGCTCCTCTAAGCAGGCGGCTAATCGCAGCATTTCATTTTCCTCGCGCCCGGAAAACGCAATAACCTGGGCGACCTGAGGGCAAGCGCGAGTCAGCGTACCGGTCTTGTCAAAAATAACCGTATCTGCCTGGGCGATTTTTTCCAAGAATTTTCCGCCTTTGACTGTGATATGCTCCCTTCCGGCTTCATTCATGGCAGAGAGTACAGCCAGGGGCATGGCAAGCTTCAAAGCGCAGGAAAAGTCCACCATCAGCACGGATAGAGCCCGAGTGATATTGCGGGTTAAAATAAAGCTGAGGAGGCTCCCGGCAAATGTATAGGGTACCAGTTTATCTGCCAGGCTGGAGGCTTTACTTTCAGCGGTTGACTTCAGCTGCTCCGAGTGCTCTATCATAGCAACGATCTGGTCGTAACGGCTTTGGCCGGAAATCTGTTTGACCCAAATGGTACATTCCCCTTCCGCCACAGTGGTCCCTGCGTAGACAAAGCTTCCCGGGCGTTTAGCAACCGGAATTGATTCTCCGGTCAAGGAGGCCTGATTCACCATAGCTTCTCCCTGAGAAACCACCCCGTCTACCGGTACAATGCCGCCAATGCGTACGATAACCTGATCCCCGGGCTGAATTTGAGAAATTGGGGTTAAAATTTCGCCGTCGGGGGTGCTCAGCCATACACGATCTACATTTAAGGACATACATTGCGCCAGATCCTGAACCGACTTTTTTCTTGTCCATTCCTCCAAAAGCTCACCCAGCTCCAGCAGAAACATCACAGAACCGGCCGTGGCAAAATCTTTACGGAAGACCGAGATGCCAATGGAGATCGCATCCAATAATTCAACCTTGATTTTTCTGTTGAACAGACAGCGCAGCCCACGGCGTAAAAAGGGGAGGGCGTGTAACAAAACCCTGGCAATTCGGAAGGGTGGGGGCAGAAATAAAGTGCCGAAAATTTTCATCGCTACTTTTCCTACCAGTTTTTCCTCAAACGCCCGATTCAATACACGGCTGCTGTGAGATGGCAGCGTGAGACTCTCCATCTGTTCCCAGGTAAGGCCCTTTAGGTTTTGTAGCACCTGGTCGCGGCTTCCTGTATAGTGTAAAATTAAGCATTGGGTGCGCTCATGCACCGTCGCCTGCTGTACCCAGGTTTGCTTTTTAAACCATGCTTCCAGCAGATCTGCCTGTTGTAGGCTCAAGCTTTTTTGTTTCAGCCTCAGTCGAATCCTTCCGCGGCTTTCATGTATAATTACTGCATTCATAATAAATCCTCCATGGAAAAGGGAGCCGCGGAACGGCTCCCTTTACTGTGGTTTATTCAAGCCTCAGCCTTTTCGCCTTCATCACAAACCTGAGCAGCGGCCTTTTCCTCAGCCTCTTTTGCGGCCCGTTCTTCGTTTAAATCCTTTGCGGAGGCCAAGATATCCCCGGTGTTTTCCTGCACGGTCGTAACGGTTTGCATAACTGAATCCTTCACACGCAGACCGGCGGCGGTTATATGTGTGTATACCTTTTTAGCATCTTTACTGGAGAGCAGCTTAACCCCCACAGAACCGAACAGAACGCCGCCCACAAAACAGGCTAATTTTGAATAGATGCGCATAACGAACCCTTCCTTTTCTTTATTTATGTTTATATCCGGTGATGATCACCATGATCATACAGACTACAGCGCCCCAAGCCCAAAAACGATGCTGCTTCATGATCATTCCCTCCTTAGTATTTGGAATACGGCGGTTTTACACCGTCCGCATTTTATGTTCATCAAGATAACCGCTGAACATAAGGTTATTCGTTACCGGAAAGTACAGTATGCCAGCATAGAGTTATCTGAGACTAACTAAATAAATTATACGACACTTTCCGCGGGCTGTCAAATAGAAATTTTACTCATTGGCTCATCACCGCGAAAGCGAACGCCAGACAAATGCTTTGCATCGGTATTGAAATAAAAATAAATACTTTCGTTCCTGGCCGAGAAAAGTTCACCGGCCGGAGACTGCCGCAATGCCAAAAGGCGCTTCCGGATTTTTCCGGAAGCGCCTTTTGATGGGCCTATCAAGCCTGTTTGTCACAAATTTCAGCAAGATAAGAAAGCAGGGGGTAGCTTTCCTTTACGGCCTTCCAATAAGGCTCTGAAAGGAACCAGGTACCGGACATCAGAAAGATATTGCGCAAGCCCGCAGCAATTTCCAGCTCAATCTTGTGGATGAGATTTTCGGGTGTCAGGCTGTTTGCCGGGAAGACGGTGCTCTCGCTGTATAGCTCCAGCCCTTTGGCAAGTTTACTGTGTGCAGTGATACTTTGCAGCAGAGATAATTTTTCGCTGCTTGCGTCAAAATCCTTATCGCAGAAGTGGGATTCGCCCACCCTGACGAGTAAATCCGGAATTTCTTGCCGCAGAAGAGGCAGGTCGATGCCATGGTAGCGGCAGCCGTCGTGCATCACCATGATGCCGCTTTGAATCCCGTCAACCTTGGTTTCCACCAAAAAGCGTTTGACCTTTTGGCAGATGTCCTCCTGCCATTCCTCCTGAAGCCTATGGTCCTCTTCGGAAGGGGATGCGGCAAAAAGCCTGGCTGTCAGCTGCACACGGTCAAAATGGTGGCGATATTTTTCGTTAAAGGCGGCCAAGCAAGAATCGCAGAAGCACCCGGTGATTTCATGGCCCCAGTTTCCCATTCTCAGGTCGTCGTCAAAAAAGACGCGTGTAACACCCAATTCCTTCCAGCGCAGCATAGCCTCTCGGTTATCGCGAATCATCGCATCGTTAATGCAGGCGCAGTAATGGACGGGCTTGCCATAACGGTCGATCCGATAGCTCCAATGGTCTGGGATTTTCAGGTCCAGGCTCTCGTCATTCGGATCCAGGGAATTACCAGGGTGCCCGACTGGAACTGAGACGACCTGTGCCTCAAATCCCTCCGTTTCCAGCAGCTGTTTTACCTGCACCATTTCCTCCCAGGTGGAATCGTAATGCCCGAAGAAATAACCGTCGATCCAGAGCGTCGACACATGCGCTTCCTTCATCCAGCGCAGTTTCTGGGCCCGCTCCGGGTCGTTTAAAAATTCATGTGCACGGATGGAATAATTAAAACGAAGCATAACCTTTTCTCCTCACCCAAACGTTATCATTATTTTAAAGCGCCGTATTCCTGGAACAGGCGCATGTAGGTATGATAATTTTCCAAGGAAACGTCCGGGGGAGTTTGATGGTCGACTGCGGGAATATAACCTCCGGAGCGAATTGCCGGCAGCAGCCGCTCAAATTCCGCCCGCAGCGCCGCCTCGCCTTTATGCATAATGGTCTTGTCAAAACCGCCGATCATCAAGAAGTCGGGGTAATTTTCACGGATTCGGTTGACATCCACACCAGCCATCCGTTCCAACGGCAAAACGCCCTGGATGCCGGCATCGAGAAACCAGGGAATCAGGGGCTCGACATTTCCGTCCGTGTCAATAAACACTTTTGTGCCCTGGGCCTTTACAAGCGGTACAATTTCTTTATAATAAGGAAGGATGAACTCATCGTAGAGCTCACGGGAAAGCATGGGGCCGTGGTTGTAGGACATATCCTCGGCCATGGTCATGAAAGTGGGCGAAATGAGGGAATAAATCATTTCAAGCACCTTTTTATTGAAAACGCAGAGGTCTTGGTTCATCTGATGCATGAGCTCCGGGTAATCATAAAACGCATATAAGTGGTTTTCAATGCCAAACAACGTGCGGGGGAACCAGAAGAACCCCTCCAGAGAAAACCAATAAACAAAGCCGTTGTTTTTGTTGGCCTCCGAAAAGGCCTTGATGCGTGCGTAATTTTCATTGAGGATCTCGTCGGTAAAAAGATGCTTTTTGATAGCCTCATATTCAGCCTCGTCGTTGATGATGGGAGCGCCGTGATAGGGGGCCTGCGGACAAGTAGCATCCCGGGGGGCCACCCAAAACTGCATCAGGCGGTCCTGCCCGAAATAATCGTTCAGTCCGTTCCCGAGCTCAATATCCTTCGGCAGCCCCTGCTGCCACCACTCGTTCAGGGTTTTATCCCACCAGCCTGCCCACTCCACCATGGGTACTCGGTCTGCATCCTTATCAAAGTTCAGTATTTTTTGAAAACGCTCAAGATTCTCCATTTGCAATACTCCTTTTTGTTGTTTCAAGCATTAAGAAAATAATTTTCATTTGACGGGCTTTCTATTTCAGCTATTATTATATTGAATAACGTAGGGAAGAGTGATGGTCTTTTTTAATCATTTACGGGGGGGAATTTAAGGTTTGCGTGTCTTTTTTGACTCACTTCAAAGTAAAGAGATCGCTATATTTATGGAGCGGTATCCGCTTTCTGAGGATATTGCCGCTCATAATCATGATTTTATCGAAATGGCCTATGTGCTTGAAGGAACGGTACAGCACAGCAGCAACGGGAAAACCTGTACGGCGCACGCAGGGGATTATTTTATTTTAGATGTCGATACCCCCCATATTTACCACACGGCGGGGAAGGGGTCTCAGGTGATCAACTGCATTTTTTTGCCGGCCTTTATTGATTCTTCCCTGCATGTGTACCGTGATTTTAACAGTATTGTCAAGCATTATTTGGTTCACTTTGACGAGCGGTTTAATTTCCGCCCCTATAGCGGAACGGTTTTTCATGACCCGGACCGTATCATATGCGAACGTTTGTTTAAAATGGAACAAGAGTACCATGAAAGGGGCCCCGGTTATTTGCAGATGATCCGTTCCTATTTAATAGAGTTGATTATCTGTACCTTGCGGCAGCTGCCGGTAGAGAGTGCGGAAAGAGATGTGGATATCCAATTTGTCAAAGAAATGGTTCGGAAGCACTCCAGCGAAAAGCTGTGCCTTTCAGAACTTGCACGGCAGTTAAACATTACCGTTCCTGCACTCAGTCAAAAATTCACCCGGGTTGTAGGGATGGGTTATAAGGAATATTTACAGAATTACCGGATTGGGGAGGCCTGCCGGCTGCTTGCCAACAGCAATGAAAAGGTAGCGGATATTGCTACCATGGTCGGCTATCAGGATTTAAAATTTTTTCATCTTATTTTTCATAGGGTAATCGGATTGTCGCCGTCCGACTACCGCAGGGAGCAAAGAAAATCACAAAAGAGCAATTCGGGTGCAGAAGGCAGAAAAGAAAAAGCGTAAAAATGCCTTGTCCGCCCGGCTGCCGAGGCATTTTTCCATTATACAGACGGCCTTGTAAAAAAATGGACGCTAACATCTGAATTTATTTTTTACGCTTTTAAGCTTTCGTAAAGAAAAAAGAAATTTTAGAGGGAATGTGTTGCAATCCATAAAAGTTTGTGATATATTTAACATACAGTTTTATGGGCGTTCGCAATTTGCAGCGCCAATGTGATGAGTGATAAGAAGTGAATGGAGGAACAAAGTCATGTCAAAAACAATCGTTCTTGCAGGTGCAGTCCGTACAGCCGTTGGTAAAATGGGTGGTGCGCTTGCCAACACTCCTGCGGTGACCCTGGGTTCCATTGTAATAAAGGAAGCTCTGAACCGCGCTAATGTAGCACCTGACCAGGTTGACGAGGTTTTCATGGGCTGTGTTATTCAGGCAGGCCTAGGGCAGAATGTTGCCCGTCAGGCTGCGGTTAAGGCTGGTATTCCGGTTGAGGTTCCGGCATTGACTGTCAATAATGTCTGCGGCTCCGGTTTAAAGTGTATCAATATGGCTGCCGCTATGATCGCTGCCGGCGAGGCCGATGTTGTTGTTGCGGGCGGTATGGAGAATATGTCCATGGCTCCGTATGCGCTGAACAATGCCCGCTATGGCTACCGTATGAATGATGGTAAGCTGGTTGACACCATGGTTCACGACGCTTTGTGGGATGCCTTCAACGATTATCATATGGGTATTACGGCAGAAAATGTTGCCGAAAAGTATGGCCTCACCCGTGAAATGCAGGATGAGTTTGCCGCCTCCAGCCAGCAAAAATGTGAAAAGGCTTGGGCGGAGGGCCGCTTTAGCGATGAAATTGTACCGGTACCGGTTAAGGTTAAGAAGGAAACCGTGATGTTTGATAAGGACGAAGGCCCCCGCGCTGGAGTTACCGCCGAGGGCATCAGTAAGCTTCGCCCGGCATTCAAGGCAGACGGAACGGTCACCGCAGCAAATGCTTCTGGCATCAATGACGGCGCTGCAGCGATTGTTGTTATGAGCGAGGAAAAAGCGAAAGAGCTGGGCGTAAAGCCGATGGCTAAGTTTGTAGTCGGTGCTTCCGCTGGGCTCGACCCGTCCATCATGGGTGTCGGCCCTGCTTTCAGCACCAGAAAGGCGCTTGAAAAGGCCGGCATGAAAATGGAGGATGTTGATCTAGTCGAGGCTAACGAGGCTTTTGCCGCGCAGTCTTTAGCAGTTGCCAAAGAGCTCAATTTCGACATGAACAAAGTCAATGTAAACGGCGGCGCTATTGCAATCGGTCATCCGGTTGGCGCTTCCGGCTGCCGTATCCTGGTGACCCTGCTTCATGAAATGCAGAAGAGAGAGGATGCCAAGGTCGGCCTGGCCACACTGTGCGTTGGCGGCGGTATGGGCGTTACCACAATTGTCGAGAAATATTAATTTGCCCTGATGTTAAAGCAAAGGGAGGATTTGCCATGAACTTTATTCAATATGAGCAAAAAGACGCTGTTGCCGTGCTGACTATCAGCCGTGAAAAGGCATTAAACGCGCTGAACTCCGAGGTGCTTACCGAGATGGAAAGCACAATCGATGCCATTGATTTAGAGACCGTTCGCTGCCTGATTATTACGGGCGCCGGTCAAAAATCCTTTGTTGCCGGCGCGGATATCGGCGAGATGAGCACGCTGTCCAAAGCTGACGGCGAGGCTTTCGGCAAAAAAGGAAACGATGTTTTCCGTAAGATTGAAACGCTGCCGATTCCTGTCATTGCGGCGGTCAACGGTTTTGCTTTGGGTGGAGGCTGTGAGCTTTCCATGAGCTGTGACATCCGTTTAGCCGCCGAGAATGCCGTTTTCGGCCAGCCGGAAACAGGCCTGGGCATTACCCCTGGTTTCGGCGGTACACAGCGTTTGGCCCGGCTGATTCCGGTCGGTAAGGCAAAGGAAATGATTTATGCCGGCACAAAAATCAAGGCCGATGAAGCGCTGGCCTTGGGGCTTGTTAATGCGGTCTACTCCAGTGAAGAGCTGCTTCCGGCTGCTGAGAAGCTGGCCGGGAAAATTGCCCGCAACGCACCGATTGCCGTCCGCGCATGCAAAAAGGCGGTTAACGACGGACTCGAGGCTTCCATGGACGAAGCGCTTGTCATAGAAGAAAAGCTGTTCGGCAGCTGCTTTGAGACGGAGGACCAGATCAATGGCATGAAGGCTTTTCTGGCAAAAGAGAAACCTGCTCCGTTTGTAAACAGATAAATTTGAGTTGTAAGCTACGAATTAGAACGATATAAAAATTAGGAGGAAATATCCATGAAGGTTGGTATTATTGGCGCGGGAACAATGGGTCACGGCATTGCTCAGGCCTTTGCACAGGCAGAGGGCTTTGAAGTAAGGCTTTGCGATATTAAAGCAGAATGGGCGGCTAACGGTAAGGCGAAGATTGCCAAGGGCCTTGAGAAGAGAGTTGCCAAGGGGAAGATGGAGCAGGCCGCAGCCGATGCTATCCTGAACAAGATTACCACCGGCACCAATGAAATTGTTGCCGACTGTGACTTGGTTGTGGAAGCGGCTCTTGAAAAGATGGAGTTGAAGAAGGAGATCTTTAAACAGCTGCAGGAAAT
Source organism: Hydrogeniiclostridium mannosilyticum (assembly GCF_003268275.1). Classification (GTDB taxonomy): domain Bacteria; phylum Bacillota; class Clostridia; order Oscillospirales; family Acutalibacteraceae; genus Hydrogeniiclostridium; species Hydrogeniiclostridium mannosilyticum. The sequence goes on from NZ_QLYR01000005.1 coordinate 90,129, forward strand.
CTGCAAGCCTGATTGCATCTTTGCCACCAACACCTCCTCGCTCTCCATTACCGAAATTTCCAATGGCTTGGATCGTGCCGTTGTCGGCATGCATTTCTTCAATCCTGCTCCGGTCATGAAGCTGATTGAGGTTATTGCCGGTGAGACAACCTGCCCGGAGACCGTTCAGAAGATCGTTGAAATTTCTGAGCAAATCGGTAAGACCCCCGTTCAGGTGAACGAGGCTGCCGGATTTGTTGTAAACCGTATTTTGATTCCGATGATTAATGAGGCCATCGGCATCTATGCCGACGGTGTTGCGTCTGTGGAAGGCATTGACACTGCAATGAAGCTCGGCGCCAACCATCCAATGGGCCCGCTGGCCTTGGGCGATCTGATTGGCCTGGATGTATGCTTGGCGATCATGGAGGTTCTGATGTCTGAAACCGGCGACCCGAAATACCGTCCGCATCCGCTGCTGAAGAAGATGGTACGTGCTGGTAAGCTCGGCCAGAAGACCGGTAAGGGTTTCTACGACTACAGCAAATAATCCGGATTTTACGCACAGGCGCGAATATAGAGTTTGGAGGAAAATTAAGTATGGATTTCGTACTTACAAAAGAGCAGGAGATGGCTCGGACCCTGTTCAGAGATTTTGCCGAGAATGAAGTGAAGCCGCTTGCTCAAGAGGTGGACGAGACGGAGCGTTTCCCGGCCGAAACAGTTGAAAAGATGCGCAAGCTGGGCTTCCTGGGGATTCCACAGCCCAAGGAACATGGCGGACAGGGCTGCGACACACTGACCTATGTGCTTTGTGTAGAAGAGCTTTCAAAGGTTTGCGCTACAACGGGCGTTATCGTATCCGCTCATACGTCCCTGGGAACGGATCCGATCAAAAAGTTCGGTACTCCGGATCAGATTAAGAAATATCTGGAGCCGTTGGCCAAAGGCGAGAAGCTTGGCGCCTTTGGCCTGACAGAGCCCGGCGCCGGTACGGATGCCTCCGGTCAGCAGACAAAGGCTGTTCTGGAGGGGGATCATTATGTCCTCAATGGCAGCAAAATCTTCATCACCAACGGCGGTAAAGCAGATATTTACATTATTTTTGCGATGACTGATAAGAGCAAGGGTACCAAGGGAATCAGCGCATTTATTGTTGAGAAGGATTTCCCCGGCTTCTCCATCGGTACCAAGGAAAAGAAGATGGGCATTCGCGGTTCCTCTACCACGGAGCTGATTTTTGAAAACTGCATTGTTCCCAAAGAGAACCTTTTGGGAAAAGAGGGCCAGGGTTTCCGCATTGCAATGCAGACGCTGGACGGCGGCCGTATCGGTATTGCGGCGCAGGCACTGGGTATTGCTGAGGGCGCTTTCGAGGAAACGGTCAAATATGTCAAGGAAAGAAAGCAGTTTGGACGTCCGCTGGCAAAATTCCAGAATACCCAGTTCCAGCTGGCCGATATGAAAACGAAGATTGAGGCGGCGAAGCTTTTGGTTTACCGTGCTGCAATTGCTAAGGATACACAGAAGGTCTTCTCTGTTGAGGCTGCTATGGCGAAGCTGATGGCTGCCGAAGTTGCAATGGAAGTAACCACAAAGGCGGTACAGCTGCATGGCGGTTATGGCTATACCAGAGAATATCCTGTGGAGCGTATGATGCGCGATGCGAAGATCACCGAGATCTACGAGGGCACCAGCGAGGTACAGCGTATGGTGATCTCCGGCAATGTCCTGAAATAATAATTGCTGCTTATAAATCCCAAAAGGAGTGACAATCGTTGAATATCGTAGTTTGCATAAAGCAGGTACCGAATACAAATGAAGTAAAACTGGACCCTGTAACCGGTACGCTGATTAGAGAAGGCGTCCCCAGCATTATCAATCCGGACGATAAGGCGGGACTGGAGGCGGCTCTTCGCTTGAAGGATGCCGAAGGCGCGCATGTCACCGTTCTGACCATGGGCCCCCCACAGGCGGATGCCGCGTTGCGTGAAGCGCTGGCCATGGGTGCTGATGAGGCTATTTTGGTGACGGACCGTGCGTTCGGCGGCGCTGACACATTGGCAACCTCCACCACCATTGCTGCGGCGCTGAAAACCCTGGATTTTGACCTTATTATCACCGGCCGCCAGGCTATTGACGGCGACACTGCGCAGGTTGGCCCGCAGATTGCTGAGCATTTGGGCATTCCGAATGTCAGCTATGCTGAAGAAATCAAGGTAGAAGGCAATAGTTTGGTTGTTAAGCGTCAATATGAGGATCGCTACCATACCATTAAGGTTCAGATGCCCTGCCTGATTACTGCATTGAGCGAGCTCAATCAGCCGCGCTACATGACGCCGGGCGGTATTTTTGACGCATACCGTGAGAAGGAAGTCAAGGTCATTACGCGTGCTGATCTCACCGTTGATGATACAAGCATTGGTCTTAAGGGTTCTCCCACAAGAGTTTGGCAGACCTTTACCAAGAGTCTGAAGGCCGCCGGCACGGTTGTGCAGCTGGACGCCGAGGATTCTGCGGAATACATGCTTGACCGTCTGAAAGAGAAGTTTATTATATAGTTTTGGAAAGTGGTGAGAAGAATGAGCTTGCAGGATTATAAAGGCGTGTTTGTATTTGTACAGCAGGTAGACAATAAGGTCTCCGGCGTTTCCTTTGAATTGCTGGGTAAAGGTAAAGAGCTTGCTGCGGCGTTGGAAACAGAGGTCACCGCCGTGTTGCTCGGTTATCAGGTTTCCGGCTTGTGCGAAGAGCTGGCAAAGTACGGCGCTGATAAGATTATTACCGTTGATGACAAGGCGCTGGAGGTTTATACGACAGAGCCTTACACCCATGCAATGGCGCAGGTCATTGAGCATTATAAGCCCGCGATTGTTCTCTACGGTGCTACCGCAATCGGACGTGACCTGGCTCCTAGAGTATCCGCAAGGGTACATACTGGCCTGACCGCTGACTGCACCAAGCTGGAGATTGCGGAAGATACCAAGGAATTCCGCATGACCCGTCCTGCTTTTGGCGGCAACATCATGGCGACGATTATTTGTCCTGAACACCGTCCGCAGATGGCAACCGTCCGTCCGGGGGTTATGCAGAAGGCAAAGGCGAATGAGAGTGCCAAGGCGGTTGTTGAGAATTTGAGCGTTGATTTTGCGGGCCGTCAGAATGTAGAAGTTCTTGAGGTTGTAAAATCCGTTATTGATAAAATGGACATTCAGGATGCAAAGATTTTGGTTTCCGGTGGCCGCGGCATGGGGTGCCCGGATAACTTCCAGCTGCTCCGCGACCTGGCCGATGCACTGGGCGGTGAAGTGAGCGCTTCCAGAGCTTGTGTCGATGCCGGTTGGGCTGAGAAAGACATTCAGGTGGGCCAGACCGGCAAGACAGTCCGCCCCAACCTTTATATTGCCTGCGGTATTTCCGGTGCAATTCAGCACTTGGCCGGCATGGAGGATTCGGATGTCATTATCGCAATTAACAAGGACGAGACAGCCCCGATTTTCGAGGTTGCCGACTATGGCATTGTTGGCGATGTGACCAAGATTCTGCCGCTCTTTACTGAGAAGGTAAAGGCTGCAATGGCGGCGAGAAACGCTTAAGTACGATTTTGATTTGATTCTCCATTCATCATATCATAAAAAGAGGAACAGTGGAAAATCCACTGTTCCTCTTTTGGTTTTGTGGTTAGAGAAAACACCAGATATGCCGGTGGAGGCATTCCATAGAAGCGCCGTCCTTAAGTGCCGGGCAAAACGAGCGGCCAAATTAGCAGAAATATTTGTTAAATGGGCGAATGCTCCATCTACGTCGGCAGCTCTTTTGGAAAAATAGAATAGATGCTCTATACCTGATGGAGCAATAGGAAACGTTAGAATTAATTTTACAGACAGGCAGCTAGGCTTTTAAAAAATTTGCAACTTTCTCGCCAAGCTGTTCCCATTCTGGGCCTAAGGTGCAGACATGTGGGCTTTGCGGAAGCTCTAGCAAAAAAGGTTCGGAAGACGAAACGCCTTTCATAATCCAATCTGCGCTTTCGGGCCGTACAGTCTCATCCTTACCAGCCCGAACGACCATAATCGGGCAATGAATACCGGCAAGACTTCTTCTGGTTATTTTCATTAATTTATTAAGTTCTCCTACGCTGCGTACCGGCGTGCGGGAATAGGTTTCATTATATTCAGCCAGAAAATTCTCCGCTTCTTTACCCGGTTTGTTTTCGATAAACGGCACAAATGGCCATAGCCAGTTTGCGAAAATGCTTTTGCGGTTGTAAACAGACAACGCTGCAGCAATGCAAACTATCTTTTTGACCGGCCTGGTCTCAGCCAGGCGAAGTGCAAGAGTACCGCCCATAGACAGGCCTATGACACTGACAACCCGGCATTCCCGCCGCATTTGGTCAAAGGCTGCCTGGGCGCACCGCAGCCAGTCTTCAGCATTATATCTGCGCATTTCTTCAGGCGTGGTTCCATGGCCGGGGAGAAGAATCGAACGTACATAAAAACCCGTTCGTGCGGAAATATCCTTTCCGAGCGGATACAGAGTGCCCGGTGAGGCTGTAAATCCATGTATGAATAGGACGCCGTGCGCATGGTCGCCCCAAAATTCAAAAGGCTGACAGAGCGGGTTGGACATCATAGCGGGCAATGAAATCCCCTCCAGTATACGAATTTGGTTTCAGTATAACACAGCCGGCTATTCCCGGCAAGGTTTTGCAATCGGTATATTTTTTGTATGTTCATACATCTTTCAGAATAAAAATTCTTTTAATATCAGTACAGATATGATATAATGGCAATACTATGATGCATTCAAATACTTTTTTTGGAGATGAAAATATGATCGGAATCGAAAACCGAATGATTGCCAGCGGCATCAATTTCAAGGGAATTCGAGATTCCAAATTTAAAACGCTTCGCTTATCCGTTCATTTCATGTTGCCGGTTCAGAAGGACCAAGTGGCAGCCAATGGACTGCTGGCATTTTTGCTGACCAGAGCCAGCCGGGAGTATCCTGACTTTACAAAGCTGGCACAGCGTCTGGCTGAGCTGTATGGGGCTTCTCTGAATGCGGATGTCAGTAAGCTGGGGGACGTACAGGTTCTTTCCATTTCAGCGACCGGGCTCTCCGACCGTCTCACACTAAATGGTGAAAAGATTTCGGAGGCTTTGGCCAATCTTTTATGCAGCGTCCTTTTTAATCCATTGTTAGAGAACGGACAGTTTCCGCGGGAAAGCTTTTTGCAGGAACAGCGTCAGACGCTGGAGATGCTGGATGCGGAGTACAATGATAAGCGCATTTACGCCAAACAGCGCTGTGAAGAATTAATGTGCGCGGAAGAGCCCTATGGGGTCGGTCGTTGTGGAACCAAAGAACAGATTGCGGCGTTATCCAGAGAAGATTTGCTGCCTGCCTGGAAAAGGCTTGTTGAAACAGCCCGCATAGAGGTCATGGCTATGGGGGACTGCAATACAACGAGGATCTATGAGCTGTTTTGCCAGGCGGTAGCCGGCTTGGCCAGAGGAGAGGTCCGGCACTGTACCACCGAAAATGTGGCCGCTGCTCGGACGGTCAAAAATGAGGTAGAGTCAATGGATGTTGCCCAGTCCAAGCTGGTGATGGGTTTTCGGACTGGCATTGCTATTCCGGACAGCCGGTTGTCTGCGGCAAAGCTTATGTGCACCATTTTTGGCGGCACCCCTCATTCGAAGCTATTCCTCAATGTCCGTGAGAAGCTGAGCCTCTGCTATTATTGCAGCTCACAGCTCAACAGCATGAAGGGGATCATGCTGGTACAAAGCGGTGTGGAGACGAAAAATATTGAACGGGCTAAAGAGGAGATTCTTGCGCAGCTGCAGCAAATGAAGGATGGGGATTTCTCGGAAGATGACATTATTGCGGCTAAGAAAAGTCTGTGCAACAGTTATAAAACGTTGGCCGATTCTTTAGGCGGCCTGGAGAGCTGGTATTTATCCCAGACCTTTGCCTCCACGGTACGCAGCCCGGAAGAGTCTGCCGCTGAGATTAACGCGGTAACGAAGGAAGAAATTGTAGAGGCTGCCAGACTGGTCAGCCTAGACACGGTTTACAGCTTGATTGGCAAGGAGGGGAGCGCGCAATGAATTTAATTAAAGAGGTAAAAAGCGCCAGAATAGGGGACCACTATTATGAAGTACAGCATCCCTCCGGCCTGAAAATTTTGGTCTATCCTAAAAATGATAATAACTCGACTTATGCAGTGTTCGGTACACGTTATGGGTCCGTGGACATGGCTTTTCACCTGAAAGGGGAGCAAGAGGTCCATCGGGTACCCGCGGGCATTGCCCATTACCTGGAGCATAAGCTTTTTGAAAGCGAGGATGGGGATGCCTTTGCGCGCTATGCCAAAACAGGCGCAGCTGCAAATGCCTACACCTCCTTCAACAATACCTGCTATTTATTTTCCACGACGGACCAGGTCTACGAATCCTTAGAAATCCTTTTGGATTTTGTGCAGTCGCCATTTTTTACTGAGCAAACCGTACAAAAGGAACAGGGAATCATCGGTCAGGAAATCCGCATGTACGACGACGACCCTCAGTGGCGTGTAATGTTCAATTTATTGGAATGCCTGTACCACACACATCCGGTCAAAATTGATATTGCCGGCACAGTGGAAAGTATTGCTCAAATTACGCCAGAATATCTTTATTTATGCTACAATACTTTCTATAACCTGCACAATATGGTTCTATGTATTGCGGGTAATGTAGATGTAAATCGAGTCCTAGAGGTGTGTGACCGGCTTTTAAAGCCGAGCAAAGAGCAAACTGTCAACAGGGTTTTTGATGAAGAACCCGTGGAGATCGTAAAGCCGCGCGTAGAGCAAAAGCTTTCGGTTGCCTCGCCGCTTTTTGAGCTGGGCTTTAAAGAAAAGACTGGGAATGAGCGGGTAAGCGCAAAGGAACTTGCTGAAACAGAGATTCTTCTGGAGGTATTAGCCTCGGAGTCCTCGCCTCTGTTCAGAAGGCTTTTGGACGCTGGCCTGATTAATGAAGCTTCATTCGGCTATGAATATTTTGAAGGTCCCGGCTATGCCGCGGTTATTTTCTCAGGTGAATCGAAGGACCCGGACCGCGTTGCGGAGGAAATTAAGCAGGAGGTTGCTTCCCTGCGTAAAAATGGCATTGACCCGCTGGCGTTTGAAAGGGCCCGGAAATCCCTTTATGGGCATAACGTGGCTGCCCTCAACAGCGTAGATAATATCGCCAATTCCATGGCGGCCCTGTCCTTTGCAAACAGAGAGCTGTTCGATTATTTGGAGGCCCTTGCTGAGGCAACGGCAGAAGAGGTTTTGCGGCGCTTAGAAACACAGCTTATCGCCAGCCAATCAGCACTATCCGTGGTTTATCCTATCGCGTAATCAGGAGTATCCCAGCTCCATCAAAGATGGGGCTACATAGTAAATAATAAAGAATTAAAGGGTGAGCGCTATGTATCATGTTGAATTTCCTAAGTTCGGCTGGGAGTTTGATTTGTCGCCGACCGTTTTTAAAATCGGCAATTTTGAACTTCGTTGGTACGGCCTAATCATTGCATGCGGTTTTTTGCTGGCTTTTATTTATGCTTTATACAGCGCTAAGAAAATGCGTATTAATCAGGATAAGCTGATTAATTGTGTGATTTTTGGCTTAATTGGCGGCATTGTCGGCGCACGCTTGTATTATGTTATCTTTTATTCGGGTTCTACGTATCGAGATAATCCCTTGGCAATCTTCAATATTTTCGAAGGCGGACTGGGAATCTATGGTGGTATTATCGGCGCTCTGTTAGTTGGCGGCATTACTGCTAAAATCTGTAAGATGAAGGTATCCGCGGTTCTTGATATTGCTTCGCTTGGTTTTTTAATTGGCCAGTGTATTGGCCGCTGGGGAAATTTTGTAAACCAGGAGGCATTCGGCACTGCGACGGATCTGCCGTGGGGAATGACCAGCGAGGCAACCCAGAAGTTCACCAGCAGCCCGGTTCATCCTTGTTTCCTGTATGAGTCCCTTTGGTGCTTGCTTGGCTTTATCCTACTGCACTTTTTTACACGCAAATTACGCCGTTATGATGGGCAAACCTTTTTGCTTTATTTGATTTGGTACGGCGTGGGCCGCTTCTTTATTGAGGGACTGCGTACGGATAGTTTGCTGACCCCGTTTATCAATTTGCGTGTTTCTCAACTGGTAGCCGCGGTGACGGTTTTAGCCGCTGTCGTGCTCCTGATTGTTTTCCATAAGAAGACCAGCTTGACCGGATGCGGCTCTAAGAAGGTTATGGCCATGAATCAGCTGGTCGATGAAATTCCTGCCGAAGATGGCCCCAGCACGATTTTTGGTGATTTACCGCCGGTAGATGCAGAAGAGGCTCCCCAGGAAGAAAATGCGGCTTCAGCTTCAGAAGATTCTCACGCTGTGCCGGATTCCGGAGAAACAGAGGGGGAAGAAAGCGGCGCCGCAGAGGCCGCTGTGGCTGTGGAAGCTCCTGAGCGCTCCGTGGAAGACACTGAAGAGCCTTCCTCGGATGAAAATAAATGAGGTGGAATTATGGCAAAAATCATTGACGGAAAAAAGGTATCCGCTGCGGTTCGCGCTCAGGTTCGTGATGAGGTGGTTGAGTTGGTTAAGCGGGGTGTACAGCCTGGTTTGGCAGTAGTCATTGTCGGCAACGATCCGGCCTCCCGTACTTATGTCAATAATAAAAAAAAGGCCTGTGCAGATACTGGAATTTATTCAGAGGAATATGCGCTGCCGGAGACCACCACACAAGAAGAGCTACTGGCCCTCGTGGACCAGCTGAATCATAAAAAAGAGATTAATGGTATTTTGGTCCAGTCTCCACTGCCTCGCGGACTGGACGAGGAAGCGGTTGTGGAGGCGATTGCTCCTGAAAAGGATGTCGATGCATTTCACCCTGATAATGTCGGTAGAATCATGATCGGCAATTATCATTTTCTTCCCTGTACGCCTGCCGGTGTTATTGAGTTGCTTCAATCGGAGCAGATTGAAATTGCCGGCAAGAATTGTGTTGTCATCGGCCGCAGCAATATCGTTGGCAAACCGATGGCAATGCTCCTGTTACACCATAACGGCACAGTCACCATCTGTCATAGCCGCACAAAGGACCTGAAGGCTGTTTGCAGGCAGGCAGATATCCTGGTCTCGGCGGTGGGGAAGGCCGGTTTTGTGACGGCTGACATGGTAAAGCCCGGGGCTGCGGTTATTGATGTTGGAATGAACCGCAACAGTGAGGGGAAGCTCTGCGGGGATGTCGATTATGCTGCGGTTGAGAAGCTGGCGGGTTATATTACGCCGGTACCCGGCGGCGTTGGCCCCATGACGATTGCAATGCTGCTGCGGAATACGTTGACTGCTGCTAAATTACAGAATAACCAATGATTTCCAAGGACTTGTCCTTGAAAATAAAGCCGGGATTTAACATGAAACATATTTTAGATAATATTCATTCACCCGACGATCTTCAAAAGCTTTCGTTGGATGAATTAAATGTCTTGTGTGGGGAAATCCGTTCACAGATTATCAAAACAGTGTCGACGAACGGGGGGCATCTTTCCTCCAACCTGGGGGCGGTAGAGCTAACCGTTGCACTGCGGAGGGTTTTTCCCTCTATCGATGATAAGATTGTATGGGACGTTGGGCATCAGTCCTATACGCATAAAATTTTAACCGGGCGTCAAGACCGCCTGGCAACCATACGCAAAAAAGGAGGCCTGTGTGGCTATCCGAATCGGGAGGAGAGCCCCTACGATGCCTTTAATGCCGGTCATGCAAGCACTTCTATTTCGGCTGCTCTGGGCATTGCCCAGGCTAAAAAGCTGAAGGGTGAGGCCGGTAATGTGGTTGCTGTCATTGGCGACGGCGCTTTGACCGGGGGGCTGGCCTATGAGGGCCTGAATAATGCCGGGCGCTTTAGGGGAAAGCTCATTGTTGTTTTGAATGACAATACGATGTCGATTTCCAGAAATGTGGGGTCTATCGCCCGTTATCTGGCAACAATCCGGACAAATCCGGCTTACCGCAAGGTAAAAGGGGACGTGGAGTCTGTTTTAAGGAAAATCCCCGCTGTAGGCGAGCACCTGTACCGCGGTGCTTCTAAGGCCAAGAGTGCCTTTAAACATATGATTTACAATAATACGATTTTTGAGGATTTGGGTTTTTTATATTTTGGCCCCTTTGATGGGCACGATTTGGAAAATTTGCTGGACGTATTCACAAACGCCAAGGATATCGACCGCCCGGTTTTAATCCATCTTGTCACCTCAAAGGGAAAGGGCTATCATTTTGCGGAGGAAAATCCGGGAAGGTTTCATGGCATATCTAGCTTTGACATAAAGACCGGCAGTACTTCCCTTCAGGAAACTAATTTTTCTACGGTTTTCGGTTCTACACTCTGTAGCATAGCAGCGAAGGACCGCCGTGTTTGTGCGATAACCGCCGCCATGCAGCTTGGAACAAGTTTGTCGGATTTCGCTATTCATTACCCGGATCGCTTTTTTGATGTAGGGATTGCTGAGGAACATGCGGTGACCTTTGCGAGCGGATTGGCCGTGAGCGGGCTTATCCCTGTGTGTGCAATTTATTCTACCTTTTTGCAGAGGAGCTATGACCAGCTTATTCATGATGCAGCCCTGCAAAATGCCCATATGGTCCTGGCGATCGACCGAGGAGGAGTTGTCGGGAGCGACGGCGAGACGCATCAGGGGGTATTTGATGTTGCCTTTTTAAATACCATCCCGAATACAACTATTTACGCACCCTCCTATTACGAGGAGCTCTCAGCGGATTTGGCCTTGGCAGTTGACGCCAGTGAGGGGATTGTGGCGGTCCGTTACCCAAGGGGGAGCCAGCTTTTTAAACCTTTTGATTTTACCTGTAGCGGCCGCCCCTATGATGTTTACGGTTTACCCAATGCAGCGATTACAATCGTGACTTATGGCAGGCTGTTTTCATATGCCTGCCAAGCGTTGTTTTCTTTGCGTGAGAAGGGGCTGGCGGTCAGTATTATAAAATTAAACCGCATTAAACCCATTCCGGAAGAAGCACTAGCCCTTGCTGCACGGGCAGAGAAGCTGTTCTTTTTTGAAGAAGGCGTCGAACAGGGGGGCGTGGGTGAGCATTTTATTACAGCGCTTCAGAAGGGCCCGCATGTTCCCTGTTGTTATCTGCGCGGCATATGCGGGTTTGTAAAGCATGCATCGATGGAGGAGTCCCTGCGGGAGCTGGCGTTGGATCCGGCGGGCATGGAAAATTTGATTGAATCGGAGTGCGGGAAGTGGCAGTAAAAAAACGATTGGATTGTCTACTGGTAGAGCGGGGCCTCGTTCCCAGCCGCGAACAGGCAAAGATTGTGATTATGGAGGGGAAGGTCTATGTCGACCGCCAGAAATGTGATAAGCCTGGCACCTCGTTCCCCGAGGATGCCGCTGTTGAGGTTCGCGGAGAAACGCTGGCCTATGTCAGCCGCGGCGGGTTGAAGCTCGAAAAAGCGCTCCAATCCTTCCCAATAGATCTAAACGGGCGGACGGCTATGGATATTGGTGCATCAACCGGTGGCTTTACCGACTGTATGCTGAAAAATGGAGCGGCAAGGGTGTATGCGGTTGATGTCGGTTACGGGCAGCTCGCCTGGAAGCTACGCACGGACCAGCGTGTGGTGAATTTGGAGCGGACCAATATTCGTTACCTTACGCGTGAGCAGGTGCCGGAGGATGTCGACTTTTTCAGTGTGGACGTTGCCTTTATTTCGCTTCGATTGGTTTTACCCGTTGCCTGGAGCTTTTTGAAAACAGGCGGTGAAGCCGTCTGCCTGATTAAGCCGCAGTTTGAGGCCGGCAGGGAAAAGGTTGGTAAAAAGGGGGTAGTGCGGGATCCCGCGATACACCTGGAGGTTATAGAGCATATTCTGGCCTTTGCGGAGTCCGTCGGCTTCACCTTGCTGGGTTTGACTTATTCCCCAGTGAAAGGTCCTGAAGGAAATATTGAATACCTTCTCTACATGAGAAAACAAAAGGAGCCTTGTACAGCTCCGGCGCTGGCCTCGATAGAGGCTGCCGAAGTAGTAGCCGCGGCGCATCGATCCTTAAATGCTTAAAACGGTGGTGATTCTTGTTGAAAATAGCAGTTCTGCCAAATCTGACCAAAACGGACGCCGCCTTTCATACCACGCGCATTTTAAAAAAGCTGCTGGCTCTGGGGGCACAGCCATTGATGTTGGGAAAGGACCGCCCTTTATTTGGGGATCTGGCGCTTTACCATGAATCCTCTGCGGCACTTTTAACAGCATGCGATGTTGTCATTGCGGTTGGAGGAGATGGCACCATTATCCGTGCGGCAAAAGAGGCGATGCAGTTTGACCGTCCGGTACTCGGCATCAATGTTGGACGCTTGGGCTTTGTCGCCGGCCTGGAAACCGATGAACTGGACCGGCTGAAAAATTTGATTGAGGGTAAATTTATCCTCGATGAACGAATGGTTTTGAAGGCTGAATTGGACTGTGACGGGCTTCAGCGGCAATACTATGCGCTCAATGATGCAGTCATTGCCCGTGGAGCGCTTTCCAGAATCCTGGACTTAGAGGTTCTTTTCAACGAGACCATCGTCTGCGATTACCGCGCGGATGGCCTTATCCTTTCTACGCCGACAGGCTCTACGGCTTACTCCCTGTCCGCAGGGGGGCCGGTTATCGATCCCAGCATGAAATGCATCCTCCTGTCTCCGATCTGTCCCCATTCCTTAATGACTAGGACTGTGGTTTTTGGAGAGGCTTCCAAGCTGAAGGTCCGGGTAAATTCTTCAGGAAATGAATCGGAGGCATTCTTAACGATCGACGGTGAAATATCGATCTCTTTAAAGGATTTTAACAGCTATATCCATTTTGAAAAGGCCCCACAGACAGCAAAAATAATTAAGCTGAAAAACACCAATTTCTATGAAATTGTCAATAATAAACTGGCGGAAAGGAGAGCTTAAATGAAAAAACGACGCCATGCCAAAATTTTGGAATTGATCCGGCTTTATGAAATTGATACTCAAGAGGAATTGCTGCGCCGTCTGAAGGAGAGCGGCTTTGACGTCACACAAGCGACGGTCTCCAGAGACATTAAAGAGCTTCGGCTTGTGAAAACATTGACTACGAACGGGCAGTATAAGTACTATTCCGGAAAGGAAATGTCAAAGGATACCTCCTCAAAATTTTATTCTCTGATGACGGATAACGGGACTTCTGCGGCCCGTGCTTGCAATTTGGTTGTCATCAAAACGTTGACAGGAATGGCCCAGGCTGTTTGTGCCGCGATGGATTCCATGCATTGGAACGGTGTCGTCGGTACTTTAGCCGGGGATGATACGGTTCTGGTTATTACCGAAAGCGACGAATGCGCAGAACGGCTTACGGCCGAATTTAATAGGATAATCGGGTGATGCTATGCTGTCGGAGCTTTATATTGAAAACGTTGCCGTTATTGAAAAAGCAGAGATTCATTTTGTACCCGGCCTGAACGTACTCACGGGCGAAACAGGCGCAGGTAAATCTATTTTGCTCGATTCCATCAATGCCGTTATGGGGGAACGAATGTCCCGGGATTTAATCCGCACAGGGGCTCGTTCTTCTTTTGTCTGTGCGGCGTTTTCCGGATTAAACACACGGGTGTTGAAGAAGCTGGAGGCGTTGGGCTATAGCGCAGAGGAGGATGCCGTCCTGCTCCAGCGTGAAGTTTCACAGGAAGGAAAAAACTCCTGCAGGGTAAATGGCCGGCCGGCTACCCTGGCGGTTTTGCGTGAGCTTGCCGCCGGGCTTGTAAATATTCATGGGCAGCATGAAAGCTACGGCCTGCTCTCATCGGAATACCATATTCATTACATCGACCGCCTTGGCAACACCAAGGCGCTTTTGCAGGAGTATGCTGCCGCTTATCAGGAGATGTGCCGCCTGCAAAAGGAGCTGGGCTCCCTGCAGACGGACGAGGCACAAAAAGCACGCCAGGTAGATCTGCTGAATTATCAGATCAATGAGCTTGAAGAAGCCGGACTGAAAGCGGGCGAGCAGGAAGAGCTGGCAGAAAAAAAGGTGGTTTATTCAAACAGTGAAAAAATTGCTGCCGCGCTCTCTGCTATTCGTGTCCTTTTGGACGGCGACGAGGATCAAATCGGCGCGCTCTCTGCCGTACAGTCCGCTGCTTCAGAGGCGGACACTGCCGGAAGATATTTTTCTGAAATCCTTGCCCTTTCGGAGCAGCTTCACAACATTGAATACGAGCTGGAGGACTGTGCCGATACACTGCGGGGGCTGGAGGGAAGGATGGAATATGACCCGCAGGAATTGGAGCAAATAGAGGAGCGCCTGGATCAGCTATACCGGTTGGGCTTAAAATATGGCGGCAGTGAAGAAAATATGCTGGCCTATTTACAGCAGTGTCAGGAAGAGCTGCAGGCCATTGAATTTTCTGGGGAACGGGCACTTCAAATCAAGAAGGAGCTGGAGCAGTCGAGCCGTGTTGTTCGTGAGTTGGCGGACAAGCTCTCTGCTGAGCGCCGAAAGGTGGGAAAGGATTTTTCCACGCGGGTAAAAGAGGAGCTGCGTTTTTTAGACATGCCCAATGTCACCTTTTCTGTTGAGCAGCTTACCACGGATTTTTCACCTTTAGGGCAGGATAAAATTCAATTTTTGATATCGACCAACCCCGGCGAGCCTGAGAAACCGCTTTCCAAAATAGCCTCTGGAGGCGAGCTGTCCCGTATTATGCTGGCCATTAAAACCGTACTGGCCGGCAGCGACGCCATTGGCACGCTGATTTTTGATGAGATCGACACGGGAATCAGCGGCAGTGCCGCACAAAAGGTAGGGGAGAAGCTGAAAGAGGTTTCCAGTACGCGTCAGGTTATTTGCGTCACGCATTCCGCACAGATTGCCGCATATGCAGACGGGCATTTCTTTATTCGTAAGCAGGTGCAAAAGGGAAGAACTTTTACAAATGTGCAGCCGCTGGATTTTAATGAGCGCGTACAGGAGCTGGCACGAATTATGGGCGGGGAAACCGTCAGCGAACTCATGCTGAAAAATGCGGAAGAAATGCTTTTGCAACGGATAGGGTCTTGACAAATAGATCTTTTGGGTTATAATAACAAGTAATAGCCTTGAAGGGAAGAAGTACACAGAACTGGTCAAGCAAGAGAGTCTGTGGCTGGTGCGAACAGATTTGAGCAGCTGTGGAAATACATCTCGGAGCTGCGGCGTTGAAATGGTAGTAGGTGCCGCCGGGTACACCCGTTATTGTGTTAGGGTATCGTTAGTTGTACCCGTGAGGCCATAGCTGTGAGGCTGTGGTAAATTGAGGTGGTACCGCGGTTATTCCGCCCTCTGTTTCACAAACAGGGGGCGTTTTTTTGTCCCCCTGAATAAACTCACGCATTTATTGCGAAAATGGAGGTTTTAAAATGGGCGTTTTCGATGAACTGCAATCAAGAGGCTTGATTGCCCAAATGACCAACGAGGAAAAAATCAGGGATTTGCTCAACAATGAAAAAATCACTTTTTATGTAGGTTTTGACCCTACGGCGGATAGCCTGCATGTAGGCCATTTTGTACAAATTATGGTGATGGCCCATATGCAGCGGGCCGGGCATACGCCAATAGCCCTGTTTGGCGGTGGCACGGGTATGATCGGCGACCCCTCCGGAAAATCGGATATGCGCCGGATGATGTCCAAGGAAGAGATTCAGCATAATATTGAATGCTTCCAAAAGCAAATGTCCCGCTTAATTGATTTCAGCGATGGAAAAGCCTTGATGGCAAATAATGGGGACTGGCTGCTGGACTTGAATTATATTGATTTTCTGCGGGAGGTGGGCGTTCATTTCTCTGTAAACAGAATGCTTTCCTTCGAGTGCTATAAGCAGCGCCTGGAAAGAGGGCTGTCGTTCTTTGAGCTTAATTACATGCTTATGCAGAGCTACGATTTTCTGGAGCTGAACCGCCGCCATAGCTGTGTACTGGAAATGGGTGGAGACGACCAGTGGAGCAATATTATTGGCGGCGTAGAGCTGGTGCGTAAAAAAGAGGGCAAGGACGTGTACGGCATGACCTTTACGCTGCTGACCACCAGTGAAGGTAAAAAGATGGGCAAAACGGAGAAAGGCGCCGTATGGCTGGACCCAGAGAAGACCTCGCCGTTTGAATTTTACCAGTACTGGCGTAATGTGGATGATGCCGATGTTATTCGCTGCATGAAAATATTGACCTTCCTGCCTGTAGATGTTATCAATGAATATGCACAGCTTGAGGGGGGCGAGCTTAATAAAGCTAAGGAGGTCCTAGCTTTTGAAGTGACAAAGCTGATTCATGGAGAGCCGGCAGCTGTTAAAGCACAGGAGGCAGCAAGGTCGCTCTTTGGATCGGGCGGTAATTCTGAAAATGTACCAACCGCCGCTGTTGACCGGGCTTTATTTGCTGACGGTAAAGCATTGGCGCTAGATGTTTTCCTTGCAGCCAAGCTTATTCCGAGCAAGTCAGAGGGCAGGCGCTTGATTGAACAGGGCGGCATTGCGGTCGATGATATTAAATTAAATTCGCCTCAGGATGAAATTCTGGAGTCCGCTTTTGAAAAGGGCTATATCATGGCAAAAAAAGGGAAAAAGGTACATCTGAAAATTGAACTTGCTTAAGAACCAATAGAAAATCCCCATTTAATCACGGAATCACATGCGGGTTCCTGATTGAATGGGGATTTTATCTTATTTTACGGCTGGAAGAATCTTATTTTTTTACCGGAAGCCAGGTCTTATAGAAGCAACCTGAGGCGCCTAAATGGTAAAAATCATTCAAGACAACCCCGTTATCTATGTTTAGGCGGATGCTGCCGTCAGCTTGACGTATCGGTTTAGCAGCATCAATCGATGCGTTTGAAAGCGTCGGCGGATTTTCAAAGTCAACGCGCGGGTTTAAGGACTGATCAAGACCATATAGGATAGGCCCTTTATAGATGCTTGTTTTACCGGCGAAATCCTCCTGTCCAGCTAAATAATGCGCAGTAAAATCAAGTGTTAAAAACAAATCATCCCCCTCCTTTAAATCCGTCAGCAAGTAGTACCCGCCCTTTTCCGGTGAATCTGTGCGGCCATGGTAATCCAGAGTGGTTTTCTCTGACCAGGAAGGGATGCGCAGCAGCACATTTTTCGGCATGGCGCCGGAAAAATGAATGTGTATCGTATTATCAGCTGGGTAATCACCGGTAATTTGAATACGCAGACCGCTTTTCAGCAGAACCGTGCAGGCTTCGTAGTAGTTAATATAAAGGCTGTCCATCTCTTCCATAAAGGCCCATTGTGAGAGCATACCCACACCTCTCGGCGCGTTGACGGAGCAGCAGTTCAGCTCCGGAGAACCGGGACGGCACTGGAAGCCGATGGAGTGGTAGTTTGCGCATTTTGTGCCATCCATTGGGGTGTTATAAGTGGACCAGCGGCCGGTGGGGGAAAATGAGCCCATAACCGCGTTGTAGAGAGAGATTTCCAGAAAATCGGCAATGAAGGGATCTTTTAGTAATGGTAGAAGCTGTGCAGCAAAGGCATTGAAGGCGATGACACAGCAAACCTCAATATTTCCGTTCTTAAATGGGGTACCCAAGGCCCCTTCCTCGGTAGAAAACGCACCGGTATTATGAACATCTGTTTTTAAAATGCTATAGAGGATTTGGCGGGCGGCATCGAGATATATCCGGTCCCCCGTACACTCATATAGGGCGGCAATACCCATGATGATATGAAGGCTCTCCCAGCGCGGCTTTGGTCCCTGGTAATATTCCAGTCCCTCCTGCGCACAGCGAATATAGTCGCCGGCGCCGGGAATCGTCAGATCATTCGTAATTTTCAGCGCAAAATCCAGATATTTCTGTTCGTGCGTCCGCTGGTACAGCAGTGCAAAAATATGGAGCGGGGCCATGTTCATTTCAGCATAAATGACACCCATAGAGGATAAGGTTCTGCCGTCCTCCCGGTAAAACGTCCTGATAAAGCGCTCCGCAATTTCAAGAACCGCCTGAAAATAACAAGCCTGATGTGTCTCATCATACCAAAGGCACAGCCCGTACATGATGTGGTAATGCGCCCAGGCATCCCAGGTCTGTCCGGTTTCACCGGGCGAGCCGGAATAGGAACCCGTCAGCCGGCAGTCCTTTTGAAAGCACCCCAGGTAACCGTCGTCCAAATAGCTCAGCAGCTCTGCAATAAAGCCCTGCACATACTGATATAGGCCGGAATCGCCGGTAAGCTGGTAGACGTAGTATGCGCTTGTCAGATATTTACCCGCAAATTCACCGGACCACGGCAGTAAATCACGATAGGGCTTCAGTTCACGGTCTCGGAACATATCTAAAATGGCGGGGTTGCTTTCGCGAATGCCCAGCAGCCAATTGCGAACAATATTTTGCGCCAGTTTTCCCGTCTCATTTTGTAAATTCCACTGCTTAATCTCCGCGGTTTTCATCAATAAATCCTCTCCCTGTTCTATTGAACTATTTACTAGCGCAATAGTATCAAATCACCCGAAAAAAAGCAAGTGGAAAATCAATTTTTTAGCCGGATAAAAATCTGTTTGACAAAGCGGTGGGCGAATGCTATCATCATGATAAGGTTGGGAGGAGTGAGGCTATGTTTGCAGAATTTTTGGCAAAAAATCCACTGGAAAAGTGCACTATCCTTGCAAAAGAAACGTTTCACCCGTTTGTGCGCCCGGACGAACAGCCCTTGCCCAATGTCATTGGAAATGAATTTTCAAAAATTGCGGTTCAACAAGCTGAATATTGCTTGGGCCACCACTGGGAGGAGTTGCCCGCAACCCTGTATATGGAATTTGTCCGCAATGGAGACCGCTCTCGTTTTGAGGATCATTATTTCCGGCGCAGAAATGCTCTGTTTGCCCTTTTGAAGGGAGAAATTATTGAAAATAAAGGCCGCTTTATTGACGATATTATCAACGGTGTTTGGGCTATTTGCGAGGAGAGTTCCTGGGTAGTACCCGCCCATAATAATGTTCAGGAAAAGGAATGGTTGGATGCGCTCTCTATCCCGGAGAAGCTTCCCTATATTGATCTATTCGCAGCTGAAACAGCAGCGCTGCTCGCGTGGGTCTATTACTTCCTGAAAGGGCCCTTGGACCGCCAGAGCCAAGCGGTTTGCAGGCGGATCGAGACAGAAGTCAAGCATCGTATTCTGGACCCTTACCTATATGCATATGATTTTCACTGGATGCAAATAACCAACAAAGATGGGATTGTAAACAACTGGAATCCATGGATCCATTCCAATTGCCTGGCAACGGTTTTTATCCTGGAACCGGATATGCTGCGCCGCAGAAAAGCTGTTCAGCGTGCGCTGCTCAGCCTGGATCGTTTTATGGACACCTATGGCGAGGACGGCTGCTGTGAGGAGGGGCCCTCTTATTGGAATGCCGCTGGCGGCGCTTTGTTTGACGCCCTTGAGCTGCTGCATCACGCGTCAGGCGGCTGCCTGAACTTTTTTCAGGAAGAAAAAATAAAGAAGATGGGCGCTTATTATTATAAGGTTTATTTGGGCGGCGATTATTACGTGAATTTCTCCGATGCCCCGCCTGTAATTGGAAAGGAGAACGCCGACCTGATCTTCCGCTGGGGAACAAGATGCGGGGATCCGGAGTTTCAGCAGTTTGGCCTGTGGTTATTTCAGCAGGCTGAAAAAACTTCCTTCTTTCAAAATGAATTTGTAAATTTGATTAACCGCCCGGTTTTCTCGTTTAGGCGCTTAAAAACGCTGTTCGATGCGCAGCTGCTTTCCGCATATAGCGAAGCTTCTCCACCCATACGCCGCACGGCCTGGTTCCCAGATAAAGAGGTAGTAGTGGCCTGTACGGCGCAGGACGCGCCCGCGTCTCTGATTTTGGCGGCTAAGGGCGGTTATAATGAGGAAAGCCATAATCATAATGATATTGGTACATTTTTGCTCTACCGGGACGGCTCCCCGGTGATTGTCGATATTGGCTCCGCAACGTACTGTGCAAAGACCTTCAGTGCCAAGCGTTATGAGATGTTCAATAACAGCTCCGCTTACCATTGCTGCCCGGTGATTGATAGGATTCCGCAGCAGGCGGGTATGGAATACCGTGCCCGCCAAGTCTGCTTCCAGGAGGACGACGGCCAAATCCAGTTCAGCCTGGATATTGCCGCAGCTTATCCTTCCGTTGCACAGCTAGCCGTTTGGCGGCGTACGTTTTTATTGAAAAAATGGGAGCCTATGCTGACGGTAACAGAGCATTACGAACTTGAGGGCCGGCGGCATAACTTGCAGCTGCCGCTGATAACCATTGCCGAGCCGGAGCAGTTAACGGAGGGGAGCGTACGGCTAGGGCTTCCACAAGCTTCCATGTGCCTTCAGTTTGACCCGCAAAAGTTATCTGTAACTTGGGAAAAGCTGCAGATGTCAGACCCCTCTGTGGAAGAAACCGGTTGGAAAGCCTATGGTTTGTGGCGTGTTTTATTGAGTATTACTGAAGAGGACTCTATTGGAGACGTTTCATATCAATTCGTTGTTTGAACGAACTAAAAAGGAGGAAAAGGGCATGGAAAATTTCATTCCCTTTGGCGCACAGTATTACCGGGCGCCGACCCCGGACCGGACGGACTGGGAAAGAGACCTGAAAAACTTTGCTGCGCAAGGGTTTAATACCATTAAAATCTGGGCGCAGTGGCGCTGGAATAACCCGTCTGAAGAGGCCTATGATTTCAGCGATCTGGATGTGCTGATGGATTTAGCCCAGGAAAACAAATTAAAGGTGGTTATTAATACTATTTTTGATGTAGCACCGGCCTGGTTCTACCAAAAATATCCGGAAAGTCTCATGATTACGGCAGATGGCCGGGCCGTTCAGCCTCAGGCTACCGCTTACCGGCAAATTGGCGGCGCGCCTGGCCCCTGTTACCACCACGAAGCGGGAATTGAGGCGCGCAAAAGCTTTCTGGTTAAAACGGTTGAGCATTTTAAGAACCACCCCGCGCTATATGTATGGGATTTGTGGAATGAGCCTGAATTAACTTGCGGAATTTACCGGGAGCCTATTCAGGCAGACATGGTTTGCTACTGCGACCGGTGTGCCGGAAAATTCAAAAACTGGCTGCGGCGGAAATACGGCGATATTACCGCCCTGAACAGGCATTGGGGGAGAAATTATCAGGATTTTGAGCAGGTTGAACTTCCGCGAAGTGGAGCGGTATTTGCGGACATGATTGATTGGCGCGTTTTCTTTTCTCAGGTGCTGAATAACGAGCTGAAAATGCGTGCCCAAGCAGCTAAAAGTGTGGATACGTTGCATCCGGTGATGGTTCATACAGTTCCCATTTTCCTAAATGCCGTCAATGCGTGCAACAATGATTTTGAATTGGCACAATATGTGGATTTGTTTGGAAACAGCGCTCGTAATGACCCGTTTCCGGCGGCAATGTCGCGCTGCTGCGCTGCGGGGAAAAATGCTTGGAGCGCTGAGATTCATGCTATTGGCGGGGATACTTTCGGCCGGCCAAATTTTCCATCATTTGAAGAGATGAAAAGCTATATCTTGGCTGCGTACGCTCAGGGGCTGAAGGGGTTCCTCTATTGGCAATATCGTGCGGAAACATTGGGGCGTGAAGCGCCGGCCTGGGGGCTGACCACTATTGGCGGACAGCAAACCCCTTGGCTGGAAAGCGCCCGGAAAATATGCCGTGTCCTTCAGGAAAACGCAGTACTTTTGAATCCAGCTAAGCCGGTCCCCGCACGGATCGCCGTTGTAAATGGCTTTAAAAATCAGATTTTTAACTGGTGCGCATCCGACAAAGTAGACCTCTATGTAAATTCCGTCATGGGTTTGTTCCATGCGGCATATGATGCCGGGTATAATGTCGATGTTGTGGAGCCGGGCATGATGACAATGGAGGCCATGAAACAATACCAGGTAGTTTTGCTGCCGTTTCCATATTATATTGAGGAAAAAACAGCACTGCTTTTAAAGCAGTGGGTGGCCGAGGGCGGCATGCTGATTTCAGAAGCCTTATTTGGCTCGGTGAACGGGGATCTCGTGCGGCATGTACCATCGGTTCCCGGATTTGGCTTTGATGAAGTCTTCGGTGCAACAGAGGGAACGGTTTATACGGCCTCTTCCTTTAAAAATGCCTACGATACCGCTTGGAGTGCTGCTGCCGGCGAGCAAATGATTTCCATTGACCTTGAGACGGAAACCGGCGGTACGCTGCCTGGTTACTATTTCTGTGAGGAATTAAACGCGATTGAGGATCAGGTACTCGGCCATTTTGTCAACGGAGCTGCTGCTATTGTCGATAACTGGTATGGGGCAGGCCGCGCCATATGGCTTGGCACGCTGATCGGCGCCAGCTATCACCTGAAGCATCAAGCGGAAATCAGGGATTTTCTAGCGGATCTGCTTGCTCAATCTGGCGTACAAAAGGTGATAGAGGCTGACCAGCCGGAAATCAGAGCGGACATTCTCACGGATGAAAATGGGGGAAAGATAGCCCTGGTTCTACAAAATCGATCCAGTGTGGAAAAAACGGTCCGTTTGACCTCTGCTTTGTTCAATGGAAAAATCTCCTGCACAGATTTATTTACCCAGGCGGTGTACCCTATTGCCAGTGGTTGTTTAAAATTAACGCTGCCGGCAAACAGTAACCAGCTGTATCAAATCCACTAACCTACAAAAATGTAGCTGTTTATCAGAGTAGTGGTTTTCCTTGTTTTTTAAGAAGTTGGCTCCAAATATACGAAAAGGCGTATGGTTTCATCAAACAGAACCATACGCCTTTTTTCTGGCATATCTGAAATATAAAATTAACGATAGTTTCGGCTGATGAAAGGAATTTCATCTATGCCATCCCGCTCGTTGAGATACAGGGCAAGAACAAAAAAGTAACCCGATAGCAGGTTTGCAAAGTCAAACAGCAATGGCTCAACCGGGTTTCCGGACTGCGCATAGCGGTATAGCATCCGTACCAGCACCTTGCCGTCCGTACGCAGTACATGTGCGATGCAACCGGCCGTGGAGCCCTGCGGTAACACAAACAATTTGCAGCGTCCTTGCGTTTCCAACTTAAGCCGGTCTACACAGTCTTTCAGCCACTGGACTTCGTCCGCTGTAACAGTCATATGCGTGCGCAGGGTAGGATTTGCGTGATAGATCAATTCATCCACCTTTAAGAGCTCTGAACGAAGTATTTCGTCCCGGATTATCGAACGCAACAGGCCCGTTTCACTGGAGATCCGATCAGTTAAGATCTCAAAATCACAGCGGAAATCCTCTGAAGGGTCTGCCAAAAAAGGATAGGCCTCATAGGGGCTTCGGTATATTTTTTCATTCATGGTTTGATTTCCTCCCATTGTTGCAAAGATGTTTTCATAAAACCAGCGACATCCATATCATAGACTTTTTCCAGAAAGGCAGCGGAAAGAAATTCTTGAGCACTGCCGCTTCCCACTACTAGGCCGCCGCGTAAAAAAAGCAAGTCGTTTGAGAGGCGAAGCGCCAAATTGAGGTCATGGAGAACGCCAATTACCGTATGCCCGTCCTCACTGGACCAGTTGCGCAGATAATCAATCAGCTCTACCTGATGCTTTAAATCCAGGTGGTTGGTTGGCTCATCAAGCAGAATAATCTGAGGCTGCTGTGCCAATGTCCTTGCAAGGAAAACCCGTTGCAGTTGGCCTCCCGAAAGCGTATCAATCTGGCGGTTCCGCAAGTCAATGAGTCCGGTTGCCTCTAAGCAGTGCTCGACGTATTCCTTGTCGGCGGCGGACGGTGTGGTTAAAAGGCCGCGTTTCATCTGCTGATAGCGCCCAAGCATAACTGTTTCCCAAACCGAATAGGAAAAATAAATCCCGGAAATCTGGCTCATTACTGCGATGCGGGCAGCAATGTCCCGGCGCTTCATCTGGCGGATGTCTTGACCATCAAGCCGAATCTCCCCCTGAGAGGGCAAAATACCAACAATTGCCTTTAAAAGCGTAGTTTTTCCGCAGCCATTAGGGCCTAAAATACAGAGATTATGCCCATCAGGAACAGAAAAGGACACATCATGCAGCACTTCATTGCCATCATAACCCACAGATAGCTGAGAAATCTCCAACAATACTGCATTCTCCTTTCTGTGTTGTATTTTTTATCCTTCCGCAGCCTTTTTTCTTTTTTTCTTGAAGTAAACATAAGCAAAGAACGGTGCACCAACCAGAGCGGTGACCGCACCCACAGGCAACTCCGAAGGAGCGGCAATTGTACGGGCAATCAGATCGGCAAGCGCCATAAAGGAACCGCCGAACAGTGCCGACATTGGAATTACGAGCCGGTGGGCGGAACCGAAGAAACGCCGTACCACATGAGGGGCAATTAGATCAATGAAACCAATAACACCTGCGAAGGCCACCGAAGCACCGGTCAAAACTGCAGACAGGCCAATTAAAATCCATTTGGTTTGTTTTAAATTGACACCCATGGTCAACGCCTGCTCTTCTCCAAAGGTGAGGATATCCATTTCCCTGGAAAAGGCCATTAAAACTAGGATTGCCAAGATCATAACCGGAACGGCTACACCGAGCTGAGACCAGTCACTGCCAGAAAAGCTGCCCATTTGCCAGACAATCAATTGCTGCATGTGTTCTCGATAAATATAGGTCAGCAGGGTCAGGATGGCATTGACAAACAACGACAACACCATACCTACCAAAATAACCGTTTGATTTTCCATATGCCGGTCCAGACGGGAGGCGAATGCCATGGCAAGAAATACGGTCAGCAGTCCAAAGACAGTTCCAGCCAGAGGAAGGGAGAACAGGCCGAGTGCAGGAATGGAGATGCCGAATAAAATAATGAAAGCTGCCCCCAACGAGGCACCGGAGGAAACACCTAACGTATAGGAGGACGCGAGTGGATTTTTCAGTACGGATTGCATTACTGTTCCGCTGACAGCCAGCGCTGCACCTACAAAAAAGGCAAATAAAGCACGAGGTAGGCGTACATTCCAAAGAATCGACACAAGAATGCCGTCAATTTCCGGCGATAGGGGCAGGCCCAAAAGCTTGTTGCCCAGGATTTGCAGAATAACTGACGGAGAAATAACGATACTGCCGACACCAATCGCCGCTGTAAGCGCAGCGATGGATAAAATCATTGTAAAAACAATCTTATAAACTGTTTTCATTTTGCATAAGCTGCGTATTCTTCCGGATATACGGCAACAGCCATTTGAATTAATGCGTCCACTACATGGTGGTTCGGAAGAGAGCTTGCCGCATTATCAATCTGGAAGATTTGATCGTTCTTTACTGCGTTGACTTCGCTCCAACCCTCTGCAGCCTTGGCTTCACCGACCGGGTCCGCAGTATAATTGACATTAGTCAAAATTACATCCGGATTTGCAGCAATGGCAGATTCCTCAGACACTGCAACCCAGCTTTCTTGGTCAGCTAAAACGTTTTCTGCGCCAATGACCTCCAACATCTCATGCAGGAAAGTACCCTTGCCGAAGCTGTAAATACTCGGCGAAGGAGCAATTTCAAATAAAACGGTTTTCTTGTTGGTAATGGTCTTACCAATTTCAGAGATCTCATCAATGGTTGTCTGCATATCCGCGTTAATCTTGCGGACTTCCTCCGATTTACCAACACAGTCGCCAATAAATTGATTATCCAGCTGAACCCCTTCGAGGCTGGTGCTGGAGGGGATATCCACTACACAGATGCCAGCATCACGAACGCTTTTGAGCGGGTCTGTCCCACCGACATAGCTGATGCCAGAAACAAAGACAATATCCGGCTTCAAAGCAATTAAGGCTTCGGCATCAATATTCATCATATCAAACTGCGGCAGTCCTTCCTTCAGCTGATTGCTGTACATGGGCGACTGGGTGTCGATGCCGACAATCTTATCGGCCACACCAAGATCTGAGAGTAATTGTGTGACAGAAGGAGCAAGGGAAACAACAGTATTTACCTTTTCAGGAACAATAATATCGTTGCCAGCTCGATCCTTAGTCGGCAGCTGAGCAGCCGTGGATGCTCCCGAGGAGGCTTCTGTGGTAGTGGAGGAGGGGGAGGAAGCAGAGGAAGAGTCATCACCAGGCGAGCAAGCTGCAAGAGAGAGCAGCATGGCCACAGCCGTTAAGGTTGCCATAAATTTTTTCATCATATCCATTAATCTCCTTTGATTTTACTGGCATCAGGCAACAAAAAACCGTATTATGTTGCCATAATACGGGGGTGCGAATAACCACTGTTATTCCATAACAGAAGCCTTTCGAACCTTCTTAAATCCCGAAGAAGATGTCATTCGAACGTCTTCGGGCCGGTCTTCTGACTTTGAAACCGTAATAGCTGTTTTTTGCCTTCCCAGGAACCCCCAGTGGCCGTGCTCTTTCTAATGAAATTAAAAAGAGGACGAACATAAACAGCAGTTTCTTACAGCAGCGTGGCTCTGTTGGGGATTTGCACCCCATTCCCAGCGGCTTAGAGGCCGCATACCCGAAGCCAGTATTAAATTCATAATGAAAGTAACATAAAATAAAGAGCTTGTCAAGGAATCGGTAACAGGTTTGGTATTTTTTCAAATTATTCTAAAATTTTTCCATAAAATAAGTTTGAGACGCCAAAATAAGGCGGTAAGGCTAATTAATCCTGTTTTTTAACATTTGTTCGCCCTGTCCGCTGTTTAACATGAGAGAGAGGATTCTTCAATGCGGCATCCTCCATCTGCTGGCTGGATAAGTGGGTATAGATTTCGGTAGTGCCGAGATTCTCATGGCCTAAAATATCCTTAAGTACTCGAATATCCACATGCCCATGCTGGTACATCAAGGTAGCGGCCGTGTGGCGCAGCTTATGTACAGAATAACCCTGACCGCCTAAATCGATTTCATTCAAATATTTTTTTACAATATACTGAACCGTTTTCGGGCTGATCCGTTTTTTCTGTTTGCTGATGAAAAGTGCTTTTCTGTCTTGAAGTCCGTCTTTGGGGCGAACAGTCAAATAACGCTGAATTGCGGATACACAGGACTCGTTTAAGTAGACAATCCGTTCTTTATTGCCCTTACCGACAATGCGAAGGGTCTTGTTGCTGTTATGGACATCGCTGATATTCAGGCCCACCAGCTCCGAGAGGCGCAAGCCGCAATTGAGAAAAAGGGTAAGAATACAATAATCTCGTTCGGCGGTAGGGCCTTCTACTTTGGACAATAGTTCGAGCGATTGTTCCAGGGTTAGATATTTCGGCAACGCCTTCTTATTTTTAGGAGTCTCCAGTTCTTCAATGGGATTAACCTCCAGCTTATTGACCTTATTGGTCAGATACTTAAAAAAAGTCCGTAAGCTGGAGACTTTGCGGGAACGGGACGCGGCCTTATTTTGCCTATCCGTCCGCAAAAAGTTCATGTACTCATATACTTTTGTCAGTGTAATGGTTCGAATTAATTCAATGTTCACATCGCTAATTGTAATATCCTGAAATTCTGTTTGTTCAGAAACCAGATGTTCGCTTTGTTTGATATAACGAAAAAAAGTTCTCAGGTCTAAATAGTATTCTTCAACTGTATGCTCGGATTTACCCTTAACTGTTTCCATATATCCCAGAAACTCCTTAAGAATTTGTGGAGCTTCATCATAGATTGAGGTTCTCATGGTAGTAGCAACTCCGATCCCTTCCCTTAATTATACAAAATATTCATTTTGTATAATTAAGTATATCATAAGATTTCTTAAAAAGCAATGCCCCTATCCTCTTTTCTTTTCAGAGCCATAACATTTTTAAATCAAAAATAAAAAGCCGCCAATAAAAAATTTGGGCAGCTTTTGCTATTTTGTTTATTCCATGCGCAGCGCATCAACCGGCGCCAATTTTGAGGCCTTATAAGCCGGATAAACACCAAAAACAATCCCCGTTACAAGTGAGAACACCACTGAGGGCAGAATAGTTTTGCTGTTTAATGGGAATGTAATTTCCATTAAAGTAGCCCCGGAGGCTGAGATTGCATAACCCAGGAGTAAACCGGTCAAACAACCAATGAGAGAAATTAGAACGGCTTCGAACAAAAATTCAACCATGATGGACGAACGGCTGGCGCCAATGGCCTTTTTGATGCCAATCTCTCTTGTGCGTTCATTAACAGACACCAGCATGACGGTCATAATGCTTAAACTGGCGACCAACAAGGAAATGGCGCCTACCGCAGTAAGAATTAATGTGATAATCTCAAGCATATTAGAGAGATCATCGCGCTGCTTTGCCAGATTATTGGCGGCAAAGGCATTCTGTACACTGTTATATTGCTCCAAAGAAGCTACAATTTGCTTCCCGGCTTCTTCCAAGTCGGAACCTTCTTTTACCTTGACAACAATCTGGTCAAAGCTTTCCCGTCCAAGTGAGCGTTGAAAGGTTGTATAGGGCACATAAATAAATGTAGGAATATAGTTCCCCATAAAATTTTGTAAAAGCCCGCTGCCCGTCTTAATAATGCCGATAACCTCAAATTCCTCCAGCGTACCATTACAGGAAATTTGTATTTTTTTGCCGATGATATTATTTCTGCCGTATGCATTTTTTGCAAATGATTCATCGACTAAACAAACATTCGAATAAGAGCGGATGTCTTGCTGGTTCACCATCCGGCCGTGTAAAACTTTTAATGAAACAATTTCACGTGCTGATGGCTCTATACCCCAAACAAGGGCCTGCGTAGCCAAACGAGCTGTCGAAACCTCTGTGCTTTGTACAATGACCGGGGTGGCCTGTTCGATCTCCTGCAAAGTGCGAACCGCCTCCAAATCATCCGCCCCCAGCTGAACATTGGTTGCTTCCGGTAAAACGCTGACGGATAACCCATTCAATCCCAGTGAGTCCAGCTCCGCACTGACCGCCTCTGTTCCGAATTGGCTGATATTTCCGATAATAATGACCGATGAAACCCCGATGGAAACGCCCAGCACGGTTAAAAGGGTGCGAAAACGTTTGCGCCCCAAATTATGAAAGGCCGACTTAAGCAGATCAAGCATGGGAATCCTCCTCTGCAGAGGAATTTTTTACCCAGGCTCCTTCCTCTATGCCGGTAGGGTCATGAATGACCTCTTCCCCATGCTCCAGGCCTGAAAGAACAGCCACGCCGTTTTCAAATTCATCTCCAGTAGTGATGCTATGCTTAACGGCACGGTTATTTTCGATGGTCAGCACATATTCCGTACCGTCTTCCTCGGCCTGAATTGCCTCATAGGGCAAAATAACGACATGCTCCTTTTCCGCGGTGGTAATTTTGGCTTTAGCGGTAAAACCGGGTTTAATTTCGTCAGCAGGATTTTCAAGCGAGACCAATACCTCAACAATTGTATCCACACCTGAAGAAGAAGTCTTCTGCTTTGCTTGGTCGGAAATACGCTGAACTGTTCCGTAATAGGTGTTTTTAAAGCCGGATCCGGTAATTGTGGCCCGCTGCCCAACCTGTACATCCTGTATCTGTGTTTCGGGGACAGCAAGCCGTACCTGCATGTCCTCATTTTCTACAATGACAAACGAAGCCTGGGTTAAGTCCGTATGTTCCCCTTCCTTTAAGGAAACGGCAACCAGCCTGCCGCTTACCGGGGCTCGGATCTCTTCTGCTGCCTCCAGCTTCTTTTGAGCTCCACTACTGCTTTGAGAACTGGAGGAGGATAAAAATTTCTCATAGGCTCCATAGTCAGCATAGCTATCAGTGGATAAAGAGGTAGAGATCGGCGTTACCTTGGCCAATAGTTGGCCTTGCTGAACTTCTTCCCCCACAGCAACATAAATATGCTTAACCACCGCAAGCGAGTCGCTGTAAATATTCCTGGAAGAGACCCATTCGATGGTTCCTGTACAGGAAACGGAGTTTTCAGCTGTGATGCTTTCTGGCTTTACAAGCGAGACTGAAACCACCGAGCTCTCTGAAAATTTACCAATACAGAATATGCCAATAATTAAAATCAATGTAAAGAATATTAGCATCACATATTTTTCATTTTAATTCCCTCCATCCTATGGCTTTTAGTCTTTGATGCGGATGAGGTTTTATGAATTGAAAAACAAAAAAATTATGGAAATTGTATGCATAAAAATGAGCCGGCGACCTAAAATAAGCACTGAGGTGAACGAAAATGAGCATTATTCAATGTGATGAGGACTGCATCTATCAGAAGGACGGCTATTGCCAGCTGGAGTTGCCCTCGGCAATTACCAACTATACTGGAGATGGCTGTGTCCACTGCATTCGTGTAGTTCCTAAAGATCAATATGAAGCCGCCCGTTTTATCAGGGCCACTGACGCTCCTACGACTCAGCCAGCGCCTCAAACGCCTCCCGCACCGTATTGACGCCGATCAGTTCGATTTCACAGTCGCTCACCGGCCGCTTTTTTAGACAGTTGGCGGGTAGAATACAGCGGCGAAATCCTAGGCGCTGCGCTTCGCTGATACGCGCCTGGACATGGCTGGTCATGCGCAGCTCTCCTGCCAGACCGATTTCGCCGAATACAAGGGCATCTTCCTTAATGGGAACATCCTTTAAGCTGGAGATCAGCGCCATGGCGACAGCAAGATCTACCGCGGGTTCATCAAGCCGTAAGCCGCCTACAACGTTTA
Source organism: Hydrogeniiclostridium mannosilyticum (assembly GCF_003268275.1). Taxonomy (GTDB): domain Bacteria; phylum Bacillota; class Clostridia; order Oscillospirales; family Acutalibacteraceae; genus Hydrogeniiclostridium; species Hydrogeniiclostridium mannosilyticum. The sequence goes on from NZ_QLYR01000005.1 coordinate 120,788, forward strand.
CATAGGTGTCCAGGTTTGAAAAATAAAACCCCGCCCTCTTTTCCAGCACGGCAAGCAGTAAATTCATCCGGTTATAATCAAAGCCAGTTGCCATACGGCGCGGGTTGCCAAACCCGCTGGTCGTCGCCAGTCCCTGGATCTCGGCAAGAATGGGGCGTGTTCCCTCCATAACGCAGGTGACACAGGTACCTGAGACATGCACAGGCCTTCCCGAAAGCATAGCCATGGAGGGGTTGTCCACCTGTTGAAGGCCGTTTTCCCCCATGTCAAATACGCCAATTTCATTGGTGGAGCCAAAACGGTTCTTTACCGCCCGCAAAATGCGGTAGGTCATTTGACGGTCACCCTCGAAATACAGCACAGCATCGACAATATGTTCCAGCACCTTAGGCCCTGCAATGGCGCCATCCTTGTTGACATGCCCGACCAGAATCGCGGGAATTTCAAAGGATTTTGCTACATGCATAATCGCATTTGTGCATTCCCGTACCTGCGTAACGCTGCCTGGTGAAGAGGACAGCTCGGTATAATTCATGGTTTGAATGGAGTCGATCATAACAATATCGGGTTTTTCGGTGCGGATATGTTCAATTACAGCTTGAATATCGGTTTCTGTCAGAATATACAGGTTTTCACTGTGAACGCCCAAGCGTGCGGCGCGCAATTTAATCTGCCGGCCGGACTCCTCGCCGGATACATAAAGAATCTTCAGGCTGCGGCCTAAGTATTCGCAGATTTGTAACAGAATGGTCGACTTGCCAATACCGGGGTCTCCGCTAATAATCGTCAATGACCCTTTTACAATCCCACCGCCCAATACACGGTCAAGCTCTGAAAACCCAGTGTGGTAACGAATTTCTTCGTCGGTACTGATTTCATTAATTGCCACAGCTTTTGCCCTGTTCTCAGCATTCCTGACAGGCGCAGAAAATTTGCTCGGCGCCGCCTGAATTTCTTCAGTCAGGGTGTTCCATTGACCGCAGCCAGGGCATTTCCCATACCATTTAGGCGATTCGAAACCGCACTCCGAACAAATATAAATATTTTTTGCTTTAGAAGCCAATCTTTTTCACATCCATTATTTTGATTTTTTTAAGCTTAATCCGACAAATAATCCACCAGTCCATTATAGATTACAAAGGCCATCTGACGCTGATATTGGGTGGTGACCAGCTTGGCGGCCTCAGACTCGTTGGACAAAAAGCCGCATTCCACCAAAACCGCAGGCATATCCGCGTGCCATAACAGATAAATCGAGCTGGTCGCCGGCTTACACTCACGCTTGTTCTCCGGTTGGATCAGCGCAACCGTTTGTTCGCGTATGGACTCCGCGAGCTCTTTGCTGGTGGAGTCATTTGTGGAATAAAAAATTTGTGTTCCATAATAACGGCTCTCTGAAAAATGGTTTTGGTGGATGCTGACCAGGATGCAGTTCCCCTGCTCCTTCGTGATCTTCATGCGATTGTGGATATCACTGACCTTGCGTTCCCTGATTGTATCGAGCCCTTCATCATTTATTGCCCGGTCAGTTTCCCGCGTCATCACGACCCTGTAACCGGATTTTTCCAGCATCTCCCGCAGATAAAGGGACACATTTAAGTTGATCTCCTTTTCAAGGGCGCCGGTTGCCGCCGATGCTCCACCGTCCTCTCCCCCATGCCCAGGATCCAGAACAATAACCGGCGGGGTATTCTGAACAGCATTTGCTGCTGCCATGCGGTCCAGTTTCTGGCAGGATAAAAATGAGAATAGCAAAAATGCCAGGCAGCTAATGACAAGAACAATAATTGCAGATAAATAATTTTTGGTGGTTTTCAATCTTCTCACCCCATAGTTATTCTATGACAGTGAAAAAACGGTTATGCCCGGCGGCACTGGCTGTGTATGGAAATGCCGGAAAATCAGTGCTAAAAGGGAAGCTTATTCCCTTTTTCCAGCTGTCTCCGTGTCCAGCCATTCAAAATGCCGTCCCCTTCCTTTTCCATACAGCGCACTAATTCCAGGCGCATGCGGTCCAAAAGTGGTTTTGAGTCTGCCACTGCTGCCAGGTTATTAAGCTCGTTGGGGTCTTGCTGCATGTTATAGAGCTCGTCGATATCGGTCGGGTTCCAAATATATTTCCAGTTATAGCTGCGAAGCATGCGCTGCATATAAAGGCCGAATTGCTGCCCATTATAGGTACTATAGACGTACTTGCGCCAATTTTCCGGCACCTCTCCACCCAAAAGCGGCTGAAGGCTTTCTCCCTGCAAGAAATCCGGCTTTGGTATGCCGAACCAATCCAGTATCGTCGGCGGAATATCCAGCATATTGGTCACCAGCGCATGGCTTACCGTACCGGCCTTAATTTCAGCCGGGTAACGAATAGCCAGCGGCACACGTACAACATCGTCATACATAACATAATGCTTGTCGATCATATGCCTGTTGCCTGCCATGTCGCCATGATCCGCAGTGAAAAGCACAATAGTACGGTCCAGCTGCCCGGTCTGCTCTAAATAAGAAAGCACACGGCCGACAGCATCGTCTACCTGTGAGATATAACCATAATAAAGCGCTACCATGCGGCTGCACGCCTCCCAGCTCAGGTTCTGGGTCTCCCAGTTATATAGCTGCTGCCGCTGGATATACGGTTTATTGGTTAAGGGGTCATCAAAAGCCGCCCATTTTTCAATATCCTCCGGTTTATACATCGATGCAAAGGGTTCGGAAGGCCTGCATGGCAAATGAGGTTCAACAAAATCCATTTTTACATGCCAAGGTACTTCTTCCTTTGAAAATTCATCTATATACCGGATAATCTCCTCCGCATTCCTATGGGTACAGGAATCCTCCAGGGGAACCGGGTTCTTATCGCCGTAGAAGCCATGTTCATAGACTATACCGGGATACTCCTGTTCGATTCGAGCCTGGAGCTCTGCGGTTGGAACATAGTGCTCATAGCCAAAATCGAGCGGTGTATATTCCGGGCTCCCATGCCACGCTCCGACATAGGCGGTATGGTAACCGGAACGCTGAAGCTCCCGGGCCCAGGAATAGGCCTCCTTTTCCAGTGAGCGGACTGGAATGCCCTGGTCATAATTCCACAGGGCGCCGAACCTTTCCGCCCGCTGCCCGCAAACAAGGGACTGCCTGGCCGGGCAGCAGATGGGTATGGGGGTATAGGCCTGATCAAACCAGATGCCTTCATGCGCAATTCTGTCGATATTTGGCGTTTTAACCGGCCGGCGTCCGGAATAGCCTACACAGTCAAAACGTTGCTGGTCGACGCTGATGAATAAAAAGTTGGGTTTCATGTTTTAACAACTCCCCGGTTAATTATTTGGTGTTCTGGCAGAGTCTTTTATAAAATTGCCGAAATTAAATTGTTTTCAACCACGAAGCATGCTATAATACCCCCATCATAAGCAGGCGCTCAACAAGGAACGTCTGCCATCCTGAAGGGAAGTGTATTGATGAAAGATTATGCAAAGGTACAAAACCGGAACAGCTGGCTCCGGCATCCGACATTGGGCGACCCCTCCTTTGATACATTTGAAAAACTGGGCGATACGGTACACCGCTCAAATCCGCCTTGGGAATGGGGGGTAAACGGTTCCCTCTTCCGGGACCCCAAAACGGACAACTGGTATTATTATGCTGGCGTTTACCCCTATGGCTATGCCGTAGGGCCCGACCTTCCCCCCAGCACCTTTATCATATACCGTTCCTGCGATAAAGGCAAGTCCTGGGCCTGTTTGGGGCCAGGTTTTCAGCAGGATTTTTACCTGACAATCGACGGCCAGCAGGCTTTGATTAAAAGTCACCCGGATGTCGTGCTGCAATATGATGAGGAATGCGACCGGTATTGGCTGGCCTATGACTGGGGCAGCAGCGGAAATACCTGGGAAAATGCACACAGCAAAAACGCCTCTGATTCCGACTCCGGCGCCGGGCTTGCCTGGGCGATGTCACCAGAGGGGCCGTTTCACCCGCTGGAGATCCCATTTTTCAGTAATAAGAAGCAGTATGGACGTTTGGGTGTGTTCAGCCGCGGCTATGCTTCTACCGTTTTAAAGCGGAAAAATGACTGGATTGCTTTTATTCTCTGCGATGCAGATCAGCATTTTTGTTGGGGGTTGGCCTGCATGACGGCTCCGTCTCCGGAGGGCCCCTGGTCCGATGTGCATATCCTGCTTTCTGACGAGAGAGCCGAGTATTACCCTGCCCCTGTTGAATTTTACCCCTGTTTTACCCATGATGGTATTGTCTATGCACCGGCGACGTCGGTTTCTAAAAACCGTAATTATCAGGCGGTATTCCGTGCTGTGTTGGAGGAAGCGCATCGCCCGGAAGCATGGAGCTTGGCCTGGGACGGCGGTTTCTGGCATAGCCGGAATTTGGAAGACGAAAAATATGGCATCTGGGGGCAAACCATCAATGGTTTTGTCGAAAACGGACAATTTTATGTGATGTATCCCTCTAAGGATTCCAGGGACTACGGCACACTCTCGGTTGCCTCCCGTCCCTGGGCCCAGCCCTTTAGCGATGGGTTTACCTTTTCAGGACATGCAGGGAAATCCATCTCGCCTCTGCTGGCCGCCTACAAGGATTTTACACTGAATATGGAATTTACCTTTACCGGAACGGTGGGAGTCGCTTTTGATTACCACGGTATTTTAGGTTCGCATGCTCATTCCTCGGATGCCGTGCCGCATGTCTCTTGTTTCGATGGTTGCTATGCGATCATGCTGGATGAGTCCGGAACCGTTCGCCTGGAACGCAGAGGCCAATCGAAAGAGGCGCTTCTTTATAAACAGGAACGCTTTGTGGAGAACGTTCAGGCGGTTCATCTGCTTATTGAAAACCGGGACGGCATGCTTAAGATCCAGGTCAATGACAAATGCTTCTGGAGCGGTCCGGCAGAGGTCTCACGGGCGTGCCCGCTGGCCCTTATTGCACATGAATTTTCAATTCTGAACTGCAAAAAATTCCAGCTTACCGGGCCTGTGTTCCCCTATGAATTCAGCTATAACGCCTTTGAGGCGCTGTTAGGGGCAGGACAGCTTATGAGCAATTGGCAGCGGCCTGACAATTTGAAATTTGCCGGTACGGATGGTTTTGTCGGGGAGGGCGGCGTTTCTGCAAAATGGAACTTTATCGGCAGCTGGGTTTCATTATACGCCCCAAAATCACCGGACTTGGGTGAGATGGATATTCTGATTGACGGATATTTCTATACAACAATTTGTCTTACCGCTGAGGCTTGCATTCCCTCCACCCCGGTGTACAGGGTATCCGGACTTTCTCAGGGGCGCCACTGCTTGAGCATTAGGCCCAGAACTGGGAAAATTGCCTTGGACATTATAACCTTCGGTGGAGAAATAAGCCAGGAGTAACCCGCGCCCAATATAAAAAGAAAGAACTGGTAGGAGATCGGCGCTCCGCCAGTTCTTTTTATATGCCGAACGTCTAAAAATCCACTTGGTCCGGTTCGGGCGCAGCCCCACAGCCGCTTTCTATCTGTGTAATAAAGTTCATGTCCGCATCCGAAAGAGAAAAATCAAACAGTTGGGTATTTTCGAAAATACGTTCCGGTGTAACGGATTTCGGCAAAGGAATAAAGCCGTTTTGAATATGCCAGCGCAGGCAAAGCTGAGAGATGCTTTTTCCATATTTCTCCGCCATTTGTTTGAGCTCCGGCTGCTGGAAAACCGCACCGCCGCCAAGGGGGCTATACCCTTCTAATAAAATTTGATGCGCTTTACAGTAGCGGGTCACCTCTGGTTGAACACTGCCTGGACAAAGGCGTATCTGGTTAACCGCGGGTACTACCTTGGCGGTACAAAGCAGCGCATCGAGATGGTGCGGCATAAAATTACTGACGCCAATTGCGCGTATTTTTCCAGCTTGGTACAATTCCTCCATAGCCTGCCAGGTTTCTGCGTTGCTTTCCTGCCAATGGGAGCGAAACGCAGCAGGATTTGGCCAATGAATCAGGTATAGGTCAACATAATCCATTTGCAATGCCGCCAATGAACGCTCAAACGCCAGTTTTGCGGCATGATAGCCGTGATCGCTGTTCCAAAGCTTGGTGGTGACAAAAAGCTCGTCACGGGGAATCCCACTTTCTCGGATTGCTTGCCCTACACTTTTTTCGTTGCCGTAATAAGAAGCGGTGTCAATATGGCGAAAACCTAATTCAAGCGCCTTTTTTACCGCATTGACAGCCATTGCCCCCTCTTCCGCCAGCCAGGTGCCAAACCCAACGCAGGGAATAGAGACGCCGTTGCGGCAGGCTAAGCCGTCTGCCACGGAATATAATTGCATATACTCTCCTCCGTCCCAATTATCAATAATTTTTATATTCTATTTTTTATTATATACCGATTGTAAGCCATTTACAATGTACAATGCGGTAGGAGGGCTAAGCGTGCAATTTGTCCGGCGCCTTTGCGTAATAAACCGGCCTGCGTGGGAAAGCCCATCGCCTAAGGGCGGCAAAAAAGCAAGCGTTGGTTTTCATACCAACGCTTGCTTTTTCTGTGCAATTTATTCTATAGACAACAAGGCGCTATTCGGCTTCCTTTTTAATATGAAACATCTTTCTCAGAAAAAAACTAACAACCTTAGAACTACGCACAACAACCACTTTCATCTCAGCCAGCCTCCAATCATGACTATGTTTTCACATAAAAATTATGTGGGCGGTTTAGGCCTTGAGCAAGGCAATTCCTAACGCCACCATGATGACGGCAACAACGAATAAAATCAGCCCTGTTGGGCAAAAACAAGAAAGCACTAGGCCCAGGCCAAAAGCAATTGCGTATTGGGGCCGAAAACATTTACAATTTGGCCTCCTCATTAATGATCCTCCACCCTTCCTGCCGTCTTAATAACAGTATATACGGCGGGAAGTATTTTGGTGATAAGGAAAATATTAAACCTTGTTATTGAGCATAATCAGCGCGTCGCCCTCGTGCACTTCCACTGTAGCGGTGTTTTCAATAATAATATTACTGACTCCCATAGGAAAACCGTCCGCATACAGGCGGACATGGTCAAGTGGATATAGAAGCCCCTCATAAGTTACTGTACAAAAGCGGCAGCCAAACGGGAAGACGGAAAGCGTTTTTCCTGTTTGATTTTTAAACAGCATTTTTTTATTTCGAATCAGATAAATACTGGCGTCTGCATCGACAAGGCAGGCCTCTCCGCCCTGGGAAAGAATGTATTGCATAGTACATAAATTGGCGTAGGTATGGTCCAAACGGCCGCCGGTTGCACATAAAATGGTAAACCGGCGATAGCCTCTTTGTAAACCGGTTTTGACGGCAGCCATGGTATCGGTGTCATCCTTCATGACCGGCAGTTTAAGCCGCTCAATGGCTTCGGGTAAATCGGCGTCAAGTGAATCGAAGTCTCCTACCAGTAAATCCGGTAGGATTCCACAGGCCATTGCATGCTTCAATCCCCCGTCCGCGCAGATGACGAAGTCCCTATCCTGAATATAGTTTTTTATATAGGAAACATTTGAAACCGGCGCCGCGCTGATAATAACGCAAGCTGCTACCTTTTTTTCCATTCTTTGAAATCCTTTACTTCGTTGTACATGGCGGCATAGCTCTCATGGCGGGAAGGATTGATTTTACCCTTGTGCAGCGCCTCTAAGACAGCGCAGCCTTTTTCCTGCGTGTGAGAACAGGTTTGGAAGCGACAGTGCCCAAGATAGGGGCGAAATTCGCGAAAGCAATGCGGCAGGTCCTCTTTTTTAACCAAATGAAATGACTCCATCTGTATGGAAGAAAAGCCGGGTGTGTCGGCCACAAAGCCGCCGTCCTGTAAGGGAAACAGCTCCACGCTGCGGGTCGTGTGCCGCCCTCTCCCCAACTTTTTGCTGGTTTCACCGGTTTGTTGGCACAAGCCCTCTCCAAGCCCATTTAGCAAGGTGGATTTTCCGACGCCGGAATTGCCTGCGATGGCGGTTACCTTTCCTATCAGGCAATCCTTAACGGCTGAAAAGCGCTCGGGTTCTATTAAAGAAACGCAAAATACCTGAAAGCCTGCCTGCTCATATATTTCCCTGAGCCAGCGCTCATCCCCCAGATCTGTCTTAGAGATGACCAAAACAGGTTCAATTGAAAGATCCTCCGCCGCGGCGATGATCCGGTCGATCAGCAGCGGCTTGGGCGCCGGGTCATCTACGGATGCTAAAATAAGCATCTGGTCAATATTTGCAATAGGTGGCCGGACCAGTTCGTTTTTTCGCTCTTCAATTTTGTCGATGATACCACTGCCGTCGGCTTCAACGTGAAATTCCACATGGTCGCCCGCCAGGGGCTTTTGCTGTTCCTTGCGAAAAACACCGCGTGCGCGGCACTCATATACTGCATCAGCGGCTTTTACTGCATAAAAGCCGCTGATGCCCTTCAAAATAAGTCCCTGCATACGTTTTTCAAGTCCCCTGTTCCGGGGCTGGGGGCTCGGGAGTTATATTCGTACTTTCGTTATCACCCGTAGACTCCGGATCGCTCAGGTCATGATATTCCTCTTGCTTGAATTTTCCATCGTCAAAAAACAGTGTATAACGCGCCAGCAGTTCCCCGTCAATCATTACCCGAAGCTCATGCGTGCCGGTGTTTTCAAAGGTCAGCGACAAAAATTCGCCCGGAACGGCTGAGGGATTCAGCCCCTGCTTTTCCTGGACCTTTACGCCATCGATATAGGCGACCAGCGTAACGTCGCGGTTGATATTGGGCATCCGGATCGCAACCTCCAGCTTTTTGTTGGGCACCGAGGTTACCTTACCGGAGCTGTAGACCAACGTTACCTTGCTGTTCTTTTCCAGCTTGGTGCCCGGCAGCGGGCTGCATTCGACAACAACCCCCTTCTCCTTGCCTGTGTCGTCTTTTGGGGTGGCATCTACGACAAAACCAAGGTTTGTCAACGCCTTGCGCGCATCCTCCAGCTGCATACCGATGATCTCTGCAGGAACAGCAATGGTATTATCCTCTGGGCCGCCGCTGATATACAGATTTACGGTGCTGCCTTCTGCGACCGATTCTCCCTTGGCCGGGTCCGTGCGTACAACATGGCCTTCCGATACGGTCTCATCAACAATTTCAATCGAATTAGGAACCAGGTTCCGGTCCTGTAAAATCTTTTCAGCGTCTTCCTTTGTATAATTGGTCAGATCCGGAATTTCCTGCATGGTATTGCCCACATTTACATAAAGGGTAATTTCAGCGCCTGGTTTGACCTTCATACCCTCCGCAGGGCTCTGATCCAGGACCTCGCCCACTTCCTTTGAGGAATCCTGCTTCTGCTCCTCTTTAAACACAAAGTTTTTCTTGTACTCTTCATTTTCGTAGATTTCCGCTGCCTTCTGCCCAATAAAATTAGGCACTTCAATATCCTCCGCCGGCTGTTCGGCCTGGCAGCCTCTGAACAGAGCGGCAAACCCGAGCGCTACGGCAACAATCAGAAATGCCGCCAATACTCCCGCAATCACCAAGGGGGCCACATTTTTCTTTTTAGCGGCGGTGTCTGCTACCTCTTCATATTCATAATTGTCGTTATAAGCCGGGTCCGTGTTGCCGCGGACATTATTGATGGCGTCGATATATTTCGTCGGTTTTTCATCCTGAAAATACTGATATTGAAAGCGAATGCTTGGGTTTTTGCGAAACTCCGCAATATCCTCCAGCATTTCCGTTGCAGACTGGTACCGCTGCGCCGGATTTTTCTGCATAGCCTTCAGCGTAATTTCTTCAAGCCCCTCGGGAATATCCGGGTTGATTTCACGTGGCGGGCGGGGGTCTGCCTGCAGCTGCATGATTGCTACCGAAACGGCATTATCCGCCTCGAAGGGCAGCTGTCCGGTCAGCATTTCATAAAGCATAACACCGACGGAGTAAATATCCGTCTTACCGTCAACGACATCCCCACGCGCCTGCTCGGGCGCGATATAGTGGACGGAGCCAATAGCCTTATCTGTCATGGTTCTGGTCTCGCTATGCGCAAAACGGGCAATGCCGAAATCGGTGACTTTAATCGTGCCGTCCTGAAGCAGCATAATGTTCTGCGGTTTGATGTCGCGGTGTACAATTCCCTTTTGGTGCGCATGCTGCAAGGCGTTTAAAATTTGGACTGTAAAATGGATGGCTTCCTTCCAGGGGATTTGCTTTTGTTGCTCCAGATAATCCTTTAGTGTAATACCGTCAATATATTCTTCCACGATATATTGAATACGGTCGCCAAAACTCACATCATAAACCTTGACGATGCTGGGGTGCGACAACACCGCAATAGCCTTTGACTCATTCTTAAAGCGGCGGATGAACTCTTCGTTTCCCAGAAATTCATCCTTTAATATTTTTATTGCAACCGTTCGGTCGTCGATGGTGTCATATGCACGGTAAACCAGGGCCATGCCGCCAACGCCAATCAATTCATGGATTTCGTAACGACCGTCCAGCCGTTTTCCGGTATATTTATCCATTCTCTGTTCCCTCCATTAAAATCTCATGGCTACAACGGTGATGTTGTCTCCACCGCCGCCGTTTTTGGCGGATTCAATCAATGCGTTGCAATATTCCTCTAAGGTTTTTCCGTCGCACTCACTTCCCATAATTTCTTCATCCACATAATTTGTCAAACCGTCCGTACATAGGAGCAAAATATCCCCGGACTCCAGGCAAGCCTCTCGATAATCCACTTTTATGTCGGGGTTTACCCCAAGCACACGCGTAATGATGTTTTTATGAGGATGAAATTTGGCCTCCTGCTCGGTCAGATCTCCGTTGTCCACCATCTCCTGCACCATGGAATGGTCTGTGGTAAGCTGGCGGCTGATTCCCTGACGAACCAGGTAAGCACGGCTGTCGCCAGCATAAGCAATATAATAGGAGCCATTGACGACAACCGCTGCTACAATGGTGGTCCCCATTCCGCGCAGCGTTTTATTTTCCTGTGAAGCCGCGAATATAGAGGCGTTTGCCTTTCCGATGGTAGAGGCGAGCAAGCCCTGCAGCGCCGCCGTGTCCATGCCGGCACAATAGGCTGAAACCAGTTCGCAGGAAACGCTCTTTACCGCAATATCACTGGCAACATCCCCTCCATTGGCTCCGCCCATGCCATCGCAGACCACCATCCAAATGGCGCCATCCTCAAAGCTGCCGAAACGAAACGCATCCTGGTTTGTATTTCGGATTAAGCCGATATCCGTCTTACCGTATAGTTCCAATGTGATGTCCCTCCTCAAATTCTACCCTGCGGCGAAGCTGCCCACACGAGGCGTCGATATCCGAGCCCAGCGTCCGGCGTACCGTAGCGGTAATACCCCGTTCCCCCAGAATATCAATAAATTTCTGAAGGCGCCCCGGCGCACTTTTTTTATATGAATTTCCTGTGACATCGTTGACAGGAATAAGGTTGACATGGCACAACATACCGTGCAGCCGCCCGGCCAGCTCTTTAGCACAGGCATCGCTGTCATTCATATGCTGAATCATCGCATATTCAAAAGAAATACGCCGCCCGGTCTGCCGCGTATAGTACCGGCATGCCTCCAGCAGCTCCTCTACGCCCCACCTGCGGTTGATTGGCATCGTTTGTTCACGCAGCCTGTCGTTAGGCGCATGCAGTGAGACAGAGAGCGTTAATTGCAGCTTCCGGTTGGCTAGGGCATAGATTTTATCGACAACACCGCAGGTTGAAAGAGAGATATGCCGCATCCCTATATTCATTCCCTCAGGAGAAGAAACTAATTCCAAAAAACGCAGAACATTCTCAAAATTATCCAGCGGCTCCCCCATGCCCATCAGGACGAGGTTAGAAATCCGATCCCCCGCGTCCATCTGTGCCGACTGCACCTGTGATAAAATCTCCGCAGGCAGCAGGTTACGGGAAAAACCGCTTTTTCCTGTTGCACAGAATGTGCAGCCCATTTTACAGCCGGCCTGCGATGATATACACATCGAATAGCCGTGATGGTATTTCATCAGGACGCCTTCAACCAGCTCGCCGTCAGCGAGCCGGAACAAATATTTCACCGTTCCGTCCTGCTGCGAAATCTGCTTGCGCACAATTTCCGCAGAGGCAATGGCGTACTGCTCTGCCAAAACCTCTCGCAGCCCCTTGGGAAGGTTTTTCATCTCATCAAAGGAAGAAACCGCTTTCTGGTGAAGCCATTGATAAACCTGCAAAGCTCGAAAGGCCGGCAGTTTCAACTGCAAAAATATTTTCTTCAGTTCCTCCAATGTCATTGACTTTATATCCTGACGAGACAAAACACCGCTCCCTTCCATGACAATAAAGCAAACAGTTTGTTGCTATTATACCATATATTCCCTGAAGAGAAAAAGACTTTTACACGATAATTAAGATAAAATTAAAAATTCGGCGCCTTCTAGCTTCTGCGGAAGGCAGCCATAAAAAAGCCGTCAGGCCCGTTTAAACAGGGAAATAAAGTCCATTGGTTAGCAGGCTCTTCTATGCCGCGCCGCCAGCCTTTGGGCAGATCCAACCCGGCGGCGGCATAGTCCGGGTGTTCCCGCAGAAAACGTTCGGCAACCGCGCCGTTCTCTTCCGGGTTCAGTGTACATGTAGAATAAAATAAAAGCCCGCCTTTTTTGACCAAACGTGCGGAATTACAGAGGATCTCATATTGCAAGGCCGGAAAATCCGCCAAAAAATTTTTATCCTTATAGCGGATTTCCGGTTTTCGCCGGATAATGCCCAATCCGGAGCAAGGAGCGTCACACAAAACACGATCTGCCTGAACCGCGAATTCCAGGTCGTGCTGGGCATCTCGGATCCCGGCTTGAATGATCGAAAGCCCCAAACGTTCGGCGCCTGCTTCTATCAAACGGACTTTAGCCGGCGATTGGTCGAAGGCATATATTTTTCCCTGGTTTTCCATGAGTTCTGCCATCGTAAAGCTCTTGCCGCCGGGGGCCGCACAGACATCCACAATGGTTTCTCCGCTTTTTGGAGCTAAAAGCAGGCAGCAAAGCTGAGAGGATAAATCCTGCACATGGAAAAGCCCGTTTTGGTAGCAGAAATTTTGCTCGATGGCGCCGGAATTTGTAAGGGACAACGCGTCAGGCACTGCTGTAACGCCACTTGCCTTTACACTTAATTGGTTTAAGTCTTCCTCTATGGAAACAACGGATCCTTTCGTTGTGTTTGCCCGTATGTACAGAGGCGAATGCGCCTCTAAGGCTACAAGGATTTTTTCTGTTATATTCCTGCCATAGGCGCTTATAAAATGTTGTACCAGCCATAACGGGCATGAATAGAGAACGCTCCAATAAAGTAGCGGATCCTGCTGTGGATCCGGCCAGCAGATGTGATCCTGTGCGCGTATTAGATTTCTTAAAACAGCATTAATAAAGCCAGATGCCTTTACAACTTTTTTCTGCTTTGAAAGGTCGACTGCCGCGTTGACGGCAGCAGAATCGGGAATTTTATCCATGAATAAAATCTGGTAAACGCCCATTCTCAAAATTTCTAAAACGATGTTTGACATTTTTTTACACTTGATTTTTGAAAATTGACTGATGACATAATCCAATGTAATTCTTTTCTCCAGCACGCCATAAAAAAGGGCGGAAGCCAAAGAAGCCTCGCGCCCAGAAAGCTGATATTGCTGAAGCAGTTTATTTAAAACGATATTGGAATAGCTTTTATTCATTTCGACTCGCAGTAATGCTTCCAAGGCTACTGCGCGGGCATCCATCTTTGCCATTATTAATTTCGCCTCCTGTTTCCTGCTATCAGAAGAAGCCTCAGCAGAGAAAGCAGGGATGTAAAAGTGGCGGCAAGGTAAGTCATAGCCGCTGCGCTGAGCACCTTTTTAGCGCCGTTGAGCTCTTCCTCATATAAAATCCCGGATTCTCCCAATGCACGGATGGCCCGTGCGCTCGCGTTAAACTCAACGGGCAGGGTCACAAGCTGAAACAGTACCATCAGACTGTACAGTCCTATGCCGATGTAGACGACAAAATCATACTGTACCGGAAGCAACAGCCCGATTAATATCAGCGGCATGGAAAGCCGCGAACCAAGGTTTGTAATGGGCACTAAAATACCTCTGAGCTTAATAGGCACATACCCCTCAGCATACTGAAGCGCATGGCCTGCTTCATGCGCGGCTACCCCAACCGCGGAGATGCTGTTGCTGCCGTAAACATTCTGTGAAAGCCTGATAACCTTGGACGTGGGGTCAAAATGATCGGTTAAATTACCTGCGATTGTCGTAATTTGTACGTCTGTTACTCCACCGCGCAGCAAAACCTGGCGTGCCGCCTCGCTGCCGGTGACATTCCCATGGCTGGACAGTCTGGAAAATTTCTGGAATGTAGATTGTACCTTTGCCTGGGCATAAAGGGAAATAATGAGCGCAGGCAGCATAAAGAGAAAGGAATAGTAGTTAAAACCATAAAATCCCATGCTTATTCTCCTAATTGAATTTTATTTTCAAACGGATGCCCACGGAGAAAATCTGTTGCCTGCATACGTTTTCCCCCTTCAAACTGAACCTCCAGAAGTTTAAGGGCCTGGTGATCCCCACAGGCAACTACCAAGCCGTTATCGTCTACGGCAGTCCCCGGCTTTGCCATACTAGAGGAATGAAGCAATACAGAGCGATAAACCTTTAGTTTTTTACCATGCCATTTCGTACTGGCGATAGGCCATGGGTTCAGGCCGCGAATTTGATTATGAATTTCCCGAGCCGGCCTGAACCAATCAATTTCACTGTCCTCTTTGCTCAGCTGAGCGGCATAACAGGAGTCGCCTGTTTGGGGAACAGGCGTGATGCACCCAGCTTCCAGGCCAGCCACCGTCTTGAGCAGCAGATCGGCTCCCATTAAGGCGAGCCTGTCGAAAAGTTCCCCAGCGGTTTCGTTTTCTGCAATTGGTGTACGTTCCATCAGGAGGATATCGCCGGTATCCAATCCCTTGGCCATCCGCATCGTCGTAACGCCGGACTCCGGCTCTCCATTGATCACAGCCCATTGTATTGGTGCGGCGCCGCGATATTTCGGCAATAGCGAGCCATGCACATTGACACATCCGTAGGCCGGCAGCTGAAGGAGGCTTTCCGGCAGAATTTTACCGTAGGCCACCACAATTATCATATCCGGTTTATAGGTACTTATGAGCGAATAAGCCTCCTCTGTTTTTAAAGAAGCGGGTTGGTGGACAGGAAGGCCATGCTTCAGTGCCAGCTCCTTTACCGGCGGCGGAGTAAGAACATAGCCTCTCCCCTTCGGCTTATCCGGTTGCGTAAAGACCGCGCAGATTTCGTGCTTGGAATCAATCAGCTTTTGCAGGGAGGGTACCGCGAAGTCCGGTGTTCCCATAAAAACAATACGCATTACTTCAACTTCTCCAATTCTTTTTCATCTAACATGCGAATCGTACGCTTTTTAAAATTGATTCCATCAAGATGGTCGATTTCATGGCAGCAAACGTCAGCCTTGAGCTCGTCGGCCTCAAATTCAAATTCAACGCCATTGCGGTCCTGGGCGTGCACCTTAATATGCAAAGGCCGCTTGGTAATGCCGTACTCTCCGGGAAAGGACAGGCACCCCTCCAGGCACTCCTGTTCGCCGCTTTGTTCCATAATAACGGGATTTATCAACTCCAGCAGGTCGCCGTCGCCGGTATCAATAACCACAGCCCGCCGAAGCAAACCTACCTGAGGCGCCGCCAGGCCAACACCGTCGGCATTATACATTGTTTCAGCCATGTCATCCAGCAGAATGGCCAATTTCTCGTCAAACTTCTCTACCGGACGGCAGACCTTCTCCAGAATTTCGTCCCCATCCAATACAATATTGCGTATTGCCATGTTAACATCCCTTTCTGATTCGTTACATAATCATATCCGGATTCATATCGATAAAGATACTCACACCTGTGTTGCGCCGATCTGCCAGAAAATTTTTCAATAGCTGGTCGACCATTGAACGAAACCGCACGCTGTTACGGCATTTGATAATTAATTTATAGCGGTATTTTTGATTGACTTTAAAGACAGAAGCCTGCGTCGGCTGCAATACCCGCAGAGGCTGATCAGAAAACGTCCCTTTCATAGCCGCAGCCAGCGCCGCTAAAAAAACGTGGGCTCCTTTTTCTACTTTACTGGCGCTTACCCCGACAAAGCCCACCAGGCAAATATCGGAAAAAGGCGGGTATAGCATGGTCTGTCGGAGCAGGATCTCATTTTCATAAAAATGGTCGTAATTCTGCTGTGCGGCCAAATGAATAATGGCATTTTCAGGTGTAAAGGTTTGAATAATAGCCGTCCCTTTGTAACGCCCTCTGCCCGAACGGCCGACAACCTGAGTAAGCAGCGAAAAGGTCCGTTCGTAGCTCCTATAATCATCGGAATAAAGCTCCTGGTCCGCAGACAGTACGCCCACCAAGGTAACATTCTCAAAATCCAAGCCTTTTGCTACCATTTGAGTACCGATCATGAGGTCGTATTCCTTTCTCGAAAAGGCGCCCAGTTTGGTTTCATAATCGGTTTTAGACATCGTGGTATCTGCATCCAGCCTTAAAATACGCGCAGCTGGAAAAAGCTCCTGAATTTGCTCCTCGGCGCGCTGCGTCCCCGCACCAGCATATTTTACTTTGTTGGAGTGGCACTGCGGGCACTCCGTTTGAAAAGGCGCGGAATAACCGCAGTAATGGCACATCAGGCGCTTATTAGCGGCATGATAGGTCATTGAGATGCTGCAGTTAGGGCATGTGACTACATATCCGCAGCTGCGGCAGGAAACAAAAGTATGGTAACCGCGACGGTTGAGCAGGATGATAGACTGCCTGCGAGCCGCGAGGTTTTCATGCAGCGCCTGGTAAAGCGTACGGCTGACAGCGGTTGTGTTGCCGGTTTCAACCTCGTTATTCATATCTACAATTTTGACATCCGGCAGCTCGGCTTGTCCATATCTTGTCGAAAGACGGTTCAGCTGATATTTATTGTGTAGGGCATTGTAAAATGACTCAACAGAGGGGGTTGCTGATGCCAAAACCAGCAGTGCTTTATGGTAGGAACAGCGGAACTTAGCAATATCACGCGCATGGTAACGCGGTGCGGATTCCGATTTATAGGTACCCTCCTGTTCCTCATCCATAATGATTAAGCCAATATTATCCAGAGGCGCAAAAACAGCAGATCTTGTGCCGACAGCAATGGTCGCTTCTCCCCGCCGTACCCGCTTCCACTCATCCAGGCGTTCAGCAAGCGTCAGCCCGCTGTGGAAAACCGCTACATTCTTGCCGTACCGGCAGTGAAACAGAAAAACCATCTGGGGCGTAAGCGAGATCTCAGGGACCATTACAATGACGCCGTCCCCCTCCGCCTGTACCTGGTCGATCAGCCGAAGAAAAACCGAGGTTTTTCCGCTTCCCGTAACACCATAGAGCAAAGAAACAGCACCGGCCCGTTCCCGATAAAGACTGTACATCCGGTCAAATGCCGTCTGCTGCTCCTGAGAAAGGACAATTTTTTGCTCCTGACGTAGCGACTCCGCATTTACATAGGGATTACGGTCTATCTCTTCCTCATACAGCTCTAAAACACCCTTGGCGGCCAACGTATTTACTACTGCCGGTGTTGTGCCGGAGAAGTAGCAGACCTCTTTGACGGAGGCAGGGCCGCTTTCACTCAGCAGGTCGTAAACGGCTTGTTGCTTCACCGTCAGTTTGCATACCGGGCCCTCCTCTTTTAAGCGGGCCATTCTTTGCGTAGCATCGCCTATTTGGCGAACCGTAGTATTCTGCCGCTTTAAATACCCCTTTTGCGCCAGCTCCTCCAAGATGAGCGATTGTTCAGGCAAAGCCAGCGCTTTCAGAATGGCCTCCTTATCCTGTGCCTTTTTCCGGCCCATTAAATAGGCAACCACTTTTTTTTCTTCAGCTGTAAGCGCGCCGAGGTCACAATTGCCAGGAGTGGCATGAAAAGAAAAACGGACAGTCAGCTTTAAATTAATACCGGTCGGCAGCAATAAGCCGATAGCGTCAAAATAGGTGCAGAAATACCGCTGCTTCATCCATGAGACAAGGGCTATCCCTTCATCTGAAAGAAGCGGTGCTTTATCCAGCACCGCAGCAATCGACTTAATGGGAGCTGTTGGTTCGACCGTTTCGCAGGCCATTACCATACCGATTCGTTCCGTATTCGCTGTTCCAAACGGAACTTTTACACGGCAGCCAATCAGATTTCGCCCTAAAAGCTGGTCAGGGACCAAATAGTCAAATGGTTTGTCGAAATGATATACTGTATTTTTGACGGCCACCTTTGCTACAGTAACCATTCGTGTACCCCGGGTTTATTGCAGGTCATCCGTCGAGGCGGAATCTTCATTTGTACAAACAACCAGCTTATATGGATAAGTCATAAATTCTCGAACAGCGAGATCAACCGGCTTTTCCTGGTAGATCTGGCCCGAATTTTCCATTTCAGAGGTAATTTCACGCGCTCTTTTTGCAACGGCAACAACAAGTGCGTAACGGCTGACAGAGGCGTCAATTTTCAAATCTGCAGATGGCTTCAGCATGGTGATATCATCCTTTCAATCAAATCCTGATTTCTAGTGGTTTTGCGTTTTTCAGCATGGATAATTTCAGCTACTGCCTGGACGGCATCCGCTAAATCATCATTGATAACAACATAATCATAATCGGCGGCCTTTTGAATCTCATCTTTTGCGGCGGCGAGTCTCTTTTGTATGGCCTCCTCGCTTTCCGTACCGCGCTTTCTCAGGCGATGCTCTAAAACTTCGAGAGAAGGCGGCAGAATAAAGATTCCCACACAGTCAGGCCTTTTTCTCATCACCTGAGCCCCGCCTTGAATTTCGATCTCCAGAATTACATCATTCCCCATTTCGTTCCATTTTTGAATGGGCGCCAGGGGTGTTCCATAAAAATTTCCGCAATACTGAGCGTATTCAAGCACCTGATCTTTTGTGATGAGTTCCTGAAAGGAGGCTTCAGATAAAAAGTGATAATGAGTACCGTCTATTTCGCCTGGGCGCGGCATTCTTGTAGTGGCGGAAACCGAAAGACGAAGGTTTGGGTCGCTCTCCAACAGTTTTTGCAGAACCGTATCCTTTCCCGCGCCGGAAGGGCCGGAAAAAACAATCAGCAAACCATCATTCGTCATCTTCTTCCAGCTCCTCATCTTCCAGGTCGTCATCCCGCTCATTCAAGCGGTTAGCCACCGTCTCCGGCTGAACGGCAGAAAGGATGACATGGTCGCTGTCCGTTACAATAACGGCACGCGTGCGGCGTCCATAGGTCGCATCGATTAGTGAGCCACGCTCCTTGGCGTCCTGAATAATCCGCTTAATCGGAGCGGATTCAGGACTTACGATAGCCACCAAACGGTTGGCGGAAACCATGTTGCCAAAACCAATATTGATCAGTTTCATTTCTTTCTCCTTCTTGCTACATCTATCTTTGGTTTACTCAATATTTTGGATTTGTTCCCGGATCTTTTCAAGCTCCGCCTTCATGTCCACCACCATATGGGCAACAGCGGCATCTTGGGCCTTTGAACCGATAGTATTAGTTTCGCGGTTCATCTCCTGCACAATAAAGTCCAATTTTCTTCCTACAGCTTCATCAGCCTCAAGAAAGGAACAAAACTGCTCATAATGGCTGCGCAGGCGAACAGTTTCCTCTGCTACAGCCACCTTATCCGCAAAGATGGCTGCTTCAGTCAAAACCCGCTGCTGCTCAATTTGTGTGTCGGCCAACACTTCTTTCAAATGGATCAGTAATTTCTCGCGGTACTCGGCCACTGTCTGTGGAGAGCGGTCCTCTATTTGCGCAACGATCTGCATAATCGCCTGTGCACGCTGCAGCACATCCGCCTTCATGCGTTTTCCCTCTTCCCTGCGCATTTCAAGGAATGGGCGCAAAGCTTTTTCCAGCGCTACCGAGACAGCCGCCCAAACAATATCCTCATCCTCCGGTGACTTATGAATCATGAAAATATCAGGATAACGGGCAAGCGTACTAACGGTGACATCGTCTTGCAGGCCGTAGCTGCCAGCAAGCTCCCGCAGAGCTTTTACATAGCCTGAAGCAAGGGAATGGTTCAACTCTATTTTTGTTTCGGGGTCCTCCAACGCATCGATGGAGAGGAAAACATCTACCTTTCCCCTGGAAATATATTCCTTTAAATAAGCCTTGACCTTGTCATCCAAAAAGCTGTAGCTCCTGGTGATGCGAGAGGAATACTCAAAATAGCGGTGGTTCACTGAACGGATTTCCGCGATAATATGATAGCCGTTGACAGCGTTCTCATATCTTCCAAAGCCAGTCATGCTTCGAACCAAGGGTATCATCTCATTTTCTGTTTAATAATGGATTCCAAAATGAATCCATATCAAATATATTAACAGCTTTGCAGTGGCATTGTCAACCAAAACCGGCATTTCCAAGCATAAAAAGAAAAAGCAGGCGGCAGCTTACTGCTTCCTGCTCCATTCTTTTATGCGTTCATTTCAAAGCTTCAAGCACAGCTCCGTCAGACCGGATGAATCTGCTTTTCGGCGTCGCCATGTTTGCCGTCAATGCCATATTTTGCATCTCTGCGCTTTTTAAAGAAGTCAAGCGCCACCTTGGGGAATTGTGCATAGGAGAGAACGTCCTCCTCTTGCTCAATCCACTCGGCACATTCCTTTTTAAGGGATTCCAGCTCAGGCTCCAGTAAATCGGCAGGACGGCAGGTAATAATCTCCTCGCCGCCATTGATTTTTTTGGCAAACTCCGGATCGATCGGCACAGGCGTCGTACCATATTTACCGGAAACCAGCCCCTTAAATTCATTTGTGCACATCTTGTAGCGTTCGCCATTGATAACGTTAAACACAGCCTGGGTGCCCACAATCTGAGACGTTGGCGTAACCAATGGTGGGTACCCGGAGTCCTGACGAACCCGCGGAACCTCCTGTAGAACCTCTTCGAGTTTATCAGCCTTACCAGCTTGCTTCAGCTGCGAAAGCAGATTGCTGAGCATGCCGCCCGGTACCTGGTAGACCAACGCTTTAGTGTTGGTTGCCAGCATGCTTTGGTCAAGCAGCCCGCTGTCAATATATTTCTTGCGCAGCGTCATAAAGTATTCTCTGATTTCATTGAGCAGAACCAAATCAAGGCCTGTGTCATACTCTGTTCCCTTCAGAGCTGCGACAATAGACTCCGTCGGGGCATGGGAAGTTCCCAGCGCGAGCGGCGACATAGCGGTGTCAACGACATCGACACCAGCCTCGATGCCCTTGAGCAGGCACATGGAGGCTAAGCCGGAGGTATAGTGGGTATGGAGCTGAATCGGAATAGACACAGCTTCCTTTAAAGCCTTTACAAGGTTATATGTCTCATAAGGGGTAAGCAGAGCCGCCATATCCTTGATGCAGATGGAATCTGCACCCGTCTCTTCGATTCTCTTTGCGTAATCCACATAGTACTCGTTGGTAAAGACCGGACCGGTGGTATAAGAAATGGCAACCTGTACATGGGCCTTTTCCTTCTTTGCGGCCTTGATTGCTGTATTCAGGTTTTTAATATCGTTCAGCGCATCAAAAATACGGATAATATCAATGCCGTTGGCAACAGAACGCTGAACGAAATATTCGACAACATCGTCTGCATAATGGCGGTACCCCAGCATGTTTTGGCCGCGGAACAGCATTTGCAGCTTAGTGTTGGGGCACTTTTCACGAATAACCCGCAGGCGGTCCCACGGATCCTCGTTCAGAAACCGAAGGCAGGCATCAAAGGTAGCCCCGCCCCAGCATTCCAATGAGTGAAACCCGACCTTGTCCATTTTATCCAAAATAGGAAGCATGTCATCAATCGGCATGCGTGTGGCAATCAACGACTGATGGGCATCGCGCAGAACGGTTTCCGTAATCCCAATTTTTTTAGCCAATTTTCCTCTCTCCTTCTATCAATTTCATCGATGTTAATCCGCTATGCTTACTGGAGAGATACCAAGCCTGTACCGGAATCAACGCTGTCTCCTTTATTGACATGCACCGCGGCAACCGTAGCATCATGCGGCGCCATAATTTCGTTTTCCATCTTCATGGCTTCCAGTACAACGAGCACATCGCCCTTTTTGACGGCCTGGCCGGCGCTGACGTTGACAGAAACAATGGTACCGGGCATCGGGCAGGAAACAACCTCCGCACCGGCGGCAGGAGCTGCTGCAGCCTTCTTCTCAGGAGCCGGCGCGGGCGCGGCGGGAGCAGCCGCAGCCGGAGCAGCAGGGGCCGCCGCTACAGCGGGAGCGGCAGGAGCGCTTGCACCTGTTTCTTCTACTTGAACATCATAGGTTGTGCCATTTACAGTAATTTTAAGATTTTTCATAAGAAAATCCCCCTAATTTATTTTCAGCAAAATCACAGACTGAATTTATAATTGGATGTTTCCATGCTTCTTGGGCAGAGTCGTAACCCGCTTGCTGGAAAGCATTGCCAGGTTGGCAATCAGGCGGCTTCTAGTCTCCTCCGGCTGAATGACATCCTCAATGGCACCCTGAGCAGCGGCTTTAAGCGCGTTAGCCTCTTGTGCGGTGTAATCGGCAATAAGTTTTTTACGGGCCTCCACCGGGTTTTCGGCGCCCTTCAGGGCTTCGCTCTCCAGGAATAAAGCGGCGGCAGCCGGGGCCATTGCAGAAACAACAGCATCCGACCAAGCCATGGTGTAATCGGCATTCGCTCCACGCCCGGCCAATGCGATGTATACCGGACCATAAGCGCTGCCCGTAATAACTGTAATTTTAGCAGTGGTCGCCTCCGCATAAGAGGTACTGAGCTTCACCGCCTCACGCAAAGAAGCAAATTCAGAGGCGTTAACAAAGCTAACCACCGGAATGGAGAACGCATCGCAGAAGCGGACAAACCTCGCGCCCTTGGAGCAGGACGCGCTGTCAAGAACACCGTTAAAGCCCACCAAGCCCACTGTCGCACCGGACACCTGAGCAAGCGCTACCATGGCGGCTGTACCGTACGACGGGTAAAGCTCCCAGTAACCGCCCTCATCCGCTACCGCTCCAAAGACAGCTGCCATGTCGTCTGCAGCGCCCATTGCGGCGGGTACTACCGGAGCGGATAGATCTGCCACAGGAACGCCGCTCAGATTATTGGACGGCAATAAAGAGATCAGATCCCGTGCCATTGCCAAAGCTTCCGATTCATTTTCTACCGCCAGGCTGCAAATGCCTGCCTTGGAAGCACATTCCACCGAAGCCTCGCTGCCATCGGTATGAATCGTCAGCTCCGCCTTTTTATCCATAATGAGAAAATCGGCAGCAGAGGCCACCATCGCCAGCGTGCCGACGCAGGGGCCCAGTATTACCGAAATCTGCGGAACAACACCGGATAAGTTGTTGCTGTCTCTTAAAATATCTCCGTATGCCGCCAGGATATCGGCTCCTTCCGCCAGCTTTCCGCCGGCAGAATCATAGATGCCGATCACCGGCGCACCCGTCTTTACCGCAAGAGCGTAAATCTTTTTGATCTTATTCGCCTGCGCCTTACTCATGGCGCCGCCACAAACATCGCTGTTTTGTGAAAATGCGTAAACGGGGCAATCATCAATCATGCCGTATCCCGTGACAACTTCGGCAAAACCGTCACCCGACCGTGCAAGACCGTCAATTTCATTAAAAGTTCCCTCGTCCAGCAAATCCACGATTCGACGATAGCCTTTTGTTGCCTGTATTTCGCTACGGGATTCCGCGCTGACGTTACCCATGTGAATACCTCCTTATATGTTTGAATCCATTCAATTAAAAATCACCGAAATCAGAGTTTATTATAATATATTCTAAATGCAAAGACAAGCATTATTCAAAAAAAGGCATCAATCTTTACATATTTTTACGATTCTGGAAGCCTCTATGACCATTTGCCCATCTTTTTCTTGAAAACCGCGCTGTCTCAGAAGCTCTTTGATCTCAGGAACCCGGCTGGCTGCATATGCGGCGCCGTGGTTGACCCCGTAGGAAACCGCCGCACGCATGAGGGCATCGACGGCCCAGTTATGTTCCGCTGTAACCGTTGAAGCATCGCCGGCAAAGAACTGCATGGATAGGATGCTGACAATACCTTCAGAACAGGAGACGGTTTCAAAACCAATGTCCTCCGTTCCGTCTCGAAGCCAGAGAACCTCATCTTCTTCTGCGATCAGTGGATGCTTTTTTTGAAAAGCTGCTCTTTCTTCCCCTTTGAGCGGCAGTATTGTGACCATGCCTTCCGTCCTCCCTTTCTACGGTTTTTATTGAACGCTTGTCCTTTTGCGCCTCTGCCTTCAGCGCCCTTACTTCCTCGGCAGTCAAGCTCCGCCACTGGCCCGGCTGCAGCATTCCCAGACGGACAGACCCGACAGCCGTCCGTTTCAGCCTTGCGACCTCAAGGCCGACCAGCTCGCAGACCCTGCGGATTTCCCGGTTGCGCCCCTCATAAAGCGTGTACTCCAGCACGGCACGGCCCTGTTCCTGGCTCAACACCCGGACCTTAGCCGGCGCGGTCATTCTGCCGTCCAGTAGAACGCCGACCGTCATCTGTGTCAGCTGATCCTCCGTAATTCCCGGCCGGACCGTAACACGGTAAACCTTCGGCACATGATGGGCTGGATGCATCAAAGCATTGGCAAAGGCGCCGTCATTTGTCATCAGCAGCAATCCCTCTGAATCACGGTCAAGCCTGCCAACAGGATAGACTCTTTCCGGGATGTCCTGTACCAGCTCCGCAACACAGCGGCGGTTCATTTCATCACTCATTGTCGTGACGATGCCGCGTGGCTTGTGCAGCATAAGGTAAACGTGATCGGTTGTGTATTTTACCAATTCCCCATGTACGGTGACCCTGTCTTTTTTAGGGTTCACCTTTTGCCCAAGCTCCGCCGGGTGGCCGTTGACAGAAACCACGCCCTCCGTGATCAGCTCTTCCGCTTTCCGGCGGGAGGCTACTCCGCATTCCGCCAGCATTTTTTGTAACCGCATTTCTTTTTCCATTTTATTCATCCTTTTTATCTCAGCGGATGGCTCACGCCTCCGCTGCACTTCATCTATGCTTATTTTATAACAAGCTTTTAAAATAGTCCACGATTTTCTCCCACAAACTTTTTTCATGGAGTACGGGGGTCAAGCTGGATGCGGCGATCAGGTCGGTTGTTGCAACTACTTCTCCTTTTAAACGGTATGTAATCTGTCCGACACGGGCACCGTCCTTGACCGGAGCGTAGAAAAAGCGCGGCAATTCAACCGTACGGGTAAGCGCGGCGGCATCCTCCCTGGTCAAGCTCAGTGTATTCCCCTGGGCGCCTTTTACCGTTAGCGTTTGCTCCACCGCGCCAACAGCCGGTATTGCAAAGGTACAGCCGGAGTCATCCAGCGCAACGCTTTCCAAAATACTGAAGCCATAGTTAAACATCGTCTGATGGTCATTCCAGTCATCCGGGGCGTTCAGGGTGACCGCTACCAGGCGTATCCCGTCCCGCTCGGCGGCAGAAACCAGGCAGCGCCCCGATTTTTTTGTAAAGCCTGTCTTCACGCCGATGCAGCCCTCATACATGGATAAAAGCCGGTTATGATTGCTGAAACGTCTGCTTTGCTCGGGCGATATGTAAGGGATTGTATACTTCTTTTCCTTTACAATCTCCGCAAAATCAGGATTTGCCAGCGCTATAGTAGCCAGCAGCGCCATATCGTAAGCTGTTGAATAATGCGCCTCGTCATCCAGGCCGGAAGGGGTTACAAAATGGGTATCATTCATGCCGATATCCTTTGCCCGCCGGTTCATTTTCTCAGCAAAATCTTCTTTGGAGCCACTGATGGCAATTGCAACGGAATTTGCCGCGTCATTGCCGGAAACAACCAGCATCCCGGCAGCCAGCGATGTGAGAGACAGCTGGTCCCCCGCCTGCAGCCCCATAGAAGACCCTTCCACGCGGACCATCTCATCAGTAATTGTTACACAGCGGTCATCCAGCGCCGCTGTTTCCAACGCTATCAAAGCTGTCATAATCTTTGTCGTACTGGCCATTGGAAGGCGTTCCTTCTCATTTTTGGCGTACAGAACCGCTCCTGTGTCCGCGTTGATTAAAATAGCTGATTTCGCCGACACGGAAGGCAACTTCTCTTCGGCATGCGCAACAGCTGGAAAAGAAGCGAATAGAGCTGTAAACAGAAGAATTAGCGCTGTAAATTTTTGAACCATTCTACTTAACAAAACAACCACCTGCCCGCTCTAAGCTTATGCAGGTGGTTGTATAAATAGTCTGGTTTAAAGGAATAAACTTATAGCTGAGGGTCCTTCAGCGTAACGGATTCAGCCTCTGCCGGTTCATCCTTGTTGTCCTTTTTTTTACTGAATAATCCGCTTATGGTATCGACCACTTCCGGAACCATTCCGACAATCCGGTCCGCGGAGCTGTTATAAGGGTCTATCTGCAACAGCTTGACATTGCCGTTGCAAATTGTAATAAAAGCTACGGGGTTAATGGAGACTCCCGCACCGGCGCCGCCGCCGAAAAAGGTTTTCTCCGCTTGTGTCTTGGTAGGAAAATCAGATCCCCCCGAAGCAAAACCATAGCTGATTTTAGAGACCGGAATGATAACAGTCCCATCGGGCGAGGTGATCGGATCCCCGATAATGGTGTTAATATCCACCATTTGCTTTATCTTCTCAAGAGTCGTACCCATTAAGCCTTCAATTGGATGGTCGCTCATCAAATAACACCCCTTACTTTTTACTTTCATTATTAAAAAACAGCCGTGGAATCTCCAGGCGTTTTTATGTCTTTAAAATTTTGACACCCTGTATCAATGTGGACAGGCCAATCCACATAAGAAAAACAAGCCGGATACGCGCCCTGCTCTGCAAGCAAATCTCCGTCTTCTTCTCGTTAAAATCCGGAAAAATATGCGCCTCATATCTTTTACACCTGGCTGCCTGCACTAAAATGCTCACAGCAGGATAGGCGGCTGCGCACACCCTTCCATAGGTAACCGCCGTCTCGGCGGCATCTTCGCCGGCCACCCGAACAGAAAGGAAAAAGCGTCCGATAATCAAATGAGAAAAAAGCCTTTTGGCACTGCTTGCCGCCAGCCTTGAGAGCCCGCCCAACAGGCTCAGCAGCCCGGACAGCCCCCTTCCCTTTAGTAATTCCTTGAGCTTTCCGGATTTATCCTCCGGTTCCTTCTCTTTTTTTTCAGGCGGCGTTGTCTTTTGCCGCTTCTTTTTTTGTTCTTGAGGGGGAAAAACACGATAATTGATAAAAAGATACCGTATTGTCAATAGAAGCTGGTCAGTAAACACGATCTCCACATGAACAAAAGATATCAGCAACAAGGTTATGACTGCCAGAATCATGCCTAAAACAATAATAACAGTCATAAAACCCCTCCTGCCTTTTAATCCTGACTGTGCTCGCCTCTCTCTGTGTCGCTATCGCTCTCCGGTAGACGCGGCAGCTCATCAAGAGAGGAAAGCCCCATGCAGCGCAAAAAATCCGGTGTTGTTCCATATAAAAGCGGGCGTCCCGGCAGCTCAAGCCTTCCTTTTTCCTCCAGCAACCCCTTTGCTGTCAGACTGCCGATGACCCCAGAGCAGTCAACGCCACGTACCTGATCCACAAAGGCTTTTGTAACAGGCTGATTGTAGGCGACTATGGCCAAAACCTCCATACCAGCCTGTGAAAGCGGTGTATTTCTCCGCAAATCCAAAGCCTGCCGAATCAGCTCAGCGTATTCATGATTGGTACACATTTGGTAATTGTTTCCCAGGCGAACAATGCGCAGGCCGCCGTCATCAACATTAAATTGATCCATAGCGCTTTGTGCCAGCTTTTCAGCCGTAGCTTTATCCAGCTCCAGAACCTGGGCAATGCGATCCAGTGAAACCGGGTCGCCGCTTGAGAATAAAATGGCCTCTATGGCTCCACGGATTTTTCTGATCTCCACCTATGCTGCCCCCCATCCGTCAACTCGATCACATCACGGCCGTCATCGCTTTTTTCAACCCGAACCCGCTTACCCTTTATCAATTCAAGTATGGCAAGAAAGGTCGCTACTAAATCGGACTTGTCCTTTTTTTCTTCAAACAGCGCCTGATAAGGCAATTCCTGATTTCGGCGCAGGCGCCGCAAAATAGCAACAATCCGCGAGGCTACCGAGACAATCCGGTGGCTTACAATGCCGGAAAACGCCTCCGGTGCAGGCGGGAGCTTACGCTTTTTTTTACCTAACGCTGCCCGGTAAGCCTCCAGCAGCTCCATTGGGTCATGAAAGCGGCGATAGGTTTGATCCGCCTCAATCTGTTCGGGCGGGCGGACAAAAGCATTAAATGTAAAACGGTTTTCTAGCTCCGCGGCAAGCTTTTTACAATCCTGATACTCCATTAGCTCGCCTTCCAGCTCTTTACGCAGCTGTTCAGCCTCTTCGTGCTTTGGCAATAAAAACATGGTCTTCATATAAACAAGACGGGAGGCCATCTCCAGAAATTCACTGGAAATATCCATATCTTGCTCCTGCATGCTGTGGATATGATCCATATACTGATCCAAGAGCTCCGTTATGGAAATGTCGCAAATATTGACCTTATTCTTGCTCAGCAAAAACAGCAAAAGATCCAGCGGCCCTTCAAACTCTGAGAGCTTATAGGATAGCTTTTCCATAGAGATTTCTCCCTATTTATAGAAAAGCCATAAAAGGCAGGCGGGCCAGCCAATAAATCCCATTCCCCACTATGCTTCTAAGAAAATAGAGCGGGGTGTCCAATACACCTAGCAGCAGTAAAAAAAACAAGGCCATGGTGATATAATTTTGATATTGATAATATTTATAGGCCGCGCGGTCGGACAAAAATGCAGACACAATTCTCGAGCCGTCCAGCGGGGGAATTGGCAGCAGATTAAAGACCGCAAGCATAACATTAATAGAAACGAAATATTCGAAGAAAATTAAAAGCGCCTGAATAAACGAAGCGTTGAGTGAACCCAAGGTGAGCAGGACAACATTGAGCAACAGGGCCCCAACCAAGGCTGCCAGCAGGTTGCTGACTGGGCCGGCCAGCGCAGTAAAGGCCATGTCGCGTTTTGGCTTCTTAAAATTAGAGGGGTTAATCGGAACAGGGCGCGCCCAGCCGATACCAAAAAGAAGGATCATCAGCGAGCCCATTGGGTCCAGGCTGGCCATGGGGTTTAATGTGAGGCGCCCCTGATTTTTCGCCGTACGGTCCCCCAACTTATAAGCGATTAGTCCATGTGCAAACTCATGAAGAGGCAAAACCAGAAAAATAATAACAAAAACAGCCAGCAGCTGCATAATCAGGCTTGCGATATCAAGTCCTTGCCCCGCAAAGAGAGAGCGAAACGCGTATATCAGCATAAAACGAGCACCTTTCCTCATTTTTTATAAAAGTAATGGTTAAAATATTATAGTACATTCCCCATTAAAATACAAGTTCAGAAGTATGACGAAAAGATTAATTCGGCTTACAGATAAAAAAAACTTGCATTTATGGGATAAGTCTGCTAGAATATAAACGTTGCAATTATTGAAAAATCAGCCTTTTAAAGGAGGTGCAGATACATGGCAAAGTGTGATATTTGCGGCAAGGAGATTGTTTTTGGCATTAGAGTTTCGCATTCTCATAGGCGTTCTAACAGAGCTTGGAAGCCCAATGTTAAACGTGTGAAAGCGATTGTTAACGGGAGTCCGAAGCGTATTTATGCCTGCACCCGTTGCCTTCGTTCCGGTAAGGTTACCAGGGCTGTCTAATAAAGGTCAAAATTTAAGATTTTGATAAAAACAAGCTGGTTTTTCCGGCTTGTTTTTTATTTTCTTAAAAAGTATTGCCAGCCTTCCCTATCTTCATTCCCAGCATAAATATTTATAAACACAAGGACCACCGTACTCTGGCGGCGGTCCTGAACTCTGTTATATTTTTATTTTCTTTTCCCGTTTCAGTGCTTTATTGGCGAAATAAATCGTGCAGCTCATCCTGGCAAATCAGCTTGATGTTGTTCCTCGTCAGCACTTCAATGGCCTTTTCGTTATCTTCAACCCGGAAGATCATATACGCCAAATCCTTCTGCCTGGCGGTAAAGGCATAGGTGTACTCCAGATTAATTCCATTTTCACCAAGGATATGAAGAATATCATACAGTCCGCCGGCGTGGTCGGAAATAGCTGCTGCCAGCACCGGAGTGATAGAAAAAATATAACCTGCATCCTTCAGGAGGCATGCCGTTTGGTAAGAGTCGTCTACAATAATACGCAGGATGCCGAAATCTGGGGTTTCAGCAATAGAAAGCGCCCTCATATCTATGCCGTTTTCCCGCAGGACCTTTGTAAATTCGGCCAGGCGCCCGGCACGGTTTTCTAGAAATACGGAAATCTGCTTAACTGTCATGCTCTCTTCCCCCTAAATTATTTAGTAAAGATTGCGCTTATCAATAACGCGGACAGCCTTCCCCTCGCTTCTGGTAATGCTCTTTGGCGCAACAAGCTGAACCTTTGCGTAGATGCCCAGCATAGCCTTCATGGACTCCACCAGCTCTTTTTCACGGTTGGCAACCTGTTTGACCGTGTCGGAGAACATCTCCGGGGTCATTTCCACCTGGACATCCAGCTGGTCACTGTTATTTTCACGGCTGACAACAATTTGATAATTCGCCGGGTACCCCTTATTGAGCAGAACCGTTTCTATCTGGGACGGGAATACATTAACGCCCTTGACAATCAGCATGTCGTCGCTGCGGCCCATTGGTTTGGACATTTTTACATGCGTCCTGCCGCAGGAGCACTTTTTACGGTTTAACACACAGATGTCGCGTGTCCGGTAACGCAGCAACGGGAAGGCTTCCTTTGTGATGCAGGTGAAAACAAGCTCGCCCTTCTCCCCTTCCGGCAAAACCTCTCCGGTCACCGGGTCGATGATTTCGGCAATGAAGTGATCCTCGTTGACATGCATCCCGGTTTGTTCGCTGCATTCGAAGGAAACACCGGGACCTGATATCTCTGTCAAACCATAAATATCATAGGCCTTAATATGCAGCTTGTTCTGAATATCCTGGCGCATCTCCTCACTCCAGGCCTCCGCACCGAAAATACCGGCCTTCAGTTTAATTTGATCCTGAAGCCCGCGTTCACAGATGGTTTCACCCAGATAAGCGGCGTAGGAAGGGGTACAGCACAGAATGGTGGAGCCCAGATCGCACATGAACTGGATCTGGCGGTCGGTGTTTCCGGAAGACATTGGCAGCGTCAGGGAGCCCACCTTATGTGACCCGCCGTGCAGGCCCGCTCCGCCGGTAAAAAGTCCATACCCATAGGAAACGTGCACAACATCATCCCTTGTGCCTCCTGCTGCCACAATTGCGCGCGCGCAGCAATCCTCCCACAGATCAAGGTCATGTTGGGTATAAAAGGCGACGACCCTGCGCCCGGTTGTTCCGCTGGTAGACTGAATGCGCACTGCATCCTGCTGGGGAACGGCAAGCAGCCCGAACGGGTATGCTTCCCGCAGGTCATCCTTGGTCAAAAACGGCAGCTTGTGCAGATCCGCTACAGAACGGATGTCTCCCGGCTGAACCCCCTTCTCATCCATGAGCCTTTTGTAATACGGCACATGTGCATAAACATGCTCAACAGTTTTGACAAGCCGTTCGCTCTGCCAAGACTTAATCTGATCCTGTGAGGCGCATTCGATTTCTGGTTGATAATAGTTCTGCATGATAAAACCCTTTCCTTAATCTGATTTTCGCTTTTCCCTCTATGTTCACGTTACAATGATTTTATGAATGCCAAAAGAATTTGCCTAAAATTTAAGCATATTATATCACATCGGATTAGGAAACGTAAATAAAAAATTCATCTTTTATCACTTTTGCCGGGTTATTCTGCTATTTTAGATATTGCGCATAAAATAGGCCCCCACTATGCCGGGGGCCTATTTTAATATCAGGCAAATGGGTTTTCGTCCCTGTACAGCATGCTTTTAGGTTGATTAAAATCCACTTCTGGAATCCCCAGATAATCAAACAGCGTATACAACGCCCTGCCGACATGACCGAAGGCCACGGCGCCATGGTGCGGGTAACGCTTTGAAATAAGCACATGCCGGTAGAAACGCCCCATTTCAGGAATGGCGAATACTCCGATGCCGCCAAAGGAACGGGTCGCCACAGGAAGAACCTCACCCTGCGCGATATACGCCCGCAAAGCTCCCTCCGCGGTGGATTGCAGGCGGAAAAACGTAATGTCGCCTGAAGCGATGTCGCCCTCCAGTGTGCCGCGGGTGAAATCCGGTTCACCGCCATTTTCAAGCAGACGGTTTTGAATCAGCTGGAATTTAATGGCGCCCTCTCTCAGACAGCACAGCGGGGTATTTCCACAATGGAAAGCCATAAAGGTATCCTTCAGGGTGTAGTTGAACTTCCCTTCGATTTCCTGGCGGAACAGGTCGGCGGGCACGGAGTTGTTAATATCCAGCAGGGTTACCGGGCTCCCGGTAATGCAAGTTCCAATATATTCGCTGAGTGCGCCGTAAATATCCACCTCACAGGCAACGGGAATCCCTTTCGCTGCGAGACGGCTGTTTACATAGCAGGGCTCAAAGCCAAATTCTTTCGGGAAAGCCGGCCAGCACTTATCGGCAAATACCACATACTGACGGGCGCCCCTATTCTCCTCCGCCCAATCCAGCAATGTGAGCTCAAATTGCGCCATACGCGGCAATAGGCTGGGGTATTGATTGCCTTTATGGCCCAATTCCGCAGCCATATCCGCTACAACATCGGGAATGCGTTCATCCCCGGCGTGCGCCTTATAGGCCACCAGCAGATCCAGCTCGGAATTTTCCTGGATTTCAACCCCGAGCTCATACAGGCCCTTGATCGGCGCATTACAGGCGAAGAAATCCTGGGGACGCGGGCCGAAAGTGATGATTTTCAGGGAGGACAAGCCAATGATCGCACGCGCTACCGGGACAAAATCGTCGAGCATATCGCAAATTTCTTCCGGTGTCCCCACGGGGTATTCCGGGATGACTGCCTTCAGCTTCCGCAGGCCGAGGTTATACGAACAGTTCAGCATGCCGCAGTAGGCATCGCCGCGTCCGTTAATTAAATCGTCTCCGCTTTCTTCCGCAGCGGCTGCATAAAGCACGGGGCCTGAGAAATATTTTGCAATCAGGGTTTCCGGTGTTTCCGGTCCAAAATTACCTAGAAAAACCAACAGCGCATTACAGCCTGCCGCCTTGACATCCTCGATGGCCCTCATGGCATCTTTTTCGTTTTCAACGGTGATTTTACACTCATAAATCTGCCGGCCGCGGGACGCGTACGCCTCAACAACCGCCTGGCGGCGGCGTTCTGACAGGGAGATAACGAAGCAGTCCCGAGAAACGGCGATAACCCCTAGTTTTACGTCAGGAATGTTTTTCATGATATATAGCTCCTTATCCATTAAATTTTAATATTTTCACCATAGAGGCCTACGAACGCGCCTTGCTTTGCCTCATCGGAATCCGGATGAGCGACGAGCCATTTATTACAGGCCCAAAGCAGGCGATCCTCCTCATTTTGCACCTCGATCTCAGGCTTAACGGTATTTGTCCCGTGTGGCAGCAGTACTGCCACACGGAATCCGGACTTTCCGGCTGCCGTGCAGGGCGCATAATGCAACGTCGTTTCATAAAACTGCACCGCAGTCCCCGCCGGCACAGAAAAGGCTTCTACCTCTGCGGTATCGAGTTTTCCCCCTTTAAGCTTTTGCAGGGGCGCTACCAACAAGATCACATCGTCCGCAGCAATATTCAGCTCACTGTCCCGGTGGTACTCCAGACAGTTCAACAGATGGTTATTGCCGTTGCAATAACCAAGTTGGGCCGGCATGCCGCCGTAAAAGCGCTGAGACAGCTCCCGAAAAACCGCGAGGCTTTCCAAGGCCGCATCTCCGGGAACATAAACGGTTCCTTCTGAGGGCTGTTCCCCTGTTTTTTTCAGCACGGAAAGAAGTTCCGTGAAATCATAACCCGTTACGATTTTGCCATATTGTGAAAATGCTGGATCAAAAACGGATTGAATGTTCATCACTGCTCGACCTCCTCAAAGCTTCGATAATTTATAAAAATTTTCCTTTAATGCTGGATATAAGGAACGGTACAACTGGTAAAACGGTTCATATTGCCTGCTTTTTTCGGCATCCGGCTGCTGGGGCGGGTTGGTCCGAATCACACGGCGGCAGGCTTCCTCAACTGATGGATAAACACCCGCACCGACTCCTGCCAGGATTGCCACGCCCAGGGCCGGACCCTCGCTGGAAACCGTCGTCTGAACCGGACAGCCATATACGTCGGCGAGCATCTGGCGCCAAAAAGCGCTGCGGCTGCCGCCGCCGCAAGCCAGCATTTGATTAGGTGCGACCCCCATCCCGCGCAGAACATCCAGACAATCCCGCTGAGAATAGACGACGCCCTCCATCACTGCTCGAAGCATATCGTATTTGCTGTGGATCGCCGAGAGGCCGAAAAAGACGCCCCGGCTGTTCTCATCCAGCAAAGGTGAGCGCTCGCCCATTAGATAGGGCAGGTACAACAGCCTGTTCGCGCCAAGAGGTACCCGCGCCGCCTGCTGGTCCATCAGCATATACGGGTCTACACCCATGCCCTGCGCGGTATAGATCTCTTCACGGAAAAATTGATCCCGCAGCCATTTAAGTGACAGCCCCGCAGCCAAAGTGCAGCTCATTACTGTCCATGCCCCCGGAACCGCTGCGCAAAAAGTATGTACACGCCCCTGCGGGTCAATAGTTACCTGGTTGGAATGGGCGAAAATAACGCCGGAAGTCCCAATGGTTGTAAATGCTTTTCCTTCTTCCACCACACCGGTTCCAACGGCCGCGGCTGCATTGTCACCGGCGCCACCGGCCACAGGGATACCGGCAGCCAGGCCAGTCAGCTTCGCGGCAGCTTTTGTGACCGTGCCGGTAACAGCACAGGATTCATAAACCGGCGCCAAGAGATCGGGGTCGATCTCCAGGCTTTTCAGGAGCTCTTCGCTCCAGCAGCGTTTAGGAATGTCCATCAGGTTCATGCCGGAGGCATCCGACACATCGGTAGCAAAAACACCTGTCAGCTGGTAACGGATGTAATCCTTAGGAAGCAGAATATGACGGCACCGGGCATAAAGCTCCGGTTCATGTTTTCTCACCCACAGAATTTTAGATGCGGTAAAGCCCGTTAAAGCCGGGTTAGCGGTAATTTGAATCAACCGATCCCTGCCCACGCGCTCCGTAATCTCCCGGCATTCTTCCCCGGTACGCCCGTCACACCACAAAATACTTTTGCGTAAAACATTTCCCTCTTGGTCCAGCATAACCAAACCGTGCATCTGCCCTGAAATGCCGATGCCCGCAATGGCCTCCACAGCCACCCCGCTTTTTACTATAACTGCTTGGAGCGTCGAGACAACTGCATTCCACCAATCCGCCGGATCCTGCTCAGCCCACCCGTTTTGCGGCTGGTAAAGCGGATACTCCTGTGTGGCGGAAGCGATAGCCTCACCGTTTTCATTAAACAGGACCGTTTTGGTTCCCGATGTTCCCAAATCAATACCAATCAAATAATTCACAACATCCCACCTCTATGTGCCCAAAATATCAGTCTTATAAAAATGCTTCTTTAATCAAAGTTAACTCTAGTTTATCTGCCCCCACCCTGCTTGTCAATAAAAATATTGTCCTTTTCAAATTAAAACAAATTCTTTCTTGTTGACTATAGCCTATAATTTCTCTATAATAACAACAGATTTCGTGACGATTATTTGCGGCTTTTGCAGCATGATTAATTTAGGATAGAGGTGGCTTGTATATGGCTGTCAAAAAATTGCGGGTTGGCCTGATTGGACTGGGTGCGCGCGGCTCCTCTCTGCTGGAATCCGTCTTGCTGCCGATGGAGGATGTGGAAATTACTGCCGTCTGCGACGTTTATGAGGACCGCACAGCCTCTGCGACAGCTCTTCTGGAAAAGGCTGGAAAACATGCCCCGTCTGCTCTGCAAAGCGCAGACCAGCTGCTGCGGATGCCTGCTCTGGACGCCGTGGTCATCTGTAGTTCATGGGAAACCCATATTCCGCTTACCATTAGCGCTATGAAGGCGGGGGTACCGGTTGCCTGTGAGGTCGGCGGCGCATATAGCGTGGAGGACTGCTGGCAGTTGGTTCGCGCACAGGAACAAAGCGGTACCCCTTTTATGTTCCTTGAAAACTGCTGTTTTGGCCGTAACGAACTGATGGTTCTAAACATGGCCCGCCAGGGACTTTTCGGCGAGATTGTCCACTGTCAGGGCGGCTACCGCCACGACCTGCGGGAAGAGGTAGCCAATGGCTGGAAAAACCGCCATTACCGGCTCGACAATTACCTGCGCCGCAATTGTGAGAATTATCCGACCCATGAGCTTGGCCCCATTGCACAGGTGTTGAATATAAACCGTGGCAACCGTATGCTGGCACTAGTTTCGGTTGCTTCAAAGGCAGTCGGCTTAGAAGCATATTTAGAGCAGAAAGGCCTTTCTCTTCTGCCGGGCGGAAAGCCGCGTTTTGCCCAGGGGGATGTTATTACAACCATTATTCGCTGCGCAGGCGGCGAAACCATCCAGCTGACGCTGGACACCACCTTGCCCCGCCCCTATTCCAGAGGATTTCATATTCAGGGAACGAAGGGGATGTATGAAGAAGATAACCGTTCCATTTTTCTGGACGGAACACATAATGCCTACGATTTTGACTGGAAGCCTCAGTGGAATAATATTGAAGGCTACCGGGCCCAATATGAGCATCCCATCTGGCAAAAATACCTGCACAAGGGTGTCCGCGGCACCCACGACGGTATGGATTGGCTGGAATTTCGCAGGTTTTTTGACTGTATAAAATACCGGGAGCAGCCGCCGCTGGACGTTTATGATGCCGCAAGCTGGATGTGCATCTCTGCGTTAAGTGAGGAATCCATCGCCGCCGGAGGAGCGCCGGTGTCTATCCCCGACTTTACCAGCGGCTATTGGATTACCCGCAGGCCAATTGAGCTGGACTCCGTACATTTTCTATGATAGGGGCGATATTGGGAGACATCGCGGGGTCTCGTTTCGAGTTCAGCAAGCCGGAAGGCTTTAACGCAAAAACGGTCAGCCTTTTTGCAGATAATTGCTTTTATACCGACGACAGCGTCATGACCATTGCCACAAAATATGCGGTTCTGAACAATACCTCATACCGGGTGGCCTATGCGGATTTCGGTAAAAAATACCCGTTGGCCGGTTATGGAACCATGTTCAAGCAATGGATTGAAGACTTTACACATCAACCCTACCACAGCTTTGGCAATGGCTCCGCCATGCGAGTTAGTTTTATTGGCGAATATTTTTCTACCATTGAGCGAGTCCGTGAGGAAGCGCGGAAAAGCGCAATGTGCACCCACAACCATCCAGAAGGCATAAAAGGCGCGGAGGCGACCGCGGCATGTGTTTACCTGGCAAAGCACGGCCATTCCAAGCGGCAGATCAAGCGCTATGTCGAAAGGAATTTTGGGTACCGGCTCAACCGCCCGCTTTTTTTAACCCGTCCCTTTTCAAAATTTGATATCACCTGTCAAGTCTCTGTGCCGCTGGCTATTCGGTGCTTTCTGGAGAGTGAATCCTGGGAGGACTGCATCCGCAATGTGTTCAGCATTACCTGCGATACCGACACAATCGGCTGCATCGCTGGCGGTATTGCGGAAGCCTTTTACCGGGGAACCGGGCAGAATGACAAGGAATTATTGATGAAATATCTAGCAAAGCCCGGAGCAAATGGAAAGCGACATCTGTTCCTCTATGAATGGGCCGTAAAAGAGTATTAGGAGGGAGCTTTATCACTATTATCACCTATCAGTCTACTCAGGTTTTAGATATCCTGCACTCAGGTAAGGTGTACCGTGCTTACCCGAGCCGTACGCTTAACTATGCCTACAGCAGTTTAATCGACATGCTCGGGCTTCACTGTCAAGCCCCTATTTTCGGTTACCTGAAATACCACCGCCACCTTGCCGACGGCCGCCTTTCCAGCAGCGTGCGGCTAACGCTGAAGGTCCCAAGGGAGCATGTGAAGCTGACTGAGTTTCAGACCTGGGCGGAGTTTATTTATTACAGCAAACTGACGAAGCCTTATGACTACACGCAGCTGAAGCCGGAGGCCTTGCAGGGAAACACCACCGAAATCAGCCAGAAAAAGCTGGACCACCTGATCCGTTCCCTCAAAAGGCAGAAAAGCCCCTGGGCTTATCGGTTCCCGCAGGCTGTGCTGGAGGAAATCCGCCCCGAATGGGTAGCTGATTATAAAATACTGCTGTCCTCCACCTAAAGAAGGTTAACGGCGGACTAAAGTGATAAATGGAGGAGTTTTATGAAAAAAGGAAGCGCATGGGCTTTGCTGCCTATTTTAGTCTTCCTAGCCGTTTTTATTGGAAGTGGGATTGTTTTTAACAGTTTTTATGCTATGCCTGCAATCGTCGGCTTTATGATTGCCCTCATTGTTGCCTTTCTGCAAAACCCCAAACGGAGGCTGTCTGAAAAGCTTGCCAGTGTTACAGAAAGCATGGGTAATGAAAATGTTATGGTGATGTGCCTTGTTTTTGTACTCGCCGGCGCCTTTTCCGGTTCCATCAAAGCTGCGGGCGGCGTTGACAGTACGGTAAACTTTGGGTTGTCCATTATGCCGCCGCAAATCGCCGTGGCGGGTCTGTTCATCATCGGATGCTTCATCTCCACGGCGATGGGCACCTCTGTCGGTACCATCGTAGCCCTGACCCCTATCGCCGGCGGGATCAGTGAAAAAACGGGTATTGCCGGCGCGCTCTGCATTGGCGCTGTTGTAAGCGGCGCGATGTTCGGCGATAACCTGTCCATGATCTCGGACACCACTATTGCCGCCACCCGTACGCAAAATTGCAATATGAAAGACAAATTCCGTGAAAATATCCGAATTGTCTTACCTGCGGCAATCATTACGCTGATTCTTTTTCTGTTTTTGGCTGGTGGAGATTATCAGGTAAAGGGAGGCTTGGACTATAATCTTTTTCATATTCTCCCCTATCTTGTTGTCTTGGTTGGCGCCCTTTCCGGACTGAATGTCTTTCTTGTTTTGGTCATCGGTACGATTTTAGCTATTATCAGCGGTGTCGCCACTGGAACCATTGCGCCTGCGGATATCTTTATGGTAATTGCCAAAGGCCCGGATGGTGAAAGCGGAATCATGAGCATGTACGACATTACCGTAATTTCCATTGTTGTCGCGGGGATCATCGGCCTTGTCAAGGCCAACGGCGGGCTTGACTTTATTATGTATTTTATCAAAAAGCATGTTCGCAGCGCCAAGGGTGCCCAATTCGGCATCGCCGCGCTGAGCTCACTGATGGATATTTCTACCGCTAACAATACCATTGCCATTGTCATGGCCGGCCCGATCGCCAAGAATATCTCAGACGAATACCGAATCCCGCCGCGGCGTACGGCGGCCCTGCTTGACATTTTTACCTCTGTTTGGCAAGGAGTTATTCCCTATGGCGCTCAGCTGCTCTACGCAAGCGCGGGAGCGGCAGCTGCTGGACTTGCGCTTACTCCGCTGGATTTTCTCCCCTATTTATTTTACCCTTTCCTAATGGGGATCAGCGCGCTTTTATTCATTGCCTTTAGCAAAGCGCCTCAATCTGATCAGCGCTTAAACCCTGCTGACAATCAAACGGAGGAATCAACGAAAAATGGCTGAATCATCCCTTCTTCAGGACATCCAAGCGATG
Source organism: Hydrogeniiclostridium mannosilyticum (assembly GCF_003268275.1). GTDB lineage: Bacteria > Bacillota > Clostridia > Oscillospirales > Acutalibacteraceae > Hydrogeniiclostridium > Hydrogeniiclostridium mannosilyticum. The sequence continues at coordinate 160,623 of NZ_QLYR01000005.1, forward strand.
GATTTTATCTCCGCCCACGAGCATATCAGCTCTCTAGCTTCTTTTGGCGCAGCGGACGACTTGTTTTTTCCAGCGGATGAAATCCCTCAGCTGGAGCCATGCCGGAGCACCTATCTAAACGACCTGCTTCTCTCCCCTTATTATGCAGGGCCGCTATTTGCCGCCGGCTATCAGCCTAGTGACGGCCCTCTTGGGCAAAAGAAGTCTTTCTTGCAATGGTTTGAGCGCATCCGGCCCTCACTGGCCCTTACGCAAAACATTGGTACTTATCGCACGCTGTCTATCGCATTCCGTTCACTTTATGGCTGTACACTGGAGGATGCCGCGTCGGCTTGGCGCTTGAATCAGCAAATCGAATCCAATTACAGCAATTACCCGGCCTGGTATCAAAGCGTTATGCAGAGATCCAACACGAAACGGATAATCAAACCGGTTCACCCACAATATTTTCGCAATGCAGCCGATGGATTTGAAACACCCTATGCAAAGCCCATTGCGCGTATTGATTCCCTGTTCGGCCTCATCCGTGACAGTGGACTGGACTTTACTTGCCTACAGCGCTCCATGGGACTCTTCCCCCAAAAATTGGATGACTGCGTAGAAGCGGTTGACCACTTTTACAGCTTGATACAAGACCGAGCCGTTGGTATTAAGCAGCTTCAAGCGTATCGCCGCCCGTTGTACACAACCACCCCTGCTTATTCAGAGGCCCGGCAGGCATTTCCCGAGGCAATCGCCCACGGCGGGGAAGCCGCCCGAGTGGTTCAGGACTATTTACACCGCTGTATTTTAGAAAAAGCTGAGCAGCTGTCTCTTCCTTATCAAATACATACCGGTATGACTAACCTAAAAAACAGCAGCCCGGCCGATTTGGAACCGCTTGTGCAGCAATATCCACATATCCGTTTTGTGCTGCTGCACTGCTACCCCTATTTATCAGAGGCAGTCTATCTGGCGCGCACCTACTCGAATTGCTTTATCGACACCTCTTGGCTTGCTATTCAGGGGGATCGCATTCTTGAAAACGCCTTGACACAGTACCTTTCCATGTTGCCATTAAATAAGATTACCCTATCTGTTGACGCCACTTCTCTGGAAGAATATTATGGCGGTGTGGATATTAGCAGGAAGCTCCTAGCCCGTGTGCTGGGAAAGGCTGTACAGAAAAAAGAGCTGACCGTCGCCGGTGCTGAATTAGCGGCGGAAAGTCTGCTTCACACCAATGCCGACTCTTTGTATTCCCTCTGATCAATCAGGCAACGCCGGTGCTTGTTGGGAAATTTTAAACAAAAAATAAAGATAGTGACACGTTTTCCTGTGTCTACTATCTTTATTTTTCGAAAGTTTTTGAAAACTGCCAGCTATGCCGGTGGAGGAATCCCGTAAAAAGAAGCTTTCGCTTCAAATAGAGAGATTATTGTTAAATGGATGAATTGTGCATAGTGCATTTTCCCGGCGTGTTCAGCCAGAAACCAATTGAATAACTTCCTAGAAGAATTTTTCACCGCCCGTAAATGCACGACAGAAGTAAGTATATCGGGTCATTGATGGAAAGAAGCAAAGGAACACCACGGGGCCCGGCTTTAAGCCGTGAGCAGCGCCTCTTTCAACACAGCGCCAATCCCCTCAGCCATACACATAAACCCCAGGTCATTGGGATGGCAATTGTCCACCGTTCCGCCGTCGCCGCCAAACTTTAATAAAAGCTTGCTGCCATCGATAAAATAAACATGATGGTCTCCGCGCTTAAGCGCATTTTGAAATGTTGTTTCAATAATCTCAAGCCGCTGTTTTTCCGCCTCTGATAGGCGGACTTTAGGCCTTGAAACCATGATGACCGGCAGTTCCGGGTTTTGTTCTCGGATGCGCAGGAACATCCTTTCATGGGTATTACTCAAATGCCGGACCTCCGGCGCGTTATGGTCATAATCGTAAACAAATACAGACATTGGCAAACCGGCAATATAGTCGGCCATCAGGTCTTCTCCTTTTGCGCTTCCGGAAAAGCCCAGATTGATATAATCACAATCTAATTTGCGCGAAAGGATGCTTTGATATGCATTTCCGGGACGTGAAGCGCACCCTCCTTGTGTAATGGAGGAACCGTAATAAACAACAGGGGTTTTATATTGATATTCCCGGCCTATATTGACGGTTGAACCGGACTGCAGGCCAATTTCGAGTGACTGAACTCCGCTGTAAAGCGGAAAATTAATCATTATTTCACGCTCTGAGACACTGTCCAATTCTAATAATGAGTTAAAGGTGCTGCTTAAATCATAGGGTGGAATAAATGTACCGGCATAAATCATCCCCTTACCTTCGTCATAATACAGATCAAACCCGGCACTACCGGTCAACGTAATATGCGAAGCCCGATAGATAAAGTCCATCTTGGCCCGAATGGCAATATACGGCGAATTCGTTCGGAAACGCACCCGCCCCCCCGCTGTATTATGGTTTAAAGCGGCAACGTCCTGATTAATACCTTCAGCCACACGCGCAGGGATGCGTAAAAAAGAGGAGCCCGCGCTTTCCGGCAAAAGCAACCCATAAATCTGAAAGGGCTCTTGTAGGCAGGAATAAAAAATAACATCGTCATGGGTTTCCACTTGAGTTTCCTTAAAATTTTGATCTATCTCTTCAATTTTAGCCATATAACAATCCCCTTTTTGACTATAAATAACAAATTAACCTACGAAAACCAGTTATCAAATAAGCTAATCACATCGGATAACACTATATTATAAAAACGGCCAAGCCGCTGTTCAAAAAGCTGACCTCCGGATAGGTTACCAAAGGTTATGGGCTTTCAGGTCCTCAGTTTCATTTCCATGCTTTAAAATCATTTTTACTCCATCCACTTACTGCTTTTAACCGAAATGCCCCGTCCTCTCCTTTTTCCCTGGCACTTCGCTTTCGCAGGATAGACAGCGCCTAAAAAGTTTATTGAATTATATCAAATAAATATTTCCGATAAACCAAGTATTCGCTATGCGTTTTTTCCACATTTTTTCAAAATATTTGCTTTGCCGCCGCCTAAAAGATAATTTAAAAAGCTACTCAGCCATAAACAGAATAGCTTTTACCATTTGGTATATTTAATAAGTAGCGCTTAAGGGGTTCAATTGACTCATTCCCTTGCCGTCGAGTTGATCGATATAGGGAATCGCTTTACCGGCTCCCTGAACAACACAATACTGAGGATCTTCTGCCACATGAATTTTCATTTTAAGCTTTCGTGAAAGCAGCTGCGCAAAACCCGGAATTTGTGCTGAACCTCCTGTGAGGAAGCCCCCCTCCTCATAGATATCTCCCATAAGCTCTGGAGGCGTACCCTCCAGGATTTGCTGGCAAAGCTTAATGATTTCAACCGCTGGCTCGATCATGGCCTCCAGAAGCTCGTCGCTGTTGAGCTCTGCCCACTGGGGCAGACTGGTTACAGCGTTGCGCCCCTTGACACGATGAACCATTGGCTCCTGTTGCGGATAAAGGCAACCAATGGCTATTTTTGCATCCTCTGCCATGCGTTTACCAATCATCAAATTATATTTTCGGCGTACAAATTTGATAATTGCCTCGTCAAACGCATCACCGCCGATTTTTATAGAACCGCTCATCGAAATTCCGCCCAATGACAAAACGGCAATATCCGTGGTACCACCGCCGACATCAATCACAAAGCTTCCGTGCGGGGTAAAGATATCAATACCGGCACCCATCGCCGCGGCTACGGGCTCTTCTATCAGGCAGACCTTCCGCACGCCAAATGAGCTGACAGCGTCCACTACCGCGCGTTTTTCCACCTCGGTGACTTCGCAGGGAACGCTTACTACAACACGCGGCATAAAAACCCGGCTGCCGCAAATTTTTTTTAGATGATGGTTGATTAAATACTGGGCCAAATCAAAATTGGATATTACGCCGTTATTTAGAGGCTGCACAACATCAATTTTGGCGGAGGTGCGCCCCACCATGGCATATGCGGCGTTTCCGGTTGCCAAAACTTCATCCGTAGCCTTATTTACAGTGACCAGCGAAGGCTCGTCAACGATTACACCTTTTCCTTTTGCATATATTTTGATGTGGGATGTTCCAAGGTCAATTGCTAAATCCGTCCCTACCAAATCATCACATCCTTCATTAAGCTCATTCTATTATAATACGTCGCTTTCTTCTTTTCAATCCATTGCGGCAAGCAATTTCCTGAATAATCAGGGGGCTTCTTGTACCCCGTCCAGTTCTGCCGATGCGGCAGCCGCGCAGACCACAGCTTCCGCCCCATGCCGGTACAGGACGGAGGCACATTCATCAAGCGTAGCGCCGGTGGTGACTATATCGTCAACCAGCAGGATCCGCTTTTCCTTTACCGGAACCTTTCCCGTGAAGCAGTAAATCCCCTTGACGTTTTCACGCCGCTTGGCTTTATCCAGAAAATGCTGCTGAGAATGGCTGTCACGCTTTCCCAGGCATGATATAACCGGCGCCGAAAAATGCTTTGCCATTGCGTTTGCCAGCAGTTCCGCCTGGTTATACCCTCTCTTTTTCAGCCTCTTCTTAGACAGCGGCACAGCAACCAACATATCCGGCAGAAAATCGGGCTTTTGTTCGCGAAAAGCTTCTGCCATTGCACAGCCGTAAAAGCTTGCATATTCCCGGTAGCCGTTGAACTTGAAACGGATGATGGACTCCCGGACCGCGCCCTCATAGGCGTAGGGAGCAACACAGCTGGAACACGCCGTTTCTCTTAGGATGGAAAGACGCGGATTCCCCTTCCGGCAGTCCTCGCATAAGGGACTGTCCGACAGCAAGATTTGATTGCATAACACACAGCGCTGCGGAAAAATCAGACGCAGCAGATCATTAAAAAACGATTTCATTTTGGCTCTGCCCTTCCGACTCCGTTAAAAAATAGTACAGCCCGGAATAGCGCTTTGTTTTCCGATCGTTCTCCACCATCTTTTCAATTGTGGCACGAACACCTGCCAGAACCAACAGGTTTTTAGCCCGTGTAATCGCCGTATACAGCAAATTACGGTAATAAAGCTGTGACGGCCCCGGAAACATGGGAATAACCACCGCGGGGAACTCGCTCCCCTGGCTTTTGTGTACCGTCATTGCATAAGCAAGCTCCAGTTCTCCGGCAATTTCAAACTCATAGCCGACAATTCGGTCGTCCATCTGAACCGTCAGCAGGGATGCCTGCCGGTCGATCCCGCACAAAATGCCAAGGTCGCCGTTAAATACGCCTTCCCCGGTAGTCCCGTCCAGTTTGGTCCACATCAAATTATAATCATTCTTAATCTGCATAACCTTATCTCCCTCGCGGAATAGGATCCCGTTTAATGTAATTTCCTTCTTTTCCTTCGCGGGGGGGTTAATCGCCGCTTGAAGCTGTTTATTGAGCTCATTCGTCCCCACCTCTCCTTTGCGCCCGGGCGCAAGCACCTGAATGTCGGTCAAAGGCGAGTAACCGTAGCTTTTAGGCAGGCGAACGGCAGCAAGGTCAACAATTAATCTGGAAAGCTCCTGCACATTCCCACAGGGTAAAAAGAAAAAATCATTGCTGCGTATATTCAGCTCCGGCATTTGGCCGGCAACAATTTTATGCGCGTTTGTTACAATTAGGCTTTGCAGCGACTGGCGGAAAATTTCGTCGAGCTGCACAACAGGCAGTAAACCGGAAGCAATTAAGTCCCCCAGCACATTGCCTGCGCCAACGCTGGGGAGCTGGTCACAGTCGCCGACAAGCACGAGACGGCAGCCAAGAGGCAGGGCCCGGAGCAACGCATCGAACAAATTGACATCGACCATGGAGAGCTCATCCAGCACCAACGCATCGCAGTCCAATAAATTTTTCTCATTTTTGGCAAATACGGGGCGGTCATTTTCATCCCACTCTACTTGCAGCAGGCGGTGGATCGTCTTTGCTTCTTTTCCTGTCAGTTCGCTCATTCGCTTAGCGGCACGGCCGGTAGGCGCCGCGAGCAGTACTTTTTCCCCCTTGCGTTCTAAAATCTGAATAATAGCATTCAACGTCGTTGTTTTGCCTGTCCCGGGCCCCCCTGTTAAAATCAGCAGCCCCTTGGAAAGCGCCTGCCGGATTGCTTGCTTCTGTTTTTCTGCATACTCCAGAGCGCTGTCCCGCTCAATTTCCTTCATACAGGCATCGATGCCCACGATTTCCTGCGGAGGATAACGGAGCATCATTAAAATCCGGCTGGCGATATAGATCTCAGAGCGGCACATTTTCGGCAGAAAAAGGTAGTCGCGCCCATGAAAAGTACGGCTGTCCAGGGTTTGCTCCTGCTTCAGTTCGTCAATAACGGAGGAAATCAACGCCGGATCCACTCCAAGCATGTGGGCTGCGGTCGCACCGAGCTTGTCCGCGGGAATACAGGTATGTCCATTATTAAGATTGTGCTTAAGCACATAAATAACACCGGCCCGCAGGCGGCAATGGTCGTCCTGCGGGCGTTCCAGCATTGCCGCAATGGAGTCCACCCGTTCAAAGTCCACGCCAATGCCGTCCTCACACAGGCGGTAGGGGTCCTCCTGAAGCAGGTCCATGCAAGCAGGCCCGTAAAACTTCCATATTCGCACCGCCTCCTCTGGGCCGATGCCATATTTACTCAGATAGGCCATGATGTCCCGTATGCCATGCTGCTGATTAAATTCATCGCTGATTTTCTTCGCCTTGGCACGGGTAATCCCTTTAATAGTTGTCAGGCGTTCCGGTTCCTTTTCGATAACCTCCAGCGCATTCTCGCCAAAGCACTCCACGATCCTTTTGGCCATGGTTGCGCCGATGCCTTTGAGCGCTCCGGAGGACAAATATTTTAGAATCGCAGCGGAGCCGGAGGGCTTTGATTGCTCAAAGGCCTCCACCTTAAATTGGGTACCAAAGCTTGGATGCTTTACCCAGGCGCCGACAATGTGCAGCGCCTCACCCACACTGACCCATGGCATCGTACCCACAGCGGTGACAATTTCCTGTCCATTGTCAATTTCCAAAATAGTGTACCCGTTTTTTTCATTGCGGAAGATGATAGTCTCCACGCTGCCGGTCATCTCAAAAAGCTCTGATCGTTCCTGCATCATATACCCTCATGTTCTCTTTATCGAAAGTCTGTTTCCCTTCAATAAATTTAGTATAATACAATCCTTATGTATTTGCAAATGAACGCTTCAAAAGATTTGCCAGTTCTTCTTCGCTGCATATCTCCACCATCTGCGTGTCTCTGGCTGTCAGCTTGCAAACCCGCTTTGTTTCCTCATCCATGCCGCGGTCCAGGCAAAGTACCTTTTTCTCTTCTGTCCCCCCATACATGCGAAGCCGGTGAACAGCGCCTCGCAACGCGACTTCAGCTTCCTTTTCATGCCCATGAAAGGAAAACACAAAATAGATTTTCCCCTTCTTTTTACTCTTTAGCAGCCACAGCCACAGCCAGCGCCCGACTTCGGCGATGCCGATAATTGCCAGAAGTGCAAATATGAGCTTCCACATAAAAAATCACCTCGCTACATCTTATGTAACGGGGTGATTTTGGTTCCTAAAATGAAAATCACTATTTCAGCGCAGCCATCAACAAGCCGGCCCGGTCTGTCTTTTCCCAGGAAATATCCACATCCTCCCGGCCGAGCTGGCCATAGTTGGAAATTTGCCGGTAGATCGGGCGGCGCAGGTTTAACTCCCTGATAATTGCGCTTGGGCGAAGGTCAAAAACCTTTCTTACCGCCTCCGCCAGCTGCTCGTTCGTATAAGATGATGTGCCAAAGGCCTCTACCATGATGGAAATCGGGTGCGCGACTCCAATTGCGTAGGCAAGCTGCACCTCGCATTTTTTTGCCAGTCCTGAGGCGACAATATTTTTAGCCACATAACGTGCCGCATAGGCCGCAGAACGGTCTACCTTCGTTGGGTCCTTGCCTGAAAAAGCGCCGCCGCCATGCCGTGCATAGCCGCCATAGGTGTCGACGATGATTTTTCGCCCCGTAAGCCCCGAGTCCCCCACAGGGCCGCCCACCACAAAGCGCCCGGTGGGATTTACATAAAATTTTGTCTGCGCATCTAGCCAATGGGCCGGAATTACTGCTTTGACAACATGCGCTACAATATCCTTGCGGATTTGCTCCAGGGTAACCTCAGGGTCATGCTGTGTCGAAACCACTACCGTATCCACACGCACCGGCTTATTATCGTGATATTCAACCGTCACCTGAGCTTTTCCATCCGGGCGCAAATAAGGGAGCTCTCCAGCTTTTCTGGCCTCGCTTAAACGGCGGGTAATTTTATGGGCCAGCGAAATTGCAAGCGGCATAAGCTCCGGGGTTTCATCGCAGGCAAAGCCAAACATCATTCCCTGGTCGCCCGCGCCGGTTTGGTCGTCTTCATCCGTCGAGCCGTTTTGTGCCTCGTAAGACTGGTTCACCCCCATGGCAATGTCCGGAGACTGCATGTCAATGGAGGTCAGAACACCGCAGGTATTGCCGTCAAACCCATATTTGGGGTTGTCATAACCTACCCCCTTAACGACATCCCGTACAACAGCAGGAATATCCACATAGCATTCTGTGGATATCTCGCCCATCACGTGGATGACGCCCGTTGTTGCAGTTACCTCGCAGGCTACATGCGCCTGTGGATCCTGCGCCATAATCTGGTCCAGAACAGCATCGGAGATCTGGTCGCATAGCTTGTCTGGATGCCCTTCCGTTACAGATTCAGAAGTAAAATAGTGTTTAACCAATTTAATTGCCTCCTTTTTATTTCCTCATCGCGTTTTAATACAAAAAACAAAACCGTTCGGAGAAATCCGAACGGTTTTTATCCACCTCATCTTTCGGTTCCCCGCAGGATTTAGCACCTTGCCATATGTATGCAGGTTGCCGGGCATCACAGGGCCTGTTCCCTCCGCCGCTCTTGATAAGGAATATTCATTTTTTATTATTATAACACAAATACCAGTCTTGTCAAGAAACGCTTCAAAATAGGTTTTTCAGGAAAAAACTGTCAAGATAGGCTCAAGCCTGTAATCTGAGGCTGAATTTACGGAAGAACGGGAGCAACAGCCGGAAAACAACGCCGGCAATCACACTGTTCAGTGCCGCTTTCAAAAGATTGAAGGGAATAACGCCGATCCAAATGAGTGTGTCCATTGTTGCCTTGGGAATCCCGTAAATATTTACGGTAAAAATATAATTCATTGGAATCATTAAAATAGTCATCGCAATGGTTCCTAGTACCATGCCAATAATGGCATCCCGCATTTTCTGGCGACGCTTATAAAATTCCCCGACCAAAACGACCAAAGCCCCGGAGGCTACAAAGTGCATTACCAGACCGACCCAGCCGTCCGGGCTAAACAAAAAGGCCTGGATGGTGGAAACCAGGAACAGCACTACCAGCGCTGGAACCGTACCAAAAACAAGAGCGGCAATCAAAATTGGCACATCCGCCATGTCGTAAATCAAAAAGCCCGCCGCAGGAATAAGCGGGATTCTGACAAACGCGACCAGCACGACGGAAATTGCGGTCATCATCGCCAACTGCGCCATTTGAATGACATTTGTTTTTACGTTTTCTTTCATAAAACTGCACTCCTTTTGTGCTGCCTTTGCGCCAAAAGAAAAATCCCGCAGTAAAAACACTGCGGGACAAAACAACGTAATAAATACGCCATTCTTCTTCCATCCGGACTATACCGTCGGCTTTGGAATCACACCAAATCAGCTTTCGCGCGCGGGCTTGTCGGTTAAACCGCATTACCGCCGGTGGGGAATTTCACCCCGCCCCGAAGACAGCTTATTAATTTATTGATGTTATTATAGCAGCCTGTTACGTTTTTGTCAATCCTTCTGTAAATATTCCTCCGGGATACTCCGGTTAACCATTTCGTGGATATAATCCAAGCTGAAGTCGGGCGTACGCTGACGAACGCCATGTGCCGCTGCCAGCTCAGCCGTATACTCTGACAATGGATAAATGGTAATATCGCTGTAGCCTCTGTTATAGTGGGTAACGATCGGTTTAAACTGCATGCCGTCAAATACAACCTTGTCGGATCCGGGTTCTTTCGTCATCGTGACCGTCAGCAGGCCGCTGACCAGATTATAGCCATACGCCTGGGCAGAGACAAAATTACCGAATGCGTAGATTACCGGGCACTTCGTCCCGTCGGAGCGGGTCAATACGGTAAGCGGTTGGATGACATGGGCATGGTTGCCAAAAATAATGTCGGCCCCCCAGTCCACCATCTTTTGCGCCAGCTCCTCCTGATTCGGGGTGATCTGCGTGGTGTTTTCATTTCCCCAATGAACCGAAACCACTACCACGTCCGCCATGGATTTCGCTTTCTTAATCAGGCGCTCCATCTCCTCGGCCTCACTTGTATATACAACCCGCAAGTCCGTCCCCTGCGGCAGGCTGAGCCCGTTTGTCATCTCTGTAAAAGCGAGATGCGCCGTCTTAATCCCTTTGCTTTCCACAATTCGGATACGCTCCAGATCCTCCGTGTTCCGGTACGCGCCGATTACCTCCACCGGCTGGGTGTCCCAGTAATCCAGCGTGGCAATTAGGCCGTCCGTTCCCTTATCAAGCACATGGTTGTTTGCATGGCAGATCACATCGAACCCCAAGTCCACCAGGCTGTCCCCCACCTCTGTGGGGGAATTGAACATTGGGTAACCGGAAAGCGGCAGAATTTTACCGGCTAAAACCGTCTCCTGGTTTATGACAGCAATATCGGCGCGCTGAATATCCGCCTTCACCCGCTCATAAACCGGTGTAAAGTCATACCCCTGCCCACCGGTTCTTTTATTCGCCTGAATATAAATTCCGTCGTGAATCAGGTTATCCCCCGCGCCTAAAATCGTGATGGAAACAGGCTCCTCCGGTTCCGACGAAACCGCTTCGGGTTCGGAAGGCGCTTCCGGCGCCTCACTTGCAGGCAGGCTGCTGGCCTGCCCTGAAGAGACTTCTCCCTGAATGCCCGATGTCAGCCCAGTGTATTGCAACACAAGATAAGCGCAAATTCCCAAAATGCAGCACACAGCAACGATACCAACGCCGGCGACGATTTTATTGGGGAATATCGGAGTCTTATTGATGGGCATTGACCGGTATTTCTTAGACATTTTTCTGTGTTTTTTCATCTTTTTCACCTATTATTCTGAATATGAGCTGATTATAGCATAAACTTTTACAGAATCCTAGTAAAATGGCAAAAAATATCCTCTTTTCAAAAAAAGATAAAAACGGCTTGCATTTAATAGGGCTTTATCTTAAAATAGAATAGTAAATTGTGTTTCAGGTTCCTACAGAGCTGATAAAGGAGCAGGATGTATGATGAACAGTGCCTTCTTCATTCAGATATTCCTTTTGCTTCTCAAACGGCTGGGGTTGCCTGGGCGCCAGTTCAGTAGAATAAAGGCTGCGCCGTTTCGCCGCAGCCTCTTTTGATGCAAAAGGAGAGATGTTTTGTATGGCAGAGAAAAAAGTAGCAATTATCATGGGAAGCGACAGCGATTTTCCAAAGGTAGTTCCTGCAATCAAGCGGTTAAAAACATTTGGGGTACCGGTCGAGGTCCATGTAATGTCGGCTCACCGCACGCCGCAGGCTGCGGCAGATTTCTCTGAAAAAGCAGCAGAAAACGGCATCGGCGTCATCATAGCGGCGGCAGGAAAAGCCGCTCACCTGGGCGGCGTACTGGCTGCGCACACCACTCTCCCGGTCATTGGCATTCCCGTCAAATCCTCCACATTGGACGGCCTGGACGCGCTGCTTGCAACTGTGCAGATGCCCTCTGGCATTCCGGTTGCTACCGTCGCTATTGATGGGGCGGATAACGCCGCTATTCTGGCCGTTCAGATGCTGGCGCTTTCCGATAAAGGCCTGGCGGCACAGCTGGTACAGATGAAAAAAGAAATGGCGGAGGGCGTCGCTGAAAAGGATGCAGCCATTCAGCAGGAAGTTGAGTGTTTATAATAATGAAGCAGGATGAGGAGAATGAACATGAAGACAAAAAGCTTTAGTGACAGCTATAAAAATGCAGGCGTCGATGTAACCGCGGGCTACAAGGCCGTTGAATTGATGAAAAGCCACGTGGCCCGTACCACCATACCGGGAGTTGTTTCTGGTATTGGCGGCTTCGGCGGCCTGTTCCAGCCCAGCCTAGCAGGTGTTAAGGAACCCATCCTCGTCAGCGGTACAGATGGCGTAGGAACCAAGTTAAAAATTGCCTTCCTGATGGATAAGCATGACACCGTAGGCATCGATTGTGTTGCCATGTGTGTCAACGACGTTGTCTGCTGCGGCGCCGCACCCTTGTTCTTTCTGGATTATCTTGCGGTTGGCAAAAATGTGCCGGAGCGTGTCGCTGAAATTGTCTCCGGTGTAGCGGATGGCTGCGTAGCCGCCGGCTGTGCGCTGATCGGAGGCGAAACCGCTGAGATGCCCGGTTTCTACCCTGTGGACGAATATGACCTGGCCGGCTTTACCGTGGGCATGGTAGACCGTGAAAAGGTTGTTGACGGCAGCAAGCTGCAGGCCGGCGATGCCTTAATCGGCCTGGCCTCCTCCGGTGTTCATTCCAATGGCTTCAGCCTGGTACGGAAAATTTTCGACATCAGCGAAAAAAATATTAGGACCTATGTGCCTGAGCTTGGGAAAACACTGGGTGAAGCGCTGCTTACCCCCACCAAGATTTATGTAAAGCCCGTTCTTTCCGTTATGCAAAAGTTTGCTATTCATGCCGTTTCTCATATTACCGGAGGCGGCTTTTATGAGAATGTTCCCAGAATGATGAAGCCCGGCCTCAGCGCTAAGATCGATTTAACCGCTTTTCCAAAGCCTGCTGTTTTCTCGTTGCTTCAGGAAAAGGGCTGCATTCCCCCGCGTGAAATGTACAATACCTTCAACATGGGCATCGGCATGTGCATGGCAGTTGAGCAAACCGACGCCGACGCGGCTCTTTCCGAGCTGAAGGCCGCCGGTGAAGAAGCTTACATTATTGGCGAGGTTGTAGCCGGAGACGAGGGGGTCGTACTGTGCTAAATATTGCGGTACTGGTATCCGGAGGCGGCACCAACCTGCAGCATTTGATTGACTTTGAAAGGGCAGGCGAACTTGCTAACGGAAAAATCAAGCTTGTACTCGCCAGCAACCCAAATGCTTTTGCTTTGGAGCGTGCCCGGAGTCATCATATTGCCACCGAAGTTTTACGGCGTACCGAATATGAGGACCTGGCGTCCTACGATCATGCGCTTGTCACTGTATTGCAGAACCATCAGATTGACCTTGTCGTGCTGGCCGGCTTTATGACTATTTTCGGCCAAGAGGTCTGCGATGCTTACCCCAACCGTATTGTCAATGTTCACCCCTCCCTAATCCCTTCCTTTTGTGGGAAGGGATTCTACGGCTTACATGTACATGAGGCTGCCCTGCAGCGCGGGGTCAAGGTTACGGGCGCCACGGTGCATTTTGTCAACAACGTATGCGACGGCGGGCCTATCATTTTGCAAAAGGCTGTCTCCGTGCACGAGGACGACACGCCGGAAACCCTGCAGAAGCGGGTGATGGAGGAAGCTGAGTGGCACTTGCTGCCTCAGGCTGTTTCCCTGATCTGCGACGAAAAGGTCCAGGTTGTTGACGGCATCACTCATATTCAAGAATAAAGGAGAGACCACTGATGAATATACAGGAATTGGGCAAAGAGCTTTCCGCAACCAGCTATCCGGGCCGCGGTATTGTGCTGGGCCTTTCAGCCGACGGTAAAAAGAGCATCATTGTTTATTTTATTATGGGACGAAGTGAAAACAGCCGCAACCGCGTCTTTGAAAAAACAGATACCGGCATCCGTACCAGGGCCTTTGATGAGTCCAAAATGACGGACCCTTCGCTCGTCATCTATCATCCGGTCCGTACCTTCATGCAGCAGACCATTGTTACAAACGGGGACCAGACAGACACTATCGACGACTATTTAACTCAGCAGAAAACCTTTGAGGAGGCGCTCCGCACACGTACTTTCGAGCCCGATGCCCCCAACTTCACGCCGCGTATTTCCGGCATTGTCGACCATGCTACCGGAGCCTATAAATTGTCCATTCTTAAAAGCAGCCGTCACGACGCCGCTTCTGTACAGCGTTTCTTCTTTGAATATCCGCAGCCCAAGGCTGGCGAGGGCCACTTTATTCACACATATATGGGCGATGGAGACCCATTGCCTTCCTTTGAAGGGGATCCTACTCCTGTTTCCCTTCCCACCGGCTGCGGCTCCCTGGCCGATTTTGCATGGAGCCACCTGGACCCGGATAATAAAGTCAGCCTGTTTGTCCGCCTGATTGACCGGCAAAGCGGCGAAGTCTCGGACACTATTATTAACCGCTATTGATTATCTTCTGATATATTGTGGAAAAGAGGAAATGAACATGGCAAAAGAACTATTGCTGAAATACGGCTGCAACCCCAACCAAAAGCCCTCCAAAATTTTCATGAAGGACAACCGGGAGCTTCCCATTGAGGTTCTGAACGGAAAACCCGGCTATATCAATTTTCTGGATGCCTTCAATAGCTGGCAGCTGGTCAAGGAGTTGAAAGAGGCTACCGGCCTCCCTGCCGCCGCATCTTTCAAGCACGTCAGCCCTGCAGGAGCCGCTGTCGCTGTTCCCATGAGCGATACGCTTAAAAAAATCTATTTTGTGGACGACCTGGCTCTCTCACCGCTTGCTACCGCTTACGCGCGTGCACGTGGCGCCGACCGCATGTCCTCCTATGGCGACTGGGTTGCGCTCTCCGACACCTGCGACAAGGAGACGGCAGCCTTAATTGCCCGTGAGGTGTCCGACGGTGTAATTGCGCCCGGCTACACGGACGAAGCATTGCAAATTCTGAAGGGCAAACGCAAGGGCAATTATAATGTTGTTAAAATTGACCCAAGCTATCAGCCGAATCCGGTAGAGCAAAAGGATGTATACGGCATTTCCTTTGAGCAAGGACGCAATGAGGTAAAAATAGATGCAAATATGTTGCAGAATATTGTCTCGGACAATCAGAATATTCCCGCCGAAGCTGCCCGGGATCTCATTATCTCTCTCATCGCCCTGAAATATACCCAGTCCAATTCTGTGTGCTATGCAAAGGATGGACAGGCCATTGGCATCGGTGCGGGCCAGCAAAGCCGGATTCACTGCACACGCCTGGCTGGTAATAAGGCAGACATATGGTTTCTTCGCCAACATCCCCGGGTTCTTGCCCTCCCCTTCCGCAAGAATATCCGTCGTCCGGACCGCGACAATACGATTGACGTTTATATTTCCGATGATTATATGGACGTTTTGGCGGACGGCGTTTGGGAAAATTTCTTTGCTGAAAAGCCCGAACCGCTTACCCGTGAAGAAAAACGGGCTTGGTTGGATCAGCTCTCCGGTGTTTCACTGGGCTCAGATGCCTTTTTTCCCTTTGGAGACAACATTGAACGCGCCCATAAAAGCGGCGTGCAATACATTGCCGAGCCCGGCGGTTCTATCCGCGATGACAACGTCATAGAAACATGTAATAAATACGGCATTGTTTTGGCGTTTACAGCGCAGCGGCTGTTCCACCATTGACATTGTTTCCAATAAAACTGGCCGTGAAGGCCGTTCCGGCCAAGGGCAGCAACTAAAGCGATGAAAAGGAGCGAAACGAATGGATATATTAGTAGTTGGCAGCGGTGGCCGAGAGCACGCCATCGTCAGAAAGCTAAAGGAAAGCCCGCGCACCGGAAGGCTGTATTGTGCCCCGGGGAACGGCGGCATCTCAAAGGATGCTGAGTGTGTGCAGATTTCTGCAATGGATCTCGACGGAATCGTTGCCTTTGCGGCAGAGAAAAAAATTGACCTGGTTTTTGTTGCGCCGGACGACCCGTTAGCCGCCGGCCTGGTAGATCGCCTGGAGACCGCCGGGATAAAGGCCTTTGGACCGCGTGCAAATGCAGCGCTGATTGAGGCCAGTAAGGTTTTTTCAAAAAATCTGATGAAGAAATACCATATTCCCACTGCGGCCTACGAAGTCTTTCATGACCCACAGAAGGCAATAGCCTATATTGACAAACAGGGAAAATACCCGGTTGTTGTAAAAGCTGACGGGCTTGCCCTTGGCAAAGGTGTGTTGATTTGCACTAACCGTGAGGAAGCCGTACATGCCGTACAGGAGATTATGGAGGATAAAGTCTTCGGTGCTTCCGGGGACCAAATTGTCGTCGAAGAATTTATTACAGGCCCGGAGGTTTCCGTGCTGGCCTTTACAGATGGTAAATGTGTGAAGCCGATGGTCTCCAGCAAGGACCACAAGCGTGCGCTGGACAACGACAAGGGGCTGAACACCGGCGGTATGGGAACCATCAGCCCCAATCCCTACTATACCGAGGAAACAGCCGAGCTTTGCAGGAAAACCATCTTTGAACCCACCATTCGTGCCTTGCAGCAAGAAGGGCGCCCTTTCAAAGGCTGTCTCTATTTCGGGCTCATGCTTACCGCAGACGGACCGCGCGTTATTGAATACAACGCCCGTTTTGGTGACCCTGAGACACAGGTTGTTCTCCCCCGTCTTAAGACGGATTTTGTGGATATCCTCATGGCTGTTATAGAAGAACGGCTGGAAGATCTGCAAATTGAGTGGAGTAATGAGGCCTGTGCCTGTGTTGTAATGGCCTCCGGCGGTTACCCCGGCCATTATGAAAAAGGTAAATTGATTACAGGCCTGAAAGCGGACGGCCAGGCCGAGGGTGCCGTCGTCTATCATGCCGGTACGCTTTGCGAACAAAATAGTTTTTATACAAACGGCGGCCGTGTATTGGGTGTGACGGCCCTGGGAGATTCTTTGGAGGAAGCCCTCTCACAGGCTTATGCAGCCGTTCAAACCATTCGGTTTGAGGGTGCTCATTATCGGACGGATATTGGAAAGATAAAATAAAGAACTTCGCGTTAAGTGTTATACGGACAGCGGTTATTTTGCCGCTGTCCGTATTTTTATGCCGCAGCGGCTTCGCAGGCCTCAGCGCTTAAATATTTTCCTCCGGGACAAGAAAATCTCCTGTTCTTTTCGCATAAATAAGACGGGCTTTGAATACCAATGGGATTAGAACTATAAACAGAGGAGGAAGAGCCTTTATGGATTATATGATGGACCGCGGTATGCTGGGGCTACAGGAAGTCATCTATGACGGCTGCCAGGAGCAGGCGGTAGATCTGGACATCAGCCTGCCGGACTACTGCCCGGATATTCAGAAAATCCTGAAATGCCAGGTATACCCATGTATTACCAACCGCGCGATCATGAACGACCAGCTGACCCTGGAAGGAAATTACACCGTAAAAGTCTTCTATTTGGATTCCGTCGGGAATACCGTACGCTGCTGTGAAAACAGCCGTCCGTTTTCCGCGACCATCACACTGAAGCAGGCGGTTGACCGGGCAAGAATCAAGGCCTGGACGCGTGTAGAGTATATCAACTGCCGGGCGACAAGCTCACGCCGTCTGGATATTCACGGAGCCTTTTCACTATGTGCAAGGGTAACTGCCCGCAGTGAATACAGTGTCATCAGCTCGGTAAACGATGCCGACGTCGAACAGCAAATGGACGAGGTCGCCTTTACCCAGCTGGAAACTAGTGCCGTCCAGACCTTCAGCGTTGAAGAGGTTTTAGAGCTCCCTGCAGGTAAGCCGGAGGCTGAGACGATATTGCGGAGCGATGCCACTGTAAACCTGCAGGACTTTAAGATTGTGGCAAATAAAATTATGCTAAAGGGCGACGTGGAGCTTAAGCTGCTGTATAATTCCAGTCTGGACGACACCCTGCTGGAATCTATGGAATATGCCATCCCTTTCAGCCAAATGATTGATGTAACCGGTATTGAAGAGGATTTCCGCTGTGACATACGCGTATCGGTGGTACAAACAGAGATTCAAATTAAAAATGATTATTCAGGTGAAAAGTTCTTCTTTGATTCTCAAATTAAGCTATGTGCCCTACTCACCGCATACAGCGACAGTAATCTCTCTATTGTAACGGATTCCTATTCCAAGAGCTTTGAGCTAAATATTGACTATAGCCAAAAGAATTTCGAACGGCTGGAGGACCTCTTTTCCGAGACAACTATACAAAAAAATACCATTTCCACCGATGTGGAAATCAGTAAAATGATCGATGCTTGGAGTGAGATGTGTACCGTTGAAGCTGTTTTGCAGGAGGGCGAGCTCTGCCTGCGCGGGAAATACAACCTCTGTATTCTGGCCCTCAATGCCTCGGGAACTCCTATGTACCTAGAGCGGGTAATCGACTATGAATATAAGCGCCCCTGGAAAGGTGAAGGCCCCATTCTATGTGATGCTGAAGGGCTTGTCACTGGAATCAGCTACCGCATCTCGGCCTCAGAACTGGAAATCAAGGTGGAGCTGCGCCTGACGGCCGCTGTCTTCTGCCAGCAGGCCTGCCGGTTTATTGAAAATCTGACCGCTGACGAAAATAAGCCCCGCGAGCAGGATTCTTCTGCCGCTCTAAGCCTTTATTACGCCGAGAAGGGCGAGCGTCTCTGGGACATTGCCAGGGCTTACTGCACCTCGGTAGCCGCTATTCAGCAAGAAAATGAAATGGAAGATGATATTGTGGAGAACAGGGGTATGCTGTTAATTCCAATAACTATGCATTGTTAAGGGGGTGTTAGAATATGGAAGAACGCAATATTTATAATGACATTTCCGAGCGTACCAACGGTGATATTTACATAGGCGTTGTCGGGCCGGTTCGCACCGGAAAATCTACCTTTATTAAAAAATTTATGGATACCATCGTAATCCCAAATATTGAAGGGGAATTTAAGCGGGACCGGGCGGTCGACGAAATGCCACAGTCTGCGGCCGGCCGTACAATCATGACAACAGAGCCCAAATTCATCCCGGAACAGGCTGTTTCTGTAAAGATTGATTCCTCCGCAGCGTTCAGCGTCCGTATGATCGACTGTGTGGGCTATATTGTTCCCAGTGCTCTCGGTTATATTGAGGGCGATCAGCCGCGTATGGTGATGACCCCCTGGTACGACGAGCCTATCCCCTTCAATATGGCGGCAGAGATCGGCACCAAAAAGGTCATTACCGAGCACTCTACTATTGGGCTTGTCATCACAACGGACGGTTCCATCAGTGATATTCCCCGCGATGAGTATGAGGAAGCCGAAGAGCGGGTAATCGGCGAACTGAAGGATATTAAGAAGCCGTTTGTCGTTCTGTTAAACTGTACCTACCCCAACTCCGCTGAGGCTCAGGCGCTTGCCGCACAGCTTTCCGAAAAATATGCCGTACCCGTCCTCCCTGTCAACTGCCTGGAACTGGAGGACCGGGAGATCCGCGAGATTCTTTCTAAAATTCTCTATGAGTTTCCGGTAAAGGAAATCAAGGTTGATATGCCCAAGTGGCTCTCAGGCCTTGAGAAAAGCCATTGGCTGCGTGGCGCTGTTTACAGTACCATCCAAAAATCTGCTGCTAAGATTACACGGATCCGTGAAATCAACGGCGTAGTAGAAGAGGTAAAAAAATGCGAATATATTGAGAACGTCTCCCTTACCTCCATCTCCCTTGGCAATGGCAAAGCCCGCATGAACGTCACGCTGCAAGGTTCGCTGTTCTACAAAATACTCGGCGAAAAAACCGGAATCAACATAGAGGACGAGGGCGGCCTGATGGAATGCATGCTGAATTTTGCCGAGATGAAAATGAAGTATGACAAGATTAAGGATGCCTATGATGAAGTGCAGAGTACCGGATATGGCATCGTTATGCCCGGCATCGACGAGCTGACGCTTGAGGAGCCGGAAATTATCAAACAAGGCGGCAAATACGGCATCCGTCTGAAGGCCGCTGCCCCATCTATCCATATGATGAAGACCAGCATCACCACAGAGGTTACCCCTATTGTTGGTTCAGAGCAGCAATCCCAGGAACTTGTCATGTACCTGCTTAAGGAATTTGAGGAAAACCCGGCTAAGATTTGGGAATCCAACATCTTCGGCAAAAGCCTGCATGAGCTTGTCAACGAGGGCCTGCACAACAAGCTCTACCGTATGCCGGGAGACGCACGGGATAAGGTGCGCGAGACCATTGAACGTATTATCAACGACGGCTGTAACGGCCTGATCTGCATCATTCTGTAATCCTTCAACCCTCTTCCTTCTAAAAAATCCCTGCTGCTTATAGGCAGCAGGGATTTTTATACTATCAGGCAATTCCGGTACGCTTACAAAGTTTCCAGCAGCTTATTTTGGCGAATGACCTCTTGGTAAAAATAGGCGCTGTCCTTAAAAATACGCTGCTGGGTCTCATAATCTACATGCGTCAAGCCAAAACGGGAGGTATAGCCGGCGCTCCACTCCCAGTTATCCAAGAAGGACCACAGATAATACCCACGGATATCCGCGCCTTCATCAATTGCCTTTTTAATCCATTCCAGGAACGAACGCACATATTCAATGCGCTGTTGATCATGTACCTTGCCGTCCACAACAGCCTCATTGCAGTTGCTGGTTCCGTTTTCAGTGATATAAATTGGAATCCCGATTTTAAATTCGTCGTTCAGAATATGAATGGCATCATAAATTGCCTTCGGGTAAAGCTCTGAGCCATTGTCCAAATAATTACCGCCGGCACTGCGGATATCAACTGCCGCATCCGCGCAGTCCAGCACACGGTTGTAGCAATTCAGGCCGAAGAAATCCAAAGGCTGATGAATAGCCTCCAGGTCCCCAGGGCGAATATCCGGCATACAGTCGTTTTTCTCCATATAATCGAGCAGGTAATCCGTATATTTGCCGTTGAAAATCGGATTTAAATACGAGCGGTAAGTCTTTTCATTTTCACGGAGGGCAAGGGCCTGGTCTTCGGCATGGTCCGGGCGGAGCGGCCAATGGTTCCATATATCGATCACAATTCCGACCTTCGCATCCTTCGGTGCAATCTCACGGAAGCGTCTAACGGCCTCTCCATGGGAAAGTAACAGGTTATGATTGGCCTGGCGCCCAAACTTCTCCAGCTTTCTTCCGGGAGCAAAGCCGCCAAGCGCATAGCCTACATAGGTCGCAATCGGTTCATTCACCGTAGCCCACAGCGGAATCTGGCCGCCGAAGGTACGGATCATCAACTCTGCATAATCACCGAACCACTGTACACAATCGCGGTTCAGCCAGCCGCCCAGCCGCTCAAGCTCGTAGGGTAGGTCCCAATGGTACAGGGTCGCATTGGGAACAATGTCGTTTTTCAGAAGCTCCTCGACCAAACGCTTGTAAAAATCAAGCCCTTTCTGGTTGATTGCTCCCTTTCCCTCCGGAAATACACGCGACCAGGCGAAGGAAAAACGGAAGGACTGTATGCCAATTTCCTTCATGCGGCGAATATCTTCCTTATATGTATGGTAGAAGTCATCCGCGATGGACGGATTGGAGCCATCTAAAATCTGGCCGGGTGTATTGGCAAAAACATCCCAAATAGACAAACCGCGCCCGTCCATCTGCGCAGCGCCCTCGTATTGCGCCGCCGCTGCAGCTGTTCCCCACAAAAAGCCCTTTGGAAATTCCTTGTTTACCATAAAAATCTCTCCTTATTAATTAACACATTTTATTAAGCCAATATAATACATGGGATGCAAACCCATGGTCACAGCTGGCATAGTCGCCGTCGTGTTCCCAAAGCGTCCCCGTTTTTTCCGCCATGTAGTAAAAATACCCTTCTATGTTCTGTAAAACCTCTTTGTGGTAGCCATACCTAGAGAGAATGTCCAGGCGCAGATAGTTGCCGATAAAGGCATTGGCAAAGGCCACTTCAGGGTAATGCTTTGTCTGCTTGCGCTCAGGGCCAAATTCCTCCAACAGTGTGTGAAAAAGCTTTGGGTGGCTTTTGGGCGTTGCAATGTCAAAGAAAAAGGCATAGTACTGGCATACCTCGGTGCTCTCGTTGGGGAACACAAGCGCCCCATTTTGCCGTACCGCATTATCTGTAAAGAAAGCCCCGTTCCAGGACTGCTCCAAAATCTTTTCCTTCACCTGCTTTGCCCTTTCAAGCAGCACGCCGTCGTCATAAAGCCGGCCCGCCGCCCTTAACGCCCCACTGTAAAGCATGTTACTGGGATAGTTTACATCCTGTGTAAGGTCATTGGCTCTGGACCATTCCAGAAAAACCCACTGCTCCAGGTTTTCCAATAATCCATCGCAGTTCTCAAAGCTTTTAAAATACTGGAATAAACGGTACACTTTATCTTTAAATGCGTCAACGAGCATGCGGTCCCCAGAACGCGCCAGATATTCCTCCAGCTCAACCACCAGCCACAGCGCCCAGTTGGGAATAAAATTACCGTCGTCATGGTCGGATGGATAACACATTGGCAGCATCCCTTCAGGAAGGAAGGCATAGGATTCCTCATGCAGAAAATTTTCCAGAAAACTCCGCTCTATCAGGCTCTGCCCCGTCAGCAGTTTTTCCACCCGTCCAGTAAAGAAACTGTCGCACAGCCAGC
This sequence comes from Hydrogeniiclostridium mannosilyticum, assembly GCF_003268275.1. Lineage (GTDB taxonomy): Bacteria > Bacillota > Clostridia > Oscillospirales > Acutalibacteraceae > Hydrogeniiclostridium > Hydrogeniiclostridium mannosilyticum. Next base: position 183,161 of record NZ_QLYR01000005.1, read on the forward strand.
CGGCACGCTCCCTGGAGGGACAGTCCGTAAACAGGTCTACTGCATTCTGGCGGTAGCTTTCCACTGCGGCAGCCGCAATTTTCTGTAGCTTTTCATTTCCGTTTAAAACTGGTAGGCTAAGCTGCACCGGATGGTGCTTATACTCAACCATCCGCACATTTTTCACTGTGCAATCACTGCCTGAAGCAATAAATTTCATGTATTTCATGGTGTACACCTCAAAGAATTTGAGGTGGTATTTTCCTGGCGCCAGATGATATTTTACTACGTTGACACACCCCATACGCGGCAACGCCACATCGCCCTGGGACAGAACCTCGTCAAACATGCAGTAAAGATCCATCTCGGACGCACACTCGGCCTCAAAATCCACCATGCCGGTTGCATTGTAGGGCAACTCATATATTTGATAGTGGTGATTCGGCAATGCCTCCCCGGCCAGCATCCCCGGGCTGGCAATATACTGGAAACGCTGGACTTCCTCAACCACATTCCACTCACACGCTTCAAGCGGAAAGCCCCGCAGTTTGGGACCCATAGACTTACTGGCCCGTTCCTTCCAGATTTCTTCTGGCTGATAGCCAGGGCGTGCCTCGCCATACGACACCGGCTGAGCTTGGACTGATTCATATTCCGGGTAGGGCGCCAGCCGCTCTATGATCTTCTTATCCTCCACTATTTCCTGCGGAAACACCTCGCCGCTATAATCCGGTGCACACATAAAGCCGTCCTCTTCCCCGCCATAGCGGTACGCCTCCATCATCGGGCGCTGAAAGCTGTAGCGCATCACCTTGCGGACCGCATAGGGATTAATACGGGCGATAAAATCTGTGCCGCCCGTGTGGCACACGACTCGCTCTCCACACAAGACCTCTGCCTGTACAAAAGAAGGCTGGCACTGCAAATAGTAACTATTGACATAATAGCCGGCTACTTCCAGCGCAATCACGTTGACGCCTTTTTTAATAAAAGGCTCAATAGAAACCGCATCCATGCGAAAGTGATTTTTTCCCGCCCGTGCCGGCCCATAGGCAACAAACCTTCCGTTAACAAACAGGTTATAAATCCCAGAGGTTGCCACGCGGCAAACAGCCTTCTTTACCTCTTCCTCCTCACAACGGAACACAGCCCGGAATTGAGCCCGGATATGTATTTCCTCTGCTTTTCCTTGCAGCCAAACCGGTTTGGCTAGCTCAAATAATTGCTCTTTCACCCTACGCCTCCTAGTTATACGGTTTAATTATCAGCTCTTCGGGGGACAAAATCAATTTTCCATCCCCGTCCTTAGCCACCCAATTCAGTGGGACCTTTAACTCATCAATAATCCAACGGCGTACCTCAAAGGTTTTCCAAGGGCCGCTGTTATAGCCTTGGCCCGGGTCATTCTCCCATAACCACAGCGGCGTACACCAGAGGCATGCCTGCGGTGCGGCGGCTTCATAAACGCTTTTTTCCACGCCGTTCTGCCCGTGATGCGCCAACTGGACAACATCGCTCCTTAACCCCCCGGCGCCTTGCCCGGCCAGCAGCCGGCGTCCGCCCTCAATGCCAAGATCCCCCAGCAGCAGTACCCTGCGCCCTCCCGTCGTCAAGCGCAGCACCGTGCTGCTGTTATTGATGGCGTTCATTGGATAGCTGCCGTCATAGGTATAGAGTACCTCAAAGCGGGCTTCGGGGTACTCATAGCGGTCCCCTTGTTGATAAACTGTTTTTATTCCTTGGTAATTCGGCAAAGCCGCATAAAACTCATCCCAAGTGTGGATTTCCCAAGCCTCATTGTCCGCAATAAACGGCCGTTCCGGAAAATGAAAATAAAGCCGCTTAATCTCCAGCTCATTCAAACGGCTTTCCAAAATAGAGGTCAGCGCTGCGATATGGTCCTCATGGACATGCGTTAGAAACCACCCCTCAATGACCGGATGCGGACCGCCGAGCTTACGCAGCAGCGCCAGGAGCGCCTCCGCATCTCCTCGAACACCGCCGTCTATAACAAATAGCTGACCGTTTTCTGTTTGTAGAACAAAGGACATCATTTGACTTGGCGTCCGTCCTCTGAGTAAATACATATAAGAACGACTCATTCTACTCCATCCCCTTCTGCGTTCTCCATAAAAAAGCTCATGAAACCATTTTCATTTTATCAGATATGCAGTTGCTGTCAACAGATATTTTGCTTTTATTTAAAAAAGAATCCGCCAGAATTTACTCCGGCAGATTCCCTCAGTTTTTACCTTTTTATTTTGCAAGCTTCCACGCCGCCGTCAAAGCGGCAAGGGTGGGGTAGCGCTCCGAACGTTTCGAAGCCACAGCCCGCATTGCCACGCGGTAACGCTCTTCAGATAAGCGCCATTTCTCCAGTGTGTGTTCTGTTTCACCGCCAAAAAGGGCAAAAGCCGTCGCGCCCATAGTGTAGACAGTTGTAACCTCATCCACAACCGCTCCCAAGGTATGCTCCTCCGGCGACATAAAACGAGAGGAGCCCCACATGCGTCCCATCGTATTCACTGTTGGAGACTTTTGGTAAAAATCAATGTCACAGATATATGGTTTATGCGCGGAACGGTCATAGAGAATACTGCCGTCGTAAAAATCTATCGCCACATACCCACGTTTGGCTACGTAACGGTGAAACTCCAACACGGCCTCGAATACATCCAGCAGACTCTCCTGCGGCAGAGCCATAAACTGCTCTCTTTGTCCAGGATATTGCTTGCCCATACAAATGGCATCAACCCAGTCGAAAATCATCACAAAGCCATCTCCGACTTTTTCAGAGCAATGATAAGGAATTAAACAGGGATGGGACAGCTCCATGTAAATTGCTGAAGCCTGCTTCAGACGCTTCACAGCTTGCTCTGGTGTCCCCTGATAACGGAGTGTTTGCGCCCCGGCAAACTTAAGAAAATACCGGCGCTCGCCACGCTCAAGGCCAAAGCATAAGTTTCCGGAATCCTGGTCGTCCAGAACTCGGAATACACGCCCATAGGCCGACAGAAAATCCAGGTTGCAGTCCGTTTGCAAGCGGCAGGGGAGCCCATCGATTACCTTGATCAAACTTCCTCCTATTCTCAGGCCTCCTCGGCCTGTAGCACGCTCATAGCCGATTCTTCTTCAAATTGTTTCATATAAAGGTCGTGGTAATAGCCGTGTTTTTTCAGCAGCTCCATATGCTGGCCCTGTTCCACAATTTTTCCGTCCTTTACCACCAAAATCAGGTCCGCCTGGCGAATGGTTGACAGACGGTGTGCAATGAGGAAGGAAGTGCGATCCTTCAGCAGATGAGAAATCGCTGCCTGAATCAACTGCTCCGTCTGCGTGTCGATAGAGGAGGTTGCTTCATCCAGCACAAAAATTCTTGGATCTGCCAGTACCGCGCGGGCAAAGGAGATCAGCTGTTTTTCCCCAGTGGAAAGGCGGTCTCCGCCCTCTCCGACATCGCTTTCATATCCGTTTTCCAGCTTATCTACCACCGTATCCGCCGAAACAGCCCGGGCGGCCGCATAAACCTCCTCGTCGCTCGCCTCCAGACGCCCATAGCGAATGTTTTCCATGACCGTACCGGAAAATAAATGCGGATTTTGCAGTACATAGCCAATATTACTGTGCAGCCACAACTGTGAGCGCTCACGGTAATCCTTGCCGTCGATCAGGATTTTACCCCCTGTCGGCTCAAAAAAACGACAGGCCAGGTTGACCAGGGTGCTTTTACCCGCGCCAGTTTCACCGACAATCGCGACAGTTGTTCCGTGCGGCACTTTCAGGTTAAAGTGGCTTAGCACTTCTTCGCTGCCGTCGGGATAATGAAAGGAAACGTCGCAAAACTCGATATCTCCCTTAATCGGCTCCCAATTTTCTTTTTTGGGTTCAAAGGAGTCGCCATATTTGGCAACCACCTCGGGCGTATCCGTAATGCCAAGCTTTTGGTCCAACAAGCCTGTGACTCGCTCAATGTTGGCCTGAACAGAGATAATGTCCGCGATATTGCGTGCCAGTTGCTGAATCGGTTCAAAAATGCCGACCGCATAGGAAGTAAAAGCGGAAAGCGTACCAATCAGCATGGCGTTTTCCATCACCAAAATACCGCCGCGCGCTAGAACAATAGCAGTCGCTGCAGAGCTGAGCAGCATGACCAGCGGAATATAAATCGCGCTCAGGCGCGAAACCCGAATGGAGGAATGACGCATATTCTGGGATACTTCTGCGAAGGCCTCAAAGTTTTTATCCTCAATCGTGAGTGTTTTGGAGGTTTTTGCTCCCATGATTCCCTCGTTATAGAGGCCGGTAATCTGTGAATTAATCCGGCGCACCTTACGGTTCCAGTGAAGAATGCGCTTTTGAAAGTATGCTGTCAGAAGTGCAATTGCCGGTACAATCAATATAACCAGAAGTGCAAGCCCCGGGTTAATCAGGAACATCGCAATGAAAACACCCACTACATAGGTAAATGACCACAGCATATCCACCAGGCCCCAGGCCACTAAGCTCGCTATACGGTTTGTGTCGCTCATCACACGCGCTAAGATATAGCCGACCGGCGTGACATTATAATAGGAAAGGCTCAGCTGCTGCAGGTGGACAAAGCAAGCGCGTTTCATATCACGCCCTAACCGCATTTCAACCTTCATAGAGCGGCGGGTAAACAGTACGACAAAGGTCGTTTGCAAAATGATGACCAAGCCGTAGACCAAGCCAAAAATCCAAATTCCCTCGGTGGTATCCATTTTAATAAAATTGTTAATTGCAAACTGCTGGAAAAGCGGCATAGAAATGTCCACGCCCGCAACCAGCAGATTCAACACCACAATCATAACCAGCAGGCCGCGGTACGGCTTTAGAAAGGGCAAAATCCCCTTCCAGGACTTCAGGTCGAGAGACTTTGTATATTCTTTTTCTTCAATTGCCGGCATTTATTCTCCTCCCTCCTGTAAGAGCAGGCGGTCGTCGCTGCTCATCTGAATGTCGTAAATACTCTTATAGATGCCGTCCTGGTGAATTAGTTCATCATGGGTGCCCATTTCGGCAATTGCGCCGTCCTCAAGAACAAGGATTTGATCGGCCTGCATCAACGTTGTGATGCGGTGGGATATCAAAATGACAGTTGAACTCCCCAGGCTGTGCTTTAACGCCTTGCGGATTTTTGCGTCGGTCTCAGCGTCAACAGCCGAGAGCGAGTCGTCAAACACCATAATCGGGGCCCTCTGCATCAGCATGCGTGCAATGGCAACACGTTGCTTTTGCCCGCCGGAAAGGGTGACGCCACGTTCACCGACAATGGTTTCGTACCCCTCTGTAAAACCGTCAATCGCCTCATCTACACAGGCAATCCCGGCAACACCGCGAATTTCCTCCATGGAGGCCTGTGGGCGAAACGCGCTGATGTTTTCCTGTATTGTTCTGGAGAATAGGAAGGGCTCCTGTAGGACCATGCCGATATTTTCCCGAACCCAGCTCCGTTTCATCTTGGCAATATCGGTCCCTCCCACGGTAATCCGCCCGCATTCAGGCGGCAGATCATACAGGCGGTTAAGCAGGTGCATAAGAGTCGATTTTCCAGACCCAGTGCCTCCTAAAATAGCGAAGGTTGTGCCAGCCTGAATGGTAAAATCCACATTTTTCAGAATCGGCTGTGTACCCTCATAGGAAAAATTGATATGTTCAAAGCGGATATCCCCATTCATCGGCGGTGTCAGGGCATCCGGAATATCCTCTTCCTCTTTGGACTCTAGAATATAATTGACACGATCGGCTGAAACCCCCGCCTTACTCATCTCAGAGAGAATACGCCCCAGTCCTCTAACGGGCCACACCAGAGTAGCGTTGTAAGAAATAAAGGCCAAAAATTCCCCCAGCGTAATAGTTCCATTTACTGTTTCCACACAGCCAACAATGATGATGGTGAGAATTTGAAGCCCGGTGATCAAATCGCCGATTCCCCAGTAGGCACTCAACAAATGCCCCAGCTTAATCCACAAATTGGCGAAATGATTGTTTTTATCATCAAACCGGTTGATCTCAAACTTTTCCCTTCCAAACGCACGCACTACCCGTACACCGGTCAGATTTTCCTGTACGGTCGAGGAAAGAACGCCTTCTGCTTCGTCTGCGGAGCGAAACCGTTTGGCAATGCGTGAGAAAAAATACCCCGAATAACCGGCGACCACTGGAACAAAGGTCAGTGCAATCAACGAAATTTTTACATTCATTGAGAACATAATCGCCAGTGACAGCGCAATCAGAAAAACCGTGCGGAAAACTTCCATCAGCTGGTTGGTAATAAAATTTCGGATGACTTCCACGTCGGAAGTACAGCGCTGGATAATTTCACCCGTTTTATTATGGACATGCCAGCTAAAGGGTAATTTCTGAATATGTGCGTACAGCTTATCCCGCAAAGCCTTTACAAAATTTTCGGACCCCTTCGCTAATGTCATGCGGCTTGCATAGGTGGTAGCACCGGCAAAAACAGCGACAATCAAAATAGACAGTGCCGCTATTAATAAAAGCTGCAGGGGGGCTCCCTGCTCAAGGGGCAGCCAATCCTTGACGGCCTGCGGCAGCATAAACGGTTCTTCACCAATGACGGAATCCACCGTGATGCGGATAATCTGTGGCGTCAACGCGTTAAATACCGTATTCAGCATTGAAAATATAATTGAAAACACAAATAAATAGATACTGCCCTTTAGATAGCGGGCAATGGACCTAAGACTGCTTTTTTTCTTCAATCTGCATACCTCCTCTTCCCTCTTCTTTGTAAAGCCTGTTAAACAAATACCACGCCTCCCTCGAGCCCCTCCTTGAAAACCTTTGCTTTAAAAAAAGGACAAAAAAACCGGGTCCATCCATTTCAAGTTCCATACAGGGAGCAAAACTTTTCAATGGATAAACCCGATTCATGATCTTCAAAATACCAGGGGGTCACTCTTTTTTGTGCCTAAGATTCAAAATCACCAGGATCAGAACCATGAGCAACGCGACAACCCCAATTATCACAACCGGCAAAACCCAAAAAGTTTCTCCCGTATCATAATTTACTATCGAAGCAGACCGTGCGAATTCAGCCGCAGACGCACAAACTCCCCCCATAGCCGCTATTAACGACACCAAGCTCCCCATTAACAGACTCATTCTGCGTTTCATAGGTTCTGTTCCCTCCTTTCAAATCTAAATGAAGTATGTTTTTTATTATAGCGAACCATTTTGAAGATTTCAATAGTTATTTGACAAAAAATCATAAAAAATTGTTCAGGGTTAAAATATATACCTACAAAAGGCTATCTTTGACAGCGGCAAGCTTATTGATGAATACTTTTCGGGCCGTAGTTCATTCCGATAAAATTAGTCTAATATACCGTGAATCGGGTTATTTTTCATCGCAGCCCCACGCTCATAGCGGGATTCTATTGCGACCTCCGCCCTGCGGTCACTACTGCGCTGGAACGCTGTCATAACCTCCAATACATGGAGCGTCTGTTGGCAGCTGGTGCGGAACGGTCTACCAGTTTGCAGTGCCTGCGCCATATCCGCCAGGCCAAGCGCGCGGCTGTTGTCTTTATAATCAAAAAGCAGCGGCATTTCCTTCGTCTCTCCATCTTCCGGGCGCAGCAAACGAACTGGCCCGCCAAAGCAGTTCGGGTCCGGCACATACAGCGTACCCTTTGAGCCATAGACTTCAAAACGCGCCTGCTCGTTATAATAGGCGTCAAAGGTAGTGAACAATGTTCCCACTGCGCCGCTGTCAAAATTTAAAATACCCGTAATATAGGTGGGTACATCTACCTCCACCACGGTACCGCATTTGGGCTCGCTTGTAATGATCCGCTGCTGAAACGAAGTCTTTGTCACACCGGTAACACCGGACACTCCACCCAAAAGATTGATCAGCGCCGTGACATAATAAGGCCCCATGTCCATCATCGGCCCGCCGCCGTGCTTGTAGTAGAACTCCGGATCAGGATGCCAGCTCTCATGGCCGCGGCAAATCATAAAGGCGGCGGCGCCGACAGGTTCGCCGATCATGCCGTCGTCAATGAGCTTGCGGCAGGTTTGGATGCCCGCCCCCATAAAGGTGTCCGGCGCACCGCCGAGCAGCAGCCCCTTTTCTGCGGCAAGGCGCACCAATTCTTTGCCCTCCTCCCAGGTTGCCGCCAACGGCTTTTCTGAATAAACGTGTTTTCCGGCCTCCAGCGCTGCCCTGGTGACTTCGTAATGCTCATAGGGGCGTGTCAGGTTTAAAACAATATCAATCTCCGGATCCTCGAACAGCTCGTACATGGTATCGTAGAGCTTCGGTACGCCATACTCCGACTGTGCCCGCTCCGCCTTTTCACGAACCAAATCGCAGACGGCCTCTACCTCCAGCTCCTGAAACAAATTTGTAATATTTTGTAGGTAGATGCCGCTGATTGCGCCAACGCCCACCATACCAATCCTGGTTTTTTTCATATCGCTCCCCCCTTTTTCACCACTGCCGTTAATACATTTTTGCGGTATTTTCAAAACGTTCAGTCGTCAGGCCGTGTTTTACCGCGTATGCTTTGCCCTCGGCAGCCCAAAGCATGCCGCGCTCCATCAGGATCTGCGCAGACGGGGCCTTGTCAAAGACATCGTCGTGGTGCCCCAAAGAAGTGTAGAACACCCGGCCGTTTCCCCAAAATTTTGTCCACGCAACCGGCATATCAACCGGCTTATTGGAGATGTGGTAATAATGCACCACGGGGAAACGTGTAGTTGCCAGCACCTCAATGGCCGGATCCACATGCAGGTAATAATGCTCACTGCAAACCGGAAAATCCTCCAAGCCTTCTATAATTGGGCTGGACCCCCTACAAATATTCACCGTATAGGGAATGCCGTCTCCACCCGGATGGCTGACCCACTGGCCGCCGGTGATAAACTGCCATTCCGTGTCCTCGCGGAAAGAGTCGCACATTCCGCCATGGCAGCCAGCCAGGCCTACCCCAGCGGCAACCGCTTTGGAGACGTTCTCTACATATTCATGCCGAATTGCTCCCATCGTCCAGCAGGCCACAATAAGGTCCAGCTCCTTCAGGGCTTCCGCGTCGGCTAAGCAGTCCAGTGTATCGCTAATCTCGACCTCATATCCGTTTTTAGCCATCAGACCCGCAAAACGCTTGCTGGTAAGCTGCGGCTCGTGACCATCCCAGCCACCTTGGACAATTAAAACCTTCTTCATTTGCTAGCCTCCTTAAATATGGCAATGTACGCCGCAGTTTAATCGATCCGCTTCAAATACGGCATCGATTACCTTCATCACCCGCAGTGCCTGCTCCGGACGGACAATCAGTTCCGCCTCCCCGTCCAGCACTGCCAGGATATTCTTATAATAATCGCTCCAATCTGTCTGAACCTCCGGCAGCGGCAGCTCAAGGGTTGTCTCCTTCGGCCTGGGCGCCATGGTCCGGGTGGGCCCTGCCTCCGTATAAACAATATCGTCTGCCCACTCCATTTCGGCCTCCGTGTTCAGCTTTACCATTTTCCCATTGCAGGCCCAATCCTCAATAACCGCAGTGCCGTCTGTACAGGAAACATGCCAGCGCGGTTGGTTAATGAAGCAGTTGGTTGACATCTCGCACATAGCGGAAAGGCCGTTTTCAAAACGCAGAAATACCTTGATGCTGTCGTCTACTTCTCCACCGAATACATGGATTAGATGACTGTCTACTGAAACCACCGGCGAATCGATCATATCCAGCAGCTGGTCAATCAAATGTACGCCCCAATCAAGAACCATACCGCCGCCGTTGACGCGGTAACCGCGCCAACCGTGCATGGAACCCCTGGAGCCCAGCACCCGGCTCTCAATAAAATACGGTTTTCCCAGCAGTTCCTCCCGGACCATTTTTTTAATAATGGCATAATCCTTATCCCAGCGGCGATTTTGATGGATGGAAAACAGCCTCCCGGTTTCTTTGGAAACCGCGATCATGTCTTCCAGCTCTGCCGCGTTGAGCGCAACCGGCTTTTCGCAAATGACATTCTTACCCGCGCGCAGGCACTCAATGACCAGTGGCTTATGAAAATTATTGGGAACCGCAATGGTGACCAGATCCACCTCCGGGTCCGCCAAAAGCTGTTCCTTGCTGCTGTAAACAAACAAGCCGTTTTCCTTAGCCTTGTCACAAGCCTCCTGCCGAACGTCAAAAATCCCCTTTACTTCCAAAGACGGAATCTTCTCCCGGACATTCTCTACATGCCAAGAGCCCATCCCGCCGTAACCAATAACTGCCAGGCGATGACTCATATCTAATCCTCCCAAAAAACTTTTTATTTTCGATTGAATTATATCATCTATTCCTGTATAATACAGGTCATAAATCCAGAAAAACTAGCCAAATATTGCTATGTAAGGAGAAGACGCCCATGCTTCCCTTTTATCAAAATCAATACAGCGAACTGCACTGCTTTGACACAGACGGCATCAATTTTCCTCCACACCTACACGAGCCGATTGAGCTTTTTTACTCGGTAAACGGCACGGCGCAAATACAGACCAACCGTCAGCAGTATTTGCTCTCAAATGGCGGGCTGGCGATCATTTTCCCCAATATCCTGCACGCCTACCAAACGCCGCCCGGCGGATCCAATTCATTCATTCTTGCCATCTGTCCGCTGGCGTTGACCGGCAGTTTTACCAACACGCTGCTGAAGCAGCACCCTAAAATACCGGTTTTGCAGGCTGGCCAGATCCATGAAGATGTCGCTTATGCCATGCGTGCCCTGCAAAAACAAAGCTTGGAGCAGCCTAACGCTGCGGCAAACCAGGCGCTTGTACAGCTGATTCTGGCCCGTGTTCTGCCTGAACTGGTATTTGAGCGCAACACCGATGTTCAGCGCACCGATCTGATTTCCCGCATGATCTTTTATCTATCCGAAAACTTCACGCGTCCCATCTCCTTAGAAGATCTTTCGTCGGCACTCGGGGTCAGCAAATACTATTTATCGCGTGTATTTTCCGGACAGCTAATGACCAGTTTTAATCAATATGTCAATAGTCTGCGTGTCAACCTTGCACAAAACTTACTGCGCAGCACGAAGAAAAGCGTCCTGGATATCTGCTACGAATGCGGCTTTGACAGCCAGCGCACTTTTAACCGCGCCTTCAAAGAGCTCTGCGGCGCATCGCCGAGCGCTTACCGCAATACAATTTTTTGAGGCGCAGGCCGCTTGCAAAATTCATCCTCTGTCGCCTTGTTATTTCCCCGCAAATAAGCTATAATAAACTTAATTATACATCCTGTGAATCGTTGGCATATGGGAGGAGCACATGGATAACAGAGACTTTCTAAAAAATATAGGACGGCAGGTCCAGCGAGGTGTGCGCCAGGTCACCAGCTCCAAAAGCTTTCATGAAATAAAACATACCATAGACGGAACCATCCGCGAAGTAATGAACAACCAAAACCATAATTGGGCCAGCGACAGGGCTCCAACAACCCAAACGGAACAGACCTCGTCTTCGGCCACGGCAAAACCGGCGGCGCTGCAGTCAAAGGTCTTTTCAAAGGAAAATGTCATCAGTATCCTTTTGTTGACCTTCGGCTTCATGGGATTGGGCATTTTCGGGCTCTGTCTGTTAATTATACTGGCTACAATTCCTTTTTTGTTAGCGGCAACTGTTCCGGGCTCCATTGCCTTAATCTCAATTTTCACGTTATTGACGGCAGCTTCCGGAATTATGGTTGCAAAAGGCTTTTCTGTTCGCGGATACTATAAACGCTTTAAGGCCTATATTTCCTACATAGGCGATTCTAAATTTTGCCCAATTACTGATTTAGCGTCTGTCACCCAAAAAAAGGTCTCCTATACGGTAAAGGATTTGCTCAAGATGATCCGCAAGGGCCTGCTCCCCACCGCCCACCTAGATGCAGAACAGACCTGTCTCATCCTGGATCATGAAACCTATCGTGAATATTTGCACACAAAGAACCTGATGTCTCGGCGCAAGGAAGAGGCACAACAGCTCAACAGTACAGACCCTCTTCAAAGCGCTATCGCAGAGGGCCGCCAGTACATCCGCCAAATCCGGGCTGCAAACGATGCCATTCCTGGTGAAGAAATTTCCCAAAAGATTGATGAGCTGGAGATTGTAACCGCAAAAATATTTGAGTATATTTCAAAGAGGCCGGAAAAGCTCCCGCAGATTCGCCGTTTTATGAGCTATTACCTGCCGACCACGCTGAAGCTGCTGCAGGCCTACCAAGAGTTCGACGCTCAGCCCATACAGGGGGAAAATATTAAGTCGGCAAAAACAGAAATTAGCGATACACTGGACACCATTACCGTTGCCTTTAAAAATCTGCTGGATTCGCTTTTTGAGCATGAGGCCATGGATATTTCCACGGATATCTCTGCCTTGGAAACCATGCTGGCGCAGGAAGGGCTTACCGAAGACGGCATGAAAACCAGTATCGATGAGAAATAAATATGTTAACCACGCCAATACGACTATAAATAGGAGGAGTTTACAAAATGGATGAAAAATTAGATGTAACCCCAACGCTGACCCTGGAACCTCTTGAAAACGACACTGAGGTTGCTTTACAGCCCGCGACCTCTGCACAACCGGAAGCCCCTGTTTTCGATGAGAGCTCCCTCAGCGAACAAGAACGGAAAATAGTAAATGACTTTGCCGAAAAGATAGAGCTTAGCAATTCAAATGTAATTTTGCAATATGGCTCCGGCGCACAAAAGAAAATTGCTGACTTTTCTGAAAACACCCTGAATAACGTCAGAACCAAAGACCTTGGCGAGGTTGGTGAGATGCTTTCAAATGTTGTTACGGAACTGAAAAGCTTTGATGTCGATGAGGAGGAAAAAGGGTTCTTCGGCTTTTTTAAGCGTACCTCCAATAAATTAACCGCAATGAAGGCCAAGTATGATAAGGCGGAAGCCAATATAGATAAAATAGCCGGCGCACTGGAAAACCACCAAGTTCAGCTTTTAAAGGACGTTGCTATGCTCGACAAAATGTATGAGCTGAACAAGGTTTATTTCAAGGAATTGTCCATGTACATCCTGGCCGGCAAAAAGAAGCTGGCGGAGGTTGAAGCTACCGAACTCCCTGCGCTGGCTGAAAAAGCCAAGCAGACCAATCTGCCGGAGGATGCCCAGGCGGCAAACGACTTGGCCTCCTTGTGCAGCCGGTTTGAAAAAAAGCTGCACGATTTAGAGCTGACACGCATGATCTCTATTCAAATGGCTCCCCAAATTCGGCTTGTTCAAAGTAACGATACGCTGATGTCCGAAAAAATTCAATCCACACTCGTCAACACCATTCCGCTGTGGAAAAGCCAGATGGTGCTGGCATTAGGAATTACACATTCTCAGCAGGCCGCGCAGGCACAGCACGAAGTAACCGATATGACCAACGAGCTACTACGCAAAAATGCCACTACGCTTAAAATGGCTACTGTTGAGACAGCGAAGGAATCGGAGCGCGGCATTGTAGATATTGAAACTCTCCGCAATACAAACGAGAACCTGATTTCTACACTGGATGAGGTTCTGCGTATTCAGCAGGAAGGCCGTCAAAAGCGGAAGGAAGCAGAGCAAGAACTCAGCAAGATTGAGGGTGAGCTCAAGCAGAAACTATTGGATATCCGCCGCTGAGAGCTTTATTATAGACCGGGAACCTTTTGATGAATAGGAAGAACGCCCAACTTGGCTATTATAATTTATTTTACAGAGAGCTTTATTGCTAGTGCAACGACGGCCTATCCTGCGGATAGGCCGTCGTTGCGTTCATTGAGCTCCTTTAAATAAAACACATCTGTAGAAAAGAATCTGTCAGCATATCCCGACAGATTCTTTTCTATTATTGAATATTGCAGTAATCATCCTGCTGCTTTGTAAAAAAATGCGCGCAAGCCAGGTGAAGAGACTTATTCCATAAATACCATTCATGGACGCCCGGCCACTTCTGGAACTCATAGGGCATACCGATTTTATCAAGAAATGCCGCAAAATCAACGCTCATTTGATAGATGAAGTCATCGGTTCCACAGGTCATAAAAATATCTGGTTGAAATCCCTGGGAAATACATTGCATTGCTAAAGTGGTCAGCTCATTTTCCTCTAAATGCTCCAAATTTATGCCAAAAGCCGCCTTTAGCTCCTTTTCCTGTGATTCGTCAGCCATCTGCACGCAGGCCTTCAGGGAACATGCAGCCGAAAACGCCCCACAGCCGGCGAAACGATCCGGCCGCAGAAATACGCATTTTAAGGCCCCGTAGCCGCCCATTGAAAGGCCCATAACATAGGAGTCCTCCCTTCGGCCTGAAATAGGAAACAAGCGCTGTGCAATCTGGGGCAATTCATCAGCTACATAAGTAAAATACTTCAAACCATACGCCATATCCGTATAAAAACTGCGCTGTACTTCGGGAATAATAAAAGCAATTCCATAGGTATTGGCAAGCAGGGTCAGCTGCGTGTTTTCATTCCAGTCATAGCAATTATCTGACAAACCATGCAGTAAGTAAACAACTGGATATTTTCGATCGTCCTTGAGAATATCCACCGGCGTTATGACATTGAGGCCTGTTTTCATCTGCAATACCTGCGACTGGACAGTACCTGAAAAATAAGCCACTTAGAGCCACCTTCTCCCTTTTTTCTGCCGGATTAAGCTTTTGCTAAAGTTCCAAATAGATCCTCAAACACAGCATCCCGGTTAATCCAATGAACATACTTAATAAAGTGCCGGTTGAGGTCTTTTCCATAGCTAAAATCATAGGAAACAATGGGGCTGTGAATGAGCACATCGGCCATAGCGCCTGAATCACAGGCCAGCCAGGCAATGGTGGACACATCCCAAATCACTCTGCTCCAGCATTTTCCCGGGAAAATACGCTCGGAATCCTCGCAGGTTATCTTATATAAATAGTCGCACAATGGATTTTTTCCTGCCATGTATGCTTTCATTTCCGGCTTTGTCGTCGCAAGATGCGTTACCACCCCCATACAGGGCAGCTGAACCAACGGAACACCACAGTCAAAAACGACACGGTCGGCTGCAATGTCCTGCATTAAGTTAAATTCCTTCGCCGTTGGCCAAGTCAGCGCATTCCCGCCTAGCCAGATCACAACAATTTTATTGATAATGGAGGGATCCAACAAAATTGCAGAGGCAACATTGGTAATAGCGCCGATGGCCGCTACATAAAGCTGCTCTCCCTCGGGCAGGTCGTTGGCCAGTTGCACCAGATGCTCAGCAGCCGGAGACGGCTGCGGGGTTTCTTCATCTATAAGATAATTTCTAGACCCCTGGTAAACAAGGCCCTTCAGGTCTGTTTTACCCATCAACTCCAGCAGATGGATAATCTCCTGGTAGCTTTTTTCCATGCCATCTTCCGGTGAAACCGAGTTATTATTAAAAAATGGTGCGGCATGAATCCCCAAAATATCAAATTTATCCGGCTTCAGCAGTGCGTAGGCCACGGCAAATTGATCGTCTACTTCGTTGAAGGTATCTGTATCTAAAACTAATTTTACTTTTCCGGTTGGTTTTTTCAAACGTTCAATTAGTTGGGCATCCTCCGGCTTAATCCACTGCATAATCATGGACTCCTTTCACTGATAAAATCTTGAAATATTATACAACAAAACACAAAGAAGTAAAAGAGCTTTTTTATTTTTCTATTCTAATATTTCTTTAAACGAAATAATGTTAGAGAAGCTATAAACAGCTCGTGCTAATTTTATTAATTTTTGTTAAAAGCATTTACAATTTTATAAAATAGGAACCCCCCGGCAAAGCCGGGGGTTCTTCATAGACGGGCAAAGCCCTCTGATACTAGCCGGACGCGTCACGTCGCGTAAGTACGGTCTGCCAATTGCGAGAGATTGTTACTTGCTACCCGTAAACGGGTTTAGACGTTCCCCATCGTCAGTTGTTCCCCGGCTTTGTCCTCGTCCAACTGACGTTTGATGTACTCCTGTATC
>NZ_QLYR01000060.1 GCF_003268275.1 Hydrogeniiclostridium mannosilyticum
TGCCTGTTTTTCAGCCTCCTATGGGTATCGTTGCTGTATTCGATCATCATACTGTCGTATTGCTTGCGCAGGAACCGCCGGACTGTGACGCAGGATTCCTGAAAAATACAGTTATGCTTCTGCATGGTCTTGCAGTGCGTGCAGCACTCCGGTATGTTCACGCCGCTTTTCTCCTTTCGCCCTTCCTCATTGCCCGAATCTTACAGCGGGCCCTCCTGCGCTCCCGGCGCTCACATATCCAGGCCACAAGGGCCATCAGTGCAAACACCGCAGAGAATATGTACAAGGTGATTAGAAAGTTCAT
>NZ_QLYR01000061.1 GCF_003268275.1 Hydrogeniiclostridium mannosilyticum
ATACAGTTATGCTTCTGCATGGTCTTGCAGTGCGTGCAGCACTCCGGTATGTTCACGCCGCTTTTCTCCTTTCGCCCTTCCTCATTGCCCGAATCTTACAGCGGGCCCTCCTGCGCTCCCGGCGCTCACATATCCAGGCCACAAGGGCCATCAGTGCAAACACCGCAGAGAATATGTACAAGGTGATTAGAAAGTTCATTGCTGTCCTCCCTCAGATTCTTCCAGGATTCTTATGAATGACTGTCCGCCTGGCTGTTTCTCCTTTAGAATACGTTGACGCTTTGACCGTTCTGC
>NZ_QLYR01000062.1 GCF_003268275.1 Hydrogeniiclostridium mannosilyticum
AACGCCTTTTTCACCCATTTCCCAATCTCGCGCCCATAAGGCGGATTGCAGAATACCGCGCCGCCGCGGTCCCAGCTTTGTGAAAGCCCGTCTGTCTCCGGCGTATAGTATAAGGGGCATTTCGCTGTCTTATCGGTAGCCGCGGGGTCCAGAACAAATTGAAATTCTTGGTTCAACTTATCAAAAAAATCCTGCGGCGTACACCAACACATATTTTTAGACGACAGAAGCGCCTTGTTCAATTTCTATGGCCTCGCTTCCCCTGAAAAATTGCTTGCAGCGCCATTCGCCG
>NZ_QLYR01000063.1 GCF_003268275.1 Hydrogeniiclostridium mannosilyticum
TCACACGAGATTGGCCTCCATTGGTCACATCTTGCACAGGGCGGCCAGCCTTTTTGTTTATCCATTCTCATCACTCTTCCTCCTTCACCGGCCCCCGTTGTAGATAACCACCATCGAGGGAAAAGGGGCGGCGTTTACGGCGTTGCCGTCATCGTCCGTAAAATGCAAACGCCCTCGCACAAACCTGATTTCCGCCTTCCCATAAATGTAATCGTGAAAATAATTCGTGTCCGTCCGCGCTGGAATGAGCAGCACGATTGGAAA
>NZ_QLYR01000064.1 GCF_003268275.1 Hydrogeniiclostridium mannosilyticum
AAACATACCCTGAAAACTGAATAAAGGGACCCGCAGATAAACGAACCAAACCTACAATCTCAAAGGCTTTCCACAGTTACCTATGGTCAAGCCCTCGGCCTATTAGTACTGCCAAGCTCAATGTGTTGCCACACTTACACACGCAGCCTATCAACCTTGTAGTCTTCAAGGGGCCTTACTAGCTTTCGCTATGGGATATCTTATCTTGGAGCCGGCTTCACGCTTAGATGCTTTCAGCGTTTATCC
>NZ_QLYR01000006.1 GCF_003268275.1 Hydrogeniiclostridium mannosilyticum
GCCGTCCGCGCGGCCTGTGCGCCGCATTTTTCCCTGTCCTGCAAGTTTATCTCATGGAATATGCATAAAAAAGGCGCTGCCAGCAGCCCCCAAAGCGCTAAAATGACAATTTTTTATGGCGCATTCCAGCGCTGCGGCGTGAATATATCCATACAAGAAAAAATTTTTTATTCCCGCAACGCCTATCCGGACGCCCGCCGCCGGGTTTTGAACAGCCGCCTCCGCCGCCAAGCATTCAAAATACGGTTTTTTCATAAAGCCCGGCTCAACCGTTGTGTTCCTTTGCCCGCTAAGCCTTTATGAAAATGTAAAGCCCGGGCAGCACATCAAACGCGCTGCCCGGGCTTTACATCAATGATTCTATTTTCAGCGGTATCTTCTTTCAAGGATTTATTTGCCGGGCGCTGCCCTTTAGCTTCCCGGACAGGCCTTACTTCTTTTCAAATATCAGCGTTACGCCGCCATCCTCCGCAATGAGCGTGCTGCCGGAGAGCTCAAAGGTTTCGGCTTCACCATTGGCTAACAGAATAAACGAATTGCCCTCCTGGCTCCATTCGCCCTCTGTGGAATTGGTTTCCTTCCCGTCCGCCATTGCAACGGCGGTGAATGTTCCGTCCGCCCGAATCTCAAGGCGCATGTCCGCGCCGAGCGCCTCAATCGTCTCTTCTCTGGTAAGGGAGGCTCCGTCCTCTTTTCCGGCCGTGATTTCCCATGTGCCGGCTATGCTGTCAGAGCCCGAGGCCTTGTCTCCATCCGTAGAAGCCGTTCCGCTCTTCTCAGGCGCGTCGCCCGTGCGCGCAAAGGTCATGACCACGCCGTCTTCCTTAGAGTCCATCACCAGCTTATCCCCGGAAAGCTTCGCCTCTACGCTGTAGCCCTCCGAGTCTATCTGCACGCCGCCGTCCTTTTTGCTCCAGGCGCCCGTGCGGCTTACGTTATCGTTCTTCAGCGTCAGGCTGCCGTCCGGGTACAGCGTAAGCGTGGACCGGCCGCCAAGCTGATCAAGCGCATCGCCGGAAATCTCCTCGCCGTCCTGCGTCACCTTTTCCGTCTGCCATACGCCGTCGTACGAAACCGCCTCCGGCGCGGGGGTGCTATCCTCCTGCGCAACGGCGCCGCCTTCCGCCTGCGAGGCCTGCGGGGCCTCTGAAGCCTCTGAGGCCGCCGGTGCGGAGGCGCATGCCGCAAGCCCCAAAAGCAGTCCGGCCGCCAGCAGGGCCGCCAGCAATCTGTTCTTCTTCATTTTCATTTGTGTTCCATTCCTTCCTCATGCAAACTTTAACCTCAGAGGCGCGATCACCTCCGAGGTCCTATTAAAGCGGCGCTCGACTAACAGGAGGGAACAACCGTCCGCCTCAGAGAGAAAACATAAACCCGCAAGCAGGCCGTTTATTGACCCCGCCAAGCTCCTTTATGTTAAAATATCAGATTTCCCGCAGAATTGCAAGTGACTTTCTCTCTAAAAATATTATCCGGGCGCAAAACGTCCCCTGCCGAAGGATCATTTCCTTTCAGCAGGGGACAGCTTACCCTGCGGCTATTGGCGGGCGCCGTTCCGCGCGGCAAAATTCCATGAATCCCGGCACATCTCCTCCAGGGTTTTGACGGCCTCCCAGTGCAGAAGCTCCCTGGCCTTGGAAACGTCGGCATAGCAGGCCGCGATATCGCCCTCCCGGCGCGGCGCCATCTTATGATTGACCGTCCGGCCCGTTGCCCGCTCAAAGGCCTGAACCACCTCCAGGACGGAGTACCCCTTTCCCGTTCCCAGATTGATGGCCTCCGCCCCCTGCATATGCCCTAGGTATTCCAGCGCCTTCAGGTGTCCCATAGCCAGGTCGTAAACATGGATATAGTCGCGAATGCAGGTGCCGTCCGGCGTGGGGTAATCGCCGCCATAGATGCTCAGGCAGGGCAGCTCGCCCGCCGCCACCTTGACAATGTAGGGCATGAGGTTATTGGGGATGCCGTTGGGGTTCTCACCGATCAGGCCGCTCTCATGCGCGCCGATAGGGTTAAAGTAGCGCAGCAGCACCACGCTCCATTCCTTGCAGGCATAGCAGAGGTCACGCAGCATATCCTCAATCATCAGCTTTGTCGCCCCGTAGGGGTTGGTGGTCGAACGCGGCATATCCTCCCTGAAGGGCGGCTCATTGTTCATGCCGTAGACCGTGGCGGAAGAGCTGAACACCAGCTTTTTTACATCGTGCTCCTTCATCACCTCAAGCAGGTTCAAGGTGCCAATCAAATTATTACGGTAGTAGTCAAGCGGCTTAGACACGCTTTCACCCACCGCCTTCAATCCGGCGAAATGGATGACCGCATCAATCTGATTTTCGGAGAAAACCCTTTTCACCGCGTTATAATCCATCAGGTCCGCTTCATAAACCGGGAACGTCCTCCCGGTGATCTGCTCGACGCCCCTCAGCGCCGCGGGGGAGGAATTGACATAATTGTCGAGCACGATAACCCGGTCGCCCCGGTTCAGCAGCTCTACGCACGTATGGGTGCCGATGTAACCGGCCCCCCCTGTTACCAATACATTCATGAATGCGATCTCCTTTCAAGGCCATATAAATCTCGGGCTGTTTGCGTACAGCTCAAGACCGCCGGATCTCCTTTTCCGCCGCCCGGTAGCGCTCATAGGCGGCGCGCAGCTCGGCGGCTGTTTCCTCGGGGCAGGTGGGGTTGCAGCAGGCCCACGCGCCCGTTTCGCTGGAGGCGTTGAATTTCTGTTTATCCGCACTGCGCATCGGCGGGTAAAATTCGATGTGGAAATGATAATCCCTTGAATAGTCGCCGCTGTTTACCGGGGCGTTGTGCATGCACATCATATAGGGGAAACGGTAGCCGAACAGGCTGTCGAGCATGCCCACGGTATCGCGGAGGGTGGTGCCGAGCGCCCGGCGCTCTGCGGGCGTAAGGCCGGTCAGCACCGGGACATGGCGGTTGGCCATGATCTGCACCCCGTAGGGATATTCCGTATAAAAGGGCAGAAAAACGGTAAAGTATTCATTTTGAAAAACCAGCCGCTTCTGCTCCTGGATTTCATTTTTCAGCTGGCCGCAAAACAGGCAGCTGCCCTGCTCCTCATAGTACTCCCGGGCGGCGGCAGTCTCCAGCTCCAGCTTTTTCGGCACATAGGAGTAGGCGTAAATCTGCCCGTGCGGGTGCGGCATGGTTACCCCAACCACGTCGCCCCGGTTTTCAAACGGAAACACATATTTTACCTTTTCATCCGCGCTCAGCGCTTCAAACCGCTCGCACCACAGGTTCACCAGCTTTTCCAGGTGCCCGTCGGAAAGCTCCTGCAGCGTGGCGGTATGGCCTGGGGAGTAAAGGATGACCTCACACTTGCCGTACGAGGGGCGGGTCTTGAAAAAGCCGGTGGCAACGGGGTCCGGCTCCGGCGGGTTTTGCGTCAGCGCCGGAAAATCATTGTCGTATTTCAGCACCTCATAATCCGGCACCTTTCCAAAGCGGGGACAAAACGGGCAGAAATCCTTCGGCATCTGCGGCCGGCCCTGACGGTTTCCCGCGATCATGACCCAATCCTTCAAAAAAGGATTCCAACGTAACTCTGACAAAAAAAGACCTCCTCTTTATTGTTCCGCTTTCTGCCGCGTATTATGCGGCGCATGATGCGGCGCTCCATGCAGGCAAGCTTTACAGCACCCTCACGCCGCCCACCGGGCGCACTGCCAGGCGGTGGCAGCTGCCGGCGCCGAAAACAGCCTCCATCTTCTGCACAAAGCCGTCCATCTGCGCCAGGGGAACCAGGCTCTGTACGGTGCCGGCAAAGCCCCCGCCGTGAACGCGCCATGCGCCCCCCTCTCCGGCGCCTGGTTGGCCCAGATAACGCTCACACAGCGCCAATGCCAGGGAAACGCCCTGTTCCTCCACATGCGCGGGCGAATAGACATTCTGCAAATACATGAAGGAGGAACGCCCCGACTCAATCAGCAGGCGCTTGAAGGCCTCCAGGTCGTCCGCCTTCAGAGCCTCCACCTCGCGCGCAACACGCTCGTTGTCGTCAAAAAAGTGCATGGCACGCAGCACCGCACGGTCGCCGAGTTTGGCGCGCAGGCGCGGCACGGCAGCATAAAATCCGGCGGGGTCTACCTCGCGCAGAACCTCCTTGCCCATTGCCGCCGCAACCGCCCGCATCTCCTGCGGAACAGCGGCGTAATCGGGCGTTAAATCGGAGTGGCTGCCGTGGGTGTCGATAATACAGAGGCCATAGCCATGGGCGGCAAAATCAAACGGCACCTGCTCCACCAGCGGGCGGGCCGGGTCCTTGAAGTCGATGGTCACCATGGAGCCAACGCTGCTGGCTGTCTGGTCCATTAAGCCGCAGGGCTTTCCAAAATAATGATTTTCCGCGTATTGTCCAATTTTGGCGATTTCCACCGCGCTTTCACGGCCCTCCCCGTAAAGCTCATTGACCATCACGCCGACAAGCACCTCAAACGCGGCGGAAGAGGAGAGCCCTGAGCCGGAAAGCACATCGGACGTGGTGTAGGCGTCAAAGCCGCCGGCCGGGCAGCCCCGCCGGCTGAAAGCGGCGCAAATTCCCCGCACAAGCGCCTGGGAACCGCCGGTTTCTTCCGGCTGGGGCTCCAGGCGCTCGAGGGCCACCACATCCTCGGCGTGGCCCTCGCTCTGAATGCGCACCACGCCGCCCTCGCTGCGGGCCGCTACGGCAATGACATCCAGATTGACGCTCGCAGCCAGCACCCGGCCCCGCTGATGGTCGGTATGGTTGCCGCCAACCTCCGTCCGGCCCGGCGCGCTGAACAGCATAAGGTCCCGGCCGGCGCCGTAGCGCTCTTCAAATTTTACAATTGCCTGTTCAAAGCGCGCCCGGTAACGCGGCAGGTCCCCGGCGCCGCAAACATACAGCTTTTTCAGCTTCTCATCCAGCGCGCCGGACTCCAGCAGCTTAAATATGGCTTGACCGTCCATCTTCGTCTCCCCCTGTTTATACAAACGCATAAAATATTTTCATTTTCTTATTTCTATCATAGCAGGAGCGGCTCGCCCCCGCAATTCTTTTCTGTTTCGTATTTATGGATTATTGTTGCAATTTCAATTATGACTGGGCGGTGGTCACCACCACGATGTCGTTCCTGCGGATTTTGACCGAACCGGATGGGATGACCACCCGGCCCCGGCGCTTTATCAGGACCACAATCTGGTTTGCGGGCGCTATCTCCGACAGTGTCCTGCCGCGCCAGGCGTGGCTGTCGTCCACGGTAAACTCCGTCAGCTCCACCGCATCCTCGTCCTCATAGCTAAGCGCGCTCACCACCAAAACGTCCCCCGCCATAATCTCCGTGCTGCCGCGCGGCACGAGCTTTTCCTTTCCCCGCAGGATCACGGCGATCCGCGTCTCCGGCGGCAGCTGAATATTTCTAATTTTTTTGCCGACCCACAGATGGCCCTCCCGCATAGTCAGGCGGATAAACTGAAGCTGCGATTCCTCTGTGTAATCGTTGAAGGTGCGCAAAACATTGCCGCGGTTGTCTATCATATTCAGCTTTTTGGAAACCCACGGCAGCAGCGACCCCTGAATCCCAATGGAGAACAGCACCACGCAGAAGGTAATATGAAAAACGTCGTTGCGGGTTTCAGCAGAGCTGACCATTGCCATAATGGCAAAGACAATAGAGGTGGCCCCGCGCAGGCCCGCCCAAGAAACCACCAGCTGCTGCCGCATCCTTGCGCGCATGGGCGCAAGGATGCCCATGATTGCCGCCGGGCGCGCCACCAGGGTCAGAAAGATCGCGATGGCAATGGAGGGCAGCAGGATATGCGGGATCTGCGACGGAAAAGCCAGCAGCCCCAGCAAAAAGAAGATCATAATCTGCATAAGCCCGGTGATGCCGTCAAAAAAGTGCACCAGCGAGGCCTTGCCGGGAATTTCCTTATTGCCCAGGATGATGCCCACCAGGTAGGCGCTGAAATAGCCGTTTCCACCCAGCAGCGCCGGCAGCGCGTAAGACAGCAGCGCCACCGCCACTACAAAAATGGCGTCGAAGCCCGTTGTTCCAAAGTGAACATGCTTCAACGCCCAAAGCGCCCCCGCGGCAATCATCAGCCCGAAGAGCACGCCAAAGAAAACCTGTGCAAACACCATGTAAATAATCTCGCCCGCGCCGGAGCTCTGTCCATCCATAATGGACAGGATAATGACCGTCAGCATATAGGCCCAGGGGTCGTTGCTCCCGCTCTCCAGCTCCAGCATGGAGGCCGTGCCGTATTTCAGGTTGAGCTTCTTGGAGCGCAGGATATAAAACACCGAGGCCGCATCCGTAGACCCCAGCACCGAGCCGATAAGCAGGCTCTCCAGCCAATCGAAGCGAAGCGCAAAGCGGCAGAACAGCCCGGTGAACAGCGCCGTAAGCAGCACACCGACGGAGGAGAGCAGCAGCGACTGAGCCGCAACCCTTTTGGCCTCATGCCACTTGGTGCCGAAGCCGCCGTAAAAGATAATAAAGATCAGTGCGACGGAGCAAACCTGCTCCGCAAATTTAAAATCCTCAAACGGAATTTTAAAAATACCGTCCGAGCCGAACACCATGCCCAGTAATATGAAGGCCAGCAGCATGGGGATGCCGAGCTTACTGGTAATTTTGTTGCACAAAATGCAGACAATGATCACCAGCGCAACAATCAGCAGTGCCGTCGTCAATCAAACCACCCTCTTTTCCAATTCATGAGCTCCGGACCCCTTGCAAAGGGCCGTACAGTTTCCATTCGTTCCTGTTCATCCTTATCGGGCATTAGCCCTCCACTGTAAAATTCTCCGCGTTCGCCGCGGCAATTTCGCGCACCAGTCCCATAAGCTGATCCATGCTTGAAAGCGTCCCGGCCTGTCTGCGAAAGGCCGCCGCGCCGTGCAGCCCCTTCAGGTACCAGCCCACATGCTTGCGGGCCTCGTTCATGGCGCAGTATTCGCCCTTGTAGGCACACATGCGCTCCACATGGCGTACCAAAACAGTCAGCCGCTCAGACAGCCCCGGCGGCGGGATGTGCCGGCCGTGCTCCAAATATGCGTTGACCTGCTGAAAAACCCACGGGTTCCCCAGCGCGCCGCGGCCAATCATCACCGCGTCGCAGCCCGTTTCCTCCAGCATGCGGGCCGCCGATTCCGCGTCCGCCACATCGCCGTTGCCGATGACCGGGATGCCGACGGCCTCGCGCACCGCGCGGATGATGGACCAATCCGCCGGGGGAGCGTACTGGTCCGCCCGGGTGCGGCCGTGTACGGTGATTGCGTCCGCGCCCGCCCGCTCACAGCGCTTCGCCACCTGCACCGCATTGACGCTGGCGCCGTCCCAGCCCTTGCGGATTTTGACCGTCACCGGCACGGGCACCGCCGCCTTTACCGCGGCGACAATCTCCCCGCAGAGCTCCGGCGTTTTCATCAGGGCGCTGCCGCTGCCGCCGCCGGTTATCTTTGGGGCCGGGCAGCCCATGTTGATATCAATCAGCTCCGGCCCATAGGCCAGCGCCTTCCGGGCCGCCTGGGCCATGGCCTCCGGCTCACAGCCGAACAGCTGGATGGCCGCGGGATGCTCCTCCTCGCTCAGCAGCATCAGCTGCCCGGTCTTTTTGTCATTATACTGCAGTCCCTTCGAGCTCACCATCTCACTGATGACAAAGGCGGCGCCGAACCGCACGCAGAGCTCGCGGAAGGCACGGTCCGTCACACCGGCCATGGGCGCCAGCACGGCGCGCCCGGCAATGGAAAGCCCACCGATATTCAACCCGCATTTCTCCTTTTCTTTCGGCCCGTGCCCGCGGTACGCGGCTGCGCACAGGCACGGATCCTCTTGTCAGCACGGCGGCAAAAGCCCCGATGATAAAGAAAAGATGTTATCTCGACCATAGACAGGGAGATAGCATCTTTTCACGTTTCCGCCTATTTTTGTCTTTTGAAAGCGCAGCGGCTTTATTTTTTACCAAAAAGATTAAAACGGAACAATTTGCTTTCATCCTCCGGGTCATCACATTCTACGAAGGCCTCGGCAATCTTGCCGCCCTCAATCAGCTGGGTCAAGCCGACCAGCTGGCAAAGCTTGCTTCTCAGGTTGAGGCGGTCGCCCTCGCGTGTTACCAGGTATACGTTCCCTTTGCAGGAATCCAGCTCCTTCAAAAACTCAGGTACATTAACGTCATGCAGCTCTATCGTCTTTGATGCCATAAAAAATCAGCCTCCTTCTTCAATTGCGCCCCGCCGGGCCCGTCACTCCTCCGGTGGGCCGGGGTTCGGCGCCTTTACAGTTTTATTATAAAGGGGTTTTGCGGCAATGTCAATAAATCCCATGCTGTGAGAATTGCCAAAAATGATGCACGCCGGCTGTATTGCCCGGCTGTATTGCCCGGCTGCATTGCCCGGCGGTCAGGCGCTTCCCCCGGCAATGCGCGCCAGCATATAAGCGGCAAAGCCGTGCAGGCACCCGGCATCGGCCGCAAAACCGCCGCCGCCCGCATAGCACGCCCGGGCCTGCTCCACCAGGGGCCGGAACCGCCCCGGCAGGTTTTTGAGCCCCCACCCGGCGCCCGCCTCCTTGGAAAGCACCAGGCCGTCCCGGGTATATGCAAGCACCCGGCACAGGTTCAGCACCGCATAGACGGGGGCCGTCTCTATTGCCCCGGCAGCCTCCAGGACATCGCGCCGGATGCTGTCGAGATACTGCTCCCCCGGCACCTCGCCGAACACCGCGGCCTTATCTGTGCCGCACAGTGTGACCCCCACCGCGCGAATGACGGTAAAATGGGCCGCGAGATCCCGGTCCGTCCCGTGCATCTCCCGGCAGTAGGATGCCGGGTCCATTTGGTATTTTTCCCGGTGCGCGGCGGAATAATGCAGTTCAAACGGCGTTGGGTAATGAAAAGGGCGGCAATATTTCCGCAAGACCACGCTCATCTCCACGCCCTTGGGCGGACAATCCGCCTCCAGCCCCAGCAGGCGCGCAAGCAGCCCTTCCTTTTCCGCCTGGCCCGGCTCTTCCTCTGTGACCACAATCAGGTCTATATCGCTTTTATCCCAGTTAAAGCAGCCGAAGGCAATCGAGCCATGGACATAGATGCCGGTGAGCTTCCTGCCCAGGGCCGCCCTGCATGCCGCCGCGATTTTGTTCAATACCGGCCACGGTGCTGCCTGCATATTTTTTCCTCCCTCAAGCTCCGCCTGCTGCGTCCTTAATTTTTCGGGGTCATTTACCGTCCATCATTTTACAGCTCAAAATCCACAGCATAACAGCCGTCAATCAGGGTATAATCACACCCGTATTTCCGGCACATCTCAAAATAATATTTGTTTTCCGCAAGCACCGACTCTTTGGTGCACCATGAATCGTCAAGCCGTTTCTCAACCGCGCAGGCATATGCTTTAATTTGGTTAAAATGATGGTGAATGTAGCTTTCCGACAAAATCAGGCACTTGTACCTGATTTCCTTCAAATATGCATCGTCAAAATCATTTCTCCAGTCGAACGGAATGTACACGCCTTCAACGATCAAATTTTGAGCGTTCTCTATCGCCGTCTTAATCATTTCCCTGACAATCGGCCATAGGTAGTCTGTCAGCGCCGCATCACCGGACGGCGTCAGGTTGGTGTTTCCGCTTCTGATGAGCCCCATTTTCAGGTGGTCAATTGAAAGGTAAGGGAACCGGTACCGCTCCAGCAATTTTTGCGCCAGCACCGTTTTCCCTGTGTGTGAAGCGCCCGTAATTAAAACAATCATTTTCTTCCCTCAACCTCTTAAATTCGTCTTCACCTTCAGCATAGCAAAAAAACGCGTATTTTTCAACACGGGAGAGCTGCCCTTGAGCCCGCGCGCCCGGTTCCCGCGCGGTGTTCGCCCGCCTATAGCGGCTTATAAACGCCTGCAAAACGGCATTTGTTAAATTTTTCCAATCATTGTACAGCCGGTAATTTTTTGGCCGCGGCCAAGAGTAAACCACTGAAAACGAGGTACAATACAACTGTCCTTTTATATCTTTGAACCGATAGGAGCGTTTACGATGAATCCTTCCAAACAAGAATATCAAAAAATGGCTGAAAAGGCCTCGCCAGGCAGCCCATTTCTAAAAAACGCGCTGATGGCGTTTTTGTTCGGCGGCGCCATCTGCTGCCTGGGCCAGGGCCTGGTCAACCTATACATGTACTGGGGCCTTGAGCTCAAGGACGCGCGGGCGTTCGTCTCCATTTCCCTCATTGGCATCAGCGCCATTCTGACGGCCTTCAAGGTCTACGACAACATTGCCAAGACCGCCGGGGCCGGCACGCTGGTGCCTATTACCGGCTTCGCCAACTCCATTGTTTCGCCCGCCATGGAGTTTAAGAGCGAGGGGCTTGTGCTGGGCCTGGGCGCGAAGATGTTTACCATTGCCGGGCCGGTGCTGGTGTACG
The DNA here is from genome assembly GCF_003268275.1 of Hydrogeniiclostridium mannosilyticum. Lineage (GTDB taxonomy): Bacteria > Bacillota > Clostridia > Oscillospirales > Acutalibacteraceae > Hydrogeniiclostridium > Hydrogeniiclostridium mannosilyticum. Next base: position 10,422 of record NZ_QLYR01000006.1, read on the forward strand.
GCATCACGGCCTCCATTCTTTACGGGCTTGTCCTGTGGGCGCTGCAGCTGTTTCATTAAGGAAATAGGAGGAATGAATTGATATGGTCAAGCGTATTGGGAAATACACCCTGCAAATGGAAAATGGCCCCGTCATCATGGGCTTTGGATCCATTGGCGGAAGAAAGGAGGGCGAAGGCCCCCTGGGCAAATACTTCGACCAATGCTATGAGGACACAACCCTTGGCGAATCCAGTTGGGAAAAATCCGAAAGCCGCCTGCAAACGGAGGCCGTGGAGGTCGCGCTGCACAAGGCCAAGTGCAGCGCCAGCGAAATCAATTATATTTTCGCCGGGGATCTGCTGAACCAGTGCATCTCCTCCACCTTCGGCCTGCGCGGCCTGGGTATCCCATTTTTGGGGCAATACGGCGCCTGCTCCACCATGGCACAAACCCTGGCGCTCGCGGGGGTCTTTGTTGAAACCGGAGCGGCAGAACGCGCCGCCGCCGTGACCTCCTCTCATTTCTGCTCCGCGGAGCGCCAGTTCCGCCTGCCGCTGGAATACGGCGGCCAGCGCGCCCCCACCTCACAGTGGACGGCGACGGCCTCCGGCGCGCTGATTGTTGGGCGCAAGCCCTCGGCCTTCCGCGGCCCCAAATATGTCCGCATCCGGGAGGTCCTCTTCGGGCGCATCGCCGACCTGGGCATCAAGGATGCCAATAATATGGGCGCCGCCATGGCTCCCGCCGCCGCCCAGACCCTGATCGACTACTTGAACGACACCGGCGCCGCCCCGAAGGACTTTGACCTGATTATGACCGGGGACCTCGGCCAGGTGGGCTGCGACCTGATGGAACAGCTGGTGCGCGACGACGGCCTGGATATAGGCGGCATCCACAATGACGGCGGCCTCATGCTCTATGACCGCAAGAACCAGGACGTTCACGCAGGCGGCTCCGGCTGCGGCTGCTCCGGCGGCGTTCTGTGCTCGCTGGTGCTGAACCGCATGGAGCAGGGGACGCTGGACAACGTCCTGTTTATCGCCACCGGCGCGCTGATGTCCACCACTTCGTCCCAGCAGGGCGAAAGCATCCCCGGCGTGGCCCACCTTGTCCACCTACAGGCCTGTCCCGTAGAGGAGTAGCCGCCGGCCCGGGCCGCCCGCAGAAAAATAAAAAGCGCGCGGAAAACCGCGCGCAAACATTTTTCAGCGGGCCAGGAAAGCCTCCAGCGGCGAAACATCCAGCTTCTCCGCCAGGCGCAGAAAAGCGTAAAGCTGTACCGCAATCTCCTTGGCCCCGCCCACGGAGTCGCTCTCAATATTCAAGGGCATAATTGGGTCGTGTACGCTCAGCCGCAGCAAAAACCAGCCGTTTCCATGCCCCTTGGGAAAGGAAACCCGGATGCCCTCCCGGTTGTCGGGCGCAATGTCCCAGCTTTGCTTTCTGGAAAAGCGCCCCAATTCCTCAATGACACGCTCCCCATAGGCACGGAAGTCCTCCGCCCGAATCGCCAGCCGCAGCTCCGCCGTCTCAACAGGTTCCGCCAGGCCGGCGAGCAGATCCTCCAGCGCTTTTCCCTCCCGGCGCAGCACCGCCATTTTAATAATCAGCTTCGTCACCAGGTATGCGCCGTCGTCAAGAAAGTCATTTTCCCGAAAGGCCGCGTGCCCCGACGTCTCAATCGCCAGCGGGCAGTTTACTCCCGCGCGGTTCAGCCGCACCGCCTCATCAATCACGTTTTTGTAGCCGCGCTTGTAGCGGTAATGAACGCCGCCCAGCTCCTGCTCAATGTAGGTTTTCAGGCCGGTGGAGGTGATGGAGTCCGTAACAATGGCCCCGCCGGGATTCCCCTCAAGGGCTATCGCGCTTGCCAAAGCCACCAGGCGGTTGCGGTTAATCTCCTTCCCGGTGCGGTCAACCGCACCGGCACGGTCGACATCCGTGTCGAAAATAATGCCCAGGTCCGCGCCCGCCGCCAGCGTTGCCCGGCTGGCGCTGGCCATGGCCTCGCCGTTTTCCGGGTTGGGAATATGGTTTGGAAACCGCCCATCCGGCTCCAGGAACTGGCTGCCGCTGATGTCCGCGCCCAGTGGGGCGAGCACCTCCGTGGCATAAAAGCCGCCCGCGCCGTTGCCCGCATCCACCACGATATGAAACCCCTTGAGCGGGCGCTGCGCAGCGTCATTTACGCCGATGCCCGCACAGACCATCTCCCGCAGGCGCCGCGCATAGCGCGGCATAAAGTCCACTGCCTCCGTCCGGCCCGGCTGCGCCGCTGCCCGCGGCGCGCGCCCGTCCTGCGCGTTTTGCAGGATGGCTTCAATGTCGCTGCCCTCCAGGCCGCCGCCGGGCGTAAAAAACTTCAGCCCGTTGCGGTGGTACGGGTGGTGGCTGGCGGTTATCTGAATGGTTGCGTCACAGTCCAGGCTGCGCACAGCCATAAACATAGCGGGCGTACTGCTGAGCCCACAGAGAAACACCTGGGCCCCGGCTCTTGTCAAAGCGCCGGCGGCGGCGTTTTGGATGCGCTCCGCGGAGATTCGGCTGTCGTGCCCAATTGCCAGCCGCAGCGCTGCGGCCTGCTTGCCGGCCCGGCCCTCAAGCCATACTAAAAAGCCGTTTGCAATCGCCGCAACGGCATCATCCGTCAAATTTACCGCCTCGCCGGCCTCGTTTTCACAGGCAACGCCGCGGATATCCGTACCGCTTTTCAAAAGCCGCCAAAAGGAATTTAGCATATTCTGTCATACCTCCATCGTCTTGTCGTTCCACTCAAGCCAACCATCATGCGTCAAAAGGGAGATGTACGTGCCATGCCGTTTATTGTATTAAGGGATATTTATAAAATTTACAACCGGGGAGAAAACGCGGTCCACGCGCTGGACGGTGTTTCCATGACGGTGCAGGAGGGCGAATTTCTCGCCATTGTCGGGCAGAGCGGCTCCGGCAAATCGACCCTGATGAATATCCTCGGCTGTCTGGACCTGCCCACCGCGGGCGATTACCTGCTCGGCGGAAAGGATGTCGCCGCCATGGGCCAGCGCCAGCTCTCCCACATACGCAACCAAACGGTGGGGTTTATCTTTCAGGGCTTCAACCTTGTCAGCGGCCTCAGCGCCCTGGAAAACGTAGAGCTGCCCCTCGTCTACCGCGGGATGGAGAAAAAGGAGCGCAGGCAGCTGGCGCTCGACGCCCTGGAGCAGGTCGGCCTCGGCGGGCGCCTCCACCACAAGCCCACGCAGATGAGCGGCGGACAGCAGCAGCGGGTCGCCATTGCGCGGGCCATTGCCGCGCACCCGCCTATGATTTTGGCGGACGAGCCCACCGGCAACCTCGACTCTCATTCCGGCGAGGCCGTGATGGAGATCCTGCATGCTCTGAACCGGGAGGGCCGAACCGTCATTCTCATTACACACGACAACGGCATCGCCTCCACCGCCAGGCGCACCGTCCGCATCCAGGACGGGCGGATCATCGCGGACTCGCAGGCCGGGCCTGTGTCCGGCGGGCGCTCTCAGCCGGCCTGTCCGTCCTGGGCGTCCTCAATCACCTCATCGACATAGCTTTCCTGAGAATCCTCCAGCAGCTTGCGGCGATGCGGCAGGTACGAAAAGCAATACTCATACATCTCAGCCACCGTCCGCAGCTGGATGTCGCGGGTGATGCGGTTCCGCTTAAAGGGCTTATAAAATAAGTACATGGGCAGCGCGCCGCCGTCGGTCGGCAGCTGAAAATCTGCCCGCAGCGGCACGGCCCCCATCTTTTTGTAAAAGCCCAGGCGGCGGCGCTGCTTTTCCGCCAGGGCGGCATCCTCCTCGCAGATGTATTCAACCGAGAACAGCATGCCCAGCGAGGCATCGCCGAAGCGCCTGCACAGCGCCTGAAACAGGCTGCCGCCATAGCCCATGCCCTTGTACTCCTCCAATATTGCAATGTAGTCCAGCCACACGGTGATGCCGTCCTGTGGGTAGAACATCAGCGCATAGCCGATCAGCGCGTTATCCGATGCACGTTTATAAAGAAAAATCTGATAGCGTCCCTTATCAATCAGGCTGCGCAGAATTTCCTCCGGGTAAAGCTCCTCGGGCGGAAACTGCTGGCGCAGGTTTTCGTAAAGAGAGGGGATCTCATCCATTCCCGCCGCGCAGAGCACGGCCGCGTTGCCATTGTTCATGTGGAATTCTCCTTTAAAGCATGTATTTAATCGATTGGATCCGTCAGGGAGCCGGCCAGCCGGGAAGCGCCCTCACAGCGTCTCCAGCTCCGCCAGCCACAGTGCCGCGCTGGCATCGCTCGGCATCCGCCAGTCGCCGCGCGGGGAGAGCGTCACGCTGCCCACCTTGGGGCCGTCCGGCAGGCAGGAGCGCTTAAACTGCTGGGCAAAAAAGCGGCGGAAGAAAATATTCAGCCAATGCCGCACGGTTTCGCCGCTGTAGGCTCCTGCAAATGCGCGGCAGGCCATGCGATAGATTTTCCCGGGCCCGAAACCGAAGCGCAGCACATAGTAGAGGAAGAAATCGTGCAGCTCGTAAGGGCCCACAATGTCCTCGGTGCGCTGGGCGATCTCCCCCTCCTCCGGCGGCAGCAGCTCCGGGCTGACCGGTGTGTTTAGAATATCCTCCAGCACGGCGCCGAGCTCTTCGCCGCCGGCCGCGCCGTCCTGCCGGGCCCGGCGGGCAGCGTGGGCCACCAGGTGCCGCACCAGGGTCTTGGGGATGGACGCATTGACGGCATACATACTCATGTGGTCGCCGTTATACGTCGCCCAGCCCAGCGCCAGCTCGGAAAGATCGCCGGTGCCGATGACCAGCCCGCCGTTTTGGTTTGCCAGGTCCATCAGCACCTGGGTCCGCTCCCGCGCCTGGGCGTTTTCATAGGTGACGTCGTGGTTCTCCGGGTCCTGGCCGATGTCCCTGAAATGCTGCAGAACCGACGCGCCGATGGGCGTCTCTCTGAACTGCGCATCTAAAAGCCCGGCAAGGCGCTGGGCGTTGGACTTTGTGCGCATGGTTGTGCCGAAGCCCGGCATGGACACCGCCAGGATTCCCGCCCTTGAAAGGCCCAGCGCGTCGAACGCGCGCGCCGTTACCAGCAGGGCCAGCGTAGAATCCAGGCCCCCGGACACCCCGACCACCGCGTTTTTCGCGCCGGTATGAGCCAGCCGGGTGCGCAGGCCCGCGGCCTGCAAATTCAAGATTGTCTCACAGCGGGCCTCCAGATGCTGCGCATCGCGCGGAACAAACGCCAGCGGCTCAATCTTCCGCCGAAGCTCCAGCCTCTCGACCGGCATAGAGAACACGACCTCATGCGTCGGCCCAAAGGGCTCCGGGGCACGGGCGTTGCGCCAGGTAGTGGTGCGGCGGCGCTCCGCCAGCATGCGCTCAAGGTCGGCATCCGCCGTGATAAGGCCTGTCCCGAACGGCTGTGACTCCGCCAGCAGGGCGCCGTTTTCCGCAATCACATTGTGCCCGGCGAAGACCAGGTCCGTGCTGGACTCACCCTCGCCCGCATCCGCATAGGCATAGGCGCACAGCGTCCGCGCGGACTGCCCCTGCACCAGGCCGCGGCGGTACTCTGCCTTGCCGGCAATCTCGTCGCTTGCGGAGAGGTTGAGCATCAGGGTCGCGCCCCCTGCCGTCAGCCGCACATCCGGCGGGCAGGGCACCCACAGGTCCTCGCAGATCTCCACGCCCAGCACCAGCTCGGGCATTTCTTCACAGCGGAACAGCAAGCTGTTGCCAAGCGGCGCCCGCTGCCCGGCAAAGCAGACCTCCAGGTAACCAGGCGCGGCAGAAAAATGGCGCGCCTCGTAAAACTCCCCGTAGTTGGGGATGTTGGACTTTGCAGCCAGGCCCAGCAGGCGGCCCCTGCACAAAACAGCGGCACAGTTGTAGAGCTCGCCGCCCACCGCCACGGGAAGGCCCACGGCGGCAACCAGGTTCAGCCCCTCGGTCTCCTGAAGCAACCGGCGCAGCGCCTGCTCCGCGCCCGCCAGCAGCGTTCCGCTTTGAAAGAGGTCCCCGCAGGTGTACCCGGTCAAGCAAAGCTCCGGGAACACCATTGCCTGGACGCCCGCCCCGGCGGCCTCTTCCATCAGGCGCCGCACCGACTCCCGGTTGGCCTCACAGTCCGCCACCTTGATGCGCGGCGTAGCGGCGCCTACCCGGACGAAACCGTCATTATGATATGCCATGAAAATTCCGCTCCTTTACCGGCTGCGGGGGGAGCCCTCAGCCCTGATATTCAACACCGGATGCGCGGCTGGGGCCCGGCCCGCCGGCATCAAGTAAGCAGGCAAACCAGATATCGGCTGATTTGCCTGCCCTGTCCTTCTGCATGTCAGATAATATAATTTTTTTGCAGCCGGCAGGGGGCTTCCACCACCTCGTAAAGCCGGGCGATGTCCTCCACCGTAAAATCCTGTGCATCGCAGATGCGCAGCGCGTGCGTCACCTGCCGCATATTACGGGCCAGCCCGCGCAGGTTCTTTTCTTTCCAATGAAGGCCGGCTACGTACATCCAGCACCACAGGCAGGTCTTGCGGACCAGGCCGCCAAAGCTGCGCCGGTACTGCCGGTAAAGCTGGTTATTCTCTAAAAACAGGCGCGTGATGCCCACCGCGCGGATATAATCGCTGATTTTTTTTGCGTCCATGGTTCCCAGGGTGCTGGTCTCGCGCATGTTGTAAAAATACAGCGCCTCATTGATCATCGCCACCCGGTTTGCATGGGCGAACACGGCGTTCATAATTGCGAGGTCCTCAAAGCACATGGTTGGGAACTCCACCTCATAATCCGTAAACAGGCGCTTGCGGATCAGCTTATTCCAGGGCAGGCTTTGAAGCTGCGTGTCGCGCAGGATTTTTTTCATGGCGGCCTCTGTAGAAAGCACACCCGTACGGCAGCGGAACGGGTACTTGAAGAGCAGGCCGTTTTTGCTGCCCCTGAAATAGTAGTAGCAATAAGCAATGTCCGCGCCGGTTTCCTCGCAGGCGCGGTACAGCTTCTCCAAAAACTCGGGCTTGACAAAATCGTCGCTGTCTATAAAGGAAAGGTACTCGCCGCGCGCCTGCTGAATCGCCAGGTTCCGCGCCTTTGCCTGCCCCTCGTTTTTCTTGTGAATTACGCGGATAAAATCATATTGCCGCGCGTAGGAATCCAAAATTTCAGCGGAGGCATCGGTGGACCCATCGTCCACAGCGATAATCTCATAATCCCGAAACGTCTGGTTGACGAGCGACTCCATACAGGCAACCAGAAACTCCTCCACGTTGTAAACGGGCATAATCACGCTGATCTTCGGTGCTTTCTCCATAAACATCACTTCCTCTTTTCTGCAAAAGCCGGGCGGCTCAAAGGGCGCCGGAACGCCCCGCCTGCGAAGGGCTCCTCCTGTTTTCTTCGCCGGTTACCATTCTATTGTAGCACACTTTTAATAAAGAATCACTTGAATTTGAGGGAAATCTAAAAATTTCCAGCCCCTGCCGTGCATTTTCCGCTCTGCCCGCAACGCCGGAAGAAAGCCTGACTTTTACATCAGGCTTTCCTTTTATTTCCGTATTATGCCGGGGGCCTGCTACTCCTCCCGCTCACCCTGCTCCGGTGCAGCCGAGGGCTGGGAGGAGTCCGGCGCCGCAGAGGAGGACGGCTCGGAAGAAGACGGATTTGAAGAGGAGGGGGCGGAGGACGGCTCCACCACCGGGGGTTTCGGCGCGGCGGACGAGCTGGGCGACGGCTTTGCAGAGCTGGCGGGCGAACTGCCGGCGCTGTCAATATCCGTTCCCGGCCCATAGGCCCAGAAGGCCGTGGCCGGCGGATAGTACGAGCTCGTCAACGCCTCTGTTTTAACGACCTTTCCGTTTTTGTAATAAACCCGCTGTGCCGTCGCACGGGCGCCGGCACGGGCCGCCGTTTTGCGAATTTCACCCTTGGCGAGCGTACTGTCCTCCACATAGGTGATGCCTTCCTTGGCTGCGATGACCTCCGTGCGCTGTGAGGTCACCTCAATGCGGTCATAGTCCGGGGACTGGTATCCATAGAAGGTAGCCGTCAGGGTACGGCCGTTTACGCTGGTGACAATATAAAGCGGGTACTTGCTTGTATTTTTAAATTTCAGGTCCTGATAGGGGTAGTTGACCGCGGCATCCTGCCCAATGGGGCAATAGGTGGACTGGATGGAATGGTTGGAGCGCTGGACAATCTGCACATTTGAGCGCAGCGCAGCGCCGTAAATGGTAGTGGACGCCTGGCAGATACCGCCGCCGTAGGCCTGTGACATCCGCCCGCCGACAATTGCGCCCGCCGGGCGGTAGCCCTGGGCCTTGCCGCACGGGCCCGCCGTCCCCAGGAAGGAGAAGGTCTCGCCGGCCTTCACGCAGGTGCCGTTGATGGAAAGCAGCGCCTTGGTCATGTTGTAGGTGCCGTCCACGGTGTTGGTGGAAACCGTGCTGTAGCTGCCCAGCTTCTGGATGTTCCCCTCCAGGTCGCTGGAATTAATATTGAAGTCAATTTCCTTTGTCGTTATTGCCACCGTACCGGTCCCGTCCTCGCTGTCAAGCAGCACGGCGCGCACGTCCTGTTTCAGCTTTTCCTCATCGACCTGCACGCCCTTGACGCCCTCTTTAAAGCTGAATTTCCCGGTACTGCTGTTGAAAGCGGAGATGGTGGCGTCCTCCGGCTCACGGTTGATCTCAGCGCAGATGGGCTCAAGCGCCGCATCGATGCTGGCCTCGTCCAGCTCGGTTTTCACCTCAAAATCCTTCGGTTTTTTCTCCAGCGCCCTCACCTGCTCCAAGCGCTCCTCATCCGTCCCCTTGCGGCCGTACTCGAACGCCTCCTCAAGCACCCCGTCCAAATTAGAGGTGAAGGTGAGGTTTTCTTTTGTAATATGCCAGGATTTTTCCCCGTAGGTCAACTCAGCATCATAATCCTTGTCCGCCTGCGGCAGCTTTTCCTCCAGGGCCTTTCTGGCCTCCTCCTTCGTCATGCCGCCCACATCGACGCCGCCAATCAGAATGCCGTCATAAAAGGTGTTGGTGTTCAGGGCCTCCAGCTCAGAGGAAACGCTTGAGCTCGTCATAGACGGTACACCGGCCTGCTCCCCCTGGCTTCCGGAGAGCAAAAAGATCACCGCAACCACAACGGCGGCAATTAAAACGGTACACGCAATACCGATGCCAATGTATATTTTCTTATTGGGGCCGCCGTTTTTTACCGGCGGTTCCGATGAATTTGAATAGATATCCTGCTGTGTATCCGCCAGATTCTGGCTGTAATTTTTATTCTTGGCCATGGGCTTCCTCCAAAAAATCAACCGAAAGGCCGCTGAACGCAGGCCCCCGGGCTAAGATAATTCCCCAAAATAATAATCATTTTGAGCTATGTTAATCATAGTCCATTTTGCCTAAAAAGTAAAGTTACAGCTTTATAACATCTTCATAAAATTCAGGGCAATTTTACGCCCACACCGGGCCGCAGCAGAAAACTTTTTAGCCGCGGACGGAATCCGATGGCTTTTGACGGAAAAATCATATATAATAAGAATAAATAAACCCATACAAGGCAAGCCCCTGCATATGGGCCTGCTAAAACCTGTATAAACGGCGGCCTCGCCGTGAAAGGTGGAACCTGAAACGATGAAGATCTTAATCCTGTCGGCTGCCGCGGGTGGCGGCCATCTGCGGGCCTCCTACGCCATACAGTCCTACATTGCCGCGCACAGCCCCGGCGACACCGCCGAGGTTGTCGATGCCCTCAAGGCCATCAACGTTGTGCTGGACAAGACCTGCTGCGGCGGTTACCATTTCCTCGCCACAAAGACGCCGAAAATATTCGGCCAGCTCTACCGCGCCACCAATGAGGAAAACCCGCTCTATTGGCTGGTGGACGGCTTTAACCATCTTATCAGCCAACGGCTTCTGCCGCTTATCCGGGAGAAAAACCCGGATCTCATCCTCTCCACCTACCCCTTTACCACCGAGATGGTCTCAAAGCTCAAGGAGCGGGGCAAAATCGACATCCCGCTCATCTGCCTGATGACCGACTACGGCCCCCACCGCACCTGGATCGCCAAAAAGGTGGACGCCTATGTGGTGGCCAATGAGGAAATGGTGACGCGCATGGAGGCGCTCGGCGTCGCCAGAGATCAAATTTACCCGTTCGGCATTCCGGTCAACGGCGTCTTTTTTACCAGCGCCGACAAGGAGGAGCTGCTGAAAAAGCTGGAATTAACCCCCGGGCTTTCCGCCGTTTTGATTATGGCGGGCAGTTTCGGCGTCAACAACATTAAAAAAATCTACCAAAGCCTGATCGAGCTCCCTACTCCCTTTCAGATCATCATCATTACAGGCAAAAATAAAAAGCTGTATGCGGACTTTGAGGCCATGATTCCCCGCAGCCCCAAGCCCGTCAAGCTTGTCTATTACACCAATGAGGTGGAAAATTATATGCGCGCCTGCGACCTGCTGATTACCAAGCCCGGCGGCCTTACGGTTTCAGAGGCCCTGGCCTGCAACATCCCCCTGGCGGTGTTTGACGCGATTCCCGGGCAGGAGGAGGACAACGCGGATTTTCTCATCTCCCATAACATGGCTGTGCCACTGGATTCGGGCAAGCACTGCGCCGAGGCGATCCGCACCCTGCTGGAGGACCGCCAGAAGCTGCTCGCCATGCGCGACTCCTGCGTGGCGTTCGACAAATCCCACGCAAACGAGAACATCCTCACCCTGGCGCACCGCCTGGTGGAAAACCGGATCAAAAGCAGCCCCAGGGCAGAAAAATAACGCTGGAAAAGCCGGAAACATGCGTCAAGGCACAACAGCGCAAGATAAAAATCCGTATTGTATTATTTATCAGAATAATACAATACGGATTTTTAAATCTATAAAGCGAGCCGCCTAATCAGGATTCTATGTTTAAATCCCGGTAGGCGTGCAGAACCGCGCCGCCCGCGTCACATAGGAACAATGCCGCGCGCCCGGCCTCCACGGCAAAGCGGTAGGCCCTTCCAGTCTCACGGTCGGTAAATCCAATATCCGTGTCCACACCGTTTTCAGAGACCGCCACGAACAGGCTGGCGCCCGTTGCGGAAAATTTCAGCTTGCGGAGCAGCACGCCCGGCTCGAACGCCTCCGGTTCGATGTCGCTCACATAGCCGGCGCAGCCGAGCGCATAGCTGTAAAACGCCCGCAGCAGCGTGTGGTTGCCGTTCAGCTCCAGGGGCAGACTGCACCAGATCCACTGGCCCTTGCCGCTGGGAACCCGCACGACCGCATTGCCGCCCCCGTCCGGCGCAGCCTTATCGACAAACGCAAGGGAATCTCCGCTGTAGCTGGCAAAATAGACGGCGCCGTCCAGCTCCAGCTTTTCCTCCCGCTGCGCCGGCAGAATCTCCGCCGTGCTGCTGAGCCTGCCCAACCGTTCCGTTTTGGTCGTAAAATATTCATCCTGGCAGTAAGCGCCGGTCAACACGATGGCCGCTCCTTTCTCCGCGAGTGCCGAAAGCGCGGCGAAGCAGCTGTCTGTTAGAATCCGCGGAGAGGGAACAATCACCACGTCGTAGTCCATGCCGGCACTCAGCTCATATTCGCTGACAGCCTGAAACGGCACCTTCAGCTCATAGCCCAGTACCCGCGACACCGTGACAAGAATCTGTTCGGCGCAGTTGCGCACGGAAAACAGGTTGGAGAACGGCAATACAACCGCGACCCTTTCCGGCCGCAGATCCCCCATATAGGGCGCGCAGGCCCGCATGAAGCGCCCGTAATCATAGCTTACATCCGCCTCCGCCTTCTGGCTGCCGTCGGCCAGGAGCGCGCCGATGTGCGCCTCGTTGAGGTTATCCATCTGGCAGTTTGTATTCCACAGCCAGTGGACGGCGCCGGCACAGCCCGCGCCAAAGGCCAGGCCGTACTTGCGCTCCAGGATATTGCGCGTCTCATGAAAGCTGCGGCGGGCCCGCCCGTCGGCGTTTGCCACATACATAATGCCCGTCTCCTGAATCAGCGCCGGCTGTCCCGCAGGCTTGGCGAATACACCGTCCTGGTAGATGCCATCCATGAGCCACCAGGAGTGGTTGCAAACATAGTCCGTACAGCAGCTAAACAGCAGCGGGTGCGGCTTTTTGCCCGGCAGGCTTTCATCCTGCCCCACCGTGACCAGCTGGGTGTTTCCCTTTTGGCGGATAAAATCAGACATTTCCCGAATCCAGCCATTCATCACCTGCATGGTAAACAGGTGGTAATCAAAGGCCGGAAAGCCGTTGACCGCTTGCGCATAGGTGGGGTCGTCGTTAAAGCAGCCCTCCTCGGGCAGCGGGGCCGACTCAAAATCCGGGCAGGCATCCGCGCTCACATTCCAGCGCTCCTGCAGCCGTTCGGCTGTGCCATGTACCCGGCGCAGGTAAGCCCGCCAGGCCGCCAGCTCAAAGGCATCGCCGTTGGGGCGGGAGGACCACAGCCGCTGCGGGTTGCAGACCGATGGCTCGTTGATCAGATCCCAGGACACCAGCCCGCAGTTCTCCGCCCTGTCCAGAAAAGCGGCGATGTAGCGCTTCTGCGCGCGCAGGCTGTCGGGGTCCAGGTAACAGTTGACGCCCTCCCACTGCTCCGGGGTAAAGGCAAAAAAGCAAAACACCAGCGGCATGTCATGCCTGCAGGCGGTGTGGACCATGGCTTGGAAGGCGCGCATGACGCCCTCGTCCGGGTGCCCGTCGATAAACATCACCTGGCGGTAAGCCGTCCATACCCCGGTGCGCACCATATTGATGCCCGCGCGCTTCATCTCCGCGAAATCCTCGTCCCAGCGGCAGGGGTTGGGCAGGAAGAGGAACTTGCGGTGCAGGTCCGACTGCATATAAGTCATGCCCACCACCGGCAGCGCCTTCCCGTCCTTGAGGAAGTAATCCCGGCCGCAGCTAACCGTGCCGGCGCTGGCCAGCAAACCGGCATCATAGCCCCAAAAGCCCTGGCGGTACCGCCGGGCAGGCTCGCCCTCCACGGTGAGCGCCGCCTCCACACGGTAAAAGCCCGCCTCCACGGCAAAGGGCAGAACCAGCTGCTCATAGCCGATCTCCGGCTCCAGCCGCAGCGCCTGTTCCTGAGCCCAGAGCGTCCTGCCGTCCTTTTGCACCGCCAAGCTGAGCCGGGCATCCCGCGCGCCCCGCAGGCTTTCATAGGCCAGCTTCAGCGTGGGGGCCTCCTGCGGGTAATAGAGCGCGTAGCCGGGCTGCGGGTAGAAACGGACGGCGCCGGCGGCGCTCAGATCCGCCAGCCGCCCGAGGATCTCCGCGCCGCCGTGGCTCCAGAAGGCTTCGGACGGATTTTGGTTGATCAGGATATGGCGGGCGCCCGCCATCGGGCCGCGGAAGCATTCGATCATCTCCACACAGGCGGCTACCGGGGCCCCGTTCGCCCCGACAGCCTGGATTAACGGGACAATATCGCCGTCAATCGGCCCGGAGGAACCGCAGGCGCCCGGGTGGTCATCCGCACTGGTGAATTGTACAATCAGCCCCTGGGTATCGGTGAGCTCAAAGGCCTGCAGGCTGCCGGCCAGCACCGGAAAATCCGCGTTGCAGCGGAGCTGCTCCTGCCGGGCCCGTTCGATGGGGATGCTGTTTTGGATCATCAGCCTTTTATGGTAGGCTGTCTGCGGGCGTTCGGCATACCATTCCCCGCCGCTCCGGTAAACCGGGCGGGAAAGCGGCGCCTCCGCCGAGAAAGAGAGGTAGCCCATTCCCCGCTTCAGCCCGTCCGACAGCTCCTTCCACCATTCCTTTGGAAAATATTTTCCATGCAGGTTCACCAGCACCGTAGTTTCCGCCGGCAGCGGCCCGGTAAAGGACATCAGATTAAACTGCTCCGACAGCCGCGCCAGATCGGCTTCGGAGGGCCGTACGCCGTCAAACGGCGCGGTGGGGTCGTAAATCAGCGTATATTTCATGTTTTCCCATCCCTTTTATCCATTATAGCTCGAAAAATGCCGCCGGGCCAATCGCTCACGGCGTGCGGGCCTGATGCTGACGCTCAACCTGCGCGGCGCGCAGCAAAAACCGATAGATGGGGGCAAGCAGCCGGAAGTCCTCTGCCAGCTTGTCCGCCAGCCCCTGTGAAAACAGCAGGGGAAAATCCGCGCTCTGTGCGGTAAAGCAGATCTGCCGCCGTTCCAGCCAGGCGCGCAGCTGCTCCGGCTGATCCGGGTAATGCGGGCGCTTGTAGCAGCCGCCGGTCAACGCATAGACCTTCTGATGCTCAAACGCGCGCCGGGCCCGCTCAAAAGCCGCGTCGCCCGCAAGAATCAGCGAGCGGTAGGCGCTCATATAAGAAGCGGAGGCGGCATAGTAGCCGCAGCCGTACTCAAAGCCCCGCTCACTAATTTCAAAATACAGCCCCGGCATCTCGGTGCCGTGCATGCGCCCGCGCTTAAAAATGATCCACATATTGTCCCGGTAAAGCGATTTATCGTGAGAAAACCGCGTGTCGCGCCGGATGCGGCAGATGGTGCGGTCCACCCGCGGCTCGGTGGCAAACTCGCCGTCAATCTCCAACACGCACGGCGTCAGGGCGCGCACCAGCTCCTGCAGGGGCGCCAGCACCAGCCTGCGGTAATCCTCCTTGTGCGCCTCAAACCATGCCCGGCTGTTGTTCAGCCGGTTCTCAAATAAAAAATCCAGCGTCCCCGCCGAAAATGCCATTTTGCTCCTCCTTCCCCCGCTTCCCCTGCTACAGCTGCTCAGGGTGGTTGCGCCGGTAATCAAGGTAATTTTGTAAAATCATCGTAGCGGCGACGGTATCCACTACTGCCTTACGCTTTTTTCCCCGGGTATCGGTCTGGTTTAAAGCATTGTGGGCTGAAACCGTGGTCAGCCGTTCATCCCACAGCGCGGCGGACAGGCCGCTGCGCCGGCTGAGCGCTTCGGCAAAGCCGCGCGCGGCAGCGGCGCTCTCGCCCTCACTGCCGTCCATGTTGCGGGGCAGGCCGACCACAAAGGCCTCTACGCCGCGCGCCGCCGCTTCGGCGCAGATTTTCTCCAGCAGCTCCTCCTGCCGGTAGGACGGCGCCGTCCCCACCGGGGAGGCAAGAAACTCCGACGGGTCGCACACAGCCAAGCCCGTCCGGGCCTTTCCCAGATCCACTGCCATTATAATCATAGCCCGCTTCCTTCCTCTTTTACTTCTCCGCCAGGCTCAGCCGGCGGGCTGCTCCACCATTTCTGCTTGGAAAAATTGGAGGTCTCCGGGGTCAGGTGGGAATAGTCGTTCATAAACTCCACCCGCACCTGCCCGTCCTCTGTAAAGACCAGGCTGGTCAGGGACGTGTTGTTGCACCAGGGCACCTCGCCGATGCGCGCCAGCGGATAGCCCAGCGCGTGGCACAGCATGTTGCGGATGGCACAGCCGTGCGAGGTCACGCACACCGTCCCGCCCGGGTACCGGCGCACAAGCTCCAGCAGCGCCGCCCACACCCGGTCGTACACCTGCCTCATGCTCTCGCCGCCGGGAGCCTGGAACGAACCGGGGTCCTCATACCACCGCCGCGTCTCCTCGGGAAAACGCGCCGGCAGCTCGCTCCAGGGGGTGTTTTCATAGGCGCCGCCGCCGATCTCCTCAAGCCTGGCGTCGGTTTGAATTTCAAGCCCCCGGTAACGGTTTACCGCCTCGGCGGTCCGGTAGGCGCGCAGCAGCGGGCTGGAGACAATGGCGTCAAAATGCAGGTTGCGGCAGCGCAGCGCCAGCAGGTCCAGCTGTTTCCGGCCGGTCTCGCTAATATCACAGTCGGTTTGCCCCTGAAAGGTCCCGCCGGTATTTCCGGCGGACTCGCAGTGGCGGATAAGGATGATTTTCGTGGACAAAAGCAGAAAGCGCCTCCTCTTATCCCCGCTGCCCGGTAAAGAAGCACGGCGGGAACGTTTACTCCCGACTATTGTACCATCTTTTGCCGGAGTTGGAAATGAAAATCCGTGCGGAATTTCAGATTCCGTTGTTTTTTGGCGTTTAGTCCCGGCCTTCTTCCCCGGCTGCCTCCGTATGCCGCCCCAAAGTACCCGCACGGAGCGGAGGCCCCCTTTCTTTACATCCTGCTGATTTTGATTTACAATAAAAATACAGGCGCCGGCAGTTCTGCGAACAGCCGGAAGCCCAATATAAAAAATGCAAAGGAATGGAGGGGGAACCTGCCATGAAAAATCCAATCAGAAAATTTATTATGCGGCTGCGCGGGGAGCCCGACCTGGATAGGCTGCGGGCAGCCGGACTGCGTGTGGGCAAAAATTTCAGCATGGGCCAGGAATGCATTCTCGACGTCTCTCACTGCTGGCTGATTGAGATTGGGGACAATGTGACGCTGGCGCCCCGCGTCCACATTCTGGCGCACGATGCCAGCATGAAAAGGGCGCTGAATTATGCCAGGATCGGCCGCGTAACCATTGGCTGCAACACCTTTATCGGCGCAGGCGCAATTCTTCTGCCCAACATTCGCATCGGCAGCAACTGCATTGTCGGCGCCGGCAGCGTAGTGACAAGGGACCTGCCCGACGGCTCCGTCGCCGCCGGAAACCCCGCCAGGGTACTGTGCGCCACAGCGGCCTACCTGGAAAAACAGAAGGAGCAAATGAAAACCCGCCCGGTTTACGGCGAGGAATGGACAACCCGGCAGAATATCTCTGCCGAGCGGAAGCAGGAGATGCTCCGGGCCCTTGAGGACGGCATCGGCTTTGTCGAGTAGCGCGCTCCGGGGCGCATCCTCCGCTTTTCCGGGCCGCCCCTCCGCGGCCTGAAAAATTATTTGCAGCAAAAGCAGCCGGGCCCATATTTCGGGCCCGGCTGCTGGTTTATAACTATGTAGCTACTCGATTCTCGACACCAGCTGGCAATACACATAGACGTTCTGGATTTTTTTCGCTTCATTTCCCTTGTCCGTTACAATAACCGGCTGTGTCTCCGACTTTGTGGTATACAGCTTGAACACCAGTCCATCCTGCCCCACGCGCATATCGCGCACCCGTTTGTGTGTAAATTCCCGCTTTTCAATCCGGAGATAATCATAGATTACATCCTCCAAGTCGAGGTTTGAGAAGCACTGCAGGATATCCTCCTGCTGATGAACCTCCATAATCGCCTTGGCCTCCTCAAAGGTTACATCCGTACAGCGGAACACCCCCTTGTTCATGACAGACATCATCGAGGTATTGTCCAGCAGCAGCAACGGGTCAATCGATGTCATTGCGCTCAACTCCTTCCAAAATCTTTCCCGGTCCCCGCTCTGCCGGCGGCAGGCCCGGAAGACAGCGGATTTTCCCTCATTTAAGGGGAAGACCTCTCCACTATGTCCAGTATAAACGGAAGGCGCCTAATTGTCAATTCATAACAAAAATATAAATAATCCTGTTTTATTTTTAGCGTCAACACCGGCGGCCGGGAATCCTTTAAACCCACCGGCCGGTCAGGCCTCCTGTTCTATTTCCGCCTGAATACAGGTCAAGCCCTGATCCTACTGCGGCTGTGCGGCCTCCCGCCTTTTCTTAACGTACAGGAAAATCAGGAAGCATGTCAGGTGACAGACAAAAGTAATTATCCATGTAATGGGGTAGGAAAGGTACAGGCAGTACAGCGTGCGGTCTACAGCGAAGATGGTGAATATCCACAAAATCCGCAGCCCGCAGGCGCCTGCCAGAGAAACAACCGTTGGGATGATGGATGAGCCCAGGCCGCGCATGGAGCCGCAGGCAACATCCATCATGCCGCAGAGAAAATATGTGGCACAGACCACCTCCAAGCGGCCCACGCCATATTGAATGACCGCCGGGTCGGAGGAATAAATACCGAGCAGCTGACGGCTCAGCAGGATGGCCAGGCTGCTCAGGGCGGCGCCCACCACTACCACGGCCCCCAAGCAGCGGACCAGCACCGGTACCACGCGGTTCAGCTTCTTCGCCCCCACATTCTGGCTGGTAAAGCTCAGCGAGGCCTGGTACAGGGCGTTCATAGAGGTATAGACGAAGCCCTCAATATTACCCGCGGCGGTATTGCCGGCCATCGCAACCGAACCAAAGGAATTGATGGAGGATTGAATCAGGACGTTGGAAACCGAAAAGACAGCGCCCTGAATCCCGGCGGGCAGGCCTACCTGAACAATCTGAAGCAGCTTATCCTTTTTCACACAGAGCTGCTTCAGGTGCAGCTGGTAGGCCCCGTTGCTGCGAACCAGGCAGACGACCACCAGCGCGGCGGAAACACACTGAGAAATAATCGTTGCCAGCGCCACACCCGCAACCCCCATATGAAAGACAATGACAAAAAATAAATTGAGAACTACATTAATAACGCCGGCAATCAGCAAAAAAATCAGCGGGCGCTGGGTGTCCCCCACCGCACGCAGAATCGCCGCGCCGAAATTATAAATCATCAGCGCAGGCATACCGACGAAGATGATGCGCATGTACAGCACCGCTTGGTCCAGCACATCCTCCGGCGTGCCCATCAGCTCCAGCAGCGGCGCCGCCAGAATAACGCCGATAAAAATCAGAACA
The DNA here is from genome assembly GCF_003268275.1 of Hydrogeniiclostridium mannosilyticum. Classification (GTDB taxonomy): domain Bacteria; phylum Bacillota; class Clostridia; order Oscillospirales; family Acutalibacteraceae; genus Hydrogeniiclostridium; species Hydrogeniiclostridium mannosilyticum. The sequence continues at coordinate 28,928 of NZ_QLYR01000006.1, forward strand.
ACGCCGCAAACGGCGCTGAGCAGCATGGAGGTGTGCACTACCTCGTGTACATTTTTCCAATCCTGAGCGCCGTAGTACCGGGCCACCATGATGCTGGTGCCGATGGAAAGGCCCATAAACACATTGATGATAAGATTGTTCAATGAACCGGTCGACCCCACCGCCGCCAGTGCGTCGCTGCCGGTAAATTGGCCCACCACCACAATGTCCGCCGCATTGAAGAGCAGCTGCAAAATACCGGACAGCATCAATGGAACAGAAAAGAGTAAGATTTTCCCCAGCAGTGGCCCGTTGCACATGTCAATTTCATAGGATCGTTTCACGATAGCTCAACCCAACCCCTTCTTCATACGTTGTCGTAACGGCTTACCGGTCCCGGGGGCCGCTGTTGAGGGAAAAACCACCCGGTCCAAACGCTACTATTTTAATCTCTTTACAAAAAAATTACAAGCCCCGCGGGCCCTTTTTCACACAGCCCGCCCGGCACACCCCGAATATTTTTCCTTATACGCCGCACACTACCGGCGGGGGTGATACCGTTGCAATATGAACATCTGCATGCACTGCTTGAAAACAGCCGCAGTAGCCGGGCTTACTTTTTATCTCTGCCAGTGCCCGCGCAGCTGGAGCTGCACGGGCAAAACAGTTTTATCCACTCCGCGGAGGAGCTGCGCCGCCGGGCCGAGCTTCTTGAACGCCACCACCGGCAGCTCCGGATCGGCGGCTATGAAAAATGACCCGCGCGCCGGCTTCCTCAGCCTCGGTCCATAAAAAGGCGCCCAGAAGAGCGCCTTTTTATGGGCTTTCACATGATTTCAAGCGTTGCCGCACGGCTTGCGGCGCTTTTTTGCAGCCCAGAGCCAACACCGGGAAGGCCGCCCGGGTTTTCCACAAAAGAATGCTGTTTCAGTTGAAAAAAAAGGCCGCGGCTGATATAATAAGTAAAGTTCCCCCCTTACGCCCAAGCGCTTGGGTGTAAAAAAGAAGAAAAGAGAAGGCGAGGATGAACATGGAACGGAAAACCTTTTACATCACAACCCCGATTTACTATCCATCGGGCAACGCACACATCGGGCACACCTACTGCACTGTGGCGAGCGACGCCATTGCCCGGTACAAGCGAATGCAGGGGTACGACGTCATGTTCCTGACCGGCACCGATGAACACGGCCAAAAGATTGAGCTCAAGGCCAAGGAGGCCGGCGTCACGCCGAAGGAATATGTTGATAAAATTGTGGCGGGCTTTCAGGACCTATGGAAGCTGATGAATATCAGCAACGACCGCTTTATCCGCACGACGGACGGCTACCATGTCAAGGCCGTGCAGCAGATTTTCCGCGCGCTTTATGACCGCGGCGACATCTACAAGGGCAAATATGAGGGCTGGTACTGTACGCCGTGCGAGTCCTTCTGGACAGAGACCCAGCTCAAGGATGGGAAATGCCCGGACTGCGGGCGCGAGGTCAAGCGTGCCGAGGAAGAGGCCTATTTCTTCCGCCTCTCCAAATACAGCAGCCGGCTGCTCAAGCTCTATGAGGACAGGCCCGAGTTTATTCAGCCCGAAAGCCGCAAAAACGAGATGATTAACTTCATTAAGCAGGGGCTCGACGACTTATGCGTCTCCCGCACCAGCTTTACCTGGGGCATCCCGGTGGACTTTGACCCCAAGCATGTGGTCTATGTCTGGGTCGATGCACTGACGAACTATATCACCGCCATGGGCTACGGCTCGGACGACGACTCCGATTACCGCAAATACTGGCCGGCGGACGTGCATTTTGTCGGCAAGGAAATCGTGCGTTTCCACACCATCATCTGGCCTGCCATGCTGATGGCGCTGGAGCTGCCGCTGCCGAAGCAGGTCTACGGGCACGGTTGGCTGCTGTTTGGGGACGGCACCAAGATGAGCAAGAGCAAGGGTAACGTAGTGGACCCCAATGTGCTGTGCCAGCGCTACGGCGTGGATGCCATCCGCTATTTTCTGCTGCGCGAGATCCCATTTGGGGCGGACGGCGTCTTCACCAACGAAGCGCTTATTGCACGCATCAACGCCGACCTGGCGAACGACTTAGGCAACCTGCTCTCGCGCACCACCGCCATGGTGCAGAAATACTTCGGCGGCGTCATTCCCGCCGGGCACGAGGCGGATCCCATCGACAGCGAGCTCATTGGGCTGGCGGCCTCCCTGCGCGAACGCTGCGACAGGGCCATTGATTCCTACCAGTTCTCGGCGGCTCTGGCCGAGATTTGGAAGGTCATTGCCCGCAGCAATAAATATATTGATGAGACCATGCCCTGGGTGCTGGGCAAGGATGAAGCCAAGAAGGCCCGTCTCGCGGCGGTGATGTACAACCTGTGCGAGGTGCTGCGCATCGTCTCCATCCTCATTACCCCCTTCATGCCCGAAACCTCCCCAAAAATCCAGGCTCAGCTTGGCCTCACGGCTGCTGAAACCACCTATGCTTCCAGCAGCGAATGGGGCACCCTGCGCAGCGACGCCGTTATCAGCAAGGGCGAAACGCTCTTCCCCCGCATCGATGTGGAGAAGGAAATCGAGGCGCTCAACGCGCTGATCCCCAACCCGGCGGCTCAGGAGGCAAAGCCCGCCTCCCCGCAAAAGGTTGAGGGGCTGGCACAGATCGGCATCGGCGACTTTGCCAAGGTGGAGCTGCGCGTCGCCGAGGTCACCGCCTGCGAACCGATTAAGCGCGCGAAAAAGCTGCTGAAGCTGACGCTCAATGACGGCGAGGGTGAGCGGACCGTGGCCTCCGGGATTGCAAAATGGTACAAGCCCGAGGACCTCGTCGGCCGTCATATCATTCTGGTGGCAAACCTCAAGCCGGCTGTGTTGTGCGGCGTCGAGAGCCAGGGCATGATTCTAGCGGCGGATGCCGCGGAGGATGACGTACGCGTTATCTTTGTGGACGATATTCCCGCCGGGGCATCCATCCACTGACCTGCAGCCGGGCCTGCCGCGCCGGAAACACGCGGCATAAAACCATTATATTGTCCGTAAACCGCATCCCGGGGCCCGCCCCTGGATGCGGTTTTTATGTGCGGTCGCGGCGGCCTGTACGGTAAAGCCCGCCGTGCAACCTCATTTATGCGCCCTGGAGATACCGGGGCATTGTTTTACCCGGGCATGAACGCAGCAGCGCCGCGTTCTATCAAAGCCCTTCCGCAGCGGGAGGCGCCGTCCCCTCAGCAGCAAGCAGGCCCCCGGTTGTCACCAGGAGCCTGCTTTATATGAGAGACTATTTATATTTTGCTTAGCAAAATGCCCTGCCGGCCAGGCTTATCTTCAACGGCCCTCGGCATTTCTTCTGCGCAGTGCGGCCAAAGTCAGCACAGCAACGGCCGCGGCGCTCAGAATCACCGCCACAGAGGCCCATGAGAAGCCTTCGCCGGTCTGCGGCGCATTGATATTCGGCTCACCGCCGCCGGGCCTGCTGTCATCCGGCGTGCTGCTTGCGCCGCCGTTGCCGTCTGGAATGCTGCCGTTATCCCCGGGCTTCTCAGCGAGCCCCGCAATCGCGGACTCAAGCCTTTCCCGGGCAAGGTTCACCTCCGCCTGCAGCGCATCCCCGGCAAGACCGGCGGCGGCCTCAAGCTCCCGGCGCAGGACGTCAACGGTTTCATCCGTATAGCGGCTGCTGTCCCCGAGCTTCTTTTCCGCCTCCGCAATCGCGGCGTTCAGCCCGGTACGGTCGGACAGACGCCATTCGGAGGAAATTACGGTGTCGTTATCCGCGGGGTAGTTGGCGTCCTCACCCATAGAAGCCACTACACCAGCCAGCCAGGTGTTGATCTGGCCCTTGAGGGCAGCTGTCAGCAGGCCCTCGGTGGCCTCCGTGCCCTCCTCCGGGTCAGCCGGGGTCCCGTTAATTAAGCTGTCCAGCAGGGCGCCGATGTCCAACTCAAAATATTTTTTTAGTGCGTTAAGAAAATCCGCTACACTGTAGCCCACCTCGGGATTAGAGCCCTCCGGCATGCTGTAGATGGTCTCGCCGCTTGAGCTGTCGGACGGCCACTTGGCGCCCAGAACGCCGAGCGCAATGGAAAGTGCGTTTTCCCCGCTTTTATCCAGCGGACGGACAAGCGGCGTACGGCCGCCGGCGGCAACAAACTCCTTCGTGGTGTTGTTCCAAGCGGTCGCGCCGAGAACGTCCTCCAGCGGCAGGTTGGCAAGCGCCTGGTTTGCCACATCCGCCACGTCCGCGATGACGGCCTGGAGGATCGCCTCCAGCAGCTCGCCGTTCTCAATTTTTTTCGTGGCGGCAGCCACCCATTCGGGCTGATCGCCGCTGTCCGCGCCAGCCAGGTGGCTTTGATAAATGTAGTTTGCATAATCCAGCAGGGATTTGTCCTCTGCTACAGGAATGGCGGTAAGGCCGGACACCAGCTTTTCAACAACGGCATCCAGCAGCGCCGGGTTGGCCAAGACCTCGTTGTCGATCTTCTCCAGCAGCACATTGAGGGTCTGCTTGAGCGCGGAAGACGGAATGACCACGTTGAGGTTGAGGATCGAAAGCTTTTGCTTGACTACGATGCCGCCCTCGTCGGTGTCGTAATAAAGCGCCTCGCCGCTGTCCGCACCCGGCAGTAAAAGCGGCAGACCGGCGTCGACCAGCTTCTCCACCGTGATATTGCCGATGGGAAGGCTGTCGCCGAGCAGGTCGTTGAGCAGGCCCTCCAGCGCCACCTTAATGCCGCCGGACTGAGCAATCTGCCGGTAATAGCCATTCAGAAAGCCGTTGACAGTGGTGGACAGCATGTCGTTGCTGAAGCCGTGCTGCTGGCCATAGGCGGTGACATCCTCAATGGTCTGCTCCCGGCCGGTGACGGGGTTGGTGAAGGTGATGGGGCCGAGGTGTGTCTTTGTCTCCACAGCAAGCTGCTCCTGGACCATACCGCCGTCATAGCTGCGGCTAATGGTCACAAAACGCATAGGAGAGGGGTAGGTGACGACCGAGCCGGTTTCAATGTCATAGAGCGTACTGCCCGCTTCGGTGGTCATAGCGGCAATATCGTTGGCATGCATATGCCCGGTAAAAACATAACTCATGCCCGCGTCGGCAAACGCCGTGCTCAGGCGTTCATAGTCATTGACCAGGTACATGGGCAGCAGCTCCGGCTCCATGGTGAAGTGGGGGATGTAGCCGTGGTGCTGCAGGCCGATAACCGTGTCGCCGCGGGATTTAGCGGCAGCGATCTGCTCCAGAATCCATTTTTCCAGGTCCGCGCTGACAGCGCCGCTGGTCTCATGCTCGTCCAGGCCGCTGTCGGTATTATCCGCGCTGTAACGGGCCGAATCAATGGCGATCACCGTGTAGCCCTCTGCCGGGCGGGCAGCATAGGAGAGGCCGCCCGCTTCCTTTCCCTCCGGCGGGGTATAGGCGGCGATGATGCTCTCATCCCCATAGGTCACCTCGTTGTAAATCTCCTTAAAATCCTCCGGCTCCGTGCGCCCGGCAGGCGCCGCGGCGCCGTCCTCGGTGTTAAAGTTCATGGCGTTGGCGTTGCGCAGGTCGTGGTTGCCCGGTACAACATAAACCTTAAGGCCAGGAACGGCTTGCTTCAGGGCCTCCAGCCGCGCCGCGAGCGCTTCATGCCCCTCCTTTTCCCCGTCCTTGGTCAGGTCGCCGGAGATCATCAGCACATCGGGCTGATCGGCCCGGATAGTCTCCAGCATTTGTTCCAGAATCGCCGAGCTCTCGGTAAACATTTTCCGGTCGCTGTTCAGGTGCTCCGTGTAATCGGCGGTGTCCTTAATCATATCCGGCGAGAGATAATGTGTGTCTGAAAGAACGGCGATTTTGAGCTCGTCCTTCTCTGCCGGCCCGGCGGCAAGCACCGGGTAAGCGGCACTGCCGACCATCAGCATTGCCATCAATGCCGCGGCGGCCCTTTTCAGCCGCCCTTTTGCTTTTTTCATGGTTACTTTCTCCTTTTATTCAAATTCTACGGTTTTATCGTACAAAATGAATGTAAGAGCCGAACCGGGTTTGCGAAAAATTTCCGTTAAACTTCCGTCCGCTGTTTTAAGCTTGTATAAACCCCCGGAGACACCGGGCCCGGGCCCAAAGCGGCAACAGTCCGGTGCGGGCGGCTTCCTGGCTGCCGCTGAGCTTGCCCGCAAAAGCGGCAAAATTTTGTAAAGGCAGCGTTTACGCCCGGTAAAGTGGAGCGCGGCCCATTTTTCTTCCCGGGGCTTCCTTTTTTTGAAGCTCTTCGTTATAATAGGGGAAAAGAAATTTCCCGCCGGCAGGCGGAGCTGGGGAGCTGAGTAATATGGAGGACCGAGTAAAAATTCCGATTGGCTGTTTGTTCAAGGCCTGCTATAACCCTGCGCTTGAAGCGGAAATCAGCCGCTGTAAGGATCAATGCCACCGCTACAACCAGCTGAGCCCCAACGACCGGGAGGCGCAGCGGGAAATTCTTGCGGCGCTGCTGGGCAAAATGGGGGAGGACGTTTTCATTACCCCGCCGTTCTGGTGCGACTACGGCTACCACATTACCGTAGGCGATCATTTTTATTCAAACCATAACCTCATCATTACGGACGGGGCAAGCGTGGTCTTTGGCGACCATGTTTTCATCGCGCCCAACTGCTGCTTTACAACCGCCGAGCACGCCATTGACCCTGCGCAGCGCAACGCGGGGCTGGAGGCCGCCAAACCGATTACCGTTGGAAACAGCGTCTGGATCGGCGCGGGGACAACCGTGCTCGCCGGGGTGTCCATCGGCGACAATACCGTGATTGGCGCGGGGAGCGTGGTTACAAAACCCATACCGGCCAACGTGGTCGCCGCCGGGGTTCCCTGCCGGGTGCTGCGGCCTGTCACGGAGCAGGACCGGTACCGCTACCCGCTTTACACAGGGGAATGACGGCGGTTTACGGCATGGGCAGAGAGCCGGCGTTTCGCCATTGCCGGGGTGCGGCCCCCTAAAAACCTATAGAAAGAGTGACGCCATGAAATATCTTATTAAGCCTCTGACTGCTGTTCTTGTGCTGCTGTGCATATTTTCCGGCTGTTCCGGCGCGGCGGGGCTATCCGAAGCTGCCCCGCCAGCCTGGGACCTGGCCGGAACCGAGCCCACCTATGTGACGGCGTGGCCGGAAAACGAATACACCGCGCAGGTTACCAAGCCCGTCTGCGGGGAAATGGATTATATCTATGATTGTTCAGAGGACGGGCGCTACGCGCTGTTCCTCAAGAATATAACCAGGGACGAGGCCGCCGCATATGTCCGGCAGCTGGAGGAAAAGGGGTATGCTCAAACCGCCGCCGCGGAAAATAAAACAGCCGTGGGGACGATGCTCAAAAGGGGCGGGACCACTCTGAGCATCTCTTATTCCGGCGAGGTATTCGCTATGCTCATCACGCTGGAGGGCAGCCGGTAGCTGTCTTGCCCGCCGCGCCCTAAAAACCGGGGCCGCGGTAAAATTAAAATGCCCGGCCTGTTTAAGGGCGGTCTGAAGCAGCGCGTTTCTGCTTCGGCCCTTGGGCCGCCAAAAAACGGCGCAGCAGCCCCCAAGCCGCAACGCCGTTTTGCTTTTTATTGATTTGATAGATGGAAATCTTGTTATAAGCCCTTGTATGGGGTTTAAATCAAGGCTTTGCGCATATTTTTTTGAGCGCCTTCTATTTTTTCTCCTCATTAAGCCGGGTTTGCTGCGTTGGGCGCCATTTTAATAGAACTAAGTAAGACTGTTGCTTGCCGGGAATAAATTGAAATTCTTCGCTACCATTGAATCCAATAGCGCTGTTCAATGTGCCCTTCTTCCTCAACTTCATTTTCCAATACTCCACCATTGCGGCGTATTGATTTTGCCGAACCAATATTTTCTTTGTTGCAGCATATCAATACTTTATTGAGCCCAAGCTTTCTACACGCATCTAATGCCAATGCAAGCATAGCCGTTGCATAGCCTTTTCTTCTTTCGCTTGGACGAACCCCGAAGCCTATATGGCCGCCGGTTTTTAGCAGCGCATCGTTTAAATAATGGCGAATATTCACAGCACCTACAAAAATGTTTCTATCTTTATCGAGACAAAAAAGTGTCGTATCCGGCACCCAACCATTTTTAGCCTCTTCCTTTGTATCAAGATTCTTTAAATAATAATCAAAATCATGAAAATCATTGAACCATATTTTCCACGGGGACATATTTGTGTGATTCTCTACAATATCTTTTTTCCATTCTTCCAACATTTCAAACAGCTGCTTCTTATATTCGTTTGTTAATGCGACAAGCTCAATATTCATTTTCCATCTCCCCCTTCACGCATGCGGATCCCGCTTTTGCCGGTTTGTACGTCTTCTATGATTACAGCTGCAGCGCTTATATATTTTCTCAGGCATAGCCCTGTCCCGCATAGGGCAGTAAAGCCGTCCGCTCCTTGTCAACAGGCGGGATAAATGAGCATCGCCCACCGCCCGCAAGCGCATCTGATCCTATAGCAAACAAAAGGGCGAACGCAGCGAGTACGTTCACCCTCAAATCGCATGTGATTCTGCCCACATCCATTTTATTGCCATCGGGAGATTCAGGCACCAATCGGACGCTAAAGCGTGAGAGGCAAACGAAATCAGGCCACGGCTGGGCCGGCTGCCGATTGACAAAAGGCATGAAGAGAAAGGCCGCGCCTTTTAATCTGTCCGCGGTTTTGCCGCGTCGGAATAGAGCAGCTCAAGGGTTTGTTCGTCGGCAATGCCGGTGACCTCCAAGCCGTTCAGCAGCTGAAAATCCTTGACGCTTTGTTCTGTTCCCTCACCGTAAAGGCCTGTCGGGCTGACAAATAAATAACCGAGCTCCTGCAAGCGCAGCTGTAGGTTTTTAACGGTTTCATTTTCGTCGCCGGGTTTCAATTCCGTTGCCGCGGCGGCCCCCGATGATTCCGGCGGCTGCGATGCGGCTGAGCTAACGCCGGGCTCGCTCAGAAGCTCTGGATAGATGGAGCCGACAATTTCCGTAATTCCCTGGGTGATGCTGTTGCCCTGCCACTGCAGCAAATGGGGGTCGATTTCGAAAATTCGTCCCTGCTGGACGGCCTCAAGGTCTTTGAAAGCCTCAGCGGCGGCGATGGTATCCTTCATGCCGGTGGGGCAGAACAAATAGGAGGGGCTGGCGTTGGCAATAACAGAGAGCTCCACCTGGTTGCCGGCGCCGTCGTTTGCCGCATTGGCAAAGCCCAGGCTCTCAATCAGCTTACCGGCGAAGCAGTCGCCGGTAACGGCGCCGCCTTGGTCATCCAGCAAAAAACAGACGGTGACGACAACGTCGCTCTCCGGAATGACACGCCGTACATCATCAATGGTCATCAGAATATTCTTAGCGATTTTTTCCCCTTGATGGTAACCGGTGGCCGCGCCCTTGAACGCGCTGCCGACCTGGGTGTACAGGCGTGTTAAATCCTCTCGGTTTGTCGCGGGGGACAACACCAGAATGGCCAGCCCGGCATCCGCCGCGGCTTTTTTCTGTTCCTCCGTCGGCGCCTCCTCCGTCAAGACCAGCGTGGCGCCGCTGTCCCGTATGGCCTGCGGGTCCTCCAAGCTGACGGTGGGCAGGATGGCGAGGTCGCTTTGCGTGCAGTCTTCACTCCTCGCCTTAAGGGACACCTCATAGCGGAGCGCCAGAACCACGTCGGCCAGGTTGGGCGACAGGACGGCAACCCCTTCCGGCTCCGCGGACAAGGTTACCTCATTGATGGTGACGGGGTAATCGCTCTGGCCCGCGCCGGACTCCACATCGTGGCCGCCGCAGGCGGCCAGGGGAACCAGGCACAAAAGCATCATCACAGCGCATAAAAACAGCGGTAAAGACGAACGTCCAATTCTTCTTTTTTTCATAGCAGCCTCCTTCAAACAGGTTTACGGGTCCAGTACGGGTATTCCCCGCCGAATGCGGGACTCCGCGCCGGCAATAAACTGCTGCGCGCACCTTGGCGACCGCCCGCCGCGGGCAATCGCCCACATTTCAGCGCCGCGCTCCAGCTCCTCCATGTGTTCCTCCAGCCCACGCTGTACCGCCAGCAGCCGGACAATTTCCAGGTACTGCTGTTTATCCGGCAGAGAAAAATTAATGGCAAGGCCAAACCGGTCGGCCAGTGACAGGCTTTCCTGAATGGTGTCATTGCGGTGCAGCTCGTCCCCCTCCCGGTCGGAAAACGTCTCGCGCACCAGGTGGCGGCGGTTAGAGGTGGCATAGATCAGCGCGTTATCCGGCTGAGCCGCCAGGCCGCCCTGCAAAACGGCTTTGAGCGCCGCATAGGTGTCGTCCTGGTTGGAAAAGGACAGGTCGTCGATAAAAATGATAAATTTCATCGGCACGGCGGCAATCTGGTCAACCAGCTTGGGGAAATCCATCAGCGATTCCTTGGGCATTTCAATCACGCGCAGGCCCTTGGGATAAAATTCGTTGAGCAGCGCCTTTACCGTAGAGGATTTCCCGGTTCCGCGGTCGCCATACATCAGGCAGTTGTTCGCCGGCAGGCCCTCCAGAAAGGCCAGCGTGTTTTCAATGGCCTCACGCCGGGGAACGTCGTAACCCTTCAAATCCTGCAGGCGCGTCTTATCCGGGTAGGCAACCGGCTGAATTGCTCCGTCACGCCAGATAAACGCACGGTAGCGGGCATACATGCCGCAGCCGTTGGCGCGGTAATAGGCGGCCATCCGGGAGATGCAGCCGTCAATCGGCCCCCGCAGCGCCTCCATCGGCTCCCCCGTCTGCCAGCCGGGCAGCTGCATTCCGCGCACCGCCTCAAAGGGGCAGCCGCGCAGCAGATCCTCCGGCGTCAGGGCGGAAATATCCAGAATAACCTTCAGGTCGTGTTCTACGGCCGCCATCAACGAAGGCGGAAATTCCGTTTCCCCCGCCGCGGCGGCAAGGGAAAAAGCGTTTTCGTCAAATAGCGCCGTCTGCGAAATACATTCCATTAAATTTTCACTGAAGCCGCGTTCGCACAGAACTGCCAAAAAGGAACCCCAAGCCTGTAAGAAGGCCTTTTCATCCTCTGCCCACAGCAGGCGAAACAATGCCTTTGGCACCGTCCTTTTCAAAATTCCCCTGTAGACGGAGAGGGAGGCCATCGCGCAGGCCGCTTCTTTTACTTTTGCCGTCATGTATACTCATTCTTTCTATAATTGGAATCTAAATTAAAATGGTGGAAACGATTTTATGCGGGAGAAGCCTCCCCGGCAGCGATGGGAATATAAAAAGCCCGCCACGCGAGCAGGCGGCCTGTCAGGGCGTCGTTCCAAGGCCAAGCATGCTCCTTCTTTTCATAAAATCAAATTTATTGTACCCTTATTCCGCATATGGTGTCAAGCGAGCGGAAGTTTTTATCTTGTAAATTTACAAATTGTTTGTTAATATAAAAAGAAACCGGTTTTTTCCCTGCGTTTACAACAAATATCCATTTTTTTACAATAAAGGAGAATGCCCATGAAGCGCCGACTGAAAATTCTTTCCGTCTTTCTTTCCACATTCCTGGCTGCCGGGCTGTTTACCGGTTGCGGCAATGCCGCGGATCTGCCGGATGCGGACATGCTGTTCCGCGAAGCCATGACCAACGCCAACGCGTTGTCCAGCTGCGACGCCACCTATCAAAGCACGCTTGAAATTACTTTTGAAGGTGAGAAGATTTCCTTTACCAGCGAGAACACCGTCACCTATGCGGCCTCGCCCTTTATACTCAAGAGCTTTCAAACCAGCGACCTGGCCGGCGCTTCCGGTCAGACGGAAACCTATACGGCGGCAGAGGACGACGGCATCTGGGTCTATGCCAATAGTGGGGACGGATGGACCAGGACGCTGGCCGGCGAGCTGGACACTACCCCGATGACGCAGATTGATATTCTCCGGCTCATTCCTCAGGTGGCCGCGCAGAAGATGATTCGCACAGAGGATACTGGCGGGCAGAAAGCCTACAAGCTTGAATTGACCCTGAAAAGCGAGGTCCTGCGCAGCGCCATTGAAAACATTGTCACCTCCACCGGAATCGGCGAGGGCTCGGCTACCATTGTGGACACTTTGCTGGCCACCGCCCCCGAGCTCTACGGTTATGCCTATATCAGCGCGGAGGACGGGCAGTTTTTGCAGTTTGATGTAGACGGCGCGGAGGCGCTTAACACCATTCTCTCCCATATAGACGGCATGGACGCCAGCATTAAGGTCAATAAGTACGTTCTCAGCGGCAGCCTCTCCAGCCTGAACCAGGCCGAGGCGCCGGTCCTGCCCGATGAGGCCAAAAACGGCGAAACCATCTCCGCAGTCGGCTAAAGCGGCAAAAAATCCCGCCTTGACTTTTCCCCGCCCGCTGGCTATAATAAAAGAACAATAAAATGACAGAGGCGCCTTTCCGCGCCTCATATGATGGAAGCGTATCGAAGTGGTCATAACGGGCCTGACTCGAAATCAGGTAGCCCTCACGGGCTCGTGGGTTCGAATCCCACCGCTTCCGCCAGTTTGTCAAAAGAGGTCGATTGCTTTAAGGCTGTCGACCTCTTTTCATTTGTGTAATATGATTTATTTAATCCAACGATTTATTGCATTAGACAAAAACGGGAAAATTTAAATAAAAATCCCCAACCTTTCTTCTATGCCTGTGTCTATATGGGTGAAAGCTTTCAAGGAGATAAAGTAGATGGATCGTGAATATGCCGAGAGTATTATAATTGAATACTTGAAATCTATATACGGTTTTGCACTGAAACGATGCGCTAATTTGCAGGATGCAGAGGATTTGACTCAGGATATCGTCTTACGTGCGTTCCGTGCGATGCTTGTCAAAGATGATTTGGATTCGCCTAAAAAATTCATTTGGACGATAGCACACAACGTTCTGGCTAATTACTATCGTGACAGGACAAAAACGACGATCGGTGTTCCAATTGATGAACTAGCGGAGTTATTGCCATCCCAAGATGACACGCTAGCAGGAAGCGTTGAAAGTGAATTGATTGACCATTTGCATCGTGAGATAGCCTATTTGTCAAAACTGCAACGTCGTATTGTAATTGCCTACTATTTTGAAAATAAAAAGCAAGAAGCAATCGCAGAAGAACTCAATATTCCTCTCGGCACAGTCAAATGGCATTTGTTTGAAGCAAAAAAAGATTTGAAGAGAGGTATGGATACTATGAGACAGACGGGTGAACTCAAATTCAATCCAATCAAATTTGAACTGTGCGGAACAAATGGTTCTCCGGGAACGAAAGGCACAAACAGTAACTTCTTTCGAAGTGCTTTATCGCAAAATATTGTCTATGCTGTTTGGAAAGAGGATAAAACAATCAACGAAATCGCCGACTGCCTTGGCGTTTCCCCTGTATATGTGGAAAGTGAAGCAGAGTATCTTTCCGAATATGGATTTCTCGCCGAGAACAAAGGCAAATATCGTTGCAATATTTTGCTTGATGATCCAACAAACGAACTGATTTCGTTGCATGACGTAATGTATCAAGAAGCAGCAAAGCTCTTTGCAAATGAATTAATGGAAGAGCTGACTAACAGCGGAATTTTAAAGGATAAACGCATTATTTGCGGACAGACAGATCAACCGATTTCGCTGTCTGAATCCCCAAGAGCAGATGACAATTTTATCCTTTGGTCACTCGTGCCGTATATTGCCGCACTCAGCGGGGAGAGTCTGATGGATAAAAGCATTTCCTTTGAGGAGGTGGCAACTGTTCGCCCAGATGGAGGACAGAATATATGTTACGCTTCTGTTATCAGTCCCGGCGTTAAAAAGCCTATGTATTTTGATAGTATGAAACAGTGGTGCGGGCCCTGCTGGAATAGAAACGAGGATTATACTTTATGGCAGATCGACTCCGAATGGTCAGATGGACGGGTTGATGACAACTATATTTCAAAAACAAATCGTATTCTATCTATTCTATCAAGGTTAGATGATTCGGTAAGCGATGAAAGTTATGCATTCCTTGAGGAAACGGGAATCATGAGAACAAAAATGAACATTAATGGCAATACGGGATGGTTTAAATCCGTTTCTCAAGCCGTATGGCTTGAAAATACTGACATTAAAAATAAGCTTATTGCGATCGGTGACCACATTAAAGAAAAATATTGGCATGAATTTGAAACACTGAAAGAATCTTTTGTGAAAGCAGTGCTTGATGAAACGCCGAAGCATCTCCACAAAATGCAGAAATACGGATTGCAATACACCTTCTTTTCCGACGGTTGGTTTATTCTTCATTGTATGAAGGAACTTGTAAATAACGGAAAACTGAAACTTCCGACAGGGGCGCAGAAAAAATCACTGACAACAATCATTGTTCCAAATGTTTAAGACAACAAAGGCATTGCGAAAGTTCAAGTCCCTTTAAAAAACAACAAAAGATTCTTTTTGTCTTACTATTACACGTCGGAACGAGTTGCGCTCGTTCCGATTTTTTTCATGTCATAAATCCAGCATTTAAGCTGTTTTTTCAGGGTCGTCCTCTTTTACCCAACGGGACATCCAGAAGTAAAAATCGAAAAATCACTGTGTTAACATGAAAATAGACGTATGCTGAACCCGGAATTCTCATTTTCCGCGGGCATCTTTTTTGTAGCGTAAACCCACACCGGAACGAGCCTAACCCGTTCCGACTTTTTATTTCATAAAATTAGCCGCTGTTTTGTATTTTCTTGACTGCTTTCTGTTTAGCCAAAATAATTTTTCATTGTATGCTTGACTCTCACCTACACTTTAGCTTTATAATATGCGCGTAAGGTACCTTATATAAAAATCCGGAGATGAAACCAATGAGAATAGGAGAATTTTCCAGGGCCTGCCATATGCCCATTTCTGTGCTGCGGTATTATGACAGCTGCGGCTTGCTAAAACCTGTTTATATTGACAGCTTTACAGGTTACAGGCATTATTCCGAAAATCAGATCAGCGTGTGCGCTCGCATAAACGAATTGAAAACCGCGGGCTTTTCCCTTTCAGAAATAAAGCAACTGGTTTCAGGCAGCGTGCCGCCCAAGGCCATAGGCGCAATATTTGACAATAAGAAAAAACAGCTAAACGAAACGCTCTGCCGCCTCGACGAGCTCCGCGGCTTAATGTTAGGAGGAAATTTTATGGAAGAAGCAAAGATTAATTTTATACATGAAAATGTACATATCCCATTTGAAAACGATGAGAAAATCGTTGGAAAGTGGGAAATTATAGGCGAATATCATAACCAAGCAGCGTTTAACCTTGGCAAAAAGCTGCCGGAAGAAGGGATCGGCAGCCAGAACCGTGAAATATTTTTTCTACCACAAGGCGAGTGGTATTGGTGCTATTCCTGGACGAAGGGCAAATTGTTGATCGATGACGGCGAAAGCTCTTCCGTCAACGAATTTACCGTTGAGAAACAATCGGACGGATTATACATGTTTGTGAAGCTGAAATCCTTTGATTATCTGCAAACCGGCAGGACAACGCTTTTGGTGCTTCATCAATGCGATAACTGCCGCTACAAAGCAAAGGATATTGCGCGGAAAGATAATATTTCTATCCCTTTTAATAACGACCGGAATATTTTGGGCAAATGGAAATCTGTAGCCTTTGTTCAGAATAAAGATGACTTTTCCCCGGAAAATGTTGACAGCAGCTTCGAGCCGTATTTTAAGGAGATTGATTTTCTGCCAAACGGAGAATGCAGCAGCGTTTACGGAGATGAAATCATAAGCGGCAGGCATGCTCAGGAGTGGACAAACGGATTTGTTTTGCGCAAATGGAACTGCACTGCGTGCGCTTATGAAATCAAAAACATCGACGATACAGAATATCTATTTATAGAGTGGAAAAGCGGCGATTACCGCTGGGGCGGTTTTGACACCGATTATTATGTTTTCAGGAGAGATTATGGCAGGTGTTCTCACTGAACTGTATTTGATGAAATAATTACTTTTCTCACAAGAACGTGAGCGCTCGCGTCCATCTGCCAAAACCGCAAAAATAATTTTTCACGGTCTTTTGCCGCTAGGCTGAGCCTGGACGCTTTCCGCGTTCCGGGCTCGGTTCTTATTTTGCCTGTTCTCTCTCGCTTACGGCAGGTCCTTTTTTACCGGCGCTGTTTTCACCCATTGAACCAGAGCGCCCCGCTGCGGCTTGCTCCTTGAAACCGCAAGCCGTCCGTATAAAGGGCAGTTTAATACATAAATTTCGCAATAGGCATATCTTCCTATTAGATATATTTAAAATGGAACAAGCTTGTGCTAAACTATATGAGGAGGTGCTGATATGGAGCTTCGTGTATTAAATTATTTTTTGGCGGTTGCAAGAGAAGAAAATTTTACAAAAGCAGCTAATATGCTTCACGTTACACAGCCGACATTATCAAGACAAATTGCAGATTTGGAACAGGAGCTTGGCGTGAAGCTGTTTGTCCGTAGTAATCATAATATTGTTTTGACCGAGGACGGAATGATATTGAAGCGCCGTGCGCAGGAAATCTTGTCCTTGGCCGACAAAACAAAACGAGATTTTATTAAAAAAGAGGAAGCGCTCTCCGGCACCATTTCAATCGGCAGCGGTGAATTTCGTTCGACGGAATATCTGGCGAAAATCATTGCAGAATTTCGCAAAAAATATCCCAACGTAAAATACGAGATATACAGCGGAAACGCAACTAACATTCGGGATTATATTGAAAGAGGATTTCTCGATATGGGTTTAATGTCAGAACCGGTTGATATGCGCAAATATAACTTTGTCAATATGCCGGTTAAAGAACAATGGGGGGTGTTTGCTCCGAGTGATTCCTCTCTCGCCGAAAAAGAAAGTATAAGGCCGGAGGATCTGGCAGGAATGTCGGTTGTAACTGCAACAGGCGACTTCAACCAAAGCCGGATCGGAAAATGGCTCGGCGATTATAAAGATCGGGTAGACATTGCGGCGGCCGCCAACCTGCCATATAACGAGGCGGTGTTAGCCAAAGAAAACATCGGTGTCATGCTCAGCATCAGCTTAAACTGCACCTACGAAAATTTACGGTTTATTCCATTACAACCCGTTTTGGAAATTTCAACGGTCCTGGGGTGGAAAAAGGATCAAATTTTTTCTGCCACGGTTTCTGCTTTCATGGACTTCGCGGCACAATACCTAAAAGGCATATCTTGTAATAAAATATAAGCATTAGACATTTCAAATTATTGAACCTATAATAAAGGTGTTTCAAAACGGAGCGCCTTTATTTTTATATCCCCGGCGGAAAGGAACCTTAACGTGACAATCAACGAAGCGAGTGAACGATATAAAATCCCCATTAAAATTTTGCAGGCGTATGAAAGCTGGGGACTGTGCGGCGAAATGAAGAAAGCCATGGGCGCGTGGCGCTATGACAGCAGCGACCTCGAGCGTTTGAGCGCCATTATGACGCTTCACGATATTGGGTTTACAAGCGCCGAGGCAGAAAGGTACATGAAATTGCTTTTACAGGGCGCTTCCGGTGAAGACGAACGGCTTAAAATGCTGGAGGCAAAAAGAAGCGAAACACTTGAGGAAATCCATTTTAAGGAACGGCAGTTGGATCGGCTCGATTACCTGCGGTTTGAAATCAAAGCCCGGAACAGGAAGCAAACAAAAGAGAGAATTCCAGAATAAAAACCGGTTTCTATTTTTATGGCGCGAAGAGGCGGGCTCCTCCGCTCCACAGCAGCCGGGCGCCCCGAAATCCAATGAAAGAAAGGCGGTTTGAACAATGAAAGTGCGCGAAAAAGAACAATTTGAAGCAATCAACATGTTTGGAACAGGAGGCCCGAACGAAGCGTTTGCACAGTATTTTACCGGCAGATCCTTTTTGAACCCGCTGACAAATCCACAAAAAACAGCATTGTTTCTTGCCAATGTGACCTTTGAACCGGGCTGCCGCAACAACTGGCACATTCATCACGCCAAAAGCGGCGGCGGCCAGCTTCTTATCTGCACAGCGGGCGAGGGGTGGTACCAAGAAGAAGGTAAACCGCCTGTTTCTCTTGCCGCGGGAACGGTAATTACCATTCCCGCAGGGGTAAAACATTGGCACGGAGCCAAAAAGGACAGCTGGTTTTCGCATATTGCCGTAGAAGTACCGGGTGAGGACGCCTCAAACGAATGGTGCGAGCCTGTAAGTGATGAAGAATACAATAGATTGGAGGAAAAATAAAATGAGCAAAAAGCTAGTTGCATACTTTTCGGCAAGCGGCGTTACCAAAGCCGTTGCCGGGCATTTGGCAAAGGCTGCCGGCGCCGACCTCTTTGAAATCAAACCTGCCGTCCCCTATACTCGTGCCGATCTCGACTGGACGAACAAAAAGAGCCGTAGCTCCATTGAAATGAACGACCCCGCCTCCCGCCCTGAAATCGCAGAACGGCTTCCCAATATGGCGGACTACGACGCCATATTTATCGGCTTTCCGATCTGGTGGTATGTCGCGCCCACCATTATCAATAGCTTTGTGGAAAGCTACGATTTTTCGGGCAAAACCATCATCCCCTTTGCTACCTCCGGCGGCAGCGGAATGGGAAAAACCGTAGAGGTCCTGAAGCCTCTCTGCCCGGGCGCAAATTGGGCGGAGGGCAAAATGCTGAACCGTGTTTCCGGCCGGGAGCTGGAGGATTGGGTGAAAGGCCTTTCATAAAAGAGGCGGACCTATGACGGAAAAGGAAAAAATGCTCTGCGGTAAATACTATGATACAAGGGACTTGGCGCTTCGCCGCCTGAGCAGCAACGCAAAAGACCTTATGCGGGTTTATAACAGCCTGCCCGCCGAAAATATGGATTTGCGCAATCAAATCATTCATTTATTGTTTGGCTCTTGCGGTGAAAATGTGCGTGTGAACCAGCCGGTTTGGGTGGATTACGGCTGCAACATCTCTCTTGGTGCAAACAGCCTCATCAATATGAACTGCACCCTTTTAGATACCGGCAGAATCACCATTGGCAACAACACCCTGATCGGCCCGGATGTAAAAATTTATACTGCCGTTCACCCTGTTTCGGCGGCAGCGCGCATTTATACAGACGAAGCCGGCAAAACGGCCATCCGCACGCAAACCGCCCCTGTCACAATCGGAAACAATGTCTGGATTGGCGGCGGAACCATCATTTTGCCAGGCGTGACAATCGGCGACAACGCCGTCATCGGGGCAGGAAGCGTTGTTACAAAACCGGTTCCCGCAAACACCGTCGCCTGCGGCAACCCCTGTACAATAAAGAAAACATTGACGGGCGCATATAACCGGCAGGCCGCAAAAAGCTGAAAGGAGAGACAGCAATGGACTTACATGTCACCGATCCTGAATTTACAGGCCGGCAGCCATGCCTGCGGATAAAACACGACGGGGCATGTGAAAACAGACATAAATAAATCATGACAGCTTGTTTGCTGGGGATAATACCCCAAACAAACACGCTGTTTTTATATAGAGCGGATAAACCGGAACCTGTACGCCTGCTAAAATATCCCGCGCCGTAAATACGCCGGATTAAAATTAACATTCGATAAACATTCGGCGTGCTATAATTTAACTATCCATAAGACAGGAGGGTAACCGTGAGAATACTAATTATTGAGGACACCAAAGAGCTTGCAGATTCCATGAAGGCCGGGCTTCAAAGAGAGGGGTTCCATTGGATGTTTCCTACACCGGCCTAAAGGGTGAGGAGCTGGCCTTTGTCAATGAATATGACGCTGTTTTGCTTGACCTGAATTTACCGGATAAAGACGGGCTTGACATTTTAAAATTTCTGCGTTCCTCCAATGTGACGGCGCCGGTTATTATTGTAACAGCCCGGGACGAAATTGAGGAGCGGGCGCTGGGGCTCGCTCTCAGTTCGGACGACTACTTGACAAAGCCGTTTTACATGGTGGAGCCGCGGGCAAGGATCCAGGCGTCCATCCGCAGGTATTACGGAAAGAGCAGCCCGGTGCTCAGCGTCGGCCGGCTGACGGTCACCCCCTTAGCCCGGGCGGCGAGCGTCCAGGGCCAGCCGGTGGAGCTTTTAGCCAAGGAATTTGATATTTTAGAATATTTGGCTGAAAAATACCCGGCTGTTGTTTCTGCCGAAGAGCTGGCGGAGCATGTTTACGACGAGACGTTTGACCCTTTTTTTTCGGTATTGCGTGTTCATATTTCAAGGAGCCGCAAAAAATTGACGCAGGCGGCTGGAGAAGAAATAATTCATACGCTGCGCGGGAAGGGGTATGCTCTATGCGAAAAATGACTTGGAAAACCGGCGCCGCGATTGTTATTTATGCAATCCTTCTTTCTGCTCTGTCAATTGCCGGCCCGCTGTGGCTGAGGATTACCTCCGCCGCCAATCGGGTAACGGAATATGCCGGCGACAGCGGCGTATATATCCTCACGCGTGAAGAATGGTCCGAAATTACGGCGGGCAGGAATATTCAAATGGATGTATCCCGTATTGTGTGGAGAAACGCCTTCGACAGCTATTACACAGCCAAAAGCTTTGAGTGGCTGCCGGCGGGCGCCGTTTCAATGTGCCTGTTTTTCTTATTGCCGTCCCTTTTGCTTTGGGCGGTTTTGCAGCAGATTCAACGGCGGGAGAATATAAGAATTCTCCGCTCAATGAAAGAATTTGAGCAGCCTGAAACGCCCTGCCCCGGTCTTGATCCGGCAATTCAAGAGGCGCTCGAAGAAATAAGGCAAAAATTTCAGGATCATTTAAACGGCTATAAACGGTTGAACGCCTATGTTTCCCATGAACAAAAAAAGCTCTTTCCGTTCTGAGAACAACGGTGGAGCTGAAGGCCGGCGCGGATGCCGTAAAAAGCATCGACCGCATTGTGGATAATATGGAGGATATTCTGACCTTGAGCGACGATTCTACCGCAGCCAAGCCGTACCTATTTATTTTGAGGGGCAGGATGCCACAATCCTTGCAAAAGAGCGGTGGATTTACCAGGCCGTCGGCAATTTGATAGACAACGCGGTAAAATACGGTTCAGAACAACCGATTGCAGTCTTCGTACAAACCCGGCATGGAAGCGTTATTATTACCGTTCAGGACCATGGAATCGGCATTCCGCTGGAAAGACAGGAACAGATTTTTCAAAACCGGTACCGCGTCCACCAGCTAAAGCGGGATGGATATGGCATCGGCTTAAGCCTGGTCGCCCCCGCTGCGGCCCCGGCCTACAGCGGGGGCGATTTCTGCCCGGCGCGCCCGCTTCCTTGGGCCGCCGCTTCCCGCCGGAGGAATCTTCGCCGGTAATGTTTGCGCCCGCGCGCCGCATGCCCGCTCTTCACGGGCAATATGGGAACCGGGCGGATTGGTAACGATTTTCTTTACGGATATTGTTTTTTCGCTATCCATCTTCTATAATTAATATAAAACTTTAACGAAAGAAAATCCGGCAGGCGGCTCATAGCGAAGGCCCACGGGCCCGGCGTGCTGTAAGGCCCTCCGTTTCCCGCCGTCTGCAAATCTTAAGAGAAGCCGGCAGCTTGGCCATGCGCAAAGAGGGCGTTAAAAACTACTATTTGAGCGCGGCCGAAACCCGGCGGAAGGAATTATCCGGTTTGACAACGCTCATTTACGAGAGCGTAAAGAGCATATCGGCTCAGAAATATAAGCAGGAGGTCATAAAAATGGTTTTATATTTTTCAGGGACAGGAAACAGCGCGTATGCCGCCAAAAGGATCGGCGCTGCCATAAAGGACGAGGCCGTTGATTTATTTGAAAGAATCCGCAGCCAGGACTTTTCGGAAATGCACTCCGGCAAGCCGTGGATAATCGTCGTCCCCACCTATGCCTGGAGAATCCCCCGTATTGTGGAGAAATGGCTGAAAAAAACCCAGCTAACCGGAAATAGCGAGATCTATTTTATCATGACCTGCGGCGAGGACATTGGAAACGCCGGAAAATATCTTCGCGAGCTGTGCGCCGGGAAAGCGCTGGCATATAAGGGCTGCCTTGCCATTACCATGCCGGAAAACTATATTGCCATGTTTTCCACCCCCACTCAGGAAAAGGCCGGGCAGATCATCCGGCAGGCGGAGGGGGCAATCGATCGGGCCGCTGGGCTGATAGCGAATGGCGAGGCGTTCCCGCCGCAGGCGATCACCCTCAAGGATAGAATGAACAGCGGCATCGTCAACGGCCTTTTCTACCCGGTGTGCGTCCATGCCAAGAAATTTTATGCGACCGATGCCTGCATCTCCTGCGGTAAATGCGCCAAGGTTTGCCCGCTCAACAATGTCCATCTGGAAAACGGAAAGCCGGTGTGGGGAAAGGACTGCACCCACTGCATGGCCTGCATCTGCCGCTGCCCGCGCGAAGCAATCGAATATGGAAAGCACAGCAGAGGACTGCCGCGGTACACCTGCCCAAAGCATTTATGACTACAAAAAGGCCGCATGCTCGTGGACTGGCGGAATACCGGCGGAAAAGGCCCTTTCAGCAGTCCCACCGGCATTTTTTTAAATCCACGTGCCGCTCATCCTTCATGGCAACGCCCTCCTCCTCCAACAGGAAGCGCTGCTCCGGCCAGCCCGGAGCCAGCCGCCCCGCGTGGTTGACGACCCTATGGCAGGGATATTCGCCGTAATACTCCGACATGCTCAGCGCCTTGCCCACCAGGCGCGCGTTTTTCTCTCTGCCGATCAGCCTGGCAATCTGTCCATAGGTGGCAACGCTCCCTTCCGGTATTTCCTCAACGACAGCAAGGATCTCATAGATCAGTTCATCCTGTAAAGCCCGCTTTGTCATGCAGGGGCCTCCTCTCATTCATGCTAAAACTGAAAAGCTATGCCGGGCCGTTCTCACCCGCTTATGCTTATCATAGCATAAATATATAAAATCTGCTGTTCCCGGTAAAAAATAAAAAAGAACTTGAAAAATACAATTAAATGGAATATAATGGAAATTAA
Organism: Hydrogeniiclostridium mannosilyticum; assembly: GCF_003268275.1. Taxonomy (GTDB): domain Bacteria; phylum Bacillota; class Clostridia; order Oscillospirales; family Acutalibacteraceae; genus Hydrogeniiclostridium; species Hydrogeniiclostridium mannosilyticum. Next base: position 51,811 of record NZ_QLYR01000006.1, read on the forward strand.
GCAGTTTTATATTTTATGTATGCTTATAATCATAATGATATATAGCCGTATACGTCTTTTAAAGTCCCCTTTTTAGGGGACTTTTTTATTTTTTCTGTCCAAAAATTATTTTGACTAAACGTATAATTTTAATTCAATTATACATTTAGTAAGGAGAGGACAGAATGAAAAAACAAATTGCCGCTTTTGTAGCGGCGGCACTGCTGTTCGGCAGTACAAGCCTTTGCGCTGCGGTACAAGCCGCCCCCGATCCGGGGAACGAACCGCCGCGGGAAATGTGGGCCGGGCGTCCACAGTCGATAACCACCACCCTCGGAAACGGCGGCGTAACCGTCGTTGGTTTTGGGGGCGAAGAGTGGTATGTCGTCGGCTATAACGGTGAGGGAATCCACAGCGAAGCGGGCAACCAAAACAATCTCACGCTTCTCCACAAGCTGGACGAGGCCCCTGAGGACGGAAACACACGCTATGGATGGGCCCCTTTCCGTGATTATGAATTTCTTGAAGGAGACGGGCAGGGCGGCTTCCCGCAATTTCAGGAGCATTGGGGCAAGCGGTGGGTCCTCTATCAATCGGGCGGCAAGGTCATTCACCCCATGATGCCCGACAAGACGGAAGGCGGAACCACCACCTATAAGGAGGAACCCAACCGGGCGCTGTATTATGAGGTAGATGCAGACGCGGCGGACGGTGATCAGGGTTTTACCAACCCAAACGACTATTACGGCGGTTCTTTGCAGCAGCGTATGGAGGAAATTGCCAGCACCTGCATGCTGCCGCTGGAGTCTCAGCGGTTAATTGCCAGAACACTGACCACTGAGGACGGGATCAGCGGCAAGCCCGCGCCGGACCAAAAGCTGTGGACCCTTTCCACCGCGGAGTATAAATCCATTGCCAAAACCCCTGCCGAAAATTATTTTGAACTATTCCACTCCCGCACGCCGTCCGGGACCCTCGTCGATATCCTGTTTGGGTACAATGGCATCGTTATCCCGAACAGTCTCTATTCCGCCCATCAAAGCCAGGTGGAGGGCTCCGACCGGCTGGTGCCCAACGAGGATTTAACCGGCCCGGTACGCCCCGCGCTCAACCTCGATATTGACGGCATCCTGTTTACCTCTCAGTCCACCGGCCTCAAAAGCACCGGACTGGCGGACGACGCCCTTTACGAGGCCGGCCCATTCAGTGAGAACAGCTCCATTAAATTTACAATGAAGGATGACAGCCAAACCCTGTCCATCCCCCAGGAGGAATTGGACGCCAGAACCGCGCTCGTTGATTCCGTCCTGACCTTCGATTACACCGAGGCCACCACAGGCAAAAACCAGTACGTTTCCTGCGTGCTGTTTGACGAGGCCGGGAACCTCATTCGCTATGGAAAGCTGGCAGACGCCTCCGTAAATGCCGCCGGCAGCCTGTCGGTTCCGCTGAAGGGGATTCCCGCCGGGAATTATACCCTCGGATTTTTCGCGGAGCAGGCAAACGGGGACTACTACACCGACTTCGCCGGGGAGCTCTTGGAAGTGAAGCTGTCCATAAAAGAGCCGGTCATTTCAACGGTCTCCTACAACGGCAACGGCAACACCGGCGGAGAAGCGCCGCAGGCCCATGATTACAAAACCGGCGACACTGTTGCCGTTGTTGGGCCCGGCACGCTGGTTAAGGACGGTTTCACCTTCACGGGCTGGAACACGGCCGTAGATGGAAGCGGAATCTCCTACCAGGAAAACGATTCCTTCATCATGGCGGACGAGCACGTCATTCTCTACGCCCAATGGAAGGAAGACGCCGGGCCGGAGGAACCGGAGGAGCCCGCGGAATCTCAAACCCCCGCCATCCCGGAGGAACCGGCAGATCCGTCCGAGCCCCCTGCAACCGGAGACAGCGGCATGCCGGCTTATGCGCTGCTACTGCTGACAGGCGTGTCCGGTACGGCCGCCCTCCTGATGATGAAGCTCAGGCGGCCAGCTGGAAAGTATTAAATGCCGCCGGAGGATTGCTGAAAAGCTGAAAAATTGTATTTAACGCAATATTCCTCTGTCCGCCGGCAAATCATCTATGCGCCGGCAGGCCACTAACCCGTTTATAAGTTCTAACCTTCTCAATCCCCCAACGGAGGCCTTCTGTCTTCCGTTGGGGATATTTTATATCTTTAGGCGGCATAAAAGCGCCCAGTCCTGCCAAAGATTAAAGCCTCGTGCTGGCGGGTAAGAACAAGCGGGAAATAAGGCGTACCACATGGCTTCAAAAAGGCCCGGAGCTGCCGTCGATAACGGGGTTACCGCCGCGTTCCAGGTTGGTTGGGGTTCTCCGCCCTGGTAATAAGCGGGCCCCGTTTGGAAGCCGCAAAACGCCGGTTACAAAAGGAGGCGGCAGGACGTAAGTAATCCTGCCGCCTCTTTACCGCGGACCCCGGTTTCTAGCGAAAGCCTGCCACCGTGCCGTTTTCCCGTAGATTATCTGATTTTGCGTGCCTCGACATAATAACGCTTATCCTGGGCGTGGCCCATGGAAAAGGTCTTGCGCGGCAGTACGCCGTCCGCCATCACGGTTTTAAAAAGCTGATCCTTCCCCATGGCGGGCAGCTTAAAGCCGATGTTGCCCGGTCTGGCCCCCAGCTCGTCCGCCACGCTGTCGCCGTGGATATAGTCCACCTCGCCGCCATGCCGCTCAACATATGCATCCAGGAAGGCCTGCAGCGTGCCGACGGCGAGCTGCAGCTTCGGCTCCGGCACCGTAACCCACCCCTGCCGCCCGGCGCAGGTATAGGCAATGGCATGCCCTGCTCCCCGGCCCTCGTAAGCGCCCGGGTAGAAGTCCAGCAGGCCTGCCAGCAGCTGCTCCGGGTCCACGCCGAACACCACCCGGTGGATGGGCTCAAACCGCAGGGCCTCGTCATGGTTGTTGACCACCTCGACCAACGCATAGCGCGCGGGCAGGCTGGTCCAGCGCTCGCGGGGCGTTACCCTTTTCAGGTTTTCATAGCACTGCTTTGCCGTCGCCAGCGAATGGTTGCCGTCCCCTACCGCGAACAGCAGCGGGGCAGCGCCGCGCAGGCCGTATTTTTTCTCCATGGCCTCCTCGCTGCACAGTGCGGAGAGCGCGCCGGCAACGGCATCCGCCTGGGCACCGCTGAGAAGCCAGCCCGCCAGATGGCCGCCGCCCTGCTGCAAATCGAAGTCATAGAGCTTCTCCATCGGCTCCGCGGCCTGTTTCCCGGCAGCCAGCGGCTCGATGACCGTCCTCTCCGGGTCGTCGATCAGCAGCATGACATGCGGCAGCTCGATGGGCGCGTTTTCCCGTACGCGTACACGCGGCGGGATGCGGGAGAGCACAGTCCCCTCCGTAGCGCGGATCAGCGCGCCGGAGCCGGGCGTAAAATCGTACTGCTCCAGGTCCACCATCCCAATCAGCCCCCGCCGGACCCGCCCGTCGGACTGGGTGCGCTCCACATAGACGAGCGCCTCGGGCAGGGTACGGAACACACCGTCCGCCAGGTATTGCTCCATGGTGGCGTTGATGGCGGCAATCTGCCCCGCCACATCCGGGTCGTTGAGCCGGGCCTCCGGCAGAATCAGCCGCAGCGTGGAGGGGGCCCCGCCCACCGTTTCCTCCACCTTCCGCCAGTACTCGGGCTGAGAGGTAAATTGGTCGCAGGCCACCACGGCCCACTTGGTCATGCCGGCGCTGCGCGGTAGCAGAATATCGGCGGGGTAAAAGCCCAGCCGTTCAAATTTTTCGTTCATGCGTTTCTTCCCTTTCTCCATATGCAATGGGCCGCGATTATCCCTAGGTTCAATTTATGCGCCGCTTCCCCGCCCTATGCGCGGAACCCGCGCGGCGGCGCTTAGCGGTGCTTAGCGGCGCTAAGAAGCGTTAAAGCGTGTTTTGCTCAAAGAGATAGCCCAGCAGCTCACAGCCCGCGGCAACCTCCACTCCGGCCTCACCGGCAGGCTCGTCGTAGACGCCGCCAAGGCCCGTGTCCCTGCGGCTGTCAAACAGCAGGAAGGGCACCGGGTCACCGTCGTGCCCACGGGTAGCGGTCAGGGTCTTATGGTCGGAGAGCAGCAGGATGCGGTAGTCCGTCCCCTCCTCGTCCAGCCGGGCAAGCAGCGGTTTTAATATCCGGGAGTCCAGCCACTCAATGGCCTGGATTTTTCCGGGCAGATCGCCGTTGTGGGTGCATTCGTCGGGAGCCTCCAGATGCAGGCAGCAAAAATCCGCATCGGTATGGAGCAGGTCAAGCGCTGCCTGAAGCTTACCCTCAAAATTGGTGTCGAGCTCGCCGGTGGCGCCCTCCACCTCGATCATCCTCAGGCCCCGCAGCACCCCAATCCCATGGCACAGCGGCACGGCGGAAATCACCCCGCCGGTGTGGCCGTACTGCTTTTCAAAGCCGGGCAGCTCCACTGCCGTGCCCTCGGCCCAGAGCCAGATGCCGTTGGCGGGCAGCTTCCCGTTTTTGCGCCGCTCCTCATTAAACGGGTGGCGGTTCAATACCCGATGTGCGATGCGCATCAGCTCGTCCAGCACGGCGGCGTTGCCGCAGCCGCTGGGCAGCCATGGACCCAGCGCCTCGCCAAGATGGTCGTGGGGTGGAGTGAGCCGGATTCCCCGGATGTCCGCGCCGGACTGTACGGCGAGCTGACGGAAGGCCGGAAAACGGTGGATCACCATACGGGCGCGCTCCAGGGCAGCGCGGAAGCACGGGTCGCTCTCCAAAATCTCCACCGCCTGCAGCGCGGCTTCCCCTTCGATGCTGCCCGCGCTGTGGGAGAGGATTTTCTTTTCCTCATAGGGCATGCCGCCGTCCTCCAGCGCAACCAGGTTACAGCGATAGGCCACGTCGCCCGGCGCCAGCTTCAGGCCGGATGCCGCTGCCTCCATGGGCGAACGCCCGGTAAAATAACGCAGCGGGTCACAGCCGAAAATAGAGAGGATCGCCGTCTCGCTGCCGGCGGGCAGCGGCTTTGGGCAGTTGACCACATGGCCCACAGTGCCGCGGGCCGCCAGTGCGTCGATGGTGGGGATAGCTGCCGCCTGAAGCGGCGTCCGCCCATTCAGCTCCGGCACGGGATTGTCCGCCATGCCGTCGCCGATGACAAGGATATATTTCATGGGGTTCCTCCTGTTCATAAGATCGCCTTTTCCAGCTTTAAGGCTGTAACGGCTAAAAGCCCCGGGGGATCGCCCCGAAAGGGTCCCTTTTCATGGCATATGAAAACCTATACCATTATACCCCACAATCGGGCTCGCTTCAATTATATTTGCGAAATTTATCCGTTTGAAGGGCCCCGGTTCACGGGAGCTCCCGCCGCGGAGCACCCAATGAGCAGGGTGCGGCATAAGGGCGCCTCGACACAGGCGCGCCCCGCGCACGAACAGCTGCCACTAAAAACGGGACGCGGCCCGTTGAAAACCTGTTGAAAGTGTTGAAAGGTTGCCGAGCGCACAAAAATCACCGGCATCCGCGCGGCGGATTTTTATGCGCGCATACCGGCTGAGCGGAAAAGATTGAAGCCGCCTGGCTTCCGTGCTATAATGGGGCTGTAAAGAGACGGATAACGGGGAGGGAACCGCGATGAACCAGGACCTAATGCACACACTCGAGCAGATCACCGGCGAGGAGCAGGAGATTCTGGACGGGCGTACCCAAGTGCGCAAGACCCTCTACACCGCCGGCAGCGATTTTACCATAGACAGCCGCAAGATGCTGGAAAAGGGCCGCCTGATTGACGTGCGCACCCACACCCGGTTTATTGATTTTCCCCGGCACAAGCATAATTATATAGAAATTATGTATATGTGCCGGGGCCGTACAACACATATCATCAACAATGGCGACCGGGTTACGCTGGAGACCGGCGATCTGCTGTTTATGAACCAGCACTGCAGCCATGAGGTTCTCCCCGCGGGCAAGGACGACATCGGCATCAATTTCATCATTCTGCCGGAATTTTTTGACGTGGCGTTCGATATGATGGAGGAAGAAAACGTGCTGAGTAATTTTATCATCAGCACGCTGATGCGGGACTCCAGCCAGTCGCAATACCTGCACTTTCATGTGTCGGATGTGCTGCCGGTGCAGAACCTGGTGGAAAATATGGTTTGGTCGCTGGAAAACCGCCAGCTCAACGGGCAGAAAATTGCCCAAACCACGATGGGCCTGCTGTTTTTGCAGCTGCTGAATTACACGGACCGCATTGAGCAGGGCAAGGCCGACCGCTACGCCAGCCGGCTGGCAATGGCGGCGCTGCGTTATATTGAAGAAAACTACAAGGAGGCCAGCCTCACCGAGCTGGCCCGCCGGGAAAACCAGTCCGTCTATGAGCTGAGCCGCCTGATTAAGGCGCAAACAGGGTTTACTTTTAAGGAGCTGCTACAGCTGAAGCGCTTTAATAAGGCGGCCTCTCTGCTTGCGGAGACCCGCCTGCCGGTGACGGACATTATCGAGGCGGTGGGCTACGACAACACCAGCTATTTTTACCGCCGTTTTTCACAAAAATATGGCATGAGCCCCAAGAAATACCGGGCGGCGCACAGCGGGGCCAGCCCGTCGCCATAGGGGCCCGGCGGAAGTTTTTTCTACCGCCGGGCCGGCCGGCAGCACTGCAAATAAGGACGTAATTTTTTTCAAACAGCGTTCTTCTTTTCCGGGGCGGCTCCTTTTATACTTAGACTGAAGCCTGTTGCGCCTTGGTGCCCGCCGGGCGGCAGGCAGAAGCAGAAAACGGCCCGGGCACATTGCCTGGGCGTGTGTCTCCGCTTCGTATACAGGGCAGGGCGCGCCTGCGCCCCGTCCCTGCTCTATAACAGTAAAAATCGCGGTTCCCCCGCGGAATATCATGAAAAGGAGATTATCGAATATGACAAGGTATGAATCTGCAAAAGAAACCTATGCCGCTATTGGCGTGGACACTGAAGCCGCGCTGAAAAAGCTGCAGAATGTCAGCGTTTCCATGCACTGCTGGCAGGGCGACGACGTAAGGGGCTTTGAGGATGTTGAGCTCAGCGGCGGCATCCAGGCAACCGGTAACTATCCGGGCCGCGCCAGAACCCCTGAGGAGCTGATGGCCGACATCGACAAGGCGCTAAGCCTGATCCCCGGCAAGCACCGCATTAACCTGCATGCCTGCTACGCCATCACCGACGGCGAGAGCGTGCCGAAAAACAAGCTGGAGCCCAAGCACTTTGCCAAGTGGGTCGAGTTTGCCAAAGAGCGCGGCCTGGGCCTGGACTTTAACCCCACGCTGTTCTCCGACCCGATGGTGGTTGATAACCTGACGCTCTCCAGCCCGAAGGAGGAGGTTCGCCAGTTCTGGGTAGAGCATTGCAAGGCCTGCCGTAAAATTGCCGAGTACTTCGCCAAGGAGCTGGGCACCCCCTGCCTGGTCAACATCTGGATTCCCGACGGCTTCAAGGACATCCCGGCTGACCGCAAGGGCCCCCGTGAGCTGCTGAAGAAATCCCTGGATGAAATTTATTCCGTTCATTACGACAAAAAATATGTGCTGGATGCGGTTGAGTCCAAAGTGTTTGGCATCGGCGTAGAATCCTGCACCGTCGGTTCTCACGAGTTCTACATGAACTACGCGGCAAGAAACGACCTCATGTGCCTGCTTGACAGCGGCCACTTCCATCCGACGGAGATGATCTCCGACAAGATCCCCACCATGCTGGTGTTCTTTGACAAGGTTGCGCTGCACGTCAGCCGCCCGGTTCGCTGGGACAGCGACCACGTAGTCATTTTTGACGACGAGCTCAGAGAAATTTCCAAGGAAATTGTTCGCTGCGACGCGCTGGACCGCGTTGTCATCGGCCTGGACTTCTTCGATGCCAGCATCAACCGCATCTCCGCTTGGGTTGTCGGCATGCGCAGCATGATGAAGGGCCTGCTCTACGCCCTGCTGATGCCGTCCGCCGACATGAAGAAGATGCAGGACGAGGCCAACTTCACCGAGCTGATGGTCGTCAGCGAGGGCATGAAGACCTATCCGTTCGGCGACGTGTGGGATGAGTTCTGCGCACGCAACAATGTCCCGCAGAAGCAGGAATGGTTTAAGGACGTCAAGGACTATGAGAAAAACGTCCTCTCCGCCAGAGACTAATTTTGACTTTATCCGGGCAGAACGCCACATCCGTTGATGTAGGGAAGCCGGGGAGGAACCCTTCCGGATGGGTTCCTCTTAAGGGGAATTGCTTCTTAAGGGCAGAGCCTCGCGCCGTTCTGTTTTTGAAAACATAGGCGCTCCGTTGCGGCCGGAGCGTATCGGAAGCTTATTCCGTCGAAGGGGCCCGGGCGGTTCTGGTTTCAGAACTGCCCGGGCCCCTTTGCGCTTGCCTGCGCCCAGACAGGGTACGGGCGGCAGGACGGCGGCGGTGAAGCGGCAACGCGATGTAGGTGAAGGATGAAATAAACGCGCTGCCCACCCAAGCAGGCCCGCGCAGTTTTTAATCCGGATTGCCTACTTCGCCCACCAGACGTACAGACAGCGGACGGTTGGTTAAAAATTCAGCGTTTTCATCCATCGTGCTTCTCGGGTGCTGGTAGATGTCCTTACCGGCTTCAATGGGCTCATCTATCATGTATAAATACCCCTTTTCCTTCCCATTGTGAAAAATACTGCCGTCGTCGTCATAGCCCAGCAGCGTCGGTTTATGCGAAAAGGCCTCTGCCAGCGCCTTCCACTGCGTAATGGTGCTGCCTGCCCGCAGCTCTGTAAACAGGGCGTTGGAGCCATGGTACCAAATACCGCCGGCCTGAATGTCAATCTTCATTCGTTTTCCTCCTGCTGTAAACAAAGTGGTAAGCCGCCGTAGACGGCAAAAGCGAGGATTTTAAGTAAGGGGCGGCCCACCGGGACATCAATTCTAATAATGAACGTGCGCTTAAAGGTTGCCTGTGGCCTGCATAATCGCCGCGAGCGCGGCGATGGGGGCTGTCTCTGTACGCAGGATGCGCGGGCCCAGGGTAGCGCAGGCCGCGCCCGCGTGCCGGGCAAGCGCCACCTCGCCGGGCTCAAAGCCCCCCTCAGGGCCGATAAACACCGCCGCGGAAGGGGTATCCTCCCGCAGCAGGCTCAGAATGCGCTCGCCGCCGCCCTCATAAAAGAGTAAGGTTTTGCAGCCCTCCTCTGCGGCGGCCTCCTCAATGGCCTCTGGAAATTTTTTCAGGCCCCCGATTTGCGGTAAAATCCCCCGCCCACTCTGCTTGGCTGCCTCATCGGCAATTTTTTGCCAGCGCTGGCGCTTTTTGACAAACGCCTTTTCGTCCGGGCGGGAAACACAGCGGGCCGAAAGCACGGGGACAATCCGGTAGACGCCCAGCTCCACCGCCTTCTGCACCACGGTGTCAAATTTATCCTGCTTAGGAAGGGCCTGGTACAGGGTAACGCGCAGGCTGGGCTCGCTCACGCTTTGACAGCAGCCCAAAATACGCACCAGCACGCTTGTCCCGCCGGGCTCGATCCGTTCAATCTCCCCGTCGTAATCCATGCCGAGGCAGTCGCAAAGCACCAATTTTTCGCCCCGGCGCATCCGCAGCGCATGGGCGATGTGCTGTGCATCGCCGCCGGTAATAACGGCGGCGCCGTCCGGTACATAATCAATAAAGAACCTGGGCAAGGCCCACCCCTCCTGTTCGCTTCGTTTTATTCAGTGTACCACATCAAACGGAAAATAGCCACCGGATTTTCCCTAGGGCGGGCAGGAACCGCAAAAAATTTGCGGCGGGCGAATTGAATTGATTGAAAGCCTGCGGACCGGTCCATACTAATAACAAATAACAAAAGCCGGTTCGTAAAGATTTGTTCACAAAGCGGCGTTCCGTTTACAAAATATTCGTGAATCTATCATCAAACCGTTGAATTATCATCACATATCTATCACATTCGGGCCCGATAATAGAATCACAAGGTTAAGAGGCCAAGAACAGTGTGAAAGGACGGGGTCGCTATGTATGATCCATTAAATAGCAATATAAATGAAACGAATGGAAGCACGGAGCCGCTGAAGAACGAAAAAAACAATGAGGCCGTAAACAATGCTCTCGGTGAAACCGAAAGCTTCCAGCAGGATTACCGGAGCATGAACGAGCAGGGCGCGGCGGAGAACACGGCCGCTTTTGAACCGGAAGCCCCGGGAACCGGCGAACAGGCCGCCGCACAAGAGCCGCAAGGCACGGCGGACGCACAGTCCTGGCCGCCGGCCGGGCCTGCGGCCCAGCCCGCCTATGGCGGCAGCTACTACACCAACGGGGGCACGGCCTATAACGGCAATGCTTACACGGTAAACCAGCAGACGAACCAGCAGGCGGGCCAGCCCTCCTCGCAGTACCAGTGGAGCGGCAGCGCCTATCATTATGCCAGGCCAGCTCAAGCGCCGGGCCCCCAGAACCAACAGCAAAAGCCGCCCAAGCCGCCGCGCAAAAAAGGCCGCGGCGGGAAGCTGGCCTTGAAAATTGTGGCCTGTGTGCTGGCGTGCCTGGTGGTTTCCGGCGCCTCCGTCGGCGGGGTGCTTGCCCTGGCGAACGCGGGCTATATCACCATCGGCGGAGCTTCCTCCGGTATGGATATCAACGGCAAGGCCGACAGCTCCGCTGCCGGGGACGGCAAGGAGGACTCCGGCAGCAGCGGCAATATTGTCAACCACTCCGCCAACACGCAGGGCTCCGGCCTGACTATGCAGGAGGTTGCCGCAAAGGTGATCCCGAGCGTGGTGTGTATTCAGAATTACCAAAATACAACGAATTATATCGGTGCAGGGACTCAGCAGACCCGGCAGGACTCTGAGGTTTCGCCAAGCAGCGAGGGCTCCGGTATTATTGCAACCAGTGACGGGTATATTATTACCAACGCGCACGTGGTGTCCGGTGCGGATGCAATTAAGGTCATCACCTCGGACGGCACGACCTACGAGGCGGAGCTGATTGGCAGCGACGAGGTCACGGACCTGGCGGTCATCAAGATCAATGCCACGGGCCTGACGGCGGCTGAGTTCGGCTCCTCTGAGGAGCTGCAGATTGCCGACCAGGTTATGGCGGTCGGCAACCCCGGCGGCCTGGAGCTGAACTCCAGTGTAACCATCGGTTATATCTCTGCGCTGAACCGGCCTATTACTACCTCTTCCGGCTACACCATGAACTGCATCCAGACGGATGCAGCCATTAACCCGGGCAATTCCGGCGGCGCGCTGGTCAATTCCAGGGGACAGGTTGTGGGCATCAACTCCTCGAAGATTGTCGCCACCGGCTATGAGGGCCTCGGCTTCTCCATTCCGATTGATGAAGCGGAGCCGGTCATCAACTCCCTGAAGCAGTACGGCTATGTCAAGGACCGCGCCATGCTGGGTATTTCCGGCCAGTATCTGGACGCCATGTCCGCCAGGATGTACGGCCTGACACAAGGCATGTATGTGGCGGAGGTCACCAATGAGTCCGTCAGAAAGGCGGGGATTTCCCAGGGCTGTGTCATCACGAAAATCGACGACACAGAGGTCACCAGCCAAGCGACCATCACCAACTATGTGAGTACCAAAAAACCGGGTGATGAGGTTACGCTGGAGGTGTACAACGGCCTGACAGGCAAGACCTTTACGGCTACCGTAACCCTGTCCGAATCCTCCGGGGACTGAAAGATGTTCCCCATTGAAACGCTTACAAGACCTTTTTCATAAATTCTTCCTCAACAACCCGAGAGGGGGGGCGCCGGACGGCGTCCCCCCTTTTGGGCTGCCAGGATAAAAGCTGTTTTTATGCGTTTATACAAAACCAGGCCCGGGATCGTCCGTGATCCCGGGCCTGGCCTGTTGTTTTTTTGTTTTCAATGGGTTTAAAATTAATCAGCTGGAAGCAAAGGCCTGCATTATTTTTTGCCCCGCGCGCCCTTGCGCTTGGAGTTCTCCCGGTTCGGGCGGCTGCGCTGTGCCTGCTGCTCGTCAGGATAAGTCAGGCCCATGTAAAAACCGCTCACAAAATCTTTTTTATAAAATAATTCATCCATGCTTTCATTGGCCTTCATGTATTGCTCCAGCAGTGCCAGCTGCTCCCGTGTAAGGCAGCCCTTCAGGTCCTCCAGCGCCTGAAGGCGGCGGCTGTACAGGTCGACCTCCGTGCTCTCCGAGGCCGGAGTCCAAAACGGGCTGTCCTCACGGTTTTCATACAGTATTTTCAGTAAATCATCCATATTTTTAGCTTCCTTTATTATTTATATGAGAGTTCGGTCAACCAAATGATAGGTTATGGCCCATGGCGGTGTTTCCGCGCAAGAGGTGCACAGCGGCGGTTCAAAACAAAAAGCCGCTGGGGCTCACAGGTTGGGCGGGCTGTTTTTTTTGCCTGCGCATTTTGGGCAAAGCCCGGTCAGCTCCAGGCTGTGGCCGGTGATCAGGTACCCTGTTTTTTCGCTCAATTCCTTTTCCAGCGCGTGCAGGGGGCAATCGTTCAGGGGCACAATTTCATTACAGCCGGTGCATCGCAGGTAATGCTTATGCCTGCGTGTGTTCATTTGATAGTAGGTTTTACCGTCCTGCCCGGCATTTTTGAGGAGGATTTCCTTTTCGGTGAGCGCGCCCAGCGCCCGGTATATGGTTGACAGGCTCATGTGCTCGCGCTGCAGCACCGCCATAAAAATATCCTCCGCAGTGACCGGGCGGTCAAATTCCACGATTACCGCGAGAATCGCCTCCCGCCGGGCGGTGGTTTTCAGGTCTTTTTCCTTCAGGGTAAGATTCGCCAAGCCGTAGTACCTCCTTTCAAAAAAATAAAGCCTACTGTCGCATCAATATACTGCCGGGGGCCGCGGGCTCCCGGCGGAATAGATGTGATTAAATTATAGGCAGGAGGCGCCGGAAAAGTCAAGGCTAAGAAAATAAACTTCTGAAAATAAAAGCAGGGCGGCGGCACAGGCTCTGCCGGGGCAAGCATAAAAACAGGACGTTTTGTGCTTTTTCTTTATGCGGGCGTATATTTGTAGGTAAATGTGCGCACAATCTATAAAAGGGAAAGAGGCGTATATTCACAATAAATTTACTATCAAAATATAGTAGAACGGCATACTATCATACGGTAGTATGTAGAGTATACATTGAGGTGATTCAATGTATTACCGAAGGCTAAGAGATTTACGGGAAGACCACGACCTGAAGCAGAAGGAGGTTGCGCAGCTGCTGGATATTGACCAGCGGGTTTACAGCAACTATGAGACAGGAAAGCAGACCTTGCCCGTTCGCTACCTTTTACAGCTTGCAGACTACTACGGCACCAGCACCGATTACATCCTTGGGCGCACAGACAATCCCGTCCCTTATGAAAAACGGCGAAAATCGCTGAGCCTATAGCAGCCGGTGACCCCCTCTCTCAGCCCGGTGCTGAAAGCATAGCTTTAAGGCATCCGTACTTTTTATTTTACTACCATAAAATAGTAAGGTCAATAGTTTTTAGGGGGACCGGGCTAGTATTATACATTGAGGTGACGGCAATGTATTATTATCCAAGGCTGAGGCGCTTGCGTAAAGACCGGGATATGAAGCAAAGGCAGATTGCTCTGGTGCTGGATATTGACCAGCGGGTTTACAGTAATTACGAGACGGGCAAACGGGAGATCCCCACCCGGCTTGTGATGAAGCTCGCCGATTTTTACAAGACAAGTACGGATTATATATTGGGGCGGACCAGCCAGGCGGTTCCGTACCCGCCGGCGCGGCTGAACCCAGCTTATAAAAACAGATAAAGAACGGGGATGTGCAGAAACAGCACACCCCCGTTCTTTTGCTTCTGGCGCCCCTCCGGAGGAGAAGCCGGTTGGCGGGGCGCTGCGGCGGGCGGTTTAATAAAGGACAACCGTGTCGCCCTTTACAGCGGCCCGGCACTCAAAGCTCTGCTGCCGCCCGGTTTTGCTGTCAAAGATGGTGTGAAATTCGTAGGAGTTTTCTTCGTCTGCAAGGATATAGCGCCCAACCAGGTAGCGGTCCTCCACGCAGGCGACAATGTCGCCGACCTCCGCCTTAACGTAGGTGTGCAGGGAGGAATGGATAACGCCGTCCACCTGGCTGTAATCATCGCCCTTTGTCACCCGGTAGGCACACAGCGGCGCCTCTCCGGCGGAGATTAAAAAAGAAGAGGGAGCGCCGCTTTCACTGGCGTTTAGGGGCGCGACCACTGTTTTTTTGCCGGTGAGCTTGTTATAGGCACAGATGCGCTGGTCGTTATCCGGGTAATATTTGGCGCGAAAGTAAAGGCTGCCGCCGTCCATGCCCACATAGCGAAGCAGGCCCGCGGTGCCCGCGCGCATAATCAGCTCCAGCGGCGTCTGCGCCTCACCGGCTTTTACCGAGACAATGAAGTCCAGCAGCGGGCAGATCCAAACATTGTCGTTGACATGGTCGCCCAGCCAGCGCCGGTCACGGTACGCCTTTTCCTTGTCGGCTTCATCACCGTAGGGCTGAAGCACCAGCAGGCGCACCTGCCCGTCGGGGTCAAAGGGCACGAAGCAATGTGCATCCAGCGCGCAGATGCGCGGGTCGTGAATATAGTAGTAGCATTGCTCCTCCAGGTCATATAAGTAGGCCGCGTGGCCCTCGCCTTTCGTCCCGGCGGCTGTGAAAAACAGGATGTGCCCGGCATCCAGCGCTATGCAGCCGCGTACGTCTTCTATCAGGCACAGCTGCACGAAATTGCGTTCCTGCCCGCTGGCTTTGTCAACGCGCAGAATCCAGGCATCGCTGCCGCCGTTTTCCATGATAATGATCATATCGCTGGAAAAGCTGAAATAGTGGCAGACAAACGAGGGGTCATTTAGAATGTAATTGGCGATGATGCGTTCCCGTTTTGTCATGCGGTTATACTCCAGCAGAAAAAGGCTGTTGAGGCCCTCCTCCACTTTTTCCTCCGCGTAGTAGATGAAATCCCCGCTGACCTCGATCAGCCGGTCGTTGCAGTTGGTAAAAAAATTTCTCAGATCCTCGATCCTCAAGCCTATTTCCTCCTACGGCCGCCCTGTTGGTTTTTCGTTCTTTCGTTTTGTGTGCCCCGTCAATCCACGGATTTAAGGCTCTCCACCATGTCGATCTTTTTCAGCTTATGGTACATGACCAGGTTGACAACCAGAGAGAACGCCAGGGTCAGGGCGGCGCTCCAGACAAAGCTGAGCGCGTGGATGTCGCGCCCGAACATGACCAGCTCCACCTCCACGGTCTGAATGACAAACAGGTGCATGAAAATGCCCAGCACCAGCCCCAACGCACAGCCCATGAGCGTCAGCAGGGCGGTCTCGCGGTAGATGTAGGCGCTGACCTCCCGGTCGAAGAAGCCCAGCACCTTGATGGTGGCAATTTCGCGCTGCCGCTCGGTAATATTGATGTTGGTCAGGTTGTAGAGCACAACGAAGGCCAGCGCGCCGGCGCACAGGATAATGACCAGAATGACATAGTTTAGGCTGGCGATCATATCGTCAAAGCTAGAGCGGGCATCGGTGGTGAAGGCGGCGGTGGAGACCCCCCTCTTTTCCAGCAGGCTGTCCAGCAGGCTCTGGCGCGCATCGGCCTGATCCGCCGGAATGCTGCAAATTGCCTGAATTTCGTTGTACTCCGGTTCCTTGCCCATCTTTTCCGCGTATACCTCCGGGGCGATATACAGGTAGTGGTAGATATAGTTTTCCGTGATGCCGGTCACGGTAAAGGACACGTCCTCCCCATCGTCGTTTTCAAGCGTGACGGCGCCGCCCACATCCACACCGAGCAGGCGCGCGGTCTTTTCGCTGAGTACGGCGGAACCCTCATCGAAGGGGACATCCGCCCCTGAGCCCCGCGTACGCAGGTTGATGAAGCTCTTCAGCGCCCCGGTATCCTCGGGGACAAACAGATACGCGGTTATGGTATTGCCGCCGTTTTTGAGCTCGGCGGACCGCTGGTACGCCCGCTGCCAGCCGCTGAAATTTTCGGGGTCGTCGAGCAGATCCGTCAGGTCGGCGGTAAGCTGCTTTTTATCCGTTTCCACGACGGTGTCATAGCGGTAGATGCCGTCATACTGCTTGGACATAATGTCGGAGACCGAATCCTTGATGCCAAAGCCGGTCAGCAGCAGCGCCGTGCAGCCCGCAATACCGACAATGGTCATAATCAACCGCTTTTTGTAGCGGAAGAGGTTGCGGCAGGTGACCTTGTGGGTAAATTTGAGCCGTTTCCAAATAAAGCCCGCACGCTCAAGCAAAATGCGCTTGCCCGCTTTCGGCGCGCGGGGCAGCATCAGTGCCGCGGGGGATTCCGCCAGCGTGGACCAGCAGGCCCACAGCGTCGCCGCGAGCGTACAGGCAACGGCGGCCAGGGTGCCGATCAGGGCATATTTGAAATCAAAATTCGGTACCAGAGAGGGCGCAATGTAGAGGATGCGGTAGGAGTTCCAGCAGATATTCGGCAGGCCCCAGGAGCCGAGCGCAACCCCGGCGACGCTGCCCACAATGCTGGCAGAAGCCGCGTAGAATACATATTTGAAGATGATTTTGCCCTTGCTGTAGCCCAGGGCCTTATAGGTGCCGATGATGACGCGGTCCTCTTCGACCATGCGCGTCATGGTCGTCAGCGCCACCAGTGCCGCGACCAGGAAGAACAGGAGCGGAAAGATGGTGGAGAGGGACTCCATGCGGTCTGTGTCGGCATCGATGCTGGCAAAGCCCACATTGGTCTTACGGTCCAGCACATACCATTCCGGTTCTGAAAGCTTCTCCAGGTCTTCGCGCCCGTCGGCGATTTTCTGGGCGGCATCCGCAAGCTCCTGCTCCGCCTTGGCCTTGCTTTCCTCGTACTCCGTACGGCCGGAGGCCAGCTCCGTTTTAGCGGTTTCGAGTTTTGCCGTGCCGATTTTCAGCTCCCGCTCGCCGCTTTCGATCCGGCTGCGGTTTTGCTCCAGGGCCGCCAGGCCGCTGTCCAGCTGCGCCCTGGCGCCGTCGAGCTGCTGCTGCGCCGCATCGATTTGCGCCTGCGCGGCTGCCAGCTGCTGCTCCGCCTTTTTCCGTGCCTCCTCCAGCTGAAGGCGGGCCGCCGCCAGCTGCTGCTCGCCCGCCGCAACCCGGGCCATGCCCTCCTCATAGGCGGCGACGGTGTCCTGGCAGGCCTTCAGGTTCTCCTGCGCGGCTTGCAGCTGGCTTTCCAGGGTGGGCCGCAAGGGGTCGTCCTCCGGCAGTTTGTCCAGCTCCTCCTGACAGGCCCTTACGGTTTCGGTCAGAAGAGGCAGGTTTTCGCGGCATTGCTCCACTGCTGGCAGGGCAGCCTCCAGCTGTTCCCTTTGCTGTGCAAGCGCTTGCGCCTGCTTTTCCAGCTCCGCTGCCTTTTCATCCAGCTGGGCGGTGGGATCCTGAAGCTTTTTCTTTTGCGCCTCAAGCTCCTCCACGCCCGCGTTATATTCCTCCTCGGACTGCTTTAGCTTCTTTTCCGCGTCCGCCAGGCTGCTGCGGCCAGACTGGAGCTGGCGGCGGCTTTCCGCGAGCTTCTGCTCGTTTTCGGCGATCTGCCGCCCGGCATCGTCGAGCTGCCGCTTGGCGCTGTCAAGCTCCGCCTGGGCCTTCTGCTTGTTTTCATCATAAGCGGCCTGGGCATCATCGAGCTGCTGCTCCGCCTCGCTGAAAATATCGTCATAGCGGATGCTGGCCCGGTCCCTGCCCAATTCCTCCAGCGCCGTCTTGACCGGCGCCACCGTGCTCCAGTAGGCATCATCAAAGGTGGAAAGCTCCTGCGCGCCCGCGACAGAAACATGCAGGTCCGTTTTAAATTCGGTGAGAAAGTCGGATTCCGGCACATAGATGTAACGGCTCAGCGTGCCGTTGCCAATGGTGGTGGAGCCCAGGGAAAAGGAAATATAGTACGAGGAATTTACCAGCCCGACGACCGTGTATTCCTGACAGCGCAGGGTGTCCGCCAGGTCGCCGGACGCGGTATAAAGCGAGATTGTGTCGCCCACCTGGATCCCGCCCAGGTCGCCCTTGCCCTTGTCCATGACGCACTCGCCGCTTTTTTCGGGCAGGCGGCCCTCAACCAGCACCGGCCGGTTGAGGTAATCCGTGTTGTCCGCTCGTTGATCCGTGGGCAGGCTATGTATGCGGGCAACCTTTTCCTTGCCGTCCACCTCAAAAAACACATCGGCGGTGTAGCCGTCCATCACGCCGGCAACGCCGGGCGTCTCCTTGATTTTCTCCACATCCTCATCGGTAAAGCCAAGGGTCGAGATGAGGTGCAGATCCATAAAATGTGTGCTGTCGTAATATTGATCCACCGTCAGGCGCATGTCGGGCGCGGTGGAGCGCAGCCCTGCGTAAAACCCCGCCCCAAGCGCAACAATGACGAGAATCGCGCCAAACCGGCTGAGCGAATGGGTAATGGACCGTAAAACCTCTTTTTTAAAAGCTTTTCTCTTCATAAGCTTCCCCATCTTCTTAATCCGTGTAATCCTTCGTTTCGGCAATCAGCGGCCGTGCGGCTACCATTCAATGGTCTGCGCGGACGCCGGGCTCGGGTTGCAGCGCATATCGACCACCTTGCCGCTGTTGATGCGGATGACCCGGTCTGCAATGGCGGAAAACGCCTGGTTATGCGTAATGACCACCACGGTGCGTCCGGTGTTGCGGCAGGTGTCCTGCAAAAGCTGGAGGATGTTCTTGCCCGTTTTATAATCAAGCGCGCCGGTCGGCTCATCGCAGAGCAGCAGCTTGGGGTTTTTCGCCAGCGCCCGCGCAATGGCGACGCGCTGTTGTTCGCCGCCGGAAAGCTGCGCAGGAAAATTGTTCATGCGCTCGGTCAGGCCTACCTCGCGCAGCACCTCCTCCGCCGGCAGCGGCTCCCGGCAGATTTCCGAGGCCAGCTCCACATTTTCCAGCGCTGTCAGGTTCTGCACCAGGTTGTAGAACTGAAAGACAAAGCCCACGTCATAACGGCGGTAGGCAGTCAGCTGGCGGCTGTTGTAGCCGCTGATCAGCGCGCCGTCGAGCTCAATGGAGCCGCCGGAGCAGGTATCCATGCCGCCCAGCATATTCAGCACGGTGGTTTTACCCGCGCCGCTGGGGCCCACAATAATAACAAATTCACCCTTTTCAATGGAGAAGGTCACGCCGTCTGCCGCCGCGATGCGCACCTCGCCCATCTGATAGTACTTCGTAACGTCCTTGAATTCTACGAAGGCCACTTGTACTCCCCCTTGCCGGCCTTACCGCCGTATATTTTCAATTGCTTATTTCAGTAAAATCCGCGTCTGTCCGGGATTGAGGCTGAGCAGCTTTGCCTGGATGCGCGGATGCTTGAGCTGTTTGCGCACCATGTCGCGCAAAACCTGGCCGTTGTTGTAGCCGTGTATAACGACGAGCTCCGTTACACCTGCATCGATCCGGCTTAAAAGCTGTTCAAGCTGCCGTTTGGCATCGGGCGCCGTCAGGCCGTGCAGATTGACCTCCATGACATTGCCCCGCCGTTGTGTTACCATAGTCCGATTCTCTTTTCTTTTATTCTCTGCCGGAGGGCGGAAAGGCGACGAACGCGCCGGGCCGCACCGGGAAGGGCTTTCCCGCAGGAAAGCCGCTGCGGATATATTTATAACTAGTATACTATAGAAAATGCGCGAAATGAAGAAGAAACTATAAATAATTAATAATCATCTTTACCGCCTCTACTTTAATTTGTCAAATGCCCTTTTCTCACGCGGCGCGCCTCCCATTTTCTATATACTATCATACCGGCTTGTCCTGCTCAAGACCGTTTGGTGAAACGGGCGCAGTTTTTCCCCTTACGCACGAATTTGCGGCAGGAAGCTTTTTCCCGCAGGCTGGACAAGCGTGCAATTTTATAGTATATTATATGGTTAGAGCAAGTGAAGCCATACAACAAGATCGATGTTTGAACGGCATTCGCCGAAAAGAAAGGCGTGATATAAGTTATGGTTCATATGATTGACCCTCTTGACTTTTCCGTGGAGGAAGTCGGCGCCCTGCTGGATTTGGCCGGCCGGATTGAAGCAGAGCCCAAGGCTTACGCGCAGGCCTGCGCGGGCAAAAAGCTCGCCACCCTGTTTTATGAACCCAGCACCCGCACCCGCCTGAGCTTTGAGGCCGCCATGCTCAACATGGGCGGCAGCATTCTCGGCTTTTCCTCGGCAGATTCCAGCTCCGCCTCCAAAGGGGAAAGCGTGGCGGACACCATCCGCGTTATCTCCTGCTATGCGGACATCTGCGCCATGCGCCACCCGAAGGAGGGCGCGCCCCTGCGCGCCGCGCACTACTCCCGCATCCCCGTCATCAACGCCGGCGACGGCGGCCACCAGCATCCCACCCAAACGCTCGCGGACCTAATGACCATACGCAAGCGCAAGGGTACGCTCGACGGCTTGACCATTGGCCTGTGCGGCGACCTCAAGTTCGGCCGCACGGTGCATTCCCTCATCCGGGCGCTCTCGCGCTACGCCGGCATCCGCTTTGTGCTGATTTCGCCGGAGGAGCTCAAGGTACCGGAGTATGTCCTCAACGAGGCCGTCCGCCCGCGCGGCATCCCCTATGAGGAGACCACCTCCCTGGAGGAAGCCCTGCCCCGTCTCGACATTCTCTATATGACGCGCGTCCAGCGGGAGCGCTTTTTCAACGAGGAGGACTACGTCCGTTTAAAGGACAGCTATATCCTGACCGGGCATAAAATGCGTCTGGCGCAGCCGGGCATGGCGGTGCTGCATCCGCTTCCCCGGGTTAACGAGATTGCCCTGGACGTGGAC
Organism: Hydrogeniiclostridium mannosilyticum; assembly: GCF_003268275.1. GTDB lineage: Bacteria > Bacillota > Clostridia > Oscillospirales > Acutalibacteraceae > Hydrogeniiclostridium > Hydrogeniiclostridium mannosilyticum. The sequence continues at coordinate 72,545 of NZ_QLYR01000006.1, forward strand.
AGCGACCCCCGCGCCGCTTATTTTGAGCAGGTGCAAAACGGCGTCTATGTGCGCATGGCGCTGATTCTTACCCTGCTGAGGCTGGCAGAGAAAGGAGAGGCCTCCCATGCTTAACATTGACAGCCTGCAAAACGGCATCGTTATTGACCACATCAAGGCCGGCACCAGTATGATGATCTACGACCTGCTCGACCTGGGCGAGCTGGATTGCTGCGTCGCCATTATTAAAAATGCCCGCAGTGAAAAGTTCGGCAAAAAGGACATTATTAAGATTGACGGCGATATCGATATCGACTTGGAAATTCTCGGGTTTATCGACAGCAGCATCACCGTCAACATCATCCGCCGCGGCGTCATCGCCGAAAAGAAGGAGCTGGAGCTGCCCAAAAAGCTGAAAAACGTCATTCAGTGTAAGAACCCCCGCTGTATTACCAGCATCGAGGAGGAGGTAGACCACATCTTCCTGCTGGGCGGCGATAAAAAATACCGCTGCGCCTACTGTGAGCAGGAGTTTCACCCCGGCCCCAGCCGCTGATTAAAGCGCTGAACCGCTTGGCGCAATTTTAATTTTCAGGGCGGCGGCCCGGCTTCTCCGGTGTGAAGCCGGGCTGTTATTTCTGCCGGGAACCCGCAAACGCTCCCGGCGGCGCCAAGCCCAGCGGCGTATAAATCCGCTGCCGGAGGCCAAAAATAGCATCGAGCCCTATCCGCGCCGCACCGGGCATTACGCCCGCCTTACGTGCCTAAATTAAGTTTAGACGCGCCGGCACGGCATTTTGTTTGCAGCGGACGCCCGGCCGGGCGGTTACAAAAGTTTATTATTTTAATAACGGCCTAAATATTGACTTATTCCGCGCCAGGCAATAAAATATAAATACTTGAGCAGCCAGGCCAAGGCTCGGAATGCGTGAAGAATTTTGCGGTGAATATGCGGCAGCCGCTGACGGAATGTGAAATAATATGGAGAGTGTATCATGGCTAATAATCGAAAAAACAGCAGGCAAAGCCAACCGATTGACCGCTATAACTATGTAGACCGCGACATCTACAGCAGCTCCGGCGGGCGGCGGCCCACCGGCAACCGTTACCGCAGGAAAAAGAAAAGCGCCGGCAAGCGCGTGGCCGTGGTGCTGGTGTCGCTGGTGTTGGTACTCGCGGCGGCGGTGGGCGTATATGCCACGGTCATGCTCAACCGGGTCAACCGCACGCCGGGCATTGAAGAGGACCTGTCCAAATATACCGAGCAGCCCAGCGCGGCCCCAACCTGGGACGTCATCAATGACAACAAGGTCACCAACATTCTGCTGATTGGCACGGATAAGGGGGACGACGGCCTTTCCAGCCGCTCGGACACCACCATGCTGGTCTCTATAGACAACCGCACAAAGTCCCTGCGCCTGGTCTCCTTTCTGCGGGATATGTACCTGGAGATTCCCACCCTTGAGGGCAAGCATAAATTTAACGCCGCCTATGCCAATGGCGGCGCGGCCCTGACCATGCAGACCCTGGAGAACAACTTCCGTATTCAAATTGACAAATATGTGGAAATCGACTTTGAAAACTTTGAACAGGTTATTGACAAGATGGGCGGCATCGATATTGACATGAGCGCCAAGAGCGCCGCCTATGAAAACGAGGTCATGGGCAGCAATCTGCACGAGGGCGTCAACCACCTGGACGGGCGGCTTGCCCTTTACTATGCGCGTATACGCGACATTGACAGCGACTTCGGCCGCACGGGCCGCCAGCGCCAGGTTATTCTCGCCATGCTGGAGCGCTTCAAGGGGCTGAACCCCATTGAGATGAACAATATTGCCTATGACTACCTGCCGCATGTCACCACCAATCTGAGCAACTCCGAAATTTTGTACCTGATTTCCCTGATGGGCCAGATTCCGGATTATGAACAGCAGACCATGCACATCCCCAACGACAATACGTTTGAGGACCGCAGGATTGACGGTGCCGGACAGGTTCTGTACATGGAGGACCTGACGGAAAACTGCACCTTACTGCGCAATTTCCTCTACCCGACGGAGAACAGCGCCTCCGGCCAATAAACCGGCGGCAGATAAAAGATAAAAGGGCATAGCCGAATGGCTGTGCCCTTTTGTGGTACTCACCCGCCCGTCTTTCCTGCCGCCTTAAAAGGAGAACGCCCATGCAGCCAAAATATGAACCCTCCCCCACCCCCGTGCCCAATGAGGAGGCTCCCCGCGGCCCCCGTTGTTTTCGCTGCCTGCTCAGTGAAACGGATCATACGCTCTATGAAACGGTGCGGGCTTACATTGACAGCCTTTCCCCCGAGCTGCGCGTCCCGGATGCGCTTTACCGTGAGCGGCTGGCGGCATGCACATCCTGCAAAAATCTTATCAACGGCCTGTGCGGCCTATGCGGCTGCTTTGTCGAGGCCCGGGCGGCCAAAACCGGCAGCCGCTGTCCAGCAGCCGCGCCGCGTTGGTAACACCTCATATCCCGCCGCCAGGCCCCGGATCTCCCCGACGGTTTCTTCATCCTGGGAAAGGCTGTATTTTTGCTTAACCGGCTTCATAAAAACGAGTCTCCTTTTTATGTTTTTAACAAATATCATTATATCATGCCGTCAATACATATTTTAACGGCATTTTTCCGCTATAATGATAGCATCATCATTTTAAGGAGGCTATCACATGAAGCCTGATTATGTAAAATTCACGCTGAGAATAGAATCGGAGCTATTTGAAAAATTCCGTTTCATTGCAGATGCTCATGCTCGTTCAGCAAATCGTGAGCTCGAGACCGCCATTAAACAGTATGTCTCAGAATATGAGAAGGAGAACGGCGAAATCGGCAAAAGTACAAAATGAACACGCTACTATTCAGCGTTTGCAACGCAACCTGCCCGGCAGCACGGCCATGCTGAACAGGCTCTGCCGCACTCTGGACTGCCGCCTGGAGAACATCGCCGCGTATGTTCCGGAGCGAACGGAATTCCTTCAATCCCCTAAGTAGCCTAAATGGCCTGAATAGCCTGCACCCGACAGACAGAAACAAGTCGCCCCCACGCCCAGGCTGGGCATGGGGGCGGCTTGTTGATTCTTTTTTACCCGGCGCGCTGCGCGGGGTCAGGCTTTGGGCCCGGCGGCGGCAACGGACAAATTGAGCTTATCCAGCGTGCGTTTTACAGGAACATAGACAAAAACGCGATCGCCAATGGCGCGTACCTCCGCGCCCTCGCCGCAGCCCTCAAAGCGGGCCGTGCCCGCGGGGAACGGGCCGAAGCGCACCCGGTTCACAGCAAGGGGCTCATGCGCGCTCAGCAGGACCCGGTAGCCGTTTTCGGTGCGTTCATAGGCATAATCCACCTTCACCTGTGCACGCTTGCCGTCCTTGAAGGTGACGACCGGGTAGGCCTTTGTCTCCACGGCAGTGAAGTCGTCCGGCAGGCGCGGCACCAGGCAGAGGCCGCTCTCCGGGCTCAGATCGTCCAGGCCCAGGATCATGCGGCCGATCTTACAGGTTTCCGCCTGCTGCACGGCGTTGCCCTGGTCGCAGTTGCGGAACCAGTAGCGGCGGCTCGGGTGTACGATGACCCCTTCCGGCACAATATAGTTGACATCGGTGTGGTGGTAGCTGTAGCATGCCGCCGCTTTCACGCTCTCGGTAAAGCGGCCGTAGTCGTCCAGCATAGCGAGCAGGTGGGCCAAATAGCCCTGTCCGTAGCCCATCTGGCGCCCGGACCAAGGGTGGAGATAATCGTCCGTCTGCGCCTTTAGCGTGCGCCGGGCAATCTCATACAGCTCGCCGCCCGCAAAAGCTGGGTCGTAGGTCTCCAGGTCGGAGAGCAAAAACAGCGGGCCGAAGCGCTTGTACTCGTGCGTCCAGCAATCATAGGTGTTGTCGGTAAAGATGCGCCCGTAGCGCTCGCTGTCCAGGGTAAAGACCTCCATAATACCGTCATACAGGCGGTCCCCGTAAGCCTTCCAGCGCCGCGCCTGTTCGTCAAGGCCGCACTCCGCCGCCATCTTCGCGTAGGCGCGCAGCGCGTAGCAGGCAATGATATTGGAGTATAAATCATAGCCGCCGTAGGTCTGCGCGGAGGCCTCGCTGTCCGAATACAGCACCTTGTCAAAATTGGATTCCTCCGGGCAGTCCATCTGCCAGCAAAACCACTCCGCCGCGCCGGTGAGTTTATCCAGATGCGCGTGTACCCAGTCCCTGCCGGTGATGCCGCTGAAGAAGAGGCGGGCCATAAAAATCATAATCGAGGCATGCCCGTCGTTTTCCTTACCGGCTGTCAGCTGCTGCATCTCCTCGGGCAGTTCACGGTAATTGCCGATGCGCTTCCAGTTGGGCCTGGGAAACCGCCAGCTTGAACAATCCAGGTAGCCGTGCAGGCAGCTGGCGGCGGCAAGAAGCTTTTCTGTCGCGCCGCAGAAGGCCAGCTCGGTGAGCACCCGGCCGATGTCCCGGGTCCAGATGTGGCTTGCGTAGGAGGAGGACCCCCTGCGGAAGGTCCCGAGGCCGATGTACAAGCCGAAATTCGCCGTCCCCGGCGTGGAGGTATGCGTCATGCCGTCGCTGTCCACCTTATGTTTAGCCATATCATCCATGTTGAGGTTGTACACATTGGTGTAAAGCTCCGCAATATTACTGCCCCTAAAGGTGACGGACGGGCAGACGGGCGCCTCCACGGCAACCGGCTCCACATGGCTGGGAATTTCGTCGAGGTATTGGTACAGCCGCCGGGAAAGACGGTCTAAACGGTCGGTATAGCTGCGGTTGAGGAAAATCTTCGGATCTACAATTTTCGTCCCGGCGGCGGGCACATGGCCCTCGCGGGCCAGCGTAACGCCGGAGATAAACACATCGTCGGCCTTGGCCTCCGCCGGCGCAAGAATAATCTTCATCAGCGGCTTTTTCTTCAAGGGAACGCACATCATGTAATGCAGGCCCTTGTCGCCGTCGCTTTCGTTGAGCAGCAGCGCTTCGTCCAGCAGCCGTTTAGCCGCCGGGTCCGAGGCAAAGGGCTCGTTATAGGGCGACTCAAAGGTGTTCAGATAAGTTTCATAGCTCTTTTTGGTGTGGTACAGGTCGTAATTCCACACATTCAGGCCAAAGACCAGCGGCACAATCTCCTGGGTCCAATCCTTGTAGATAAAAAGGGCCGATCCGAGCTGGTCGCCGATAAAAATCCGCTTATTATAGCAGCCGCGCACCTCATTTTGGCCCCACCACTCGCTGCACCAGCCGCTGCGGTTGACCATGCCGGCCAGATACGCATATGTAAAGCCCTCGTTTTCACCGGGCTCCAGGGTTGCGCCCGGGTCAAACGGCAGGATGCGCGCGCCGTCATAGGCCAGGGAAAAAGGGATGCCGAAAGCCTCCTTCTCCACCGTCTGCCCGCCATGCGGAAGCAGTTCAAACAATGCTGTCATTTCAAAAGCTCCTCTCTCCGTCAAGCCTCCAGCGGCTTGATTCTTTCCTTCATTATACGGGTTATTTTTCATTTTTCAAGAGCCAATTTTCAGCCGTTTTTGCCGCGCGGCGCTTTACAAGCCCCGCCGGACCCGGTACAATTGAATAAACGGGATCTATGCCATAAAAAATGTTTTTCTTTCCGGCGGCGCGCGCAGGCCGGAAAGGTGTCCCGCCGCCCCCGGGCGGCAGAGAAAGGAGCTTACCCATTGAATATACAAATACTGCCCCAACGGTTCTCGGTTTGCAGGCTTGCGCCGGACGCCGTGCTGCCTCAGGGGAATTTTTATTTTACGGCCCGCACAAACGACGAATGCTCGCTGGTACTTCCCACCGCGGACGTTCCCCCGTCTGTGACGGATCGGGAGGACGGCTGGCGCGCTTTCCGCGTAGCCGGCGTGCTCGACTTTTCCTTGGTAGGCGTGCTGGCAAAGCTTTCCGGCGTGCTTGCCGCAGCGCAGGTCAGCATCTTTGCCGTGTCCACCTATAATACCGATTATCTTTTTGTACGGGAGCAGTGCCTCGCGGCGGCGCTGTCCGCTCTGCGGCAGGCGGGCTACCGCCTGGAGGAAGCCCCGACGGACCTGGGCGGCGGCAAGAGCAAAAAATAAAGCGGTACGGCCAGACGCCGTACCGCCAAAATATTCAGATGTGATTGCTGCCGGAAAAATGAGCAAAAGGCTCAATAATTTTCACAGCGGCGCTCAAAGTATGCCTGCGGGTGCTTGCACGCGGGGCAGAGCGCCGGCGCGTTTTTGCCAATGTGGATATAGCCGCAGTTACGGCAAACCCAAACGGTTTCCTCGCCGCACTTAAAGACGACATCCTCCTTCAGGTTCTGCAGCAGCTTGCGGTAGCGCTCCTCATGGGATTTCTCAATGCCGGCCACCAAACGCATGGTGGTGGCAATGTCGTGGAAGCCCTCCTCGTCGGCAACATCGGCAAACTCCTTGTACATTTCGGTCCACTCATAGTTTTCGCCGTTTGCCGCGTCCAGCAGGTTTGCCTCTGTTGCCGGAACCCCGCCGTCATGCAGCAGCTTAAACCACAGCTTGGCGTGCTCCTTCTCATTATTAGCCGTCTCCTCAAAGATGGCCGCGATTTGCTCATAGCCATCCTTCTTGGCGCGGGATGCATAATATGTGTACTTCGTACGTGCCTGAGACTCCCCTGCAAACGCAGCCAGCAGGTTTGCTTCTGTTTTACTACCCTTGAGTTCCATTGCGACATCCTCCTAATCATACTGATTTTTTTGCCTGGATTCCTCTTTTCAGGATTTCCAGTTGCTTCCTTTATTATACAGGCGGGCGCTGGAAAAAACAAGGGAATCTGCTATGAAAATAAAAATAATTCCTATTTTTATAAGCACTCCTTCAGGCTGCCGGTCCGGTAGGCCGCCAGCAGGTCCTGCAGCTCCTCAATCTGGCGGATCAGCTTTTTGCCGGTATCCGTGTCGCGCACAGTCACACGCTTAGGCATCAGCTGGACAATCTGCACCCGGGGCGCATTCTGCGACAGGTTCCGGCGCACCTCCTCAAAGGGCTTATGCTCCGCCAGGGCCAGGTGGTGGGAATTGGAAATCAGCGTGTAGCCGCCAATGCCCGTCTGCCCATGGTAGGCCTTGGAGATGCCGCCGTCAATCATGAACAGCAGGCCGCCCCCCTTAATGGGGCTTTCGCCCTTGCGCGGCTTTACCGGCACATGCCCGTTGACAATGTGCGACTGCGCCGGGTCCAGGCCGAACTCGTGCAGGATCTTCTCGCAGGCCGGACGCTCCTCCACCAACCTGTAATAGGGGTTGAGCGTTTCTGTGTGCGTCTTCGGGTCGGCGATAAAATAGCGCTCAAAGGCAGCGAGCTTGCTCTTGCCGAACAACGGGGACTTAGGCCCGCACCAGAGGTACCAGATAAAGTCCACCGCGTCCTGCTTCGCCGCGGAATCCGCCGGGGCAAAGCAGGCGTCGTGAACGCGCCCGCGGATGTAGTCGAGGTAGTTTTTACCCCAGAGCTCCTTGCCGCCGAAGGAGACATGCTCAAACGCCCCGTCCTCCGTCATTGGGATACACCCGTGGTAGAGGAGGTTGGCGTTAAAGCACTTGTACATGCCACCATTGGAGTACAGAAAACGCAGGTGCTTTTGCAGCAGCGCGCTATGGGAGAAGGAGAGCGCCAGCGTATGCACCAGCTCCTCCTCCTGAACGGTCAGGGCGAGCGGGTCGGCGGGGTCCACCGTGGGAAAGAGCGTGTCGCGCAGCGGGTAGGCCTCCCCGTCCAGCCGAACCGTACCCGCCTGAAAATCGACCTTATCCAGCAGAATGCGGTCCTCCATTTGGTATTCGGGGTGGCGCTTAATCAGCTGCCCCTCCAGCTTAAACTGAATGACTGCAATGGCTTTATGCATCTTAGCCGCCAGGCCCGCGTCCACAGGGTCGTAGGTGTTCTGGTCCAGCAAATGCGGCGCGAAGAGCGCGCAGGGGTCGTCGCTGTAGACCTGTGCGGCAAAGGTAGAGAGCGCGCGCAGGTTGATGCCATAGCCATCCTCCAGCAGGTCAAAATTATTGTAGCTGATGCCCTGGCGCACCACGTTCGCCATACAGGCGGTGTTGCCCGCCTGGGCGCCGATCCAGCCAATATCGTGGTTGCCCCACTGGATGTCCACAGCCTGAAAGCCCATCAGCTCCTCCATGATCTGGTCCGCGCGCGGGCCGCGGTCAAAGATGTCGCCGATGATATGGAGGCGGTCGATGCAGCACTGGCGGATCAGGCGGCAGAGCACCGTAATGAAGGGCTCCGCCACACCGGTGTTGACAATGGAGCAGATGATCTCGGTGTAATAATCCTCCTTGTTCTCCTCCGTGTCCGCATGCAGCAGCTCGTCGATGATATAGGCGAACTGGCCGGGGATTTTTTTACGCACCTTAGAGCGCGTATATTTGGAGGACACCGCCCGGCAGACCTGAACCAGCCGGTAGATGGTAATGCGGCACCAGTCCTCAAAGCCGGCCCTGTCCTGCTGCGCCTGCAGCGTCTCCTCCGGCTGGTAAATCAACGCGGAAAGCAGCGCGCGGTCCGCCTCGCCGACGGAGTTTTGAAACAGGGTTTCAATTTTATCCCGCACCACGCCGGAGGCGCTGTTGAGCAAATAGCGGAAGGCCTCGCTCTCCCCATGCAGGTCGCTGAAAAAATACTCCGTCCCCTTCGGCAGGCAGCAGATCGCGTTCAGGTTGATGATTTCGGAGGATGCCGCCGCAATGGTGGGATAATCCTTTGCAAGCAGCTCCAGATAATGCCGGTCCGTCATAGTAAACCTCCTGTTATTGAAATAGCCCCGCGCGCTTGTCCGCCCCGGGGCATACCTTTTAAAAATCGGCCGGCCTGTTTTAAGCCCGACCTGTGGGCCGATAATTTAATCATAGATAATTTTTCCTAAAAAAGCAATATTTTTCTATAACGCCCATGGTCCTGGCGAAGCCCCTCCCCATCCCATGTTTCGGAGCAAAAATGCCGAATTTCGGACGATATGAAGCGAGGCGCCGGTAGAAACTGGCGCCTCGTCTATGATAAACCTAAGTCCTTACACAATATTTACTCTACGATAGCCCCATTCCCCGCAACAAAAGAGAACGGCTCTGCTGCTAAGCCGCTGGACAAAGTAGGTTCCGCAGCCGATACATTAATAATAAAGAGCGAAAATATAGAGATAACGAGCAACAAACTAATAATCTTTTTTGTCATCTTGATGCTTCTTTTCTATCTCTTTTTTCTATCACTGCCTGAACAATACCAAGCGCAAGGGAGAGGGCGCTGACCGCAGCGGTAAACGCAATCGCAGGCCAGCCGACTCTTTGTTCAAACAACCAACTAACCGTTATAAACAGATAAACGGTTCCGTTGAAAAAGCAAACGCCTTTTCTGAGGTTTAACCGCCGAAAAAAATTTTTCTTTTCCGAGATCATCCCCTTTCACCCCTCTCGTTCAAAATTCCCCGCCGTTTTATCGGCGGCAGGGAACCGGCCTGCTGTTACCCAGCGGTTGAACGGCCCTTATTAGCTATAAAGAATGGTATTAAATGCTTTAACATCAATGATATGCCCCAGCCAAAGAAATCCGATTAGAGCAGACGCCCCAACAATAGCTCCCGCAATAATCAGGCCCCAAAACAAGTACCAGCCTGCGGGATGTTCATTTTTAGGGTTCATAAAAGCCCTCCTATCACTGCTTTTAAATAAAAATACTATATTTTTAACACCTGTAAATATAATTATGATAGATAATATTCGTGTATATAGAAAGAAAAACAAACACAAAATCCCCCGCCGCTTTATCGGCGGCAGGGGACCGGCCTGCTGTTATCCGGCGGTCGAGCGGCCTTTATTGTCTGTAAAGAATCGTATCGAATGCTTTAACATCAACAATATGCCCCAGCCAAAGAAATCCAATTAAAACAGAGGCCCCAACAATAGCTCCCGCAATAATCAGGCCCCAAAACAAGTACCAGCCCGCGGGACGTTCATTTTTAGGGTTCATAAAAGCCCTCCCATCACTGCTTTTTATATAACCATTAGTTAAATGCAATTTGTCCAAGCATATCCGCAAGGTAGACAAAGCCATTCTTTATGGCGGTGCCAATAACAACGGTTCCAATAATAATGGAGACCCCGATAATGGCGGCACAAATATATTTTCCGGTATTATTATGTTTTGGCTCCATCGTAATTCTCCCATTTTTATTTTCTTTATTAAAAAATACCATATTTTTTTATATTTGTAAATATAATTATGATATATAGATGACATTCGTGTATATAGAATAAGAGATCCGTCGATTTTCTCATAAAGCCTTATTAAAAATACACACAAAAACCCCTCCCGTCCAGGCCAATGAACGGGAGGGGCCGTTTTTATAATCGTTTTCACGGCAAACCAAATCGGTCACCGGACGGCTTCCGGCATCCTATAGGAGCGGGAACCGGCTTAGAAGCGCTTGCGGGGCACGTAATGGGTGTGCAGCAGCTCGTGCGCCTTATGGCTGCCGGGCTCGCCCAGGTACTCCGCGTAAACCTTTTTAATCAATGGGCTTTCATGGCTCTTACGCAGCGGCAGGTTTTTGTCCTCGTCATAAAGGGCCTTGGCGCGCTCGGCCTTCAGGTCGGTGAAATTGCGCACATCGGCGGGCTGAACCGGCTGGCCGCCGCCGTTGACACAGCCGCCCGGGCAGCACATGATCTCGACGAACTGGTAATCCGCCTCGCCGCTTTGAATCTTCTTCAGCACGGCATCCGCGTTTTTCAGGCCGCTGACCGCCGCCACCTTCACATCCATACCGGCAATGTGGTAGACAGCCTCTTTGATGCCCTCGGTGCCGCGGATCTCATGATAGTCTACGTTTTCAACGCTGCGGTTTTCCAGCACGTCGGCCGCGGTCCGCAGGGCTGCCTCCATCACGCCGCCGGTCGCGCCGAAGATGACGGCGGCACCGGTGGCCTCGCCCATGGCCTCGTCGAATTTCTCGTCGGGCAGGCGGTTGAAGTCGATGCGGCAGCGGCGGATGAGCCGCGCCAGTTCACGGGTGGTCAGGCTGATGTCGGTATCCTGCAGGCCTTCGCCTGCGCCGGACATACCGTCGCGCCCGGTCTCGAACTTTTTCGCGGTACAGGGCATGATGCTGACGGAAACAATATTCTTCGGGTCGATGCCCTCCTTCTCCGCAAACCAAGATTTAATCATAGCGCCGGTCATGGACTGCGGGGACTTGCAGGTGGAAAGGTGCGGCAGCAGATCCGGGTAATAGTGCTCGCAGAATTTGACCCAGCCGGGGGAGCAGGAGGTAATCATCGGCAGCACGCCGCCGTTCTGCACACGGCCCAGGAACTCGTGCGCCTCCTCCATAATGGTCAGGTCCGCGCCGAAATCGGTGTCAAACACCTTGTCAAAGCCGATGCGGCGCAGGGCGGCGACCATTTTGCCCTCCACGTTGGAGCCCACCGGCATGCCGAAGCATTCGCCCAGCGTTGCGCGGATGGAGGGGGCCGTCTGCACGACAACGTACTTGCTCGGGTCGTTGATGGCGTCCAGCACCTCGTCGCACTGGTCGCGTTCGGTCAGCGCGCCGGTCGGGCAGGCCACAATGCACTGGCCGCAGGCCACGCAGGCCACATCGGCCAAATCGCGCTCAAACATGCAGCCGATATGCGTGTCAAAGCCACGGCTGTTGGGGCCGATAACCGCTACGTGCTGATCCGCGCAGGCAGCCACACAGCGGCGGCAGAGAATGCACTTGGAGTTGTCGCGCACCAGGTAGGCGGTGGACTCATCGCGGCGGGTGTCCGGCATAGCGCCGTCAAAGCGGTCCGCGCTTTCCACCCCCAGCTCATTGCACAGCTGCTGCAGCTCGCACGCGCCGCTGCGCGAGCAGGTCAGGCACTTGCGGTTATGTACGGAGAGCAGGAGCTCCAGCGTCGTTTTGCGGGACTCGAGCACCTTCGGGGTGTTGGTGAACACCTCCATCCCCTCGTTGACCGGGTAGACGCAGGCGGCCATCAGGCTGCGCGCACCCTTGATCTCGACCACGCACATGCGGCACGCACCGATTTCGTTGATATCCTTCAGGTAGCAGAGCGTCGGAATATTGATGCCCGCTTCTCTCGCCGCCTCAAGGACCGTATATCCCGCCGGTACAGAAAGGGGGATGTTGTTGATTTTAATATTGACCATATCCATTATCCTTCTCCCCTTTCGTTATCTTTTCACAATGGCGCCGAACCTGCATTTTTCCATACAGGCGCCGCACTTGATGCATTTGGACGTGTCAATGACGTGAGGCTGCTTGACCGTGCCGGTAATGGCCCCAACCGGGCAATTGCGCGCGCACAGCGTACAGCCGCGGCACTTATCCGCCTCAATATGGTAGTTGGTGAGCGCCTTGCACACGCCTGCCGGGCAGCGATGCTCGGTGACATGGGCAATGTACTCATCGCGGAAATATTTCAGGGTCGAAAGCACGGGGTTGGGCGCGGTCTGGCCCAGCGCGCAGAGGGAGTTCTCCTTGAGGTAGTAGCACAGCTCCTCCATGCGGTCAATATCCTCCAGCGTGCCCTTGCCGTCGGTGATCTTCGTCAGCAGCTCCAGCAGGCGGCGGGTGCCGACGCGGCAGGGGGTGCACTTTCCGCAGGATTCGTCGACGGTGAACTCGAGGAAGAATTTGGCGATGTCCACCATGCAGGTGGTGTCGTCCATGACGATCATGCCGCCGGAGCCCATCATGGCGCCGATGGCGGTCAGGTTGTCGTAATCAATCTTAATGTCGAGCTCCGAGGCCGGAATGCAGCCGCCGGAGGGGCCGCCCGTCTGGGCCGCCTTGAAGGCGTGGCCGTTCGGCACGCCGCCGCCGATCTCTTCGACAATTTCACGCAGCGTGGTGCCCATGGGTACCTCCACCAGGCCGGTGTGGTTGATCTTGCCGCCCAAAGCAAACACCTTGGTGCCGGCGGATTTTTCCGTGCCGATGGAGTGGAACCACTCCGCGCCGTTGAGGATGATCTGGGTAATATTGGCCCAGGTCTCCACATTGTTGAGGATGGTGGGCTTTTGAAACAGGCCCTTGAGCGCCGGGAACGGCGGACGGGGCCGCGGCTCTCCGCGCTTGCCCTCAATGGAGGTCATCAGCGCCGTCTCTTCGCCGCAGACAAACGCGCCCGCGCCGAGCCGGAGCTCAATGTCGAAGTCAAAGCCGGAGCCGAAGATATTCTTGCCGAGGAAGCCCTTTTCGCGGGACTGCCGCAGCGCAATCTGCAGGCGCTTGACGGCGATGGGGTACTCGGCGCGTATGTAGATGTAGCCCTGGGTGGAGCCGATGGCATAACCGGCGATGGTCATGGCCTCCAGCACGGTGTGGGGGTCGCCCTCCAGGATAGAGCGGTCCATGAACGCGCCCGGGTCGCCCTCGTCGGCGTTGCAGCACACATACTTCTGGTCGGCCTGGTTGGCAGCCGCAAAGCTCCACTTCAGGCCGGTGGGAAAGCCCGCGCCGCCGCGGCCGCGCAGGCCGGAGGCCTTCATCACGCCAATGACCTCCTGCGGGGTCATCTCCTTCAGAACCTTTGCCAGGGCGGTGTAGCCGTCAACCGCAATATACTCGCTAATATCCTCGGGGTTGATGACGCCGCAGTTGCGCAGCGCGATGCGGCGCTGCTTGGCGTAGAACGGGGTCTCGCTCAGGGAACGGATCGAACCGTCCTCAGACACCGTCTCTTTATACAGCAGGCGCTTGACGGCCTTGCCCTTGAGCAGGTGCTCCTCGACAATCTCGGGGATGTCCTCCACCTGAACCATGCTGTAGAAGGAACCTTCCGGATAGACGATCATGATCGGGCCGAGCGCGCACAGGCCAAAGCAGCCGGTGCGCACAACGTTGACCTCATCCTCCAGGCCGTGCCGCGCGATTTCTTCCTGTAGCTTTTCAATAATTTTTTCGCTGTTGGAGGAGGTACACCCGGTACCCCCGCAAACCAGTACGTCAGTGCGATACATTACTCTGTCTCCCTTTAGTCTCAAGAATTCGAATCGATCGTGTATTCGGCGACAACCCGGCCGCCGGCAAGATGCTCCTTGGCAACGCGGGCGGCCTTTTCAGCCGTCATGTGGACATAGGTAGTCTTCCGCCCTTCCTCAAAGACCTCGACGACCGGCTCCATTGGGCACAGGCCCACACAGCCCGTGGCCGCAACCAGCACACCCGGCAGCTCCAGCTTCTCCGCCTCTGCTGCCAGCGCGGAAAGCACCGGCCGCGCGCCGGCCCGGATCCCGCAGTCGTCCATGGAGACGAGCACCCGCACGGATGGCTCGCCAATGCGGCGCAGCATAACCTTTCCCCGGCTTTCTCTGCGCTCGGCTTCCAATTGTTCAATTGTCATCATGTCGATCCTCCTTTGGCTCAGCGCCGGTCAATCCGCGTACTTGGCGAGGATGCTGTCCACCTCGTCCGGCGTCAGGCGCCCGTACACTTCATCATTGATGGTCATAACCGGGGCCAGGCCGCAGGCGCCGATGCAGCGGCACGCAGTGAGCGAAAACTTGCCGTCCGGGGTGCATTCCTCGGGCTGAATGCCCAGCGCCGAGGTCAGCTTATCCAGCACGGCGGCCGCGCCCTTGACATAGCAGGCGGTGCCCAGGCAGATGGAGACATTGTATTTTCCCTTGGGGGTCAGCGAAAACTGCGAGTAAAAGGTAGAGACGCCGAACACCTCTTCAAGCGAGACGCCCAGCCCTTCCGCAATCATGGTCTGCACCTCCACGGGCAGGTAGCCGTAAACCTCCTGCGCCTCCTGAAGGCAAGGCATAATCGCGCCGGGCTGGTCCTTGTGCCTGGCAATGATCTCCTTCAGCTTTGCTTCCTGTTCCGCCGTCCCCTGAAACGGCAAATTGCTGATACGTTTTTGCATGGAATGGTCCTCCCTTTTTTCGTACATACTGCCATAAACCTTGCATGTATATGGTCATTCTATGTAGATAGTGAAATAAACCGGGATCCCCGGCGAGCTGTTGCTTCATTATAGCATAAGTCTTTTTTTAAATCCAGACGGTTTCTGATAGATTGACTAAATTTTCTCCTTTATCCATATTTCTTTTTGAAAATTGTGCAATAAACAAAAATGCAACCATCGTTAAAAATATATCTAACTAAAAACGCACTAAAATTTTCCGGGAAAGCCCGATGGATTCCGTCAATATTTTGTAGCTCCGCCACGTTGCTTTTAGGCCGTGAAAGCGATATAATAAAATGTATCATAAAAATTCACTGCCCGCGCCGCCGAGGCGGCTGAGCCTTGTCCGGATTCCCCGAAGCCAGGTGGATTTTGCCGGATTCCGCCCGCGGGCGATTAAAAAATTGGAGGTAGCGCTCAAATGAACCGAGTTTACAATTTTTCTGCCGGGCCTTCCATGCTGCCGGAGGCGGTGCTCCGCCGCGCAGCAGGCGAAATGCTGGATTACCAGGGCAGCGGCCAGTCCGTTATGGAGATGTCCCACCGCTCAAAGGTCTATGAAGGCATCATCAACTCCGCGGAGAGCCTTTTACGGGAGGTCATGAACATCCCTGACAATTACAAGGTACTGTTCCTGCAGGGCGGCGCTTCCTCCCAGTTCGCCATGGTCCCCATGAACCTGATGACCAAAAACAACAAGGCCGACTTTGTCATTACCGGCCAGTGGGCCACCAAGGCCTATAAGGAAGCCGCCCGCTACGGCGCCGCCAATGTGGTGGCCTCCTCCAAGGACAAAACCTTCAGCTACATCCCGGAGCTGGACCCCGCTGCCTTTGACAAGGAGGCGGACTATTTCCACATCTGCATGAACAACACCATCTACGGCACGAAATTCCATACCCTGCCCGACACCGGCAGCGTGCCGCTGGTCGCGGACATCTCCTCCTGCATCCTGAGCGAGCCCATCGACGTCAGCAAATTCGGCCTGCTTTACGCCGGCGCACAAAAAAACATGGCGCCTGCCGGCCTGACGGTGGTGATTATCCGTGAGGATCTCATCGGCCACGCGATGGACATTACCCCCACCATGTTCGACTACCAGATCCATGCGGACAACGGCTCCATGTACAACACCCCGCCCTGCTACACCATCTATATGGCAATGCTGGTGCTGGATTGGCTGAAGAACACCATCGGCGGCCTGGACGAGATGAAAAAGATCAATGAGAAAAAGGCCGGCATGCTGTACGGCTTCCTCGATGCCTCCAAGCTGTTCCGCGGCACGGTGGAGCCGCAGGACCGCTCCCTGATGAACGTCCCGTTTGTCACCGGCGACGAGGAGCTTGACAAGAAATTTGTCAAGGCCGCAGAGGCCGAGGGCTTTGTCAACCTGAAGGGCCACCGCTCCGTGGGCGGCATGCGCGCCTCCATTTACAACGCCATGCCGACGGAGGGCGTCGAAAAGCTGGTCGCCTTCATGGAGAAATTTGAAAAGGAGAACGCCTGACCGGCACGTCCGGCCCGGTTTCGCTAATTTTTATAGAGGGGAAGGAATGAAAACCCATGTTTCATGTTCATTGCTTAAATAAGATCTCCAAGGCGGGGACCGACTGCTTTAATGAGAATTACGAGGTCGGCGCCGAGGTGCAGAACCCGGATGCCGTTATGGTCCGCTCCGCCTCCATGCACGAGATGGATTTCAACCCGGAGCTGCTCGCCATTGCGCGGGCCGGCGCCGGCGTCAACAATATTCCGCTGGACCGCTGCAGCGAGGAGGGCATCGTGGTGTTCAACACACCGGGCGCCAACGCCAACGCGGTGAAGGAGCTTGTACTGGCGGCCCTGCTCATGACCTCCCGTAAAATCGTGGACGGCATCGAGTGGGTCCAGACGCTCAAGGGGGAAGAGGGCGACCCCGCCAAGCTGGTGGAAAAGGGCAAGAGCGCGTTTTCCGGCCCGGAGATCAGCGGCAAGAAGCTGGGCGTAATCGGCCTTGGGGCCATCGGCATCCTCGTCGCCAACGCTGCCAAGAGCCTGGGCATGGAGGTCTACGGCTATGACCCGTACCTCTCCGTCGATGCCGCCTGGGGCCTCTCCCGCTCCATTCACCATGCACGCACGCTGGACGAAATCTATGCCGTCAGCGACTACATCACCGTCCACGTGCCGCTGACGCCCGACACCCGGGAGATGGTCAACGCCGAGAGCATTGCCAAAATGAAGGACGGCGTCCGCCTGCTGAACTTTGCCCGCGGAGAGCTGATGAATACCGCCGATGTGCTGGCGGCGCTGGAGAGCGGCAAGGTTGCCGCCTACGCCACGGATTTTGCCTCTAAGGAGCTTATTGGCGCCAAGGGCGTGCTCGTCACCCCGCACCTGGGCGCCTCCACCCCTGAAAGCGAGGACAACTGCGCACGCATGGCGGCCCGCGAACTGATGGACTACCTGGAGAACGGCAACATCCGCAACTCGGTGAACATGCCGGCGGTTTCCATGCCCCGCGAAGGGACCCGCATCTGCATCCTGCACAAGAATGTACCCAACACCATCAGCCTTTTCTCCGGCGCGGCAGCAAAGGAAGGGCTCAATATAGAGAATATGTCCAGCAAGTCCAAAAAAGACTATGCTTACACCATTTTAGACGTTACCGGCGACGTCACGGAGCAGACCGTGGCGGCCATCTCCTCCTTGGGGGATGTCACCCGGGTACGCGTTATTAAATAAGCGCACGGCTTTTAGTTGTGAACGATTAGACGGCACGGGGACTGACGGATCTGTGCCGTCTTTCCTTTTTCAAGCAGCAAACGAACGGATTTGGCCAGAGAGATGAAAACGGAGGATACAAAGCGATATGGGCGGATTTTTTGGCGTAGCAGCAAAGGAAGATTGTGTTTTTGATTTGTTTTTCGGGACGGATTACCACTCCCACCTGGGTACGCGCCGGGCCGGGCTGGCGGTGTACGACCTGAAAAAGGGCTTTGACCGCGCGATACATAACATTGAAAACGCGCCGTTCCGGACGAAATTTGACAAGGATGTCAGCGAGATGAGCGGGTTTATGGGCATTGGCTGTATTTCGGACTATGAGCCGCAGCCGCTGCTGGTGCGCTCCCACTTCGGCACCTATGCCATCGCCACGGTCGGCAAGATTAATAACGCGGACCAGATTATCAAGGATATCTTCAAAACAGGGCATATGCACTTTCTGGAGATGAGCGGCGGCGACATCAACGCCACGGAGCTGGTGGCGGCTATCATCGACCAGAAGAGCAACCTGATTGAGGGCATCCAGTACGCCCAGCAATTGGTGGACGGCTCGCTTACCCTGCTGGTCATGACCCCCAAGGGCATTTACGCCGCCCGTGACCGTTACGGGCGCACCCCGGTTTCCATTGGGCGCAAGGAGGATGCCTACTGTGTCTCCTTTGAGAGCTTTGCCTATTTGAACCTGGGCTACACCGAGGAACGAGAGCTCGGCCCGGGAGAGGTCGCCGTCATCACGCCGGAGGGGGCCGCCACCCTGGTCCAGCCCGGCAAGGAGATGAAAATCTGCACCTTTCTCTGGGTATATTACGGCTACCCGTCCTCCTCCTACGAGGGCATCAGCGTTGAGAAGATGCGCTACAACTGCGGCCGCCTGCTGGCCCGCCGGGACGACGCCCGCCCCGACATTGTCGCCGGTGTGCCGGACTCCGGCACGGCGCATGCCATCGGCTACGCCAATGAGTCCGGCATCCCCTTCTCCCGCCCGTTCATCAAATATACCCCCACCTGGCCGCGCTCCTTCATGCCCACCATTCAGAGCAAGCGCAACCTGATTGCCAAGATGAAGCTGATTCCCGTTCACGACCTGATTCAGGGCCGCAGCCTGCTGCTCATTGACGACTCTATTGTCCGCGGCACGCAGATGCGCGAAACCACCGAGTTCCTCTACCAGAGCGGCGCCAAGGAGGTTCACGTGCGCCCCGCCTGCCCGCCCTTGCTCTACGGCTGCAAGTACCTCAACTTTTCCCGCTCCTCCTCGGAGATGGACCTGATCACCCGCCGGGTGATCCAGGAGCTGGAGGGCGGCAAAAAGGACGTTGACCTGCTGCCCTACGCCGACCCGGAGTCCCCCGAGTACGAGGCGATGATCCACGGCATCAACACCAAGCTCAATTTTACCTCCCTGCGTTACCACCGCCTGGATGACATGATTGCCTCGGTGGGCATTGACAAATGCAAGCTGTGCACCTATTGCTGGAACGGCAAGGAATAAGCGGCGCAGATACAGGGAACAGCCCGGCTGTAGTACACAGCCGGGCTGTTCCCGCATTCATAAGCAAATTATTCCCGCACCGCCGGGGAGGCGTGCCCTAAGCGGCATCGGCATTGCTCCGTCAGGCGTTCTCGCGGGCTGCGATCTCCCGGTTCACACGCTCACGCAGCGATAGGTAGTAGGCGGCCTCCTTGGGGTAGCAGGCGAACGTGATGGGCTGCTCCAGGCCATCCTCCATCAGGGCCAGGACATGGGCCCGGCCCGCAAGGGCCTCCAGCTTTTTCAGGGCGCGCAGGTCGCACAGCGCCTGGTACATCGCCATCAGCCGGATGGATTCCTCCGGCACACCGTCCGGGCCCGGGTAGACGACAAACGGATCGCCGGAGGGCAGCAGGCCGCCCGCGTCCGTCACCTCATAGGGGTTGATGTGGCGGGCCGAACCGGTGGTATTGTAGAAATTAAAGCCCCATTGCAAAAAGCCCGCAATATTGAATTTATAAAGCTGCAGCCCAATGGCGCGGCAGCGGGCCAGCGGCATGGCAAAAAAGCGGTTACACACGTCCTTCTGCTGCCCCACGCAGTAGTAGGTCCACAGGTTTTCCACCTTATTCTCCAGAAAATGCTCAATATGGTCGGTGGAGGGCACCGGGTCGGTGACAATGCCGCGGGCATAAAACTCGTAGTTCGAGAGGGCATCCATGCAGACAAAGCCCTCCAGCAGGTCGGCAATAGACTGCTTGGCCGCCCGGTAAGCCTCCACCTGCTCCTCAGAGGGCTCGTCGGAGATATGGAAACGGCAGCGCCCGGCCAGGCCCCATGCGTTCAGCTGCGCGGTGAGTGCGGGAAGAAACGCGCGCAGGAACACCGTATAAGCGCCGCCCACCGCCGGGGTGTCCCAGCCGAAAATACGTTTCTGGGTACCGTCCGGCAGCGTTGCCATTACCTTGGGGGCCGCCTTGGCGCCCCACTGGGTAAAGAGGTGAGAGAACTCAAACCATTTTATGCCCTTTTCAAGGCAGAGGTCAAACCAGCGCCTGAGGCGGTCAAACCCAAAGCGGTACCCACCGTCCGGCTGCGTATAAACATCCGCCAGCTGTACCGTGGTGCGCTCGCCGCCGATCTCCGTGTCGAGCGGCGGCGTGAAGATTGGGGTCAGAACCATATTGATCCCGCGCTTCACCATCAGCGCGACATAGTTGCCCACAACCTCCCAGTGCTCCTCGCTCCAGGGCTGCAGGCCGTAATAATCGGCAAGGCAGTCGGTGTGGAACCACTCGGTGTGCATCAGCTCCTGCTCCGGCAGGCTGGCGGCTAAAACCGAAACCGTTGCCGTCAGGCAGCCCACCTCTCCCGCCGGGTTGGAAAAGCACAGGCAGACCGGGTACTCGCCCGCCGGGAGCCCACCCGGCTCTACATCCACCCAGAGCGCGCGCCACTGGCCCGGCGTGCCGCCCAACACCCCATTTTCGCCCACCTCGCGCAGAATATCCGGAAAAAGGCCGGGCCGCAGGTGGGAATAGTTGCCGTCGTTCCAGGACGGATCGCCGGGAAAACGGGAGGGCGCCAGCTCCACAGTGCGCAGCCGGACCCGGCCGCTGATCGGCGACTCCACGGCAACCCGGAGGCAACCCTCCCCCGGCGAGGGAATTTTATAGGCCGCCTGAAAGGAGACCGTTTCATTCTGCAGGGCCGTCAGAGGCACCGAAAAATCCTCCTGCGGCTCCTCCTCCGGAAAGACCTTATACAGTGCGCTCAGCAGCTTAAATTCATAGGTATAAACGCTTTTCATGTCTTATTCCTCCCAATAGCATCCCCCTCAGGCGGGAATGTCAGCCCTAAAGAAAATATTTTGCAGCAGGGACATGGCAAACAGGCCGTGCATCCCCGGCGTTGGATGGTTGATAAAATTGGAGAGCAGATTGGTCGTGTCGGTACCGGCCTCCGCCAGCTTTTTCCAGCGCGCGTAGCAGTCGCACACCGGAATGCGGTATGCCGCCGCGGTGCGGCGCGCCGCATCCATGTAAAGATCCATGGTGCCGTCGTTTTGCAGCTCGCTCACAGCGGCCGCCGTGTCGCGCAGCCATTTCTCCACAAGCAAGCCGGACACACGGGTACACATCATATTCGGCGTCATAAACATGCAGGGCAGCCGCTCCGCGTTCATGCGCTCAAAAATACCGGCGAGCGCGTCCTCATACACGCTGATTTTCTCCCGGCCGCCGCAGGCGTCGTTCAACCCCACGCATACGACCGTCAGGTCCGGGCGGGCGCCGAGGACATCGCGTTCCAGGCGGGCGGCACAGCCGGCGCTGTTGTCGCCGCCGATGCCCGCATTGATGACGGTGACCGGCACGGTGGGATACATAGCCCCCAGCAGGCGCTTCAGCTGGGCATGGTAGACCTGCTCGAAGTCGCAGCCGTGCGACACGCCGAGAACGCCCTCGCTCTCAAAACAGCCCTGGGTGACGCTGTCCCCCAAAAAGGCGAGCTTGAGCGGCGGGCGGCTAAAGCCGTCGGCGGCCTTGGCGGCAAATTCCTCCGCAAGCTTGATTTCCATAACAAATCCTCCCTTTAAATCCATACGCCCTGCGAACCCCATCAGGTTTTGCGCAAAGGCAATTTTAATTATAACAGCTTCGCGGTAATTTGCATCCCCCTTTTTTCATTTGAGCCTAGCTTTTTTTCAACGCCCGTGCTATGATAGAAGCAAAGTAAAAAACCGCCCGGCGCTGCCGGGTTCTGACATTGAAAGGATGAGTTGTGAAGATGGAACGCTATGCATGGAAGGGAATTGTCCACGACGGCTGTCTGGAGGAATATAAGCGCCGCCACGACGAAATCTGGCCGGAGATGCTGGAGGTGCTCAAGGCCGCCGGGATCAAAAACTACACCATTTGGAACGTTGGCAACGAGCTGTTCGGCTATTATGAGTGCGAAAAGGGCGCGGATTTTGCCGCCAAGGTCCAGGCAGAAAGCCCGGTCGTTGACAAATGGAATGAATATATGAAGGATGTCATGACCATGGCGATGGACCCCGTCACCGGTGCGCAGCCTAAAATGAAGCAGATGTTCCTGATGGAGTGAACAGCCCACCCGGAGCAGACAGGCCCCTGAAGTAAGACAAAGGGAACCCGGACCGTGCTGTGAGCTGTACCCCTACTGATTAAGCAAGCAGGCTGCTTGCTTAGAAAACGGAGCTCAGTCTCAATTCAGCGCGGCGGGTTCCCCTTTTTTGCCGTTGGCAGCCTTGATATGGCTTTTACAGGCGCTTCGAGCGCCAAAAAGAAGCAGGAGGTTGAGCCCATGAAACCGTCCACAAAAAGGCCGTTGCCGGCAGCAATAGGCGCTGCCGGTTTGCTGGCTGCAGCCCTGGTTCTGGAAATTTTGCCCTATGGCGCCGTGCTGGTATTTGCGCCGGGGCCGGGCGAGCAGCTGATCCAGGCATTTTCTTATTTCAGCCTGGCGCCCTTTGGGTATGCCAACTTTTTCCCCCTGCCTGCGGGGATCCTCACGGCGGCCTCTCTGTTGCTCAGCCTGCTGGTCCTGTTCGGCCTGCTTCCGGCAGTGCGCAAGCAAATTTCTGCCGGCATTCCCGGGCTGCGCACGGCGGCGCCGGCCTGCTGCATCGCCGCGTTGGCCTGCTCCCTGCTGCCGCTGAGCTTTGGCCCTGTTTATATGTCCTGGGCCAGCTATACGGTTTCAGCCCTGCTGCTGGCGGCAGCCGGGCTGCTCTTTTATACCGCCGCAGCACAGAAAAAAAGCTGAAGCTGCCGCGGCGCTTTTCATGGCAGCGGCTAAAGGGGCGCCTGAACTATTATTTTCAGGCCTGTAACCTTCGGGCAGGCCCGCCCGTCTTAACAATAGAGCAAGCTTTGTGCCGCCCGGCGGAGGGCCGGATATGAGAGAACAGGGGGAAAACAAAATGAAGCGAAAAAGCACTGCCGTTTGGGCGGCTGTCCTGATTACTCTGGGGCTGGCGGGACTGGCCTGGTTTTCTGTGCCGCTGGGCTGGGGCGTGCTGAACGCCGGCAATGCCGCCGGACTGCTGTTCAGCGCGGCGGTACTGGCGGTGGGGGCACTGTTCCCGCAGCTGCGCAGGTGGTTCGAGGCCGAGCGCCTGCGCAAGGGAAAAAGGGCCGCGCTGCGGATTTTACAGCTGGCTCTGGCGCTGGGCATCCTTTGGAGCGCCGTTCTCACCGGCTGTATGATTCAGGGCGCTGCGGACAGCGTGCCGCCGGGCGAGCCCGTCACCGTCGTTGTGCTGGGCAGCAAGGTCAACGGTACGGAGCCCAGCGCCGACCTGCAGGCACGGATTAACGCCGCCTATGCCTTTCTAGTACAAAATCCCACCTGCAAGGCCATTGCAAGCGGCGGAAAAGGCGTCGGGGAAGCCATCTCCGAGGCCGAGGCCATCCGGCGCGGCCTGGTCCGTCTGGGAATCGATGAAAACCGGGTACTGCTGGAAGACCAATCCACCAGTACCCTCGAGAACATCGCCTTTTCCCAGAAGATCATCCGGGAGCATAAATTGCCTCCTAAGCTGGCGATTGTCACGGACGAGTACCACCAGTTTCGCGCTGGACGGGTAGCGGAAGGCTACGGCTCCGAAGCCTACGCCGTCCCTGCACATACGCCCTGGTATATTTTTTCCGCCTGTTACGCCCGGGAGCTTTTGGCTCTGACAAATTTTTTGATTTTATAGCAGCGCGCGCCTGCGCCTGCAAGTAGTTTGTTTATAAGTTTCCCTCCTTTGGCCGTACATCCGGTACCGCGGTCTCCGCCGGATGTGCGGCTATTTTTTCCCTTTCGGCCTTTGCCCGCGTGTATGATTTACCAAAACCGGGAGAATCTATAGACATGCAACCAGGCACGCACCCGAGCTCCTAGCCGCGGCGGCCTTTTTTCGCCGCCGGACCAGGGTCTTGCGCAAAATTTGAATTGGTTGAAAGGACGGGAACCCGTAATGATAAACCTGGAAAAAATCCGCGTCGTCCAGTACGGCTGCGGCAAGATGAGCAAATACACCCTGCGCTATTTATATGAAAAGGGCGCGGAGATCGTCGGCGCCATCGACGTTAACCCCGAGATTGCCGGCCAGGACGCAGGCGACTACGCCGGGCTCGGCGTAAAGCTGAATGTCCCCATTCGCGCCGATGCCGACGCCGTGCTGGATGAATGCGATCCGGATATCGCCGTGGTCACGCTGTTCAGCTTCATGACCGACATGTTGCCGCACCTGGAGCGCTGCCTCTCACGCGGCATCAATGTGGTAACCACCTGCGAAGAGGCCATCTACCCCTGGACCACCGCCGCGGCTGTGACCAACCGGTTGGACCGGCTGGCGAAAGAAAACGGCTGTACCATCACCGGTACCGGCATGCAGGATATTTTTTGGATAAACATGATCGGCGCGGTTGCCGGCGGCGTGCACCGCATCGCGAAAATCGAGGGAGCCGTCAGCTATAATGTGGAGGATTACGGCCTGGCGCTGGCAAAAGCGCACGGCGTGGGCCTTACTCCCGAGGCGTTTGAGGCGCAGATTGCCCACCCGGAAACGTTGGAGCCCGCCTATGTCTGGAATTCCAACGAAGCGCTGGCCAACAAGCTGGGGCTTACCATCAAGGCTAATCACCAGAAATGCGTCCCTTATTTCTATGATGCGGACCTATGGTGCGGCACCACGGGCGAAACCATTCCCAAGGGCAATTGCATCGGCATGAGCGCCGTGGTCACCACCGAGACCTTCCAGGGTCCGATCCTTGAAACACAGTGCATCGGTAAGGTTTATGGCCCCGGCGACGGAGATCTGTGCGACTGGAAAATCATCGGCGAGCCCGACACCGAGCTCCATATCGTAAAACCCGACACGCCCGCGCACACCTGTGCAACCCTGGTCAACCGTATCCCCACCGTTCTCAACGCTCCTCCCGGCTATATTACCGCTGAAAAGCTGGACGATGCCGGGTACCTCACCTGGCCCATGCATCTGTATATAGACTGAGAAGGCTGAATTTCCAATTGGCGGCCGGGTTTCAAGGCACAGGCCGCCATACTCTTTATTTTCCCAGCAAGGCCGAAGCCTCCACGGGCCGCGTTTGTTTTTGCCCGTGAAAAATTTATAATAGTATTAATTTATCTGGGCGAATTACTATATTGGCGCCATGCACCCAACCAACAGAAAGGATGGACCTGTTTATGAATGCATTCCATATTGAACGTGTAACCGGCCGGGAAATCATTGATTCCCGCGGCAATCCCACCGTGGAGGCCGAGGTTCTGCTGGCCGGCGGCACGCGGGGCAGGGGCGCGGCCCCCAGCGGGGCGTCCACCGGCGAGTTCGAGGCCCTGGAGCTGCGCGACGGAGACAAGAGCCGGTTCGGTGGAAAAGGCGTGGCTAAGGCCGTTGGGAACATCGGCACCGCCATCCAAGATGCGCTGCACGGAATGGACGCCACAGACATCTACGGCGTGGATCGGGCCATGATAAACGCGGACGGCTCCAGGGATAAATCCAGTCTGGGGGCCAACGCCATTCTGGCCGTTTCCATTGCCTGCGCACGTGCCGCGGCGGCCGCCCTGCATCTTCCGCTCTACCGTTTTCTTGGCGGCATCAACGGCAACCGTCTGCCGGTGCCGATGATGAATATTCTCAATGGCGGGGCACACGCATCCAACACCGTGGATGTACAGGAATTCATGATTATGCCCGCCGGGGCCGGGAGCTTCCACGAGGGGCTGCGCTGGTGCACGGAGGTCTTTCACGCCCTAGCCGCCCTGTTGAAATCCAAGGGGCTCGCCACTGCCGTTGGGGACGAGGGCGGCTTTGCGCCCGACCTCGCCAGCGACGAGGAGGCCATCCGCTATATTTTGGAGGCTGTCCACAAGGCCGGCTATGAGCCGGGCAAGGACTTTGTATTGGCAATAGACGCGGCCGCCAGCGAATGGAAAAGCGGCAAAACGGGCGAATATGTACTGCCCAAATGCGGCAAGCGCTTTACCTCCGCAGAGCTGACGGCGCATTGGAAGAATCTGTGCAGCCAATACCCCGTTTATTCCATTGAGGACGGCCTCGATGAAGAGGACTGGGAAGGCTGGCAGCTGATGACGAAGGAGCTCGGCGGCAGGGTTCAGCTGGTTGGGGACGATTTGTTCGTAACCAATACGGAGCGCCTGGCGAAAGGGATCCAGCTCGGCTGCGGTAATTCCATCCTTATTAAGCTCAATCAAATCGGCTCTGTCTCCGAGACCCTGGAGGCTATCAAGCTGGCGCACAAGGCCGGTTATACCGCTATTTCCTCCCATCGCTCCGGCGAAACCGAGGACACCACCATCGCCGACCTGGCGGTGGCGCTCAACACCTGCCAAATTAAGGCCGGGGCTCCCAGCCGCAGCGAACGGGCCGCCAAGTACAACCAGCTGCTGCGCATTGAGGAGGAGCTGGGCAGCGCTGCCGTTTATCCCGGCTTTTCCGCCTTTGGCATCGCCGGGATGCGCCGGTAAGCGGCTGTCCGCAAGCAATTTCCGTCCGCCGGTTTCCAGGGCCTCGGCCCCAAGGCACTGGGTAAATACTAAAATCAGCCCCTCTTATTTTATCCGGCCCATGGCGTTTACCGCCCGGGCCGGCTTTTTACGCCCACCGCCCCTATGCTGGGATATAGAAAAGGCGCACAGCAGAACGGTTCTGCCGCGCGCCTGAAAGGACAGGGCCTTTATTTTATTCGCCGGAGGACGCTGAGGACTCTTCCGGGGCGGAGGACGCCGCGGAGGATGCCTGCGAAGAGGCATCGCCCGACGAAGAAGCCGTGCTGCCTGCACTGGATGAAGCCGCTGTGCTGGAAACCGGCTGGAAGGCATCGTTGAAGATGGAGGGCTGATATTTGTCGATGACCGCCTGGTTAAAGGTCACGCCGGTATAGGCGGCAACCTCCTCCTTCATCGCGTTATCATATTCCTCTCCCTTGATATTGCTGAGGATCTCAAAGTAACGATCCTCGTCCTCAAGATATTCCGCACTTTTTTCCGCAATGTCGCCCTTTCTCAGTACCAGGTACAAGCCGACGCTGTCGGACAGGTCCACAAAACGGACCTCACCGGCCTCCATATCGCCGAGCTCCTCATTGAGCTCATCCGGGAAGCCCGCCGTCTCCAGGTTTACCGTGTTTGAAATCAGCTGCTCTGTGTCGAGCTCCGCATATTCCTTGTAGGCATCCGCCGCCTCCTGCATGGTCATGGATCCGTCCTTCACCTTGTCAACGTAGCCCTGCAGGGTTTGCTGAAGCTCCTTTTTCTCCTCGTCGGTCAGGTTGGTGGTGTCCGGTGTGCCGGAGGAGGTGGAGCTGTCGGAATTGGTCTTGTAGGTACTGGCGCCGATCATGCTGAAGTCCGTATAATTTTCCTCTATGTATTTCTTCATATCGGCCTCTGGGACTTCCTTGCTGCCGCCCTTGCCGTAAAGAGCCTTAAAGATCTTCCGGTTTTTCGCCGGGATCTCTCCATAGAGCAGGTCGAACGAAGCCCTTGATATGCCATGGCTGCTGAAAAGCGAGGAGTAGCTGCTCCAGACGTTATCCCCGGCCTTACTGGCGGCCTCCAGCTCCTCGTCGGTCATGGTCAGGCCCAGCTCGTTCATTTTGTCGTTGATTAAAAAGATGCGCTTGATGCTGTTGGCAGCTTCCTCAAGCATCCACTCGTTGGCGTCCTTGCCGTCAATTTGCTGCTCCAAAATACTCTTGCTGAGGTCAATGCCATCCTGATAGGCCGCCGAGCTATAGGCGTTGAAGATGCTGAAAATATACACGCCCGGCGCCACGGTGACGTCGCCCTTTTTTGCCGCCCAGGAAACATCGCCCGAGCAGGCCGTTGTTCCTGCCAGTACGACGGCGGCCAGGGCCGCCGCCGCTATTTTTTTCAATCTGTTCATTTTTCACACTCCATCGATTTCTGTTAATTCTCCCGGCAGAGGGCTTGCGCCTTCCCCCGGTTTTCATCTATGGCAAAGCCCCGTTGATTTCAGGGCTCTGTTTTCTCGCCAGACTGTAGGTTTTCCTGATCCGCCGCCGGATTGCCATGCTTAACCAAGGCTTCTATGCGGTAGCGCGGGCGGGCTTTGACCTCGCTGTAGATTTTTCCGATATAGCCGCCCACCACCCCAATACACAGCAGCTGAATGCCGCCCAGCAGCCAGATAGAGGAAACAATGGCCGTCCACCCCACCACGGTAAAACCGCAAAAATGGGAGACCAGCGCGTACAGCAGTCCAATGACGCTCAGCAACGACACCAGGATGCCGAGGCTGGAAATCATCTTCAGCGGTTTCACACTGAACGAGGTGATACCGTCCAGCGCAAAGGAGATCATCTTTTTCAGCGGGTATTTGGATTCGCCCGCAAACCTCTCATGCCGGTCATAATAGACATAGTCGCTGCGGTAGCCGATCAGCGGCACTATTCCGCGCAGAAAAAGGTTGACCTCGCGGTACTCGGAGAGGGCCTCCAGGGCCCGGCGGCTCATCAGGCGGTAGTCCGCGTGGTTGTAAACCACATCCACGCCCAGCGCCTTCATAAACCGGTAGAAACCCTGGGCCGTGGTGCGCTTAAAGAAGGTGTCCGTCTCCCGCTTGTTGCGCACGCCATACACCACGTCGCAGCCCTCGTTAAATTTTACCATAAAATCATCCAATACGCCAATATCGTCCTGAAGGTCGGCGTCCAAGCTGATGACGCAGTCGGCCTTGTCTTTCGCGGTCATCAGGCCCGCCATCAGGGCATTCTGGTGGCCCCTATTGTGGGCCAGCTTCAGGCCGCTGACAAAGGTGTTTTCCGCCGAGAACCGCTCAATCAGCGTCCAGGTCTTATCCTTACTGCCGTCGTCGACCAACAGCATCCGGCTGGCGGGGCCGATTAGCCCGTCCGCCTGCATGGCGCGCAGCTTCTCCGTCAGCTGCTTCACCGTCTCGGGTAAAACAGCCTCTTCATTATAACAGGGAATTACTAAATATAAAACCGGCATCTAATTTCCTCCTTTATTTTCCTGCTCCGGCGGGCGGCCCGCCGGGCTGCCCGGCGAGCTGGCTGACGTGCTCTTCAGCGCGGCCTGCCCGGCGTATTCCGCCAGATCCGCCGGCCCCTCTGGGGCGGGCCCTGCCTGCGCCCGGGCCGCGACCCGGTACACCCTGCGGGCCGGAGGCGCTTTGCCGAACCGTTTTGCCAGCAGCAGGTAAAGCGCCAGCAGCACCACGCCTATACCGGATGCCAGCGCACCCAGCGCCAAGCCCGGCGTGCTGTAAGTAAAGCGTATGGTGCTATCGCCCGCGGGTACACGCACAGCCATAAAGCCCACGTTGACCTTCTCCACCTCTGCGGGCTGCCCGTTGACCTCTGCGCTCCAGCCGGATTCCCAGGGAACGCTGAAGAACACAAGGCGTTCCTCGCCGGTGGTAATCTGCGCGGTAAAGCCGCTGTTGTCGCGTGAGAAGGAGCCGCAGGACACGGCCCTGCGGTCCAGGCAATCCTTATAATAGGCGGTCTCGGTATAAGAGACCCCATCCAGGTTCAAATGCTGGAGAACCCCCTCCCAGTTCCCGGCATCCTCGTCCTCAACCACCACCGCCTTCAGCAGCAGCAGGTGGCGAAGGCTCTCGCTGACGGACTGTTCGTATTCCGTGCGGGTGATGTAATAATCATAGCTGAAGCCCAGGGGGATATAATATTGGTTTTCCCAAATATCAAAGCCGTTCTGCGTGTCGTAATACGTCCACCCCGGCATCTGCGGGTCCAGCATATCGCCGTCCTTGCCGAAGGTCCCCCCGGAGGTCACGGGGTCGAACAGCCAGCGGCAGGAAGTCAGGCCCCGCAGGCCATAGGTGGAAACGTCGGGCCTGGAGCCCACGTCCCGCTGGACGCCAATGGTGGGGTAAAACTCCATAATGGAGCCCGGCACAATGCTGTGAAAGGCCTGTATGGTGGGAATCTGCCAAAACATAGCCTGGTTGTCCATCCCGTCGTAGACGTCGATGCGGCAATTTTCCGTATCCGGCAGGTCGATGTCGCTGCCGCCGTTGAGTGAGTACGGAATGATGGAAAGATGCGGGTCCTCGCTCTGGGTCTTGCCCAGGGCGATGAAAAAGGCCGCGTACAGCACGGTGATGCCGCCGGCGCCAAGCATCGCAAAGCGGATGAATTTCTGCTTATCCCGGCGAAGAAATTTCAGCACAACGGCAAGCAGCAGCAGGCTCAGCAGCGCGATGGCCACATAACTCCAAAAGCGGGTGGGGTATTGCTCCAGTCCCAGCGTCGTGGTCTCGACATCGTCGGTAACCGTTACCTTGGGCATCAGCCCAATCGGCAGGCAGATGGCCAGGGTAATGGCCAGGGTCCACTTGATAGCCCGCGCCCAGTCCACCCGCCAATCCTCCAGCGACAGAATGGTAGCCAAGCTCATCATCAGGGTCAGCATATAGAACCAACGCGCATAATAGCTGACGTTAAAGAGCTGGAACGCGGCGTTGAGCACCGGCACCAGCGCCATAGTGAACAAAACCGGCAGGAACTTGCGCAGCCAGTGCGGGCGGCGGCGCTGTAAAAAGGCGATGACCCCGGTCATGCTGAACAGGGGCAGCCATGCGCCCAGTGAAGCCCACTTGGCCTCGGATTCCGGGGTAAAATTAGGCCGGGCGGGAATATCGGGCGGGAAGAAGAAACACTCCAATATATGCACGTAGCGCTGCTCCCAGCCATAGAGAAGCGCGCTCCAGCCCTGGGGAGGATTGTCCACCCGCGGGTTCTGAAGCACCGCAAGTACGGTGGGCACCAGCAGCACACAGCTGCAAAGCACGCCCGCCACCGCTTCAAAAAACAGGCAGAGGAAATCCCGCAGGCCGATGCGCCAGCTCCTGGTAAACAGGCGCAGGAAAAAGTAAATCAGGGTAAACACCACTTGCCCGGCGAAGAAATAATAATTAACAAAGCAGCAGGCGAACACCGTCACGGCAAAAACGCCCCTGCGGCGCTTATACATAAACTCGTCCAGCCCCCAGAGCATGAGCGGGAAAAAGACAATCGCCTCGTGAAAGTGGTTAAAAAAGATATTGTACACGGAAAAGCCGGAAAATGCGTAAAGCATCCCGCCGATCACGGCAAAATCCGGCGTTTTGACGTAGCGCCGCAGGTAAAGGTAGCCGGTCATGGAGGCAAAGCCGAATTTCAGCATGAGCAACGGGCCCATCAGGTAGGGAACCGCTTCGCTGGGAAAGGGCAGCGTCAGCCAGAAAAACGGGCTCCCCAACAGGTAGAACGAATAGGAGCCAATAAAATTGGCGCCCAGGTCGGTTGTCCAGCTCCAACCGATATTACCGCTGCGGACTGCATCGTGGCACATCTGGTAAAACGGCACCTGCTGAACATTAAAATCGCCGTAGAATAAAAAATAGCCGTTATCAAAAATGATAAAGGGCAGGAAAAAAATCAGGGAAATCCCTAAGCCATAAAGAAAAGCCCGCAGGCAATAGCGTTCCTTCCGGCCCGGCGGCATAAGCCCCGCGCCGGCGGGGGCCTGCGCCACAGGCGCCCCGGGGCTTGTCTGGTTCGGGATAAACGGCATGGGCGACACCTCTCTATCATCAATCTGGTTGGCCTTCATCGCTTAACATTGCCTAGCGGCGGCCCGAATGGCAAAACAGGCGAAAAGCAGCGCCCCCTCCCGCTTACGGGCAGTACGGACACGGCTGCTTTGTTGCCATTATAGCACATTGTGTGAAAAAGAGGAAGAAAAAACCGGAGGATTTGGTCCATTTTGTTTGACAGTTCCGGCCGGCCTGCGCCAAAAAGCGCGCTTATGTGCCGCGGGAACGGACGGGAACGCTTGCAAATCCTCCTTTTTTGCATTATGATAGAGTCCGGCCGGGCAAGTCCCGCTGAAATAAAATGAAAAGGAATGACAACCTGGATGTTTCACTTTTTTGCCAAGCTCTCACGCATGAAGTACATAGACCGCTGGGGCCTTATGCATAATACCAGAAAGGAAAATCTTTCAGAGCACAGCTTTGAGTCGGCCGTGCTGGCACACGCGCTCGCGGTGCTGCGCAACGAGCGCTTCGGCGGCGGCGTTTCGCCGGAGCGGGCAGCGCTGCTGGCGCTGTTCCACGATGCGACCGAGATCATCACCGGGGATATGCCCACGCCGGTCAAATATTACAACGGCGCGCTGCGCAAGGCCTATGCCGAGGTGGAGGCAGTCGCCCGGGGCCGCCTGCTGGCGCTGCTGCCCGCGGACCTTCAGCCGGTTTACGATCCGCTGCTCTCTGAGGGGCGGACCGGCTCCCCGGAGGACCAGGCGCTTATCCCCTTGGTCAAGGCCGCCGACAAGCTCTCGGCCCTGATCAAGTGCGTGGAGGAACGCCGCATGGGCAACACCGAATTTGTCCAAGCGGAAGCAGCGATGCGGGAGTCCCTTCGGCAAATGGCGCTGCCGGAGGTCGCGTGCTTTCTCTCGGAGTTCCTGCCCTCCTACAGCCTCTCGCTCGACGAGCAGGAGTAAGGCCCGCCCCGAACGCCGGCGGTTTTTAGCGGAAGCTTGAACGTTTTGTAAAAAATCGCGTAGAAGGGCTTATATTTCTCATATGGAATTTTACAATTCCTCTTCCGTAGTATAGTTATTCGTACAAGTGCGTTTTTGGCGAAAGCGCGCGGATCTTAAAGAATTTTGAGGCCCCGGAGCGCAGGCCCCCGGGCTTTCATGAAACCGGCGGCAGGGCCCGGAGGCGCTCGCCGAACGGGCCAAGACGATAAAAAAAGGGTTGATAAAATCATGCAGGTTCAAAGAAAAGGCGGCGCGCCCAACCGGCGAAAAAGCCGCAAAAAACTAGCTGTTAATATCACGGTGCTTCTTCTCAGCCTGGTGATGCTGGTTGCCGGCATCACCCTGATTTATGGGGAGGTCCTGCTCCAGCGGGTGCAATATGTGGACGACGGCGCCTCCCGCAACCAGCTTTTTGCCAGCACCGCAGCCGACTCCGGTACAGACGGCGCCTCTGGCGTCTCCATGCCGTCGGGCAGCGGCGTAAAGCTGGTCAACGGCCTTTACCACGACGACATGGTCGTCAATGTGCTGATTATGGGTGTCGACGACTACCAGCCCAACGATCCGGGCCGTACCGACAGCATGATGCTGGTTTCTATTGACACACGCAACCAGGAGCTCAAGGTCACCTCCCTGATGCGCGACCTGTATGTAGCCATTCCAGGGAAGACCCAGTCCAACCGCCTGAATACTGCTTACTCCTCCGGCGGCGCTCCGCTGCTGGTCCGCACGGTTGAGGCCAATTTCGGCATCGATGTAGACCGCTGGGTGGTCATCGACTTTGACGCCTTCAACCAGATCATCGACGCTATGGGCGGCGTAGAAATCACCCTGACGCAGGCCGAGGCTCAGCTTGTCAATGAAAATTCCGGCGACCCGCGCCGGAACCTTTCGGAGGGCACCTATGTCCTTAGCGGCGCGCAGGCCCGTTATTACAGCCGAATCCGGGCCATCGGCGATGACTTTGAGCGGACTGAGCGCCAGCGCAACGTATTCAGCAGCATCATCAATAAATTTAAGGATTCCGACATCGGCACCATCAACAATGTCTTATATAACACACTCAACCTCGTCCATACCAACATGGATAAAAATGAGATTCTCAGCCTGGCGGCAAACTCCCTAACCTATATGAACTACGAGCTGCTGCAAAACCGAATCCCCGCCGATGGGGAATACACGCCCGCGCGGGTGCAGATCGGCGGTTCGGCGGCGGCGGTGCTGGTTCCAGACCTCGATGCCTGCTCTAAAAATATACGCGATTTTATTTACGGGGACAATTAACCGGAACCGGGCTTTGCAAAACCGCTGCAAAAAGGCCGCATCTGAAGGATAGAGCGGACAACAGCGTTCATAACGGCGTTTAACAACGGCATTTAATAACGGCAACGGGCATATCTTGACGATATGCCCGTTTTAATCTATCCGGAACAGGGAACGCTTACACCGTAATCCGGCAGGCCGCCTCCCGCGGATCCACTCCTGCAAGCCGGTTTCCATGTAAACCTCTTCGGTTGCGCTGCTGTACCCATAAATAGGCAGGGCTATTGCTTCAAAATCCTTTTCATCCGG
The DNA here is from genome assembly GCF_003268275.1 of Hydrogeniiclostridium mannosilyticum. Classification (GTDB taxonomy): domain Bacteria; phylum Bacillota; class Clostridia; order Oscillospirales; family Acutalibacteraceae; genus Hydrogeniiclostridium; species Hydrogeniiclostridium mannosilyticum. The sequence goes on from NZ_QLYR01000006.1 coordinate 106,888, forward strand.
ATACCCCCTCTATGCGGCCGGGCGCTTCCGAGTCGTTCCTGGTGAGATCGCGGGCCGCTTCTCCCCCTCCAGCCGTATAAAAAACGCCCGGATTTGCTGAATACCGATCCTCATGAATAGCTCGATGTAGTTTATATGATTAATTTTTCTCCTAAAATATTTGCCGGTACACGAATTGGATTCGTATTTCAATTGATATTCTTCGCAAATAACCGTATAATCAAAAAATGGGATATACCGCAGCTTACCTATAGAACAAACTCAATCGCGATAAAGTTAACCGACGAAGAACGCCGCGCAAGCGCCGGCACGCTAAACTGCGGCTATGAGACGGTATCTTTACCTTCAGAGAAACCGGAAACCAGATATAAACCGGGGTTCGGTTTATATTGGCGCCCTTTATACAGCCTTGCCCCGCGGCTTCGGCTGCCGCCGGTTGAACAGAAAGGAGTCTGCCGCCATGTACGCCCCTCTTTACCAAGCCCTGCAGGAGCACCGCGCCAAACAGCGCGCCTCCTTCCACACCCCGGGGCATAAAAACAGCCCCCTTGCCCTGCCAGACGGCCTCTACGCCCTGGACTTCACCGAGCTGCCGGACACCGACAGCCTCTTTGAGGCCTCGGGTGCAATCCGGGAGGCGGAGCTTGCCGCTGCACGGCTGTTCGGCGCGCGGCGGACCCTGATTTCCGCGGGCGGCTGCAGCCTCTGTATTCAGGCTATGCTGCGGCTGGCGCTGCCGCAGGGCGGACAGGCCGTCTGCGGGCGCGTCGTCCACCGGAGCGCGGTCAACGCCATGGCCCTGCTGGACCTGGAGCCCGTATGGGCCCCCAACTCCACCGCCGGCATACTGAAAAAGCTGGAGCAAACCCCGCAGGCGGGAGCTGTCTATGTGACCAGCCCAAGCTATTACGGGCAGCTGATGGATATTCCCGCCCTGGCTGAGGCATGTAAAAGGCGCGGCATCCCCCTGCTGGTTGACAACGCGCACGGGGCCCATCTGGCCTTTACGGAGCCGCGCCTGCACCCCTTGCAGCTCGGGGCATCCATGACCGCCTGCAGCGCCCATAAAACACTGGGGGTGCTCACCGGCGGGGCCTGGCTTAACATTGCGGACGAGCGCTACTGCGGCGGCGCTAAGCAGGCCATGAGCCTGTTTGCCTCCACCAGCCCCAATTACATGGTCATGGCCTCGCTCGACTGGGCGCGCGCCTGGCTGGAAGAGCATGCAGCCCTTGCCTATCCCGTGCTTCAGGCCCGCGTCGCGGCCCTGCGTGAGCAGGCGGCGGCCCTGGGCTTCGGCTTTCCCCAGGGCCGCTGCGACCCCACCCGGCTGACCCTGGATGCCTCCCCCCTCGGCTTTACCGGGGAAGAGGCCGCCAAGCGCTTCCGCGCGGAGGGGGTGGAGTGCGAAATGGCGGACGGCGCCTATGTGGTCTTTATTGCCACCCCGTTCAACTCGGACGCCGACTTTGACCGCCTAGCCCGAGCGCTGCCCAGGGTTGCGGCAAAACGCGGAGAACCCCAGGGCCGTACAGGCGGCACGGCGCGCGGACCTTTCCCGGCGATTGCCCCCGCAAAGCTCCGCCTGCGGGCGGCGGTCTTCGCGCCGCACGAGGAAATTCCGCTTGCGTTTGCAGCCGGCCGCATTGCCGCTGAGGCCGCCTGCCCTTGCCCGCCGGGTATTCCCGTGGTAATGCCCGGTGAAATAATTACCCCGGAAGCGGCAGAGTTTTTGAAATCCTATGGCTTTTTTACAATAAAAGTGTTAAAATAAGGGCATGGAAGAGTAAGTATGGAATAACCCATGCTTTGCCGGTAAAGTAAATAAAAAATGGGAGGTATATTATGAAACTGATTTTTGCGATTGTGAGTAACGATGACAGCGGGATGGTTTCCGCGGCCTTGACCAAGGGCGGGTTTTCCGTAACCAAGCTGGCGACCACGGGCGGGTTCCTCATGGCGGGCAACACCACCTTTATTGTCGGTACGGAGGATGAAAATGTCGACAAGGTCATCGACATCATCGCCAAGCAGAGCAGCCGCCGTTCCCAGATGGTGCCGAGCGCCACCTCCATGGACGTGGGCATGTACACCTCCTTCCCGGTAGAGGTTACCGTTGGCGGCGCAACTGTGTTTGTGCTCAGCGTGGACCGCTTCGAGAAGGTCTGACGGCTTCGCGCCGGTGACTGAACCTATATTTTGGATGCATCTATGAATCAAGCGGAAAGCTCAATCAATAAAGAGGTTCTAAACCGTCTTTCCCAGCTTTTGCAGGGAGGGCGGTTTCCGCATGCGCTGATTCTGGAGGGCGGCGCCGGGCAGGAGAAAACAGAGGCCGCCCTCTTTTTGGCCCGCGCCGCCGTCTGCACGGGGGAACCGAAGCCCTGCGGGCGCTGCCCGGGCTGCCGGAAGGCGCTGGCCTCCTCCCACCCCGATATTTATGTCGCTGGCGGAGGCACAGCCGCGCGCTCCTTTCATGTGGAGGCCATTCGCTTTATCCGCAGCGATGCCTATATTAAGCCCAATGAAGCGCCCCGCAAGGTCTATGTGCTGCTGGAGGCGCAAACCATGTCGGAACAGGCGCAGAACGCCCTGCTGAAAATTCTGGAGGAACCGCCGGAAAACGTGCTTTTCCTGCTTACGGTTCCCTCTGCCTCGGCCCTGCTGGCAACCGTCCGTTCACGCTCCCAGCTGCTGGCCCTGGAGGCCCCGCAGCAGGCTCATGCGGATGCCGCCCTGGTCAATGCCGTTGTGGACGGCCTGTGCGCCCCGGGTGAATGCGAGCTGCTGTTTAGCACGGCCCCGCTGGTCCGCGACAAGGAAACCCTGCGCCTGCTGCTGGCCGATTTAATTCTGCTTTTCCGCGACGCCGGCATCCGCCGCGCGGGTGGGCCGGGCTGCCTTTCCGGCCAGCCGGAGGCCGCCGCCCGGCTGGCCTCGTCCTTTTCCAGGGACAGGCTTATGGCCCTGCTGGAAACCGCCCAGGCGGCCGTCCGCTGGCAGAGCCAGAACGCCAACGCGGCCCTGCTGGTAACGGCGCTTTGCTCCAAGCTGCGGGCGGCAGCGGGAAAATAAATTTGAAAATCAAGCCGCCCGGGCAGCGCCCGGCGCCGGTTTCTATAAATAGAGATGAGCCCAGCCCCCGGCGGGCCGGGTGCGAGGAGGTACTGATGGCCGAAATTATTGGTGTTCGTTTTAAAAACGTTGGTAAAATCTATTATTTTGATCCGGACGGTAAAACGCTTCAACAGGGCGACCGAGTTATTGTCGAAACCGCCCGCGGGGTTGAATGCGGCGAGGTCGCCGTGGTCAACCGCGATGTTCCTGCCGAGGAGATCGCGCAGCCGCTGAAAAAACTGATTCGTGTTGCCAAGCCGGAGGATCTCGATAGGATGCGCGAAAACGCGGAGAAGGAAAAAACCGCCTTCGACATCTGCTGCAAAAAAATTGAGGCCCACAAGCTGGACATGAAGTTGGTCGAGGTGGAATATACCTTTGACAATTCCAAAATCCTGTTTTACTTCACCGCAGACGGTCGGGTGGACTTTCGTGAGCTTGTCAAGGACCTGGCCTCTGTGTTCCGCACCCGCATTGAGCTGCGCCAGATCGGCGTGCGCGATGAAGCCAAGATGCTGGGCGGCCTGGGCATCTGCGGGCGGCCGTTCTGCTGCTCCACCTTTTTAGGCGGGTTCCAGCCCGTCTCCATCAAAATGGCAAAGGAGCAAAACCTCTCGCTCAACCCGGTAAAAATCTCGGGCACCTGCGGGCGTTTGATGTGCTGCCTGAAATATGAACAGGAGGCCTACGCCGACCTGCTGCGCAGCACGCCGTCCGTCAACTCACTGGTACAAACACCGGACGGCAGGGGCACCGTTATCTCTCAAAACCTGCTGACCGGCGTGCTGCAGGTACGCCTGGACGGCCCGGACGGCCTAATAAAGAATTACCAGGCCCGGCAGGTAAAGGTGCTGCGCCAGGGCCGTGTTGCCGTGGATAAAAACGAGCTGGAGCAGCTCAAGGAACTGGAAAAAAATTGATTGTCCACTGCCGGAAATTCCTATTTTTAATGAAAAAATAATGGGAATCCGCCTCTTACACCTTGCATTTTACGCGTTTTATGGTAGAATAAATATGTACAGTTCTTTTAGAGATTTTATTTGGAGGTGTTTTCTCATGGCATATGTAATTTCTGACGACTGCATTTCCTGCGGCGCATGCGCGGCAGAGTGCCCGGTCAACGCAATCTCTGAGGGCGACGGCAAGTACGTAATCGACGAGGGCCTCTGCACGGAGTGCGGCTCTTGCGCGGCTACCTGCCCGGTAGGCGCTCCTCAGCAGGACTAATTCATAACCAGAAAGAGCGGGGCGTCGCTGGACGCTCCGCTCTTTTTCTTTCCGGCGGCAGCCAGAGGCCGCGGGCTTATTTTCCACATGCGGCCAGGCCCGCGAATCAAGCCCATATGCTGGGCGGATTGGCGCTTTACAGAAACAGCGGAACCTGATATATTAATAAAAGTATCATTGGGCCGCCGGCCGCTCCGGCGGCAAGAGCGGAAAAGGAGGCGGCGGACGCCATGCAGAACAGCGAAAAAAAACAGGCCTGGGAGCCCCTGGGCGGCGGGGTGGAGATCCAGGTCTCGGCAGCGCATCGCTTCTGCACCGACACGGTGCTGCTGGCGCATTTTTCCCTGCCTGGGCCGGGCGCGCTCTGCGCCGACCTCGGCACCGGCTGCGGCGCCATCCCCCTGCTGTGGGCCACACGGGGCAAGCCGGGCCGCATTTACGGTGTGGAGGTTCAGCCGGAGGCCGTGGAGCTGGCGAGGGCAAGCGTGCTGCACAACCGGCTTGACGGGCTGGTAACCATCCTGCAGCAGGACCTGACGGATTGGCCCGGCCTGCGTGAAAAGCTGCGGCCTGATGAGGCCGGCGCCTTCCACCTGGTGTCGTGCAACCCGCCCTATTCCGTGCTGGGAAACGGCTCAACCAGCAGCGCGCAAGCCCAGGCCGCCGCCCGCCATGAATGCCTGTGTGCCTTTGACGATGTAGCCGCTGCGGCTGAACGCCTGCTGCGCTGGGGCGGGCGTTTCTGCTTTTGCCTGCGCCCGGAACGCCTGGCAGAGGCCTGTGCAACCGTACAGCGCCACGGCATGGAGCCCAAACGCCTGCGGCTGGTACAGCAGCGCCCGGGAAAGCCCCCCTTTCTCTTTCTGCTGCAGGCGGTTCGCGGCGGCAGGCCGGGCCTGACGGTGGAGCCCGTGCTCTTTGTCGAGGAGCCGGGTGAAAAAACGGGGCGGCTTTCCGCAGAGATGCGGGCCATTTACGGAGATTATAAGGAGGGGCATGAAGCATGAGCAATCTCGAAAACGGGGGCCGCGCTCCCGATGCACATCCGGCAAAGCGCACCGGCTGCCTGCTGGTAGTCGGCACGCCGATTGGGAACCTGGGCGATTTTTCCCCCCGCGCGCTGGAGGCGCTGCAGCAATGCGATTTTATCGCCGCGGAGGATACCCGGGTAACGCTCAAGCTTTTAAACCACTTTGGCATTCACAAGCCTATGGTGAGCTATTTTGAACATAACAAGCTGGAACGGGGCGGCCTGATTTGCAGCCGCATCGAGGCCGGAGAAACCTGCGCCCTGGTAACGGACGCGGGCATGCCCGCCATCTCCGACCCGGGCGAGCTGCTGGTGGCGCAGGCGGCCGAGCGGGGCCTGCCCATCTTCGTGGTGCCGGGCCCCAGCGCGGCTGTCTCGGCGCTGGCGGTGTCCGGGCTGCCGACGGGCCGCTTTAGCTTTGAGGGTTTTTTAAGCGTAAACAAGAAAAACCGGCGGGAACACCTGTCCGGGCTCCGGGAGGAACCGCGGACCATGGTGTTTTATGAGGCGCCGCATAAGCTGCTGGCGACGCTCGCGGATATGCTGGAGGTCTTCGGCGACCGCCGCATCGCCATTGTGCGCGAGCTGACCAAAGTTCACGAGGAGGCACTGCGCACCACGCTTTCCGGCGCGGTCCGGCATTTTTCCGAGACGCCGCCGCGCGGAGAGTTCGTCCTTGTTCTTGCAGGCGCCGAGGGTAGGCAGTCGGAATATACGCCGGATCAGGCCCAGGAGCTTGCGCGCGGATTTTTGGCCGAGGGCTTATCCGCCAGCGAGGCCGCCAAGCAGGCGGCGGCCCTGACCGGGCTGAAAAAGGGCGATATTTACCGCGTCCTCACCGCAAAATGATGTTCCCCGCCCCACGGGGCGGATAAAAAAACAAGAAAGCGCCGCCGCACTGCACCGAGGGCCTGCCCGGCCCCGTGCGGAATGCGCGTTCCTCTTACCATTCCTCAATAAACGGGCGCGGGTCATACCACCACTCCTCATGGTCGCGGATAAAGCGCGAAAGCGGGGTATTCAGGTTTTGGGGCGGCTTGTAGGCAATAAAGCCCAGCACGCTCCGGACGAAATCCTCCTTGGCCTCGTCGGTCATCAGCTCCAGAAAACGGTTCGCCTTTTCTACAATTCCCGCCGGCTTCTTTTCCGCCGGCAGGGCATCGACAGCCTTCATCAGGTTTTTCTGGCACGGAAACAGCGCGCCGGCATCCTCCAGCACCAGGCGCAGCCCGTACAATACGGTCATAGCCGCCGATTTCACTTGCAGATAGCGGTTTTCCCGCTTGGAGCAATCCCAGAAATAACCGCTGTAGAGGAGGAGCGCCGCGTAAAACGACAGCATCTTCTCCTCCTTCTCCGCTTTCTGAAAAACCGGGATACGCGCGACAATCTCCGGCAGCTCCGCGTCTCGGGAAAACAGGCAGTACGAGCCGGTAAACGCGTAGCGGGTAGGCTCGCTGCCGTGCGCTGCGGCGGCTAGCAGGTAATCCTTTGTATAATATTTCAGGTCAAAATAGCCGCCCTCGTAACCGCAGCCTTCCTCAATACATTCCGAGGTCCGCCCCTCCATTTGCAGGCGGCGGTATTTTTCCTCTGTAACAGCGATAATTGCATCGACGTCCGAATCCGGCCGTTCCAGCCCCTTAGCCAGGGAACCGGCAAGAATCACCGCCAAAACCTCCGGGTCTTCTTTGAACAGGGCGACCAGATTTTGCGTAGCCCGCTCATGCTGTGGGTACATAACAGCGTCCTCCTCTTTCCTTATTTTCCCCGTGGCCCCGCCCGGCAGGGGCGGTCGTTAAAATTCTGCCTTGCCGGGACAAAAGCGCGCCTTTATTCTGGTGTTTCGGTACTGTTATTGTAACCGCGCCGCGCGCTTTTTGCAAGAAAAAGCAGCGTTATTTGACAAAGCCGGGCATGTTCCCTACTCCCGGCCCAAGGCATGGACGCCGGTTTTTCAGGCATGCTTGACAAAAGCGCGCCTGAAAGCTTATGATAGGGATAATCCGCTCTGCCGGGACGGCCCTTGTCCGCAAGGCTCCCGGCCCCCCGCGCGCCCATCTTACCACTGCATCGTTTGCCGCCCGAAGGGCCTGATGCGTAAGGAGGTCAAAAAAATGAAATGTCCCAAATGCGGCAGTGCGTATGTACAGGTACAGGCTGTGCCGGAAATAAAAAAGCGCAGCTGTTTAACGGTTTTACTGTACATCATCCTGTTATTTGTCCCCGTCATCGGCTGGATTGCCCTGTTCCTGCTGCTGCGCGGCAGAAAGTCCAAAACCCGGGCCTACGCCATCTGCCAAGCCTGTGGGGCGCATTGGCGGGTATAGGCCCGGCCTTAAGGAGGATTGCCATGATACTTTGTATTGCTTTGGCTCCATGCAAAGTCTAAACCGGGCGAGCTTGCATGGAGTCCCGGCGGCGGACAGCCGCTGAAATTCGTCCGAATGGGCTTTGCAGATTAATGGAAGATGATTTCTGAAATTAAGGAGCAAAGTCAAGATGAGCATTCTTTTTAAAACCCTTAGCGAGCTGCGCGGATTTTTAATCTTATGGCTCACACAGTCATTCTCCGCACTGGGCAGCTCTATGACTAATTTCGCGCTGATTGTGTGGTCCTACCAGCAGGAGGGCTCCGCGCTGACTACGGCGCTGCTGTCCGTCTGCTCCTATGCGCCGTATGTGGTTATGAGTATTTTCGCCGGCGCACTGAGCGACAAATGGAGCAAAAAGGCAACCATGCTGGTAAGCGACAGCTTCGCGGCGCTTTGCACAGCCGCCGTACTGCTGCTGTTGCTGGCCGGGCGGCTGGAAATTTGGCACCTATATTGCTTAAACGCCCTAAACGGGCTGATGAACACCGTACAGCAGCCGGCGGCAGACGTGGCAACCAGCCTGCTGACGCCTAAAAAGTATTATCAGCGCGCCAGCGGCCTGCGGTCCTTTTCCAACGCTCTGGTCACGGTGCTCACGCCCGTGCTCGCCACCGCTCTGCTGGCCTTTACCGATATTCAAGCCGTGATTGCCTTTGACCTGTTTACCTTTACAGTGGCCTTTGCCACCCTGCTGTTTTTTGTAAAAATCCCCGCGCTGCCGAAGGACGGGCGGCAGCGGGAAACGGTTTTACAGTCGGCAAAAAGCGGGCTCTCCTACCTGCGGCACAACCGGGGGATTCTGGATTTAATCCTGTTTTTAGCCGCCATCAATCTGACGGCCTCCGTCTATAACGCCGCATTTCCCGCCATGCTGATTTCTAAAGAGGACGGCGGTTCCACTGCGCTCGGCATTGTCAACACAGCCACCGGCCTGGCTACGCTGGCAGGCAGCATCCTTGCCGCTGTGCTGCCTGCGCCCAAAAGCCGTGTGCGTGTCATTTGCAACACACTCCTGCTCTCCATGAGTACGGAAAATCTGCTGCTGGCACTTGGCAGGAGCGTGCCCGTCTGGTGTGTGGGCGCGGTATTGGGCTGGATCTGCATCCCGATCATGAGCGCAAACATGGATGTGCTGCTGCGCAGCTCTATTCCCATTGCCATGCAGGGGCGCGTTTACGCCGCCAGAAACACCCTTCAGTTTTTTACCATCCCGCTCGGCTACCTGCTTGGCGGCTACCTGGTCGATGAAGTATTTGAGCCCTTGATGGCCGCCCAGCCCGCAGACGGGCTATTGAGCGCGCTGTTCGGTACCGGTAAGGGCGCTGGCGCGGCAATGCTGTTTTTGGCGCTCGCCCTGGCCGGGGTGCTGACCTGTCTGGCCTTTCGCCGGGACCGGCGCATCTGGACGCTGGAAAGCCCCCAGCCCCCGCAGCAGCCCTGAACCGGCCCCCTAAACCCGCAGCCATAACCGCCTGTATATACGGCGCGCTGGCGCGGCCCCGCCAAGGCCGGAAAGCTTCCAAAACCAAAAAAAGACCGCCCTCGCAGAGACCGCAAAATGGCCTGCTGGGCGGTTTTTTACAGGCCTGCCGGCCCGCAAACTGATTTTTTATTGCTAAGGAGGAACCCCCATGCCAGTAATTCCAGACCCCAATGCCATTTTCCCGAACGAATACCACACGTCCTGCTTCATTAAAAACGTCGTTAAAGCGCCGAACATTCAGATTGGCGACTACACCTATTATGACGATCCGGCGGACCCCACCGGCTTTGAAAGGAACAACGTGCTTTTTAATTACCCCGAGTTTGGCGACCGCCTAATCATTGGAAAATTCTGCTCCATCGCCAGCGGCACACAATTCGTCATGGGGCCCGCGAACCACCGCATCAGCAGTGTAACCGCCTACCCGTTCAATGTCTTCGGCGGCGCCTGGCAGGAAAACACGCCGCCGCACATAGCTCAGCTGCCCTTTAAGGGCGACACCGTCATTGGCAACGATGTATGGCTGGGGCGCGAATGCGTGGTCATGCCCGGGGTAAAAATCGGCGACGGAGCCATCGTGGCGGCCTACTCCGTCGTGGTAAAGGACGTGGCGCCCTACAGTGTCGCCGGCGGAAACCCGGCGCGCTTTCTCAAAAAGCGCTTTGACGACGAGCTGATCGAGCTGCTGCTACAGGTCCGCTGGTGGGATTTTAAACCCGAGGAGCTGGTTGATTTTCTGCCGCTGCTGTGCAGCCCGGACCTGGAGCTTGTACGCCGCGCGCTGAAGACCCGGCTGGCAGAGCGCGCCCCATCCGGGCATCTGCGTCCAAACACCGGCGGTTAAACACCGGCGGTCAGGCGGGCTCCAGCAGCCCGGCCAGCTCCGTGACCGACTGAATCTTTGCCGCGCGGAGGGCCTGCGGCACGTCCCCAAAGCCATAGCTTGCCCAAATAAAGGGGATACCGGCCTCACGGGCGGCATTCGCGTCGCCCATGGTGTCCCCGACATAGACCGGGTGCTGCAAATGGTTGCGGGCCACCAGCAGGCGGTTGTTCTCTGCCTTCGGTTTGCCGGTGCGGCCGGGGTGCTCATAGTCCTTAAAATAGCGCTGCAGGCCGTGCGCCTGGAAAAAGGCCTCGATATAGCCGGCTTGGCAGTTGCTGACAATAAAAAGGGGGAACCGTGCCGAAAGTGTCTTCAGCGTCGCCTCCAGGCCGTCGAAGAGGCGTCCGCCCGCCTCGGCAATATAGCCGCACCCCAGCGCCAGGTAATCCTTCAGCACGGACTGCACCTGCTCCTCTGTCAGGTACGGGTAGGTATGGTGAAGAATTTCATCGAGCAGGCGGCCCATATTTGCCCGCATGATCTCCGGCGTCATGGCCTCCTTGACCTCCGGGTGCCCGTCAATCGCCTGCTGGAATCCGGCGGCAACCGGTACGGAGGCATCCCAGAGCGTTCCGTCCAGGTCAAAGAGAACACCGTCTGTTTTTATCTTTTGATTCATGTGCTGCTTCCTCTCTTTCCATCTTTCCGGGTAAAGCCAGCCGTGCGGCACGGGGCGCCGTAAAACGCCTATGCCTCCGTAACCGGGGCGGTCTTCGCGCCGGTCAGCGCCAGCAGATCCGCGGGGGCAAGCTCCACCTGCACGCCGATTTTGCCGCCGCTGAAAATAATAGTGGAAAAGGCCGCGCTGCTCTCGTCTACCACGGTGGCAAACTGCTTTTTCATGCCAATGGGGGAACAGCCGCCCCGCACATAGCCTGTCAGAGGCGTCAGCTCCTTCACCGGCAGCATGGCTACGCTCTTTTCCCCCACGGCCCGCGCCGCCGCTTTGAGGTCAAGCTCCTTCGCCACCGGGATGACAAAGACGTAATAACGCTTGCTGGCGCCTTTTGTGACCAGCGTTTTGAAAACCTGGTCCGGGTTTTGCCCCAGCCGCTGCGCCACGCTGATGCCATCCACGGCCTCATCGCCGTGTTCGTAAAAATAGCATTGATACGGGCGCTTTTCCCGGTCCAAAATCCGCATCACATTCGTTTTTATTTCCTTAGCCATTAATAACCGTGCTTCCTTTCCGGGGAAATTATTTCGGGGGCGCCGGGCGCTCAGCCCTCTATTTTCCATTTGACGCCCGCGGGGGTGTCCTCCAGCACGACACGGCGCGCCTTCAGCTCGTCTCGAATGCGGTCCGCCGTCGCCCAATCCTTGTTTTTCCGTGCTTCGGCCCGCTGGGCAATCAACGCCTCAATCTCCCCGGCAAGGTCCTCGCCAAGGGCCTTTTCGCCGTCGTTGTACAGCAGGCCCAAAACGCCGGCCAGCTCCATGTACAGGCCCAGGGCAAACTCGCACAGCTCATAGCTGGGCTTACCCGCGGGCGTAAGGGTGCTGTTCAGGTCCCGCGCCAGCTCAAACAACGCCGAAAGCGCGTCGGCAGTATTGAGGTCGTCGTCAAGCGCCTTCGTAAAGGCGGCGCGGTAACCCTCCAGCCGGGTGCGGACGGCCTGCTCATCCTCCTTCAGCTGCCCGGCCGCGCTGCGTTCGGCGCTTTGCAGCAGGAAACGAAGATTATCCCGGCAGTTGTACAGGCGTTCCAGCGCGGCCCGGCACTGCTCGATAATACCAACGCTGTAATTAATGGGGCTGCGGTAATGCGAGGCCACCATCAGGTAGCGGATAGGCTCATAGCCGTATTCCTTCGCCACCTCGCGCACGGTAAAGAAATTGCCGAGGCTCTTGCTCATCTTGCGGTTATCGACATTGATGTAACCGTTATGCATCCAGTAATGGGCAAACGGCACGCCGTTGCAGCACTCGCTCTGGGCAATCTCATTTTCATGGTGGGGGAAAATCAAGTCCTGGCCGCCGCAGTGGATGTCAATGGTCTCGCCCAAATAGCGCCGGGCCATAGCGGAGCACTCGATATGCCAGCCGGGACGGCCCTCGCCCCAGGGGGAGCGCCAGCTCGGCTCGCCGGGCTTAGAAGCCTTCCACAGGGCGAAGTCCATGGGGTCCTCCTTGATTTCGCCGGTCGCAATACGCGCCCCGGCTTGCAGGTCCTCAAGCGGCTGGTGGGAAAGCTTGCCGTAACCCGGGTCTTTCATGGCGCGGAAATAGACGTCGCCGTTCTCCGCCGCATAGGCAAAGCCCTTCTGCTCCAGATCGGAAATAATATGGATAATTTCATCCATATTTTCCGTCGCCAGCGGGTGAATCGTCGCCGGGCGCACGTTCAGGCCCGCGGCGTCGGTCTTGTACTCCTCGATATAACGCCGGGAAACCGTGAGGTAATCGCTGCCCTCCTCGTTGGCCTTTCGGATGATCTTGTCGTCGATGTCTGTAAAATTCTGCACATAGGTAACGCGCAGGCCCCGGTACTCCAGGTAACGGCGAAGGACGTCGAACACACAAATGGGCCGGGCGTTGCCGATATGGATATAGTTGTAAACCGTGGGGCCGCAGGCGTAAATATGGGCTTCTCCGGGCACAATGGGCTTAAATTCTTCTTTTTGGCGAGTCAGGGTGTTGTAAATTTTCATCTCGTCTGCTCCTTTACTTGATGATTTCGGCTATTTCAAAAGAGGGCGCTGTGGTCCGCCCGCCTTTACTCAGAGGTCGGGGGTTCCTTCGCGTCCAGCTCTTCATCACAGGGGAAAACGCTGCTTTCGCCGAGGCGCTTGGCAAGCAGCAGGTACTCGCGGCGCAAGGCGCAGAGCTCCTGCGCGGTCGGGTCGCTGACATGGATCTGGTCCAGGTAGCCGGTCCGCTCGCCGTTGAGGCGTACGATCTTAGCCGGTACGCCCACAGCGGTCGCGTTGGCGGGCACCTCGTTAAGCACAACGGCCCCGGCGGCAACACGGGCGTTGTCTCCGACCCGGAAGGGGCCGAGCACCTTGGCGCCCGAGCCGATGAGCACGTTGTCCCCCAGGGTGGGGTGGCGTTTGCCGTGGTCCTTGCCCGTACCGCCCAGGGTCACCCCCTGGTACAGCGTGCAGTTGTCGCCAATCTCCGCCGTCTCACCGATCACCACGCCCATACCGTGGTCAATGAACAGCCCCCTGCCAATGGTAGCGCCGGGATGAATTTCTATGCCGGTCTTATGCCGGGCCCGCTGGCTGAGCCACCGGGCGATAAACTTATGGCCGCGGACGTAAAACCAATGGGCCTTGCGGTATGCGCGCACAGCCTTGAAGCCGGAATAGAGGAAATAGACCTCCCAACGGTTCCGGGCCGCGGGGTCGCGCTCCATAATTGAATCCAACTCTTCCTTGAGCTTGGCAAACAAAATTTTCACCCACTTATCTATAAACTATAAAATTCCCATTTGACGAAGAAAATTCCCCGCCACTCTATATAGGGCCGAAAAGGCCGTAAAACCGGTATGTTTCGTGCGGCGCGGAAGCCCCGCCTCTATCCTATGAATCAGCCCGGCAAAGGGTTCCGCCTTCGTTCCCGCGGACATATTAAAAGGCCGCCATCCAGTCCCCAAACAGGGACGGAGGCGGCCTTAAACCGCGGTTCCACTCCGCTTTATCACTCATTCAGGCAGATAACGGCGCCCGCCGTGCCAGGATAATAGCCGCGCCGCCCGCTTTACCGGACGCCCGCTGTAGGCGTTCCCCCAGCCCGCTCCCAGATGCATTTCCCCCGCCCGGTACAAAGGGCGCTTTCAGCCGGCGGCACCCATTCTCTGCTTGCACGGCGGACGGAGTACTTCTTCTGTTCCATGCGATTAAGCTTAGTATAACCCAAAAAGCGATAAATGTAAAGATGGGATGCTCAGCCAGCCGCAACGGATTTTTTTGCAGGATAGAAGCTCATTCTACCCCAGTCCAACCGGTTGGCCCGCTGGCCGGGGCATTCATAACCGGCCGTGGTCTTTAGGCGACCGGGGTCCCGCCTTCATTCCCCGCTCTTGTTTTGCAAAATATTCACGCTTTCCCACCCCCGGCGGTCCCGGAATGCCTGCGAATAAAAGCCGCCGCGGTAAACGCTACCGCGGCGGCCCTCAGTTGGATTATTAATCGGTCTTACATGATCTCCGCATTCCAAGGGCAACCACCGTACTTTATGGTTACAAAATACAACGGATCCCCTGCGCGGAGGAAAGGCTTTATATCTATCTTATATGCCCGGCTTCAAGCCCCGGGCCTCTCAAAACAAATACATTGGACTTCACCTTACGGCGTCTGGCATTTCTTCACGCTTATTCTGCTATTTCAAAAGCTCAACTCATTTTGCCCCGCATGGGCTTCACTTTTAAGAAAGCGGCTCTTAACCTTTAATAGCCGTTCAGCCAAGAAACGCCGGCGCGCTCATTCCTCATAAAATTATGACTTTGAGGCGTAACGATCTACCAATCCTTTCTTCTCAAAATCGACCTGTTCTTATGCAGCGCTTAGACGGATGACGCCCAACAAACGTACACCCGTCTTCAGCTGCTGTGGTTCCTGGCCCATTGGACTCACCCCTTTCTCCACTGAAAACAACAATGCGGTTTTTCTTCCGGCCGCTTTCTCGTTACGGCTGTTCCTTTTAAACCCTCACTGTCTTTGTGATTCTATTATAGCGGCGGCTCAAGATTTTGTCAATAGATTTTTTGAATATTTTATTTTATTTATGGATATATTTACTTATTGGATTTTTTAGTTGACTTCACGGCTCCGGAAAGGTACAATAAACACAAAGTCCATTGAACAAAGCCTGTTAAAACAAAAAATAAAACCATGAGCTGCGCTGTCGTTTTTCAACCGGTGGAACGCCACCCGCCAAACCCCCGCGCGGTGAATAGCATGAAAAGGAGATGACGGCCATGAATGATGAGTTTGGAACGGACCTGCTCACCTTAGTCGATGAGGAGGGCGAACAGCACGAGTTTGAGGTCCTGGACGTAATTGACAACGACGAGGGCTGCTTTTACGCGCTGCTCCCCACCTTTGACGACCCGCAGGAGCAGCTCCAGGCCGACGGCACCTACTATATTTTTGAGGTCATCGACGAGAACGGCGAGGAGCAATTGGCCGAGGTTGAGGACGAGGCGCTGCTGGACCGCCTGGCGGCGGAGTTTGAGCGGCGTTTTGAGGAATTGTACGACGAAGAGGATGAACTGCCGGAGGACGGGGAATAATATTAACCGCCCCCAAAGCCCTAAAAACCTGACCGCGTGAAAGCGCAGTGTGCGGGGCCGCGGAGCGGGTTTTAAAAGGATGTAGCCTTCTGCCTGGTGCGCGAATGTGTGCACAAATAACCCTACAATTTTAAATTGGGAGCCCGGGCTCCGGCGGCGGACTGCAGACCTCCCGGCCTTTGGCCGGAAGAAGGGAGCGAGAACCCGCAGGGAGGGCACCCACCTGCTTTTCGTAGGCAGGTTATTGAGCACTTACGGCCAGGCGGATAACTTAACAAGCAAAGCGGCTTCCACGGTTGTTGCGGAAGCCGCTTTTTTGCGCGCAAAAGCGTTTTTATAAAGCCTTTTAAAATCAGAAAACGGCTTTGCCATGCGAAAAAATTATTAAAAAAATATTAATTTTAGCACTCTACTATTGACAGTGCTAAAAACGGTGCTATAATAAAAACAGAACAAAGGAAAAGGAGAAACAGAATAGGATGTGTACCTCCCCTTTGTTCGGCAAGATCGCAACACCTCGGATTTCTCCGACAGTGCTACAATCAACAAAGGTCACACAGATGTCACTTGAAAGGAGACAGGACTTATGATGATGTTACCTAGTGTTTTTGGAGAAAGCTTATTTGACGATGCATTGGATTTCCCGTTTGACAAACGCTTTTTCGGCAGCCACAGCCCGCTGTATGGCAAGCACGAAAAAAATTTGATGAAGACGGATGTGCGTGAAACCGAAAGCGGCTATGAAGTCGATATTGACCTGCCCGGCTTTAAGAAGGATGAAATCAGCGCCCAGCTGAAGGACGGCTACCTGACCGTCTCCGCCTCCAAGAGCCTGGATAAGGATAAGCAGGACAAGGACGGCAATTACATCCGCCGCGAGCGCTACGCGGGCAGCATGAGCAGAAGCTTTTATGTCGGCGACAGCGTGCGCGAGGAGGATGTCCACGCAAAATATGAGGATGGCATTTTGAAGCTGTCCATCCCTAAGAAGAGCGAGCAAAAAAAGCTTGCAAGCCACATCTCCATAGAAGGCTGACGGCTGGGCTGACGGGCTTAACGCTTATTAACTAACAGCCTAAAGGCACAGCAGCCGAATAGCCTGACCGCTTAACGCAAGGGCCGGACGTTTTACCACAAACGCCCGGCCCTGTTTTTATGCGTTTGCACCGGCAGCAGCCCTGGCGCTGATTTTTTGCAGAACCTGTGGACAGCGCCTGAAAAAAAAGCTATAATAATTTTATATTCAAACCTTTGATGTGCAGAGACGTGCAGGCGATTGACGCAGGCGGCTGCCCGGGTACGGCCCGCCAAAAGGATAAAATCTGAAAAGGAGCCCGCTATCATGAATCCATACAAAATTATTACCGATTCCAACACCGACCTTTCCCCGGAGCTGATTGAGCAGCTCGGCGTCTATGTCATTCCCATGACCTTTACCATGGGCAATAAGCT
This sequence comes from Hydrogeniiclostridium mannosilyticum, assembly GCF_003268275.1. GTDB lineage: Bacteria > Bacillota > Clostridia > Oscillospirales > Acutalibacteraceae > Hydrogeniiclostridium > Hydrogeniiclostridium mannosilyticum. The sequence goes on from NZ_QLYR01000006.1 coordinate 123,697, forward strand.
GTACCGCAATTATCCGGATGAACGCGATATTTCCAATAAAGAGTTTTACCGGCTGCTGCGCGAAGGGCAGAGCGCCAAAACAGACCAAATTAACTCCGTCACCTTTCAGGAAACCTTCGAGCCCTTCCTCAAGGAAGGCATGGATTTGATTTACCTGGCTTTTTCCTCCGGGCTTTCCGGCACATATAACGGCGCACGGCTGACTGTGGAGGAGCTGAAAAGCAAGTACCCCGGCCGCAAGATCCTGGTGGTGGACACGCTGGCGGCGTCCATGGGCGAGGGCCTGCTGGTCTACCACGCCGCGCAGCTTCAGAAGCAGGGCGCCGCCATTGAGGAGGTCGCCAAGTGGGTGGAGGAAAACCGCAACCGCATGGCGCACTGGTTTACGGTGGACGACCTCAACCACCTCAAACGCGGCGGGCGCGTCTCCGGCGCTGCCGCCCTGTTCGGCACTATGCTGGGCATAAAGCCCGTGCTGCACGTGGACGACGAGGGCCACCTGATCCCCATGGAGAAGGTTCGCGGGCGCCGCCAGTCGCTCGATGCGCTGGTAAAGCACATGGCAGCCACGGTAGAAAACCCGCAGGACCAGGTTGTGTTTATCAGCCACGGGGACTGCCTGGAGGATGCCGGGTATGTCGCCCAGCAGGTCCGCGAAAAATTCCAGGTTCAGGACATTGTTATCAACTATATCGGGCCGGTCATCGGCTCCCATTCGGGCCCCGGCACGGTTGCGCTGTTCTTCCTGGGCAAAAGCAAGAACTGAGGCAGGCGCCAAAAAAACTCATTGATTTGAAGGGGTAGAATGAATGGCAGATTATAAGATTATCACCGAATCCACCGCGGACCTGCCCGATGAGCTGGTAAAAAAGCTGGAGATCGAGGTCATCCCGATGGAATTTATTTTCGGAGATCATGTATATCACGATTATCCAGATGCGCGCGAGATGTCCAGCGAGGAATTTTACGGCCGGCTTGCCGGCGGAGAAATGTCCAAGACCAACCAGGTGAACACCATCACCTTTATCGAGGCCTTTGAACCCTGGCTGGAGCAAGGCATGGACGTGCTGCTGATTGGTTTTTCTTCCGCGCTTTCCGGCACGCACGCGCGGGCCTTGGAGGCCGCAGCCGAGCTTCGGGCCAAATATCCGCAGCGCAAAATCGTTACGGTTGACACGCTCACCGCCACGTTGGCGCAGGGTCTGCTGGTCTATTACGCGGCACTGAAGCGCCAGGCCGGCGCGCGCATAGACGAGGCAGCCGATTGGGTCAATATTCATAAATTCAAGGTATCCATGTGGTTCACGGTAGACGACCTCAACCACCTCAAACGCGGCGGACGCGTTTCCAGCGCCGCCGCCCTGATGGGGACCGTACTCGGCATCAAACCGATTCTGCAAATTACCGACGAAGGCCACCTGGTACCGCGCGAAAAGGTGCGCGGGCGCAAGCAGTCGCTCGATAACCTGGTCAGCCGTTTGGCCCGCACCGTGCAGGAGCCGGAAAAGCAGACGCTGTTCCTCGTTCACGCCAATGTTCCCGAGGATGCCAAATACGTCATTAAGCAGGTAAAAAGCCACTGCAAATTCAGGGACATCGTCGTCAACAACCTTGGCCCGGTCATCGGCACCCACACCGGAAACGGCGCCCTGGCCATGTTCTACTTCGCGGGCAGCCGCGGCTAATGCAACAAGCGCCATAAAAGGCCCGCTCCTTCATTCGGAGCGGGCCTTGCTGTTTCCTGTTCCGGCTGCTTTTGCCGCAGCGCTTACAGATCCTGCAGGTCGGCTGCGGGAATATGGTTTTCCACATTATCCCGCGCCAGGTCGTTATCAATAACCGGGTAAGCAGCTGAAATCGGTTTTTCACCGCCATGCCGGACGGTGTGGGGAACTGTGTGGCAAACCTCCCGCCCTGGAGGCGCGGCCCCCGCAATAATTGGGCTTGCGGGCGCTTTTTCGCGCTTGCTCCTCCCCTGGGCTTCCGGAACCGTTGAAACGCGGTCGTGCGGCTGCTGTGACGGCCCCGGGCGTTTCATCCCTCGCTTGGCCATTTTTATCACCTCAGGGGTAGTTTATCCCCTGATGGCTCGTTCTATTCCGCCGGCGGACAGCCCTGGCCGTCATGATTTCCCGAAAGCCCGCCGGTTCCGATTTACATCATCAGCGCGGCTAAAACCACCGAACCAATCATCAACAGTGCCACCGCAAACGCCACAATCCGCACAAACAGGGTGCGCCCGTCCGCTTTTTTCTTCTTCACCGCCGGGCCGGAGACGCTTCCCATACCCACGGAGCCGGACGGCTTCTTTTTTTTACGCATGTCAACTCTTCCTTTCTCCGCAAGCAACCCACATCCGTGAAATCCATCGCCAATCCATCAGGCCCTGGTCATGAACAGAACCCCCAGCGTATTGGGCCCGCAGTGGGCTGAAATCGTACAGCTTGCGCGCGTCACATGAATTTCTTTAAACGACGCCAGCTTCTTGACCTCCTTTGCCACCAGGTCGATGCGCTCCTGTGAAATCCCCGAATGGGTGATAAACACATGGTCCAAATCCAGCTCGCCATACGCCCCCAGCACATCCGCCGTGTACTGCGGCAGGACCTTTTCCAACGCGCCGCGGTACTTTTTACCCACGCTCATAGCGCCGTGGTTTTTGTTGTCCACCTGAATGCAGGGCTTTAAATGCAGCAGGTTTGCCCCCAAGGCCACAATGGACGAACAGCGCCCGCCGGCATGCATAAATTCCAGCGTGTCCAGAATAAAGCTCGCATGGGAACGCTGGACAAGCGCCTGCAGCTCCCTTTGAACCTCCGCGCCCGACATGCCTGCACGAATACGCTCGCCAGCCTGAATGACAAGCAGCCCCGTGCCCGTGGACAGGTTGCAGGAGTCTACCGGGTAGACATGCCCCAGCTCCGAGGCAGCCGCCACACAGTTCTGGTGTGCGGACGAGAGTGCCGATCCCAAATTGAGGTGAACCACCTCGTAGCCCTCGTCCACCCAGGGCTTAAAAAACTGATAGTACTCCCCTGCCCCGATTGCCGCCGTTTTCGGCAGCAGCCTCCGCTCCCGCCAGGCGGCATACAGGTCGTCCGGCACAATATCCACGCTGTCGGTGTACTGCTTTTCCCCCAGAATAATGTGGTAGGGATAATAATGAACCTGATAACGCTCCTTCAGGTCCTCTCCCAAATCACAGGTGCTGTCGGCTGTCAATATAACTTTTTTTCCCATCCCTTTTTCATCTCCAAAAATGATCTTTATTTTACTCGCCGCCAGCCGCGGCCTCCCCATTTTGTAACCAATTATTTATTAATATAGCACATCCGCCTTAAAAAATAAAGCGGGGAACCTGGATTTTCCGCTATTTTCCCTCGCGCTTCTCCCCGCAAACCGCATTTACACGGTTGCCCCTCCCCTATTTCAGGCGTAAATACGCCCGGAATAACGACAATTCACCACTGGCTTGTTGACGGAAGGCTTCTCCTCGGGGGGACGCTTTCCCCGCACACCTTCCTCACAGGAAGCCACGTCCCCTGTTTTATCTGTTTTATTGCTTCGTTTGCTCCAAGAAGCAGCCATACAATGATACAACATCTGTATCCCCGTCATCGCCAGAGCGGCATATAGGGGAACAAACAAAAACTCCCCGGCCCGAAGCCGTGCCGCTTATGAAACAAAATAAGGGAAGCCGATTGCCCGCGGACAATTCGCTTCCCTTGCTTAACACTCAAATTTTTGGCGTTTTTGGGTTTGTCCGCGTCAGCATAAACGGCTATTTCATGCGATTTTTAAAAACTTACTATTTTGGGCCGTGGTAGTCAAAAGGTAGTCAACTGGTTTTTGACGGCTGCTCCTCCAAAAAGTACCTTTCAATTCTCCCGGCGGCCTTCAGTCCATCCCCACGTTCCAAATGGGTGTATATTTCCGCCGTCATCTGTATGGAGGAATGGCCCAAAAGATATTGGGCTGTACGGAGGTCAACGCCCGCATGATATAAAGTAGTCGAATATGTATGACGCAGCATATGCGGATGTACGGGAAAATCCACCCTGCGTTCAACCCTTTCCCATAGACGGCGAAACGCAATTTTTGTCATTGCACCGCCGTCAGTCTCAGTAATTACATATAGCCCCCTCCTGGGAGTTTTACCTAATATTTCACGAAGCGGCGCCGGAACCGGTATGGTTCTGTGCGCTGCTTTTGTTTTCAGCTCTTGAGAGGGGTCCGGCTGATTTCCAATAAAAGCGACCGCTCGATTTACGGTTAAGCTGTCCGGCTCAATGTCTCCCCATTGCAGCCCCAACGCCTCTTCTCTGCGCAAGCCACAGTATAAGCACAGCGCGACAAAAGCCAGGGCCTTGGGATCATCGCAGGCCGCCAGAAGCTTTTTGGTCTGGTCCTTTGTCAGATATTTAGCTTTATCGGGCTTGGTATGGGGCGTGATTTTGATTCCCTCTGTCGGATCCTTTATCATCAGGCCGTTTTGCCTGGCTGTATTAAAAATTTGCTGCATTGTAAGTAAAACCTTATGCTGTAAGCTCTCTGATTTCTCAGACACGCCGGCCATAACCTCCCGGACATGCACCGGACGAACCTCGCGCAGCGGCATATCCCCAATCATCCCCATGATATGGGTGTTATACGCGTTTTTGTACATGGCCTTTGTATTGGGCCTCAAATTAGCCTTGTATTTCTCAAGCCATATTTTGGCCCATTCGCCCACTAAGGTTTTATCATCTACGATTAAGCCCTGCCGGTCCTCTTCAAGCACAGCAAGCGCCGCCTGGTTGAGCTCCGCAATCGTTTTACCGTATACAATCTTTTGTTTCCCGGCCGATAGCGTAACCTTCTTTTGATACCGCCCATCTTTTCTTTTTTTAGGCATAAAAAGCACCTCCAAAGTATGACTTGCAAAGCCTGCCCTGAAGGTGGTATAATCACAGTGTTGCTATGTGATACCCTTCAGGGTAAGCATCTATCTTCGCCGCCCTCTGGTACGCCAATACCGGAGGGCGGGTTTTTATGTATTTTTTGCTTTTAGCTGTTTAATTTCACGATCAAAGTCAGAAACGATTTTCTGTGTCTTATTAAATTCTTTATATTCTGCATGTGCTTTTTTAGTAGCCGCTGCATTTGAGATTTCCCCTTTGCCCTTCAAAATATCATATCTACGGAAAGAAAGAAATTCATTAATACTTTCGGAAAATTCTTCCATTGTAAACGTATTTTCTCTTTCAATCAAATCTTCAATATAGTCAAAATATCCGGATACAGTTCGCTCCAACTGAGCGATTTGTTTTTGACTTAGATAATTTTTTGCAACGTTTACATCCGATTTTAATATTCGGCCATCGGGTGCATTTTTCCAAGTCGTTAAACCCATATGTTCCTTAGACCTGTCAGCAGAAGTAAATACGATTTCAGCCGCTGTCCGACCTGTAATTGCATAGTGAAATTTATTTTGTACCATAGCGTAAAATTCATGTGTAATTTGGGCGTTCTTGTCATAGTCGATACTACACTCTGCGAATATATCGGTTATTTGCTGCCAAATCCGACGTTCACTGGCGCGAATGGAACGAACTCGTTCCAATAATTCACGGAAATAATCTTTTCCGAACGCATCTTTCCCCTGCTTGAGACGCATATCATCCAAGGCGAAGCCTTTAATCATGTACTCCTTCAAAATTCCTGTTGCCCAGATACGGAAGTTTGTAGCCCGTCGGGAATTTACTCGATACCCTACTGAGATGATAGCATCCAGATTATAAAACTGAGTGCGATAGTTTTTTCCATCAGAGGCAGTTGCCGAGATTTTCTCGGTAACTGAATCTTTATCTAATTCTCCGTCTGCAAAAATGTTTTTCAAATGTAAGGAAATATTATCTGCACTGCAATCAAACAACTCAGCCATAGCTTTCTGGGTTAGCCATATCGTATCGTCTTTAATCAACGCGTTGACTGAAATATCTTCTTCCGCTGATTGGTATAGTAAAAATTCAAACTGCTTTTCGTTCATATAATCACCTCACATTGCAAATTCAGTCGAAATTTTCGACTTTTTATCTCAAAAATACAATTCCGTATCTAAATTTCCGTATGTATACCAGCACACCACCTTTTTCATAAAATCTTCGGTGACATCAAAGTATTCGGCTAAGGACCATATTTCCGTATAACCATTGGTTATTGCTGCATCCAAATCCTCCTCAGAAATAAGATGCTTATCCGCTCTGATCTCATGCTTCATTCTTATATCTAACGGAGAATATAAGTTATAAAAGCTACCTGTTGCGCAATGTCCTAGCTCATGAGCTAAATGCACCCCTTCTTCTTTTTGATTAAATAGTAAGGAATAATCAATAATGACATAATCTTCATCTGTAATGGAAAATGAAATAGATTTATTTTCTGGAAGTCGACCATATTCAATTTGAATATTATTTTTGTCGGCATAACCAAATAAAGTCTTCATTTTATTCGCGCTTCCTCTTTTCTCGTTCTTTGATGTACTGAATGTAGTTTTTGGCCTCCTCCCACATAGCATCGGTTACATCGGTATTACCTCCAAACAATGCGAGCTTTAAAGCTTCTTCGTTGATAGCCTGCCCATCAGTGGCAGGCTTTTCTTTTTGCTCATTACCAAGAAGATAATCGGTGGATACTCCGAAATATTCAGCCAGTAAGGCAAGTGTCTTTTTTCGAGGGGCTTTCCCTGCGAGCCAATTTGCAACAGTTGTTGGGTGTATGTCTAAATCTTTCGCAAGCTGATAGTTAGTTAACGTCCGAGAGGCCATTAGCTCTGATAGTCGTTGTGCAAAACTCATAAAAACCGCCCTTTATTTATTATTCTAATTTAATCTAATAACGCTTGACAATTAGAATTAATTAGACTATACTAGAGCATGTAAAGAAACAAAAGCGCAATCAAATTGGATGGCCTTGCGCAAAAAGGTTTTGTATTTTTTGCTCTAATAATCTACGATATTAGACTATCATCATAATCTAATATTGTCAATAGTAAGGGGGTGTATTTTTTGTCTTTTTCTGAAAATTTGGTGAAGTTGCAAAAGGAACGTGGTGTCACTAACTACAGATTATCTAAAGAAATCGGTGTCCACTGTACTACTGTGCGGAATTGGAGAGCAGGGAAACGTCCACTACTTGAACATGCCCACGCCGTTGCCGCTTATTTCGGCAAAACAGTAGATGAAATGATGAGGTGATTAATAATGCGTTCCCGTATGGTTCTTGCAGGACGATTCGAGGTTTTTGAAGATGGCACCGTGAATCGAATTAGCAACGGTGTTTCGGAACCTGCAAAACAAAGCTACACAGGAAAAGGAATGCGCTATGCTACCGTCAGTTATAGTGAAAATGGAAAACAGTATCATGCATATGTTCACCGCCTTGTTGCAACAGCATTTATTCCGAACCCCAAACATCTGCCTCAAGTAAACCACAAAGATGGAAACCCGCGTAACAATACAGTTGAAAATTTAGAATGGGTCACACAGGCACAAAACACCTGTCATGCTTACGAACACGGTTTAGCAAATCCGATGGCCACGGCGGTACCATGCTCTATATGTGGTGCGTTTACGAAATCGGCAAAAGGAATTTGCGTAGCTTGTCAAAACCATTTGAAGACGGAAGCAAAAGAGATTGATAAACAAGCAACCCTTTGGGATAGGTATGGATCACTTGACACTTCCTTGATGTCACCAACCGAAGCTACATATGTACAGTTGCGGGCCAAAGGATTAAGCGTATCAGAAATTGCTGACAAATACGGTGTTTCAAGGCAATGTGTTTCGGCTGCAATTCTGTATGCTGAAAAGCGTGCCAGAGATCCCTCAAAAATGTCGAAGGCACAGCAAAGTGCTTTAATCTCGGCAAGAAAAAAGGTTCAAAGGACAAAACACAAGGTCGAGGAATTGGAGGCTGCACTTTTAGCGGCAAAAGAAAACTATGCCGGGGCACAGAAGGCGTTGAAAGTTCTTGAAGACAGTAGCGTTGGTTCTAGTTATCTCACCCCCCAATTAAATAATACCACCCTATCTGTCCATTAAACAGGACTTTATGAGGAATGGAGAAAAAATTTTAGGAGGAGGTGGAGAAATGGAACGAGAGCAAACAACAATCCGCCTGCCGGCTGAACTGAAAGACCAGATTCAGAGGGAGGCGGATTATAAAGAGTTATGAAGCAAGTTCGCGTTGAATGTAATCCAGGCCTTCTGTCTTGAAGTCCTCCAGCGACGTAAATTGCTTATCTACAGCATTCGTAATTTGATTTCTATAAAAAGATGTAAGTGAACCAAAATCTTCGTGTATAACTAAACTTCTGAACGGAATTTTTTGTTTCTGAAATGTTAAGCAGCTTATAACTACCTTAGCAGCTTTACTTGTTTCATTTACGCCAAATAAAAAAAGCGGCTTACTTCCTGAAATTTCATAATCAACTATAAGTGACTTATCGTTAGATGGTTTAGCGTCCCTTATGATATTATATGCCGATAAATTAGTAGTCAAATATTCGTTCAAATAGTCAAAAAACAAAGATTTGACGGTTTCACGTCGTAAGATATCAACATTCGATACTTTAGCCACGAGCTGGCTAAATTGAAAAATTGCCTGTGGCAACTGCGATAAATTGGTGGGTAACATAAGTTCTCCGTCATCCAGAATCCCGTGATTGCTTTTCACAATATTTGAAAGAATGTTTTTCTTATTAGAAGATTCAATGTCAAAAGTGTAGGAAACTCGCATAAGTGTATTGCCAAAATCACGGATTAATATTTCACCATTTTTTTGAATCTCCAAATACATAGATAGCATGTCGCCATCTTCGTGAAAAAATGGAGCATATACTCGCATAACATCAGGCGAAACCTCTTCCAGAGCTATCTGCTGTCCAAATTGTTCATGTAGCTTATCAATTATTGTCATGTTGCCTCACCTCACACATCAAATCGCAACTGATTTACAGGGAAATATCTCTCATAACCAATTATACCACATTCTTCACAAAAAAATGATATGGCAGTACGCTCATCAACATATTTTCCCGTTAGATCAATAATCGTTGAAGGATCACGCCCTCGTGCATTTTTTATATCATCCACAGATAACATATGCGCATGGGGGTACGCATGATGCTTTGCCGAGTAAAAACCTGCTTTTGTTGTACCGTGAAATCCATTACAACGATATAAAAGCATATTGTCATACATTAATCCTAACGAAAAATCTTGTGGCATCCGTTCAGAATGCGTTATAAATATTTGAAATTCCAGCGTGTCTTTCTCACCATAAACTGAAAATCTCGTCGAGATATTCTTGTTTACACGCATTGGTTTCGATGGCGCTGTTCTAAAAGTTTTTGAACATGTGATTAGTTCTTTAATATCTGAATCATTGATTATAGTTCCGCTGAACATAATAACACATCCTTACTAATATATCAAACGTTCGTTTGTTTCAAGCGTTTTTTAGTGTCTTCCCGGCTCGTCCGATCGACCTACCAGGTAATCCAACGACACATCGAAGTAGTCGGCGAGGGCGATAAAGGTAGCCATATTAGGTTCACGTTCTCCGTACTCATATTTTTGATATGCGTTCGGCGTCATGCCTAACAGTGAGGCAAGCTCCTTTTGAGTGGTTCCGCGAGACAGTCTTAGTTGTTTGATACGCTCAAAGTAATTTTCCAAATGTACCAACCCCCTAAAATTTTTAAGAAAGGGTATTGACACATTCAAAATGAAGGTGTATAGTAATTATAGCACATTCAAAATGAAGGTGTTAGTATAACGGATGAAACTAGGTGAGAAATGTGATGTTACAGGCGGCCCGTGAAGCGTCCGGCAAAACGCAGGCGCAAGTCGCCAAGGAAATCGGGATTACGGAAAACGCTTATCAGAAATATGAGTATGGCAAACGCGAACCTCGCGCTCGGATGGCCGTCCGAGTAGCGCGTGCAGTCAACAGCACGGTTGAAGAATTGTTCGGCGCGGCAACGCCGGACAACACAGAAGAACCGGACGGCAATCCGGTTAATTGAGTACAAAAAAAGAATACCACGCTTGTCCTATTAGGGTCAAGAAAAATCCTATGGGATTGGGCAAAAAGAATCCCTCGACCGCTAGGTGAGGGGTGGAAAGATTTTAGGAAGGAGGTGAAGAAATGGATAACAATGTAACCCTTACCTTGAATGTAGACGGTATGTCTCAGGCGTTAGAAAAAGCTGAGGAACTAAATATAGAAAAGGCCAAATCGCTGGCGAACGATTTAGCCTCTATGCTTCAAAGCCTATCATTTGAAATTGATGTCAAGAGTTAAGTTGATTATGTTCCCGCATTTTGGGCATGGATTTTGACCTGTCGGGACTTTTACTTCGGAATGACAGTGGGGACATTCGACGTCAAATGTGCGCTTGTTCAACGCTTGTGCTGCTTGCTGTTTTACTGTTTGTTTGAACGCATTTTTATCAAATTCAATCTTCACACTCATATTTTTCACCTCCCTTCCCTGCTCCGATTATACAGCCCAGGGAAAAGAGGGACAAGGTTATTCACAATTATCAACCGAGTTTTCAACAAAAGGAAGGAGATCAGAACATGGAGGAAAGCATTTATGAGCTTCGCGAGGCCGTCGGGCTGGAGGAAATAAACCGGCTGCTGGCGACAGGCCGTTGGAAGGTTCGCAGCTTAGATTGGGACGATGAAATCCCGGTGGCTAAATTGGTTCGTAACAAAAGGTGAGGGAGGGAAAGCAATGAAACAACACATCGAAGCTGTCTTTGAATGGGGCTTCCGCATATTGCTGCTGGCGCTTGTTGCCGCCATGATTGCGTTTTATTTCAAAATGATTGTTTGAGAGGAGGAATTTAAGGTGGATTTCAACCTGGAAGAGTACATTCGCGCCATTGTTCGAGAGTATATAGCCGAAGGGCCGGAAATGAAGACACGGTTTACCGCTGAGGATATAGCGCAGCGTTTTGGATGGAGCCCGGCCAACGCCAGACGAGTGATAAACAACGGAAGCTTTGGAGAGGTTATCGCAGCGAGCCCAAAGCATAAGGTCGTAACCCTTCAGGGCGTTCTTGAATTTGAACGAAGCAGAACGGTCAAAGCGTCAACGTATTCTAAAGGAGAAACAGCCAGGCGGACAGTCATTCATAAGAATCCTGGAAGAATCTGAGGGAGGACAAGCAATGAACTTTCTAATCACCTTGTACATATTCTCTGCGGTGTTTGCACTGATGGCCCTTGTGGCCTGGATATGTGAGCGCCGGGAGCGCAGGAGGGCCCGCTGTAAAATTCGGGCAATGAGGAAGGGCGAAAGGAGAAAAGCGGCGTGAACATACCGGAGTGCTGCACGCACTGCAAGACCATGCAGAAGCATAACTGTATTTTTCAGGAATCCTGCGTCACAGTCCGGCGGTTCCTGCGCAAGCAATACGACAGTATGATGATCGAATACAGCAACGATACCCATAGGAGGCTGAAAAACAGGCATGGCAGATAATAAAAAGAGCCGCGCAGGAACGGCAATTCCTGACGCGGCAAACAGAAAACAACTTATTTATAGTATATCAACGTGGACGGAGGTTGTCAAATGGAAAATGTGAATGGGTTAATGCTTGACATGGTAGCAGATTTATATAAACGGGCCCAAGAGGGCGAGCAATACTACGGCGAGACGTTGGACCTTAAATATGAGATTCAGGCCTTAAAGGCCCGAATCCAGGAGCTGGAGGCGAGGCTCAATGACTAAGGGGTATGAATGGGCACAGGCACAATATGACCGGCAGGAGCCTTTCCTTCCTGTCTGTGAAGGCTGCGGCCGCACTGTAGACGCCGTCGCTGATATAGACGGGACGAGGCTTTGCGAAGCCTGTGTTTCCGAATGGCTCCTGAACCATTTGGATATTATGACAG
>NZ_QLYR01000007.1 GCF_003268275.1 Hydrogeniiclostridium mannosilyticum
TCTCTCAAGTGAAAACTCTCAAACTGTTTACGGGTTCCTTTTCTCTCTTCTCGTTGTTTAATTTTCAAGGTCCTGTTTGTCTCAAAACCCGCTCCCCATCTGCCTTTCACGGCTTTGTGAAGCTTTTGTTTTTTGACCGCCTCTCGCAAGGCGCTTGATTATAATACCAAATCATTCCCCTTTTGTCAACCCCTTTTTTTCCCTTTTTTTGAAAAAGTTATAAATTTCTCTTTTTTCGTGTTTTCCCGCGGGGCGGATGCCCGCGCACAGCGCCGCCCGCGCTAATCCGGCCGAGAACGCCTGCCAAATAAAACCCGCTGGTAAATCTATCCTGCTCCAAAGGCGCGCCGGACCGGATATTTTTTCTTTTCGCTGGGAAAACTGCTTTCATGTTCAGCATTGTATACTCAAATTTAATTTTGATTGCGGAGGCCTTTAAACAAATGAAAGTTACAGCGATTACAAAAAACAGGCTCCAATATTTTTGGCGAATACTGGTGATTATCCTATTAAATCTGCTGATGATAGCCATTGCCACCCGTGGAGCGGTGTTGGAAACCATCGGCCTGGGCGGGCTGTTTTCTTCGGAGCAGGAGGCCGTGCAGACTCTTTCAAAGGTCGGGTCGCGCGGCGACGAGGTGCGTAAAATTCAGGAAAAGCTCACCAGCCTGGGATATTTAAACGACAAGATCGACGGTATTTACGGCGAAAAGACACGCAAGGCCGTGGCCGCCTTTCAAAAGGACAACGGCCTGACCGCCGACGGCATTGCCGGCCCCAAAACCCTCAGCGCGCTGGGCATCGGCGGCAGCTCCGGGCAGGGCCAGTTCAGCAGCAGCGACATCGACCTGCTGGCGCGGATTATCTCCGCCGAGTCGCGCGGCGAGCCGTACTCCGGCCAGGTGGCTGTGGGCGCGGTGATTCTCAACCGCATCGAGCACCCGTCCTTCCCAAATTCTCTGGCAGGCGTCATCTACCAGCCCGGCGCCTTTTCATGCCTGACGGACGGCGGCGTCAACGCCCCGGTGGCCGACAGCGCCTACCGTGCCGCGCGCGATGCCATTAACGGCCAGGATCCCTCCGGCGGTGCTATTTACTATTATAACCCGGATAAATCTACAAATAAATGGATTTTTTCCCGGCCTGTTATAACCGTCATTGGCAACCACCGCTTTTGCAGCTGACCGTGCTCCTTTCACGCAGGCGGTCCCTCTCGCCCGGGCTTAAGGAGGTATTTTGATGATTTCACATGCACCCTTCCATCATACGCTATTGTAACAGGGGCAAGCTGAATCGGGAAATCCGGTTACCACTCCAAAGCTTGATACTCTTTGCTTTTTTAAAATTGTAATGTTGTAGCCAGCGCCGAAGGGCTACCAAGCAATCATAGGAAAATTTAAGTAAAAAAGGAATAGCGGCCATTGTGTTTGGCATATTCTCCGTTTTAAAGGAGCGCGCCGGCGCTGTAAGCACAGGCCTTGCCGTCCTGCACCGTTCATGCGGAATGAATAAGGCCCGGAAGCAATCATGCCGCTTCCGGGCCTTATTGACAATGGGCTTGGATTTTCACAGCTGCCCCGCGAATACGGCGGCTGCAAAAGCACAGGCCGGGGCCCGGCAGCAGCCCGTGCACAGCCAGGTTTAACGAATTGGGAGCCGGGGGCGCGCCGCCGCGGGGTTCAGCACTTTTTCAGCACCCGGTAAAAGAACTCCGCCGCCCGGCCCACCTTTTCGGCGGGAACGCGCTCGTTCAGGCCGTGAATCAAGCCGCGCTCCTCTTTAGAAAGCTCCATGGCGGAAAAGCGCAGCACATGCTCGCTGATGCGGCAGAAGTGCCGGGAATCGCTGCAGGCCATCATCATGTAGGGCGCCGTCACCGCCTCGGGCCAGGTTTCGCCGATGGCGGAGCGCACCAGCTCCCAGGCCGGGCCGTCCGCCGGAGAGTATGGCGAGGCGTCGTTCCCCTGAATCCGCGTCACGGTGATGTCCGGGTCGTCGATCACCCGGCGCAGGTAGGCCTCGCAATCGTCCATCGAATCCCCGCGGACCAGGCGCAGGTTGGCGGTCATGCGCGCCTCCGTGGGGATGGCGTTGGCGGCCTGGCTGCCCTCCATCCTGGTAAAGCAGCAGGTGGTGCGCATCAGCGCGTTCATCTCGCCGCCTGAGGCTGTGCAGATCTTTTTCAGCAGGGGCAGGAAAAGCCAAAGGTTGGCAAAAATCAGCTTCATTCCAAAGGATGAACGGCGGCCCAGAATGTTAAACATATCGCGGGCGGCAGGGGTCAGCACCGCCGGGAAGGGGCGCTTTTCCACCCGGGTGACAGCGCGGGCCAAAGCGGCAACCGGCGTTTTCACCGGCGGCGCGCTGGTGTGCCCGCCCTTGCTCTTGATGGAAAGCTCCACATCGAGCTGGCCCTTTTCACAAATGCCCACCACAGCGGTCTTTTCCTTGACGCCGGGGAACGCCCCCTCTACAATTGCGCCGCCCTCGTCCAGCACCAGAGCGGGATGAATGCCGCGCTGTTCCAGCACGTCCACAATCGCGGGCGCGCTGGGGCCCATGATCTCCTCATCCCCCGAAAAGGAAAAATACACGTCGTGCTCAGGGATATAGCCTTGCTCCAGCAGCGCCTCTGCGGCCTCCAGGATGCCGCAGAGGGTTCCCTTCGTGTCCAGCGTCCCGCGCCCCCACAGGACGCCGTCCGCATCCAGCTCCCCGCAGAAGGGCGGCTTTTGCCAGCCGGTGAGGTCGCCCGGGGGCACCACGTCGTAATGCGCCATCAGAACGGCAGGCGCGCCGGGCTGTTTCCCCTTCCAATAATAGAGGAGGCCGCTCGGGCCGATTCGCTCCCGGGGGCAGGCTGCCGTCACCCGGGGGTAGAGCGCCTCCAGCAGGCGGCGGAAGTCCTCGAAGGCGCCCTCGTCCACCTCCTGCGGGTTTCTGGAGGACACGGTAGGCACCCTTACCATCTGGGAAAGATGCTCCACCGCCCGCTTATATTCAATGCAGGCCGCCTCGCCGGGCGTATTTTTCCCCTCGCCGGGCTTAAACAGCGCCGCGCGCACCAGCACCACCGCCAGCAGCACGGCGGCGGCGCAGGCCAGCGCCAACAGAACCCACAGCATGGCTTACACCTTTCCTTTCTTATAGAGAATCCGGGCCACGCCGATGGCCACCAGCGCCCCCACGGGCACCAGTACGCTGACCGAGGAGGCCAGGGAAGGCACAATTAGGAACAGGACAATCATAAACAGCAGCGGCGCCACCGCGATCTTCCAGTTTTTCGAGATATACACCACGCCCAGGCCGCCGAACAGTGCGGGCAGAATCATCTTAAAGGCGGGCTTGAGCACGGAGGACTCCAGCACCGGCGTCAGCTGGGCAAAAAGCAGCACGCCCAGCGCCAGGATGATGGTGGTAACAATGGAGGTGGTGGCAATGGCAATGGTGGAAATGACCTCCCCCTCCTCGCTGCCGGGCTTTACCCTGGCGGCCTCCATGGAGTTAATAGCCGCCGGCGCCTTCAGGTTGGTGATATTGCCGGTGACAAAGGCCAGGTAGGTGCCGCCGCTCCCCAGCATGGGGGCGTAGGTAAACACCTCAATGGTACACACCGTCCAGTAGATGGGCGCCACGCCCAGCAGGCCCTTGAGCACGGCAAGCGTGTCGGGCCACGCGCCGAAATAAATACACATAGAAACCGGCACCAGCAGCATTACAATCAGAGCGCCTACCATCCAAATCCTTCCGTAAAAGTGGACCTGGTCCTCGTAAGCGCTGTTTTCAACCGTTTTTTTCATGGTTTATCCCTCCTCAGTTCCAAAGCCCCTGGGGCAGCAGGTTGGCGGGCAGAATATTGGCATAGGCTATGGAGCACGCCATGGCCCCCAGCATGCTGATGGGCAGGGCAAAATTTTCCAGCCACTTCACCTTTTTGACCTTGACAAGCACGCCGCAAATGCCCATTAGGAGCGCGGAGGTGAGCAGGGTCAGGATGGAGAGCAGCCCGTCGGAGATGCCCATGCCGAGGAACGCGGAGATCATGCCCAGGAACAGGGCGGTAATAAACAGGTCGCCCCACTTGGTGTCGCGTTTTTGCAGCTTATGGATGCCCCCCTGGATTTTTTTCAGGAACAGCGGAATGATGATGAGCGGCGTGATGCAGCCCAGCGTCATCACCCAGGCCACCGCCGTAAAGGCAGCCGGGTTTGTGATGGGGTCGGCAATGCTCTGCCCCAGGGCGTTAAGCGCCGTCGTCGCGGCGGGCAGCTCATAGGTCACGGCGCCGAGCACGCTCAGGCGAATCCATGGCAGCGGCAGGCCCAGCGCGCTGGTGAGGCCGATCAGGCCGATGAGGATGGAGATGGACGGCAGCACGGCGAACACCGCGCTGGAGAAAATCGTCTTTTTAATGACGGAGCCCGTAATGCCGAGGGCCTTGCCCCGGCGCAGGGCCTTTACAAGAAAGTAAACGGACTGGGCGATGACGAAAATACCAACGATCCCGCCCAGAATGTACATAAACGTACTGTTTTTAAAATCCATGCAATCTATTTCTCCCTTCTAAAGAACAATCAGTCTAGCGCCCTAGACGCCCGTATGTACGGAAAACCGGGTTTCCCGGCGCTCGCGCGGCCCTGAAGGCGCGCGAGCGCCCCATCGGGCCCCAGGGGGTAGGCGCGCCGGCTGCTCTGCCGCGCCGGCGGCTTTGTTGTTTTCCATCATAAACCTCCTTCACGCCCGTTCCGGGCATTGCTTCCGTGCTTTGGCGCGGCCCGGGCCGGGCCGGGCGGCGGGACGCGCCGTTTTCATTTCTATCATAGCAGAAAAGTCCGCTGTTTACAACAAAATCAGCGGTTCCACCCGCGCCGCCGGCGGCAATTCAACAGACAACGGGCGTTATAAAACCATGCGGAAAATGAAAGGAAATGCCGGGCGAATAACGGCGGCCCCGCGGGCGCAGAGGGAAAACAGCCCGGCCGTTTGGCAGCACATAAAAAGCATAGGCATTATTTATTGCAAAACAAAAACCGGCAAAGGCAAACGCCTTTGTATTTTTTTACTATATTTTTATATTAATGATAATAAAAACAATAAATAATTTATGTGATTATTGTTGACATTTTATTTTTTAAAGCTATACTATAGGTAAGGAAGCTTCCCTTCATTATTTATTCATAATTTGAGAAAGGGTTGAGGATTTGATTATGAAATTGAAAAAGCGCATTTTGGGGTTACTTTTAGCGTTATCCATTCTCATTGTGCCGACTACTCAAGTGTTTGCGGCAACACCAACTTTTTGGTGTGAATTTTTAGGAAATATCAAGAATGTTACTTATTATGTATCTACCTCTGCAAATTCTACCTATATTAATCAAATAAATTTAGCAATCTCCAATTGGCGGTCTTCTTCGTATCTTAATAACAAGCCAGTCCTTAATAAAACATCCAATGTATCTTCATATGCGTTAGCTTACTATACCTACTCTTCCGGAACAGATATGAACACTTTGGGAATAACCAAACATTTTACTACTGGTTCCCATCAGGTAAATCCAGATTCAAATAACTGGAACTTTGCTGAAGTCTATATAAACAACTCGACAATCAACAGGACAAATTATGGTAGATTAAATCCCCCGTTTACTTATAATCAATGGATTCAGGGAATTATTGCCCATGAAACAGGGCACGCATTGGGATTATCTCACAATATGTATAATACTAGTAGTCTTATGTATTATCAGGCAACAGGTTGGAAAGCATATGTTATCCAAAAAGAGGACGGAGATGCCTATAATACTTTATACTAATGGAGGAATATATAATGCATACTTATATTCTGACAAAAAGATTATCATTTTTTCTGGCTTTTATACTTCTGATTCTTTCAAGTGCGTGTGCGAGAGCAAACAATCCTCCGGAAGGCTATTCCTTTATAGAAAGCCCTGCATCCGACAGTCAGATTGTCGGCAAGGCCGGGGTTTCTGCACCGATGTATATCACAACATGTGCTGACGACCTATTCAAAATGGTTCCTATCGTTGTTCAAGGAGAATTTTTAGGCAACACCGATACGCGCTTTTCTAATGATGGCACTAAGTCTGTTTATACCAAGGGGCTATTTAGAATTGAAAAGATCTTTAAAGGCGATTATGAGGATCCGTATATTGAGGCCCTTTATCCCGGCGGGTATTTCCCTTTGGATAAATATATAGAAGAAATCGGCGGCTACCTTGCACAGCAAGGGGGATATGACCAAATTCCGGAAAACGAACGTGCCGGTAAATTTATCGATGGTACAAGCGAATTTAGTGCATCCCCTGAGCCTGGAAATTCCTATATTTTATTTTTGAAGCCTTCTTTAAAGGAATACTGGGTTCAAACCGCTAAGTTTGGAATTTTACATGTCCAGGGCAACCAGGCCTACGATTATGACACACAAGCTTATAAAACTTTCGCCTTTATGCAGTAAACGCTGAATCATATTTTAATTGTTTAAGGAGTGTTATCGTGAGAAAGTTTTTCAATAGACTTCATTTTCTGTTATCTGGAATTTTATTAGTAATGGTATTTTCTTTAACTGCGTGTTCAAGTACTAGGACGCTAGAGCCTGCTCCGGAAGGCTATTCCTTTATAGAGCCCCCTTCAGAGGAGCAAATCTACGGTCGACTTGAAAGCTCATCAATGCATATGACCAACAATCCTGAACAAATTGCCAATTGGTATTGCGACGTAATTGTTGTTGGTAAATTTTTGGGAAACACAGATACTTTTATGTTAGATAGTGACATTCCCATGATTTATACGAGAGGGTTATTTGAGGTCACAGATGTACTAAAAGGCAATTATGATGAAGAATATATTGAGGCTGCTTATTATGGAGGAATTATTTCTATAGCAGAATATATCGATTCCTTATCGCCGGTCCAACTAAAAAATTACGGCTTGGACCAAATTTCTGAAAGTAATTGTGACAATTTATACATTGAAGAACGTGAATCAGAAAACAGCGCGGAACCCGAACCAGCAGTCTCCTATATTCTGTTGTTGGCAAAATCAGATGACGGCTATTATACCATTCAGTCAGGTGCCTTGGGCATGCTCCCCATGCAGGACGGCAAGGCCTACGACTACGCCACAAATTCTTACAAGACCTTTTCCTTTATGGAGTAACCCGTAAGCTTTTATTCATTGCAGGCACCGGGGCGGGCGGCTGGGCCGTTTGCTCCGGTGTTTGTGTGTTAAATATATTAAAAAATATTAATATATTTATATTTTATGTTGATAAATATCTTTTTTTGTCTTATATTTGAGATAGGAAAATTTTACGCCGCTTGTTTCCACCTCAGACTAAAAAGGAGTTGACCATCATGAAAAAGCGCATTCGAGTATATGTCAAATCTTTTGCCTGTTTGATTATTACTTCCCTGCTTGTAGCCCTGTCCGCATGTTCTTCCACGCCTTCCGCGCCAGAAACCACCCCCGGCCCGGACGGCTATACCTTGATCGCTGAGCCCAGCAAAGAGCAAATTATTGGGTCGGCGGAGCGTTATGCCAGCTACGGGACAAACAACGCCGAAACACTCGCAAAAGATGCAACGCTTATTGTAGTGGGTAAGTTTTTGGGCAACACGGAATCCTATGCGGAGACAAACATGATTTACACAAAAGGGTTGTTTGAAGTAGAGGATGTTCTAAAGGGAAGCTATGAGGAGAAATATATTGAGGCTGTTTACAATGGCGGCGCTGTTCCACTGAACCAATATATGGAGGGGCTAACGGAAGATCAAATAAAAAATTATGGGTATGATCAGATACCGGAAAATGAACGCGCCCGGCAATATATCGAAAAACGTGTTGCTGATACGGGTGCAGAACCCGAAAAGGACACTGCTTATATTCTCCTGCTTATACAAACAGCCAAGGGCTACGCTATCCAAATTGATAAATTCGGCATGATCCCCATGCAGGACGGCAAGGCCTACGACTATGCCACAAATTCTTACAAGACCTTTTCCTTCATGGAGTAACCCATAAGCTTTTATTCATTGCAGGCACCGGGGCGGGCGGCTGAGCCGTTTGCTCCGGTGTTTGTGTATTAAATATATTAAAAAATATTAATATATTTATATTTTATGTTGATAAATATCTTTTTTTGTCTTATATTTGAGATAGGAAAATTTTACGCCGCTTGTTTCCATCTCAGACTAAAAAGGAGTTGACTTTTCATGAAAAGCACACCCGGGTATTGTCCTGTCTGCTGTCCGCCGCCCTGCTGCTTGCCATGTCCGCCTGCGCTGCCGCGCCCGTGCAGGCGCCTGCTCCGGAAGGCTATTCCTTTATAGAAAGCCCTGCATCCGACAGTCAGATTGTCGGCAAGGCCGGGGCTTCTGCACCGATGTATATCACAACATGTGCTGACGACCTATTCAAAATGGTTCCTATCGTTGTTCAAGGAGAATTTTTAGGCAACACCGATACGCGCTTTTCTAATGATGGCACTAAGTCTGTTTATACCAAGGGGCTATTCAGAATTGAAAAGGTCTTTAAAGGCGATTATGAGGATCCGTATATTGAGGCCCTTTATCCCGGCGGGTATTTCCCTTTGGATAAATATATAGAAGAAATCGGCGGCTACCTTGCACAGCATGGGGGATATGACCAAATTCCGGAAAACGAACGTGCCGGTAAATTTATCGATGGTACAAGCGAATTTAGTGCATCCCCTGAGCCTGGAAATTCCTATATTTTATTTTTGAAGCCTTCTTTAAAGGAATACTGGGTTCAAACCGCTAAGTTTGGAATTTTACATGTCCAGGGCAACCAGGCCTACGATTATGACACACAATCTTATAAAACTTTCGCCTTTATGCAGTAAATGTTGAATCATATTTTAATTGTTTAAGGAGTGTTATCGTGAGAAAGTTTTTCAATAGACTTCATTTTCTGTTATCTGGAATTTTATTAGTTATAATGGTATTTTCTTTAACTGCGTGTTCAAGTACCAAGACGCTAGAGCCTGCTCCGGAAGGCTATTCCTTTATAGAGCCCCCTTCAGAGGAGCAAATTTACAGCCGTTTCGGCAATTCAAAAATGTACATGACTACAGACCCCGAGCAGATTGCCGACTGGTATTGCGACTTCGTTGTCATCGGCAAATTTCTCGGCAATACCGATACCTTTGTTGCAAACGGCGACCATATTTATACCAAGGGGTTATTTGAGGTTACCGATGTCCTGAAAGGCGACTACGCCGGGCAATACCTAGAGGCCGTCTACGGCGGCGGCGCTATCTCCGTAGACGAATATCTCGATGCGCTGGAGCCCGGTGAAATTTCCTCCTATGGGCTGAATAAGATTCCACAAAACGAAAGATCCAGTTTATATGTAGAGGAACGAGACCCGGAATACGGCGTTGACCCCACCCCTGGGACTACCTATATTTTGTTGCTGAGCGATTCCGACATCGGGTACGCCGTTCAGGGAGACACCTTCGGCGTTATGCCCTATCAGGACGGCAAGGCCTACGACTACGCCACAAATTCTTACAAGACCTTTTCCTTTATGGAGTAACCCATAAGCTTTTATTCATTGCAGGCACCGGGGCGGGCGGTTGGGCCGTTTGCTCCGGTGTTTGCGCTAAACAGGCAGACGGGCCTTCTGTTCCTCGTACCGGGCAGGGCGCGGCTCTTTTAATAACCGGCAACAAAAGGATTGCGCCGGGGCCGTTTTCATGCGATAATAAAAAAATATCGAACCGGGGGAGAGAACCTCCTCCGTACTTTCTACCTTGAGGAGGAACAGCAAGTGCAATATCAAATTATCGGAGAACCCATGCCCGTCGTCGTCTGCAACCTGCAAAACGGCGAATCTATGATCACTGAAAAGGGCTCTATGTGCTGGATGAGCCCCAATATGCAGATGGAAACCAGCGCGGGGGGCGTCGGTAAGGCCTTTGGGCGCATGTTTTCCGGCGACTCCATGTTCCAGAACATCTACACCGCCATAAACGGCGAGGGAATGATCTCCTTTGCCTCCAGCTTCCCGGGCTCCATCCGCGCCATTCAGATTACGCCCGAGCATCCCATTATTGTGCAAAAAAGCGGCTTTCTCGCCTCTGAACGCGGGGTGCAGCTCTCTGTCTATTTTCAGAAAAAGCTTGGCGCGGGCTTTTTCGGCGGCGAGGGCTTTGTTATGCAGCAGCTTACCGGGAACGGCATCGCGTTTATCGAAATCGACGGCTACGCGGTGGAATATAACCTGCAGCCCGGACAGAGCCTGCTGGTAGATACCGGCAACCTGGCCATGATGGACGCCACCTGCAAAATCGACATTGAAAGCGTCAAGGGGCTGAAAAACAAGCTCCTGGGCGGCGAGGGCTTCTTCAACACCCGCGTCACCGGCCCGGGGCGCGTCATTTTACAGACCATGCCCATCAACGGCGTTGCCGCGGCACTGACCCCCTTCTTTAATACCGGAAGCTGACCCGCCGCCATACATACCCACAAAAAGCCCGCGCCTCACTAAAAAAGAGGCCGGGCTTTTTTGCTCTTCCGCTGTGGGCGGCTCAAACTGCGCGCCCGTTCCTCCGGCGGCGCAGCGGGAAAGAAGCCGCCGTACAGCGCGAGCTGCCAAACGTCCCGGGGCAGCGCGATTCCCGCGCCCGGCCCCTGTGCATGCGGCAGCCGGGCATAGGCGGTTTTTCCCGAGCAGGGCAGGCCCGCCATCAGGCCCAGTGCGGACGGCGGGCCTGGCTGTTCCGGCCGCCTCACTCACTCCCATAAAAAGCGCCTGCCCCACCGGAAAATCCGGATTCAGTGGGCAGGCGCCGCTGTTTATTTAGTTCATCCGCTGGTTGCCCGCATAGCCGCGCCCCTTGACAGGGGCCCCATCACGCCAGCGGGGCGGCGATGACGCCGCCGCCGAGTACCCGGCTGCCGTCGTAAAACACGACGGCCTGTCCCGGCGTGACGGAGCGCTGGGGGGTGTCGAACAGCACCCGTATGCCGCCGCCCATTTCAGCAGGAAGGGGCTCGGCCCGGCAGGGCGCCGGTTCCGCCTTATAGCGGATTTTCGCCGTGCAGCGCAGCGGCAGCTCCCGTCCGGCCAGGGAATCAAACGCAATCCAGTTTACATCCCGCGCTACCAGCCCGGGCGCGTACTGGCGGCCCTCCCCGCCCAGGACGACCCGGTTCCCGTCCGGCTCCAGCCGCACCACATACATCGGCTTTCCAAAGGAACAGCCCAGCCCCTTCCGCTGCCCGACGGTGTAGTGCGCCAGGCCCTTGTGACGGCCCAGCAGCGCCCCGGCCTCATCGACAAAATCACCGGGGGGCGGCAGCTCGCCCACATACTGCTTTAAAAAGGCAACATAGTCGTTCCCCTCCACAAAGCAGATTTCCTGGCTGTCCGGCTTCTGCGCCACGGGCAGGCCCGCCTCGCCGGCCAGCGCGCGCACCTCATCCTTGGCGTAGGCAGCCAGCGGAAACAGCACATGGGCCAGCTGCTGCTGGGTCAGGGAATAAAGCACATAGCTTTGGTCCTTTTCCGTTTGGGCGCGGTAAAGCTGGTAGCGGCCGGCCTCATCTTGCTCCACCACCGCATAATGGCCGGTGGCGACGGCATCGAACCCCTCCGCCAGCGCGTAGCGCAGCATGGCGCCAAACTTGATATGCCGGTTGCAGGCAACACAGGGATTGGGCGTGCGGCCCGCAAGATAATCGGCTGCAAACGGCGCCACAACATGCCGGTCAAATTCCTCCGTCAGGTCGAGCACCCGGTGCTCTATACCAAGCTTTTCCGCCACCCGCCGGGCATCCTGTACCGCATCGGACCGGCGGGTCTTTTCCCCCTGGAGGCTGAGGGTCACACCGGCGACCGCATACCCCGCGCGCTGCAATACCAGGGCCGCGGCGGAGCTGTCCACACCGCCGCTCATGCCCAGCAGCACCTTCTTCATCTTATTCGTCATCGGCCGCTTCGCCGCCCTCTTCGCCCTTCTGCGCCCCGTAAAAGGCCGGTTCCGCCGGCAGGGGGGCAGATGGCCCGGCAAGGCGCTCGCCGTCCGCACAGCCGGAGCAGCTGGAGCAATCCCCGCAGGAGTAGCCCTCTCCGCACGCCTCGCAGCCGGGGGCCTCCCCCGCGGCGGCCTCCTTCGCGGCGCGGGCCTCCTCGGCGACCTCAGCCATTTTGCCGAACGCGCGGTGGATGCGGGCCTCGTGCTCCTCGATGCTGCCGCACAGCCGTTCCGTTTCCTTATTCTCCGGGTCGCGCAGATGGTCAAAATAATAGCGGCCCAGCTCCTCATAAAGCCGGGTGCTGCTCTCGCTCTCGTTCTTAATCACCAGGCGAATCCGGTTGACCATCGCGGCGCGGTGGTTCTTTTCCACCAGCTGCTCCACGGTGCGGGTAATTGTGCTGCCCAGCGTCTGCAAAATTTTCATGTCAATAGCCTCCTTCACGGCTTCAAGGCCGCGTATCATGATTATATATGTATTACAAAAGGGCCCGGCGTTCCTTTTCACGCTTGCTTAAAATGATCACGCCGGATTTTTAAAGGGAACGGAGCTTCCGCCACACCGGCATCCGGCTTGCTGCTATTATATCATATCCTGCATAAAAATAGTTGTCTTTTTTATGAACCAGGCCCGCTTTTATGGCGATTTCATCGGAATCTTTCTGAATCCTTATTTCTTTTTCATATTTTTTATGATATGATTAGGGTTAAGCTACGCCATTGCTTGAAAAAAGCGCCGTTTTTTCGGCTTATTCCATCCTGTTTTGTCCCCGGATTTTGCCGGGGCGGCATCGGTTATAAGGAGGAATACCACCATGTCGTCAGAGCTAACCAAGGAAGTCGTCTGCCCGCATTGCGGCAAGGCGGTTAAAACGCGCATGTGGGCCAGCATCAGTGCGGAAATCAGCCCCGACCTGCGCCGGAAAATTTTAGACGAGACCCTTTTTGACTGGAAATGCCCCGCCTGCAGCCGGGAGCTCCAGCTCGTTTACCCCTGCCTGTACCACGACAAAGGCCGCCGGTTTATGGTTTACGTCGCGCCGGGGGAAGAGTCCCGCCGCAGCGTAGAGGCCGTAACGGAATTTCCCCAGCTGGCGCAGGTACGTAAGCGCACGGTCGCCTCACTGGCAGAGCTCAAGGAAAAAATTATGATTTTCGAGGCCGGGCTGGACGACCAGGCCGTGGAGCTGGTCAAGCTCGCGCTGTGCGACGTGCTGTGGAACAAGTACCACCGCAAGGCCGCGGCCTGTTTCTTCTGCTATGTGGACGAGCCTGCCGACCGCATGGGCTTTTCCGTTTTTTTGGAGGGGGACGCCCAACCCATCCGCCAGCGCACAAAATTCGAGGTCTACCGGCGCTCGCGCGAGGTGCTTGAGGCCCTGGATTACGGCGAAACCACCGATTTTTCTTTTATCAATGCGGATACGGCCCGCACGCTGCTGGAGACCTACCAAAAGCGCACCGGCGCACAGGGCTAGGCCCTGCCCGCAGATTGGCTCGATTTGGTTATTCCGCGGCCGGGCGGGCCATACTATACGGGAAAGTGCAGCCGGGCTGCTTGTGTGAGACGATTTAAGCAAGGAGTTATTAGATATTATGTGTGGAATCTGTGGATTTACAGGCGAGATCATCGACCAAAACGACCGCGATGCCGTGATTAACCGCATGACGGACGTCATTACACACCGCGGCCCCGACAGCCGCGGTGTGTTTGCAGGCGGCGGCATCGCCATGGGCTTTCGCCGCCTGAGCATCATCGACATCACCGAATCCGGCGACCAGCCGATCTTTAACGAGGACAAGAACCTGGTGCTTACCTTTAACGGCGAGATCTACAACTACCGGGAGCTGCGCCGGGAGCTGGCGGAGAAGGGCCATGTCTTCAGCACCCAGACGGACAGCGAGGTGCTGGTGCACGGCTTTGAGGAGTGGCAGGAGGGCCTGCTGGGCCGCCTGCGCGGCATGTTCGGCTTTGCCATTTGGAACCGCCGGGAGCAAACCCTGTTTATGGCCCGCGACTACTTCGGCATTAAGCCCCTGCACTATGCCCAGGTGGGGGAGCATTTTGTCTACGGCTCCGAAATTAAGAGCATTCTGGAGTTTCCCGGCTTTGAGAAAAAGCTCAACCTGCGTGAGCTGGACCGCTATATCTCCTTTGAGTACCCCGTTCCGCCCGAGACATTTTTTGAGGGGGTATTTTGCCTGATGCCCGCCCACTACCTGTGGTACCGCGGCGGCAGGGTGGAGACCCGCCGCTACTGGGACCCGCTCTTTCAGGTGGACGAGTCCATCACCGAGGAGCAGGCCGTGCAGCAGATCGAGGACGTTTTTGAGGATTCCGTCAACGCCCACAAAATCAGCGACGTGGAGGTGGGCTGCTTTCTCTCCAGCGGAGTGGATTCCAGCTATGTCTCCACCTATTTTGCCGGGCAAAAGACCTTTACCGTGGGCTTTGACTACGGCGAGCGGTACAATGAAATCGACTGGGCGAAGCGCCTGAGCAGCGAGATCGGCATAGAGCACCATTACAAGGTTATCACGCCGGAGGAGTACTGGGGAAATATCCGCAAAATTCAATACCACATGGATCAGCCGCTGGCGGATGCCTCCTGCATAGCGCTGTACTTTGTCTCAAAAATCGCCAGCGAATACGTGAAGGTCGTTCTCTCCGGCGAGGGTGCGGACGAGCTCTTCGGCGGCTACAATATCTACCACGAGCCGGACGACCTCGCCGGCTACAAGCGCGTGCCGCTCTTTTTGCGCAAGGCGCTGGCGGCAGTGGCCCGGGCGCTGCCATTTTCCTTCCGCGGCAAAAGCTTCCTCATCCGCGGCGCGCAGCCCATTGAGGAGAGCTTCATCGGCAACTGCAGCATGTTCACCATGGCGGAGAAGCGCCGTATTCTGCGTGCGGACATTCCCGTCTCCCGCCCGCAGGAGCTGACCCGGCCGATCTATGACAAGGTGCGGGACCAGGATGATGTAACCAAGATGCAGTACTTGGACATCAATGTCTGGCTGGCCGGCGATATTCTTTTGAAGGCCGACCGCATGAGCATGGCGAACTCCTTGGAGCTGCGCGTGCCGTTCCTGGACAAAAAAGTCTTTGAAGTTGCCTCGCGCCTGCCGCGCAGGCTGCGCGTCAACAGCGAGAACACCAAATACGCCATGCGCAAGGCCGCGGTGAAGCGCCTGCCCGACGCCACCGCCCAGAAAAAGAAGCTCGGCTTTCCGGTGCCCATCCGTGTTTGGCTGCGCGAGGATAAATATTACCAATTGGTCAAGGAGGCCTTTCAAAGCGCCACCGCCGGCCAGTTCTTCAACACCGGCGAGCTGGTGGCCCTGCTGGACGATCACCGGGCCGGCAAGCACGACAACAGCCGCAAAATCTGGACCATTTATATTTTTCTGGTGTGGTATGACATTTATTTTAACGGCGCTTCCCACGAGCCCGGCGACCTGCCGGCCGTTTCGTAATGAAGCGGCGCCCGCATGGCGGCGGCCGCCGGTTCATATAGATACCCAGAGGGTCCTTGCCGGGCCGGGCGAAAAGGCGCTGGCACGGCTTTACGAAGGATAGAAATGCATTGATAACAAAAAGGGAAAAGGAGTATTCACATGGACGATTTTAAACCGGCTCCGGGGGAAAAGGAGCCTTGGGAGCAACCGGACCGCGACCTCCACGCAAACACAGAGGCCGAAGCGAATGCGCCGCAGGTTCCACCAGTTCCGCAGACCCCGCAGGCCCCGGACCAAGCTAACGGCATCCCACAGCCGGTCTTTCCCACACAGCCCGCGGCCTGGACCGCGCCCGCAAACGGGCAGGGCGCGGCGCCCAGCCAGGCCTATCCCACAAGCCCGGCGCCAGAAATGCCGTACCCGCAGCAGGCCCCGCAGGGAGCCCCTTATGCGCCGGGCGCTATGCCGCCCCAGCCGCAGGCCTATTATCCAAACGGCGCGGCGCCGGCCGGGTACCCGGCAGCCGATCCCGCCGTCTTTCAAAAATCCCACGGCATACATAAGCGGATCCGAGAGGCCGAGGGCTTCTGCATCTTCATTGCCTTCATCAACAGCCTGCTGGGCTGTGCGATCGCTCTGCTGCCGAGCTTCTTTTCAGACATGGGCTATACCGCCGGGCAAGCGGTTACCTTCATCTTCGTCGGGCTGCTGTTCTTTGCGCTGGCCTTGGGCGTGCACTTCCGCAGCCGCGTCTGCTGCCTGATCGGGCTTATCTTTATGTGCGCGGATACCGGCCTGACCGTCTTTTCACTGGTGTCGGGCTACTCCACGCTCGCGCCCAGTTCCATGGGCGGCTATGCGGTAATTCGGATTTTACTGCTGCTTGCGCTGATTTTTGGAACCATCGCCTGTTTTCAATACCACAGCCTGAAAAAGCGCTATGCCGCCGTGCCGGACCCCAGCGTCCAGGTTTTATTTGCCCGCCGCAAGCTCTTTGGCTCGGCCGGGGCCGTCGTCAAGGTTGTGCTTTGCGGTATTATGGCGGTGGCCTCCATTGGCTGCGGGGTCTTCTCCATTGTCAATCAGGTTCTTACCTCCAACGCTGTCAACTGGCCTGTCTACACCGTTGAAGAGGCCGGCGCTACCATCGCCCTGCCGGAGGGAGCGCAGATTACTACAGACAGCGGCTTTGTTACCGCGGAATATTCCGACAGTGAGCTGTACGCCGGCTTCCTCTCCATCCCCGGCTATGCCTCCGAGGATATTTACGGCGATATGGGGCTGGAGGCCTACCTGCGTATGCAGCTGAAGACGCAGATTGAGGACGAAAGCGCAGCGTATTCCACCGGCGAGATGGCGGACGGCACGCTTTATGTGCAGGCCTATTCCACTGCCATTGATGGCGTGGTCTCCGCATACCGCATTTTGGGCTATGGAGAAGACCTCCAGTTTCTGCAATACAGCGAGCTGGGCAGCAGTGTCACCGCCTCCTTCCAAAATAAAGCCGGCGTCTTCTTTGACAGCCTTACCTTTACCGAATAAACCAAAAGTGAAGCAGCCTGCCTGCGGCCTCCGGGGCAAAGGCCTTTACAAGGGCCCCTTTACAAAGGCCCCTTGTAAAGGCCTTTATAGCCCCCGAGCCCCGGCAAGACAATGCATAAAAAGCCCGGCCCTTCCTAAACGGCGGTTGACCGCCATAAACGGGAAGGGCCGGGCTTTTCTTCAGTGCGCGGCCATGTTTTCAACAAGCGCCGGAAAATCCGTGGAAAACCGAAGAAGGAGACGCTTCTCCCGGCCCCGCGGCCGGGCTCAGGACTCGGAGAGATACGGAAAGCTGTACACCAGCACCTGCTGCAGGCGCTCACGGGCCCGCTTAATGTGCCTGCTGACCGTAGCCGCGGTAACCCCCAGCCTGCGGCCCGTTTCCTCCTGCGTCAGGCCCTGAAAATAGTAGAGCTCCAGGCATTGGCGCTGCCGTTGTGTCAGTTCGCCCTCCATGGCGCGCCGCAGCACCCGCAGTACTGCCCGATGCCTGGCCTCATCGGATCCGCCGGGAACGCGATCCGGCAGCTGGAGGCGGTCGCCAAGCAGCTCCAGGCTCAGGACGGGCCTTCTCATAGCTCCAGTCCCCGGCGTTTCAGATGGCCCGCGGTAATTTTACAATCCACGTACATGTCATTGAGCAGCGCTATCCGCTTTGCCAGCTTATCATTTTCCTTATGCGTCCACTTCACCGTGCGTGCGGCCTGCCGCAGCACAACAATTCTCTTTTCCAGCGCCCTGGCCGCCTCAAGGTACTCCGTACTCAATTTTACATAATTCCGTTCCATTTTCCTCAACTCTCCCTTTTTCCCTGACTTTGAGCTGTTTTCGCAGGCTCTGATTTTATCCTAGAGAAAGCGGAGAATAATTACAACCAAAAATATCAATATTATCATTAAATTTATGTGCTAAGAGACAAAAGTGTCCCTTAGCCGAAAAAAAATAATTTTTTTTATAAAAAGTGAAACATTTTTACGAAAAAAACACTTCTACTATATAGAGGGGTTTATTGATTTGCTAAAAAATGAAGCTGGCATGTCATAGTCATGATTAAAGCGTGCGCTCAACGCACGGAGTTACCCCCTCCATGCTCAATGCAAACAGGTATGAGCCCTTTAAGGGATGGGGCGCGTGCCTGTTTGCTTTTCTATGCTTTTGTTTTCAGAAAACTTTCCTGGTACTCTTGCGCCCGGGCCGCAAAGCTTTTATAATAAAAATGATGCTTTGAAAACGGGCGATAGGGGTGCTCCTGTGATAAAAAAGGAATTTTTACTGAAATTAACCCGGCGCATGAAGGACCAAACCGGAAGCGCCGGGAAATATTTGCTTATTTTCCTAAAATGGGCCGTGCTGGCTTGTGTGGTGGGAACCGCGGCGGGGTTGGTTGGCGCCGCCTTTTATTTTGCCCTGGGTTTTGTCACCCAGGTGCGTACGGATTTCCCCGTTTTAGTGCTTTTTCTGCCGCTGGCCGGCCTGCTGATCGTCTTTCTTTACCGCGCGGCGGGTATTGAAAAAAGTCGGGGCACCAACCTGGTGCTGCTGGCCGTGCGCTCCGAAGAAAAGGTGCCGTTCCGCATGGCGCCGCTGATTTTTACCGGCACGCTGCTCACGCATTTATTCGGGGGCAGCGCGGGCAGGGAGGGGGCAGCGCTCCAACTGGGCGGCAGCATCGCAGCCCAGCTGGGCCGCTGGTTCCGTCTGGACGCGAAGGACATGCACATTATCACCATGTGCGGCATGAGCGCCTGCTTTGCGGCGCTCTTCGGCACACCGATTGCGGCGGCGGTCTTTTCCATGGAGGTTGTCAGCGTCGGCGTCATGTATTATGCCGCGCTGGTGCCCTGCGCCATTGCCTCTGTGCTGGCGGCGCAGCTCGCCGGCTGGCTCGGCGCGGCGCGTACTCAATTCACCATTAGTGAAATTCCCGCCGTCGGGGTCATTCCCATCCTGCAGGTTTTACTGCTGGCGGCACTGTGCGCGGCGGTGAGCATCCTGTTCTGCGCCGCGCTGAAGGGCGCCTCCCAGGCATACCGCCGCCTGCTGCCCAACCAGTATGCGCGCGCGGCAGCCGGCGGCGGCATTGTTGTGCTGCTGGCCTTCCTGCTGCAAACGGGGGATTACCTTGGGGCAGGCGTGCCGGTGATCCAGCAGGCCATGGCGGGCCAGGCCGAGCCGGAGGCCTTCGCGCTCAAAATTGTCTTTACCGCCGTAACCATCGGCGCCGGCTTCAAGGGCGGTGAAATCGTCCCTTCATTTTTCGTGGGCGCTACCTTCGGCTGCTTTTTCGGGGGCCTCATCGGCCTGAGCCCCTCCTTCTCCGCCGCGCTGGGCCTGGTGGCACTGTTCTGCGGCGTAACAAACTGCCCGCTCAGCTCGCTGCTGATGAGCTTTGAACTCTTCGCCAGCAGCTCTGCGGACGCCGCAGCGGCCGGTGCGGCGGCTGGCAGCGGTGTTTTCTTCCTGTTGGCAGTTGCCGTCAGCTATATGCTTTCCGGCTATTTCGGGCTCTACAGCAAGCAAAAAATCATATACTCAAAGTATAGTCCCCGGTTCATCAATACCGAAAGTATATAACCCTTGTCAAGCGGAGAGGTTGGTAATCCCTTTTTTGCGGGAAAGCGACTTTATTTATTATTTAGACATAGTGAATAAAACTGCCATTTTTTGAAAATAATTTGTGTAAAAATATTGCATTAAAAATAATTCTATGCTATTCTTAATTCAAAGTAAGGAGCTTCGGGTTTATTTAGACGTTTAGCCCGTAGCTTTCCTTAAAAAGATGATTTATGACATGCGTAACTACATGTACTAAATCTAGTATTTATGCTATTAATGGCCACTTCTGAAAAGATGCAAAAAAGCCGAGGACGTTTCCGTCCCCGGCTTTTTTGATTGTCAGGCTTATTTCACAGCGTATCAGCCACGCTGTCAAAACGCCTGTTCCCATAAAATGGGGGAGGCCTGCGCCTCCGGGGGCAGGGCAAGCGACCGCGGCACGTCAATCAGGCGCTGGTTTGCGCTGCCGCGAAACAGCAGCGTCAGGTCGCGCTGTTCCTCAAGATACGGGCCGTCCACCAGCAGGTCGGTCTGGCCCAGCAGCTCACGCACCGCGGGGTCCCCGGCAGCCAGCAGCTGTTCCCAGGTGTAGCCGGTAAAAACGGTTACATCCAGCCCGCGGGCATGCACCCGCCGCGCCAGCTCCGCCAAGGGCGCCGGCTGGCAAAACGGCTCCCCGCCGCTGAAGGTGACACCCTTCAGTAAGGGGTCTTCGCAGACGGCGGCAAACAGCTCGCCGATGTCCACCGGACGGCCGCCGTCAAACGGATGCGTCTGGGGGTTCTGGCAGCCCGGACAGTGATGCGGACAGCCCTGTGTAAATATTGCGTAGCGAAAGCCGGGGCCGTCTACAATCGACTCCTCTTCCACACCGGCAATCCGTAGGAGGGTGTTCATCGCGCAAGCCCGCCCTGTCAATTCAGCCCATGCTTGACGCGGTCATGCTCCTCGGCGCGCTTAGCATCGTTGAAACGGTCCATGGTTCCCACCAGGTAGCCCGTAATACGGCGGATGCGCTCAAAGCCCACACCCTCGCCCACGCTTGCGGTTTGCTGTTTTTTTACCTCTGTCACTTTTCTTGTCATGTGAAACACTCCTTTTCGCTGTCTCAAGATTGGTTTAAGCATTTATTTTCTGTTCCGGGCCGTTTGATGGGCGGCAATGACGATTTTATCACGGCGACCCAGCGGCGGAATCGTTGCATCGATTATTCCAAGCCGTAAAAGCGCGGCATGTTGGGATATTTCTTGCGGAGCTCGGCAAGCCGCTCCAGGCTGACGCCCTCACCCTCGCGGCGGCCGCAGCGGGGGCAGACCTCATCGATGACGCCGGTAAAACCGCAGACCGGGTCGCGGTCCACCGGATGGTTAACGCTGCCATAGCCGATGCCGGCCTCCTTCATGCAGCGGATAATACTTTCAAACGCGTCGAGGTTTTTACACGCGTCGCCGTCCAGCTCCACATAGCTGATGTGGCCCGCATTGGTAAGCGCATGGTACGGGGCCTCCAGGCGGATTTTGCGGAACGCCTTGATAGGGTAGTAGACCGGGACATGGAAGGAGTTCGTGTAGTAATCGCGGTCCGTCACGCCGGGGATCTCTCCGTATTTTTTCTTATCCATGCGTACAAAGCGGCCGGACAGGCCCTCCGCCGGCGTGGCCAGCAGGGTGAAGTTCAAGCCGGTTTTTTTGCTCTCGCCGTCCATGCGCTTACGCATGTAGGAGACGATCTCCAGCCCCAGCTTCTGGCTTTCGGGGCTTTCGCCGTGGTGCTTTCCCGTCAGGGCCTTCAGCGTCTCCGCCAGGCCGATAAAGCCCATGCTCAGGGTGCCGTGCTTGAGCACCTCTGCCACGCTGTCGTTGGGGCCGAGCTTTTCGGCGTCGATCCACACCCCCTGTCCCATCAGGAACGGGTAATTGTAGACCTTTTTGCCGCATTGGATTTTGAAGCGGTGCAGCAGCTGGCGGACAATGAGGTCGATCCGGCGGTCCAGCAGGCGGTAGAAGGCCTCCAAATCGCCCTGGGCCTCTATCGCTATGCGGGGCAGGTTGACACTGGTAAAGCTGAGGTTGCCGCGCCCGCAGGTGACCTCACGGTCCGGGTCATACACATTGCCCATTACGCGGGTGCGGCAGCCCATGTAGGCAATTTCGGTATTATAGTCGCCCGGCTTATAATATTGCAGGTTAAAGGGCGCGTCAATGAAGCTGAAATTGGGGAAGAGGCGCTTTGCCGAGGTCTTAATCGCCAGCTTAAAGAGATCGTAATTCGGGTCGCCGGGGTTATAGTTCACACCCTCCTTGACCTTAAAGATCTGTACGGGGAAGATGGGCGTTTCACCGTTGCCAAGGCCATGATCGGTGGCCTCCAGCAGGTTGCGCATCACCATGCGCGCCTCGGGGCTGGTGTCCGTCCCGTAGTTGATGGAGGAAAAGGGGACCTGCGCGCCCGCACGGGAGTTCATGGTGTTCAGGTTGTGCACCAGCGCCTCCATCGCCTGGTAGCAGGCGTCGTTGGTGTTGCTCCAGGCCACCCGCGCGGCATATTCGTGCGCCGCCAGCGCCTGCTCGCCGCTGATTTCCTGGTACATCAGGCTGCGCTGATGCGCCGGCAGGTAGCCTGCCAGGGCCTTGCCGTAAGCCGCCGCATTGCCCATGGACGCGGGTTCAGCCACCTCATCGCACACCGTACGGCTGAGCGCTCCGGCGTCCTCATGACTCATCTCAAATTTGACCTCAAAATATTGGGCCAGGGCCTTGAAATAGGCCTTTCGGTAGGTCTTTGCCACACCTGGGGCCATGGCATAATCGAAATTGGGCACGCTCTGCCCGCCGTGCATCTCGTTCTGATTGGCCTGAATGGCGATGCACGCCAGCGCGGCATAGCTGCGAATATCGTTAGGCTCACGCAGGCAGCCGTGCCCGGTGGCAAAGCCGTCCTGGAACAGCTTTAGCAGGTCGATCTGGCAGCAGGTCTCGGTCAGCATGTAAAAATCCTGGTCGTGGATATGAATATCGCCATTGATATGCGCGGCGGCAACATCCTTCGGCAGCACATAATTGTTGGTAAAATATTTGCTGCCCTCAGAGCCGTATTTGAGCATGGTGCCCATGGCGGTGTCGGCATCAATGTTGGCGTTTTCACGCTTAAGATCGGCATCCTTGGCATCCGTGTAGGTCAGTTCCTGGTAAATCCGCATCAGGTCCCCCTCCGCCTGGCGGATCTTGGCGTGATCGTCCCGGTAAAGAATATAGGCCTTGGCGGTCCGCCCGTAGCCGGCGGCAATCAGCTCCTGCTCCACAACATCCTGAATCGCCTCCACATCGGGCACGCGGTTCCCCTTAAAGGCCAGCGCCACACGGCCGGTCAGCTGCGTCAGGGCGGCATCGTCCATCGGCTCCTCTTTCACGGCGTCGTTTGCCTTTTTCACCGCATTTTTGATTTTTGAAGCATCAAACGCCACGACAACACCATTTCTCTTGCGGATCTTTGTAGCCATTGATTCCTTACTCCTCTCATCTTATCGGCTGATCTATCGCAATGCCCCCTGCGCTCCAGCTGCGGGCAATTTTACATCGCTGTCCATTAGCATACTACATCTAGTGATTGATGTCAACGAAAAACTTATATCTTGAATAAATATCACTTCTTTCCAAAAACGTCCGGTGCAAAAAAGAGAACCCCGCGGGCCAAACTGATGTTCTGCAAGATCCCTTTGTAAAGGACCCTTGTAAAGGCCCCTATACTGTCTGTTGAGTTTTTTTCGGGGCTTGGGCCGCTCTTGAAAGGGACTGTGGAAAAAATCTTAAACAAATCAACAGGCACCTTTTCTGAGGTTATCAACATTTTCAACCGAGTTTTCCACAGTCTACAAACGCCATCCTGTTAAAAGTCAAAAATGGTCAATACTCCTTGTATAACGCAATAAACGCGCCTGTCAAATTTTGGTGCTTCGCGTCAGCCGGGCGCGCTGCCGTCGAGGATTTTCACGGTTTTATACCGCGCCGCCATGGACATCCGCCGCCGCGGCCTCTATAATGGGCTTAGAGTCGGTAAATATTACTAATTTTGTTTTTAACCTCCTCCTTTCCTGCGAAATATGGTATAATGGCAACAAACCTCTGGTTTGTTGCTGGGAAGCCCCCGTCTATCGGGGCGAAGCCCCTCCCGCGCTGGCGCGCGGCGGGTACTTCCCTCATTCTCTACGCCTTGCGCGGCGCTTTTTTAAAGCGTCGGGCTCTATTGCCATACTAGCCGCAAGGCTTCCTTTTGCAGCCGGAGGCCACCCTCTATCGGGGCGAAGCCCCTCCCGCGCTGGCGCGCGGCGGGTACTTCCCTCACCCTCTACGCCTTGCGCGGCGCTTTTTTAAAGCGTCGGGCTCTATTGCCATACTAGCCGCAAGGCTTCCTTTTGCAGCCGGAGGCCACCCTCTAGCGGGGCAATCTTATTTCCCGTTTCAACGCCTATTGTAAATATTTTCTATCAACGACGAATCGTCTTATAAAGGAGTGCACATATGAAGGAAAGAAATCCCCGGCGCGGCGCAGCCGCCGGACACCAAGGAGAATTTGTGAGAAAGGCGCATGTGTCCGGACGGGATCCCCTTCCCCAGCGGGACCGTGCGGAGAGCTCCAGGAAGGACGAGGAAGGCCACGGGCTACAGATTATTGCAGGCCGCAATGCGGTCAACGAGGCGCTGCGCAGCGGACGCACCATAGATGTGCTCTATATCGCACGCGATGCCCTGCGTGCGGGAACCGACGCCCAAGATGCCCCGTCCGCCAAAGGCCTCCGCGCACTTGCAGCCAAGGCCAGGGCCGCCGGGGCGGTCATTAAGGAGGCCGATAACCGAAAGCTTGACGGCCTCTGCGGCGGCGCTGTCCACCAAGGCGTCGTTGCCTCCGCCGCGGTTAAGGAATATGTCACGGTGGATGAAATCCTGAACCTTGCGCAGCAGCGCGGGGAAGCCCCGTTTATCATCATCGCGGACGAATTGGAGGATCCGCACAACCTGGGCGCCATTCTCCGCACCGCCGAATGCGCCGGCGCGCACGGAGTCATTATTCCCAAGCGCCGTTCCGTAGGGCTGACCTACGCGGTTGGCAAGGCCTCCGCTGGGGCGGTGGAGTACATGCCCGTGGCCCGTGCCGTTAATATTGCCGCCACAATCGAGGATCTGAAAAAGCGCGGCGTCTGGATTTACGCTGCGGACATGGACGGCCAGCCTTGGTGCTCGGTGGACTATTCCGGCCCCTGCGCGCTGGTCATTGGCTCCGAGGGCAGCGGCGTCGGCCGTCTGGTGAAAGAAAAGAGCGATTTCGTAATATCTTTGCCGTTAAAGGGTAAAATAAACTCACTGAACGCCTCCGTTGCCTGCGGCATCCTGTGCTATGAGGTTGCCCGTCAGCGGGGCGGGTGGAAGGCCCGTTAAAGGCCGGTCCGCCCGGCGGCAGTCCTGATAACTTGTGCGGGGAGTGAACCTGAACGATGGATGAAAATAAAAAGAATGAACGGCCGGAGGACACCGGGAACGACCTTTCCCTGGATGAAATCCTCGCCGATATTGAAGCAGAACGGCGGCAAGCCGCGCCGAACGACCGGCAAGCGCCGGCGAAGGCAGCTGTACAAGCAGCCGCCCCGGCTGCTAAGCCTGCCGCCGATCCGGCTGTCCATAGCGGACAAACCGGGCGCTCCGGCGCTTCTGCAGCGCCGGATTTTCCGCGCGCCGCCGATCCGGCCCCGGTACACGACGCCGTACATGACGCCGTGCATGACGCTGCACACGGGGCCGCACGCAAGCCGTCCGGCGCGCCTTACCTGGGTAAAAAAATTGCCGAGGTCCCGCTTGACCCTGAGGCGGAAAAAGCAGGGGAAGCAAAGCGCCCAGGCGAGCGGAAAAAGGATAAAAAGAGCCGGGGCCTACTCGGGCGCAGAAAAAAACGCATCCCCGAGCCCGACGAGGAGGATCCCTATTACGGCCTTCAGCTTAAATCGCTGGAGGAATACCGCAAGGACTATGAGAAAACGCTTTCTTTCCAGGCCATTACCGACGAGGATCTTGCCGCCCACGCCGCCCAGGATGGGGAAGAGGAGGGGGCGGAATTCCGCTACCTCTTCACCAAGGCGGAAATCCGCGACCCCAACGAGGAGAGCGAGCTCGCCAAGCGGTTCGAAGAAATCCGCGCGGCGCGCAAGCGCCGGATACAGCAGGCAATCCAGGAAACCGGCAGCCTGCAAACCGATATATTTTCCCTTGTTAAAGATGAGATGAATCTCACCGAGGAGGAGCTTCGAACGCTGCAAAAAAAGCACGGCCGGAAAGCAGGCCGCCGGGCGGAAAAGCCGCAGGAAACCCCGGAACTGCTGCTGGAAGCAGCAGACTTCCCGGTGCGGCAGTCCCCTGAGGAGAGCCCCCCTGAGCTGGAACAGCAGGCCGCCCCCAAGCGCGCCCCTGAAGGGCCCGCTATTGTCCCCACACCCAAACCGGTACCTGAACCCGGCGGTGTTCCGGGCCCGATCGTTCCCCCGGAGCCCACAGGCCCCGCCGAACCGGTATCTCCCATCCCCATGCCCACTGCAATGCCGGTTGCCGACCCTATTACCACCCCGATTACCGGGCAAGCAGCCGGGCAGGAGGGGGTCTCCGCCATCGAATCCCTGTGGAATACGCCGGATACCCCCGAGAAAATCCCCACAGAGAGGCTTCAGCCTGCCCCCGGTGAATCCGTGCCGCCGGTTGTCCCGGCAGCGCCCGTTCCTTCCTGCCATCCCGCGGAGCCTGCCCCCGCTGTTGTTCCGCAGCCCTCCGATACAGCGCCCCCGGCAGCCGTACAGGCCCCGGAGCCTACACAGGAGGAGCCCCCCGTACCGGTCAAGGAACCCGCTCCCGCCGTACAGCCGGCATCCGAGCCAGGCCAGGCCGCCGATCCGGCGCCACGGACGGATCCCGAGGCCCCCGGCACAGCCAAGCCGCCGATCCGGCTCAACCAGAGCGCCGAAGACCCATTTACCCTGTACCGGGCGCGAAATGCCCGGGTACATACCATTGATGTCAACATACTGCCCACGGCGCTTGAACGGGAGGCCAAGCAATATCCCAAACCGGCCCATCTGCCGGAAAAAAAGGCCGTGCCTGTTGCCGCCCCGGTGGAGCAGACGGAGCAGGATGGCCTGCCGCCCGCCGTCATTGCCCTGCTTGCCGGGGAAACATCCGCCCCGGCCGGGACGCCCGGCAAACGGGAGGAAGCCGCCGCAGGCACACCGGATCCGGTTGACATGCCGGCCCCAGCCCGTCAGCCCTCACCAAAACCCGCCGCCCCGGCGGCAAAGCCTGCCGAGCCGCCGCGCGCCGCACAGAAGCCCGCACAGGCAGACGCCCGGCCCGCGCCGGCGCGGGTTTTGCACAGCATTGACGGGGACAACGGCGAACCCACCGGCCCGGTGAGAATCAACCGGGCGCTCAGCGACGCGAAAGTGCCCGACCTGCCGGAGGCCCGGGCCGGGGATATGCCCGCGGAGGCCGGGCAGGCGGAGCCTCCGCACAAGCAGCGCAAACGCGGCCGCTTCCGGGTGCTTGCCGACGAGGAGATGGACAACCGCGCCGACGAGGAGCTCCCGCAGCCGGAGGAGGAGCTCGACGATTACCGCGACCCCGCGGATGCTCCTTCTATTCTGCACAGCATTGGCGCCTGGAAGCGCGAGCTGCTGCTGCGGATGCTTGTTTCCGCCCTGTGCGTGCTGCTGCTCGGCGCCGTGGGCTTCCTAGGAGAATTTTCTCTTTTCTCTGCCAGTGGGCAGCCCGTCCTGCCGGTGCAGACCTATCTGATTTTAAATGTTATTTTTCTAATGATTGCCATTCTCTTTAACGGGCAGACCCTTCTGAACGGCCTCAAGGGCTTGTTCTTCCTGCGCGCAAACAGCGACAGCGGCGTAGCCGTTGCCGCGCTGGTCGCGGAGGTCCACGCCCTTGTTCTGGCCTTTGTCCCGGAGCGGGTGACGGATTCCACCCTGCACCTCTATGTACTGCCTGCGGCGCTGGCGCTGCTGCTCAATACGGCGGGCAAGCTGGTGCAGGTCCGCCGCGTGGGGCGCAATTTCCACTTTGTCTCCTCACCGGAGGCTAAAATGTCCGTGCAGATTTTTGACGACCACAACACCGCGCTGCGAATGGGGCGCGACTGCGTTCCCGGCGTGCCGGTGATCGCCTATCAGAAGAAGGCTCATTTTCTGCGCAATTTCCTGCGGCTTTCCTTTGAATTTGACCCCAGCGACCAAAATTCCCAGCTGATTGCGCCGTTGGGGGTCATTGCCTCCCTGGTACTGTGCATCGCGGCCTTCCTCCTCTCCGGCGATGCGCTGGCGGCGCTGACAGCCCTGACGGTTTCATGCTGCGTCTGCGTGCCCTTTACCAATACCCTCAGCGTCAACCTGCCGCTGAAGGCCCTGGATAAGCTTTCGGCACGCTGCGGCGCCATGCTGTGCGGCTACCCAGCCGTGGAAAAATTCAGCCGCGTCAACGCCGTCATGCTCGATGCGCGCGACCTCTTCCCGCGCGGGACGCTGGTTCTCAACGGGATTAAAACCTTCGGCGGACAGCGCATCGACGAAGCCATTGTGGATGCCACCGGGCTGATGTGCGCTGTTGGCGGGCCGCTGAGCGACCTGTTCAGCCAGATTGTGCAAAACCGCCGGGAAATCCTGCCCAAGGTCGAAAACCCTCTCTACGAGGACGGCATGGGCGTTGTCGGCTGGGTGTCCGGACGGAGAATCCTGGTGGGCAACCGCCTGCTGATGCAGTCCTATTCCATTGAGCCCCCCTCGGCGGACTACGAGGAAACCTACCGCATGGGCGGGCGGCAGCTGCTCTACCTGGCGGCGGACGGCGAGCTTGTCGCCATGTTCCTCATCTCCTACATTTCAGACCGCCGCCGGGCGGCGGAACTGCACCGCATGGAGGACAACGGCCTGAGCCTGATTGTGCGCACCTGTGATCCCTCCATTACCCCGGCCTTCCTCGCCGGCTGCTTCCAGCTTGACGAGAGCAGCATTGCCGTGCTGCCGGATTCCCTCGGCAAGGTCTATGAGGGCATCACCGCGGAGCCCGACGGCCGTGCCGACGCGCTGATGGCCACCAAGGGACGCCCCACCGCTATGATGCGGATGATCACCGCCTGTGTCCGCCAGCGCGCCAATATCTCCATTGCCGTGGCACTGCAGGCGATTGCCGTGGTGCTGGGCTTCCTGCTGGCTGCCTTTCTCACCTGCTATTCGGGCCTGC
This sequence comes from Hydrogeniiclostridium mannosilyticum, assembly GCF_003268275.1. Classification (GTDB taxonomy): domain Bacteria; phylum Bacillota; class Clostridia; order Oscillospirales; family Acutalibacteraceae; genus Hydrogeniiclostridium; species Hydrogeniiclostridium mannosilyticum. The sequence goes on from NZ_QLYR01000007.1 coordinate 28,852, forward strand.
CGCGCCTGACGACCCTCTTCCTGGTGCTCTACGAGGTGCTTTGGTCCATTGCGATTCTGGCGCTGCCGCGCCTGCGCAAGCCTTAATATCAAGCCGGGGCCTACTCCCCTATGCCCGGGATTCCCGGCAAGCGCGCCGCGGCGCGCAAACGGCTTGGCGCGGATGGATTTCTGAAAGAATTTTCCCCGGCAAAAGGGCGAAAGGCCGCCGGGTGAAGCTTTAAAACAACCATGAGCAAAAGCCGCCCCTTTTCCTGCCGGAAAAAGGGGCGGCTTTGTGGTGTTTTCTTCATTTTCGGGCGGCCTGCCCGGCTTTGCCGCACAAAACGCGCCGTTTTGTCAGAGCAGCACCCCGCCGCCCGTGAGGCTGTAAAGGCCAAGGCTGATGAAGGGCCGCACAAAAAAATTATACAGGCATATGCCCCCCAGGCTCACCAACGCATAATGGCGCACCCAAAAACCGGCCTGGGTATTATCAAGCTGAAACGCCGGTGCAAGCCGCCGTCCGGCCAGCCGGTACAGCAGCCAACCAATAACGGCGCCCAGTGTGTTGGCGATTAAATCGTCAATATCCGTTACGCGCCAGTTGAGGAGCTGGCTGAGCTCGACCCACAACGAGAGGGCAAAGCCCAGGCCCAAGAGCCGCCCGAAATGCTCGCAGCGCTTCCACAGCAGCGGCAGAAAAAAGCCAACCGGCATAAAGAGAATGGTATTAAGCACCAGGCCAAGCCGGGTTGCCTGGGCCCCGGGCATAAAAAACGGAACCAGGTTGAGCTCCCTAGGGCCGAACATCGCTGCGCCCATCGTCCCCACATCCAATATCCCCGCGGAGCCGGTCACCGAAAGAATCTCCACCACCATAAAAGCAAAGAGCTGCCAAAGCACCCAGGCCCCGCGCCGCACCTGAAGCTGCTCCTTCCTGCAACGCCGGTTCATAATAATTTGCAGCAGCAGGAGAAACGGGAAAAACGCGGCATAGCCGGTCAAGGCCTCCAGAAAAAGCGCTATCATCTTCACATCACCCTCTTGAAGTATAGCAGCCCTTTCTGAACAACCGCCGTCTTCTTTCAAACGAAAGAATAACAAAACCTTACGGCTTTTTTAACAACGGGCCCAAAAACCGTTGAAACCCCCTTGCCCCGGCTGCCGGCTATTTCTCATAAAGCACCGCCAGCGAACGCGGGGGAATGACGCGGCTCCCGCCGCAGACCTTTCCGTCCGGCTCCTCCGGGGAGAAGAACCACAGGTTGCTGGTTTGCAGCTCAAAGCGCACCTTTACTTCAGCGGGCCTTTCTGCATCCGTGTTGGCAATGGCGGCGGCACGGCGCCCGGTTCCAGGCTCAATGAACACGGAATAATGCAGGCTCTCCTTTTGCGCGGATTCCAGCAGCAGCCCCTTAGTACCGGTAAACTCGGCATCCCACAGCAAATTGCTGTAGCGGGTACGCAGCGCATCCACCATGCGCCCGTAAGCGATCGTCCGCGGAAAATCCTCCGGGGAGCCCTTAAACATATAGGGCTCGTAGCTGATAATATAGCGGTAGACCAGGCACAGATTGATGGCGTCGCGGTCGTTGAACCCTGTTACCGCCGCCATTAGCCCGGCGTAGGGGTCCAGGTAGCGCTGCAGTGGGATGTGGTCCGGGGTAATTCGGAAATAGGCCAGGGCGTAGTCCCGCAGCTCCAAATCATAGCACGCCTCCCCCGCAAAAAGGAAATCGGGCTTCTTCTTTTCCGCAACAGCGCGGAAATCCTGCGCCAGAAGATGGTCGCCCGCATAGATATTAGCCGGGACATGGTGTCCGTGGGACGGGTCAAAGCAATAAAACGCCCCGCCGTGGTGCTGGCACTCATCGTATAGGATTCCATCGGCGCCGAGGTCGATGCTCTTTTCAAATTCACCGCAGCAAAAGTCCCGCCATTGGGCGCTGTTCATACACATGGGGACCAGGCGGCGGGTATTGATGTCGGAGAGCTGGGCAGGCGTCTGGTACTGGTAGCCAGGGTGGACCCGGTAATCCCCATAGGGGTCTTTTGCCGCATATTGCAGGAAGCGCGTGCGGAACTGCGGCAGGCTGCGGTCCGCCCAGGTATATTTGTTGAAGAGGACGACCTTGACGCCCATCTGCTGAATCTCCGCGATTGCCTGCCGCAGCTCCCCGGCGGTCCCCAGACGGCCGTCGGTGTCATGCAGGGGATAGGCGCGGTCCTGCCCGCCGGTATTCCAGCCCACCAGCTGAATGGCCCGGATGCCGTTCTGTGCGCAGGAGCGCCCGTAGCGCACCAAGTCCTGATACCGGCAGCGCAGCTCATCCTCCGGGGAATTAATATGCAGCTGCAGCCAGGCGTGGACAGGCTTTATCCAGGATGGGGCAGGGGGGCGCTTAAACCAGGTTGAACGCCAGCTCTTGTACAGATCCGCGCCGCGCTCCCAATTGCCTTCATAAGCTCCGGCAAACACCGGCGAGGCCTCCACCGTCTCACCGGGGGCGGCATAGGGAAAGTGAAAAACCTTCAGCTCCATGTGCACGGGCTTGCCGTCCGCCTCGCGCCCGGCGGGCACCGTAAAGCGCAAGGAATCCTCCTGCCCGGGCTTCATGACAAAACAGAACTGCACCAGCTCCTTGCAGGTGGTATCATGGTTGCCGACATACAAGCCCTGTTCCTCATTGCCCACCAGCACAAAGGGGCTTTCAGGGCCCCCGGCCAGCTGAGTAGGGTAATCCACGCCCCAGTAACCCATCTGGTTGGCAAAATGCGGCGCAAGCTCTGTTTTCATCAATCTGCAGTAAGCGCCGTTCATCCGGTAAAAGGGCTGCGCACCCTCCGGCCGCTCCACCGCGCCTAGGCAGGGGTATTCCACACTCTCGACCGTATAGGGGGACCGGTTCTCCACCCTGCTTTCAAAGAGCAGCCCCCGCATATGCAGGGTAACACGCGCCGTGAAGATAATGTCCAGCAGGCCGGTATATGCGCTTTTCAGCCCCTTCCAGGTAAATTGGAGCACATTATCCGCCGGTTGTCCCAGCTCCGGCGGTTGCTGCTCACTGCCGTAAACGGTGTTGTTCCGCCGGCCCTCCAGCGGCACCTGCATGGCAAATGAAAGCGCCAGGGCCTCACGCTCCTGTATTTTCCAGCCGGTTTTTCTGTTTTTCAGCCTTACAAGCCTGCCATATTCATCGAAGGCGGCCTCCAGCCGTTGGTTGCGTAAAATAAATTCTTTCATCATACAAGCCTCCTCTCGAGCAGGCCCAACCGCCTGCCCGTAATGTCTCGGGCCGCACGGAAGCACGCCCCCTCCGCAATAGCGGAAAAATCGTTTTTCTGTTTAATGTTAAAAACCCGGGCAGCAAAGCCATCCTTAAATCGATGTTTTACTGTCCGGGTTTTTCTATTACGGCTTCAGCCGCCGACCAGCTGAAGCGCCTTCTCTATGCTGCGCCCGACGGGCGCACAGGTACCTTAAGCCTGCGGGCCCTGCGGGTTCTGCGGGGGAACCGGCTGCTGGTATACAACCTTTTGGCGCACCATGCCGAATGCACGGTTTGCAATGCCGCCGAACAGCGGAACATTGGCCTCTTGGCCCTTGCAGGCACGTACCAGGCCCAGAATGGCAAACACCAGCACGACAATGGAAACCAGCGCCTCAATCACGCCGAAGAAGCCGCCGATGACGCCGCCGACAAACGGAATGTTGGTGACCGCGCCCAGCAGGGTGCCGAACACATAATCCATCAGGCTGCTGACGAGCGCAAGCAGAAATGCCTGCAGCGTCTGGCGGGCAGCCCATTCGTCCTTTTCAGCGCCCAGCGCAAACAGGAACAGAACCAGGCACATAAGCGGCTGTCCAAAAATAGCCAGCAGGAATGCCAGCAGCGGATAAACCCAAAGGCAAATACCCAATTTACCCTTTTGCATGAAAGTCACTCTCCTTCAAAATTACCAAGATTGATTTAATAAAAGTATATCATATCCACTTAGTGTGTCAAGCGCAAATCGGGAAAATCTAATAAAAATAATCGTGTTTTCCAGCGCTCTGCGGGCGCTTTTTCCAGCTGTGCGCAACGGCCCCGCGCAGGGGCCCGCCGGCATATAAAAAGGGGAGCCGCGCACCGCCGGGCTCCCCTGTAAAAATGCCGGTCTCCCCGCTTAAACGGCGGCGGGGCGCTGTGCCGGATAAATAGCGCTTAACCGACTGTATCCGGTACTTCCTCGCCCTGAATCAAAAGCTCCATGCTTTCGAGCGCGGTCTCCATCCCGCTGGTGACGGTGTTGCCCAGCACCTGTCCGTTTACAACCACCGTATAGCGGCGGCCGCTCGCCCTGTAGAACTCCACAACATCCACATCGCTCTTGTCAAAATAGCGGTATGTCGCGGTGATCTCCGGGTCGCCGTCGGGAATATCCGCGGTGTTCTCAATGAGTGAAAGCACAATAAAGCTCTTATAGAAATTGCGGAAATACTCGTAATTGAGCTCCTTGCCGTCCGGCCCCGCAACCGTGTAGTCATAGGCGGTCTCGTCCTCGGTGCTCTTGTCCTCGTTCTTCGTGCGCGTAAAGGTAAACGCGGTTTCCTTTCCGTTCACCGAAACCTCCATGGATTTCAGCTCGGTCAGCATCGGCTGGAAGGTCAGGCGGCTTTGCAGCTTGAATGCATCTGCGTTCAGCCAGGCGCTGATCCTAGACTCCAACACCTTATAGACCACGTCGCGGCCCTCCAGCATCAGGTAACAGTAGCCCTCGCTGTCCGCATTAGAGGCAATCATGGCGTAATCGTCGCCCTCGGCGGTAAACTCCACCCGCGCGGCCGGGTCCGCCAGCCCGTACTTCTCCAGGTCCTCCTGCGTTGGCTCCGCCGCTACCGCACCGTAGGCGGTCAGCGTGGTCAGCGCCTCCTTGAGGGTGTCCATTTCCGTTTCATTCGTCCCCGCGGTGCGCGGCTTTACCATTTTGATAGTCGAGCCGTCATCGTCGCTGACCAGCTCAATCGGCTCGTCATAATTGGATCCGCTCAGCGCAATTCTGGTAAACCTGATGCCGGACTCCAAATTTTCCTCCGACGAGGCCGTCTCATCCTTTGAGGTGACGTTCAGCACGTCATTGCGAATAAACTGTATATTGGAGCCATAGAGGAAATCGCCCAGGGTTGCGACATATACGGTGCTTGAGCCCTCCTCGCAGATATAGCGCGCGCCGTCGGTACCCGCGGACTCGCCGCCCACCCAGTAGCTGAAGGTACTGCCGTCGGTATAGGTGGCCTTGACCTTTGCCACCGGCTTATCCAGCCCATACTCCGAGAGGTCGCCGATCTCGCCCAGATCGCGGGAGGGCGCCAGGGTGAGCACGTCGTTGACCGCCGCGGTCACCAGCGAGCGGTTGGCATAATCGTCCTTCAGGCCATCCACAGTATAGAGCATTTTCACCGTTGACGAGGAGCTGGCGCTGCTTTCGGCGCCGCTTTCAGCGCCGCTAGAAGCGGCCTCCGGCTCCGCATGGATAATATACCCGCCTTCCTCGTTGGTAACCTCCATTGTTTTGAGCTCCGTGTCCGGGCGGTCAATGAGAGCCTCAACCGCTGTGGAGGAGGTGCTGCCGGCGGACGAGGAGGCAGCCTCTTCCTCTCCGCCCGTTAAAGCCAAGACCAAAACGGCCCCCACAAGAACGGCGATGCACACCAAAACAACCACGAGGTACCGCACGTTCTTCTTCATTACAGGTGCCTCCTTCTGAGGAATACAACGAGCCCTGTCGCCAGCACAAGAATGGGGAACACTATGGTAAACACGCCCAGGCCCATCCAGTTCATCATGCTGGAGGACATGGTGATGTCGGTGGTAATGCTCTGCTGCTTGTTGCTCGGGACGGCGGCCTCAACGCCGGTGGTACCGGTGCCGTAGCGGGCAATATCCACCAGGTATTTCGCGTTGCCGAAGGTGCTGGCCTCCAGGAAATTCTGTACAATCATCGAGCCGCTGCCCAGAACCACCACATTGGAGTAGTAGGACTTCTGCTCCTCGTTGTCATTAAAGACCCTTTGCGCCAGCGCGCCCACACAATAGGAGCGCTTTGTCTCGTCAATGACCTCACCCGTAGCCGCGCCGTAGAGCACGCTGGAGTCTGAAGAGCTGAGCAGGGGATAGGTAGTCACGCCGCTTCTGGACTCAAACAGAATGTCCACGGGGTTGGCCTGCGGCACCAGGAGGTAGCCATAATCGCTGCTGGTCCCCTCCAGGTCCAGGTCTGTATTGGCGGACATAAGCAGGTAGTCCGGGCGGCTGTAATAAGAGGTGGAATCATTCTCCACGACCATACGCCCGGTCTCCACGCTCAGGCCCCATTCGTTGATAAAGGCCTCCAGGTTGCTAACCTCCGTCATGCCGGGGTAATAGACAAACATGACGGTGCGGTCCTTCAAATCCTCCTGGTCGTTCAGGAAATTATCCAGCTTCTCGACCTCTGCCTCGGAAAGGTCCGTCTGCGGCACGCTCAGCACAATGTACTGCGCGTTTTCCGGAATTTCCTCGGTCAAAAGGTTAAACTCCACCACCTCAAAATTGTTGCTTTCCAGCAGGGAGCGGTAGCCCGCCGCGCCGCTCTCATTGTGGGCGGTGTCAAAGGCCGCAACCGGCAGCGACTCCGCGTTCACGGCGCTGACCGCAGAGGCCAGCTGGCTGTCGACATCCTGGTAATAAACCTGCTGGTATGTGCTCTGATCCAGCTCGGTGGGGAACATGTCGTCCGCCGTTACCACACGGTAGCGCTTTTCACTTTCCACCACCACATTGTAGGAAGAAATATTTTCATCGTCATACTTCGACTTAAACGTCGGGTTCTGGTCCAGGTCCGTGAACTCAACCGTGATGTTGGAATTGCGCTCCGCCATCTTATTGGCCAGGGCCACCACCTGCGCATACTCGCCGCTGTTGGCGTTGTTCTCACTGGCCAAAATATTGATGACCGTCTTTTCCTTTACGGAGTCCACCACCTTGACGGCCTCCTCGGAAAGGGTGTTGGTGCTGTTCTTGGTCAGGTCGATATTCATTGACGGGAACCGGTCTGTCAGGGCGCTGAAAATTACGTTCACCAGCACAATAACCACCACAAAACCAATGGAAAGCAGTGTGGAGAGCGTGCCGTGCTTGAAGTTCTTGCTCTTGACGATCTCCTTAAAGGGGCGCTTGCCCTCTTGTGCTCTCTTTTCGCCGCGGGCAGCCTTTCGTTCAGCCCTCTTATTTTCCTTTTCCACCTTTTTCTCCTGTCCCTCGTTCTGATTTTTCATTGTTCCGTTCCCCCCTTAGCTCCATCTTCTGCTCTCGAGCTTACGGGCGGTAAGGAAAGTGAATACCGCAATAACGCTCAAAAAGAACACGATGCTGGAAATACTGAACGTACCCGCTGTAAAAGCCTGGTACCGCGTGTTAAAGGAAATCCAGTTCATGAAATTTGCCAGGAAGCTCAGCTGTACCATGCCCGCCAGCGAGTTAATCATCAGCATCAGCACGCTGACAATGAACGTGACAATCGCGGAAACCACCTGGCTCACCGTCATGGAAGAGATGAACACGCCGATGGAGAGCATCGCCGCGCCATAGAGGATGGTGCCCACAAAGGTGCCGAATATGGACGCCCAGCTCGGCGAGGAAAAAATGCCGATGACCAGAGCCGGCACCAGGCACAGCAGCATGGCAATCAGGTAAACCGTAAGGCAGGCCAGGTATTTGCCCCAGACAATGCCCGTCACGCTGACGGGGGCCGTCAGCAGCGCCTGGTCGGTCTTGTTCTTACGGTCCTCACACATGCTGCGCATGGTGATAATCGGCAGAAGCATAAGGCTCCACATAAACATATTCTGGTACACATAGCTGGTAATATAATAAGAAGAGCCGTTCAGCATGACAATCCAATACTGAAAGCCGTACAATGCGCATAGGATGCCGATGAATACATATGCAATTGGGGAAGTAAAGTAGGACCTGAGTTCACGTTTTAAAACCGCGGTCATTCCTCATCCCCTCCTTCCTCAGAATTTTCCTGCGGGGCGGCCTCCGCAGTCTCCGCGGCCTCCACAGCCTCGCGCGCCGCCGCCTTTTCCTCCGGCTGAATGGCCGGCCCGCTGTAGCTTTCGCTCGTCAAGCGCAGGAAGACGTCCTCCAGGGACAGGTCCGTGTTGCGCAGCGCCAAAATCGGCATGCCCTTGCGCGAGCACAGCGCGAACAGGTCGCGGCGCAGGTCGCGGCCCGGCTTGCCCTCAATGGAGTACTCGCACACATTGGCCTCCTTTTCGCCGTAGCTGACCACCTCGACCAAATCCTTCAGCGTCTTAATATTTGCAAGCACATCCTTCTCCAGGCCCTCGATGCGCACAATCAGGCGGTGGTCGCTCGACAGGTTGTGAGAGAGGGAGTCCGGCGTGCCGTCCGCCACGATGCGGCCCTTGTTGATGACCAGCACCCGCTCGCACACCGCCTGCACCTCCGGCAGGATGTGGGAGCTCAGAATAATGGTATGGTTGCGGCCCAGGTTCTTAATCAGGTTGCGGATTTCAATGATTTGCTTGGGGTCCAGGCCGACGGTCGGCTCGTCCAGGATGAGCACCGGCGGGTTGCCCAGCAGCGCCTGCGCAATGCCCACGCGCTGGCGGTAGCCCTTGGAGAGGTTGCCTATGAGGCGGCCGTATACCTCGTTGATGCGCACCAGGTCGCAGATCTCTTTCAGGTGCTTTTCCCGCGGCAGTGTGACCTTCTTCAGGTCATACATAAAGTTCAGGTACTCCTTCACTGTCATATCCGTATAAAGGGGCGGGATTTCCGGCAAATAGCCAATCAGCTTTTTCACCTCGGAGGGCTCCTCCAAAATATTGTGCCCGCCCACGGACACGCTGCCGCTGCTGGCAGAAAGGTAGCCCGTGATGATATTCATGGTGGTGGACTTACCGGCGCCGTTCGGCCCCAGGAAGCCCACGATGGTTCCCTGCTCTACAGAGAAGCTGATATGGTCCAGCGCAATATTGGCGCCATACCGCTTTGTGAGGCCCTTAACCTCGATCATCCTGATTCCTCCTAAATTTTACTCTGAAACATCCATCCCCGTCGGCCCTATGAAAAAGCCCGGCCTGAACGCCTTTGGCTGTAGAGATGCGTTTCCCCGGCATATGCCTAAAATACAGCTTACACTTTAGCAAGCCTAAGTGATGGTCAAGTGATTAAAATATGAACAAAATGTTAATATTTATCATTATCACCAAATGCAGCGCCAAAATTGCCAGAATAATTTGTAATCTATGTTAAATATGACGAAAAAAAAGAAAAAGCGTCTTTCGTCTTGCATACCGTCTCTAAATTCATTACAATGAAGTCGTTTTAAAATCCTGTCCCCACCGCAGCCGGGGGACAACGAAAACAAGGTGAAAGCATGACTGAAAAGGAACGGTTTATCAAGGCCCTGAAGCGCGAGCCCCTGGAGGGGCACGTCCCCACCTTTGAGCTGGTTTTTTATTTGACCATGGAGGTGCTGGGGAAGGTGCATCCCCTGCACCGGGATTATTCTCAGTGGAACCAAATGTCCGTCAAGGAGCGCGAGCTCCATCTACAGGATATGGCCTCGTGCTTTATCGACATTGCGGAAAAATACCACCACAGCGGCATCTTCGTGCATCCCAACCCCGGCGGGCTGGAAAATACCCGCCGCCTGCTTGAGATCATCCGCGAGCGTTCGGGGGATAAATTCTTCCTCACCATGCACGGCGACCCCACCTTCTCCATTCCGGACGGCGACCGGATGATGGACTTCACCGTCTCTTTATATGAAAAGGCGGATGCGCTGAAGGAGGAGTCGCGCCGGCGCACCGAGGAGCTGCTGAACATGGCCGCGCAGCTCCACCGCACGCCCGGCCTGCTGGACAGCCTTTGCCTTTGCTCGGACTACTGCTTCAACGTTAACCCCTTCTTCTCGCCCGAGATGTTCGCCGAATTTATTGCCCCGGACCTGAAGGCCGTCATCGACGGCTATCATGAGATGGGCTACTATGTCATCAAGCACACCGACGGCAACATCATGCCCATCCTTGACCAGATGGTCGCCTGCGGGCCGGACGCACTGCACTCGCTGGACCCGCAGGGCGGCGTGGACCTTGCCGAGGTCAAGCGCCTGTACGGCGACCGCGTCTGCCTGATTGGCAACGTCAACTGCGGCCTGCTGCAAACCGGCGACGATGAGGCGTGCGATGCCGACGTGCGGCGCGCCCTGCGCCAGGGCATGGAGGGCTGGGGCTATGTGTTTGCCACCTCCAACTGCGTTTACACCGGCCTGCCCCTGGAGCGCTATGAGCGCATGAACCGGATTTGGTGGGAAGAGGGCATCTATCCCGCGCGCTGAGGCACAGCATACCGAAAATAAACCGCGTTTTTCCTTGACGCCGGTTTTTCTACCGTTTACAATGAGAGGAACAGGAGTACCGGGGGGATCCCCCTGCCCCTGACCGCTACAGAACGGAGGAACCCCATTTATTATGGCTGAGATCAAACCCTTTCGCGGCCTGCGCTATACCGGCGCGGCAGGCCCCGCCGGCACGCTGACCTGCCCGCCCGCGGACGGCGCGGAAGCAGGCCCTTACAGCGCCGGGCGGCTCGCCCTGTGCCCGGCTGAGGCCGGACCGCTCCTACAGCAATGGTTAACGGACTCGCTTGTAAAAATAGACATGGACCCCGCCTTTTATTTATATGAACAACAGGCCCCCGCAAACGGCCGGACACAAACCGTGCGGGGCTTCCTCGCCCTGGTACGGCTGGATGGCTCCGTACAACCCCGCCGCACGGAGGCCGGCGCCGCAGAAGAGGCGGAGCTCCCGCGGACGGAGCCCTGCGGCCTGTTTCCAATCTGCGCGTTCTACCGCGACGAAAGCGGCCTGATGCAAAGACGGCTGGATGCGCTTTCCCAGGATACGCCGCGCTACTCGCTGCAGGCCGGCGGCGCTGTCCACCGGCTGTGGATCATCAACGACCCGGTCGTGCTGCGCGCCAGCTGCGCGGATTTCACCGGCCGCACACTGTCCGTCGCCGGAGGAGAGACGCCGGGTGGCGAACGCAACGCCCAGCTCTACCGCGCCGCGCAGGCCGGGCCCGAAAGCGCGGCGGAAGCACTGATGCTGCTCATCGATGAAGAGCGCGGGACCAGTCTTTCCGCCCCCGAGGGCGCGGAGGCGGTTCCACCGGAGCCAACCGCACCGGCTATTCCCGCCATTCCCGCGGGGCTTGTCATGCAGCCCTGCGGCGGCTTGGAACCGCCGCCGTAAACGTGCCCGGCTGTATTGCCTGCAAGCATGTTCTTTAGGATCAATCGGATCTGAAAAGGAGGAGTATTATCATGATTCCATTCGGCAGCACTCCGTCTCCCCGCGAAAAGCTGGAGCACTGGCTGGAAGAGGCCCTGGAGCCCACCGGCCGGCTGCCCTTTTCCTTCCGCTACGGCGGCAGCCCCTCCGCCGGGCTGCTGCGCACCTGCGCTTTTACCAAGGAGGTTCGCGCCCTGGATGCAGGCGCAGACCGCATCACCGCCGCCTACCAGCTGGCAGACGGCCTGCAGGCCACTGTGCAGTGCACCTATTATAAAGATACGCCCGCCGTCGAATGGAGCCTTTCCTTTCGGAACAACGGCGGCAAAAACAGCGCCGTACTGGAACACGTCAAGCCCCTAGACCTCGGCGTGGAGTATTCGCCGTTCCGTACCGCGGGCACCCAGCAGTACGGCGCACATGACAACATTTTATATTATTCGGGCGGGTCGGACTGCAAGGCCGACGACTTTCTGCCCCTGCAGGAGATCCTGCACTATATCTCGAACAAGGGCAGCATGCACTTTGGCTCCCTGAACGGGAGGCCGACCTCCGGATCCCACGGCTGCTTCCCCTATTTTAACCTCAAAACACAGGACTGCGGCGTCATCCTGGCGCTGGCCTGGGGCGGGCAATGGGAGCTGGACCTGCAGCTGCAGGCCCGAGAGCCGGGCAGCAGCGCGGCCTGCTTCCGCTTTTCCGGCGGCATGCCGGGCACGCGGCTCTTCCTGCTCCCAGGCGAGCAAATCAGCACGCCGCGCGTGCTCGTCATGCCCTGGAGCGGCGAAGTGGACGATGCGCAGAACAGCTTCCGCCGCCACATGCTGCGCCGCCACCACCCGCATATTGACGGCAGGCCTGTGAGGCTGCCCGTTTCCGCTACATGCTGGGGGACCGATGAACAGGATCACCTGCGCCAGCTGGAGCTGATCGAGCGCTCCGGCCTTCCGGTGGACGCCTACTGGATCGACGCAGGCTGGTACGGCAAGCCCGGCACCCACTGCAATGAAAAGACCTCCAACGACTGGTCCGACAACGTCGGCTACCACGAGCACGACCCCCTGCGCTACCCGGACGGCCTGCGGCCCGTCAGCGACCGGGCAAGGGCTCTGGGCATGAAGTTTCTGCTGTGGTTCGAGCACGAGCGCGCCGTCTACGGCACGCCCGCCACACTGGAGCATCCTGAGTTCTTCCTTGGTGAACGCAAAAAGGGCGCGCACCTGATTTTGAACCTCGGCGACCCCAAGGCCTGGCAGTGGATGTTTAACAATATTTCTACAAAAATTACCGATTACGGCATCGACATCCTGCGCGTGGACCATAACGTCGACCCGCTCGCGGCCTGGGAGGCCAACGATCCCCCCGGCCGCCATGGCATCACACAGATCCGCTGCGTAGAGGGCTTTTACCGGCTGTGGGACGCCCTGTTGGAGCGCCACCCCGGCCTCGTCATCGACAACTGCGCCAGCGGCGGCCGCCGCCTGGAATTTGAGGCCATGGGCCGCAGCGTCGCCCTGTTCCGCACCGACTACAGCTGCTACACCGACAACAGCCCCACCGGCCACCAGATGATGACCTGCGGGCTGGGCAAATGGGTGCCTGTTTCCAGCCCCGGCGGGTCCTTCAGCGATCGCTACACCTTCCGCAGCATGATGAACCAGGGCATCAGCATTAGTGTGGGCGAAATCGAGGCGGCGCTGAACGACCCGGATCGCCTGGCAGAGCTGCGCGCAATGTTCGCTGAACTGGAACGGGTCCGCGACCTGTACGCGGCAGATCTATACCCACTGACTAATGTCACCGTCTGTAACCGCGACTGGCTGGCCTACGAGCTCTGCGACCCTGCGAAGAACCGTGCCGCCGTCGTTTGCTTTCGGCGGGAGGAGTGCCCGTTTGAGGCCTCCCGGTTCCGTCTGAAGGGCCTGCGCCCAGCGTCCGCCTACCGTGTCGAAGACGCCGGCAGCGGCGAGACGGTGGTGCGCACCGGCCGCTCGCTGATGGAGGAGGGCCTGCCTGTCACACTCGGCCAGCCCAGAAGCTCGGCCCTTCTCTACATTGACCCCGACGCTTCCCTTTAAGCCAGCTAATTCCATTGGGGCGCTGGTCCGCCGGCCGGCGTGTCACATCCGGAGTGGGCGGCATGGTCTCCACCGTCTGCCGCTCGTACCGTAGGCCCGGCGCTCCTGTGGGATTTGCTTTATAAATTTTTTAGAGGCAATAAATCCGTAGGATACGGCATACCGGCTCCTGCTTGGAAACATCGCTGTTCAGGCAAGGGGCCGTTATGCATAGTAGAAGAAAAATGATTTTCCAGCACAATGGGATGCGGAAGAGGCCGCCCGGCCCAGATCCGCATCCCCGGGATAAAACGAAACCGGCCCGCACCGGGCCGTAGGGAGGAATTACATGAACACAAACCATGCACAAAAGGCGGTTGAACACCTGCAAAATCCGGAGATGGAATACCGCCCCCAAAATTATTGGGGTTGGCTGGAGAACATCTCACCCGAGGAAACCGCACGCCAGGTGCGCGAAATGGCCCGGGCCGGGCTGGGCGGCTATGTCATGCACGCCCGCGGCGGCCTGGAGGTCCCCTACATGGGCAAAGAGTGGACGGACAGCGTCCGCGCCATGGTGGAGGAGGGCAATAAGTACGGCATGCTCAGCATTGTTGACGACGAGCACGGCTGGCCCTCCGGCTTCGGCGCGGGCAAGGTCAACGGAAAGGGGGAGGACTACTGGCTCAAATTCCTCCTCTGCGAGGAGAAGCCCGCCGCCGGGCTGCAGGCAGTGGCCGGCGATAAATCCACGCTGGGCCTTTACCGCTTCGCGGCAGACGGGGACGCCGCGCCCATTCCTGTGGATACCGCCTATCTCGCCGCGCATCCCCAGGAGGCCATTATCCGCGTCTACTACGGGGAAAGCCGCTATTATGTCGACAACATGAGCAGCCGGGTTACCGACGCCTTTATCGAGGCCTCCTATGAGGACTACAAGAAAAAGGCAGGCGACCTCTTCGGCAAGGGCCTGTTCGGCGTTTTTTCCGACGAGCCTCAGACCGCGCGCTACGCCACGCCGTGGTCCATCGACCTGCCGGAGCTCTTCCAGGCGCGCTACGGCTACAGCCTGATGGAAAAACTGCCCGCCGTGTTTTATGAGAAAGGCGACTATCAAAAGCTGCGCTACGACCTGTTTACCCTAATGCAGGAATGCTTTACCAATCACTATGCAAAAAAGCTGTGCGACTGGTGCGAACAGAACGGGCTGGCCTTTATGGGCCACACCTGCCTGGAGGATAATTTCTATGATCAAATCCGCTGCGCCATCGGCACTATGCCCTTCTATGCGCACATGACCATCCCGGGCATCGACTGGCTGTCGCGCATCGGGCTGTGCAACATGACCATCCTACAGGTTACCTCGGTGGCCGCCCAAACCGGAAAAAAGCGCGTGCTGTGCGAGATGTATGGCTGTGCGGGCTGGAATATTTCTATGGAGGAGCTCAAATGGATCTCCCAATGGCAAAATGTATTGGGGATTAATCTACAGCTGCAGCACCTGGGCCTGTACTCGCTCAAGGGCTCCCGCAAGCGCGAATACCCCGCCTCGCTGTTTTTCCAGCAGCCCTGGTGGGGGGACTACCGCGTCTACAACGACTATTTTGCCCGCCTGAGCAAGCTGCTCTCTGAGAGCCGCCCCGAGGCCGGTATTTTGCTGCTGCATCCCATTAAGAGCGCCTGGGTGCTCTATAACGGCAACGACAGCGCGCCCGTCCAGGAGCTGGACCGCAGGTTCCAGGCGCTGACCGACCGCCTGCTTGCCCACCAGTACGATTTCCATTACGGCGACGAAACGCTGCTTCAGGAGCTGGGCGCCGTAGAGGACGGCGCGCTGCGGCTGGGGGAGATGCGCTACCATACGGTGCTGCTGCCCGATATGGTGAGCATCGATTCCACCACCCTCAGTCTGCTGGAGGCTTTTCTGGCACAGGGCGGGCGGGTGATTGCCGCGGGGGATCTGCCCACGCTGGTGGACGGCGTCCGCTGCCCGGACCTGGCACAACGTTTGGCTGCCGTCGCCAAGCCCGGGGAGGAGCGCTTCCTGGCAGTACTGGAGCAGGAGCTGCCGCCGCGGGTGGTGACGGCCTTCCCTGTGGACGGCTCCGAGCCCGGCGATATTTTCTGTATGTCCAGAGTCTATGAGGGCGCCCGTTACTATTACCTCGTCAACAATTCCCTGGAGCATGCCGTGGACTGCCGGATTGAGACTGCCTCAGGCGCCGCATTGTACCCCTATGAATGTACCTGCGGCACGCTGGCCGAAACGCCGCTCGATACCGGGCGCGTCCGGCTGGAGCCCGCAGGCTCCCTGGTTTTGTTTGAGGGCCCGTCATCTGACGGCCCGGCGGCAACCGGCGCGGGGCAGGTACAATTGATGCGCACCCAGACCCTGCGCGGTAGCTTTGCCGTGCAGGCCGCCAGCCCGAATGCGCTCACACTCGATTACTGCGCGCTTTCCTTCGACGGCGAGCACTACGAGGCCCCCGCCAACCACCTTGAAATCCAGGATCGTCTCATCAAGGAGGCGAAGAACCAGCCCATCTGGCTGAAATTTACCTTCCGCTGCAAGGAGATCCCTGAAGGCGATGTCTTTCTTGTTGTTGAGGAGCCGCAGAAGCAGCGCATCACTGTCAACGGCATGCTGCTGAGCGCCGCGCCCGCCGGCTATTACCTGGACCGCAGCTTTGAAAAGCTCCCGGTTGCCGGCATGCTGCGCACGGGTGAAAACGAGATCATCCTGGCCCGGGAGTTCCGCAACCCCGGCCGGGTCTATGAGGTCAAGAACGACCCCACCATCCATGAGGCGGAGGCCAACCGGGTAACGGTTGAGACCGAGCTTGAAAGCATCTACCTGCTGGGTAATTTCCGGGTGGAAAGCGAGGGTAAGGTGATTGAAAAGGAACGCCGCGCCTTTTCCGTTGCGGGGGACTTTACCGTGTCAAGGCCCCATGCGGATGCCGTTATTGAGAACCTCGCGGTTGACGGCTACCCCTTCTTCGCGGGTTCCATCACCCTGGAAAAGGCCTTTGAGCTGACGCCGGAGGACCTGAAGCCGGGCTGCCGGATCATCGTCTCGTTCACGCGCCCGGATGCCGTTGTCACCAAGGTGGCTGTCAATGGCGCGGCGCCGTCCGTTTTCCTCTGGGCCCCCTATGAGGCCGACATCACCGCACAGGCGCACGCCGGAAAAAACACCCTGGCGGTAACGCTGACAAACAGCTGCCGCAACCTGCTGGGGCCCCACCACCACACCGCCGGGGAGCTCTACAGCGTCGGCCCGTTCTCTTTCCTTAAGGGGGCCGGCTCCGCCTGGGAGGACCGCTATAACCTGGTGCGTCTTGGCCTGGAAAACGGCATCGCCATTCGGGTGGAAAAAGCGCTCTAATATTTGCTTTGAAGCCGTAATAAATACCCCCGGCCCCGCCGGGGGTATTTCATGTGTGGAAGAAGCCCTCTGCACCGCTCAACCCGAGGTTGAACGGCGGCAAATCCGCCTCCGTTGAAATCAACCGGGCTTTTCGCTATCATAAAACCAGGAAAGCCTTCGGCATTCAAATTAAAATCGGAGGGATCATCATGAGTAACCATAAAATTGGCGGCATCATTGCCGGGCTGCGCCGGGAAAAGGGCTGTACGCAGGAGGAGCTGGCCCGCGCGGTATGCGTCTCACCGCAGGCTGTCTCCAAATGGGAGAACGGCGGGGTACCGGACACGGAGCTGCTTCCGGCAATCGCGGACTTTTTCGCCGTGCCCATCGATGTGCTTTTTGGCCGCAGCGGTGCGGGTTATCAGGACATTATGCGGGAGCTTGCCAAAAAAATTGCAGACACCGCGCCCGCACAGTCCTTTGATGCCGTTTTTAATCTGTGCTGGGTCCTTGAACAGGCCATGTCCGGCAGCATGCCGGAGGATGGAAGCATTCAGGATTTTCGGGAAAGCATGGGCCGGAACCGCCAAATTTATTCCAGCAAAGCAGACGACTACGGCTATACGCGAATGAACATCTCAGACAGGCTGCCCTATTTTCTGATTGTACCGGAGGCAGGGGATAAGGAGGCCGCCTTTTTCACCGGCATCGATTACCCTGCCCTGTTTAAGCTGCTTTCAGACCCGGATGTATTCAATACCCTGGTCCTGCTCAACAGGCGTGACCACAGCAAACTGTTTACCCCGGAGCTGCTGGTGAAAGAGCTGGGTCTGGATGCGCGGCAGGCCGGGGATATTCTCCGGGGCCTACAGCTATACGGCCTCGTCATGGGCATGCCGGCGGAGCTGGACGGCGCCGCCCAGGAGCTTTACCGTTTTCTGCCCACGCCGTCCTTCACCGCGATGCTGATCTTCGCCCGGGAATTGATTGACCGCCCGCACACCTTCGTCTATTTGAGCGAGCACCGGACAAAGCCCTATTTGGCGTGAACGGACCCGACCCCATGTGCAGGCCGCCTTTTACAGCGCCCCCGCTCCAGACGCCCACGGCGGCGGTATAAATCCGCCGTGCTCCCCGCGGAATAAAATTTTCTCTTGAATCCATCCGCCCGGAAGATTATACTTATTAAAAGCGGCCCGCGCACAAATAAGCGCCAGCCGCGGATTTTGTGTAAAATTATTGGGGGCTGTTGATATGAGTAAAAAGTTTTTATTGCCGGAGCAAGGCCAATTTTACAAGGCCAATCTGCACTGCCACTCCACACTTTCAGACGGCAGGCTGACACTGGAGCAGCTGAAGCAGGCCTACCGCGGACAGGGCTACGCCATCGTCGCCTATACGGACCATAACCGCTATGCCTGGCATCCCGAGCTCTGCGACGAAGGCTTTTTGGCGCTGGCAGCCTATGAGATCGACATCAACGCGCCCATGGAGCCGGGCGATTATAACCACTGCCGCACCTACCACCTCAATTTTTATGATACCGACCCGCAGGCCCAACCCGCGGAAAAACAGGCGAACATCCTCGCCGAACAGCGCTACGACTGCGAATATATCAACGCCTTCATTGAGCGCATGAACCGGCTTGGCTTTCTTTGCTGCTACAACCACCCCTATTGGTCGCTGCAAACCCTGGATGATTACAAAAACCTGCGCGGGCTGTTCGCCATGGAAATTTACAACCACGGCTGCGAGATCGACGGCCTCTACGGCTACAACCCCCAGGTGTACGACGAGATGCTGCGTACCGGGCAGCGCCTTGGCTGCCTGATGACCGACGACAACCACAATTTCTTCCCCTTCGGGGACCCGCTGTGCGACTCCTTCGGCGGCTTCACCATGGTCAAGGCGGCGGCGCTCACCTACCCGGCCGTCATCGCCGCGCTGAAGCATGGGGACTATTACGCCTCCATGGGGCCCGAGCTCCATGGCCTTTGGCTGGAGGACGGCAAGCTGCACGTGAGATGTTCCCCGGTTGAAAAAATTTTCGTCGTAACCGACGGGCGGGATTGCTACAAGCACATCGCAAGGGCCGGAGAGTCTCTCACGGAGGCCAGCTTTGAGCTGACCGGCAAGGAGGCCTATATCCGTGTGGACTGCCGCGATGAAAAGGGCCTGCACGCATGCAGCCGCGCCTACTATGCGGAGGAGCTCCGCTGACCGCCCGGCTTCCCCCGCAGGCAAGAAATCAAACTGATAAAAGGAAGGTCGCCATGAAACAGTCCATCTACTATTCCATCAGCCCGGAGCAGACGGCTGCACGCTTCCTGCGGCAGACACGCAGAGCCAGAGCCGCCTGCATTGTCCTGCTGGCTGGGCTGGCGGCTTTGCTGCTGCTCCTGTTCGGCCTTTCCCTGGCCCGGGCCATCAGTGACATGGCCTTCCTGCTGCTGGAGCTGCTTGTCATTGCCTGCGCGGTGTGCCTGCATACCGGCTTCCGGCGGCGCACAGCCAGCCGGTTCGCGCTGCTGCAGGATGTGCTGCTTACCGACTGCGACCCGGGCAAATATTTGGCGGCTATGGAGGCGCTGCTTCACGACCGGGCCTTTCGCCGGGCCCGCGGCACCCTGGCCCTGGAGTGCGCCGCCGCGCACTATTATCTTGACGAGCTGGACCAAGCCGGGGAATGTCTGGAGCGGGTCCACTTCCGGTCGCCGCGGCACCCGCTCTGGCTGAAAAAATACAACCTGCTGGTGCTCTGCCGGCTCAAGCAAGAAGATGAAGCCGGTGTGCAGCAGGCCATGGCGCTGCTGCGGGAAAAGTGCGGGCGCTACAAACCAGATTCCCCGGACGGCCGGGCGGCTGCCATGCTGCTGGATATTATGGCGCTAAACCTGAAAGCACCCGAAAAACGGGATGAAAAGGACAAACGCATGATGAAAAAGAACCTCTCCAACACTTCCTCCCGCCTGAACAAGCTGGCCTGGAGCCTGACCCTGGCGGAATATGAGGCGCTGCACGCCACCTCGCCGGAGGAATTGGAAGCGGCCCGCGGCTATTTGAAGTGTACGCAAGAGGGGCCCGTGCCGCCGCTGCTGCAAAAAAAGGCCGCGGAGGTCCGCAGCCTGATCGATGAACGGGCGCCTATTGAGGAATAATTTTTTCCGGCAATCCTCTTAGAGGCCGCCCGTACCGCAGATGGTTCAGCAGTCCGCGAACCGGCTGTCAAGCGATGCTTGTAACGCATTGATAAAGCGGCATACATGAAACCCATCGCATACGGCATGATGCACCTGTATTGCCAATGGAATGAAATATCCTCCGTCTGTCTCCTGATATTTGCCAATGGTAAAGATGGGGAGGAGGTACTCATTGCCGGCGATATTCAAGTTAAATCCCTCAAACGAACGCCACGGCAGCATCGAAACCGTAAAGCTGTTTTCCGGCTGCCCGGGCTTTGCTGTCATTTTTTCAACGGATCCGAAGCGCTCCAGGTCCCGCGCATAGCGCCGGCAAAATTCCGCATAGCTCGCCGTATATTCCGTCCAGATATTTGAAAAGGTCTCCGTCTCTTTATGAAAAATCGTGTAGCAGGGGGACATTTCCTCATAAACAACGAGACTGCCGTCGGCACGAAATGCCGTGCGAAACGAATCAAAACGGTTGACGGTTTTGGCAATCAAATAAAGAAGCGTCGGGTACAGCCTGAATCCTTGTTGTTTAATGCCGGTTATATCCAGCTTTGTCGTTATGCTGTAGGTACAAGGGACCTCCTTAAAATAGTGGTCGAAGTATTCTTTTCTGCTCCAATTCTCCCTGTCAATCGGCGTAAAAATCATGTCCAACACCCTTTCTGAACGTTCGTTGGCGACAGCCGCCATACTTAAAACACACAGGCCTTACAAAAACACGCTGCCGATGCCCTGCGGCAGCACGCACAGCGGCTTTTTAACGGCAGCCGGGCGCATTTTCTTGTAAACGCTTCTCCGCGCCCAGGTTCTTGGTATAACGCACCATAAGGAAAATTACCGCCAGCGCCACCAGCAGCTCTGTGATCGGCATCGCCAGCCAAAGCGCATCCGCGCCGCCCACAAGCGGCAGCAGCAGAATCAGCGCGCCGCTGACTGCCATTCCCCGGGAAATTGAGACAAAAAAGGAGGCCCCGGGCTTCATCATAGACTGGAAATAGTAGGTAGAAAAAATATTCAGCGGCAGCAGCAGGAAGGAAATTCCGTAGCAGCGGATAATATAGGGGGCCGCCTCCAGAACCCCAGGCGTGGGCGCCATAAAGATATGTACAAACACGTTTGGAAAGGCCAGCGCCAAAAAGGTCCACAGCGCACTGAAAAATCCGGCGGCAAGCAGGGCATATTTAAGCGCCTGCCGCACGCGCGCCCACAGCCCTGCCCCCAGGTTGATGGAAAAAATCGGCTGGGCCGCCTGGCCCACGCTATAGGCGCAGCATTGTACCACCGTGCTGATATTTACAATAATCCCATAAACCGCCAGGGCATCGGCGCCGGCATATTTCATGATCTGGCGGTTGAAGAGCATGGTCAGAATGCCCATCGCCACATCAATAAAGAAGGTCGAAAACCCCGTCACAACGATTTTTCTCAGCTTGCGGAAAAAATGCGTCACCGGAACAAGCCTGAGCGTATTCCGGGCCGTGAAAAAATGGCTGCACATCACCACAAAAGTAATCAAGCAGCCGGTGGCGGTCGCCAGGCCAGCGCCAAAAATCCCCATATTCAAGGGAAAGACGAACAGGTAATCGCCGAAGACATTAAAAATGCCGCCAGAGAGCACCGCCGCAGTGGCCAGCCCCGGGTTGCCGTCATTGCGCAAAAAGGCCGCCAGCATCTGGTTGAACAGAAAAAAGGGTACGGCAAATTTGATGGGCAGCAGGTATTGCTGCGCAAGGGGCAGCAGTGTCTCCTCCGCACCGAACAAAACCAGCATCGGGCCGTCGAAAAAGATCACCGCAAGCCAGCAGATCACAGCAAAAAAGAGAGTACCGGCGGCCGCAACCGTAAAATAGGCGTTTTCATCCTCCTCATTTTCCTGCTTGCGCCCGCGGGTCAGGCTGAAAAGCACCGAACCGCCAATGCCTGTGAGCAGCCCCAGGCTGTAAATAATGTTCCACACCGGGGCGACCACGGCCAGAGCCGCCGTACCGCTCGGCCCTTGGTACTGCCCGACCATGGCCATGTCGACAATCCCGTAAATGGAGCTGATCAGCGCGCTGCCAAACGCCGCGGCCAGGTACTTAAAATACAAATTTTTGATCTTTCCCTGCAAAAGATCCATTTAGAACCAACCTCCGTTTTACAATTAGAAAATAAAAAAGCCGGATAAGGAAACCGGCATTTCAGCCCGTCATCTTATCCAGCTAATCATTTCCAACTGAATGACTCGCCCTCCGAATGAGCATCGGTATTATACCAGACACGGATGCAAAAATCAAGCCCCCGGCGCCGGTTTTATTCGCTGCTTATTCATAAAATATTCGCAATGGTATGCTATCATAATTTTATGACATGCGCCGATCGCGCTTCACTTTTTATAAAGGGGACCGTACCTATGCAGACACCGCAGGAGCTTGAGCTCGACCAGGACCGTGAGGAGCTGCAAAGCTATCTTTTAGACCATCCTGACGATTTTGTCACCCATATTCTTCAGTTTAACGAGATGCTGGCCCGCTACAGGGCCGCGTCTCAGGAGATTACCACTAAGCTGGAGATTCTGCGCAACGACTTCAACACCCGTCAATACCGCAACCCCATCGAGTCCATTCAAACGCGCATCAAGCGGCCCGCCAGCATTGTGGGGAAGATGAAGGCCCGCGGCATGGATATCACACTGGAGTCCATCGAAAAGGAGCTGAACGACATAGCCGGCATCCGCGTTGTCTGCTCCTTTATTGACGACATCTATATGGTGGCGGAAAAGCTGCTTGCACAGGACGACCTCCGCCTGATCCGCGTTAAGGATTACATCAAAAACCCCAAGCCCAACGGCTACCGCAGCTATCATATGGTGGTGGAGGTACCCGTCTTTTTTCTGGACTCCAAGCAGCCGATGCGGGTCGAGATTCAGCTTCGCACCGTCGCCATGGATTTTTGGGCCAGCCTGGAGCACGAGATGAAATATAAAAAACAGATTAAGAACAGCGCCGTAATCAGCGAGGAGCTGCGCCGCTGCGCGGAGACCATCGCTGAGACGGACGAGAAGATGCTGGAGCTGCGCCGCCAAATCGAGGCGGAATGAGGCCGTTCTATTCCAAACGCCGGTAGCAATAGAAAAACTCCTAATTGTAATATTTTAAAAAATATTACAATTAGGAGTCTTATTATATAGCCAGAAAACCCCGGTATAGAGGGAAAAGCTTTTTGAGGCCCTAGCGGCCCCGTACCTCCCGCACAGGCAAACGGCATACCGCAGGAGATACTTTTTGTTATATAAGCTCTAAAAAGTCCTTTATGTATAAATTTGACGCCTGCATGACCGCGGCCTGCTCCGCCGTGGAAAACGCATCGTAAACCCCAACGGTCAAAAATCCGCCCGCGGCGGCTCCCTTCAAGCCCGTCAGCGTGTCCTCGAACACCGCGCACTCAGATGGGCCCAGCCCCAAGCGCCGGGCAGCCAGGCAATAGACGTCTGGAAAATCCTTGCCTTTGCCGGCCTCCTTGGTAGTGGCAAACGCGGTAAAGCAATCATAGATGCCGTTGTTTTTCAATGCGGGGACAAAGAGCTCCCGCGCCGAAGAAGTGGCAACCCCCAGGCGGATACCGTTTTGCCGAAGCCGCGCCAAATATGCTTTTGCACCCGGCTTGAGCCGGATCTCACACGCATAGGCCTGCCGGGACAGCTCCGTCCACTCACGAATCAGCGCGGCGGGGGAATCCTCCAGCGCAAAGCGGCTGATGGTGTAGGCCGCGGCCTGCGAAAATTCCAGCGCGTTGACAGCCTCCATATAATCCGGGGGCAGGGCAATCCCACGCTTAGCCAAAAAGCGCCTGTCCACCTCATCCCAAATCCACATCGAGTCGAGCAGCGTCCCGTCCAGGTCAAAAATCATGCCCTTTTTTTGCGCTAATCTTTCCATAGCTTCCACAACCCCCTGGTGGCCCCTGTACCCGGCCGCGCGGCAATGGCTGAAGCCACCGCAATGCCGCCGGTTCCCCACCCCAAAACAGCGCCGCCTTTCCCGTTTTTCTGGGCCGTATTAATAATCCGCTTTGTATTATTTTATAAGTATATTACAAAATAGATATTTATTTTTTATTTACAGCTTACCGGCCTGCACCAGCAGTGCGGTGCGCAAAATCAGCGCCTGGCTCTTACCGTCGGGGATCCGGTTATCCATCACCATTTGCACGGCCTCGCCGATCGGCAGCGTTTCGACCTCCAGGAACTCGTCGTCGTCAAAATCCGTCGCGCCCTGGGACTGGGCGCGGCAGGCGTACAGCCGGATGATTTCGTCCGTGTAGCCGGGCGTGGGGTAGAAGTCGCCCAGCTTTAAAAAGCCGTCCGCCGTTACGCCCGTTTCCTCGCGCAGCTCGCGCCGGATGGCCTCGTCCGGGTCTTCACCCGGCTCCAGCTTACCGGCCGGGGTCTCCAGCACCACCTGCTTGTAGGGGTAGCGGAACTGGCGCACCAGGTAGATGCGGTTGTCCGGCGTCAGCGCGGCGGCGCTGACGCCGCCGGGGTGGCACACCACCTCACGCGCGGCCTCCACACCGTTTTCCAGCCGTACACGGTCCTTTTTCAGCGTAACAACCCGGCCCCTATATAAAACCTCACTGGAAAGGGTTTCTTCCTTTAATTCCATGCTGCAAACCTCCAGATATTCATTTTTCCCCTATGCTCTTACTCGCGTTATGATAAAGATCACACAAACGGAAAAAGCGTTCGTGTGATCTTTTTTACGGGGCCGCCCGCGGGCAGCATCGGCTCAGCCCGCGGAAAACTCGTAGGTAAACTCCGGGTCATAGGTATAGAGCTCGGCATATATCTGCGCCGCGCGGGTGCGGTAATAATCCATCGTCTGGCTGGCGGCATTGACCGCTGCCAGGGAACCGCCGACACTGCCGGCGCTCTCATAGATCTTTTCGAGCGCCGCGGGGGTGTCCTTCTCCCACTGGGCCTGTTCCTCCGCATAAGCCTCCTTGTCGTCGGCGGCCAGATTTTGCAGCTTTTTATAAGCCTGTTCAATCTCGGTTTTCCAGAGCGAAGTATACTTTTCCGACACTGTCACCATATCCACATTGGAGATCGCGTTTTGCATCTCCTTGAGGTACTGCTGATCAATCGGATTATTCTTGAACTTTTGGTCGAAAGCCGCGTTCCCGGTTTCAATGTCAATCAGCTGCCCGGGCTGCTCGCCCTCGGCAGGCTCATCAATACTCGGCGCCTGTGAGCCGGCCGCGGAGGACTCGCTGCCTGTACCGGAGGAATCGCCGGGGCTCTGCTCCTGAGAGGACGCGCTCTCACTCTTTCCGGCTTCCGAAGAGGCCGCGCTTTGCCCGTTCTGAGACGGGGCATCGGAGCCCGCAACGCTGCTTGAAGCGCCGCCGCTGCAGGCCGCCAGGCCCAGCGCCACGGCAGCAGCCGCGGCAAGGGCAATCAGCTTAATCGGTTTATTCATCGCTTTCATCGGCGCCATCCACCTGTCCTTCTTCATTTTCCGCACCGAGCTCTTCCTCGGTCAAGTCCTCGCCGTCATCCTCCGGTATTTCATCCTCGGCCTCCTCGTCGTCATGCGCGGTGCGCGCCAGGGTAACGACACGGCTGCCCTCCGCCAGGCGCATCACGCGCACGCCCTTGCTGGGCCGCGCGCAGAGGCGGATGGAATTGGCACGAATGCGGATGATGATGCCGTCGGAGGAAATCAGGATGACATCATCCTCCGGGTCCACTACCTTAATAGCGGCGACATCGCCGTACCGCCCGACATGGTAGTTGATAATACCCTTGCCGCCGCGCGATTGCAGGCGGTAATCCGCAATTTCCGAAAGGCGCCCGTAGCCCGTTTCAGAGACGGTGAGCAGCAGGCCGCCGCTGCGTACCGCGCTCATGCCGGCCACCTCGTCGCCCTCCTTGAGCGTCAGCGCCTTCACGCCGCGCGCCGTACGGCCGACCGCGCGGACATCCCCCTCGCTGAAGCGGATGGCCATGCCCTTTTTCGTCGCCAGAACCAGCTGGTCGCTGCCGTCCGTCAGCAGCACCCAGGCCAGCTCGTCGCCCTCGTCCAAATCAATGGCAATCACGCCGCCCTTACGGGTGGTGTCATAGGCCTTAAGCTCTGTACGCTTGATGATGCCGTTACGGGTGACCATAACCAGGTAGCTTTCCTCATCAAATTCCGGCACGCGGATCATGGAGGTCACGCGCTCGTCGGCAGAGAGGGGAAGCAGGTTGACAATGTTCATGCCCTTACTGGTGCGGGAGCCCTCGGGAATTTCATAACATTTAAGCCGGTAGACACGGCCCAGATTGGTAAAGAACATCACATAATCGTGCGAGCCGATGACGAACATCTCGGTAGCCACATCCTCATCCCGGCGGCTCATGCCCGAGACGCCGCGTCCGCCGCGGTGCTGGATGGAATAGGTGTCCGCCGGCAGGCGCTTGACATAGCCGAAGTTTGTCAGCGTCAGAATGCACTCCTCACGCGGGATCAGGTCCTCTATATCCACCTCGCCGCTGATTGCGGCGATTTCGGTGCGGCGTTCGTCGCCGAACCTGCGCTTGACCTCCAGGGCCTCGTCCTTGATGATGCCCATCAGGCGGCCCCGGTTTACAAGAATATCCTTCAGGTCCGCGACCTTCGCCTCAATGGCGGCGAGCTCCTCCTCCAGCTTCTGGCGTTCCAGGCCGGTCAGGCTGCCCAGCGTCATTTGCACAATAGCCTGCGCCTGAACATCATCCAGGCCGAAGCGATCCATCAGGGCCGCCTTGGCAGAGGGCCTGTCCTTTGAGGCGCGGATCAGGGCGATGACCTCGTCGATGTGATCGACGGCAATTTTCAGCCCCTGTAAAATATGGGCCCGCTCCTCGGCCTTGCGCAGCTCATACTGCGTGCGGCGGGTGACGACGTCCTCCTGAAAATCGATGTAATGCTGCAGCGCTTCCTTCAGTGTCAGCGTCTTGGGCTCGCCGTTGACAATGGCAAGCATAATCACGCCGAAGGTGGACTGCATCTGCGTGTAGCTGAACAGTTGGTTGAGCACCACCTGCGGGGAGGCCTCGCGCTTTACGGTGACCACAATCCGCATGCCTGTGCGGTCGGAATGGTCCTCCACATTGCTGATGCCCTCGATGCGCTTATCCTTGACCAAGTCGGCAATGGATTCAATCAGGCGCGCCTTGTTCACCTGGTAGGGCAGCTCGGTGACAATGATGTTATAACGCCCGTTCTTTTCCTCCTCAATCTCGGCCCGGGCCCGCACAATAACACGCCCGCGCCCGGTGGCGTATGCCGCCCGGATGCCGCTGCGCCCCATGATGACGGCGCCGGTGGGGAAATCCGGCCCTTTGATGTGCTCCATCAGCTGCTCAAGGGTGGCGTCTGGGTTGTCGATAAGCGTACACATGCCGTCGATGACCTCACCCATATTATGCGGCGGAATATTCGTCGCCATGCCGACCGCGATGCCCGTGGAGCCGTTGACCAGCAGGTTGGGGAAGTGGCTGGGCAGGGCGGTGGGTTCCTTGAGGCGGTCGTCGTAGTTCGGGGTAAAATCGACCGTGTCCTTGTCAATATCCAGCAGCATCTCCTGGGAAAGGCGGCTCATGCGGCTCTCAGTATAACGGTAGGCAGCCGGCGGGTCGCCGTCCACGGAGCCGAAGTTGCCGTGGCCGTCCACCAGCATATAACGCATGGAAAAGTCCTGTGCCAGGCGCACCAGCGCGTCGTAGACCGACGCGTCGCCGTGCGGATGGTACCGGCCCAGCACCGATCCGACGGTGTCCGCGCATTTACGGTAGGCCTTGTCGGGGTCGAGGTGGTTTTCATACATGGTGTAGAGGATGCGCCGGTGCACCGGCTTCAAGCCGTCCCGCACATCCGGCAGGGCGCGCGACACAATAACCGACATGGAGTAGTCCAGAAAGGATTTTTTAATCTCCTTTTCCAGGTCTACGTTGATGATCTTATTGTATTCGTTCTGCCCCTGATCCTCTGTATTTTCCAGATTGTTTCCCGTAATGTCATCCATTTATCGGATTCCCTCCTGACGAAATTTTTCTCCCATTGCCGTGGAAAGCCACCCGCGCAGCAGGGCCGCCTGGGCCTCTGTCAACGCGCGCTTAGGCACAAAATGGCTTTCCTCCTCGCCTGTATAGAGCAAAAACATCTTCTTGTCCTCATAAGCCCTAAAAAGCAGGCCATAGTCGAGATGCGCCTCATAGCGGCCGGTCTTTATCTGAACGGTATGGTCCGTAAACAGCAAATTCTTCGCAATCATCCGCTCTTTGTTCGCGTCATAGTAGGCGCCGGCGGAGCGGCGGATAAAATAGGGCATCAGGGCATCCTGCCAGCTGCCGAGCAGCACGCCGAGCAGCACCAGCAGGCAGTCCGCAATAGTCTGTACATAGCCGGTGCGGCCCCACAGCGTCCAAAACAGAATGCCGAGCAGCACCAAGGCAATACCGCTGACGCGCAGTGCCAGCGCCTCACGGGGACGGCACGCGGCATGGCAGGCCGCCGTCTTATAGTCGCAGTAATCCTCCCGGGTGGGCAGGTAGCTTGCGCACAGTTCTTCTATTACCGGTTCACGTTCTTCCATGTTGCGCTCCTTCCCGTTTGAAAGGGCCTGACCGCCGCCCGCCCAGCAGCACGCTGGGGCGGCGGGGGCGTTAAGCCTTCAGCCTGCGGTATTTCGCCGCAAATGCGTCCGCCAGCAGCTGCGACACCCGCGCGCATTCCTCTTGGGAAAGCGCGTCCTTGTCCAGTACCCATAAATACCGTTCCCGTCCGCCCGCCGCCACAAAATAGCGCGGCGTTTCAAAGCAGCGCTGAAACTCCGTCCAATACTCCAATATTTTTTCGCACTCGTTCTCCAGCACCACGCTGTCGCGGTAGACAGAAGCCGTTGTCTCCAGCG
This sequence comes from Hydrogeniiclostridium mannosilyticum, assembly GCF_003268275.1. Lineage (GTDB taxonomy): Bacteria > Bacillota > Clostridia > Oscillospirales > Acutalibacteraceae > Hydrogeniiclostridium > Hydrogeniiclostridium mannosilyticum. The sequence goes on from NZ_QLYR01000007.1 coordinate 57,717, forward strand.
CAAGCAGCGGGTTGGAGGAAAACTTCTTCTCCAGCTGGGCCTGCTCGTTTTTCGGCTGTACAAAGAGGAAAAAGGCCGCCAGCAACAGCAGCAGCACTTCCAGGGCAACCGGCACCCAAACGCCGCCGTACCGCGCCGCGTACCAGGGCGTGCCGGACAAGCACAGCAGCGCCAGCGTCACACAGATTCCCGCGCGGACGCCGGGCCTTGTCAGCGGAAACATCTGCCGCCGCGCCGTCAGCGACGCCTGTGTATAAAGCGCGCCCGTCATTTTCTGCCGTACCACGGCCGCGGGCTTGCCTTCATAAAATCCAGGCATGACTCACGCCTCCTTTATCTCCTCGGTGCCCGAAAGCACCATGCCCTGCACCTCGGCCCGCACAGCGGGCTCCACCGCGCGCAAGGGCAGCAGCACCAGGCGGTCCGCCGTGTGCAGCAAAATCATATTTTTATATTCCTCACGAAAGCAGGAGCCGTCCAGAGGGATTTCCCATTTTCCTTCTCCCTTGCCCATGACAATCTCATCGGGGAAAATCTCCATCTGCACAGATGCGATCTTCGGGTTATTGCAGATGGCAATTGCCTTGCGCCTTCTGCCCAAATAGGGAACAACCGCGACCACCGCCGCCAGCGCCACGCTGACGATGCCGAAAAACAGCGCCGGTGCGCCGGTCCCGGAGAAATATTGAAAGAAGAACACCGCCGCCAGCACCGCCAGCACCAGGATCTCAACCACAGCCCGGAGGCCGGAGGTCTTGGTCATCCCGCTTTTTTTCAGGGCATGGAAGACCTCGTCCGGCCTGAGCGTATAGCTGAGCTTTATGCCCGTCTGCTTTTCCTCGTAAACGGCGGCCTCCTCGTCGGCCACCAGGGTGGCCTCGCTGCCGTCCCACTCCACGGGCTCATCCTCATCCTCTTCTTCCTGGACGGGGAACACATGCTTCTTTTCCTTTTTTGCCTCGAGGGACGGCTCCTCCTTCTTTTGTTCAGGAGGGTTGGCGCTTTGCTCTCCGCCAGCCGGCTCAGGTTGCAATTTACTCATGTTTTCTCGCCTTTCTGCGGCCCGCCGGGCCGCGTGTACTGATATTCGGCTATCGCCGTCCGCACCAGGCGGAAGCGCCCGCCGCCGGATTAAACATCCAGGTTCTGCACATATTTTGCATTTTTCTCAATAAATTCACGGCGCGGCTCGACCTTGTCGCCCATTAGAATGGTGAATGCCTCGTCGGCGGCGGCGGCATCCTCCACCTCAACGCGCAGCATGATCCGCGTCGCCGGGTTCATGGTGGTTTCCCAGAGCTGATCGGAGTCCATCTCGCCCAGGCCCTTGTAGCGCTGGATATCGTACCCGGTGGTGAACTGCTCCATTAGCTTGTCGCGCTCCGGGTCACTGTAAGCGTAATAGTGCTGCTTGTTCTTGGTAATGCGGTAGAGCGGGGGCTGCGCCAGGTAGACGTGGCCCTCCTCGACAAGCGGCTTCATAAAGCGGAAAAAGAAGGTGAGCAGCAGCGTGCGGATATGGGATCCGTCAACGTCGGCATCCGCCATGATGATGATTTTGCCGTAGCGGAGCTTGGTCAGGTCAAACTCCTCGCCGATGCCGCAGCCCAGCGCTGTCACCACCGGCATCAGCTTTTCATTGCCGTAGACCTTGTCGAGCCTGGCCTTTTCCACGTTGAGCATCTTGCCCCACAACGGCAGGATGGCCTGGAACTTCCGGTCGCGTCCGCCCTTGGCGGAACCGCCTGCGGAATCGCCCTCGACGATGTAAATCTCGGTCTCCTCCGGGTCGCGGCTCTGGCAATCCGCCAGCTTGCCGGGCAGGGAGGCATTTTCCAGCGCGGATTTGCGCCGCACCATTTCACGCGCCTTTTTTGCGGCCTCTCTTGCGCGCGCCGCCGCCAGCGCCTTGTCAAAAATAGCCCGGGCGGCGGCGGGGTTCTCCTCCAGGTAAATGCTGAGCTTTTCATTGATGAGGTTTGCCACCAGCGCGCCGATCTCCGTATTGCCCAGGCGCCCCTTGGTCTGGCTCTCAAACTGGGCATCCTTGAGCTTGACGCTGATTACGGCGGTCAGGCCCTCGCGCACATCGTCGCCGGAGAGGTTCTTGTCGTTCTCCTTGAGAATATTATATTTTCTCGCGTAGTCATTCATCACACGGGTGAGCGCGCGCTTGAAGCCATCCTCATGCGTGCCGCCGTCCGTGGTGTGGATATTGTTTGCAAAGCTTAGGATCAGCTCATTATACGAATCATTGTACTGCATGGCGACTTCCGCCGTGGCGTTGTCGTCCGCGGCGACGCAGGAAAAATGGATAATATCCGGGTGGATGGCCTCCACGGCCTTCTTCTTGTTGATGTACTCGACAAAGCTGGAGATACCGCCGTGATAGCAGAAATTATTCCGCACCGTTTCCTCGCCGCGCGAATCGATCAGCTCAATTTCAACGCCAGCATTGAGGAAGGCCTGCTCGCGCAGGCGCGTCTGCAGCACCTCATATTCATAGACGGTCGTTTCCTTAAAAATCTGCGGGTCGGCCTTAAAGGTAACCGTTGTGCCGGTTTCGGTGGTTGCATCGCGCTCCTCCAGCTCCGTTACGGCGGTCCCGCGCTCAAAACGCTGATAGTACAGGTGCTCGCCGTTGCGCACCTCTACGGTCAGCCATTCGGACAGCGCGTTTACCACAGAGGCGCCCACGCCGTGCAGGCCGCCGGACACCTTGTACCCCCCGCCGCCGAACTTTCCGCCTGCATGCAAAATGGTAAAGACGACCGTTACAGCCGGAAGCCCTGTCTTATGCTGAATGCCCACCGGAATGCCGCGCCCGTTGTCGGTTACGCGGATAATATCGCCCGGCAGGATTTCAACCACAATTTTGTTGCAGAAGCCGGCCAGCGCCTCGTCAATGGCATTGTCCACAATTTCATACACCAGGTGGTGCAGGCCCTTGGGCCCGGTGGAGGCAATGTACATGCCCGGCCGTTTTCGAACCGCTTCCAGCCCCTCCAGAACCTGTATTTGATTTTCATCATAGGCCTGAGTGGTTTGCGTGATCTCATTTAATTCCATTTTGATTGTCGCTCCTCATATACGTCTATCCATAAAACACAATTCATCAATAAGCTGTAAAGGGGCCGCTTTTCCCTCTTTCCATTATACAAAAAAGATGTGAATTTTTTTAGGGAATCGCGGAACAATTTTCACTTTTCAACCTGTTTTTCCGCCCTTTTTTCCGTCAGCGCCCCTTCGCCGCCCAGGCGGGAGGGGGTCCTGCAGCCGCCGGTAGCGCACCACAAAGGGATGCAAGGGGAAAAGGCAGCACAGCAGCACGGCGGTAAGCCCCGCAATAAACAGCACGTTCACCTGCTCCAGGCTCCAGAAAAGCAGGTTCAGCAGGCACAGCAGCACCCCGGCAATACACCAGAGCAGCACGATGCGCCCCTTGGCGCGAATAATAAAACGTTTGCCGCAGTTGGGGCAAACGCCCGTTTTGTCCCGAATATGCCGGCGGACATCCCCATATAAAAACCGGCCCTCACAGTAGGGGCACAGGGGCAGGCGCAGGCCATGCGGCTTTCTCGTTCCCATCGCCCGCCTACTTTCGGATGATGGTGTGCGCCATATTCTGGTCTACAAGCGTTTTCTGAACATAGCGCAGGTCTGTCGTCTTTTCCAGGTTGAGCCTTGAAAACTGCGAGGTGTGCGGCTCTCTGTTCTCGGAAGCTGCAGCCCCGGGGCGGCGCCGGCTCCCCTGCGGCGGGCGGCCGTTTTTCGCGCCGGCACGGGGCGCCGGTTTGCCCGGCTTTTTCAGCCGGATTAAAAGGATGCTCAGGGCCAGAAAAAGAATAAAGGGAATGAAAACCAGCAGGATCCCCCACAGCCCAAGGGCCTGCTGGGCCGCCAAATAGACGGCGAACAGCGCCAGCGCCGCCAGCACCGCCGCGCCCGCGACGATATAGGCGGCGCTGTCAAGCGCCACATTGCTGACCCCGCCGCACTTTGCACAGCGGTATTCCCCCTGAAACCTGAGGTACCAGCTTAAAAACGGATTGACCTTTTTCCCGCAGTAAGGGCAGCGGGGTAAATGAAATTTCGACATAGGCACTCCCTTTGCTTCTTCGGGCCCGCGGACGGCGAATGCCCGCGCCCGGGCCGCGTTTATCAGTCCAGATCCTCCTGGCTTATATTGACATTGGAGATATTTTCTATAAAACGGCTGCGCTTGAGCAGCGTTGAGGAAGAAATCTGCGATATATAAACCGTCTTGCCGGATTTACTCTTGGTGTCCCGGCAGAGAATGAAGGTTTTCGGCAGCTCCATAGAAACGTTGACCACCTGCCCGGCCTTTTCCGCCTGGGCCAGGTAATCACGGGTAATTTTAGAAATCGTCGAGGTCTCCATATCAAAAATGCCGATGATTTCATCCATTTTGATCACGGTATCCTGCCCTAGGTGCAGATACATAAAAACGCGCCAACTCCTCTCTTTTCCTTCCGCCGGGTTACCCCGCGGAAACCCGCTCCAGACGCCCGCCCTCCACATGAAACAGCGCGCCGTTTTCCATCCGCCCGGCGGCCTCCGGCTCACAGCAGGTCATAAAAACCTGCCCGCCGCTCAGGTGGTTCAGCAGGTAATCCTGCCTGGAGGCATCCAGCTCGCTGAGCACATCGTCGAGCAGCACCACGGGCGGTTCCCCGCAGGCCTCCGCCAGGCCCGCGGCCTCCGCCAGCTTCAATGCCAGCACAATGGAGCGCTGCTGCCCCTGTGAGCCGAAGCTGCGGGCGCTCAGGCCGTTGATTTCGATGCTCAGGTCATCCCTATGGGGCCCGGCCGACGTATGCCCAGCCGCGACATCCTCGCGCCTGGCGGCACGCAGCGCCTCCAGCAGGGCCTGCTGCTCGTTTCCCGCCGTGCCGCCGCCCGCGCTGCACTGGTACTCAAAGGCCAATTTCTCCCGGCTGCGGGAGATGCCCGCATAAGCGGCCACGGCGGTTTCCCGGATGCGCTCAACATACGCGCGCCTTTCCCGGATAATCCGCCCGCCGTAGCCCGCCAGCCGCTCATCCCACACATCGAGCGTATCCAGCAGCTCCGCGTGGTAGGGAATATCCTTCAGCAGGCTGTTGCGCTGGAGCAGGCTCTGCTGATAGCGCGAGAAAACGCCCGCATAGGAGGGCCTGCACTGGCAGATGGCCGAGTCGAGAAAGCTGCGGCGCAAGGCAGGGCCGTCCTTTACCAGGCGCAGATGCTCCGGGCAAAACAGTACGGCGCAAAAGCTGCCGATGAGCCCGGAAGGGGATTTTTTTTCCACGCCGTTCAATTTTGCAGCCCGCCGCCCGTTCTGTACGGAAATTTCGGCTTCCTGCTCCCGTTCCCCGCTGTAAAAGCAAAGAGAGGCCAGCGCGCGCTGCTGCCCAAGGCGCACCAGCTCCGCATCCTTGGCGCCGCGGAAGGAACGCCCCCCGGTAAAGAGCCACAGGGCCTCCAAAAGGTTGGTTTTTCCCTGGGCGTTCTCGCCATAAATGACATTGACGGCAGGGGAGGCCTCCAGCAGGCCGTCGGCGATATTCCTGTAATTTTGAACCCCCAGCGACCGTACAATCATCTTTTCGGCGTGTTCCGGCCTTCCGCGCCGCCCGCCGCGTGCTCCTCAGCCGCCACCAGGTACCGCGTGCCGTTGAACTCGGCGGTGTCCCCGGGCCTCATCTTTTTTCCGCGCATGGCGCACACCTCGCCGTTGACCAGAACCATCCCGTTTTGTACGGCATATTTTGCCTGGCCGCCGGTGTCCGTCGCACCCGCGCTTTTCAGCAGTGCGTCCAGACGGATATATTCAGTTTTAATAAAGATTTGTTCCTGCTTCATCCTGTTCCTTCCCTGCGGGGCCGCTCTTGCTTGCCGCCCGCAAATAAAATTGCCGCCTCCATCAACGCCCGGGAGCCTTTACAGGCGCACCGGCAGCACCAGGAAGAGGAAGGCATCGCCCTCGCGCGGTAAAATCTTCATAGGGCTCAAGGGGCCGTTCAGCTGAATGCGCACCTCGTCGCCCTCTGTGTTGCGCAGCGCATCCAGTAAAAAGCGGTTGTTAAAGCCAATTTCCACCGGGTCGCCGCTGACCCTGGCAGTAAACTGGTCGCTGGCGCGCCCGATTGCCGTCGAGCAGGAAAGACTGATTTCATCCGTGTCGAATACGCAGCGGATGGGGCTTTTCATGCGGTCGGTAATCAGCAGGGAGACGCGCTCCACGCTTTCAATAAAGTCCCGCGTTTTGCAGATGACCTCCATGGAGGCGGATGCGGGGATCGCGGCGCGGTAATCGAGGAACTCGCCCTCAAGCAGGCGTGAAATCAGCGTATAGCGGCCGATGTTGAACAGAATATGCCGCCGCCCGACCTGTAGGGAGACCTTGCTCTCCTCATCGTCCGAGAGCAGCTTGAGCACCTCGCCCAGGGACTTGCCCGGTACGACAAAATTCATCGCTTCCACGGCATCCGCGGCTTTCTCCTCGCGGATAGCGAGCCGGTAGCCGTCCACAGAAACCAGGCGCACAACGCCTTCGCCGATTTCAAACAGCGTGCCGGTATGAATGGGCTTTGCATCCGATTCCGCGACGGCGAAGATCGTCTGGCGGATCATGCCCTTCATCATGGTATGTGAGAGCGCGATAGAGCTCTCGTCGGTGACGACGGGCAGCTCCGGATATTCGGCGGCAGGAATCCCGGCGATGGAAAATTCGCTGTTGCCGCTGTGAATGGTCGTGACGTCCTTTTCGTCGGTTGTCAACTGGACAGTGTCCGCGGGAAGGCGGCGCACAATGTCGCTGAAGAGGCGCGCGTTTAAAATTACGGCGCCTGTTTCTTCGACGGAGGCCTCGATGGCGGTGGTGATGCCGAGCTCGAGGTCATAGCCGCATAAAAAGATTTCGCCTTCTCTTGCTTTCAGCAGGATGCCCTCCAGCGCGGGGACGGAGGATTTGGAAGAAACTGCGCGTTGTACGTTTGAAACAGCCTCTACCAGCTGTTGTTTGGTACAGGTCAGGTTCATAATGTCAACCCCTTTCAATGAAATGAAGGCCGGCCATCGCTTGCCGGCATATTTGGAACAGCGCTTTGCGCCGTATAGCTTGTATGTTTATACAACCCGGTAAAGGGTGAGGTGAGCGTGCTTCTTTGACAAATATACAGAGTGTATTATCTTAACTGCCGTTGCAGGATTATCCGCCGGACTTGCAGCTGCTGCAGGACAATATATAAATCCATGCATCTTATCTTTTATTTTAGTAGTCTTAGTAGTAGTCGCTGAAAAGTGGAAAAGTCCGCAAAACCGCGTGAGGCCTTTTTTTTCGAGGGAGAAGTTTTAAAAAAAGGGCTGTGGATAAATTGTGGATGTCTGTTGAAGCGGAGTTTTTCAACGGCTCGGTTGAAAACTGTGTGGGGAATGTTGAGAACTTGTTGATAAAAAAGAAAGCAAAAAAAGAAGAAGCGATTGCTCTGCGCGCTGTAAATACTCAGCGGTCGCGGATGTTTTTGATGATGTCCTCCACCGTGCTCTTCATCTTGCTGTCCTTGGCCAGCTTGATTTCAACCTGCTGGGTGGCGTAGACCACCGTGGAGTGGTCGCGCCCGCCGAACTCCTTGCCAATGGCCTCCATGGGCATTTGGGTGATCTCTCGGGCGATGTACATGGCTACCTGGCGGGCATTGGAGATGTTTGCGGAACGCTTGGCGGAACGGATGTCCGCGGAGGTCGCGCCGAAGGTGCGCGCGACCTCTTCAATAATTTTTTCTACAGTATAGGGGGCCGGCTGGCTGTTATTGATGATGTCGCTGATGGCGGCCTGGGCAGTATTGATGTTGAGCGGGTCCCCGTTGAGCAGGTAGAAGGCCTTCATTTTTTGACGGTGCCCTCAAGCTGCCGAATGTTGTTTTTGACACGGTTGGCGATGTATTCACAGACGTTGTCGGGCATGGCAATGCCCAGCAGCTCCGCCTTGCGCTTAATAATGGCGATGCGGGTTTCAAAATCGGGCGGCTGGATGTCGGCGGTCAGGCCCCATTCAAAGCGGGTAAGCAAACGTTCCTCCAGGGTGGCAATGTCCTTTGCCGGGCGGTCGGAGGTAAGCACAATCTGCTTTTTTGCCTCATACAGCGAGTTAAAGGTGTGGAAGAATTCCTCCTGTGTCGAATCTTTACCGGCGATAAACTGGATGTCGTCGACCAGCAGGATGTCGGCCTTGCGGTAACGCTGGCGGAACTGGGCCGTGGTGCCGTGGCGGATGGCCTCGATCATTTCATTGGTAAACTCGTCGCCCTTGGTGTAAATAATGTTCATGCTTGGGAAGGAGCGGGTGATTTCATTGCAGATGGCATAGAGCAGATGCGTCTTGCCCAGCCCGGAGTTCCCGTAAATAAACAGCGGGTTGTAAAGCGTTGCGGGCTTTGTGGAAACGGCCATGGACGCCGCGTGTGCAAATTTGTTGGAGGGGCCGACGATGAAGGTGTCGAAGGTAAATTCATAATCCTCGGTCGGCGGCTCGGGAATATCGTGCTGCGCGGGCGTTTCCTCCGGAATAATGAAGTTTAGCTCGATGCCCGGGCCAAAAACCTGCGCAATGGCGTCGGTGAGCAGATCCGTGTAGCAGCGCGTCAGCGTCTGGCGGTGGAACTCGTTGGGGACGCGCAGCACCGCCACTCCTGTGGTAAAATCAAGGTCAACCGGCTCGATGCGGCTGATCCAGGTTGTAAAAGCGACCTCCGTGATGCGGCTTTTGCAATATTCGCAGATCAGTTTCCAAGCTTCAGTAAAGGATTCCATAAAAACTAACCTAACCTTTCCATATCCCGCGGGGGATTAATTTTTTATGTAAACCGGTATGTAACCCACCCGAAACGGGGTTTTACTACCTAATTTTTAATAAGACGGCGCGCTGGCGCCAGGCCCTTTCCTTCATAAAAGCGGAGGGCGGCGGCTGAAAGGGCAAAAAAGGCAAAACGGAGAAAAAGCACGTCTTTTTCGCCTGCGTCAGCGAAAAAATGCGTACCTCCGGCAACGCCTACTGATAAACCAGTATAAACGGATCTGTCGCGGCAGACCTTACGGCGATTTCAGAACAATCCCGTCAGAAAGCGCCGAATACGGGTTTATAAAAATAAATAGACGATTTTATTAAGATTTATTTTATCATAAAAAAATAGACATTACAATCGGTTTTTCGCTTTTGTAAGGCCGCATGGGTTGAATTTCCCTTTTTACAAGATTTTTCCTCGTTCGTTTTAACAGGCCTGTATTTGGAAAATATGAACGCATTTTCGGCTGAAAATAGCGAATAACATGGCAAAGCATCCTTTTCCGGCATCATGTCCGGGTAAAAAAAGAGCCCTGCAAAAACCGTTGAAAAAATGAAGGGGCGTATGCTATCGTCTTTTCAAGAAACCCTGCCCGCCGCTTTTTTAGGTCATATTTTTATCATTATTATATCAGAGAAATAATAACTGGATATTGTGGTTGCAAAACGAACATGGGCCCTATTTATATGAAAAGGCGTCCGAGGGGATGGGTAAAACGCTGAAACGCGCGTGGATGCTAAATTTTTTGGTTGACAGGCCCCCAGGGTTTAGGCTATAATAGGAACTTGCAAAGGTCTTATGAATGCGGCAACCACCGTTTTAACGGCAGGGTTATGGATGCTTCCAGCATCGGGGAGCTCTTCCAGCACAGGCAGGACCGAAGCAATCATTTTGTCAAAGTTTTAATTTCCGAAAGGGGGTTTTTTCATGCTGAGAACCTATCAGCCCAAGAAGATCCATAGAAAGAAGGAACACGGGTTTAGGAAAAGAATGTCCACTAAAAACGGTCGTAAAGTACTCGCACGCCGCCGTGCAAAGGGAAGAGGACGTTTGACCTATTGAGTGCATGGCCACCTCGTGTGGCCTTTCTTTTTAGGCGCCGCTTTCAGCGGCGGCCCGGCATACGCCGCCCGGCCCGGATTATTCGGCCCGCGCTTGAAAGGGAATTTTTCTTGGAGTAAAGCATAATGGATGTTATTGTCCCAATGAAAGAAAACCGGGATTTTCGCCGGGTATATGCAAGGGGAAGGTCTTACGTCAGCCCTTCGCTTGTTACTTATGTGCTGAAAAACCGCAACGCCGCGCTGCGCGTGGGAATTACGACGGGGAAAAAGGTCGGCAATGCCGTAAAACGCAGCCGCTCCCGCCGGGTGATCCGCGAGGCGTACCGGCAGGCGTATCCGCGCCTGAAAAAGGGCTACGATGTTGTTTTTGTTGCCCGTGGGCGCACGCCTTTTGTAAAAAGCACGGAGGTTTACCGTGCAATGATGAAACATTTTAGAGATGCGGGTGTTTTGCAATGAAGCGCCTGCTTATTTGCTTTATAAAATTTTACCGGCGGTGCCTTTCACCCTTAAAAAGGCCCTGCTGTAAATATTACCCCACCTGCTCCACTTATGCGCTGGAGGCGCTGGAGCGCTTTGGCGCGGTAAAGGGTACTTTTTTAGCCGTTTACCGCGTGCTGCGCTGCAACCCGTTCAGCCGCGGCGGTTATGACCCTGTGCCGGAGCGGCGGCAGGCGGGCGGGTTTAAACGCATTGAGCGAAGAATCCCAAAAAAATAGCGTGGCCTGCGCCTGTTCCGCGCAGGAAAAAGGCGCGTTTGTTCTGGAAGAAAACGGACCGGCGTTTGCGCGAGGCTGCTGTTTTGTCTCTGGCTCCGCCTCGTGAAAAATGAAGAGGATTAATCCTTTGCAAGGAGTTTTGTAAATGTTTGAATTGTTTAATTGGTTTGGCAGCATCCTGGGCTATCTGCTGTGGTTCCTCTACTCTATTGTAAGAAACTACGGCGTCTCCATCTTGCTTTTTACAATTATTATGAAGCTGCTCATGTTCCCCTTTTCCATCAAGCAGCAGCGTTCCATGGCATCTCAGGCAAAGCTCCAGAAGAAGGTGAAGGAGCTTCAGGCTATTTATGGAAACGACAAGATGAAGCTGTCGGAAGAGACCCAGAAGCTCTATGCGAAGGAGGGCGCCAGCCCCACTGGCGGCTGCCTGCCGATGCTGATCCCGTTTCCAATCCTGTTCGGCATCTATTACTCCGTGCTCTATCCGCTGCAGAACGCCGTGCACTGCTCGGCCGAGCATGTTAAGCAGGCTATTTCCCTGCTCTCTCAGATTCCGGGCTTGAATATCTCCGCCTCCAACCAGTATGCGGAGATGGACATCATCAAGCATTTTGAGAGCCTAAAGCCCTATTTGACCAATATATTTACCCCCGATGAAATGAACAATATTGAGTTTTTCAGCCATGGATTCAACTTTCTGGGACTGAACCTGCTGGCTACCCCCAGCTCGGGCGGCTTTGCCTCCATGCTGTGGCTGATTCCCGTGCTGTGCTTGGTTTCCTCGCTGGTAACACAGTTTGTCACCATGAAGCTTCAGCCCGGCATGCAGCAGCAGGCCGGCTGCATGAAAGTAGTTATGTATGTCATGCCGCTCTTTACCGCCTATTTGGCGTTTATCATGCCTGCGGCCGTCGGTTTTTACTGGACGGCTCAGACGCTTATCAGCTTTATCCAGACGCTTGCGCTGCAAAGGTTTTACAGCCCGGCGGATTTGAACGCCAGGGCCGAGGCCGCGCGTATTGCCCTGAGGGATCAGGAGGAGGCTAAGATGAAGCCCCTGCCTTTGGAGACCCAGGCGCTTGTGCGGACCAAGCTGGAGGCCAAAAATTTGGGCTCGCAGCCGCAGAAGAAGAAAAATACGCAGGAAAAAAAGCAGTCTGCCGCCAAAAATAAGGGAACAAAAAATGCAAATGATTACCGTGGAGAGAAAAAGTAGAAGGGAAGCAAGAAAATAAAGCTGGGAAAACCCAGCTTTCCAGGAGGAATAGGTCTATGGTAAAGGAAGCAGTCGGTATTGGTGATACCATTGAAAAAGCAAAGGAAGACGCTTGTAAAAAGCTGGGGGTCGAGTCTTACGAAGCAGAATTTGAGGTATTAGAGCTTCCCGTAAAAAAGACGCTCGGTCTTTTCGGCGGCAGCCCGGCAAAGGTGCGCGCTTATATCGAGACAAGCCCCGCGGATGCGGCGGTGGCCTATCTGCGCAGCATTTTTTCCTGCATGGGCGTTTCCAATGTGGAGTTCAAGGTACAGGAGGAAGAAAACGGTGCGCTGATTTCCATTCAGGGCGAGGACATTGGCTTTATCATCGGCCATCGGGGGGAGACGCTGGACTCCCTGCAGTATTTGGCCGGCTTGGTCTCGAACCATGTGGACAACACCTATTACCGCATCACGCTGGACATTGGCAATTATCGTGAAAAACGGATGGAGACATTGACAATTCTCGGCAAAAAGATGGCGGCGAAAGCGCTGCGCATCGGCCGTAATTTCTCATTGGAGCCGATGAACCCCTATGAGCGGCGCATCATCCACACGGCGGTGCAGGATATTGAGGGGGCAAAATCCTGGAGTGAGGGCGAGGATCTGGCGCGCCATGTCGTGATTGGCCCTGTTGAGGGCGAGCGCGCGCCGCGCGGCAGGCGGGGCCCGCAGGGCGGCGGCAACGCAAACCGCCGCCATCCCTATGAGAAGCTTCCCGCAAACCGGGGCGGAAACAACCAGGGCGGCCGCGCACCGCGCAATTTTAACGAGGGCAGTGCCGCTGCGCCTGCAACGCCCATAAGGGCCAGGGTACAGGATGAGCCGCTGACCAACAAGAGCGAGCATAAGGGTCCCCTTTACGGGAAGATTGAAGTTCATAAATAAGACGATAAAAGGAGCCGGCCGGGTACCAACACCGGCCGGCTTTTTCCTTCACCCGAAAATGGTGGAATGGAAAGCGTACAGAAAGGAAGGACATATGGCGCAGGCTTTACAGGAAGCTCAGGCATTGGCCGCCGCGCCGGTTGCGGCGGTTTCAACGCCGCAGGCGCCGGGAGGGCTGGGGATCATCCGCATTTCCGGCGAGGGCGCCCAGCAGGTGGCGGACCGGGTGTTCCGGGCTAAAAGCGGAAAAAAGCTGGCGGAGCTGGAGGGCTACCGCGCGCTGTTCGGCGCTGTCTATGACGGGGACCAGGCGCTCGATGAGTGTGTGGCCCTGAATTACCGGGCTCCGGCGAGCTATACGGGTGAAAACACGGTGGAGCTTTCCTGCCATGGCGGCCTATATTTGCTGCGGCGTGTACTGCAGGCGGTTTTATCCGCCGGTGCGCGCCCTGCCGGTCCGGGTGAGTTTACCCGCAGGGCTTTTATGAACGGTAAGCTTGGCCTGACAGAGGCAGAGGCCGTCATGTCTCTGATTTCCGCCAAGGGCGAGCAGGAGGCCCGGGCGGCGCTGGCTGTGCATGGCGGTGCGCTGGAAAAGCGCATCCGCGCCTTGCGCCAGCGCCTGCTGGACACCGTAGCCCATTTGGAGGCCTGGGCCGATTACCCGGAGGATGAAATCCCGGAGGTGACCGGGGAGGGCCTAATGGAGACGCTGGCGGCGCTCGCGGGGGAAATGAAGGACCTGCTTGCCGGATTTGACGAGGGAAAGCTGCTGCGCGACGGCGTGGATACGGTCATCGCCGGAAGGCCGAACGTGGGCAAGTCCACGCTGATGAATTTACTCGCGGGCTGTGAACGCTCGATTGTGACGGAATTGGCGGGGACGACGCGGGATATTGTTGAGGAAACGGTTCTGCTTGGGGGGATTCCCCTGCGCTTGGCAGATACCGCCGGGCTGCGCCTGACGGAGGATCCGGTCGAGCGCATCGGTGTGGCTCGGGCCCGGGACCGCCTGGCATCGGCACAGCTGATTTTGGCGGTGTTTGATTCCTCCCAGCATTTGGACGAAGAGGATCGATCCTTAATTGCCGCTTGTAAGGGTGTTCCGGCGATCGCCGTTGTCAACAAAACAGACCTTCCCTCGTGTTTTCCAGAGGAGCTGCTCTCCGAGGCTTTTGCGGAACGGGTGCATATCTCCGCGGCTGCCGGGGAGGGCCTGCCGGCACTGCGGGATGCTGTACAGCGGGTGCTGCACCTCAGCCACCTGGAGGGGGATGCGACGGTTTTGCTCAATGAACGCCAGCGCGATGCCGCCGCGCGGGCCGGGGAATGTCTGAACGAGGCGCTCGATGCGCTGAAAAGAGGAATGACGTTTGACGCGGTAACCGTTTCACTGGAGGGCGCGGTCTCCGCGCTGCTGGATCTGACCGGAGAGCGTGCAACAAACGCGGTGGTGGATCGCGTCTTTTCTCAATTTTGTGTAGGTAAATAATGAAAACAGTTTAAATCATAATATTATAGTAATGATAAGGAGGATTACGGCATGAAGCGTTATATGCGTAATAATGAGGGGGTCTCTGTCAAACGCAACATCCTGATCTTGCTGGCGGCACTGGATGTCGTGGCAATTTTTGCCGCTACCGGCCTATTGATTTTTTATTATGGGCTTTCCTTTCCGGTGGTCAGTGTGTTTATGTTGATGATTATGATTATTTCTCTTCCGTTTTGCCTGGTTTTTTGGTTCATCGGCAAGAAGGCAAGCGTTTTTTCGGATATGATCCGGCGCGGGTTTATGGTCGGGGCTTTTTTAGCGCCGTTGTTATTTATTTGGGCGGGAATTGAAGCAATTGTTACGCTTGTTTTTGGATGAGGCGCGGCTGAATCCGGGATTTGCATCAGACAGATAAGAGAGAAGATCAGAGGGAAAACAGATATGGAATATAATGCGGGTTTCTATGACGTGGCGGTTATTGGCGCGGGCCATGCCGGCATTGAGGCCGCGCTGGCCAGCGCTCGCCTCGGCTGCTCCACGGTGATTTTTACCATCAATATGGATGCGGTGGGGAACTGCCCCTGTAACCCGTCCATTGGCGGCACGGCAAAGGGGCATTTGGTACGCGAGATCGACGCCCTCGGCGGCGAAATGGGCCGTACGGCGGATGCCGCCATGCTGCAGAGCCGTATGCTCAACAAAGGCAAGGGACCCGCGGTACATTCGCTGCGCGCACAAATTGACCGGCGGGAGTATTCAAAGCTGATGAAGCATAAGCTGGAGCTGCAAGAGCGCCTACAGCTGAAGCAGGCAGAAATTGTAGCCCTTGACCGCCGTCCAGACGGCGTCTGGAGCCTGGTAACACGCATGAAGGCGCGCTATACGGCAAAGGCAGTGGTGATTGCTACCGGCACCTTTTTAGGCGGCAGAATCTTTGTCGGCGATGTTTCCTTTGAAAGCGGCCCGGACGGCATGTTTCCGGCTGCCTTTTTAGGGGAATCTCTGAAAAAGCTGGGCCTGAGCCTGCGGCGCTTTAAAACCGGGACGCCTGCCCGTGTTTTACGCGGGAGCATCGATTTTACTGATCTTGAGCTGCAGGAGGGGGATGAACCTGTTGTTCCCTTTTCATACGACACCTGTACCCCTCTTCGTAATAAGGCCGTGTGCCATATGAGCTGGACGAATGATAAAACCAAAGAAGTCATCTTGAAAAATATTCACCGTTCCGCCATGTACAGCGGAAAAATAGAAGGGGTCGGCCCGCGTTACTGTCCTAGCCTGGAGGATAAAATTGTCCGCTTTCCAGATAAAAAGCGCCATCAGCTTTTTATTGAGCCCTGTGGGTTGGACACAGAGGAGATGTACCTGCAAGGCATGAGCAGCAGCCTGCCCGAGGAGGTGCAGGTGCAGTTTTACCGGACTATCAAGGGCCTGGAGCATGTGGAGATTATGCGCCCCGCCTATGCAATTGAGTATGATTGTGTGGATCCCCTACAGTTGAGCGCGTCTATGGAATTTTTGGATTTGCCCGGCCTTTATGGCGCGGGACAGTTTAACGGCAGCTCCGGCTACGAGGAGGCCGCGGCCCAGGGATTTGTGGCGGGGGTAAATGCCGCGCTGAAGATACAGGGCCGAAAGCCCATGATTTTAGACCGGTCCAGCTCTTATATCGGTACATTGGTGGACGATTTGATTACGAAGGGCGTTACGGATCCCTACCGCATGATGACCTCGCGCAGCGAATACCGCCTTGTTTTGCGGCAGGACAATGCGGATGAGCGCTTGACCCCCATAGGCAGGGAGATTGGCCTTATTGACGATGAACGCTGGAAACGGTTTCTCAGCAAGCAGCAACAAAAGCGTGCGGAACTGGAGCGCGCGGAGAATACGGTATTTTCACCCACACCGGAGCTGAACGGCATTCTTGTTTCACGTGGAACATCGCCGGTGCAGACCGGGGTGCGGCTTGCGGATTTGCTGCGGAGGCCGGAGCTGGACTATGAGGCGCTGGCGCCTGTTGATGCCGGGCGTCCGAATTTACCCGCGCCTGTTTTTGAGGCAGTTGAAATCGAATTGAAATATGAGGGATATATCCGGCGCCAGCAGGCTGATATTGCGGAGATGCGGCGTTTGGAGGAGAGAACGCTGCCGCAGGGAATGGATTATGCCAATATTACCGGTTTGCGAATGGAGGCAAGGGAAAAGCTGCAAAAGGTACGGCCGGCAAATATCGGCCAGGCTTCTCGCATCAGCGGCGTCAGTCCGGCGGATATTTCCGTGTTGCTGATATGGCTTGCCAAAATGGAAGAGGGCCGGACAGGGGTTCAATGAAACGGCTGCCCATAGAAAAATGCGCCGAAGACATTGCCCGTAAAAGCTTGGTAGCGCCAGGGAACCGGCGCGAGGGCGTTTACAAGCGAGCAGGTAAGCTGGGCGAGAGCTTTTGCGGAAAAGGAGGAACAGTGGAGCGGTGATTGATCTTTTATGAAATAAAAAATCAGAGCCAGCGCAACTTGTTCTAATGTGGCAAAGAATACCCGCAAGCGATCGTAGTACAAGCCCGCAAAAGCTTGGTAGCGTCAGGGAACCGTCGCGAGGGCGTTTACAAGCGAGCAGGTGAGCTGGGCGAGAGCTTTTGCGGAAAAGGAGGAACAGTGGAGCGGCGGCTGATTTTTTATGAAATAAAAAATCAGAGCCAGCGCAACTTGTTCCGACGTAGGAGAAGGTTTTTTAATGGCCCGCGTAATACGTGCGGGCCGTTTGTGCATGGAGAGAAGATCGGGCTAAACAAAGAGGGGCGTTGCAGCCGCCAAAGGAGAAGATGAAAATGTCAGAGATAACAGAAGCACTTATGCGCTTGTTCGCGGAAAATAAAGTAGGCTGTACAGAACAGCAGGCGCAGCAAATGACAGATTACCTCCTCCTTCTCAAGGAGTGGAGTGGAAAGATGAATTTGACCACCATCTTGGAGGAAAACGAGATGATGGTCAAGCATTATTTGGACAGCGCGTTGTTGCTGCAAGCAATCGCGTCGGAGGAGACAGCTCAACCCTTGCTGAACAGCAGCCTGAATTGGATCGATGTGGGAACCGGCGCGGGATTTCCCGGCATGGTGGTCAAGCTTCTGCGGCCCGGCGACACAATGACACTGCTTGACAGCCTGCAAAAGCGGTTGACCTTTTTACAGGAGGTAGCAAACCGGATCGGCGTCGATGTTTCGCTGCTTCACCAGCGCGCGGAGGATGCGGGCCGGGAGCAAGGGCTGCGTATGCAATTTGATGTCGCTACGGCCCGGGCGGTCGCGCCGCTTTACCGTTTGTGCGAGTATTGCCTGCCCTTTGTAAAAATGGGCGGAATTTTTGCGGCAATGAAGGGCCCAAAAGGGGAGGAGGAGCTGGAAGAGGCGCGCAAAGCTATCCGTGTGCTGGGGGGGAAGGTGCGGAAGGTCTGCGCTTATCGGCTTCCGGACGGCGATGAGCGCCGGGTGATCCTCATTCAGCGCGTTGCGCCGCTCAACCGGCTTTATCCCAGGCCGGCAGCCAAAATAAAAAAAGAGCCGTTGCTGTAAAACTTAAGGAATCGAAAAAAATAAAGGAGCTGTATAAAAGCACGGCTCCTGTTTCTCTTAGCCGTCCTCTATTTACAAGACGGTGCGAGGGGGCAAGGGGCGCAACCAGTTTTCCACTATTGAAAAAATAAATGTGGAAAAAATTACCATTATTTCTAATTATTACCTCTTTTTACCACCTTTATCTGCGAAATAAAGAACGAATGCGCCAAAATAATGTTCATTGACCGGCGCATATTATGACACGATGCTTATGCTTGGTATGCTATCTTTTAGGTAAAGAAATTGCTCCCTTGTGGACAAGCCAAACGCGGCCTTCAGCATAGGGCCCAGCATCAATGGGAAAAGAGAAAGGTGGGAAAGGCTGGCGTGTTTTCCACGGCAGCTTAACAACATGTTGAATTTAATGGATAAACGTAAGGTTGTACAGATTCCCCTGGAGCGGGTTGCTCCGAATCCCGCTCAGCCCCGCCAGGTTTTTCGCGAGGAGGAATTGAGAGGGCTGGCGGAAAGCCTGCGTCAGAACGGCCTGTTGCAGCCGATCTCCGTGCGCAAAAACGGTGCGGGCTATGAGCTGATTGCCGGCGAACGCAGACTGCGGGCGGCAAAGCTGCTCGGGTGGAGGTCCATAGCAGCCATTGTCAACGAATGTGATGCCGGGCAAAGCGCCGTCCTGGCAATGACGGAGAACATGCAGCGCCAGAACCTGGGCGTATTTGAGGAGGCCGAGGGCCTGCGCAGGCTGATAGAGCGCTGGGGTGTCACACAGGAGGAAGCTGCCCTGCGGCTGGGGAAAAGCCAATCCGCACTTGCCAATAAGCTTCGCCTGCTGAAGCTGAGGGACAGCGAGCGGGACGCGATAAACCGGGCCGGGTTAACGGAGCGGCACGCGCGTGCGCTGCTGCGTATTTGCGATGAAAAGCAACGGGAGCATGCGCTGGGCGTCATTATTGAAAAAGGCTGGAATGTTGCCAAAAGCGAGGAATATATCGACCGGCTCCTGCAGGGAGAGGCGGCAAAGCCCAAAAAGAAGCGTCCGACCATGGTGGTAAAGGATGTACGTATTTTTATGAATACGCTGCGCCATGCGGTGGATACCATGAAGAAAAGCGGTATCGCCGCCCAGAGCCGGCAGAATGAGACAGAGGAATATATTGAATATATGGTACGCATTCCCAAGGCGGCCGCGGAGGCGGCCCGGTTACCGGCTGGCTCGCCAATTTCAACCTTTCCGGTAAAGCGGACAGGCTGAAGGAAGCGGCAATCCTAAATTAATTTTGCTTACAAGGAAAAACCCATTCCCTTTTTGTTTATATCCCTTTTGTAAAACAGGAGCAGCTATGCTGCTCCTGTTTTACATTGTAAGGAAAACGCCGCCAGGCCATTAAAAATGGAACCAATGGAAAACTGCCGGGCATATGAGGCTGGCGGCTGAAACGAGGGGGCCTAAATTTCTGCAGGCGCAGCCAAGCATTCGTCCTTGCAGAAAGAGACGCTCGTTTGCAGCCGGTAAGCCAAGAAAAAATTTAATTGCTGCTTAGGCTTTTATTTTATTATTCTGTAAAGAAAAGTGGAATGAAAGGCGCCTGCCTTCAGGGCCAGTCAATGTTTCACATGAAACATTACAGGAAAATTGATTCAGAGCCTTTTCCTTCATATCATTTGATGCTATAATAATGATGCAATAATAAATGCATCAAGGGCAAAAATATAACCGGCAGGATCTTGTTTTTGCCCCGCGCCCATGAACACAACAGGAAAGGGGAGTACAGGTTTGGGTAAAATAATCGCAGTGGCAAACCAGAAAGGCGGCGTGGGTAAAACAACCACGTCCGTCAACCTTTCCGCAGCCATCGGCGCAAAAGGGAAAAAGGTCCTATTGGTGGATATTGACCCGCAGGGCAATACATCCAGCGGCGTAGGAATTGACCGGCGCAAGCAGGGAAAAACCATGTATGATGTATTGATCGGCGAGGCAAAGGCGGAAGAAATTTGCCTGCACACCGAATTTCAGGGCCTGGATCTGCTGCCCTCGGGCATGGAGCTGGCAGCTGCTGAAATTGAATTGGTGGACTTTGACCACCGTGAAGCAATTCTGCGGGCCGCGCTGGCGCCTCTGCGCGGGCAATATGATTATATCTTTATCGACTGCCCGCCCTCCCTGGGCCTGATTACCACCAATGCCCTCTGTGCAGCAGATTCTCTGCTGGTCCCAATCCAGTGCGAATATTATGCGCTGGAGGGGCTCTCCCAGCTGATGAACAGCGTTCGCCGCGTTAAACGGCAATATAATGAACAGCTGGAGATTGAGGGCGTACTGCTCACCATGTATGACGGACGCCTGAACCTTACCCAGCAGGTGGTCAATGAGGTAAAAAAGTATTTTCCCCGCAAGGTTTTTGCAACGGTGATCCCCAGGGCTGTGCGGCTTTCAGAGGCGCCGAGCTTTGGAAAACCAATAGAGTATTTCGACCGCAACAATAAGGGCGCCTATGCCTATAGCGCTCTGGCAGAGGAAATTCTCAGGCTCAATGCCTGACACAGAAAAAAAGAGACTGGCAATCGGGCTGATAGAACGATATACAACACACTGGCTGGTACTGAGGCAAAGCGTTATGCCGCCTCGGCATCAAAGCATCATGAATAACGGGATAGGAGCGATAGAATGGCTTCAAAAAAAGGCGGTCTGGGCAAGGGCCTGGACGCAATTTTTGCAGAGAATGATACAGAAGACCGCAACGCGGCCATTGCCTTAAAAACCAGTGAGATCGAGCCGAACCGG
Source organism: Hydrogeniiclostridium mannosilyticum (assembly GCF_003268275.1). Lineage (GTDB taxonomy): Bacteria > Bacillota > Clostridia > Oscillospirales > Acutalibacteraceae > Hydrogeniiclostridium > Hydrogeniiclostridium mannosilyticum. Next base: position 78,336 of record NZ_QLYR01000007.1, read on the forward strand.
GAGCAGCCCCGTAAGGATTTTGACGAAAAAGCTTTGTCTGAGCTGGCGGATTCCATCTCACAGCACGGCGTGCTGCAGCCGCTGCTGGTCCGCCCGCTGATGGGGGGTGGCTACCAGATTGTAGCCGGCGAGCGGCGTTGGCGTGCCGCCCGAATGGCAGGCGTCACCGAGGTACCGGCGGTGATTCGGGAGCTGACGGACAGCGAGGTCATGGAGCTGGCCCTCATTGAAAACCTGCAGCGCGAGGATCTAAACCCGCTTGAAGAGGCCCGCGGCTATCAGGCGCTGATGGAGCAGTACGGGCTGACACAGGAGGAGGTCTCCCGCACGGTGGGAAAATCAAGGCCGGCCATTGCCAATGCGCTGCGGCTGTTGAACCTGCCCGAAGAGGTCCTGCAAATGTTGGAGGAGGGTGCGCTGTCCGCGGGGCATGCCCGCACACTGCTGAGCTTCAAGCGCCGGGAGGATATGCTGGAGGCTGCCAAGCTTGCGGTGGAAAAGGAGCTCTCGGTGCGAGAGCTGGAACGGCTGGCAAAACGGGTCAACGACGAAGTCGGGGAGCCGGAACCGGTAAGGCCGAGGCGGAAGCCGCGTTATTTTGAAGAGGCCGAGCTGGCGCTGCACAACCATTTGGGCAGAAGGGTGGCCATCTCCGGGAACCAGAAAAAGGGTATGCTGCAAATTGAGTTCTACGGGGAAGAGGATTTGACGGAGCTAATGAAATTGTTTGACCGGGATTGATTTTCCACAGAACAGCGCCCCGGCGGTTGAAAACAAAGGAAAAGAAACGGAAGGAAAAGGAGCAGGTAGTATTATGCTGGATATTAAATTAATTCGGAGCAATCCGGAGGCGGTCAAGGCAGGCATCCGCAAAAGAGAGATGGACCTGGACGCGGTGGTGGATGAGATTTTGTCCATCGATGAGAAGCGCCGTGAATTGACCGGGCATGCGGAATCCATGAAGGCGGAGCAAAACGCAATGACCAAAAGGATCCCGGCCATGAAAAAGGCGGGCGAGGACACCTCCGCGCTGATGGCGGAAATGAAGGAGCTGTCGGAAAAGGTCAAAGAGGCCAATGCCGGGCTGAGCGAGTGGGAAGAGAAGCAGCGGGAGCTGATGCTGAGCCTGCCCAACCTGCCGGACGAGGATGTCGCCGCGGGCGGCAAGGAGCAGAATGTGCCGGACCACTACTTTAAGGAAAAGCCGGTATTTGATTTTGAAGCAAAAAATCATGTGGATCTGTGCGAGTCCCTGGGGCTGATTGATTATCAGCGCGGCGCTAAAATTGCCGGAAACGGGGCCTGGGTCTACCGCGGCGCCGGCGCGCGCCTGGAATGGGCGCTGCTCAACTTTTTTGTCAGCGAGCATTTAGCCGACGGGTATGAGCTGGTTTTGCCGCCGCATATGCTCAACTATGAGTGCGGCTATGTGGCAGGACAGTTCCCAAAATTCGGCGAGGAGGTATATTGGATTCAAAATCCCACCTCCGCGGACAAAAAGTTTATGCTGCCAACGGCTGAGACGGCACTGGTTAATCTTCACCGGGATGAGATCCTCAGCGAAGAAGAGCTTCCGCGCAAATACATCGCTTATACGCCCTGCTACCGCCGGGAGGCGGGAAGCTACCGCAGCGAAGAGCGCGGAATGATCCGCGGCCACCAGTTCAACAAGGTGGAAATGGTGCAGTACACGACGGAGGAGGGCTCCGGCCAGGCCTTTGCAGAGCTGGTCGGCAAAGCGGAAAGCCTGGTACAAAAGCTCGGCCTGCACTACCGCTTGAGCCGTCTGGCCGCCGGGGACTGCTCGTTCTCCATGGCTAAAACCTATGATATTGAAGTCTGGATTCCCAGCATGGGCATTTATAAAGAGGTCAGCTCTGCCTCGAATGCGCGCGCTTACCAGGCCCGCCGCGGCAATATAAAATACCGCGGCGCGGACAAAAAGCTGCATTTCGCGCACACGCTCAATGCTTCCGGGCTGGCGACCAGCCGTGTGCTGCCCGCCATTGTCGAGCAGTATCAGAACGCCGACGGCAGTGTAACCGTGCCGGAGGTGCTGCGTCCGTTCATGGGCGGACAGGAAGTGATTAAATAACCCGGCTATTCAATATCCGGCGAGGATATTGGGCGCTCGGGGCAAGGCGGAAGCGCTGTTCCTTGGAACGGCGCTTCCGGCCGCAGATAAACGGCTGTTTCACCGGCGGGGAACGAGCAAAAACGAATCAACGCATGGCTGAATGAAGGGGATAAAATAGCATGGAAGATCAAAAGCAAATTGTAAAAATAGAGGAGTACTGCCGCACCGTCCGTGTGGCCAGCTATGAGGTGGGGGCTCAGAGCACCCTAAAGCTCAGCGCCCTGCTGCATATGTGCCAGGAGACCAGCGAGAACCATCTCGCCGCCCTGGGCATCGGGTACCAGAAGATGAAGGAGGACGGGATTGTATTCCTGATTATTACCAACGCGGTTAAAATTCACCGCATGCCTGCCAATGCGGAAATTGTAACGATTAAAACGCATCCGCGCGGCAGCAATAAGGCGCAGTTTTACCGGGATTTTCAGATTTATGCCGGGGAGGAGCTGCTTGCCGGTGTGATGCAGAGCAGCGTAGCCGCCAATCCGCTGAATCATAAAATTCTGCGGCCGCAGGAGTTTTACGCCTATGGTATTTTTGTAGATGAACGGGTCGCGCCGGAGGACCGCCTCACCCGCATCCGTGCCAAGGGCCTGGAGCCGCTCGGCGAGCGTGTGGTGCGCTATTCGGACCTGGACTACAACGGGCACATTAACAATACCATCTACGGGGATATTTTTGAGGACTTCATCCCGGGCGGTATGATGGGCCGCTGCCTGCGCGCGGTTCAAATTGATTATATTAACGAGAGCATGCTGGGCGAGACGCTGGAGCTTTTCGGCGGGGAGGAGGACGGCGTGGTTACCCTGCAGGGCTTCAACCCGCGCGGCCTGGGCTTTTCCGCGCGCGCGTTGGTGGAGGATTCACCGGCGGAGTAAACGCGGTAAAAAAGGGCCAGAACAGCCGCAGGAAGCACGGCTAGTTTTGTCGGGGTTGTTCATTGAAAAGAAGGCTGTAATATGGTATAATGGCTGAAAACCAAGTTTTCAGCAAAAAGCCCCCGAATCGGGGCGAGGCCCCTCCCGCGCGAGAGCGCGGCGAGTACTTTTAGAGGCCGCCGGTAGAGGCTCCGGAAAAACAACGGGGCAGGGTTAAGCCAGCTGCTGTCCGCCGGGCGAAGAGGCTGAAAACCAAGTTTTCAGCAAAAGCCCCCGGATCGGGGCGAAGCCCTATATTTTCAGCTGCTGGGCTTTTTTATACATCAATTTATAATATGCGTGGAGGGACTACAATGGCGTATTTTTACAATGAACCGAGCCATACGTTTGACGAATACTTGTTGATTCCGGGGTACTCCTCTGCGGAGTGCATTCCCGCCAATGTCAGCCTGAAAACGCCGGTAACGCGCTATAAAAAAGGGGAGAAGCCGGCGATTGAGATGAACATCCCCCTGACATCGGCTATTATGCAGTCGGTCTCCGACGACCGCATGGCGGTTGCCCTGGCAAAGGAGGGCGGCATCTCGTTTATCTATGGTTCTCAGTCCGTTGAGGCCGAGGCCGCCATGGTTGCACGCGCTAAGGCTTATAAGGCCGGCTTCGTTGTCAGCGACTCCAACATCCAGCCAAGCTGCACGCTGGGCGACATCCTGGAACTCAAGGAGAAAACAGGCCACTCCACGGTGGCGGTAACGGATGACGGTACGGCAAACGGCAAGCTGCTGGGGATTGTCACCGGGCGGGATTACCGCGTGAGCCGTATGCCGGAGGATCTGCCGGTCTCCGCGTTTATGACGCCTGCTGCGGAGCTGATTACAGCCCCGAGGGGCACCACGCTTTCGGAGTGCAACGATATTATATGGGAGCACAAGCTAAACTCCCTCCCCATCGTCGATGAAAACGGGCATTTGGTCTATATGGTCTTCCGCAAGGATTACGCCAACCACAAGGAAAACCCCAATGAGCTGCTAGACGACCAGAAGCGCTACGTGGTGGGCGCAGGCATCAACACCCGCGATTATGCTGAGCGTGTGCCGGCGCTGCTGGAGGCCGGCGCGGATATTCTGTGCATCGATTCCTCCGAGGGCTTCAGTGAATGGCAGAAGCGCACCATTGATTGGGTACGCGCGCGCTATGGCGGCAGCGTCAAGATCGGCGCGGGCAACGTAGTGGATGCCGAGGGGTTCCGCTTTTTGGCGGACTGCGGAGCGGATTTTGTCAAAATCGGCATCGGCGGGGGCTCCATCTGCATCACGCGTGAAACAAAGGGGATTGGGCGCGGCCAGGCGACGGCGGTCATCGATGTGGCGAAGGCGCGGGATGAGTATTTTGAAGAGACCGGCATCTATGTGCCGATTTGTTCCGACGGCGGCATTGTTTATGACCACCATGTTACGCTGGCGCTGGCAATGGGCGCGGATTTCGTGATGCTGGGCCGTTATTTCTCCCGCTTTGACGAATCCCCCACCAATAAGGTCAACGTCAACGGTACCTATATGAAGGAGTACTGGGGCGAGGGCAGCAACCGTGCGCGCAACTGGCAGCGCTATGACCTGGGCGGCAGCAAGAAGCTCTCCTTTGAAGAGGGCGTGGATTCCTACGTGGCCTATGCGGGCAGCCTGAAGGATAATGTCAGCCTGACGCTGAGCAAGGTGAAATCCACCATGTGCAACTGCGGCGCGCTGACCATACCCGAGCTGCAGCAGCGGGCAAAGCTGACGTTGGTTTCTGCGGTGAGCATCAAGGAGGGCGGTGCCCACGATGTTGTGCTGAAGGACACCAACATGACCAGAATGAAATAATCACGCGAATTTTTTGATTATTTCAGAAAATATCTTGACAAAACCGGACAAACTATATTATAATAAAATACGCTCCGCATCACATTTGTGCGGCGGAGCATAAATGGCGGCATAGCTCAGTTGGCTAGAGCATTCGGTTCATACCCGGAGTGTCACTGGTTCAAGTCCAGTTGCCGCTACCAATTCGGCCCGGTGGTCAAGCGGTTAAGACACCGCCCTTTCACGGCGGTTTCACGAGTTCGAATCTCGTCCGGGTCACCAATTTTTATAGCAAGTTACAGGGGTTTATTCCTCTTGTAACCTATGGACGCATAGCTCAGCTGGTTAGAGCGCTCGCCTCACACGCGAGAGGTCATGGGTTCGAGTCCCCTTGTGTCCACCACATACATGCGGTGAGCACACGCTTACCGCCTTTTGTTTAGTTTGGGCCCATGAAATGGGTGTGTTGGCTGGACAAAAGCGGGCCGCCGGACCGGCCTGAAACCCTACAACCAGTAAAGGCGTATTGCCGGGGCGGTTATGCCAATCGGAAGAACAGAGAACCGCTTTAGAGCGGTTTTTCTTATTTTTGGAGATGAACCCCCGGCGTGAGAAGGCGCCGCTTGCCTGAGGCCGGCGGCTGAGAACACAAGGAAGAAAGCGAGGATTTTTTATGAATAAACGGATTGCGGCGGTTTTGCTTTCGGCAGTGGTCTGCATGGGTTCTTTGACGGCGTGCGGTATGGGCGGCGAGGTTTCCAGCGCCGTTTCCGGTACAGAGAGCGGCTCCGCCTCCAGTGCGCTGACCCCAAAAGCGGAGTCCGAGGTAGCGGACAGCCTCGACGGCCTGGCTGAATTTATGCTGACAAACGGCTATGTGAGCGGTGAAAAGGCCGAAATGAAGGGCGACTTTATCGGCGCGAAGGAAACCGGCTATAAATATCTGTTTTCCGCGGCGGGCGGAACCAGCAATGTGCGCGTGGAGCTGTATGAGTATGACCCGGAAAATTTGAACGACACGGCAAAAGCGGTTCTTGAGAGCGTTAAGGCCAATGGCAGCTTCGACCTGATTGGGCAGACCGTCACAGGAGCCTATATCTCCAACAGCGGAAAGTACTTGATGATCTATGTGGATACCAGCCTCAACGACGGCGCTGCCGAGAATATTGAGCTGCGCGACAAGGCGGTCAAGGCCTTCCAGGAATTTAAGGCCTGACAGGGCCCCTTCGCAGGGATTACCGGGCGGTACAGGCGAAATATTTTTAAAGAGCTAAAAGCGGGGAGTATTCCCGGCGCGTATAAAAGCCTCCGGGCCCCATTTGGGCCTGGAGGCTTTTGTTAACAGGGCTTCCGCATAAATCTGTAGTGAAAGGGGGAGATCGCATGGAACGGCTGATTTTTCATATTGATGTCAACAGCGCCTATCTTTCTTGGGAGGCCGCCCGGCGGGTGGCGGCAGGGGAACCCGATATCCGTTTGGTTCCCTCCGCCATCGGGGGGGACCGCGAGAAGCGCACCGGGATCATTTTGGCAAAATCAATTCCGGCGAAGCAATACCATGTCCGTACAGGGGAGCCGGTGAGCATGGCGCTGCGAAAGTGCCCCGGCCTGCTGTTGCTGCGGCCCGATTTCCGCCTTTATGAGAAAAATTCGCGCGCGTTCATGCAGATTTGCCGCAGATATGCGCCGGTGGTGGAAAAGTTCTCCATTGATGAATGCTTTCTGGATATGACCGGTACGGGGTCAATTTACCCGGATCCAACCGCGGTTGCAGGCGCCATCAAGGATGCCATTCGTGAAGAGCTGGGGTTCACGGTAAACGTCGGCATCGGCCCCAATAAAATCCTGGCAAAAATGGCAAGCGACTTTGAAAAGCCGGATAAGGTGCACACGCTGTTTACCGCGGATATTGAGGAAAAGCTATGGCCGCTGCCGGTGCGGGAGTTGTTCTCGGTTGGCGGCGCAACGGCGGAAAAGCTGGAAAAGGCGCATATTCGCACCATTGGGGACCTGGCGAATGCGGAGCTGCGGCGGGTGCAGCTGCTGCTGGGGAAAAAGCCGGGGCAGCAGATTTGGGACTACGCCAATGGCCGGGACGACTCGCCGGTGTTGGCGGAGCCCGAAAAGGCGAAGGGCTATAGCATCTCGACAACACTGGAGGCGGATGTCACCACGCTGCCGGAAGCCCACAACATTTTATTGCTGCTGGCGGATGGCGTCACCAGGCGCATGCGGGCCGACCAGGCAAGGGGCGGCTGCGTAGCGGTCACAATCCGCGGCAGGGATTTTAAAAACCATTCGCACCAGCGAAAGCTGGCCGAGCCGACGGATATTACCAGCGAGGTATACGCGGAGGCAAAGCTGCTGCTGGCGGAGCTGTGGAAACAGCGGGTTCCCCTCCGCTTGCTCGGCCTTTCCATGACGGATATTCAGTTTGGTGATACCGCTCAGCTCAGCCTGTTTGCGGACGCGAAAAAAGAAAAGGAGCGCAGGCTCGACCAGGCGATGGACAGCCTGCGCAATGCCTTTGGAACGGACGCCGTGGTGCGGGGGGCCGTCTACCATTCCCAGCTTCAGGTAGGGAAAAAATATGAAGCGCAGCTGAAAAACCGCCGGGATGGCGACGCGGGGCAGAAAAACGGAGAGTAGGATGATAAAACCGGCTCCTGTTAGTAATTTTTGCTGCCGTATTGCAGCCATGCTCGGAAAAGGCAGAGCCATTGGATGTAGAGAATATCGCCGGAAGCGGGCAGCGGGGGCAGAATCGAGCTCATAGGCGATGACCGATCCGCTGTATTGTGCCGGGCAGCGCGTGATATGACCTTTCCCCGCGCCGATTTCCAGCACGGTGTCATGTTTGGTCAGGCAGGCGTGCCGGACCAGGCGTTCAATGGTCCGCTTGCTGGTGAGAAAATTTTGAGATATGGAAAGGGGCAGCCCTTGCGCTTGTTTTTTGGACATAAAAAATACACCTCATTTTCATTCGTTGCTGAAAATTAGGCGCAGCAAAGCACACCGGCGTTCATCGGTGCAGCTGCGCAATATCAGCGAATACGAATGATACAAGCATACATGAGGCGTATAAACTCTCCTTATTATACAAATTGTATTTATTTTCCCGGAGCGGAAAATGGGCAGAGCTTCTTTATAAAAGCATAACACATAATTTTGTTGGTTACAAGCGAGGAACCGTATTTTCCACCAAAGCTCCTCCTTGCTGTTGAAAACCGGACGGCCGGCAGGAAAACGTTTTCTTTTTGCTTGACGGGCAGAGGATGAACCGATATAATGGCGTCATAAGAGGAAAATATTCCGTTCTGCCGTAAGGGCGGACGGTAAAAAAGCAGCAAGGAGGAGCTTTTTATGGCGTTTATTTATGAAGGGAACAAGCGCCGCGCCATCAGCTTTCCCCTGGGGGGAATCGGCAGCGGCTGCATCGGCCTGTCCGGCTATGGGCAATTGGTCGATTGGGAGATTTTTAACCGCCCAAACAAGGGCAGCAGCAACGGTATGACGCATTTTGCCGTTAAGGCTGAGGCGGACGGAGAGGTGCTGGACGCGCGGGTCCTGCATGCGGACATTGAGAAGGATTGTGCCGGTTCCTTTTCCGAGCAGAACTTTGGGCACGGCGTGCCGCGGACGGCGCTGATGGGCCTGCCGCATTTCCGCAGCAGTGTTTTTCGGGGCGCGTTTCCGTTTGCACAGATTGATTTTGACGATGGGGGCGCGGCGGATTCCTTCCCGGGCAAGGTCAGCCTGGAAGCCTTCAACCCTTTTATTCCCACCAATGAGGACGACTCGTCCCTGCCCGCGGCATTTTTTACCTATACGGTGGAAAATACCACCAACCGCACACTGACCTATACGCTGGCGGGCTCGCTGAAAAACCCGTTTTCTGAAAAGGGCGGGGAAAACCGTTATGAGCAGCGGGGCGGATGCCACGTGCTGCACCTTTGCGACCGTGCGCATGCGCCGGAGGATTTTGCCTACGGCGATTTAACCCTGGCGACCGATGCCGGGCAGGTGGATTGCCAGGAATATTGGTTTCGCGGCGTTTGGTTTGACCATATCGGCGTATTCTGGAAAAATTTTACCGCGCCCGGCCCGCTGAAAAACCGCCGCTATGAGCAGACGGCCCCGGCGGATGATGTGGGGACGCTCGCGGCCCGGATGACGCTGAAGCCCGGCGAGAAGAGGGCGGTGCGCTTTATCATCAGCTGGAACCTGCCCAATAACCATAATTATTGGCTGGAGGAAAACGGCGGCGTTCCCTACACGGAGCGGGATTTCGCCCGTGAGAACAGCGCGTTTAAAAATGCCTGGCGGAATTACTATGCCACGCTGTTCGCGGACTCCGCGGCCACCGCCGTTTACGGGCTGGAGAACTGGGCGCGCCTGTACGAGGGGACAAAGCTGTACCAGGAGGCGCTCTTTGGCTCAACGCTTCCGCCGGAGGCGCTGGATGCGGTTTCGTCGTCGGTGTCTGTGCTGAAGAGCCCCACCGTGCTGCGCCTGGAGGACGGCTCCCTCTATGGGTGGGAGGGCTGCAACGCCGCCACGGGCTCCTGTGAGGGCTCCTGCACGCATGTTTGGGCCTATACCTATGCCATGTGCTTTTTATTCCCACGGCTGGAGCGTTCCATGCGCAACCTGGAGTATGAATACGATTATAAGCCGGACGGTGGGCTGGCGTTCCGCCTGATGCTGCCATTGGGGCGTGAGCCCTGGGGCTTCCGTCCCTGCGCGGACGGGCAGTTTGCCACCATTTTTAAAACCTACCGGGAGTATAAAATCTGCGGCGATGCGGACTGGTTACGGGCGAAATGGCCCCGGGTCAAGCGTTCGCTGGAATATGCCTGGAGCCCGGAGAACTACGATGCCTGGGACCCACAGCAGACCGGCGTGCTTTCGGGGCGCCAGCATCACACGCTGGATATGGAGCTTTTTGGCCCTAATTCCTGGCTGGAGAGTATGTACCTGGCGGCCCTGAAGGCCGGTGCCGAGATGGCGGCTGTTGTCAATGACTCGGAGAGCGAGGCTAGGTTCCGCGCCGTCTTTGAGAAGGGCAAGGCCTGGTCAGAGGAGCATCTTTTCAACGGAGAGTATTTTTTCCAGCAAATAGACCTTACGGATAAAGAGCAGCTGCTTCAATATAATCAGGGAGACACCATTGTCGGCGGCGATGCCCTGGGCGCTTACTGGAGTGATGAGCTCGGCGAGGTCAAGTATCAGGTGGGCGAGGGCTGCGCCATCGATCAGGTGCTGGGCCAGTGGCACGCAAACGTCATCGGGCTGGGCGAGGTTTTGGACCGCGGCAAGGTTCGCTCCGCCTTGCGGTCGATTTACCGCTATAATTACAAGCCGTCCCTGCGCGGGCATGTTAACCCGTGCCGCGTCTACGGCTTGGATGACGAGAGCGGCACGCTGATCTGCGCCTACCCGGAAGGCCGCCGGGAGCCGGTGATCCCCGTTCCCTATGCCCAGGAAACCATGCACGGCTTTGAGTACCAGGCCGCGGTGCATATGGTTCAGGAGGGCATGCTGGAGGAGGGGTTGGATCTGATTCGCGGCGTTCGCGAACGCTACGACGGTGAAAAGCGCAACCCCTGGAATGAGATTGAGTGTGGCTCCAACTATGCCCGCTCCATGGCATCGTTTGCCCTGCTGCAGGCTTATTCCGGCATGACCTTTGACATGGGGCGGCGCTGCCTGGGTTTTGCCCCGGTGGTTGAAGGCGATTTTACCTGTCTGTGGTCGCTGGACAGCGGGTTTGGCGTAGTAGAGCTTCAGGGAAGCCATGCCGTGCTGCGGGTGCTGTATGGCAGCCTGACACTGGAGAGGCTGGCCCTAACACACCCCGGACTAGAAGGCAGCGCGTCGGTCGCGCTGAGCGGGCGGCCCGTTGATTGCAGGACGGCGGACGGCGTGCTGGCCTTCACGGAGCCGGTCAGGATTGAGGCCGGAGAGGCGCTGGAGGCTGTTTTTGCAGGAATTTAACGCGCTAAATATGCCAAGGCTGAAAGCCGAAAGCCGTGCCGTGCGGATGACAGCAGGCAGCCGGAGCAGATAGAGAAAATGGGGCCTATGGACCCGAGAATACGGTTTGAAAACGGCATGCTGCTGCTGTCCTGGGGCACTATATGTATATAATATTATAATTTATACACATAGTAATAAAATTTCAAGCCTAAAATGTGTTTTGGGGACGGCATCCGAGGCCTGCTGTTTTGCTTCCCCGGAGGGCCGGCCCAAACCGGAAAATAGCGGTTTTTATACGCCTTTGTTTTCCACCGTTTCCCGGCGGCCTGTGGAAAATGAAAGCGGCAATGGAAAAGATAGAAATGAGGAGAGAAGAGCTATGCGTTTACAAGAGCTGTTGGATCAGGCCGGCGTCTTTCAATCCGGCCTAGTAGATACCGCGGGTATGCGCTTTGAGCAGGCGGTGCGCGATATGTGCGCGGTCAATACCTGTCAGAAATACAACACCAGCTGGGCCTGCCCGCCGGCGGTCGGCACGGTGGAGGAATGCCGGGCGCGCATTCAGCAGTATGAAAAATTTTTGCTGTTCAGTGTAAAATATGATCTGGAGGATTCCTTCGATTATGAGGGGATGATGGCGGGGGCCTCGGCTTTTAAGGAGACCTGCCGCGCCTTGGACAATAAGCTCCGCCCGCTGCTGGGCAATTACCTGATGCTGTCCAACGAGGGCTGCGGCCTGTGTAAGGAGTGCACCTACCCGGATGCGCCCTGCCGCTTTCCGGACAGATCGCACGGCTCGCTGGAGGGCTATGGGCTTTTTGTCAGCAAGCTCGCCAAGCAGGCCGGCATGAACTACATCAATGGGGCCAATACCGTCACCTATTTCGGCGGCGTGGCGTTTCACCCGGAGGCGCTCGCCGTATTTGAGGACTAAGGAGAAAGGGGCCGGTGAGCTTGCCTGTTCCGCTGAAAAAGTGCTATACTTTAGTTATAAGGGGGAATTACCATGGAATCAACAATAATCGATTTGAAATCCCGCCGCAGCATCCGGCAGTTTAAGGCGGAGCCAATTGACCCGGAGAAGCTGAAGAAGATTGTAGAGGCCGGTACCTGGGCGCCCAGCGGCATGGGCAGGCAGTCGGCAAAAATGGTGGTTATCCAGAACGCGGAGGTTATCCGGCGGCTGTCCAGGCTCAATGCCAGCTTTATGCCCGGCTTTGACGGCGACCCATTTTATGGAGCCACGACGGTGATTGTGGTTTTGGCGGATCGCTCGGTTTCAACCTATGTGGAGGACGGCAGTCTGGTGCTGGGCAACCTGCTCAACGCCGCGCATGCGGTGGGCGTGGGCTCCTGCTGGATTCACCGTGCCCGTGAGGAGTTTGACTCCGAAGAGGGCCGGGCCTTGCTGAGAGAATGGGGCATCGAGGGGGATTACGCGGGCATCGGCCACTGTATTTTAGGGGTGCCGGCTTCCGGGAATCAGCCCGAGGCCAAGCCGCGTAAGGCCGGTTATGTAACCTATGTAAAATAGCGCTGGAAAAACTTTCCACACTTTCAACAACCGCGTGGTGGAAAACTCTGGAAAACCTTGAAAACTCTGGCTTTTTTTAAATATAAGCCGGATAAATTTGCGTAGATTATGAAAAAAAGGACAGGTTTTCCACAGCTTGCACTTAGACTTGTGGAAAACCTATTTTGTTTTACGCCGGCGGGTTGTTTTTTGAACGCACATGCATTATAATAACACTGAGCATGGTAAAACATGCGGCACATTTTCGGGCGCTTTGTAGCATTGTAAATACCGTGCAGCGGTGAAAAACAAAGGGCCCGCAATGTCATTTTACTCTTGGAGATGAGGCGCAGCGATGAGAAAGTAATTCAAATCAGACAGAAACCGAGCTTATGCCCGCCCAGACGGGTATGTGCGAGCCCATGCGCGCAGCTTGCCGCGGGGGCCGTGGTTTGCCGTCCGATTTTGAGTTGCTTTTGTGCTGCCGTTGGTTCCTCACGGAACAGGACGGCTCACGGCTGTGCCTTTTTTATTTGCCCGGGAAATTTTCCGCGGCAGTCTCCCGAAAAAAGCGAAAGCGCGCGGCGGAGCGGGGCATGGCACACAGCGGCTTTGTTTTCGGCGGTGAAGAGCCCGGCAAGAAACAGAGCTTTTATGACGAGGAGGTGCTGCCGATGCTGGAATTGAAGGATGTCAGCGTCTGGCTTTCGCAAAACAACCGTCCCCTGGCAGAGCATTTTTCATTTGCCCTGAACCGGGGCGACAAGGCGGCCATTATCGGCGAGGAGGGCAATGGGAAATCGACCCTGCTGAAGCTGATTTACGACGAATCCCTGGTTGACGGGTATGTCGATCATAGTGGACAGATTATCAAAAAGGGCCGGGCCGCGTACCTGCCGCAGATGATGGAGGAGCAGGACCTGGCAAAGACCGTAGCCGGCTATTTTGAGGGGCAGGACACAGCGGGCCGGGCGGGCCTGCTGGCCTCCCTTGGACTGGCGGCGGATTTTCTGCGTTCCCACCGGCGGGTGTCTACCCTCTCCGGCGGGGAAAAGGTCAAAATCCAGCTGGCGAGAATCCTAATGGAGGAGCCCGACGTGCTGCTGCTCGACGAGCCGACCAATGACCTGGATATTGAAACGCTGGAATGGATGGAGAACTACATCCGCCGTTCCCGGGCGCCGGTGCTGTTTGTCTCGCATGATGAAACGCTGATTGAAAATACAGCGAACGTCATAATTCATATGGAGCAGCTGGTTCGCAAGACCCGCTGCCGCATCAGTGTGACGCATGCGGGCTACCGGGAGTATCTGGCGGCCCGGCGGCAGAGCTTTGACAAGCAGGAGCAGGTGGCCAGAAAACAGCGCGCCGATTACGGCCGGCAGATGGAGCGCTGGCGGCAGGTGTACGACCGGGTGGACCACGAACAGCGGGTCATCAGCCGCCAGGACCCCGGCGGCGGACGGCTGCTGAAGAAAAAGATGAAGGCGGTGCTTTCCCAGGAAAAGCGCTTTGAACGCCAGGCGGAATCCTTTCTTGATTTTCCCGAGGAGGAGGCCGCTATCCTGACCCGGTTCAGCGAGGACATCCGTCTGCCCAAGGGCAAGACGGTACTGGATTTTTCCCTGCCGGAGCTGCGCATCGGCGAGCGCGTGCTGGCACGGAATCTCCGCCTCTTCGTCTCCGGCGGGGAGCATGTGGGAATTGTGGGGCGCAACGGCGCGGGAAAATCTACCTTGCTCGCGGCCCTTTGGGAGGAGCTGCGGAACCGGCGGGATATTACCGCTTGTTATATGCCGCAGGATTATTCCCAAAAGTTGAATTATGATCAGACTCCGGTAGAATATCTCGCCGCCAATTATACCAAGGAGGATATTACCCGGGCACGTACGTACATGGGCAGCATGAAGTTTACGCATGAGGAGATGACCGGGAAAATCGGGCGCCTCAGCGGCGGGCAGCGGGCCAAGCTTCTATTTTTGGATATGGTGCTCAGGAACGCCGGCGTGCTGCTGCTGGATGAACCGACCCGTAATTTCAGTCCGCTGTCCAGCCCAGTGGTGCGGCAGACGCTGCGGGATTTCGGCGGGGCGATTATCAGCATCTCGCATGACCGCAAGTATTTGCAGGAGGCCTGCGACCATGTTTACCGCTTTACCGAGGCAGGTCTGGAGCTGCAGCCGGAATAAACGACATCGGGCGGGCATGAACGCCGTGCCCGCTCGAAAAAACAGAAGTGGGAGGCTTGTTGCGTTATGGCGAAGCTGGAATGTGAATTGCAGGGGAATTTTCAGGAGATCCTTGCCGGCATTGAGCGCGCGGTCCTGGAGGGGAGCATGTCGGCAAGTGAAGAGGACGGAAGCGACTTTTTTGCCGGGGACTGCCGGTGCGCAGTGCGCGTCTATGAGCGGTACAGCATGCTGGGCGGCAACCGCGTCAGCATGAATCTGACGCTGCTGCAGGCCGGCGGGCGCATCTTTTTGTCCGCCATTACATCCGGGGGCAGCCAGGCGGTCTTCTGGAAGATGAATACCTTTGGCGAGGAGGCCTTTTTGGATACGATTACGGAGGCGGTGCGGCCTTACTGTGCGCCGTCCGCCTAACGGTGCGCAGAAAAAAGAGAACGCCGTCCCGGCGCCTGAACAGGGAGAAGGAGAAGTGGCTGAGATGCTTAAAATAACAAACCGCGCTAAACGGATGACGACGGCGCGGGGGGAACCCGGCGAGCCCTATGCGCAGAGAAGGCCGGCGATCCGCAGGCTGAAATGCGGGCGCTTTTCCAGCGGGCCGCCCCACGAGGAAACACGGCGTTATTGCTCGCAGGACATTGCAAACCGGATTAAGGCGAGGGCAAAAGCGCAGGGAAAGAGCATCGGCTGGCTGCTCTCAAGCTGCGGCCTGGGTAAAAATACGGTTTCAAAGATCAGACAGGGAAAGGATATTCTGACCCTGAACTTTGCTAAGATCGCCGATGCGTTAGGCTGCTCGGTGGATTACCTGCTGGGCCGCACGGACGACGAGCCGTAGGATATAGAGCGGCGGCCCATTCCACGGGCTGCGGGCTAAAAAACGGAGGATCTCCCCCTTATAGGGGAGATCCTCCGTTTTTGCCGGTTTACGGGCCGTGCGGCTTTGTTTTACAGCAGCATCATTTCAGCGTGATGTCGCCGGTAAATTCGTTTTTCTCTATTTCGACGTCGGCGGCGGCCAGGCGCTTGCCGTTAAAATAGAGGCCGTCAATGGTGATGCGGTCAAAGCGGTTCTCCGGGGAGGCGCCGCGGAAGTAGATGGGGGGAACGCCGAAGCCCTCGTCTGCATAAACACGGATGTTTTTATAGGTGACGTCGTACACGTTGCCGAGGATATTGTCGTTGGACCAGCGGCCGCAGTACATCCAGCCGCAGATGACCGCGGGGGTGTAGAGCATGTCGTCCGGCTCATACTTCGCCTCGTCGCTTGTTTGCATCATCGGCGCGCGATCATAGCGTGAATATTCGACATTGATATTTTCATAGGTGAGGTGGTGGATAACGGCGCGGTCGCCGCTGTGAATACGCAGTGCGCCCATGTCGTTGCGCAGAATATCGCAGTTGCGGAAAACCAGGTTGCAGTATTCGTCCGCCACGGTCTCGGCGCCTAACTCCAGGCCGCCGCCCCAATCGCACCAAATCACACAGTTTTCCACCAGGAAATTCTGTACATTCATCCGCTCATAGCACAGGGGAGTGCGGCTGGCGCCGTCGTTCTGCTCCACACGCAGGCCCTTGAGGACAATTACATCGTCAAAATTGCGCAGGAAGCAGTTGGTCACGCGCACGTTCTGGCAGTTGACAAAGTCGAAGCCGTCCGTATTGTAGCGCCACATACCAATGGTCTTGACGTTGTTGTAATGCAGGTTGACACAGTTAAAGGCCGTGATGGACCACCAGTTGGAATCGCGCAGGATGACGCCGTCAACCAGGACGTTTTCGCAGCGGGCCAGGTTCATGAGGCCGTCTTCCTCCCAGATCAGGGGGACGTGGCGGTCGTAGCCGGCACAGTCGAGGATGCCCCGCCCCACGATGCGGACGTTGCTGCTGTCCACGCATTGGACAAAGCCCTTGACCACCGCGCCCGCATCCACAAAGAGGGTCTGGCCGCTGTGCAGCACAATGGGCCCTGCCTTATGAACGCCAGGCCCAAAATAGAGAGTGTCCGGGGTACGGGCATAGGCCTGCTTTGGGTTGGCAAAAATGTGCAGGTTGTGGCGGCGTCCGTCGATTTCCAGTGAAAAGTGCCCGGGCTTGCGGATGGTAAACGAAATGGCGCCGTCCGCAGCCGTCAGCTCAATTCCCTTGGAAAGCGGGCGCAGCACCGCCTCGGTAAAGGCCCTGTTCGGCCTGACTGTCAGCCTGGCGGGCGCGCTCATATCGAAATAGAGGAAGGAGGCCTGCTCGCCCTGGCTGTAGGGGCGCTGATGCCCGGGCCATTCCCGGTTAAAGGGCATGGCGGAGACATGGCAGGTATAGCAGCCGGCCGGCTGGCCGTCAACGGTGACCTGATAGTCGCCGGAGATGGGCTCCCCGTCGGGAATGGGGTACACGGTGGCGGGGTCCAGCGCGCCGGAGGCATCAATGGCGGCAAACAGCTGCCCGGCAATAGCCTTCATGCCGGCATCGTTGGGGTGGGCGGCCACACCCTCATGCGCGTATTCTCCCAGCGCCTTGAAAGCGTCGCCGTGCACTGCGTCCAACGGTACATATATGCCGCCGCACAGGCTCGCCGCGGTCTGAATCTCAAAATCAGCTTCTTTGCTGGGCCAATAGCTGCCGGTGCAGAAAATCTTCGCGTTTTGTTCCGGGTCAATCGCGCGCAGCATGCGCACATAGGCCTTGCCAAAGGCCTCGAGCTGCCCGGCGGGCACGTTTTCGCACAGGCGCGCCACAATGATATCCGGGTCAAAGGCCCGCAGGTGTGCGAAATCCTCCGCCGTTACCGCGGCGGGCTCCCGCTCCACCTTTACGCCGCCGGCGACCATGGTTTCAACCGGCCCGCATTTGGCCTCGATCATCCGGGTAAGCACATGGACAAAGTCGTTTTCCTTACTGCTGGCAGCCATGCCATGGTTGCCATACCAGCCCAGCTCCGGCGCCTCGCCGTGATAGGCCAGGCTGTTTCCTACAAATAAAACCTTCATAGAGTCCTCCCCTTTAAGTCCTGATTGATTTCATACTGATTAAACCAAACGAAAAGCCTGCTGTCAAGCGGCTGCGGGCTTCTTTTTCGAGGGAAAAGGAGGCAGCGGCTGCTGGTTTGATTTGCAGGCAGGACAGAAAACATGGTGAGAATCAAAGAAAAAACGTTTTTATACCGAAGAAAGGAATAACTGAAATTTTAAAAAATATTTTCTTAAACAAATATAATACTAGAATTTATTTCTAAATAGAGGCGCAAATACGCAGCCGCCAGGGGCCGCCTCACGGGCCGTCTTACGGCCGTGGGGCGGCACGCGAAACGAGTCCGCAAGGCGGGCCCAGGGTTAAAGGCCGCCCGCCGCGGCCTCACGGTTCCAAGCGCCGGCTAGCGCCAGCGTTTTTTGAATTGCGGCGGCGTCCTCACAGCTGGGGACGGCGTCCGTTTGCAGCGAGAGAATGGTGCGGGTGAGCTTGGCGTTCATAAAGCGAAACAGCGAGAGGGCGGTCTTCTGTGCACGATCGGGGCTGCCGTCCCCGCCGCCGCAGAGAATGAGCGCCCCGGTTTTAGGCCCGCCAGAGGCCTGCACGTGGAGAAAACGCCCGGCGGCGTAATTCATCTGCAAGCGGCTCATCACACTGAGCAGGGGCCCGGTCAGCTCGGAAAAATACAGCGGGGAGGCAATAACAATATGGTCGCTCTCCCGAATCTGCGCATAGACCGCCTGCATGCCGTCGTTTATCCGGCACCCGGGCGTCTTCCAGCAGGCGCGGCAGTCCACACAGGGCCGGATGGCGCAGCGGTAGGCGTGCACGGTCCGCACCTCGCCGCTCAGCCGCTGCGCGAGCAGCCCCGTCAGGTAGGCCGTGTCCCCATGCTCATGCGGGGAGCCCTGAAAAATCAGCGTTTTCATGTCTATTCTCCTTTTGCGTCCCCAATTGTATTTTCTGTCCGCGCGGGGCGTTAGATGACGAAGCCGCCGTTGACCCCCAGAACCTGGCCGGTAATAAACGAGGCCTGTCCCCCTGCCAGAAAGGCGACGGCATCCGCGATGTGCGCCGGGTCGCCGAGCTGCTCCAGCGGGGTTTCCTCCCGCAGCGCCTCCAGGTCCCCGGCAGAAAGGGAACGGTTCATCGGCGTCAGAATGACGCCCGGGGCGATGCAGTTGACGCGGATGCCGGAGGGGCCGAGCTCCTTAGCAAGGGCTTTGGTCAGGCCGATAACCGCGGCCTTGGCTGCGGAATAGTGCGCCTCGCACGAGGCGCCCACCTGCCCCCACATGGAGGAGATGTTGATGATGGATCCCGATTTTTGATGGATCATATACGGCAGCGCCGCCTGGCAGCAGAGAAAAACGCCCTTAACGTCGGTGCGGAACATGGTGTCCCAGTCCTCGTCGGTAATGTCGGTAAAAAGCTTTTGCTGGGCGATGCCGCTGTTATTGACCAGTACGTCCACCGGGCCCGCCTGGGCAAAAAGCGCCTCCACCGCTTGGCGGTCGCCCACATCGGCCGCAAGGGCCAGGTGGCCGGGCCCCGCCTTTTGGTTCAGCTCCCGGGCGATCGCCTGCGCCTGCCGGGCGCTGGTGTGGTAGTGTACAATGACCCGGTAGCCCTCCCGGGCCAGGCGGCGGCATACCGCTTGGCCGATGCCGCCTGCTCCGCCGGTCACCAGGGCCGTTTTGACGGGGGATTCAGTCATTTTTGGTCCCTTCCTTTCTCTGCCGGGCGGCCCGGCCTTGTCCTTCTTTTGTGCCCGCTGCCGAAGATGGCTCCGCCTGGCATTGCGGACAGAAGCAGGTGCCGCGCCCGCCGGTCACTGTTCGCGTTAAAACGGCGCCGCAGGCCGGGCAGGGGCTGCCCGCGTGTCCATATACCCGCAGATAGGGTGTGTTGCGGTAGTTTTTCCCGCGCTCTGCTAAATACTCCTCCGGGCTGATGGCATTTTTTTCAATAAAATAGGCGAGCGTGGCAGGAATGGCCTGGGCCAGCCGCGCCCATTCCTCCTGCCGCAGCGTGGCGGCTGGGCGCGCCGGGTGGATCCGTACGGAAAAGAGGATTTCATCCGCGTAGATGTTGCCGATGCCCGCGATGCGGGACTGATCCAGCAGACAGGCCTTGATGGGCCGCCTGCTCCGGCCGAAGGCCCGCAAAAGGTAGGCGGCATCCACGTCAGGGTCAAAGGGCTCCGGCCCCAAGCCGCAGATCCCGGTAAAGGTGTCAGGCTCCCCGGGGCGTTTCAGCCACAGACGGCCAAAGCGGCGCATGTCGCTGAAGCGCAGCTGGCTCCCGTTATCCAAATAAAAGACGGCGTGCGTGTGCTTTTCCGGGGAAATATCGGGCGGCGTCAGCAGCAGCTGTCCGGTCATGCGCAGGTGGACCACAATATCTCCGCCGTTTTCCAGGTGAAGCAGCAGAAATTTTCCGCGCCGGTTCACGGCACTGAATGCCTGTCCGCCGGCGGCGCGGCAGAAATCCTCCGCGGCAGGGTGTGCCGCCACCCCCGGTGTGAGCAGCTCCGCGCGCAGGATCCGGCGGCCGCGCAGCTGCGGTTCCAGCACACGGCGGATGGTTTCGACCTCGGGTAATTCAGGCATCTGTTTTTCCTCCCTTATCCCCGGCGCTTAGCCGGCATGCTGTTATGCTCCTTATTTTATCACCTTTGGCCGCCCGCTGCAATGCACAGCGGCGCTTTTGCGGGCCTTGCCCTGGTTTTGTCCGGGCAGAGGCGGCAGGAGCGGGGCCTACGAATGAAAATTTGCGGGGAAAGGGAATCGAACGCCGGCTTCCGCGGCAAAATAACGGGGGAATAATAAAAACAGTAGACGGTAGGATGAAGGGAAAGGAAATGAAAATGCATAAAAAGAAAATTCTCCTGATTGCCACAGGCGGGACGATTGCCTCCCGGCAGACGGCGCAGGGCCTTGCCCCGGGCCTAAGCGCGGCGGAGCTGCTGCGTGAGATCCCGGAGGCTGCCGGTTTTTGCGAGATTGAGACAGCCAGCCCCTTCCTGTTGGACAGTACAAACATTACACCGGCCCATTGGCTGGACCTGGCCGCCTGCATAGAGCAGCACTACCAGGAATACGACGGCTTTGTCGTCTGCCACGGCACGGATACGCTCGCCTATACGGCGGCGGCCCTCTCTTATCTGATTCAGTGCTCGCCCAAACCGGTTGTGATCACGGGCGCACAGCGGCCCATTTCCTGGGAGGAAACAGACGCAAGGATGAACCTGCTGGACAGCCTCCGCTGTGCCTGCGGTGAATTTGCGGCTGAGCCGGGCGGGGAGGGCTTCGGCCCTGTGCGGGCCTCCCGGGCCTCCCGGGCTTCCTGGGGCGTATGCGTTGTGTTCGGCGGCCGGGTCATCGCCGGCACCCGCGCCCGTAAGCTGCGCACAAAAAGCTATGATGCCTTTTCCAGCATCGGCTTTCCCGACCTTGCCCGCATTCAGGACGGGCGGGTGATTCCCTACATCCCGCCGGCCTGCGTGCAGGGCGGGAGCAGCTGCGGCCCGCTGTTTTACCGTAAGCTGGACC
Organism: Hydrogeniiclostridium mannosilyticum; assembly: GCF_003268275.1. Classification (GTDB taxonomy): domain Bacteria; phylum Bacillota; class Clostridia; order Oscillospirales; family Acutalibacteraceae; genus Hydrogeniiclostridium; species Hydrogeniiclostridium mannosilyticum. The sequence continues at coordinate 99,391 of NZ_QLYR01000007.1, forward strand.
CCGGCGTAATGGTGCTGAAGCTCACGCCGGGTATGCCGGCGGCTATTTTGGAGCATGCCGGGCGCTGCTGCGACACGCTGGTGCTGCAGGGCTATGGTTCCGGGGGCCTGCCCCAGCTTTACCGGGAGGCTTTTCATGCGCTGGTCCGCCAGGGAAAAACCGTGGTGATGGCAACACAGGCGCCGCAGGAGGGCAGCGACCTTGCCCGCTACGAGGTAGGCCACCGTCTGAAAAAGGAGCACGGCCTGCTGGAGTGCTACGACCTTACGCTGGAGGCCACCGTCGCTAAGCTGATGTGGGCGCGTGCGCGGGCAGAGACGCCGGAGCAGCTGCGCGCGCTGTTTTACAGGCCGGTCGCCCTTGACATGCTCCTGGCGCCGCACATAAAAAATACCGCCCCTTTATCAGGGCGGTAAAATGGCTGTTTAATTGCTTGCACGGTGGTTGAAGGCCTCTAGCATGCCGTAGAAGATCGGAATGGTGACAAAAACCAGCCAGCCCGGATGCCACAGGTTAAAACAGACGCCGAGTATGAAAAAGACCAGCGCGGCTAAGATGGGGTAAGCGTTTCGGAGCGCATCGGAGACGCGGCGGCGTTCCGCATACCCGGACGATGCCGCATAGTAAGCGGGAATTGCCAGTAGAACGACCCAGCCCGGGTGCCAAAGGTGAAAGATAGTCCCCAGGATAAAAAAGACCAGAAGGGCGAGCACGGGGACGGCATAATAAAGCGGGTTTGGCCTTCGCTCGGCCAGCCCGGTGACGGCGGCGTAGTAGACCGGAATGGTTAAAAAGACGACCCAGCCCGGGTGCCAGAGCCCCCAGCCGAAGCCTAGAATCAAAAATACCAGCACGGTGATGACAGGATAGGGGACGATATAAAGCCAGCTCCAATTTCGGGGCTGCCGCCGCTTTACCGTTGCCTCCGGATCCAATCCGAGCTCCGCACCGGAAGGGACGGGACAGGGCTCTTGGGAGGCTTCCCGGCCCGACGCGTTATTTTCCGCCTCAAGCGGCGGGGCCGCGGGCGCTATTCCCACGGACAGGCGGGCGCTTTCGCCGGAACGCTCTCCGGCGCCGTCAACAGCGCCCTGCGGCAGCTTCGCGGCTGGGGGTGCATCTACGCACACCAGCTCGTCCAGAGGTAAGCCGTAGAGCTGGGCCAGGCGGACCAGGTTGTCGAGGTCGGGTGAGGAAAGGGCCTGTTCCCATTTGGACACGGCCTGGCGGCTGATTCCAAGGCGGTCCGCCAGCTCCTCCTGGGAAAAGCCCCTTTCTTTACGCAGGGCGACGAGGCGGTCTGCCAGCTTGATATTCATTGGTGAGGTCCTCCTTTAAGATCATTCCACAGGGCGAATCCGCAGCTTCGGCCCGCGGCCCCGTGCTGATTGAATGCTACCATGAGCCGCACGCAAAGGCTACCATCTTTCGTTTACAATGGAAAATCCAGGCCGCAACCATTGGTTGCGGGGGTAAAATAACGGGTTAAAATCAAGGCATCCTCGGTTGGGCTGCTGTAAAAATTTCGCCGCCGCCCCACCTCTATAAACCCCAGGCGCTGATAAAGGGACAACGCCTGCCGGTTGCCCGCGCGGACCTCCAGGGTAATCAGGCTGCCGCCCGCGGCCCGGCAGAATTGGAACAGGGCCTCCAGCAGCAGGCCCGCCGCGCCCTGCCTGCGGTATTCCGGAAAAACGGCGACGTTGTCGATATACCCCTCCCCGGCAATATAATGCATACCGGCGTAACCGGCGGCAACGCCTGGCTGCCCGGCAGGCTCGGCGGCCACAAAGCAGGCCGTCTCGCTGGTGAGCTCGGCCGCCAGGCCGTCGCGCGTCCAGGGTGTAGAAAAGCAGCAGCGCTCCAGCTGTGCCAGGGCATCAAGGTGATGCGCCTGCATGGGCACAATGTGAAATGGGCCGCTGGAGAGAATGGGCCCGGTTCCTTTAAGCAGCATGGCGGCCCTCCCTTGCAGCGGGCCGGGCGGCCCGGCCCGCGCGCAGGCGTTTCAGCTGTGCCAGCACATGGCGGCCTACCAGCAGCAGAATGGCTAAAATCAGAATGCTCAGGTATTGCACGGGGATAAAATCGGTGCCGAACAGGTTGTGGCAGACCGTATAGGCCGAGGTGGTGCATACGGCGGCGGGTACATACCATTTTTTCGGGTAATAAAAGGCAAACACCACACTGAGCACATCGGCGGGGTAGTAATAGCGCTCATGCATATGCGGCAGCAAAAAGGGAACCAGAATGGCAAAAAACAGCGCCAGGGAGAGCAGCAGGCCGCGTGTGAGCCGGTGGCGGTGCTGCCAGAGGAAAAAGAGTACGCACAGCACAATGCCGCCCGCCAGAAAGATGCCCGCGCGGCTGAGCGCCGGCGAGGTGCTGTCGCCGAACCAGGTGTAGGGGTTGGGCAGGAACATTGCCAGCAGGTTGTACTGCCCCGCCTGGGCAAAGTATACCGTGAGCAGGCTCCAGAGATTGCGGCCCATGAGGGCGGCGGGCAGGCAGGCCGCCAGGTAAACGGCGGGAAAAATCCAAACGCTCCGCAGGCGGATGCGCCGTTTTAGCAGCAGATAAAGCACCAGCGGCCCCAAAAACACCGCCTGCAGCTTAAAGATGAAGGAAACAGCGTACCAGAGCACCGCACGGTTGGAATGCCCCTGATCCGCATGGTAGAGGAACGCCAGCAGCGCGGAGACAAAAATGGCATCGCACTGGCCCCAGGCGGCGGAATTGAGAAACACGGAGGGCAAAAAAAGAACGGCGCAATAGGCGGCGGCAGCATAGCTGGGGCTGCGCCAGCGCAGCCGCACCAACCGGAATACCAGCGATGCGAGCAAGATGTCGGCTATGCAGGACACCAGCTTGATGGAGACCAGGTCGTCCACAGGCAGGTAGGTCAGCAGAGCCAAAATGTAAAAGTAGGGCGGCATATAGTCGCCGATTTCAAGCCCGATGCCCCCGAGGCCGCCGGCTTCCTTCAGCTGCGTAAACCAGCCGTGCAAAAACTGGTGGTAATCGCCGGATTCAATCGGAAACAGCGCGACGCGCATCGCCATGGCAACCAGGGTGATGGCGGCGAGGAAAATAAGGAGGATGGCGCGCGTATCCGCTTCGGTGAGTGCGGCCGCGTGGGCCGAGTGGGCCGCGGCGCCCGGGCAGATCCTGCCGCCGCTGTTTCCGGCAGCGCGCGGGGGCTTGGTGTCTGGAAGCTGGTTCATGGCTTTATTCCTCCCGTCTAAAGGTCAAAAAATCAAAGCAGGCCTCGGTGGCCAGGGTGTCGAGTTCCTCCAGGCGGCGGCGCCCCCCGGCGGGCGTTTTCCAGTAATAGGGCGTCATGCGGAAGAGGTTGAGGATATCCTGCTTCCGGCTCAGCCGCAGGGAAAAGGAGACCCGTTCCCGCCCGCAGCGCCGGAAACCGGGGTAGTCAATCTCCCGGCTTTCATTTTCATAGGGGCGCTCGTAGAGCTGCTGCTTGAGCGCGTAGAGATGGCGCGGCCCCGGCACGGCGAGGAGCATAAAGCCGCCGGGCCGTACCACGCGCGCAAACTCCGCGGGAACGATGGGTGCGAACAGGTCGATCAGGCCGTCTGCCGCCCGTTCCGCGCAGGGAATGGAAAACGCGCTGGCAGCCGCAAAGGAGACGGCCCGGCAGCGCTTCGCCGCGTAGCGGACCGCGGTTTTTCCGATGTCAAAGCCGAAAATCCGGGCATCGATCCCATGTGCCGGCAGGTATTCCGCCAGATGCCCGGTGTAATAGCCCTCTCCGCAGCCGGCGTCGAGCAGGACGGCGGGCCTGCCGGTGCGCCCGGCTTGGCGGGGGCCTTCGGACAGCCGCCGCAGCTCCCCGGCGGCAAGCTCGCAGAGCTTTTCACTGAACGGCGCATAGGCGCCGGTTTCGAGGAAGTCTCGCCGGGCCCGCACCATCTCCGGGCTGTCGCCCGGATCCTTTGAATGCTTCTGGTTTGCCAGCAGCAGGTTGACATAGCCCGCCGCGGCGACGTCATAGGCATGCCCGGCGGGGCACGCAAGCGAAGCGCCTTCCTCCCGCTGCCGGAGCAGGCCCCCGCATTTGGGGCAGGTGAAAAAATCCATGCCTTCCTCCTTTTTCCTCAGCCCTTCGCGTCGTACCAGGTTTCGCCCATGCTGGCCTCCGCCACCATGGGGACGGACAGGCTGACCGCGTTCTGCATCTCCTCGGTCAGCAGAGCGGCAACGTGCGCCGCCTCCTCCTTCGGGGCCTCGACAATCAGCTCGTCGTGTACCTGTAGGATGAGCCGGGCCCGCAGGCCTTCCTTCTCCAGGCGATTCTCCACACGGATCATGGCGATCTTGATAATATCGGCTGCTGCGCCCTGAATGGGCATGTTGCGCGCGACGCGTTCGCCGAAGGAACGGGTGTTGAAATTGCTGGAGGTCAGCTCCGGCAGATAACGCCTGCGCCCGAAGATGGTCTCGGCGTAGCCGTCCTTCTTGGCCTGGGCGACGACGTGCTCCATATAGGCGGCAACCCCGCTGAAATGGGCCAGGTAATCCTGAATATATTGCTCCGCCTCCTTGCGGGTGACGTGGATGTCCTTGCTGAGCGAAAAGGCCCCAATGCCGTACACAATACCGAAATTGACCGCCTTGGCGCGGCTGCGCATCAGCGGCGTGACCATTTCCTCCGGCACATGAAAGACCTGCGCGGCGGTGCGGCGGTGAATATCGTCATTCTCACGGAAGGCCTCGATCATATTTCGGTCGTTGGCCACGTGGGCCAGTACGCGCAGCTCAATCTGAGAATAGTCTGCATCCACCAGCACCCAGCCCTCGCGGGCAACAAAAAAGCGGCGCAGCTCGCGGCCGAGCTCGGTGCGCACCGGGATGTTCTGTAGGTTCGGTTCGGTGGAGCTGATGCGCCCGGTGCGGGTTTCCGTCTGATTAAAGCTGGAGTGGATGCGCCCGTCCGGGCCCACTACCTTTAAGAGGCCGTCGCAGTAGGTGGATTTCAGCTTGGTAAGCGTGCGGTAGTTCAGCACCATGTCCACCACCGGGTGCTCAAAGCGCAGGCCCTCCAGCACATCCGCGTTGGTGGAGTAGCCGGTTTTTGTCTTTTTGCCGTGGGGCAGCCCCAGCTTGACAAAGAGCGCATCGCCGAGCTGCTTGGGGGAGTTGATATTAAATTCGTAGCCGGCCTCCCGGTGGATTTGCTGCTCCAGCTCGCGGGCCTTTTGGTCCAGGGCAAGGCCGAATTTCTCGATCTCCCCGCTGTTGACGGCAAAGCCCTCAGCCTCCATTTTAGCCAATACACGCGCCAGCGGCAGCTCAATGGCCTCAAGCAGCTTCGTCTGGCCCTTGGCCTCAATTTCAGCGCTCAGCCTTTCCGCCAGGGCAGGCAGCAGGGCCGCCTCCCGGGCCTGCCGGGCCTCCTGCGGCTGATCGCCGGCCTCCTGGAGAGAGGGCCCCTGTACGGCGTACTCCTGGGCCAGCCGATCCGGCGCATAGCCGTTTGAGGACGGGTTGAGCAGGTAGGCCGCCAGCATTGTGTCAAGCGCGATGCCCGCCGGTTCCGCCCCCTGCCGGAGCATGGCGGCATAGAGGGGCTTGACGTCATGGACGGTTTTGCGGATGGAACCGTCGCTCAGCAGCGTACGGATCAGCGTTTCGTCCACGGTGTGGAAAAGGGCGCCGGGCGCGGTAAAATAAAGCGCCTGGATGCTGCCGTCCGCATAGACGGGCGCGAGGCAGGTTTCTGCTGCCCGGCTGACGGCATCCGGCGTGGCGCCGGATGCCTCCGTCAGAGCCAGGGCCCCTGCCGGGGGTGCCTGGCCCTCGGCGGGCATGGCTGCATCCGCGTGCAGGTTCAGCTTCTCCATCAGGGTAAAAAGCTCCAGGCGGGCCATCAGCCGCGCGGCTTCGGGGTCCGCAGCGCGGGGGACATAGTCGCTCAGCGTGGTGTCAATGGGCGCATCGGTGCGGATAGCGCCCAGGTAACGGCTGAGCAGGGCATTTTCCTTGGAGGCCGCCAGCTTTTGGCGCACCCCCTCCTTGATGTCGAGTGCATCGAGATGATCGTAGAGATAAGCCACGTCGTGAAAGCGGCGGATCAGCTCGCCGGCCCCTTTGGGCCCGATGCCCGCCACGCCGGGAATATTGTCTGAGGTGTCGCCCTGCAGCGCCTTAATTTCGATGAGCTGCTGCGGCTCTACCCCGTATTCCTCGCGGATTTTTTCCGCGTCGTAGACGGTGGCCTGCGGCTGGCCCATCTTGGTGGAGGCCAGCCGCACCGTTACGCCGCCGCCCACCAGCTGCAGGCTGTCGCGGTCCCCAGTGGCGATAACGCATTCGTCCCCGTTTTCCCGGCAAACGCGGGCGAAGGTGCCGAGGATGTCGTCCGCCTCGAAGCCCTCGCACTCCACCAGCCGGTAGCCCAGATGTGTGAGCAGGTCCTTCAGCGGCTGAAGCTGCTGGGCCAGCTCCTCGGGCATGCCCTTGCGCTGGGCCTTATAGCCCGCATAGGCCAGATGCCGGAACGTGGGGGCCTTCAGGTCGAAGGCAATCGCGACCGCATCGGGCGCGGACTCGCTTTTCAGTTTTTCAAGCATAGTGAGAAAGCCGTAAATCGCGTTGGTAAACTGCCCCTCCTTGGTGGTGAGCAGCTTAATACCGTAAAAGGCGCGGTTTAAAATGCTGTTTCCGTCTAAAACCAAGAGCTTCATGCTGTTTCTCCTTTAGCTGATTTGAACGGGAGAGGCCCTTTGAGGGGCCGTCCCGGTTGGTTTGTAAATAGATTCCTTTTATTATAGCACTTTCCAGTCAAAAAAATAAGTGGTATAATGTCTGTTAAGCGGCAGAGGTCTTCAGTGGCTTTACTGCAATCTTCTCTGCCGGCTGTGGAACGCCGCCGCAGGGGCTGCTTCGCAGGCCGTTTTCGGCGGCGCGCTGGCGGGACATGGCGGCCCCTCCCGGTTAGGACAGCGGGCCGGGCGCCCGGGGCCCGGAAAAGGCTTTGAACAGGCTTTTCCGCGTAAAACAGACAGGACTTTAGAAAGCAGAGGAGGCAGGCGCATGCAAAAGACGGACGGGCGAGCCGCCGGACAGGCCGTAGGGGGCCCGGTGGGCGGGCGTATTTACCTGATGGACGAGCTGCGGGGGTTCGCGGTGTTTTGCATGGTGTTTTACCATGGCTTTTATACCTTTGCCTACCTCTTTCACTGGGCGTTCGGCGAGGCGCTGCTGCGCTTTTTTATGCCGGCGGAGCCCTGGTTTGCCGGGTTGTTCATTTTAATTTCGGGAATATCCTCCAACCTCTCGCATTCCAACCTTGCGCGGGGCGCCAAGCTGCTTGTCATTGCGCTGGCGGTCTCGCTGGTAACAGGGCTTGTCGTGCCGCAGGAACGGATCCTCTTCGGCATTCTCCATTTTCTCAGCGTTTGCATGCTGCTGTTCGGCGGGCTGGAGGCGCTGCGCAAAAAGCGCGGGCGGCCCGCGCCGCCCTTTCGCTGGGGGGAGCTGGCGGCGTTTGCGGCGCTTTTTGCGCTGACGCTGCGCGTGCCGTCGGGATTTGCCGGCATCCCCTATCTGCTGGAGATCCCGCTGCCCGCCGGCCTGTACGTCTATTGGCTTTCACCGCTGGGATTTTGCAGCCCGGACTTTTTTTCGGCGGATTATTTCCCGCTGCTGCCCTGGGTGTTTATCTTTTTCGCCGGGACGGTGCTGGGGCGGTTGGCGGCTGCCGGGAAATTCCCCCGGTTCGCCTACCCGTCCCGCATTCCGTTTTTTTCTTGGATCGGGCGCCATGCACTGGTCATTTATGTGCTGCATCAGCCGGTGATCTTCGCGCTGTCGTCCCTGGTCCAGCTGCTGCCGTTCATGGGCGGCCGGTAGCTAGAGGCTGCCCGGGACGGGGCCTTGGAAAAATAAAAATTACAGTCAAGATGACAATAAGAATGAGGAGGAAGGGCAAAGCATGATGCAGGAAGGTATGGAGATAATCCCTGTAAAAGAGGAGGAGATCCCTGTGCTGGCGAAGCTGGCGGCGGAAATCTGGCGTGAGCACTACACGCCGCTGCTGGGGCCGGCGCAGGTGGCATATATGGTGGACAAGTTCCAGTCAGAGGCGGCGATTCGCCGCCAGCTGGAGCAGGAGCATTACCGCTATTACTTTTTTCGCTGCGAGGGGGAAAACGCAGGCTTTACCGGCATTCAGCCGACGGACGGCGGGCAGAAGCTGTACCTGAGCAAGCTCTATGTGGCCAGGCGTTTCCGTGGGCGCGGCGCAGCCAGGCAGGGCCTGGAGTTTTTAATGGACCTTTGCCGCCGGGAGGGCTACCGCGCCATCTGGCTCACCGTCAACAAGCACAACAGCGGTTCGGTCGCGGCCTATGAGCGCCTTGGCATGACGCGGGTGCGCAGCCAGGTGGCCGGCATCGGCGGCGGGTTTGTCATGGACGACTATGTCTATGAAATAGAGGTGCCGGCGGAAAACCCGGCGGCGAATCCGGCGGAAAATCCGGCGGCAGGTCCGGCTTAAGGCGGCTTGCCGGGCCGTGCTGTCCGGCATACAAGGAGCCGGAGGGCCTTCGGGCCCTCAGCAAAAATACAGGAGGATATGGATTTATGGATTACGCATCGGCGCTGCAGGTGCAGTTCGGCCTGCAGGCATGGCAGGCGAACAATATTATTCAATTGATTGACGAGGGGAATACCATCCCTTTTATCGCCCGTTACCGCAAGGAGGCGCACGGCAGCCTGGACGACCAGAAGCTGCGCGAGGTTTCCGAGCGGCTGGAGTACCTGCGCAGCCTGGAAAAACGGCGCGAAGAGGTCCGCCAGCTCATCACGGAGGCGGACTGCATGACCGGGGAGGTCGAGGCAGCGCTGAACGCCGCCGAGACGCTCTCGGAGCTTGACGACGTATACCGGCCCTTCCGCCCCAAGCGCAAGACGCGTGCATCGGTGGCCCGGGCCCGTGGGCTTGCCCCGCTGGCAGAGCAGATATTTGCCCAGAAGGCCGGGACCCCCGAGCCGCTGGAGCTGGCCCGGGCCTATGTGGACCCGGAGAAGGAGGTGCCCGATGCCGCTGCGGCCCTGCAGGGGGCGATGGATATTATTGCGGAGATGCTCTCCGATGATGCGGGCATTCGCAAGCGCTTGCGCGTGGTAGCAATGGCCCAGGCGGTTTTGGCCTCGAAGGCCGCGGACCCGGAGAAGGACTCCGTCTATGCGCAGTATTATGATTTCCGCGAGCCTGTCCGCCGCATTGCGGGCTACCGGGTGCTGGCGGTAGACCGCGGCGAGCGGGAGGGCTTTTTAAAAGTTGCGGTGGAGCTGGACCGCGCGCGCGGCCTTGGGATTGTCTGCTCGGTTGCGGCCGGCCCCGCGGCGCCGGAGTCCCCCTGCACGGCTGTTTGCCGCGCCGCCGCGGAGGATGCCTATGACCGCCTGATCTTCCCCGCCATTGAGCGCGAGGTGCGCGCCGCGTTGACGGAGAACGCCGCGGAGTCGGCGATTCAGGTGTTCCGCATGAACCTGCGGCAGCTGCTGATGCAGCCCCCGGTCAAGGGCAAGGTCGCCATGGGGCTGGATCCCGGCTACCGCACCGGCTGCAAGGTGGCGGTGGTGGACCCCACCGGGCGGGTGCTGGACACCGGCGTCATTTACCCCACCCATTCCAAGGCAAAGGTGGAGGAGGGAAAAAAATACCTGAAGGACCTGATACTCCGCCGCGGCGTGGAGATTATTGCCATTGGCAACGGCACCGCCAGCCGTGAGACGGAGGCCTTTGCCGCCGGGGTGATCCGCGAGCTTGCCGGGGCGGGGCACACGCCCGCGCCGGCTTATATGCTGGTCAGCGAGGCGGGGGCGTCCGTCTACAGCGCCAGCAAGCTGGCGGCCCAGGAGTTCCCGGACTTTGACGTCACCCTGCGCAGCGCGGTTTCCATTGCCCGCCGCTTGCAGGATCCGCTGGCGGAGCTGGTGAAAATCGACCCCAAGGCCATCGGCGTGGGGCAGTACCAGCACGACATGCCCCCGAAGCGGCTGGGAGAGGCGCTGGGCGGCGTGGTGGAGGATTGCGTCAATACCGTGGGCGTGGACCTGAACACGGCATCCCCCAGCCTGCTGGAGCAGGTCTCCGGCATTTCGGCGGCGGTGTCGAAAAACATTGTCGCCTACCGGGAGGAAAACGGCGCCTTCCATAGCCGGTCGGAGCTGAAAAAGGTTCCCAAGCTCGGGCCGAAGGCGTTTGAGCAGTGCGCGGGCTTCCTGCGCGTGGCAGAAAGTGAAAATGTGCTGGACAACACCGCCGTCCACCCGGAGAGCTACGCCGCCGCCAAGGAGCTGCTGAAGCTCTGCGGCTTCGGGCTGGACGGCGTGCGCGCCGGCAGCCTTACCGGGCTGCCGGAAAAGGTGGAGGCCATTGGCTACGCGGCTGCCGCGGAAAAGATCGGTGTGGGCGAGCCGACCCTGCGCGACATTGTGTCGGAGCTGCTGCGTCCTGGCCGCGACCCGCGCGACGAGCTGCCGCCGCCGCTGCTGCGGGCGGACGTGCTCTCCATTGAGGACCTGAAGCCCGGCATGGAGCTGACGGGCACCGTGCGCAATGTCATTGACTTCGGCGCTTTTGTGGACATCGGCGTACACGAGGACGGCCTGGTGCATATCTCTAAAATCTGCAACCGCTTTATCAAGCACCCAAGCGAGGTGCTCAAGGTCGGCGATGTGGTCAAGGTGTGGGTGGTCTCGGTGGATATTCCCAAAAAGCGGATTGCGCTGACCATGCGGCAGCCCTGAGAACGGGGAGACGGGGAGAGGCGCCGGGCTTATCAATAAAGGAGACGCTCCCAGTTTCATTGCTTCCGCCTTATGTCCATGAAATTTTAAGGGGTGAAAGGCCTGTTTTAAGCCGTTTTTAGAGCATACAATTTGAGGGGTAAGGCGTTTGTGCCTTACCCCTCGGGTTTATGCGCCGCAGCGTTATGGGTTCATGATTGCAGTTTTAGCAGTTTGATCAAAACTAGATGATCCAGAAATAGACGTACGCCCAGTTGGTTATCCTTTCTTCACTGTCGTGCGCGGCATCGGTATAGCAGAAATTCCAGTACATCTTTGCGCGGTATTTTCCGGGCTTAAGCGGCCCCAGCTTCTGAACCTCTTTTGAGGCATCCCACTTTTCTATCAGCGGCTGATCTTTATAGACCGTTTGCAAATGCAACTCTTGCGTAAATGAATAGGGGAGCATCGGCTCCTCTTCATCCTCATAGTACAGAAGCGCCGCAGAAAAAATTCCGCTATGCCCAATCTCAATACTCTCCTTATCCCCTGTATACCGCAGCTCCACCTCAATATCCAGCGGCGCGTTCGGGTCCATTGCGCTTGCCTGGTAATACCGCGGCATACGCACCGTGACCTCAAAGTCCTCATACGCATAGACGTCGTTGATTTGTTCCGAAAAATCCACCGGGCTGCAGGCCGTCAGCGGCAGCAGCAGGCATACCAGCAGCAGCGCGGTTAACTTGGCCGCAAGCTTTTTCATAAATTTTACCCTCCTCATGCTTTTACCCTACCGGGGAACAAGATCAATCTTGCTTGCGCAATGGCTCATTGGATTCGCCTGTTTCAATCCATTCTTTTTTTATTTTATACGAACTAAATAATCCAGAAATGGACATATGCCCAGTTGGTTATGGTTTCTTCACTGTCACGGTCGGCGTCGATGTAGCGGAAATTCCAGTACATCTTTGCGCGGTATTTTCCGGGCTTGAGCGGCCCCAGCTTCTGAACCTCTTTTGAAGCATCCCACTTTTCTATCAGCGGCTGATCCTTATAGACCGTTTGCAAATGCAACTCTTGCGTAAATGAATAGGGGAGCATCGGCTCCTCTTCATCCTCATAATACAGAAGCGCCGCAGAAAAAGATCCGTTATGCCCAATTTCAATACTCTCATTATTCCCTGCACACCGCAGCTCCACCTCAATATCCAGCGGCGCGTTCGGGTCTATTGCGCTTGCCCGGTAATACCGCGGCATACGTACAATGACCTCAAAGTCCCAATACGAATAAACGTCCTGAATCTGTTCTGAAAAATCCACCGGGCTGCAGGCCGTCAGCGGCAGCAGCAGGCATACCAGCAGCACGGTTAACTTGGCCGCAAGCTTTTTCATAAATTTTACCCTCCTCATGCTTTTTACCCTACCGGGGAACAAGATCAATCTTGCTTGCGCAATGGCTCATCAGATTCGCCTTTTCCAGTCTATTTTCTGCTCTCATTTTATACTAATTTTTTTACGATGTAAACATTATTATTATAAATAAAATATAAAAGCTCCTCTTTTTGAGGCGGTTACAGGGCTCGGAAAAAAGCGGAAAATGACGCCCGAACAGATTGAAAAGGGGGATCCCAATCAAACTTTAAGGCGAGTTGAAATCACAGTTAAATTTGGACAAGGATAAAATTTAAGATGATACACGAGATTTTGGCTTAAAACAGTTGAGGGAAAAGGGCCGGCATGGTATAATATACCGTTGTACAAAGCTCTTTTCCCCCTTTTTCGACAGGGGCTTTCCGGTATAGGAGAAAAGACCCGAAGGGCCGGAAATGCGGAAAAGGCCTGTCTGAAGGGAAGGACAAAAAATATTTAGATTTGAGAAAGCCCGTTAAAATAAGGAGAAGTGAGCATATATGAAATTAGGAATCGTGGGCCTGCCGAACGTGGGCAAGAGCACCCTGTTCAACGCCATCACCAACGCGGGGGCGCAGTCCGCAAATTATCCGTTCTGCACCATTGAGCCCAATGTCGGCGTCGTCGCCGTGCCGGACAAGCGCCTGGATAAGCTGGCGGAAATGTACCACCCGGAGAAGTACACCCCCGCCACCATTGAGTTTGTGGATATTGCGGGCCTGGTGCGCGGGGCCTCCAAGGGCGAAGGGCTGGGCAATAAATTCCTGGCGAATATCCGTGAGGTAGACGCCATTGTGCATGTGGTGCGCTGCTTTGTCAACGACGACATTGTGCATGTAGAGGGCGGCATCGACCCGGCCCGCGATATTGAGACCATCAACCTGGAGCTGATCCTCTCCGATATAGAGGTGCTCGACCGCCGCATCGACAAGGCCCGCAAAATGGTAAAGGCCGACAAGAAATTTCAGGACGAGGTGGATTTCTTCACCCGTGTGCACGAGGCCCTGGATGCCGGCAGGCCCGCCCGCAGCATGGAGTGCACCGGGGAGGAGGCGGCCCTGCTGGCGAGCGTATCCCTGCTGACCAATAAGCCGGTCATCTATGCCGCCAACATGAGCGATTCGGACTTCAGCGGCGGGCTGGACGGCAACGAATATTACCAGGCGGTTAAAAAAATCGCGGAGGGCGAGCATGCCGCCGTGCTGCCCATCTGCGCGGAGGTTGAGGCGGAAATTGCGGGGATGGATTATGAGGAAAAGCAGCTGTTCCTCAGCGATATGGGCCTGAGCGAATCCGGGCTTGACCGTCTCATCAGCGCCTGCTACAGCCTGCTGGGCCTTATTTCATATCTGACGGCGGGCCAGCCCGAGGTGCGCGCTTGGACCATTACAAGGGGGACCAAGGCGCCGCAGGCGGCGGGGAAGATTCATACCGATTTTGAACGCGGCTTTATCCGCGCGGAGGTCATCGCCTATGACGACCTCATCGCCTGCGGCTCCATGGCGGCAGCCAAGGAAAAAGGGCTGGTGCGCAGCGAGGGAAAGGAATACGTCATGCAGGACGGCGACGTGGTGCTCTTCCGCTTTAACGTATGATAAATAATAGCCATGTGCCGCGGCCCGCGGGGAAAGCCGTTTTAATTTGAACAAAGAGGGGAATGATATTTCCATGCGAATTTTGGCGCTTGAAAGCTCTTGCGACGAGACAGCCGCCGCCGTGGTGGAGGACGGCCGCCGCGTGCTCTCCTCCGTGGTGGCCTCCCAGGTAGCCGAGCACCGGCTCTACGGCGGGGTTGTGCCGGAGATCGCCTCCCGCCGCCACTGTGAGGCGGTGGTCCCGGTGACGGAGCAGGCGCTTCAGGAGGCGGGCCTGGCGCTCGGGGAGGTGGACGGCATCGCCGTCACGGCGGCGCCGGGCCTGGTCGGCGCGCTGCTGGTGGGCGTCAATTTTGCCAAGGGCTTGGCTTTGGCGGCGCGCAAGCCCTTGATTCCGGTGCATCACCTGCGCGCGCATATCGCGGCCAACTATATTGCCAGCCCGGGGCTGGAACCGCCCTTCCTGTGCTTGGTGGTTTCCGGCGGGCACAGCCATATTATCCGTGTGGACGGTTACACCCGGATCCACGTGCTGGGCCGTACCCGGGACGATGCGGCGGGCGAGGCGTTTGACAAGGCGGCGCGCGCCATGGGGATGCCTACCCGGGCGGCATCGAGCTGGACCGCGTGGCGGAGGGGGGCGACCCGGGGGCCTTCCGCCTGCCCAAGCCCACAGTGGACGGTTCGCCGTACGATTTCAGCTTCTCCGGGCTGAAAACCGCCGTCATCAACCTGCTGCACAACGCCGCGCAAAAAGGCGTGCAGGTCAGCATCCCGGACCTGGCGGCCTCCTACCGGCAGGCGGTGGTGGACTGCCTGACGCGCAACTTCGTTCATGCCGCAGAGGCAACCGGCGCGCGTAAATTGGTGCTGGCCGGCGGCGTGTCGGCAAATACCCTGCTGCGCCGCCGCATGCAGGAGCTGTGCCGCCAGAACGGCTGGCAGCTCTTTATGCCGCAGCTTTCCCTGTGTGGGGACAACGCCGCCATGGTGGGGGCCCAGGCCTATTTTGAGCAGCAGGCGGGCCACTTCGCCGGCATGGCGCTCAACGCCCGCCCGACGATGAGTATTGAAGCCGGCTTCTGATAAAATTAAGCCCCCGCGCCCCCGCATAAAATACGAAAAGCAACAGAAAATAATGGAAAAGTTTATCCCCTTATTCATAATTATTTAATTGATTATTTTTTGACAATAGATTATAATAAACTAAAAATCGCAAAGTTTAAGGGGTTTAAAATTCAGTTTGGCCGAATATGGCCGGAAGGAGATTGATATGACTAAGAATCCATCTGTTTTAAAGTGGCTTGAAGACATGAAAGCGCTTGTTACCCCGGACCAGGTCGTCTGGATTGACGGCTCCGAGGAACAACTGGAGGCCCTGCGCAAAGAGGCCTGCAGCACCGGCGAAATGATTAAGCTCAACGAAGAGAAGCTGCCCGGCTGCTACCTGCACCGCACCGCCGTCAACGACGTTGCCCGCGTGGAGGGCCGTACCTTTATCTGTGCGCGCAAGGAAGAGGATGCAGGCCCCACCAACCATTGGATGGAGCCCCAGAGCGCCTATAAGATGCTCTATGACATTGCCCGCGGCAGCTACAAGGGCCGCACCATGTACGTCATCCCCTACTCCATGGGCCCTATCGGCTCTCCGTTCGCTAAAATCGGCGTTGAGCTGACCGACTCCATCTATGTCGTACTGAACATGGCCATTATGACCCGTGTGGGCAACAAGGTCTGGGAGGTGCTCGGCGACAGCGAGGATTGGGTCCGCGGCCTGCACTGCAAGTGCGACATCGACGAGGAAAAGCGCTATATCTGCCATTTCCCCGAGGACAACACCATCATTTCCGTCAACTCCGGCTACGGCGGAAATGTTCTGCTGGGCAAGAAGTGCTTTGCGCTGCGCATTGCCTCCTTCCTGGGCAAGAATGAGGGCTGGATGGCCGAGCATATGCTCATCCTGGGCATTGAAAACCCGAAGGGCGAGATTAAGTATGTTACGGCTGCTTTCCCGTCCGCCTGCGGCAAGACCAACCTGGCGATGCTGATTCCGCCGGAGGGGTACCGCAAGAACGGGTACAAGGTCTGGACAGTGGGCGACGATATTGCCTGGATGCGCATCGGCCCGGACGGCCGCCTGTGGGCCATCAACCCCGAGAACGGCTTCTTCGGCGTTGCGCCCGGCACCAACGAGAAGTCCAACCCCAACGCCCTGCATACCACCAAGGCGGGCACCATCTTTACCAACGTTGCGCATAACCTGGATGACAACACCGTTTGGTGGGAGGGCCTCGACAAAAATCCGCCGGAGAATGCCGTGGACTGGAAGGGCAATCCCTGGAACGGCAAGACCAGCGATGTAAAGGGCGCGCATCCGAACAGCCGCTTTACCGCGCCTGCTAAAAACTGCCCCTGCATCAGCCCGAAATTCGACGACGGCGCCGGCGTGCCGATTTCCGCCATCATCTTCGGCGGCCGCCGTGCTCAGACCACCCCGCTGGTTTACCAGTCCCGCGACTGGAACAACGGTGTGTTCGTAGGCTCCATTATGGCTTCTGAGACTACCGCAGCCGCAACCGGCGCCGTGGGCGTCGTCCGCCGCGACCCGATGGCCATGCTGCCCTTCTGCGGCTACCATATGGGCGATTACTTCAAGCACTGGATTGAGATGGGCGAGAAGCTCGGCGACAAGGCCCCGAAGATCTTCAACGTCAACTGGTTCCGCCTCGACGAGGACGGCAACTTCATTTGGCCCGGCTTCGGCGACAACCTGCGCGTTCTGGAGTGGATCATCGACCGCTGCGAGGGCAAGGTCGGCGCTGAGGAGACCGCAATCGGTTATGTGCCGAAGGCTGAGGACATCAACCTGGAGGGCCTGGACTTCAGCATCGACACGCTAAAGTCCATCCTGGCTGTCAACAAGGACCAGTGGGCCACAGAGGCCGAGGGCATCGAGGAGTTCTACACCAAGTTTGGCGGCAAGCTGCCTGCCGAGCTGCGCAAGGAGCTCGACACCCTGAAGGCAAACCTGAAATAATCGGGGAATACCCGCAATAATAACAAAACAGAGGCTTGGTTCAAAGACCGGGCCTCTGTTTTTTGCCGCTTTCAGCCGGGGAGAACCGCCCCGGCGGTTTGAAGGCAAGCGGCGTTATGATAAAGCCTTCCAATCCGTTCCGGGCGGTAGGAACAGAATCTGTGCCGCGCGCTGTACGGTTCCACACAGGAAGGGCAGGGGCGCTGCTTCAGCCGGTGAACAGCTGCGTCCAGTAATTGGTCCCCGCCGCATTGCGGTAATAGCCCACACCAATGGCGGTATAGCTTGCATTGAGAATGTTGGCGCGGTGCCCGGAGCTGTTCATCCACCCCTGCATCACCTGCTCCGGCGTCCGCTGCCCCCAGGCGATGTTTTCTCCGGCGGTGCGAAAGCGGGCCCCCTGTTCCAATAGCGCGGTGGAGAATTGGCGGCCGTCGGGCCGGGTGTGCGAGAAGGACTGCTCGGTCTCCTTGGCCCGCACCAGCGCTGCGGCTTCAGCCGGCTGGCTGATGGCGAGCGGCTGAAGCCCGGCTTTTTCCCGCTCCTTATTGACAAGCCGCACCACCTGCTCCGGGTATGAAAGTGTTCCGGTACCGTTTGGGCTGCTGTTCGCTGCGGGCCGCGAGGGACTGGGCAGGGAGGCCGTGGGGCTTCCCGCGCCGGAGCTCATCGCTTGCGACGAGGATAATGACGGTTGCTGCGTTTGCGGCCCCTGGAAACTGGGACGCTGCGGGCTGCCTGACTGGGAGGCGGCGGGCGGCGTGGTAGAGGCGGCGCGCGAGGGCGTCTGGCTGCCGCTTTTTTCCCGGCTGCTTGATTCAGTTGAATCGCCCTCCGGAACCAAGCTGATGATTTCCGCCAGCCCGGATGTCTCGCTTGGAAGCGCAGGCTCGCCGTCGCTGGAATCCGGGCCGGGCGAGAGGGCCGCGGATGTCCGGCTGTCCGCCCCGGCTTCCGACTCCCCCAGCAGCTCCGGCCGGCTGCGGGCGATGTCGAGCGGGAGAATGACCGCGGCCAGAACCGCGGCGCCCGCAACGACAAATGCCATTATTTTTTTGACCATATTTTCCTCCAAAAGGTATGGGTGTTGATTTTTATATTCCGTACCCGTGGGCGGCTTTACCGCGCCGCGGGCTTCGGTTGTATTTTCCCCGGTTTGGCCCGGTATATGCGGCTTCTTTGCGGCCCGCAATTGCCGGATATTGACGGCTTGTCAAGCGGCTGTTGCGCAAGCAAGGCTTCAGCGCCCCTTACAAATCATAGGCGAACCGGCAGTTTTTTAAAAATAGAAATGACAATGCTTAACGGAACATGATATAATGCAAGCAGAGAAAAATTGGAATCTAGGGGGGATGAAAATGACGGAGAAGTTATCTGAAATGAGCTTAGAAGATTTATGGAAGCTATTTCCTATTTATTTAACAGAGCATCAGCCCTGCTGGGAAAAATGGTATGCGGAGGAAGAAAAATTTTTGAAGGACAGGGTTCCGAATATAGAGAGAATCAGTCATATAGGAAGTACGGCGATTCACTCTATTTGTGCAAAGCCAATTATTGATATTCTTGTGGAAATTTCAACGGAATATCCGTTATTGCACGATAAAGAATTGATTGTGAAAAGCGGTTATATTTGTATGTCCGAAGCTTCTGAGAGAATTTCTTTTAACAAGGGATATACAGAAAAAGGATTTGCCGACAGGGTATTTCATCTGCACCTAAGATATGTTGGAGATAATGATGAATTATATTTTAGGGATTATCTCATGGAGCATGCCAACATTGCTGGCGAGTACGAGAAAATGAAATTGAAATTATCACAAGAATATAGATTTAACAGAGACGGTTACACAAAGGCTAAAACAGATTTTATTCAAAAGTACACCGAAAGGGCAAAGTTGAAATATGGCGCCCGGTATTGATTTAGATGCTAAAGAAATGGAGCGGCAGAAGGGTTCAATACACTTGGCCTAGATGCCGCGGAGTAGCCCGGCCCCGGCGGCCGAAAGGCAATATACCACGCGGGCATGCTGGCTTGAAGGCGGTCTGCTTCGGCGCTCCGGCGCGCTGCCGGGCCGTTTAAGGCCCCCGTTATCGAACAAGGGCGTATGAAAACCGGGCGGAACCCGGGTTATAATGGGGGTGAACTTTTGGCGGAGACGCTGCGGGCGCGGCCCGCGCCGATGCGGAAAACCGCCGGGGTATCCCTAAAGAGGAGCTCGCACGGTTTTGCGGGTAGTTGGCTTTTGCAAAGGCCTGTGAAAGGAGAGAAATGGATGGAAAAGTTTAAGGTTGCCCTATTACAGCTGTGCTCCACGCCGGACCAGGCGGGGAACCTGGAAAAGGGGCTGAATTATTGTCGGCAGGCGAAGGCGATGGGGGCGGACCTGGCGCTGTTCCCGGAAATGTGGAATAACGGGTACCGGGTAACCGCGGACCCCGCACAGCTTGAGGCGGATGCCGTCCCCCGGGACGGCGCGTTTGTCCGGGCCTTTGCAAATCTGGCAAAGGAATTGGAAATGGCGATTGGCATCACCTTTTTAGAGCGGTTCAATCCTGCGCCCCGGAACACCCTCTGTGTTTTTGACCGTATGGGGGACTGTGTGCTGACATACGCCAAGGTGCATACCTGCGATTTTGATGTAGAGCGCAACCTAACGCCCGGGGAGGATTTCTACAGCGCGGACCTGGACACAGGGCGCGGCAGTGTACGGATTGGCGCGATGATTTGCTATGACCGTGAATTTCCTGAGAGCGCGCGGATTTTGATGCTGCAAGGGGCGGAGGTTATCCTGGTTCCCAACGCCTGCCCCATGCAGATCAACCGCCTGGCGCAGCTGCGCGCCCGCGCGTATGAAAATATGGCAGGGGTTGCCACTGCCAACTATGCCTACGGCCAGCCAGACTGCAACGGGCACTCGTCGGCGTTTGACGGCATCGCCTACCGGGACGGCGAAGGCGGTGAGCGGGACATGCTGCTGCTGGATGCCGGAGAGGCAGAGGGGATTTACCTGGCGTCATTCCCGTTGGCAGAGCTCAGGGCGTACCGGGAGAACGAGGTCCATGGCAACGCTTACCGACACCCCGGGAAATATAAGCTGTTGGTTGCGGAGGAGCGAAAGGCTCCCTTTGTCCGCGCGGACTACAGGGGGTAACTTCCCCGTCCCTCCCGGCGTTCTGCTGCTGTAAATAAAAGGCAAAGGCGATTTCCGGCGGAGCCGGACGATCCGCCGCCGCAGCACAAAAAGCGGCGCAAAAATAAGTTCCCGGCGCCGGCCTTTAAGCCGGCGCCGGGAATTGCTTTAACGCGTTTTACAACGTGTTTTGCAACGTGTTTTGCGGTGCCCTATTCCCTTCCCCTTCTGCGGCGGGGCCGCGCTCATGGGCGCAGCCTGAAGGTTTTGGGCGCGAAGCGGTAGACTAGAAGCAGTGCGGCGGCGACATAGACAATGCAGAAGGCCGACACGCCCAGGCCAAAGGCCAGCGTGGGCAGCTCCTTGCCCATGGCAAAGTAGCAGACAAAATAAGTCAGGCCATTGAGGATGCCATAGGCCGCGTTTTTGGTTTCCATCTGGATGTTATAAGGCTGAAGCAGGTAATAGAGCACCAGTGTATGGACGGAGAAAAATACCGACATGGCGATGATGGAGACGAAGAGCAGCACATAGTTGAGCGGCTCCGATGTGCCGCCGGAGAGGAAAAGCAGCAGCGGCAGCCCCAGCGCAATGACGGACGCGGGCATGAGGTTAATGGCGATGATGTATTTCAGCCGTGCGGCGAACAGCGTGAGGATGGCCTTGGGCTGCCGGTAAAAGCGATAGGTAAGCATGCTGTGGTCACAGTTGGTGAACATTGCTTGAGTGATGACGCGCCCGCGGTTGACCAGGTACATGACAAACAGAAAATAAGGCAAAAAGGCCAGCATCAGCTCGTTGACAGTGGTTTTGGCCTCTGGTATGGACAGGCAGGCGATGATCAGCATAATGAGAATAGCCAGCAGTACCAGGGTAATCTTTTTCGCGGATTTGGTCAGCAGCTTGGAGTGGCGCTTCATAAAGAGCTCGTTCAGGTATTGGTAGCCGGTTTTGCTGCTGGTTTGCGTCATATCGGCATCAATTTTTTTGCGGTAAGCCGCAAGGACGGCCTGGTTTTTGTCCGCCGGGTTCATCACAAAGCTGCCGGGGTCGAGCAGTGTGCGGTAAATGGCGCGGAACTCCCCGAAACGCAGCACATAGGCCAGCGAGAGGCCGCCGCCAATGACCGTCAGCACAGCCAGCGCCAGGAACAGCGGCGGGCTCATGGCAAGCCCAAGTGCGGGCAGAGCATAGGCCAGCACCAGCGCCGCCAGCACGCCCGCCCAGATCACCGGCGCGGGCAGGTTTTCATTGCGCGCCTTTTTACCGTCCCGGCAGCCCCATAGGGATATGGCGGTTACAACCAGCTTGAAGGCGCATACAAAAAAGGGCATTAGCAGGCACAGGCCGGGTGAAACGCCCGCCAACACACCGAAAAGCAGGGTGAACGGCAGCAGGCCTACAGCCATCTTCAGCAGAAAATAGAGGTAATTCGAGAGCGTGTACTGGCGCGCGTCCATGCGCATAAGGAAGATGGCGTAATATTTATCCTTGGTGGGGTTGAAAATCTGCGTGTTCAGCAGCCCGCCAATAATGGTAAGAAAGAAGAAGATATGGACAAAGCTGTCCGCTGCCGGGCCTTTGAGAAGCTGGGCCGCCGTAAAGACCATCAGCGACACGTACAGCAGCTTGCCCACAAATACCGACCCCACCTCGATGAGGATGCTGACGATATTGGCAAACGCCTTCAGCCCCGCGCTGGCATAAAGCGCATCCGGCAGCAGCCGTTTTACCAGCGGCAAGGACTTGAGGGAATAGAGGATGCTGTTGGTTTTATAGGTGTTTTTTAGCCGGAAGGAAGTCGCAAAGGCGTTAAGCATCGTCGTCCCCCCTCAGCGCGGCGATAATTTTGTCCTTAAAGGCGGTGTTGTCCAGGTTCTCCTTTTCGATCTCCTCCAGTATGCCGTCGTTCAAAATGACAATGTCGTCGCACAGGTCCAGCGCCAGCTCCATGATGTGTGTGGAAAAAATAATGATGTGGTCGTTCTTGATGTGGCGCAGCAGCTGCTTCATCTCGTCGGCAACGACTACGTCGAAGGAGGTAAGCGGCTCGTCCAGCAGCAGGATGGTGGGGTTGGCAATGAAGTTCACCAGCATCTGCATCTTGTTTTTCATGCCGTGGGAGTAGTCTTTAAGCAGCTTGTCCCGGTCCTCGGGGGCAATTTTCATAAGCTCAAAGTATTCATCCAGCGGCTTGGGGTCGCGCAGCTTCGCCTGGTTGATCTCTACAAAAAATTTAAGAAACTCGCGCCCGGTCAAAAATTCCGGCACCACCGGGGTGGAGAGCACATAGCCGATGTCCTCCGGCCCAATGGGCCTGCGTCTGCCGTCGTCCCCGGCAATTTCAAAGCTGCCGCCGTCCGCCTTGACGTCTTCGTTCATGCAGTTGAACAGCGTGGTTTTGCCCGCGCCGTTTCGTCCGAGCAGGCCGTAGATCCTTCCCTTTTCAAAGGTGAAGGAGGCCCCGCGCAGCACCTCCTTTTCACCGAAGCGCTTGCAAATATCCCGGGCTATTAATTCCATCTTTTTACTCCTAACTTCCGGCCTGTAAACCGGAGGGCTCTTAAAAGGGCCTTGTGCTTTTCCACAGGAGCCCCTTCCTCTGTTCATGGCAGAGGCCGTCGGTTTTATGCTTACGGCCATTGCGTGCTTTCAGTATAAAAAATAAGCGGCGTCTTTGTCAAGGCGCTTCCTGGGCGGAAATTCTTCCGTAATCCGCGGTGAGCGGGGAGAAAATCCAATTTTCCCGGCGGCCCGGCAAATTAGAGCGCCGGGCTGGCTGTTTCGCTGCTACTTGAATGATTGCACGCTGCTTGTTATAATAAAAGAAAAAGTAGAAATGCTACACGTAGAGCCCGAAAAGAGGGAAGGCCATGGGAGGCTGTGGCTGAGGAAAGGATGTGTGCCATGCGTGCAATGATTTTGTATGACAGCGCCACCGGGAACACCGAGTACCTGGCAAAAGCGCTCGGCAAGGCGATGCCGGGCGTTCCCTGCTGCCGGATAGGGACGCTCTCTATTGCGGAAACCGAGGCGCTGGGGGCGGCGGATCGGGTGTATCTCGGCTTTTGGACGGACAAGGGCGCCTGTTCCCAGCGGCTGCGGGAGGTGCTGCCCGGCCTTGCCGGGAAAAAGGTCTTTTTGTTTGGGACCGCCGGCTTCGGCGCGGCCGAGGATTATTTTGCGCAGATTATTGAGCGGGTACGGGCGGAGCTGCCGCAGGATTGTACCGTTACCGGCTGGTATATGTGCGCCGGGCGCATGAGCGAGGTCATCCGGCTTCGCTATGAGGAGATGCTGGAAAACCCGGCCACAAAGCGGAAGGCGCAGCTGCTGCTTGCTAATTTTGACGCGGTGCAGGCACACCCAAATGCGGACGATGCCATTGCCCTGCTGGAAAAGGCCGGGGTCTGATGCTTTCCGGGCCATGCCCGGCGCACACCGCGGCGCACACTGCGGCGTAATGTGCGGGAATGGAGGAAAATTATGCGGCGAACGCTTTATCTATCCGATTTGGACGGAACGCTCCTGCGCGGCGACGAGACCCTGTCGCCGTTTACCATCCGTGCGGTCAACGAGTTGGCGCACAAGGGCGTCTGCTTCTCCTATGCCACAGCCCGGTCTGCGGCTACCGCGGAGAAGGTCACGGCGGGCCTGCGCCTGCGTGTGCCGGTAATTGTGCACAACGGCGTTTTTATCTGGGACCTGCAAACCCGCAGGCGGCTGGCCTGGAACTGCTTTACCCCCGGCGAGGCTGCGGAGATCAGCACCGCTTTGCAGGCCGCGGACGTGCTGCCGGTTGTCTACACCTATTCCGGCCCGGACGGGGAGGGCCGGGAACGCTTTCATTATTGGTCCGACCCGGTCCACGGCATGGACGGGCTGTTTCCCGGCCTGCGCGCCTTCCTCGAAACCCGCAGGGGCGACCCGCGTGAGACGCCTACCGGCAGGCGTGAGGGGCTGCTGCCGTGCAGCGGGGAGAATCCCGGCGGCCTGACAGGAGAGATCTATTATTACACCTGCATCGACCGGGCCGAAAAGCTGGCGCCGCTTTATGAGCGCTTCCGGGAGCGCTTTACCTGTATTTTCAGCCCGGAGCTGTACACTGGCGCGCAGTGGCTGGAAATTCTTCCCCGCGGGGCCAATAAGGCCAGCGCGGCACTGCGGCTGAAGCAGCTGCTGAACTGCAGCCGCCTGGTTTGCTTTGGGGATGCCGCCAACGACCTGCCCCTGTTTGAGGCCGCGGACGAATGCTATGCCGTGGAGAATGCCGGCCCGGCGATTAAGGAGCGCGCCACGGGGGTAATCCGCGCCAATGACCGAGACGGGGTTGCCAAATGGCTTTTAGCGCATGCGGATTACGCGTAATGCCCGGGGCCAGCATACAAAAAGCGCCGGCTTTTTACCGGCGCGCGTTTATCGGGCAGCTGTCCTTTACAGAATTAGGTACATAAGGGCGAATACCAGGCTGGTGTCGCCGTCCTCCATGAGTAGGAGCAGCAGAATGAGAATAATTGCCCGGTCGCCCTCCTTGAAGAGTGCATCGAATATGTCGGTCAGGCTGCCGCCCGCCAGCGCGGAGGCAACCTTTTCCCCCGTGGTGGGCTCCTCAGCCTGCGGCGGCTCCTGCGCTGCCTCCGGCGCGGATTCATTTTGCGGGGGGCTCTCCGGCTGGCTGTGCTGCTGGCTGCCTGCTTGCGGCCTGCCGCCGATGCCATAGGAAGTGACATGCGGATGCGGGGAACGGTCCGGTTGGCTGCCGCTGCCAGCGCCCGTGCGGGCCGGGCCGTTTCCGCCGTGCTGATCCGCCTGGCTGCTCGGGGCCTGCTGTAAATTCCGGGCCCGGGATTGCATTTCCCTGACCCGGCGGATGGCATCCTGCTGCATCCGCTGCATATCATTGTCGTTTTCCGGCATGGGCTTCCCTCCTTACAGCAGCCCGCCCAGGCTTCCCAAAATGCCGCTTTGCTTCAAAAGGGGCAGGGCGCGCAGCAGCTGAAGCAGCTTCAGGGCTTCATCAAGCTTTTTCTGCCGTGCAGGCCGCAGCATGGGCCGCAGGGCGCGCAGCAGCCGGGTGCTGTCGTCCTCCTGCCGGAGCGCGCCGAGAATAGGCCCCATTTTGACCGCCATGCTAAGCAGGTCGCCATTAATTCCACTGTTATTTGCGCCGCTGCCGCCGAGCAGGCTGCCCAGGCTGCTCAGCGCGCCAAGCCCCGAACCGCCGCCGGTAGGCCCGGCGGGCGGCGCCGGGGCGGCATTGCCCAATGAGCCGAGCATGGAGCTGAGGGCGCTCAGGTCCAGCCCCTGCCCGGCGGAGGCTGCCGGAGCGTTTGCCGCCGAACTGGCAGGAGGGGCATCTCCTGCGGCCTCCTGCGCCTGGGAGCCAAGCATGCCGGCAAGGCTTTTGATTTGCTCCATTGCGCCGGGGTTGCTGAGGATTTCACCGATTTTCCCCGCAAGATCGTCCATTCCATTCCCTCCTTTACACGGCGGATGCGGCGCATTGCGGACGCCGGGCCGGTCAGCCGCCCTTTTTGCTGTTTTGCTCGCCGCCGAACAGCTGGCGCATAAGCTCCTGGGCTTGGGGGGTGCTCAGCATTTTTTTCTGAGCGTCTTTATCGTTGAGAATCTGTTGCAGCTTGGCCTCGTCGGCGGGGCTCAGCTGCTTCATAAGGCTATTCAGCAGCTTTTGCTGCTCGTTTTTATCTTTACTGATCTGCATAATAAACGCATCCCTTCATTTGTAGTGTAAGGGGGTCTCCGGTTTTCCACTACTACAATATGCGGCTGCGATGAAAATGATGATTGAAAGGAAGAGAGGGAATCGATATTATGCGCGTTTTAGTGCTATCGGACACACACCGCGACCGTTATGCCCTGCGGGAGGCGCTGCTGCGCCAGCCTAAGGCGGAGGTCCTCATACACCTGGGGGACGGCGCGGAGGAGGCGCAGGAGCTTTGCGCGGGCCTGCCCGGCAAGGCCTTTTACCAGGTGCGCGGCAACTGCGACTGGGGCAGCCTCCTGCCCGCTGTGGGGGAGCTTTGCCTGGAGGGCAGGCATATTTTTTACACGCATGGGCATCTTTATGAGGTAAAGTACGGCCTTTCCAATCTGGTTGCGGCGGCGGAGGAGCGCGGCGCACAGATAGCGCTGTTCGGGCATACCCACCAGGCAATGACGGAGTACCGCGGCGGCCTGTATTTGATGAACCCGGGCAGCTTATCCGGCCCGTCGGGGACCTATGGGATTATTGACCTGACCCCGGCGGGGATTGTGACCAATATCCTGCATCTTTGACAGCTTCGGCGGATTTATTTTATGCCTCCGGCGAATCGGACGGAGTTCGGAAAGCGGTTTTCGCGCTCTTTCCCGTTGCCAGATACCGCCCGGTGTAGTACAATAAAGTGGGTAAAGTGGGAAATACCGGTGCAGACCGGAAATATTGCCGCCCGGCATGCTGAAAACAGGCCGGGCGGAAGAGTTTTGTGACAGGAGGTAACAGATGACGGAATATGAGAGATGGCTGGCCTATCCGCTTGAGGATGAGGACCTGGCGGAGGAATTGCGTGCAATTGCGGGAAAACCGGCGGAAATCAGCGACCGGTTTTACCAAAACCTGGCCTTCGGCACCGGCGGGCTGCGCGGCATCCTTGGGGCGGGCACCAACCGGATGAATATTTACACGGTGCGCAAGGCTACGCAGGGGCTGGCGAATTATCTGAATAAGCATGGGGAGAAGCCCTCGGTTGCCATTGCCTATGACAGCCGCAATAAGTCCGAGCTGTTTGCCCGTGAGGCCGCGGGCGTACTGGCGGCCAACGGGGTTACGGCGCACGTTTACCCCTGGCTTTCACCGACGCCGACGCTCTCCTATGCGGTGCGGCGCCTGAAATGTGATGCGGGCATCTGCGTTACCGCCAGCCATAATCCAGCCAAGTATAACGGCTACAAGGCCTACGGCGCGGATGGCTGCCAGGTGACGGCGGAGATGGCCGACGATATTTTAAACGAAATCAACGCGCTCGACATCTTTGCGGATGTGCGCCATATGGATTTTGAGACGGGAAAGCAGAATGGGCTGATTTGCATGATTGACGAGCGGGTGCTGGACTCGTTTTTGGATGAGGTCTACAGCCGGCGGGTACTGGCGGAACCGTGCGACGGCCTGAAGGTGGTCTATACGCCGCTCAACGGTACGGGCCGCGTCTGCGTGACCCGGATTTTGCGGCGGATCGGTGTGCGGGACGTGGTTATGGTGCCGGAGCAGGAGATGCCGGATGGCAACTTTACTACCTGCCCCTATCCCAACCCCGAAATCCGCGAGGCGCTTCAAAAGGGCCTTGAGCTCTCCGCACAGGTGCAGCCCGACCTGCTGCTGGCGACGGATCCAGACTGTGACCGGTGCGGCATCGCCGTGCGCCATGGGGATGGCTTCCGGCTAATGACCGGCAACGAGGTCGGCATCCTGCTGCTGGATTTTATTGCGGGGCGCAGGCAGGCGCACGGCACATTGCCGGAAAAGCCCGTTTTGGTTACGACGATTGTCAGCACGGATATGGTGGACCCCATCGCCGCGCATTATGGGGTGGAGTGCATCCGCGTGCTCACCGGCTTCAAATATATCGGCGATCAGATTGCGCTGCTGGAGGAAAAGGGAGAGGAAAACCGCTTTATCCTTGGCTTTGAGGAGAGCTACGGCTATCTTTCCGGCGGCTATGTGCGCGACAAGGACGGCGTGGATGCCAGTATGCTGATTTGTGAAATGGCCTGGTATTACAAGCGGCAGGGCAAGACGCTGGCCGATGCAATGGAGGGCTTGTACCGCACGTACGGCTACTACCAGAACGCGCTGGAGAATTTCACGTTTGAAGGCGAAGACGGCATGAAGCAGATGGCTGCCATTATGGAAGGACTGCGCCGCACCGCGCCGAAGGAAATTGCAGGCTTCCGGGTGGTGGGCCACAGCGATTACCAGCGCTCGATCCGGGTGCAGGAGGGGGCGGAGGAGCCGCTCTCGCTGCCGAGGTCCAACGTGCTGGAGTACCGGCTTGAAAACGGCGGCAAGGTCATAGTACGCCCCTCCGGCACGGAGCCCAAAATCAAAATTTATCTCTCCGCAAGGGCGGATTCCCGCGCCGAGAGCGATGCGCTCATCGCCCGCCTGCGCGATGCCGGAACCCGCCTGCTGCGTGTAGAGGCTTAACGCCCAAAGCTAGGCTTTGAGCGTTAAGCAAGATAATGCGGGCTATATCCCCTGATGGTTCACCAGAAATAATCGCATAAGACAGCCGTTTTTCGGTGGTCTATGCGGTTATTTTTTTGCCTGAAGGCGCCCGGTGACTACCTTTTGACTACTTTTTGATTTCTTCCAGCTCCTTGACTCTGTCCATCAGGACGCGGATTTGCCGGATGGCCTCTGTGAGCTCATCGTCATGGGCATACACCAAACGGGTTATCGTGTCGTTATCAAGAGGGGCAATATTATTTTCCAAAAGCTTTCACCTCGTTTTCTTACCCCTCTGGAAAGTTTTACCATAGCTTTATTATATCCCATGATTTATTTCCGGCTAATTTCAGTGAAA
>NZ_QLYR01000008.1 GCF_003268275.1 Hydrogeniiclostridium mannosilyticum
ACTTTCGTGTTTAAACCACATTTCAGAGCCTTTGTTCTGCTCTTCTCACGATACACTAACGTGTATTCTTTTGCGGTCTTTTTTTCCGAAGTTCCGCCTCTTCCTGTCCGGTCGCTTCCACTCTCTCAAGTGAAAACTCTCAAACTGTTTACGGGTTCCTTTTCTCTCTTCTCGTTGTTTAATTTTCAAGGTCCTGTTTTACTCACCGTTAACTTCGCACCGGAGAGTGTTTACTATATTATCACACCCTTAAGAACTTGTCAACCATTATTGGCAAATTTATTTTGTAATTTACCAAAAAAGCATAAATTCACCAATAGCATTGCAGTTTGGCCATCATTTTGTTATAATTGTATATGTATTACTTTAAAAAATGATATGTTACCTTTAGAACGGCGGAGTAACCGGTTTAGGCCTAGCACAAATTACCGGTTATTCTTTAAAACATTCCGTTATTTTAACAGATCACCTTGGAGGAAAAGTCATATGCCGATTCGGATTCAATCCCAACTGCCTGCAATTAAAGTTCTTGAAGAAGAAAATATTTTTGTTATGACGCATGAAAGGGCAATCTCACAGGACATTAGGCCTCTTAAGATTGTTATTTTAAATTTGATGCCAACTAAAATAGAAACTGAAACACAGCTTTTGAGAATGTTGAGCAATACCCCTTTACAGGTTGATGTTGAGCTGCTGCAAATGGCGACACACACGAGCCGTCATACTCCGGCAACCCATCTGGACACATTTTACCAAACATTCGACGAGTTGAAAGCAGAAAAATTTGACGGAATGATTATAACCGGAGCCCCCATTGAAAACATGCCCTTTGAAGAAGCAGATTATTGGCCGGAATTATGCGAAATTA
This sequence comes from Hydrogeniiclostridium mannosilyticum, assembly GCF_003268275.1. Lineage (GTDB taxonomy): Bacteria > Bacillota > Clostridia > Oscillospirales > Acutalibacteraceae > Hydrogeniiclostridium > Hydrogeniiclostridium mannosilyticum. Next base: position 869 of record NZ_QLYR01000008.1, read on the forward strand.
TGGAATGGAGCCGCCACAATGTCTATTCTGTTATGCACATTTGCTGGGGTGCTCAAGCAGGCCTTTACTATCATTTCAATATTCCCAAATATACCTTGCCGCAAAAGCTATCCGGCATTTTTGCCCACCGGGTTTTGGACGAATTTCATCCGTTGGTACGAGGCTTTGACGACATCTTCTATTCTCCGCACAGCCGCAACACCGAAGTACGCCGGGAGGATATCGACCAGCATCCCGAGCTCACAATCCTCACGGACTCTGATTTAGCAGGCGTTCACATTATCGCCAATAAAAACGGACGCCAGTTTTTTGTAACCGGCCATCTGGAATACGACCGCAATACCCTTGCCAATGAATATAACAGGGACCTCAAGAAGGGTTTAAACCCCACCGTCCCCTACCACTATTTTCCAAACGACGACCCAAGCCAGTCCCCATTATTTACCTGGCGCAGCCATGGCGCGCTTCTCTTCTCCAATTGGCTGAATTATTACGTTTATCAGATTACACCATATGATTTGCTGGGAACGCCGTTTTAATGCGGATTCTCAGCGGCAATATGAAAATTGGACTTATCATAAGAGCGGGCAAGCCCGTAAATTTGTGAGTACGGAAGTTGTGGTTATGGATAAGTTCATTATAAAGAATATTTTTATAATAGGAGGGTGCAGTGTGAGATGGCAGCCTCTTATTTTATAGTTATCGAGCTACTAATAATTATATAGTTATATCAGTATCGAAATAATGATTGTGGCAGATTACAGAAATACGATATAATTAAATATAGAGGGTAGTTGGCGTGTGGACAAGCGGCAAAGAGAGGGTAAAATACAAATGAGGAAGAAAAGAAAAAAAATTAAATTTATTTTTCTGTTTTCGGTTTTGGCGATAGTCGCAGTTTTATTGATACCGTTGGCATTGAAATCTGAAAATTTAAGAGGGATAAAAGATAAAGTTGAAGAAGCGTTCAATGGCGGTCAGTTTAAAGACTCCTATAATGCAAAATCACTTATTATGACAGATCTTTCAAATGATGAAGATTTTATATATAAATGTCCAGAGGAACAACAGCTTCCTGCAAGCCTGGCAAAATTGTATGTTATTGAATATGCTTCAACTTTTGTAGAATTAGAGGACGTAATTTGGGCAAATCCAGAAGCGCTTGCACTGACAAAGGAAGGGTCTTCAGTTGCTAATATTGAAGCAAAAAAGTATTCTATTCATAATCTGTTTGCGGCAATGCTAGTACCGTCTGGAAACGACGCGTCTTATGTATTAGCTGATTATTGCGGCGGGATCCTTTTCCCTGAAGCAAAAACAAGTAACGAACGTATTAACGGTTTTATGAAGAATTTGAATACCTATATGCAGAATCAGGGATATAAGGACACTGTTTTATACGACCCCAGCGGTTTCGACACAGGAGCAAGGACAACTGTAGTAGATTTGAAAGCAGTTGTAAAGAAGCTACTGGAAAATCAATGGTTCAGGGAAATTGTATCTCAAACCTCTTATACGGCAACTTTGCCAGACGGGGTTACACAGACTTGGAAAAACACCAACACTTTTCTTGACCCGTCCTCGGAATACTATAACGAAAACGTGATTGGAGTGAAAACAGGTTCTTTATCAGATGATTATAATTTAGTGGTACTTTATAAAATGCACGGAAAAGAATTTCTAATATGCAGTCTGGGTTCTCAGTCGAACTCTTCACGGTATGATGATGTGAATTATATTTTAAAAACAATAAATGAATCGGGCTATTTAAAAGGTAATTAAGGGGGATTACAGTAAATTTTTGTACTTTCCGAAGGTTTTTACGTCTACCAGTAAACGCCCTATGATTTAGGTACACTGACTGATTTATAAAACAAAAAGAAAAAGCGGCCAGGCCGGGAGCAAAAAAACATTACTCCCGGCCTGGCCATTCCATGAGGAAGCTTGAAGCTCGTGCTAATTTTTATCTGCTCTTACTCAATACCACCGGGGGCCAGCCGGCCCAGCTCATTGATCTTATCGCACCATTTTCTGTAATCGTCGGGAGAGAACTCAGGAGTGATAGTATAGTACCTTCTATCTTGCACCAACATTCCCTCAGAATAGTTAAATTCACCGATCATTTTACTGTCATGGTACAACTGAACATTTATCCCTTCCCCTGCCCGGGGGCTTTGGTCATCCTGCAAGCAAACCTTCACCTCTTTAAACTGATCCAAAAAGCCCCTTATCTGTTCAGGATCGCTGCAAAGATATTCTTTCCCGCTGTCACCATTGAAAAAACTAATCGCATCTACTTCGTCAAAATTGACGCCCACCAGCTTTTCAACCGTAGTTTCCCGCGGTGTGCAGGAAGTTAAGCCAAAAAGCAGAAACGCCCCCAGTACTAAAACGCATAGACGTTTTATCGTTACCACTTCCTTTTAGAAAACACTCAGTGCTTCTCCTCAAACAATCCCCTTCGTTGCTTGCCAGGCCTTTCGTTGAGCGCGTTCCACCATGCCGCATTAAAACTCTCTGGAGCAATTTGATAGTATGCCGTCCCACGCTGATCGGGATTAACCAACAGGCAATCTCCCACTACATTGAATATTGCCTCCTCTTTGCCGTCCTTCAGAAAACTCACCAAAATTCCCCCGCCTGTTCTTTCCGGGTCTTCTCCTGGCTTCAGCCTCATTTCCCGCACCAGCTCTACAAAACGGCGAAGCTCCTCCGGGTCGTCGAACTGCTGCTTATACACCCCAATCTGTATGGAAACTGCGTCCATCTCATCTAGCCGGCAGCTAAGCACTTGTTCAACGGTTCGCTCACCCGCAGCATTGTTATGAGAAATCAGTAAAAAAACGCCTGCCGCCACAAAAACAAAAACTACGGCAATGGTTATAATGGACTTCTTCTGTCCAGACACTGCTATCACTCCTGTTTGTGCCATTTTACCAAACACCACTCTGGCTGTCCAACTCAAAACGCAACACTGCCCCATGCGCCGCTTAAACGCTAGGAATACCATACTCTGCAACCCGCAGCAACGCCAAGGTCCGGTAAAAGAAGGAATCTGTACTAAGGCTTTCCGATGTTTCCTTGAGCTTATAATAGGTACTTTCCTGTTCTCCGTATACCGTCAGCGTATCCCCGACTATCGATATCCTCACCAGCCGATTTTCCCCTTGATAGAAACTTAACCCTACTTCGCCGCCGCTGCTGTTGTGTGATTCTCCCTCCACGATAGCAAATTTCTTGAATTCATCAAGGAGGGCCTTAATCCGTGCGGTGTCATGTATTTCTCCGTACCGCGCACCCTGACCAATCGTAATTTTATCCACCTTGTCAAAGTCCACCCGCAGCGTTTTCTCAACCTCAGACAAATCCTTTGTACTGCAACCGGCCATAAACGCCCACAAAACGACGAAGGCAAGAAAAGCAGAAACAAACTTCAGTCTATTCTGCAAGCGCGCCACATCCCTTCAACAGCTTATTGTCTTGATCCTCGTAATAAATTGCGACAACAAGCCAAGGGCAGTCTATCCACCTCCGGCTTATAAACAATGAGGAAGCTTGAATCTCGTGCTAATTTTTATCTACTCTTACTCAATACCACCGGGGGCCAGCTGGCCCAACTCATTGATCTTATCGTACCATTTGTTATAATCCTCACGAGAGAATGCTGGGATAAGATCATAGAAAGCCCTATCGTTCACCAACCTTCCCTTCGTATAGCTAAAGACCCCTATTTCTTTACCGTCTTTGTACAAATGCGCATTGATCCCTCCCCCCATCCGGGGACTTTGGTCATCCTGCAAGCGGACCTTCACCCCTTTAAACTGATCCAAAAAGGCCTTCACCTGTTCTGAATCGCTGCAAAGATATTCCTTCCCTGTGTCTCCATTAAAAAATCTAATCGCATCTACTTCGTCAAAATTGACACCCACCAGCTTTTCAACCGTAGTTTCCCGTGGCGCGCAGGATGTTAAGCCAGCTATTAAAATAAAGCTAAGTATGGAACATATAATACGTTTCATCGTCACTCCCACCTATAATACCACATACTAATGAAGTCGGTATAGGCCCAAGGCCAATAATAAAAATGCGAAAGACCCGTGTCCCACCCTGTACAAACACGAACATAATTTCCGTCTGAGCAGCGTTGATAGCCCAAAGCTAAAAAACTATGACCATCCGGGCTCCCATTATAATGGGCTAAAAGCGAGTTAAAAACCAACGGAAAATTACAGCTAAGGTTATGGGTCAGCCAGTTCCAGTCCGTCGAAACCTCATAATCATCGCCCAGCGATTTTGTACTGGCATATTTGCGGATATAGCTACCCATTCCATCAAACCCCAACCGTGAATTGGTACCATCATCAGTTTTCATTTCAGTGTGCAGTTGCGCAAAAGACTGGGCATAGTAAGAAGAATACAGGCCGCTGACCCCCCGCTTTGTCTGCCAATATTTCAGCATATTCAAGCCGGCAACAGGAGTACAATGTTTATCATAATACGAAAATTGATTCATGGTAAACGGTACAAAGTCCGGGTACCATAAATTTTTGACATCTACCGCCTCATAAACCACCTGCCGGGTCTGTCCCGCGGAGCGCGCCGCACGCAGCGCGGCAGGATTTTCCCCCAGTTCCGCCGTACGCATGGCGCTCTCCGCCATCTGCAGCCGCGCTTCCGCCAGCTGGGCCTTCTGCAACGCCGTGCCGGAAGCCAGGTCATAATAATTGCCGTTTTTCTCTTTCAAATAAGTGTCCAGGCCGACAAACAGCACTTTTTCACCAGCCTGCGGCGCCTCCAGCGCTTCGCCCTGTACACAGTAAACGCCGTCGTAGCCAAATTGCACCAGGCACGCCTCCGCGCCGCTGAAGCTGTACACCATGTAGCCGGTTGCCGCGCCATCTGTTTGCAGGTTCAGCACGCAGCCGTTCAATGACCCGCTCAGGTCATAGGTCGGAATACAGGACGCGACCTGGGTGCGCTCATTCCAGGTACAGCTGGCATCCGCCTCGGCCCGCGGCAGAATCGAAGAAAACACCAAGGCCGAAAAATCCGGGGAAAGCGCATACCCACCGATTTCGCCCTCTGCCGCCGCCACAAAATCTGCCGTTCCCGTCTCCTCGGCTTTTTCCGGTTCCGTGGCCGAAACCGGCGCCGCTACGCAAAAGAACAACGCAACCGCCAAAATGACCGACCAAAAACGTCTGGATTTCCAACTCCTTGCCATTTTCATTCTCCTTTCATAAGTCAAGCTTCCTCACATTCATTATACTCTTATTGTTTTAAAACTCAACCCTTTATTGATATTTTTTATTATATTTATATAATTCAAATGAAACCGGCAGCAACATGCTTGTCCTGCAAACCGGCGCCCCTTTATCCAGCCTGGCCAACAAAATGATTAAAGAAAATGCAAAATAGTCCCGGCCAGCACCATTAGCCTGGCCGGGACTACCGCTTCACCCCGTCAACTGTTCTCTTAAATTGCGTAAAATAACCTTTTCCCGCCGGGAAACCTGCACCTGTGTCATGCCAAGCTCGCTGGCAGTCTCCGTCTGAGTTCTGCTTTTGATATAGCGAAAGTAAATGATGCTGCGGTCGCGGGCCTCCAGATTGCGAACAGCCTCCTTCAGCGAAAGCAGCTCCGCAATATTTTCCTCTTCGCCTTCAACGCGCACATCTACCTGCCCGCCGCCCTCCTCAGGATCCGCGGTCAGCGACAACGGCTGCTGGCCTGCGCATATTGCCTGGGCTGCAAGCTCCGGTTCCACCTGCAAAATATCAGCCAGCTCCCCTACCGAAGGCGGACGGCCCTCCCGCTCGGTAAAATTTGCCGTTTCGCGAGAGGCCTTGAGCGACAGCTCTTTTAAGGTCCGGCCCACCTTAACGGTTCCCCCGTCGCGGAAAAGCCGGCGGATCTCACCTAAAATAACCGGGACGGCATAGGTTGAAAAGCACAGCCCACGCTCTTCCTCAAAATGATCGACTGCCTTTACCAGCCCAACACAGCCGGCTTGGAAAAGATCGTCATACTCAATGCCACGCCCTTTGAAACGACGGGCGCAGGAATGTACCAGCCCCAGGTTTTCGCTGATCCGTTCTTCCCGGCTACTCATGCGCCACCGGACGGCGGGCCAGGCGTTTTCTCATGGTAACAGTCGTCCCCTTTCCCGGGTGGGAGGTTACACGCAGCCCATCCATAAAGCTATCCATGACGGCAAAACCCAAGCCGGCCCGTTCCTCGCCCCCAGTGGTAAACAGCGGCTCCATAGCCTGCTTTACGTTTTCAATGCCGCAGCCCTTATCGCGTATTTTCACCTGCAGCTCTCCGTTTTCAAACAGCTTTGCCGTTATGTATACCGTGCCAAGGGTGTCGCGGTAAGCATGAATAATACAATTGGTCACCGCCTCTGATACCGCCGTTTTAATATCGCTCAGTTCATCAATGGTTGGGTCCAGCTGCGCGGCAAAGGCCGCCACCGCTGCACGCCCAAAGGCCTCATTGGACGAACAGCTGAGAAAAGAGACCGCCATTTCATTAATGATTTTTTTCTTCTGTCTCATTTTTCTTCCACATCCTTTACCATCGTGCATAGATTCCGGATTCCTGCCATGGATACGATTTTTTCCAACTTTTCCGGCATGTTAGCCACGCAGACCTGGCCGCCCCACATGCTGACCAGCTTATAGCGGCCTAAAATTAAACCTACACCGGAGCTGTCCATAAACTGTACGCCGGAAAAATCCAATGTGAGCGTGTGCGGCTTCACCTGTGAAGCCGCCGAGTCGATTTCCTCACGGACCTCTCTGGCTGTATGGTGGTCAATTTCTCCTTCCAGTAAAGCGGTGAGCTCTCCTGACTTAAATACAAGCTGCACTGACATGAAAAACCTCCTTCGTCCGTATGAAAAAATAATATTATTAAAGAAAAGCTAGTATGGGCAGATTTATCCAAATTATTCCTATTTTTATTCAAAACAGAAACACCGGTAAATATCGTCACACGGCTAAAATAAAAGAACCTCCATCCACTAGGATAGAGGTTCCAGCATGCATATTTCCGCGAAAAGAGGGGACAAGCCCTCAGTTTTCCTTCGTCTTTTTTCGCTCTAACTCCTGAAAAACCAACGGCCTTATATCGCCCGCCAAATATAAAGAGCCACAGATTAACAACGGTTCCCCCCCAGCCTTTACAAGTGCCAGCCGCAGCCCCTCTTCGACATTGGCGGCCGGCTGGGCCGGTATTCTCCGTTTTTCCCAATACTGCGCCAATTCCTCCGCCGGCAGCGCACGCGGCCCGTTCGGCGCAACCGTCACAACACTGGAAAAAATGCCATCAAGCTCCCGGACTGCCGAATCTACGTCCTTATCCCGCATCATCCCGGTTAAACCGACAATTCGCTTATGCGTGACCTGTTTTTTTACAGCTCTTGCCAAAACGCGGATTCCATCCGGATTATGGGCGCCGTCCAATAAAACGACCGGGCTTCTGGAAAGCACCTCCAGCCTTGCAGGCAGGCGAGCCGCCGCTATTCCCTCTTGGACAGCCCGGTCTGAAATCTGCCAGCCCAGGCCGCGGAGCTCCTCAATAACAGAAAGCGCCGTAGCCGCATTTTTCATCTGATGCTCTCCAGCCATGGCAACGCGCACCGGGATCCCGTTTTTCCATAGCAGCTGCGTACCGTCAATAGAGGCTTCTACTAGCATTAAATCATTTAAACCGGCAATGACGAAGCGATTTTTCATCACCTCGGCTGTAATCTTCAGCATATTGAGCGCCGCACGGGGTTGGTCGGGGTAACAGACGCAGATGCCGCCTTGTTTCATGATGCCGGACTTCTCAAAGGCAATTTGCTCAATCGAATCCCCCAGTACAGCGGTATGGTCCAGCGAGATGGAGGTGATGACTGAAACCAACGGCGCGTCTATGATATTAGTCGCATCAAAACGTCCGCCGAGGCCTACCTCCAGCACAACCAACTGGCAATCCTGCCGCCGGAACCATTCGAAGCCCAGCGCCGTGATCCACTCAAACTCCGTAACCTGGATGCCGGATGCCTCCAGCCTTCTGATAAGCGGCAAATATTCCTCTACCAGCTCTGTCAAATCCCCGTGCGGGATAGGAATACCGTTCACTTGAATCCGCTCGCAAAAATCGGTGACGTGTGGTGAGATAAAAAGCCCCGTCCGGTAACCGGCCCTTTCCAGCACCTTGGCAATCATCTCCGAGACAGAGCCCTTCCCGTTTGTTCCGGCAACGTGCACAAAGCGCAGCGCTTTATGGGGATTTCCCATCTCCGCCAATAAACGTTCGATGCGCTCCAGCCCCGGACGCCGGACAAAGCGCTGGAGGGAATCAACCGTATGGACCGCTTCCTCGTATGTCAAAAGAAACCTCCCAAAGCCGTAAGGGCTTTTACAAAACTCATTTATTTCGTCAGCGCCTCTATGCCGGACTGAAGCAGCGCAATATGCTCCTTCAGCTTTTCCGCATTTTGGCGTACCCCTTCTACAACATTTGCGGGCGCTTTGCCGGTAAATTTCTCATTATTCAGCTTGGCCTCCGCTGTCGCATACTGCTTTTGCGCGCTTTCCAGTTCCTTCGTCAGGCGCTTGATCTCCGCCTCCCTGTCCACCAGCTCCTCCATGGGAATAAAAATCTGCGCATCCGGGGTAACAATGGTCACAGCGCCCGGAAGATCAAAGGCTGTTCCCGCCTCGATGCCGGTTGCATAAGCCAGGCGCTGGAAAATCGCCCTGCCGGCTATAAACAGCTCCGGCCTGGCAGAAGCAATGTAGAGCATTGTTTTTCTGCTCGGCGGCACGTTCATCTCGCTGCGGCGGTTCCGAACGGCACGCACCGCATTCATAATACTTTCCATCTGCTGCGCCTTTTCTGTAAAAACAAGCTCCTCCCTGTAAGAAGGATAGGCTGCAGTGACCAGGGCCTCACCCTCATGCGGCAGCGCCTGCCAGATTTCCTCGGTAATATAGGGCATAAAGGGATGCAGCAGCGCCAGTGTTCGCGACATCACCCAAACCAAAACCTGGCGTACCTGCTGCGCCGCGGCCTTGTCTTCACCGTTCAGGCGGATTTTCGCCAATTCGATATACCAGTCGCAGAACTGGTCCCAGATAAAATCATACAGCTTCTGCGCCGCAATGCCGAGCTCAAAATGCTCCAGATTTTCGTTGACCTCACCCACCACGCGGTTGAAGGAATCCAGAATCCATTGGTCTTCCATGGAAAGCTCAACCGGCAGACTGTTCGGAACATCATGGCCGTCAATATTCATCAGAATAAACCGCGAGGCATTCCAGATTTTGTTGGCGAAATTCCGGCTGGACTCTACCTTTTCGGTGGAAAACCGGGTGTCGTTGCCCGGGCTGATGCCGGTAATCAGCGTAAACCGCAATGCGTCTGCACCGTATTGAGCAATGACCTCAAGCGGATCGATGCCGTTCCCCAGCGACTTACTCATTTTACGCCCTTGTGCATCCCGGACCAGGCCATGAAAGAACACCGTATCAAACGGCGCCTGGCCCATGTGTTCCAGCCCAGAGAAGATCATTCTTGCCACCCAGAAAAAAATAATATCATAACCCGTCACCAGGGTGTTAGTGGGGTAGAAGTAGGCCAGGTCCTCCGTCTGTTCCGGCCACCCCAGGGTCGAGAAGGGCCAAAGAGCGGAACTGAACCAGGTGTCGAGCGTGTCCTCGTCCTGCCTTAAATCCGCACAGCCGCAGTGCGGGCAGCACTCCGGCGTCTCTTTTGCCACCACCGTCTCGCCGCAGGACGGGCAGTACCAAGCCGGAATCCGGTGTCCCCACCACAGCTGGCGGGAAATGCACCAGTCCTTGATATTATCCATCCAGTTAAAGTAGGTTTTCTCCATCCGTTCCGGAATAAAGCGGATCTTCTTTTCCTTTACCACTTCAACCGCCGGCTTTGCAAGCGGCTCCATTTTTACAAACCATTGCTTGGACACACGCGGTTCAACAACCGTGCCGCAGCGGTAACAGGTGCCGACATTGTGGCGGATATCCTCCACCTTAATCAAATAACCCTGTTCTTCCAGCGCCTTGACAATCGCCTTCCGGGCATCGAGCGCCTCCATTCCCTGGTAAGCTCCGCCGTTCTCATTGATGGTGCCATCCTCATTCATGACGTTGATGACTTCCAGCTGATGGCGCAGCCCAACCTCAAAGTCATTCGGGTCATGTGCCGGCGTAATCTTCACGACGCCTGTTCCAAAGTCCTGTTCCACATATTCATCCGCGATGACCGGAATTTCCCGGCCCACTAACGGCAGGACAAGCATTTTTCCAATCAGGGACTGATAGCGCTCATCTTCCGGGTGAACTGCAACAGCCGTGTCGCCCAGCATGGTTTCCGGACGGGTAGTCGCCAGCTCCAGGTAGCCTGAACCGTCCTTAAACGGGTAACGGAGGTGCCAGAAATGGCCGTTCTTTTCCTCAAATTCCACCTCAGCATCGGAAATGGAGGTCCGGCAGTGCGGACACCAGTTGATGATTCGCTCGCCGCGGTAGATCAGCCCTTTTTCGTACAGGCGGACAAAAACCTCACGCACAGCACGGCTGCAGCCTTCATCCAGCGTAAAGCGCTCACGTTCCCAGTCGCAGGAAGAACCCAGCTTTTTTAGCTGCTCGACAATGCGCCCGCCGTACTGAGCCTTCCACTCCCAAGCCTTTTCCAAAAACGCTTCGCGGCCCAACGCCTGCTTGTCAACGCCCTCCTTACGCAGCATCTCCACGATCTTCGCCTCTGTCGCAATAGAGGCATGGTCCGTGCCCGGCAGCCACAAAGCCGCATAGCCCTGCATACGGCGCCAACGGATCAAAATATCCTGCAGCGTTTCATCCAGAGCATGCCCCATGTGCAGCTGCCCGGTAATATTCGGCGGCGGAATCACAATTGTATATGGCTTTTTCTCCGGGTCACGCTCTGCGTGAAAATAGCCGCCCTGCAGCCAAAAGTCATAAATCCGATCCTCTACCTCCTGCGGGTCATAGGTTTTTGCCAATTCCTTACTCATCATTAAGCCCCTCTTTCCTCAATCATGCCGGGTGTTCCCCCGCCGTAAATACAAAAATCCCGCGTACAATGCTACTCGTACGCGGGACGAAACCAACAGCAACGGTTCGCGGTACCACCCGTCTTCGGACGCTGCTCACACAGCCCCCCTCCAGCTCCTCAAAATAAGGATACAGCCTGTAACGCGGCCAGACGGCCTACCCTAATAAAAAGACTTTCCTCGGGCAGGCGGCTCCGGGACGACTCATTCACAGAAAAGGGGCATCTGGTTTTCACCGGCCACCAGCTCTCTTTCTATGCCGGACTCTTCTGTCTTTTTCCCTTCACAGCCCTTAAATAAAACCTTAAATTTTATATATAGTATATACACACGTGCATTCTTTTGTCAAGCCCGTAATCATACGGATGCTTCCGGCTGATACGGCTCTTTCTTCACGCCCGTACGAATGGGCTTATGCTTAGTATTCTGGAGGGAAAAGGCAATATTCGTCGCATGGTCGGCAATTCTTTCCAGGTTTATCAATACATCGTTGTAAACTGCTCCGGACTGTGCGGAGCACGCTCCGCTATTCAGCCGCTCGATGTGCTCATCCTTCAAGCGATCGGTCTCCGTGTCTATATATTCCTCCTCATTATTGACCTTAAAGGCCAACTCATGGTCACCGCTGCCAGTAATAAATAGCTTGTAGGCGTCGTTTAAAATCTCTGTAACAGCCTTCCGCATCGCCTGCAGCTCCTGCGTGGCTAATGGGCTTAAATCCGCCTTGCCGCCGATCAAGATCTGCGCCTGCTCCGCGATGTTCTCGCTGTGGTCGCCGACACGTTCATAATCGTTGACTACATGGAACAAGGCCCCGACGACATCGCGGTCATTGTCCTCCAGATCCAGCGCATTTATTTTAACCAAATACTCCGTAACCTGTTGATTCAGATAATTGATGATTCCTTCCGTTTCCGCAATCTCCTGTATTTTTGCAGGATCCTTTTCCAACAGGGCCTCCATGGAACGGTTAAAGTTCCCCTGCGCCAATGTGCCCATCCGCTCCACCTCTTTTAAGACCTGCGCAACGGCAATCGGCGGAGTTTGGAGGATACGGGGGTCCAAGTAGTGAAGGCTCATGGCTTCTACCTTCTTATCCTCACCAGGAATAATCGTACAGGCAAGCTTTACCAGATAGTTGCTCAGCGGCAGCAAAATCGCCGTCGTTATTACATTGAACAGAATATGGATAAACGATATCTGCATCATGACATTATCGGGGAACAGCATCTGCACCCATGAGACAAGCGGCAGGCAGATGGTCAGCACCGTAAAGAGCGCTGCGCCGATGACGTTGAACAGCAAGTGTACCGCAGCCGTACGCTTTGCCGTTTTCGTCGTGCCGATACACGAGAGCAGGGCCGTAATGCAGGTGCCTATGTTCTGCCCGTAAATGACGAAAACAGAGGTGTTTAAGGTTGTGACACCGCTTGCCGCCAGCGCCTGCAGGACGCCGATTGAGGCTGAAGAGCTCTGAATAATGGCGGTAAATACCATGCCCACCAGCAGGCCCAGAAATGGGTTTTGCAGCTGGGAGACCAGATTAATAAAGAGCTCTGATTCACTGAGCGGCTCCATGGCCGTGCTCATCAGCGTCATGCCGAAGAATAGGATGCCGAACCCCGTGATGATCTGCCCAATATGCTTTTGAAAATTTTTCTTACAGAACATCATTATCACGACGCCTGTAAAAATAGCCAACGGGGCGATTTGGTTCAGCTTGATTGCAATCATAAAGCCCGTCACCGTCGTGCCAATATTAGCGCCCATAATCACCCCGACGGCTTGGCCCAGCTGCATGATGCCAGCATTTACAAAGCCGACCACCATGACCGTGGTCGCCGAAGAGCTCTGAATAACCGCCGTCACCAGCAGGCCGATCAACGCCCCCATGTATTTATTTGTCGTCAGGCGCTCAACCAGATTCTTCAATTTGGAGCCGGCAGCCAGCTCCAACCCTTCGCCCATCAGCTTCATGCCGTACAGAAAAAGCCCCAGGCCGCACAAGAGTGTCATTACATTTTCCAGCGTCATAAACACCATTCCTAAGTAATTTTGTTTTAATCATAAATTCTTATTGATACAGAGCATTCTTTTTCGATAAAATAATACCGTATATCCCCTTGTATATAATTCTTATTTAGAAATAAATATCTTTAATTTCAATCTTCCCCTTGGGTCAAAATCATAGTAAATCAATATTATATATTTAATAAATAATAAATTGATTTTGTGATTCTAGGCGTTTTTCTATTAAAGGATCTTAATTTCCGGTTAAAATTCTCCAATTTTTAGCGCACAATTTTATAAGGCTTTATTCCAAACGTGGAGCAGCTTGTCTTTTTACGGGACCCTGTATAAACCCGGCAGCAGCGTTCCTTTGCAGGCACAGTCCTCCGCCTGTAGCCACTGTGTATTAATTCAAAGGGCTTTGCGGCAGCCCGGCTGCCTCTGCCTGTCTTTTGGGCAGTACCGGCCCGGGCTCATGCGCGGAAAGCTTTCCATATGCCTTTTTGTTTTGTAAAACCTCCACGGTCTATACTGCCTTCCTGCCGCCCTGTCCGTATTGCCGGCAGGAGCGCCGCGGACATCTCACTAAACCGGTCCGCGCCTTCCGCGTAAAACAAGCTGGTGAAGCGGTAAAAAATATGATATAATAATCCCCGCAAAACGGATTGTCTTATCCTTGTTATGAAAGGACCCATGTTATGAAAAAAATAGGCGTCATGACTGACATTCATAATAATGCTGTCGCCCTTGAGGCTGTCTTGAATGTGTTTGACGCAGCCCAATGCGAGGAAATAATATGCTGTGGGGACATTGTTGGAATCGGCCCCTTTCCCCAGCAAACAGTTGATAAGGTCATGTGCATTCCGGGTTTAATTGCCGTTAGCGGAAACCATGACCGCTATTTAAGCGAGGGTATTCCCGAACAGGAACAAATGGATGCGGAAGAAATCGCCTATCACCAATGGGAAAGAGAAAAACTCTCCAAGCCCGCAAAAGATTTTATCACCGCACTGCCTGCCCGCATCGATCTTGAAATCGAGGCCGTAACCATCACTGTGCTGCATTACCCTATGAATAACAGAAATGAATACTACCCCTTGACCGGCCATTTACAGGCCAACGATTTCAGCCGTTTGTTGGGTGGCATTAATAGCAGCATTACCCTTTTTGGCCATGACCACAGGCAAATTTCCTATGAAACAGGCAGAAAAAAATATTTAAACTGCGGCCCTCTCGGCTGCCCGTCGGCAACGCGGAATATCGCCAGGGGCGGCATCCTGACCGTAGACAACGAGCACGCCGCTATGGATTTTATCGCTGTTCCCTATGATGTCCAAAAGGTAATCGATGAAATTGACAAAATAAACTATCCCTGCGCGGATAGTATCAAGCATATCTTCTACGGAATAAAATAGGAGCAAAGCCGCTGGACTGAAGTAAGCGGGCGTTCATCCATGCAGAAACATTGACATTGATTTCACAAAGATGTATGATAAAGGTTACGGAAATTAAGCCCCCTAATTTTTTATGACTATTTTATTCCCCGCCCGGTGCATCCCTGAGAATAGAGGAGATATTTTATGGAGCAGAACATACTACAGCGTTTACAAGGCATTTCCTCCCTGGTCGGCGGCACTCCGCTGCTGGAGATTTCTTTCCGGTTTGGCGGTCAGGAGCGGAAGATATATGCCAAGGCCGAATACTACAACCTGACGGGAAGTATAAAAGATCGCGTCGCGTACCATATTTTAAAAAAGGCCTATCTGAACGGCACTATTCACCCCGGCGACAGAATTGCGGAGGCAACCAGCGGAAATACTGGAATTTCTTTTTCCGCGGTTGGAAGCTACCTCGGGCACGAGGTCGTCATCTATATGCCGGACTGGATGAGCCAGGAAAGGATCCGGCTGATGGAAAGCTATGGCGCTACCGTCCGGCTTGTCTCCCATGAACAGGGCGGTTTCCTCGGCTCTATTCAAATGACGGAGGAACTTGCACGGGCGGGCGGCGTATTCCTGCCACGGCAGTTCTCCAACGGTGACAACGTCGAGGCGCACTATTTTTCCACCGGTGAAGAAATTGCCGTACAATTAGAGCGGCTTGGCCTGCGGGCCGATGGATTTGTGGCCGGAGTAGGTACAGGCGGAACCGTCGTCGGCACTGGGCGGCGGCTGAAGCAAGCAAACAGCTCCTGCAAAATTTTTCCGCTGGAGCCGTCTAATTCCCCGACGCTCTCCACCGGCTACCGTACCGGCGCACATAGAATTTACGGTATTTCCGATGAATTTATTCCCGATATTGTCAAAGGCGCCAGCCTGGATGATATACTCTCTGTAGACGATGGAGATGCCATTAATATGGCGCGCCTCCTTTCACAAAAGCTCGGCATTGGCGTGGGTGTTTCTTCCGGCGCAAATTTCCTTGGCTGCATCCTCGCACAGGAAAAGCTGGGCGGCGGCATCCTTACAACCGTTTTTGCCGACGATAATAAAAAATATCTGTCCACAGACTACTCCTGCCATCAGAATGAAAAAGACGGGGACCTCGCTCCTTTAGTTGAGCTATTGGGGGTAAGAGCCTATTCCTTCCGCCAATAGCATAGAGGAGCCCCAATCAAAAAGGTTTCCAGCCTCTGAAAAAGACGGCTGGAAACCTTTTTGATTAGAAACGATGAATGTTAATTTTCGTTGCTTGATTAACCGTCGCCAATCAGTATAATAGCTGGTAAAGGAGGCATTTTCATGATTGAAGATCGCATTAAAAGGCTGAGAAAGAATGCGGGTATGAGTCAGGAGCAGCTGGCTGTCCGGCTCTCGGTTGTCAGGCAAACTGTTTCAAAATGGGAAACGGGGCTCTCTGTTCCAGATGCTGAAATCGTCATTAAAATGGCGGAATTGTTTCATGTTTCCGTAAATGAGATTCTTGGAGTTGAGCCCAGCCCCTCCGTTGAAGATATAACCGAGGAACTGGCCAGGGCCAATGCACTCCTTGCCGAAAAGGCCGGCAGAGAGCGCAACCTCAGACTGGCAAACAAAAAGAGGGGATTTATTCTTTTATTATGCTTTACCGCGATGCTCCTTGCCCTTGCGGTAAAGCACCCCATTGTTTCCATCGTCCTCATCGGTATATGCCTTGTCTCAGCATTGCTTATTTTATACCGCAACCTTGCCCTGCTTACCAGTATTACAACAAGTGACCTGAAAATCCGAGCGCTGAAGGCGACAACCCTATTCGATGCCGCCCTTTTGTTGACAGGCATCGCCATTGCTGTTTTAACCGGGCTTCATGTCATTGAAATACCGGACGGCAACGAGAAGCTATTGGCCATGTCAATCGTTTCTGTTGTCATGATCTTTTCAGGGATAGTCTCTCCCAGGCTGCCGTTTAACAGGCATACGGGCCTCCGCCTGCCGTGGACCGTTCAGGACGAGGATACCTGGAATATCGCGCATCGCGTGCTTGGCTTTACAGCGTTCCCGATTGCGCTCCTCTACATTGCGGGCGCAATAACCATTGGGAACTTTGAAGCGGTTACGCTCTTCGCTGTCATTACCTGGGTGGGGCTCCCCGCGCTCATTTCCTTTATATTTTACTATCGTAAAATGCACGGCCGGTTATAGGGCCGCAGGGGCCTCCCTTTTCTAAAAAGCTCTAAGCCTGATAGCAGCGCCCCTTTTTCAGCATTAAAAGAGCCATCATATAACAAGCAGCCAACAGCAAGGAAAAGTTATGCTGGGAGCGGAACAAGACGACAAAGCCTAAAACAGAAAGCGGCAACAGCGTGAAAAAGGAAACAACCTCAATCACCTTACCAGCTGTTTCCAAGGGGTGGCGTAAGCATAAAAAGGCAAACAGCGTTTGCCCGCCGTCTAAAGGCTCTATCGGCAGCAAATTTAACACCGCTAACAGAAAATTAGCAGCAAAAAATACATTTTCCCCCTGCCCAAGGCTAAGGAATACCGCGCAGGCCACCGCATTGGCGCAGGGACCCGCGAGAGAAATCACCGCATCCTCAATATAATGGTTCGCCCGGCTCTCCCTTTTGACAATCTCAATACCAAAGGGGCACAGCCTCAGCTCTGCAGGCGGTGTTCTCAGTAAAAGCATAGCTAGTAAATGCCCGCTCTCATGAATCATAGCCGCCAATAAGCCATACAGCGCTACACCGTCCCGGTCTGTAAGCAGTAAAAAGGTCAATGCCGCCAAAAAAAAGAAGCTGATATGCAGGCGAAAACCCCTTATAGTAAAATTCATGGGGCCGGGCTCTCCGTTGCGGAATTTTCCTCGGAGGGTACGCCAGACGTTTCCGGGACTGTTGAAGCAGCCGAGGCCGCTGCGCCACCCTGACTGCTCTCGGTTATGGATGAGTCCGGCGAACTAACTGATGAACTGGGTGGAAACAGCGACCAAACGGCCTGGCGGACACCGTCAAGCTGCTCCTGCGCAACAATACTCTGATTCAAGGTCTGATAATACCAATCCTTTACCGCCTGGTATGCATCCCCACCCAGCAGCTTCACCACAAGCGCCGCCAGCAGCAGTACTCCGCAGACAGAAACCTGAACAATGGTTAAAAGGCGTTCACTGATTTTGCGCTCTTTTCGCCGGGTGCTCTCCAGCTTTACTTTTCCTACCCTATGTTCATAGGACGCCGCCTGCGGCATTTCTTGCAAGCTTTCATCTGCATCTTCCTGGAACAACCTCATCTTACAAACCTCCTTTTTCTTAGCACTACCAATATATGAGGAAGTTGTCCCAAACAGAACCGCGGAAACTCCGTTCAGCAATTAACATAAAAGCAGCAGCCTCCCGTATTGTATGGAAGCTGCTGTATCTTCTTTTTATTTATTTTTCATGATGCGGGTGAGTTCTTCCATAAAAGTATTAATATCCTTAAACTGGCGGTATACAGAGGCAAAACGCACATAAGCCACCTCATCAATACTTTTCAGCTTTTCCATTGCATACTCGCCGATCCGGCTGGAAGAAACCTCGCGATCCAGCGTATTTTGAAGTGTATTTTGAATATCATCCACCGCTTCCTCCAGGAGATTCAGCGGCACCGGCCTCTTCTCGCAGGCCCGCAACAAGCCGCGGAGCAATTTATCACGGTCAAAGGCCTCGCGGGATCCATCCTTTTTAATAACGATAACCGGAACTGTTTCTATAATTTCATAGGTTGTAAATCTTTTTCCGCATTTCAGGCATTCTCTTCTACGGCGAATACGTTCACCCTCGTCCGTTGGCCTGGAGTCGATAACCTTGCTTTCTTCATAAGAACAATACGGACACTTCAACGCCAATCACCTCTTCCTTCATCTTATAAATAAAGAATATACCATAATTACCCAGATATGCAAGAAAAACTTTTCAAAAAACACGCCGCTTCAACCAATTCTGACAGTTTATTGAAGTTTTTCCGGTACACTTCTATGATATAATCACCGCTGTAACCCATTTGCTGAAGCTGATTAAAAAAGTACTGATAGGGCACGCTTCCCCTCCCCGGCAGCAAACAGTCCTCCTGCCCGTCTCTATCATTGAGGTGAACATGCACCAACCGGTCCGCCATAGCCTCTGCCATTACAAAGGGGTCGCTCCCCGCCCGAAAGGACTGCTTAATATCCAAAACAAAGGCGCAGCTTTCTCCCAGCTGACAGCGCATGCGCCGGATAAAATCAGGAGACTCGCTGCGATATAGATTGACATTCTCCTGTGCCAGCGTTATGTGGTACCGCCGCCCCAACTGATACAATTTTTCATAGCGCTCAAAATACTGCTCTTCAGTCAGGCTTTTACTAACCTTCTTCTGCCCGTGCAGCACCACAATAGAAGCCCCCAATTCAGCGGCCGCCTCAAAGTACCGCTTATAAAACTCCTCTCCGTCATGAAACCGGCGAATATAGTCGGAAAAAAGCAAAAAGCTCTCGAATCCGGAGGTAAAGGGATGAATAGAGCGGACGGCTGCACCGCAGCCGTCCAAAATCCGCTTCTGCGTCTGAAGATAGGGCTTCTCAAGCTCAGAAAAAGAGTTTAAGAATACCTCAAAACGCCGGAAGCCCAATTGCAGGAGCCTATCCAGCGCATTTTCAGTTTCCAGCGGATATAAGCAAGCCGTAGAAATTCCGATCATCTGTACTCCTCTATACACTTTCTTTCCAATTTATTTTATCGAGCCAAACGCATTGCCATACCGCACCACTGACGAGGCCGCCATCGTGCCAATTTTTGTCTCGAAAAGCCATTGCCATTTCCGGTTGTCTAAAAGGCGCGGAAAAGCCCCACGGCTGTGGGACCATTTAAAAGCCGCCGGCTTATGAGGCGGCAGGAAAGGCAGGGATCACGCTGCCTCCTGCTCCCTATTTTCTCATAACCGATGGTCTTGGCGCCAGGCGCGTATGGTATCAATCATCGCCAAATAGCCCTCTGCCGGCACATAATCAGGGATGGAATTTCCGGAGCTGAACGCAATACCACCCCGCTCTTGAACCTTATCCAGACAGTCCAAAATGTAGTCCTTGATATAAGTCTCCGGATAGCGGCAGAGAACATCCGTGTCAATCCCGCCAAAATTTCCGATGCGATCTCCATACCGTTCCACCCATGTACTGAAATGCGCGATGCCGTCCTCATTCGAATGCTTGGCATCGATTTTTGCCCCGTCAATCAGCTCGTCAAAAACAGCAAACAGATTACCGCATGAATGCAGCAAAAACGGCTTACCCATAGCGTGAACCTTGTCCGTAATCCGACGATACTGGGGAATAATATTTTTACGGATATCATCTGTTGAAATCAGCGTCATGGTATTGAAGCCCAGGTCGTCGCCAAATCGCAGCACACAGAAAACATCTGAAAACTCCTCTATAAAGCGTTCCCAAATCCGATACTGCACATCCCCCATCGCCTTAAAAATATCTTCAAAAAGTTCCTCATCGTCTCCCTTGATATAGCACAGGTCCATATAGCCGACAAGGTCTTGCACCGTCTCAAAAAGCCCATTTCCAACTCCGCCTATCGCGCGCATTTCTGGGGGACAGGCCTCTGCAAAATTACGGATATAAGGCGCATAGGCTTCAAAATACAAACGGGGAATATCCTTCCAGGGGTACCGTTCAAAATCCGCACGATTTTTAATACAACCGTCCTTGTGTTCCCCTAGGGCTCCGCCGCCGACCAATACCCCGCAAAGGCAAAACTCCATAGAAGCTGTATCATATCCCATTTGTCGCCAGAAATCCCAATACTCTCGAAAGCCTTGCCTGCTTTCTGCCATGTCCTTTGAAAACATCTTGTCAAAGGGCCTGGTCCCCACGGTCTCAAAAATCACTTTCGCTCCAACAGCATGCTCGTACAGCGGTAATCGGGGCGCCCATTGGTTGTTGGCTGCCATGACAATATTTCGATAATCCGGCTGAAACTCATATTTCTTTAAAAGCACCACAGCAATTCCTCCCATAAGACCTCGTTTTGTCTTTGATAGCATTATAGCTTTATTCCCGGTAAGATTCAAGAGCTTGTTCTCACACCGTCTACAGGGCTGCTTCCGCTCCTTCCTCGGAGGGCGGGTCGTCGCGGATACAATCCAGAAAAGTTTGCAGCGGCTCTGTAAAATGCTTTGGCTCATTCCAAGCCGCAAAAATTTCATTTTGCAGAGAAAAGCCTGTAACCGGCAGCAGCTTCAGTGTTCCCCTGCATACTTCTCCCTGGATCAGCACGTCCGGCAGCACCGTGATACCCAGTCCGGCCTTGGCGGCCTGAACCAACGCCGTGGAATTTACACTTGTCCACAAGGGCTGCAGGGTTATGCCGTTCAGCAGAAAAAAGCTGTCCAGGGTGTCGCGAATTGCACTGCCGCGTTCCCGCAGCAGCAAGCGTTCTACAGCCAATTCTTCGGGGCTCCCGGGCTGTCCCGCCTGGAAGCAATAATCCGGGGCGCAAGCCACCTTCAAGGTATAGGCGGAGAAGGTTTCAAAGCCAAAGCTCCCATTTGGCCTGGCCCCCTCCAGCAGGGCCAGGTCGGTTTTCCCCGTCCGCAGCAGCTCCGTTACCTGAGTAGCGCTTGCCACCGTAACATTTACCGGTATTTGAGGCAGCCGTTGGGTAAATGCACATAAGACCCCGGGCAGCCAATAGCAGGCCATGGTAATGCAGGAGGCAATACGCAGCGGCGTTTCCTCCTGAAGGTGTTTTATGGTCCTATTGAGGTGCTCGTACTGCTCCACAATTCCGGAGGCCTGTTCCCAAAAACGGACGGCATAGGATGTCGGAGCCATCTCCCGCCCCCTGCGTTCAAATAAAACAGTGCCGGTTTCCTCCTCGAGATCTTTAATAGCATGTGAAACGGCAGACTGGGTCAGGTACAGTCTTTCCGCCGCCCTAGTAAAATGGAGCTCTTCAAAAACAGCTTTAAAAACAACCAAATGGCGTAGTGTCACCACAAAGCCCCCTTATGAATTAGATTCATGTTTCTTATTAAAAGATATAATTTTTATAATCAATTTGCAAGTGCTATACTGTAAACAAGGAGGAATGCACATGCGAACTCAAAAAAAGCGCTTACTCTACCCTTGGCTGTTTGGGGTAAACCTGTTCATCAGCACTTTCACCTTTGGCGGCGGATATGTTGTTGTGCCGATGATCCGCAAATACTACGTAGAGAAAAAACATCTGTTCTCTGAGGAGGATCTGCTAAACATGGCGGCGGTCGCACAGTCTACTCCCGGGGCGATTGCCATGAACCTTTCCGCGCTGGCCGGTTACCGAACCGCAGGCGTTCTCGGCGTGCTAGTCAGCTGCACGGCCGCCGTTCTGCCGCCATTAGTGATTTTATCCATTTTATCCGTATGTTATCAATCCTTCAGCAGCAATGAAATTGTGGCCAAAATATTGCTCGGCATGCAGGCAGGCGTTGCCGCCGTGATTGTGGAATTAATCATCGATATGTTCCGTACCATAATCCGTGAAAAGTCCTGGCTTTTTACCATTATGGCGCCCTGCGCCTTCGCTGCTAATTTTATCCTACAGGTCAATGTTGCCTTTATTTTACTGGCCTGTGCCGCGCTGTGCCTGCTCCGCGTTTATGTACGGCGTTGGAAAGGGGGCAACACGCTTGAATAAGCTAATCGCACTTTTTCTTGCCTTTTTTCAAATTGGACTGTTCAGCATTGGCGGAGGCTATGCTGTCATGCCCGCGATTCAGGAGCAGGTTGTTCACCAGCATGGGTGGCTGACTGAGAAAACCTTTACCGATATTATTACCATTTCACAGATGACGCCCGGCCCTATTGCGGTGAACACCTCAACTTTCGTCGGCATCCAAATTGCCGGTATTCCCGGCGCCCTGGTTGCCACCTTCGGCTGCGTTATTTCCGGCGTTGTCCTGGCAGTCCTGCTGTTTCGCTTCTTTCAGCGCCATCAGGGCTCTCTTTATGTTTCCGAAACGCTAAAGGGGTTGAAATCCGCATCACTCGGGCTGATTGCCTCTGCCGCCGCTACCATTTTATTGCTGACCTTTTGCGGGACCTCGGATCTGAATTTCGGCACAGCTATCCCCTTAAACTGGATGGCTGTCGCCCTATTTTCAGCCGCGCTTTTCTTACTGCACCGAAAAAAAATCAGTCCTATTCCCGCCATGCTGCTTACCGGGGTTGCAGGATTATTTTTATATTAATGAACAACCGGCGGCTTCCCTGTTAAAAGCTATCTCAAAAGCACAGCGCCAAGCAAGCTTCCACGCGTTGCCCGCGGAGCGGGCAGTAAACCCGTTATACTGCAACCATATAAGCCTTTGCGGTCTTGTTCCGCTCTTGAAATGCGCATTCTATGGTTTTGCGGACATTTTCCTGCCGCGCCTGGCACCCCCTCATACACTTACCGGGAAGTCTTTGCGCCGTCTTCAAAAAACTTAAAGACATGAACAAAGGCGATGCAGAAAGGTGACTTTCCGTATCGCCTTTGTTTGTAGCCAAATCACATAGACCGCCGTAATCCGCGGCTTATATCAGCGCCTGGGCAAGTCCATTCCGCCGCAGCAGCAGGGCCGCCTCTTCCGCGGAATGTGCCAGGCCGATATTGGGATAGCCCGCTAAATCCTTCTCATTTTTAAAGCCAAACCCAAAGCTGACGGCCATAAACTTCACACCTGCTTCCTGCGCCCCCACAGCGTCATAAGAAGTGTCGCCAATCAGCACTGCCTCTTCCGGGCGTATACCGCCCAACTGCTCCAGCGTAAGGCGTATAATATCCGCCTTTGTCCGTTTTGTTCCTTCTTGCGTACCAGTCACACAGTCAAAATATTCCAGCACGCCAAACTCCCGCAGGCCAATCAATGCCATATTCTCTCTTTTTAGGGTGCTGACGCCCAGCTTGACTCCCTCCGCATGCAGCAGAGCGACCAATTCGCGTATTCCCGGGTAAAACCGTACCTCATGGACGCCGGTGACGGCGTATTCCTTACGGTAGCGCCGCTCCGCTTCCTGTGCATCCGCAGCCGCCAGGCCCGAAACCGACCGGAAAGCGTCGTAAATCGGCGGCCCCACATATCTGCCCAGAAGCTCCTCACCCAAGGTCGGAAAATGCATCTCTTCCAAGGTCTTGTTAACACACTTAAAAATTCCCGGCGAGGTATCAATGAGCGTCCCATCCAGGTCAAATAATACGGCAGATAAGGCCATGCAATATCCTCCTGAAAAAATTAGTAAAATATTTTGCGATCCGTGTATTGGATTCATTATAACATATTTATTCTCTCTTTTCCACACACAAGCAGTGGATTGAACTGAAGTTTAACAAGGCAGGGCCACGGCCCATCGCTTAAATGAAAAGTCTTGCCGCAATCATTTTCGACCTGCTTTTACCATTTTCAGGATTCCTTTACCTTAAATTCTACATACCACAACGCATTTCCCTGCATGGTAATCGTGCTGCCCGGCCAGGAAATTCGTTCAAAGTCGTGCGCTTCGTCCACTGCATAACACACAGCTTCGTCAGGGTTCGCGCCTTTGACCGCCAAACTAAACCTGCATTCCTCCATATTTCTATTCACCAGCAGGACACCGCCTTTGAAACCATCTACCGCCGCACATACATAAACGTTCTCCGCGCCCGTCTCGCTGAAAGCTTCATTGCTAAGCTGGTAGAGCTTATGAAAACCGAAAAAGGCATAATACGCTTTATAGACATCATGCGTAGTAAAATTGAACAGGCCGCAATAGGTGGAAGTGATTTGAGCATCGTAATACATGCACATATCCGTGGAGGTCTTTTGCAGCGCGCACATCCCCGCCGCGATATTGGCGGCGTCCCGCAGGCGCCCCTTTTCCGCAATGCCCGGGTTCCATTCATTCAGGAATATTTCCACGCCGCCATAGCCGTACTGCTCCAGCTTTTTTCTCGCATAGGCGGCATAGCGCACATTATCCTCCACATCTGCATAACTATGCCAGGAAAAGAAATCTAGCACAGTGCCATTTTTTTGGCAATACTCCAGAAAACGATCCATAAAGTCTATAAAATAGCCGACCCTGGGGCTGGAATGCGCATCTCTGATAAAGCTGTCGGTATTGATGGCATAAAAACCGCAGGAACCGTAACCGCCCACCCGAATGCTGGGGAACAGTGCCTTCAAATGCCTGGCGGTAATATCATACATTTCAAAGAATTGCTCCGGCGTTCCCTTCCACATGGGATTATCCTCCACATCCGGCGTGTTGTCCGGTTCATTCCAAATTTCCCAGTACCGGATGCCAAAGTGGTAGCCGCCGGCCCAACCCTCATTATAATGGCGGACAATACCCGCACAAATGCGGGCCCATTTATGGAAGTCCTTCGGCGGATAGATGTGGTAGGCCCTTAAAAAGTGGAAGTTTTCAATAGTCGCGCCCAGACGGAAAAAGGGCTCTATCCCATATTTAACCATTTCCTCCAAGAGCCGGTCTGTAAAGGCAAAGTCATAGGAGGCCGGTTCTGTCTCATCCGCGTCAAAATCCGGAAAGATATTTTCAATATCCACAAAATGCGCCCCGCCAAACCGTCCGCCGGTATCATGCAGCCTTCCATATGGAACCCCGGCTTCCTGAAGCTTGGCAAACAAATTGTTTTCATGGGTGTCATAGGGCATGCAGGGAACATTGTTCACCGCATGCATGGGCTTAATCTTTCCCGTTTGTTTAGTAAAATCCACCTTAATCTTCTGCTCCATAAAAATACTCCTCCGCTCAATCATCTAAACCCACTCACCGGTTGGCTTTGCTTAGGTTATAGCATTGAGACGTTGTATTGTCAATAAAAATCGTTTTGGCTCACAGAGCTAACACGTTTGTTCGGCTCACAAAAGCCGGCGGTGAAGGTTTGGCACAGCCTCTAGTTTTATGCGCGCCTCATTTGACGGTTTGCCCCTGGGGCTCAAAGCACTGTGCAAATCCAGTCGAAATTTGCGGGTTAAACATTTAAAAAGAAAGGGTTCAAAAATACTGCGTCTTATTATGTTGAAAAATAGCGGTATCTGTACTTTTTCCTCATATGATAATGTTTGACAAATAAAATAAACGATTTTATACTGATAGTGTATTTTATTCACAATCAAACCGTACAGCTTGATTGAATCTAAAATGGAAGGAGGATCATTTTCGGTTTTTAGTCAAATATTGCGGGAAAATATAGGCATGCTTAACAGCTGTTTTAACAGCGGAAAATTGGAGGAACTTTTATGAAAAGGGTAAAGAAAATTAGTCAATTTGTTTCACTCTTTGTTTTCCTGGCGTTCGTGCTCGGAACGGTTCCCCTTTCAGCGCCTCAGGGTGTGGAGGCTGCCGCGCAGTCAACCGATTATGTTTTATTCGATTTCACAGAAAACGGCATGATGAAATTTCCACCCAAATGGGATACGGGCCTGTTTTACAGCACAGAGGATAATATGACCTATACCTACATGGACGATGGCTACTGGCGCCTTACCAGCCAGTCGGCGGAAGATCCATGGCTTGTTGCGTTACTGCCCCAAAACAGACAGTTCAGCGCAGCCTACAAATATGTTAAAATTCGTTATCGTACAGAAAGCACCGGCACCTACGGCAGGATTCTTTGGTCTCATGACGGCTCCGACTTGGGTGAAAGCCGCAGCCAAAATTTCAATATTCTGAATGACGGGCAATGGCATGAACAGATTATCGAGATATCCAATCCGGAATATACCGGGAATATTGATATTTTCCGCTTGAACCCCTTTAAAGGTGGAAATGTAAAAAATCAAACCTACGACCTGCAATATATCGCGCTTTTTAAAACCCGGCAGGAGGCAGAAGCCTACCAGCTCAGCCATGCCCCCATCTACTATGATTTTACCGACTCGTCGATTATGAAGCCCTCTGCGAGCTCCGGCACCGGCCTGTACTACTCGGATAATATGACCTACCAGTACACACCGGAGGGTTACTGGCGCTTCACCAGCCAGTCTGCGGAGGACCCCTTCTTTGTCGCAAATCTGCCGGCTAATCAACAGTTCGACTCCACCTACCGCTTTGTCAAGCTGTGTTACCGGACAACCAGCAGCGGGAACTTTGCCCGCCTATTCTGGTCTCACGATGGCTCCAACCTGGCAGAGAGCCGCAGTCAAAATTTCAGCATTCAAAACGATGGCCAATGGCATGAACAGATTGTAAAAATTACAAACCCGGAATTTACCGGAAAAATTGACATGTTCCGTTTGAACCCCATAAAGGGGCCCAGCGTTAAGGGCGACACCTACGACCTAAAATATATGGCGCTTTTTAAAACGCGGGCTGATGCCGAGGCCTACCAGACACTCCCGAAGCAGACGCATTCGGCAGTCAACGGCTCCACTGCGGCAATCGATGACCTCGGGAGGGAACTGCCGATGAACGATACCGCCGGCAACACCAAAAAAGACCGTTATGTCGGCCTATTTTACTTCCTGTGGCAAGGGCAGCATGGCGACGGCGGCCCCTATGATAACAGCAAAATCGTCGCAGCCAACCGGAATGCCCTCACCTCCGAGGCTAAATGGATGGAGCTGGGCGGCGGACCGGTAGGCGCTCATCACTTCTGGGGAGAGCCGCTCTTCGGCTATTACACCTCCGATGATGAATGGGTCATGCGCAAGCATGTTCAGATGCTGACCGACGCAGATGTAGACTACCTGGTCTTTGACACTACCAACGCGTTCACCTATACGTCCCAGGCCCTGAAGCTGATGGCGATTCTGGACGAGTATGCCGGGGATGGCTGGGATGTTCCGCAGGTAGCGTTTTATACCAATTCCTCCTCAGGCGATACTATGAATCG
The DNA here is from genome assembly GCF_003268275.1 of Hydrogeniiclostridium mannosilyticum. Lineage (GTDB taxonomy): Bacteria > Bacillota > Clostridia > Oscillospirales > Acutalibacteraceae > Hydrogeniiclostridium > Hydrogeniiclostridium mannosilyticum. Next base: position 28,276 of record NZ_QLYR01000008.1, read on the forward strand.
TATTTACAATGAAATTTACAAGGCGCATCCGGAATACGCTCATCTTTGGTTCCGCTGGGAAAGCAAGCCGATGATTATTGGAAACTCAAGTGACTCGGCGCTCTCCAACGAAGCTCGCAATTTTTTCCGCATCAAGGAGGCCCAGTGGCCCAACGAGGGCTACAAGGCGGATGGATACCCATGGATGGAATTTGACCGGATGTTTACCGGCAACGCCGTCTATGGGAAATATGGACGCCATGAAGTCATGAATGTCTCTATTGCCCAGCATTGTAATACCATCCGCTTCAGCAGCACAGCTTGGTACGGCGGCAACGACCACTCCAGAAGCTGGCATAATGGCGCCAACGACCTCTCAAACGGCGCCGTCAACATGGGCTATAACTTCGCCGAACAGTGGGAATATGCACTAGAACAGGATCCTGAAATGATCTTTATTACCGGCTGGAATGAGTGGGTTGCTCAGCGCCAGCCTGGCGCCGCTGGCCAGCCGATTGTCTTTGTCGACTGCGCCGACCAAAATACCAGCCGGGACGCCGAACCCATGAAGGGCGGCCATGGAGACAACTATTATATGCAGATGATCGATTACATCCGGCGCTATAAGGGAACGGACCCCGGTGTGGATGCCGGCGAAAATTATACCATTGACATCAGCGGCAGCTTCGCCCAGTGGGATAGCCCCAAAGTCACGGCCCAATACCAGGATTATGTCAATGATATCGGCAGCCGCAATACCAAAGGCTTTGGCAATATCTCCTATGTCAATACAACAGGCCGGAATGATATTCAAAACATGAAGGTTGCCCGGGATTCCGATAAGCTTTACTTCTATGTGGATACCGTCAGCAATTTAACAGCCCCCGTCGGCAATCACTGGATGACTCTGTTCATTAACACCGGCAACAGCCAAAACAAAAACTGGAAGGGCTATGATTATGTGCTGAACCGGGTCGCTCCCGAAAACGGCAAGGCCGTTTTGGAAAAATACAACGGCACGGGCTGGACAAAGGCCGCAGCCGTAGATATGAAGGCGGAAGGCAACAAGCTGATGCTTGCCGTCCCGCGCAGCTCTCTGGGCCTTGCTTCCAGCACAATTAACATACAGTTCAAATGGGCGGACAATTACCAGGAAGAACTGGATATTTGGACCTTCTATGAGGACGGGGATGTCGCTCCCTATGGACGCATGAACTATGTATTCAGCGAAATAGGCTGACAGGCCCTTATGTCCAACCGGCTAAAGCAAGCGGTAAAAGCGCTAAAAACCTGAGAAAACGGAGCCCGCTTCCTGTTCCTGCGCGGCCTCAGTAGAGGCTGCCGGAACGATGGAGCGGGCCTCTTATATTTTAAAACTCCGGCTTGTCTTTCACCCTTGTGTATGATAAGATAAAGCTCAGGTGGTGAATCGATATGAACGATAAAATCAATGCGAGCAGGTTTCTGGGGTTTGCGGGCCTTTATGAAAATGTTCGCCCCTCCGTCCCGGCAGCAGCCTGCGGCATACTCGTTGATTACTTCGGTAAAAAGCCCAGTACCACTGTCGACTTAGGCTGCGGAACAGGGCTGTCGACCATTGTCTGGAAGGACAAAAGCGAACGCATAATCGGCATTGAACCAAGCGATGATATGCTGGCAACCGCCAGGCATAAGGAAGCGGAAAATATTTCGTTTATCCAGGCGTTTTCGGACCACACCACGTTACCGGAAGATACCGCCGATATTGTCGTCTGTTCACAGTCCTTTCATTGGATGGAGCCCCAGTCAACCCTCGCGGAGGTAAATCGTATTTTAAAGCCGGGCGGCGTGTTCGCCACCATTGACTGCGACTGGCCGCCGGTCTGCGATTGGCGTGCTGAAAGCGCATACTGCGAACTCATGTCAAAGGTCCATCACATTGAAAGTGAGCATGCACGTATAAAGGAGAGCTTTCGCCGCTGGGATAAAAACGAACACTTATCCAATATAAAAAACAGCGGCTATTTTCGCTATTGCCGGGAAATCGTCTTTTTAAACCAAGAAAAGGGCGATGCCAACAGGTTCATTGGCCTTGCGCTCAGCCAAGGCGGATTACAAACCATCTTAAAGACACAGCCCAGCCTGATCGAAGCAGACATCGAGTTATTTGAAAAGAAAATACAAGCAATTTTTAATAACCGCGAATTTATGATTGGTTTTTGCTACCGCATGCGTGTAGGCATTAAATAGGGTAACTGCAAAGAAATCCATTGCCCCGCCAAGCATGCTTTTGGCAAAAAGCCGCCGTGGTTGGAGCATTTACAAATAAAGTACCGGAGCCGCCTGTCTGGCATAACTCCGGTACTTTATTTTATCCCTTTTCCCCGATTTTCTTCAGCAGCTCGCTCAGACTGGCCCGGTAGTGGCCGTCCCGCCCAATCAGCGCAGGCGCATGCAGCATGGAGCTGATGATGGCCTCCTCTACCGCACTGGCTGCGGCGCGAAAAACATTCTCCATCTCATCCTCCGCCAGCATACGCACATCAAAGGTCTGCGCCGTATTAAAATGTGGGATCCGGTTCGCTGTTGTAAAACCAATGGCAATTTCGCCGCTGCCGTGCCCCGTATAACCGCCCGTGCGGGTAATACCAACGACCGCACGCTTGCACATCCGTTTAACCTGACGGTCTATCATGGGAACGTCGGTCGCCAACACTACAATAATAGAGCCCTTGTCCCGCTCTTCTTCCTGAGCCGCCGCCTCTGCCAATTTTCGGCCTATAGGCTTCCCTGCCAGAATCATATCCTCCAGCCTTCCAAAGTTTGAGAGCACCAACGCTCCAATGGTGTAATCATGCCCATCGAGCGTTAAAATGCGGGACGAAGAACCTATGCCTCCCTTGATATGGTAGCAGCTCATACCCCGGCCTGCGCCGACTGCCCCCTCTTCAAACTGCTCCCGTGCATCCTCAATGGCGTCCTGCGCATCCTGCTCTGTCACATGCATGCCGCGGATATCATTTAAAAAGCCATCGTTGCACTCCATCACCACGGGGTTTACCGTGCTGGCTTCCCGCCCAATCTGCGGATTCTGCTGCTGCATATAGCGGGTCAGAGCAGCGGCAACCGTCCCCACACTATGCGTATTGGTCAAAAGGATAGGGGTTTCCAGTGTGCCCAGCTCCTCAACCTGCACGGTTCCAACGCTTTTGCCAAAACCATTGATGACATGGACCGCAGCCATGACCTTTTCACGGAACATATTGCCCCCATGGGGCAATATCGCTGTAACGCCCGTCTGCACCTCGCCGTGCGCCAGCGTTTTATGCCCCACCCGCACACCGGGAACGTCTGTAATCAAATTCCGCTTTCCTTTTTGAAAGCAATGGTCAAATTGGTATGAACACCCCATACAACTCCTCCTTTTAACATCTGAGCACCGTCCGTGCCTTCTTTATCATAACGCATCTATTTGCAAAAGGCAAATAAAGAAATAGACAAATATTTAGCGTAAACGTACTTAATCTTGTCTCTCTGCTCAAAGAAAAATGATAATTCTTTAACAGCATAATGGCTCTTCTTTTTTTCTTTATACTAATAATAAACAACTGTATCGCCGGTTTAAGAAAGGGGCAAGCTGGATGAATATAAAACTGATCGCGTTAGATATGGACGGGACGGTCCTGTTAAACGACCATACCACCATCACACCGCGCACGCTGAAAACAGTGCAGGCTGCCATTGACCAGGGAATCGAGGTTGTACCCGCAAGCGGGCGGGTTCTCTCTATTCTTCCGCGGGCCTTCCGGCAGTTGCGAGGAATCAACTACGCATTGACCTCCAACGGGGCTTCCGTAGTGAACATTCACACCGGAGAAACTATTTACCACAATGCCATCTCGGAAGAGCCCTCCCGTCAGCTGCTACGGCTGCTGACGGCCTGCAAGGCGGTTCCCGAGGTTTACTATGGCGGAAAGCCCCTGATTCAGAGCGGGCACCTCGACATTCTCCGCGCCAGCGGCGAAAAGCTAAATCAAGTTATATTAGACCACCTGACGCCTGTCGACAACCTTGCCGCTGCGATGGAAGGAAAATGTATTGAAAAAATTAATCTGGTTTGTATTGACCCCGCCAACCGCGCCGCTATTCTGAGTGGGCTGGAAGCAATCCGTGGGATATCGTTCATTGTTTTTGATACCAGTATAGAAATTAATTCCGCAACCGCAACCAAAGGCGATGCCTTGAAACATCTCTGCCGGTTCCTGGATATTCCCCTGGAGGACGCCATGGCAATTGGCGACAGTGACAACGACCTGGCCATGCTGGAGGCCGCAGGGTGGTCGTTCGCCATGCGAAATGCCAGTCCCCTTGCCCGGCGAACCGCCCGTTTTCAAACGTTGAGCAACGAACAGGATGGTGTTGCCCACGCCATTGAGCGCTATGTCCTGCGGCGCCCGGCCACTCAGCGCAGCAATACCCCGCTTATCGCTGCCGCAGCCGCCTTTGACCGCCATGACGCACAGCGTATCAACCATTTTATGAAGGTTTATGCCTACGCCAAGACCATCGGTGAAGGCGAATATCTGGAGGATACCACGCAATTCATCCTGGAAACAGCGGCCATTCTCCATGACATTGGCATTAAGCCTGCTTTAGAGAAGTATAACTCCTGCGCGGGCTCTTACCAGGAAAAGGAAGGACCCGCACCCGCACGTGAAATACTCCGGCGCCTTCGTTACCCGGAGCCCGTCATTGAGCGGGTCTGTTACCTGATTGCCCACCACCATACCTACAGCGGCATAGACGGGATGGATTATCAAATTTTACTCGAGGCCGATTTCCTGGTTAACGCCTGGGAAAGTTCAATGTCTACTGAGCAAATTCAATCCGCCTGCGAGCATATCTTTCAAACAGAGACCGGGCGAACCCTGCTGAACGATTTATTTCTGCTGCCGTAACCCCGGGTTATAAAAGCCGCCCGCGTATAAATTATAAAAAATTTATACGCGGGCGGCCTGCTTTTACCAGGGGATCGTGTTTTTCCGAACCTGACCGGGGGTACAGCCCATTTTCTTTTTAAAAATCCGGGTAAAATAGCTGACATCCTCATAGCCCACCAGCGCGGCGATATTGCCCAGCGGGACCGAGGTATAAACCAGCATATCCAACGCCTTTTTCATGCGCAAATTGAGGACGTATTGGTGTAACGAATAGCCAGACCAGGCGCGAAGCATGCGGTTGATATAGTTGGGATGAAAGGAAAACTGCTGCCCCAACATCTCATAGGTCAACGGTTCATTATAATGCGCATGAATAAAGTCTATGACACCCCGCAGCGATTGCTTTGTCCTCGCCTCAGGCTGTGCCTTTCCGCCAACTTCAACCAATTGCGCTACATAGGCAAGCCAGGCCTTCAAAAGCCCGTCGATCCGCGTTTTACAGTAGCGCTTCTGTTCCTCGTATTCCCTAGTGACTGCCAGCAGCTTCTCTCCGACCTGTACGTCCTCACGGCAGTCAATATGGTTTGGGAACCCGCTAAAGTCCTTGAACGATACCCTTTCCACAATTTGCTCCCGGCGGAAGAGCGACACCTCCAGGGGGCCAATTGGATAGGGCAGCTTTTCATGCGGCAAAAAAGTAAAGTGCAGCCCATTGAGTAAGAAGGGATCGGACGGGTCTGGTAAAATGTTATGCACCACACCGGGTTCATTAAAAAAAAGGTCTCCCTCACCGGCATGATAAGCCGTCCCGTTGATTTCGATCTCCCCCTTTCCCCGCATGACATACATAAAATGGTAGTCATAAATCATGCGCGGGCCATAAACACCGTTGGGCTCGCACTGAATAATATTCATATAATTGACGCGCGGATCGATTTCGTCCAGAGACAGCACCTGGTGGAATATCGGATTCATCATGACGCTCCTTCGGTTCGGAAAGTCCTAATTTTTGTTTTAATTATCCAGCGAAAATACTTCATTTACGTGCTAATATGAATGTACAACATGTGTCGGAAAAGTTCAATAGCCAATTCAATCCAGAGGAGGAGTTTTAGGATGGCAATGATCGAAAAGGCTCATGAAACCATGAGCAGCCGCGAACGGGTTGAAAGAACCTTCGCAATGGAGAAAACAGACCGCGTCCCCATAGACTATATGGCTAACGCCGCCATTAACCAACGCTTGATGGAAGCAGTCGGCGCCAAGGACGGCGACGAGCTGCTCTGCGCGCTCGGCGTGGATTACCGGGCCATTTCGGCGCCCTATATTGGGCCGAACCTTTTCCCCGCGCTGCCCAACCGCATGACCGACCCGGTCTATGGCTGCAACATGCGTTGGGTAGAGCACGAAACAGGCGGTTACTGGGATTTTTGTGATTTTCCCCTGCAGGAAGCGGACGACGAAAAAATTGAGAACTTTCCTGTACCCTCTCCCGATGACTTTGACTTCAGCGTTGCCGATGCCGCAGTGGAAAAATATCGCGGCTATGCCCTCTACGTCGGCAATGCCGGCACCTGCGACATCATCAATGCCACCGGGCGCGTCATGGGTATGGAGGACACGCTGGTCAATCTATATACGGAGCACGAGCCCACCCTGCATTATATTCATAGGCGCAATGACATGGAGATTGGTGTAATTGAGCGTATTCTCGACAAGCACGCCAAGGACATTTCCTTTTTGTGGATAGGCGAGGATCTGGGCAGCCAGATCGCGCCGATGATCAGCCTGGAACTGTACAGAAAGGTCTTTCGCCCCATTCACCAGCGCTACATCGACCTGGGCAAGGCCTACGGCCTCCCGGTAATGATTCATACCTGCGGCAGCTCAAGCTGGGCCTATGAGGATTTTATTGAAATGGGCATCAACGCGGTTGATACGCTCCAGCCCGAGGCTGTCAATATGGCCCCCGCCTACCTGAAAGAGCACTTCGGCGGACGGCTCTCCTTCCACGGCTGTATCTCCACCGCCGGCCCGCTGGCCTACGGAACCGCCCAGGCAACGGAGGCAGTCTGCCGCGAAACCCTGGAAATCATGATGGACGGCTACGGCTATCATTTCTCACCAACCCATGCCATTCAGGATAATACGCCGACCGAAAATGCCCTTGCTATGTATCAAGCGGCACACCGCTACGGTATTTACCGTTAAGACATCCCCCAAGCAAGGCGCTTGGGGGATGTCTTTCTACGGGGCCCGTATATGCTCAACCGGCGCTTCAGGCCAGAACCCCCATCCATTTCAAAACCAAAACGCAATCCCGAAAGGCCTGGCGATAAACATGGGACTCCTCCTGCCCGTCCGCAGACCTGATAAAGTCAAAGCATTCAAGCGCAAACGCTTTTTCATCCGTCTGGAACATCGCCTCGCAATCCTGTTCCATCTGCTCCATCTTTTCCTGTAGCAGGGCATATTGCCTTGTGCTCTTAAACGACTTTACCGCCTCCTCCAGCAGCTGGTCCATGATAAACTCAAACTCTTCCTTTGTACGCATAGCTTTATTTTCCTTTCAAAAATCGTACAACCCTTGAAAGCAGCCACAGCGTATGGTATAATATTTACGCTGTAATTGTCTTTCAGACAGTTGCCGTACTGGAAGTGGCTGGAACTTTTGTGGAGTGTTGAGCCACTTCCTTTCATTTTTTGAGGTCATCTTTTAACTTCTTAATCCCACGCCGGCCTGCTTCCATTTTATTGACGTTTTCTTGTTTGCAGTATTCTTCTAATATCTGCTTACACTCTTCATCATACTTAAGGGTCATGCGGTACGGCTTTGGATTATCCGTTGGACGCCCCAGTTTTTTTGTACCCAGAATCATCACCTCCAATTTAGGGCCTCCCTAATACTATCATTAAAGGCCTCCATAAGTCAATAGGTGTTTTCCATTTTTTGAAAAAATTTTTCAGAATTATAATCATCCAATATCACAGACGCTTAAAATGCGCCCGCTAATTAGTAAAACCCCGGAAATGCGCTTAAACAGCGTATTTCCGGGGTTTATTACTTATTCCCACTCGCTCCCCACGAAGCAATCCTAAACTGTTTTGTTTGGAGTATTTGTAAAACATTATTCTGATTCTTCTCATTATCCAGACATCATGGGCTATCTGAATTTTTGCTGCTATAGCGTTGCCACAACCGGACATCAATCCGCTGTCCATCTTGAACTAAAATCTTCTTTGCTCATTTCTAAAGCAGTATTTAGTTGGTTTAGAAATTGTTTTGATGAAATTCTCAATGAGGCCAGGTATTGCTTAATTGACATTCTAAGGTCTTTCAAAGAAGTTTTTGACTTAATCCAGTTTTGCGGCACAAACATCTTTCCGTTATCCAAAGCTTCTGAAGAGGCCGCTTCTAAAGCCATATTCAAGCAAATTCCAGCAGTTTCGACCACGGTATCCAACAAGTCAGCCGCTTTTAGTTTTTGTAATACCGCAGACGGGCTGGGCACAGAATCATTCATTTTGTTTATTTCACAAATAATTACCGAGATCGCATACAGCTGGTGATACGGCGCATAGGCCTTCATCGCAAGCAGGGTTTCATTCAACCCCATAGGATTGTCTTTATCCCATTTTGCATACAGTGTGCTAAACATAACATTCAACGCCTGCACATTTTCCGGCGAATACTCACGGCGAAATAGCTGATCAAAGTATTTATCGAATATTTTTGTTTCACCATAAGAAAGGTTGGGACGCTGTGAGTGCCACGCAATGAGCTGTTTGCCCAAATCCGTCAAATTAACGATATGGGCCGTATTATATCTGACCGTATCTACTTTCTCCCCCCGCTTGGTTACGAAGTAGCCATCTGTATAGAATTGCTCATATGCTTTTTTCAACGCTAATACCGCTTTATCATTGCTTCGTAAATCTCGAGCCTTTACCGCACTTTGACTGTTTGTCGAAGTGCTAATATTATCCGCTCTCTCCGTATCACTGATTTCATAAAAGCGAAACATTATGTAGGCATTGTCTGCCTTTTTTGCCGATTCACTACAGCCAAAAATTGTGCTAAGTGATTGACAACCGTTTACAACATTAAGCTCCTTTGCGGAAAGAATCCCATCATGAATGGATAAATGCGAACATATCGCCGTGATTCCATTATGCAGAAAGAAAAAATCTCCAGCATTATTCTTAATCGTTCTGGCGATTCCCTTATTAACTTTGTTGCCCGCTCCCAGTGACTGGCGAACATTTTTCCTGAACAAGCTGCCATCTTTGATTCCTGGAATCTTCACACAATCTCTTAAAGAAAGCGCTGCAATAACAGCTTTCGTTCCATCAATCATCAATTCCATATACTTTCCTTCTTCAAGCTGAAACTCATGATTGATATAGGGGCGATTCCTGTTCAACGCCTCATCATACTTGAATTTAAGCGTCTCGTTATCAACGACTACAAGATTGGCCGCAAAGGTTTCATCGTCTGCCAGCTCTCTTTGGAATATCTCAAGATCGTGCTGTGCAGAATTTGTCAATGCAGATGTCGTAATCAGTTCAAAACATACTTCATAGTCGTCCTCAAGTGCGGTTGCTATTTCATTGACCTTTATTTTCAGCTTTTGATTTGCGCCATCTTGAAGCCTCGCCAAGTCCTGTATTTGAATCCACGAAGAAAGAACTTCCCGGAGAGGTTCTGCGTCTATCGTATCCCCGCCATAAAATTTTCCCTGTATAATAAAGACTGTACTCGACTGGTTGTCGATATAAACAGCATCGATCTGCTTGTCCCCTGCACCGTCTGTGATACAGTCTTTTGTCTCGTGGGTATCAAGGTTATGAATATTACGAAGATACCACGCAACAAAGCGTTGACCGTCATTGGGAAAGTTCTCTTTATAATAGGGCTGATTGATGTCTGATAAAATCTTAGCGAACATTTTGTATAAGCTCACTCCCACTCGCCGAGTTAAATCCATTTCTAAACTTTTTTGTATAGAGGATTTCATTCGTTGTGGTTTTATTTGATACAGATTATCCTTATCCTACAGTCTATCCGAAATTCTGCTATCAAAAAACTATCAGTTCTGTGCTATCAACTAAACACTAAAAAGGTAGTTCCTCCGAATACTCTTGCACCATATGCTCTGTCTCAACTTGCTGAGAAGAATTATCCTCTGCAAGAATTGTGATCAGATCGATAATGTGCTGGTAAAGTTCATCAAAGGTCAATACCAATATATTGTTTAGGCTATTGCGGAAATTTTCAAAAGCGGCAATCTGATTAGTGGTCATTGATGACATTTTCCCAATAATCACAACACATTTCGGAGACAATACTTCAAATGATTCATTTCCTTGATGGCACAGAGAGTAATATTCTTTTGTGATTTTATCTCTGTAGTTCAGCACTTGATTAATGGCTCCGCTCAGTTCATAGCTGAAGCTAAAGGTTCCCCGATATGAATTTCCAATAATATCTGTACAGGGAGTTTTTATTTCAATCAGTGCGACATTTTGAGATAGCCTATTTTGATAAATGAAGTCACACAAATTTCCACCGCTATTGTTAATGCCTTTACCCCCAACATAAGCTTTATCTGCAAAAATAGTACATGGACATGCAAATATCTGTGCCAAGACCCATTGATTCTCTTTGAACACTGTAGTTTGCCAAAATTCCTCATTATCATTATCAAGGTTGCTCTCCATAAGCACTGCAATTCGTTTGAGCTTTTCAATGTTCAGAGACGCTGTCAAATGCTGCAAGTTCTCATCTTGTAACTCAGAAAGGCTTCTTTTCAAAGACTCAAGTGAACTCGTCTGAGTAATAAGACGAAGCAAAATTTTGACAAGGTCATAGTTTTCCTCATTTCCAATCATTCGTGCTGCGGAGGGATCATTTTGAATAATTGAGAGAAATTGCCGAAAACTACTGTCTACTCTCGTAAAGGTTGCTGAACCATATGGAATTTCACCCACATCATCAAACAGGTCGTAAAGCCGCTTTAATCCAATATATAGCTCATAAGTTTCACTGGTATCAAGCTGAAACTCCATCCAGTCTCCAACCTTAACTGAGCCTCGTGATACTCTTTCAGCAGAAGCATTACCATCACTCGGAAAAGCATCTCCACTTTTACGCTTCTTTTCGTAAAGAAGCTTCCCTGATACAGATTTGTGAGGTTCTTTTTCGTTTTTGACCAGTGTTGGCAAAAATTTGAACCTGAGCATATCTGTTTGATTTAAAACGATTGGGGAAGCAGTGGCGGTGACAGAAGATGTAGAAACAAGCTCAACAGTATCATCGGTCATATCGTGGACTTCTGGCGTCCGCAAATCTATTCTCATTTTCAACCTCCTATCTTTGCCAACTGCCGTGAAGCTCAAATCTTCTAAAACAGACTCACAACTCCATCCAGAGATTAGTTGAATATAAAAAATCCACACACCGTTGTATAATTGTTTTTTCTATTCCTGGATTTTTCATCATCTGCTTAATAGTACATTCCCATACAATCAGACACTTAATGCCACGCTCCAGCAATTCCGCTTTCACTGCAGCATCCCTTCGGACATTGTCATCAAACTTCTTCTGCCAAAAGTCCACGCGGCTCTTTGGCATATATGCATATTTGCAACCTGAGTGACGATGCCAGAAGCAGCCATTGACGAAAACCGCAGTATTGTATTTACGCAGAAAAATATCAGGATGGCCTGGAACAGACTTGTCTGCAATCCGGTAACGATATCCCTGTGCAAACAGCAGCTTTCGCAGATACACTTCAGGCTTCGTGTTTTTTGATCGTATCGCAGACATATTCTGACTGCGCTTTTCTGGAGAAACGATATCCGCCATCAGAGTCCTTCGACCTCGCGTACATAGGAAACGAACTTTGAAAGCGTCCATATTCTATCCTGTCGATCTGCAGGATAGGTCGTAATGTATTGTCTTGGAACAACAAGAATAACATTCTCACTTTGCATTTCATCCATCTGTGCCGGGGAAATTCCCTGCTGAAGCGTACAGAGATATTTGGGTCTGTCGCGCAAACGATCGGCTTCGTTGATAATCTGACGCCAGCGATCCTTGCAGGTCGTTTTGGCAGCCAGAGAGATTAGCTTGTCTGTCGGGAAGGTCATGTCATGATACGATGCCTGCGACGGGAAGATAAAGTCCGGTTTCTTGTTGCCCTCTGTAACAGCCTGTGCGGTGTATATAATTTCATTGCCGTCAAAAATTGCAGACAGATGATGTTCCAAGCTCTTTCCTGCTCGACTTTTCCTGCGGTTCAGAACCATATTGGCCATCGTGATAAATTCGTCTACGGATGCAAATCCACGCGCAATTGCATCTCCGTATCGGGCGTGTTCGATTGCACGAAAAAGTGCATACTCTGTATTTGTCCAGTCGATGATCTTGCGGTCAGGATTTGTGCGGATATATTCAAGATGATCATATACACGATTCTGTATGTCACGGGCTGCTGCGGACATATCCTCCGAAATTGGGAAATCTACTGTCAATCCTGCAATGAATTCCTGAATAGCAATCCGTTCCTGAGTTTCATCCTGTACCTGTCCAGCATCGATCAGTCGGTTTGTTTCTGTCGGACTGATACCGAACGCATCAAGGAACTGGTCGATGTCTTCTTCAGAGTTCAGTACAAATGCCTGATAGTCCTCGGCATCACATTTTGTAAATACAAAAAGAGCGCCCGTATACTCTGGCCGCAGGAAAGGAAAACCTCGTCCAAAATTCGTAATTCGATATTCGTTTCGTGTGCCCTGACCGTAGTAAATAAAACGAGTATCTGTTTCAATATCATCCTGCCACTTAACTTTTACCCATTTTTCCTTGTTTGCTCCTTTAATGCCCGGTTCATCAAAGAGAATGGGGATTGATGGCTTCGAAATATAGATTCCTGCCTGATGTCCTCCAGTTAAGCCGGTATCATTTGCCGAAAGAAATTTGCAGTAAGCCATTTGACTACTCAGAACTGCCTGTATTGCCTGAATTGCGTATCCTTCCATCATTTTAACCCACCATCCCTTCAACTTTATGAGAATTCATGGCAGAATCCATTTCTTCCAGTTTTTTTACGACAAGCTTTGCAACCTCAGCCATTAAAGGTACGACAACAGAATTGCCGAACTGTTTATACGCCTGGGTATCCGAGACGGGAATTTTGAAGCTGTCCGGGAAGCCTTGGAGACGGGCACATTCTCTTGGTGTTAGCCTTCTGGGATTTTTACCCTCCTGCGCGATCAGAATTTCAGACCCGTCTTTATAATATCTGGCACTGATGGTGCGGCTGATACCGTCAAGCGGTGCAATTCCATACCCGAATCCGTTACCTGCAGCCTTATGCTTGGCAGCATAATTCTGAAGATACGCCCACAGTTTATCAGAGAGAGTATACTTGTCACTTACATCGGGTTCAAGAATGTCTCTTATTACAGGAGCTTTTTCAGGCAGGGGCAGATCGAAATCAAACTCAACATCCTTGCCATATCGCTCCATGTCAAATCCAATAATCACAATACGCTCTCGGTGCTGAGGAACATAGTTTTTTCCATCCAGAATACGGAAAAATATTTTATAGTTAAGCTCAGCAAGAGATTCCTGAATCACCTTGAATGTGCGGCCTTTATCGTGGCTGCATAGATTTTTTACATTCTCAAGCATAAAGGCTTTTGGCCGCTTTGCCTTCAAAATCCTGCATACATCAAAAAACAGAGTTCCCTGTGTTTTGTCCTCAAAACCTGTCGCCCGACCCAAACTCTGCTTCTTGGATACACCCGCGATAGAAAACGGCTGACAGGGGAAACCTGCTACAAGAATATCATGGTCAGGTATATCGGCAGCATTTACTTTGGTAATGTCTCCATCGGGCTGCTCCCCAAAATTGGCGAAATATGTTTCCTGGCTGTATTTATTCCATTCATTGGAATATACACAGTGACCGCCGGCGCGTTCAAATGCTATACGCATACCGCCAATACCCGCAAACAGGTCAATAAAGGTATAACTGTACTCTTTGCAGGGAGTTTCCACTTTGTTTTTTATGAGCAATTGTCTGATAGCAACAGACAGGCAGTCCTGCATTGACTGTCCACTGAGTGCAGAATATTCACTTAATTCTTCATATATTGCATCATCAACACGAATGTGTACCTGCTTGGCCATATCAAAACCTCCGGCGGGAATATAGTGGTATCTATTGTTTCCCATTATAGCATGAATGCAAGTCTTTTTCAAGTATTCTGGGAAACGTAATACACCAGATAATTCCCAGAGTAATAAAAGGACCGCCCGTAGGGAGTCATTCTCCCTACGGGCGGCGTTTAATCAATTCTTGCCTTGCTGCAAGTTCTGGATATTCTTCTTTGCCAGCTCACTGGCCGATTTCCGGCGCTCTGCGCTATATGGGGCGTTCAGCTTGAAACTGAACCGCCCCTTTCTGATCTCAAATGTAAGGCATCCATTTTCATCGTCATCCACCAACCGGCACTCGGCCGGGTACTTTGCCGCATACTCACTTAACCTCTTTTTGAGGGAAGTGTTGTAGGTACACACCTCGATGATGGGGCTTGCCTCGTCAAAAAAGACGCTGGTTGTCTTTTGCTTCTTGGAAAGACCTGTTCTCATATAACCTCCGTATTTTTCATAAATTTTCTCCGGCTCTACACCGGAAAAAGTAAGTGGATTTTCGGATAGAAAGCCTCTTAACGATACCATGATTCAGTTTGGTTGCTTCTATCTGCAAAAATCCTTTTTTCTCAGGTCTACACGGGATTACCGAGCATCCCGGTCATACCGACGTTTTTGACTGCGTTTTTGCTCTTTTTCCGCCTGTTCCTGCCGCTTGACAGCGGCTACCGTTTCGGCTACGCGCTCCGACCCATAAGCCCGGCACAGCCGGTCATAATCTCTGGCGGTCTCCTGCAATTCTTCATTTTCGCCCTTGACCTCGGCCAACTGCTTTTTCAGATACGGAACCTCCGTATCATATTTGCGTTGCAACAGCTCAAATTTCTGGCAGACATCCAGATAAGCGCGGTAAACAGAGCGCACCACCTTGACAATCTTCTCCAACAGCGGCTTGGACTTTTTCTCCCGGTAGGATTTGGCGGACTCCATACGATCGGGGAGCGGTAGCAGGTCCTCCGGGTCGGAGGAATACTCGGCCGCCAATTTCTCCATGTGTTTTAGTTTAGGCGCTAATAGGCGAAGTTCCGTCTGCGCTTCTTTGGCCGCCTTCTCGGCTTCGACCTTATCTGTCCGAAGCTGGCCGATCTCCGCCTGAACCTCCGATTTTTCTGTTTGCAGCTCCGCCAGCCGCGCCTGTTCTCTTTCCACCTTAAACTGCGTCACCGTCAGATGCTCCTCGGAGCTGCCGCGCTCACCGCGCTCCACATCCACGTACCCGGCCTCACGCATATATTGGAAGAAATCGTCCTGCAACACGCTGTACGATTTTTTAAGAACAGGCTTGCCCTTCGCCGTTTTCAGCGGTTCGCCGGTGACTTCATCCAGAACTGGCTTGGACGCCCACTTCTTGCTCATGCTGACCTGCATGACCGTTTCTTTTACCTTGCCCACCAACGACTTGTCCTTGCAGCGTTTGGACCAGCGGATTTGCTTCTCCACCGCCGGTACATAGACCACATGGAGGTGGTAGTGGTACACATCCTGCCCCAGTGCCTCGGACATGGCCCGGTTGCGCTCGTCGGCGTGCATGACCGCCGATAGAATGTACTGTTCGCCGCCTACGATTTTGATTGCAGCTTGATATGCGTCGTGGTAAAATTGTTTTGCGAAATCATATCCGCCGTGGTTGAAGAAATAGGCGGAATTTACATCGAAGATCAGCTCGCCGTAGCGGAAAGCGTCCTCTTTGATGCCCCGTGTGGAGATCATCCCGTCCGCCTCCATCTGTTCAAACTGTTCCAGATAGCCGCCGTCCGGTTTCTTGAAGTGGACGTTTAGATGGGAACGTTCCGGGATGATATCCTGGTTGACATACGATTCTTTTTCACGCTCGTTATGTTGCTGGGCGTTTTTCAGTTTGGGTGTGGTCAGTCTCATATTTCTTGCGCTGGTACGATGGATACCGTCGCCTCTTGCCATAGAACTCCTTTCTCGCCCCACGAGGGCGGTTGAGATGCGGGTAGTTTTTTGGAGATGCACTTCTGCGGAAGTGTAATAACCCACTATGATACTTTCATCCTGCGGCTGCAAAGTATCGTGGGCTCTCCGAGGGGGAGTGCGGCTCCTGCGGGAGCCTCACCGCCTTTTTCGGCTTGCAGGTGATCCCCACAGCCTCAAAACGCGGTGTGACCGGCGCACTTTTCGCAACCGTGTTTGCTGCAATTCCGCCGCCCACGGGCCGGGAAAATCCACCGGATTCTCCCGGCCTTAGCCATCTCCAAATCTGCGGATTTCTCGATGGGGACGGGGATGCGGAAAGCGTGTGCCGTCAGCCAATTTGCCTTGTCTGCCAGCCACAGGAGCGTGTCACGCTCCTGTCCATGCCAACAGAGAGAAATTGACTTTGGTACTAATTTCATCTGCGGGATTAGTCTGAAAGTAAACACCTATTACCAGCGAAAATCCGGGAATACGCCGCGCCGGTCCAGGTACGCCTGCCGCGCCTGTTCCCGTTCTTCCGCGCTGGGTGCGGTCTTATATTTTGCATACAGCTCATGCCGCACCAAAGCGTCCAGCTTTTGCTCCAACCCCTGCCGGATTTCATCCTCGTATTCGTCATCATAGCCGAGGTGATACTCCACCAGCGCCACGAACAAGTCATAGGGAATCTGCACATTCTTCATTCGCTTCCGTTCCTCTCCGCGACGGCTGCGACGATAGCGACGGTTGTTTGGGTGGCAGCATTTTCACCGTTGCAACCGTCGCTACCGTCGCGCCCATCATCAACCACTTCAAAGGCCGGAGCCTCCACCAGCATATAAGTAAGTTTCACCTGCCGTCCGGAGTGGCGCGCCTTATTCTTATAGCCTACATGATATTCCTCCAGCAGCCTGCCGGATTTGACATTCAGATACTTACTCAGCGCGTTCGCCGCCATATTTACCTGTACCGCTGCGGCCAGTTCCGAGGGAGAGCCTGTCCACTCCTGACGCTCGGCGGAGACCAGCTTTGCAACTGCTTCCAGCACAGGGTCCGGCGGTTCCTTGTGCGGCTCGGTTTCCATGCGCTCCAAATTCCAAATCTGCGTTTCCGGGTCTTTTTTCAGATAGAGAATCTGATCCTGTTGGTCGCGCCCACCACATCAATGGTGGCCTCCAACGCGGTCCGCTTTTTCTTCTGCATCAGCAGAGAACCGTCCGCGCAGCCCAGCAGGCCAGTGGTGCCGGAGATCATCTCGAAAGCGTCCCCGGCGGGTTGTTTCCGGGTATGGTGGACGGTCAGAACACAGATACAATGCTTGTCTGCAAACTGCTTGAGCTTGCCGATGATCTCATAGTCGCTGGCATAGCTGTACGCCTCGCCGCCAACTTCCCGGATTTTCTGCATGGTGTCAATGATAATGAGTTTGGTGTCCGAATGTTCCCGCATGAAGTTTTCCAGCTGCTCGTCCAGACCGTTGCCGATTTTTCCGGCAGCGGTGGCGAAGTGCAGGTTGGGAGTATCATTCACGCCGTACATCATAAACATCCGGTTCTGGATGCGCTGGAAGTCATCTTCCAACGCGAGATAGAGAACCGTTCCCTGATGGACTTTGCACCCCCACAGTTCCTGCCCGGTGCTGACATGGTAGGCGATCTGCGCCACCAGAAACGACTTGCCGATCTTGGGCGCGCCAGCGAGAAGGTACGCCCCCGAATGGAGCAAGTTTTCAATAATGGGCGGGCGGCTTTTGTAGGTGGTCTGGAACAGTTCCGTCATGGTGAGCGTGTGCAGGTAGCGCGGGTCAGCCATACGCTGCATTTTGCGGTACATTTCCTCCAGATTTTCCGCTGGATTTTCCATTTCCCCGTTGCGTTTTGTCCCCGAAGCGGGTATACTGTTGTCAGAATCATTTTGAATGGACTGCCCGGCATCTGCGCCAACAGATGCGCCCAGGGCGGTCTTTTCTTTTGCGTCAATTCCCATAGGCAATTTCCTCCTGCATCCCGTTTAGAATGGTGGCGATCATGTGAATGGTGTCCAGCAGCTCGCCGTTCACACCCTGTCCGGCCTCAATCCGGCGCAGCTCGTCCAGCACAGCGGCCAGTTCGTCCCGGAGGGCCTTGTAGACTCTGGGATTGCCCTGCACTACGACCTCCTTTTCCAACAGCCGCCGGGTGATGTAGTCCTGTTTCGTCAGGCCGGACAGCTTGACGAAGATTTCAAGCTGCTCATCTTCTTCCGGTGAAACCCGGAAAGCCACCGTTTTGTTCCGCCAGCGGTTGTGGCGGTCAAGGTTTTTCATAGACATTGTTTTAAGCTCCTTTCTCAGTTTTCAGCGAGTCCAACTTGTCAGCCATTTCTACCTGACGGGTAGGGAACAGATGAGCATAGCGATATGTGATGTCGATACTCTCATGCCCTACCCGTTCTGCGATTGCCAAAGCGGTAAATCCCATGTCAATCAGAAGGCTAATATGGCTGTGTCGCAAATCATGTATGCGAATGCGTTTTACCCCTGTATCTTTGCAGCCACGTTCCATTTCTCTGCGGAGGTAGTGCTTTGTTATGGGGAATATCCGGCTGTCCGGTTCTACGCCGTAGAGTTGCTTGAGGTAGTCCTGTATCTCATCGCACAAAAATTGGGGCATCTGGATGACACGGTTGCTCTTGGGCGTTTTAGGTGTGGTGATAACATCCTGTTTGTTGAGTCGCTGATAAGATTTGTTGATGGTAACGGTATGCTTCTCAAAATCAAAGTCCGCCGGCGTCAGTGCTAACAGCTCGCCTTCCCGGATACCACACCAGTAAAGCATCTCAAAGGCATAAAAAGAAATAGGCTTATCCATCATCGCCTCAGAAAACTTGGTGTACTCCTCCCGCGTCCAAAACAGCATTTCCCGCCGTTCTTCTGTTCCCATATTTCCTGCCCTCTGTGCTGGATTGACTTGCAGGCCATAATATCTGATTGCATGATTGAAAATTGCGCTTAGCTGGTTGTGAACCGTTTTCAGATAGGTCTTGGATAGAGGTTTTCCATGACAATCAGTAAGGTTGCGGATTTCATTCTGCCAGTCAATAATATCCTTGGCCGTAATCTCCGACAGCTTCCGCTTGCGGAAATAGGGCAGAATTTTCTTCTGAATAATACTTTCCTTGGTGAGCCAAGTATTGAGTTTCAGTTTCGGTTTAACGTCCTTTTCGTACAGGGAAACAAAGCTCTCAAAGGTCATATTTATATCAGCCTGCTTTGCCATAAGAAACTCCCGCTCCCATGCTAATGCTTCCTTCTTAGTCGCAAATCCACGTTTGAGTTTCTGCTGGCGCTCGCCTTTCCAGTCGGTGTAGCGGAACTGTACATACCAGCTGCCGTTGTCCTTGTTTTTGAACGCTGCCATAAATTACTCCCCCTTCCTAACCGTCTCGGTTCTCGTGCCGTAAAACTTCTCATGGAAGAACTTGCGGTCAATCCGTCCTGCAATCGTGATGCAGCCCGTCTGCGCCAATTCCTCGTTCATTTTCTTGATGAGTTTGTAGGCATAGGGCTTGGATACCCCCAGCTCCGCGGCAACTTCATCAACACGCATAAAAATCTGTCCTACCATACGCAAAAACACCTTCCTTTCCTTGCCGTAATTGTTTCTTGTTTGCCGTTTCACCCTTCAGACTCTGGCAGGCAACCCTTCCCGGCGCTGTACCGTTTATTTTTCTCCTTGGCACGCTCATATCATCGCCTGCTTCTCCAGAGAAAGTATCTGTCGGACGGTCATTCAGTTTTGCCTCGTCTGAAATTCCCCCTTTCACCTTACAACGGACATTTTTTCGCCGTTTGGAGGGTACTCAATTTGTAAAATTTCTATGAACTAAACTAATTTGTTTATATCACCCTCATTATACTAAGCTTAATAGTTAAAGTCAAGCGGTTTGCAGAAAAATATTAAATAAATTTGTTTAGATTTATCTTGACTATCCTAAGCATTTCTGCTATGCTAAATTTATCAAGTTTCAGATAGGAGTTGGCCGTTATGGCGATTGGAGAGCGGATTCAGTTCTTTCGTAAATTGCGTGGTATGACCCAAAAATATCTTGGCACACAAGTTGGCTTCCCGGAGAAGTCAGCTGATGTTCGCCTTGCTCAGTATGAAACCGGAACAAGGACCCCCAAGGCTGATATGACTGCTGCACTGGCCAATATTCTGGATGTTTCGCCTCTGGCGCTGTCAGTACCGGACATAGATTCCTATCTTGGTCTGATGCACACCCTCTTTACCCTGGAAGATCGCTACGGCCTTAAAGTCTGCGAGTGTGATGGAGAAGTCCATCTCCGTGTAGATGTGTTTCAAGGCAAAGATGCTGCTGAGCTGAGCCGGTCACTGATTGCCTGGCGTGAACAAGCCGCCAAATTGGAATCGGGAGAGATCACCAGAGAGGAGTACGACCGCTGGCGCTACCGTTACCCCGAATTTGATACAACCCGCATCTGGGCTAAGGTCATTCCGCAGGGCCTCAGCGATATGCTGGCAGAGGAACTGAACAAGGACAAAAAGGATAAATAAAAAAGGTCTAACCGACTTGCAAAAATCGGTTAGACCTTTTCTCTTGGATAAGTTTTTAATCTGCACCTGCAAACCACCTGTTACCTGCCAGAAAATCAGCAAGTATGGATTTGATGAGTGCTATCAATCTGCTATCAAATGGGGGATTTTGGAAATCAAAAACCCAGTGTTTATGCGGGTTTGCGGACCCTCATATCCACTTTTTGCTTATTCCCACTCTATAGTCGCCGGGGGTTTACTGGTAATGTCATAAACAACACGATTGATATGCTTTACCTCATTGACAATGCGGGTACTGACACGGTCCAGCACTTCATAGGGAATCCTGGCCCAATCGGCTGTCATAAAATCGCTGGTAGTCACACCGCGCAGCGCTATGGTGTGGTCATAGGTACGACCATCCCCCATTACGCCGACACTGCGGATATTTGTCAAGACAGCGAAATACTGATTAATGGAACGGTCCAGCCCCGCCGCCGAAATCTCCTCCCGGAATATCGCGTCGGCTTCCTTGAGCAGTTCAAGCTTTTCGGGTGTAATATCACCCATAATGCGCACGGCAAGGCCCGGCCCGGGGAAGGGCTGACGCCAGACAAGCTTTTCGGGGATTCCAAGCTCCAGGCCTACCCGGCGCACCTCGTCCTTAAAAAGATTGCGCAGCGGCTCTATAATTCCCTCAAAGCCAATATTTTCAGGTAGGCCGCCGACGTTGTGGTGGCTCTTGATAACAGCCGCCTCGCCGGTTCCGCTCTCAACCACATCCGGGTAAATCGTCCCCTGGCAGAGAAAATCCATCCGGCCTAATTTTTTTGACTCTTCTTCAAATACACGGATAAATTCTTCGCCGATGATCTTCCGTTTTTTCTCAGGTTCGGAAACACCCGCCAGCCTTGATAAAAAGCGTTCACCGGCATCGACCCGAATCAAGTTCATATCAAATTGCCGGCGGAACACCTGTTCAACCTCATCGCCCTCATTTTTGCGCAGCATACCGTGGTCAACAAAAATACAGGTCAAATTTTTACCAATTGCCTTATGCACCATCACTGCGGCAACTGAGGAGTCAACGCCCCCTGAAAGCGCGCAAAGCACCCGGCGCTGCCCAACCCTCGCCCGAATTTGGCCGATGGCGGCTTTGACAAACGACGACATCTGCCAATCCCCGGAGCAGCCGCAGACCTCATACAGGAAATTTTTCAGCAATATATTTCCTTCGGCCGAATGCTCAACCTCGGGATGGAACTGTACTGCAAAGAGCTTTTTGTCCACATGCTCCATGGCGGCAACCGGACAATCTGCCGAACGCGCAACGACGGAAAAGCCTTGCGGTGCTGCGGCAATATAATCGGTGTGGCTCATCCAGCACACCGACTGCGCCTGCATATTTTTCAGCAGCAGGTTATCCTGCTGAAAGGCCACCTCTGTTTTCCCATACTCGCGAACCGGGCTCTGCGCAACGGTTCCGCCCAGCGCATTAGCCATCAGCTGTGCGCCGTAGCAAATTCCAAGTACCGGAATCCCGAGGGTAAAAATTTCCGGGTCGCAGACCGGCGCGCCCTTTTCATATACGGAATTTGGCCCCCCTGAAAATATAATTCCCTTATAGCCGCTCTCCCTGATTTTTTCAGCCTTGATATGGTAGGGCTTAATCTCGCAGTAAACCTTCAGATCCCGGACCCGGCGGGCAATCAACTGGCTATATTGGCCGCCGAAATCCAAAATAAGTACAACCTCGTTTTCTAACATCATTCAACTCCTGTTCTATTCTACGGTAACCGATTTGGCAAGATTGCGCGGCTTATCAATATCGCACCCCTTCATGGAGGATACATAATAGGAAAAAAGCTGCAGTGGCACCACCGCCAAGGATGGAAGCAGCATTTCATCAGCGGACGGGACATAGAGCGCATAGTCCGTTTCCTTTTCAATCATCCGGTTATCCTCAGAGGTAAGCCCTAACACCATTGCACCGCGCGCTTTTACTTCCTTGACATTGCTCATCATTTTCTCAAACAGTTTTGTTTGTGTAGCCAGCGCAATGACCAGTGTCCCATCCTCGATCAGGCTGATGGTCCCATGCTTCAGCTCACCGGCAGCATAAGCCTCAGAATGAATGTAGGAGATTTCCTTCAGCTTCAGGGAACCCTCCAGGGACATGGCGTAATCCAGATTGCGCCCAATGAAAAAGACATCCTTCACGTTGAAGAATTTGGACGCCAAATACTGGATGTCCTCCTTATTTTCCAGGATCTTTTCAATTTTCTCTGGGAGCAGCTTCAACTCCTCAATATAGGAGGCGTATACTTCCTGAGAGATGGTCCCCAGCTTCTCAGCGAAATAAACAGCCAACAGGTAAACCACCGCTAATTGCGTGCTGTAGGCCTTGGTTGTCGCTACAGCGATTTCCGGCCCTGCCCAGGTATAAATTACATCGTCGGAGTCATTCGCAATGGAGCTTCCCACAACATTGACAATGGACAGCGTTCGGGCCCCCAGGCGCTTTGCCTCGCGCAGCGCCGCCAGGGTGTCGGCTGTTTCTCCGGATTGGCTGATGACCAACACCAAGGTCTGCTCATTGACGACCGGTTCGCGGTAACGGAACTCCGATGCTACATCAACCTCAACAGGGATGCGCGCCAGCTTCTCAAAAATATACTTGGCGACAACGCCGACATGGTAGGCCGAGCCGCAGGCAACAATGCTGATCTTAGAGAAGCGTTCAATTTCTTCCTTGGTCAGCGTAATATCGTCAAGGACAATCCGTCCATCCTTCAGCCGCGGAGAAATGGTGTCGCGGACAGCCTTGGGCTGCTCCATAATCTCCTTCGCCATAAAGTGCTCATATCCGCCCTTTTCCGCCGCGGAAATATCCCAATCAATATGCACCTTTTCTTTTGAAACCGGCTCCAGGTCCAGGTTATAGACCTGAACGGAGTCACGCTTTAGGACGGCGATTTCATTGTCATTCAGACGGTAGATGCTTCTGGTCTTACTGAGAATTGCGGGCACATCGGAAGCGATGAAATTTTCATGCTCCCCCAAGCCGACAATCAACGGGCTGTCTTTACGCACCGCGATGATTTCATCGGGACGTTCCGCACAAATAACCCCCAACGCATAGGATCCCTCCACCTTCTGCAATACCTTTACCATGGCCTCCAGTATATTTCCTTGGTAATAGTAATCCAGCAATTGGGCCACGACCTCGGTGTCCGTCTCTGAAACAAAGGCTTTGCCGTGCCGGTGCAGGGACTCGCGCAGAGAGAGGTAATTTTCGATAATCCCATTATGTACCACCGCAAATTTTCCGGAGCCGCTCACCTGAGGATGGGAGTTGACGTCGGAAGGCGCGCCGTGGGTCGCCCAGCGCGTATGCCCGATGCCAATGTTCCCCGGCAGGCTTTTTCCGCCGTCGATCATATCATTTAATATCTTCAGGCGCCCTTTCGCCTTGACTACCTGAAGAGAGGTACCGTCATAAACTGCCACACCGGCGGAGTCATAGCCGCGATATTCCAGCTTTTCCAGGCCCTGCAGCAAAACAGGCGCCGCCTGACCATCGCCCACATAGCCAACAATTCCACACATTGCTTTCATCTCCTGTCATAAAATCTCTGCCATAGCCCGGCAGTTCAACGTATATCTTTCGGTTCTTGCAAAGGTACGAACCAGCCGCACTGTTCCCCGTCATTCAGCGGTAGATGACATCCTCCCTAGCCGGGCCATTGGAGACCATTGTGATGGGAAAGCCGATGCGCTTTTCAACAAATTCAATATAGCTTCGCGTATTTTCAGGAAGCTCCTCATAATTTCGGATGCCGCGGATATCGCATTTCCAGCCGGGAAGAACCTCAATAACCGGCTTACAATGCTTAAGCCGGCTGGTAGTAGGGAAATACTCAATTCTTTTTCCATCCAGCTCATAAGCTACACAAACGGGAATTTCATCTAAATACCCCAGCACATCCAGCACGGTAAAAGCCACGGCGGTGGTTCCCTGCGCCTCACAGCCATAACGGGTCGCCACCAGATCCAACCAGCCCATCCGGCGCGGACGCCCGGTGGTAGCGCCAAATTCACCGCCGTCACCGCCACGGCGGCGAAGTTCGTCGGCTTCATCGCCGAAAATCTCGCTGACAAATTCACCCGCGCCAACCGCGCTGGAGTAGGCCTTCACTACCGTTATAACCTCCTGAATGGCATAAGGAGGGACACCGGCGCCGACTGCGCCATAACCGGCCAGAGTCGAGCTGGAGGTAACCATTGGGTAAATACCCATATCGGGGTCCTTTAGTGCGCCCAGCTGTCCTTCCAGCAATATATTCTTACCCGCTCTCACCGCCTGATGCAACAGCGCTACTGTGTCGGCGACATAGGGCCGCAGCTGCTCGCGGTACTCCATCAGCTGATCAAATACAGCTTCCACCGTAAGCTCCGGCTGGTGGTACAGATGCTTATAAAGTACATTTTTGAGGGTGACCACATGTTCTACCTTTTCTTTCAGATCCGACTCGCTGCCAAAAAGCTCATGAACCTGAAACCCGATTTTGGCGTATTTATCGGAGTAAAACGGCGCGATACCCGACTTTGTCGACCCAAAGGACTTTGAGGAAAGCCGTGCCTCTTCAAAGGTGTCCAACTCAACGTGATAGGGCATAACAATCTGGGCCCGGTCGCTGACCAGGATATTGGGCTCGGGAACACCGCGCTCCGCCAGCGATTTCAGTTCCTTGATCAAATTTTCGACACTGAGGGCGACTCCATTTCCAATTATATTCGTAATATGGCGGTAAAATACACCAGAGGGCAGCTGATGCAGCGCAAACTTGCCGTAGCTGTTTACAATTGTATGACCGGCATTGCTTCCACCCTGAAACCGCACGACTATATCCGACCTAGCAGCCTCTGCATCTGTAATTTTACCTTTCCCTTCGTCTCCCCAGTTTGCACCCACAATTGCTTTTACCATATACCTTGCACCTACCATTCTTTAAATCGATCCTGCGTGGCAACACGCATAGTGAATATTCGTACCGCTTATAGCCTATCCTCATTCCCCCATTATTCTTTACTGGACACACTGGCATTTATTATATCAAAAATGCAAAAAATGAAAAGAGAACTGCACTAAACACAATAAAGCCGGCGCGTCCTTTAAACGTTAATTTCTGTTTTCTCTTCCGAAACGCCGGCATAATTGCGCAGCAGCGGTTCGACCGTCTCCGTGATAAACTCCTCTGTCTGCTGCGGTGCACAGCCGACATAGTTCTCCGGACGAACGATGCCAGCCAGTTCCTCCAGGGTCACTCCGAAGGCCTCGTCAGCGGCAATGCGTTCCAGCAGGTCATTTTCGCCGCCCTCTTCCTTGACGACCCTGGCGGCCGCCATGGAATGTACCCGGATGCGCTCATGGAGCTGCTGACGGTCCGCTCCTCGCTTCACGGCATCCATCATGATATTCTCCGTGGCCATGAAGGGCAACTCCTTGCGCAGACGCTGATCAATGACCTTCGGATAAACCACCAGGCCGTCTGTAACGTTGACATAAAGATTCAGAATACCGTCCACGGCCAAGAAGGCCTCTGGCACACTGATGCGCTTATTAGCAGAATCATCCAGTGTCCGCTCAAACCATTGTGTTGCGGCTGTAATCGCAGGATTCAGACTGTCCACCATTACATAACGCGCCAGAGAAGCCATGCGCTCCGTACGCATCGGATTGCGCTTATAGGCCATGGCCGACGAGCCAATCTGTGTTTTCTCAAAGGGCTCCTCCACCTCTTTCAAATGCTGAAGCAACCGGATATCATTAGAAAATTTCGCGGCGCTCTGGGCGATTCCGCTGAGAATAGAAAGCATCTGGCTGTCCAGCTTACGGGAGTAGGTCTGCCCGGAAACAGCAAAGCAGTCCTGATACCCCATCTTCTCCGCAATCAGATGATCCAGCTTCTTCACCTTTTGCCGGTCACCGTCGAAAAGCTCTAAAAAGCTGGCTTGAGTGCCGGTCGTCCCCTTAGAACCCAGCAGCTTAGCTTTGGAGAGCTGGTACTCCACATCCTCCAAATCCATGAGTAAGTCTTGCAGCCACAGCGTTGCCCGTTTGCCGACTGTTGTCGGCTGAGCCGGCTGGAAATGGGTGAAGGCCAATGTAGGCAGGTCCTTATACTTCAGTGCAAATGCAGACAGCGCACGGATGACCTGTACCAGTTTTGTCCGAACCAGCCGCAGGGCATCGTGCATGACGATGATATCTGTATTATCGCCGACATAGCAGGAGGTTGCCCCCAGGTGGATAATCGGGCGAGCTTTAGGGCACTGTTCGCCGAAGGCATAGACATGAGACATAACGTCATGGCGCACAACCTTTTCCCGCGCCTCCGCTACCTCATAGTTAATTTCATCCTGGAAATCGGCCATCTCGTCAATCTGCTCCTGCGTGATGTCCAAGCCGAGCTCCTTTTCAGCCTGAGCCAGGGCAATCCACAGCTTTCGCCAGGTTCTGAATTTTTTATCCGGTGAAAAAATAAATTTCATTTCAGCATCCGCATAGCGTGCGGAAAGCGGAGATTCATAACTCTCTTTTTGGGTGCTCATCCATCCCATTCCTTTCCTGTTTTCTGTCAAATTACTTCATGATGCATAAACGGGCGCGCTATGCGTAAAACCCGTATAGCCCTCCCGTTTATCCGTTTCATTCTAAAAAATTAAAGGCCGATTCTTTTCATCATTTCTGCATAGGCCTCTTCCACACCGCCCATATCACGGCGGAAGCGGTCTTTATCCAGCTTCTCATGGGTATGAATATCCCAGAAGCGGCAGGTATCCGGAGAAATCTCATCCGCCAGCAAAATCTTCCCATGGAAACGGCCAAATTCGAGTTTAAAGTCAATCAGTTCAACATCGATCTGCTTAAAGAAATCACAGAGGATTTCATTGACCTTCAGCGCCATGGCCGCGATTTCATCCACTTCTTCCTTTGTGGCAAAGCCGGCCGCGAGGATATGGTACTCATTGACCATTGGGTCGCCCAGGTCGTCATCCTTATAGCAGAATTCCAGCACCGTGCTTTTCAGCTCCGTGCCCTCTTCCAGTCCCAGGCGCTTGGCCAGGCTGCCCGCCGCCTTATTGCGGACAATGACCTCCAGCGGTACTATGGAAACCTTTTTGACAACCGTCTCCCGGTCGTTGAGCTCCTCAACCAAATGAGTGGGAATGCCATGCTTCTCCAACAGCTTGAACATAAAGTTGGACATGCGGTTGTTCACGATGCCTTTGCCGGTAATGGTTCCCTTTTTCTGGCCATTAAACGCGGTTGCGTCATCCTTGTAGTCTACAATGCAATAATCCTCATGATCTGTGGCAAATACCTTCTTTGCCTTTCCCTCATAGAGCTGTTCGCGCTTTTCCATGATGACTGACCTCCCAAAATAATTTTTGATGATCTTAACAGGGCTGTCCCTGGTTTAAATAATGTTCAGAAAAGATGAAACCTTCGTAATATCCACAACCGAAAGCTGCGTTGTTTTAACGTTTTTGCAGCAGGTCAAGAACGCGTTCGCCGTATCCAGCGACGTCAGGCAGGGCAGCCCACACTCTACCGCATTACGGCGGATCAGGTAGCCGTCACGGTTGTGTACCGCGCCTCTGGAGGGCGTATTGATGACCATGTCGATTTTCCCAGAGGTAATCAAATCCAGAATATCGGGCTTATTTTCACCGATTTTATTGGTGCGAATGGTAGGAATATCATGGTCATTAAAGTAATCCGAGGTGCCGGGGGTCGCATAAATGGTCCAGCCAAGGTCATGGAGCGCCTGTGCTATCGGCAGCACCTCTTCCTTATCGCTGTTTTTCACCGTAATAATAATACGGCCCTTGTTAATCATATGAACGCCGGCCCCGTAGAAGGCCTTAATCAGCGCCTCGTCATAAGTCCGGGCCACACCGAGCACCTCGCCGGTGGATTTCATCTCCGGCCCCAGATTAACGTCCGCGCCATAGAGTTTTTCAAAAGAGAAAACCGGCATCTTAATGGCAATCCAGTCCTTCTCCGGCTGCAGGCCATATTCATAACCCATCTCGGGCAGGGTTTTGCCGAAGAAGGTCCCCACCGCAAGCGGAACGATCGGAATATCCGTCACCTTAGTGATATAGGGCACCGTACGGGATGAACGGGGGTTGGCCTCAATCACATAGACCTCATTATCCTTGACAATAAACTGAATATTCAGCAACCCCTTGACCTTCAGCGCTTTTGCCAACTTGCGTGTATAGTCGACAATCACCTCCTGCATTTCCTTAGAAACGCCGATTGCCGGGTAAACCGAAATACTGTCGCCGGAGTGAACGCCCGCGCGCTCAATGTGCTGCATGATGCCCGGGATGAGAGAATCCACGCCGTCACAGACCGCGTCAACCTCAACCTCCGTACCCATGATATATTTATCGACCAGAATCGGATGCTCCTGCGTTACGCGGTTGATAATACCGATGTGTTCAATGACATCCTCGTCTGAATAGGCAATATGCATTCCCTGCCCGCCAAGCACATATGAGGGGCGGACCAGGACCGGGTACCCGAGATCATTCGCTGCCGCGATGGCTTCCGCGCAAGTAAACACCATGCGCCCCTCCGCCCTGGGAATATTGCACTCGTTCAAAACTGCGTCGAAGCGCTCGCGGTCTTCCGCACCGTCGATGCTGTCAAAGGAGGTGCCCAAAATTGGAACGCCCATTGCCTCAATGGCGCCAGCCAGCTTAATTGCCGTCTGCCCGCCGAACTGCACCACCGCGCCGTCCGGCTTCTCCAGTTCAACAATATGGAGCACATCCTCCTCGGTCAGCGGTTCAAAATACAGCTTGTCTGCTATATCAAAGTCTGTACTGACCGTCTCCGGATTGTTATTAACGATAATGGTCTCGCACCCCTGCTCCCGCAAGGCCCATACACTGTGAACGGAACAGAAATCGAACTCGATACCCTGGCCTATGCGGATCGGACCGGAGCCAATGACCAGAATTTTCTTTCTGTCCGA
The DNA here is from genome assembly GCF_003268275.1 of Hydrogeniiclostridium mannosilyticum. Classification (GTDB taxonomy): domain Bacteria; phylum Bacillota; class Clostridia; order Oscillospirales; family Acutalibacteraceae; genus Hydrogeniiclostridium; species Hydrogeniiclostridium mannosilyticum. The sequence goes on from NZ_QLYR01000008.1 coordinate 57,908, forward strand.
GTTCGGAATAGATTCATTCTGGCTTCCGTAGCGCGAATAGTAATAAGGCGTCTGCGCGTCAAACTCCGCAGCGCAGGTATCTACCATCTTATAGACCGGCGCAATCTCCCAGCGCTTCTGAAGCGCCCGCAGCTCTTCCACAGGTTTGCCGGTCAGTTCTGATATTGTCCGGTCCAGGAAGCCGGTCTCCTTCGCTTTCAGCAGCAGGGTACGGTCAAGTTCATCTCCGCTTAGACTCTTTTCCACCCGGACAATCTCCATAATCTTATCCAGGAACCAGGGGTCAATTTTGGTAATCGCATGGATTTCCCCGATGGTAACCCCTCTGCGAAGCGCTTCTGCAATTACAAACAGGCGGCGGTCGTCCACATCATGCAGTTTTTGCAGAAGCTCCTCTCTGGTCAGCCCCTTGAGGCTCTTATCAATCAAGCTGAAGGAATTTTGCTCCAAAGAACGAACAGCCTTCATCAGGCCCTGCTCAAAGGTCGGCGCAATGCTCATTACCTCGCCCGTGGCCTTCATCTGCGTCCCCAAGCTGCGTTTGGCGTAGACGAATTTATCAAACGGCCACTTGGGAATTTTCACAACGCAATAATCCAGCGTCGGCTCAAAGCAGGCAAACGTTTTTTGCGTAATGGCGTTGGGGATTTCATCCAGCGTATAGCCCAGCGCTATTTTGGAGGCCACCTTGGCAATCGGGTAGCCCGTCGCCTTGGAGGCGAGCGCCGAGGACCGGCTGACTCGCGGGTTGACCTCAATGACGCAATATTCAAAGCTGTTGGGATTCAGCGCAAACTGCACGTTGCAGCCGCCCGCCACCTTCAGCTCGGTAATAATATCCAGCGCAGCGGTGCGCAGCATCTGCGTTTCCTTATCCGCCAGCGTTTGGCAGGGCGCCACAACAATGGAATCGCCCGTGTGCACGCCAACCGGGTCAAAGTTTTCCATATTACAAACGGTAATGCAGTTGCCGTTGCTGTCCCGCATAACCTCGTATTCAATTTCTTTCCAGCCGGAGATACAGCGCTCAATCAAAACCTGATGCACGCGGCTGCGGTGCAGGCCCAAGGAGGCAATAGTGGCCAGTTCCTCCTTGTCATGGGCAATGCCGCCGCCGCTGCCGCCGAGCGTGTAGGCCGGGCGAATGACTACCGGGTAGCCAATCCGGGCCGCAATCTTCAGGCAGTCCTCCAGCGACTCGGCCACCTCGCTCTCCGCGCAGGGCTGGCCGATCCGGTCCATTGCCTCCTTGAAAAGCTCGCGGTCTTCCGCCATGCGGATGGTATCCGCACTGGTACCGATCATTTCCACATGGTGCTCGCGCAGGAAACCGGACTCCTCCAGTTCTACCGCCAGGTTCAGCGCGTTCTGCCCGCCCAGCGTCGGCAGAATACTGTCGGGATTTTCTTTCAGGATTACCTTTTTAACCGTCTCCGCCGTCAGTGGTTCAATGTATACCTTATCCGCAATTTCACGGTCGGTCATAATGGTCGCCGGGTTGGAGTTAATCAGAATGACCTCTACCCCCTCCTCCCGCAGCGCGCGGCAGGCCTGTGTACCGGCATAGTCAAACTCTGCGGCCTGGCCAATGATAATCGGACCGGAGCCGATGATGATTACTTTTTTAATTTCCTGTCTTCTGCTCATAGCTGGCCTCCTCCGATCAGATGAATAAATTTGTCAAAGAGAAATCCGGTGTCGAGCGGGCCCGGAGAAGCCTCAGGATGGAACTGCACCGAAAAGACCTTGCCGTTTTTATAGGTCAGGCCTTCCACGCTTTGATCATTCATGCTGACAAAGCTGACATCGGCAACCGCCGGATCCACCGTGCCGGCGTCAACGACAAAGCCATGATTTTGCGAGGTAATGTAAACCCGGCTTGTCTGTAGGTCTTTTACCGGGTGGTTAATACCCCGATGTCCATATTTTAACCGATACGTGCTTGCGCCCTTCGCCAGGGCCATCAGCTGGTGTCCAAGGCAGATGGCAAACGTCGGAATACCGTAGTCATAAACCTTTTTCAGTTCCTGAATTGCCTTTGTGCAGGCTGTCGGGTCGCCCGGTCCATTGCTCAGCATGATCCCATCCGGGTTAAAAGCCAGCATATCTTCAAAATTCGCGTCATACGGGAAACACTTTACCGTACAGCCGCGCTTCACCAGAGAACGGACGATGTTCAGCTTTACACCGTAATCCGCCAGGGCGACCCGGATTTTTCCATCCCCATACACCTTTCCGCCATTGCAGCTGACTTCCGGGACGTGGGACTTCAGCGCAAAATCTCTGATTTTCTGCTGCATAGCGGCGGTATCAATATTCTCGCCATAGCAGATCATCCCCTTCATCGTCCCGCTCTCACGCAAAATCCGGGTCAGGGCCCGGGTATCCAGGCCATACATGCCCGGAATTTTATTTTGCTTAAGATAAGTGTCAAGAGAAAGATCGCAGCGAAAATTGCTGGCAAGCCCGGAAACTGAGTGTACAATAAAGGCGCCGAGCCACGGCCGGGTAGATTCCGCGTCATCATAGCAAATCCCATAGTTCCCCATCAGCGGAAAGGTCATGACCACTCCCTGCCCGGCATAAGAAGGGTCTGTCAAAAGCTCTGTGTAGCCGCACATAGCAGAATTAAATACAACCTCACAAAGAACGTCGTGTTCGTAGCCGAACCCGACGCCTTCAAAAGTCTTTCCGTTTTCCAGCATTAGCAATGCCTTCATTCAACCACCATCCATCTTTTAAAATCAAGCCGGGCAGCGGTGAGACGCCTCTCCAGCAAACCTACAAACGACCGCGAACAGAACCCATCGGCTTCAACGCCCGCCGATGCTTGTCCTTTTTACATTATTATATCAAATTATAATGGAACCGTCAAAGACAAATTCCGCTCCGCCTTCCATATATACCGTGCCGTCCAAAGCCCAGTCGATCCTCAGGTCCCCGCCCAGCAGATGCACCAGTACACTGCGCTGTGCACGGCCCGTAAGAGCCGCAGCGACGGCAGAAGCACATGCCCCTGTACCGCAGGCCATCGTCTCGCCGGACCCGCGCTCCCAGACGCGCATCTCCAGTTCATCCGGCGAAATTACGCGAATGAACTCTACGTTTGTCTTCTGAGGAAACCAGGGGTGGTTCTCAATCGCCCTGCCTACGCGCTCAACCGGGGCAGCAGCAGGATTTTCCACAAACAGCACCGTGTGCGGGTTTCCCATTGAAACGCACACGCCATGGTACAGTACGCCATCCACCTCAAGCGGCAGGTCCTGCGCCGAGGCCCCCTCCGGCGGTAGCACGGGAAGCTCGGCGGCGTCCAAGCCGGGCTTACCCATGTCAACCTGAATAGACTTCACACAACCGTTCGCTGTATTTAAATGAAGCTCCTTGATTCCGCTCAGGGTCTCAATTTGCAGGCAATCCTTTTTTACAATCCCTTTTTCATAGAGGTACTTTCCCACACAACGAATCCCGTTCCCGCACATCATAGCCCGGGAGCCGTCGGCATTATATAGATCCATCATCGCATCCGCCTGTTCAGAGGGGCGAATCAAGATCAGCCCGTCCGAGCCAATGCCAAAATGGCGGTCGCTGAGCCGCACCGCCAGCTCCTCCGGATGGGGTACGTACTCTTCAAAACAGTTCACATAAATATAATCGTTGCCAATGCCCTGCATTTTGGTGAAATTCATGGGTAACCTCCGTGCAAACTCAGAACTTATTTAGGTATTTCTCAATCTCCCATTGCGAAACCCGGGTAGAATACTCATTCCACTCTTTTTCCTTCGCCTCGGTATATTTTTCATACACATGGTCGCCAAGCGTCTCCTTCATAAAGGGATCGGCTTTCATAAGAATAACGGCTTCACGCAGCGTGGAAGGCAAATTTTCTATTCCGTTTACCACGCGGTCTTCCTCTGTCATATCATAAATATTCGCGGAAACAGAAGCCGGAGGCATGAGGTCCTCTCGGATTCCTTCCAGGCCGGCCGCCAACAGAACCGCCAGCTCCAAATAAGGGTTGCAGGCCGGGTCGGGCGAACGCAGCTCAACACGCGTGCCCATGCCGCGGCTGGCCGGCACACGGATCAGCGCACTGCGGTTGCTCTCCGTCCAGGCGATGTAACAGGGCGCCTCATAACCGGGCACCAGCCGTTTATAGGAGTTTACCAGCGGGTTCGTAATGGCGCACATGCCCTGGATGTGCTTCAAAATCCCCGCAATGAAATTATAGGCAATACGGCTCAGGCCGTTGGGGGAGTCCGGGTCATAAAAGGCGTTTTTACCATCCTTAAAAAGGCTCATGTTGGTATGCATACCAGACCCCGCCTGCCCGAACAAAGGCTTTGGCATAAACGTAGCGCAAAGGCCGTGGGAATCCGCAGCGGATTTCACCACCATTTTAAAGGTCAAAATATTATCTGCCGCACTCAGCGCCTCACTGTACTTAAAGTCAATCTCATGCTGAGCGACTGCGCATTCATGGTGGGAGGCCTCGATTTCAAACCCCATATCCTCCAAAGTCAGGCAAATATCCCGGCGGCAGCTTTCACCGACATCGGACGGGCCCATGTCAAAATAGCCGGCCGCGTCATAGGTGTTGGTCGTCGGGTGGCCGTACTCATCGGTATTGAAGAGGAAAAACTCGCACTCAGGGCCCACGTTAAAGCGGTAGCCCATATCAGCAGCCTCCTGAAGGGTTTTGCGCAGCAAATAGCGGGGGTCCCCCTCAAACGGCGTGCCGTCCGGCTTATAAACATCGCAGATCAAGCGGGCAATATGCCCGTGCTGGTGGTGCCAGGGCAAAATGCAGAAGGTGTCCAGATCCGGCCGCAAATACATATCGGACTCCTCAATCCTGACAAAGCCTTCAATAGAGGAACCGTCAAACATACACTGGTTATCCAGCGCCTTTTGTGCCTGGCTTCTTGTGATGGCCACATTTTTCAGGGAACCAAAAATATCGGTGAATTGCAGCCGAATAAATTTGACGTCGTTTTCTTCCAGTAGTCTTAATACATCTTCTTTCGTATACGATGGCATACTAAAAATTCCTCCTATTGTATAAGTTCTTCAAAGAACCGGCAGACAAGCATACAGCCAAAATCCAGCCTAAACCGTTACTTTGGTGTAAATAAAAATAACAAGGCCGCTCTGCTGACAGAACCTCCTTGTTATGATTTCTATATAATATTTTACATTTATTTTATTATATCTGCCATAGCGTGTCAACATTTTTTCTGTTTCTTGGCACGATTTATCTGAATGCACAAAAAAAGAAGAATTTGCTCTCAATTTCCGTCTGTTTCCTTTTTATGCAATATTTAAAACAAAACTTGCATTTTGCCCATTTTCCCGCCCACCCGGATGCAAGAGGCTGCCCAAAGCAGGAGGCCGCGGCAAGCCCGCAGGCCCATAGTCCGGTTCCACCGTCAATAAGCCGTATAACCATCCTGCCTGTTCAAAAAAAGAGTCGTAAGAAGCCGCTGGTTATCTGATAAAACGGTCTTTCGCCAAAGCTTTATTTTTTTTTCGGAAACGATTGTTTTTTGAATAATTTTGTGATAAACTTGTAAACAGTAAGAATTTACATCAAAATATTAAGTGGAGGTTATTGCTATGTCCTATGTAAGTGAACAGCTGGAACATGTCATCCAATGTAACCCGGGCGAGCCGGAATTTCATCAAGCCGTTACGGAAGTGCTGAAAACGTTGGAGCCTGTTATTGAGCAGAACCCCAAATACCAGGAGGCCGGTATTCTGGAGCGCCTGACCGAGCCGGAACGCCAGATAAAGTTCCGCGTAACCTGGGTGGACGACCAGGGCAAGGTCCGCGTTAACCGCGGCTACCGCGTACAGTTCAACTCTGCGATTGGGCCTTATAAGGGCGGCCTCCGCTTCCATCCTTCCGTTAACCTTGGCATTATTAAATTTCTCGGGTTTGAGCAAATTTTCAAAAACTCTCTGACCGGCCTGCCCATCGGCGGCGGCAAAGGCGGTTCGGACTTCGACCCGAAGGGTAAGTCTGACCGCGAAATTATGGCCTTCTGCCAGAGCTTTATGACCGAACTCTACCGCCACATCGGTGCCGATGTGGACGTTCCCGCCGGCGACATCGGCGTAGGCGGCCGTGAAATCGGATATTTATTCGGCCAGTATAAGCGCATCCGCAATATGTATGAGGGTGTTCTCACCGGAAAAGGCCTGACCTTCGGCGGTTCGCTGGCTCGTACGCAGGCGACGGGCTACGGACTTCTCTATTTCACCGAGGCCATGCTGAAGAAAAGCGGATCTTCTGTTGCAGGCAAAACCATCGCTATCTCCGGCGCCGGCAACGTGGCCATTTATGCTTGTGAAAAAGCGGTGCAGTTGGGCGGCAAGGTCGTCACCATGAGCGACTCCACCGGCTGGATTTACGATGCCGAGGGCATTGACCTCGATGCCGTTAAGGAAATCAAGGAGGTCACGCGCGCACGTCTTAGCGAATACAAAAATTACCGCCCGAACGCGGAATATCATGAGGGCAAGGGCGTCTGGAGCGTAAAGTGTGACATCGCTCTGCCCTGCGCCACCCAGAATGAGCTCCTGCTCGACGATGCCAAGGCTCTGGTAGCCAACGGCGTAATTGCTGTTGCCGAGGGCGCAAATATGCCGACCTCCATCGAGGCAACTGAATATTTACAGGCTAACGGTGTGCTGTTCGCCCCCGGTAAGGCCAGCAATGCCGGCGGTGTTGCAACCTCCGCTCTGGAAATGTCCCAAAACAGCATGCGCCTCTCCTGGTCCTTTGAGGAGGTTGACGCCAAGCTGAAGGGCATTATGGAAAACATCTTTGCACAGGCTGACGCCGCCGCTGAAAAATACGGCGCACCAAAGAACTATGTTCTCGGCGCCAATATCGCGGGCTTTGTCAAGGTGGCAGAGGCTATGATGGCCGAGGGCGCTATCTAAGACCGGCCGCGGCAAGCAGGTAAAAATTTCTATATGGCAAAGAGTGGCGGATCCCTATGGATGATGTGTGAATCCATGAGGGCCGCCGCTCTTTTTTATTTTCAGGATAGCCTGTATTTTTCCGCAGGCATCTGCCTATTCTTGCTATATAGAACCCGCTATGCCCCCTCGTTTCTCTAAATTTTTATTGACAGCGGCCGTCAACGCCAGTATTCTATAAGAGTGTTTTTTTATTTTTGCCGTTTAAAGAAGCGCTTTCATCAGCCGGCACGATGAAAGCCTTTCTTTCATCGATCCAGCCGGCAGTTAGGATTTGCAACGATATGAAAAACAGTAGAATTTTACTTACCCTGAAAAGTATGATCGTAGGCGGCACCATGCTGGTTCCCGGTGTCAGCGGCGGCTCCATGGCCATGATTCTCGGTATCTACGACAAGCTTGTATCCTCCGTAAGTTCTTTTATGAAGGACAAGCGCAAAAACCTGATTACACTTGTCCTTTTTGCGATCGGCGGCGGAATCGGTATGCTGCTCTTTGCCAACCCCTTACTTCGGCTCATCGAGTGGTCCCCCATGCCTACACTCTATTTTTTCATCGGTGCTGTCGCCGGTGGTATTCCGCTTATGGTCAAGCAGGCAGAGGTTAAAAAATTCTCATGGAAACAGCCGTTTTATGTCGCCGCCGGCATTTTGATCGTCCTGCTTTTCACCTTTATTCCCACTGGCACCTTCCAAGCGGGGTCCGACAACGGTATTGTCAATTTCCTTTTGCTTATGCTGGCGGGCTTTATTGCCGCCGTCGCCCTAGTACTGCCGGGAATTAGCGTTTCCTATTTTCTGCTGCTTCTCGGCCTGTACGATGAGACCATGCGCGCTATTACCACGTTTTATTTTCCTTTTTTAATTCCCCTGGCCCTCGGGCTGCTGCTGGGGATCATTCTCACCACCAAGCTACTGGAACGCGCCATGAAACGCCACCCTCAACCGACCTACCTGATTATTCTCGGCTTTGTGCTGGGGTCTATCGCCGAGGTTTTTCCTGGTATTCCCACCTGGCCGGAGCTGCTTTTGTGCCTCGTTACCCTTGTTGCTGGCTTTCTGGCCATCTATTTCCTCTCCCGTCAGGAACTGAAGTATGAGGAAGCATGACACCGGCAACGGGGCGCCATACGGTTCGCGCCGGCCCCCGAATCCTGATAGAAGCCTCGTTGTTTTACCCGATAAATTGTAAAGTTTTAAGGTGCTTCCGCTCCGCCGGGCGGAGAGAAAAACGGCCTCTGCCCCGACAAAGGAACGCCGTTGGTTCGAGTAATTGAACCAACGGCGTTCCTTTGTTTGGTTATAAAGAGCTTATCGTATTTTTACTGAGAAGCCCAGACTTTCGCTCTCGCCCGGATTCAGTGTCCGCATAGCGTGCTTTTCTGTGAATTCATCGCCTTCATCCGTTCTTGTCGCGCAACCCGCCCATGGCTCCAGGGCAACAAACGGGCCCCTGTTCCGCGCGGACCAAATGCCCAGCATCGGGAACTGAGAAAAATCCATTTCCACTCCCCTGTCTGAAACACGGCTCAGCAAACGAACCTTTCTGGAAGAAAGATTCTCAAAAACCAAGGCATCTTCCGCAAACAGTTCATGCCGAAGCGGCAGGATATCCATGTGCTCAAAATGCTTGAGTACATGGAATACATCGATTAACCCGCCTTCCGCAATGCGGGGACAATCTGCCGTCTCCTTTTTCTCAAAGCGGACTTCATAATCTTCAAACCGTTCCCCCGGCAGCAGCGGCACGTTAAAGGCCGGGTGCCCGCCTATGGCATAGGGCATGGAAACATCTCCCGCATTCTCGACCGTAAAAACGGTGCTAAGCACATTTTCAGCCAAGCTGTATTCTACCCGCAGCACAAACTCAAAGGGGTATTCCTGTTTACTCTGCTCATCTGCCTTCAAGGTAAAAACTACCCGGCTCTTCGATTGCTTATCTGCCTGGAAAACCCGGTGGCGGGCCAGGCCGTGCTGCTTCATCGTATACCAATTTCCGTTGATCCGAGTCTTGCCATCTCGAAGAGCACCGACAATCGGAAACAGAACCGGGGCACAGCCGCTCCAGTAGGCCGGGTCCCGCTGCCAAAGATATTCCACACCGTCTGCGGCGCACAGGCTCATCAGCTGCGCCCCCTCCGGCGAAATCTCAGCCGTTAGGGTGCCGTTGGAAAGCTGAATCCATTCCTTCATGACGATTGTTCCCCTTTCTTCGCGCTATTTGAGCTCGTTTCTTAGCTTTGCCTTTTTATAAATAACGATGCCGATATACAGCGCCAGGAATCCGGCCAGAACCGCCACCAGTGTCATGGTCTCACCGGGGCCACCCATCTTTACCTCAGCCCACAATGTGTCAAGCTGAAGGCTTGTTTCGGTGGGTAAATTGACAAAAACCTCCGAACGATCCAGAACCTCCTGTGGGGGGTAAAAAATCGGGCTTTCCACCATCTCCTCCGGCAGCAGCTCTTTTGCGGCGCTTTCCGGTGTGGAGTAGCCAATATATTCCATGTTGGCGGCAGCAATTTCCGGGTCGCATAAAAAATTAATATACGCTTCTGCCTCAGCCTTATGCTGGCTGCCCTTAGGAATACACATGGCATCGACAAAGAAGTTGGTGCCCTGCTCAGTGGGGATGGTAAAACCGATATCCTCGTTATCTTCCACCAAAATCGCCGCGTCTCCTGCATAATAAGGCCCTAGCCAGGCCTCGCCGTTTTCCATCTTGCTGAAAATCTGGTCCATAACATAAGCCTGTACCAAAGGCTTTTGCTGCTTTAGTAGGTCTGCTGCTTGAATCCATTCATCCGCATCCGTGGAATTAAACGAAAAGCCGAGCAGCTTTTGTGCAATGCCGAATGTATCTCTCGGATTGTCAAACATGAGGATTTTACCCGCATATTTTTCGTTCCACAGCACATCCCAGCTCTTTGTCTCCTCCTCAGAGACATAATTTTTGTTGTAGAAGATGCCCACAACTCCCCAGGTGTAGGGGACCGAATACTCATTTTCAGGGTCATAAAGCGGGTTGCGGTACGCCTCGTCTATATATTGGAAGTTGGGAATATTGTTGAAATCTAGTTTTTCCAGCATCCCCTCGTCAATCATCTTTGAAATCATATAATCCGAGGGAATAATCACATCATAGCTGGCGCCGCCGCTTGCCAGCTTGGAATAAAGCGACTCGTTGTCCGGGTAAGTCGTATAATTCACCTGTATACCCGTGCGCCGGGTAAATTCCGCGTTGATGTCTATGGTTCCGTCCGTTCCGTCGGAGATATACTCCCCCCAATTATAGACGTTGATCGTCACGCCGGTGAGCGGGGCCGCCTCCTCGGTTTCTGCAAGAAGGGTTTTAGGAAAGGCTGCCCACACACCCAGGGCCAAAATCAGAACGCCGCAAAGGGCTGTTATACGCCGCCTCATGCTTCACCCTCCCTTTGCAGCTTTCTTTCCAGTTTTTTCTCCCTGGATTGCCGGATATTAACTACCAGCAACAGAAGGAGAATGATGACAAACAGAAGTGTGGAGAGTGCGTTGATTTCAGGACTGATTCGTTTACGAGTCATGGAATAGATAAAAATCGGCAGTGTCTGGGTAGTGCCGCTGGTAAAATAGCTGATGATAAAATCATCAATCGAAAGAGTAAAGGCCATTATCATGCCGGTAATAATCCCGGGCATAATCTCTGGCAGCACGACCTTGACAAAAGCCTTGGCCGGCGGGCACCCCAAATCCTGCGCCGCCTCATACAGATTAGCGTCCATCTGGCGCAGCTTCGGCAGCACCGAAAGGATCACGTATGGTAGGCAGAAGGTAATATGTGCGAGAATGATGGACAGCATTCCCAGCTCCCAGTCAAACGCGTTGGCAACGAACACAAACAGCAGCATAAGAGAAACACCTGTGACAATTTCCGGGTTAACCATTGGGAAATTCGTCACGTTCATAACCAGGCGCTTCCGCCATTTTTTCATATTGCTGATGCCAATGGCTGCCGCTGTTCCCAGCACCGTGGCAAATATTGCCGCCACCAGGGCAATAATCAGGGTGTTTTTCAGGGCATCCAGCAGCATACGGTCCTCAAACATCTGGACATACCATTTAAAGGTAAAGCCGGACCAAACTGTCCTGCTCTTTGTGGCAGAATCATTGAAGGAAAAAACAATCAGAACCACAATCGGAGCATATAAAAAAATAAAAATCAAAGCAACGTAAATTCTTGAGAGTAATTTTTTCATATCATAATCCCTCCCGTTGCCTTCTCGCCGTCATCAAACTGATTCATAATACCCATACAAATCAGAATCAGCACCATCAGCACCAATGAAATGGCCGAGCCCAGATTGGGGTTGTAAGCGCTGCCGAGGAACTGCATATCAATCAGGTCTCCAATCAGCAGATTGGCTCCGCCCCCAAGCATTTTAGAGATAATAAAGGTGCTGACTGCGGGCACAAACACCATGGTAATGCCGGAAATTACCCCCGGCATGCTGATGGGGAAAACCACCTTTAGAAAAACGCGTTTTCCATCGGCCCCCAAGTCCTGCGCCGCCTCAATGACCGAATTATCGATTTTGGTCAATACGGAATAGATGGGCAAAATCATATAAGGAACATAGTTGTAAACCATGCCGAGAACCACTGCTCCCGGCGTATTGATAAGCGGTAGGCGCCCCAGGCCGATTGCCGCCAAAAAATTATTTATTAGGCCGTTATCCTCCAGCAGGGTCATCCATGCATAGGTGCGCAGCAGAAAATTCATCCACATCGGCAGCATAACCAGCATAATCATTACATTCTGCCGCCGCGCCTTGCAATGCGCAATAATATAGGCCAAGGGGTAACCAATGAGCAAGCAAACAAACGTCGCAATTGCGCCCAGCCAGATCGAGCGCAGGAATACGTTGGAATACTGCCCCACCTGCATAATATTTTCCAGGCTAAAGGACCCGGATTTATCCGTAAAAGCAAAAAATATAACCAGGAACATTGGAACGATGATAAAAATCGCCATCCACACCAGATAAGGCGCCGCTGCAGCTTTCGACTTCAATCTACTTCCGCCTCCTCGCCATTGTCATTCTGAGGCATATATTCATCCATTTCGTCGCTGAATGTGCTGTAATCGCCAAAAGTCCCCGAATATTCAGACTTTTTCATAATATGGATGTCGTCCGGCGTCAGCTGCAAGCCAATACGCTTGCCAGCCTCCTGGTAATCCGTCGACTGGATCATCCATTTAAAGCCCTGTACATCCACAATGAACTCAAAATGGACCCCTTTAAATGTCACGCTCGTTACCTCGCCCGTGAGCATCGTTGACTCCGGCTCCACCATGTCGATGTCCTCCGGACGAATGACCACATCGACCGGCTCATCTTTGGCAAACCCCTTATCCAAGCACTTAAACTTTTTGCCTGCAAATTCACACAGGAAGTCCTCATGCATAATGCCGTCCAGAATATTACTTTCACCGATAAAATCCGCGACAAAGGCGTTTTTCGGCTCATTATAAATATCCTGCGGCGTACCAATCTGCTGAATAATCCCCTTGTCCATAACCACCACGGTGTCGCTCATAGACAGCGCTTCCTCCTGGTCATGCGTGACAAAGATAAATGTAATACCCGTGGCCTGCTGGATCTTTTTCAGCTCCACCTGCATGTCCTTGCGCAGCTTCAGGTCCAGCGCGCCGAGCGGTTCGTCCAGCAGCAGGATTTTAGGGTCGTTGGCGAGCGCGCGCGCAATTGCCACGCGTTGCTGCTGCCCGCCGGAAAGCTGGTGGATCCCCCTGTGGGAAAAGCCCGAGAGGTTGACAAGCTCCAGCATCTCCTTGACGGTCTTTTTTACTTCGCTCTCCTTTTTACCGTGGACCCGCATCCCAAACGCCACGTTATCATACACATTCAGGTGCGGAAACAGGGCATATTTCTGGAAAATGGTGTTGACAGCACGCTTATGCGGCGGCAGGTCGTTGATCCGCTTTCCGGAAAAAAAGACGTCGCCGGCATCCGGTTTGATAAAGCCCCCTATGATGCGCAGCGTCGTCGTTTTGCCGCAGCCAGAGGGCCCGAGCAGGGTAACAAATTCCCCGTCTCGTATGTTCAGGTTTAAATCCTGAAGCACATTCTCCCCGTCAAACGACATTGAGATGTTTTTGAGCGAAATAATTGGTGAGTTTTCCATAATCTGCATCCCCTTTGCGGTAATATCGTTACGTTAAGCCCGGCGCTTGGGCCCGCCGCAAAACAGGTTTACGGCAAACCCTCGAAAAATCACTTTCAGGCCGGCAGCGGCCCTATTTTCGCAATGGCAACGAAAAAATGCTTTTTCTCGGACAGCCTCCGCCGCATAAAGCGCGCATCGGCAAATCCAAGACGCAAGCCCCAGCCATATGGTTTCAGAGTTCTGCCCCCGCAAAGAAATAAAAAACGAAGTGGTCGCGGCAGTATCAGATGGCCAGTTATTTTACGGATGCAAACGCAACGATATAAATATAGAGAAAAAAGCCTTAATTGTCAAGATAATTTTTTATTTTTCTGCAAATTTCCACTTTAATCTAAAATACATGTAAAATTAAAGTGATTTCCTCTGTTTTTCTCTTGAATCCTTTTATTTTCTCTTTCTATATTTCTCCACTACTATTTTTATGCCGCGGGCTTCTTCAGCACCGTATCCCCCATCCGGCAAAAATTTTGTAATTTCACTGCAAACGTGGTAAAATATCAAACCAGGCGAATGCGCATAAATAAGCGGTAAAGGTTGGCGAATGTGCAGATGGCAACTGAATTATTTAGCAAAAAAAGCCTTAAAAGGCTGATTTTCCCCCTGATTATTGAGCAGATTTTGGCAGTGACCGTCGGCATGGCGGACACCATCATGGTTTCGTCGGTAGGTGAAGCCGCCGTTTCCGGGGTGTCCCTGGTCGATATGATCAATGTCCTACTCATTAATATCTTTGCAGCGCTCGCAACCGGCGGCGCAGTCATCACCTCTCAATACCTCGGCGCCCATGCCCCTGAAAAAGCGCGCAGCTCTGCAAACCAGCTTATACTTTCCTCTCTGGTGATTTCGGCCGCCGTCATGATTTTTACCTATTTCCTGCGTTCCGCTCTGCTTCGCCTGATCTTCGGTTCCATTGCGGATGATGTCATGCAGAACGCGCTGACCTACTTTGCCATATCCTCGTTTTCCTACCCTTTTATTGCCCTTTACAATTCCTGCGCAGCACTGTTCCGATCCATGGGAAATTCCAAAATTTCCATGGTAACCTCGCTGATTATGAATGCCGTCAATATTGCTGGAAATGCTATTTTAGTCTTTATATTTCACATGGGGGTCGCCGGCGTCGCTCTGCCCTCGCTGATCTCCCGTGTTCTCGGCGCATTGATGCTGCTTGTCCTGCTGCACCGCCGCAAGCATGAGGTCTATTTGACCTACCGCTCCTGTTTGCTGCCCAAATGGGCGATAATCAAACGGATTTTACATATCGGCATTCCAAATGCCCTCGAAAACAGCATGTTTCAGCTGGGCCGAATCCTCGTTGTCAGCATCATTGCTACTTTCGGCACGGTTCAAATTGCCGCGAACGCTGTAGCCAATAATCTGGACGCGCTTGGCTGTATCCCCGGGCAGGCCATGAGCCTGGCGATGATTACCGTTGTCGGGCAGTGTGTCGGTGCACGTGACTACGAACAGGCCAAGCACTACGCCAAACGCCTAATGAAAACGACCTACCTCATCACCGCACTTTTAAACGGCGCTATCTTGCTGGCCCTCCCCCTCATCCTTTTCTTTTACAACCTTTCACCGGAGACGCTCAGCCTTGCCACTACCCTTGTCTTTATTCATGACGGCTGCGCCATTCTGCTGTGGCCCGCCGCCTTTACCCTGCCCAACGCCCTGCGGGCTGCGAACGACGTCCATTTTCCCATGGTCATCTCTATTTTCTCCATGTGCCTGTTCCGCATTATCTTCAGCATCCTCCTCGGTCAAAATCTAGGCTGGGGCGCAGTGGGTGTTTGGGTTGCCATGGTTCTGGACTGGATATTCCGTGCCGTCTGTTTCATTTGGCGATTCGCCGGGGGAAAATGGCAGCTGAAAAAACTGTAAACCGCGTAATTTATGAATGAATAAAAAATGAATCGAAAACTATTTTAATAAAACGTTGCAGTTTTTCACAAAAAAATATACAATATATTTTATGAATACCACTTATTCTGCCCATATTATCTAGGAGGCCACTCTTTATGATTGATTATACCGGGCTCGAATGCCCCATATGTGGAGAAAAGTTTACCGCCCAGGACGACATTGTCGTATGCCCTGAATGCGGCGCACCCTATCACCGCGCCTGCTATTTGCGTGAAGGCAAATGCGCTTTTGCAGATAAGCACGGCACTGCTGAGGCATGGCAGCCGCCTAAAAAAGAAGCCGCACAAGAAAACGCGGAAGCACAGAGCAAGGATGAAAAGCGCTGTCCACGCTGTGGAAAGTCCAATTCCAGCCAAGCGCTTTTCTGCGACCACTGCGGTCTCCCGCTCTCCGGTGGCCAAGCTGCGCCGCCAGCCTACACCGCCTCAGGCGGGTTTCCCCCATTCCAGGGCGTTCCTCCGCAAGCCCCAACCGGAGGGCCTCAGAACGGCCCGGCGTCTCCTCAGGGTCCCTTTCAGAGCCCATTTGGCGCCGCCCCTTTCTTTTTAGACCCTATGGGCGGCGTTAATCCCAACGATCAAATCGACGGTGCGCCGGTAAACGATATTGCTAAATTAGTACAGACAAACACCGCCTATTACCTGCCTACCTTTTTTAATCTGCGCCGGTACCGCCGGAACCGTTTCAATTTTTGCGCCTTTCTGTGCAGCGGCGGCTGGATGCTATATCGGAAACAATATAAGACAGGAGCGATCGTGACCGCTTCCATGCTCTTGCTATTTATTCTGGAGATTTATTTTACCGGCCTGTCGCAGCCCATCATAACCAACATGCTGATTCAGGCGGGCGCATCCCCAGGTACTGCCGTCACTATGGAGCAATATATGCAGGCTATGCAGGGTCTTTATTCTCTCCCCTGGACAGACATGCTGATTTTAATCATCCCCTTCCTCTGCAGCTTGGGGCGCCTCATCATTATGTTTATTATTGGGTTTACCGGCAACAAAATGTATTGTAAGCACTGTGTCCAGAAAGTCCTGCGCATACGCGAATCCACCGGCGTCCCCGACGAACAGGCCCTGCAGCTGCAACAACAGGGCGGCGTCAATACCGCGCTTGCCGTTTGCATGTTGGTTTGCTATGTGATTTTAATGTGTATTCCCCAGCTAATGATTTAACGGTGTTCAGAGTCTGTTTATTAAGATTGATAAAAGCAAAGGAGTTTCGAGATCATGAAAGTTACAAAAGCAGTTATTCCCGCAGCCGGCCTGGGTACGCGTGTTTTGCCCGCTACAAAATCCATGCCGAAAGAGATGCTGCCGATTGTCGATAAACCCGCCATTCAGTACATTGTCGAAGAGGCCGTACAATCCGGCATCACCGACATACTCATCATTACTAACCGTGGCAAAGGCTTGATAGAGGACCATTTTGACCGTGTCCCCGAGCTGGAGGCCCGCTTAGAAAACGGCGGCCCCGAAAAGGAAGCGATTTTAAAGGATGTAATCGACATCGCCCACCGGGCCAATATCTATTTTGTACGCCAGAAGGAGACTCGCGGCCTGGGCCATGCCGTCAATTGCGCCCGCTCCTTTATTGCCAACGAACCCTTTGCCGTACTCTACGGCGACGATGTCATTTTGGGGAAAAATCCGGTGTGCGGGCAATTAATCCGTGCTTATGAGGAATTTGGGCTCGGGGTACTCGGTGTGAAGGAGGTCAGCCCTGCGGCTATTCACAAATACAGCTCCCTGAAGGTTGAAAATATTCGCGGCTGTTATTATAAATGTACGGACATGATCGAAAAGCCCAGTGAGGGGCAGGTCATGTCGCTGTTTTCCATTTTAGGCCGCTGCGTGCTGCCGCCGGAGATCTTCGACATTCTCGATCAAACCGCACCCGGGGCCGGCGGGGAAATCCAGCTCACTGATGCCATGTGTACGCTCGCACGCAGCAAAGGCATGGTTGCCGTGGACTTTGACGGGCGCCGTTATGATATGGGTAATAAGCTCGGCATTATGCAGGCAAACTGTGAGGTCGCGCTTGAGCATCCTGAAATTGGCGGCGCATTCCGGACTTATCTGAAGGAGCTTGCCAAAACTCTGTAAGCATGTTTTGCAGAAGATTAGCCTTGACTTTAGCAGGATGGTCTGGTATAATTTTTCTGTTAAACTGTGTGGGAATGCAGTTTTTATCCTTGCTCCGGTTTATGCCGGGGCCAAAGTCCAAAAGGAGGTGTCACAATGCCAGAAGTAAAACATTCCTATGAAACTGTTTTTATCCTCTCCACAAAGCTGGGTGAGGAGGAAACCGCCGCCCTGGTGAAAAAGTTTACCGATTTGGTTGCGGCAAACGGTACCGTAGACAGCGTTGACGAGTGGGGAAAGCGCAAGCTCGCCTATGAAATCAACAAGGAGAGCGAGGGCTATTACACGCTGATCAATTTCACCAGCGTTCCGTCCTTTACCGCAGAGCTGGACCGTGTTTACAAAATTACAGACGGAGTGCTTCGTTCTTTAATCATTCGCAAGGATGTATAAGGATTGAAAGCCTGAAAAGCTGAAAGAGAGTGATTTCATGCTCAACGCTGCTATTCTCATGGGCCGCTTGGTAGCCGACCCCGAACTGCGGCATACATCAAACGATATTTCTGTGACAAGCTTTACCGTTGCTGTCGACCGTTCATATGTTAAATCCGGGACGGACCGTCAGGCCGATTTTATCGACGTAGTCGCTTGGCGCAGCACTGCTGAGTTTGTTTGTAAGTATTTCCGTAAAGGCCAGCTGATTGCTATTCAGGGCTCCATTCAAACCAGAACCTATGTTGACAAGGACAACAACAAGCGCAAGGCGGTTGAGGTTGTCGCTGACAGCGTCCATTTTGCGGAGCCTAAGCGTGACAGCGCCGCTTCCGGGAGCACGTATCATTCGCGCCCTGATTCCATGGAACCAGCCGCGCCGGCCTATTCCAATGGAAGTGTTGGCGATTTTGAGGAGATTCCCTCGGATGACGACCTTCCGTTCTAACAGTTTCAGAAGATCACAATAAGGAGGTTTTAGCATGGCTGAACGCAACGATAGACCCGAGAGGTCTGACCGCCGTCCCGGCGGGCGCAAGGGCCGCAAAAAGGTTTGCGCCTTCTGCGTAGATAAAGTAGAATCCATCGATTACAAGGATGTTGCAAAGCTCCGCCGCTTTATTTCTGAGCGCGCGAAGATTCTGCCCCGCCGTGTAACCGGCACCTGTGCCCGCCATCAGCGCGAGCTGACCGTCGCCATTAAGCGCGCCCGTCATCTTGCACTGCTTCCCTTCAGCAGCGACTGAGGCACTATAACGGATTTAGATAAAAGAGACAAGCAACATTGCTTGTCTCTTTTTGAACTTTTAAGGAGATTACCGATGATTATCGATGCACATATTCACCTATTTCCGGATCCAATTGCCCAAAGAGCAATTCCGCACCTGGCCTCCATCTGCAAAAGCCCCGCCTTCACCGATGGTACTCTGGCCCAAACAGAACAAAAGCTGCGAGAATGGGGCGTAAATATCGGCGTTGCCATGCACATTGCCACCAAGCCATCCCAGCAAAAAAGCGTTAATACATGGGCCGCTTCCATTCAAGGCGGCCGGCTTCTTTGCTTTGGCTCCGTCCACCCGGATGCCGAGGACTGGCCCGAGGCTCTTCAATATATCAAAAACGCCGGGCTGCGCGGTATTAAAATGCATCCGGATTACCAGGATTTTTTTATTGACGATAAACGCTTATTTCCCATTTATGACGCGATAGCCGCCCTGGAGCTTCCCGTCACCTTTCATGCAGGCTGGGACCCGCTGTCTCCCGATTGTGTCCACGCATCGCCCGCGGCGATTAAAAGGGTTGCCAAGCTTTTTCCAAAATTAAAAATAATCGCCGCTCATATGGGAGGTATGCGCCTTTACGACGAGGTCGAAGAAACGCTGGCAGGGAGTGATCTCTTCTTCGATACCTCCATGTCCGCCCGTCTCTGTCCACCGGAACAATTTGTCCGCCTAGTCCATAAGCATGGCGCCGATCATGTTCTGTTTGCCAGCGACTGCCCCTGGAGCCGTTCCTGCGATGAGCTCCAATATATTGAGGCCTCTTCCCTCTCCAGTGCGGAAAAGGAAAAAATTTACTTTCGCAATGCCTGCGAACTTTTTCACCTGCCAATCTGACAAAATACTTGCAAAGCGCTGTCAATCAGGCTATACTTCTTTCATATCCCGATTATTAAAACTGGAGGAGTTAACAACCATGCAGTACACATCGATTCGCCCTGGGCAGGTTTGGCTGGATACCAACGGAAACCGTATTCAGGCGCACGGCGGCTCTATTATGGCTATTGGCGACACCTTCTACTGGTACGGCGAAAACAAGGAAAAGACACGGCCGGACAACGGCATTTGGCACTGGGGGGTTCGCTGCTACACATCCAAGGACCTCTATAACTGGGAGGACCGGGGCCTTATCATTCCACCCGAGCCCGACGATCCCTCTTCCCCCATTCATCCGTCCAAATGTATGGACCGCCCGCATATTCTGTATAACCGCTTCACTAAAAAGTATGTTTGCTGGCTGAAAATCATGGAGAAGGACGGTACTCAGACCGAAACCGTGCTGACCGCCAGTGATATTCTGGGCCCTTATACCATGGTTCACCGCGGCCTACGCCCCTTGGGTATGAGCGCAGGAGATTTCGACCTTGTGTGCGACCCTGTGGACGGAAAGGCCTACTATTACTTTGAACGGGTTCACAGCGAATTGATCTGCGCGGATCTGACCGACGATTACACCAATGTCACCGGCTATTATTCCACTCATTTTCCACTCGTACAGCCTCCCTTTGTCCGCGAGGCTCCCGCCCATTTTCTTCGCCGGGGCAAGCATTACCTGTTTACCTCCGGGACCACTGGCTATCATCCGAACCCCTCTGAGATTGCCTGTGCGGATACCTACCACGGTCCGTGGACGCTTTTGGGCGACCCGCATCCATTCGACACCTCACGCACCTCTTACAACTCACAGATTACGTCTGTATTTAAACATCCCGGCAAGAAGGACCTATACATCGCTTTAGCCGACCGCTGGATTCCTAATCTGCCAACCGAGGGCAGCGAGGACTTTGCCTCCGGCGCACAGTCCCGCCATACTCAAACCTTGTTTGAATATATGTTTAACCCCGACCCCGAAATTCGCCAAAAATGTCCCGTCCCCTTCACAGCATACGATGAAAGCCTCTCACATCCCAACACCTCCATTGCCGATTATGTGTGGCTTCCCATCCGTTTCGACGGAGACATCCCCTACCTGAGCTGGGAGGACGAATGGCGAACCGAGGACTTTGCGTAAGAACCTCAAGTACTTGCTTTCACGGCAAGACCAGAAGCACGAAAATTCTCTGTGGCTAAAAATTAATTCATGATATTAGAAGGACATCATAAAAGGCCTGTGCGGTTTTAACCGCACAGGCCTTTTGCCTATTCAAAACAAATATATTATCCCTGAGTGCTCGTATTCGTTTCTGGATTTGGGCCCTTGCTGACGACTAGAACCACCTGAGAACCATAGGGCAACTGCGTACCCGCCTGTGCATCCTTATAGCCGATTACGCTGCCAGCCGGTATCGTATCGCTATACTGCTCAATCTTCGTTGGAATAAAGCCTCTATCTGCAACAGCTGTAGAGGCCTCGGCCAATGGCTTTCCAGCAACATCCGGCAGTTCGCGGTTTCGCGGGCCTTTGCTGACAACAACCACAATCGCCGTTCCCTTCGCCATATCATTTCCTGCTTCGGGTGTTTGAGAAATAATATAGCCCTCCGGTACAGTGTCGTCAAACTCCTTGGCCGAAGCAGCCAAAACCTGATAATCTTTTGTAGTTTCGGCTGCCAGCTCATCATAATTTTTACCAACTAAATTAGGCGCGGGGATGGTGTCCTCCGCAGTGCTGGAGACCTCCGAGGCCTCCGATTCCAGTTGAGAGGGAAGCTCAGATAAAACCGCCGATGAACTTTCACTTTCCGTTCCTCCAAAGCTTCCGCCCGTTGAAAGCCAGATCACACCGGCCAAGGTAAAGACCGCTAGACAAATCAGGCACGAGCCTACAGCCCACACAAAACGCGGAACTCCTTTTTTCTTCTCGGGCAGCTCCGGCTCGGCATTTAGCGGATAAGGCGAAGGCATATTCCTGAGTTCTGTGTTGGCAATGCTGGACGTTACACTGGGCGCCGCCGAAAGCTCCTCACGTAAACGCTCAAAGGTTTGCGTACGCTTATCCGGCGCTACCTGAAGCCCGTTCGCCAATGCGGAAACCACGTGCGGGGGAATATCACGAATAATCGAGGTTGGGATCAGCAGCCTTGAATCCGCTCGCCTTTTTAGGGCGTCCTGCGGAAGTAAGCCGGTTAGCGCAAAGAAAAGCGAGGCCGTAAAACCATAAACATCTGTCGCCTCATTGGGCGTATAGCCTTTTACATACTGTTCAATTGCCGCACAGCCCGGAACCACGTCAAAGGGAAGCTCCATCTCGTCACGGCGAACCGCAGTGGTGCAAAAGCCCTCCAGGCGCATTTTCCCGTCCTGAGTAACCACCAAGGTTTCCGGCGAGATGCCCAAATGGCAGATTCCTGCCGCGTGCAGGGTACTTAAGGCCGACAGCACCGGCATAAACAGCGGCCTTGCGTCGTTCCACAGCAGCTTTCCACCCCTGCGCTCAACAAAAAAACGAAGGCTGATGCTTTCTCTCCATTCCGATACAGTATACGCGGTGTGGTTCTCTTCAAAAATATCATAGATCTGTACAATTGCCGAAAGCTCCCGCAAATGGGCCACTTTTCTCGAATATTCCAAAAAGTTAGCGATGCATTCATCAAAGGCAACCTCTTTTCCCCCGATGATGCGAACCACAGCGCCATCCTCTGTGCGGGCACACAGGGTCGATGGATAAAACTCGCGGACAGCAACAGAAATATTCAGTACCGTGTCGTAACCAATATAGGTAATCCCCTCGCCGTTACGGTTTTTCTCACGGCCAATGATATAACGCCCTTGCAGCCGAGTATGAAAAGGCAGCGCGTCGCCCCTTTGCCTCTCATTTGCCGGATAGCCGCAATTCGGGCAGGCCTCTTTGCCGTCGAGCTCCGACATACAGTTCATGCACAAGGTTTTACCCTCATGATTGATAATATCCGACATAGCAGCACCTCTCCCTTGCCCGTTATTGCCTAACAAGCTTATTCTTCGCTTTCTGCATCCGGATTATCCCAATTGTGCCATACATTTTGCACGTCATCGTTGTCTTCCAGTGCATCCAGCAGCCGCTGCATCTTGGTGGCGGTGTCTTCATCCGCCAAGGTCGTGTAGGTACTGGGTACCATTTCAATTTCAGCCGAAACAAATTCATAGCCTTTGTCCTCCAGCGCTTCCCGAACGGCACTGAAGTCATCCGCCTCCGTATAAACCTCAAAAACATCCTCATCCGCCTGAAAATCAGAAGCGCCCGCCTCCAGGCAGTCCTCCATTACCCGGTCCTCGTCGCGCCCTTCCTTTTCAATGACGATAACGCCTTTTTTCTCAAACAGAAAAGAGACACAGCCGGTGGTTCCCAGGTTCCCCCCAAATTTATCGAAATAATGGCGCACATCGGCCGCCGTACGGTTGCGGTTATCCGTAAGTGTTTCTACAATAACGGCAACACCGCTCGGGCCATAGCCCTCGTAGGTAATGTCCTCATATTTGGTCGTGTCGCCGTCGCCGGCCGCCTTTTTGATAATGCGGTCTATATTATCGTTTGGTACATTGGCAGCCTTCGCCTTCGCTATACAGTCCTTTAACCGGGAATTTGATGCAGGGTCAGGGCCACCGCCTTCTTTAACCGCTACAGCCAGTTCACGGCCGATTTTTGTAAAAATCTTTGCCTTTGCGCCGTCGGTTTTCTCTTTTTTTCGCTTGATGTTGTTCCATTTCGAATGGCCTGACATAAAAAATCCTCCGTTAATCTATAGAATAAAATAGCCAAAATACCTCGTCTTCTTTAAGTAGCGCCGTAAAAAAAGCCCTACTTGCTTCAAGAAGGGATTATTTAAGGTAATTATATCATAAAAACTTCCATATGACAAGTATTGCCGGTAAAGCGGGGAAAAGACGCTCCGCGCAAAGGAAAACTATTTGTTAATTTCCAAACCTTGTTATTGACATTACCGGAAGGTTTGAATTACAATTAATTGATAAGTATTTTATCCTATGAAATTTTAATTGATATTTCGTTTTTTTAATAATAAACAAATAGTAATTTTTGATTTCTACAAGAACAGAACCTCTTACTGAACCTAAGAAAGGCATGGTGAGCCCAGAATTATGAAGATTGGACTGGACATTGGCTCCACAACTATTAAATGCGTTGTTTTAGACGAAAATGAAAACATTGTTTACAAATCCTATGAACGGCATATGTCTCAAATCACCCAGAAGATGACCGAGCTTCTGCTCAAGATCAAAAACGATATTTTAGGCGGCGCCTCTGCACAGCTGACCGTGTCCGGTTCAGCCGGTATGGGGATTGCTCAAACCTGCCATCTCCCTTTTGTGCAGGAGGTTTACGCCACCCGCATTGCCACCGGCCGGCTTCTTCCAGACACGGACGTCATCATTGAGCTCGGTGGCGAGGACGCGAAGATTTTGTTCCTTACAGGCGGCACGGAGGTCCGCATGAACGGCTCCTGTGCCGGTGGCACCGGCGCTTTTATAGATCAAATGGCGACCCTTTTAAATATTACGCCGGACGAAATGAACCAGCTGGCCGGGCAATATGAAAAAATTTATACCATCGCGTCGCGGTGCGGCGTTTTTGCCAAGTCCGACATCCAGCCCCTGCTCAACCAGGGGGCCCGCAAAAGCGATATTTCCGCCAGCATCTTTGCGGCGGTAGCCAACCAGACTATTGCCGGCCTGGCGCAGGGCCGAAAAATTTCTGGTAAGGTGCTCTATTTAGGCGGACCGCTTACCTTTCTTTCCCGGCTGCGCTTTGCGTTCGACACCGCCTTGCAGACAACGGGCATCTGCCCGGAAAACTCCCTTTACTTCGTGGCATTAGGCGCCGCCTACAGCAGCATAGAGGATATCGATCTGGATAAGGCACTTGAAAACATTGCAAGCTACGGCAACCAGGCCGCCTTCCTTTTTATTCCCCCACTCTTTGAAAACGAGGCGGAATATAATGAATTTAAGGCGCGGCACGCCGCCAACAAGGCGCCCCGGGGAGACATTAGTGCCTATACCGGCAGGGCCTATCTTGGCATTGATGCGGGCTCCACTACCGTCAAGGCTGTGGTCATCGGCGAGAACGGAGAAATCCTGGACTCGGTCTACCGCGGAAACTCCGGTAATCCCGTCCCCATTATCCGCGAGTATTTGCTGGAGCTTTTTCATCAGTATCCTGCACTCCGTTTTGCAGCCGCAGCTGTAACTGGGTATGGCGAGGAGCTGCTGCGAAACGCCTTTGAACTGGACTACGGCATTGTTGAAACGGTTGCGCACTTTACAGCCGCCAAGCATTTTCTGCCGGACGTGGATTTCGTCATCGATATCGGCGGGCAGGATATGAAATGCTTTAAAATCCGCAGGGGCGCCATTGACAATATTTTCCTCAATGAGGCTTGCTCCTCCGGCTGCGGCTCCTTCCTGCAAACCTTTGCCAATACGCTGGGCTACGATATAGCCGAATTTGCCGAAATGGGCCTTTTTGCTAAACGCCCTGTCGACCTGGGCAGCCGCTGCACCGTCTTTATGAATTCTTCTGTCAAGCAGGCGCAGAAGGACGGCGCTACAACAGAGGACATTTCCGCAGGATTATCTGTGAGCGTCGTCAAAAACGCCATTTATAAAGTCATCCGTGTCTCCTCTGCCGAGGAGCTTGGACGTAATATTGTCGTGCAGGGCGGCACCTTCCTCAACGATGCCGTCTTACGTGTTTTTGAAAAGGAGATGGGCGTCCATGTAGTCCGTCCGGATATTTCCGGCCTAATGGGCGCATATGGCGCTGCGCTGTATGCCCAGAGCAAGAGCAACGGCCAGGAGAAAAGCAGCCTGATTTCTTTGGATGAGCTGAAGGATTTTAAGCACGAGGTAAAGGTAACCTCCTGTGGCTTATGTAATAACCACTGCCGCCTGACCATTAACATATTCGGCGGCAACCGGCGTTTTATCGGTGGCAACCGCTGTGAGAAGCCCGTTACCAAGCGCTCCGGCGGCGGCAGCGAGCTGAACATGTACGCCTACAAGCTGGATCAGCTGCTCTCCTATAAGCCTGTGGCGGGAAAACGCGGAAAAATCGGGATTCCCATGGGGCTGAACATGTATGAACTGCTCCCCTTCTGGCACACATTTTTCACCCAGCTGGGCTTTGAGGTTGTCACCTCTGGACTCTCCAACCGGGACCTGTACATTAAAGGACAGGCGACGATTCCCAGTGATACTGTATGTTTTCCGGCTAAACTCATGCATGGCCATGTACTCTCCCTGGTAGAAAATGATATTAAAACGATTTTTTACCCCTGCATGTCCTATAATTTTGATGAGGGCCTGGGTGACAATCATTACAATTGTCCGGTGGTAGCCTACTACCCAGAGGTTATTTCTGCCAACACGGCCGTATTGCAGAAACTGACCTTTATCCATGATTATGTCGGCATTCACCGGCGGAAAGACTTCCCCAAAAAGATGGCGGAAATTCTCAGCCAGTATTTTCAGGATATTGATGAAAAAGAGGTAAAGGCTGCGGCAAAAGCGGCTTATGGTGAATATGAGGCCTACCTGGCCCGAATCCGGGCGGAGGGCGACCGGATGATCCAACAGGCGGAGTCTGAAAAGAAACCGATTATTATCCTCAGCGGGCGCCCGTATCATCTGGACCCGGAAATCAACCACGGCATCGATAAGCTGATCACCAGCCTGGGCGCCGCCGTTATTTCAGAGGATGTCGTCAGCTGCCGTGTAGAACACTTTCCCACCACAGTCCTGAACCAATGGACCTACCATGCACGCTTGTACGCCGCTGCAAAATATGTTGGCGGCAAACCCAACATGAACCTTGTTCAGCTCGTCTCCTTTGGGTGCGGTGTAGATGCCATTACCACCGACGAAGTTCGCTCCATTCTGGAAAAGAACGATAAAATATATACGCAAATTAAGATTGATGAAATCAGCAACCTCGGTGCGATCAAAATTCGTCTGAGAAGCTTATTTGCGGCATTGGAACAGTAAAAGGAGGTTTATAATGGCAGAACTTATTTACGATAAAGACGGACGTCTTCTGTTTACAAAGGAGATGAAGGAAGAATACACCATTCTGTGCCCGATGATGCTCCCCGTTCATTTTGAGCTGTTTGTCAACGTATTCCGCAATTGCGGTTACAAAGTAGAGCTGCTCACCAACGACGGGCCCGGGGTCGTGCAAGAGGGGCTGAAATACGTTCATAACGACACCTGCTACCCCGCGCTTCTCGTAATCGGACAGTTTATCGATGCGCTGCACAGCGGGAAATATGACCTAAATCGCACCGCCCTCATTATCACTCAAACCGGCGGCGGCTGCCGGGCAAGCAATTATATTCACCTGCTGCGTAAAGCCTTGCACAAAGCCGGACTGGATCAAATTCCCGTCATTTCACTGAACCTTTCTGGGCTGGAGAAAAACCCAGGCTTCTCCATTAATCTCTCCATTATCCGCCGTCTGGTGGCCGCTATTGCCTATGGCGACGTATTGATGTGCCTAAACAACCAGGTCAAGCCCTATGAGGTAAACGCCGGCGAGAGCGAGAAGCTGCTGAAAACCTGGACTGCCAAGCTCTCCAGGCAATTGAATCAGGGACAAGGAATCGGCCTGAAGCAGGAAAAGGAAAACCTGTTTGCAATTGCGCGCGACTTTGCCGCTATCAAGGTTCAGCGTGTTCCGAAGGTCCGCGTTGGCATTGTCGGTGAGATTTATGTAAAATATGCGGCCTTTGCCAACAATCATCTTGAGGAATTTCTCGCCGATCAGGACTGTGAGGTGAATGTGCCTGGTTTAATGAATTTCGTTCTGTTTAAGGTCGACAACCGTTTGGAGGACATTAAGCTTTATGGCGGTAGTAAGGCCAAATACCGGATTATCAAGCTCTTGTTTGACTATTTGACCGATATGCAGGATATTATTACCGAGGCTATTCAAACACAGCCTCAGTTTGAGGTCCCCGGCGATTATGAGCACATCAAAAAGCTGGTAAAGGGCGTTATTGGCTACGGCAACAAAATGGGCGAGGGCTGGCTTTTGACTGCCGAAATGCTGGAGCTGGCGGAAGCCGGCTACGAGAATATTGTCTGCGCCCAGCCCTTTGGCTGCCTGCCTAATCATATTTGCGGCAAGGGGATGGTGCACCGCATTAAGGCTCTGGACGAGCGCGCCAATATTGTACCCATTGACTACGATCCCAGCGCCACACGGGTAAACCAGGAAAACCGTATTAAGCTCATGCTTGCGGTCGCCAGAGAAAATCTTGCAAAGAAAACAAACGCTGAAAAATAATAACAACACTCTAATTCCAAACGCCATGCAGCGTCTTCGGCCGGCTGCACGGCGTTTTTCTATGTTCCTACTCCGCTAAACGAGGGTTTGTCAGCTGAATACGATAAACAAAAGAGCATCTGCATTTTAGCAGATGCTCTTAAACATTGATATTGTTCAGTTTCTTAAGCTTTGGCGCCTGCTTCTAAACGCTTCTTCTGCTTATGGTTCTGCCACATCACATAAAGCGGCCCAGCCAGGCAGACGGAAGAATAACAGCCAGCGACAACGCCGACCATCATCGGCAGCGCAAAAGTCATAACACTTGAAATATTGAAAATCATGCCAACAATAAACACTGACGTAATTGCGGCAAACGTACACAGCGTAGTATAAATGGAACGGGTCAACGTCTGATTAATACTGGTATTAACCAGCTCGGAATAGGAGGCCTTGGGCCCCAGCAGCCTGCGATTTTCACGTACACGGTCATATATGATAATTGTGTTATTCAGCGAATAACCCAAGATGGTCAGCACAACCGCGATAAAGCTGTCGTTAATCGGAATCTGGAAAATAACGAACACAAAGTAGACAATCGACACATCATGCAGCAGCGCAACAATGGCCATAACACCAGCCGAGGTTCCCCCAATTTTGCGGAAACGGAAGCCGACATAGATAATCAGCAGCACAAAGGTAATGGCGATTGCCACCAGGCATTTTGCAAAGAAGGATTGCCCCATGGTCGGGTCAACAGAATTGGACTGCGACACGGCAAAACCAGCATCCGGATATTCCTTTGTCAAAGCCTCGGCAATTTGTTTCTGAACGTCAATCGAAATGGACTGGCTGCCGGTAAAAGAAATAGAAACACTGTTTTTCGCGGCCTCTGCGTCCTGATTCATATTTTCGTAAATCCGCACATCCACATTCTGGCCCGTAACCTCTTCGACCTTGCTTTCAACAACACTCTGATCAATTTCACCGGAATAGGTGTAATTAATCATTGCGCCGCCTTTAAACTGAATGTCCAGGGCTGTTCCAAAAATAACATTAAAAATAACGCCGGCCAAAATAATTGCTAATGATATCGTGAAGTAAATCTTCCGGTTCTCATAAAATTTAACATGAAAATTCTTCATTCCGCAGCACCTCCAAACAACCATTTTTTACGCAGCGGTTTGAAGCTGGAAAGCGATTTCGTCATTAGACGAGTTGTGCCGACACCAAAGAGGAAGTTGCCAATATTTCCTATCAGCAGCGTATAACCGAAGGAATAAATCGACCCCGTTGTTGCAGCGCCAAACCAGAAAGAAAGGATATTAGTGGGTCCAAATACAACCATCAAGATCAGGGAAACTAAGATCGTCGTTACATTGCCGTCAAAGATTGCCCAGAAGCTGTTGTCGTCGCCCTTTTGAATTGCGCCGTCCAATGTTTTGCCCGCCCACAGCTCTTCTTTAATCCGGGTCGCCGTAATAATGTTGGCATCCACGCCCATTCCAATAGACAAGATAATACCCGCAATACCGGGCAGCGTTAACGTAAAGCTGTTGACAAACGGGAAATAACCGGAAACCGCCGCGAAGCACAAAGCTACCTGACCCAACAGGGAAATCACCGCGACAAAACCGGTCAGCCTGAACACCAGAATCATGAAAATGCAAACCAGTGCAAAAGCTACAACTCCCGCAATCAGCATTGCCTCCAGCGATGCCTCGCCCATCAGCGGGCTAATGGTACCAAAGTTGGAGCTTGTCAGCTTAAACGGCAGGGCACCCGCATTAATCTTCTCTGCCAGTGCGGCAGCCTCGGAGGCTGTAAACTGGCCGGTGATGGAACACTGTCCGTTGGTAATTTCCTTCTGTACGGTCGGGTAGGAAATCATCACATCATCCATCCAGATGGAAATTGTCTTATTCAACAGTTTCTTTGTAGCCTCGGCAAACTTTTCCTTGCCGCTGTCCTCCAGCTCAAGGGCCACCTCATAGGCCACCTGTCCCGTTGTTGAGTCCTGATAACTGACTGCTTTTGCCGATTTGATGTCGCTGCCTTCTAAAATGACATTGCTGGCAGTATCCCCCTTCGGCGTCTTATAAATCACATTGCCGTCCTCATCAACATCCTCGCTCTCATATTCATTTCCCTCACGGAAAGTCAATTCCGCCGTGGCCGAGAGCTCCTGAATAGCCGCTTCCGGGTCGAACTCCGTTTCGCCGCTCTTCCAGGGGAACCGGACAATAATGCGGCCCGTTGTCGCATCGGTGTACAGCTCATAGTCTGTAATGTGATTACTGATCATGCGAAGCTCAATAATCGACCGCGCCGCATCGAGCTGCTCGCTCGTGGGCTTCTCCTCCGTATCAGGCACAAAGGTTGCCTCTACGCCGCCGTTAATGTCAATACCCCATCGAATGTCACTGGCACCTTTTATGTAGGTTTCCTTATTATCTCCGTTTTGTCCATGAATACCAAAAATTGACGTGCAGAACAAAGCTATAATAAGGAGGGCAACGATGAAAAAGACAGGTTTTCCTACTCGCTTCATGCGTATTTCCATCCTCCATTTGATATATTTTCCACGAATTAACGTAGAAATAACAAACTAATTATATGGTCATTCATCAAGAAAGTCAATGAAAATCCAATAATTAGTTTGTTATCATCATTCTGATATCCTGTTTTGATTCTTAAAATGCAGCGGCAGCCGGTTATTTTTGTAAAAGCTTTTCTACAGCCGCCAATTCTACGCTAAGGCAGAACAGCTCCATCGCCAGCTCCAGCTCTTCAATCGGCGGGTAGGTCGGGGCCACACGGATATTGCTGTCCTGCGGGTCTTTGCCGTAAGGATAAGTCGCGCCCGCGCCGGTCAATACAACGCCGGCTTCCTTGCACAGTTCCACCACACGCTTGGCGCAGCCCTCCAGAACATCCACACTGACAAAATAACCGCCGTTGGGTTCCGTCCAGGCGGCGATCCCCTTACCGCCGAGTTCCTTCTTCAGCCAACGTATGACTGCCTCAAACTTCGGCGCAATAATTGCACGGTGGTGTGCCATTTGCTCTTTTACACGCTCCATGTTGGGCAAAAAGTAAATATGCCGCAACTGGTTGAGCTTATCCGGGCCAATCGTCTGGAAGGAGTAATGGCGGCGCAGTTCCTTCAGGTTGGCCTCGCTGGCCCCCATCGCGGCGACACCGGCGCCAGGAAATGTAATTTTACTGCTGGAAGCAAAGAATATCGGCAAATCCTCCGAGCCGTTCTTCCTACACTCTTCCCAGAGGCTCAACAGACTCTCCGGACAATCCGTCAGGTCATGCACGCAATAGGCGTTATCCCAAAAAATACGGAAATCCGCCGCCGCAGGCTTGAGCGCCGCAAAGCGCCGCACGGTTTCGTCCGAGTACGTATACCCCTGCGGGTTACTATACTTCGGCACGCACCAAATCCCCTTGACGCAGGGATCCTTGACGTACTCCTCTACCAGATCCATATCCGGCCCTTCCGGCGTCATCGGCACCGCAATCAATTCCATACCAAAATACTCAGAAATGGCAAAATGGCGGTCGTAGCCCGGCGCCGGGCACAAAAATTTCACACAGTTCTGGCGGCCCCAGGGCTTACAATCCGAAAATCCGTGCGTCATCGCGCAGGAAATG
The DNA here is from genome assembly GCF_003268275.1 of Hydrogeniiclostridium mannosilyticum. Lineage (GTDB taxonomy): Bacteria > Bacillota > Clostridia > Oscillospirales > Acutalibacteraceae > Hydrogeniiclostridium > Hydrogeniiclostridium mannosilyticum. The sequence continues at coordinate 89,265 of NZ_QLYR01000008.1, forward strand.
GTGTCGAACATCATATTTAGACTAGAGTTCCCGCCTACGATGATATTGCCTGCCTCCAGGCCCATCATCTGTGCAAAAAGCTCGCGAAGCTCCGGCAAGCCGTCCGCAACGCCATAGTTCCGGCAATCGTCCCCAGTCGAGGAAACCAGCTGTGAGCTTGAATTTAAAAGATCGAGCATCGGCATGGAGAGCTCCAGCTGCTTTGTGCTGGGCTTGCCCCTGGCCATATTAAGCTTTAACCCCCTAGCCTTAAACGCGGCATAGCGTTCTTCCAGGTCGGCCTTCTTCAGCTTCAGTTGCTCCTCAGACATCTCGCAATAGTTCAATTTGCGCATCTCCCTTTAATAAAATGCAAAAATACAAACTTCAACTGTTAATATTGTATTCCAAACGCCATAAAAATGCAAGATAAATTTCATATTCCTTCATATTAGCCTATGAAACAAGTTTTTTTCGGCTGGTTTCTGTTTAACACGCTATACCGGCACATAAAAGGCGCAAAAGCCAGGTCTATGCCCCGCTTCTGCGCCCCAACGCTGTGAAAGCTATAAATTAAAATTCCGCTACACCCGTAGTGCGCGGGAACGGCAAAACATCGCGGATATTGGAAATTCCCGTCAAGTACATAACCAAGCGTTCAAAGCCCAGGCCAAAGCCGGCATGCTTGGTACCGCCATAACGCCGAAGGTCCAAATACCACCAATAGTCCTCTTCGCTTAAACCCAGCTCCTGCAAACGCTGCCGCAAGGCCTCCAGGCGCTCCTCTCTCTGGCTGCCGCCAATAAGCTCGCCGATGCCGGGAACCAACATATCCATTGCCGCCACCGTTTTGCCGTCATCATTCAGGCGCATATAGAAGGCCTTGATCTCCTTGGGGTAATCCGTCACAAACACAGGCCTGTGGAAAACCTGCTCCGTCAGATAACGCTCATGCTCTGTCTGCAAATCGCAGCCCCACTCTACCGGATATTCAAAATTGCCGTTATTTTTCTTTAAAAGCTCGATTGCCTCAGTATAAGTAACGCGGCCAAAATCTGCGCTCGCTACCTGCTCGAGCCGTTCCAGCAGGCCTTTGTCAACAAATTGGTTGCAAAATTCAATATCCTGCGGACAAGCCTCCAAAACCGAGCGAATGACGAACTTAACCATTTTTTCGGCAAGATCCATATCGCCGGCAAGGTCAGCAAAGGCAATCTCTGGCTCAATCATCCAAAACTCAGCAGCATGGCGCGGGGTATTGGAGTTCTCTGCACGGAAGGTCGGGCCAAACGTATAGACCTTGCCAAAAGCCATTGCCATGCATTCCGCCTCCAACTGGCCCGATACCGTCAAGGAGGTATGTTTGCCGAAGAAGTCACCGGCAAAGTCTGCCTTGCCGTCCTCCGTCTTGGGGACATTGTCCATATCCAGCGTCGTAATGGTAAACATCTCTCCGGCGCCCTCACAATCGCTGCCGGTAACAATCGGCGTATGCACATAAACAAAACCATTTTCATGGAAAAACTGATGAATCGCAAAAGCTGCGGCAGACCGTACCCGAAAAGCCGCGCTAAACAGGTTTGTTCTGGGACGCAGATGGGCTATTGAACGCAAGAACTCCACGGAGTGGCGCTTTTTCTGCAAAGGATAATCCGGTGTGGATGCCCCCTCCACTTCAACCTGCTGAGCATGCATTTCAAAGGGCTGCTTCATTTCCGGTGTTAAAATAATCGTACCCGTGACGCTGACGGCGGCCCCGACATTCAGTTTTACAATATCCTTAAAGTTTGTCAGATTCTGTTCTTCCAAAACAACCTGAAGCCCTTTAAAGCAGCTGCCATCATTTAAGTCCACAAATCCAAGCGCCTTGGAATCGCGTATCGTGCGAATCCAACCGCATACCGTGATTGTCTTTTCCGCGTAAAACTCTTTGTCTGCAAACAGCTTCGCGATTTCAACCCTATCCATGTGCTTTCATTACCTCCAAGCTCAAAATATATAAAATCATAAAAGACTATTCTGTAACTGTCGCGCGGCCCTTCACCCCTGGCCTTAACGCATTGCCCCTTACTGTTTTTTCCTATTTTTGTAATTATATAACAGATTCATATAAAACACAAGTACGGCGGCGCTTTGCCCGGTCCATCTTGCGGCCTTTTCCCCATAACCACCGGCAGCTGCGCACCATGGAAGCACCGGGTTTATCATTCGGAATGGACCTTTTTTTTATTATTTCGTACTTTAATTTCCCAATTATACAATAAACCGTCCACAGCAAAGGTAAAATACCTTCATTGCGAACGGTCAATATGTGCTTTAACCGGGACAAAAACTGTTTATTTGCGGTTAAAAATAGACATAATATCCGTGAAATCCTCATCCCCCAGAACAGACTGATCCCGGGTGGACGGTTTATCCGCAGTACGGCTGGCGCCACCTGTCGAGGAGCTGTTTCCCGCCGGCTGTTTGCTGCTCTCTGCTGCGGTTCCTCTGTCCCCGTCATGCGTTGGGAACCCGGTTGCAATTACCGTTACACTCATCTCATCTTCCATTGTTTCATCGAAGGCCGCACCCCAGATGATGTTGGCGTCCTCATGTGCCTGAGAGGTAATCATGGACGAGGCCACCTCAATTTCCTCCAGGCCAATGTCCGGAGAAGAAGTAATATTGATAATAACGCCCTTGGCGCCGTTAATGGCTGTCTCAAGCAACGGGCTGGAGATCGCCATCTCTGCCGCAGCCTCCGCCTTGTCCTTGCCTGAAGCCCTGCCCACGCCCATATGCGCGTAGCCAGCATCCTTCATTACTGCCGTAACGTCGGCAAAGTCCAGGTTTACTAGGCCGGGCAGCTTAATCAAGTCGGAAATACTCTGTACACCCTGGCGCAAAACGTCATCGGCGATAGAAAACGCATTCAACAAGGTAATTTTCTGCTCATTGACTAATTTTAAACGTTCATTTGGAATGACTACCAAGGAGTCTACATGCTCACGCAGAGCAGAAATTCCATTCTCAGCCTGCTCCATGCGGCGCTTACCCTCAAACAGAAACGGCTTTGTCACAATACCAACCGTCAGGATTCCCATGTCCCTGGCAACCTCTGCCACCACCGGCGCAGCGCCGGTACCCGTGCCGCCGCCCATACCTGCAGTAATAAACACCATGTCGCTGCCACGGATTGCCGCGGAAATCGCCTCACGGCTTTCATCCGCAGATTTCTGCCCGATTTCCGGCTTGGAGCCAGCGCCCTTCCCATGGGTGACCTTTTCACCAATTTGAATTTTCTGCGTGGCCTTGGAGCGCTCCAAAGCCTGATGATCGGTATTAACGGCAATAAACTCCATGCCCTTCGCACCCATTGTCACCATGCGGTCCACTGCGTTGCCGCCGCCGCCGCCGACACCAATTACTTTTATCTGAACTCCGTTATTATCGAAATCATTCTCAATCTCAAAAGACATCTTGCCGCGTCCTCCTTAAATTTAAACGTCATATTCAATAAGCAGCACATGAAAACGCTACCATATGCAGTACCAAATTTTCAACTAAAGCTAAAGAAACCAATATAAGTATAATTTAACACGTTTGCTTCATAATTTCAATAAGTATTTTTAAACAATACACATTTCTCAGGATTTCTGAGCCATTTTATTTTTTACCGGCGCTATTCCTCCGAACCAGCCGGGGAAGCACCGGATTCACCGCCCTCCTGTGAGGCACTTTCGGATTTGCTGGAAGATGTTTCCGGTGAGAAATAGGACTTATTATTGTCCTTTACCAGGGACAGGTCCAGGGTTCCCCTGTCCGAATCCGTCAGCTTGCCCCCATCCAGCAGGCTTTGCTTAAAGATTACGCGCAGCTTATAGTCAAAATCAACCGGCATGCCTAGATTTACTGTGATTCTGTCATCATAAAGCAGTTGAACCTTATACAGGTAGCTTAAATCGATCTCTGTGATTTTATCCAGGCCGCTGTCCGCTATTGCCTGCATTAGCTCTGTAAAGGTGGATGTTACGTTCTCATCCTCGTAGACAACCTCTTTCCCCGGCTCCGCCGAGGCTACCTGCACGCCCTTGATGAGCGGGCAGCCCGCCGGCTTTTCATCCGAAATCTCCAACGCCTTTCCTGTGCTGCCGACCAGGAGGTATTGGTTTTGGTAAGTAAAGGCAGCGGCGGCATGATCCTCCTCCACATCGATGACAAAGGTATCCGGCAGGCTCAATGAAATATGTGCCGCCTTTACATAGGGCAGCTTTGACTCCACCGCCTTCTCAGCGGCGCCAAGATCTGCTAAAAATAAATTATCGCCCTTTTCAAGCCCGGAAGCTTCCGTCACCTCCTCTGTGGAATAACGGGAAATCCCCTGAACCTCAATGGCCTCCACCTTAAATAAAATGGTAAGCGCAAGAATGAGCGCCGCACAAAGCACAATAAAAAACATGGAGGCATAAAAGAACAGCAGCCGGCGCTTCCTTTTGCGGTTCCGGATCGCCGCATTTCTTCCACGGTTTGGTCTGCTCATTTTTCCACTTCCTTTATGTTTGCCTAAATTCGTTTGATTTCAGCACCCAGTGTTTTGAAGCTGTCTTCTATATTTTCATAGCCGCGGTCAATATGATGAATGCCGCCGACACGTGTAATTCCGCCCGCAGCCAGCCCCGCGACTACCAGCGCCGCGCCGCCGCGAAGGTCCGCCGCTTCAACCGGTGCGCCGGACAGCCGCTCCACGCCTTCTACAATCGCTACACGGCCCTCCACTTTAATATTGGCTCCCAGGCGAAGCAGTTCACCGACATGCTTATAACGGCTTTCAAAAATATTTTCCACAAAAATACTGGTTCCCTTCGCCAGACAGGTCATTGTCATAATCGGCGCCTGCGCATCCGTCGGAAAACCGGGATAGGGCATTGTGCGGATGCTCTTCACACGCGAGAGCCGGTCCGGCGCCTTCAGGCGGATTCTGTTTTGGTCCACGCTGACCTCGCAGCCGCTCTCCTCAAAGACAGGGAGCACCGGCAGCAGATGCGCGGGAACAACATCCTTTAATTCGATATCCCCCCCGGTTACTGCCGCCGCGCTGAGATAGGTCGCCGCGGCGATCCGGTCGGGGATGACGCGATGCTCGCAGCCGCTCAAATGCCGAACCCCTTCAATAATGATCGTGCTGTCGCCAACGCCATGAATTTTCGCACCACAGGCATTCAGAAAATCCGCTAAATCGCAAATTTCAGGCTCACGTGCGGCATTGGAAACTACTGTAATCCCTTCCGCACATACGGCGGCAAGCAAAATATTCTCCGTTGCGCCCACGCTGGGGAAGGAAAGGCCAATGGACGCCCCCTTCAAATGCTCCGGCACGCTACAGGACAGGCAGCCGTGGTCCTCTTCAATCAGCACGCCCATCTTGCGAAGAGCCTGCAAATGAAGATCGATCGGGCGTGGGCCCAGCTCACAGCCCCCGGGGAAAGAAAGCGTAGCCTTGTGCATGCGGTTGATAATCGCGCCCAAAAAAACAATCGAGGAACGCATCTCCCGCATAAGCGCATCCGGTATATCCCAATATTGCGCATTTCTTGCATCCACGGTAACCGTGCTGCCCTCTCTGATCACCTTACAGCCTAGATGCCTCAGGATTCTTGTCGAGGCGTCTACATCCGATAACTGAGGGCAGTTATGTAGCACGCACTCTCCATCGCAAAGCAAGGTTGCGGCCATCAAGGGAAGCGTGCTGTTTTTCGCGCCATGCACCGACAAGGCTCCATTCAGGCGGCTGGGCCCCTGTATTACTAAATTGGCCATCGTAATTCCCCTCTACATATGAAACTCGTTCTACGATTTCTCGCAGAATTATTCCATACTATGCGGGGTGTTCCAGCGCTGTGAAACTCAGTTTACAAGTCCCCGGAGGATTGAATAAATGCGTTCATTGGCATCCAGGATTGCCATTTTTTTTGCATTGCCCCCCAGCTCTGTTATGGTTTTAGGGTCCCTGAACAACTCCTCTACACGTCCGGTCAACGTTTCCCCCGACAGATCCTTTTCCTCTAAAATGGAGGCCGCGTTTTGGTTGACCAGCGCCATTGCATTATGGTATTGATGATTTTCCGCCACATTGGGCGATGGGATCAGGATGGAGGCCTTTCCCTGCACCTGCAGCTCTGAAAGCGTAATGGCTCCTGCGCGGCAAATCACCAAGTCCGCAGCGGCAAGGCACAGCGGCATATTATCAATGTATTCCCGAATATCAATATTCTTATGTTTTTCCAGCAAAACCCCTTTTTCCCTCAGTAAACCAGGGAACCACTTCCCCCACTGGCCGTAACCGTGGATGTGCTGAAACCGGTCTGTTTGTGCGCTCCAAGCCAGCAGATCTGCAACCGCTTCGTTAATCTTGCGCGCGCCCAGGCTGCCGCCGAAGCTCAAAATCAGCGGCCGGCTGTCAAGGCCAAGCGCCGCTCGGGCCTCCAGCTTTTTGGCGCGAATCACTTCCGGTCTCACTGGGTTGCCCGTAAGCACGCACGCAGCCGAAGCCGGCAAATACTTTTGGGCCTCCATGACGGCAAGCATTGTCTTTGCTGCCCGCTTGCTCAGCGCCTTATTGGTCACCCCGGGATAGGCGTTCTGCTCATGAATAACCGACGGGATGCCCAGCTTCATAGCCTCACGGATGACCGGGCCGCTCACATAGCCGCCCGTACCCATGCAGACATCCGGCTTAAACTCCTGAATAATCCGCTTGGCCTCCTGTGTCGATGTAAAAAGGTGCGCCACGTTCTGTACATTCCTTTTTAAATTTTTCCAATTAAGCTTGCGCTGAAAACCCGCGATGGTAATGCTGCGGAATGTATAGCCGCATTGGGGTACCAGCCGCTCTTCCATGCCGCCCTTCGCACCTACATATAGTATTTGGGCGCCGGGTTCTTTTTCCCTTATGGTTCCGGCTACTGCCAGCGCCGGGTTGATATGCCCGGCAGTTCCCCCTCCGGCAAAAAGAATTTTCATACTCTTCATTACGTTCACCCTGTTTCTCTATGTTTTCTCAATCGCGGAATTTCGGCTGATTGAAAGTAAAATCCCCATTTCAGCCAGCAGGATAATCAAAGAGGTACCGCCGGCACTGAAAAAGGGCAGGCTGATCCCTGTATTGGGAATGGTGTTGGTTACGACCATGATGTTCAAAATAACCTGAATGCCGATTTGAACCGTAAGCCCGACTCCCAGCATCATGCCGAATTTATCTTTCGCCCTCAGCGAGACGGTAATTCCGCGCCAGATAAGCATCGCAAATAGAATAATAACAATCAGCGCGCCGATAAATCCCAATTCTTCACATAGTACGGAGAAAATAAAGTCATTCTGCGGCTCGGGCAGATACAGGTATTTTTGCCGGGATTGCCCCAGCCCCAGCCCCAGCAGTCCCCCGGAGCCAATCGCCATGAGCGACTGCCGTGTCTGCCAGGTGTCCGCCAGAATCTCCGCGGTAGCGTTGGGGTCAAATGGATTTTGCCAGGCGGCAATGCGGGCATATGCATACGTAAATTTATCCGTAAAAAACAACAGGTAGGCTGCCGCTGCCCCCAAAGCGCCGAACGCCAGACCAAACCAGCGCAGCTTTACGCCCCCGACAAACAGCATAACGCCGGCGAGCATTAGAATAATCAGGGTTGCAGACATATGATTTTCCATAACCACTAGGCCCGCGATAGACCCCAATATAAGCACATAGGGCAGCACACCATAACGGAAGGTCTGCATCTTATCAAAATTAATAGAAATAAGATGGGCAAAAATTAGGATTAACGCAAATTTGGCGATTTCAGAGGGCTGGAAATTGACCGGGCCGATGTACAGCCAGCGGTACGCCCCCTTGATGTTCGGCACCAGAGGGGTATCTCTGGCGACCAGCATCAACACCAGCATGATATAGGTAACCAACAGGATGGGAATGGCAAATTTATGAAAATGGTGATAATCAAAATATGATACCAGCACCATGATGATAACGCCGGCAACCGCAAAAATGGATTGGTTCCGAATAAAATAGTAGCTGTCACCATTCATATTGTAGTATGCATAGGCATAGCTGGCGGAAAACAGCATGACAAGCCCGATCGTCAGAAGTACCAGCACCAAGAAAAACAACGGCAGGTCCATCCCGCTGCGTACAGAAAAAAGCTTAAACTTTTTTTTGACCCTCCTCAGCATTCCGGAAGGCCCCGTTTTTGACGGCGTACCCTCTCCCCGGCGTTTGGGGGCGGTTCTTTCTTTCGCGCGCACAGCCATGAAGCGGCACTTCCTTTCTTCTACTAAAGAGGTCTAAAAAACAAGAATATTCATAGTATATCTATTCCGGTTTCTTTCATCCGTAAAATCCGGAAAAACTGGTTAAAACCATCCAGGTCGCAAGCGCTCCGGTCAGAATCGTTACCAAAGAGAATACAACGCAGATTTTCACCTCGCTCCAGCCGCACATTTCAAAATGATGGTGGATTGGCGTCATTTTAAAAACGCGTTTCCCATGGGTGAGCTTGAAAAACACCACCTGAATGACTACTGAAACAATTTCAACAATATAGACAATGCCGACCAGCAAAATAAGAATAGGCATATTCATGCCAAAGCCAAGCGCGCATACAATGCCGCCGAGAAACAGCGAACCGGTGTCGCCCATAAACACCTTAGCAGGGTTAAAGTTCCAAATTAGAAAGCCCAGGCAGGCGCCCGCGGTCGCCGCCCCCACAATGCTGGTGCCGTAGTACTCCAGCAGGCCTGACATCAGCATAAAAAAGGTGCTGTAGAAAAAGGTGACCGAACCGTTCAGGCCGTCAATTCCATCTGTAAAATTAACGGCGTTGACAACCCCGACAATTCCAAGGAGCGATAAAATCCAGTAGAAAACACCCAAATCCACCAGTCCTACCAAAGGGACATAGGTTGCCGAGCTTCCCCCTGAGAGGTAGACCGACAGAAGATATGCGCCGGCTACCAGGAATTGCAGCACCAGCTTCTGGCGTACATTCAGCCCCAGGTTCCGCTTTTTTACAACCTTGATATAATCATCCAGAAACCCAATCATGCCGAAGCACACCGCCATCAAAATGCCCGCGATTACCTGAGTGGTCCGAAAGCCCAGCGTCAGCTCCAGCTTCCCGCCTTCGGTGCTGAAAAGGTAGATTGGCAGGCAGATCGCGCAAGCGGTAACAATACCAATCATAAACATGAAGCCGCCCATGGTCGGCGTACCGTTTTTCTTTTGGTGCCACTTCGGCCCAACCTCGCGGATTGTCTGGCCAAAATTGATTTTGTGCAGAAAAGGGACCATCCATTTCCCCAGCAGTGCTGTAATGGCAAAGGCAATTGCCGCCGCAACCATTGTCCAAATCCCATCCATTTCAAAATTCCCCTTTTACTCTGAAGTTTATAGTCATCGGTCAGCCCAAATAAGCAGAAGCCGGAAATGAATTTAAAGCGTCCATCATTATCGCAAACGGTACGCCGGCTGTCAACGCAGCGGCTGCCGCCGCAATGGCCGGCAATACCGCACCGCGATCCGCCATTCCGTTCAGCCTTACTCTTCCAATCAGTCCAATGCCAACAATTTCAAACGCGGCCGCGCTGCCGGCCACACGAATATTGCGCGCCGTAAAATCCGCGCTGTCGCTGCTGTCTGAAAAGGTCACCAGGTGCGCGCCACAGCTGGCCAGCTCCGGCCGCAGCCTGATGTCGGCAATACAATCCATCCCGGGGCCAGGCAGCGGCTCAGCAAGGAAATCCTCTGAAGTAAACACCGCCATGTCTCCGGCGGCGCCTCCCTTCATTTCGGTAAGCGGAAGCAGCTCAAGCTCCCGCCCGCAGGACTGAACAATCCAAGCCAGAAGCGCTTTCGTCATTTGTGCCTTTGGAGGTAAATAGACCCGCCTGGGCCTGCAATTACAACCACTCATCGTACAAACACGCCTTCCTCTTTAATGCACCGCTTCTTTATCTACAAAATTAACTGTAATAACCGTTCCGGGCGCCACCTTGGTTCCCGGCTCTATGTCCTGTGTGTCCGACGTAACATTGCTGCCAGTCAGCGCTGCGCCTGTGATTTTTAGGTTCAAATTATACTGTGCCGCGGTTTCGTTCGCTTGAGACAAGGTCAAACCTGTCAGCGCCGGCACCTCAACCGTCGTCTCGGTGCTGCTCTCGTCCGTATAAAGGATCACCGTGCCGCCTTTAGGGATCGCCTTGCCTCCCTCTGGAATCTGAGCGACAACCGTATCTCCGGAGCCCATGACCTTACAGCTCAGCGAGGCGTTGCTGATCGTCTCCTTTGCCGTCCGAAGCTCATTGCCGGTGACACTCGGCGTTGTGGTGTCCAGCTTTTGCAGTTCTTCCTCGGTATATTTACGCTCAATTCCCAAATACGGCAAAATCTCCGACATGGTCTGTGCAAACGGGGGGCCCGCAATTGCACTGCCGAACACCTGGCCGTTTTGCGGAAGCGGTTCATCAAAAAACACCAGCATAACAATTTCCGGGTCATCCGCCGGCGCAAAGCCGCAATAGGATGCGATGTATCTCTTTTCACCCTCGCGGCCCTGAGCATTCCATTCGTCAATTTTTTCCGACGTTCCGGTTTTCCCCGCGATGCGGTAGCCGGCAATATACCCGTTTTTGGCGGTGCCGGTGGTCGCGGTATCCTGCAGCATCTTACTGACGCGCTTGCTGGTATCCTCGGAAATCACCTGGCGTTTTACAGATGTATCGATGGTTTTGACGATGTTGCCGTCATCATCAATAATCTTACTGACAACGTGTGGCTGCACCATATAGCCGCCGTTCGCTACAGCTGCCGCAGCAGTGATCATTTGGATCGGCGTCACGCGGAAGGTCTGTCCGAACGCTGAGGTCGCAAGCTGTGTCGGCCCCAGCCCCGCGGCATCATAATAAAGGCTCTTGCTGACCTCGCTTTCACCCGGCAGGTCAATCCCGGTCTTCTGCGTCATACCGAAGGCCTCGAAATATTTGAAAAAAGTATCTGCCCCCAGGCGCTCGCCCAGCTGCATAAATACAGGGTTGCAGGAATTGCTCAGGCCCTGGGCAAAGGTTTCGCTGCCGTGCCCGGCCGTACGCCAGCAACCGATGGATATGCCGCCGACAACATAATGCCCGCTACAGCTAAAGGGGGAGCTCTCATCAACAACCCCTTCCTCAAGCCCCATTGCGGCAGTAACCATCTTGAAAACAGAGCCGGGGTTGTAGGTGTCGCTGACACATTTATTACGCCACTGCTTTTCCAGCGCTTCTTTCTTTGCCGCCGCTTGCTCGTCGCCGCTCAGGGCTGCTACCTGGGCCTTTTCTGTTTCGTCAGCCAGTTCAGAGGGATTGTTAGGGTCAAAATCCTGCTTGACCGTCATTCCCAGGATCTCGCCGGTTTTTACGTTCATAACAATGCCGCAGGCACGGTTTCGCACGCCGCAGTTAACCGCAGCTTCCTCCACTGCCTTCTCCAAAATATGCTGGACAACCTCATCAATCGTCAGCACTAGGCTGTAGCCATTCTGTGCGTCGACCTTTTGCTCATATTGAAACGGCATATCGGTTCCGCGGGCGTTTCTCGCGGTAACCAGTTTGCCCGAAACGCCCGAGAGATAATCGTTATAAGAAGCCTCTACGCCAATAACGCCCTGATTTTCCGAGTTTGTAAAGCCGAGGACCGTAGAGGCCAGGGAATTATAGGGGTAATAGCGTTTAAAGTCCTCCTCCAAAATAATCGCATTGCCCAGCTCATTGTCATTTTTAAACTTCAGGACCTCGTTTTTGACATCGGTCTCAACCTTGCTCTTAATTCTGTAATAAAAGGTTTTTTTCTGCAGAGCCTTCATAATATCATCCGGCTCCATATCCAGAATTTCTGCCAGGCCGTTGGCAATCAACGTCCTGGTTTCGTCATCCTTGACATAGTTCGGGTTGAGCACTATCTTCCACACGGTAGCGCTCTGTGCAAGCACCTTCATATTGGCATCATAAATGGTTCCCCGCTGTGCGGTCAGGGAAACATCCTGCGTCTGTATGTTAATTGCCCGTGTGCGGAGCTCTTCGCCTTGGATAATCTGCAAATGAAACAAACTGACAATGATTGTTCCAAAGCCGCCAATAATTAAAAACAAGAGCACAAAAGTGGTCCGCCGCCACATGCGTACGGTTGGTCCCTTCGCCATCTAGCCACCACACCTTTCTGCAGCGCAAACTGCCGTCTAAGCCCTACGGCTCAATCCTATAAAAATGGAAGTCAAGATCAAGTCTTAACTTCCATATCCAGTAAGTCCCAGACCATGTCTGTATCCATACTTATTTCCAAAGGCCGGGGATTATGCCAAACTATGAGAGCAACTGCTGCAACCAGTTCCAAATGGCAGTGAAAATATTTTCGTCCTCCGCGCCATTGAGGACCTGCCCTTGATCCCCGCCGGAGACGCCGATATATTCTACCTGGTTTTTCTCAATCTTCTGCATGCCAAGCTGATTTTTCGCATAGTCCTCTACCGAGTCCAACGAAAGCTCGGCAGCTGATTTCATCTGAAGCTGTGTATATATACTTTCGCTTTCGGCCAGCGACTTATTTGCCGTATTGATTTTTTCTGTCAGCTCCGTCATTTGTACCTGCCCATAAATCAGCATGCCCACCGTTCCCACCGTGAAAATAAGCGCCACAAAAAACGAGAGCATTTTAAAGGGATGCAGCTTGGGCCTGCGGTTCTTTTCCAGCTCCTTTTCCGGCAGGGAAATCACGTTATTTTTTTGTACCCGGCGTGCCGGTTGGGCCCCTTCCCTGGGTTTGGGCTCAAACATCGCAAAATCATACGCCTTATTATCCTGTAAAGCCATTGCTGAACTCCCCCTGTTCTCTGTTGGTATTTTATCTCCGTTATCTATTCATCTGAAAGCTTTGTACACACCCTGAGGCGGGCACTTCTGCTGCGCGGGTTCTCTCGGACCTCTTCCGCGCTGGGTGCAAGCCCTTTTTTGTAAAGCAGCTCCGCTCGGGGCTTTTTTCCACATACGCAAACCGGAAAATCCGGCGGGCAGGTACAGCCCCGGCACCATTGCGCCATCTTCTGCTTGACAAGCCTGTCCTCTAACGAATGGAAGGTTATAACCGCCAGACGCCCCTGTGTTTTTAAAAGAGCAAACGCGGCATCCAGCCCCTGCTCCAGACAATCGAGCTCTCCGTTCACCGCGATGCGGAGCGCCTGAAAGGTTTTTCTGGCGGGATGCCCCTGCTCTCTGCGCACAGCTGCAGGTACCGACTCCTTGATGATCTCCGCCAGCTGGCCAGTGGTCTCAATTTGTCCTTTTTCCCTTGCCCGGGTTATTCCCTGTGCAATTCGTTTTGCGTTCCGGTCCTCTCCATACTGGCTAATAATCCGCGCCAGCTCCTGCCAGCTCAACTGATTGACCAGATCACGCGCGCTTGTGCCCGACTGGCTCATCCGCATATCTAGCGGTGCGTCCTGGTGGTATGAAAAGCCCCGTTCCCCATTATCGAATTGATAAGAGGAGACGCCTATGTCCAGCAAAACGCCGTCTACCGCCTTGAAGCCCAGCTTTTCCGCAATGCGGTCCATCGCGGAAAAATTCCCCTGGTAAATAATTGCGTTGGGGTTTGCCGCAAAGCGCTTTTGAAGCACTGCAACCGCATCCGGGTCCTGGTCAATGGAAATCAGCTTCCCGTTTCCCAGCAAGCGGAGTATTGCCTGAGAATGGCCGCCGCCGCCTGCCGTACCGTCAATATAGATCCCCTCCGGGGATATTGATAAAGCTTCCACCGTCTCCTGCAGCAAAACGGATTTATGCTGAAACTCCAAAGGCCACACCCCTTTTCTCTGTATGCGCTATAGGGAAAGCTCGTCCATAACAGCGGCAACGCTGTCTTCTGTAAGGGTGTCATTGAAAGCGTTCCACCTGCCGGCATCCCAAATTTCCGCACGTTTCGACGCCCCAATAAAAACAACGTCCTTCGCCAGCTGCGCGTAATCACGCAGGTTTTGCGGCAGCAGAATCCGTCCCTGTTTATCCGGCTCTACCTCTACGGCGCCCGCAAAGAAAAAACGCTGTAGCCCCTTAGCCTTGCTCATGGGCATAGCCATAATTTTCTCTTGAAGCTTGTCCCATTCGGACGGTGAAAGTACAAACAGGCAGTTATCAAGGCCCTTTGTAACATAAAATTTATCGCCGAGATCCTCCCGAAATTTTGCGGGAACAATAATCCGGCCTTTTACGTCAATATTATGTTGGTACTCTCCTATCAACATAGCCTTGCCACTTTCCTGAAGCTGAAATGGAGCAGCCGCCCCACTTAGCACCACTTTCCTCTACTTTCTACCACTTCATGCTATAAATTATAGCGTAATCCCCACTCAAATGCAACTACTAATTTTTTATTTATGTAAACTTATATGGCAAAATTTGGTTATTTTTTAATCAAATTCTCCCGGCCGAACGCCTTTTTTGCATTTCAAGCGCCGGGTACAGCCGGCAGAAGAGGGGCGGTTTACGAATAATGTATAAACTTTTTCTCTAGCCAACACAATCCACGAAGGCTTCCCTGCAATGTACACCGCCTTTTGTATATTTATCCTGTATATAATTTTATTCACTTAACCGCCATGCCTTTCTCGAATAACAAAAAGAAAAGCGAAGACGGATTGCTCCGTCTTCGCTTTTCAGCTTCCCTGTATATTTGCGGTTATTCTATTACCTTCTTTTTTCTGCAGCCGGTGATTAAGACGATGGAAATTACTCCTGCCGAAGCAACCATAAGGGCAACCCAAAGATTATAGTTGCTGTTGTCGCCCGTACCAGGGCTTTGCGTATCTCCATTCTGCGGCTCAGCCGGTTTGGAAGGCGTTACGCCGCCGATAGCCTTTACAATGAACGCCGCCTCTGCGGGTTCGGCAACCAGCCGGCCGTCCTCGTCACGGGTAATGTCTACCTCATAGGTATTGCCCTCGATAAACTCATAACCCTCCGGTGCAGTCACGGTCTCAATACCGCCGCCTATGCTGTCGAAGTATTCGGTATAACCCAAGTCCTCCAGCACGTTTCCGTCCGGCGTTTTGAATATGATATTCACCGTTGCTTTCGGCTCAACCATAATCTCTACCACAGGATTTGTGACCGTCCACTTGCCATCAGACCACACAAGGGAAGTAGGATACAGCCAATCTTCGTCCGGATGGGCGGGGATGATCTCCATATACTCATAGGGAATCGGAATGTCCTCACGGCTGTATGCCCCTGCTTGGTCGAACGTAATTGTTCCTCCGCCCGGCACAGGGTTGCCCTCTCCGTCCACATATTTTACTTCAAAGGAATAGTCGGAGGGATTCACTTGGGGAATGGGCAGTGTAATCTCTATTGCTCCAATGTTTGAGTAAAAAGTTTGATCTGTAGCAAGCAAATATGATTGGAACTTATAGGTCTTCCCAGGAGTCAGGCCGGTAAACACAGGAGATTCCTGCCAATCGCCGCCGTTGGAATATACCGCTCCTTCGATTTCCTTCAGAGTAACCGAGGTTTCGGTTACTTCCGCCGCCTCCATCTTAGGCGCTGACGGACGGCTTGGTACTGTTAAATGATAAATTGTACTGGCAAAATCCGCATTGGTGGCCTGCCGCTGGATATACAAATCCACGCCCGGCGTCACCGGAATGTTCTTTCCGTTCTCGCAACGGGTGGCATCAGACATATCCGGATTTACACTGTATGCGTAAACGTCACTGAAAGGGTCTACTGTTTGTTCGTTAGCATAGTCAATGTTAATCGTTGAAACCGTCCTGCGCTTCGGAATATATTCTGTCAAACTGCTGCCGCCTGCCAGCGGCTCAACCGTCAGCTTGATTTCTTCCTCCGTACTGATGAGGGAGGAAATGGAACCGCCGGAAGGGATTACATTTCCCTGATTGTCTTTTACTCGATAGGCTGATTCATCATAACCGATTGTTTCTGCTTCGTAATCATAAGTCAGCATACTCCGGTAAAGATTCATCTGATAGGTACTGGTGGTTTTTCCTTCTTTTTCCACTTGAACAGCAACCTGTGTGGTTTGGCCCGGCCTCAGAAGAATATCATGGCTCCAGTCAGACGAATTTAATTCCATGCCATTCACATAGATGGTATCTCCGCTTTGTGCCATCACCTGCACCATTTCTGCCTCGATAGGAAAATAAATGGTTTCCTCTGTCAAGCCGTCGGTTTCCAGATGCTTGGTTCCGCCTTCAAATCGAACGGCAAAATCGGTAAGCTGCGCCACCGCTTTCGTGTAGGTCTTCGTCACTGTATTTCCTTTTTTACCATCTTTGACCGCATACGCTGAAACTGTTGTTTCGGATCCGTCATCCAATAGATTATCAAGTACAACCCCTGTATCTGTCAATCGGAAAGCTTTTCTGCCGTCAACTGAAACCCAAATTTCGTCAGCGCCTTCGGCATCTAAAGAAAGGAACGTGTTATTTTCAACCGGGCCTTCCATCTCGGAAAAACGGACGGTTGGAACCGCTTCGCCTGACTCCGGCAGTAGGTTGGTAAAGCCTTTGATACAGACATTGGAAATATAAAAATCACCGGCGTTTCCCGCAACATCGAGCCACTGCCCGTCAGAAAGAACATAGCTTTCTCCTCCGTTCCCCAGATGTTCAGGAACATACTCTTCGTTTGGAACCGGGCACCACTCAATAGGCAGCGGCGATTCAAATTCGGGATTTTCCCATGTGACGACAATGCTGAAGCGTTCGCCGGCTTTCAAAGAAACCGGCTCTTTCAGCTCAATGGTATGGTAACCCGCATAAGGCTCCGTCCCGGTCTGATTTTGGAGTGCAAGCCGGCCGGATTCCGGCTGTCCTTCTTCCACCCCTGTGTAAACCGATATAGAATACTCTGTCCCGGCGTCGGTTGTGTAAAAAGACACTGCTTCCAGCTGTTCATCCGACGCTGCGGTAAAAATATTGGCAGCGGTTGACCTAGTAAGCTGTTCAGCATCCGTCGCTACTGAATAGGACCAGCCTGCCGTGTCATACTGATAATTTTTTGTATAGTTGTCCGCTTCCTCAAGCAGATAGGCGGGACCTGTCGTGATGCTTTTATCCTCATAGGAGAGCCAAAAATAACCGTCGTCACCCCAATCGGCGCCCCAGCTGTTGCGGATCAGCCATGCCCCGTCGTGCTCCGGCTGCTTCCCCTCAAGGAAATTTTCTTTTGGATAGTTGTCATCCCAGCCTGCAATCAGGACCGCATGGTCTGTTGAAACCGGTTCGCTGTTGTACCAGGCGGAGGTTTCCTCGTTATAATAGTCGGACATTCCGCTGGAATAATAATGAATGGTGATAGACATATTATTCATAAGCATCTGCTTGATAATTGCCGTATCGATATATACATCCAATCCCCAGTCCGAGTCAAAATAGTTACCATTAGGCATATAATAGGCGTCCTGCAAATGATAGTCCGCCGCATACCGCAAGGATTCTTCGGGATTCTGTTGATTTTGGGGATTCAGCGGCGCTCTTTCTTCAAATACCGGTCCTTTCCAGGCAGCCATGGCGGCAACTGCATTTGCATCATTACCGCCCGCCATATAAGGGTCTTCAACCGGCCGGCTTTCTTCTTCCTCCGGCCCGCGGAAAGTAAACCATGTGGTGTGAATCGGAGAAAACGAAGTTTGCGGGAACTGCTCCATCAAAGGGCTTGCCGCAGCAGAATTGGCGGCGATCGCCCAGCAGATGCCTAAAGGATTTTGATCGAGCACCGGCTCTACCTTGCCGTAATCCCGCAGATCGTATTCCTCCGGCAAAAGGGCGTTCTGCATGGCTCCTAGCCGCGCATAGCTTTTCGTCAAATAGGAAAAATCCTGATATACGGGCATAGCGCCCTGCTTTCCGTTTTCCTCCCATTCCACATAATCGGGATTTAACTGGGATTCATCAAAATATTTAGCCAGCGGGCTTGTTTTCGCCGTTCCGTCGCCGCTTGTTCCGTCCGTTCCCCTTGCGTAAACCGGCGTGGTCGCCAGCAGCGAAATTACAAGCACACCGCTTAAAACCCGGTTGATCCATTTGGATTTCAAAGAACCAGCTCCTTTACCTGATATTTGTTTTCCCTCTCAATAGGGTTGTTTTGGGTGTCGTTCATCCCGTTGTTATGCTGCGTCCTGGAGCCTATCCGCCGCTTCGGGCAGCCAGGAGCCATTTGCCAGCATCGAGAGCATTTCCTCAGTGGCGGCGGTATAGGCGACCTCGACCTCGCTGCCATTTGCTACCAGAAATTCAGACAAACCGTATTCATCCTCGGCCTCTGCCGCCCAGTCATAAGTATAGCCAAGCCGTGTCCAGGGGTAGGCACTGTCAAAATAGCTCCAGATAATATTGCCGTCAAACCACTCCTTAAAGGCCTCGTCCGTATTTTCCGCTAGGGAAGCGGTCATGGTAACGTCTCCAATCTCCTGTACATTCGCGGGGCGCTGGACATCCTCCGGCTTCACCCACATGGCGGTGAAATGGGTACTTTCGTTGTCCGGCGTCAGGCCGATGAGCTGCCGCAGGCGGGCGGGCCAATCGGTTACGCCGTCTTTGCTTTCCTGATACCAATCGGCCAGCTCGCCGCCGGTAAAGGTCCAGACCTCGCCCCATTCGATCTCAACATCCTTGCCGTCCGGGTAGCTGTCCGGATATTTGTGGAAGGTAAGCAGCAGCACCCGGCCTTCCTCGTCATATACGGCATAAGGCTCGCCTTTTTCCAGGCTGACAAGCGGAAAAATCTCGTCGGCTTCTACCGTCATGGCATCCTGTACTGCTTCGGCGTATAACTCTTCCGGCGTTTTTGGGGTGTCTTCTACGGTCCTCGCCGGCTGTGCCTCCGGGCGGGTAACGCCGTATGTAATCCCCCAGGTGCCGCCAACCGCTGCCAGCACAAGCACAAGCGCCAGCACCAGGCTGATTTTCGCCTTCAAAAATTTCTGCATTGATTATTTCTCCTTTTTGAAAAACAGGCGCACAGACGTGGCTGTGCGCCTGTTTCATTCGTTAATTTTCTTCCGCTATCGAGTCGGTACTTTCCATAATCGTATCCACTACGGCGGCGTATTCGCCGTCCGGCAGAGGATTATTTTTTAGTTCCTCCGCTGTTTTTGTCATCAACATCCATGCGGAATAGGAAAAATGCTGATTGCCAAAAATGTCAGTCACCACGAACTGATAGCCGTAATCACCGGCCTCCAGCGGTTCCTCGGTAATTACATACTCGCCTTGCGGAACCTCCTGCTCCCGTTCTAGGACTTTTGAATACTCCGGCAACCCGTCTGCACCAAGCGTCAGGGTTTGATAAGGATAATAGGCGGTAATCTTGTCGGTAGGCTTTAACTCGGTAATCTCCTTGTCCGACATCCCCGTGACCGGGTCAATGCCGTTCCATGCGCCCAGCAGCTTGTAGTAACCGCCGTTTTCATAGGCGTCATCCCAGATAAAGGCAAAACGCAGGTTGGTACGCTCCCCGTTAAGGGAGATGGGCGCTGTGAAAATGATGTAATCCTCAGTATCTTCCACCGGCGTGACATACAGCTTACAGCCGTTTAAGGCCAGCCAGATCCCGCGGAAGTTGCTGTGGAAGCTCAACCCATCCTCACTGGTAAACATATCGTTGTCCCGTCCGAACCACGAGCCAGTCATCACTGGCGTATCGCCGTTCATACCAAGCGAATACTCCAGCAGCAGGAAGTCCACCGAGAGGATATAGTTGCGAGAGGATTCGTCTAAAGCGATTTGGAACGAGCCGTCCTCCGCCTCGCTGCCAAGGTCGGTAAACTTAACCGGTTCCTCCGGAATATTGCTGTAAACGCTTTTCAGGTATTCCCGGTAGGATTCGGACGGGCAGATATTGGCGTAGTATTCGCTTAACTGCTGTTCCTCCACATGGGAAGGGTAATAGAACGAAAGCCCTCCCGATTTGCTTTTCTGCGCGCCGTTTACCTTGTAGACGATGGCATCGTCCAAAGCATCTATCAGCTCCTTCGAGTCATCCACATCCACGGCGTTCTCGGCAAAGTGGCGCAGGTCGATCATATTGCTATAGCCTTCCTCGCCGGAAGTGCCGCCGTATTTCTGGCTATTTTTAGCGCTTTGGGCAATGCTTTGAATGCCCTTGGCCTCCACCGCGCTTTCCTTCATATTCCCGGCCATGGCGTCAAAGGCTTTCTGCACGCCCTCCAGCTTGCTAAGATCTAAAACCGACAGGGTGGCGGTGGCTTCCTTTCCGCCCGCCTCGCATTTAGCATAGTAGCCGTCGCAGACCGCTTTGCCCAGAGCTCCGCCGGAGATGGACTTGTCTGCGGAGATAGCGCCGAACAGCACGCCATAATCCCAGCCGCCGGAAGGCTCGATCTCCTCGGAGGCCAGCAGATAGCGGGCATAGGGCTTCAGCGTGGAGGCCGTTTCATAGTTTGCCATCAGGCAGGCGTCAAAGCCAAACAATTCAAAGCGGTCGGTCATCTGCTCCGACACGGTCTCCAGGGCACCGTCCATCTCGGCGAGGGTCAGGGCGTCGAAGCCATAGTTTTCATCGTTGGCCGCGCCCTCGATGCTGCCGCTGCCGTGATCCCAAACAATGACGCACATCTTCTCGGCGGGGTAATTTTCAACCCCGTAGGAGAGGAAACCGGCAAAGGTCTGCTGATCGCCCATGTTCGCTTGGGGCAGGCTCTCCAGGAGGGAGAGCCCGCCGTCCTTTACCAGCCAGCGGTTAATGCTGTCATTCGGTATGTCGTGAGAGCGCCATTTTTCCGCGCCGCCGGTCTGGATCACGACGTTCACATTGTCCGGGATGTCGGCGGCAAGGATCTCGTCCAGGTTCTTGCCCGCCGCCCCCATCTGTGTTTCCAGGTTAGAGCCGCACAGGTAGAGGAAAACACTCCACGTGTCCGCCTCGCCCATGGGCTTTTCCTTTGGGGCGGAACAGCCGGAGACAAGCCCCGCCAGCAGGCACAGGCAGAGCATCAGCCCCATCGCACGCTTTTTCATATGCTTCACAATCTTCATCCCATACTTCTTTGCAAATGATTTTTAAGATATCTTAAAACAAATGCAGTCATACCTCGTCAGATCACTGAAGTCGGATTTGCAGTCATCTTCTAAATTCTTCCGCTGAATGGATGATTCGTTTAGCGGGGCATAGTCCAGATCCAGCTCATAATCATAAAAGAAGAAGCAATAGGTCTTATCCCAATCAATATCTAATACAAGCTTATCCCTATCGTTTGACTTTTCATATCCGATCATCTCCAGCTCCTGCTCGACGGTCTTCCCGTGCATACGGCTGTTAAATTCAGAGATTACGGAGTCTGTCCACGTAAACTTTGTACCGTTGTTCCAATATGATATGCTCTCGCGAGAGATGTAAAGTGTTTTCTTGGCGGCATACATATACACGTCTCCATCTGTTCTGCGCTGAACCGCCTTTTGCTCCAGGACACTGTTGAGCTTTTCAAACTGGCTGGTCAGATTCTGAATGGTGCTGGTATCCTGATCGCCGTACTGATAATACGAGCACAGGAGCAGGTATGAATTCAGCATCTCGAATTGGATAGCGGTCCGGAACGCTTCCCGTTCGTCATATCCCATGGTATCGAAGTTATAATAATACGTCATATATTTATCAAAGGAATCCAACACATTGCCGCTGCTTGTGGTAGTGACCGACGTATACACGTTCGTAAAGTAATTTTTTAAAAACGTAAAGGTGCCGTCCCGGTCATTGTCCGCAACCTGTTTCATCACCTGGCCCATATACTCTCCCCAGGCCTCGCCATCGTCCTCCGGCTTCGCCGTTGGCGCTGTCACGCCCTGTTCCTCCAGCTTTTTCTGCGCATTTTGGATTTTACTCAGCGCATATTGCCTATACTGCGACAGCATCATCAGCTTATCGGTGTAAAAATCACCGATAGACGCGCCGGCCATGTCGCCGCGCAGGCCGTCGATTTCCATGGAGAGCCCATTAATATCATCATGTAGGCTCATAACAGCGTCATAGACTTTATCCAGCTTTGCCTTCTCCGATTCAATCACACCGAGCATTTCCAACCCGCTGTATACGGCGGAAATGCCGCTGAATACGCCGGAACCCACATCTACGATGGAGCCCCAGGTGGTGTTCCCAAAGCCGCCGACAATATCCTTAATCTGACCAACTTCCATTTCGGTGAACAGGCGGCCCATACTCGCCTGGCTGTATTCCCGCGTATAGGATGTTTCCCGCGCCGTGGGATCGCCCCAGCGGCTGGCCAGCGCGCCTGCCTCCAGCTTCACCGTCCCGTTCAGGCTCATTTCCTCTACGGATACGCCGTTCGACGGCATGGACACCTTCAGTTCTGCTGTCGTATCGCTCGTGCGGGTGATGGAGACAACGGATGCGTCCCCAAAATCACCGGCAAAGGAAACCATGTCATTTTCTAAGCTTTCGGCAAAGACGCCCGCGTTGGCGTATAGAATCAAGGTAATATCATACTTCCCATCTTTTTCCTCCGCGTAGTCGAACACCGGGTAAAAATTCGCACTGCCTAAATCCGCTTCTACTGTCAGCGGCTCGCTGTTGCCGGCGGCATCCGCCGCGATGGTCAAGTTCTTGCCGTCCAAGGCGGCTCCCGCGCTGTTTTTATCCGAAACACCCGGCACATCTAGGGTCAAAACGCCCTCGGTACCGCTCTTCTTTTCAAAGCCGCTTACCGAAGCGCCGTCCATCTGAAAGCTTTCCGCTGCCGCCTTATCGGTAAAACGGTATCCGCCCAGAAGGATCGGAACAGTTACCTTTCCGTTCTCCGCAGTCAGCTTTGCTGCATCCAGATACACTGCCGCATCGTCTACCGGGATAAATACTTCTATCGGCTTCGCGCTGTCAACGACAGCGGATGAATCCAGGCAAATACCGCCGTCCAAATAAGCGTTGGAAGATTCGTCTTTGAGGATCTCGCCGGTGAGCTGCATGGTCAGGTTTTTGCCGGACGCGCTCAAATCGGCAACAGTAAGATTCGCAAAAGCGCCGCTTAATTGAATATCCTCTTGAGAAACATCATTTGTATAGGAGCCTTCATTCAGTTCCAGCGTAATACGGACTTCCTTATCCAGTGCCGATACCGATTTTACATTCGGGGTCAGTGTGTACTCCGGATAAACGACGTTGGCTTTCGCCAATACAGCGTCCTTGCCGTCATCTTTTTTTCCTTTTACGGCAATGCCGTACCCCGAAGGTTTATTTTCAGCAGCTTTCCCGTCGGAGAATGCAATCTCCAGCGTATGTTCGTCCTTGCGGGTTACACTGTCCACCGAGGCGGTAACTTCGGTACTGTAATCATCAAGATTGACATCGCTTTCCTCTTTATCCCCCTCGGCGTCAAGCGCTTCGCCAAGCGCTTTTTCGTCCATAACAAAATAACCGATATAAATATTCTCTGCGGAAATATCTTCGGGGAAGCTAACGTCTTCCGCTGTAACAACCGTCGTAAATTTTCCTTCCGCGTTATACGACATATCTGTTGCGCTTCCTTGGATTCCTTCTTTCTCTTCTTCCTTGCTGCTGCATCCTGCAAACACGGTCATCAGCATAACGCCGGCAAGCGCGCCGCTGATAATCCGCTTCCATCGTTTTTTCATCATTATTCCTCCTAACACAAATGAAAAATATGATTTATGATGTGAGACTGACCGGTTTCAAACCAAATCACTGTTAAGCGGAGAGCCAAGGATCTCTTCATTCTTTTGCAAGATACGCCCCTCCGCCAGCGGCTGATATCTTAATATTTTTTGAAGCAGCTCCGAGCCGGATAGATCTGACAGCTTCGCCCGGGTATAGACGAGATCAACAGGGTGATTCATTGTATATTGAATCGCCGGCAGGGCCGCTTCAAAAAGAACAACCGCCACAGCGGCATTCAAATTGGATAACAGCTTCGCGGCTCTATTCAGAGCCATTCGGTCGCTGTCAACGACCATAATAACCAAAGTATGTTCCTCCTGTCTGTTGTTTTGGCATTTAGTATAGCAGGCAAAGCGTATCAAAAGCGTATCAAAGCTTTACAAAAATAAAAAAGCCCGCATACTTTGACCCGGGCTTTTCATTCGTCTATTCTTTAAAAAAATGGAGCGCTGCGTTTTGAAGCTCTGCCCAACTGTATTGTGGGAGATAGTCGTCTCGAAAATGGTTGATCGCAATTGGGTCGCCATCCAAAAAGCGGTAATAATCACAGTCCAATACTTTTGGATCTACTGCTAAACGGTTGAAATCCCTCAATAGGATGCAGCCCGCGCCAACATTTTTTAATGTGGTTTTAAGACTGCGGACAATATTACGAAAATATGATTTTCCAGATGAGGAACCATCCGCATCCTCGAAAAGCGCAGCATAGGCTTCAGCCGTTGTTGTTCCCGTCCCTTTTTTGTCAATGAGGAAAGCAAGCAGCTCTTTTGCCTTGGAACGGTCAAATTTAACCGGTTTTTCATTTACGAAAAGTTCAAATCCTCCAAAAGTCTGCACACGGAATTTTTGTTTCGGCTCATCACCGTAAATAAAGGTCAGTTCACGAGCAATATCACCTTCCGAAATTGGCTTAAGCAAATATCCTGTGGCATGTATTTGATAAGCCTGTACCGCATATTCCTGATAGCCTGTCACAAAAACAATGTGAATATCCGGCTGTAGCCGTTTCATCTGTATGGCCAGGTCAATACCGGTCATACCTCCCATTTGAATATCTAAAAAAGCGGCGTCAACCATCTGCTCTCTTATTGCTTCCAAGGCCGTTATGGGCGATGAAAACGTCAGGATTTCATCCTTTGGACGCACGCTGTGAAGCGCCTCCGCTATTTCATCCAGCATGTAGGCCTCGTCATCTACTGCAATAAAAAGCATTACATCCCCTCCTTCGGTATTCGCATGGTGACGGTAGTTCCCTCATTGCTGCTTTTAATTTCAACCGTTCCGTGTACCATCGCTTGAAGCCGGGAACGGACATTTTCAATTCCGATATGCGCGTGTTCGCCCAAATTAGCAAATGTTTTCGCCTTTTCAATGCCAACGCCGTCGTCGGAAATGGTCACGATATGAGCGTCCGGCGCTTCGGCTGTGGAAATGGTAATCACGCCGCCTTCATCTCTGTGCAAAATCCCGTGCCGCACCGCGTTTTCCACAAGAGGCTGTAAGGTGAGCGGTGGGATTTTGAAATTGTTGTGCTGAATATCGTAGACAATACGCAGGCGGTTATGAAACCTTTGCTGTTCCAATGATAGATAATTCATCACATGGGTTAGCTCCTGCTCAAACGGAATGGGATTCCGGTTATGCAGGCTATCCATATTACCGCGCAGGAACATGGAAAACTCTTTGGTTGCCTTGCGTGCCGCTTCGGGATCGTGTCTGCAAAGGTGCGAGATCGTTGCCAATGCATTATATAGGAAATGAGGCTGTATCTGGCTTAGCAGGATATCAATCTGCAATTCCGCCAGTTCCTTTTCCCGCTGGTGAAAAGCCAGCTCCTGCTCATGCTGAATATTTATAAAAAGGATGAGTATATTCAGCGTAATAATCGGACTGACAATTCCAAGCCCGCGAAACATTGTTTGTATCAGCATAGAAACCGGCGGAAGCAATAAATAAAGGTGGAAAAACACCATTTCTCTGCCTGAAAGCTTCTTTCGATTTACAAAAATACAAATGATACATAAAATCATATTAAGAACCGGAATCACTTGTGAAAGCAAAAACAGATTGCCGCGCTGGTACCCGTTCTCGTTTATATAGAAGATGGATCCTGTGAGCGGACTAAGAAGCGCCAAAATTACCTGCACTATGCATAGAACGGCTACCGTTAAAATAAAATATTTGCTTTGCCGTTTTGTAAGCTTTAAATATTCCTTTACATAACTGGAAATAAAAAAAAGAACAAGAGCAGAGCTTATATAATAAAGGAGCGTCAAAGCTGTCAATAATATTTTTTCTCCAGACGAGATAATATCACGAATTGCCCAGTCCCCGATATCGCCTAAAATCATTAAAGCATTGGAGATACACAGTCCCATAAAATATTGGTTCAGTTTTATTTTGTATCTATGTGCCGAGGTCAAGTACAATATTGGCATTAAGCACAGCAGAATACAAAAAATATCCAGCGCAACATTTGCGATTATCATCTGATCCATAGGAAATTCACCTCGCCCGCAATGATTTTAATATGGCAGGACAGCGGAACAGCCCCCTGTCAAAATTTCTTTCTAAATACTTTGTATAACCCCTCTTATACTATACCATACTTTCCGTCACATTCCTACGGTTTATCCAGAAGAGCCGGATGGATGCGAAAGGCTGAAGAGTAGCAGCTACGGGCAGAAAAAAGGTTTCAGCTTCGAGTCCGTAAACGGGCTGACAATCTCATCGCGGATAATACGAGCTAGTCCGCTTATCGTTTCGTCCCTAAACTGAGGGACGGCTCTAAAAAATCTTTCTTCCTGCAAAAAGCCGTTTTCACAATAGAAAAGTTGGATCACCTACTCATAGGTTTTGCTGCTACCATCACGCTTGTACACCATGATGATGTTCCGCAGCCCGTTACGCCATATTGCGATTCATAACAGCTGCAAGCCTGCGAGAGGAACTTGAAACATTTTTCATAATCGATCTCTAGCTTCTGTCAGATTATAATCTTCAAATTCAATGGCGCCGCCTTTAACATGTTGTCGCTCCTGCATATCCTCCAAAATAAAAAAGCCTCACCGCCAGTTGTCTTTCCGGCAGCGTGGGCTTTTTCTGTAAACCACTATTCTCCATAAAAGAAACGGCGGGCCAATTCCTTTCCGCCTTCCTCTGCAACCACGCCGTCCACAATCCTCACCGCATGATCGCAGAGCGCTTCCGCACAGCGCATGTCATGAGTAATCGTGACGATGGTGTTGCCGCTGCGCTCATGCAGCCGGTTCAAAATCTCCACCATTTCACTCAATCCCGCATAATCCTGCCCGACCGTCGGCTCATCCAGCAGCAAGACCTCCGGATTAGAGGCCACTACCGCAGCGATAGAAACCCGCCTTTTCTGTCCCTCAGAAAGCGAATGCGGGTGGCGCTGGGCGAGCTGTTCGATACGAAACAACTGCATAATCTCCTGCGCATACTCATCCGACTCCGCCCCAAAAGCAACCTCCTGCTCCACCGTCGGCATAAATAACTGGTAATTAGGATTTTGATAGACCACGCCGGCTTTTTTAAACCAAGCAGGGCTTCCTTTTGCCTTTTGTCCAAGCGCAGGGTCGAATTTCTGTAAAATACGCCCCTGCGTCGGCCTGTAAAGCCTTGCAAGCAAGCGCAGAAGGGTCGTCTTGCCACAGCCATTTTCACCGAGAAGCAGTACCCGCTCCCCTTTCTTTATCTGAAAGGTAATATCCTTCAAAATTTCTCGGCCTTTTACAGAAAATTTAACGTGTTCAAGCTGAAACGCCGTTCCGTCAGTGGATTTCAGACAGCATGTATCCTTGATCAATTCAGCTTGAGCCGCAAGATATTCCTTTTTATTCTCTATTTTAGATATTTCCCCTCCACGAATGCTCCAAACCGTGTCTACATAAGGAAGGACCATATCCAAACGGTGCTCCACCAATAAAATCGCATACCCAGCCTTCGCAAGCCTGCGCAGAGTATCCATCAAAAGCTCTGATCCATACCTATCCAAATTGGCGAGCGGTTCATCCAAAACCAGGATTTTTTGCTCAGTCGCCAGGGTAGCCGCAGTAATCAGCCGCTGTTTCTGACCACCGGACAGAGTTCTCGTTTTCCAGCCCGGATCGAGTTTCATCAAATGACAAGCACGCTCTATACTGTCTGCAATCTTTTCACGCGGGAAAGCAAAATTTTCGCCGCCGAATGCGATTTCATCCTCCACAATCTGCTGGATGATCTGTGCTTCTGCATTTTGCAGCACAACCCCGACCTTACGGCAGATTTCACCCATCTTCCAGCCTGTAATATCCGCCCCGCCGATCAGTACTTCACCTGTGATCTCCCCTGGCGTTATATTGGGAATAATGCCGGCAATCAGCGACAAAACTGTGCTTTTTCCCTCGCCTGAAAAACCGGAAAGAAGGGCTACTTCCCCATAATCTACCGAGAGGCTGGCATCGTTCAACACCTTTTCCTCATATCCCTCATAGGAAAAGGATACGTTTTTCAGTTCGATTGCTTTCATAGCGCCACCACCAACACACAGCCTGTCAAAACAGCCAGCAAAAATACGATGTCTGAGGCGCACAGCGTGACCGTTTTATAGACGGAGCACGCATCTGCCTCCTTGGTAAATCCCCTTGTTTCTACAGACAGCGCCAGCGTGTCAGAAATATTGACAAGCCGGATGACAAGTGGAATCAAAAAGGCCCTGTAAAAAATCTGCGGGCTGAAAAAGCTGCCTGCGCCGCGGGTCTTCATCGCTTCGCGGACCTGTCTCACTTCACCTCCAAGCAGGGGAAAAAAAGTCAAGGTGATCATCATTCCCAGCGTCAGCATACGGGGCAGCTTCAGCGTTGAGAAATTTCGCACCAAATAAATTGGAGACAAGGCCAAACCGGGAACCACCGCAATGCAGACGGCAAGAATCCGGTTAACCGCCGCATAAGCCGATTGGATGTCCCCGGAAATCAAATAAGTAATGCCTGCAAGCACCGCGCTCGCAAGCACTGCAACAGGTATCACCGCCAAGCAGGCGCGCCAATACCCAAAAAACAGCAGTAACAGCCATATAGCGCTGAGAAAGTAGATGCATGCTACGTCTTTGGCTGTTATAATGCCAAAGACAATAATCAAAACAGAGGCCAATAATCCAATCACAGGATAGATTGGACGTTTCACCAGCAATTTTTCACTCACTTCTTCATTGCTCCCGACTTCTTCAGTTCTTTTGAAATCTTGATACCGATCCAGGCGCCCAAAGCTGAAAGCGCAATTACCGCCAGCGACATCCCCGCTGTGATCCAAGGCGCTTTTATAGCGACAGCCGCCATCGCTTCTCGCCCAAACAAGAGGTTGTAAAGATAGTTGAACGGCAGCGAAAGCGGATTGTAAAGCAGCACGGCAACAAATACCGCACGGTCTTTTTTATAACCGTGAAACACGAGAAGTACAAAGGCCTCTAAAAGCAGCCCGACCACAAGGTTTGAGAAAAACATCGGCGGGGCCATCAGGAGCTGGAACAAGCCGGTCAGCAAGGCCATAATAAAAAGCGCCCCCGGTTTTCTAACTTTCATCAGCCCAATTGCAAAAAAAATGGAAATCTGGAGCCCTGTCACCACCTGCGCAATTCCAAAAACAACAGTCTGGAGGCTGGCTACTAAAGGCATAACCGCACAGGTACAAAGCGTTACCGCTGATATAATGGCTAAAAAAACAATATCCTTCACTTTAAAGGGTTCAAACATCTTTTCTTTCATTTCTCATTCTCCAATCGTCTTTTCTCCCTTTTACTCTCAATGACATGACGTACCGCCGTAACGGGATGGTGAAAGACCATACGCGGCCCTGAGAAACGCATCACTTCGCGGATTTTCTCCCGCATCTCCGGTTTATAGCAGTGCACCTTGCAGTTTGAGCAGAAGGTTTTTGTCTCCATAAAGGGACATTTGTCGCTTCTCATTTTTGCATACTCATCCAGTTCCCTGCACGACGGACACAGGCCACCCTTAACACGGTGTTTTTTGCGGCAATAAAGTGCAATCATCTGCGAGACCAGCAGCTTCTCCCGCGTTCGTTTATCCTCAACTGTTTTCATCAGCTCATCCTCCCGTGCTCCACCGAATAAGCAGTATCCGCAATCCGCATGGTGGACTGGCGGTGGGAAACCAGCACTACCGTTTTCCCCTCCCGTTCTTCATGGAGAGATTTTAAAATTACCGCTTCGTTCAGGCTGTCCAGGTTACTGGTTGGCTCGTCCAGCAGCAGGAAGGGCGCTTCGTGCAGGAAGGCCCTCGCCAGTCCCAGCCGCTGCCGTTCCCCGCCGGATAAGGTGTCGCCCAGCTCACCCACAGGAGTATCGTACCCCTGTGGCAGCGTCATGATAAAATCGTGAACCGATGCCTTTTTGCAGGCTGCCTCGATTTCCTCATCGAAAGCGTTCAGCTTGGCGATCCGCAGGTTGTTTTTGATGCTGTCATGGAACAGGTGGGTTTCCTGGGTAACAAAGCTCTCCATCTCCCGCAGGTTTGCGGTGTTGATTTGGTTGATGGGTGTGTCGGAGATTTTCACATTTCCCTGTTGCACATCCCAGAACCGCATCAGCAGCTTGAGCAAAGTAGACTTGCCGCTTCCGCTGCGTCCCACAATGCCGACAACACTGTTCTGCGGGATTTGCACCGATACATCGGACAGGATGGTTTCGTTTCCATAGGCAAAGGTGACATTCTCCGCCTCAGCGCCGGTGAAAGCGATTTCCGGTTTCCCGTCCACTTCCTCTACTGCTGGCGTTTCGTCCAGAATATCCAGCACCCGGTTGCCTGCCGCAAAGGTGTTCTGTAAGGTGCTGCCCAGCGCCGCCAACGCGATCACCGGGCCAAAAGAGGAGAACAGGGCGATAGTGGGGATTAGAACCCCCTCAAAGCCAATCACTCCGCTTTGACAGAGCAGGGCGGAAACAAACAGCATGATTAGATCAAAAGCCAGCACCACTGTATTCGTCACCGCCGTATTCCGTCCGGCCGTGCGTTTCATCCGTTCTTCGTCTGCGGCGAGGCCGGCCGTCTTTTGGTTCATCTCATCCAGCCGCTTCTTGCCTTGTCCATATTGCAGGGTTTCCGAAAGCCCCCGCAGGCTGTCCAGCACAAAGCCGGATAAGTCACCCGACTTGGAGCGGAACTGCATCCCATCTTCCCCGCTGAACCTGGAGACAACCAAAGGGATCACGATTCCAACCACGAGATACGCCGCCAGCGCGATAAGCCCCAGCAGCCAGTGGAAGGAGCCGATAAACAGGCATAGGACAATAGTAAACAGGAACGCGATGGCTGCCGGAGAAATGGTGTGAGCGTAGAACACCTCCAGCAGCTCAATGTCGGAGGTAATTACGGCGATCAGATCCCCCTTGTCCCGGCCCTCCAGCTTGGCGGGACAGAGCCGGCGCAGCGCCCGGAATATCTTGTCCCGGATGAGAGCCAGCAGCTTGAAGGCGATGAAATGGTTGCACGCCTGTTCCGCATAGCGGAGGACGCCCCGTACAACCGCAAAGACCACGACACAGACAAAAATAGCGGTGAGGGTGAAAGGGGTATCAAAGCGCAGAGCTTCCAGCACTGCATAACCGCCGAAGATGGTGATAAAGGCGGCGCACAGGTGCCCTATCAGCCCCATAAAAACAGCAAGGAACATATACCCAGCCAAAGGCTTCACCAGCCCGATCAGCCGGGACATTACCTTGAATCCGCTTCGTTTTTTCATTTTCCGCCGCCCTCCTTTCCGTAGTTTTCTAAGGATTGCTGTGCTGTCCACAGCCGTTCATACAGGCCATGTTTTTTGAGTAAACCATCATGGCTGCCGCTTTCGGCAATGCTTCCGTTTTCTAACACATAGATATTGTCCGCTTGTACCACATTCGCCAGCCGGTGGGAAATGAGGATCACCGTTTTGTGTTTTGCCAGCTTATGTATCTCGGCCATGATGTCGTTTTCG
>NZ_QLYR01000009.1 GCF_003268275.1 Hydrogeniiclostridium mannosilyticum
CGGCATACCTCCGGCGGATGAATGAAAAGATTGACCGGTTGGAGGGGTATTCCCACAATGATTATATGAACACCTTAAAGCTCACCATTATGAGCGAGGAAATCCCCCTGGAGGAGCGGTTAATCGCGGGTGAGAAATATGTGCAGGAGGGCGGAAACGGGGCAATAAAGGCCAAATACCGCCTTTTGCAGGAGGAATATGAGAAAAGAAACGGAGGCTATCAGCATGGATGAGTTTTTCAGCTGGCAAATGCTGGCGACATTCGCGGGAGCAACCGCGGCAACGGGGATTTTGACCCAGTTTCTCAAGAATCTAATCCCGAAGCTGCCAACACAATGGCTCAGCTACCTATTGGCGCTGGTGCTTCTGTGCGCGGCGACGGCGGCAATCGGAGACTTTACAGAGTGGACATCCTGGGCAATCCTGCCGCTGAATGCGGCGCTGGTAAGCATGGCGAGCAACGGCGCATTTGCGGCTGTCAAGCGTGCGGCGGAAGGCAAGGGCAAAACAGAATAGATAGAAAGAGAGCCCCGGAGTGATCCGGGGCTTTTTGTTTTTTAAGAGCTGTTTCCGTGTTGCATTTCATGTTGCATACACCCCTAATGTGTTGCATTTTTACCCCATTTTGATAGATTTTTACCATATCATTTTCCTGCTCAAGGTATCAAAAAACCCGCATGGTTACTGAATAAATCAGTACTCATGCGAGTTCTATTATTGGTGGACGATACAGGACTTGAACCTGTGACCCTTCGCACGTCAAGCGAATGCTCTAGCCAGCTGAGCTAATCGTCCGTTTAAACAGCTTGTCTCTTAAGCGCTTTGTTATTATAGCGTATTTAAAAAGAAATTGCAAGGCATTTTAAAAAAATTTTTCTTTGGGCACGGCTTAAGCAGGCCCATAAAGGGTGACTGCGGCTTGCAAATAGACGGAAATCCTTTTATAATAAAATAAATCGTATTATTTGGCGGTATAGTAATATTTAATTGGATTATAATGATGGAAGGGGCTGAATCAGTATGCCAGTAGGTTTGGTGTTGGAAGGCGGCGGTACGCGCGGCGCCTACACAAGCGGGGTGTTGGACGTTTTGCTGGAGCAGAATTTTGAGTTTCCTACGGTATATGGAATTTCCGCAGGTGCGTGCAATGCCCTGAGCTTTATCTCAAAGCAGCAGCGCAGAAATTATGAAATATTCTACCGCTATATCCGGGATGAACGGTATATCAGTATTGCCAGCCTTTACCGGACGGGCTCGCTGTTTGGCTTTGATTTTATTTTCGGGGAGCTGTTTCACAACCTGCTGCCCTTTGATTATAAGGCCTTTTTCAATTCGCCGGTTCAGCTAAAGGCAGGCGCTACCGACTTGAACACCGGCCGTACGGTCTTTTTTTCAAAAGAGGAGTTTGACGAGGCGCTTACTCCGGTACGGGCAAGCAGTTCCCTGCCGTTTGTTTCTCCAATTGTCGAATATAAGGGGTACAAGCTGCTGGACGGCGGCTGTGCAACGCCCATTCCGGTCGAGCAGTCCATTGCGGACGGAAATCGGAAAAATGTAATTGTATTGACCCGGGACGCTACTTACCGCAAGCGGTCCCGTTCGGACTTTCCCAGGGCAGTGCTGCGGGTAAAATATGGAGATTACCCGGAATTTGTTCAAACCATGATGGCCCGCAGTGAAGAATACAATCGGGAGAGCGAGTTTTGCCGTAAGCTGGAGAAATCCGGCGAGGCGCTGATCATCCGGCCCAGCCGCCCGATTTTGCTGAGCCGCTATGAGAAGGACCCTGAAAAGCTGAGGGAGATTTATGAGATGGGCGTCTGCGATTGCTTTGAGAAGCTGCCCGCCCTGCGCGCGTTTATGAAGGAACCATGCTAGTGTTTTAGTTCTATTTAAGCGGGCGGCAGCCTATATTTGGGTTAAGAAATAGGCGGGGGAGGAGCTTGCGTGCGCCAGGTACCATGTGATGAACTGCTGAATATGGCAATGAATATCGGCTATCAGTTGCTTATAAACGGAGCCGAAATATACCGGGTGGAAGAGTCGATACAGCGTATTCTGGCGGCTTATGATATGCGGGATTGCGATATCTTCGCGGTTCCCAGCTGTATTTTTGTAACCGTCAACACGCCGGAGGGGCATCCCTTTACAAAGCTGAAGCGTGTACCGAGCCAGACGGTCAACCTGGACCGGCTCGAAAGAATAAACGACCTGTGCCGGCGGATTTGCAGGGATAAACCGGAGGTCAGGCAAGCTGACCGGGAGGTTCGCGTGCTTGCGCGCCGCCCGTCTTATCGCTTTGCCGTGCAAATTGCTGCCTATGCGCTGATTTCCTTTTCCTTCACGCTTTTCTTTGGCGGAAAGCTGGCCGATGCCGCCTGCGCATTCGTCTGCGGCGCCGTAATAAAGCTGATTTGCCATGGAATGGGCCGCCTGAAGGGCAATGCCTTTTTTACCGATATTTTGGCAAGCGCGGCGGTAGTGCTGCTGGCGGCATTGATGGCAAGGGCCGGCCTTGCGCCAAATTCTGACAAAGTGATTATCGGGGCGCTGATGACATTGGTGCCGGGGATTATGATTACCACCTTTATGCGCGACATTATGGCGGGCGATGTATTGGCCGGGTTGATCCGTTTTGTAGAGAGCCTGCTGGTCGCGGCGGCAATCGCCATTGGAGCCGGCGCTGCCCTGGTTGTTCCCCGGCTTTTATTTGGGGTATGAGGGGCTGTGCGCCGTCATGCTTTGGGCGGAAAGAGGGGGGAAGCTTGTGGCATACTTTCAGTGTTTATATGCCTTTGTCGCCTGTTTTGCTTTTTGTATTGTCTTTAATGTCCGGGGGAAGGCGCTGTTTTTTATGCCGCTCGGCGGTGCGTTTGGCTGGGCGGTATATCTCCTTTGCACACCGCTGCAAAGCGAGCTGCTTCAATATTTTTTGGGTACGCTGGCGCTTTCTACCTATGCTGAGGTTATGGCCAGGGCACATAAGGCGCCGGCAACCGGTTACCTGCTGGTAGCCTTGCTGCCAATGGTGCCCGGGGGCGGAATCTATTATACAATGGAGTACGGAATAACAGGTAACACGGAAATGTTTCTCGAAACCGGCATGCATACCCTCGGTATAGCCGGTGCGCTGGCGATGGGAGTGCTTTTGGTTTCCTCCTGCATGCGGATGTGGAATGTATTCCGGGGCAGGGCGAAGTACGGCCGGCGGCAGCGTTGAGACCCTGCGCATAGGCCAGGGCTAAAAAGGCGGGGGAATATTCCGGATGGCGGCGTTTGGCAGGAGGATGAGGTCTGTGCCACTTATCAGGCTTGTGTAAACGACGACAGCCTTATGGCATATCTTAGTGAAAAAATTCGAGCGTTTTAACAGGATATTGGGCTGCTTTACATAAATTTGAAGCACAAAACAGGAAAAGCGCCAATACTTGGAAATGCCCGGTTTCCATAAAGCGGTACTTGCTTTTTAACTAAAAATAGGCTATAATAGGGTCACGATTCAAAGAGGTTAGCTGCTTAATGTGAAATTGGAGATATATATTTTGAATTTGTTTTTTACGAAAAGGCCGGATAAAAGGCCTTTATTTCAATTTGCCCATGAAAGGAGTGGTTGGTATTAACCGTCTGCAAATGACAGATGAACGGATTCTGGCGTTTATCCAGCGCAATTTCCGTTGCCGGTTTTTAGATATTATTATGCCGATCATTTCGGCTATGGGCAATGTCGGCGGAGTTTGGCTGGCAACCGGCATCGCTTTTTGCATTTCAAAAACCTACCGCTATTACGGCTTTATCCTGGTTGGTACTCTGTTGTTGTGCGGCTTGGTCGGAAATTTGAGCCTGAAGCCGCTGGTGGCTCGTGCGCGCCCCTGCCACCGGTACCCGGATTACCCGCTCCTGATTACCCGCCCGAAGGATTATTCCTTTCCATCCTGTCATACGCTGGCCTCGTTTGCCTCTATGATGGTGATTTGGGCGGCAAATCCAATTTTTGGCGTTTTCGCCCTTTTTATGGCAATTTTAATTGCCTTTTCCAGAATGTACCTTTTTGTTCACTACCCCAGCGATATTTTGGCAGCAATGGTTATGGGTGTGCTGATGCCCTGGTCCTTTCTTCTGATTCTGGCCCGCTTATATCCGTTTTTCAAAAGGCTGTCCAGGCAGTAGATTAAGTTTAAACGCAGGCCGTGGAGAAATCCACGGCTTTTTGTTTGTGGGAAAGACGCACAGGTTATTCCCTAACGGTTTGAATTATGTTATAATAAAATGGCTATGTGTCTGACGATCTGCTTTACGTCAACAGATTTTTAAAATTTAAGGACACAGTTCGTTTCCTGTTTATAAAGATAGGTGAATTTATGATTATATTGGGCATTGACCCTGGCTACGCAATTGTGGGCTATGGTGTGCTGCGGTCGGAACGAGGCCGATACGAGCCGCTGGAATACGGGGCTGTAGTAACCAAGGCAGAGGAGGATTTCAGCCGCAGGCTGGAAATTATTTATGACCGCATCTACGAAATTTCAACGCGGTGGCAGCCGCAGGCGCTCAGCATCGAAAAGCTGTATTTTCAAAACAACCAGAAAACAGCAATCGGTGTGGCAGAAGCCCGGGGAGTGATCCTGCTGGCCGTCAAAAAGGCCGGGATCCCGATTTTTGAGTATACGCCGCTTCAGGTCAAACAGGCTGTTACGGGCTATGGGCAGGCAAAAAAGCCGCAGGTTATGGAAATGACACGCCGGCTGCTCTGCCTGCGTGAGACGCCGAAGCCGGATGATACTGCGGATGCGTTGGCGCTGGCTATTTGCCACGGGCAGGCATCGGGTAGTTTGCTGCGTCAGAGACTACTGCAGAAAAGTCCGTAATAGGCGTAAAAATATTCATTTTTTAATACTATTAGCAATGCATTTTCTACATTATACTAAATGTTTTTACGCTTGACCCTTGTCACGCCATCTTTTGCGTGTGGTAAATATGGGTCCTGTGTGGCAAGGGCTTTCGGTCAAAAGACAAGTTTTTATATCATAATATTCGGGGGCGAATCATTTGTTATATAGTGTAAGAGGAAAGCTGATGGCTGCAGAACCGAACCTTGTTGTTGTGGAGTGCGGCGGGGTTGGTTTTAAGTGTATGACGACGCTGGGTACGCAGCGGCAGCTTCCGGCTGTAGGCAGCGAGGTCCAGCTTTTTACACATTTGAATGTACGCGAAGACGCCATGGATCTGTTTGGTTTTTACACGAAAACAGAGTTAAACTGTTTTCGCATGCTTACCGCTGTTTCGGGCGTCGGTCCCAAGGTGGGGCTGGCAATCCTGAGCGAGCTGACCCCGGAGCAGGTGGCAATGGCGGTGGCCTGCGGGGATAGTAAATCCCTTTCCAGGGCGAGCGGTGTCGGGCCGAAGCTGGCGCAGCGCATTGCGCTGGAGCTAAAGGACAAGGTGAAGAAAATGGATGCCGCCGGGGCGGCTGATTTATCCGCGGCTCCAGGGGGCGTACCGTCCGCGGCCGGTAATGCGGCTAACGCGGTCAACGCCTTGGCGGTGCTGGGCTATGCGCCGGCAGAGGCTGCCGCGGTGGTAGCCCGCTTTGACAGCTCGCTGCCCACAGAGGAATTGATCCGGCTCTCATTAAAGGCAATGGCAAGCCGTTTCTAACAGAAGCTTCGCGGACCTCGAGCAGGGCTGGGATGGAGGAGGCATGGGTAAAATAATGCGAAGGAGACGGCCTGAGGAGAACGAGCCGGAGCAAAACGGCGGCGCCGGAAGAACGCTGCGGAGTATCGTCCTTATGCTTCTTGCTGCGGTGGCAATGGCTTTTTTGGCCGGGAATTTTGTGGTGATGAACGCACAGGTGCCGACGGCCTCTATGGAAAATACGATTTGCATCGGGGACCGGATTGTCGCTTTGCGGCCCGCCTATCTGTTCAGTGAGCCCGAGCGGGGAGATATCATTGTATTTCCCTGCCCGGACGACGAAAGCCAGTACTATGTAAAGCGCATCATTGCCCTTCCCGGGGAGACGGTGGAAATTCGTGAGGGGAAGGTTTATATCGACGGCGCTGAGGAACCGCTCCGGGAAACGTATTTAAAGGAGGAGCCCTACGGTGCTGCCGGTCCGTTTGAGGTGCCGGAGAAGGCTTATTTTGTCATGGGCGATAACCGAAATAGTTCGCTGGATTCCCGGTATTGGACCCATAAATTTGTGCCTCGGGAGGATATCCTCGGCAAGGTGTTTTTAAGATATTACCCCGATATAGCGTGGATTGCATAGAGTACAGGAGGGAAAACCTTGGATTACGAAAATGAGATGGACCTGGAAAACCGGATTGTCGCGCCGGAATATTCGCCCGAGGATGCGGAGTCGGAGAACCCGCTCCGTCCGAAATCCCTTTCGGAATATATCGGCCAGGATAAAGCCAAGGAAAATCTGGCCGTGTTCATAGAGGCGGCGCGCCAGCGGCAGGAAAGCCTGGACCATGTGCTACTTTACGGCCCGCCGGGGCTTGGCAAAACGACGCTTGCCGGCATTATTGCCAATGAACTGGGGGTTAACCTGCGCATTACATCCGGGCCTGCCATTGAAAAGCCGGGGGACCTTGCGGCGCTGCTGACCAATTTAAACCCAGGGGATGTGCTCTTTATCGATGAGGTGCACCGCTTGTCCCGCAGTGTGGAAGAAATTCTTTACCCGGCTATGGAGGATTTCGCGCTGGACATCATCACGGGCAAGGGGCAGATGGCGGCCTCCTACCATCTGCCGCTGCCGCATTTTACCCTGGTGGGCGCCACCACGCGTGCGGGCCAGCTCTCCGCGCCGCTGCGCGACCGCTTTGGGGTTGTCCTGCGGCTGGAAATGTACTCGCCGCAGGAGCTTGCGAAAATTGTCACGCGCAGCGCGCGTATTTTAGACATTCCCATTGAGGCCGGCGGCGCGCTGGAGGTAGCCTCCCGCTCCAGAGGCACGCCGCGAATTGCCAACCGGCTGCTTAAACGGGTGCGGGACTTTGCGCAGGTCATCAGCAACGGCGTCATCACCTATGAAAGCGCCAAGATTGGCCTGGACCGCCTGGAGATCGACGAGCTGGGCCTGGACGCCAACGACCGGCGTATGCTGGCCACCCTGATCAAATTTTACAGGGGCGGGCCGGTGGGCCTGGAGACACTGGCGGCGGCAATCGGGGAGGAGGCCGTGACCATCGAGGATGTTTACGAGCCCTATCTTATGCAGATCGGCTTTTTAAACCGTACGCCGAGAGGGCGCTGCGCCACGCATGCCGCCTACCTGCATCTAGGCTTGGACCCGGCCGAGGGAATGCCGGCGGCGCAGCAAAAATTATTTTAAAAAACAGATATTTATTCAAATTTTTCTGATATACTAAATTAGATATGAAATTAATCTTTAAGCGGGAGACGCACATATATTTTTAATTTTAGGAGTGTTGTTTACATATGGGCAGACTTTTTGGAACCGATGGCGTAAGAGGCGTTGCCAACAGCGAACTGACCTGTGAAATGGCCATGCGCATTGGGCGGGCCGCCGCAATGGTGCTGACGGATAGCAACCATCGCCACCCCAAGGTGTTGATTGGCAAGGATACGCGCCTTTCCTCCGACATGCTGGAGGCCGCCATTACGGCGGGGCTCTGCAGCGTGGGGGCCAATGTAGTACAGCTTGGCGTGGTGCCGACCCCGGCAGTTGCCTTTTTGGTGGGAAAATATAAAGCCGATGCAGGCGTGATGCTGACCGCATCCCATAATCCCTGCGAATTTAACGGCATTAAAATATTCAGCGGCGACGGCTATAAGCTCCCCGATGCACTGGAGGAACAGATTGAAGCGATTGTGCTGGATCATGTTGCGGATCCACCGGTGCCCATTGCGGGGGACCTCGGCAGCGTGGCCGCTGCGCCGGATGTTGTGCGCGATTACGTCAACCACATCAAGAGTACGGTGGCCTTTTCCCTGGACGGTATGCGGGTTGGAATCGACTGTGCCAACGGTTCTGCGTGCAGAACGGCGGAGCTGCTCTTTACGGAGCTGGGCGCTGAGTGCCACATGATGGCAAACCAACCCAACGGCGTCAATGTGAATGATGATTGCGGCTCTACGCACATGGAGGCGCTGATGAGCTTCGTGCGTGAGAATAAGCTGGATGCCGGGATTGCTTTTGACGGGGATGCCGACCGCTGCCTGGCGGTGGATGAAAACGGCGACCTGGTGGACGGCGATTTTATCATGGCTATTTGCGCCGCGGATATGAAGTCGCGTGGCAAGCTGGAAAAAAATACCGCTGTCGGCACCATTATGACGAATATGGGCTTTACTAAGTTCTGCGATGACAATGAAATACATTTTGAGGCCACTAAAGTGGGTGACCGCTACGTGCTGGAGGAAATGCTGCTGGAGGGGTATAATTTCGGCGGCGAGCAGAGCGGCCATGTCATTTTCCTGGATTTCTCCACCACAGGGGATGGGCAGCTGACGGCCGCGCAGCTCCTGAGTATTTTGCACCGCAGAAACGCTCAGCTCTCCAGCCTGGCGACGCTGATGACCCGTTACCCGCAGGTGATGGTCAACATTCAGGTTGCGCCGGACGGAAAGCTGCGTTTTTACACCGATACCGCGGTCAAAGAGGCCATAGAGCGCGCCAAGGAAAAGCTGGGTAAAAACGGCCGGATCGTTGTCCGCCCCTCGGGTACGGAGCCGCTGCTGCGCGTAATGCTGGAGGGCGAGGATGCCGATTACATCGCGGCACTGGCGGAGACGGTGGCAAACGTCATTCGCGAGCGTTTGGCCTGACCCCCCGGAGGAAATGAGATGAGAACTGCCCTCTGGAAGGATTATGAGCTGGTGGATACCGCTGCGGGCGAGCGGCTGGAGCGCTGGGGAAAAGTGCTCTTAATTCGCCCCGACCCGCAGATTATATGGGAGACTCCAAGGGAAAACGCAGGCTGGAAAAAGGCGGATGCCCGCTATCTGCGCTCCTCCTCCGGCGGCGGCCATTGGGAGGAATGGCGCAAGCTTCCGCCTGTCTGGCAGGTTTCCTATGGGGAACTGACCTTTCGCATCAAAGCCATGGGCTTTAAGCATACCGGGCTTTTCCCTGAACAGGCTGTCAACTGGGATTTTGTCCAAAAAAAAATCCGCACAGCCGGCAGGCCGGTAAAGGTGCTGAACCTTTTCGGCTATACCGGCGCGGCAACGCTTGCCTGTGCGGCGGCGGGCGCGCAGGTGTGCCATGTGGATGCCAGCAAGGGCATGGTAGCCTGGGCGCGTGAAAACGCCCAGGCCTCCGGCCTGGCGGACAAGCCTGTGCGCTGGATTGTGGACGATTGCCTGAAATTTGTACTCAGAGAGCAGCGGCGCGGTAATTTTTATGACGGAATTATTATGGACCCGCCCTCCTACGGGCGCGGCCCGAACGGCGAGGTCTGGAAGCTGGAGGAACAGCTCTATGGGCTGGTGCAGGAGTGCGCGGCTATTTTAAGCAAGCAGCCCCTGTTCTTTTTGCTCAATTCCTACACAACCGGGCTGTCGCCCGCCGTAATGGCATATCTGCTTGGCGTGCTGCTGCAGAAGAAATACGGAGGCGCCGTTTCAGCCGGTGAAATAGGGCTGCCGGTGACGGAGAGCGGACTGGTGCTTCCCTGTGGAAGCACGGCGGTCTGGGAAGAATAAGGATGGGGTGGTTGAGTGCCGATGGGATACATACAGGCGGAAAAGGTTGAATTTTCTTACGACGGGGACGAGGGGGAAAGCGTGAAAAAGGTCCTCCGCGGTATCTCTATGGAAATTCAGAGGGGAGAATTTGTCGCGCTGCTGGGCCATAATGGTTCAGGAAAATCGACAATGGCGAAAATGTTCAATGCCATGCTGTTGCCTTCTCAGGGTAAGGTGTTTATCGACGGCCTGGATACCGTTGACGAGCAGGTGCTCTATGAGATTCGCCGGCGCGTGGGGCTGGTGCTGCAAAACCCGGACAACCAGCTGGTGGCGAGCGTTGTAGAGGAGGACGTGGCATTCGGTCCGGAAAACCTGGGGGTTCCGCCGGCGGAAATCCGGGAACGGGTGGACGCGGCCTTGAAGGCCGTTGAAATGTATGATTTTCGCCTGAACGCGCCCTATAAGCTGTCGGGCGGTCAGAAGCAGCGCATTGCCATAGCGGGTATTATTGCGATGGAGCCGGACTGCATCGTGTTGGACGAGCCTACAGCCATGCTGGACCCGCGTGGCCGTACGGAAGTGCTCAATACCATTCACCGGTTGAACCAGGAAAAAGGCATCACCATTGTGCTCATCACCCACTATATGGACGAGGCCGTGGAAGCGGACCGGGTCATTGTAATGGACAGCGGCGAAATTCTGACGCAGGGGACGCCGCGAGAGGTCTTTTCCCAGGTTGAGCTGCTAAAACGGCATAAGCTGGATGTACCGCAGGCGACGGAACTGCTGTACCAGCTGCAGCAGGCGGGAGCCGCCATCGACGGGTGCGCGCTGAATATAGAAGAATGTGTGGAAACGCTGGAGGGGCTGGCTGCCTCCCGGCAGTAATCCCGCAAAAATGGAAGCAGGAGAACAAGAATGGCAGTTATCGAAACAAAGAACCTGACCTATACCTACGGAGAGGGAACGCCCTTTGTCAAGACCGCCGTCGACAATGTCAGCCTCAGTATTGAGGAGGGCGAATTCGTCGGCCTAATTGGGCACACCGGCTCCGGAAAATCAACCCTGATTCAGACCCTAAACGGCCTTTTAAAGCCGACCTCTGGGCAGGTGCTGCTGAAAGGCAAGGATATCTGGGAGGAGCCGAAAAAGATTCGCGCTGTGCGCTTTCAGGTGGGCATGGTTTTTCAGTATCCGGAGCATCAGCTCTTTGAGGAAACCGTTCTGAAGGATATTTCCTTTGGTCCGCGCAACATGGGCTTGAGCGACCAGGAAATTGAGGAGAAAGCCCGCCAGGCGGCACAGTTTGTCGGTCTGACGGAAGATTTTCTCGAAAAGAGCCCCTTTGAGCTGTCTGGCGGTGAGAAACGCCGGGTGGCTATTGCGGGGGTCATTGCCATGGACCCGGATGTGCTGATATTGGATGAGCCG
Organism: Hydrogeniiclostridium mannosilyticum; assembly: GCF_003268275.1. Taxonomy (GTDB): domain Bacteria; phylum Bacillota; class Clostridia; order Oscillospirales; family Acutalibacteraceae; genus Hydrogeniiclostridium; species Hydrogeniiclostridium mannosilyticum. The sequence continues at coordinate 11,095 of NZ_QLYR01000009.1, forward strand.
ACGGCGGGCCTGGATCCACGCGGCCGGGACAAGCTCCTTTCCCAGATTGTGGATTACCACAAAAAGCGGGGAAACACCGTTATTTTGGTCTCTCACAGCATGGAAGACATCGCCAAAACTGCAGACCGTGTGCTGGTAATGGATGATTCGCGTGAAGCGATGTTTGACTCCACCCGGGCTGTTTTTGCACGGGGGGATGAACTGGAGCAAATGGGGCTGCGCGTACCGCAGATCACGAAAATTATGTCGGTGCTGAAGGAAAAGGGCTGGCCGGTGGACCCCGTTTTAACGGTGGAGCAGGCAGTGCGCCAGCTTTTGCCTCTGCTGCAGAAGGGAGGAGCCTGATTTGGTCAGAGACATTGCGTTCGGGCAGTATATTCCCGGTAAATCGCTTATTCATCGAATGGATCCCCGGGTTAAAATTGCCCTGACCTTCCTGTGGATTGTGTTTCTCTTTGTGGCGCAGAATTTTGCCTCGCTCCTGTTGATGGTCGCGGCCGTGCTGGCGGTAATGCTCCTTTCCGGCGTGCCGGTCCGGCTGTATTTGAAGAGCATGAAAGCCATTCTGTTCATTGTGGTGCTGACGTCGGTTTTAAATCTTTTTTACGGCGGGGGAAGAACCCTGGTACAGCTGGGGCCGCTGGCGATTACCACCGGCGGCGTCAATAACGCAATTTTTATCACGGTTAGAATTGCAAGCTTAATTCTGCTGAGCTCGGCGCTGACCTTTACAACGTCGCCAACGGCCTTGACAGACGCCCTGGAACGGCTGATGAAGCCGCTGAAGGTGCTGCATGTCCAGGTGCATGAAATTGCTATGATGATGACCATCGCGCTGCGTTTTGTGCCGACACTGCTGGAGGAAACCGATAAGATCATGAGCGCGCAGAAGGCCCGCGGGGCAGACATGGAAAGCGGCGGGTTGATGCAGCGCGTCAAGGCGCTGGTTCCGGTTCTCGTTCCGCTGTTTGTCTCGGCGTTCCGCCGGGCCTATGACCTGGCTATGGCCATGGAGTGCCGCTGCTACCATGGCGGAAAGGGCCGCACCAAAATGAAAGTTTTGCACATTGCCGGCGGGGATATTGTGATGCTGGGCGTAGGAATTGCCTGCTGCACCGCTGTAATCCTCTGTAATATTTTCGTGCCATTTACATTGCTGTAACGTTTTATAAAAAAAGTCGATGTTTTAATGGAAGGCGGGTGGAAAGATGAGAAATTTATTGCTGACGCTCTGCTATGACGGCTCTGCCTACCATGGCTGGCAGGTACAGAGAAACGCGGTCAGCGTACAGCAGGTTTTTCAGCAGGCGCTGGAAAAGGTGACCGGCACACGCCCGGATGTCAAAGGATGCAGCCGAACAGACACCGGCGTTCATGCCCGCAGGTTTTGCTGCAGCTTCCACACGGAGCACACTATTCCGCCCGAACGCCTGGTTGCCGCGCTGAACCACTTTCTTCCACGTGATGTTTCCGTGCTCGCCTGCCGGGAGGTGCCGGCGGACTTTCACGCCCGCTATTCCTGCAGGGGCAAAGAATATGAATATCAAATTTGGAACCACCCGGTGCGCAACCCGTTTTTACGGGATCGGGCGCTCCATTATTATTACAGCCTGGATTTGGATCGCCTGAATGCGGCGGCGGGCGCTTTTGTCGGCCGCCATAATTTTACTTCGTTCTGTTCTGCGGATGCGCGGGTAAAAGGGGATTTGAGCCGGACCATCACCTGCTCCCAGTGGCGGCGGGAGGGCGACCTTGTCGTCTACCGTGTTTCAGCGGATGGGTTCCTCTATAATATGGTGCGCATCCTGGTCGGTACCCAGCTCTGGGTAGCTGCCGGGAAATTGGCGGCATCGGATATGCATGGGATTTTATCCGCAGAGGACCGCAACGCCGCCGGCCCTACAGCCCCGGCGGCCGGGCTTTATTTAAACCGTGTTTTTTATGACAGCGAGGATGTGAACCAATGAGGCGCAAAAAAAGGGGAAGCCACTTCGACCTGCCGGAGGATGAGGCGGATATTCAGGTCAACCCCGACCAGGCAGGTGAAGCCGCCGGCGTAAGCCCGCCCGGTAACAGCCGGAGGAAGAAGAAAAAACGGATTCCCGGCTGGGTTTACAGGGTTATTGTAATCTTGGCGGTTGCAGCGCTGGGCGTGGTGGTTTGGTTTAACCGCGATAATCTAACGCTGGAGAAAATCTCGCTTTGGATTCAGGAAAAGGTGGTTGGCTCCGGAATCGGAGACGGTTATCCCTATGCGATTGATAACGGAGAAATCGCGGTGAAAAATTTTGGCGCTTGGGGGCAGGATTCGGTTTTTGTCAGCGACTCGTACCTGACGGTGCTGAATGCGACGGCGAAAGAAGTCGTAAGCCGCCAGCACAGCTTTGGCAGCCCGGTGCTAAAAACAGCGGGGGACAAGGCCCTTATCTATAACCTGGGCGGCACGGGCTATCAAATCGAGGCATATGCAAGCACGGTTCGCAAGGAGAGTGCCGAAGCTAAAATTCTGGCGGGTGCGCTGGCGGCAAACGGCAGCTATGCGTTGCTGACAGAGGGCGAGGGCTGTTACGGGCAGCTGATGGTATATACCGCTCAAAATGAGGAAAAATTTCTTTATCGTTTTTCAAAGTATTATCCGACCTCGGTCTCCTTAAACGCGGCGGCTACGGAGGCGCTGGTCACGGCTGTCTCGGCTCAGGACGGGGGACTTGTCTCGGTTGTTTATAAGCTGGATTTAAGCCAGGAAGGAGAGGCTCAGCCGGTTGCGGAATATTCGGAAAATTTATTGTTTGATTCCTTCTTTTACGCTGATGGAAGCGGGGCCGCGGTCGGGGATGCGGGCGCAGTGCTGTTGGATACGGCCGGCAAGGCTGAAAAATTTGATTATCAGGGCGCGGAGCTTACTTCATATACTGGAAAAGACGGCTTGACGGCCTTCTGCCTTTCCCCCTATGAGAACGCGGCCTCGGGCGAGCTGGTAATTTTATCGGGCAGTGGGCAAAAGGCGTTTTCCGTTGAGCTGCAGGCGGTGTTGAAATCGGTTTCCATTTTCGGTAACACGGTTGCGGTTTTGGGCGGCGGCGAGGTGCGCGCCTACTCTATAGCGGAGGGAACGGCGCTTAGTACAGCAGAGGCCGGGAGTGACAGCCGTGCGGTCGCCTTGCTGGACGAAAGCAACGCCTATGTGCTGGCTATGTCGGAGATTCGCCGCCTAGAGCTGGCGGCAGCGGAGTGACATGGCTTGTATGTCTGCTTCATTTATGCTATGCTTAAAAGAATGAATTACACATATGATTTTGCCGGTGCGGAGGCCCTGCGGCCCGTTGGTAACCGGAGAGCGCTGTTCTGGAGGATAAAAAGGAGGGGAGCCGTTTGGGAACAATTATTGATGTTGTTTTAATAGCGGTCGTGGTTTTATTTATTATCGTGGGCTTTAAAAGGGGCGTTGTGCGTTCGTTGGTAGAGTTTATAGGCTCGTTGTTCGCCTTGGTAGTTTCCGCGATGTTTTCCGGCTGGATTGCAGATTCCATTTGCAATATTTTGGAAAAGAACCGCGATTTTTCTATGTGGGAATATGCGGGCATCCGTATATTGGCGGTGATTCTCCTTTTTGCGGTGCTGCATATTGTCGTACAGCTTGCCGCCAAAGCGCTCGATACCGTTTTTCACCTGCCGGTGCTGAGCCAGGTCAACGCGGTGCTGGGAGCTGTGTGCGGTTTACTGCAGGGTCTGGTGCTGGCCTTTGTGCTGTGTGCAGTACTGCAGCTGGCGGGCCCTTATATAGAAATAAACGGGCACGCGCTTTCAGACGAGACGCTTGCCCAATCCTATCTTTATGGCACTGTTTATAGCAACAGCCCTGCTGCCGGTTGGTTTGAACAGGCAGAAAATTGGCTGTAAAGGAGAATGAAAATGAAAGAGTGGAATAAGAATATTACTATTCCCAATCTGCTGTCCGTTCTTCGAATCCTGTTGATTCTTCCATTCGTTTATTTTTTTATGACGGGCAATGTATTGCTGGCGGGACTCATGCTGGCGCTTTCCGGCCTTTCCGACTTGTTTGACGGCATGATCGCGCGGAAGTTTAACCAGGTAACCGACCTGGGTAAAATGCTGGACCCTGTGGCAGATAAGCTGACACAGGGCACGGTGGCAATCTGTCTGGCTATTTGGGAGCCGGTCCTGCTGCCGATTTTGGCTATCTTTATCGTCAAAGAGCTTGCCATGCTGGCAGGCGGCATTTATTTAGTGTTAAAAAGAAAAAAACGGCCAACAGCTGCAAAATGGTATGGAAAGGTCGGCACGGCTCTGTTTTATCTTTCCTTTACCGCCATTGTGGCTATGCGCTTTTTTAATATTGACAACCTGGCCGTAACCATTATACTTTTGGCTGTAACGGCGGCCTTTATGGTTTACGCCTTTTATGAGTACTTTAAAATTTTTCGCCGTCTTTTAAGCTCGACGGATCCTGCGGACCGAATTGACCTGCGCGGCGGATCAGAAACAAACAGCGACAATTGAAAGAAGGGATTTTATGCTGTGTACTAGATGTCACAAACGCCCGGCAGTGGTGTTTATATCTCAATCGATGAATTCCAGTGAGAGCCAAGGGCTGTGCTTGGTCTGCGCCCGAGAACTGGGCATCAAGCCTGTCAATGATTTAATGGATAAGATGGGGATTACGGAAGAACAGATGGAGCAAATGGAAGAGGAGCTCAGTGGACTGATGAACCCGGAGGAAGGAGAAGCGGACGGGGAAGACGGCGCCTTTACCCCCGGCGGTGCGGCGACTTTTCCGTTTTTGCAAAATATTTTCCCCGGCTTTCAGCAGGAGGGCGGTGCCGGCGGTAAGGAAAAGGAGACCGCAGCGCCTGCCAGGGAGAAAAAGACAAAGAATAAAAGCAAGCGGCGCCATCTGGATGCCTACTGTACAGATCTGACCGCCAGGGCGCGCCGTGGGGAGATCGATAATATTGTCGGCAGGGACCGTGAGATCGCCCGCGTTATTCAGATTTTATCCAGAAGAACGAAAAACAATCCCTGCCTGATCGGCGAGCCCGGTGTCGGCAAGACGGCTGTCGCAGAGGGGCTGGCCCAGCGAATCGCCGCCGGTGAGGTTCCTGCACGGCTGCAAAAAAAGGAAATTCACCTGCTGGATTTAACGGCGCTTGTTGCCGGGACCCAGTTCCGCGGGCAGTTTGAGAGCCGCATAAAGGGCTTGGTGGATGAAGTGAAGACAGAGGGCAACATCATTCTCTTTATTGACGAGGTTCATAACCTGGTTGGCACCGGGGATGCGGAGGGGTCCATGAATGCGGCGAATATTTTAAAGCCGGCGCTCTCCCGCGGGGAAATCCAGGTCATCGGTGCGACCACCTTTGCCGAATACCGGAAGTACATTGAGAAGGACGCCGCGTTGGAACGCCGCTTTCAGCCGGTGACGATTGCAGAGCCCTCTGTTCAGGAGACCATCGATGTTTTAAATGGCATTAAGTCCTACTATGAGCAATATCACCGGGTACGGGTACCGGAGGTAATGGTGAAGCGGGCAGTCGTTTTATCAGAGAGATATATCAACGACCGGTTCCTGCCAGACAAGGCCATTGACCTGCTGGACGAAAGCTGTGCCTGCGCCGCGCTGCGCAATGTTCCAATGGCTGAGTATGACAGGGCCAACGCGGAGCTGGAAAAGCTCCGCGCCCAGGAGGAAGAGATGACCGGGGGCGAGGCCGAGCCGGATTATGAGAAGCTTGCCGAGCTGAGAATGGACATTGTGAAGCTGGAGGGAAAGGCGAAGGAACTGGCTCCGTCGGCCTTAGGCGCAGAGGTTGAAGAACAGGATATTGCGAAGGTAATTGAACTTTGGACAGGGATCCCGGCCGCTCGGGTCCAGGAGAGCGAGCTGAAAAAATTGGCGGATTTGGAGTCGGTGCTTAAAAGCAAGGTGATTGGCCAAGATGAGGCGGTTGAAGCTGTGGCTGCCGCGGTCCGCCGCAGCCGGGTACAAATCAGCCCGCGCCGCCGCCCGGCTTCGTTTATCTTTGTCGGACCGACCGGTGTGGGTAAGACGGAGCTGGTAAAGGTGTTGAGCCAGGAGCTGTTTGACAGCCCGGAAACCTTGATCCGCCTGGATATGTCGGAGTTTATGGAGAAGCACTCGGTGTCGAGAATCATTGGTTCGCCGCCGGGCTATGTCGGCTATGATGAGGCGGGACAGGTGACGGAAAAGGTTCGCCGCCGCCCCTATTCGGTGCTGCTGTTTGATGAGATTGAAAAGGCACATCCGGATGTGATGAACATCCTTCTGCAAATTTTAGACGAGGGGCATATCACGGATGCGCACGGCCAGAATGTCAATTTTGAAAATACCGTCATTGTTATGACCTCCAACGCCGGCAGTGAGAAGAAGGAAGCGGCGCTCGGCTTTGCTAAAACGGAAGAGGACGCAAGCAAAGAACGGGCAATGAAGGCGCTGGCAGATTTTTTGCGGCCAGAATTTTTAAGCCGTGTCGATGAAATTGTGGTGTTTAAGCCCTTGAGCATCGATGATTATCAAAAAATTGCTGGCCTCATGCTGAATGAATACATCGGATCTTTGAAAGAACGCAGCATAACGCTGCAGTATGACGCTCAGGCAACCCGCTGGCTGGCCGAGTACGCGCACGGAGGCAAGAGTGGTGCGCGTGATTTGCGCAACCTGATTCGCCGAGAGGTTGAAGACCGGATTGCAAGCACAATTGTAGAGAGTAATGGGTCAGCCTTGTCGGGGGTATTTGTTACGGTGGACGAAAAAAATCAGATCTTGGTGCAAACCCTTTAGTGGTAACATTTTTACAAGATATTGCTTTTTGAAAGGGGAAAAAGAAAACAAGATCTCCAATTTTTGGATTCCATAAAGAAATTTTGCTTTAAGAATTGACTTTTTTACCAGCGATGTGCTATAATAATAGCCGTCGCTAAAATGCGAGTGTAGTTCAATGGTAGAACCCCAGCCTTCCAAGCTGGTCGTGTGGGTTCGATTCCCATCACTCGCTCCAGGCTTAACTTTGCGCCAATAGCTCAGCTGGATAGAGCAACTGCCTTCTAAGCAGTAGGCCAGGGGTTCGAGTCCCTTTTGGCGCGCCATATGGTGGATGTAGCTTAGTTGGTTAAAGCGCCAGATTGTGGCTCTGGAGACCGTGGGTTCGAGTCCCATCTTCCACCCCACTTCATGGCACGCGGACATGCTGTCATGTCCCGTGCCCCCTTATATTGGGCTGTAGCCAAGGGGTAAGGCAACGGACTTTGACTCCGTCATTCCGTAGGTTCAAATCCTGCCAGCCCAGCCAAAGCGTCCGGATTTTCCGGGCCGCGCCGTTTTTGTCAAGCCTGGCTTGATTTTAATATATATTATTACGAATCATTAGCTCAGCCGGCAGAGCACCTGACTTTTAATCAGGGTGTCCGGGGTTCGAATCCCCGATGGTTCACCAAGTTAAAAGCTGCATTTTGAGAGATCAAAATGCAGCTTTTTTCGTTGTTATATCTTCTTTAAAAATATCTATTCCGTAACGGTCGCACAAAAAGAAACGACAATTTTCGATCAGAAAATTGCCATTTCCAGTGAGAAGAGAACCAAGTAAAATTGGTTGCTTTGTTCTGCGGAACAATGGATTTTCATACTAAATGATGATATAATTAAATCTAAAATATTATTATATATGGTAATGGAGAGCTGTTTTGTGTTAGATAGTCAATTAAAATTGCATGTTCCTCAATACCGTGATTTATGGTATCGACAACAATTGCTAAATGACGCTGCTACCATGGACTATAATAAGGGATATGATTTGGACTTTAGAGGATATCACAAAGATAGCGGCTGTATTGATTTTCCCGAAGAGCAATGGAAAAACTGGTACGACTGGTTCATTGGTCAAGAACCAGAACGATTTTATGCCTATATAACACGGTCACATGATGGCAAGTTTATTGGTGAGGTTAATATCCATAAAAGTGATACTGCACTATGGCATGAAATGGGAATCATTTTAGATGCTAAATTTCGAGGGCAAGGTTATGCGGTCGAAGCATTGAAATTACTTCTAGAGTATGCCTTTGTAAACTTAAATATCGATGCTGTTCATAATAGTTTTGAAGTGAATCGGACGGCTGCTGTTCGAACACATCTTGCAGCTGGTTTTAAAGAATACAATAAAGAAAACGATAATATTGAACTATTAATTACCAGAGAGCAGTATTTTTCCAAATAATCAATCTCCCTTACGTGAGTTCAACTCCCACCTCTGAAAAGCCAAAAAATCTTTTTCATGTGGTTTAGACAGAAATAATCGCATAAGACAGCCGTTTTGCGGTGGTCTATGCGGTTATTTTTTTGCCTGAAAGCGCCCGGTGACTACCTTTTGACTGCTTTTTGATTTCTTCCAGCTCCTTGACCCTGTCCATCAGGACGCGGATTTGCCGGATGGCCTCCGTAAGCTCGTCGTCATGGGCATACGCCAGACGGGTTATTGTGTCGTTATCAAGAGGGGCAATGTTATTTTCCAGAAGCTTTCACCTCGTTTTCTTACCCCTCTGGAAGGTTTTACCATAGCTTTATTATATCCGACGATTTATTTCCGGCTAATTTCAGTGAAATCCACAGGCAAAGAAATTCGGCTAAAGCCTTGACAAATGGAAAGTAAGCTCTTAGGGTATAAGTGTAGCGTGCTCTTCTCATCGTTAAGGCTTTGAAGGGGCGGGAGTTTTTAGAAAGTTTCCCCCATGATGGCCTCAATATGCCGGAGCTCGACAGCATGAACGGCGGCGGAAGACAGGATAGAGAAACAAACCTCTGAAAAGGGGAAATCATTTAGGGGGATAAGGTGTATGAACGACCGGATTCAAAAACTGGCGGAAATGGCGCTGCGGGATGCGCTATTTGTCAATGTAGATTATTCGGATGTTGCTCAGGCGATAATCAGCGCCCAGGGAGAGGAAGAAAAACGGAGGATCATACAGTCTGAGGCGCCGAAGCTGTACCGGATAAACGAATATACTCTCCTTACGGGGGCTTTTCCTGTTATTCAGCTTCCAACCGCCGAAAGCAAAGCCGATTTGGGCGCTGTTTTTTCAAAATACGCATTTTACGAAAACAAGCTGTTGATTCATGCCGGGAACCATAAAACGGCAGATTTTCAATATGCCGTTACGCACGGCTTCAAGGGATATCTGGAGCGCATCCGTTCCGCCATGCAGCATTATGCGGGCGACTCTCAAAAACAGCATTTTTTGTCTGAGCTGGAGCTTGCCTGCAAAATGATTGTCGAGTGGGGGCGTTCTTTCGCGGCGGCCTGCCGCATTGCGGCTGATGAGGAGGAAAACCCGCTGCGGAAAAAAGAGCTGCTGAAGCTGGAGCAAATCTGCAGGCGTGTCCCGGAGGGGCCTGCGGAAACCTTTTATGAGGCCGTTCAGAGTTATTTCTTCTTCTTTACACTTTTTCCGGACGGCCTCGGCCGCCTGGATCAATATTTGTACCCGTTTTATAAGAAGGATATGGCGGCAGGCCGCCTGACTCGCGAGCATGCGTTGGAGCTGGTTGAAAATCTGTTTATCCTGATCTTCAGCCACATGGGCACACAGCATGAATGGAGCGGGATCAACCATGGGGCGGTTGGAGGCTATACACAGGACGGCCGCTGCGGCCACAATGAATGTACCTCCATTATTTTGGAGGCTGTCTGTGAGCTGCCTGTTTGGAGGCCGCAGGTTTCCTACAGGGTCACGCGAAAGACAACCTCCAGCCAGCTGCGGGAGGTTTTGGAGGCAAACATGCGCCGTCCGGATCTGGTGATGTTTCTCAATGACGACGTAATTCTCCAAAATTTTGAATATCTTGGCGTTCCTTTTTCGGATTCTGTGGAATATACGGCCTCGGGGTGTAATGAGACCATCCTTACCGGCTGTTCGCAAATGGGTTCGATTGAAGGCCATTTTAACCTGATGTATTCGCTGAACAGGCTTTGGGAGGCGTTGGATGGCCTCTGCCTGCCAGATTTTGAGGCGTTTTACCACCTGCTGGAAAAATACCTGAAGGAAGACCTTTCCGTTGCCATTCAGCTCTCCTATGAAAGGGACCGAGAATGTGCGAAGGACCCGGAGATTTTAGGCTCAGTTTTTACCGACGGCTGCATCGAGCGTGCGGTTCCGGCTTCCCAGGGAGGGGCCAGGTATAATTTTTGCACCTGGTGTCTAATCGGGCTGGTGAACCTGGCCAATTCTTTGAGTGTGATTCGCCAGATGGTTTTTGATGAAAAGAAATTCTCTCTGTTAGAGCTGCGCGGCTTTATCCGTGATAATTGGGAAGGGCATGATGATGTCCTGGTGGATATTCGAAAACATGCGCATTTTTTTGGCAGCAACGACCCGCTGGGGGATGACCTGGTGAATCGGATTGCCCGCTCTGTTGTGGAAATGACCCGGGATGCAACGCCCTATCGCGGGGGCCGCTATCTCTTCGGAACGCTGACCGGTTACGAGGTTGCGCACACCGTGCTGGGGCGGGAGACACCGGCCTCGCCCGACGGGCGGCGTAACGGGGAGCCGTTCGCCGCCTCTATTTCCTCGCTTCCGGGGACAGATAAGTCCGGGATTGTCGGTTATCTGGCCTCTGCCGCCAAGCTGGACGGGCGCTACTTGGCGTCCTCGGTGGTGGTCAACCTGACGCTGGAAAGAAGCATGGCAGACACCGGGGAAAAGCGGGAAAGGCTGCTACAGCTGCTGCTGGCATATTTCAGAATGGGCGGCGTACACCTGCAAATCAATTACTTGTCTGCCGATGAATTACTTCAGGCGCAGCAGAACCCGGAGAAATATAAAAATCTGCGCGTTCGTGTGACTGGGTTTTCAGGCTTTTTTACCTCTTTCGATAAGGCGCTTCAGGATGAGCTGATCCAGCGTTCGCTGCACAGGCTGTAATGGCAGCGGGGGATGAAGGCATGGAAAAGGGAATTATCTTTGACATTGAGCACGGCTCATTTGTAAACGGACCGGGTATTCGTACAGCAGTGTACATGAAGGGCTGTAATCTGCGCTGCCTCTGGTGCCATAACCCGGAAAGCCGGCAGCAGTCCCCGCAGCTTATGTTTTACGCCGAGAAGTGTACGGGCTGTGGAAAATGTCTGGAGGCCTGCGAAAACCGGCAGAAGGACTGTGTGCAGTGCGGAAAATGCGCCGAAGTCTGCCCCCATGATGCACGGGTTTTATGCGGCAGGGCATATACCGTCTCGGAGGTATTGGAGGAGATTGAAAAAGACATGCCGTTTTATCAGTTTTCCGGCGGCGGCGCCACCTTTTCCGGCGGGGAATGCCTGCTGCAGCCGGAGTTCCTTTATGCGCTGCTTCAGGGGTGCGGGGCCCGCGGAATCTCCACGGCGGTGGACACAGCCGGGTGCGTCTCCTGGAACGTGATAGAGAAAATACTTCCATTGACCGACCTGTTTTTGTATGACGTCAAATGCTTCAGCGCCTCGGTGCATAAGCGGTATACGGGGGCGGACAACCGGCTTATCCTCAGCAACCTGAAAAAACTCCTCCAGCTGAAAAAGCGGGTCTGGATTCGGATTCCCGTTATCGGCGGTGTCAATGACAGCGTAGAGGAGATGCGTAAAATTCGTGATTTTCTGCGAGATTCCGGCGGTGCAGAGCGCGTGGAGCTGCTGCCGTACCATGATATGGGGCGGAATAAGTGTAATGCGCTGGGCATAGATTTCCACCCGTTTTCGGTACCTGAAGAGGATAAGCTGCGGGAGCTTCAGGCTGTATTTTCCCCTGAATAGCCGCCGCGGGAACGCCCTGTGCTTCCGCAGTGGGTTTACAATATTTTTTACTACCCATTCAGGCGCCATCTTTCCGCTGGGGTAAAATATTTTGCTTTTTAAAAAAAATTTTTTGCTTTTAAATACCGATTGACTTTTTGAATAATTTGTGTTAGTTTGTTAACGACATGTAAATAACACATAAATATGGTGCCTATAGAAATATAGGAGAATTGGGAAGCAACGGTGCGAATCCGGCGCAACAGCCATTACTGTAATTGACAAAGAGAGGAACCAATGCCATTGGGACTGCTGTTCTGAGAAGGCGTTCTTCTTCGGTGAAGCCGTAAGTCATAAGCCAGGAAACCAGCCATGTTTGTTGGAGAAAGTAAATTTCCCTGGGCAATGGGGGAAATTGGGCTTGGCGTTATGGGTGACCCATAATAGATATAGGTAAACCGCTTTCTCTGAAGGGAGAAAGCGGTTTTTCGATTTTTCAAGGGGATATCCCCTTGGTTGTATGTGTAACATACAACCAAGCACCTTGATAGAGAAAGCGTGCCGCGTGGGAAAAATTCCGGCGTATACGCAGGTGGTTTTATGTTTTGCAGCCGCGGGCTATGCTTTTTGTCCAATACGCGTCAGCGTTTTTATATAGAAACTACTTAAAAAGAGGAGAGTTTAGATGAAAAAAATGAGGAAGGGCGCAGGCCGTATACTGGCTTTGCTGCTGTCGTTCATGGTGATTGCCGGCATGCTGCCGGAGGCAGCGCCAACGGTGCTGGCCAATGAGCACAGCGGTCAGGTCCACGTGATTGTGGAAAATACGGCCTATACAAGCGAAACAGCCCCCTGGCAAGGGAAGCTGGTCGATGAATGGGTAGAACTGGAAGCGGGCTCTACAATGATGAGCTGCATTGTGGATGCATTGGGAGACTATTCCCAGACAGGTGCGGACAGCGGCTACATCAGTGAAGTCAATGGGCTAGAAGCATCGGACGAAAACGCCGGTACGATGAGCGGCTGGACGGGCACACTCAACGACTGGTTTGTCAATGAAGGCTTTGACGCCTTTACCGCAGCGAAGGGGACGCTTGCCGCCGGCGATGAAATCCGCCTTATGTATAGCTGCAACGGCGGCGAGGATCTGGGCGGCAGCTGGAGCAGCACCGACAAAACCGTAAAGAGCCTGTCCTTCAGCGAGGGGGCGCTTACGCCTGCTTTTAGTAAGGACGCCCATGCCTATACCCTGACTGTCGGTGCAGATGTAACCGGCGTAATGGTGACGCCTACCGCGAGCAATAAAAACTATCAGGTGCGCACCAGCGTGAACGGCAAAGAGTACAAGCGTACGGAATCCGTACCCGTTACAGACGGCACGGTCATCACCGTTAAATGCGGCGACCCCAGCTGGCCCAGCATGAACGACAACAGCGGCGAGGCTCAGACCTACACCGTGACCGTGAAGCAGGAAAAGGTTCAGGAGCTCCCGGTTCAGACGGTGGACCTGAAAGGCCTGCACAGCGCCCAGCTCAATTCCCTAAAGCTGTACACCTACACCGGCGGTGTGAAGGGCACGGCCGATTTGCTGGCGGATAAGTCAACAGTAGCAGATGGCTACCAGCTGCAATATGCCGCCGTCAAGCTGCCCGTGGGCGATTACTGGGTGGAAGGCTATGACGCAAATAATGATTACAACGGCGGCATGGTTGTTTCTGTGAAGGAAGATACCACAGCCATTACCATGCACCGTGCCTACGAAATTTATGCCAGCAACAGCGGCTGGGTGCAGGGCACAGATTATACCATTGATTATCAGGTCACCGGCGCAGACGGCGTGAACCGTAAAGCAGAGATGGGGACGGCCAACTATTTGGGCAATATCCGCGCTTCCGGTTTGTTTCAGGATCTGGACACCATCAAGGTGACCCTGACCCCCATCGGCAACCGCGCGGAGGAATATGTGGCGGCTACGGTAACGAAAACCGGCGCCAATGTTACGGGCACTAATTTGGGCATCAGCGCCAATATTCCCAAAGCGATTGCCGCTACCGTAACGGCTCCTGCCGGCTCTGAGGTCAGCATGGGTACCTTTGGCAGCTACTATTCCTATGAATTCCTGGAGGCTGAGTCCACAAAGACGGAGGACGGCACGCTGACGGCGAGCTTCCGGCTTCCGGAAACGAGCGCGAATCATTTCCTGCGGGTGCAGCATCCCGACGGCGTTACATACTGGTCGTTTGGTAAGTGGAAGGCTGGACAAAGCTTTACCGTTACCAAGGAGGACCTGCACATTGGCGACAAAGAATTTGCCAAGGACACCGTATACCGTTTTGATAAAAACAAGTATGACCGGGCCGACATCTATTTGAATATTAACAGCAAGGGCTATATGAACATGGATGTGGGCCAGACCTTTGAGCTGAACGTGTTCCGCAACTGGATGGCGCTTGAGAATACGATTAGCAATGCACAGGTGGCCCTGCCGGATATGCACTATCAGGTGGTGGATTTCGAGGGCCGGCCCAGCGATGTGGTAACCGTTACCCCTGATAAAAATAACAGCTCCCTGTCCACGCTGAAGGCGAATAAGGAGGGCACTGCCATAGTGCTGGTAACCTACGACGCCATGACTCATATGCAGGGCATGAGCAGCACTGGCAGCAAAGCGTTTTCCGCCATTTGGCCGGAATGCACCGGCGTATTTGTCGTATCCGTGGGCGCGGACGGTTCCGCTATTCAGACGAATATGGTTATGGATCGTATGGGAGCAACCATCTCTAAACCGGAACAGAACGACATCGATGCCGAACACGACATTTTGTTCTATCTGGGCGACGAGGGGGCGGAGTACACCTTTACGCCGGAAAACGGATGTACGGTTACGGTAGCCCGCTCCACCGTGGAAGATTCTGCAATGTCGTTTGACGGCTTTACTTCCGAGGGGGTTATTACCGACGCCGGGACCGGGGCAGTAACCGTGACGAACCTTACTTCCGGCCGCCACATTGTCCGGGTGGAAAAGGACGGCGTAGCGACCTATCAGGTCATTACCGCCCGGGGCGTTCGTTATGACCTGCTGGATGCGGACGGAAAGATTTTGCCTGCCAATACAGAGTTTAAAGCCGGAGACAAGGTGAAGGTTCAGTTCCACAACCTGGTCAGCCCCAAAGAGAAATTATCCGGAGTATATAACTTCAATTTTTCCCTGAGCTATCAAGGGGAGGACGATTCTTCTTTCACCAGCAATCCGGGCAGTGCTTTCGGTGTCTATGACTTCAGCGGGAACCCTGAGCGCCAGCAAATTGAAATCACCATCCCTGAAGACTGGACGGAGCTGTCCTATGATCTAACCGGGGCTATCAAGGTAGGCGGCTTCGGCGGGGCTCCAACCCACAGAGGGGTTTCTTATACCAAGGGGATGGGCATGCAAACCGGTACCAGCACGGCTGGCGTTTTAAGCCGTCTGCCGGAGCTTTCCCTGAAGCTTGAGGGCTGGGCGGTCAATGATGCTGAGCAAAAGATAGCGGCGATTGGTACGGTTACACTGGACTCCGAGGGAGCGATACAGGCTGCCCGCACCGCCTATGATGCCCTGACGGACGAGCAGAAGAAACAGGTCGGCAACTATGATGTGCTGGTAGCTGCCGAGGCGCTTTTGTCCAATTTAAAAGCCGCCGGTGAGGTGGAGAACAAGATCGATGCTATTGGCACTGTCACCCTGGCTTCTGAAGAAGCCATACAGGCCGCCCGTGATGCCTATGATGCATTGACGGCCGCGCAAAAGGAATTGGTCAAGAACTACGGTGTGCTGACGGCCGCCGAGGAAAAGCTGGCGCAGCTGCAGGACGAAGCGGCCCGCGCGGCCTTTGCGGAGGAAGTGTATAAGACAACCGGGGACTACCTGGCCGGGCTGGGCACACCCACAGTGGGTTCCATCGGCGGCGAATGGGCGGTACTGGGCCTTGCTCGCAGCGGGCGCAGTGTGCCGGAGGGCTACTATAAAAATGTGGTGAAATATGTTCAGGAAAATATTGACGGCAACGAACGGCTTCACCGCACCAAGTCCGCCGAAAATTCCCGTGTGATCCTGGCGCTGACTGCTATGGGGAAGGATGTAACCGATGTAGGCGGTCATAACCTGTTAGCTGGGCTCGACGAGATGGCCTACATCCAAAAGCAGGGAATCAACGGTTCCATTTGGGCGCTGATTGCCCTCGACAGCCATGACTATGCGGCCTCGGGCGACGTAACCCGGGATAAGCTGGTGCAGGCGATTCTGGATTCGGAACTGGCCGGCGGCGGCTGGGCCCTCAATGGCGATGCCGCGGACGTAGACATGACGGCTATGGCTATTCAGGCGCTGGCGCCCTATTATAAGACAAAAGACGCCGTGAAAACGGCGGTGGACAGGGCCCTGGAGCTTCTGTCCACCATGCAGCTGGCTACCGGCGGCTTCGGCAGCTGGGGCTCTGAAAACAGCGAATCCTGTGCACAGGTAATTGTTGCCTTGACGTCGCTGGGCATTAACCCAACCGAGGATGCCCGGTTTATCAAGGGCGGGCTGAACCCAGTAGATGCGCTGTGCGGCTATTATGTTGCGGGCGGCGGCTTCAGCCATACGGCTGATGGCGAAGGCCGCAGCGCCATGGCAACGGAGCAGGGCTATTATGCGCTGGCTGCTTATTACCGGCTGCTAAATGGCCAAACCAGCCTGTACGATATGAGCGATGTCACCATAAAGGAGAACCCGAACCCCTCGAAGCCGGGCGAGCCGGATGAACCGGATGAGAACAACGGCGGCGACGGCACTGCCGAACCGCCGAAGACCGGAGAAAGCAGCTATGTGCTGCTGTGGCTTGCCACCTCTATGTTCGCGCTGACGGCGCTGGCTGTGCTCGGTAAAAGGAAAAAACAGCTGAGATAGAGCTGATTTGATGCGGCTCCTATTTTAACCCATGACCCTGCGGCTCTTTTGAGCCGCGGGGCCTTTGGGCGCTTAGGAGTAAATAAGGGGCAGACAAACATATGAAATCAATTAAAAGCTTGATAAAAACAAGGCAGGCTGAAATTGGCCTGGCGATTATATGCGTTGTAGCCGTGCTGGCGGTGGCGTTCTTTTTACAGCCGGCGCCGAACCGGGATATTCCCGCGGCGGCCGAGTCGGGTCTGTCGCTGGCCGGGCGTGAGGACGGCTCAGCCATGCGTTCCTCCGCCAGTAGGACGGAGAGCGGCAGCACTATTTCCGCGTCTTTGCCGCCGGATTCCGCCGCCGCCGGTTCCCTGCCGGGCAGCGGCGTGGAGCCCTCCTCCGCTTCCCCGGCTGCTGGCAAGGGCTCCTCCGCTGGGCAGGCGGCGAGCCCAAACAGCGGCAAGGATAAGTTCCAGACGGACCCGGTGCCGGAGGGAAAGCCCGCGCCGGTAGAGCCGGAGGACTCCCCGGTTGACGAGAGCAATAAGCTGACCTGCACCATCTCCATTCGCTGTGATACGATTTTAAACAACATGGATTTATTCGACCAGGATAAGCTGGGCATTCTGCCACGCGACGGTGTGATTTTGGCGGCAACAACCGTCAGCTTCAGCGAGGGGGAGAGCGTCTTTGATGTGCTCAAGCGGGTGACGCGGGATCAGCGGATTCAGATGGAATTTGAGTTTACGCCGGCCTTTAACTCAGCTTACATAGAGGGCATTCACAACCTGTATGAGTTTGACTGCGGCGACCTGTCCGGCTGGATGTACAAGGTCAACGGCTGGTTCCCAAATTATGGCTGCAGCCGGTATCAGCTCAAGCAGGGCGACGTGATCGAGTGGGTCTACACCTGTGATTTAGGGAAGGATGTAGGCGGCGGAAACGCCGTCGGGCAGGGGGCGGCCTCATGAACCGGGACGCCTTTTCCGGTTACCACCCCTCGGTAACGATGCTGTACTTTGTTCTGGCCATTGGGCTGACAATGTTCCTGAACCACCCGGTTTGCCTGGGCTTGTCGCTGATCGGCGCATTGGCGTATTCCATCTACCTGAAGGGGCGGAAGGCGGTCCGTTTTAACCTGGTCTACATGCTCCCCCTCTTAGTCATAACGGCGCTGATCAACCCGGCCTTTTCCCATCAGGGCGTGACGATCCTCGCCTACCTGCCCAGCGGCAACCCATTGACGCTGGAATCCATCCTCTACGGTATTTATGCCGCGTTTTTGCTTATTGCAGCCATTACGTGGTTTTCCTGCTTTAACGCCGTCATGACCAGCGATAAGCTCGTGTATCTGTTCGGGCGGATAATCCCGGCGTTGTCGCTGGTTTTATCCATGTCCCTGCGGTTTGTCCCACGCTTTACGGCGCAAATCAAGGTGATCTCCAAAGCTCAGAAATGTGTGGGCCGGGATGTCTCTAACGGCGGGCTTATCAGGCGTGCAAGACACGGTATCAAAATTTTGTCCATATTGGCGACATGGGCGTTGGAAAACGCCATTGATACCGCCAGCAGTATGAAGAGCCGGGGCTATGGTTTGCCGGGCCGCACAGCCTTTTCCATTTACCGCTTTGACCGCCGGGACAGGAGGGCTCTGGTGTTCCTGCTGCTGTGCGGCGGCGGAGTTATGGCCGGGGCCTTTGCGGGTGAGCTGAAGTTTGTCTACATGCCCATTCTGTCCGGCGCGGCGTTCGACCTGTGGCAGGCGGTTGTATTTGGCCTGTATCTGGCCTTGTGCGCCATGCCGATGCTGATTAACGGAAGGGAGGATTTGAAGTGGAAAAGCATGAAAAAACAGCGTACAGCCCCACCGTCGCCATCGAAGATCTGACCTTTACCTACCCGGGCAGGGCTAGGCCGGTGCTGCAAAATATTAACCTGACGGTCCGCCCCGGCGAGTTTATCGTGCTTTGCGGCCCCTCCGGCTGCGGAAAGACGACACTGCTGCGGCAGCTGAAGCCAGCCCTGGCGCCGCACGGGATCCTTTCCGGAGAAATTCGTTTTCAGGGTACGGCCCTGTCCGCGTTGGATCAGCGGGAGGCCGCGGCTAAAATCGGCTTTGTGCTGCAAAGCCCGGAAAACCAGATTGTCACCGATAAGGTCTGGCATGAGCTGGCCTTCGGCCTGGAAAGCCTGGGCTTCGACACACCGGATATCCGGCTGCGGGTGGCGGAAATGGCGAGCTTTTTTGGCATACAAGCGTGGTTTTATAAGGAGGTTGCGGAGCTTTCGGGCGGACAGAAGCAACTGCTGGCCCTAGCCTCTGTTATGGCGCTTCAGCCCGCGCTGTTGATTTTGGACGAACCCACCAGCCAGCTGGATCCCATCGCGGCCGCTGATTTTTTGGCGACAGTGGGGAAGATTAACCGGGAACTGGGCGTGACGGTTATCCTTACGGAGCATCGCTTGGAAGAAGCCCTCCCGCTCGCCAGCCGCGCCGTAGTCATGGACCGGGGACGAATCCTTTGCGAGGGGCCCCCGGCCTCCGTTGGAGAAAGCCTGCGCAGGCAGGGGCACGGAATGTTCCAGGCCATGCCTGTGCCAATGCGGATATGGGCGGGTGTGGACAATACAATGGCCTGTCCGGTTACAGTGCGGGAGGGCCGGGAGTGGCTGTCGCAAATGGAGCTGAAGGGAAGCCTGCCCCAGGAGCCGGTTCCGCCTGTAAGGGCTCAGCCGGCCGTTGAACTGGAGGAGGTCTGGTTTAAGTACGAGAAGCATGCCCCGGACGTTATCAAAGGCTTGTCCTTTCGGGCCTACCCCGGCGAACTGACCGCCATTCTCGGCGGCAACGGCACAGGAAAGACGACAACGCTGTCCCTGCTTGCCGGGCTAAACACTCCATACCGGGGAAGCGTGAAAATCAATGGGACCGAGTTAGGGAAAATACCACCCGGCAGGCTGTTTGACCACTTTTTAGGGGTGCTGCCGCAGAATCCTCAAAACCTGTTTGTGGCCAAAACGGTTCGAGAGGACTTGCTGGAGATCCTCTCGGAATCGGGAATGGGGAAAGCGGAAAAGCAGGAGAAGCTGTGCAATATAGCCGCCCTGTGCCGCCTGGAAGGGCTATTGGACGCTCACCCATACGACCTTTCGGGGGGCGAGCAGCAGCGGGCGGCACTGGCGAAGGTGCTGCTGCTTCAGCCGCGAATCTTACTGCTGGACGAACCGACCAAGGGTCTGGATGCAGAATTTAAAGCAGTTTTTGCAGCAATTCTCCGCAAGCTGACCGCAGCGGGGGTGTCTGTAGTCATGGTGTCCCATGATATTGAGTTCTGCGCAGAATATGCCGGACGCTGCGCCCTGTTTTTTGACGGCGGCATCGTTACGGAAAATTCCCCGCGCGCCTTTTTCAGCGGAAACAGCTTTTATACCTCCGCTGCCAACCGGATGTCCCGCCATGTGCTGCCGGAGGCGGTCACGGTAAACGACGTAGTCCGGGCGCTGGGGGGAAGCCCTTTGCCGCCGCCGGAGCTCCCGGGCAGCGGTGGCGAATATCATTTGGAGGAACCGCCGGAAATTGCCAAGCCGAGAGCGGCTGTAAAGAGGCTGACGCCGCTGCGCATCGGCATATTGTGCATAACGGGAGCGGCTTTCGCTTTGACCTTACTGTTTACGGTTCTGAACTGGGAGGGCTTTTCATCCTTTATTTCCGGAGGAACCGAGGCAGTCGCCGCAGCGGGCGACCCGGCAATGGTCTGGCGCTATGTAGGCCTTATGCTGGCTTTCGGGCTGGAGGCGGCCTCTGCGGCAGCTGTACTGTCGTGGGGGCGGGGCAGGGGGGGACGGGCAGTGCAGGCCGCCCCCTCCAACCGAAAGCTGAGCAGGCGTTCCTTGGCGGCGGCTGTGGTCATTTTGCTGGCAATCCCAATGACAATCTATATCGGTATTTATTTTTTGGGGGACCGCAAATATTACTTTATTTCGCTGTTGATTATTCTGGAGGCTATGCTGCCCTTTGCACTGATCTTTGAACGAAGAAAGCCCCAGGCCCGGGAACTGGTTATCATTGCCGTACTGTGTGCCATCGGTGTGGCAGGCCGGGTAGCGTTTTTTATGCTCCCGCAGTTTAAACCCGTCGTGGCCATGTCGATTATCGCAGGAATAGCCTTCGGAGGCGAAACTGGATTTTTAGTAGGGGCGGTTACCGGCTTTGTCAGTAACATGTTTTTTGGGCAAGGCCCTTTGACGCCTTGGCAGATGTTTGCCTTTGGCATTATCGGCTTTCTGGCGGGTATTTTGTTTCGAAAGGGGCTTTTGCTGCGCAGCCGGACGGCATTATGTGTGTTTGGCGGGCTTTCGGCCTTCCTGATTTACGGCGGCTTGATGAACCCCGCGGCGCTGCTGGCCAGCCAGCCTTCCCCAACGCTGGATATGCTTTGGCCCTATTATTTGCAGGGCATTCCCTTTGATTTAATCCACGCGGTGGCTACGGTGGTGTTCCTTTATATCGCCGCGGAGCCCATGCTGGAAAAGCTGGACAGGATTAAGGAAAAATACGGGCTGCTGGGGTAGTTCCCGAAAAAGCGGCGCCGCTGAGGACCGCCGCGCTTATAGTATGGGCACAGAAGCCGGTTTAGACGAGGAGAAAAGACGGCCTGCGGTTTGGGCCCGTCTTGCGGAACCGCACAAAACGGCCTCGGTTTAAATACAGCACGGGAAGGTTCTGCTGAGCGCCTTCCCGTGTTTTGCTGAAGGGAGCCCGGCACCGGCGATTTAGCCGCAAAGCCTGATCGGGATAAGACTACGGGATTTATAAATATGTTGTCGGAACGGGTAGCTCCCATTTGTAAATCAAGCAGGGCCAGGCCAGTTCCACTTATATCCGGTTTTAAGCGGATTAGGTCTATTCTTAAATAGGGCTTAACACGGTTACACGAAAATAAAAAAGGCGGAAATATAAAATAATTGCTTTACTTTGCCAGCATTTTGCCTTTTTAAAAAAAGCAATAGAAAGTTTTGCTTACGGTTGCTATAATACAGGTAAGCTTATTGCTGTTGTGAAAAAATTAGTCTGAAATTGGGAGGACTCAACATGACACACGATTATATCACTCCGCTGTTTTGGCAGCACGGTGAAGCGGAAGAGGTTCTGCGCGAGGAAATTCAGCACATGAAATCGGTTGGCATCCAGAGCTTTGTCGCGGAGCCGCGGCCGCATCCGGACTATTTATCCGACGGCTGGTGGCGGGATATGGCTATTTTGGTTGACGAGGCCCAAAAAAATGATATGAAGGTCTGGATCTTTGATGACGGGGACTACCCAAGCGGCTGGGCCAATGGGTTGATTCCGGAAAAGTACCCGGAGCACCTGAAGGTCTACCTGGCCGAGAACCATATAGATGTTACCGGCCCCAGGAACGGCGCCTATTTTCTGGCTGGGCGCTGGATTGGCGAGGGGGAGAAGCTGCTCTATGTGGTTGCCGCCCAGCGGAAGGATCGCGGCATGGACATCATTGGGGAAACGCTGACAGACATCACGGACCATATGCACAACGGCCGCCTCTACTGGGATGTTCCGGAAGGGGAATGGCGGATCTTTATTATTAAGCAGACCCACACGGGCGAAGAGGCCCACACCAGCAGCTACATCAACCCGCTTTCCAGAGAAGCGGTCCGCGCTTACATAGACATCATTCACGAAGAACACTACAAGCGTTTTGGCAGTGAGTTCGGCAAGACGATTCAGGGCTTTTTTACCGATGAGCCGCGTTTTGGCAACACGACCGGCTATGACCGCGCAATCGGCCGTTCGCGTATGCCGCTGCCCTACTGCGACAGCGTTTTGCAGCTTATGCAGGAAAAGGGCATTGAAAAAATTCCACAGCTGCTTCCCTGCCTGTGGTACAACGCCGGCGGCGCAGAGGTTGATGTGCGTTATGTCTACATGGATGTTGTCAGCGGCCTTTTTGCCAAGAATTTTACCGGGCAGCTGGGAGATTGGTGCCGGGCGCATCAGGTTAAGCTGATTGGCCATCTTGTAGAGGAAAACGGCGCGCATGCGCGGCTGGGCTACGGTGCGGGCCATTATTTCCGTGCGGTTGAGGGCATGGACGCCGCGGGCCTGGATATTGTGTGCAATTTGTACCCGGAGCAAACCAGCGGCTCTTATTACACGGGTTTCAATTTCTTTGATTCCGATTTCAGCCACTGGGGGCTGTCTAAAATGGCTTCCTCCGCGGCCTGTCTGGATCCGAAGAAAAAGGGCGTGACCATTTGCGAGACCTTCGGCGCCTATGGCTGGAATGAGGGGCTGAAGGTGATGAAGTGGATTACCGACGTTCTAACGGTGCGCGGTGTCAACCACATGGTTCCTCACGCGTTTTCGCCCCAGGAATTTCCGGATCCGGATTGTCCGCCGCATTTTTATGCGCGGGGAGAAAATCCGCAGTTCCGCCATTTTGATGTTTGGTCCTCCTATGCCAATGACGTGTGCGGCCGCATCACGGACGGCCTGCATAAGGCGCCGGTCGCTGTGCTCTACCATGCAGAAGCGGAGTGGGGCGGCGAGGCTATGCCGTTTGAAAAGGTGGTCAAGGTGCTGATGCAGCGCCAAATTGACAGCGATGTTGTGTCTGCCGATATGCTGGTGGATGAAGAGATTTCCAAAGTGGAGAACGGCGTGCTCGGCGTTCATGCACAGCAGTACCGGGCTTTGGTGGTGCCCTATGCGCAATATCTGCCGGCGCCGCTGCTTGCAAGCCTGAAGAAAATGGCTGAGGCGGGCCTGAAGGTCTGGTTTATCAGGGACTTCCCGCAGCGCGCTTATTTATACGGCGCGGTAGACTGCAGCGCGTTTGAAAAGGTCACGCTGGAAAAGCTGCCGGAAAAAGCGGCGCAAGCTGGTATCGTAGATATCAAGCTTTCCGATTATAATCCGGATATCTGTTATATCCACTATGAAAAGGAAGGGACGGACAGCTATTTCCTGGTGAATCAGAGCACCCGACATACCTTTGACGGCTGGGTGGAGCTGCCGGCCGGTAAGGCGATACATCTCTACGATCCCATGCGTCACCGCTCTTACCGTGCCGAGCAATCTTCGGCGAATGGGAAAACCAGGGTTCAGCTTTATTTGCAGCCTTATGAAAGTTTATTCCTGGTCGCAGACGGGCAGCAGGAGCTCCCGGCACGCTGTACGCCGAAGGATTTCCCGAAACAGCGGGCGGTCGATGGCGTTTGGAGGATCTCCAGTGCAACCTCTAAGGAATACCCGGCGTTTACAGAGCAGCCCTATCAGGAGCTGGTCAACCTAGCGGAGCCGGATAAGCTGCCGGAGTTTGCCGGGATTGTCCGCTATGAGCTGAGCTTTGAATGGGATGCAGCAAAGCCGGCGCAGGCTTTGCTGGATTTGGGCAACGTCTACGAGTGCGCCACGGTGACCTTGAACGGCGAGGAGGTTGGTACCTGCATTTGCCCGCCCTATCAGTTTGTATTGGAGCCGGGCCTGCTGAAAAAGGGAAACAACCAGTTGGTGGTAGAGGTCGTCAATACGCTTGTTAAATCACATGAGGAATGCAGCTTTGACTGGTATTTCCCACAGGAGCCCACCGGGCTGCTGGGGCCTGTCAGCCTGCGCTATTGACCATAGGCCCTATCAAGGGCAAGAGCCGTGCTCCTCAGGGGCATGGCTCTTTTTGGAATGGCCCGCTAAACGGCTTCTTTCCCAATGGGACAATATTGTGCGATAATTAGCAGAAACCGTAATTGACGAACCCTGCGGACCGGGCTATAATGGCGATGAAAGGTCCGCCGGCCCGGCCGGTTGGAACCCTGAACGGTAAAACGCCGGTAAGAATGGGGAGAATAATATGAAAAAGCTGCGGTTTTCAATTTCTAAGGGCTACCCTACTCAAATGAAGGAAAACAGGAATATTCATCAGGACAGCGTAATCGGCCTCAGCCGGGACAAGGAGGGGCGCCTTTGGGCAACGGCAGGCCATATTGCATATGGGCACATCGGCGTCTTCTGCGGTGAAAATGCAGACACTTTAGAGGAGCTGTACCCGGCAGCTGCGGGCTTTCAATGGGGGAAGGCAGGCGTGGCCTTTCAGGGAACGCGCTATCCGGACGGCCCATACGCACGCGGGGAATTTTGGGCGACGGGGCTGTGGATAGACCCTGAGACGGGGATATTCCACGCGCTTATCCACAATGAAACCGGATGGTCTGCCGAGGACAGCGCCTATACCGTTTTCAGACAGGAGACCGGCGAACCGGATTTTCGCCATATTGGCTACATTACTTCCGGTGACCAGGGGAGAACCTGGCAGTTTGAGCGTTGGGCCATCACCTCATCCGACCCCTGCTATACCTACCGCTATCAGCCGGATGGCCTGACCGGCGGACAAACCGGTGATATTGTCAATTTGGGCGCAGGGGATCTGTCGGTTTTTTACCACGAGGAGCAGCGGATGCTGTATGTTTTTTACTCCATGCTCTGGTATGATGTTGACGGTAGGGACATAGCGGCCGATAAAATCTACTGTGCCCGCGCCAAACGCAATGCCGATGGAAAGCTTGGCGAGTTTGAAAAATATTGCGACGGTGCGTTCTGCATGGCGGGAAACTGCGGGCGAGAAACGGCTGTTATGGCCGGTGGCTCGGAGCCCTGTGTCGCTTACAGTGAAACCATCGGGCGTTATATCATGACCACCTATAACCGCCGGCGGTGGTATGAGGGCAAAACCACGCTTCAGGTCTCGTACAGCGATGATCTTGTTACCTGGTCCAAACCGGAGCTGTGTGTCGAGGCCCACGAGGAACTGAGCCTGCCTTATCTGACCCTGTGCGGGCGTGAAAAGGGAAAGCCGCATCATACCTTGGGCGACACCTTTGACTTGCTTGCAAGCACAAATAATACTGATGTATTGCGGTTTGAGGTAAAGGTTGAGGCCTATGAGGAAAATATTTAGCAGGGGACTGGAAAAGCTTGTCGAAAGGCCTGTGCGTGGAGATGCTAAATCCGCGTGCGGGCTTTTTACGCATTTGCTACTGGAATTTATGGGAAGGAATAAACTTTTCTGATAAAGAATATAAAAAGAATCCGGATATTTTTATGAAAATCTTGCAATCATCCGGGCGGAATGCTATAATCCTGTTAAAACTTTAACGTCTTTTCAGGGGAGAGGATCATCGTGGAAATTACGGTTTGTATTGGGAGCTCATGCCATCTGAAGGGCTCTCGGGATGTGGTGGCGATCCTACAGCGGCTGATCGATTTAAACGGCCTGAAGGATCAAATCGAGTTGAAGGGAGCCTTTTGCATGGGGGAGTGTGCCCAAAACGGCGTTTGCGTTTGCATCGACGGGGAGCGCTATAAGGTGCAGGGGCTGAATGCGGAGGCCTTTTTTAACTCGGAGGTTTTGAAGCGGCTTCATGAAAAGGGATGAAGCATAAATCGTCAGGGATGGGAGCGTAGCAAGGTATGAGTATTATCGGATTAAAAAAGGCAAATTGTAAAAACTGCTATAAATGCGTCAAGGTCTGCCCGGTAAAATCTATTAAAGTAGAAAACGAACAGGCGCAAATTGTGGACCGGACCTGCATTTTGTGCGGAACCTGCCTGGAGCAGTGCCCGCAGGATGCAAAGACGGTGAACAGCGACGCCGCGCGTGTGCGGGAGATGCTGCGTGCGGGGGAAAAGGTCATCCTTTCGGTTGCACCCTCGTATATTGCCTGCTACAGCATGAAGGAACCAGAGCGGTTTGCCGGGGCAATGAAGGCATTGGGCTTTTTCGGCGTTTCCGAAACAAGCGAAGGGGCGGCCTATGTTACGGCTGAGTACCACAAGCTTTTAAGGGAGGGAACAAGCGGTAACCTGGTTACTACCTGCTGCCCGTCCTTTAACCGTCTGGTTGAAATTTATTACCCGGATTTGGTGGGTCAGCTTACGCCGGTAGTCTCTCCCATGATTGCGCACGCGCGCCTTTTAAAGAGCGCGCATCCGGGCGTCAAGGTGGTTTTCGCGGGCCCCTGCATTGCCAAAATGGATGAGGCGGGAGACCCGCGGCATAACAATGAGGTGGACGCGGTGTTGACCTTTGAGGACCTCGACCGCTGGATGATGGAGGAACGGGTGAGCTTTGACCGTGTGGCCCCCGAGCGGTTCCTCAATAGCAGCTCGAAAATTCTGCGGATGTACCCGGTGGAAGAAGGCATCCTGGCCTCACTGAAAAACAAAGGGGATACCGGCGACTGGCAGATGCTGAGCGTTTCGGGGTCCGGCGCGTGCATCGATCTGTGTAAGGCCCTGCAGGCGGGGCTGCTCAACCACTGCTTTATTGAGGTGAACATGTGCCGGGACGGCTGCATCAATGGGCCGGCATCGGGGCGGGAGACGACCTCGCGCTTCCGCGGCAGGCTGCAGGTGGAGCGTTATGCCCGTGAGGATGGCGAGGCCTACCCGGCGTTGCTGGATGAAGTTCCTCTGCGGAAGCGCTTTTTTGACCATTCCGTCAAGGAGGACCTGCCCGATGAGGCAACCATTCGGGCCATTCTGGCGAAAATCGGCAAGAACGGTCCGGAGGATGAGCTCAACTGCGGATCCTGCGGTTATCCGACCTGCCGGGATAAGGCCATTGCGGTATACCAGAACAGGGCCGAGCTGACTATGTGCGTGCCGTATATGAAGGAACGCGCGGAGTCTTTCTCAAACTGCCTGCTTTCCGGTACGCCCAATATGACCATTATGGTGGACGAAGAGCTGCGGATTGTGGAATTTAACGCCGCCGCCGAACGTGTTTTTGGCATCAGCCGCCATGAGGCCCTGGAAAAATACTTGTACGAACTGATGGATTCCTCCGACTTTGAGGAGGTGCTCAGCTCCCGCCAGTCTATGGGGGATAAAAAAGTGGAATTTCGCGAATACGGTATGGTGACCGCGCAGAATATTGTTTATGTAGAACGGGAAAAAATAGCGATGGGCATCTTTAAGGACATTACACAGGAAGAAAAGGAGCTGGAAAATAAATACAGGCTGAGGGCTGAAACAGTTGAAATGGCTCAGAAGGTTATTGACAAGCAGATGATTGCGGCGCAGCAAATCGCAAGCCTGCTGGGCGAGACAACCGCGGAAACGAAGGTTTCCCTGACAAAGCTGAAAAACATGATGGTGGCCGGTGAGGACCAGAAATAACAAAGGGGAAACACGGGGATGAAAATACATATTGACGCCGCTTACCGCAGTATCAATAAATACGGTGAGGAGCTTTGCGGCGATAAGGTGCAAATTGTAAGAAATAAGGATTCCACTATCGCGGTCCTGGCCGACGGCTTGGGCAGCGGCGTAAAAGCCAATATCCTTTCGACCCTCACCAGCACCATCCTGGCAACTATGCTGGAGGAGGGCGCTACGGTCACGGAGGCGGTGGAAACCATTGCCGCGACACTGCCGGTTTGCAGTGTGCGCAAGGTGGCCTATTCCACCTTCTCCATCGCGCAGATCTTTGACGACGGCGCGGTGGATTTAGTAGAGTTTGATAACCCGCCGTGCATGTTTGTGCGCAATGGAACACTAGTGGATCTCGACCCTTTTTCCGAGGTGAAGGAATGTGCCGGCAAAACCGTGACGGAAAGCCGCTTTACGCTACAGCCCGGCGATATTCTGGGGCTGGTCAGCGACGGGGTGGTTTATGCCGGCGTGGGGCAGGCGCTGAATTTTGGCTGGAATTGGGACAATGTTTCGGCCTGGCTGGCAAAAACGGCGCAGAAGGAGGCTTCCGCGCCGAGACTGGCAATCTCGCTTTCCCAGGCGGTGAAGGAGCTCTACCTTGATAAGCCCGGGGATGATTCGACCTGCCTGATTTTAAAGGCGGAGCCGGAAAGCGTGGTCAACATGCTTGCCGGGCCGCCCGTTAACCCCGAGGATGACCCCAAAATGGTGCATGACTTTATGGCGCCGCCCGGAAAACGGTTGATATGCGGCGGAACCAGCGCCAATATTGTGGCACGCATTTTGAACCGCAAGGTGGAGACCTCGCTCAATTATTCCGACCCCACGCTCCCGCCCACGGGTAAGATACAGGGCATTGACCTGGTGACAGAAGGCGTGCTGACATTATCCCGCACGGTGGAGATCCTGCGGGAATATGTGGAAAAGGAGGCGGATGCGGCCTTCTTCCACAAGCTGGATGCCGACAACGGCGCCGCGTTGATTGCACGTATGCTGTTAGAGGACTGCACCAGCCTGAAGGTGTTTGCCGGACGCGCCATTAACCCGGCCCACCAGAACCCGGGGCTACCTGCGGACTTGAGCATTAAGATGCAGTTGTTGGACACGATATGTTCCCTGGTAAAGCAGATGGGGAAAAAAGTAGAACGGTATTTTTACTAAAGGACCGAAAAGATAAAGCAATATTTTACAGGAGGCGGATATGAACGCAATTTATGCCAGGAACCTAACAAAAACCTACGGCGGAGGCGCCAACGCATTGGAAAAACTGGACCTGGAGGTCGAAGAGGGGCGCGTGTTCGGCTTTTTAGGCCCGAATGGCGCCGGAAAAACGACCACGGTAAAGCTTTTGACGGGCTTATTGGCACCGACGGAGGGCGAATGCGCGGTACTGGGTAGATCTCCGCAGCGGGAACCGGAGGAGGTGCACCGCGCCTGCGGCGTCATGACAGAGACAGCCCGGCTATATAGCCATCTATCCGGCCTTGAAAACCTTGTTTTTTACGCCACCCTGTACGGTATGAAAAAGCAGGAGGCAACGGAACGGGGATCCGGGCTGCTGAAAAAACTGGGCATCTTTTCCGCGCGGGATAAAAAGGCCGGCGCGTATTCCACAGGCATGCTCCAGCGCCTGTCTCTGGCAAGAGCCCTGGTCGCGCGGCCTAGGGTGCTCTTTTTGGACGAGCCCACCAGCGGGCTGGACCCGGAATCCGCGCAGACGGTAAACCGGCTGATCGCTGAGCAGGCCGCGGAAGGGGCCACTGTATTCCTCTGTACCCATCAGCTGCGTTATGCGCAGGACTTATGTGATGAATATGGCATTATTGACCACGGGCATCTGCTTGCCAGGGGGTCCTTGGCCGCGATGAGCCGGGAGATTGGCCTAAAGACATATGCGGGCGTGCGCGTGGGGGCCTCCTGCCGGCCGGAAGGTTTTGAAGCGCACGGAGGCTGGTGGCGCACGGTATTGGAAGAGGAGGAGGCTATGCCGCACATTTTGCAGCGGCTGGTTCAGAGCGGCGTGCCGGTCTATGAGGCACAGATTGTCCGGCCGACGCTGGAGGATGTTTATTTTAGTTATATCAAGCGGGAGGAGGATGCAGAATGAGTAAGTTTAGCCTGTCCCTGGCGGAGAGGGCCGTCATAAAAAAGGATTGCGGGGAGGTTTGGCATGCCAAGATGGCCCGGGGGACGTTGATTGCCCTTCCGCTTGTGTTGACGGTGGTGCTGCCTGTTTTTTATACTGTGCTGATCGCGTTGATCCCCCCGGAGGAACTCAACGGCATGGACATGGTTTTATCCATGCTGCCGGCCGGGCTGCAACAGCTGGATGTCCGCCAGATTACCTTCTATATGCTGGGGAATACCCTCAGCCCCATGTTCTTTTTAATGGTCCCGCTGATGGTTTCCACAGCCTCGGCGGCATCCAGTTTTGTCGGTGAGCGGGAGCGGGGAACGCTGCAAACGCTGCTGCTTACGCCGGTTTCGGTAAAGAAATTGTTTCGCGCTAAGGTTTTGGGCTGCGTTTTGCTCAGCCTTGCCGCTACGTTGTTCTCCTTTATTTTCTTTGCGGTGGTCATGACTGTGGGCGGAGCAATTTTTCAAACGCCGTATTTTTTTAACTGGAACTGGGCTGTGCTGCTGGTCCTACTCGCGCCCTCACTGACCTTTTTCGGCGTGATGTTCATGGTGCTGATTTCAGGCCGCAGCAAAAGCTACATCGAGGCGTTTCAGAGCGCGGGGTATATTGTTCTGCCTATTGTGCTGCTCTTTGTCGGCCAATTTACGGGCCTGTTCCAGCTGAACGCCCTGCTCCTGTTCGTTATTTCTATATGCGTAATTGTTTTAGATGTCGTTCTTTTTCATTTTGTCTCAAAATCCTTTACCCCCGAAAGGCTGCTGAAATAACGGCTTATAGTTGCTTTGGAAAGCGCTTTGCGGCATAATGATTGCGGTTGTGTAAAAAAAGTGCTATAATAAAAATAAAGGATAGGGTTCCCTGTTCCTGTGATTTTGGCGGATTGCAAGAGGTGATTTGGATTGGTTGTAGATTTACATTGTCATACGCGCTTGTCCGACGGTTCCGTAACAGTGGACGAATTGATTGTTTTGGCAAAGGAACGCGGCGTTACGGCGTTGGCGGTAACCGACCATGACACCGTTTCCGGGGTTTCCCGCGCCGTGCTTTTCGGCAAGCAGCATGGCGTAGAGGTGGTTCCCGGTATTGAGCTTTCCTGCTATGACAGGGCCAGGGGGAAAAAGGTTCACCTGCTGGGGTATTATATGGACCGGATGGAAAAATTAGAGGGCTTGTGCAAATCCGCTTGGCTTTCTCAGCATGATTGGGCGGAGCGCGTGATTGATAAGGTGGCGGCGCATTATCCCATTACGAGGGATATGGTACTGCGCAGGGCGCAGGGCAGCGCTAATATTTACCGCCAGCACGTGATGCATGCGCTGCTGGATGCCGGATTTGCGGACGGTTTTTTTGGGAAAACCTATCAGGCTCTTTTTCAGAAAAAAACAGGTCTGGCCTGGGTCGATAAGGCCTATCCGGAGATTTACGGCGTCATTGACGAGGTTCATGCGGCTGGCGGACTGGCGGTCGTTGCCCACCCCGGAGAATATGACAGCTTTGCCCTGATAGAGGAGCTGGCGCAAAAGAACCTTTTGGACGGCATAGAGTGCTGGCATCCGCATCACAGCCAGGGTGATACGGAACGCGGCATTGCCCTGGCAGAGCGGTATGGCCTGCTGATGACCGGCGGCACAGATTTTCATGGCATGTATACAGACACCCCGCGTCCTGTCGGCAGCTTTTTGACACCTGCCGGTCAGCTGAAAAAAATGAAAGCATGGAAGGCTGCCCGCCGGGGAAGTTAATGATAAACCGCTATTAAGGAGGGATTCAGGATGGAATATGTACATAAAAATCAGGGAACCTGCTCGCTTCAGACAATTGTAGACCTAGATGGGGACACGATTCGCTCCGTGCGCTTTGTCGGCGGCTGCGACGGCAACACCAAGGGAATCTGCGCGCTGGTAAAAGGGATGAAGGCGGACGAGGTGGTTGCCCGCTGCAAGGGAGTGACCTGCGGGCGCAAAAGCACTTCCTGCCCGGACCAGCTGGCCCAGGCGCTGGAGGAGGCTCAAGCGCGGCAAAAGTAATTTTCAGGCGGAGCGCATACCGCGGGAATAGAACAAAGAAGGGGCCGCGGATTTTTCCGCAGCCCCTTCCTTTGCGCTTAGAACTTAGGCAACATTACTTGTGAATAATGCTTGTTAATTAGCAGCCGCAGCCGTTCCCGCAACCGCAGTCGTTGCATCCGCAACCACCATTGTTGGCGTAGTTGTTGCCGCCGCCGCAGCAGCACAGCAAAACGATGATGATCAGGATAATGAAGCAGGAATTTCCACCGCAGCCGCCTAAAAAGTTATTACACATAGTTGTTGACCTCCTTAATTGATTTACAATATATACTATTGTAAAGCCGCTATTTGTGTTACAATAATTTTCAGGGAGATTGTTTGTAAAACCAGTAAGCGCTTTCGGGCCGGGCAGGCAGGGGATTATTGCGTATGCGCGGCCGGGGCCTTAGAGGATAAAAGGAACAAGAAGGGGGCTTAAACGTGAAATGCCAGATGTGCGGGCGTAATCCCGCGACTACTCATATTAAGACATTGGTAAACGGGGCGGTGGGCGAGTATTCTCTTTGCGCGGAGTGTGCCCGGCGCCTTGGCTACCGGAATCTGTTTGCCGACTTAAGCCGGGGCTTGGAGCTGCTGGGAATGCAGGATAATACCCGCCCGCAGGCGGCGGAGCAATGTACCTGCGGCGCAACGTTTCAGGATATTGTACGCACGGGAAGGGTTGGCTGTGCGGAATGCTACCGGACGTTTTACCATCAGCTGCTTCCGGTGATCCGTAAGCTGCATGGGGAGACGGTGCACCGTGGTAAGACGCCGGGAGGAGCCCTGCCTCAAATGCTGCAGCAGAAGGAGTTGGCGGCGCAAAAAAAGGAGCTTCTGCAGCGGGCCATAGAATTGGAAAATTTTGAAGAGGCAGCAGTCTTGCGCGATGAAATCCGTCAGCTGGAAGGAGGGCAGAAGGATGGAAGCAAAGGTAAAATGGTATGAATGCTCCGGCGGGACGGAGAACGATGTCGTAGTAAGCACCCGGCTGCTGCTCTCCAGAAATATTGAAGGCTTTCCCTTCTGCGGCCGTATGCGCGCTTCGGACCGCCAAAAGACACTGCAGACGGTTTTGTCGGCAATGGAGGATGAAAACTCCATGCTGGCCCATGCGTTTTCCTTTATACCGCTGTGGCAGATTTCCAAGGAGGAAGCGGTCAGCTATGTAGAGCGCCGCCTGGCCTCGCCGGAGTTTGTTTCCAGGGCGGACGGAAAAGGAATCTTTGTGACGGAGGACGAGTCCAGCTCTGTTTTTGTAAACGGCGGCGAGCATATTTTAATGCAGACAGTACTGCCCGGCCTGGCACTGGAGCGGTGCTATGAAACACTGGACCTCCTGGAGAGCAATTTGGGAAAGCTGCTTCCCTTTTCCTTTGACGGGCAGCTGGGGTATTTAACCCAAAACCCGGCTGACCTGGGTACCGGCCTGCACGCAGCTTTGATGCTGCACCTTCCCGGCCTGGATTATAACGGGGCCGTTCCCCGTGTGGCGGCAGGGCTGTCCAACCTGGGCATGGATCTGCGCAGCGGCTATGAAATGGAAAACCAGGCCTCTTTATACCAGCTGACCAGCCGTGTCACGCTTGGCATTTCCGAGCAGGAAACGCTGTATAATTTAAAGAGCATGGCACAGCAGGTGCTGCTTCAGGAGCGTTCAGCCAGGCAGGCGGTGGGGAGCTCGCTGAAATTTCAGGACACGGTTGCGCGCAGCCTGGCGATTCTGCGGCAGGCGAAATTACTGTCCTGCAAGGAATGCATGGAGCTCTTGTCTAATGTGCGGCTGGGTGTAGCCTGCGGCCTGGTCCAATCAGTCGGTTATGAAAAAATATTGTCGGCTATGCTGCAGGTACAGCCTGCTACCCTGGCGCTGCTTGCGGGGCAGGCGCCGGACGGAGAGCAGGAGGAAGCTTTGCGTGCGGCATTTGTCAATCGTTTGCTGGCGGAGCGTTTGGCGTAAAAGGGATGGAGGCGCAACGATGGTAAAGGGAGCACAAGCTGATTTTGAACTGGCCGCGGCACTGTTTTATGTCCTGGGCGCGCAGGTACCGCATCAAAAGGAGCTGGAGTCGAAGGCGCGGGATATGGTACAGTCACTGGGAAGGCGGAAAGCCCTGGAAAAAATCACAGAGCTTTGCAGGGGGAGGGACGACCCGGCCGCCCTCTATCTGCTGGCAAAGGCCGGCGCATGGCTGGGCCGCGGCTACCGGGAGAAAACGATCCAGGCGGCGCAGGCCTATTTAAAGGGGCCGAAATGGCGGGAGCTGCCAAGTAGGGTTACGCTGGAGGGCGGCATTGCCCGCGACCCCAGCGTAACGGTACGCGCAGATTTGCTGAGAGACCTGGCTCAGGCAGAGCAGGCCCTGGGCAAGCTGGATAAGGCGCAGGCACACTTTGCCGAGGCCTACCGGCTGGAGCCGTATAATGCGATGAACGCGGTAAAAATAGCCGACTGTATTCTCCGGCGTTCCGGGCGTACAGAGGCGCTTCGCTTTTTGCGGGAGCAGCGAAAATCCTCCTATTTTGAACCGGTTAAATACCAGGATATCAGCGGCGCTGTCCACACGAACAGCGCTTTTAAGGATTTACTGAATGCTCAGATTTTGAAGCTTCAGGGCGAGGAAACGGGGAACGGTGCGGCTTATTGATGCTCAGGCTGCCGCATAATAAATAATAGAAAGGGCTTGCCGTCTGTGCTTTTTGGACGGCAGGCCCTTTGCTGCCGGAACGTCCGGCGGCGTTGGGGGAAGGCGCCCCTCGCTTTTTATGGGGCTATGCCGCGGAGCGGTTCTGTGTTATACTGAAAGCTGCTAATGGGCCGCTGCCCCAAGAAAATAATGGAAAAGGTGTTTACGATGAATTTTGTAATTTCTTATAGTGGTGGAAAAGACAGCGTTTTATCCCTGCATAAAATGTTGGAGGGCGGTCATACCCCAATGGGGCTGCTTGTTATGGTGAACCAGGAGCAGCAGCGCTCCTGGTTCCATGGTGTGGACCTGGAACTGCTCCGGCAGATCGCTGCCTCCCTCGAGATCCCGCTTTTGCCGTGTGAATCCGGGGGAGAGGACTACCATACCCGTATGGAGGAGACCCTGCGGGCAGCGAAGGCACAGGGGGCAGAGGCTTGTGTTTTTGGCGATATCGACATCGAGGACCATCGTGAATGGTGCCGTGCCAGGTGCGATGCCGCCGGATTGCAGTGCATCCACCCGCTCTGGCAGCGGGATCGATTGGACAATACCAACGAAATCATTGCCCTAGGGTATCAATGTGTAATTAAATGCGTTCGCAATAAAGATCTTCCGCAATCTTTCTTGGGAAGAATATTGGATGCTGAGCTGGTAGCGGAGATGGCAAAGCGCGGCTTGGATGTTTGCGGCGAAAATGGAGAGTATCATACCGTGGCGGTAGGCGGCCCGGTTTTTCACCGCCCGGTTGCCTATGAGTGTAAAGAGATTCTGGACTTTGGCAATATTTCTGCTATTAATATCTGCGCGGCCAAACGGTAATTTTCTGCGAATATATATTTTTGTTTGCCAGCAGGGGTGTTCCTTTTAAAAGGATGCCGTTTTTTTCTTTGCTTGAATAAGGCTTTTTTGAGGTGTCCATACTTTGAACATCTACATAAGAAAAGGACTGATTCAAGTATGAAGTGGAGAACAGCGGAAAAAGCAATTTGCCTGGGGTTGATTTTGGCCGTCCTGGTTTCATTTACCGGCTTTGCCACTCAGTGTGAGGATATCCCCGACAGGGTGCTTCGCCTCCATATCCTCGCGAACTCAGACAGCGAGGAGGATCAGGCGCTGAAATTAAAGGTACGCGACCGGATTGTTACAGAGTCCGCCGGGCTTTTTGACCAGGTAACAGACCGGGAGTCCGCCAGGGCGGTTGTTGAAAAAAACATGGATGCACTGCGCGAGGCTGCGCAGGATGAGGTTTACCGCCAGGGCTACAGTTACCCTGTTTCCATGGAGCTGACGCACATGTACTTTACAACACGTGTTTATGGTGAAACAGCGCTGCCGGCGGGCTATTATGAGGCGCTGCGGGTGACGATCGGCGCCGGCGCGGGGCATAACTGGTGGTGCGTTATTTTTCCAGCCATGTGCCTGCCGGTGGCGGAGGAATCCCAGGAACTGGACGGCGTGCTGAATGAGGAGCAGATGGAGATTGTGGAAGAGGGCGAATCTGCGCAGTACGAGATCAAGTTCAAGGCCCTGGAGTGGTATGAGCAAATTGTAGATTGGTTTCGCGGCCTGGGGAACTCCTGAGCGGTATTTTGGCCTTATCCGTGACAAAAGCGTTTATTTGTGGTACGATAATACCAATGAAAGGGGGATCGGCATGTTTGTTGATTCCAAGGACAATCATTGGTATAAAGGGAACCTGCACACGCATACAACGCGTTCAGACGGACGGAGGCAGCCGCAGGAGGTTATCAACTGTTACCGGTCGGCCGGATATGATTTTCTGGCGCTGACCGACCATTGGATAGTCTCACAGGCAGAGGAGCAGCAGGACTTTTTGCTGATTTCCGGCTGCGAATACGATATAGGCTCCTGCGTTCAGGAGGAGATTTATCATATCCTGGCGCTCGGTATGCGGGAGGACCCCTGTTTGGAGCGCGGGGCGCTGGACGTGCAGGGCGTGATTGACGCAGTCCATGGGCATGGGGGCCTCGCTGTGCTGGCACACCCGGCCTGGTCGCTGAACCGGCCCGAGCATGTAAAGGCTTTGACCGGCCTCGACGGAACGGAGATTTACAACACGGTTTCAGGCTTCCCCTGGAACTGCCGGGCTTATTCGGGCGGCTTTATCGACCAGATGGCGGCGGAGGGGGCGCTGCTGCCCTGCCTGGCCGGGGACGACGCCCATTTTTACCAAGGCGAAGAGACGCGATCCTTTATCTATGTCAAGTCGGAGGCGCTGACGGAGAAGGCGATCCTGGCAGCGCTGCGGCGCGGTGATTTTTATGCCACTCAAGGGCCCCGCTTTGAACTAACACGTGCGGGGGACCGTTTGCTGGTGGCATCAACGCCGGTGCAGCGTGTGGCGTTTTTTACCGATACGGTCTATGTCCCGGACCGCACCGCTGAAGGGGACGGTATCACCCGGGCGGAATACCGGATCAAGGCTGGCGATACCTTTGTGAGAGTGGAGCTCTTTGACCGTGACGGACACATGGCCTGGTCCTCGCCCTTAAAACTTCATGACTGAAAATATTTGACAGACCGATGCGCACCTGTAGGCGGCATCGGTTTTAGTCTGTTTTTATCAGGGACAGACGGCTTAGAAAGGAAGCGATTAAATGGATGATATTCAAATGGTAATCCCGTGCCTGATGGGGGTGGAGGGCCTGGTCGGGGACGAGCTCCGCGCAATGGAGGCCAGGGCGGTTGAAGCGCAAAACGCCCGTGTAGTTTTCCGTGGAGATGAGGCCCTGCTGGCTCGTGCCAACCTCTGGTGCCGTTATGGAGAGCGCGTTCAGGTTTTGCTGGGAACCTTTCGCGCGCTGAGCTTTGAGGAGCTGTTCCAGGGGGTGCGGGCGCTGCCATGGGAGCGCTGGATTGGGAGGACGGATGCATTTCCGGTAAAGGGGCGCTGCGTCGGTTCAAAGCTTTCCAGCCTGCCGGACTGCCAGTCTATTGTAAAAAAGGCAGTGGTGGAGCGTTTAAGCGGTAAGTACGGCATCCAATGGTTTGAAGAAAGCGGGAGCCTTCACCAGGTTCAGTTTCTGATTCTGAAGGATCAGGTCAGCATCATGCTGGATACATCCGGCGCAGGGCTTCATAAGCGCGGGTACCGGGCTAATGCCACAGAGGCGCCGATTAAGGAGACGCTGGCTGCGGCCATGGCGCATCTATCCCGTCTGCGGCGGGATGCCAATATGGTGGATCCCCTTTGCGGCTCGGGGACCATTTTAATTGAGTCGGCGCTTTATGCTTTAAATGTGGCGCCGGGACTGCGCAGGCGTTTTTCCGCCGAGGGCTGGTCCTGCCTGCCGCAGGGTGTGTGGGCACAGGAGCGCCGCCGCGCGCTGGATTTGGCACGCTGGGGAGAGCCCTTCCATGCGCATGGGTATGACATTGATGGCGCGGCTGTTTCGTTGGCGCTGGAAAACGCTAAAATAGCGGGGGTTGCGGCGAAGGTCTCGGTTGAACAGCGGGATATATCTAAATTTTCCCCAGTGGAGGACTATGGGTGCGTAATTTGTAACCCGCCTTATGGGGAACGGCTGCTGGATTTGCGGGCGGCGGAGGAGCTTTACCGTCAGATGGGCCGGGTTTTTCAGCCGAAGCGCGGCTGGAATTATTCCGTCATCACACCGGATGAAAATTTTGAATCCTGCTTTGGGCGGCAGGCGGACAGAAGGCGTAAGCTCTATAACGGGATGATTCGCTGTCAGCTCTACATGTATTATAAAAACGGGCGCTGAATGGACTTGAGCGCGCAGAGCGTACGCCCAAGCGGGAGGCGCGGGCCTTCTGTGAATAAAACAGCCGCCAGCCGCCGGTTGGGCATAATTGTAAATATTTTATGAAATCCGGATTTTTTTAGAAAAAACACTTGATTTTTCATGTGAAAATAGCTAAAATATTATTAGCACTCAAGGTTAAAGAGTGCTAAAACTGAATTGCGATATTTTTATAATTATTAAGGGGGACTTAAGCATGACGATCAAACCGTTGACAGACAGAGTGCTGATTCAAATGGAGGAAGCTGAGGAGACCACAAAGAGCGGGATCCTTCTGGCCGGTTCGGCAAAAGAAAAGCCGCAGGTTGCGAAGGTAATAGCGGTTGGCCCCGGCGGTGTTGTAGACGGCAAAGACGTTGTAATGACTGTTAAGGTCGGCGACAAGGTTATTACCAGCAAATACTCCGGCACGGAGATCAAGCTGGACGGGGAAGAGTATACCATTGTTCGCCAGAGCGATATTCTTGCAGTTGTCGAGTAATTTTTCGGGGGATATGCCCCTGCTTGCAGTCTCATAAATTTATGATAGGACATTGGAGGTTTATTCATTATGGCTAAACAGATTATTTATGGCGAGGAAGCCAGAAAAGCATTAATGAGCGGCATCAACCAGCTGGCTGACACAGTAAAAATCACCCTTGGCCCCAAAGGCCGCAATGTTGTTCTGGACAAAAAGTTCGGTTCACCGCTCATTACCAACGACGGCGTGACCATTGCCAAGGAAATTGAGCTTGACGACGCCTTTGAGAATATGGGCGCACAGCTTGTAAAGGAAGTTTCCGTAAAAACGAACGACGCTGCCGGCGACGGCACCACCACCGCGACCCTGATGGCTCAGGCCATTATTCGAGAGGGCATGAAGAACGTAACGGCTGGCGCAAACCCGATGATTGTCCGTAAGGGCATTCAGGAGGCGGTTGACAAGGCGGTTGAAGCCCTGCGCAGCAACTCGAAGAAAGTCACCTGCTCCGAGGACATTGCCCGTGTTGCAACGGTTTCCGCTTCTGATGAGAGCATTGGTAAGCTGATTGCCGAGGCAATGGAAAAGGTCACTGCCGACGGCGTCATCACCGTTGAAGAGAGCAAAACCTCCGAGACATACTCCGAGGTTGTGGAAGGCATGATGTTTGACCGCGGCTATATCAGCCCCTACATGGCGACAGACACGGATAAAATGGAAGCCGTTATGGACGACGCCTATCTGCTGATTACAGATAAGAAGATTTCCAATATCCAGGAAATTCTCCCGCTGCTGGAGCAGATTGTACAGTCCGGCCGTAAGCTGGTCATCATTGCCGAGGACATTGAGGGCGAGGCGCTCACAACCCTGATTTTGAACAAGCTGCGCGGCACTTTCAACTGTGTAGCAGTGAAGGCGCCCGGCTTCGGCGACCGCCGCAAGGAGATGCTGCAGGATATTGCTGTTTTGACCGGCGGCCAGGTTATTTCTTCTGAGCTCGGCCTTGAGCTGAAGGAAACCACCATGGATCAGCTCGGCCACGCGCGCCAGGTAAAGGTCGACAAGGAGAACACCATCATTGTCGGCGGATATGGCGACGGCGCCGAGATCAAATCCCGAGTGAATCAGATCCGCAATCAGATTGAGACCACGACCTCCGATTTCGACCGTGAGAAGCTGCAGGAGCGCTTGGCAAAGCTGGCCGGCGGTGTTGCCGTTATCAAGGTTGGCGCTGCGACCGAGGTTGAGATGAAGGAAAAGAAGCTGCGCATTGAGGACGCTCTGGCCGCAACAAAGGCTGCGGTGGAAGAGGGCATCGTCGCGGGCGGCGGCGTCGCAATGATCAACGCGGCTCCGGCTGTGCAGGAGCTGCTTGCCGAGGTTGAGGGCGATGAGAAGACCGGTGTACAGATTGTGCTGAAGGCTCTGGAGGAGCCGATGCGCCAAATCGCTGCAAATGCAGGAGAAGAGGGCTCTGTCATCGTTGAGAATATCAGAAGAAACGGCACTGTGGGCTATGGCTACAACGCTTTGACCAAGGAATATGGCGATATGATCTCCTTCGGTATTGTCGACCCGACCAAGGTGACGCGTTCCGCGCTGCAGAATGCTGCCTCTGTCGCACAGATGGTACTGACGACGGAGAGCCTGGTAGCCGATAAGAAGGAGCCCGCTGCTCCTGCCGCTCCGGCTGCCCCCGACATGGGCGGTATGTACTAATTCGCGCGGTTCCCCTAAATTTAAACATGAAAGAGGAAGCTGGCTTTCCCTGCTGGGAAGCCGGCTTCCTTTTTTGCATACCAGACTATTCAACGGTTTAAAAAAATACTGCTTGTAAGAAAGGCCAATAAACATGGAAGATACAGGAAATAGAGAAATAAAATGTTAATAATGGCGGAAAGGGGTTGATAATTAAAAAATTGTATTTTATAATCATAATTACAATGATAATTATGCCTAATTTACAGAACGAATTGTAAAATATAGGAATATTGAGAAGGATTGGGAGTGAATATTTTAATGAGCAGAAAGAAAAAGAGGCTGTTGGCGTTGGTTTCCATGCTTTGCTCTTTTTTAATCGTGTTTTCTTTCGCGCCGGGCTTGCCGGCCGAAGCAGCAGGGGAGCAGGCAACAACAACGGACTATTTGAACCTAAGGGAGGGGCCCGGTACCAACTATAAGGTGATGCTAACCTTGATAAAGGGGGCAACCTTAACCGTGCTTGAGGATGACGGCGCCTGGGTTAAGGTGCGCACGATCAGCGGTAAGCAGGGCTATTGCAGTAAAGAGTACCTCTCTATTTCCGGCAGCTCCTCCGGCGGCAGCTCCGGCAGTAATTCCGGGACGGCGACGACAACCGCGAACCTGAATTTGAGGACCGGCGCAGGGACAAATTATAATATTATTACGACGATCCCCAAAGGTAAGAATGTCACGGTGCTGGATAATTCCGGTTCTGTTTGGGTTAAGGTGCAGTATGGCAGCAGTCAGGGGTATTGCAGCCGCGAATACTTAAATATTACCTCCGGCGGCGGTTCCTCCAGCAGCTCCTCCTCTGGTTCAGCGGGTTCCGGAAAAACGGCGGTTACAACGGTTGGGCTGCGGCTGAGAAGCGGACCGGGTACCAACTACAAGACGTTGACCATTCTGGACGAGGGTGTTTCTCTGACGGTGCTGGACACCTCCAACGGCTCCTGGACGAAGGTGAAAACCTCTTCCGGTATGACGGGATATTGCAGTACACAATATTTGAAAATTTCCTCCGGCACTTCCTCGGGTAGCTCCTCCGGTGGTTCCTCATCCGGCACAGTGTCCAAAAGTGCGGTAACGACGGATTATTTAAATCTGCGCAGTGGTCCCGGTACCAATTACAGCGTACTGCTGACCTTGACCAAGGGCGCGACCCTGACGGTAATCGATGACTCCAACGCCTCCTGGGCAAAGGTGCGCACGGTTTCCGGCAAGGAGGGCTATTGCAGCAAAGAATATTTAAAATATGATAGCGGCAGCAGCTCCGGGGGCAATTCCGGCGGCTCCTCATCTGCCATAACGGTTGCGACCACGACCGCTAATCTGAAGCTTCGCCAGGGGCCGGGTACCTCCTATGCCTACATTGTTGTTTTACCCAAAGGCACCAAGCTGACAGTTACCGACAATTCCATGAGCGGCTGGGCTAAGGTAAAAACAGCGGATGGTAAGCAGGGCTATTGCAGCAAGGAGTTTTTGGATATTAAAACAGAGGCGGGAACCCCGGAACCAGCGCCCGAACCCGAACCGGAGCCGGATCCTGAGCCTGAAAAACCGGAGCAGAACCTGGT
This sequence comes from Hydrogeniiclostridium mannosilyticum, assembly GCF_003268275.1. Classification (GTDB taxonomy): domain Bacteria; phylum Bacillota; class Clostridia; order Oscillospirales; family Acutalibacteraceae; genus Hydrogeniiclostridium; species Hydrogeniiclostridium mannosilyticum. The sequence goes on from NZ_QLYR01000009.1 coordinate 53,472, forward strand.
TGCGACCACAACGGCTAACCTGCGCCTGCGTTCTGGCCCCGGTACGAGCTATTCGGTTATTCTAACCCTCTCCAACGGCACAAAGGTAACGGTGATTGACAACTCCGATCCCGCATGGGCTAAGGTGAGAACGGCCGCGGGAAAAGAGGGCTATTGCAGCAAGGAGTTTTTGAAAATATCCACGGATAGCTCCTCCGGCGGCTCGGAGAGCGAACCGACCATTGTGGGCGCTACAGTAACCGTGGATGGATTAAGATTAAGGAAATCCGCCAGCACGAGCTCGAATATTTTGGCTGTGCTGAATAATGGCACCAAGCTGACGGTTCTGGACACATCGAATGCGGACTGGACTAAGGTGAAAACAGCGGGTGGTGTTATTGGTTATGTCAGCACGGAGTACATTAAGTTCCGTTACTCCAATGAACCGGAAGATCCGGAGATATCTGCAACGACCCTGAAGCTCTCCAATACTTCGGCGAGCGTACCGGTTGACCGGACCCTCTACTTAAAGGCAACGGTTACCCCGTCCAATGCGAGTGTGACCTGGAAGAGCAGCAACACGGAAGTCGCGGTGGTTGAAAATGGATACGTGGAGGTTTTAAAACCCGGCACGGTTACCATCACAGCTTCCTCTGGCGGCAAGTCGGTTTCCTGTGCGGTCACAGCTACTGCTGCGGAGCCTGTCCGAACGGCCTATACCTCGCCTAATATTGCCGGCATTGGCGAGCAGGTAACATTGACGGCGGTTACGGACACCTCGCGGGACGGTGTACAGTTCGTTGTCACTATGCAGGATGGCTCCAAGAAAACTGTCCAGGCAACGAAACAGACGACTGAGAGTGTTCAGAATACCCACACGGGAAAAACCTATAAAACAATTAAGTGGACGGCCTCTGTTACTTTTGATACAACCGGTAATTATTCTGTGACGGCAGTGTCCGCTCAAAATGGTAAATACAGCAGCGCTGGCTATACTACCAGCGCCTATGTGGTGCAGTCCCAGGATTATACGGTTTCCTCAACCGAAGACCGCAGAGCCAGCGACAAAATTATTAATATGATCGCAAACTGGGAGGGGTTCAGTTCTACCGTGTATGCGGATATGCTGACCACCAGCCAGGTTCCGACGCTTGGCTATGGCTATACGTTCGGGGCGGGAGCGACCTTCTATAACAATATTTCAAAAACAGAGGGCTGGTCCCTGCTGGTGAACACCATTAATAAAGCCAGCTATACAACAGAGGTCAACCGGTTTATGCGCCTGAACGGTCTGAAGATGAATCAGAATCAGGCAGACTGCCTGATTAGCTTTGGCTATAATGTAGGCTCCGGCTATTGGAATGGCTCCTCGACCATGGACGCGCGTACAATTATGTTGAACGCGGTGGTTCCGCCGGATACTTTCCCAAGCGGCGGCCTATCGGCAACCGTGACAAAGTCGACGAATCTGCGCAGCAGCGCGAGCATGAGCGCTTCCATTCTCTCGTCCGTATCCTCCGGGACACAGGTAAAGGTGGTCGGTAAGGATTTCTCCGACACGAGGGATGGCTGGTACCAGGTAACAGTCAATGGAAAGACCGGTTGGCTGAACTCCGGGTATGTACGCTTGTCGGGGTCCTATCAGCACGACTTGAACTATACCAATGCCTATGCCTTTGGCACGGATTTGCTGCGCTGGTGCAACGCAGGCGGAAAACCCTATTCCGGTTTGCTGTACCGCCGCTTGGGCGAGGCCAATGTTTACAACTACAATGATTATAGCGCAGCGCGTTATAATAAGTACGGATATACCTATCCAAGCGCATTTGCAGGGTATGCTTAAGAGCTCTTAGGCATGCTGTTACGGGAAAAAGCCCTTGCTCTGAATTTAGGAGCAAGGGCTTTTTTGTACGGCAGGGCAATAAGCCGCTTGGAGGGTGCTGCCGGGGAACCGGCAGCCGGAGGGCATCAGACGATGGAAGATGGTTCCTGCTGTTCTTTTTGCTTTAATTCCCGCCAGATTGTGCAGAGCATGGTAATAAAGCAGGCGCCGCCGCCGATAAAGTTTGAAATGGGCTCGGCTAAAAAGACCCCGTTAACGCCCAGGTTCATGAAGTTGGGAAGAATCAATGTCAGCGGGATTACGATAAATGCCTTGCGGAGCAGCGAGAAAAAGACGGCTTGCTTCGATTTTCCGAGGGATACGGCGGCAGATTGCCCGGCCATTTGCAGGGCCATCATGAAAAAGCCGAAGAAATACAGGTGGATAGCGGGAATAGTGGCAGAGACAAGCGCGGGGTCATCATTGAAGATGCTAATAAAGAATTCAGGGAAGGCCAGCAGAAAAATCCAGATGGCCGCCAACAGAATAAACCCGGTAATAGAGGTGAATTTTATGCCGCTGCGCACGCGCCGGTACTCTTTGGCGCCGTAGTTATACCCCATAACAGGTTGGGCGGCACTGGTGAGCCCATTGACAGGCACGCTGGCGATTTCACGCACGGAATTAATAATCGTCATGACGCCTACATAAAGGTCGCCGCCAAAAGCTTGCAGGGTTGCATTGCAGACAATTTGTACGCCGCTGTTGGTCACGGACATGATAAAGCCTGAAAATCCCAGCGCGGAAATCCTTTTAAATAAACAGAGCCGTACCCGCAGGTTACAGAGCCGGAGCCGCATAGGGACCCTTTTGCCGGCCAGAAAGGCAACCGCCCAAATAGATGAGACAAGCTGGGAAAGGACGGTGGCCAATGCCGCGCCCGAGACGCCCATATCGAAAATGAAAATAAAGATGGGGTCCAGAATAAGGTTTAACACCGCGCCGATCAGAACAGTGCCCATTCCAACGCGCGCAAAGCCCTGCGCGTTGATAAAATTATTCATTCCCAGGCCGGCCATTACAAAGATGCTGCCGCATATGTAGATGGTGAGGTATTGGTCGGCATAGGGAAAGGTGACCTCACTGGCCCCAAAGAGATACAGCAAGGGCCGCTTAAACAAGAGGATAACCGCCGTAAGCAGGGCCCCGGTTCCAAGCAGAAGCGCAAAGGAGTTTCCCATAATTTCTTCCGCGGTCTGCCGGTCCCCCTTGCCCCAGGCAATAGAAAACAGGGGTGCCCCGCCGCCGCCGAACAGATTGGCGAACGCCGTGACGAGGCAGAGAATGGGAAAGGTGATACCCAGGCCGGTCAGAGCATTTGCCGCGGCCTCGGGGATGTGCCCGATATACATTCTGTCAACGATATTATATAGAACGTTGATTAGCTGTGCGAAAATCATTGGAATGGCCAGGCGCATGATATTGCTGGGAATGGAGCCCCTGGCAAAATCGTTTTGTTGCTGTTTCATGACTTTTTTCACCCCATAGCGTCGCAGCCTGTAAGCGATTTAATTTTATCAGCCGTTTTTCCGGGAACCGGCGTATTTTTCAAGCAGATGCCACAGCGAGAACATCACGCACGCTGCGGCGGCCATCATCGGGGCTAAGGCCAGAAGCATGGGCGTGGTAATGAAAATCAGGTTGAAAAGCGGGCGGAAGAAGAGCAGTGCAATCACAAAGGCGGCGCACAGGCTGAAGAATAGCGCCCCTCTGGGCAGATTAAGCGGAAGGGAAATTTTCAGCAGAATTGTGAGGCCGGTAAAACCGGTTATAATAACGGCCATGGTTGAAATCTCTTCCCGATTAAAGGGGTAAAAGCTGGAAATAATAACAAGTAGAAGTATGTTTATAATCATCGTTACTGCGCCGGGCAGGGCCTTTTGCAGAACGTTGAGGATGAATTTTCCGTGAATACGCTCTTTGTTGCGCTCCAGTGCCAGAAAAAATGAGGGAATACCAATGGTCAGTGCACTAATGAGCGTTTGCTGAATGGGCTGGAAGGGGTAATCAAAGGCAAGAAAAATAAATAGGATGGCAATGACAGAGGAAAAAATGGACTTAACTAAGAATAAGGAGGCGGACCGCTGTAAATTATTGATAGACCGCCGGCCTTCTTTTACAATTTTCGGCATGCTGGCAAAGTTGGAATCCAGTAGGACGACTTGTGAGACTGTACGAGAGGCATCGCTGCCGGAGGCCATCGCTATGCTGCAATCGCTTTCACGCAGTGCCAGAACATCATTGACGCCGTCCCCGGTCATAGCCACCGTGTGTTTCCGGGCTTTAAGGGCCTTTACGAGAGCTAATTTTTGCTGTGGCGTTACCCGCCCGAATACGGTATAACGCTCGGCGGCTTCAGCCAGCTGCTCATCGGTGGTAAGCGTCGTGGCATCGATATAATTACCGGCGTCCGGCAGGCCAGCCCTTTTGGCAATATTTGCGACGGTCAGGGCATTATCGCCGGAGATTACCTTGATGGCCACACCCTGCTCCGCAAAGTAGGCCAGTGTTTGGGGCGCGCTGGGCCTGATTTTGTCGCTCAATACGAGCAGGCAGACCGGCTCCGGTTTTTGAGGAAGCTGTTTTTCGACAAAGCCCTCGGCGGAATGTGCCAAGATGAGCACCCGCTGCCCTGAGGCGGCATAGCGTGCCATTTTCTCACGGATATCAGCGGGGAGGGTTCCCTTAAACACAAACTCCGCGGCGCCGATGATGTAGCTGCCCTTTCCGGCAAAGGTGGCGCCGCTCCATTTCCTGGCGGAGGAGAAGGGAACGGCGTTTGTGCATTGCCAGTCCGGGCATTGGGAAAAGGCCTGCCTCAATGCGGAAAACGTAGGGCTGGTGTCGGGGCTGGAGGCAGTCAGTGCTGCGATAATGGCTGAAATCTCTTCAGTAGATACGGAGGAAAGCGGAAGCACGTGATCCACCTGCATGGTTCCCTCCGTGATGGTCCCTGTTTTATCCAGACAGAGAACATCCACACGGGCCAATGTTTCAATGGAGTACAGCTCCTGCACCAATGCATGGTGGCGGGAAAGGCGCAGTACACTGACGGCCAGAACCATACTGGTCAGCAAGACGAGCCCCTCCGGAATCATGCCTACCAGGGCGGCGACCGTACTGACGACAGCCCGTTGCAGCCCCTGGCCGGAAATGAAAATTTGTTTGTAAAACAGCAGCAATCCGATGGGAATAATGGCAATGCCAATATATTTGATGATGCGGTTGATCCAGGTCATGATTTCAGAGTTTGGCTTTTTAAAATATTTAGCCTCGTTGGTAATTTTCGCAGCGTAGTTTTCTCTGCCGACATGCTCTACCCGCGCCAAGCAGGAGCCCGCAACGACAAAACTGCCTGAAAGCAGCAGGTCGCCCGGCTTCTTGGCAACAGGTTCGCTTTCCCCGGTGACAAGCGATTCATTGATCTCGCATTCCCCCCGCAGAAGCAGACAGTCGGCACAAATTTGGTTGCCGCTCTCCAGTGCCAAAATATCATCCAGAACAAGCTCTTCCACGGAGATTTGCCGCTTTTGTCCGCTGCGGATGACATGGGCCTTTGGCGCTGCGACAACAGCCAGTTTATCAATGGTTTTTTTGGCACGGATTTCCTGAAAAGCGCCGATAAAGCTGTTACAGATGGCAACGCCCAGAAAAAGCATGTTTTTGTATGAGCCTACCAGAAAGACCAGAAGCCCAAGAATTACATTCAATAAATTAAATGGAGTCAAGATGTTATCGCAGATAATTTTTTTAATGCTTTTTGTCCGTACATCAGGAAAACCGTTGCTAAGCCCTTTTGAGGCCTGCTGTGCAACCTGTTCGTTGCTGAGTCCCTGGTCGGGGCTTACATGCAGCCGTATAGGCCCGGCGGTATGCTGCGAGAAATGGGTGGACATAAGAAACGCGCTCCTATCCTTAATAAATGGCAACAGCCCGGCGATGCTGTGCTTTATTTCGTATAAAGACTGCTGTTAAAGCCTAAAGGCGCCGACCTTTATTATACTAGCAATTAAGAAAAATTGCCAGAAATGTGAGGTATTTGTAAGGGACGTTAAAGATTTGTAAATATTTTCGTTGATATATACAAAGCGCAATCGTCAGCAAGCAGGGATTCCATCACAAATACACCTTGAGTTCAGGTTCATACCTGTTTATAATAGGAAAGCATAGAAAATAGGGGTGAAGGCTGATTTCCTATGCCTGCCCAGTTTGTTTTGCGGCTCCATCTACTTGGAGACCCGTACAGGACAGGATGGCGGATAGATTTTAAAGTAAGTCTCGCATAAATAATTTTTTATTTTGGAAAAGGAGGCGTGTACTATTATAGCAGCAATAAAAAAGAGGTTTATAAAGGAAGGCGGCCAATCCGGCCGGCTTGATCAATATATGGTTCTGCTGTTTACGGTTTCGATTTTTTTGCCTTTTATAATCAGCACCTTGGTAGCTTGCGGCATTGCAGTTGTAACAATGTTTCACTATGGGAGGCGACAGCGGGTTTTTGATGAGCCCTATACGAGGTTGCTGCTGGGTTTTCTGATTCTTCCCTTTTTTGTATCGGCGGTTTACGGGAACTATAAGGGGATGCTGATCTCTCTTTTAGTGCCGGCTATATTGATTAGCGGCCTGTACATTAAAAGCATTATGAATAAACAGCTGTTTAACCGGGCGATGGATCTGGCCTGTGTATGCAGCTTGCTTTGTTTTGCGGTAGCATTGGGACAGAAGTGGTTTTTCTATGGCGAAAACCCCTCCTATCGTCCGGAGTCTCTATGTATGAACGCCAATTATTACGGTATGCTGATCGAGTTTGTCATTCTGATTGCGGTTTACCGCATGGTGACCAATCCCAAACGCCTATGGGCCTACCTGGCCATTGTCGGCGTTAACCTGATTGGCCTTTATTTGTGCGCAAGCTTGTCGGCGCTGTTTGCCACCTGCTGCGGCTTGTTTGTATTTTTGCTGTTAAAAAAGAAATATAAGCTGGCAGCGGTGTTTTTTGTTGTCACGGCGTTATTTGTCGGCGCTAATTTTATCTATCCGCTTTTAATCCCGCGGGTTGAGAGCATCGATATTTCCTTTGGGCAGCGGTTTTCTATTTGGGAAACTGCAATGAAAGGTATTCGCCAGCATCCGCTTTTGGGGCAGGGACCGATGTCTTACAGCATCATCTGCGGCCCCTTTGGCGGCTATAAAACCTTTCACTGCCATAATTTAATTTTTGATGTATTGTTGAATTATGGGGTTATCGGCGCCGGTGTCTTCTTTTTCTATGGACTGCAAAAGCTGCATCTGATTGTCCGGCGCTTCAAAAGGGGGATCAGTAAAAATATGAATGCTTTGGTGCTGGCCCTGCTGACCGCTGTGCTGGCACATGGCATGACGGATGTGACTATTTTCTGGATTCAGACTGCAATGCTGTTTTTCCTGATCTATTCCTCGGTGGGAACGGTTTCGGAAGAGGAGCGCAGGGGGCAGGCTTCCCCTCTCCCGTTACCGGATTATGCTTTGGACCTGAATGCAAAAACAGCCTATGCGGTAAAGAACAGTTGACAGCCCACCATAGGGAATGCGTATTTTAGACAGGCATAAAAAAGATTGAAATTTGTCCGCCTCTGCTGTAAAATAAAAGCGGCAGAGGCATTCCTATATCTATTTGAGAAGGCGGTGTGACCTTGCGTTTATTGGTAGTAGTGGATTATCAGCATGATTTTGTAGACGGTTCCCTGGGCTTTGCAGAAGCGGTTGCTTTGGAAAAGCCAATTTGCGACAAGATACGTGCCTACCGCGAAAATGGCGACGATGTGGTATACACGATGGATACGCACGAGGAAAACTATTTAGAGACACAGGAGGGGCGGAAGCTCCCGGTTCCCCATTGCAGGAGGGGGACACCCGGCTGGCAGCTGTTTGGCGAAGCCGGCAAGGAACTGGCAGGCTGCCGTTCTTTTGAGAAGGAGACTTTTGGCAGTGCGGCGCTGTTTTCCTTTTTACAGCAAAATTTGTACGACAGCATTGAGTTGGTTGGAGTAGTCAGCAATATTTGCGTCATTTCTAATGCGGTCCTAGCGAAAACTGCACGGCCGGAAGCGGAAATTTTGGTGGATGCCCGCTGTACAGCTTCCAATGACGCGCGGTTGAACGAAATGGCGTTGAAGGTTATGGCAGGGCTGCAAATCACGGTGATATCATGATAAAGGAGCGTTTCCTGTAATGACGAAGAAGCAAAAGGCAGCCCTGGCGGTAGAGGCATTGAAAAAGGAATATCCGGATGCCGTTTGTTCGCTGACCTACCGGGAACCCCTGCAGCTTTTGATTGCAACCCGGCTGGCGGCTCAATGCACGGATGCCAGGGTGAATATGGTTACGCCCGCATTGTTCGAGCGTTTTCCGACTCTGGAGGCCTTCGCCCAATCGAGTGCGGAGGAAATTGAGCCCTATATTCATTCCTGTGGGCTCTACAAGACAAAGGCACGCGATATTCATGCGATGTGCCGCAGCCTGCTGGAGAATTATGACGGGGTGGTTCCGGATACCGTTGAAGAATTGACAAAGCTGCCGGGGGTGGGCCGGAAAACGGCGAACCTGGTGGTTGGCGATATCTATCATAAGCCTGCGGTGGTGACGGATACGCATTGCATCCGCCTGTGCGGAAGGCTTGGGCTCAGCGAGGGAAAGGAGCCCTATAAGGTGGAAAAGCAGCTTCGCGCGGTTTTGCCAATGGATGAGGCTAACGATTTTTGTCACCGCTTAGTACTGCATGGCCGTGCTGTTTGTCAGGCGCGGACCCCTAGGTGCGAACAATGCTGTATGAAGGAATTTTGTAATTATTTTAAAGCGGCCCAAAAAAAGTGAAATTATCTTTATTTTGTAGTTGAAAAATAAGAGAAAGCATGCTATAATAAATAACGCTGTTTAAAGCTTCGCTATTGTTATAGCAGATTAGGGCCTGTAGCTCAGCTGGGAGAGCGTTCGGTTCGCATCCGAGAGGTCAAGGGTTCGAATCCCTCCAGGTCCACCAGTAAAATGTTGAAAGAAGTCGACTGCTTTATAGCGATCGACTTCTTTCGATTTATATGATATAATACTCAATATTTGAGCATAAGAAAAAAGGAAATCAGTATGAATATTATTTATAATGATACGAAAAAGGATTTGCCAGCTGACCAGCTCCATAAATTATTTGTAGCTGTGGGGTGGTCAGCGGGAACGGACACTCCCGACATGATTAAAAACTATTCTATACCGTTTATTAATTCTACTCTGGTAATTTCAGCATGGGAAAATGAGCGTTTGGTTGGAGCGGTGCGGGTATTGAGTGATAAAATGTTTAGGTCAATTATATATGATTTGCTTATTCTTCCAGAATTTCAAAATATGGGAATTGGTAAAGAGCTATTAAAACGCTGTTTAGCACATTTTCCAACATCAGAATGGTTGGTTCAAACGACAGAAAATATATCCGGCTATTATGTGAAAAATGGCTTTAAGGTTATGGATGATGTGTTTTTAAACATCCCCTGTAAATTATTTTCGGATACCTAACGAATAATTTTATTGTGAGAGTTCAAGTGTTCCTCAAAAAACGGTAGGCGATTCATTTTGTGTCACATTTACACGTCGCGGCGAATCCTTGAGGTTCGCCGTATTTTTCTGCGCAAAACACGGCTTCACCGTTCGGACTTGCCGCTCCTCCTCCGTAAAAAGCCACGCTGCGCCTGCGCTATTCGCTTGTAAACGTGCTCACAACGCTTCGACTTGCTACCAGCCTTTTGGGGGTGCCGGCTTCGGCGCATGGCGCCTTTTTCTTTTTGTATTATTCATTTTGATAGAACTGATTAAAAGCTTTACAAGAGAAAGGTAGAGGAATACAGTGAAACTATATGTGAAGCAGATGTATGACTGGAACTATTATGCCTGCTATGCAGAGGATGTTGATGAAAAGTATTGGAATTATTTTAAAACAGAACTGTGGTGGCAGCTTGGAAATGGATTTATTAAGACCTATGACAATGTAGAGGGGTTTGAATACTGTGCTAAAAATTTCATGGAATTTGGTGAGGATTCGGTTAACCAGTCTTTAAAAATAGCGAAAGCCCCTTGGCAAGAAGCTTTACAATGGCTCATTATAGAGATGAAAAAGACAGGCGCGCCCTGGTACCTTCACGGCAGTACGGCAATGGCGCTGTGGGGAATTGATGTGGAGCCGAGGGATATAAATATTATTGTTGCCAATTATTCTGATTACGACAGAGTGCGGGAGCATTTTTACCAATATGCAATCAAACCCTTTCAGCGTTGCGGCAACTGGGTTATGAGCGGTTTGGGAACCGTTTTTCACCAGGCAAATATCGGCTTTTCCTTCAATAATAAAGAGCTTGAGCCGTATGATATGTCCACCCTGCGGAAAACAGAATATAAGGGAGAGGTGCTCTACATTTCCACCCTTGAAATGCTAAAGCGGGATAACGAAAGCTATGGCCGCCCGGAGCGCGTTGAGCAAATTGAAGAGAAAATCAAGCGCTGCTGATCGTTTATAAGGATGTATGTATGGCTTCAGGCCAATTTTTCTTACTAGGCGGTATTGGGAAAGAAAGGCTGTTATTTCGGTACAGGCGTACCGGAATAACAGCCTTTTGTTCTGCGCAAAACGACATGCACTTTGATGATAGTCTAAAAAACCGCACCCGGACAGAAGCCTTTTCTGTCCGGGTGCGGTTTTTACATTTGGGGTCTCTGAGGTCCAGAACCATTGTCAAAACCGGTATTATGGAAGATTACAACGTAGCTTGTCAATAAATCCCGGCTGGCTCAAAGGTGTTTGAAAGCTGCTTTACCATATTGACATGTGGAACCGATTCGTCATAAACAATGCCGCCCACACGCCGGTAACCCAGTTTTTCATAAAATCCAAGCGCACGCTCCTGCGCGCAAAGCTGGATGGACCGTGCTCCGTTTTCTTGGGCAGCCTGCTCCAGGCGCAGGACGATTTGGGATCCGCAGTCCCGTCCCCGGAAGGCGGGAAGAACGGCGATGCGGCCAATGGTAAAGACACCCTCTGTTTCAGAGGGAAATGTGCGGCCAGTCGCAGCAGGAACCTGCTCCAGCCATAAAACCGCATGCCAGGCAATGGGGTCGGTACCGTCAAATTCCAGCTGAAAGCCCTGCTCCTCCACAAAGACCTTCTGCCGGATGGCCTGTGCGGCGGGTATATTTTCCAGCCCTTTGGCAAGTTCAATTTTGATGTCGTTCATTGCTGATAAGCCTCCAATAAGGATTTATTTTTTCTTAAACTACCTGGAACAGGTAAAATTTTAAATAGTTGGTTTCCGGCACATTCCAGAGGATGGGATGGTCCGGAGATTGCTGTCGTGCTTCAATTTGCCGAAGGGAAACGGCGGCATCCGCAGCTGCATCGCGCAGCATTTTGCAGAAAAGCTCTTCCGTCATAAAGTGGGAACATGAACAAGTAGCCAGGTAACCGCCCCGAGGAAGCAGCCTCATAGCCCGCAAATTAATTTCCTTATAGCCGCGCAGCGCGCTTTTTACCGTCGCGTGGTTCTTGGTAAAGGCGGGCGGGTCCAAAATAATAAAGTCATAGGGATGGCCGCCGGCCTCAACCAGTTTTGGCAGCAGGTCGAATACATTGACGGTCTCAAAGGAGATGCGATTCTCCAGCCCGTTGAGCTGTGCGTTTCCGACAGCCGCACGAATGGCATCTGCGGAAATATCCACTGCGTGCACGCTGGCGGCGCCGCCATTCGCCGCATTGAGAGCGAACGCCCCCGTGTGGGTGAAGCAGTCCAGCACATGCCGGCCTGCCGCCAGACGGGCGACTGCCTGGCGGTTATATTTTTGATCCAGAAAATAGCCTGTTTTCTGGCCGTTTTGATAATCGACCCAGTAGGATAGGCCGTTTTCCACAATTTTTATACGGCTGGGAAAATCTGTACATGGCGCTACCGGCGGATAAAAACCGGCGCCCTGCTCTAACCCCTCCAATGTACGAATTGCGGCATCATTGCGCTCGTAAATGGCATCGATGGTTTCGCCCTCTTCGCGCAGGATTTGCAGCAGCAGGGGAAAAAGCAGGTCCTTCCGCTGCTCAATACCAAGGGACAGCGTCTGCGTGACGAGAAGATTGTGAAAACGATCCACTGTTAAACCAGGGAAAAAGTCGGCCTCCCCAAAAATGAGGCGGCAGCAGTCAAAATCAGCGCCCATCACAGTTTTACGGTAGGCTATGGCATGCCGCAGGCGCCGCTCCCAAAAAGCGGTGTCAAAGCGGTCGTTGGCATTGCGGGATATCAGGCGCACCTGAATTTTTGAGTGGCCGTTGATAAAGCCCGTCCCCAGATAGCGGCCTTTGCTGCTCAGTACGTCGACGAGGCCGCCGTTTTGGCAGGCGCCCTCCCGGCGAGTGATTTCAGCGCCATATACCCATGGGTGCCCGGCCCGTATGCTGCGTTCTGATTTCTCGGTGATGAATATTTTAGCATATTGTCGCTGTTGCTCCATGACGGTCAATCCTTTCTTGGGTGGGGCCGAAAACGGCTTTTCGGCTTCGTGTCGTTGTTTAATCTCAGGTTTCAAAGGGAAAACGAATGCCCCAGCGGGCACGCAGCGTGTCCATCAGGCCAATGACGCGCAGTGTTTCAGCGTGCGGGCTTTGCGGGCATTCCGTCCTTCCCTCTGCAAGAGCGGCGAATGCGGCTCGGATTTCATATTCAAACCCGTTGACCTCAAAGGGGAACCGGTACTCGTCAGGCGATTGTCCGTCAATATGGAGGGTAAAGCGTTCCGCGCTCATAAAGTTTGGCACCTCGATGCGCCCTTTTGTGCCGTAAATGGACGCATAAACCGGCATGTGGTTCAGCATGGAACATTGAACGGTACCCAGCGTGCCGTTGCGGTAGCGGAGCACGGTGGTACTCTGTGCATCGACGCCAAGCGTTGTCTTTACGGCCTCAGTAGCAATGGAGGCGATGTCTGATTCCATAAACAGGGAGAGAAAGGTGAAGGGGTACACGCCGAGGTCCAGCAGCGCGCCGCCGGCCAGCTCGGGCCTTGCCATTCGCTCGACATGGCTCAGCGGGCATCCGAAGGTGGCGCTGGCTGAGCAAATTTCGCCGATAGCGCCGCTCGCCAGAATTTCCCGAACCTTGTTAATATAGGGCAGGTAGCGTGTCCACATCGCCTCGGTAATAAATAAGTTCTTTTGCGCGGCCAGTGCGAACAGCTCTTCGGCCTGAGCGCGGTTTGCAGTGAAGGGCTTTTCACAGATGACCGGGTGTCCGTGCTCAAGGCAAAGCTTAGCCAGCTTATAGTGGTGGGAGTGGGGAGAGGCGATGTAAATCAGGCCGGCGTTGGGGTCGGCGGCAAGCTCCTCATAGGAACCATAGGCCTTTTGAAAGCCGTGTTCAGCGGCAAAAGCCGTTGCTTTGCTTGCAGTACGGGAAGCTACCGCATAGGGCTCGGTCTCTGGCAGTGCATTTAGGGTTTGTGCCATTTTTGCGGCAATATTGCCGAGACATAGGATGGAGACCTTCATGATAAAACTCCTCTCGATTGTGCTAAATATTTTTATAAGTTTGTACTTTGCCCGCTGTTTGAGGCCGGATGCTGCGGTGGATCCAGGTGCACATCCATCTGGGGAAAAGGAATATGGATCCCCTCGGCATCAAAGGCAAGCTTGACGCGCTCCTGCATGTCGAAAAAAAGGGCCCAGTAATCCGGCGTTTTACACCAGGCCTTTACGGCAATAGCGATGGCGCTGTCCTTATGGGCGCTTACAGCGATAAGAGGGGCCGGGTCGGCCAGCACCAGCGGATGCTGGTCACAGATTTTTTGTAGGACGGCTTTTACCTGGGCCAGGTCCGCCTGGTAAGAAACCTGGTACTCCAGATCCACCCGGCGCGTCTCCATGGAGGTGTAATTGGTCAGCGTACTGACGGTCAGCTTTGAATTGGGAATGATAATCTCCCGGTTGTCATAGGTGCGCAGTGTAGTAAACATGATCTCAATCCGCTCCACGGTACCCTCTGCACCGCCCTCCACGGCTAAATAATCACCTGCCCGGAAGGGGTGGGTAAAAATGATCTGCGCGCCGCTGGCAATGTTGCTCATGCTGTCCTTTACCGCCAGCCCGATGGCCAGGCCCGCGGCGCCCAGAGTGGCAATAATGGATGTGACATCCATCCCAAGCTGCGCCAATGTCATGATGCAGACAATGATTTTAAGCAAAACACGCAAAAGAGAACAGATAAACGTAATAATGCCCGTGTCGGCATGGGAGCGGTTCATCGCCCGGCGAAGAAGCTTGATGGTGAGGTTGCTCAGCCACCAACCGGCGGCAAATATGACGGCGGCCCCGAGCAGGCGCGGCAGGGACTGCTCCAGCCAGGCAAGAAATTGTGTCCACAGATTTTGCAAACAGATAGCCTCCTCCTTGTAAATTCGCTTGAATAAGCGTTGCTTAGCAGGGCTTGGTATAATTTAATAATAATATAGTTTGTCAAAACTGTCAAAGAAAAGCGGAGGTTCGGCTGGCCTAAGCGTGAAACAGCAGAAAAAACTTGACATCATTTGCAAAAAGGGCTATATTATTAATAATAAAGATAAATGCTTGGATGGGGACAGGGAAACAGACTCCTTGCCGGCAGAGAGCCGCCGGCCGGTGTAAGGCGGTGCGGGAGCTGTGGAGGATCACCCCGGAGCAGGCGGCTGAAACCATGGGGAGTAAGCACGCACGGGTTCTTCCCGTTACAGAGGGCTGCATTGCTTGGATGCAGAAAAGCGGCCGCGGGGTTTCCTGCGGCAATTAGAGTGGTACCGCGAGCGATGAGCCCGTCTCTATCTTTTTGCAGATAGAGACGGCTTTTTTATTTCGGCAGCCTGGCAGAAAAGCGGCGGGTACCGGGCATGATAAGCGTGAACAATGGAGAGAATTGGAGGAATTTTCATGAAGTTGACCGGGGCACAGATTATTATGGAATGCCTCTTGGAGCAGGGGGTCGACACGGTGTTCGGATATCCGGGCGGCGCGGTGCTGAATATTTACGATGCGCTCTATGAGTATCAGGACCGCATCCGGCATATTCGGACGGCGCATGAGCAGGGGGCGGCACATGCAGCCGACGGCTATGCGCGCTCAAGCGGTAAAACCGGTGTTTGCATTGCCACCTCGGGGCCTGGCGCGACCAACCTGGTGACAGGAATTGCCACCGCTTACATGGACAGCATCCCGGTCGTAGCGATTACGGGAAATGTGACGCGGGACCTGTTAGGGCTGGACAGCTTTCAGGAGGTCGATATTACCGGCATTACAATGCCGGTTACCAAGCACAACTACATTGTCAAGGATATCCGGGATCTGGCCTCCATTTTGCGAGAGGCTTTTCAGATTGCGAACAGCGGGCGTAAGGGCCCGGTGTTGGTTGATATTCCCAAGGATATTACGGCCCAGACCTGTGCCTACGAAAAGCAGCCCCCGCTCCCGCTGGCTGAGTGTGGCCTGCCGCCTCAGGAGCGCTTAGCTCAGGCGCTGGAGCTGTTGAACCGGGCGGAGCGGCCCTTTGTTTACTGCGGGGGAGGCGTTGTGCTGTCGGAGGCCTCGGAGGCCCTGTCGGCATTTGTAGAAAAGCTGGATGCGCCTGTTTCGTGCAGCCTGATGTGCCAGGGCGGTTTTGATCAGGCCAGCCCGCGCTACATGGGAATGCTCGGTATGCATGGCACCAAGACGGCGGCGCTTGCTATTCAGAATTGCGACCTCTTTATCGCGGTCGGCACGCGCTTTTCGGATCGCGTTCTGTGCAACGCCGGGCTTTTTGCCCGCCATTGCCCTATTCTGCAAATTGATATTGATTCCGCAGAGTTCAATAAAAATATTGAGGTAGATCTGCGGCTCAGAGGCGACGCCAAGGAAATTTTGAACACATTGCAGGGAATGCTGGAGACAAAGGATCATCGCGCGTGGATGGCGGACGTCGCGTCATGGAAGCAGGCCTATCCGCTGCGGCAGGTGTCTCCTAGTCAGGATGGCGTGACGCCTCAGGAGGTGCTGGAGACGCTGAACCGCCTGACGGGATCGCAGGCTATCATCGCAACGGAGGTAGGCCAGCACCAGATGTGGGCCGCACAGTTTTATACCTACCGCACACCGCGCCAATTCATCTCCTCCGGCGGCCTGGGGACAATGGGCTTTGGGCTCGGAGCCGCTATCGGCGCCCAGGTGGCAAACCCGGGCAAGCGGGTGGTAAACATTGCGGGGGACGGCAGTTTTCACATGAACTGTAATGAGCTTTCAACCCTTGCGGCCAACCAGATCCCTGTCATTGAACTAGTTTTCAACAATACAGTGCTCGGCATGGTCCGGCAATGGCAGAAGCTGTTTTATGAGAACCGCTTTTCTCAGACGGACCTGGACCATACAACGGACTTTCCGCTGCTGGCAAAGGCCTTCGGCGTCAAGGCGCTGGTCATTGAAAAGAAGGCGGATATCGAGCCTGTGCTGCGCGAGGCACTGGCGGGCGGCGTGCCGGTATTGATTGATTGCCGCATCGACCGCGATTTAAATGTTTTGCCGATGGTACCCGCGGGCGAGTCGGTGGAAAACCCGATTTTAGAGATGTAAGGGGGATTTGGTGTGGAAAATATTGTGAATGAAAACCCTGCCGGGGAAAAGGAATATATCTTATCGGTTCTTGCCAGGAACCGTGCGGGTGTGCTGCTGCGCATAGCGGGGCTTTTCAGCCGGCGCTGCTATAACATCCTCAGCATTGTTGCGGCGCAGACGGAAAACACCGAATATTCCCGGATATTAATTGTAGTCTCGGGGGATGACCGGATTGTACGGCAGGTCGACAAGCAGCTCAGCAAGCTGGTGGATATTGTACAGGTAGATGTACTGGAACGGGAGAAAACAGTGGTGCGGGAGCATTTGCTGCTAAAGGTCAAACGAACGCTGGAAAACAGCGAGCGCCTGGTAGAGATTGCCAACGTGTTCCATGCAAATATTCTGCATGTGGAACCGGATTCAATGATTGTGGAGCTCACCGGAGATGCGGACAAGCTCAATTCTTTTATTGAGCTTTACAATCCTTATCAGGTCTTGAAAATTTTGCGCACGGGCGCAATGGCAATGAAAAAATAAAGGCCGCGGCGCAGCTACGGCTTGTAAAGGTTAGGAGATTTGCTATGGTCACGTTGGATAAAGTGTATCACGCCGCATATGTTTTGAAGGATGTCATCCGTAAAACGGACCTCATCTACGCGCCTAAAATCAATCCCGAGGCCCAGATCTATTTAAAAACGGAAAATTTGCAGATTACGGGTTCCTTTAAGGTGCGGGGCGCTTACTACAAGATCTCGCAGCTTTCCAAGGAGGAGCGAGAAAAGGGCGTCATTGCCTGTTCGGCAGGAAACCATGCCCAAGGGGTTGCGCTGGCAGCTCAAAAGAGCGGAATCCCGGCCTTGATTTGTATTCCGGATGGCGCGCCGATTTCCAAGGTGGAAAATACCAAGAGCTATGGTGCGCAGGTAGAGCTGGTCAAGGGCGTTTATGATGATGCCCACCGCCGTGCCTGTGAATTGCAGGAGCAGAGCGGAAGAACTTTTATCCATCCTTTTGACGACCCGGATGTGATTGCCGGACAGGGAACCATCGGGCTGGAGCTGCTCGACCAGCTGCCGGATGTAGATGCGGTGATTGTGCCGGTCGGCGGCGGCGGCTTGATTTCCGGCGTGGCCTTTGCAATCAAGTCGTTAAACCCCAACTGCAAGGTCTATGGAGTGCAGGCCAGCGGCGCCGCCAGTATGAAGGAGGCCATTTCCCACCATCAGATTGCGGCCCTGGAGCGTGTCAGAACCTTTGCAGACGGCATCGCGGTGAAATGCCCGGGGGATTTAACCTATGAAATGGTCAATCAATATGTGGATGACGTTGTCACGGTGACCGACGATGAAATTGCGACGGCTATTTTAACCTTGATTGAGCAGCACAAGCTGATCTCGGAGGGAGCGGGCGCCGTTTCCGTGGCGGCGGCGATGTTCAATAAGGTCGATGTCAAGGGTAAAAGGGTGGCCTGTCTGGTCTCCGGCGGCAACATCGACGTAACGATTTTATCCCGTGTAATCAACCGCGGCCTGCTAAAGGCAGGCCGGCTGGTCGACCTGACTCTGGAGCTGGATGATAAGCCCGGCCAGCTTAAAGAGGTGGCAGGGATCATTGCAGACCTGGGCGGAAATGTCGTGCATGTACGCCACGACCATGGCGGCGAGGACACCGACATCGGCGGCTGCTACCTCAGCATTCAGATGGAAACGCGGAACAATGAGCATGTAGAGGAAATCCGGCGGGCTATCTCTGAGGCAGGATATAAAATTATCAAGTATTTGTAAATAGATATGATTACCAATAAATAAGGAGTGTGTCAATTATGAAAGTGTATACTACCGAAAAGGCGCCGGCCGCAATCGGGCCCTATTCTCAGGCTATTGAGGCGAACGGTTTTCTTTTTGCAAGCGGGCAAATCCCGATTGTTCCGGCAACAGGAGCGCTTGCAGCGGGGGATATTACCGTGCAGGCTGAACAGGTTATGAAAAATGTCGGCGCGATTTTGCAGGCCGCCGGCGCGGATTATACCGATGTGGTAAAGACCACCTGCTTTTTGGCTGACATGGAGGATTTTGCTGCGTTTAATGAGGTGTATGCAAAATATTTTACCGGGAAGCCAGCGCGCTCCTGTGTAGCGGTAAAGGAGCTGCCTAAAAAGGTGCTTTGTGAAGTGGAGATAATCGCCGTTAAGAGAACAAACTAAAACAGCGGGTACAATAAAAAAGGATTGCCGCGGCGAATGCCGGAGCAATCCTTTTTTATTGTACGGTAGAAGTTCTAATTATTCCTCGCTGAACATATCTTTTCCTACGCCGCAGAGCGGGCAAACCCAGTCTTCAGGCAGGGCATCAAAAGGTGTTCCCGGCGCAATTCCGTTATCCGGGTCTCCGACAGCGGGGTCATATACATAACCACAGGCATTGCAAACATATTTATCCATTGTAATAACACTCCTTTGTTTAAGTACCAATTATAGTGGTACACCAAAATTTTCTAATCTATCAAAAGTATAATCGATGAAGGGCTAAAAGTCAATAGAACCCGGCTTCTAAAATACGCTTTACGAAGCTGCAGCCCTTCAGTGCTCCTCGTTGTAATCTTCCACAATACCGGGTAAGGTATTCGCGAAGACCTGTTCTTTTTTCAGCAGATACCCAAACTTCAATAAACGGATGAAGCCGCCTAAACCGTTTCCCTTAATTGCGGCCTGAACGGCGCGGCCTTCCCGTCCGTCCTCAAACTCTTTTACTTCAATACAAAAACTCCTGAAACCACAGCCCTCTAAGGCATAGTTCAAAACTCTGCCAGCGGCAATGGCCTTCCCCAAATTGATTTTCAATGCTTCTCACTCCTACAGGTGAATAAAAATCACAAATTTACAATACTATAATACCGCTAATTCCGTTAATAATCAAGTAAAATTTTGTCATATTTTGGGATTTATCCAGAAAAAGCAATTTAGTTGAAATTTAACAGTCCCTCTTGGTGTTGTTGCATAAAATTTTAGTCTTTATATAACACAACAGAAGATTTTGATATTTTCATAAAAATGTTCTACAATATTTTGTCCTTGGTTCTGGTCATAATGAATCGCTTAAATACATATATTAGCATGGACACGCCAATAACGAGGATGGAGGTTGATCAAAGTTGGATTGGGAAACACTTAATTCGACAGAATGTGTGAATATACTTAACGCTGACACTCGAAGAGGATTGAGTGACCGGGAAGCACAAAAAAGACTGAAGAAAAATGGAAAAAATGAACTGATACCGCCTAAGAAGAAAAACCTGCTGCTGCGCTTTTTGTCTCAATTCTCCGATTTTATGGTAATTATCCTTTTAATTGCCGCGGCAATATCCTTTGTTACCTCTTATCTTCAGCAGGATGCCGATTACATAGACTCCATCATTATTCTGGTTATCGTTGTCCTCAATGCGTTCATTGGGCTGGTACAGGAGAGCCGGGCGGAGAAGGCGATTGAAGCGTTAAAAAAAATGAGCTCCCCGCATGCCTGTGTGCTGCGGGGTGGCAAGCTCCGCAATATTCCTGCCTCCGACTTGGTAACGGGGGATCTTGTCCAGCTGAAAAGCGGAGATATGGTACCGGCGGACATTCGCCTGCTCGAAAGCCATGACCTTCGATGTGAGGAAAGCGCTCTGACGGGCGAAAGCCTTCCGGTTGAAAAAAATGCTGCCCAGCGCTGTCCGGCGGGAACTGCACTGGGGGATCGCAAAAATATGCTGTTTTCTTCCTCTGTACTGACGGCTGGAAACGGAACAGGTGTCGTCGTGGCTACCGGAATGGACACACAGGTGGGGAAAATTGCGGGAATGCTCTCTGCACAGGAGGCGCCTAAAACACCGTTGCAGCTAAAGCTGGCCCAAACAGGGCGCTGGCTGGGGCTTGGCGCCCTGGCGATCTGCGCCGTAATCTTTGTGATGGGCCTGCTGCAAAGAGTACTGCCGCTCGACATGTTTCTCATTTCCATCAGCCTGGCGGTTGCGGCAATCCCCGAGGGGCTGCCCGCGGTCGTGACGATCGTACTGGCGGCCGGCGTAAAACGGATGGCGGCGAAAAAGGGGATTGTCCGGCATATGCCGGCGGTGGAAACATTGGGAAGCGCCAGCGTAATCTGTTCAGACAAAACCGGGACCTTGACACAGAACCGAATGACCGTTACGGAGCTATGGACGGCTTCCGGTACGGCCGGAATTTCTTCGGCAGATGGGCAGCGTGTGCTGGCATTGTCGGCGCTGTGCAATAACAGCACGCAGCAAAACGGCCACTACCTGGGGGAGCCCACAGAAACGGCCTTGGCAGAGGCTTGCCGGACAGATAAATCCGAGCTGGACCGCCAATATCCGCGGGTGATGGAAATTGCGTTTTCCTCCTCCAGAAAAATGATGACTACGGTTCACCGCCTTCCGGATGGACGTTTTCGCATCATCTCCAAGGGGGCGCCGGATGTTTTGCTGGGCCGCTGCCAGCATACGGGTGTAACAGCACAGGCCGCGCGAAAAAATGAGGAGATGGCACGCCGTGCGCTGCGGGTAATCGGGGTTGCCGTACGGGACGTAGCCAACCTGCCGCCGCGCCGGGAGGATTGTGAGCAGGGTCTGTCCCTGCTTGGGCTTGTAGGTATGATCGACCCGCCCCGGCCCGGTGTGAAGGAAGCGGTGGAAACCTGCAAGCAGGCTGGAATACGTCCGGTTATGATTACCGGGGACCATCAGGCGACAGCCTCTGCCATTGCCGGGGAACTGGGCATTTTGACAGAACGCTCCGCAGCTATAACGGGAAAGGAGCTGGACGCCCTGCCGCAGCAGGAGCTGGAGAAAAGAATTTACGATTATACCGTCTTTGCCCGCGTTTCTCCGGAACACAAGGTGCGGATTGTCAAAGCTTTTCAGGCCCGTGGCGAGGTGGTGGCCATGACAGGGGACGGAGTAAATGATGCACCGGCGCTGAAATCCGCAGATATCGGCTGCGCCATGGGGCGCGGCGGGACGGATGTGGCGAAGGAAGCAGCCGACCTGATCCTTGCGGACGACAATTTTACCACCATTGTCGCTGCGGTAAAAGAAGGCCGGGGTATCTATGATAATATTAAAAAAACGATTCATTTTTTGCTGTCCTGCAATATTGGTGAAATTCTGACGGTATTTGTCGGTTTTTTGCTGGGCCTTCCGACGCCGCTGCTGGCGATACAGCTTTTATGGGTGAATTTGGTCACGGATTCGCTCCCGGCCCTGGCGTTGGGCGTGGAGCCGATTGAGTGGGATATTATGAAGCGCAGCCCGGCAAAAAAAGGGGAAAGTGTGTTTGCCGGAGGAATGGGATATAGCATATTGGTAGAGGGCTGTTTAATCGGTTCGCTGTCGCTGCTTGCATTTACCATTGGGCGGCTGTTTTTCGATACAGCGCCGGCCAACCCCATTGTAGGCAGAACAATGGCTTTTGCGGTGCTGTCGCTGGCGCAGGTTGCGCATACGTTTAACATGCGGAGCAGGGGTCGGGAAGGGAAGGCGGCGGAAAGCCGCGCAACACGGCGCAGCCGGTTGGGCGCCGCGGCGGCGATCTGCATCGCGCTCCAGAGCATGGTGATTATTTTCCCGCCGTTGGCGGCGATTTTTAAGGTTATGCCGCTAAGCTTTGGGCAGTGGGCTATTGTAGCGGGGCTTTCGTTGCTCCCGCTGCTGTTGGGGGAAGTGGAGAGGCGCTGGAATAGGCGGAAAAGAGTTGACTCGGTAAAGCAGCAGGCGCGGTGGCAGCGGTATAAAAAGCCAAGGTAAACGAAAGCTGTAAATTTAGATCAGGCTGCGGGCTACCAAAAGCCCGCAGCCTTTTTTACAGCGAAATAAGGGCGCAGCCCGGCGGGCTACGCAAAAGTCCTTGGTTTTAAGCGTGGTTTGTGGTATGATTCATAGGGACGTTAGGCCGGGGATTATTCGGCGCGCGGCGCCGCAGGCATGCATGTCATTGTTGGGCGCGTTCATGCGGTTCAGGAGCCCGGCATCGTTCAGAATAAAACACGAGATAGGAAGGCTTTCAATATGAAGGATTTTGACGTGGTTGTAATCGGCGCAGGCCCGGCAGGAATTTTTACTGCGCTTGAAATGGACAGGTTGCTGCCTGAAAAAAGGGTGCTGGTGGTTGACTCCGGCAGCAGTATCGATCATCGGGCTTGTCCCGCGCGCACAAGCGGACAGTGCGCGCATTGCAAGACCTGCAGTATTATGAACGGTTGGGCCGGCGCCGGCGCTTTTTCAGACGGAAAGCTTTCTTTGAGCGAAGAAGTGGGCGGAAATGTTACGGATTATCTGCCGCTCGACGAGGTTCGGGAACTGATTCGGTACTGTGATGGCGTTTACCTGCATTATGGCGCGCCGGACAAGGTGTTCGGCGCGCAGAGCAAATTTGCCGAGCAGGTTTCCTACCAGGCACGGAGGGAGAATATACAATTGATTCCCTGTCCTGTCCGCCATATGGGGACGGAGTATTCCTTCGAGGTTCTGCGAAATATGTACCGCTATTTGGAGAATAAGCCCAATTTTGAGTTTAGAGAACGGACCACGGCGGAGTCCATTCTGGTTGAAAACGGCCGGGCTGAAGGAGTCTATCTGGTAGACCGCGCCGGTGAAAAAACACTGGTGCGAGCCCCCTTTGTGGTCGCGGCGCCGGGCCGCGGCGGTGCAAACTGGCTGAACCGTATTGCCCGCCAGAACGGCCTGGCAACTACAAACAATGAGGTGGATATCGGGGTCCGCGTAGAGGTTCCCAATGCAGTGATGGATCATTTGACTAAAAATCTTTATGAGGCAAAATTAGTCTATTATTCAGACACCTTCGAAAATAAAGTGCGGACCTTCTGTATGAACCCGGGCGGGATCGTCAGCGAGGAGCATTATGACACAGGGGACGGAACCCCCGGCATAGCAGTAGTGAACGGGCACTCCTATGCCGATGAAGATAAGCACAGCGACAATACCAATTTTGCCATGCTGGTCTCTACAAGGTTTACAAAGCCCTTTAACCAGCCGATTGAATACGGGCGTTATATCGCGCAGCTCGGCAATATGCTGACCGGCGGCGGCATCATGGTTCAGCGCTTAGGCGATCTGCTGCTTGGACGCCGTACGGATGTTACCCGCCTGAAGAAATCGACAACGGTTCCGACGCTGAAAAATGCGGTGCCCGGCGACCTGTCGTTTGTGCTGCCGCATCGTCATTTGACAAGCATTGTAGAGTCGCTGAAGGCGTTTGATAAATTGGCGCCTGGACTCTATTCGAAAAATACGCTGCTTTACGGGGTGGAGGTCAAGTTTTATTCTTCTAAAGTTGCAGTACAGCCTCATTTTGAGACGGCGATTGAAAACCTATATGCAATTGGAGATGGAGCAGGGATTACGCGCGGCCTCATGCAGGCCTCGGTAACCGGCGTGGTTGTAGCCAGGGACATTGCCGCGAAAGTGTAAGGCCCGGCCAAAGATAAGAGGTAAAAATAAAATGCCTATGATGTGAAAACATCATAGGCATTTTTTATAAACGGATAGCAAGGGCATCCGCATCAAGAATACATGATTTGAGAATAAGTAAACCTATAATCAATTAAATTTTCTGAAGAAAATGGCAGTGCTAATCCCCAGTCAACCATTACTTGAAAAACATTTTCACTATGTCTGTATTTTGTAAATTTACCGGTAACTTCATGCAGAAACGGGCTGTACCGTTCTTAATTAACTATATTCAGAAGCCAAAGTCGTTATTTGCGATATTCGGCTAAAATAATTCAAATATAAACTGTAAATTATACATAATATTTATTATATGCCCTTATTTTAATCTTAATTGTCAAATTTGTCAATGTATTACATAAAATTTTTTAAAAAATATTTAAAAAACTATTATTAAAAAATAATTCTTAAATTATATTCGGAAATTTGGATAAATAAGACTAATTAAAAAATCTTATATAGCTATTTTGACGAATGATGAATTTTGAGTAATATTTTACTTAAAATCGTAATATGCTTTATTGGAATTGCTGAATTTAGCGATAATAAACCCGGTAAATCATCTTCCGGCGAACAAGCTGTTAATATCACTTATGCCGTGTGGCGGACGCTCTGATATGGATCGGGGCGTGTATAGGCTTGGGACTCCATCCCTGGAGGGGAGTTGAATATTATATTTCAGATAGGAGAGAAAAAGATGAAGAAACGTTTTTTGGCAACCGTTTTAGCCGCTGCGTTATCGCTTTCAGCGGTGCTGACAGGCTGTACGACCGGCGGAACGGCATCCGTCAATGACGGCGGCGGCAGCTCGGGAACGGTCTCGGCTGGAAATGAGGCCTGGGACAGCAGCAAGAAGGATAAAATCGTGCTGTCGGTTATCAACAATTACTACACAGCTGGTTGGAAGCAGATGGCTGAAGAGTACATGAAGCTCCACCCGGAGACGGAAGTGGTGGTCGATGTCGTCGCGGATAATGATGCCTATACCCAAAAGGTGACGACTTGGCTGACCTCCGACGATTTGACACAGGCGGCAGACATTATTCATATCAACTTTGCTTCGGGCCCAATGGGTGGCTATAACGTCATGTATGAAAAGGACATGATTTACGACTTTAACGACATGATGGATGAAACGAACCCCTATAACGGCGGTAAAAAGGTCAGCGAGGCCTTTAACAAGGATGATTTGCCCCTGCTGCAGGACCTGGGCAAACAATATGCCTTGCCGTTTGATTTTGTCGGGGTCGCAATTATGTACAATAAGGATATCCTCGATAAAAACAACATAGCGGTTCCGACAACGAACGAGGAGTTGGTAGCCGCTTGCACTAAGCTGAAGGAGGCCGGCTTTGAGGCGCCGATTGCAGCGACCTCGGAGGCTTCATGGTACCTCTCGTCCATAGCAGACGCGGCCTTGCGCGCCAAAGAGCAGGATTTTCTGGTGCAAGCGGGCGACGGCCTTTATGATGCCGCGACCATGTCTGTTAACGACGGCTTTACCTTCAATGAAAATGACTGGACCTGCGACCGTTATACCATTATGAGCGGTGAGCGGATTGCGGCCTATCAAATGGAAAATAAATTCCTCGATGACACAACGGTAGCTGTTTGGGACGAATTTCGCAAGGTCGCTCAGTTCTTCCAGACCAATTATGCCTCTTCTTCCTCCACAGAAGTACTCTCCAGCTTCGAGCTGGGAAATTCCGCATTCCTGCTGTCAGGCTCCTGGAATGTGGGGGTTCTTAACAGCGATATTCAGGAGATGGGCGAAGACGGCTTTGAATGGGGAACCATGGCCTTCCCGAAGTATGAGAACGCTCCGTCCGGGTTCCAGTCTGAACTGCGCACGCTGTACAGTGTCGGCAACGCTATGGGCATTATCAAGACCAATGGTGACGGCGACCATCTCGAGCGTGTAAAGGACTTTTATAAGTTCTGCTACAGCCCGGAAAATTCGCAGAAAATGTTTGAAACAACACTGGCCGCCGGCAATTTTGTCCAGGGCCCTCCGGCAATTATTGGTGTTGAACTGTCGGAAGAGCTTAATAATAAGCTGGCCGGGTTTGTTCAGGAAGGAGCCGTCAAGGGTGATTTTGGCGGCATCGTAGGCCAGGATAAATATCAGACTGCCGACCAGGGCTCCTACATCGAGGCTTTAAATTCCTTCCTGAAGGGGGATCTGACGGCGAAGGAATTTGCGAAAAACTCTCGCCAATCGCCGTGAAGAGCGTTCAGGAAAGCATCGATAAAAATGGTTATGACCTAGACCCAGCCACTAAGGACGAAGTGAAATCTTAAGCGGTCAAGACTCTTTCCTTCCTTATATTTCTGGAGGCGGAGCTTCCGCCTCCAGAAATTTTTAAAAAAAGGCCAATGCCGCGGCAAGGGAGGGCCGGAAGGGCTGCCGGGTTTAGCTGTACGAATCTAAACACAAGTGCGGCAGTACGGTAAAGGAGCTTTTTATAAGGGTTGTTTGGCGTTGACTTGCCTGTACTTTAGAAGTAGAGGAGGTTCTCTATGGTAAAAAAGAAGAAGTTTAGCATAATCCCTTACCTGTTTATAGCCCCCACCTTTGTGCTGGTTTTTATTTTCAGCTATTATGCCATGGGGGTCGCATTTTCTCTTTCCTTTATGGATGCAAGGGTCGGTTTTGAATATTCATTTGCAGGCATTGATAATTACCTGCGGCTGTTTCAGGACGGAACGTTCTGGGCATCTTTTGGAAATCAGGCGGTTATGACGGTGACGTCAGTCTTTAACAGCATCTTTTGGCCGCTGCTGGCCGCGGAGCTGTTGTTTTTCGTCCGCCGGAAAAGAATTGCCAACGTTGTAAAAACCGCGTTTGTCATTCCCATGCTGGTACCGGGGATTGTCAATATATTGACATGGCGCTATTTGTATAACAATGATTTCGGCTTTAATACGATTTTAAAATCCATCGGTTTGGGGTCGCTGGCACATAACTGGCTTAACGACCCGAACACGGCTTTGTGGTGCATCATTTTTATTGGTTTCCCATTCGTATCCGGCTTATATTTTCTCATCTTCCACGCGGGAATCAATAACATTGGCATGGAACTGTATGAAGCGGCTATCATTGACGGGGCCAGCAGTTTCCAGGTCATTACCAGGGTTCATTTACCCAACGTGGTGCCCTACATTAACGTAGTATTCACCCTGTCTCTCATTGGCAGCCTTTCAAATTTCGGCCTGGTCGCAGCGACAACCGGCGGCGGGCCCGGCAATGCGACAATGATTCCCTCCATGCTGATGTACCAGGTTGCTTTTGGCGACAGTGAATTTGGTTATGCTTCCTCGATGGGTGTCATTCTGTTCATCATTATTATGATCGTCACCCTGCTGACCAGAAAAATTTTCAGCAAGAAGGGGGCGGATTAGCACATGGGCGCAAAAACGAAAAAGGGCGTGGGCTTCTGGCTTTCCAGGGTGTTGATCGGCTTCCTGCTGGTAACCACATTCTATCCTTTTCTGCAGCTTCTAAACATGTCGTTCAAGTCCAATCTGAAAATTAAACTGGACTTTCTGGGGTTTCCCAGCCCGGTTAAACTAGAGAACTATGTAAATGCCTGGGGATTTGTTCTTTCTCCCATTCTAAATTCATTGTTTGTCTGTGCGGTTTCTCTGTTTTTAATCCTGTTTATGGTTTCTTTGACGGGGTACGCCTTTGGACGAATGGATTTCAAGGGAAAGAATATCCTGTTTGCCCTTTTGCTGGCGGTACTGATGATCCCATATACTTTGCTGATTGTTCCGAACTACAGCATAATATCAAGCATGGGGCTGCTGAATACATATATGGCATTGATTCTTCCCTACATAGCGGGGCAGCAGATTTTCGGTGTGGTGCTGGCAAGAACCTTCTATTCCTCCTTGCCGCAGGAGATGTTTGAGGCTGCTAAAATAGATGGAGCCAGCGAATTTCAGGTTTATACCAAAATTGCGCTGCCGTTGTCTGTGCCGACGCTGATTACAGTTGGCGTCACCGTTGTTGTGTCGATGTATAACGATTACATCTGGCCGACCCTGGTGCTTACAACGGGCGACCGAATGAAGACGTTTTGCCAGATTGTGTTTAACAATGCGGCCGGAAACGGCGCTTCCGACCTGGGGATGCTGGCGGCCTCCTTTGTGATTGGCACATTGCCGCTGCTTATCATCACCTGCTCCTGCTTAAAATATTATTTGCAGGGTATGCTGGAAGGCGCGGTGAAGGGCTGAAGGCTGAATGCTATTACCCCGGCGGTTCCAATAAAAAGTTGGAACCGCCGGGGTAAATTGTTATCAGTGGATTTATTTGAGGGACGGAGCGTTTACTCCCAGCTCTTCCAAACCTCGGGGCAGTAGCCGACCGTGGCCTTTCGACCGTTGCGGACAATAGGGGTTCGGAAAATTCGCGGATTCTCCAGGAGCTTTTCAGCCTTTTCATCGTCGCTGGCAAGATATTGGAAAAGCAGTGCAGCCTCGTCCTTTGATTTGCCGTCGACAAGCTGGTCGATGCCTCCGACCGCGTTTTTGATGGTTTCAAGCTCGCGTTTCCCCATGCTGTGCAGGGGTAGATCGATAAATTGATAAGAAACACGCCGTTCTTTAAAATAGCGTTCTGCTTTTTTGGTGTCAAAGCATTTGCTTTTGCCGTATATTTGAATATTCACTGAAGCATTCCCCTCATTTGAAAATTGCCGTTTCCGTATTTGAGGCCCCGGAGGTACCTGCGAAGTATTTGCCCTGCCAGCTGCCGCGGCGGATAAGCTCCTTGTCAATTCCGCCGAGAACGGAGATTTTATCGCGGCTCCAGCGAGGTGCAAGCAAAAGACGGCGGTCGCCGTCACCAGTCAGGCGTTCAATCACGGTTTGGGGCGGTAAAAGCTCTAATTGCGAGCACACGAGTGAAATATAGGTTTCCTTCTCCATGAGTTGGATCTTCCCGGCGCGCCAATCCTCAGCGAATGAGGAGCCCTCCAGGATGTGGAGTAGATGCAGCTTGAGGCCGCCGGGGCGCAGGGAAGCGACAAAACGGGCGCTTTCTAACATCATTTCTTCACTTTCGCCAGGCAAGCCGTTGATTAGATGGACGCATATGCGAATGCCGGCAGCAGTCAGCGCCTTATAAGCCGATGAAAATTCATATAGGGTGTGACAGCGGTTGATGCGGCGGGCGGTTTCATCATGGATGGTCTGTAAGCCGAGTTCAACGGTCAGATCGGTACGCCGCGACAGCTCAGCTAAATAGGAAATGAGCGCGGGGCTCAGGCAATCCGCCCGTGTGCCGATGCTGAGGCCGCAGATGCCGGGGACGGTAAGCGCTTCTTCATAAAGCGCTTTTAGCCGCGGAAGTGGGGCATAGGTGTTGGTGTGGTTTTGAAAGTAAGCGATTGCCAGGGCTGACGGCCATTTTTTGCGAATCCGCTGCAGCTCCTGTAGGCACTGCGCCGTAATGGGCGGATACGCGCGGGCAACGGAAGAGGCGCCGGTACAATAGCGGCATCCTCCGCTGCCGCGGGTTCCATCAATGTTTGGGCAGGAAAAGCCGCCCTCGATAACGGCTTTTCCTATACGCACGGGGAATTTGTGCTTCAGATGCTCATACAGGGAATAATAACGTTTTCCGCCGAATGCGGCGGGCGGCGTATATTGGTTTTGCATTAGCGGCCAAATTCAGAGAGCTTTAATTCAGGGTTATGCTCTTCCGCCCAGCGGATGCTCCATTCGTTTGCAAAAATCAAGAGAAGCCGGCCTTTTAGGTCCTGAATACGCCGGGTGTCGGAGGTCAGGTTTAAGCGCTTGGGGTCAAAATCCTCTTCGGTATTTTCAATCCAGCGGATATACTCATAGGGAAGGCCCTCCATGCGAATGTCAACGCCATATTCATTTTTCAGGCGATATTCCAGCACATCGAATTGCAGGGTGCCGACGACGCCGACAATGACCTCCTCCATGCCGCCGCCCAGCTCCTGGAAAATCTGAATAGCGCCTTCCTGGGCAATTTGGGTCATTCCCTTGACAAATTGCTTGCGCTTCATGGTGTCTACTTGCGTAACGCGGTTGAAGTGCTCCGGCGCAAAGGTGGGGATGCCGCCGTACTCAAATTTGCAGCCGGGCGCGACCAATGTGTCGCCTATGGAAAAAATACCTGGGTCAAAAACGCCAATGATATCGCCTGCATAAGCCTCGTCGATAATTTCACGCTCCTGGGCCATCAGCTGCTGAGGCTGGGAAAGCTTGATCTTTTTCCCCCCCTGCACATGGTAAACCTCCATGCCCTTCTCAAATTTACCGGAGCAGATGCGCATAAAAGCAACGCGGTCCCGGTGCGCCTTGTTCATGTTGGCCTGAATCTTAAAGACAAAGGCGGAGAACTCCGGGCGGAAGGGGTCGATCTCACCCTTGTCCGAGGCCCTCGGCAGCGGTGAGGAGGTCATGTTTAAAAATTCCTTTAGAAAGGGCTCGACGCCGAAATTAGTCAGTGCGGAGCCAAAGAAAACGGGTGACAGCCGGCCATGCCGTACCGCGTCCATGTCAAACTCATAGCCGGCGCCGTCCAGCAGTTCTACATCGTCCCGCAGGGCCTGACAGTGGCCTTCGCCGATGAGTGCGGCGAGGCTGCCGTCATTCAGATCCGCCTCGATGATGGGGACCTCCTGTTGGCCGTTTGCTGTGTCGCCGACGGCCTGGAAAGCCAGAATCTCTTTTCGGCCGCGGTCATATACCCCCTTAAATTCCTTACCGCAGCCGATGGGCCAGTTGACCGGGTAGGTCTGAATGCCAAGCTCGTTTTCAATTTCATCAAGCAGGTCGTATGGGCTGCGGGCCTCACGGTCCATTTTATTGATAAAGGTGAAGATCGGAATATCGCGGAGCAGGCATACCTTGAACAGCTTACGGGTCTGCGGCTCAACGCCTTTCGCGGCATCAATAACCATCACCGCGGAGTCCGCGGCCATCAGCGTGCGATAGGTATCCTCCGAAAAATCCTGATGCCCGGGGGTATCGAGAATATTGATGCAGTAGCCGTCATACTGAAACTGCATGACCGAGGAGGTAACGGAGATCCCGCGCTGCTTTTCAATTTCCATCCAGTCGGAAACAGCATGCCGTGCGTTTTTCTTCCCCTTTACAGAGCCGGCTAGGGCAATAGCGCCGCCGTAAAGCAAAAATTTCTCGGTCAAAGTAGTTTTACCGGCGTCCGGATGAGAAATGATTGCAAATGTGCGCCGCCGGGTGATCTCTTGTTTGATGTCTGCCAAGATGGTTCCTCCATATTCTTTTTAAATGTGCGGATAAGCTCAAATATCGTCAATAGCAGTAAGCCGATGGTTTTATATGGGTAGTGACGGCTGGCGGGGCTCGAAAATTGAAGTTCGGCTGTTGCCAGGGGGCCGTTCCCTTTGTAGCAACACGTAGATACCTTTTTATTTTATCCTTTTTTAGCGAAAATTTCCATTGGAGACCTGAACAAGGTTTTACGGGCAATCCTTTTTCTTTCTTCACAAATTACCAGCCTTCCAGACGCAGCTCCTCAGCAAGCGCCTTGAGCGAGCTTCGGGCGGTTCGCCAATCCGGCATAAAATGTGCGACGAGTGCCCAAAAGGCGGGGGAGTGGTTATGCTCTCGGGTATGGCAGAGCTCGTGGAGAATGACATAATCAATGGCCCGAGGCGGCGCCAGAATCAGCCGCCAGGAAAAGCTGAGCGCATTTTTACCGGAGCAGGAGCCCCAGCTGCCCGCGGCAGAGGTGATGCGTACGCCGGTGGGGGTAAGCCCTGTGTGGCCTGACAGTTCCTGAACCCGGGAAAGGATATAGCCCTTAGCAAGCTGTTTGTAAAGCGCGATAATACCGGGCTGCAATTCCCGCAGTGTACCGGGGGGCAGCAGGAAGGCCCGGCCGTCAAAGGCCGGTTGCTGGTTGCTGCGGCTGTCTGCCGGCCAATGTGTTCCCAGCAGTCTTAATTGACGGACCGGACCGGCGAGAAGGGCATCGCGCTGTGACAGCCGCTGCAGCGAGAGCGCCTGTTTTTCGGCAATCCAATCCTGTTTTGAGCGTACAAAGCGCTCAATTAGCTCAGCGGGGGTTTTCAAAGGGGCTCGTACTTCTACATGCCCGTCGGGTAGAACGGTGAGGACCATGGTTTTCCTTTTCGAGCGTTTGATTTGATATTCCATAGATAAGGCTCTCCTTGTTGTCGATCAGGGTTTCATGTTGAGCAGTGCGGCAACGGGGCTGGGTATCGGCTTTTATTCATATATACGAAATATTTTATTCATAAAGTTGCGCGTCAAAAATGTTATATTATTTAAAGAATAAATCAATATTGCTTGGATTTCAAGAAGTGAGGGGTATAACGTGAAAAGATTGACAGTCTGCGCGGTTTTGCTGATGCTGTCTTGTTTAGTGCTTTCGCTCACGGGTTGTAGCAGCAAGCCGGCAGATGTAAAGGAAAGCACCTGGCAGCTCAGCGGTGTTGAGGCGGGTGAGACCAAAATTCCGGAAGGGGTTTTTGATGACAGCCTCCAGGTTGCATTTTTAGAGGACGGCGCCGTCCGGCTGACGTTTTCCGGCCAGGAAACCGGGGGAACCTACCAGCAGAATGAGGATAAGCTGACCATTCAGTTTGACAATGGAGCAACATGGAACGCGACCGTTTCAGGGGAGAAGTTTTCCGTTGATGTTGGAAATAATACCGTGATGATTTTTGCGAAAAAATAAACGGTATTACCGCGATTGAATATGGCAAGGGGGCTGGTGCAGCGCATCCAGCCCCCTTGTTGTATATTTAAATCTATTTTTAGAAGGCTGCAAGCGGTGCAGCGTCATACAATGCTACCGCATGCGGCGTGCCTCATTCACTGCGCCCAAGTAACCAGTCAACGGAGACACCCAGAATTTTTGCCAGGGCAACCAGCTCAAAATCTGTAACAGAACGGATCTGCCCCTCCAGCTTCGATAGGCCGGAGGCATTCATGTCCACCCCATTGACCTGCAGCTGCGCCAGCAGCTCCTTTTGCTTCATGCCGAGCTTTTTGCGAGCAATTTCCACACGGGCGCCGACGAGGTTTCGCGTGCCCAGAGCTTGCTTGCGTAATCTCATTTGAAATGTCCTCCTTTCAGAAAAAATCGGTATTCAGTTGTAAAAAGATAAAAAGCCCTTCACAAGGTGCTTTTGATTTTTAATTAACAAGGTGAAAAAAGCTGTAAACCAGCATGAAAAATGCCGGAGATGAAATAACTTTTTATTCATTATAGTCTTTTTTTGTAAGAATTACAATGAGTATCCTGTATTTTGACAGAGAAATTGGAGAACACAGCGCTTTTTAGCGGAAAGCCTGAGAAAGCCCTTTGTTATTTTGGAAAAAATTTGTTATAATATACCCAATGCCATACAGATGAAGATCGCAGGCATGAATGCTACTTAGTTTGGAGATGCAACCGTAATGGAAAATAAAGCGCTCGGAAAAAATCTTAGCATGCTGACAGATTTCTATGAGATCACAATGGCGAACGGCTACTTTACGAACCACTTTGAAAACACCATAGGCTATTATGACATGTTTTTTCGCAAGGTGCCCAATGACGGCGGGTTCGCAATCATGGCGGGCGTCCAACAGGTCGTCGAGTATATTGAGAACTTAACCTTCACAGAGGAGGATCTGGCATACCTGCGCTCTGTAAAGATTTTTAACGAGCAATTCATTGAATACCTTAAAAACTTTAAGTTTGTCTGTGATATTTGGGCGGTTCCGGAGGGAATGCCCATTTTTCCGGGCGAGCCGATTCTGACAGTGCGCGGCCCGGTTATTCAGGCGCAGCTGGTAGAAACCATGATTCTACTGACCGTCAACCATCAGAGCCTGATTGCCACCAAGGCCAATCGTATTGTGCGCGCGGCCCGCGGCCGTGCCGTCATGGAGTTTGGCTCCCGGCGGGCGCAGGGGGCCGACGGCGCTATTTACGGCGCGCGCGCGGCCTATATCGGCGGCTGCTGCGGAACGGCCTGCACCATCTGCGACCGCGATTTTGGCATTCCGGCGCTGGGGACCATGGCGCACTCCTGGGTACAGCTGTTTGACAGCGAGCTGGATGCGTTCCGGGCCTATGCGCGCGAGTACCCTTCTTCCTGTACGCTTTTGGTGGACACCTATAATGTGCTTAAATCCGGCGTTCCCAACGCCATCAAAGTGTTTAATGAAATTTTACTGCCGCAGGGCTACCGCCCGGCAGGCATCCGCATCGACAGCGGCGACATCACCTATTTGTCGAAAAAGGCGCGTAAAATGCTGGATGAAGCCGGTTTCCCGGATTGTAAAATCTGCGCATCAAACTCCCTTGATGAATATATTATACGCGATATGCTCATGCAGGGTGCCTGTGTGGACAGCTTCGGCGTTGGCGAGCGGTTGATTACAGCCGCGCCGGAGCCCGTTTTTGGCGGTGTTTACAAGCTCAGCGGCATTGAAAAAGCGGACGGCACGATTCTGCCCAAGATTAAAATCAGCGAAAATGTTGCCAAAATCACCAACCCGGGCTTTAAAAGGCTTTGGCGCTTGTATGACCGGGAGACGGGCAAGGCGATTGCCGACGTACTGACGCTTCATGATGAGGTGATTGACGACAGCAAGCCCTATGAAATTTTTGACCCCGAATATATTTGGAAACGGAAGGTGATTACCAATTTCCGCGCCGTGGATATTCGGGAGAAAATTTTTGAGCATGGGCGTTGTGTTGCCCGCTATCACGACCTGAATGAGCTCAAAGAATATTGCGCCGGACAGGTTGGAACCCTGTGGGACGAGGTCACGCGCTTTGAAAACCCACACCGTTATTATGTGGACCTCTCACAACGCCTGTGGGACGAAAAGAACCGCTTGCTTGAGGAGCACGCGGAGTAAAGTGTGTTGACTTTTTAGCGAAATTCAGGTAAACTGAATGCTTGTGAGTAGACCTAACAGCTGCGGGCGAAGCCCTGAAAGGGGTTCGTCCGAGGAAAGTCCGGGCTCCACAGGGCAGAATAACGGCTAACGGCCGCCGGGGGCGACCCTAGGGAAAGTGCAACAGAGATATACCGCCGCTTTTGCGGTAAGGGTGGAAAGGCGAGGTAAGAGCTCACCAGCATGCGGGGAACCGCATGGCTCTGCAAACCCTATTCGGAGCAACACCGTGGAGGGACATGATGCGTCGGCCCGGCGCGTCCCGGGGAGGTGGCATCGAGCTGGCGCGGCGACGCCCAGCCAAGATAGATGGCTGTTCACGACAGAACCCGGCTTATGGTCTGGTCACATCAGAAGGCCCCTGTTTTTTCAGCAGTATTGCTGAGTAAACAGGGGCCTTTTTCCAGGGCGCTTTTTATCAAGTGGCCTTGCAGTACAGCTCGCCGCAGATAATATGAATGTATATGAAATGATTTTTATGAAAGGTTAGGGAAAAGCTATGCTACAAAATAAAATTAGAACACCAGCGGAGATAAAACAATATATGGATGAATTGAAAAAATGGTTGAATGACGAAAGAGAAACGCCCGTAGAAGAAATGTCAAATTTCTTTTCTCAACGAATTAATATTTATGACCATGTCCATCTTGAGCATTGGGCAAAAGAGTATGAGCATATTGCGGATTTTTTTGATAATAATTTGAAAACGCTTCTTGATATTGGTTGTGGTACAGGCTTAGAGCTTGAAGCCATTTATAAGCGGTTTCCGAATATAAATATAACAGGGATTGATTTATCCGAAGAAATGCTTAATAGGCTGAAATCAAAATATCAAGACAAAAATATTGAATTAGTGGCAGCGGACTATTTTGAATATCCCTTTGAAAAAAAACAGTACGAGGCCGCTTTGTCGTTTGAAACACTTCATCATTTTATTTATTCCAAAAAGCAAACTATCTATAATAAATTATTTCAATCAATAAAAAATGGTGGTTACTATATCGAATGCGATTACTTTGCTTGTTGTGACGAAGAAGAACAGTTATGCCTTGAAGAATATGAATATAAACGCAAAAAAAACAATATAGCTGATGATGCTTTTGTGCATATTGATATTCCACTTACTTTTGAACATCAATGTGACTTACTAAGAAATGCAGGCTTTGTGAATATAAAGATTTTATACCAAAATGACAGTACAGTTATTATTCGCGGTGAGAAAAGAACTGGTATTTTTGAATGAAGCAATGGCTGTTATGTTCCTGTCTGTAAAAAATAAAACACGCATAAATTTGTTGAAAAATATAGTGTTGAAAATTTTCCCTTTTTTGCCCCATGAGGAAAGGCGCTAAAGAATAAAGCCTAAAACAAGATACAGCAGCAGGGCTGCGCCGGCAAAGCACAGGGCATAGGGGAGCTGCGTTTTAACGTGGGAGACAACGTTGCAGCCTGTGGAGGAGCAGGACATAATGGTGGTGTCCGAAATGGGGGAGGTGTGGTCCCCAAAGACGGCCCCGCCCGCAATGGCGCCTACAATCAGGGGGATGGGGGTGCCGAAGCTGACAGCCATTGGCAACAGGATGGGCATCATAATGGCGATGGTTCCGGCACTGGTTCCGGTGGAAAAGGAGATGATACAGGTAAAAAGAAACGCGACCGCGGAGAAAACGGCGGGCGCCATAAATCTTGTCAGCAGGGAAGAAAGGTACCCGGCGGTTCCAAGCTGGCTGATCATCCCGCTGAGCGTATAGGCGAGCACCATAATCGCTGCAATGGAGATCATATTGCCGCAGCCGGTTAGGAAGGT
Source organism: Hydrogeniiclostridium mannosilyticum (assembly GCF_003268275.1). Taxonomy (GTDB): domain Bacteria; phylum Bacillota; class Clostridia; order Oscillospirales; family Acutalibacteraceae; genus Hydrogeniiclostridium; species Hydrogeniiclostridium mannosilyticum. The sequence goes on from NZ_QLYR01000009.1 coordinate 90,216, forward strand.
GTTGATGCCCTCGCCGATTTTTTGCCGTTTGCTTATTGCCAGATCCACCATTAAATAAACCGCCGCACTGACAATTCCAAAGATCAGGCCGCTTTCGGCATCTCCGGCGGTCATGCTCCCGCCGCCGCTGTATAGGATATAGGCGATGGTGACAACGACCATTACGGCAAGCGGAATGAGCAGGTGGCGGGCTTTGCCGCCGGCTGACGCCTGGGTCTGAGCCGTTTCCGTTGTTTCACCGCCCGTTGCATCTGCGTAGGCCTGCTCGGCTTTTTTCATAGGGCCAAACTCAATACCGAACAGCAGAAACAGGGCGACCCCGGCAACAGCGAGAATACAATAAAAATTGAAGCCGATTGCAGAAACCATTTGCCCGGTTGGGTTCTCAATCCCTTGCGCCTCAATAAAGCTGGCAATATAAGGGCCGTAGGCGGCAATGGGAATGAGAATGGACATCGGTGTAGAGGTGGAATGGACAATCCATGCGTTCTTTTCAGGGGACATGCGGAAGGCTTTCGCCAAGGGGCGGGAGACAGAGCCGGTGAGCATAACGCTGAGCGTTCCGTCTATAAAAATGAGTACGCCGACCAGCCAGGTAAAGAGGGCGGCGCCCTTTTTAGAATGGATCAGCTTCCCTTTTTCAACCATCAGCGTGGTAAAGCCCGATAATCCGCCGGATTTTTCAATCAGGCAGAAGAGGCCGCCCAGCATCAACAGGATGAAGATAATAGAGGTACTGGAGTGGTCGGAGAATACGTTGATCATAGCGTCCTTCAATCCAACCAGGGCGTTCATCGGCTGGTAACCCGCGAGAATCAGATTCCCGGCTAGGAGAGAGGCCAGCAGCGCAATGATGACATTTTTAGTGAGCAGGGCCAGCACAATGGCCAGCAGGGAAGGAATAACGGATAAAATCCCATAATTCATGAGGATGCCTCCCATCAAGGATAGATAAGAATATTATATCGGACTGTAAAATGATAATCAACCTAAACTAAGGTTTCTTATAGATGTTCTCACCGGCCTGTCATTGCGCTTCGTTTTGTGCTACAATGAATTAAAAGCCGGCCCCCTCCCAGAAAGCCGGTGTTTACCGCTTTGCCGCCTTTTCTGCCGGCGCTTTTACGGAGGCCGTGGGTGTTAAAAAGGGGGGCGCTTTTAAAACGCCGAAGATAAGGCAGAGAACAGTTTTGAGAACACGGAAGGCCCCTTTAAATAGAACTTGAGGTGTAGAGATGGAAAATAGACAGTTGGCCGGCAAGGTTTGTGTTGTTACGGGTGGGGCGCTGGGCATTGGGCGCTGCCTTACCCATGTATTCGCCCTACAGGGAGCGGATGTCGCTTTTATCGACCTGAATGCTCAAGCGGGAGCGGAAACTGAACGCCTGTTGATGCAGGAGGGGGCGCGAACCCTTTTTTATGCGGGCGATGTCGCAAAGAAGGAGGAGCTGGAAGCATTTACACGGCGCATCGAGGACTGCTTTGGCGGGGTGGATTTTTTGATTAACAATGCCTGCCTGACTAAGGGCGGTATTCATTCCGGTTGCGGTTGGGAAGAATTTGACTATGTGCAGCGGGTGGGCGTTGTGGCGCCTTATTACCTGACGAAATTATTGCTTCCTCTTTTTAGGCCGGGTGCCAGTATTGTTAATATCAGCTCCACACGGGCGTCAATGTCACAGGCGGACACAGAAAGCTACACTGCGGCAAAGGGTGGAATTGCAGCATTAACACACGGCCTGGCGGTGAGCCTGGCGGGCAGGGTACGGGTGAACGCGGTTTCTCCGGGCTGGATCGATGTGGGGGCCTGCCACGACCCCGGCTACAAGCCTTTGTATTCCCGCGCGGATAAGGAGCAGCATCCCGCGGGGCGGGTAGGAGACCCGGATGACATAGCCCGTGCTGTTCTGTTCCTGTGTGATGAGAGAAACAGCTTCATCACCGGGGCAAACCTTACAATAGACGGCGGGATGACCAGAAGAATGATATATGATGGCGATGAAGGCTGGCGCTATAGGCCTTGAAGGCTTGAAGGGCAGCGCGGGCGCGAGAAAAATTTTGACTGGAAATTATTTTCCTTTATGTTTACCCTCTGCGCGGTTGCTTTTGGCAGTAGTTTTGTCGTCATTCCGTTTATGCGCAAAAAATTTGTCGAGGGTTACCATTGGACTAAAGAAAAGAATGATGGATTGAACGGCGCTCACACAGGCACAGCCGTGCTTAGCCTTTATTTCCTGGGTCCAGGTACGGCTTAAATGGGACAGGCGCCCGGTTATTTTGATAAGGGTATTGTATTTCATAAGTTTGCTTGCTATAATATTTTTAGATGTACTTAGCGAAAGAACACTTTTGGATAAGTGTTCTTTCTTTATAAATGACGGTTTGGGCTCATAGGCGAAGGGAATGAGTTCACACCGGGCTTTTGGAGGTGGAGCGGTGAAGGCGGTCCTACAGCGGGTCCAGCGGGCGAGTGTAGAGGTTACAGGCGAAAGGTGTGCTCAAATCGAGCAGGGCCTAATGATTTTATTGGGAGTCGTTCCGGCGGACCAGGTTAGCGAAGCGGAATTTTTGGCACAGAAATGTGCGCAGCTGCGGATTTTTGAGGACGGCCAAGGAAAAATGAACCGCTCTCTGCTGGACGTGGGCGGTGAGGCCTTGGTGGTTTCACAGTTTACGCTCTGCGCCGATTGCCGCCATGGCCGGCGGCCGGCCTTTACCGGGGCGGCCAGGCCGGAACATGCCAGGCCGCTTTATGAGCAGTTTGTCAAGCGGCTGGCGGAATGTGGCGTCCCGGTTCAAACGGGGCGCTTTGGAGCGGACATGCAGGTGTCCCTGCAGAATGACGGGCCGGTTACTATTATTTTAGACACAGAAGAGATGATGCCCGGAAGGTTGTAAACGACACATAAAAATATTTGAAGTTGTTGGAGGGAAAGCAATGGAAAAAAGACGGTATAAGAGCACGGCCCTTGAGGTTTCGCTTCTGGGGCTGGGCTGTATGAGGCTGCCCAAGGTGGGGCCGGACACGGAGGAAATTGACAAGGCCCGGGCACAGGAAATTGTCGACTATGCCTATAGCCATGGGGTCAACTATTTTGATACGGCCTATATGTACCATGGCGGCGCGTCTGAACCCTTTATTGGGCCCGCGCTGAAAAAATATCCCCGTGAGAGCTATTGCCTCGCCAGCAAGATGCCGGTGTGGATGTGCAAAGATGAGGCGGAGGTCGAGCGTGTGTTCAATGAACAGCTTGCTAAATGCCAGGTTGACTATTTTGATTTTTATCTTTGCCATTCATTAAATAAAGATCATTTTGAGCGGATCGAGAAGCTGCATGTTTATGATTTTCTGCAGAGAATGAAAAAAGAAGGAAAGATATGCCGTTTGGGCTTTTCGTTTCACGATAAGCCGGAGGTTTTGCGCACCATTGTTGCCGCACATCAATGGGACTTTGCCCAAATCCAGCTGAACTATCTGGACTGGGAGATGCAGGATGCAAAAACGCAGTATGAAATCTTGACGGAGAACGGAATCCAGGTCATTGTCATGGAACCGGTTCGCGGCGGCGCGCTTGCCAGCCTGTGCCCGGAATCCGATGCCATTTTCAAGCAGGCTGAGCCCGAGCGGAGCGTCGCATCCTGGGCGGTTCGCTATGCGGCCTCTCTGCCGAACGTCCTGACGGTGTTGAGCGGAATGTCTAATATGGAGCAGGTGCAGGACAATGTTGCGACGATGACGGATTTTCGGCCGCTCTCCAGGGAAGAATACCAAATTGTGGAGCATGCGGTAGATACCTATAGAAAAAATAAGACGGTGCCCTGCACCGGCTGCCGCTATTGTATGGACTGCCCCTTTGGAGTCGATATTCCGGCGGTTTTCAGGCTGTATAATCAGTACGCTATTTCCGGCGACGCTGCCGGCTTTAAGGCAGAATATGAGCGGCTGGGCGCGGAGCATCAGGCCGCGGCTTGCAAATCCTGCGGCGCATGTACCCGGGTGTGCCCGCAGCATATCGAAATTCCCAAGCGAATGAAGGAAATAGCGGAGCTATATGCCAGCCTGTGAGCGCTCCCCGGGGCCGTTTCGCTTTCGGGAAAATATATGCAGCGGGCAGGATTTCTCCTGCCAGGATATTGACCATACGGTGCTGTCCGGCTGCCGGTTTGAGCTGGTGGACTTTTCGGATGCACTGCTGGAGTATTGTACCTTTGAGGCCTGCGTTTTTAATGCCTGTAAGCTGAATGGCGTGCTGCTGAAGAACTGCGCGTTCGTGAACTGTACGTTTCCCTACAGCGGCTTTTTTGCCGCTGAATTTCACCAGTGCAAGATGACGGGAAGCAGCTTTGCGGGTGCAAGTTGCGCCGGGGTATTGATTAAGGGCGGAGATTGGTCCTATACGGATTTACGGGAGCTCGACTTTAGCCGTATGAGGCTGTCCGGCGTGAGCTTTGAGGGGGCGGACCTACGGGAGTGCCGCTTTGAAAACGGCGCCTACCGCTCCTGCCGGTTTGATGGCGCTCAGCTGGCAAACGCCAGCTTTCAGGGAAGCGACCTGCGCGACAGTACCATGCGCGGGGTGGATATTTCCGCGGTTAAATTGAAGGCCGCGCGGATTGACCTGGAGCTCGCCGTCACTTTTGCCGAGGCGACAGGCGCGAAATTTGCCCCCTAGTGAGGAGAATCATCATGCTGGAAATAGAGCGGAAATTTTTAATCGATTCCTTTCCGGAGCTGCCGGTTTGGGAGGAAAAGCGCATGTGGCAGGGCTACCTTGCCACCGCCCCGGTGGTCCGCATCCGGCGTACACAAACGGCGGATGCAGTCAGCTGTGTACTGTGCATTAAGGGAGAGGGCAGCCTTATACGAAAGGAAATTGAGCTTCCATTGAGCCGGGAACAGTTTGAGGAGCTGGCGGGCCTGCTGGAGGGGCCGATGATTGAAAAAATTCAGCGGGTATACCAACTGCCGGGCGGGCTTAAGCTGGAGTGCAACTGCGTTGACCGGGACCGGCCGCCGGCGTTTTGGTATGCAGAGGTGGAATTTCCCACCAAAGAGGCGGCAATGGCCTTTGAGCCCCCGGCTTTCTTAGGTAAAGAGGTCACGGAGCAGTCCGGCTTTTCCATGCGGGAGTACTGGCTGCGCCGTCTTGGAGAAATGGACTGAGGGCCTGGCAAGCCTTCCCGAGCGGGCATGCAGGCGTTCAGCCCTACCGCATGTGCTTTACCGCCGGAAAGCATGCATAATAAACCTCAGAGCTGTACAGTTTATTTTGCAATGCCCAATAAGAAAGCTTTATTAAAAACATGGCGTAGTGTCACTTAGATCTACGCCATGTTTTTCTGTTTTTTGGAAACGATCGATTTTCTATGCTTGTTCCGTTATGAGACATAACGGAACAAACCGGAACGCGGTTAAATAATAATTTTCTGTACGCCAGAAGCATACGGAGGCTTATGAAGGGTATAAACAGGGCCTGGCGCGCCATTGCAGCAGACGGATAAAGCGAAAACGAACCAATAAAACGCAAACGGCAAATGCATGCTGCCTCTGCCGTTTATACATTATAATTTGTTTGTAAGTGCAATTATCCAGTTTACCCAACCCTTAATACTTGACGAACGGCGTTCATATGTGCTGTCGCTTTCTACTTGGTAAAGGTTTGACTGCTTCATGATACGGATTATGTCATTTGTAGCGGGCATTGCGCCTGCTTGCAGGTATAAACGCAGAGACATGTTGAAGGCCTTGTGCGACAATATGCGGTTGCAATACGCCAATTGGCGTTGTTTAAAACCTAAATTCAATATGCGCTGTCCGGCTTCGCTTATGGAATACATTGGCGTTCCGCTCTCTTTTTTCTTTTCAAGCAATCCTAAATAACGGGCAGCGTCCGTATAATAGTTGGTTTGTCTTGCGTCAAAGTCGTATCTTTCTGTTATATCGGTTCTGCTTAATTCCTGCATACTGACAAGTTCGCAAAGATTGATAATTCTTTCAAATTTATCTGCCTGAGGGAAAGGCACCTTGGGCTCGTCAACAACAATAGCGTTTTCTAAAACCGATTGAATATCAGACATGGAAATCGCGGTGTCTTCAACAGAATAGTTTTTTTGCTTTACCAATTGCAGGGAGCAGTAATGATGAGGATCTTCAAATGCGTATTCAAATAATCTGTAAATTCCATTAGAATAAACAAGGAAAATGGGCCTTACTGGTTTTGTAACGCGGCTTTGCCACACACGGAACGGGTAGTATAATTGCCTTATTAGAAAATCTTCCGAAAGATCTCTTTTCGCTTCAAACAGGGCTAAGGATGAAATGCCTTCATATGCTGCATCAATTTCAATTTGTGAATTATTCACGGCGACCTGATGAAAACAACCGGTTTTTGTATCTTTGATGTTAAACGAAAAAGAGCCCGAACCCATGCGGCCTGAAACGGTAGCTACAATGCCGCTGTCTTCCATAAAGTCAGCTATAATTCCAGAGGCAACCGCACAGTTTAATGAGATTGCCTCACTTGGGATATTATTGCTGTCTAAGCTTTGAATATGGGGAGGTAAAGACACCTTTGTTACCGGCAAGGTGCCTGTTTCAAATTTATGGTATGCGTCAAAATGCGCAATTATATAGTCGCCGCGGGTTATGGGCAAAATGGCTAACCTGTTGCTTGCAAACAGCTGGGGCAGGCTGCTCGTATGGTCGAATTTTGCCATTAAACGGGGTTCGCGAAATTCTTTAATTTGCGTGGCGGAAATATTAAAGAAACCTTCGCTTTCAACATGGCGCAAAATATCATATTTGTCGAATAGCCGTTCCCATGCGGCATTATTCAAATTTCTATTATTCATAATTTCGCACTACCACTTCATCAACGCCGCCGCGCTTGCTGCCTACAGAGTTTACGGCGCGTTTTGCCTGTACAACAGTTATATTATAGCCTGCATACTGTTCCATGATGAAAGGTGTGGCAGAGTTTGAAAGCATGAACTTTATACCCCGCCTGTTCAATTCATCACAGCATTGGCGTAAACGTATTTGTTCATTCTTGGAAAAACCGCCTTTTGCATATCCTGTAAAGCTCGCAGTTTCCGAAACCGGGTCATAGGGCGGGTCGATATAAACAAAAGTTCCCTTTTTTATGCTTGACAAGACCTCTGAATAATCTATGGAGGAAAAATGAATGTCCGCTGCGTTAAAATATGCGCTGACAGCACGCAGCACAGGTGCATTTACAATATTGGGGTTACGGTAATATCCGTACGGAGAATTAAACTCACCGGCGTTATTAACGCGGTAAAGGCCATTATAGCAAGTTTTGTTCAAATATAGAATGCGTGCCGCCTTTTCAACATCTGATAGAGATTGATATTTTTCCTTATCTCTATCCCAATTGCGAACAGAATAAAAATAATCGGCTTCGTTCTTGTGTTTTTTTAATTCTTCTATCAGGCCGTCAACGTTTTGCTTAATAACGCCATAAACGCCAATCAAATCCTTATTAATATCATTGACATAGGCCGTATTAGGCTGCAAGTGAAAAAGCAACGCTCCGCCGCCGACAAATGGTTCACAATAGGACGTTATCCTCTTTGGCAATAGTGGAGAAAACGTTTCTATAAGCTGTCTTTTGCCGCCTACCCATTTTAAAACAGGAGCAACAAGTTTGTTTTTCTTCATGGTAGGCGTGGTTCCTTTCCTAAAGACATAATAATACATAAAACACCATACCACAAGCAAACAGGAAAAGCAATAGAAAATATGCGGGGCCTTCTATCTTTCCACCCACATTTTTAACGAGTCCCCGGCGGAGGAACGAAACAGACAAACACCCGCGATACGGACGGGTGCCAAAAGGCTATACCCCAGCAATTACTAACCGGGACATTTTTGAAAGCCTCCCCCAATACGGCACAATAGGACAGGAAATAAAATGCCGAATGGGGAGGGAAAATTTGCTTTTGCTGGGCGCCGGCCGAAAGCACCGGGAGAAATTAACACAGCTGCTGAACCAGTAGGGTGTTGGCAGCACCGAGAGAGGAGGGAGAAGCCGTGACTGAATGCTCGTGTACGGTAAAGTATTACAAAAGAATTTGACAGACACCAGCCCCTCGGTTCCGTAACATAAAGGGAAATTGATAGAAAAGTTAATGATTACGTGATATAATTATGAATAAAATAATGGGATAAATGAGAATTTGAGAGGATAAACGAAATGGATTTTAAAAATTTATTGCCAGCTAAAAATCGAGACGAATTGCGGCAATGGCTTTTGGAAAACTATAATAAAGAATCCGAATGTTGGGTAGTTGTAAAGCGAGGACGACCAGTTGCTGATAAAACATTTTGGTATATAGACGCAGTTGAAGAAGCAATGTGTTTTGGCTGGATTGATAGCACCACAAAGAAAATAGATAACGAAATAACGGCACAAAGGTTAGCCCCTCGTAGAAAGGGAGGCCTATGGTCTGAATTGAATAAAGAACGCTGCCGCAGAATGGAACGATTAGGGCGAATGACAGATGCGGGACGCGCTATGTTGCCTGATATGACTGAGAAGGGATTTGTGATTGATAAAGATATTTTAGGCGCATTGCAAGCTGACGCAGAAATTTGGGCGAATTTTCAAAATTTCCCCCCGCTTTATCAGCGTGTGAGAATTGATACAATTCAGATTAAGAAAAAGCAGCCGAAACTGTTCCAGAGCCGCTTACAGAAACTTTTGGACAATACAAAGGCGAGAGTTATGTATGGCGAATGGAATGATAATGGGCGATTGCCTACGGAATAACAAATCTAAATTTAAAAATGAAAGGATAAAGAAATACATGAAGCTATTTATTTTTGGAAAATTTATAAATTCAGGTTATCAGCCCCCCTTGTTTTTCGGCGTGGAAAACGAGGGGGTATTTTCTTGTCCCTGGAACCTTGAAAACTAAATACCCATTCATTAGACCTGTTCTTGCCGCTGGCCTTACAAGCCGAGCTGCCTTAGCAAAATGCGCCATGAGTCCGGGGGAACATAGAAGCAGAATTACCTTGAATGCTGCTATTTTGCCTGGCTGTCTTTTCCCCGTGAGCGGTTCCCCTTTGCTATGATTGCTGGATGGCTGCCAGCAGAAGGCCATAACAGGCGGTAAGGTTAAAGATACTCCCGCCCGGCCGAGAACGGACGTTGTTCGTTTTAAACCGTCCGCAGCCAATGAGGGCGGCTGCATAAGAACCATGCAGAGGGTGGAAAGCCCGTGGAGCGGATACACTGTCAGCCATCTGATGACTTCCCATCCTTGTGTTTGATTTTTCTTTATAGTTCTTTAAAATACTGTAAACAAGAGTTATGTTATTAATATAATCTTAATGCTTCAGACGTCTTCTTTACATCAAAAAAAGCCCAGCTATGGTATAATTAAAAAGAATAGAAAAATGGGGTGAGGCAACATTGGAAAATATGGAGGTTGCTTATAAAGGGCATATAGACAGTCAAAGACAAGGGAGTCTGAAGATTTTCTTTGGCTATGCAGCAGGTGTCGGTAAAACCTACGCTATGCTTAAAGCGGCACATCAGGCGAAAAAGCAAGGGAGCGATATTGTAGTTGGGTATATTGAGCGTCACACCAGACCCGATACGCTTGCACTGCTTGAAGGATTAGAACAGCTTCCCAACAAAGAGGTTACTTATAAAGGCATTAAAATAAAAGAATTTGATTTAGATACCGCTCTTAAGCGTCATCCCCAAATAATACTTGTAGATGAATTAGCGCACAGTAATGCGGCAGGGTGCCGCCACACTAAACGTTATCAAGATGTTGAGGAGCTCTTGAGAGCTGGTATCGATGTTTATACAACAGTTAATGTTCAACATTTAGAATCTCTTAATGACCTAGTGGCCTCTATTACACAAATTGCCGTCAGCGAACGAATTCCTGACTCTGTGTTTGACTCTGCAGATCAAGTTGAATTGGTTGATATCGAACCAGATGATTTAATTGCCCGGCTGCAGTCGGGGAAGGTATATCGCAAAAATCAGGCTTCCCGTGCGCTTAATCACTTCTTTACGAGAGATAATTTGGCTGCACTTCGTGAAATAGCCTTACGGCGTACCGCCGATCGGTTAAGCCGGAATGCGCAAAAAAGCGGAAATGAAACTGTTGCAAAAGCTGGAGAGCATATCTTAATTTGTCTTTCAAGCTCTCCTTCAAATGCAAAGGTCATCCGAACAGCTGCCCGTATGGCGGAGGCTTTCCATAGTGGCTTTACAGCTTTGTTTGTTGAAACTCCCGAAACAAAAGAGTTGAAGGGCGAGAGCTTAAAAAGATTAAGGGATAATCTTCGGCTTGCAGAACAATTAGGCGCTCAAATTGCCACTGTTTATGGCGATGACCCGGCTGTACAAATTGCGGAATATGCCAAGGTTAGCGGTATTACGAAAATTGTTCTGGGAAGAACAAATCACAAATCCACAATATTTCTACGGAGTAAGACATTAGCAGATAAATTGACAAAATTAGCTGGAGATATTGATATTTATATCATTCCGGATGCTCAGTCTTTCTATAAGAAAAAATTTAATTTACTTCGAAAAGAGGAACAAAAATTTAAGTGGACCGATTTGTTGAAAGCAATACTGATCACATTGTGCGCAACAATGATCAGCTTTGGATTTTACATTGCCGGTCTTCGAGAAGCAAATATCATTACGGTGTATATTCTGGGTGTTTTACTCACTGCAATTTGGACGCACGGCCATTTATACGGCGCGCTTGCATCCTTGCTTAGCGTCATCTCCTTCAATTTCTTTTTTACTATTCCAAGATTCACATTAGAAGTAACAGATCCCGACTATCCGGTTACCTTCTTGATTATGCTGGCGGCAAGTATTATTTCGAGCTCATTGGCAACCCGTGTAAAAAAACAAGCCCGGCAATCTGCCCAAAAAGCTTACTATATGGAGCTTCTAATGAATAGCAGTCAAAAAATGCAGCAAGGGCGGGACGAACAGGAAATTATTGCCTTTGCAGCAGAACAGATAAGGGCGCTTCTGGATCGGCCAATTTTGTACTCTCTGGCTATAAAAGGAAAAGAGCTTGATTTTAAGGTTTATCCTCAGTCGGAAACAAATAAATTTATCGGGGCATTGACTCCGGAAGAAATAGGGGTTGCTGACTGGGTTGTAAAAAACAACAAGCACGCTGGAGCAACCACAAACACACTCTCTCACGCACAAAATCTGTATTTGTCTGTTCGAGGAAACCAGGAAGTTATGGGCGTAATAGGAATTCCGTCAAAATATTACCCGCAATTGGACGTGTTCGAGAAAAATTTGCTGATTTCTCTTCTAAACGAATGTGGATTGATTTTGGAACGTCGAAGGCTTCGGGCTGAAAAACAGGCGATTGAAATGGAAACGCAGAGGGAGCGCCTTCGTTCCAATTTATTGCGGGCGATTTCTCATGATCTTCGCACGCCGCTTACCAGTATCAGCGGAAATGCGGGCGTCCTGATGGAGAAAAGTATTTTGTTAGATGAAAGCAAAAAACAGGAGATATATAGTTCTATTTATGACGACTCGATGTGGCTTGTAAACCTTACAGAGAATTTATTGTCCATTACACGGATCGAAAATGGAACAATGCATCTCCAGATGAATGCGGAACTAATCGACGATGTATTTCGAGAGGCGGTCTCCCATGTGGACCGAAAAGCATCTGAACATGAGATATCAGTAGAACTTGCGGACGATCTTTTGATGGCGAAAATGGATGTACGATTGATTGTCCAAGTGATTATCAACATTGTAAACAATGCCATCAAATATACGCCAGAAGGTTCTCATATCTGCTTATCGGCAAAGAAAGAGAAAAAAATGGTGCGGATCTGCATTGCGGATGACGGACCGGGCATTTCAGATGAATCCAAGCTGCATTTATTTGATATGTTTTACACGGCAGATATTGGCAAAGCGGACAGCCGCAGAGGGTTAGGCCTGGGTTTAAGCTTATGTAAGTCTATTATAGATGCTCATGGGGGAAAAATTTCTGTCAGTGATAATAAACCGCATGGTGCGGTATTCTCTTTTACATTACCTTTAGAGGAAGTGAATTTCGATCATGTATAAACCGAAGATTCTAGTGATAGAGGATGATCCTGCTATCACTAACCTGATACGAACGACATTGGATACACAGGATTATCAGTATCATGCTGCGAAAAATGGGACAGGCGCGCTTTTGGATGCCGTTTCTTATAATGCAGATGTTATTATTTTGGATTTAGGGCTGCCGGATATGGATGGAGTTGAAATTATCCAAAAAGTGCGGGGTTGGAGTAATGTGCCCATTATTGTAGTAAGTGCCAGAAGTGAAGATCAGGATAAAGTAGAAGCCTTAGATGCCGGGGCTGATGATTATTTGACAAAACCGTTCAGTATTGATGAACTTTTGGCTCGCCTTCGTGTTGCCTTGCGCAGAAGCAGGGCGGATGAGGCCGCCTCCCAAGTACAAACCAATGTGTACCGCAATGGAGATTTAACCATTGATTTTGCTGCCGGCTGCGCTTATATGAGTGAGAACGAAATTCATTTGACGCCTATCGAATACAAATTGCTTTGTGTCCTTGCCAAAAACACCGGAAAAGTTTTAACGCATAATTATATTTTGAAAGAAGTCTGGGGAAATGCATCCGCATCGGATACACCTTCTTTGCGGGTGTTTATGGCAACCTTGCGGAAAAAGATTGAGCAAAACCCTTCTGCGCCGCAATATATTCAAACTCATATTGGCGTTGGGTATCGAATGATACGTCAATAAAGAAAAGTCTATATATTAATATGCTTTAATAACGTTGCCCATCTCGCATAAATGGGCAACGTTATTTTATTGTATGGAGAAAACCACTCGCTAGGCGAGTGGTTCAAAAGAAGGCTTATGCCGATGATGTAGACAAAAAAACTCCCTTTGCTAAAATAGAAGTGCGGTCTGCCAACTGCACGACAAAAGCAAAGGGAGGTCATTCGAAATGAACGACATGAATAGTTTAACGCATACGACGTGGAATTGCAAATATCATATCGTCTTC